>NZ_CANLWM010000004.1 GCF_947494875.1 uncultured Williamsia sp.
CGGATACTTCCTCGGTGCCGGCACGAATCTGATCCTCTCGGGAAATCAGACCCTCCACCAGACCCGGGGCGATTCAGGCGGGTGGGGCTCCTCGGCGTGATCTACAGGCCGCATGCCGTCCATTGCGATGATCCCTTGCGCATCCATGCCCGCGATCTGTCGCGGCCTGCTCGAGTAGGACTATTGACGCTGTACGCCGCGCCCAATCGCGATGCCGAAAAGACCACCCACGCTTACGGCGGCCAGGACGAGCACGGTCGCCCCAGGGCCGCTCGTCATCCAGGTGGACACGCCCGCCGCCACTCCTGATCCGAACAGCGCGAACCAGACTTGTGTTCGCACCGACGACGCTGAGCGAGTCATAGCGCGCCAGTCCGCATGACTCATCGACCGCTCGGCACCGCGGTCCCGCACCGCCGGTGTGTCTCCCTGAGGTCCGTCATCGACCCCAGCCGTTGCCGTTGAATCCGAAGACGGTGGGTCGACGGCCGTCCTGGTGGCGGGGCGCCGCCGAGGAGAACTGTGGGGAGGGTCGAGGCCGGAGCAGGTAGTTCGGGTTCAGGTATCGAATCAATTCGCGCATTCGCGCTCGGAACCCATGTGGGCGAGGAGCAAGCGTGACCGGTTGGTCGCCGGGCTCAAAACTGTACTTTTGCTCCATAGAATGATGCTAACGCCGCCCTAACGATGTCGAGTGCTCGTTTGGTTCAGACGGTGATGTACCGGTACAGGGTGGCGCGACCTACGCCGAGGACCTCAGCGATCTCGGTCATGGTGACACCGTCGCCCCGCATCCTTCTGGCCTGTCGGATCTTGGCGGGGGTCATCTTGGGTGGGCGCCCTCCGGTGCGTCCCTGCTCTCGGGCGGCGGCCAGGCCGAGCTGGGTGCGCTCGCGAATGAGGTTGCGCTCGAATTCGGTGATTGCGCCGAAGATGGTGAAGACGAGTTTGCCGGAGGTCGACGTCGTGTCGATCTTCTCGTTCAGCGAGACGAACTCGACGCCGCGGGACTGGAGCTCGTCGACGACCTGGAGCAGGTGGGGGAGTGACCTCCCGATCCGGTCGAAGCGCCACACGGCCACAAGTCGGCGGCACGCACGCTCGACACTAATGCAGACCTGCTTCCCTACGACCTCGAGGCGGTCGCCGGGGCGCTCGACCGAGCGTGCTACTCGGCTCTGCCGGCGTTCGAAAATCCTGCTGCGGACTGTGTGCGGACTGGGGGCGATTTGCCAATGCCGACAACACTTCGAAACGAGGAAACCCTGACCGGGTTTCCCTGGTCAGGGTTTCATCTGTGTCTCAACCAACACGTCGGGGTGGCGGGATTCGAACCCACGACCTCCTCGTCCCGAACGAGGCACGCTACCAAGCTGCGCCACACCCCGTGGTCGTCCTCGCGGACGGCCTCGCACAGACTACCGCCCGAACCGTTCTCGGACTAAATCGCCCGACAGACCGTCCGCGGCCGCATGGACGAGAGGGCAGAACACGGTGTCGACGATGTCGTCGACGGCGGCCTCGCTGAGATCGCCGTTGACGATGAACTCGTAGCGCGCCAGGTCGAAGGCGAGCGAGCGGATGCGGTCGGGGATGGGCTCGGGGCCGATCTCGCCGCGCGCTCGGGCCGCGTCGAGGATCGTGTCGGTGACAGCGGCGCCCTTGTCCCGTAGCAGTTGCAGCGGGGTTGCACCGGGGGTCTCGACGGCCTCGGCCAACACGCCGAGCGCGACGCCTCGACCCATCGAGTCGAAGCGATCGAGCACCGACAGGAGCGTCGCGCGCACATCCTCGGCCATCGACCCGGTGTCGACCGGTCGCAAGGCGGCCTCGCTGATGCCGACCAGCGCGGCCACCACCAGGTCGACACGTGTGGGCCAGCGCCGGTACAGCACCGACTTGCTCGTCTCGGCCCGGCGGGCGACACCCTCGAACGTCAGGCCCCCGTATCCCGAATCGCGGAGTTCGTCGGCGACGGCGGCGAGGATCGCGGCGTCGAGCTCCTCGCCTCGTCGACGTGTGCCGGCCATCCGACCTCCTCGTAGGAAACGTTGCGTACCTTATCGCGGGCGGCTAGCGTCAGGCGAACAAGAAACGGTACGTATCTTAAGGGGGCCCGCATGGCCGGCACGAAGGACATGGCACGACCCGTCGCCGCGGTGATCGGCGTGACGGCGCTGCTCTCGGTGCTGCTGCTCGCGTTCACGCTGCCGTCCGTCCACTCCGGACCGCACGACGTCCGGATCGGCATCGTGGCCGATCGTGCTGCGGCGCAGCAGATCGCGGGAGGTCTCGACGCTCAGGAGCCCGGGGCGGTGCGCCCGGCGTTCCCAGCCTCGGCGCAGGACGCGCGCGACGACATCGCCCACCGTCGGATCGACGGCGCCCTCGTCGTCGGACCCGACCGCGTCGTCACGCTGGTGACCTCCGCAGGGAGTCCCTCCCTCACGACCGTGATCGAAGGGATCGGGTCGTCGATCGCCCGAACGCGGGGGCTGCCCGCGTCGTCGGTCGACGTCCAGTCGTTCGGACATCGGGATCCGCGGGGGATGGGTCTGTCGGCGGGCGCGTTGCCGATGGCGCTCGGCGGCTGGATCGGCGCCCTCGTGATCATGATGGTCGCGCGCCGGCCGCGTGCGATCGCGGGCGCCGCGGTCGCATTCTCGGTCGTGGGCGGGTTGGCCCTCACCGCGGTGCTGCGCTTCGTCGTCGGGACCTTCGACGGCTCCTTCTGGCCCGTGGCCCTGACAGCGATGTTCTCGCTGTGTGCGACGGCTTTCGCGGTCCTGGGGCTCCGGATGGCAGGCGGGCTGTTCGGTACCGCGATCGCGGCGGTCGCGTTGATAGTCCTCGGCAACCCGCTGTCCGGTCTGACGAGCTCGCCACGACTGCTCCCCGAGCCCTGGGGGACGATCGGCCAGCTGCTCCCGCCGGGTGCGACGGGCAGTGCCCTACGGTCGGTCGCGTTCTTCGACGGCCACGGCAGCAGCACCGCGTTCGCGGTCCTGGCGGTCTGGCTCGTGGGTGGTGTCGGCTTGTTCCTCCGGGCGGTGACGCGCGGCAAGACCACCGACGACGCGCTCGAGCGGGAGCTCGACGACGCCGTCGGCTACGACGAGGGACTCAGCCCCGTCGCGTCTCCGCGAGCGGCGGAACCGACTGCTCCTCGTCGTACTCCGCATCGCCATGCGATACCGGCGTGAGGGTCAGCAGCGTCGCCTCGGGGCGGCAGCAGAAGCGGGCCGGCGCGTAAGGCGACGTCCCGAGGCCCGCGCTGACGTGCAGCTTCATGGAGGCACCCCAGCTCGACGGACCCTTCACGCGGGACCGGTCGATGTGGCAGTTCGTCACCAGCGCACCGAAGAACGGCAGGCACAGCTGGCCGCCGTGGGTGTGGCCGGCCATGACGAGGTCGTAGCCGTCGTCGGCGAACTGGTCGAGGACACGCGGCTCGGGGGAGTGCGTGAGACCCAGACGCAGGTGCGCGAGCGGGTTCGGGCGGCCGGCGACGGTCTCGTAGCGGTCGCGGCCGATGTGCGGGTCGTCGACGCCCGCCGCGGCGACGCGAACGCCCGCCACCTCGAGCTCGCGGATGGTGTGGGTGGCGTCGAGCCAGCCGCGCTCGGTGAAGGCGGCGCGGAGGTCTTGCCACGGCAGAGGCGCCCCGTGACTGCGCTTGTGGTCCTTCTTGAAGTACTTCATCGGGTTCTTCGGCGTCGGCCCGAAGTAGTCGTTCGAGCCGAAGACGAACAGGCCCGGCCGCGACAGCAGCCCGCCGAGGGACTGGATGACCGCGGGCACCGCCTGCGGGTGCGCGAGGTTGTCGCCGGTGTTGACGACGAGGTCGGGCTCCAGGGCCTCGAGCTCGGAGATCCACGCCTGCTTCAGTCGCTGGCCCGGCAGCATGTGGATGTCGCTGATGTGGAGCACCCGCAGCGTGCTCGACCCGGGCTCCAGGACGTTCATCGTCTGGTGCCGGAGGACGAACGCGTTGCGTTCGATCAGTGTCGCGTAGGCCAGGCCTGCCGCGGCGGCGCCTGCGGTGACCGCAGCGGTCTGCTGTATGCGGGTGAGGCGCTCAGGCGAGACCCCGACAGCTCGCCGCACCGGATCGAACGCGTTCATCCGGCCAGGATAGCCACCGTTCTCCGTCGCGCGGCGCAATCACTTCCACCAGCGGTGGTGAGCTCACCGATCCGTCGCCGGATGGGCGAGGATTCGCCCGCGGGATCGATGGTTCGCCACCGCGCGGTGGAATCGCCCGAAAGATCGCGGTGGCGAGACCGGATACGGGTGGCGAGGTCGCGACGATGCGCGCGAAACCGCTCGACACGGCCACTACCGTTGGCGCCATGGCCGATGCACCCCTAAAACAACGAATCCGCGGCGACCTCACCGCGGCGATGAAGGCGCGGGACACCGCCACCACGGCCACGCTGCGGATGCTGATCGCGGCGATCGGCGCCGAGGAGGTCTCGGGGTCGACAGCCACCGAGCTGTCCGACGAGCAGGTCCTCGCCGTGCTGATGCGGGAGACCAAGAAGCGCGGGGAGTCCGCGGCGATCTACGACGAGAACGGCCGCGGCGAGCTCGCCGACGCCGAACGCGCCGAGGCGGCCATCATCGAGCGCTACCTCCCGGCACCGCTCGACGACGACGGTCTGCGGGCGCTCGTGACGGAGGCCGTCGACCAGGTCGCCGCCGACCTCGGCGAGAAGCCCGGTATGCGCCAGATGGGGCAGGTCATGGGCATCGCGAAGTCCAAGGCCGCCGGCCGCGCCGACGGGAAGCGACTGTCCGACGCCGTCCGCGCCGCCCTGGGCTGACCGCCCCCGCTACCCGCCGGGGATGACGATCGGTCCGATCCCGGGGATCTGGATCGTCGTCGGCGGCAGGCGAGGACCTGGGTCGGGCCGTGAGACCTGGCCCTGCCCGTTGCTCACGTAGATCGTCACGGTGCTCCCGGGGATCGCGGTCCCGGTGGGAGCGGTGCCGACGACGGTGCCCGAGCTCTCGGCGCTCGTCGTCGACTCCTGGTCGACCTTGAAGCCGTTGTCCTGCAGGCGTTCGGTCGCCGCGTCGGCGGTCAGGCCGACGACGTTGGGCACCCGGCCCTGGTTGCTGCCCTCCACGTAGCGGGGATCGGTCGGCGGCAACTCCGTCGGACCGAACTTGTTCGCGATGGGCAGCATGGCGTTGTACCAGGTGCGGGCGGGTTCGAGGCCGCCGTAGAGGTCGCCGCCGTAGCACTGGCGCAGCGGCGAGGAGCAGATGTCCTCCGGGCTGGTCGAGTCGCCGTAGATGTAGCTGGCGCCGGCCAGGTTGTTGGTGAACCCGAGGAACGCCGACGAGCGGTGCGCCTCGGTGGTGCCGGTCTTGCCGGACACCGGCAGACTCCACCCGGCCGACCGCGCGGCACCAGCCGACGTGCCGCCACCGCGGTCGTCGCCGGACAGGGCGTTGGCTAGCGAGTTCGCCAGGCCCTCCGGCACCACCTGCTCGCACTTCGGCGGGTTGAAGGACACCTGGGTCGTCTCTGGCTCCCCGTTCGAGCCGATCACCGTGTTGCCGTAGCGGTCCCGCTTCTTCTGGGTGATCGAGGCAATCGGGTTGGGTGGGCACCAGACACCACCCGACGCGAGGGTTGCCGCGACATTCGACAGCTCGAGCGGGTTGACGGCGTTCGGCCCGAGCGTGAACGAGCCGAAATTGCCCTGCTTCACGTAGTCGGCGAGGCTCAGGTCGCCTTGGCCGGAGGTACCGGGTTGCGCGTACGAGCGCATCCCCAGCTTCACCGCCATGTCGACGGCCGACGACACACCGACCTGCTGGAGCAGCTTCACGAACGCGGTGTTCGGGGACTGGGCAAGGGCGTTGGTGATCGACATCGTCCGGGGATAGCGGCCGTCGTTCTTCACGCAGTACGTGTTGACGGGACAGCCGTTGGCACCGCCCGACGACCCCATTCCCTTGGCCTGGTAGGTCGTCGGGACGTCGAGGTTGGCCGAGGTCCCGAGGCCCTTCTCCATCGCCGCGGCGACGGTGAAGATCTTGAACACAGACCCGGCACCGTCACCGACCATCGAGTACGGCTGCGGCTGCACCGTCTGGTCGCGGTTGGCGTCGAGGCCGTACTCGCGGCTGGACGTCATCGCCAGGAGGTCGTGGGAGTTCTTGCCCGGCTTGATCACGTTCATCACGTCCGCGATGCCCTCGAGGTCCGGGGCGGCGACGGCCTGGACCGCGGACTTCGTCGCCTGCTGCACCTGCGGGTCGAGGGTGGTGCGGATCGTGTACCCGCCACGGAGCACCGCGTCGCGGCTGATGCCGTTCTCGGCGAGGAACTGCAGTGCGTAGTCGCAGAAGAAGCCGCTGTCGCCCGACGAGATGCAGCCCTGCGGCAGCGATCGCGGCTGGGGGAGCACACCGAGTGGTTGCGCCTTGTCGGCCTCGAACTCCGCCGCCCGAGCGGGGAAGTTCTGCTTCATGGTCTCCAACACCAGGTTCCGGCGATCTGTCACGCCGGAGGGGTTGGTGTAGGGGTTCAGCGCGGAACTCGACTGCACCATGCCGGCGAGCATCGCCGACTCGGTGACCGAGAGATCCTTGGCCGGCTTGCCGAAGTAGGTCTGGGCCGCCGCCTCGATCCCGTACGCGCCGTTGCCGAACGGGACGATGTTCAGGTAGCGGGTGACGATCTCCTTCTTCGCCTCCTGCTTCGCCGCCTCGCGGTCGATGTTCTTGTCGCGCATGGCCTGGTCGGTCAGCGTCTGCTCGAGGGTCAGCGCCATCCGGGCCTCGCGGAGCTTGCGCGCCGGGGTGGTCGCGGTGGCCGCCTCGCGGTCGGCCTCGCTGCGCGCGAGCACCAGCAGTTGGTAGTTCTTCACGTACTGCTGGTCGAGGGTCGACGCACCCTGCTGCACCTCACCCGACGACGAGTTCTTCAGGAACGCGCGGATGGTGCCCTTCCAGTCGACGCCGTCGTGCTCGAGGAAGCGACGGTCCTCGATCGAGATGATCGCGCGGATCATGTCCGGCGAGATGTCGTCGTAGGCGACCTGCTGGCGGCGCTGGTCGTACAGGTAGGCGATGGGCCGTCCGGTGGAGTCGGTCATCGTGGTGACCTCGGGCACGGTCCCGTCGAGCAGCTCCGACGACGAGTTCTCGACCGTCGTCGCGGCCTTGGTGGTGAGCAGTCCCAGGCCGCCTGCGAGCGGGAAGATCAGCGCGGCGACGAGCACGCCGGCGAGCACACAGCAGCCGAGGAGCACCCACAGCGCACGGGACCGCTCGGGGCGGCGGGTGGCATCGGACACGTGGCACAGGATACGGGTCTCACATGAGAGTCCCCGTCGACGCGGCGATCACGGCCGCGCTGCACGCCCGTCTCGATCCGGGTTGGACGGCGGTCCCATTTCCGGACTTGACGCTAGCGGACGCCAATACCTAGATTGATGTACCGAATGTGACTCACGTAACAGTTGCTCGCGAAAGTGACGCACGATCGTCGGCAACGTGTTCGACCACTGCAGACAGGGGTTCGATGATGGCCAACGCGGCAGTTAGCACCGGAGAAGCGGAAGCCCGGTTGGCGTGGGTGTCGCAGGCGCGATGCCGCGGAAGCAACCCCGACGAGTTGTTCGTGCGCGGAGCCGCCCAGCGCAAGGCCGCGACCATCTGCCGCCACTGCCCCGTGCAGCTCGAGTGCGGTGCCGACGCCCTCGACAACCGCGTCGAGTTCGGCGTCTGGGGCGGCATGACCGAGCGTCAGCGCCGCGCACTCCTGCGCCAGCACCCCGATGTCACCTCGTGGGGTGAGTTCTTCGAGGTGCAGCGTCGGCGCCACGCCGACGCCGTCTGACCTCTCGGGCCTAGTCCGCGACGATCTGCTCGACGACCGCCTTCAGGGCGGTCATGTCGGCCACCTCGAACGGCAGCGACGGGACCCCGACGATCGGCACCCCCGGGTGCGACGAGGTGAACCGCTGCAGCAACTGGAGTTCCCGACGGCCGGTGGTCGTCCGCTCCGCGTGGATGGACAGCACCGCCCGGGCCAGTGGATCGGTCGCCGACTCCAGTGCCGAGCGCGCGGCGTCGGCGCTGATGGTCGTCAGGTTCGGGTGCGTGCGGTTCAGGATCAATCCCGCCAGCGGCATGGACTCCTCCGAAAGGCGTTCGACGAAGAACGCCGCCTCGCGCAGGGCGTCGGGCTCGGCGGACGCCACCACCACGAACTGGGTGCCCGGCCGCTTCAGCAGGTTGTAGGTCGTCGTCGCGCGGTCCTGGAACCCACCGAACATCGCGTCGAGCGACTGCACGAACGTCGACACGTCCCGCAGGGTGTCGCCGCCGACGATCGTCGAGACGCCACGCATCGCCAGGCTCACCACACCGGTGACGACGCGACCCACGCCGCGCCCACCGCCGAGCAACACCTTCATCAGACGGCCGCTGAGGAACGAGCCCAGCCGCGCAGGGGCGTCGAGGAAGTCGAGCGCGTTCCGTGACGGCGGGGTGTCGACGACGATGAGATCCCACTTGTCGAGCGCGATCAGCTGCCCCAGCTTCTCCATCGCCATGTACTCCTGCGTGCCGGAGAACGATGTGGCGACGGTTTGGTAGAAGGGGTTGTTCATGATCGCCTCGGCGCGATCGGGCGAGGAGTACTGCGTCACCATCTCGTCGAAGGTGCGACGCATGTCCAGCATCATCGCGTCGAGCGAGCCCGACCCCTCGATGGTCACCGGCTGCGGGGTGTTGGTCAGCTCGGTCATCCCCAGCGACTGCGCCAGACGACGCGCGGGGTCGATGGTGAGCACCACGACGCGACGCCCCTGCTCGGCGGCGTGGACGGCCATGGCCGCGGCGGTCGTGGTCTTGCCGACGCCGCCGGCGCCGCAACACACGACGACGCGGGTGGACGGGTCGGCGAGGACGCTGCCCATCTTCAGCTTCTTGGTTGCCATCTCACGCACCTGCCTGCCGCAGCAGCGCTGCGATCTCGTAGACGCGGCCGAGGTCGACGCCGTCGTCGAAGGACGGGATCTCGACCGCCGCGGTGTCGATCTCGTCGAGCTGTGCTTTGGCGACCTGTTGGGCCTGCACACGGCTGGCGTGCTCGATCGACTCGGTGAGCAGACCCTGCAGATCGGCGTCGGTGAGCGTGAGCCCCGCCGAGGTCAGCGCGTCGGCGAGTGCGGGGCCGTCGACGTCGCCCACCGCCATGGGGTCGATCTGCTCCTCGGTGAGGTGCGGCGGCTCCACGCGGTTGACGATCAACGCCCCGACGGGGAGGTCCTTGCTGCGCAACTCCGCGACGGCCTCGACGGTCTCCTGGATCGGCATGGCCTCGAGCAGCGTCACCAGGTGCACGACGGTGTTCTCCGAGTGCAGCAACTGCGCGACACCGTCGCTCTGGTTGCGGATCGGGCCCGTCTTGGTCAGATCGCGCATCGCCGTCGTGACATCGAGGAAGTTGCCGATCCGTCCGGTCGGGGGCGCATCGACGACGACGGCGTCGTACACGGCCCGCCCGCGGTCGTCGACGCGGATGACGCACTCCTTGATCTTCCCGGTGATCAGCACGTCGCGGAGGCCCGGCGCGACGGTCGTCACGAAGTCGATCGCGCCGATACGACGCATGGCGCGACCGGCGAAACCGAGGTTGTAGAACATGTCGAGGTACTCGAGCAGGGCGTGCTCGATGTCGATGGCGAGCCCGTGGACCGAGCCGCCGCCCTCGGCGGTCGCGATCTTGGTCTCGGTCGGCGGCAGTGGCGGCAGGTCGAAGAGCTGCGCGATCCCCTGCCGACCCTCGCACTCGACGAGGAGCACCTTCTTTCCCTCCCCGGCCAGCGCGAGAGCGAGTGCCGACGCCAGCGTCGTCTTGCCGGTCCCGCCCTTGCCGGAGACGAAATGCAGTCGGGCGTAGCGTGCGCTCTCCGGCCAGGGGTCACCGGATTCGGTGACGTCCTTGTGGAGATCGGTCACGCCTCGTTGCGGATCGGTCGCGGGTTGTGGGACCACGTCCCCGAGGATATCGACGCGCACGTGCCCTGAACGCCGATCGGCGGGTGATGCGGGGCACGCCCGGCGGATAGGGTGAGCGCCATGAGTGAGCTCACCCGCTGGGAGTACGCGACCGTCCCCCTGCTGACCCACGCCACGAAGCAGATCCTCGACACGTGGGGCACCGACGGGTGGGAACTCGTGAGCGTCCTGCCGGGGCCCACCGGTGAGCAGCATGTCGCCTACCTCAAGCGTCCGAAGGGCTGAGCGGTGGGCTGGTCGCAGCGGCTGTCCGAGCTCGGCATCGAGCTGCCCAAGGTCGTCGCGCCGCTCGGTGTGTACTACCCGGCGGTGCAGACCGGGTCACTCGTCTACACCTCGGGTCAGCTGCCCATGGCCGACGGTGAGCTGACCCTGCACGGCAAGGTGTCCGACGGCGCCGAGGGCGTCGTCCGTCCCGCGCAGGCCACCGAGGCGGCGCGACTCTGCGCGCTCAACGCGCTCGCCGCGATCCACGGACTTGTCGGGATCGACTCCGTCGTGCGGGTGGTGAAAGTGGTGGGGTTCGTCGCGTCGGCGCCGGGCTTCACCGGACAGCCGGGCGTGATCAACGGCGCGTCCGATCTGCTCGGTGAGGTCTTCGGGACGGCCGGACACCACGCGCGGTCGGCAGTCGGCGTCGCCGAGCTGCCCCTCGGTGCACCGGTCGAGGTCGAGCTCGTCGTCGAGGTCGCGAGCTAGTCCCACACGCACCGCCGAGCGTGCAGAAGATCCCGCCGAGCGTGCAGTAACCACCGCTGAACGTGCCGTCCATGCGCGTCCTGTCACGCTCACTGCACGGTGGGTCGCATCTGCCGCACGGTCGACGGCATCTGGTGCACAGCGGGCGAGGTGTGCCGACGGTCGCGGGGGAACTCAGATCGCGGACGCGAGCACGAGGCCCAGTGCGCACGCGCCGACCGACGCCCCCAGGGTGCCGACGAGGTTGCCCAGTGCCGCGAGGTGCCGACCGGACTGTGCCAGTCGCACGGTCTCCACGCTCGATGTGCTGAATGTGGTGTAGCCACCGCAGAATCCGGTCCCGAGGACCGTCTGCCAGTCCGGACTCGCAGCGTGGAAGAGCACCACACCGGCGAGGACGCCGAGCACGAACGAGCCGGAGACGTTGATGCCGACGGTCGCCCAGGGGAACCGGGGTGCGAAGCGCGCCTTCACGGTCGAGTCGACGACGAAGCGGGCGACGCTGCCGAGTGCTCCGGCCAGGAAAACCAGGGCGACGATCACGACGTCCGCCGCCGTACCGCGGTGGTCGCTGCGACCACGCCGAGCCACACCGCGACGAGTCCCGCGAGCACCGACACCACGGCATAGAGAACTGCCATCCCGACGGCGTCGTCGCGGAGGAACAGTGAGATCTCCAGTGCCAGCGTGCTGTACGTCGTGAACGCGCCGCAGAACCCGACGCCGAGCATCAGGCGCACGTCACGTCGACGGCCCGTGTCGTCGCCGAGACGGACCAGCGCCTCGAGCACCAGCCCGAGGGCGAACGCGCCGAGCATGTTCGCCACGAACGTTCCTGTGGGCCAGCCGGTCCCATGGTGGGGGAACGCCTCGGCCAGCCCGTGACGCGCCGCGGTCCCGGCCACGCCGCCGAGGAACACCAGTGCCAACGTCCGAGGTCGGAGGTGGAAGGGGAGCCCGGCGGCGCCGGAGGCGTCGGGGTCGTCCTCGACGGCCCGATCGGGGCCGCTCACGCCTCGCGGAGATACTGCAGCTGTGCCTTCACCGACATCCGGGCGGCGGGCCACAGCTTCTTGTCGACGTCGGAGTAGACCTTCCGCACCAGCGTCATCGGCTTGGCCTTCTCCGGAGTGGTGCCGAGTTCGGCCATGGCGGAACGGATCTGGTCGATACGGTCCTCGCGGTGCTTCTTGTAGAACTGCGCGACCGGGATCAGGTCGGGGTGGTCGGGACCGTGCCCGGGCAGCAGCACGCACCCCTCACCCTCGACGATGAGCCGGTTGAGCGAGTTCATGTAGTCGCGCAAGGTGCCGTCGGTGGGGTCGAGAACCGTGGTGCCCGAACCGAGGATGGTGTCGCCGGTGACCATCGCGCGGCCGATCACGCGTTCCGGCTCGGCGCCCCGGCTCGCGGGATCGGTGGCCGCGAGATGTTCGACGAGGAAGCTGACCGAGTCGCCGGTGTGACCCGGGGTGGTGAGCACCGTGATCCGGAGTCCTCCCGCCTCGATCACCTCGCGGTCGGTGAGGCGTGGGGCGTCGCGGCACCACTTCTCCTCGCGGGCCCGCACCGGACTGCCGGTCATGGCGTGCCAGCGCTTGATGGCGCCGGTGTGGTCTCGGTGGCGGTGGGTGATGAGGGTCAGCGCCACCTCGCCCTGGTCGGCGAGACGCGTGAGGTGCTGACGGTGCTTCTTCGGCCCGGGATCGACGACGACGCAGTCGGTCCGTCCTGGCGCCCGCAGGATCCAGGTGTTGGTGCCGTCGAGCTCCATCATCCCGGGGTTCTCGCACAGCACCACCGACGCGAACGGCGTGACCTGCCTGAGGGTCTCGTACGCGGGATGCTCGGGTGCGCCCATGGCCGAGAACGCTACACCGATGCCCGGCGCCGCAAGGGTGCTCACGCGGCGGCGAACACGCTGCCGCTGACGGTGCCGCGCAGGGTGTGGCCGGCGACGGTGACCCATGCTCCGAGGAGGACGACGTAGAGCGCGACCGCGAGCGCATGGACGACGCTGATGCCGACTGCGGTTCCGAGTGCGGTGGCGCCGGTGACACAGGTGCCGACAGGGAAGGTGAAGCTCCACCAGGTGAGGGAGAACCGCAGACCGCGCCGCGCCGCGTGGACGGTCAGCATGGTCGCGAGCGCGAACATCAGCACACCGAAGCCGCCCATGGCGAACCCGTAGGCGATGCCGAACACATGCAGTCCGGTCGCGACGACGGCCTGCTTCCCGACGAACACCGAGGATGCGTGCGTGCCGAGGAGATTGGTCGCGGTGATCGACTGACCGATCATCCCGAGCGTGATCCACACGGTGGGAGCTGCCTGCAGCGCCGGCATGCCGCCGTGGACGAGCCGCGACCAGATCATCGTCATGGTGATCATCCCGAGGAACAGGCTGAGTCCGAACATCGCGTAGCAGGCCGCGATGAGAGCGAGCCGTGGTTGTCCCGCAGGAACATGGTCGAGCAGCAGTGCGCCGGTCGACGCCGACACCATGGGCGGCACGATCGGCATCAGCCAGGCCGGCACGGCGACCGCCGTGTCGTGAT
Source organism: uncultured Williamsia sp. (assembly GCF_947494875.1). Taxonomy (GTDB): domain Bacteria; phylum Actinomycetota; class Actinomycetes; order Mycobacteriales; family Mycobacteriaceae; genus Williamsia_A. The sequence goes on from NZ_CANLWM010000004.1 coordinate 13,308, forward strand.
CGTGAGCGGTGATCATCCGGAACGGGATCCACACACTCGTGGCGAGGCCGGTCACCGTGCCGGCGGTCCACAGGACCGCGTCGATCCACACCGCGGGCCCGGCTCCGACCACGGATGGACCCAGCGTGATCGCGCCGGCTCCGACCGTGAGCATCGCCATCGGGGGCGCGCCGTAGAACTGCGACATCACGGGGTGAGCGGCGTGGTCCCGCGCGTTGCTCCCGAACATCACCCAGTGCGCGGCGAACGCCACCGTGAGCGCGACGAGGGCGGTCGACGCCACGAGCCACACGCCGATCGCGAAGGCGTGCAGACCGGGGACCTGCACCGGCAGGGTCGCGGCCGCGGTGGCGACTATCCCCGTGCCCATCACCGACGCGAACCAATTCGGGGTGATGTGGGCGACCACGTCCCTGGGGTCGTCGAGTGCGGCGAGCAGTCGCCGACGATCAGGACGCGGGGTCGACGCGACGTGGTGTGAGAGGACTGCGGTCATGGATTCGAGTCTCGGCCGCGGGCGTCGTCGCTGGTAGACGGCTGCACGCGGTGAGATCACAAACAATCGTTGTGACTAGTCGGGGTTGTCGGTCCCCTCGATGTGCTCGACGAGGTCGCGGGCCGCGCCGGCGGGGGGTGTGGCGCCACCGACCCAGACGGCGCGCAGCGGGCGATGCAGGTCCAGACCGATCGTGGGGACGACCGCGAGCCGCCGCATCGCGATGTCGTCGGCGACGGCGAGGCGGCTGATCACCGCGGGCGCCGTGCCCGCGAGGACGGCGGCCCGTACGCCGGACGCGGTCGGCATCTCGGCGGCGGGTGCATGCACCACGACGTCTCCACCCAGGGCGGCCCGGAGTGCGGCATCCAGGAAGAGTCGTGTGCCCGAGCCGGGTTCGCGGGTCACCAGCGGTGTGCGCGCGAGTGCCGCCGCGTCGACCGCGGTGCCCTCGCGCGCCCATGGGTGGGCCGGCGACACCACCAGCGTGAGCTCGTCGTGGGCGACCACCCGACTGCGCAGGTCCGAGGGGACGTCGGGGGACTCCACGAACCCGAGGTCGGCGCCGCCGGAGCGCACGGCGTCGACGGCACCGTCGCTGTTGGTCGCCGAGAGCGTCACCGCCGGCGGCGACGCCCCGTGACGGGTGGCCGCGGCGGCCCACGAGACCAGCCAGCGCGGCAGCAACTGCTCGGCGATCGTCTGACTGGCGGCGACGGCGAGGTGGTCGCGGGACTCCCCGCGGATCGTCGCCAGGCCGGTGTCGAGCCGGTGGGCGGCGTCGAGCAGCGCGGCGCCCCACTCGGCGACGAGCTCCCCGTTCGGCGTGAGCGTCGACCCCCGCGGCGACCGTCGGACGAGCGCGATCCCGGTCTGCGTCTCCATCGACCGGACCCGCGCGGATGCCGCCTGCTGCGTCATGCCGAGTTCGCGACCGGCCGCCCCGAGACTGCCGCTGCGTGCGACGGCGACGAGTAGTTCGAGCGACGCGAGGTCGGGCATCCGCGGGCTCAGCCGACGGCCGTCGGTCACCCTGCGCCCCCGGCCGGCGGGGACGTCATCGGTGCGAGGGCGGGTGCCACGGGGGCGTCGCCCGCGACGCGGGCGGAGTAGATCGAGTAGCCGTCGATGCGTCGGGTGACGGCGGTCGCCAGGACCGTCGCGACCACCATCGGAGCCATCAACGACAAGCCGCTGTGGGTCAGTTCGGCGACCAGCAGCAACCCGGCGAGCGGTGCCTGCATCCCGGCGCCGATCATCGCGGCGGCGCCGATCATGGCGTACGCCCCCACCGGGCTGCCCGGCCACAGGTGCCCGAACAGGATGCCGCCCACCGCGCCGATCGCGGCGCCCGTGCACATGACCGGGGTGAAGAGTCCACCCGACGCGCCCGCGCCGAGGCACAGCGCGGTGACAACGGGTTTCAGGACGGCGAGCACGGCCAGGACGGCCAGGCTGCCGACGCCGAGGAACGCGTCGTGGGCGATGGACCGGCCGTTGCCGTAGAGCTGCGGGTAGACGACGGCGAGCGCGGCCAGTCCGGCGAACACCACCGGGATGGCGATCAGGATCCACGCCCCGCGTGCGCCGCGGAACGAGATCCACCCGATGAACCGGATGTAGACGGCGGCGAGGACACCGATGACCGGCCCGGCGACGAGCGCCCACACGAGTAGTCGCGCGTCGAACGGGTAGTCGGGGACTCCGGGATAGATCGCGTTGTCACCCAACGAGATCCACGCGACCATCGTCGCGACGGCCGAGCACGCCAACGCCGGCATGACGGTCGGCAGTGTCACCGACCCGATGAGCACCTCCGCGGTGAACAGGGCACCGCCGAGCGGGACGTTGTAGACCGCGGCCAGACCGGCGCCGCCACCACACGCGACGAGGAGTCGCCGCTGAGCATCCGACAACCGCGCCCACTCGCCGACGAGGCTGCCGGCCACCGCGCCCATCAACTTCGGGGCGGCCTCACGGCCGAGTGATGCCCCCAGCCCGATGACGATCTCGGACAGCACCGAGGTACCCGCGCTGCGCCGGAAGGACAACCGGCCCTTCCCGGTCCACAGCACCTCGTCGGCCTCGGACTTCATCCCCGGCGTGAACCGCCGCAGGACATACCACCCGACGCCGCCGATCACACCCGCGATGAGCACCGGCGTGGCGCGCTCCCAGCCGCTCGCCCGCTCGACCGCCGCGGTGAACCCCTGGCCGTCGCTGCCGACGCCGAACGCGAGGTGCTCGACGAGGAACAGCAGGCGCATCAACGCGATCCCGACGACCCCGGCCACCACGCCCACCACCGCGACGAGCGCCCAGAACCGAGGGGTCAGGGGCGTCTCGCCGTCGCCGGTCACGTTCGGCTGGATCATCGAGCCCTGCCCCGAGGGCATCCGCTTCTTCAGCAGGGGCAGCGGACGCCGCTGCCGCTCGAACGAGGTCACCCGGGCATTCTGCACCGCCATCACCGCGCTCACAGCGAACCGGCAGGCGGATGACATCCGACGATCAGGTGAGGTGGGCAGAGTCCTCGGTGTCGCGCTCCTGTGCTGCGCGACGGAGACGGCGCGACGACCGCCCCTGACCCCTGACCCGGGCGGTCGTCGCGTCGCCTGGTGCTACCGACGCCCGATCAGCGCACCGCGTCGAGGATCTGACCGAGGACCTTCTGGACGTGCAGCCCGCGGTGGACGTCGCACTCGTGCGGAGTGCCGGACGCGGCCGATGCGAGGAACTCGTCGATCAGTGTGGTGAAGCAGTCCACCGACGACGTCGACCGGTCGGTCAGTGACACGACGCCGCTGGTTCCGTGCACCGCGAACTCGGTGACGGTGGGTCGGGCGGGGACGCAGAGCGACATCTGGATCGCCGACGTGGCGCCTGTCGTGTGGGCGATCGTGATGTGCCACAGGTCGTCGGGGACCAGCCGGGCGTCGATCACCTCGGTGATCTCGCCGAGTGCGGCGTCCATCAGGTCGACGACGTGCGGCCCGACGTCCAGGAGCGCGCCGCCGTCCTTGCGCCACTGCGACGACGAGTAGCGGCCACCCAGCAGAGCGCCCGACAGCCACCGTCCGAGTCCGCCCGCGTACGTCCCGGACCGCGCCGCCTCGAGGAAAGCGCGCGTCTCCGGGGCGAAGCGGCGGGTGAACGTGACGATCGACGTGACTCCCGCCGCGTCGACCGCCTCGGCGAGTTCGGTGGCCTGCTCGACCGATCCGGCGATCGGCTTGTCGAGGATGACGTGCTTGCCCGCGCGCACGGCCTGCAGGGCGATCGCGGCCTGTGCGTCGGGTGGCACGGCGAGACTCACGGCGTCGGTGGCGTCGAGCATGGCCTCGACGTTCTCGAACCGGGGCACGGGCAGGTCGTCGGCCGCCTCCGGTCGTCGGGTCCATCCACCGACCACGTCGACGCCCGGGTGGGCGAGGAGTGCCGGGTAGTGGGTCTCGAGCGCCCAGGGGCCGGCTCCGACGACGGCGATACGCATGGCGACGAGCGTATCGCCGACCTCGGTCGCTCCCGCATGCGTGGACACCGTGCGAGTGCTACGAATCAACGCAACCGATCACCCGACGGAAGCGACACGCATGCCCCGCACCACGCCATCGGTCGCCGTCCGCGGCGGTTTCCGCCGGTCCGATCTGCGCCCGCTGTCGGCGATGGCCGTCGTGGTGGTGATGTTGCACGTCGTCGGGTTCGTCGGGCTGTTCGCGGTGGCGTCCGGGGATCATCGGCTGGCCGGTGGGGCGGCGTTCGGGGTCGGGCTCGGCATCACGGCGTACACGCTCGGCATGCGACACGCGTTCGACGCCGACCACATCGCGGCCATCGACAACACCACGCGCAAGCTCGTCGTCGACGGTCGTCGTCCGCTGACCGTCGGCTTCTGGTTCTCCCTCGGGCATTCGACGGTGGTGTTCGGGCTCTGTCTCCTGCTCGCGGTCGGGGTGCGGTCGATCGCCCCGCAGATCGGGGACGAGTCGTCGACGCTGCAGACGGTCACCGGCATCGTCGGCACGAGCGTGTCCGGGGTCTTCCTCGTCGCCATCGGTTTGCTGAACCTCGTTGTGCTGCTGCGGATCCGGCAGATCGTCACCGATGTGCGCGGCGGTCGGTTCGACGAAGCCGAGCTCGACGCGCGACTCGAGGAGCGCGGAGCGATGAACCGGCTCGTCGGACGCTTCCTCCGCGCGATCCGCGCGCCCTGGCAGATGTACCCCGTCGGTCTGCTGTTCGGACTCGGATTCGACACCGCGACCGAGGTCTCGCTGTTGGTGCTCGCCGGGACGGCCGCGGTGAGTCTGCCCTGGTATGCGATCCTCACCCTCCCGGTGTTGTTCACCGCCGGGATGTCGTTGTTCGACAGTCTCGACGGCGCCGTCATGCACTACGCCTACGGCTGGGCGCATCGCCGGCCCGCGCGGCGGTTGTTCTACAACGTGACCATCACGGCCCTGTCGGTGGCGGTCGCGCTGCTGATCGGCGGCATCGAGCTCATCGGGCTGCTCGCCGACAAGCTCGGGATCACGGCCGGTCCGATCGCCTGGATCGGCGGCATCGATCTCGAGTATGTCGGCTACGTCGTCGTCGGACTGTTCGTCGCCAGTTGGGTTCTCGCGATGGCCATCTGGCACTTCGGCGACATCGAACGCCGCTGGACGCCCGACGCGGGCTGATGCGACCACCGTCCGAAAACCAGGCGACGTCCTGGAACGAACGCCCTAGGGTGCTCGACCATGAGGAGCACAGGCACCGTCCGCTCCTGGGACTTCGACGAGGGCCAGGGCATCATCGATTCTCCCGACATCCCGGCTGGTCTGGTCGCGTCGTCGTGGGATGTGCGATGCGAAGCGGTCACCACGGATCCGGCGTCCGGCATGTCCGCCCTCGGGCTCGAGATCGGCGAAGAGGTCGATGTCATCTGGTCTCCCGCAGACACCGACGAGGAGGCTCCGCATGTGATCGCCGTGTGGCCCTCGCGGTGCCCCACGCCGGTGCTGCGGACGGGTGCGTTCAGCACCGCGCTGTGGACGAGCGCAACCCGCGATGACGGGGTCACCGTGATGCGCGAGGTCGATCCGAACAGCCTGCCCCCGGTTCCGCCACGGCCGCCTCTGCCCCGGACGACAGGTGTCGTGCGTGCGTGGCATCCCGAGGAAGGCTGGGGTGTCGTCGAGTCACCGGAGACCCCTGGTGGTGCATGGGTCCACTTCAGTGAGGTCCGCGGCGACGGGTACCGGTCATTGATTGACGGACAGCGCGTCGAGTTCGACTGGGAGGCGGCGCATCAGGACGGGTTCTCGTTCCGCGCGTCGGACGTCGAGGTGATCGCGACGCCCGACGCGGGCTGATGCTGCTGAGATCTGCACCCAGACGGTCCACCATGGTCATATAGGCCACGGCGTCCGTTCTCGGTGCGGATCTCAGCCGCGGGCGACGTCCTCGGGGGCCACCCAGCCGCCGAAGACGGACTCGAGGTGCTGGGCGACGGCGATGGTGACGTGGTCGTTGCCGGGTTTCGCGGCCACCTGGACGCCGACGGGCAGTCCGCGGCGGTCGAAGCCGAGCGGCACCTCGGTGACCGCCATCCCGAGCATGTTGAACATCGCCGCACCACCGAAAAGCCATGGGCGCGCCAGGGTCCCGTGGTGCAGCGGCGCAGGCGCCGGCAGCGGTGGGTGCAGCATCACGCCGTCCCCGACGGCCGCGAAGACCTCGTCCCGCAGGTCGCGCGCGAACCGGTCGAGCAGGTCGCGGCCGGGCTTCGGGAGCAACTCGGGGATCCGGTCGCCGATCATCGCCAGGCGCAGCTGCAGGCTGTCCGCACGCAGCACCGCCGGGGTGAGGTGCCTTCCGGCGTCTGGAGACAGCGAGTCGAACAGGGACATGACGGGCATCCCGGCGTGCCGTCGCAACTCCATGAGGTAGCTGCCGATCACCCGACGCATCGCCGGCATCGGCTGCCACGTCACGTCACTGCCGACATCGGCCAGTGCCCGCCCCGCCGCGTCCCGGGCGTCGCGAACCGCGCGGTTCATCGGGCGGACGAACGACGACTTCGTCGGGACGACGACGGTGAGTCCGCGGAGGTCGACGGAATCGACGTCACCGCAGCGGGTCCCGTCGTCGTCGGCGAGGATCCGCAGGAGAGGCATCAGGTCCTCGGCGCGACGGGCCATGGGGCCCAACGTCTCCAGTGTGTCGACCTCGGCCTCACCGGCCAGGGACGGGACGCTCTCGTTCGCCGGCACCAGACCGGGGGAGGGCTTGTGTCCGAAGACGCCGCAGTAGAAGGACGGGATGCGGATGGAACCGCCGGTGTCCCCGCCGATCCCGATCGGGCTGCCGCCGCTGCCGATCGCGGCGCCCTCACCACCCGACGACCCGCCGGAGACCCGGCGCTCGTCGTAGGGGTTGCACGTCCGACCGTGGACACTGTTGGTGCTCTCGATGCCGAGACACAGCTCGGCGGTGTTCGTGACGCCGAGGACGATCGCCCCGGCCGCGCGGATGCGTTGCACGACGACGGCGTCCGTCCGGGCGACGATCCCGCGTCGACTCGCCATCCCCGCCGTGTGTGGCATGCCGACGACGGGGATCGACTCCTTGACGGTGCACGGCACCCCGGCCAGCGGACCGCCGGGGGACTCGCCCGCCGCGATGCGGGCGTCGACGGCGTCGGCCTCGTCGAGGGCGTCGTCGTACCGGTCGGCGACGACGGAGGTCAACGTCGAGCGGGCGCGCAGGCGGTTCACGTGGAACTGCACGGCCTGCCGAGACGTGATCTCACCGACACGTATCGCCGCGGCGATCTCGGTGGCGGAGGCGTCCCGGATCCACACGTCGGACACCCCCGTCACCCGGTCCGACGCGGCGTCAGCGGGCGCGACGCGCCAGACGCTCGGAGTCGGCGATGAGGACGCTCTTGCCCTCGAGCCGCAGCCACCCGCGCTGCGCGAAGTCCGCCAGTGCCTTGTTCACGGTCTCGCGGGACGCGCCCACCAGCTGGGCGATCTCCTCCTGCGTCAGGTCGTGCGTGACGCGGAGGGCGCCCGCCTCCTGCGTGCCGAAACGCTGCGCGAGCTGAAGCAACTGCTTGGCGACGCGACCCGGGACGTCGGTGAAGATGAGGTCGGCGAGGTTGTTGTTGGTGCGGCGCAGACGACGGGCCAGGACGCGCAGCAACTGCTCGGCGATCTCGGGGCGGTCGGCGATCCACGCCCGGAGGGCGTCGCGGTCCATCGACACGGTGCGCACCTCGGTGACCGTCGTCGCCGACGACGTCCGGGGACCGGGGTCGAAGATCGAGAGCTCACCGAACATGTCGGACGGCCCCATGATCGTCAGCAGGTTCTCGCGACCGTCGGCCGAGCGACGTCCGACCTTCACCTTGCCGCTGAGGATGATGTAGAGCCGGTCACCTGGCTCGCCCTCGTTGAAGATGACGTGGCCGCGCGGGAAGTCGACGGGCTGCAGCTGCTTGGTGAGCGCGGCCACCGCACTGGGCTCGACCCCTTGGAAGATGCCGGCCCTGGCGAGTACTTCCTCCACGTACGTCCCTTTCATCGCATTCGGCGGCGGTGTCGTCGCACGACGGTCACCGCGAAGTGTTGACTGTGTCACTCGCGGGCATCTGAAGTCTACGACCAAACAGCCCGGGGAGGCGGTGAACCCCGACGCGCCGGGTGTGTGGCGGTCAGCCCGCGCGGTGTACCGGGACCTCGACGGCATGCCCGAAGGCCGACGGCACATCGAACTCGATGGTGTCGCGGCGACCCGCCAGGTCGTCGTCGGAGGGCGTGGGGAGGATGTCGGGCGCGGTGGCCCCGGCGAGGAAGTCGTCGACCTCCTCACGGTGCACGCTGTGCTGGTCGACCTCGTTCTCCATGCGTTCCATGGCGAGGGCGAACAGCATGAGCACTGCCGGGAAGAGCAGTACGGCCAGTCCGTGCATGGCTTGCAGTAAACACATCGCAGGTCTCGGCGAGGCAACGAAAACGGCCTCCGGAACACAAGTGTTACCTCCGGCGCCGCACCTGAAGTCCCCTTCAGGCGCCCTCAGTAGTCTGGTCGCCGTGAACGAGCCGGACAGCGCACCCTCCGCGCCCGCGCGCAGGCCGGCCTCCCGGCGCCGCACCGCAGCCGAGAAGGGCACCGAGACCCGGACCGGGCTGGTGCGTCGCGCACGTCGGATGGATCGCACCCTGCAGGTCGCGTTCCCCCATGTCTACTGCGAACTCGACTTCACGACGCCGCTGGAACTGTCGGTCGCGACGATCCTGTCCGCGCAGTGCACCGATGTTCGGGTCAACATGGTGACGCCGGCGCTCTTCGCGCGGTATCCCGATGCGCAGGCCTATGCGTCGGCCGACCGGACGGAGCTCGAGGAGTACATCCGCAGCACCGGCTTCTATCGCAACAAGGCCACGTCGATCATGGGGCTCGCGCAGGCGCTGCTCGAGCGGTTCGACGGTGAGGTGCCGGGTCGGCTCGAGGACCTGGTGACCCTGCCCGGGTTCGGTCGCAAGACGGCCAACGTGGTCCTCGGCAACGCGTTCGGCGTCCCGGGGATCACCGTCGACACCCACTTCGGCCGTCTCGTGCGCCGCTGGCGGTGGACCGAGGAGACAGACCCGGTGAAGGTGGAGCACGCCGTCGGCGAGCTCATCGAGCGACAGCACTGGACCGACCTGTCCCACCGGGTGATCTTCCACGGCCGACGTGTCTGCCACGCGAAGAAGCCCGCCTGCGGCGTGTGCGTGCTGGCCGCCGACTGCCCGTCGTTCGGCGAGGGGCCGACCGACCCGCAGGTCGCGGCAGCACTGGTCAAGGGTCCCGAGACCGAGCACCTGCTCGCGCTGGCCGGGGTGTGACGCCGGTGTCCTCACGTCTGTCGCGGATCCCCGCGTCGGCTCGCTGGTCGGTGGTCCTGCTCGTCGTGGTCGTCGCGCTCATCGTCGCCATCTGGCCGCGCGGTGGGGGCGGCAGTTCCCTCGACGCGGGCGGGACGGCCCAGAGCGCCGGGCCGATCCCCGGCGCGACGGCGTCGGTGAGCCCCGACGACCTCTCCGCCGCACGGTCACGCGCCGCCCTCGCGCCGTGCCCCGTCGGCACCGGTGCGGCGCCCGCCTCGTCGGTGCTGCGCGGCGTCACCGTGCCGTGCCTCGGTGCGCCCGGCGAGGTCGATCTCGGCGCCGCGACCGCGGGCAAGCCGATGCTGGTGAACTTCTGGGCCCCGTGGTGCCTGCCGTGCCGTCGTGAGCTGCCGACCATCGAGGCCTTCGCGCAGCGCGCCGGATCGTCGATGACCGTCCTCGCGGTGCAGGCGAAAGAGGGATCGGAGAACCCGGTGCTGGCCCTGGCGCTGCTCAGCGAGATCGACGTCCGCCTGCCGTCCGTCGTCGACTCGAACGCCCGCGTCGCCGCGGCCCTGGGCATCCCCCGGGTGTTCCCGGTGTCGGTGCTCGTCCGTGCCGACGGGACCGTCGCGAAGGTCCTCCCGACGGTGTTCGAGGGCGAGCAGGACGTCGCCGACGCCGTCGCCCGCGACCTCGGCGTACGCGTGTGAGCGGCCCGTCGACGCCTGACGCGTCGGTCGGCGGCGCCGGGGACACCCCGGGCCCACTCGTTCCCCTCGACACCATTCCGCCCTGGCTCCGATCGCTCGCGGCCGACGTCGACGCGGTGACGTCGGCGGTCGAGAACCGCGGCGGCGACCGCACCCGCTTCCTGGCCGCCCTCAAGCCGAACCGTCGGGCCGCGGCGGTGCTGATCGCGATGACCGGGTCGTTCGGGGCGGACTCGACGCCGCCCGACGACGCCGCCGTCCTGCTCACCCAGCGCGCCAACACGCTGCGCAACCACGCCGGACAGGTCGCGTTCCCCGGCGGCGCGCGCGACCCCGGCGACGACTGGCCCATCGGTACAGCGTTGAGGGAGGCCACAGAGGAGACCGGACTCGTCGCGACCGACGTGACCCCGGTGGCGCGACTGCGGTCGTTCCCGGTCCCACCGTCCGGGTTCGACGTCATCCCCGTGGTGGCGTGGTCGCCGCATCCGACACCGGTCCGCGTCGTCGACACCGCCGAGACTGCCCGGGTGGTCCGGGTGCCGATCCGCGACCTCCTCGACCCCGACCACCGGTTCCAGGTGCAGCGCTCGGTGATGGGCGGTCGCGTCTACCGCGGCCCGGCGTTCGCGGTCGAGGGGATGCTCGTCTGGGGCTTCACCGGCGGACTGCTCGCCGCACTCTTCGACGCCGCCGGCTGGACCAGACCCTGGGACCTCGACGACATCCGTGAACTCAACGACGAATTGACGAAGGTGGGACAACGATGAGCGGCTCCACCTGGGTCGACATCGTCGTCGTGGTGATCGCGCTGCTGGCCGCGGGTTCGGGTTACCGACAGGGCGCGGTCGCGTCCGCGCTGGCGTTCGTCGGTGTGCTGCTCGGCGCGGTCGCGGGGATCATGTTGGCGCCCACGGTGATCGGTGAGATCGACGACCGTCGGTGGCGGCTCCTCGTGGGTGTCGCGTTGCTCGTCGCGCTGGTGCTGATCGGCGAGGCCGCGGGCATGGTGCTCGGCCGCGCCGCGCGCAGCGTCATCCGCTCGGTCGGAGTCCGACGCGTGGACAGCGTGATCGGGTCGGTCCTGCAGGCCGTCGCCGTGCTCATCGCGGCGTGGCTGCTGGCCATCCCGGTGAGCAGCTCGGCCGAACCGACCATCGCGTCGGCGGTCCGCGGCTCGCAGGTGCTCGGCGGTGTCGACGACGTCGCACCGCAGTGGCTGCGCGACCTGCCGAGCGACTTCAGCGCACTGCTCGACGACTCCGGCCTGCCGCAGGTCATCGGTCCGTTCGGGCGCACGCCGATCGTCTCGGTCGACCCGCCCGACCAGGGTCTCACCGCGCTGCCCGTCGTGTCGTCCGTGCGGCCGAGCGTCGTCAAGATCGAGGGCGTCGCACCCAGCTGCAACCAGGCGCTCGAGGGGAGCGGGTTCGTCGTGTCCCCCGAACGGGTCATGACCAACGCCCACGTCGTCGCGGGGACCCGCACGCTGCGCGTCGAGTCGAACGACGGCACCCTCGACGCGACGGTCGTGTTGTTCGACCCCTCCACCGACATCGCGATCCTCGACGTCCCGGGTCTCACCGCGCCGGCGTTGCAGTTCGTCGACCGCCCCGCGTCGACCGGCGACGACGCGATCGCGCTGGGTTACCCGGAGGCCGGTCCGTTCACCGCCAGCCCCGAGCGGATCCGTGAGGTGGTCGACCTGTCGGGACCCGACATCTACCGCGAGAGCCAGGTCCGCCGGGAGGTCTACACGGTGCGAGGGTCCATCCGCCAGGGCAACTCGGGTGGTCCGCTGATCGACACGGACGGGCGGGTTCTGGGCGTGGTGTTCGGCGCCGCCGAGGACACCACCAGCGAGACCGGGTTCGTCCTCACCGCCAAGCAGGTCTCCGACGACCTCGCCCGCTCGGAGAATCTCACCGAGGCCGTCGACACGCAGTCCTGCGTCCACGGCTGACGGCCGGGACGTCGGCGGGGCTCAGCGGTCGACGGAGTCGAGGTGGTCGACGAGGAGCTCCGAGGTGTGCGCGGGGTTTTCCTGGTGGGCGTAGTGGGCGGCGTCGGGGATCTCGGTGTAGGTCAGCCGAGACGCGTAGTACCGCGCCGCGGCGACCGCGTCGGCCCGGATGTAGTCGTCGTCGTGCCCGCGCAGGGCCAGCACGGGGACCGTCAGGCGACGGTTCATCAGGCGCATGAACGTCGCCCCGTCGCGACGGAACTGTGAGCGGAACGCCCACCGGCGGTACTCCAGCGAGCAGTGCGCCGCGCCGGGGATCTGGATGGCGGATCGGTTGCGCCGCACCACCTCCACGAACTCCGGGGTCTGCTGCCAGGCCGCCGTCGACCGTTCCATGAACATGCGGGCGATGAACGCGCCGTCGTCGCGGGTGAGTGTCTTCTCGGCCCGCCGCGGCAGCTGGTTGCCGAGGAAGTCGGCGAGGAACGCACTGCGCTGGGCGCCGTCGCGCAGGACGGCCCGCCGCAGCGCCCGCGGGTGCGGGGAGGCGAGGGTCGCGATCGAGTCGACCGCGCGGGGGTGCAGCGTCGCCGTCGCCCAGCAGACGAGACCACCGTCGGCGTGGCCGACCAGCGACGCGTGCGTGTGCCCGAGCGAGCGGATCAGCGCGTTGGTGTCGCCGGCGAGGGTCCACCCGTCGTACCCGCGCGGGGGCTTGTCGCTGTCGCCGTATCCGCGCAGGTCGATCGCCACGGCGCGGTACCCCGCGGCGTCGAGAGCGGCCAGTTGGTGACGCCAGCTCCACCAGAACTCGCCGAAGCCGTGCAGCAGCAGGACGAGCGGACGGTCCAGGCGCGACGGGCCACGTTCGACGGCGTGGAACCGGATGCCGTTGGCGCGGACGTCGAGATCGATCCAGGGTCCCTCGATCCGTGCGGTCGACGGGTCGGGAGCGGCCATGGGCGCGGGGTCGGGCGGGCGTTCGGTGTCAGCGACTGCTCGTCACGTCACCGACGCGGCGCGACACCGGTCCCTCCGGGCAGGTCGACCGGGGCGCCCTTGCCCGAGCCGGGGACCACCGACGGGACGGCCTTCACGGTCTCGATCGTCTTCTTCGGGCCGCGGACGCGCTTGAAGATGATCCACCCGGCGATCGCCGCGATGACCGTGACGACCACGAGGATGCCGAACACGATCGCGAACGCGGCCCAGCGGGGCAGCCACACGTCGAGGAGCTCGGCGAGGAAGAAGAAGAAGAAAATGCTCGAGTAGAGTGCGATCACCGCGGCGACGATGAACAGACCTGCACCGATGGCGGCCTTCTTGGCCTCGCCGACGATCTCGGCCTTCGCCAGCTCCACCTCGGCGCGGACGAGCGTCGACATGTGCGACGTCGCGTCCTTGACCAGTCCGCCGATCGACTGCGTCGTGGGATCGTGCGGATCGGTCAACGGGATGGAGGAGACGGCTCTGTCGCCGGCAATCGGGGCACGGTCGTCCAGGCTCACTGGGATCCCTTCATCGAGGTCGTTCGTCGGCGGACGGCGAACCGCCTGCGCTGCGGTCTCATCGTGCCATGCCCGGCGCGGGTCGCTCGGCGACGGCAGGGGTCATGATGACCAGGACCGCCTCCGTGGGCTCGTCGCCGGCGCGGTAGCGGTGCGCGGAATCGCTGCGGAACGACGTCGACGACCCCGCCGCGACGGTGCGCATCCGCCCGCTCGGGCCGACGGAGAGCGACCCGGCGACCACGGTGATGTGCTCGACGACGCCGGGCCCGTGGGCGGGGGAGGTGTGGTCGGCGCCGGGGGCGAACTCCAGGCGGAACACCTCGACGGTGCGGTCGGACAGGTGCCGGACGTCGAGCGTCACCGACGTCATCCCGCCGCCGCGCGTGCGGGGATGGTCGGCCGTCGGGGTGTCGCCGACGAGCGCCGTCATCGGCACCGACATCGGGCCACAGAGGGCGTACAGGGTCTCGATCGTCGGGTTGCGATGCCCCGCCTCGATCTCCGACAGCGACCCCTTGCCGATCCCCGCCCGGCGGGCCAGCTCCGACAGGCTCAGGCCGCGCTCCACGCGCAGCGCGCGCACCCGGCGCCCCACGGCAGCCGAATTCCCGTCGCGATCCACCGGTCGAGTGTGTCATGGTGTTCCGTCTACAGAACGTTCCGTGTACAGAACGGTGGTGATCATGGACAGGTCCGGTCTCGTGGCCGCAGGCGTGGTGTGCGCGCTCGTCGGGTTCACCAGTTCGTTCGCCGTGGTGTTGACCGGCCTTCGCGCGGTGGGTGCATCGCCCACCCAGGCCGCATCGGGGCTGGTGGCCGCGTGCGTGCTGCAGGGAATCGTGATGATCGGGATGGGGCTGCGGTACCGACTCCCGCTGGCCTTCGCCTGGTCGACACCGGGTGCGGCGGTGTTGGCCGGTGTCGGCGGCGACATCGGCGGGTGGCCCGCGGCGGTCGGCGCGTTCGCGGTGTGTGGAGTGCTGATCGTCGTGACGGGGTTCGTACCGGCGCTCGCCGCCCTCATCCGACGGATCCCGACGCGCGTCGCCCAGGCGATGCTGGCCGGCGTCCTCCTGCCGCTGTGCACGGCGCCGGTGACCGCGCTGGCCCACCATCCGCTGTCGGTCGCCCCGGTCCTCGTCGTGTGGCTCGTGCTCAGCCGGTTCGCCCCGCGGTGGTCGGTTCCGTCCGCGTTCGTGGTGGCCGCCGTCGTGGTTATCGTGGACCTGGTGCGCTCGGGCACGTCCGTCGACGCCGCCGATCTCGTCCCGCGCCTGGAGTGGACGACACCGCACCTGACGCTCGCCGCGGTGACCGGTGTGGCGCTGCCGCTGTTCGTCGCGACGATGGCGGCCCAGAACATCCCCGGTGTCGCGATCATGCGGGCGTTCGGCTACCGCGTGCCGTGGCGTTCGTCGATGGCGGCGACGGGCGCCGCGACCGTCGTCGGCTCCGCGGTCGGTGTGCACGCGCTCAACCTCGCCGCGATCTCGGCGGCCCTCGCCGCCGGGCCCGACGTCCACCCCGACCGGTCGCGCCGATGGGTCGCGTCGGTGACGGCTGGGTGGGTCTACCTCGTCCTGGGTGCGCTGTCGGCGGCCGCGGCGACGATCGTCGCGCTCGCCCCCGACGGGGTGATCCAGGCCGTCGCCGGTGTCGCGCTCTTCGGGACCCTCGCGGCCTCCCTGGCCGCCGCCGTGGGAGCGGGCTCGGACGGGGTGGCCGCCCGCCCGCACGAGACGATCGCCGCGCTCGCCGCGTTCGTCACCGCGGCCTCCGGTGCGACGTTCCTCGGTGTCGGAGCGGCGTTCTGGGCTCTGGTGGTCGGGATCGGGATCTGGGAGGCGCTACGTCCCCGCCGGTTCGGTGGCAGCGTGGACCCGACCCCGGCGGATCAGGGCAGCCGCGCCGAGCAGTGACGCGGCCATCGAGCTGAGCAGCACCGCAGCCTTCGCGGCGTCGGCCTCTCCGGTGGGCAGTGCGAGTTCGGCGATCAGCAGGCTCACGGTGAACCCGATGCCGCCCAGGATCGACACGGCGAGCATGTCGCGCAGCGACAACCCGTCGGGGCGAGCCACCCACTTCATGCGGATCGCGACGAACGACACCCCGAAGATGCCGATCGTCTTGCCGACGACGAGTCCGACGACGATGCCGATGGCGATCCGGTCGGTGGCCAGATCGCCGAGAGCGGAGACGGTCAGCGGGACGCCCGCCGCGAAGAGCGCGAACAATGGCACACAGATGGCCGCCGAGACCGGTTGGATCCGGTGCTCGAGTCGGCCCGCCGGGGAGCAGTCCTCACCGGGATCGGCGCGGACGCGGGTGAGCAGACCGAGCGCGACACCGGCGATGGTGGCGTGGATACCTGCGTTGTACATCGCGACCCAGGTGATCAGCGCCAGCGGCACATACAGCAATGGGGTCCGGATCCGGGCGCGCTGGGCCAGTGCGTAGGCGACGCAGGCGGCGACCGCGACGAGCAGAGCCCACCAGTTGATCGATTCGGTGAAGACCGCGGCGATGATCGCGATGGCGATCAGGTCGTCGACGACCGCCAGCGCGAGCAAAAAGACCCGCGCGCTCGAGGGGATCCGGGATCCCACCAGCGCGAGCACACCGAGGGCGAACGCGATGTCGGTCGCGGCGGGGATGGCCCAGGCCTGTCCGGCGCCGGGCGTGCCGTGCGCGATGAGAAGGAAGATCCCGATGGGGACGATCACGCCGCCGGCGGCGGCGATGACCGGCAGCGCGGCCTGCCGCGCACTGGACAGCTCGCCGACGACGATCTCGCGTTTCAGCTCGAGTCCGGCGACGAAGAAGAACACCGCGAGGACGGCCTCCTGCGCCCAGTGGCCGACCGTCAGGTCGAGATTCAGGAACGACATGCCGATGTGCGCATCCCGCAGGGACACATAGGAATCCGACCACGGCGAGTTCGCCCACAGCAGGGCGACCGCGGCGGCGACCAACAGGACGACGCCACCGAACGTCTCGGTGCGGAGGTACCGGGCGAACTCACCGGGACCTGGCGGTGACAGACGCGACAGCGTCGAAGAGAACGACATGGCGGGAATCCTTCGGGGTCGACGGCACGATCGCCGACCAGACTTCCCGGCACACCAGGCCCCATCTTAACGGTTCCGATACGCCGCCCGCGCGCTTGGTTTCGCCCGCGATCTCGCACGCCCGCCACCCGGACGCGGTCTCGCCCGGCCATTCGAGCGGGCGACACCGGACCGCGGTGGCGAACCGCGCACTCCCCGGGCGATTCGCGTGGTGCCGGGTCGTTCGCACGGGGACGCGATGTTCGCATGCCGCCGGGGGCGTGCGAACGACGACCGGGCGTGCGAACGCCTGGATTTCGCCCGCGACTTCCCACGCCCGCCACCCGGTCGTGCTCTCGCCCGGCCAGTCAGGCGGGCGACACCGGACCGCGGTTGCGAATCACCGAACCCGTGGGCGATTCGCAAGGACAGCCGCGCGACGCTCTGTTGTTGCGGGGTGTCGCACCTCGCAACCAGCCTGCGGTGCCGAACCCCTAGCCGTTGCGGCGGCGGATGTTCTCGAAGACCGTCGGGTCGACGAGGGTCGAGGTGTCACCGAGTTCACGCCCTTCGGCCACGTCCTTGAGCAGTCGACGCATGATCTTGCCGCTGCGCGTCTTGGGCAGCTCGGGCACGACGATGATCTCCCGCGGCTTGGCGATGGGCGAGATGTCCTTCGACACATGCGCTTTGAGTTCGTCGATCAGCTCGTCACCACGGTCCTCGACGCCGCTGCGCAGGATGACGAACGCGACGATGCCCTGACCGGTGGTCTCGTCGGCCGCGCCGATCACCGCGGCCTCGGCGACACCGGAGTGCCCGACGAGCGCGGACTCGACCTCGGAGGTGGAGATGCGGTGTCCCGACACGTTCATCACGTCGTCGATGCGGCCGAGCACCCAGAGGGCGCCGTCCTCGTCGTAGCGGGCGCCGTCACCGGCGAAGTACCACCCCTGCGCGGCGAAGCGCGACCAGTAGGTGTCGCGGAAGCGGTCGTCGTCGCCCCACACACCGCGCAGCATCGACGGCCACGGCTGGTCGAGCACGAGATATCCCTGCTCACCGGGGGCGACGGGGTTGGCGTCGTCGTCGACGATCTTCGCGCTGATGCCGGGCAGCGGACGCATCGCCGAGCCGGGCTTGGCGTGGGTGACGCCCGGCAGCGGCGAGATCATCATCGCGCCGGTCTCGGTCTGCCACCAGGTGTCGACGATCGGGCAGCGGTCGGCGCCGATCACGGTGCGGTACCAGCGCCACGCCTCGGGGTTGATGGGCTCGCCGACGCTGCCGAGCAGCCGCAGCGAGGTGAGGTCGTGGGCGTCGGGGATCTCGCGACCCCACTTCATGAACGTGCGGATCAGCGTCGGCGCGACGTAGTACGTCGTCACCTTGTACTTCTCGATGATCTCGAAGTGTCGGTGCTCGTTCGGGGAGTTCGGGGTTCCCTCGTAGACGATCTCGGTCGCGCCGTTCGAGAGCGGTCCGTAGACGAGGTAGCTGTGCCCGGTGACCCACCCGATGTCGGCGCCGCACCAGAACACGTCGGTCTCGGGCCGGTGGTCGAAGACGTTCTTGAACGTGTACGCGATCTGGGTCAGGTAGCCACCGGAGGTGTGCAGGATGCCCTTGGGCTTGCCGGTGGTCCCCGAGGTGTACAGCAGGAACAACGGGTGCTCGGCGTCGAATGCGGTGTAGGAGTGCTGATCCGACGCCTGCCCGACGGTCTCGTGCCACCACAGGTCCCGACCCTGCACCCAGTTCAGGTCGGGGTCGTGGTCGGTGCGCTTGACGACGAGCACGTGTTCGACGGACTTCGCGGCGTCCTCGCCGGTCCCGAGTGCCTCGTCGACGGCGCTCTTGAGCGGCGCGGGCTTCCCGCGGCGGAACTGTCCGTCGGTGGTGATGACCAGCTTGGCCTCGGCGTCGTCGACACGCGACCGCAGTGCTGCGGCGGAGAAGCCGGCGAACACCACCGAGTGGGGCAGACCCAGCCGCGCGCAGGCCAGGATCGCGACGATCGCCTCGGGCACCATCGGCATGTAGATGGCGACGCGGTCGCCGGCGGTCAGGCCGAGCTCCCCGATGTAGTTGGCCGCCTTGCTCACCTCGGCGAGCAGCTGCGCATAGGTCAGGTCGCGGGTGTCGCCCGGCTCGCCGACCCAGTGGATCGCGACCCGATCCCCGTTGCCGGCCTCGACGTGACGGTCGAGGCAGTTCGCCGCGACGTTGAGCTTCCCGCCGACGAACCACTTCGCGAACGGTGCGTTCGACCAGTCCAGCGTGTCGGTGAAATCGGTGTCCCACTGCAGCGCACGCGCCTGCTTCGCCCAGAACGCGAGGCGATCGGCGTCGGCCTCGTCGTACAGATCCGCCGTCGCCACGGCCGAGGCCGCGAACTCCTCGGGCGGCGGGTAGGCCTTCGGGTGTTCGGCTGTCGCCGATTCCGTTCCGGACTGGCCTGCGCTGGACATGATCTGCTGTCACCTCTCGGTCGTCGGGCGATCGCCGTCATCGTGAGGGTAGTCACGTTGGGATCGCGTTGCAGGCACCCTGGTCGCCGGGGATGTCCGGAAAATCCGGTTGCGCGTTCACGGCGCCCGATGCGTAGGCCACGCAATTTCCCACTCACCGAGACGACCTGTGATTCGCCTGGGTATCGTCTGCCGAGTCCATGGCCTCCGCGCATCCACCAGGTGCACGGCGGGTGGACTCCACCGACGGCCGGGACCCGGGCGTCGTGCAGCGCTCGAGAAGAGAGATCAACACGGTGAGATTCACGAAACTGGCTGCCGTCGTCGGCGCAGTCGTCATCGGCGCGGGCGTCCTCGCGGCATGTGGCGGGTCGTCGTCGGACAACGGCATGGTGACGGTCAACGGCAGTGAGCCGGAGGTCGGACTCGTCACGACGAACACCAACGAGAACGGCGGCGGTCGCATCGTCGACCGGCTGTTCACCGGTCTCTACTACTACGACGCCGACGGCAATCCGCAGCCCGGCATGGTCGACACGCTGCAGACGACGGACAACAAGAACTACACCATCACCATCAAGAAGGGGTGGAAGTTCACCGACGGCACCGAGGTGAAGGCGCACAACTTCGTCGACGCCTGGAACTTCGGCGCCTACACGCCGAACGCGCAGCGCCAGCAGAGCTTCTTCGCCCCGATCGAGGGCTACGACGCGGTCTCGGCGGAGAAGCCGACCGCGAAGACCATGTCCGGTCTGAAGGTCGTGAACGACTACACCTTCACCGTCGCGCTGAAGAACCCCGCCATCGACTTCAAGCTCGGCCTCGGTTTCACGCCGTTCAAGCCGCTGCCCGACGTCGCGTTCAAGGACATCAAGGCGTTCGGCGAGAACCCCGTCGGCAACGGCCCGTACAAGTTGCAGAGCTGGCAGCACAACGTGCAGGCGACGCTGGTCCCTGACGACCAGTACCCGGGCACCAACAAGGCCAAGAACAAGGGCCTGGTCTTCAAGTTCTATCTCGACTTCGACTCCGCCTACAGCGATCTGCAGTCGGGCAACCTCGACTTCCTCGACACCATCCCGGTGAGTGCCCTGCGCACCTACAAGCAGGATCTCGGCGACCGCGCCATCACCAAGCCGACGGCGCAGAACCAGACCGTCGACATCCCGTACACGCTGCCGCACTTCTCCGGTCCGGAGGGCGTCCTCCGGCGTCAGGCGATCTCGATGGCGATCGACCGCAAGCAGATCACCGACAACATCTTCGCCGGCTCGCGTAACCCCGCGCGGGACTTCACCGCGAAGACGCTGCCCGGCTACAACGGTGACCTGCCGAACTCGTCGAACCTCGACTACAACCCGACCAAGGCGGTCCAGCTGTGGAACCAGGCGAACGCCATCTCCCCGTGGAGCGGGTCGTTCGTGCTGGCGTCGAACTACGACGGCGGCCACAAGGAGTGGATCGAGGCCGCGGTCAACAGCATCAAGAACGTGCTGAAGATCGACGCACAGCCGCAGGCCATCGCGACGTTCTCGCAGCTGCGTCAGCAGGTGAACGCCCGGACGATCAAGTCCGCGTTCCGTGCGGGGTGGCAGGGTGACTACCCGTCGATGCTGGAGTTCCTCGAGCCGATCTTCGTGACCGGTGCGGGATCGAACGACGTCGACTACTCGAACCCGGCGTTCGACGCGAAGCTGCGCGAGTCCGAGGCTGCGTCGACGGCGGAGCAGTCCTACCAGCTGACCGGTCAGGCGCAGAGCATCCTGCTCAACGATCTGCCGGCAATCCCGATGTGGGACTACGTCGCCAACTGCGGCGAGGGTGTCGGCGTCAACGCGCCGGTGACCTGGTCGGGCCTGGCCGACTTCGAGAACATCACCAAGAGCTGACACCACTCCGGCGTCCTCCCGTCCCGGCCCCGTCCGGTTCGGGAGGACGCAGGTGTGTGCGAAGGAAGTGACCGAACATGCTCTGGTACACCGCCCGGCGGATCCTGCAGCTGATCCCCGTCTTCTTCGGCGCGACGCTGCTCCTCTACTTCATGGTCTACAAGCTGCCGGGTGACCCGACGGCCGCGCTGGGTGGTGGGCGTCCCCTGACACCCGCTGTGCGGGAACAGATCCGGGAGCAGTACCACCTGAACGACAGCTTCTTCCAGCAGTACTGGATCTACCTCAAGGGCATCTTCACGTTCGACTTCGGCCAGTCCTTCTCGGGCCGGCCGGTTCTCGACGTGATGCAGCAGACCTTCCCGACGACGATCAAGCTCGCGGTGATGGCGCTGATCATCGAGGCGGTGCTCGGCATCGTGATCGGTGTGATCGCCGGTCTGCGCCGCGGCGGCTGGTTCGACTCGACCGTGCTGGTCGCGAGCCTGATCGTCATCGCCATCCCGATCTTCGTGCTGGGCTTCCTCGCGCAGTTCGTGATCGGGGTGAAGTGGGGCCTGGCGCCGGTGACCGTCGGCGGGAACACGTCGATACAGAACCTGTTGTTGCCGGCGTTCGTGTTGGCGCTGGTGTCGATCGCCTACATCCTGCGGCTGACCCGCAACTCCGTCGCGGAGGTGGCCGGCGCCGACCACGTCCGCACCGCCACGGCCAAGGGACTGGGCCGACCGCGCGTGGTCACCGTCCACATCCTGCGCAACTCGCTGATCCCGGTGGTGACGTTCCTCGGTGCCGATCTCGGCGCCCTGATGGCCGGTGCCGTGGTCACCGAGGGCATCTTCAACATCAACGGGATCGGCCAGACCGTCTTCCGCAGCGTGCAGATCGGCGAGGCGCCGACGGTGGTCTCCATCGTCACGGTGCTGGTGCTGATCTACCTCATCGCCAACCTGGTGGTGGATCTCCTGTACGCCCTCATCGATCCGAGGATCCGTTATGCCTGACCGCGATCCGGACACCGCAGAGTCGGGCGTCCCCACCACCTACCCGCATCAGGACCGCTTCGTCGCCGGCGCGTCGGAGGCCGAGGTCCTGGCCGTGGACGTCGTCGTCGAGAGCGACTCGTCGGCGGGGTTCTGGAAGGGCGCATGGATCAACCTGCGTCGCCGCCCGCTCTTCATCGTGTCGGCACTGATGATCGTGCTGGTGATCGTGGTGAGCCTCTTCCCGGGCCTGTTCGCGCACCAGGACCCGCGCCTGTGTCTGGGTTCGCTCAGCCTGCAGAAGCCCTCGGGCGCACACTGGTTCGGCACCGACCTCCAGGGCTGTGACATCTACGCACGGACCATCTACGGCGCCCGGGCGTCGGTGGTGGTGGGTGTGGTCACCACCCTGATCGTCTTCGTGATCGGCACCGCGTTCGGCGTGTTGGCCGGGTTCTTCGGCGGATGGCTCGACGTCATCATCTCGCGCGTCACCGACATCTTCTTCGCGTTGCCGCTGATCCTCGCCGCCATCGTGATCATGCAGATGTTCGCCAACCGCAGTGTGTGGACGGTCGTCACGATCCTCGCCGTGTTCGGGTGGCCGCAGGTCGCGCGCATCGCGCGCGGCGCGACGATCTCGATCCGCAACGAGGAGTTCATCACCGCCTCGAAGGCGTTGGGCGCGTCCCGCGCCCGGATCATCGTCTCGCACGTGGTCCCGAACGCGCTGGGCCCGATCATCGTCATCTGCACGATCAGCCTCGGCGTGTTCATCGTGACCGAGGCGACGCTGTCGTACCTCGGCATCGGTCTGCCGGCCACGAGCGTCTCCTGGGGCATCGACATCGCCGCCGGGCAGAACCTACTGCGATCGGGCAACCCGATCCTGCTGTATCCCGCTGTGGCGCTGGCCCTCACGGTGCTCGCGTTCATCATGATGGGTGACGCGCTGCGCGACGCCCTCGACCCGAAGGCGCGGACCCGATGACCGAGCAGACACCGGCCTCGACCGGCCCCGCGCCGATCCTCGCCGTCCGCGACCTCGCAGTCTCCTTCGGCGACAACGAGGCGGTCTCCGGCGTCGACCTCACCGTGTACCCGGGACAGACGGTCGCCATCGTCGGCGAGTCGGGGTCGGGCAAGACGACGACCGCGAACGCCGTGCTGAACCTGTTGCCCGGCGCCGGTCGGGTCACGCGCGGCAGCATCCTGTTCGACGGCACCGAGCTGACGACCGCCTCGAAGCGGGATGTCGACGCCCTGCGCGGAAGCGACATCGGTCTCGTTCCGCAGGACCCGATGTCCAACCTGAACCCACTGTGGCGGATCGGCTTCCAGGTCCGCGAGGCCCTCGAGGCGAACAACGTCGCGAAGGGGTCGGCCGCGAAGAAGCGGGCCGCCGAGCTGCTGTCCGAGGCGGGCATGCGTGACGCGGACAAGCGGATGAACCAGTTCCCGCACGAGTTCTCGGGCGGCATGCGGCAGCGCGCGCTCATCGCGATCGGCCTGGCATGTCGGCCGAAGCTGCTGGTCGCCGACGAGCCGACCTCAGCGCTCGACGTGACCGTGCAGCGCCAGATCCTCGATCATCTCGACGGTCTGACACGGGATCTGGGCACCGCGGTCCTGCTGATCACCCACGACCTCGGGCTCGCCGCCGAGCGTGCCTCGCACCTGGTGGTCATGTACCGCGGGCGCGTCGTCGAGAGCGGTCCCGCGCTCGAGATCCTGCGGGATCCGCAGCACGAGTACACCAAGCGGCTCATCGCGTCCGCGCCGTCGCTCGCCTCCACCCGTCGGTCGATCAGCGAGGTCCGCGCGGAGATCGTCGAGAAGGCCGCCGAGGCCGCCGGGGAGATCGCCCCCGCCGAGGCCGGCAGGGACGTCGTCGTCGCCTCCGGGCTCACGAGGGAGTTCTCCATCCGCGGCAGCGCGCCCTGGCGGTCGTCGTCGTTGCTGGCGGTCGACGACGTCTCGTTCTCCATCCGCCGCGGAACCACCACGGCGATCGTGGGCGAATCCGGATCCGGTAAATCGACTGTCGCGCAGATGGTCCTGGGTCTGTTGGAGCCGACGCGGGGGACCGTGGAGTTCGACGGCCGCGACGTGCGGTCCTACACCGGACGGGAGTCCGGGTCGTTCCGGCGGCGAGTCCAGCCGATCTTCCAGAACCCCTACGGCTCCATCGATCCGCTGTTCTCCATCTACCGCGTGATCGAGGAACCGCTGCGGATCCACAAGATCGGCGCGCCGAAGGAGCGTGAGGCGCGGGTGCGGGACCTGCTCGACAAGGTCGCATTGCCGTCGTCGGTGATGAAGCGGTTCCCCAACGAGTTGTCGGGCGGACAGCGACAGCGTGTCGCGATCGCCCGGGCGCTCGCGTTGGAGCCCGAACTCGTCGTCTGCGACGAGGCGGTGTCCGCGCTCGACGTGCTGGTGCAGGCGCAGATCCTGGAGTTGCTCAACCAGTTGCAGGCCGACCTCGGGCTGACGTACCTGTTCATCACGCACGATCTAGCGGTGGTCCGGCAGATCGCCGACGACGTCGTCGTCATGGAGCAGGGCAAAGTCGTCGAACGCAACACCACCGACGCCGTCTTCGACTCGCCGGAGAAGGAGTACACCCGCACCCTGCTCGACGCGATCCCGGGTGCGGCGCTGCTGCGGTGAGGAGGCGCGGCGTCGCCGCGACCACCCGTCATTAGGGTTGGGGCCGTGAGTCCTGACCCCTTGGCGCCCCTGATGGACCTGCCCGGTGTCGCCGCTGCCGCCGACGCGGCCCGCGACGCTCTGGCCGCGGTGCACCGTCACCCCGTGAACCTGCGCGGGTGGATGGACTCGTCGGTAGAGGCGTCGTGGCGTGCGGCGCAGTCGTCGGCAGCGCTCGACGGTGCCGTGGTGACGGCGCGTCGGGACGACGACGTCGCCGACCCGATCCTGGCCGGCGCGCTGCGAGTGGCCATGGCGCTGACCGGTGAATCGCTCGACTCGCTCACGGCGGTGTGGACGCGTGCCCCGCTGCAAGCGTTGGCGCGCCTGCACCTGCTGGCCGCGGCCGATGTCGTCGACGACTCCGACCACCTCGGGCGTCCCCGCGTGGACGCCGCGGTGTCGCAGCGACTCGATCTGCTGGCGGACCTCGTGACGACCGGCGGCACGGCGGTGCCGGCGCCCGTCCTGACCGCCGTCGTGCACGGTGAGCTGATGGCGATGGCACCCTTCGCGACGGCCAACGGCGTCGTCGCGCGGGCTGCCGCGCGACTGGCCGGCGCCGCCTCCGGCCTCGACCCGCACGGTCTCGGTGTACCGGAGGTGACGTGGCTCGGACGCGCAGACGCCTACCGCGCCGGCGTCGACGGGTTCGCGTCCGGGACCGCGGACGGTCTTGCGGCCTGGCTGCTGCTGCACATGGAGGCGCTGGAAAAGGGTGCGGGAGAGGCGCGTTCGATCGCCGAGGCGCGTCGCTGACCGCGGAGTCCCGTCGAGACGACCCCGAACACATTGCAGGCCCTGCGATCTGGGGAGATCGCAGGGCCTGCGAGCACGGATCCGAGTTACCAAGCGTGCTGGGTGGGTTGCGTGGGTGGCCTCGGCGAACTCGTCGGGGCAGAACGTCCACGATGCCCACCCAAGGGTTGATCGTGACCGTTCGCCTGCCGAGAAGTCGCAGGCCCGCAACACTTCTGCCTGTCGCGGCGCGCTCCGCGTGGGTGCTCGGTATCCGTGCTGGGAGGCCCCTGCCCGGGGGTCCGCTCCTTCTCTTCCGGAGTGGACGTTGCCGTCGGTGCCTGCCGTGCCCCCAGTTCTACACCGTGGCCGTCGTCACATCAAGGGTGTGGCGGGTGGCGATTCGGTCTCGTCACCGTGACCGGCCCCGATGCAGCGCCGCGTAGGTCAATCCGCCGGCCACGACGGCCCCGATCCCCAGCGCGACGGCCCCGCCGGTGGTCGTCGGGCGGGACGGATGGGGGAACCGGTCGCGGATCGAGACCGGTCGACTGAAGGACACGACCGGCCAGCCGCGACTCGACGCGGCGCGGCGCAGCGCCCGATCGGGGTTGACCGCGGTGGGGTGTCCGACGGCGTCGAGCATGGGCAGGTCGGTGACGGAGTCGGAGTAGGCGAAGCACTGGGTGAGGTCGTAGCCGGCGCGGTCGGCGAGTTCCTGCATCGCGGTCACCTTGGCGTCGCCGTAGCAGTAGAAGTCCATCTCGCCGGTGTAGTGCCCGTCGTCGACCTGCATCCGGCTGGCCAGGACCGTCGACACCCCGAGCATCTCGCCGATGGGTTCGACCATCTCCACGCCCGACGCCGACACGATGACGACGTCGTGCCCGCGCGCCCGGTGCCCCGCGATGAGCTCGGCGGCCTCGGCGTAGACGAGGGGCTCGACGATGTCGTGCAGCGTCTCCCCGACGATGGAGCGCACCTGCTCGACGTCCCAGCCCGTGCACATCTGCGTGACGTGGCGTCGCATCCGGTCGACCTGGTCGTGATCGGCGGCGGTCAACAGGAACAGGAACTGCGCATAACTCGACTTCAGGACCGCGCGTCGGTTGATCAACCCCTCGTCGAAGAAGGGTCGCGAGAATGCGAGCGTGCTCGATTTCGCGATGATCGTCTTGTCGAGGTCGAAGAATGCCGCTATCGGCGCGGTCGGGGACGCCGACGGCGACAGGGCGGACTGATCGGATCCGGGCGACGCCGAGTTCACGCGATCAGACTACGTCCGGTCGGTGCCGCGGGCCGGGCTCTCGGGGCCGTCACCGCCAGAACCCTCGACGAGGATGACCGAAGTTACGGAGCGGTAGGTCACACGAGCGGCTTCCGCAGGTCAGGCCGGGTAAATTACCGGCGGGTAACCGATGCTCGGGGTTGCAATCATCAGGGTGAGGGTGTGTATAGTCGGAGTCACCCGGTTCATCCGGGGCTTTCAGCCCGACCCCCCGGGGCTGAAACGCGACGACCCTGGCCTCCTCCCCCCCTGGCCGGGGTCGTCCCCTTTTCTGGGTCTTTTTCGTCCGGCGCATCATCACCTGTGGTGATCCGCTGTTCCTGCGTTGTGCACCATTTCCTGTCCATCAACAGGAATGGCATTTCGACATCTGTACGGGACGTGGTGAGTCGGGCCGACCCACGACGATCGCCCTATGACGAATCCGTCCGCGGTCGGCGACCTCCTGGTGGCGATGGTCGACGAATCACTCCTCGACGACGTGACCCGTTGCGCCGCGGCAGCGGGCTACCGGGTCGTCGCAGCGGACCCGGCCACCGGCCGGCGGGCGTGGACCGACGCCACCGCCGTCGTCCTCGACCCGTCCTCCGCCGCAGCTGTCGCCGACGCGGGCTGGCCTCGACGGGCCGGGGTCGTCGTGGTCGGCCCCGGCCCCCTCGACGCAGACCTGTGGCGCGCGGCGGTCCGGCTCGGTGCCGAGGACGCCCATGTCCTGCCCGACGCCGATCACGCGGTGGTCGGGGTGTTGAGCCGCCTGCGTCTCCCGCACCGCGGCGCCGGGGTGTCGGTGGCCGTGGTGGGAGGACACGGCGGCGCGGGCGCGAGCGTCCTCGCCGCCGCGGTCGCGACCCGGGCCGCGGAGGACCTCGCCGGCGACACCCTCCTGCTCGACCTCGACGACCTCGGCGGCGGTGTCGACCTGATCCTGGGGATCGAGGAGTCGGGTGGGCTGCGCTGGCCCGAGTTGACTGTGGACAGCGGACAGGTCGTGGCGGCGAGCCTCCACGCCGCACTGCCGCGGAGCGCCGCGGGGGTCACGGTTCTCGCGCCCCGACGCGGCGTCGACCACGTGGTCACCGCCGACTCCGCGAGGGCGGTCCTGGAGGCGGCCTGCGCCGCCGGCGGGACGGTCGTCGTCGACCTGTCGAGGCGTGTCGACGACGTCGCCCGTGCGGTCGTCGAGGTGGTCGACCTCGTGGTCGTCGTGACCACCGCGACGGTGCGCGGATGCGCGGCGACCTGCGAGATGTCGGGTCGGTGGCAGTCGGTCACCGACCGGTCGGGACTGGTGGTACGCGGCCCCGCGCCGGGTGGGCTGGGCGCGTCGGTCGTCGCGTCGACGGTCGGGCTCGAGCTGCTCGCGGCGGTGCGCTCGGATCCGCGGGTGGTGCACGGACTGGAATCGGGACGGCTACCGCTCGCCCGCCGCTCGTCCCTGTCGCGAGCGGCGGACACCGTGCTCGACCGTGTCCTGGACCTGACGGCGGTCGGTGCATGACCGGCGACCTCCATGCCCGGCGGGACCTGTTGGCCCGCGTTCGGGAACGTCTCGCCGGCGACGCCGCGGATCCGACCCCGCAGGTCATGGCCGACGCGATCCGGGCCGAGTCCGGTGGGGTCCTCGGCGACACCGACCTGCTGGAGGCGCTGCGGTTCCTGCAGACCGAGCTCGTCGGCGCAGGACTGCTCGAGGAGATCCTCGGCGAGCCCGACGTGGCCGATGTCCTCGTGGTGGGGCCCCGCCAGGTCTGGGTCGACCGTGGCGCCGGGCTGCAACTCACCGATGTCGTCTTCGACGACGACGCAGCCGTCCGTCGGCTTGCCGTACGGCTCGCCGCGGGAGCGGGACGCCGTCTCGACGACGCCGCACCGTGGGTCGACGGACAGCTCCGCAACGTCGGCCGACGGGGGTACAGCGTGCGCCTGCACGCGGTGATCCCGCCCATCGCCGTCGACGGCACCTGCCTGTCGCTGCGAGTGTTGCGACCGGCCACGCTCGATTTCGCGGCACTCGTGGCACGGGGTGCGATCCCCGCCGAGATCGTCGACCTCGTCGACGAGATGGTCGTCGCCCGCCTGGCCTTCCTCGTGGTCGGGGGTACTGGCGCGGGCAAGACCTCGCTGCTCAGCGGTCTGCTCGGCCGTGTCGACCCCGCCGAGCGCATCGTCTGCGTCGAGGACGCCGTCGAACTCGCGCCGACACACCCGCACGTCGTGCGACTCGTCGCGCGGACTGCGAACGTCGAAGGGGTCGGGGTGGTCGGCGTCCGCGACCTCGTCCGTCAGGCGCTGCGGATGCGCCCCGACCGCATCGTCGTCGGCGAGGTCCGCGGGGCCGAGGTCGTCGACCTGCTGACCGCACTCAACACCGGGCACGAGGGGTGCGCCGGGACCCTGCACGCGAACTCGGTGGAAGAGGTCCCGGCGAGGGTCGAGGCCCTCGCGGCGCTCGGCGGGATGGACCGCCCCGCCGTCCACAGTCAGTTGGCCGCAGCGGTCGACGTGGTCATCGCGGTGGCGCGTGACCCCGACGGCCACCGCGGGATCTGCGAGATCGGACTGCTCGACCGCGCTGCCGACGGGTGGGTCCGCACCCGGCCCGTGTGGCGTCGGGGATCCGGTTTCACCGATGCGCTGGCCGATCTCCGGAAGCGGATGCGGCGGGCGGGCCTGCCGGCGGCGACGTCGTGACCGGCGCAGCGCTCCTGATGTCACTGGCCGCCCTGGTGGCCCTCTGGCCGGTGGGGGTTCCCCGCAGCCGGCTCGACGCCACCGTGTCCACACCGACTGTGCGAAGTGGGCTGCGTCGCAGACCAACCCGCGTCGACAGCTGGGTTGTCGGGGGCTGTGCGTGCGTCGCCGGTGCCCTCGTGGTCGTCGGGGCGGCGGCGGGAGTCGCCGCCGGGATCGCCACCGCGGCTGTTCTCCGACAGCGCCGTCGCCGCCGTCGCGATCGCGCGCGGGACGCCGAGCTCGATGCCGTACTGGACGCGGTGACGGTGATCGTGGCCGAGATGTCCGTCGGCGCGCACCCCGCACGTGCCTGCCGTCAGGCCGCCGACGATCTCGCCCGGCGGGCGTCGACGGACGGTGTCGCGCCGACCCTGGACGTGGTCACCGCCATGGCGGGGCGGGCGGAACTCGGCGGCGACGTCGCCGCGGGTCTGCAGTCGGTCGGGGGAGACCGGTCTCAGGCGTGGCACCGGATCGCGGTGGCGTGGCGGACCGCCGAGGAGCACGGACTGCCGATGGCCGACCTGGTGCAGTCGGTGCGCGACGACCTCGTCGCCCGCCGTCGGTTCGCCGAGCGCACACGGGCATCCCTCGCAGGTGCCCGGGCGACGTCGGCGGTGCTCGCCGGACTCCCGGTGCTCGGGGTCCTCCTCGGCGAGGCCATGGGCGCGGGACCGATCGCGGTGCTGCTCGGCGGCGGACTCGGCGGGATCCTCCTGGTCGTCGGCGTGGTGCTCGTCGTCGCCGGGCTCGCCTGGACGCGCCGGATCACCGAGAAGGTGATGACGCCATGAGCCCGTGGTGGATCGGAGCGGGTGTCGCTGCGGCCCTGGCGCTCCTGCTCGCGCCGTCCGGGGGCTGGATGATCGCTCGTCTGGTCCCGCCGTCGCCGCCCGACCGATCGCCACGGTGGCTCGGTGTCACGCGGGAGAGGACCGACCCGTTCGCGGTCGCCGCGGGTTACGACCTGCTGGCGTTGTGCCTGCGGGCCGGGATGCCGATGGGTGCGGCGGCGGCCGTCGTGGCCCGATCGGCACCCCCGGAACTCGCGGCGACGTTGCGGCGCGCATCGGAACTGTTGGCACTCGGCGCCGACCCGCTGCAGGCGTGGGAGCCCGGGCAGGACGCGGCGCCGGCCGCGGTCTCGTTGTGCGCCATGGCCCGTCGCTCCGCCCGCGCAGGGTCGTCACCGGTCGGCGGGTTGACGGAGCTTGCGCAGTCGGAGCGCGAGGCAGCCCAGGACTCGGCGGCCGCTGCCGCCGAGCGGGCCGGTGTCGCGGTCGCGGGGCCGCTGGGCCTGTGTTTCCTCCCGGCGTTCGTCTGCCTCGGCATCGTGCCGGTGGTGGTCGGGCTGGCCGGGACAGTCCTACGCGGAGGGGTGCTGTGACACAGCGGTCCGCAGGGTCGACCGACGGACCGTCCGTCGGTCACACGAGGGGAGAAGGCATGCATCACAACTGGATCCGGGCCGCGCAGGTCCGCATGATGGAGGCCGCGGCCGCCGACGACGGGATGTCGACGGCGGAGTACGCGATCGGCACGATCGCCGCCGCGGCGTTCGGGGCCATCCTCTACACCGTGGTAGCGAATGTCCGAGTTACACTGCAACGGTGTCAAGAACTGACTGCGTCATCTACACCAGGATCTCTCAGGACCGCGCCGGAGAGCAGGGTGGCGTCGAGAGGCAGCAGAAGGACTGCCGAGCCCTGGCGGACCAACTCGGGGTCGACGTGGTCAAGGTGTTCACCGACAACGACGTCTCCGCCTACTCCGGTCGCCCCCGACCCGGGTACACGGACATGCTGCGTTTGGTGGAGAGCGGAGCGGTCGGCGTCGTACTGGCGTGGCACGTCGATCGGCTGTACCGCTCCATCCCCGACCTGTCCCAGCTCGTTGAGGTGTGTGCGATCCACAATGTCGCAATCCATACGGTTAAGGCTGGGCCGGTTGACCTGACTACTTCGAGCGGCCGTATGGCGGCCACGATGTTCGCGAGCGTCGCTCGCTACGAGGTCGAACGTTCAGCTGAGCGCATCAAGGCGGCCAAGAGCCAGCAGGCGCGCGACGGCAAGTTCCGTGGTGGCCCACGCCCTTTTGGTTACACGCGAGACGGAATGGAGTTGATTCCAGAGGAGGCGGATCTCATCCGGCAGGCCGCAGCTCATGTTCTAGCTGGGGGATCGTTGATGTCAGTCACCAAGCGCTGGAAGCAGGCCGGAGTAAAGACTGCACGAGGCCGTGACGAGTTCACCGTCTCCAGCCTCCGGCGGATTCTGATCCGGGCACGCAACGCCGGCTTGGTCGAGGAGGGCGGCAGGATCATCGGGCCGGCACTCTGGCCCGCCATCTTCGACGAGGACACACTGCACGCGGTTCGGGCCGTCATCGCCGACCCGAAACGCCGTACCGCGGTCAGCTACGAACGCCAGCACCAGGGCAGCGGGGTCTACCGATGTGGAAAGTGTGGCGGTCCTATGAAGGTGTTCAAGGGCAGCGGAAACGGCCGAGACTACCGATGCGTAGCGACCCCCCACTTGTCACAACGCAAGGAACCGCTCGACAACTACATCTCCGATGTGGTGATAGCTCGGCTGTCGCGGCCGGACGCGGCGGCCGTGTTCGTTGAGCGGGTAGACATAGATACAGCAGCGCTGCAGATAGAGCGAGACGCGTTGCAAGCAAGGAAGAATGAGCTGTCGGAGATGTTCGGCGACGGGTACATCGACGGTCAACAGATGCGGCGCGGCAGCACCGCGATCCAGACAAAGATCGACCGCCTCGATAAGGTGCTGATGGCGGCGAGGCAGTCCTCACCGTTGGCAGACCTGTTGTCCTCCGATGACATCGCCGACCGCTGGGCCGCGATGTCGGCGGACGTCCGGAACAAGATCATCGACTCGTTGATGACGGTGACGATCAACCCGTTGGGGTCTGGACGCCGCGCCCCGGATGGGTTGGTGGTGGAGCGCGTCGAGATCGCCTGGAAGGCGTAGCGCCGGGCGGGCAGCTGTTGCCACTTGCGTCGAACACGCGTTCGGGTTATTCTTCGTTCCGTTGGCTTCTCGTGTCTCGCTGAGACGCGGTGCGAAACGCAAAGGTTTAGTCACCCGCCGGGTGATCTGTGCCTGTTTACGCACCCGAGATTGGATACTCCGAGATGAACAACCCCAGCAAGCCCACGCCCAAGGATCACGCTCTCGCGGTGGCGCTCGCCGCACCGCGCCTGTCCGCCGAACAAGTGGATCGGCTTTGCGCTCTCATCGGCACGGGGGCTGATCGCAAGCCTGTCGGCGTCTGAATCACGAACTGCGGCAATAAAGGTCGCTGTCCACCCCTGAGTATAATCAGGGGTATACGGACGTTGGAGACGGCGAGTTCTGCGCCGCCACCGCCCTTCCATCTGCTGCCCCGTGCGGCCACCCCTCCCACTCGCGGCGATACCCGCTGCCCTCCTGCCAGGAGACTGAGGCTCTCATGACTACCAGCATTACCACCTCGTTCGACCGCGTCATCGACGCATTCGAGATCGCCGGACTGCGCGTCAAGCGCAGGGGCCAGTACAAGGCTCTCTGTCAGGCGCCCGGCCACTCTGATGAGGACCGCAGCGTCCTGGTCTCGTACCAGGGCGACCAGGCCCTCATCCACTCCTACGCCGGTGAGGACACCAGAGTCATCCTGGAGGCCATCGGCCTTTCCTACCGGGACCTGTTCGACAACCCGAAGGGCGTCACCTACACCTACAGCGACGGCCGTCAGGTCCAGCGCACCGTGGACAAGAAGTTCTACCAGTCCGGCGACACCTCCGGAACTGCGCTCTACGGCGTCCAGAACCTCACCACCGACATGTCCGTTCCGGTGTTGGTCGTCGAGGGCGAGAAGGACGTAAACACCGCTCGCTTTAACGGGTTTCAGGCCGTGTCGCCGCCGCAAGGGGCGAGCACTGGGGCGGCCCGGTTCGACTGGACCCCGGTGGCCGGTCGTCCTGTCATGATCGTGGCCGACAAGGACGATGCGGGCCGCAAGCACGCCAACGACGTCGCCGACAGCCTCGAACAGATCGCGTCGTCAGTGATCATCGTGGAAGCGGCAGAGGGCAAGGACCTCACGGACCACCTCGCTGCCGATCTCACCGTCGACGACCTGAGACGGGTGACGCCCGACATCGAGGCCACGCACGAAGTGTTCCGGCGGTGGCTGGGCGACAGCTACGACCTCGACGTGCTCGACATCGTGCTCTCGGTCGCCGCCTCGGAGAAGCTCGATGGAGACCCCGCCTGGCTGCTGGTGGTGTCGGGATCCGGCAACGCCAAGACCGAGACCGTCCAGGCACTGGCGGGCGCTGGCGCCCGCGTCACCTCCGAGATCAAGTCACCCGGTGCACTGCTCTCCGCGACCGCGTCGAAGGAACGGAGCAAGAACGCCACCGGTGGACTTCTCGCCGGGATGAATCGCGGCCTGCTGATCATCAAGGACGTGACCACGATCCTCTCGATGTCGCGGGACTCGCGCGCCGAGCTACTCGCCGCGCTCCGCGAGATCGCGGACGGCTACTGGGAACGCAACGTCGGCAGCGACGGCGGACTGACTCTCACCTGGAAGGGTCGCCTGGTCACGATCGGCGCTGTTACAACCGCGTGGGACAAGGCGCACGCGGTCATCGCAGCATGCGGCGACCGGTTCCTGCTGGTGCGCGCCGACTCAACCATCAACCGCAAGGCCGCCGGCCGATCCGCGCTCGCCAACGTCGGGTCCGAGAAGCAGATGCGCCAGGAACTGTCGGACGCAGTGGGAGCCCTGTTCGCTGGCCTGCGAACGTCGGCGACCATCAACCTCGACGCCGAGGCTGAGGAACTCATCCTCGATGCGGGCGACCTCGTGGCGCAGGTGCGCACAGCCGTGGAAGTCGACAGGATGGGCACACCGGAGATGGCGCATGCCCCAGAAGCGGCGACCCGCATCGTGAAGCAACTGGCCCAGGTGGCCCGTGGTGCGCTCGCCCTCGGCATCGACAGGGACCGGGCAATCAAGCTCGCTGTCCGCTGCGCTCGCGACACGATGCCGCCGATGCGCCTCGAACTCATCGACTACCTCGCGGAGCACCCCAACTCGTCGAAGGCGGACGTGGCCAGGGGCGTCAATAAGCCGCGTGCGTCCACGGTCCGACAGCTGCAGATGCTCCAGCTGCTCGGTGTCGTCGAGGAGGACGACAGCCAGGAGCGGTGGGCTCTCTCTGCGCACATCGATCCGAAGGTCATCGACATGGAGAGCATGTCCAGAAACGGCACCACACTCTCTATCTCTCAAGAGGGACCTCGTCAGCCGGGAGTGGCCTCTACCTCTACTGCCACTTCTGGGCAGACTCCCTCGATGCAGAGCGATGGGTCTACCGCCGTTTCTGGGCAGCCGTCGATCTGGTGTGAGTGCGGCAAGCCAGCCGACGAACCATCCGTCCTGTGCATCGCCTGCCAAGTCGACGACGCCATGTCGGAGTTCACCGCGTGATCATCGACGCCCCAGCGTGAACCGGGGAGGGGCGGCCCGCGCGGTGACGCGGGTGGTGCGGTCCTACAGCGTCTGACGACGCCGCCACATCGCTCTCCACCCGGCGGATGCGCGGCCTCAGGCTCTCGCATCCGCCGGGTCCGCCGCGCTTGGCATCACGACCGCCAGTTCTGCTGTCCACGGTGCGCCCTAAACGGGCGAATGGGGCCGCCAAGGGTTCTTCCACCCGTGGCCAAATTCTGGCCGTCCTACCGGCAAATATGTCACTTCTCCGGAGGGACTCCTATGGAGCCTGGATCCCCCCTGCCCGAAAGCAGCCACATGGTGACCTGCGAGCAATGCGGCGCCAAACCCGGACGACCCTGCAACTCGGCTCTGCTGAGTGATCACCGGGCGCGGCTGTGGCGCTACACACGAATTCGACTCTCGGACAACCCGTACAGATTTCGGCATTGGTGACCGCCGACCAACGGGTCACCACAACAACCAACAATGAAAGAGATTGACTATGCGTTCGACTGATCCGGCGACTTTCGCCGCACCCCTGCACGCCCTGGGCCTGCTCACCGACGACGACCTCGCCGCCGTCGACCACCACCTCGACATCGCCAACCGCGCCCGCGCGTTCGCCGCGAACGCCGCCGTGTTGCGCCGTGACTCTGTTCTCGACGCTACCGACGACGTGATGAAGTCCAAGGACGTTGAGAAGGCGATCCTGTCCGCGGCCGGGAAGGTCCAGACCGACGCTGCTGCTGACGTCGCCGCCCAGGTCGCGATCGCTGCCGACACCCGCGCCGATGAGATCGTCCGCAAGCACCGGGACCACTATGCGGCGGCGATCACCGCCGAGTTTGAGGCGATGACACAGGAAGCGGTGGAGCCCCTGCAGGAACTGGCCGGGATCTCCACCCCGGCGCAGGCGATCGAGCACGGTGTCGCCGACGCCTGGAAGCGCCTCACCGACATCAAGGAGCGATGGGGAGTTCTCGACGACCTCGTCGTCATGCTCCGTCTCGCCGGACTCATCGCGTCCGCTCGCAACGGCGACCACGGATGGCATTGGGCGTGGCGGCAGGGTCCGGTCGACTCGTACGCGATGCAGCGCGCCCGCAACGGCGACCCCAGCGGGGTCGTCGCGTTCGCCCTGGACCTCACCCGCGGCCGATACGTGCCACAGGACGCCGACGAGGCCAGCCGCGTCCTCGACGCCTACGAGTCCAGCACCACAGGGAACGCCGCGTGATCGCCGAGACCGTTCTCCTCCGGGCAGCACTCACCGCAGAGGCAGGTGGGCGCTGGATCCCGGCCGGATCGGACGTGTACGTCAAGCCCTCGGGACCATCCGTCGACTTCCTCGTCGAAGTTGCCGGAGCCAAGGAGGACGGGCGACTGCTGCATGGCGGCGGCGCCCCGATGCCGATGGACGGCGAGGTGCTGTTCGACGCCAGCGATTTGGCTGACCGACTTCGCAGCGGCCCGATCCACCGGGACTACAAGCCGAGCGCACCGACCGTGGCGCGCCACCTGCGCCCGTGAAGCACTGCCGGGTGTGCGGGGAGCGCAAGAACGAGCGTGAGTACTTCTCCGACGGGCGGGGCGGAACTAGATCAGATTGCATGAGCTGCAATCGATCCGCCGCTCGCGCGCGCTATACCGGGGACCTGCGGGACCGTCGCCGGATCCAATCCCGGGACTACTGGCGTGCGCGTGAAGGGGACGCCGCCGCGTAGAGAAGAGGTCCTTGCCCTCCAGTGCGCCCCCGTGACCGCAGAACTTGGTCACGGGGGCGCGGCCTCAGAATTTGGACGCGTAGGTCTCAATCAAGTTCGTCGAGCCTCCGCTCCCACTCGTCAAAGAAGGCTTGGCCATCGAGAAAACTCTGAGCGCCAGTCCCTACGCGTCGGAGCGGTTTACGAATGTCCTTACTCATCGCTGCGACGTCACTAACTACTTGCTGAAATTCGACGACCTTTTCGCATGCTTCCCGCGCAGTTTGTACGAAATCTCGGATAATTTCCTTGAACTCCTCGACATCCTGTTGTTCGGATGGGGTTACCGACAGATTGAGCTGGCTTAAAATAACCGACATGTGCGCGTCGAGTTGTCGGGTGTAATCCAGATAGTCTCGACCGCGTTCGACGATCCTGTCGGCCAACGGATCGAGATCCCGAGCGAGTCGTCGCGCTGTCACAACCTTCGCACTACTTGTCGGCGCGCTATTCATCGCGGGCGTATAGGCTTCGAAGAGACCGCCAATCTCGACTACGACTTCCTGGTATCGCTCAAGGACTTGCTTCCATTTGGGTAGCTCCTCCTCCGCAAACGCGAGGGCATCCATGATGCCGGGCGCGTCGTCATCTGGCTCCTCGGCATTGTCGGGTGCAATTTCGACCTCAGGTCTAGCCGAGATCTCCGCCGCGATTACCGACAACCGTTGTGCCAGTTTGTTTATGGCGCGACTGTAGCTTGGACTCCGCTCATCTTCGAATCGCAGTTCGGTCCAGTCTTCGTACTGAGTCCTAGCAATCGTCGCGAGAACCTCGTCGGGCGAGTCTTCCTCCAGGCCCGGGACCGCGAGGTAGAGAATAGGGAGAACTAGTTCAGGGACGCCCTTGCGGCGTGCATTCGCGGAGAACTTGAGAAGTTCCCGTCGACACTCAGGCCGCCGCACATACCGAGCGGTCACTATTGGTATAAAAAACGCGGTGTCGGTTAGCGCCTCGTCTATCACGGATCGCCACTTTTGCCCCCACTCAATACTTTCTCTGTCTAGAAATATCTCAATCTCATCCCCGCCCGTAATCATCTTGTACTCATCTTTGATCCGAGTACTCAGACGGGCGATCTTGCCGCCGTCCGCCGCATCGTCGTCGTGCACATAGCTCCAGAAGCCGTACGGCTTCTCTTCCCCGGTTCCCATGACCAAACGTTATTACAGATTTTGTTGGCTTCGGGCAAGTTTGGACGGTCGGTCGGGCCATTGACGCGACTACATGGGGCCTATGAGAAATGGGCGCAGGGCGCCCATAAAGCCCGCTACTTAGATCCGGGGTATGCCCCCACCCTCGAAAGGACCATCTAGATGATGCTTCAGACTGACGCGGTGTTGCGTGCCCGCGCTGACCTCGCGGCCGAACTTGAACGGCGGGAGGCGTTCCCGCTCTTGGATGCTTGGCTGGTTCCGTGCGGTAATCGCCCGGTCTGGACTCGTGAGGAGTGGATCGATAAGTTCCGTGCGCTCGGCTACCGGGAGGACGGCTGGGTGTCGGCCCCGACTGATCAGGATTTTATGTTCCGGGGGTGTCGTTTTGAGGACCGCGAGGGCTTGTCCTGGACCCCGTCGTATTCCCTGGCCGCATGGTTCGCTCGCCGGTGTGATGGAGAGGTCTATGTAGTTCTCGGCATCCCGGCCGAACGGCTTCTGGCCCGGATTGGACCCACCTACGCGGATCGACAGACCGGGCCGGCGGTGGAGTTCGTTGTTGATGTGCGAGGGCTCGAAACTCGATTGGTGTGACGTGATGAGGCATAGCGTCGGTATTGAGCCGGTGGACGTCTATGGCCGCCGCGTTAGTACTAGCATCACCCGAGGGCACGTCCCAACCAGTCGACCCCGCCACCGGAAACAGTGGCGGGGTCGACTGGGGCCTATCAGCTGACGTAGGCAGGGAGCGTGTAGCTCTTGCCCGTGAACTCGTCGAGGTGCTTCTGGAGCGTCGTGACCTCCTCGGCGGTGTAGCTCTTGCCGGCCACGAGGTAGGAGATGAGTTCGGCGCTGCGTCGGTAGTTCTCGGCGCGAGCGACGATGCGACCGCTCGCGAGAACGAGCAATCCCTCCCAAGTGGACGAGCTGACGTCCCAATCGATCCTGTTGGCTCGCTTGATCGCGGTCTTCATGTCCACGCCGTGTCGTTCGGTGGCCATGAGCAGACCCCGCACGAGGGCGATCTGACCAGCGGGCTTGAGCAGCAGGTTGTCGGTCTCGCGCTGTCGGAGCGCGGGGATCGCGTTCGGCTTGTCGACCGCCTCCTTGTAGACATCGATGTTGTCGACCAGGGAGTGCCACCACGCCGTGACGATGTCGGCCGCATCATGCAACTCGTCCTCGGGCGGTCGCACAACGAGGTCCTTCTCGTCGAAATTTTTTCCGTTCTCCCGACAGATGTCCTTCACCGTTTCGTACACCGCGCTCACGGTGGTGAGCTGTGCGCTGCGGTCGCCGAGGGTGTTCGACTTCCAGTTGACGATCAGCTCTCCGTTCTTGGTGACTGCGCCGAGGGGTGCGCCGGGCTCCAGGAGCGAGCGGGTGATGATGGCGTAGCCGTCGTCTTCGGAGGTGATGATGTTGTCGGATCGTCCGGTCGGCTTGGCCGACTTGTTGATCTTGTTGAACATCCGTCGGGTGGACTGGCTGCTGGTGTACTCGACGAAGATGACGGTGACCTCGTCGTTCCGAACGTCTTCGACGAACTCGCCCTCGATGGCCTGATCTCGGGTGTCCTTCTTCTCCGACACCATCTTCAGTGCCTTCCATCGGTGCTGGCCGTCGAGGACGACGAGGTCGCCGCCGTCGACTGTCAGCACCCCCATGTCACTCATGACTCGCTTGTAGATGGGTGGGGCCTTCGTGAGCCACTGGTCGGCGACTTCGTACTCGAAGATGTCGGCCTCGCGAACGAGGATGATGATGGACCCGAAGAATCGGTCCTCCGACTTGGCGAGGTAGGGGACCAGCTCATCGCGGACACGCTTCTCGTTGAGCTTGCGCTGGATCCGTTCCTCGATGCCCTGGGTGGCCCAGTCATCCTTCTCGCTGGCCGCCCGAGCGAGCGTCGCGATGTCCGCCGCTCGCATCTTGGTGGTGTAATACTCGATGTTGCCCATCTGGCTCTTGATCGCGGGCAGAAGTGTTGCCATGGTTAGCTCCGTTTCTTGAGTGCGTAACGGATGTCGTTACACAGTGGGTTGAGGGTCCTGATCAGCGCAGGTTCCAGGCTGCGCTGATCAGGACCGTCTGCGAAGATCCATGCGAACCGGACGTTCCCGACCCGGTTTCGCAAGGCGATCCGCAGTTTTCTGTTGTGACTGTCCTCCAGGTGCTTGTGGAAGCGCCTGTTGAGGTCGTCGGTGCGGCCGATGTAAAGCGGACCGCGGAGATCGCTGATGACATAGACCCCGCCCACGTCGGGAATGTCTGCCGTGCTGCTGGGCCGGAAGGCGACGTCTCCGTCGACTCCCATGGCGGCCGTGGCGAGACCATGCATCTGTAAAGCCTCCTCTCTCAATTACTTTCGATGGTGCCGGCCGGTTTGGCTGACATGAACGAAGCTACATGGTTTGCGCCGACATGGGAAGAGTCTGCGCAAACTTTTTCCAGATTTTTCGTTCTGACTCGCGTGTTTGTACCAACAGGACCTTCCGTTTTGGCCGCTGACCAGCAACAATCGGGGGGTGGACGAGTCTCTGGCCTCGAAGCTGGCCTCCCTCAGGACTGCGCGTCAGGGCCCGGGTGTGCCCCGGCTGCACAAGCCGGCGATGGTTGCGCTTCTTCTTCATCGCTACATCGCCGACGGTTGGGTGGCTGCGAGCCATGACGACATCACCGACGACCTCAAGCGGTTGCTTACGGCGGTCGGTGTCGAGGGACAAATCAGGACGGAGTACCCGTTTTGGCGGCTGCGGACCGATGGATTTTGGACCGTCGACGGCGCGGACGAACTCGAAGCCGCCATGAACGATGCAGGAGATGTCGTAACAGCCGATCTCACCGCCGCGCATATCGGCCGTTGGACTCAGGACGCCCTCGCTGACTTCCGCGCCGACGGGGCCCGCCGACATCTGAACACTGTCTTGGGCACCTACTTCGACGCAGCCCAACGCGCGGCGCTGCTCGCCGCTCTGCCCAGCAGACGAGACTTCGCTCAAAGTCCGATTACGAACAACGGTAGGGAGGACTGATGCAGACCATCTACTGGTACGACGGCGCGGGGATCGACGATTCCAGCTCAGTCCTACTGCGAATCGACGTCCCCGACGGAGCCCCGCTCTACGCGGGAAAGAACGGCATGCGTTGGGCAGGAAGTGACGGTTGGGTCCCCTGCGATGTCATCGACCGTGTGTGGGGAAAGGGCGACTATCAATCCCTCAGCGAGGCTGATGCCATGCACCTGATCGCCATCAAGGATGCCGTCTGAGAGGTCTCACCACTGCGTGCCGCTTATCGACTCAGACACGCGCCCAGAGCCGACTGATGGATTACTAGCCCCCAACCCGGCCTCTTGGAGAAGCGGTGGATCTTGCGAGAGGCTCGAATGAGTATCGTGCCGTTTCATGAGAAGATCTGGTCGGCGAAACGACACTAACGGACCAACCGTCTCGGAGCTTGTGGTCAACTTCGGGGGCGTTGTACACCCGCAGGCGGGTAATTGGCGGATTTACGGACCGGTCAACGTGAAAATCGAAGATAGGCAGTTCAGGATCGCATTACTCAATTCATGCTTTAGCGTTCGGGTTGTCATTAAGGACCCTCCGGATCAATCTTCAGGTCTGCAGGAGTACGTGACCCGGCTTTGGTACGACACCGACGCAGTTGTCATGAGCGTTATTGATGCGCTCGGATTCTGCCTAGCGGCAGCGCCAATGCAACTGCAACTTATCACGGGATCGATTGACGGTAGAGACGCGCTAATA
Source organism: uncultured Williamsia sp. (assembly GCF_947494875.1). Classification (GTDB taxonomy): domain Bacteria; phylum Actinomycetota; class Actinomycetes; order Mycobacteriales; family Mycobacteriaceae; genus Williamsia_A. The sequence goes on from NZ_CANLWM010000004.1 coordinate 54,905, forward strand.
GGCGGCAAGACGTCGATGGACGACCTCTCGGTCGCCGTTGCCGATGAGGTAACCGGGGATCTCTTGGGCCCTTACCTGGGTCACTCGGTGACAAACGCCAACGTCCGACACGCGCTGGCTGACATCCGGATGGCTATGGGCTTCACCGAGGATTGTTTTTTCTACTGCTACCGGGCGATCGAGAGCATGCGACAGCAATACTTCGATGATCCTGGAGCGTTCGACGATGGTGCTGATCGGCGGCAATCGTGGGTGAGGCTGCGTGAAGCCCTCGACGTGGACGAGTCGACTCTCCGCGCTCTGCATGTGAAGGCGAACACGCGTAGGCACGGCAGGAACGTGTCGAGCCAGTTCGAAGAAAGGCGCGAGGCGGTCAGGATGACCCGAGAGCTACTGCGCAAGTTCATTCTCACCCTGCCGCCACCCCCGCCGATGCCCACGTTCGACGCCTAGGGCCGCCTTGCTTGACCCGTCTATGGAGTAGAGGCCGCGGATCGCCTTCGTCAGACTCATTCCTTCCGTGTCGCACCGCAATCGATGGCTCGCGCGTCGGCGCACTTGCGATGAGTGTCGGGAGCACGACGGGCGTGTGCGGCCCGGGTTAGATGCCCTCTCGCAGAGGGCGAAAGTGGCTATAGTCGAGGCGTCATCTGACGCAATCGATAGAGACGCTGCGCATGAATGGGGAAATATGTGGGTCGTCACTCCTCTATTGACGAGGCTGAACAATCGCCGTCTCCGAAGCGGAGGTCGTTTCTGCGGTCCAAATGGACTTGGGTTGTCACGACTCTCATCGCAGTTGCTTCGCTCACGGCCACGGTGACTTTCGGTTCGCTCAATTTCTCGAAGGACCCGCCACAAGCCGGTAACGTGTTCAACGCGCCGGTAACGTTCTTCAATGGTCCCCAAGCCCCGATAACTAAGACCACTACCGAACCAAACCAGCCCGTGAGCGGGTCGCTTTACCAAAACGGTCCCTGCCCGGACAACCCTCGTAAGGCCGGGTGGGGTCCTGCGCGCGACATCCTGCCCAGGGACAAGTTCTCCCCGCTTCCCTCTTTCAATTCTGATAACTTTCCGGAAGTTATCGGCGATGAGCGCGGATTTTTCGGAATACGTGACGTAACCTATGGAGAGCAATCTGAGCCGTGGCGTTATTCGATGGGAATGGAGCCAGGACACACATACCGGCTCAGGATTTTCATTCACAACAGTGGTGACCAAGATACGGTTGCAAAGGGCACCCGCCTGATCGTGGGGCTACCGACATGCACCGGTCGTCGAATAGCTACCAGCGCTATTATCTCAGCTAGTAATGCTAATCCACGTGAGGTGTGGGGCGGGGTAAATTTGTTCTCCGATAGAGTGTTCAATATCGCTTACCTGAATGGATCTGCGCTTTACTGCAATAATTACTTCAAGTGCTCAGACGGGGGCGAAGGCGGCGTTCGGCTGTCAGAAGATTTTCTGACTAGCCGCGGCGCTCTCCTCGGTTACGACGCCCTGAACGGAGAATTCCGGGGAAACTACGATTTCTCGGCATTCTTTAGTTTTCGCATCAAGCCACAGTTCGCGCCCGAGCGATGACCGTCGGCCCTCCTCTGAAAACGGTCCTTCTCAGACCTTTGCTGTCACCGGTGACAACATCGTGTCCGCGTTGACGGGGATCGTGACGAAGGCACTCAACACGTCCGTCGGCTGAGGGACGGGTGACCGCGGCGGCATTCACGTGTCGCCGCGGGAACCCCTCTCGCTCAGCGGATGTCGACCTTCTTGCCGGTGGTGTCGCGTTCCTTCTCGCCGTACCAGGCGACGAACTCGCGGACCCCGACCTCGTGGAGGCGGCGCAGCGAGATGCGCACGACTGCCTTCGGCGCCAACGCGATCCCGTCCGCACCGACGAGAGCTCGCACACGCCGATGGAAGACGAGGTCCTCGTCGGTGTCGTCCATCGACGCCCGCGGGAAGCCGCCGCTGAGCTCGTAGACCTCGGCGTCGAAGGCCATGTTCGGTCCACAGATCGCGAAGCTGCGTCGGTTCTGGTCGGGCTCGTTGCGGGTCCGATACCACTCGAGCACGTGTCCGAGACGCCACCCGTTCCCGATGACGTTGAAGACGCGGTTCGTGAGGCCCTCGTCGTCGCGGGCGCGCAAACGGCCCCCGACGAGACGCTTCCCCGCGTAGAGCGGGCGGAGGATCTCGGCGAGCCAGTCGGGCTCGGGGAGGGTGTCGGCGTCGGTCCGTGCGATGAACGTCGCACCCGTTGCGATCGCATACCGCGTCGCGGTGTCGACCGCGTACCCACAGCCCTTCTCCCGCTCCGAGATCAGCTCCACCGGGAAGCGGGGCCCGCTGGCGATGTGCTCGCGGACGATGTCCGCGGTCCGGTCGGTGCTGTTGTTGTCCACGACGATGACGCGGAACCCGTCGAACACCCGGCGGTGGAGCACCGAGTCGAACCGTTGGTCGTCGAGGGCGCGAAGCGTGTCGAGGATGTAACTCTCCTCGTTGAACGCAGCGACGATCACGGCAACTGGCGACTGATCGCTCGTCATTAGTTCAGTACAACACAGGTGCACCGAGGCCGCAGGACCGATTCAGGTCAGCGGATGTCGGCGTCACGATCGGGCCGGTCGTCGCCGGCAGAGCTGTACCAGGACACGAAGTCCCGGGTCCCGTACTCGTCGAGACGGCGGAGCGAGGTGCGGACCAGTGCCCGCGTGGCGAGTGCGATGCCGTCGCCCCCGACGAGTGCCCGCACGCGCTGGTGGAGGACCTCGTCCTCGTGGGCGTCCTCGATGCGTGTGCGCGGGAAACCGCCGGATCGTTCGTACATCTCGGCGTCGATCGCCATGTTGTTGCCGACGACGGCGAAACTGCGGCGCTCGTGCGGCGCCGCGCGCCGCGTGCGCACCCATTCCACTGCGTGGCCGACGCGCCAGAGACTCCCGACCGCGTTGAACACCGTCGCCGACGTCCCTCCGTCGGACCGCGCCTGGACACGACCCCCGACCAGCCGGTACCCGTCGAGCAGGGGCGCGACGATGTTCGCGAGCCAGTCGGGTGCGGGCAACGTGTCGGCGTCGGTGCGAGCGATGAACTGCGCGCCGAGCTCGATGGCCCGGCGGACGCCGGTGTCCGCGGCGCACCCGGTGCCCTTCTCCGGCTCGGACACCAGCTCCATCGGCGCCGCGGTGCCGGCGTCCAGGAACGACCGGACGACGTCGGCCGTCCCGTCGGTGCTCGCGTTGTCCACCACGACCACCCGGTATCCGTGCAGGACGTGCCTGTGGACGACGGAGTCGAACCGCTGGCGGTCGAGCGCGCGCAGGGTGTCGGTGATCAGGCGTTCCTCGTTGTGGGCCGGGACGACGACGGCCACCGCGGGGACGGCCGCGACGCCGGGGTTGCTGGTCACCCCGGGAGTAAAGCACCGTCGGGTGGGCGGTGTCGGATGGTGGCCGCGCGATCACGCCGAATGCGCCTGTAACCCGGCTCACGCACGTCACGATGATGGGAGGGCGGCCGCAGTGGCACGTGTGCCACACGACGGGAGGAGGCGTGGGGGTGAACTCGCAGGCGGTCACACACCGCGCTCTCACCGGACCTACCGCGAAGCCGTCCTTCCGGCAACTGCTGGTGCGATGGCTGGTGGACGACTTCGACTACCGCTACGTCATCGAGCACCACTCGCTGCGCCCGCTCTACCACCCGATGCGGGTGATCCTCGCCGGCAACACCGCGTTGCTGGCGGTCTGCGCGATGCTCCTGCTCTCCAGCCGGGAGGGCCCGTCGACGACGGCGGGAGTGGTGTGGGTGTGGATCGTGCTCGCGGTCCAACTGGTGGTCATCACGTTCATCCTCACCATCAGGAAGTCGTTCCTCACCGAGCACGCCCGGGGATGCCTGGTCGGCTTCGGCATCTTCGGCGACGTCGGTCTGACCTCCGTGCTGTTCCTGTACAGCCCGACGGTCAGCGCGTTCGCCTGCGTGTTCTTCGTGGTGAACAGCGCGCTGTGCACCTTCCTGGTGAGTTCGCGCTGGCTCCTCGTCCACACCGTGTTCGTGACGGTGGTCATCGTCCTCACGGCGCTGCGGCTGCAGATGGCGGGGATGTTCGACACCCAGGCCGTGATCGCGGGCACCATCGTCCTCGTCGCCGCCGTCGACGGCATCCCCGCCGTCGCGCACTTCGCCTGGTCGACGCTGTCCACGGACTCCCGCCAGGCCATCCGCGACCCCCTGACGGGGCTGCTGAACCGGCGCGGCGCCGACGTGTCCGTGGAGCCGCTGTGGTCGGCCGCCGTCGAGGCCGGCCATGCCGTCGCGGTGGTCGTCGTCGACGTCGACGACTTCAAACGCATCAACGACAACCACGGTCACGACGAGGGCGATCGCACCCTGCGTCGCATCGCCGACGCGCTGGACGCGGCCGTCGGCGACGGTGTGCTGGCGCGGACCGGCGGCGAGGAGTTCACCGCCTACCTCGCGGGGACACCCGACGAGCTGCGGCGACGGATCGCCGCGGTGCCGACGACGATCGGGAACGACGGCACGATCGGCTGCTCGATCAGTGTCGGTGCCGCGATCATCACGCAGCCGGCCGTCGCCGGTGTCGGCCTGGGCGTGGTGCTCCCGGCCCTGCGGACGGCGGACACGCTGATGTACGAGGCGAAGCAGCGCGGCGGAGGGCGGGCACTGACCACCGACGTCGAGGGCTGAGGCGGGCTCGACGGAACCGAACCGCCCCCGCCGGCGTCCAACGGACATGGTGGGTGGGCAGGGACGCGACAGGCCATCGCTGCGTGCGATGGTTCGCGACGACCGCGGGATGGTGACCGTGGAGGCGGCGTTCGCGATCGCGGCGATCGTGGCAGTGGTGATGCTCGGCGTCGGCGTGGTGTCCGCGGCGGCGACACACGTCCGGTGCGTCGATGCCGCCCGGGAGGTGGCGCGGCTCGCCGCCGCCGACGACCCGCGTGCGCTCGACGTCGGGCGATCGGTGGCACCTGGCGGCGCCGGCGTGGGGGTGACCGTCGACGACGACCGCGCCACGGCGCGGGTCACCGCCCGATCGTCGCTTCTTCCCGGGGTCGATCTCGGGGCGACCGCTGTCGCCGCCCGGGAGCCAGGCGGGTCCGGGTGAGGCCAGCGGCATCGGCCCTGATCGACGACGAGCGCGGATCGGTCACCGTGCTCGGCGCGTTCGTCGTCGCCGCCCTGGTCGGCGTGACCGTGCTGGTCGTCCACCTCGGCGCGGCGACCGCGGCCCGTCATCGCGCCCAGACCGGCGCCGACCTCGCGGCGCTGGCCGGTGCGGGTCGGGCGCTGCTCGCCGAACCCGACCCGTGTGGCGCGGCACGGGCGATCGGGTCGGTGAACGCCGTCCGCGTCGTCGACTGCCGCGTCGACGGCTCGGACGTCTCGGTGGACGTCGCGGTGTCGGTGTCGCTGGGCCCGTTCGGGTCCCGGGAGGCGCGGGCCCGGGCTCGCGCCGGGCCGTCGGAGGCGGACGGGTGACGGTCAGTCGCCCGCGAGGTCGAGTACGAGGCGCAGCACGGCGATCGCCCCGGCCTTGTCGAGCGGGTCGTTGCCGTTGCCGCACTTCGGCGACTGCACGCACGACGGGCACCCCGTCTCACAGCGACATGCCGTCACCGCGTCGAGGGTCGCCCGGATCCAGGTGCGGAACGCGCGGTAGCCGCGCTCGCCGAACCCGGCGCCGCCCGGATAGCCGTCGTAGACGAAGACGGTGGGCAGATCGGTGTCGGGGTGCAGGTTCGTCGAGAGGCCGCCGATGTCCCAGCGGTCGCAGGTGGCGATGAGCGGCAGGAGTCCGATGGCCGCGTGCTCGGCGGCGTGCAGAGCGCCGGGGAACCGGGCCGCCTCGACGCCGGCGCCCTCGAGGGCCTCGGGCGTGAGCGTGTACATCACCGAGCGGGTGTGCAGGGTCTGCGGCGGCATGTCGAGCTCGACCACGTCGAGGACCTCACCCGAGACCAACGTGCGCAGGTAGCCCACCACCTGGTGGGTCACGTCGACCTCCACGAACGCCACGTGCAGCGGGCCGGCGTCGAAGGACTCCAGCACGGCGGTGATGTCGGTCGAGGTGGTCTCGCGTGCCGAGGTCGTCCAGTCCGGCTCCTCGGGGTGGCACAGCGCCAGGCCCTCCTCGAGGTCGAGTTCGTCGACGACGAACGTGCGCCCCTGGTGGAGGTGCACGGCACCCGCGTGCACGGTCGACATCGCCCGGCCGGTGTCGACGGTGCCCAGCAACTGCGACGTCGTGGTGTCGACGATCATGACCTGCCCGCCGATGCCGCCCCGGATGTCGACGTCGGCGTGCGGCTCGAGGCCCGCGGCGGGGTACCACCCCGCGGCCCGGCGTCGGAGCAGACCGCGCTCGGTCAGGTCGGCGACGACGGGCCCCGCACCGAACGCCGTCACGTCGTCGTCGGTCAGCGGTGCCTCCGTCGCGGCGCAGAGCATGTGCGGACCGAGGACGTAGGGGTTCGCGGGGTCGAACACGCCCGCCTCCACCGGGCGGCCCAGCAGCGCCTCGGGGTGGTGGACCAGGTAGGTGTCGAGCGGATCGTCCCGGGCGACCATCACCACGAGCGAGCCCTCCCCGCGGCGCCCGGCCCGTCCTGCCTGTTGCCAGAACGAGGCGACGGTGCCCGGGTAGCCCGCGACGACGACGGCGTCGAGGCCGGCGATGTCGACGCCGAGCTCGAGAGCGTTGGTGGTGGCGACCCCGAGCAGCGTGCCGTCGGAGAGCGCGGCCTCCAGGGCGCGACGGTCGTCGGCCAGATAACCGGCCCGGTAGGCGGCGACACGGTCGGTGAGCTCGGGGTCGGCCGAGGCGAGAAGGTGTCGCGCGCTGAGGGCAGCGATCTCCGCGCCGCGACGGCTGCGGACGAAACACAGGGTGCGGGCACCCTCCACGACGAGGTCGGCGAGGATCCGCGCCGCGTCGGCTCCCGCGGACCGCCGGACCGGTGCCCCGTTCTCACCCGTGACCCCGGGGGTGAAGCCCGGCTCCCAGAGTGCGACGGTGCGTTCGCCGTGCGGCGACCCGTCGGCGGTGACCGCGACACAGTCGTCGCCGATCAACCGGGTCAGCGCGCCCTGGGGATCTCCGGCGGTCGCGCTCGCGGCCACGACGACCGGGTCGGCCCCGTACCGCCGCGCCATCCGCAGCGTGCGCTGCACGACCAGCGCCGTGTGCGCGCCGAAAACCCCGCGATAGTGGTGGCATTCGTCGATCACCACGTACCGCAGATGCCGGAAGAAGTGACGCCACCGACCGGGCGACCCCAGGAACCCCAGGTGCAGCATGTCGGGGTTGGTGAACAACCATCGGGAGTGTTCGCGGGCCCATTGCCGCACATCGGGTTCGGTGTCGCCGTCGTAGGAACACGGTGCGATGTGCGCGAATTCGGGTCGTCCCGCGATCAGGCCGCTGACCGATCGGATCTGATCGGCCCCGAGGGCCTTGGTGGGGGAGATGTACAGCGCGGTGGCACGGGGATCGTCGACGAGGTCGGTGAGGACGGGCAGCTGGTAGGCGATCGACTTCCCGGACGCGGTTCCCGTCGCCACCACGACATGTCGGCCCCCGTGCGCGTGGTCGGCGGCCTGCATCTGGTGGGTCCACGGGCGCGCCACACCCCGCTCGCGGAACGCGGCCACCACCGCGGGATCGGCCCACTCCGGCCACTCGGCGAACTGTGCTGTCTGCGAACTGATCACGGTCGCGTATGTGACAGGTGACAAGGAATCGTCGATGCCGGCCAGCGTGCGTCTCAGCAGGCCTCCACCGAACGTGTCGGGCAGGGTCACCAGGCGCGACGGCGTTGTCGGACACCATGACCGGGAGGTGTCGACCAGTTGAAATGTGACAGTGTTGCGAACAGAGTGGCTTCCTGACTGACGGGACCGGTTCCTTCGTGATTGACTGTCGTCGGTCGCAGCTCCCGGGGGTCGGCGCGATGACGTCGCGCTCCCTCGGGAACGTGTTGCGTACGTGATACCCAAGGTTAGTGCGCGGCTCGTCCGCAAACGTCGCCAGTAGGTATGGCGGTCGGAACGGACCCGGCGCGATGCACGTCACGCCGCAATCTGTGAGCAGTGAGGACAGCAGTACATGGCACAGGGGACTGTGAAGTGGTTCAACGCGGAGAAGGGCTTCGGGTTCATCGCACCCGACGAGGGACCTGACGACGTGTTCGTCCACTACTCGGAGATCCAGGGTTCGGGATTCCGCACCCTCGAGGAGAACCAGCGCGTGGAGTTCGAGGTCGGTCAGGGCACCAAGGGCCCGCAGGCCACCGGCGTCCGCGGACTCTGAGGGTCTCTCGGTCCTGGCGGTGACCACCGGTCCCGCCGTACTGCGACCGTGACTCTTCGTCGTCGCCCCCGGCATCCCCGTGATGCCGGGGGCGACGTCTCTCCGGGGGTGGTCACCGCGGCGTCCGTCCAGGTCGCCCCCATACCCCCGGGGTAGGGTCCATCCGTGGGTCAGCTGTCCTTCTTCTCCGCCGAGACCGACGAGCCGTCGCTCGCCGATCTCGCGGGTTTGTTTGCGGCGCAGGGGCAGTCGAGCCACACCCCCGCAGGCAGCCGTGTCTCCATCGTCGTGGCCGCGCCCTGGCGGGCCGAGGCGCTGGTCGAGGAGATCGAACGCAGCGGAGCCCGCGCGTCCACGGCCGTCTCCGACGAGGGCTCGCCCATGGCGCGCACGGAGACCAGCAAGGCGCTCGACGCCCTCACGCGGTCGTGGACCACCGGCGCGGTCAAGACCATGCCGGCGGGTTGGGTCCCGTCGCCGCGCGCGCTGCGGCTGTGGACCATCGCCGCGGGTCGGCCCGACGAGGGCCGCTACACCCTCGGCCTCGACCCGCACGCCCCCGAGACCCACGCGCCGCTCGCGACCGCACTGATGCGCGCGGGCATCGCCCCCACGCTCGTCGGGACCAGGGGCGCCGGCCCGGGGTTGCGGATCACGGGCCGTCGGCGGCTGAGTCGTCTGGTCGAGAGCATCGGGGCCCCGCCGGACCACCCCGCCGCGTTCGCTGCGTGGCCGACCGTCTGAACAGGCGATTCGTGACCCGCTGACCTGCGCTTTGTGGATCGTCACGGGCGACGACGCGCCGGGTGGCGACGCGCTGGGAAACGATCGGCGCCGATCCTGCGTTGTGCCAAAAGAGTCCGGTATGGGGTAGAACAGGCCAGAAGTGCGCCGATGCCTCGGCGCCGCGGTCGGCAGCGTGCCGACACACATGAGGAAGGGCACGGGAAGACACCGTGGCAGACAGCGACACCACGTCCCCGTCACGGGGCGACGTGCGTCGTCTGGTGATCGTCGAGTCACCGACGAAGGCGCGCAAGATCGCGGGCTACCTCGGGTCGAACTATGTCGTCGAGTCCTCCCGCGGGCACATCCGCGACCTCCCCCGCGGCGCCGCGGACGTGCCTGCCAAGTACAAGGGGCAGCCCTGGGCGCGCCTCGGCGTCAACGTCGACGAGGACTTCGAGCCGCTCTACGTGGTCTCGCCCGACAAGAAGTCGACGGTCAGCGAACTCAAGCAGCTCCTCAAGGGTGTCGACGAGCTCTACCTCGCCACCGACGGTGACCGCGAGGGCGAGGCCATCGCGTGGCACCTGCTGGAGACCCTGCGCCCCAGCGTCCCGGTCCGCCGGATGGTGTTCCACGAGATCACCCAGTCGGCCATCCAGGCCGCCGCCGACAACCCCCGCGATCTCGACATCGACCTCGTCGACGCGCAGGAGACGCGCCGCATCCTCGACCGGCTCTACGGGTACGAGGTGTCGCCGGTCCTGTGGAAGAAGGTCATGCCGAAGCTGTCGGCGGGCCGCGTGCAGTCGGTCGCGACGCGCATCATCGTCGAGCGCGAACGCGAGCGGATGGCGTTCGTCTCCGCCGGCTACTGGGACATCGCGGCCACCCTCGACGCCGGCGCCGACGTCACACCGCGGACCTTCGGGGCGAAGCTGGTCTCCGTCGACGACGCCCGCGTCGCCAGCGGCCGCGACTTCGACTCCACCGGTTCCGTGAAGAAGGCCGACGGGATCGTCGTCCTCGACGAGACCCGGGCACGCGCACTCGCCGACGGTCTGCAGGGCGCGGACATGACGGTCACCTCCGTCGAGGAGAAGCCGTACACCCGTCGGCCCTACGCACCGTTCATGACGTCGACGCTGCAGCAGGAGGCCGGGCGCAAGCTGCGCTTCACCTCCGACCGCACCATGCGGGTCGCGCAGCGCCTGTACGAGAACGGCTACATCACCTACATGCGTACCGACTCCACGACGCTGTCGGAGTCGGCGATCACCGCGGCACGAGACCAGGCCCGTGAGCTCTACGGCGCCGACTACGTGCACCCGTCGCCGCGGCAGTACACCCGCAAGGTCAAGAACGCGCAGGAGGCCCACGAGGCCATCCGCCCCGCGGGTGAGTCGTTCCGGACCCCCGGTCAGGTCGCGTCGTCCCTGCAGTCCGACGAGTTCCGCCTCTACGAGCTGATCTGGCAGCGCACCGTCGCCTCGCAGATGGCCGACGCCCGCGGCACCACGATGAGCCTGCGGATCAGCGGCACCGCCACCACCGGCGAGCGCGCGACGTTCGCCGCGTCCGGTCGCACCATCACCTTCCCCGGCTTCCTCTCGGCCTATGTCGAGACGGTCGACGAGCAGGCCGGTGGCCAGGCCGACAACGACGAGGTCCGGCTGCCGACCCTCACCGAGGGCCAGCACCTGACCAGCACGGACCTGCAGGCCGAGGGGCATTCGACCAACCCGCCCGCGCGCTACACCGAGGCGTCGCTGGTGAAGATGCTCGAGGACCTCGGCATCGGCCGCCCGTCCACGTACGCGTCGATCATCGGGACCATCCAGGATCGCGGGTACGTCCACAAGAAGGGCAGCGCGCTGGTCCCGTCGTGGGTCGCGTTCGCCGTCGTCGGTCTGCTGGAGGCCTACTTCCGTCGCCTCGTCGACTACGACTTCACCGCGTCCCTCGAGGACGACCTCGACCAGATCGCGTCGGGGTCGGAGAACCGCACCGACTGGTTGTCGCGCTTCTACTTCGGCGGGTCGACCTCGGGGTCGCACGCCGACGCCGAGATCGCCGAGGACGGTGGGCTGAAGAAGCTCGTCGGGGTGAACCTCGAGGAGATCGACGCCCGGGAGATCAACTCCATCAAGCTCTTCGACGACGAGCAGGGTCGCCCCGTCGTCGTCCGCGTGGGTCGCTTCGGCCCGTACCTCGAACGCAACGTCGCCGGGCCGGACGCCGAGCCCGATCTGCAGCGCGCCAACCTCCCCGACGACATGACACCCGACGAGCTCACCCTCGAGGTGGCCGAGAAGCTCTTCAGCACACCGCAGGAGGGTCGTTCTCTCGGGTACGACCCGGTCACCGGGCACGAGATCGTCGCGAAGGAGGGCCGCTTCGGTCCGTACGTGACCGAGGTCCTTCCCGACCCGGACGACGATGACGGCGACGGCTCGGACATCGGTGGCGGCCCGTCGGCGCCGACCCCGCTCGACGGCGGAGAGCCCGCGGTCGCGTCGGGTGGCGGCACCGCCACGGCCACGAAAGCCCCAGCCGCACAGGCGCCCCCGGCGAAGAAGGCGGCCAAGAAGACCGCGGCGAAGAAGGCCGGCCCCAAGCCGCGCACCGGCTCGCTGTTCAAGTCGATGGAGATCGGCTCGGTCACGCTGGAGGATGCGCTCAAGCTGTTGTCGCTGCCGCGCGTCGTCGGCACCGATCCCGAGTCGGGTGAGGAGATCACCGCCCAGAACGGCCGCTACGGGCCGTATCTGAAGAAGGGCACCGACTCTCGCTCCCTCGCGACGGAGTCGCAGATCTTCGAGATCACCCTCGAGGAGGCGCTGAAGATCTACTCCGAGCCCAAGCGGCGGGGGCGGCAGGCCGCAGCCCCGCCGCTGCGCGAGCTCGGCAACGACAGCGTCAGCGAGAAGCCCATGGTCATCAAGGACGGCCGTTTCGGTCCGTACGTGACCGACGGCGAGACCAACGCCAGTCTCCGCAAGGACGACGACGTCGCGTCCATCACCCCCGAGCGGGCGATGGAGCTGCTCGCCGACCGTCGGGCACGTGGACCCGCGCCCAAGCGTGCCAAGAAGGCAGCCGCGAAGAAGACGACGGCGAAGAAGGCCACGGCCACGAAGACGGCGGCGAAGAAGTCGACCGCGAAGAAGACGACCGCGAAGAAGTCGACCGCCAAGAAGTCGACCGCCACGAAGTCCGCAGCCAAGAAGTCCGGCGGCGCAGGCTCTTCGGGGACCTAGACGCGGTCGGGGTGGGGGCATCCGTGGGGGATGGCGAGATCTGTTCGGAGGCGGTCGATCCGATCGACGTCGGATGGTTCCGCGCGATGTTCGACGCCAGCACGGTCCCGATGGCGCTCGCCGACGAGCAGGGTCTCCTGACGGCGGCGAACGCGGCCTACTGCGCAATGGTGGGCCGTTCCTGGACGGAGATCGCAGGCCGTTCGTCGCGCGACTTCACCCACCCCGACGACATCGCCGCCCACCACGCGATGGAGACGAAGCTGGCCGCGGCCGCGGATCGCCACGAGGCGCACCGCGAGGAGAAGCGTTACATCCATCCCGACGGGAGTGTGCGCTGGGGATGGGTGTCGGCAACGCCGGTGACCGGACCCGACGGGCGTACCTGGACGATGGCCGTCGTCCACGACACCACCGAGCGTCGCCGTACCGAGGACAACCTCCTCGCGGCTGCCTGGACGGATTCGCTGACCGGCCTGCTGAACCGGCGAGGGTGGGAGAACCGGTTGGCGCGGTTCGACGAGGCCCCCGTCCGGGTGGGGACGATCTCGCTCGCCGTCATCGACCTCGACCGGTTCAAGGCCTACAACGACACGCACGGTCACAACGCGGGCGATCGCCTGCTGGTCGAGTTCGCGCACGGAGCGGTCGCGACCGTCGAACCGCCGGGGGTCGTAGCACGGTGGGGCGGTGAGGAATTCGCCCTCGCGTTGCCGCACGCCGACGGCACCCGGGCCGCCGACCTGCTCATGCGGTTGGCGGCGGTGGTGCCCGACGGGCAGACCTTCTGCGCCGGGCACACCACCCTGCGCGCCGACGAGAGCCCGTCGGACTGTTTCGCGCGCGCCGACGCACTGCTCTACCGCGCGAAGCGCGCCGGGCCCGGCCGCGTCGTCGGGGACTGACCGCGCCGCCGCAGATCAGCGGCGTGACGAGCGGGCTTCCTCGTCGTCGTCCTCGTCGTCGGCCGCCTGTGCGTCTCCGGTGCCGGTGCCGGTCCGCGTCCCGGTGGGGCCTCGCGTCAACGACGCCCCGACAGCACTGTCGACGACACCGTCTGTGTCGTCGTCGACTGGCTCGTCGTCCTCGACGACGAGCGCGAACTTCGGTCGGGCCAGCTTGGTCTCGATCCCGCGGCCCCGGAGTTCGACGCTCTCCCCGATGTCCCAGCACTCTGCCTCGGCGTCGGAGGCGAGGTAGATCGCGCGCGCCGAGGCGAGTACACGCGTCGCCTCGTCCTTCGCCATCTCCGTCAGGCGGGCCGCCTCGTTCACCGGGTCGCCGATCACCGTGTACTCCAGGCGCTTCTCGGACCCGATGTGCCCGGCGATGGCCTTGCCCGCCGAGACGCCGATGCCGACGTCGGTCTCACCGAGGGTCCGCTCGAGCTCGATGCGGAGCTCGCGGGCGGCCGCCAACGCCTGACCGGCGAAGTCGGTGAGGTCGAGGGGTGCGCCGAAGATCGCGAGGGCCGCGTCACCCTGGAACTTGTTGATGAAGCCGCCGTGCCGTCCGACGGTCTCGACGACGACGCGGAAGAACTCGTTGAGCAGGTCGACCACCTCGCGCGGCGGTCGGGTGACGGCCAGTCGCGTCGAGCCGACGATGTCGACGAACAGGACACCGACGTAGCGCTCCTCGCCGCCCAGCTCGGTGCCGGTCTCGATGGCGCGGCGCGCGACGTCCTCGCCGACGTAGCGGCCGAACAGGTTCCGGAGCTCCTGTCGTTCCCGGAGGTCGGCGACCATGTCGTTGAAACCGGCCTGTAGCAGGCCGATGTCGCTGCCGTCGTAGATCCGGACCGAGGCGTCGAGATCGCCGGCGCTGACCGACCGCTGCGCCTCCCGCAGTTCCTTGATCGGGTCGGCGATGGCGCCGACGAGACGGATGAGCCCGATGAGTCCGAACAGCATGGTGGCGATGACCAGCCACAGCAGCGGGCGTTGCAGTCCGGCGGCGTCGGTGGTGATGACCCCGGTCTGCTGGCCGATCACCAGCAGGACCACGAACAGCAGCGGGGCGACGACGCTGATGCACCAGAACAGCACGATCCTGCCGGTGACGCTGGGCGCGATCGGGGTGCTCGACGGGTCGTTGGCCATGGCCGAGACGGTGATGGGCCGCAGTACCTTCTCCGCCTGCATGTACCCGAGGACGCACGAGACGAACCCGCCGATGGCCGAGGCGATCCAGACGACCAGTGCCGTCGAGCCCGACGCCTGCACGTTCAACAGGGCGAAGAGGACACCACCGACGGTCCACAGCGCGAGATTGACCAGGGTGAGCAGCACCGGCAGCCGCAGGGCACGACGTCGTGCGAAGTCGTTGTCGAGCCGGCTGCGTCGCCGATGCCACACCAGCACCGGCAGCGTCAGGAGGATGCTGAGATACCCACCGACGAACGCGGCCGCCACCAGGTAGACGACGAAAACGGCCTGGTTGTACCCGTTGATCCGGTCGAGTCGGACCGTGTACTCGTACGGCATCCCGAAGCGCAGGAAGGCGAAGGTGAACAGTGCGCCGATGATGTTCGCCCGGAGCAGGTCGAGCGCGAGGATCGGCCACGGCGTGTGCGCCAGCCAACGCAGCAGGTGGATCATCCTGCGCGCGCGCGACTGACGTTCGACCACGGGTGTAACGGTAGCGGTCCGACCCCGGCCACCACGGGTGTTGGTCGGACGGGCGAGCGGTCGTGCGGTGGTATCCGGGCCGCGTCGGTGGGCGCGGTTACGCTGGCCGCGTGACTTCGGTGTTCGACCGCCTCGTCGGGCAGCAGCACGTCGTCGACGAGCTCGCCGCCGCCGCGCGGTCGGCGCGTGCGGTGTCGGCAGACATCGCGTCGGCCGAGAACGGCGAGGTCTCGATGTTCGCCGAGGATTCCGGCGCGGGAACCGTGCCCGTCCGCAGCTCGATGACGCACGCGTGGCTGTTCACCGGTCCGCCGGGCAGCGGGCGGTCGGTGGCGGCGCAGTGCTTCGCGGCCGCGCTCCAGTGCGAGGCCCCCGACGTCGTCGGGTGCGGTCACTGCCACGCCTGCACCACCGTGATGAGCGGAACGCACGCCGACGTGCGCCGCATCGTGCCGGACGGGCTGAGCATCTCGGTGAAGCTGATCCGCGAGACGGTGCAGATCGCGGCGCGGAGGCCGGCGACGGGTCGGTGGCAGGTGGTGCTCATCGAGGACGCCGACCGTCTCACCGAGCAGGCGGCGAACGCCCTGCTGAAGGTGGTCGAGGAGCCGCCGTCGCGCACGGTGATCCTGCTGTGCGCGCCCAGCGTCGACCCCGAGGACATCTCGGTGACGCTGCGGTCGCGGTGTCGTCACATCCCGCTGACCATGCCCTCGGTGTCCGCGATCGCCGAGGTGCTCACGCTCGACGGAGTCGACACCGAGACCGCGCGGTGGGCTGCGTCGGTGTGCGGTGGCCACGTCGGGCGAGCACGTCGACTCGCCACCGACGAGCAGGCCCGCAGTCAGCGGACCCAGGCGCTCGGGCTCGCCCGTGCCGCCACGCGGGAGTCGACGGTGTACGGCGACGCGGAGAACCTCGTGCGCGCGGCGGAGTCGGTCGCGAAGTCGATCAGCACCGAGGTCGACGAGGCGGAGACCGAGGAGTTGCGGATGGCGCTTGGCGCGGGCGGCACCGGCAAGGGATCCGCCGGGGCGCTCCGCGGATCGGCCGGCGTTCTGAAAGATCTGGAGCGGCAACAGAAGTCCCGACGGACCCGCCTGCAGCGCGACGTGCTCGACCGCGCTCTCGTCGACCTGGCCGCGCTGTTCCGTGACGCGGTGGTCGCGGCCTACGGAGCTCCCGTCGCCGCCATGCACCCCGACATGGCCGACCAGACCCACCGCATGGCCGCGTATGCACCACCCGAGAAGCTGCTGCAGTGCGTCGAGGCTGTCCTCGAGTGCCGCGAAGTGCTCGACCAGAACGTGAAGCCGAAGTTCGCCGTCGACGCGATGGTCGCCTCCATCGCGACGGCTCTGCGTCGCTGAGCGGGCGTGGCGACGCGGTTTGGTCGCGGTGCGCGGCGGTCGATACACTGGTCGGCGCTGCCTTCGGGTGGCACGCCGCCTTAGCTCAGTCGGTAGAGCGCTTCACTCGTAATGAAAAGGTCGCGAGTTCGATTCTCGCAGGCGGCTCCACGTGTGACCAGTGACCAGTGTCAGCGCTTCTGGGCGCCGATACCGTCGAGCATCAGCTCCACGCCCGCCAGGAACTGCTCCCGGTCGTCGTGGTCGCGCAGCGAGTCGGCCATCGCCCGCACGAACGGATAGCGGTCGACGTCGAGCCCCGCCCATCTCTGCGACTCCTGTCCCAGCGCCTCGGCGCGAGACCCGGCCTGAGCGTCCTGCGCGTGCCGGCGCGCGTTGGCCGCGTTCTGGCCGGCGCCTCCGAGGATGTAACTGAGCACCGCCGTGGCCGTGTCGAAGAGGCGATCCGTCGGCACGCCGAGCTCCTCGACGCGCTGGCCGACCGCGTCGAGCACCGCGATCATCCCCGGCTGACCGAGCCCGCGGGCGAGGTGGGTGGCGACCCACGGGTGATCGTCGACCGTGTCGAAGACGCGAAGAGCGATCGCGCGCAGCGCTTCTCGCGGGTCAGCGATGCCGTCGACACCGGTCAGCGTCCGATCGATGGCGTCGGCGGCAGCCGCGGTGAGCAGCTCGTCCTTGTTCGCGACATGCCAGTAGATCGCGCCGGCACCCGTCTCGAGGCGCGCCGCCAGGGCGCGGAACGTCAGCGCGTCCTCGCCGTCGGCGTCGAGGATCTCCGTCGCGGCGGCGACGATCGCGTCCTTCGACAGCGATTCGGTACGGCGTCCCCGTGGCGGCATGGCCCCATCTTGACATTCCTGGAACGTCGTTCCAAACTCGGTCACGAGCACTGGAACGCCGTTCCAGCACGGCGAAGGGAGACAGTATGAGCACCATCACGATCATCGGAGCCGGGCTCGGCGGGCTCGTACTCGCTCGTGTCCTGCACGTCCACGGCATCCCCGCGACGGTCGTCGAGGCCGAGCCGTCCGCCGAGAGCCGGACGCAGGGCGGTCAGCTCGACATCCACGAGGAGGACGGTCAGGTGGCGCTCGACGCCGCGGGTCTGACCGAGGGGTTCCGTGCGATCATCCACGCCGGCGGCCAGGCGACGCGCGTCGTCGACAGCTCCGGGGAGGTCCTCCTCGACGACGACGCGCCCGAGGTCGACGTGGCGTCCGGCAGGCCCGAGGTGCTGCGCGGCGACCTACGGCGACTGCTCCTCGAGTCCCTGCCCGAGGGTGCGGTGCGGTGGGGGATGAAGGTCGCGTCCGTGGCGACCCTCGACGACGGACGGCACGAGATCCGCTTCGTCGACGGGAGTTCGACCGTCACCGACATCCTCGTCGGCGCGGACGGGGCGTGGTCCCGCGTGCGGTCACTGCTCACCGATGCGACGCCCGAGTACAGCGGCGTCACATTCGTGGAGACCTGGCTGCACGACGTCGATCTCGCCCATCCCGCGACGGCGGCGCTCGCTGGCGCCGGTGCGATGTTCGCCCTCGCGCCGGGCCAGGGCATCTCGACGCACCGGGAGGCCGGTGACGTGCTGCACGCCTACGTCCAGCTGCGACGACCGGCGGAGTGGGTCGACGATCTGGAGGCCTCCGGCGATGTCCGCGGGCGGGTCGCCGCCGAGTTCGACGGCTGGGCTCCGGAGCTCCGCGCGGTGATCACGGACTCCACGACGCCGCCGGTGATCCGGCGGATCCACGCGCTCCCCGAGGGCACAGGCTGGGACCGTGTCCGCGGCGTCACGCTTGTCGGTGACGCGGCCCATCTCGCACCGCCGGCGGGCGACGGCGCGAACCTGGCCATGCTGGACGGCGCAGAACTGGCGCAGGCGATCGTGTCCCACCGCGACGACGTGGACGCTGCGATCGCCGCCTACGAGACGGCGATGTTCGCACGGACGACCGACGCCGGGCGGGATGCCCGCGCGATCCTCGACCTCTGCATCGGCGACTCCGCCCCGTACGGACTCGCGGCGTTCCTGCGCGGCCACGGCGAACCGGCCGAGACGGTCACGGCCGATTCCGGGTCCACTGGTCTGCACGGGCGATGAGCACACGCTCGACGGCGTCGAGCGGCTCGATCGACCGACCCGCGCGGGCCACCAGCGCTGCGCCCTCGAGAGCGGAGATGACGAGAACAGCCTCGTCCCACGCGGCGGCGCGGTCGACGCCGAACCGGCGGTACAGGGACGCGAGGGTCGTGCGCCACCGGCTGAACCGTTTCTCTGCCTCCACGCGCAGCGGGTCCACCTCCGCGACGTCGACCACGAACGACGCGATCGGACATCCCGCGGTGAAGTCGGTACGCAGCAGCACCTCGCGCCACGACGCCACGATCATCCCGATCGCCTGCGGCAGATCCGTGGCGTCGGCGTGGGCGCGCAGCGTGCCGGCGACGAAGTCCTCCAGGGCGATGTCGATCGCCTCGGTGAGCACCTGCGCCTTGCCGCCCGGGAAATAGCGTTGCAACGAGCCGCGCGGACCGCCGGCGTCGGCGGCGATCTGACGCATACCGACCCCGGTCACCCCGCGTTCACGGATCATCCGCGCCGCGCTGCGGACCATCCGCGTGCGGGGTGGTTCGAGGTCCTCCGTGGTCATGAGGAGAAGTTTAGCCACGGATTATGACAGTCGTCTTCGTCTGTTAGCGTGATCGCACGATGACGGTCGTCATCGACGAGGTCCATGGCCCGGGAGGGCGCGATGCAGGCGTTGCAGCTGAATGAGTACGGCCGTCCGGGCTCGGGCGTCGTAGAGCTCGTCGATGTGCCGGCCGACGAACCCGGCGACGGACAGGTCGTCGTGGCGCTCGATGTCGCGGCCATCAACCCGTCGGATCTCCTCATGATCGCGGGGCGGTACGGCTACCGGCCCGCGTTGCCGACGATCCTGGGCGCCGAGGGTGTCGGGCACATCGTGGCCGTGGGCCCCGGCGTCGACGCCGGTCGAGTCGGGGAGCAGGTGCTCGTCCGGCCGACGCTGGTGGACACGACCTGGCGTGAACAGACCGTGATCGCAGCGAGCGACGCGATCGCCGTGAACGGCGACGCCATGCAGCTCGCGATGCTGGGCATCAATCCGATGACCGCGTGGGGCATGCTCCACGGGTTCACCGATCTGGCGCCCGGTGCCTGGGTGGCTCAGACCGGGGCGAGCTCGGCCACCGCCGGGTACGTCCGCGCGCTCGCCCGTCGTGCCGGGCTCCGCCTGGTCGACATCGTCCGCCGGCCGGAATCGGCGGCGGCCCTGCGGGAGTCGGGTGCCGATCTCGTGCTCGTCGAGGGCCCCGACATCGCCTCGCAGGTCGGACAGGCACTCGGTCGCGACACCGTGGACCTGCTCATCGACGGGGTCGGCGGCGCGACGACGACCGCACTCGCGTCGCGGATGTCGGTCGGCGGCACGATCATCAGCTACACGTCGCGCGGCGGTCAGCCGGTCAGCATCGACATCCCCGACCTGATCTTCCGTGGCCTCGTCGTCCGCGGGTTCTGGCTCAGGAACTGGCAGGACTCGGCACCCCCGGGCACGGTGGCGGAGCGGTATCGCGAGCTGGCCGCACTGGTCGCCGACGGGACCCTGCACGCGACGATCGAGGCGACGTATCCGCTCGCGGAGTTCGACGCAGCTCTCGCGCACGCCGCCCGGCGCGACCGGGCCGGCAAGGTGCTCTTCGCGATCGGTGATCACAGCTGATGGCGACCGCGGATGTCGGTCGCGTCGGATCCCCGCGCACCACTCTCACCGTCTCGGCCCTGGGCACCCTGCTGGTGTTGGTCGCGTTCACCGCGCCGCTGTCGACGCTGAACGTGACCGCCGCATCGCTGGGCGCCGACGTGAGCGGCAAGACCTGGATCCTGAGCTCGATGAGCATCGGACTGGCCGCGGCCCTGCTGTCGGCGGGGACCATCGCCGACGACTTCGGTCGTCGTCGCACCCTCACCCTCGGTCTCGTCCTGATGGCCGTCGGATCCGTTGTGGGCGTGCTGGTACCGGATGTCCTCGTGTTCGTGCTGACCCGCGTCATCGTCGGCGTCGGTGGCGCCGCGGTGATCGCGGCGAGCCTGGGCATCATCGCCCACACCTTCGCTCCCGGTCCTGCGCGGGCGGCGGCGAGCGGCGTCTGGGGTGCGAGCGTGGGCGCGGGCATCGCGATCGGGCCGCTGCTCTCGGCGCTGCTGGAGAAGGCGCACAGCTGGCACGACGCCTACTGGGTCCTCGCCGCCGCGTCGCTGATCCTGGCCGGGCTCGCGGAGCGCGTCGTGCCCGAATCGCGGTCCGATGCACCGAGAGGTCTCGACCTGCCGGGTGCGCTGCTGTTCGCCGGCGGTATCGCGACACTGCTGGCCGGCCTCGTCGAGGGCCGTCAGGGGTGGGGACAGCCGCTGGTGATCGGCTTGTTCGTCGCGTCGGCGGCGCTGCTCGTCCTGTTCGTGGTCGTCGAACACCGCAGCGCGACGTCGATGCTCGACCTGTCGCTGGTGCGCTCACCCGCCTTCGGCGCCGCGACCCTCGCCGCCGTGGCGATCGGTGCCGGTGCGATCGCGCTCATGTCGTACATGTCGGGCTTCCTGGGTGCGGCGCTCGGGGTCTCGGCCCTCGGCGCCGCGCTGCTGCTGTTCGCGTGGTCGGGCACATCCGTCGTCACCGCGCTGCTGGCCCGCCGCATCCCCGCCCGGATCGCGGGACGGGTCCAGCTCGGGGTCGGGTTGCTCGGCGTCGCCGTCGGTCTCGCCGGTCTGACCGGAATCGGGGAGGGCTCGGGATGGCCGCGATTCCTCCCGGGCCTGCTGGTCGCGGGGATCGCGACCGGCGTGGTGAACGCCAACCTGGGCAAGGAGGCGGTCGCGAGCGTCCCGGCCGGGCGCGGTGGGATGGGCAGCGGGGCCAACAACACCGCCCGCTACGTCGGGTCGGCGATCGGTGTGACGATCGTGTCGGTGATCGCCACCCACCCGGGACCAGGGTCGGTCGCCGCCGATCTCGTCCATGGCTGGAACACCGCCTCGGTGGTGACGGCGGTCATCTCCGCGGTGGGCGGGCTGGTGGTGCTCGGACTGCACCTGCGGGCCACTAAACTCGCCGACAACGCCCTCGCGGGCCCGACTGTGCAGGTGGCCGACAAGCTGTGAGCGTTCTCGTGTGTTTCCACGCCCATCCCGACGACGAGGTGTTCTCCACCGGCGGCACCATCCGTCTCGCCGCCGATGCCGGTCACCGCGTCGTGTTGGTGACGGCCACCGACGGTGCGCTCGGCGAGTTCCCCGACGGGATCCTCGAACCGGGTGAGTCGCTGCTGTCGCGGCGTCGCCGGGAACTCGAGGCGTCGGCGTCGGCGCTCGGGGTGCACCGACTCGTCATGCTCGACTACCCCGACTCCGGGATGGCCGGCACCGCGGACAACGACAACACCGCCGCGTTCTCGAACCTGCCCGTCGACGAGCCTGCTCGTCGTCTCGCGGATGTCCTCGTCGAGGAGTCGGCCGACGTGGTGACCTTCTACGACAGCAACGGTGGGTACGGCCACCCCGACCACATCGCGGTGCACCACGTCGGACGTGCTGCGGCCGAGATGGCCGGGACGCCACATCGTTTCGAGAGCGTCGCCAACCGGGACCGGATGCGCGAGATGATGAGGGCCAACCCGCGCTGGACCGAGGACGCCCCCGACCTCGACCTCGATTCGTTCGGGGTGCCGGCCTCGGAGATCACCGTCGAGGTCGACGTGACCGCAGCGATCGACGCCAAGCGGGCGGCGATGGAGGCACACGCGACGCAGGTCGGCGACTTCGGTCCGTTCCTGCAGATGCCGATCGATCTGCTGCGCATGGTGATGGGACTCGAGTCCTACCGCCACGCCGACCTGGTGAACCGGTCGATGGTGGACAGCCTGCCGCTGTGACGCCGGCTCAGCCGATCGTCGCGTGCATCTCCCAGACGATGACCTCGGCACCGGTCGTGCTGGACATCCGCTGACCGCCGGATCCGGTGAGCCGCACGGCGTCTCCCTCGTGCAGGTGACCCACACCCTCCATCTCGACCTCGCCGCGGGCGACGAAGACGTGCCCCATCGGGCTGTCGGGGAGGGTGATCGCCTCGCTGCCGGGCCGTAGCCGCGCGACGTGCATCGCCGCGTACTTGTTGGCGATGCGGATGGCCGAGTGGTCGACGTGCTCGGGCATGCCCGACGCGACCGTCACGAGACCGCCCGACAGCAGCTCGTCGTCGATCTCGAGTTGCTCGTAACTCGGCGTGATCCCGGATTCGTCGGGGACGACCCACATCTGGATGAAGTGCACGGGGTCGTCGTGGCGATCGCCGTGGCCGCCGGCGTCGACGCCGAGGCGCCACGAGTCGTTCTTCTCCGAGTGCAGGATCCCGGTTCCCGCGCTCATCCGTTGGGCCAGGCCGGGATAGATCACACCCGAGTGGCCCATCGAGTCCTGGTGGACCAGCGACCCCTGCAGGACCCAGGTCACGATCTCCATGTCCCGGTGGGGGTGCGTGTCGAAACCCTGGCCGGGCGTGACGATGTCGTCGTTGTTGACCAGCAGCAACCCGTGGTGGGTGTTGTCGGGGTCGTAGTGCGACGAGAACGAGAACGAGTGGTGCGAGTCGAGCCAGCCGATCTGCGTGGAGAATCGGTCCGCCGCGCGACGGACGTCGACGACGGGTGCGGGTGCAGTCATGCGAACCTCACTGGGATGACGACTTCGGGGAGAACGACGCCGGGAGACGACACGGCGGGCGCCCCGGTGTCGGAACGCCCGCCGCGATGGTGAGTCCTACTGTGCCAGCTTGCCGGCGAAGGTGACGACGCGCTGGGCCAGGTGCTCGAGGGCGGCGACGGTCTCCGGCGCGAGCTCCTCGGTGTTGTTCGGGCCGGTCACGTGGCCGACGCCGTAGGGGTTGCCGTCGGCGAACTTCAGACCGTCGGTGTAACCGGGAGCGACGACGAGGCCGCCCCAGTGCATGATCGTGGTGTAGAGCGCGAGCAGCGTCGCCTCCTGGCCGCCGTGCAGCGTCTGGCTCGACGTGAACGCGGCGTACGCCTTGTTCGCGAGCTTGCCCTGGGCCCACAGTCCACCGAGCGTGTCGATGAAGGCCTGGAACGGCGCGGCGGTGTTGCCGAAGCGGGTGGGCGAGCCCAAGATGACGCCGTCGGCCCACTCGATGTCGTCGCCGGTCGCGGCGGGCAGATCCTTGGTGGCCTCGTAGTTCGCGGTCCACGCCGGGTTCTCCGCGAACACCGACGGGTCGGTGGTCTCGGCGATGTGGCGCACACGCACCTCGGCGCCGGCGGCCTGTGCGGCCTCCTCCAGCTTCTTCGCCATCGTCGTGCCGTGGCCGGTCGCGGAGTAGTAGATGATCGCGAGCTTCGTCATCAGGGTGTCCTTCACCTCTCGTCGTCTGTCTGTCCCGACCAACGCTACCGGAGATGATTGCGATGTCAACTACTTCGTCTAGACTGGCGACTATGGACGAGATGCGATGGCTGTCGGCGGGTGAGCAGCGCAGTTGGCGCGCCTACCTCGAGGCCACGCGCATGTTGCTGGCTCGACTCGACCAGCAACTCCAGCGCGACGCCGACATCTCGTTCACCGACTTCGAACTGTTGGTGACCCTGTCGGAGGCCGAGGCCGGCCAGATGCGCATGTCGTCGCTCGCGGAGGCCACGATGGCGACCCGCAGCGGTGTGACCAGGGCGATCAGTCGTCTCGTCGACCTGGGGTGGGTAGAGCGACGCCCCTGTCCCAGCGATCGCCGCGGTCAGGTGGCGGTCCTGACCGAGGCCGGACGAGCGAAGTTGGAGGCCACCAGCCCCGGCCACGTCGCCGCGGTGCGTCGGCTGCTGTTCGACAGCCTCAGTCCGCGTGACGTCGACCGCATCGGGCAGGTGTTCGGCGAGGTGCGCGATCACATCGCCGACGACACCACGCGGAGTTGACCGTGGTGTGTACCCCGGCGATTGTTTCGCGCGCAACGACCTGAGGGCTGTCGAGATGCACGGCGCCGTCGGGCGTCGCACACTGTCGTCCGCGGCGTCGGCGACATGCGAGGGCGCGCATCCGGTGAGGACCGACCATGGACCGTTCCCCTGAACTCGACTTCGACGTCCCCGTGATCGACATCGATGCGGTGGTTCGCGGCGGACCATCACAGGACGTCGCGGCGGTGGTCGAGGCTGTCGACGACGCGTGCCGACGGGTGGGATTCATCCAGATCCGGGGACACGGCATCCCGGAGACCGTGACGCGCGGACTGGCCGACGCGATGGACGCGCTCTTCGGTCTCCCGATCGAGGTCAAGAAGACCTGGCGTGTGGCCGGCGCGAACCGCGGCTACAGCCCGCCCGCGAGCGAATCGCTGAGTCTGAGTCTGGGTGTGGCGGCGGCGTCGGGGATGAACGACTTCTTCGAGGCCTACAACGTCGGTGTCGAGGCGGCGTCGTTCCCGGACCTCGGGTTGTCGGAGTCGGACTACGGCACGAACCTCTGGCCCGACGTCGACGGCTTCCGACCGCAGGTGGAGTCCTATTTCGACGAGGCATCGCGCGTGGCGCGGACGCTCACCGGGATCTTCGCCGCGGCGTTGGGCGTGTCCGAGGACTTCTTCCCGTCGATCACCGACCACTCCATCGACGTCCTCCGGATGAACAACTACGCGCTGCCCGAGGGGACGGTCACACTCGACGGGGATCTCACCGGCATGGGGGAGCACACCGACTTCGGCATCGTCACGGTGCTCTGGGCCGATCAGGTCGCGGGCCTGCAGGTCCTGGGCTCGGACCGGCGCTGGCACGACGTGACACCGGTCGACGATGCGCTGCTGGTCAACCTGGGCGATCTCACCGCCCGCCTCACCGGCGACAGGTGGATGTCGACGCTGCACCGCGTGAAGCCCCCGATCGTCGACGGGACCATCGTCCGTCGGAGGTCGGCCGCGTTCTTCCACGACGGCAACCCCGACGCGGTCGTCGGCACCCTGCCCGGATGGGAGGGGCACGCCCGGATGCCCTACGAATCGATCACGGTGCGCGACCACATCGCGGCCAAGCTGGCGGGCTCGCGCGAGGGGACGTCGAACGCCCGCGCGGTCCGCGAGGCGGATCGGGTCCGGGCGGCGGCGCGACCGGCCGGCTGACCGCGGCAGCTGTCAGGGGCGACTCAGTCGTCGGGGCCGCGCGCGCCGTCGAGGCGTCCGAGGATGCGCCGCAGGGTCTCGACGTCATCGTCGTCGAGGTGGGCGAAGGCAGGCGGCGCCGGGTCCGGGGTGGTCATCGCGGAGTGCAGCACCGCCCGCCCGGCCTCGGTGACGGACACGATCTTGCGTCGACGGTTCGCCGGGTCGATGTGGCGCTCGACGAGGCCGTCGCGCTCGAGGTGCGTCATGGCGACCGACGCGGCGGGCGCGTCGATCCCGACCGCCTCGGCGAGTTCCGACACCGACCGTGGCTGCGCGGCGATCCGTCGCAACAGGCGGATCTGGTTGAACGCCAGGCCCGTCCGCTCGGTGACGGCCTTCTTCCACGCACCGCGGTTGTCGATCACGAAGTGCGCCATGAGCTGCCACGCCTCGTCGGTCGCGGTGGACGTGTGGGTGGTGGACCAGTGTCCGGCCCGCGTGCCCGACCCCATCTCAGACCCTCGCCGGGACCGGGGCGGCCGGCTGCGATCCGGTTGCCTCGTCGCCGAACAGGAAGGCGATGCGATCGGTGGTGCGGTGCGCCCACGGCGTCGTGCTGACGATCCCGAGCGCGAGGATCGCGACGGCGAACCCGGCGGTGATCCACCACAGGGGCGCGATCGCGTCGGTGAAGGTGAGGCCGGTGGCGGCGATGGCAGACCCGGCGACCGAACCGCTGATCGCGACACCCAGACTCACGCCGAGTTGGCGGCTGGTGGATGCGACCGCGGACGCGGCTCCTGCGCGTTCGCGAGGCATGCCGCTCACCGCCGACGTGGTGATCGGTGCGTTGACCAGGCCGAACCCGCATCCGAACAGGAAGAATGTGCCCAGCACCTGCCACAGCGGTGTCGTCGGCGTCAGGAGGGTGAGCAGCACCGACCCGGCCGCCAGCAACACGCCCGAGGTCACCAGCGACGGCCGTGTCCCGTACCGCCCGACGAGGCGGCCCGACAGGGGTGAGAACAGCAGCGTGGCGACGGCGATCGGCAGGTACATCAGACCCGCGCGGATGGCCGAGAAGTCGCGCACGTTCTGCAGGTAGCTCGACATCAGGAACAGGAAGGCGCCGTACGCGGCGAACGCCATGATGCCGACGACGGTCGCCGTCGAGAACGGCACGCTGCGGAAGAACCGCACGTCGATGAACGGCGAGTGGTGCCGCAGCTCCCACGCGATGAACCCCACGAGGCCCGCGACGCCCACGGCGAACAACGCGAGAGTCCGCGGATCCGACCAGCCCATCTCCGGGCCCTCGATCAGGCCCGAGACGATCGTCGCCATGAACACGATGCCGAGGACCTGACCGACCGGGTCGAGGCGTCGAACGGTCGACGACTTGGACTCGGGCACGAAGATCGCCGAGAGGACGATCGCCGCGGCGCAGATCGGCAGGTTGATCCAGAACACCGACTGCCACCGCAGGGTGTCGATGAGGACACCGCCGACGATGGGGCCCAGCGCCATCGAGATGCCGACGACGGCACCCCAGACGCCGACCGCCTTGGCGCGTTCCTGCTTGCCGGTGAAGACCTGGGTGATGATCGACATCGCCACCGGGTTGAGCATCGACCCGCCGATGGCCTGCAGGAACCGGGAACCGACGAGCATGTCGACGCTGGTGGAGAGGCTGCACAGCAGCGACCCGACCGCGAAGACGGTCAGGCCGATCTGGAACACCCGGCGCCGCCCGAAACGGTCGGCGGTGGCACCGGACAGCAGCAGCAGGCTGGCGACGGTCAGCGTGTAGACGTCGATCACCCACTGCAGTCCGGACACCGAGGCGCCGAGGTCACGGCGGATGTCCGGGAGCGCGACGTTGAGGATGGTCACGTCCATCGACACGATCAGCAGGCTCAGGCAGCAGGTCGCCAGGATGATCGTCTTCCGGCGAGCGGTGAGTTCTTGACCCATGGCAACCATTGTGAAACCACAACTGTCCGGGTCGCAACCCGGACATCGTCCTCACGGTGCCGTCGGAGACGCCCAGACCTGCTCGCCGGCGCGGTCGAGGCTGCCCGTCGGTGACAGGCCGAGTCCGGTGGCGACGCGTTCGGAGACGGTGTGCCCCGGGGCGATGTGCGCGAGGAACCGACGCGGGTCGTCCGTCTCGACGATCAGACCGACGAAGGCGCGCATCATCTCCCGCGCGAAGCCCTGTCCCTGATGATCGGGGTGCACGCTGTACCCGAGCGTGCAGTCGGTCTCGCCGTCGCTGCCGACGGCCACGAGGGTCCCCTGGCAGTGACCGACGAGGTCGCCGGTGTCCGCGCGCCGCACGACGTGGTTGATCCAGCGCCGGTCGGGGTCCGACGACCCGGCGATCCACCGCTCGACGCGGCGTCGGGCGTCGTCCTCGTCGGCGGGGGAGCCGCCGATCACCGTGTAGATCTCGCGGCGGAGCACCATCGCGACGAAGTCCTCCAGGTCGTCCGGACGCAGCGGACTGACGGTCAGACGCGAGGTTCGAGCGATCACGGTGGGACTCATCTCTGCGTCGGGGAGGCGCATGCCTACGGTAGGCGCACGGGTGCGACGACCGCGGTGCGCGGGTAGGGCAGGACGGGGACGGACATGGCGGGTGCTCTCGACGGGATCGTCGTGGCCGACTTCAGCCGGGTGCTCGCCGGCCCGTACGCGACGATGTTGATGGCCGACCTCGGTGCCGAGGTGATCAAGATCGAACGCCCCGGATCCGGCGACGACACCCGGTCGTGGGGGCCGCCGTACGTCGACGACCATCGGGGCGAGCCGATGGCCACCTACTTCGCGTCGGTGAACCGCAACAAGTCGTCGGTCGCACTCGACCTGTCCACCGACGTCGGACGCGACGCGGCCCGCGAGATCGTCGCGCGGTCGGATGTGGTGATGGAGAACTTCCGGGCGGGGACGATGGAGCGCCTGCGCCTCGGATACGACGATCTCCTCGCGGTGAAGCCGGACCTGATCTACTGCGCCATCACGGGTTTCGGTCGTGACGCCGGCGCGGCGATCCCCGGGTACGACCTCCTCATCCAGGCGATGAGCGGGTTGATGAGCATCACCGGCGAACCCGACGGGCCGCCCGTGAAGGTGGGTGTCGCGGTGGTCGACGTCCTGACCGGGGTGCACGCGATGGCGGGGATCCTCGCGGCCCTGCGGCACCGGGATCGCACCGGCGAGGGGCAGCGCATCGACCTCGACCTGCTCTCGGTCGCGCTGGCCACGATGTCGAACCAGACCACCGCGTACCTCGCCGCCGACGTCGTGCCGACCGCGATGGGGAGCCGTCACCCGAGCATCGTCCCCTACGAGGTGCTCCCCACCGCCGATCGGCCGCTCGCGCTCGCGGTCGGCAACGACGGTCAGTTCCGGCGACTGGTCGAGGCGATCGGGGTCCCCGATCTCGCCGACGACGAACGGTTTCGGACCAACTCAGACCGCGTCGCCCACCACGACGAACTCGTCGACGCGATGACACCCGCGTTGGCCGCGCACGGGGCCGACCACTGGTTCGAGATCCTCACCGCGGCCGGTGTCCCCGCCGGACCCATCAACGACATGGCCGAGGCGTTCGCGGCCGCCCGGGCCGTCGACATCGAGCCGAGGGTCGATCTGCCCGGGGGCGCGCCCACCGTCCGCAACCCCATCGGGATGTCGCGCACCCCGCCGACCTACCGGACGCCGCCACCGTCGCTGGGGGACTCGTCCACCGGGACAACGGGATCCGATCGCAGCAGGCCGTAGAGCACGACATCGTGGCGGATCCCGCCGTTGCCGAGGTGCGCCTCGCGCAGGATCCCCTCCTGGGCCATGCCGCAGTTCTCGGCGACGCGGCGTGATGCGAGGTTGGTCGCGAACGCGTCGAGCGCGACGCGGTGCGCGCCGACGGACCACGCGAACTCGATCAGCAGACGCGTTGCGCGGGTGGCGATCCCGCGGCCGCGCGCCAGGGGCGACACCATGTATCCGATGGCCACCACATCGCTGTCCTCGTCGCGGACACGCAGGCCGCAGGTCCCGAGAAGCGCGTCGTCGTCGCCGGTGATCGCCACCTCGAAGCCCGGCCACACCTGTGCTGATGCGCGGTCGACGAACTCGACGGCGTCGCTCCAGTCGTACGGGCTGGGGACCGTCGTGAACTGCTGTGACGCGAGGTCGGAGGCGCAGATGTAGACCGCGTCGACATCGGGCGGTTCCAGCGGACGGAGCCACACGACGCCGTCGGTCAGCGTGGGGATCTGACGGGGCCACTCCAGCGTCATCGTTGATTACCGTACCGGCGCAACGCTTCCAGAAGTTCTTCGACCACCGGCTCCTCCGGCGCGGGACGGCGGTCGCCGGGCCGTCCCCGCACGATCGCGCACACGGGGACCCGCAATCGCCCGCTGCTCTCCCGGAGCCGCGAGATCGCCTGCGCGTGGGGCTCGTCGTAGAGGACCGTCCAGGCGTCGGGGCGATTCACCAGGTCGAGTGTGGCCGTGTGATCCGCGGCGACGGGATCGCCGAGTCGGGGGGTGAGCCCTGCGTCACCGAACGCCGTGTCGACGATGCCGTGCAGCAGGACCTGTTGACGCCGCGGGGGCAGCAGCAGCGGGTATCGGGCGAGCTCGTCGAGGTCGACGACATCCCGTCCGGCCAGCGGGTGGCGGCGCGAGGTGGCGACGACGAGGTCCTCCACCCAGAGGCGGTGGACGGTGACGCGGTCGTCGACCAACTCGCCGCGGATCAACGCGACGTCGACGTCGCCGGTGACCACCGCGTCGACACGCTGGGTGAAGTCCTTCAGCACGAACTCGATCTCGATGTCGGCCCGTTCCTCGCGGACCGCGGCGATCGCGGCGAGCGCGCGCTCGGCGAATGACATGTTCGCCGCCAGTCGGACGCGGGACGCGCGTTCGCGGACGACAGCCCGGGCACGCTCGGCCAGTTCGAGGATCTGTTCGGCGACGGGGAGCAGGCGCCGTCCGGGTTCGGTGACGGCGACCGACCGCGTCGACCGTTCGAACAACGCCACCCCGAGGTCGCGCTCGAGCCGGGCGACCTGGTGGCTGACCGACGACTGCGACATGTACAGCCGCTCGGCCGCACGGGAGAAGCTGAGGTCTGCGCAGACGGTCACGAACGCGGTGAGTTGTCGCAGCTCCATCCGGGCAGCGTAGCGATTGATCGAAGACATCGATAGATGTCATCGCAAGAATGCGCTGGTGGTGGGGAGTAACAGTGCCGACGATGGACGTTGTCGATGACGAGAAGAGTTCGACGGATGCGAGAGGAGTCGGTGATGAACACACCGCAGTTCGACGTGATCGTGGTCGGGTCGGGTTTCGGAGGTGTCGCCGCCGCCCGTCGGCTCGCCCGCTCGGACAAGTCCGTGCTGATGATCTCGGCCGCCGCGCAGTACCTCTTCCAGCCGCTGCTGTACCAGGTCGCGACCGGAGTCCTCGATCCCGAGACCATCTCGCCGGAGGCGACTGAGGTTCTCTCCGACCGCATCACCGTCGTGGAGGGCCGCGTCACCGGAATCGACCCCGACGCCCACCGCGTCACCTACCGGTCCGAGGCCGGCGAGCGCGAGGTCGGGTACTCGTCGCTGATCGCGGCCACCGGCGCCGCGCAGTCGTACTTCGGGCGCGACGAGTACGCGCACCGGACCTTCGCGCTGAAGACGCGCGACAACGCCGTCCGCCTGCGCGAGCAGTTGGTCCGGAACTTCGACCGCCCCGGCGACCGCGCCGCCGCGAGCTACGTGATCGTCGGCGCCGGCGCCACCGGTGTCGAGCTCGCCGGCGAGATCGCCGGTCTCGCCCGGCGGCACAAGAGGGCCGACGTCGCCATCACCCTGGTGGAGGGCGTCGACGACGTGCTGCCCGCCTACGGCGGTCGGCTCAGCCGGTACGCCCGCCGCTCACTGGAGAAGGCCGGCGTCGAGGTGCTGCTGAAGTCGCTCGTCACCGACATCGACGACGGCGTCGTGACGGTCGACATCGAGAAGGGCGCGGCGACCCGCCGGATCACCGCCGACACGGTCATCTGGGCCGCGGGCGTCGCGGCGTCGCCGTTCGCGCAGGTCCTCGCCGGGGCGACAGGCTGCAGCACCGACCGCGCCGGGAGGCTCGAGGTGAACCCCGATCTGACCGTCGGTGGCTACGCCGACATCTTCGCCGTCGGCGACATGACGACGCTCGACGGCTACCCCGGCCAGAGCCCGGTCGCCATGCAGGAGGGTCGTCACGCCGCGGACACGATCACCCGCACGATCGGGCCCGGGACACGCTTCCGCTACTTCGACAAGGGCAGCATGTCGATCATCGGGCGGGGCAAGGCCGTCCTGCAGACACCGGTGAAGGTGGGCATGACCGGCCTCCCGGCCTGGGGTGCCTGGCTCGCCGTGCATCTGTACTACCTGTCGGGTGTCGGCAATCGCGTCGAGGCCGTCGGTCGGTGGCTGGGTGCCTACGGCACGAACCGTCGCCCGGGTCTCGCCGACGTCGAGCGCTCCGACGACCGCGAGCTGACCCGCACGGCCGGCTGATCGATCACGCTCGCTGCCCCGTCAGACGATGTCGACGGGGCAGCGGGCGTTGTGCGGTGTCGTCGGCCCTCAGTCGGCGACGGCGAGGCGCGTGTCGGTCTCCTCCTGTGCTTCGACCCGTGCTGCGTGGAAGTCCTTCGAGCGGATGAGCACGGCGGAGCAGAGCGCGGCGGCCACCGCGATGCCGGTGGCGATGAGCAGGATGAGGTCGAGTGCATCGGCGTAGCCCTGGCCGGCGCGCGCGGCGACAAGCCCTCGCAGCGGCGGGGGCACCGAGGAGATGACCTGGGCGGCGGCGCCGTTCGCGACGGCGTCGCCGATCTCGCGACCGCGGTCGGCGAGCGGTGTCCCCGCCAGTCCCTGCTGGACGTCGTTGCTGAGATGCGAGGCCAGCAGGCTGCCGAGAAGGGCGACGCCGGTCGCGATCCCGATCTGACGGAACGTCGAGTTCATGCCCGACGCCAT
The DNA here is from genome assembly GCF_947494875.1 of uncultured Williamsia sp. GTDB lineage: Bacteria > Actinomycetota > Actinomycetes > Mycobacteriales > Mycobacteriaceae > Williamsia_A. The sequence goes on from NZ_CANLWM010000004.1 coordinate 87,462, forward strand.
CCCGGCGCGCGACTGCTCGACCACACCGACTGCGGTCGACGCGAGTGGCACGTTGATCAGTCCCGTGCCGATGCCGGCGACGACGAACCCCGGGATGAACTGTGTCCACCCACCGGTCGGGTCGGTGCCGCGCATCAGCAGCAGGCCGCCGGCGACGAGGAGGAAGCCGGGGGTGATGAGCCAGCGCGCCGGGACCTTGTCCGAGAGTCGGCCGGCGATGGCCGCGGCGACGAACACCAGACCGGAGAACGGCAGGAAGTACAGGCCCGCCTGCAGCGCCGAGTAGCCCATGGTGCCCTGCAGGTAGATGACGATGTAGGTCAAGAGCGAGAACATCGCGGCGGAGATGCCCCACGCCGCGATGAGTCCACCGGTGAAGGTCGGGACGCGGAACAGCGACGCGTCGACCATCGGCTCGGTGACCATCCGCTCCACGACCGCGAACACGACGAGCAGGACCGCGGCGGCGATCAGCGACCCGGCGACCGGGAGCGAGCTCCAGCCGTCGGCGTGGCTGCGGATCAGTCCGAAGACCAGGAAAGCCAGCGCGGCACTGAAGGTCACACAGCCGAGCCAGTCGATGCGGTGCGTGCCCGGCGCCTTCGACTCGTCGACGCCGACGATGGTGATGACGAGGGCGATCACACCGACGGGGATGTTGACGAAGAAGATCCAGTGCCACGACAGGCCGGTGGTGAGCACGCCGCCGAGCACCGGTCCGACGGCGACGGAGACGCCGGTGACCGCGCCGAAGACGCCGAAGGCGATGCCACGCTCGCGGGGCGCGAACGCCTGGGCCAGCAGGGCCAGGGCGGTGGCGAACATGATCGCGCCACCGACGCCCTGCGCGAGGCGGGCGACGATGAGCGTGAGGATGTTCGGCGCGAGCCCGCAGGCGAGGGAACCGACGGTGAACACGACGATCCCGGTCGCGAAGACGAGGCGCCTGCCCACGATGTCGGCGATCGTGCCCGACGTCAGCAGCAGCGCGGCCAGCGACAACGCGTAGGCGTCGACCACCCACTGCAGGTCCGACAGGTTCGAGTCGAGGTCTTTCTGGATGTCGGGGAGCGCGACGTTCACGATCGTGACGTCGAGCAGGAGCATGAAGACGCCGGTGCAGACGGCGGTCAGGGTCAGCCACTTACGGGCCATGGTGCCTCCAGGTCTGAGTGCGTGCTCAGAAAAGATCGCACATTCTGAGTAGATACTCAAGAATTGACTTCCGGTGGGTATCGTGGCCGCCATGGCGCGACGCGGCAGACCTCCGGCGATCGGGCGGGACGAGGTTCTCTCGTCTGCGCTCGACGTCCTGCGCGAGCGCGGGGTCGCACGTCTCACGACTCGTGAGGTCGCTTCGCGCGCAGGGGTTTCCGAGGGATCGATCTTCTACCACTTCACCGATCGACGCGGCCTGTTGACGGCGGTCTTCTCCGAGGCCCTGCGTCCGCTGTTCGCGTTCAAGGAGAACCTGGACCCGGCTGCCGCCCGCACCTTCGACGACGTCGCGATCGTTCTCGAGCGCTACGCGCAGGCGATGCGCGCGTTCCTCGACGACGCCCTCGAGGTGCTCGTGGCCGCGCACGGCGACGCGGGCGTCCGCGACGAGGTCGGCACGGTGGTGACGGCCAACGACTTCGGGCCGCACCGGGGCATCGCGGCGATGACGAACTACTTCGACGGACTGCGCGCGACGGGGCTCGTCGGGGCGGACGTCGACACGCACGCCGCCGCGTACCTCATGGTCGGCGCGACATTCCTGCGGTCGGCGCAACCGACGCTCTTCGGGCACTCGACCGGGATCCCCGCGACGTCGGAGATCGTCGCCGCCGTTCTACGGCTGCTCGGTGCCGACACGTCTCGCCGCCCGGGGTCGACGGGCCCAGCGTCGTCGATCACGGTCGCCGACGCGTCGGCCGCACCCGAACTCCTGGTGCTGCAACGGTGTTGCTGGGTGCAGGAGGCGGTCGCCAACGACACCCTCGACATCCCCCCGCTCCACGAGACGCAGGCGCAGGTCCGCGCCTGGTTCGACGAGTGGACCGTCCTCACCGTGCGAGACGGTCCGCGGCTGATCGGTGCGGTGCGCGGGCGCCTGGTCGGGCACACCTGGGAGGTGGGTCGCCTGATGGTGGCGCCGGACCGGTCTGGTCACGGGATGGGGAGCCGACTGCTGGCCGAGGCGGAGGCCATCGCGCCCGACGCGGCGACGGTCGTGGAGTTGTTCACCGGTGCCCGCAGCGACCGCAACCTCGCGATCTACCGGCGGGCCGGGTTCACGGTGGTCGAGGCGGACGACGCGCCGGCCGGCGTCGTCGTGTTGCGCAAACCGCGCACGCCGGCCGCGTCACACTCTGCGCGCGGGTAGCGCGGTCAGCCGGTGACGCGTTCGGTGACCGCGTACTTCTGCTCGACGGCGTCCTTGACCGGGCGCCACCAGGACTCGTTGTCGCGGTACCACTCGATCGTCGCGCGCAGCCCGGCGTCGAAGTCGGTGTAGCGCGGCGTCCAGCCGAGTTCCGTGCGCAGCCGCGTCGAGTCGATCGCGTAGCGCATGTCGTGGCCGGGGCGGTCGGTGACGTGGTCGTAGGCGTCGGCAGGCTGTCCCAGGATCGTGAGGATCTTCTCGACGACCGTCGTGTTGTCGGTCTCGCCGTCGGCGCCGATGAGATAGGTCTGCCCGATCTCGCCGCGCTCGACGATGGTCCACACGGCGTCGTTGTGGTCGTCGACGTGGATCCAGTCACGGACGTTGGTGCCCGCGCCGTAGAGCTTCGGGCGGGTGCCGCTCAGGACGTTGGTGATCTGACGCGGGATGAACTTCTCGACGTGCTGGTAGGGCCCGTAGTTGTTGGAGCAGTTCGACAGGGTCGCCGCGACGCCGAATGATCGCACCCACGCCCGCACGAGGAGGTCGCTGCCGGCCTTGGTGGAGCTGTACGGACTCGACGGGTTGTAGGGCGTCGCCTCGGTGAACCGCGCGGGGTCGTCCAGCTCGAGGTCGCCGTAGACCTCGTCGGTACTGATGTGGTGATAGCGGGTGCCGTGACGACGCACGGCTTCGAGCAGGGTGAACGTACCGACGAGGTTGGTCTGCACGAACGCCGACGGGTCGGCGAGCGAGTTGTCGTTGTGGGACTCGGCGGCGAAGTGGACGACGAGGTCGGCGTCGGCGACGAGACCGTCGACGAGGTCGGCGTCGGCGACGTCACCGGTGACGACACGGACACGGTCGGCGACGGAGGTGAGCGTGTCGGGGTTGGCCGCGTAGGTCATCTTGTCCAGCACGGTGATCCGCGTGTCCGGATGTTGATCCACAGTTCGCAGGACGAAATTCGCGCCGATGAACCCGGCGCCGCCGGTGACGAGAACGCGCATGGGGCGACAGTACCGGCGTGTCGCGTCCGTCGCGGGGCGGCCGCATCCCCCGGATGCACGACACGCGGACATCTGTCCGCTGTTCTAGGGTGATCGTCATGCGGGGAATCATCCTGGCGGGTGGCACGGGGTCTCGGCTGCATCCGATCACCTTGGGCGTGAGCAAGCAGCTCGTCCCGGTCTACGACAAGCCGATGATCTACTATCCGCTCTCGACACTGCTGTTGGCGGGCATCCGCGACATCCTCGTCATCACCACCCCGACCGACGCACCGTCGTTCCGGGCGCTGCTGGGCGACGGCAGCCAGTTCGGTGTCGACATCTCCTACACGGTGCAGCCGTCGCCGGACGGACTTGCGCAGGCGTTCGTGCTCGGCGCCGACCACATCGGCACCGACTCGGTCGCACTCGTGTTGGGCGACAACATCTTCTACGGGCCGGGTCTGGGCAACCAGCTGATGCGGTTCAGTTCGGTGGTGGGTGGTGCGATCTTCGCCTATTGGGTCGCGAACCCGTCGGCGTACGGTGTCGTCGACTTCGACGACGACGGCAAGGCCGTTGCGCTGCAGGAGAAGCCGGAGAACCCGCGGTCGAACTACGCCGTGCCCGGGCTGTACTTCTACGACAACGACGTCGTCGAGATCGCCCGGGATCTGAAGCCGAGTCCGCGCGGGGAGTTGGAGATCACCGACGTCAACGCCACCTACCTGCGGCAGGGCCGGTTGTCGGTGCACGTGCTGCCGCGCGGTACCGCCTGGCTCGACACCGGCACGTTCGCCGACCTGCAGGACGCCGGCGCGTTCGTCCGGACCGTCGAGCTGCGACAGGGGCTGAAGATCGCGGTGCCCGAGGAGATCGCCTGGCGTCGCGGCTTCATCGACGACGACACGTTGCGCACGCGCGCGGAGACGCTGCGGAAGTCCGGCTACGGCGACTACCTCATCGGCCTGCTCGAACGGGGGCGGTGAGGCATGCAGATCCGACCGCTGTCGATCGACGGTGCGTGGGAGGTCACGCCGAAGCAGCACGGTGACCCCCGGGGGGTGTTCCTGGAGGCCTTCACGGCAGACGCGCTGCAGGAGGCCACCGGGCGACGCCTGGACCTCGCTCAGGTGAACCTGTCGGTGTCCGCGGCGGGCACGCTGCGCGGGGTGCACTTCGCCGATGTGCCGCCGGGGCAGGCGAAGTACGTGGTCTGTCCGCGCGGCGCCGTGCTCGACGTCGTCGTCGACATCCGCGTCGGGTCGCCCACGTTCGGACGGTGGGACTCGGTGCTCCTCGACGACACCGATCGTCGGGCGATCTTCCTCTCCGAGGGGTTGGGGCACGCGTTCTGCGCGATCGAGGACGACAGCACGGTCACCTACTTCTGCTCCACCGGGTACAACCCGAGCGGCGAACACGGCATCCATCCGCTGGACCCGGAGATCGGCATCGACTGGCCCGCGAACGCCAGGGACGGATCGCCGCTGGAGTTCCGCCTCTCGGAGAAGGACACGGCCGCGCCGACGCTCGCGCAAGCACGCGAGTCCGGACTGTTACCGACGGCGGAGTCGGTCACGGATTTCTTGCGAACCATCGCCGTCGACTGAGCTGGTGGCCGCCGCGACGCGGCACGTGGCAGGGTGGACGACATGAAGGACGACGTCGAGAGCATCTCCGAGGGATCCGACGGGGAGTACAACTACGACCCCGACGACCAGCTGCAACCCGAGGACACCCTCGACGACCGGGGTGTCGACGACATCCTGGACGAGGGCATCTCCCCGCCGGAGAAGCCGAGCTCGGCGACCCGGTACGGGGTGACCGCCGAGGAGCAGCGTGAGGGCGAGTCCCTCGACCAGCACCTCGCCGAGGAGGAGCCGGACCCCGCCACCGAGGTCGCCTTCCACGAGGACTCCGCGCCGCGCGTGCCGGAGAACGACGACGAGATCACCGAGGACATCGACGAGATCGAGGAGTTCGATCCGGAGACCGGCGACGACCGGTCGGGTCGGCTCGTCGGACCGGACGGCGGGGTGGATCACACCACGCACCAGGAGATCGCCTCCGACGCCGGCATCGACGCAGGCGCGGCATCCGCGGAAGAGGCTGCGGTGCACACCGTCCCGTCCGACCAGCTGCCCTGAGACCCCGGAGCTGATCCGCCGAGCGTGCCAGAACCAGCCGCCGAGTGGGCCGAAAACACACGCGGTCCCGCCATCGTGGGGCGTCTGCACGCTCGGCGTGACTTGTCTGCACGGTCGACGGGATCTTCCGCACGCTCGACGCGGTGTTTCGGCACGCTCGGCGAGGTGTATTGGCCCGCTCGGCGGCGGGTGAGGCCGGCTCAGGCGTCGGGGAGGTCCGGGAGGGGCTTCTCGTGGAGCCACTCGTCCCACAGGTCGCTCAGCGACAGATCGGTGTGCCGGGCCGCCACGCCGACGAAGTCGTCGGTGGTGACCGAGCTGTAGCGGTACTCGTGCGTCCAGTCGCGCAGCAGGTCGAAGAACGCGTCGTCGCCGATCGTCAGCCGGAGCGCGTGCAGCGTCAGCGCACCGCGCTTGTAGACGCGGTCGTCGAACATCAGCTCGGCACCGGGATCGGACAGCACGAGATCCTGGCGTTGCGACGCGAGGCGTCGGTGGTGCGACCGGGCGAGCGCGTCGGCGGTGTCGTCCCCGGCGCGCTCGGCCCACAACCACTCGCTGTAGCAGGCGAATCCCTCGTGGAGCCAGATGTCGCGCCACCGAGTCAGGGTCAATGAGTTCCCGAACCACTGGTGCGCGAGTTCGTGTGCGACCAGGCGCTCCGACCCGCGCCGGCCGTTGCAGTGGTTCGCGCCGAACGTCGACATCCCCTGCGCCTCGATGGGGATCTCGAGGTCGTCGTCGGTGACGACGACGGTGTACTCGGGGAACGGGTACGGCCCGAACATGTCGGAGAACGCGGCCATCATGTCGGCCTGACGTCCGAAGTCGTGCTCGAACACCTCGGTCAGCCGGGACGGGAGCACCCCGGTGATCGGGACCGGTTTGCGGGCCAACTGCTTCTTCTCGTACGGGCCGATGGAGACGGTGGCCAGGTAGGTCGCCATCGGCTCCTCCTGCTCGTACACCCACGTCGTCATCGCGGCCTTGGTGCGCTTGCGGACGAGCGTGCCGTTCGCGACCGCCATATACGGCGACTCCGTCGTGATCGCGAAGCGATACGACGCCTTCGATCCGGGGTGGTCGTCACACGGGAACCACGACGCGGCGCCGTTCGGCTGGTTCGCGCACAGTGCGCCCTCGGTGAGCTCCTCGAAACCGACCTCACCCCACGGGCCGCGGACGGGACGCGGGGAGCCGCTGTACTTGATCTCGACCGTCATCGCCGCGCCGGTGGGCAGCGGGTGCGCCGGGGTGATCGACAGCTTCCCCGACCGGTGCGAGTACCGGGTCGGGCGGTGGCCGTTCACGCTGACCTTCGCCACCGACAGGTGGTGGGCCAGGTCGACGGTGAACCGTCCGACATGGGCGACGGCCGTCGCGGTGAGCGTGGCCGTGCCCGACAACCGGTTGCTGGCCACCTTGTACTCGAGGTCCAGGTCGTAGCGGCTGACGCGGTAACCGAGGTTGCCGGTGGTGGGCAGGTACGGGTCGATGCCGTCGGTGGGGTCGCCGAGGAGGGGACCGCCGGTCGTGGCCGAGCCGTTCTTGTGGGACTTGCCCGGCACCGATCCTCCGCTCACACCCGAGATGCTGTGAGGCACGACGTTACCCGCCGGTATGACGACGCGCGGGACGGGCGGGGTCCGCCGCCGAGGGGCGCCGTGTAAACGGACCGCGGACCGGTTAGGCTTCCCTCAGTCGAACCGTCGGGGTAGCGTCCCCGACGCGCCGAGTCCGACCAACCGGACACCGGCACCCCACCCGAGAGGACATCAGCCCACATGGATTCGTCACGGAGCATCACGTCACTGGTCGCGCGGGTGATCCTCGGGATCATCTTCATCATGCACGGGTGGCAGAAGCTGCACACCAACGGGATCGGGGCCACCGAGAAGGGTTTTCGTGCGATGGACGTACCTTTCCCCGAGTTCAGCGCGCACTACGCGACCTGGGTCGAGTTCGTCGGCGGCATCCTGCTCATCGTCGGGGTGCTGGTGCCGCTGGTGTCCGTGCTGCTGATCATCGACATGGCCGGCGCGATCATCACCGTCCACGCGGACAAGGGCTTCTGGAACTCCGACGGTGGCTACGAGTTCCCGCTCGCGCTGATCGCCGCCCTCGTGGCGGTCGGTCTGGTGAACACCGGCCGCACCGGCGTCGACGGCTACCTCGTCAACCGTCGCCGCCGCGTCCGCACGTAGGCAACACCGGTCACGATCTGCCCCGACAAGCACTGCCGACGACGTCACGCCGTCGAGCACGCTTCTCGGGGCAGATCTCGTCTGCCGTCGACTGGCTCAGCGCCCCGACCACGGCGCGATCGGGTTGCCCTGCCAGCGGGTGTGGGCGGGGACGACGTCGCCGCGCATCACCAGCGATGCGGGACCGACGGTGGCCGATTCGCCGAGTCCGGACGCGGGGAGCGCGACGCAGTGGGGGCCGAGGGTCGCCCCGGCCGCGACGGTGACGGCATCCATCGCCATCACCCGGTCGTGGAACAGGTGCGTCTGGACGACGCAGCCACGCTGCACCGTGGCGCCGTCACCGAGCGTCACCAGATCCGCCTCGGGCAGCCAGTAGGTCTCGCACCAGACGCCGCGACCGATGGTCGCGCCGAGCATCCGTAGCCACAGGTTGAGGATCGGGGTGCCGGTGGCGGCGTTGGCGAACCACGGGGCGGCGACCGTCTCGACGAACGCGTCCGACAGCTCGTTGCGCCACACGAACGAACTCCACAGCGGGTGCTCGCCAGCGGAGATCCGTCCCACGACAAGCCATTTGGCCGCCGCGGCGACGCAGCAAGCCGATGCCCCGGCGACGAGCAGCACCAGCCCGCTCACCAGTCCGGCGACCCAGAACGCCGACTGCGACGCGATGTACTGCAGGCCGAGGAGCACGAACAGGCCCAGGCCGAAGCTGATCATCACCGGGATGAGCCGCAGGGTCTCGACGGCGGCGCGCGCGACCTTCAGTCGCCGGGGCGGGTCGAAGGTGCGGGAGCTGTCGGTGTCGGCGACGGCCCGACGCAGCCGGACCGGCGGGCTGCCGAGCCAGCTCGTCCCCGACTTCGCCTTGTCCGGCGTCGCCGACAGCACCGCGACGAGGCTGTTCTTGGGCACCTTGCGGCCGGGTCCGGTCATGCCGGAGTTCCCCAGGAACGCCCGCTTGCCGACGCGGGCCTCGTCGATGTGCACCCACCCGCCGCCGAGCTCGTAGGAGGCGACCATCGTGTCGTCGGCCAGGAACGCCCCGTCGCCGACGGAGGTGAACTTCGGGATCACGAGGGCGGTGCTGATCTCGGTGCCCGTACCGATGTCGGCGCCGAGCAGCCGGAACCAGGCCGGTGTCAGCAGGCTGGCGTACAGCGGGAACAGATAGGTGCGCGCCGAGTCCATCAGTCGCTCGGTCGCCCACACCTGCCAGCCGACCCGCGACCGCACCGGGTGGTACCCCTGGCGCATCCCGACCGCGAGCGCCCGGACGCCGATCGCGGTGATCGCCGCGAACACCAGCAGGCTCGTCAGCGTGGCCGCGGGCAGCAGGATCAGCGCGCGGACGGCGACGTCGCGGAGGCGGTCGGCGTGCAACGCCCAGCTCGCGATGACCCCGAGGCCGGCGGCGAGCGCGGCCAGCGGCACACCGGCCAGCAATACCGACGTGACGCCGTAGACCGGCACCCACCAGCTGCGGCGCGGCGGGCGTTCCGCCGGCCAGTGGGGCACGGCCTTGCCGACCTTCACCGCCGGGGATCCGGCCCACCGCTGACGGGCCTTGACCTTCCCGATCACCGCGGAGCCGGGGTCGACGACGGCGTCGCGCCCGACACGCGCGCCCGGGAACAGGGTCGATCGCGCGCCGACGGTCGCGCGCTCGCCGATCTCGATGTCACCGATGTGCACGACGTCCCCGTCGATCCACCACCCGGCGAGGTCGACCTCGGGCTCGACGGAACACCCATCGCCGAGCGCCAGCATCCCGGTGACCGGTGGCAGCGTGTGCAGGTCGACGCCGTGGCCGATCTCTGCGCCGAGCGCGCGGGCGAAGTAGATCATCCAGGGCGCGCCGGCCAGGTTCGCCGCGCCGCTGGCCTCGGTGAGTCGCTCGGCGACCCACAGGCGCAGGTGCACCCCGCCGCCCCGCGGATGCTGACCCGGGCGGACCCCGGCGAGCAGCACCCGGCAGCCGGCCACCGCGATCGCCATGCGACCGAGCGGGGTGATGAACACGACGAACGCGACCAGCAGCAGCCACCAGTCGACCGAGATCAGCCAGGGGACGTCGGTGAGAGCGGCGGCGACGTTGTTCGCGACGCCCAGCCACGTCGCCCACTGCAGGCCGGTGAGCGTGGTGAGCGGAACCGACAGCGCCACCTGCGCGATGCCGGTACGACGCGGCGTGGGGGTGACGTCCCGCACTTCGACCTCGGTCTGCGGGGTGGACTCGTCGAGCATCTCGGCGAGCGCTCCGAGGCGCGGGTGGTCGTACAGGTCGGCGACGGTGACCTCGGGATACCGCTCACGCAACGCCGTGACCAGCTGGGCCGCGGCGAGCGACCCGCCGCCCTCGGCGAAGAAGTCGACGTCGGCGTCGGCGATGGTCACCCCGAGCACGGCGGTCCAGCGGTCGGCGACCCAGCGCTGCGTCGCGGTGAGGTCGTCGCCGTCACCGCCTGCCGGGCCCGGGAGCGGCCAGGGCAGCGCGGCCCGATCGACCTTGCCCGACGTCCGGGTGGGCAGGTCGTCGACGAGCGCGAGGCGCGGGACCATGGCCGCGGGGAGCTGCTCGGTGAGCAGGTTGTGGGCGGCCTCGACGTCGAAGTCGGGGTCGGTGGACACGAGGTAGCCCACCAGCACGGAGTTGCCCGCGGCGGTCTTCCGTACAGCCGCAGCGGCTCCGCCGACGCCGGGGAGGTGTTGCAGCGCGGTGTCGATCTCGCCGAGCTCGATGCGTCGTCCGCCGACCTTCACCTGGTCGTCGGCGCGTCCGGCGAAGACCAGCCCCTCGGGCTCGAGCCGCACCAGGTCGCCGCTGCGGTAGGCGCGTTCCCATCCGAGAGTCGGCATGGGGGAGTACTTCTCGGCGTCCTTGGCGGGGTCGAGATACCGCGCGAGCCCCACGCCGCCGATGACGAGTTCACCGGTCCCGCCCTCGTCGACCGGCCGGCCGGAGGCGTCGACAACGGCGAGATCCCATCCGTCCAGCGGGAGTCCGATGCGGACCGGGCCTCGCCCGGTCAGGGGAGCGGCGCAGGCGACCACCGTGGCCTCGGTGGGGCCGTAGGTGTTCCACACCTCGCGCCCGGGCACGGCCAGGCGCTCGCCGAGCTCGGGCGGGCACGCCTCACCGCCGAAGATGAGCAGCCGCACGGCCTCGAGTGCCTCCGCGGGCCACAGCGCCGCCAGCGTCGGGACCGTCGAGACGACCGTGATGTCGCGGGCGACGAGCCAGGGTCCGAGGTCCATGCCGCTGCGGACCAGCGATCGGGGTGCGGGCACCAGGCACGCCCCGTGACGCCAGGCGAGCCACATCTCCTCACACGACGCGTCGAACGCGACCGACAGTCCGGCGAGCACGCGGTCACCGGGCCCGATGGGCTCGTTCTGCAGGAACAGACGGGCCTCGGCGTCGACGAACGCCGCCGCGTTGCGATGCGTGACCGCAACCCCTTTCGGCGTCCCCGTCGATCCCGAGGTGAAGATGATCCAGGCGTCGTCCGACGGTGTGGGCGCCAGTGACGACACGTCGACGTCTGGCGGCACCGTGCGGTCGCGGACCGTCTGCGCACGGTGCAGTCCGTTCGCGTCGACGACCGCGGCGACCTCGGCCTCGCCGAACACCAGGTCAGCGCGGTCGTCGGGATCGTCGACGTCGACGGGAACGTAGGCGGCGCCCGCGGCGAGCGTGGACAGGATCGACAGGTACAGCGACCGCGACCCCGAGGGCATACGGATGCCGATGCGGTCGCCCCGGGTGATCCCCTGCGCCGCCATCCACGACGCGCCCTCCTCGACCGCCTCGACGAGCTCCGCGTAGCTCAGAACGGCCTCACCGTCGTCGACGGCCGCGGCCTGGGGATGCTGCTCCGCGGTCTCCCGCAGGACGTCGATCAGCGTCCGCGCCGCCGGAGCGGCCGCGGAGGCCAGGAATTGCGGTGGTGCGGGCGGACGGGTCTGCGACGATGCCGGGTGATGGGACGGTGTGGCGGTGACGTCCACCAGGGTCCTTTCCGCTGCTCGGGCCGAGACGCACCCGCGGGAGCGCGCCGTCGAGAAGTTTCCCACCACGGCCGCGGACACGCCGCCGTGGGCGCGCGTACCCCGGATCCGTGTCACCCGCACTCGCTCGGGTGACGTGCACAACCAGACGACGCGACATCCTGACTTGTCACAAAACCTGGGTACCGAGGCGCCCGTCGCGGCACACTGCGAAGTGAGAACCGGCGGTCCAGAGGTGCAGGCGCCGCCGGCGAGGATGCGGTCGCCACGGCACCGACATCGCCGAGATGACGGCGCCGGACGCGAACGACGAGCGTTCCGGTCGACCGCGACACGCCGGAGGAGGACTCCATGCCGGTGATCACCCATGACAATCCCAGCCGCGGTTCGTACGCGATGTGGTTCGGCACCCGCCTGCTGATCCGCCCGCTGCTGAAGTACTTCCCGCTCACGAACCTGACGATGAGATTCCTGTACCTCGCCGACGCGCCGCTCGCGCTCGCGCCGAAGCCGAAGGGCGTGGTCGGCGAGGAGATCGAGCTCGCCGGGTGTCCGGCCGAGTACATCGTCCCGTCGGGGCCGAGTCGCCGGGACAGCGACACCGCGATCCTGTACCTGCACGGCGGGGCGTTCATCGTCTGTGGCCTGGCGACACACCGCTCGGTGGCGGCGCGTCTCTCCCGGCGCACGTCGCTGCCGGTGTTCTCCCTCGCCTACCGCCAGCTGCCCGACGCGGGCGTCGGCACGTCGGTGAACGACGCCTACATGGCGTATCGCGAGCTGATCATCGAGCGCGGATACCGCCACGTGGTGGTCGCCGGCGATTCCGCCGGGGGTTTCCTGGCCCCGAAGGTGTCCGAACTCGCCGTCGCCGACGGGCTGCCGGCGCCGGACGCCTTCGTCGGCTTCTCGCCGCTGCTCGACCTCGACCTCGCGTCGAACCCCGACCGCAGCAGCAAGAGCGACGCGTATCTGCCCAAGTCGAAGATGGCGGTGCTCGCGAAGCTGTTCGACCGTGGGCCGATCGCGCTGCGTGGGGCGCGCCGCATCCCGGACATCCCCGCCGAGCACCTCGCGCCGACGTTGATCATCAGCGCGGCCGACGAGATGCTCGAGGCCGACATCATCGAGCTGGTCGAGACCATCGACGCCGCCGGCGGGATCGCCGTGTGCCACCGCTTCCGCTGGCAGGTCCATGCGTTCCCCGTGATGAACGCCAAGCACCCGGAGTCGCTGGAGGCGATCGCGCTGGCCGCCGACTTCATCGACGAGGCCGTCCGGTCGTCGAAGGCGACGGAGTTCGGCGAGGCCCGGGGTCACGCGGGCTGACACGGTGTCGGCCGAATCGGACCTCGGAGCGGGTCCCGGTGCGACGATGACCTGGTGCGGTCACGTCAGAAGATCATCGATGCGACGTTGCGCCTGATCGAGTCGGGTGGTTTCGGCGCGGCGTCGATCGCTGCCGTCGCGGCGTCGGCCGGTGTGTCACGTCAGACGGTGTACTCCATCTTCGGCTCGCGCGAGCAGTTGGTCTCCGACGCCGTCGCGGACCTCACGCGCACCGTGTTCGACGAGGTCACGGGGGCTGCCGCGTCGATGGACGGCGTGGTCGAGGAGATCGTCGCCACGCTGATCGCCGCGAGGCGGGTCGTCCGCGAACACGCGGTGCTCGCGATCCTCGCGGGGACGTCCGACCTCAACCCGCTGTTCGACGACGGGATGATCCACCGCGCTCGTCCGGTGGTGGGGGAGATGTTGGCGCCCATCCGCGAGCGTCATCCCGACGTCGGCCGCAGCTGGGACGACATCGTCGACGCGGCACTGGCGATCGGCTTGTTCGTCGTCCTGTTCGAGGACCCGGACCGTCCCGACGACGATGTCGCCGGGTTCCTCACCCGCTGGTTGACCCCGGCGATCAAATCGCACACACCCTCAGGTTTTTGACACTTTCGCCGATCTCTGTCTAGTTTTCCGTGACACAGCTCACGATGACGACGGGGGTCGACGGTGAACACGTTCGGACGCAGGACATTTCTCGCGGGTGTCGGCGCGGCAGGCGCCGCCGTCGCGGCGGTGGGATCGGGCGTCGGGTCCGCGACGGCCGAACCCACCGCGCCACGACCGGGACGGATCCCGGTCCGTCGCGAGGAGCACCGCGTCGTCGTCATCGGCTCCGGGTTCGGTGGTGGTGTCACCGCCTTGCGTCTGACCCAGGCCGGTGTGCCGGTCACGATGCTCGAGCGCGGACGCCGGTGGGCGACCGGGCCGAACGCGAACACGTTCGCCGAGCCGACGAGTCCCGACAAGCGGATGCTCTGGTATCGCTCCGCGCCGACGCTGTTCGGCCGGCCGCTCGTGGTGGAGCCGTATGTCGGCCTCATCGAAGCCGTTGCGGGCGAGAACATGTCGGCACTGTGCGCGGCCGGCCTCGGTGGCGGGTCTCTCGTGTACCAGGGGATGACGCTGCAGCCGATCGAGCCGGTCTTCTACACGCAGTTCCCGTCCCGCATGGACTACGGGCTGCTCGCGCGCACCTACTACCCGCGCGTCGCGAAGATGCTCCAGATCGAGACCGCACCCGACGCGCTGATCGACTCGCCGGAATATCTCGCGCCGCGGGTGTTCCGGGACCACTGCATCAAGGCGGGGTTGCCGGTGTCGAAGATCCCGATGCCCATCGACTGGAGCTACGCGCTCGCCGAACTGCGGGGCGAGATGAAGCGCTCGTACACCAACGGGATGGGTGCCATCGGCGTCAACAACGGGGGCAAGCACAGCGTCGACGTCACCTACATCAAGCAGGCGGAGGCCACCGGCCGGCTCGACCTGCGGCTGCAGCACGAGGTCACCGACGTCATCCGTGCGAAGGACGGGCGCTGGACGGTGCGGGTGAACCGCATCTCCGCCGCGGGACAGACGCTCGAGACCATCGAGATGACGACGCGCGCGCTGGTGATGGCCGCGGGGACGATGAACACGACCAAGCTCCTCATGCGCGCGCAGGCGCACGACACCATCCCGGACCTGCCCGCGGGCGTCGGAACGGGGTGGGGCAGCAACGGCGACCGCATCTACACCTGGACCGACTTCGCCGACGCGATGGGCACCCGCGGTCAGGGCGGTCCGGTGGTGTTCGGCAGCCTCGACTGGTCGGGCGACCCCCGCAAGGCCGCCACGGTGATCCAGGCGTCGATCCCGACCCTGGGGACCGATCCGCGGACCACGATGATGGTCGGCTACGGCGTGAGCGACGCGCGCGGGAAGTTCGTCTGGGACCGCGCGCAGGACCAGGCGGTGCTCCACTGGCCGCGCGACGGAGACCACGTCCTGCAGGACACCCGCATCACCCCGCTGACGCAGAAGATCGCCGGGCCGTCGTCGTTCCTGTTCGACACCTTCAAGCCCTACCCGTCGACCTGGCACCCGCTCGGAGGCGCTCCGATGGACGTCGTCTGCGACCTGCAGGGTCGCGTCAACGGCCACCGCGGCCTCTATGTGCTCGACGGCGCGCTGATGCCCGGCAACACCGCCGCGTGCAACCCGTCGATGACCATCGCGGCGATCGCGGAGTGGGCGATCGACCGGATCATCCCCGAGGACGTCGGCACGGTCTTCTGACTCGCGGGCCTGATCAGGTCGCGGGACGGTCTCCGCTTCGTCGCAGACGGCGGGCCTCGCGGCGGCAGGCCTGCGAGCAGTAGCGGACCTCGTCCCACTGTCCGCGGGAGTTCCACCGCTTCCGGTTGGTGAACGGGCGTCCGCACACCTCGCACACCTTGGACTCGCGGTCGGTCATCTCCCCATTGTGCCGGGGTTAGTGTGGATCGAGATTGCCCACGAGAGGGAGTGACGCTGATGTCCGCTCAGACGATCGGTGACCTGTTCGGGTTCGACGACATCCTGGACGCCGACGAGCGGGAGATCCGGGACACCGTCCGCCGCTTCGGTGACGAACGGCTCCGACCGCACGTCGGTGAATGGTTCGAGAACGCGCACCTGCCGGTGCGGGAGCTCGCGAGCGAACTCGGCGAGCTCGGACTGTTCGGCATGCACCTCACCGGCTACGGCTGCGCCGGCATGTCGGCGACGACGTACGGGCTCGCGTGCCAGGAACTCGAGGCCGTCGACTCCGGCCTGCGCAGCTTCGTCTCGGTGCAGGGGTCGCTGGCGATGTTCGCCATCCACGCGTTCGGCAGCGACGAGCAGAAGGACGAGTGGCTGCCGAAGATGTCCGCCGGTCAGGCCATCGGCTGCTTCGGTCTGACCGAGGCCGACTACGGTTCCAACCCCGGCGGCATGCGCACCAACGCCAAGCATGACGGCGACGACTGGGTGCTCAACGGGTCGAAGATGTGGATCACCAACGGGTCCGTCGCCGACGTCGCCGTCATCTGGGCGCGCACCGACCTCGACGAGGGTGCCCGCGGGATCCGCGGGTTCGTCGTGCCCACGGACACACCGGGATTCAGCGCGCCGGAGATCAAGCGCAAGCTGTCGCTGCGCGCCTCGGTGACCTCCGAGCTGGTGCTCGAGGACGTCCGCCTGCCGGCGTCGGCGATGCTGCCGGGCGTCACCGGACTGAAGGGCCCGCTCAGCTGCCTCAACGAGGCACGCTTCGGCATCGTCTTCGGGTCGCTGGGCGCGGCACGCGACTGTCTCGAGACGGCGATCTCCTACGCCGCCGACCGCGAGGTGTTCGACAAGCCGCTCTCGGCGTACCAGCTCACCCAGGCCAAGCTCGCCGACATGGCACTCGAACTCGGCAAGGGCCAGCTGCTCGCCGTGCACCTGGGACGCATCAAGGACCGCGGTGAGATCCGGCCCGAGCAGATCAGCACCGGCAAGCTGAACAACGTCCGCGAGTCGATCCAGATCGCGCGGGAGTGCCGGACGATCCTCGGCGCCAACGGGATCACCCTGGAGTACCCGATCATCCGGCACATCAACAACCTCGAGTCGGTGCTCACCTACGAGGGCACCAGTGAGATGCACCAGCTCACCGTCGGGAAGGCACTGACCGGGCGCGACGCGTTCCGCTGAGCGACCGCGACCCGATGGGACGGGTCACCTGAACACTTGACGTCACACTGTTCATTCTGCTGGGGTGGCGGGATGGATCTGGGGATCGCGGGTCGGGCGTTCGTGGTGGTGGGTGGGACCACCGGGATGGGTTTCGCGGCGGCGACGGAACTGGCTGCCAACGGCGCGGACGTCGCTCTGCTCGCTCGGGACGCCGAGCGTGCGACGGCGAGAGCAGATGCCCTGACCGCCGACCACGGTGTCCGCGCGGTGGGGGTGGGAGTCGACGCGTCCGCTCCCGGCGACGGCGTCCGACGTGCGATCGACGAGGCCGCCGACGCGATCGGGCCGCTGCGTGGCCTCGCGGTCACGGCAGGACCCATGAAGCAGCAGGGTCCGTTCCTCGAGCACGAGGACGACTCGTGGGACTGGTACTACCAGACCATCCTCATGGCGACCGTTCGCTCGTGCCGGGCGGTCATCCCCCATCTGCAGCGCAACGGCGGCGGCGCGATCGTCACGACCGCGGCCTACTCGGTCCGGGCGCCGAAGATCCTCATCCCGCCGTACAACGCGCTGAAGGCGTCGGTGCTCACGATCTCGAAGATCATGGCGAAGACCCATGGGCCGGAGGGGATCCGCGTCAACACGATCTGTCCCGGCCTGTTCGACACCGAGGTCAACGACGGGATCCGGCAGACACGGGCCGACCAGTACGACGTCCCGCTCGAGGACGCCATCTACACGCATCTGTCCAGCAATCCCGCATGGAACATGCGGGTCGCGCTCGACCGCGCGGGTCGCCCCCACGAGGCGGGGGAGTTGATCGCGTTCATGCTCAGCGACCGCGCGGCCTACATGACGGGTGCGGCGATCAACATCGACGGCGGTACCGACTTCGGCGCCTGACTCAGTCGGTGCGGGCGGTGGGGTCGACGCGCGGGGTCGGTGCGTCGCGACGGAGTGCGGCGATCCACCTGTCGGCCGGCGGTGGTGCCGGTACCGGGTGGCTGTGACGGTCCTCGTCGGACCAGAATTCCGCCCACGCCGCGGAGATCTCGTGGAAGGTCCCGGGTGACGACGCTGCCCCGGGCCACCGCATCTTGTTCTCCCCCAGAGGTGGCTCGGTGAGGTCGGAGCGGTACCAGAACATCGGGGTCCGCCGTCGGAACCACCATCGGCCGTCGCGCCGCTCGTAGGAGTCGAGGTACGCGACGAACTCGACGAGCCAGGTCGATTCCGTCTCGAGATCGTTGCGCGAGTACACGATCCCGGACGCCGCGGGCCCGTCGACGTCGATGACGTGCCCGACGATCCCGTGCGCGGTCCCCAGGAGGTCGCGCCGCATGGCGGCGTCGTACCAGTCGCGCAGGGCCTCACGTCCCCGACGGCCCCCGGGGGCGCCGACGTCGTCGACGAAGAGGCCGACCACGGCGTCCAGATCGCGCTGGTCGAGCGCGACCGCGTACTTCGCGGCGAGCTGGCGGATCTCGTCGAGCGCCTCGAGACGCTCGACGCGGGCCTGCAGATCCGACGGTGATGCCTGCTGGTTCGGGGGCATCGGTACATCAGAACACGAGATGTACTCTTGATCACCATGCCTGACCTGTCCGACCGCGTCGTCGTGATCACCGGTGCCAGCGGGGGTATCGGGCGGGTGATGGCCCGGAGGTACGCCCGGTGTGGCGCTCGCGTGATGTTGGTGGCTCGTCGACCGGACGAGCTCGCGATCACCGCGGAGGCGATCGCCGGTGACGGGGCCGAGGCGGCGATCCACGTCGCCGACATCACCGACGAGGCACAGTGCACCGAGGTGATCGCGGACGCCGTGCGACGGTGGGGTCGGCTGGATGTGCTGGTGAACAACGCCGCGATCCCCGGGGCCGATCAGCCGGTGGCGGAGGCGACCATCGCGAACTGGCTCGACGTGCTGACCACCGATCTCGTCGCTCCCATGGTGCTGTCACGAGAGGCGTTGCGGCAGGCGATGATCCCGGCGGGGTCGGGCAACGTCCAGTTCGTCTCGTCGTCGGCGTCGCGGCAGGTGCAACCGAACAAGGCCCACTACGCCTCGGCGAAGCTCGCACTGACCGCGCTGGCGCAGACGCTCGCGCTCGAGGTGGGGCGGCAGGGCATCCGGGTGAACACGCTGGTGGTGGGCAGCGTCGCCGGTGAACTGTTCGACACCTACATCGCCCGCACGGCGCGCGAGAACGACGTCGACCCAGGAGAACTGCGCCGCCGCCTCTCGGGTCTGACGAAGATGGGACGGCTGGTGCAGCCCGACGAGGTGGCCGACGTGTCCGTGTGGCTGGCGTCCGACGAGTCGTCGGCGATCACCGGCCAGGACATCGCGGTGACCGGCGGCTGACATGGCCGACATCGACGAGGGGGCCGTGCGCGATCTGCTCGCGCGCGAGCAGATCCGGCAGCTGCCGGTGCGCTACGCATCCGCACTCGACGCTCGGGACATCGACGCGATGGCAGACCTGTTCGCCGCGCAGGCGCGCTTCGGCGACCACGGTGTGGGTCCCGACGGCGCTCGGAGCCTGATGGCCGACAGCATGCGCGACAGCGTCTTCGCCGTGATCCTGGTGGCCAACCACCTGATCGAGATGGACGACGAGACGACCGCGCACGGCCAGGTGTGGGCGCACTGTCACGCTCAGAGCGCGGAGGGTTTCGTCGAGCAACTCATCCGGTACGACGACCGCTACGTCCTCGAGGGCGGTCGCTGGCTGTTCCTGCACCGCCGCCACCGGCTGTGGTTCGGCGTGGCACACGACGTGTCGCCGCTCGACCAGGCTCCCGCGGAGTGGCCGGCGCGTCAGACGGGTGTCGGCGACCTGCCTCTCGCCGATCCGCTGTTCGCAGGGTGGTGGGAGGACCGGCGCAGAGAGCGCCCCTCCCCGCACTAGGCTGCTGCCCATGGAGAAGGGGATGAAGACCTTCGCGAACAGCCTGACCCTGATCGGCTCGGTGGTCCTGATCGGATGCGTCGGCTACCTCACCGTCGGATGGTGGGACGACCGGCGGTGGGGGTGGGTCGTCATCGGTGCGGTCGTCATCGTCGCGAACCTCGGCGTCGTCGCGGTCCGGCTGCGCCCGACGCCGAAGCCGCGCGACTGGACGATCGAGGAGGTCAGAGCGGTCATCGAACCGATCCACGGTGAGGTCGCCCAGATCCGGACGCTGCGTCGCGCCGACAAGGGGCTGAGCCTCGCGCAGGCCGCCTCCCTGGTGTCGGAGGCCCGCGCCGACCGGTGAGGTCTCACCGGAACGGCCGCACGAGTTCGTCGGCCACCCACCGCGCGACCCCGTCGGGCCAGGGCGCACCCAGTCCGAGCACGACGTGGGTGAACCCCGCGTCGATCGCCGCCTCGACGGCGTCACGGGTGTCGGCCGGCCGGTCGTAGGACACACCCAGATGGATCGACCGCGTGACCGCCGCCGGATCGCGGCCGGCCTCGACGCAGTAGCGGTCGAGCAGCCGGCTGCGGGCGATCGCGTCGTCGAGGTCGCCGCCGGGGATGTTCCAGAGATCGGCGTGGTCGGCGGCGATCCGCAGCACCGCCGACGACCGTCCACCGACCATGATCGGCGGCGTCGGCGACTGCACGGGACGCGGCCGCTGGAAGGCGCCGTCCACCCGGACCACCTCGCCGTCGACGTCGAACGGTGCGTCCTCGGTCCAGATGCGGCGGATGAGGGGGAGGGCTTCGCGGAGCGCGGTGATCGCCTCACCCGTCTCGACGTAGGGCAGGCCGAACGCGTCGTACTCGCGGCGCGCCCACGGGACGCTCGGGCGCGATCCCACACCGATCCCGAAGTCGAGCCGGCCGTCGGACACCACGTCGACCGTCGTCGCGATCTTCGCGAGCAGCGCGGGTGGTCGGATCCGGTTGCTGGTCACCAACAGTCCGAGCCGGAGACGCCGCGTCTGCGCGGCGAGCGCGGCCAGCAGCGTCCACCCCTCGAGGATCGGACCGTCGAGGTCGCCCCCGATCGGCATGAGGTGGTCGAACAGCCAGGCGTGCTCGATCTCGGCCAGCCCGTCCGCCTCCTGCCACACCCGCACGAGGTCGGCGTATCCGACGTTCTGCGGTGCCGTCATGACGCCGAAGGAGACCATGTCACCGCCTCCGCAGGGACGAGTCGAGCAGGGACGGCGGGGTGTCGAACTTCTCGTCGGGGGCCAGGTCGACACCGGGCGCGACGATCTCGTCGATCGCGTCGAGGACATCCGACGGCAGCACGGTGTCCGCGGCCGCTACCTGTGACCGGAGATGGTCGAGCGTGCGGGGGCCGATGATCGCGCTGGTCACGCCCGGGTGCGCGGTCACGAACCCCAGCGCGAGCTGGATGAGCGACAGGCCCGCCTCGTCCGCGACGGTGATCAGCTTCTCGACTGCGTCGATCTTGGCGACGGTGGTCGGGGAGTCGCCGGCGAAGCGCGCCGGGAGCAGGGACGAACGGCGGGTGGTGATCTCCTGTCCGGCGCGGATGGCACCGGACAGGAAGCCGCCGGCCAGCGGACTCCACACCAGCACGCCCATCCCGTACTCCTGGGTGACCGGCAGGACGTGGGACTCGATGCCCCGCTGCAGGATCGAGTAGGGCGGCTGCTCGGTGACGAAGCGGCCCAGGTGGTTCTCGCGGGCGGCCCACTGCGCCTGCACGATGCGGTGCGCCGGATAGGTCGACGAGCCGAAGTAGCGGATCTTCCCGGCCCGCTGCAGATCGGTGAGCACGGACAGCGTCTCGTCGTCGCCGGTCGTCGGATCGTCGCGGTGGATCTGGTACAGGTCGACGTGGTCCACGTCGAGGCGGCGGAGGCTGTTCTCGAGCTCGGTGGTGATCCACCGGCGGGAGCTTCCTCGGTGGTTGCGCTCGTCCCCCATCGGGTTGAACACCTTGGTCGCGAGCACGATGTCGTCGCGGCGGCCGGCGATCGCGCGCCCGACCATCTCCTCCGACTCGCCCTCGCTGTACATGTCGGCGGTGTCGATGACGTTGATGCCGGCCTCGAGCGCGGCGTCGACGATGGCGGTGGCCTCGTCCTGCGTGGTGCGCCCCATGGCGCCGAAGTTCATGGCGCCGAGCGAGAGGGCGCTGACGGTGACGCCGGTGCGTCCGAGGGTGCGGTACTGCATGGTGGTCTCTTCTCCGTGGTGCGAGTGGATGCGTCGACGGTCGGTCTGGCATCCTGACAACGAAGCGGAACGCTGTTCCGCTCACATCCGAGACGATACGGAACGCTGTTCCGTTTGCCAAGTGGCAGTGAGGAGGCCGCCATGACCAGCGCCCCGCCGCCGCGGAAGCGGGCCGACGCGCGTCGCAACGCGGACGCGCTGGTCGACGCCGCGGCCACCGCGTTCGTCGAGTCCGGCGTGGGTGTGCCCGTCCGGGACGTCGCCGCCCGGGCCGGCGTGGGCGTCGGGACCATCTACCGCCACTTCCCGACACGGGCCGACCTCGTCGTCGCGGTCTACCGCCACCAGGTGGAGGCGCTGGCGGAGGCCGGGCCGCGACTGCTCGACGCCGCCGACACGCCTCACGAGGCGTTGTCCGCCTGGATCGACCAGTTCGTCGACTTCCTCGTGACCAAGCACGGACTCGCCGAGGCGATGCGATCGGACGACGCGGCGTTCGAGGGCCTGCACACCTGGTTCCTCGACCGCCTGGTGCCGGTGTGCGCGCAGATCATGCAGGCGGGGACCACTGCGGGCCAGATCCGCGACGACGTCGGTGCGATCGCGGTGATGCGCGGCGTCGGCAACCTGTGCATCGGCGCGGGGACCGACGACCGCTACGACGCGCGCCGCATGGTGGGAGTCCTGCTCGACGGCCTGCGCGTCGGCTGAACGCTCCCGACACGCGCTGAGATGGGGCAGGATCCACGGGGGCGCACCGGGGCTGTGCCCACGACGAGAGGGACGAGATGGACCGCAGGCGCAGGGCGTTCGACCGCCGCACATTCGTCAAGGCCACCGGCGTGGGCGCCGCGGCGGCGTACCTCGGGGCGAAGCTGTCGCCCTTCGCGTGGGCCGAACCCGCGGTGTCACGGGCGGCGTCGATCGCGGGCACCACGCTCGACGTCGTCGGTGTGCCCGCTGCGACCGGGCCGAAGCAGTACCGCAAGCTCGTCGCCGGGGCGGGATGGCCGCTCATCGTGCGGTCGGAGCTCGCGGCCCCGAAGGCGGGTCGCGACGACCGTCGCGTGGGCCTCGCGTCCGTCGTGCAGACCACCGACGTCCACATCGTCGACGCGGAGAGTCCGGTGCGCGCGGAGTTCATCCACCTGCAGAACGGGTCGGCGTTCCGTCCGCACGAGAAACTCGGCCCGCACGGGGCGATCACCCTCGTCGAGCGCATCAACGCTCTCGGATCGTCCCCGTTCACCGGGCGCCGGTTCGATGCCGTCGTCTCCACCGGTGACAACACCGACAACCACGAGTTCGCCGAGCTCGACTGGTTCCTCACCGTGTTCTCCGGCGGCCGTTTCCAGCCGTCGACGGGTGACCTGAACCGGTACGAGGGCGTGCAGGTGTGGGGGTCGACGCTGTACTGGCAGCCGGAGACCACGGTGAACGACATCTACAAGCAGAAGGGCTTCCCGCAGGTCCCCGGTCTGCTCTCGTCGTCGATCACCCCGATCCAGAGCCCGGGCCTGAACACGCGCTGGTACAGCGTGTTCGGCAACCACGACGACAGCGTCGAGGGCACGCTGCCCAGCGGGATCGCGTTCATCGACGCGCTCTACACCGGCGACATCAAGATCGACCTGCCGCAGGACCGTCGTCAGATCGACGCGATGGCACGCGTGTTCGGTACCGATCCCTACGCCGCCGGCAAGGTGTTCGCCGCGCAGGTCGCGTCGGGACCGATCCGGAAGGTGACGCCTGACGCGCGGCGCGCACCGTTCACGCCGCGGCAGTACATGGCCGAGCACTTCCGCCCCCGGTACACCGGTCCGGGACCGGTCGGGCACGGATTCGCCGCCGACGCACCGCAATCGGGGATCACCTACTACTCGTTCGAGATCGCCCCCGGTGTCGTCGGGCTGTCGATGGACACGACGAACCACGCCGGGTTCACCGACGGATCGATCGGGCAGGGCCAGCTCGACTGGATGGAGCGGCTGATCACCCGCAACCGCGACACGCTGTTCGTCGCGTTCAGTCACCACACCAGCGACACCATGGAGCTGCCGATCCCCGACCCCGAGCGCCCCCTCGAGCCGCGTCGGACGGGCAAGCAGCTCGTCGACTTCTTCCACCGGTTCCCGAACGTGGTGGCGTGGGTCAACGGGCACACCCACGAGAACAGGATCACCCCGCACGTCGGACCGACTCCCGCGCAGAGCTTCTGGGAGATCAACACCGCGTCCCACATCGATTTCCCGCAGAACGCGCGGATCCTCGAGGTCTGCGACAACAAGGACGGGACACTGTCGCTGTTCTGCACCCTGATCGAGTCGGCTGCGCCCTACTCGGTCGACTACGCCGACCACTCGATCACCGGCCTGGCGTCGATGTACCGCGAGTTCTCCTACAACGACATCGGATACGAGGCCAAGCGGCTCGGCGGTGCCACCGACCACAACGTCGAACTGCTGCTGACCAACCCGCGCTGACGGTCTGACGCGTCGGCCCCCACCTCGCCGACCCGTTTGTCGGGCGGCAGGAGCAGTTGGTTGGGCACCAGGAACCGTCTGTTGGGCGGCAGGAACAATCGGTTGGGCGGCCGGGACTTCGCCGGCGTCCTGACCGCCCAACGAACGGTTCCAACTGCCCAACGAGCGGTTCCTGGTGCCCAACGGATGGATCGACCGGGTGTCCGACTACCCGGACCCGGACCGGTGGGTGCTCACACGTTCGCGGCGGTGACAGACGGTGCTTCGGGGTCGTCGGCGAACTGCGTGCGGTACAGCTCGGCGTAGCGGCCGTTCTGGGCGAGCAAGGACAGGTGCGTGCCGCGTTCGACGATCCGACCGGCCTCGAGCACCAGGATCTGGTGGGCCGCACGGACGGTCGACAGGCGGTGGGCGATGACGATCGACGTCCGTCCCACCAGCGCCTCGGCGAGCGCCTCCTGCACGGCGGCCTCCGACGTCGAGTCCAGGTGCGCGGTCGCCTCGTCGAGGATCACCACCGACGGTGCCGCGAGGAGCAGCCGCGCGATGGTGAGTCGCTGACGCTCCCCGCCGGACAGTCGGTAGCCGCGCTCGCCGACGACGGTGTCGAGACCGTCGGGCAGCGAGGCGATCAGCTCGTCGAGCCGGGCGCGACGCAGCGCCGCCCAGATCTCCTCCTCGGAGGCGCCGGGATTCGACAGCAGCAGGTTGTCCCGGACGGAGTCGTGGAACAGATGACCGTCCTGCGTGACGAGACCGACGGCCCGGTGCAGCGACTGCGACGTCACGTCCCGCACGTCGAGGTCGTTGACCCGTACGGCACCGGCGTCGACGTCGTAGAGGCGCGTCGCCAGCTGCGCGATGGTCGACTTGCCGGCGCCGGAACTGCCGACGAGAGCGACCATCTCGCCGGCGGGCACCTCGAACGAGATGTCGTGCAGGACATCGACGCCGCCGCGGGTGTCGAGCGCGGCGACCTCCTCCAGCGACGCCAACGACACCTTGTCCGCCGACGGGTAGGCGAACCGCACGTCGGAGAACCGCATCGACAGCGGGCCCTGCGGGACGGGGACGGCGTCGGGCTTGTCGTCGATGAGGGGGACCAGGTCGGTGACCTCGAAGACGCGCTCGAAACTGACCAGAGCACTCATGATCTCGACGCGGGCGTTGGCCAGCGCGGTGAGCGGGGCGTACATGCGCGTCAGCAGCAACGCGAGGGAGACGACCGCACCCGCGTTGAGATGGCCGTCGACGGCGAGCACACCGCCGAGCCCGTAGACGAGGGCCAGGGCGAGCGCCGAGACCAGCGTGAGCGCGGTGACGAAGTACGACTGCGACATCGCGCGCGCGACACCGACGTCGCGGACCTGGGCGGCGCGGTCGGAGAAGCGCCGCGACTCCTCGTCGGGCCGGCCGTAGAGCTTCACCAGCGTCGCGCCGGGCGCCGAGAAGCGTTCGGTCATCTGCGTGGACATCTGCGCGTTGTACTCGGCCGCCTGCCGCGAGAGCGCCGCCATCCGGCGCCCCATCAGTCGCGCGGGGATGACGAACACCGGCAGCAGCACGAGCGCCAACAGCGTGATCTGCCAGGAGATGAGCAGCATCGTGGTGAGGGTCAGCGCCAGGGTCACGATGTTCGACACGACGCCCGAGAGGGTGTCGGAGAAGGCGCGCTGCGCGCCGATGACGTCGTTGTTGAGGCGGCTCACCAGGGCGCCGGTCCGGGTGCGGGTGAAGAACGCGATCGGCATGCGCTGCACGTGGTCGTAGACGGTGCGCCGGAGGTCGAGGATCAGCCCCTCACCGATCGACGCGGACAGCCACCGCACGATGAGACCGACACCGGCCTCGGCGAGTGCGACCACGGCGATGACGAGCGCGAGCCACATGATCGTCTCGGTGGACCCGTGTCCGGTGATCTGGTTGACGACCCGCCCCGCGAGGATCGGCGTCACCACCGTCAGCACCGCCGTCACGACGGACAGAGCGAGGAAGACCGCGATCATGCGGCGGTGGGGGCGGGCGAAGGCGGCGATCCGCCGCACCGTCGACCGTCGCGTGCCCTTGGGCAGCTTCGACGGCCTCCGGCTCGCCGACAGGCCGCGATACATCGTGTTGTAGGCGACCGATTCCATGGTCATGGGCTCGACAGTAAGCGTTCAAGTGGACTTGAAGTCATTCGCGGGGATCGGTGTTCGCGACGGGTGAACACGCGGCGTCTGCGGGCCGATCGCGACGGGAATGGCACCGTCGGACGGGGCGTTCTGTGTAGCCATGGCAACGATCGGCAGGTCAGACCTCGATGTCCATCCACTGATGCTCGGTGCGAACACCTTCGGATGGACGAGCGACGAGAAGGAGTCGCACGCGGTCCTCGACGCGTTCGTGGAGGCCGGCGGCAACGCGATCGACACCGCCGACTCGTACTCCGCGTTCGCCCCGGGCAACCACGGCGGTGAGTCCGAGTCGGTGATCGGCTCGTGGTTGACGGCGCGGGGCGATCGCGACGACGTCGTCATCGCGACCAAGGTCAGCCAGCACCCGGACTTCCTCGGGCTCGCCCCGGACACCATCCGTGCCGCGGCGGATTCGTCGCTGCAGCGTCTGCAGACCGATCACATCGATCTCTATTACGCGCACTACGACCGTCCCGACGACGACACCCCACTCGTCGACTCGCTCGCGGCGTTCGACGAACTGATCCGGTCGGGCAAGGTCCGGTACGTCGGCATCTCGAACTTCTCCCCGGAGCGCATCGAGGAGTGGGTGGCCATCGCCGACCGCGAGGGCTTCGCTCCTCCGATCGCACTCCAGCCGCACTACAACCTCGTGCACCGTCGTTCCTACGAGCCGGCCCTGCGTGATCTGGCCCTGAAGCACGATCTCGGCGTGTTCCCGTACTTCGCGTTGGCGTCGGGATTCCTCACCGGCAAGTACCGGACGAGAGAGGATCTCGCCGACACCCCGCGCGAGCAGCTCACCCAGGGCTACTTCACCGATGCCGGACTCGAGGTGGTGTCCGCGCTCGACGAGATCGCGACCGCCCACGACACGACCATCGCGACCGTCGCGCTGGCGTGGTTGCTGACCCGACCCGGGATCGTCGCGCCGATCGCCAGCGTCAGTCGCCTCGATCAGCTCCCCAGCCTGCTGGCGGCGACCACGCTGCGACTCGGCGACGAGGAGATCGACAGACTCACGACGCTGTCCGACAACGTCGGGGAGTAGCCGCTCAGAGGAAGCCGATGGGCCTGCGCCCGGGACCGACAGCCGGTGTGGGATCGCCACCGAGTCCACGCTCGATGAGCTCGGCGTAGACGTCGCGGAAGTCCGTGGTGACCTTCAGGTCGCCGTCGTCGAGATCGGTCAGGCTGGGCTCGTCTCCGTAGAAGCCGCCGCGGACGGGCGCGCCGGCGACCAGCACCGGCCCGGCCGTGCCGTGGTCGGTGCCCTCGGAGGCGTTCGCCTTCACCCGACGACCAAACTCGGAGTAAGCCATCACCACGACGTCGCGGCCCCGCGGGTCGGCGGCCATCTCCGTCAGGAAGCCCGACAGTGCCGAGTCGAGTTGGCCGAGCAGACGCTGTTGCGTCTCCCGTTCGTCGGCGTGGGTGTCGAAGCCGCTGATGCTCACCGAGTAGACCTTCGTCGGCACACCGGCCTTCACGCACGCCGCGACGGTCGCGAGCTGGTCGGAGAGGGACGAGCCGCCCTTCCCCTTCGCGCCCGATGTGTGGTGCTTCTGCGCGCCGGACAGCAGGGGACCGAACGTCGACGTCATCGTCTTCTCGGCGCGGTAGGACGAACAGACCATCGACTCCGCGGGACTGTCCCCGGTCCGGTCTGCCCCGAGTTCGGTGAGTGCGGTGACCGCGGAGGTCGTCAGTCCGCGGCCCGAGGTGTTCAGTGCGGCGGCCGTCGTCGTCTCCCCGATCGCCAGCATCGGCAACACGGGTCCGACGCACACCGCCCGCAACGGGTCGTCGCCGGTCGCGTCCAGCCAGCGACCGATCCACCCGGTGTGCACCGCCGACTGCGGCTGGGCGGTCTGCCAGATGTCCATCGAGCGGAAGTGGCTGTGGTCGGGCTCGGGGTAGCCGACGCCGCGGATCACCGCGAGTGACCCGTTCGTCCACTGCTTCGCCAGTCCGGTCATCGCCGGGTTCAGGCCGAGCCGGTCGTCGAGGTGCAGGACGTCCTGTGGCGCATAGGCGAGTTCGGGACGGTTGTCGTGGTAGGCGTTGTCCGCGTATGGGATCACGGTGTTGATGCCGTCGTTGCCGCCGTACATCGTGACCACGACGACCACGCCGTCGCCGACCACGCGCGGCCGGTCCGACGCCGCGGAGGTGAGCTCCTCCCACGTGACGGTGGTGACGCCACCGACGACGCCGAGCGCTGCGAGCACCCCGGACCCGAGGAGGAACCGGCGACGATCGACGGTGGGCGTCTTCATGTGTGACTCCGATGCAGGCGGAACGGGTTCAGACGGTGAGGTATTCGGGACTGTTGAGTGCAGCCGCCGTGAGCGTGACGGGGTCGTCCCGGTGCTGCGACAGCACGCGGGCGGTGCGGTCGGAGAACTGCCCGACCCCGAGGAGGTGCGCTGCGGCATCGATGCGATCGGCGGGCGAGGCGTCGTGGATCGTGGTCACTTGGGGCTTGGCGGCCAGACGCATCGCTGTGGTCCACCGGGTCTCGGTTCCCGCCGTCGACAACCACGCGCGGCCCGCGGGCCACCCGCCGACGCTCGGCGGGTGGAAGGGCAACTGGCCCAGATTCTTCAGCGTCGTGGACATGGTGGTCAGATCGGCGGCGGACGGGTCCGGTGCCAGTGCACGATGGGCGCCGACCACCCACTCCACGGGTGAGTTCACGATGGAACCGCGCCCGAACTCGGGGTCGGTGACGATCGCGGTGATCAGGGCACGCAGGTCGCGCCGCGAGCCGTATGCGTCGGTCAGACGGTTCAGCGTCGCGCTCGACGGCGCTGCGGCGGAGGCGAGTTGCTGCCACCACCGGGTCGCGACGTATCCCGACGATCCGGGGTGGTCGAGGACGGCGTCGCAGAACGACGACGCGTCGAGGTCGCCGGTCACGCCGAGAACGGTCTTGGAGCCGGCGTCGTGGCGTCGACGGATCACCTGGGGCGTGCGGTCGGCGGTGACCCGCCATCCGGTGAGCGCGCGGGCACCCTCGCGGACGTCGGTCTCGGTGTACCCGTTGCCGTGGCCCAGGGCGAACAGCTCCATGAACTCGCGCGCCAGGTTCTCGTTGGGTGAGCCGGCGACGTTCTGTCCGCCGTCCAGCCACCTCAGCATGGCGGCGTCGGTGAGCATCGCGTACGCGAGCGGCCGGAAGGTGCCCAACCCCATCGACCGCAGTTTCTCGTTCTGCGCGACCATCGCGGCGGCGTCGTGCACCTTGTCGTTCGAGGTGGAGAAGTGGTTGTGCCACAGGAACGTCAGCTTCTCGCCGGCGGGGCGCTGGGCGAGGACCATCCGCTTCAGCCACCAGGTGGTCGCCGCCTGGTCCTGGGCGCGGATCTCGGCGTTGCGGGCCTTCTTCTGCGCGGTGGTCATGTCGGCCGTCGCCGGCACGCGCGCGAACGTCGGTGGGGGAGTCGCGGCCACGCCGGGATCGATGCCGGGTCCGAGGGCGTCGGTGACATGGGCCGTGATGCCCCGGGCGACCGCCGCGTCGACCTCGGCACCTGTCGCACCGAAACCGAGCCGACGGACCACCCGTGCGGCGGCTGTCCAGTCCGAGGAGGGGATCACGCAGTCGAGTGTGCGAGCAGCCGTCGCCCGTCTCCAGACCCGCGTCACGATCCTCAGAAGTCCTTCAGGCTGCCGTGACCAGGCATTCCGCACTCTCAGTCGGTCTTCAGCCGCGAGGCCGCCGACGTTCCTAGCGTGGCGTCCATGACCGAACCGCATGACCCGCAGCACCCCGACGACCGCGCCCCCTATGAGGCGCCGAGCGACGACACCCGCCCCTACGCGTCGCCGGCGGGTCCACCGCCCCCGTTCCCGCCGCAGGGCCCGCCGCCCCAGGACGGCCCGATGGGCGGGCCCCCGCCGAACCCCCCGGCGCGACACGGTCTGGTCTCGCGTCGCACGCTGGCCGCGACCGGCGCCGCCGCGCTGATCGTCGGCGGTGTGGTCGGCGGGCTGATCGGCTGGGCGTCGACCGACAACGACCAGCCGGTGCGCGCCACCACGGTCGCCGAGACCCAAGCACCGGACGGCACGCATTCGCAGCAGGGTGAGCACGCCCGCAAGGCGCGCGGCGTCGCGGGCACCATCACGGCCATCAACGGGTCGACGTGGACCATCCAGACCACGCAGGGCGACCCCTTCACCGTGATGGTCGGGTCCGACACGACGTTCGGGACCGCGAAGGCCCCCGCGCAGGCGTCGGACTTCGCCGTCGGCGACCGGATCGTCGCGACGGGCAAGCGGTCCGGGACGACGGTCGAGGCCACTCGGGTCGTGAAGCGGGTCGCCCGCAGCGCGCCGAGCAGCGCTGCGCCGTCGGCCGCGGCACCGAGCTGAGCCGCGGACGGCCGACCGCTGGCAGAATCGGCGTCCGTGAACCAGGCCCGCGCAGGTGACCCGGGCGGCGCCCGGGTGCTGCGTGCCGGCGGTGCCCGGATCCTGGTGGTCGAGGACTCGACCCCCATCCGGGTGGCCATCGAGACAGCGATGGTCGACGCGGGTCACACCGTGCTCGCCCGCGCCGACGGTGCGCGACTCGAACACGACCTGCGCGAGTTCCGCCCCGACGCCGTCCTGCTCGACGTGATGCTGCCGGGCTCCGACGGGTTCGCGTTGCTGGAGGTGGTGCGCCGCCGCAGTGACGCGGGGATCCTCATGGTCACCGCGCGCGACGCCGTCGCCGACCGGCTGCACGGGCTGACCGAGGGTGCCGACGACTACGTCTCGAAGCCGTTCGAGATGGCCGAACTCGTCGCGCGCGTGAGCGCGGTGTTGCGACGCCGCGGACGCGTGGCGTCGACGATCCTCGTCGACGACCTCGTCATCGACCCGGAGGCGGCATCCGTACGGCGTGGTGGGACGCCGATCTCGCTGACCGCCACCGAGTTCCGCGTGCTGGTGTTCCTCGCCGGGCGGCGCGGGAGGGTGGTGACGAAGACGCAGATCCTGACGGCGGTCTGGGGCTACGAGCACTACGACCCGAATCTCGTCGAGGTCAACATCAGCACCCTGCGGCGCAAACTCGAGGCGCACGGGCCGCGTCTGCTGCACACCGAACGCGGCCTGGGCTACCGCCTCGACAGCGCCGACACCGCCGGCGGCGAGCCCGGATGAGGTCCGGCGGTTCGCTGCGTGTGCGCGTCACGGCGCTGGCCGCGATCGTCCTCGCGGTGGTGCTCGTCGCGATGGTCGTCATCGGGGTCACGCTCTTCACCACCGCGTCCGATCGGGCCGTCGACGGGCTGCTCACCGACCGCGCGTCCTACGCCCGCCAGATCGCGCGGACCGCCGCGACACCGCAGGCACTGCTCTCGCGGGTCGACAACCGGTCGGTGCGGGCGCAGGTGATCCTCGCCGACGGACGCATCTACGGGTCCCGGCTGCCCGACGACGACTCCGCCGCACGCCGGGTGATCGAACTGCGGTCGACGCGGGCCTGGGCGCAGGGCGCACGGCTGGTCCTGGCGGTCGACAGCCGCCTCCTCGACGGCGTCCAGACCCGGCTGCTGTGGGGGATGGTGATCGCCGCCGCCGCTGCGCTGCTCGTCACCGTCGGACTCCTCTGGGTCGGCATGCGGTTCGCGCTCGCCCCGCTCGACGCGATGACATCGCTGGCGCGGTCGATCGCGCGGGGTCACCGCGGCGAGCGACTGAGTCCGCGCGACCCGCGGACCGAACTGGGCCGGACCGCGGAGGCCTTCGACGACATGCTCGACTCGTTGGAGGGTGCGGAGGCGCGCGAACGCGGTGCGCAGCAGTCGGTCCGGCAGTTCGTCGCCGACGCCGCCCACGAACTGCGCACCCCGATCACCGGTGTGCAGGCGGTCGCGGAGACACTGCTCCAGGCCGACCGCGACACCCCCGTCGAGGAGCGGGAACGCCTCACGCTGCTGCTGATCCAGGAGACCCGACGGGCCGGTCGACTCGTCGACGACATGCTCGAGATGGCCCGGATCGACAGCGGGATCACCCTGTCGCCGCAGCCCACCGACATCGGCGCGATCGCCCGTGAACAGGCCGATCGCGTTCGGCTGCTGCACCCCGAGCTGACAGTCGAGGTGCAGGGCTCGGCACCCCCGGCGGTCGCCGACCCCGTCCGCGTCGCGCAGATCGTCGCGAACCTCGTCGACAACGCCTGTCAGGCGACGCCGGCGGGCGGGCGGGTGCAGATCACCGTCGACGGGTCACCGGGGTGGGTGCATCTCGTCGTCGCCGACTCGGGCGTCGGCATCCCGCCGGCCGATCGCGACCGCGTGTTCGAGCGGATGGTCCGCCTCGACGGCTCCCGCGATCGCCGATCCGGCGGGTCGGGACTCGGACTCGCCGTGGCGCGGGGTCTGGCCCGGTCGCACGGCGGTGACGTGGTGCTGCTGGCGACCGATCCACCCGGCGCGGTGTTCCGCCTCGACCTGCCGGCCGCTGCGCCACCGGTGGCTGCATCCGACGGATCACTCGCTCCGTAGGTCGGACTACGGTGGGACTGTCGTGAACAAGGCGGTGTTCGTCGAAGAGGTGAGGTGCAGCAGTGGCTCAGGAACTCAGGCTCGGATACAAGGCATCGGCGGAGCAGTTCGATCCGCGTGAGCTCGTCGAGATCGCGGTCGCGGCCGAGGGCGCCGGTATGGATTCCGTCGCGGTCAGCGACCACTTCCAGCCGTGGCGCCACGAGGGTGGCCACGCCCCGTTCTCCCTCGCCTGGATGGCCGCGGTGGGGGAGCGCACGAAGCGCGTCCAGATCGGTACCTCGGTGATGACTCCGACCTTCCGCTACAACCCCGCCGTCATCGCCCAGGCGTTCGCGTCGATGGCGTGCATGTACCCGAACCGGATCATGCTGGGTGTGGGCACCGGCGAGGCGCTCAACGAGTACGCGACCGGCTTCACCGGCGAGTGGCCGGAGTTCAAGGAGCGGTTCGCCCGCCTGCGCGAGTCGATCCGCCTGATGCGCGAGCTGTGGACCGGCGAGAAGGTCGATTTCGAGGGCGAGTACTACACCACCCAGGGCGCGTACATGTACGACATCCCCGACAAGCCGGTCCCGGTGTACGTCGCCGCCGGCGGCCCCGTCGTCGCGCGGTACGCCGGGCGCCAGGGCGACGGGTTCATCTGCACGTCGGGCAAGGGCATGGAGCTCTACACCGAGAAGCTCATCCCGGCTGTGAAGGAAGGCGCCGAGAAGGCCGAGCGCTCGGTCGACGATATCGACCGCATGATCGAGATCAAGATCTCCTACGACCCGGATCCCGAACTGGCGCTGGAGAACACGCGGTTCTGGGCGCCGCTGTCGCTGACGCAGGAACAGAAGCACAGCGTGAACAGCTCGACGGAGATGGAACGTCTCGCCGACGAGCTGCCCATCGAGCAGGTCGCCAAGCGCTGGATCGTCGCCTCCGACCCCGACGAGGCGGTCGAGGCCGTCAAGCAGTACACCGACGCGGGGCTCAACCACCTCGTTTTCCACGCGCCCGGTCACGACCAGCAGCGATTCCTCGACAACTTCCAGAAGGACCTCGAGCCGCGTCTGCGGAAGCTGACGGTCTGAGAGGTCCGGTGCTCGGCGGGCGGTTGTCGGCTCCGGCGACGGAGGCCGAGCGGACGGAATCCCGTCCCGGGGACGAGCTGGTGGACGCCGACGTCGTGATGGACACGGCGTTCACCCTGTCCGCACAGCCGGATGTCGTGTGGCCGTGGATCGTCCAGCTCGGCAAGGCGCGCGCGGGATGGTATCTGCCGCGGTCGGTAGAACGCTTCGTGCCGGCGTCGCGACGAGCCGCCCGGTCGGTCGATCCCCGGTGGCAGGATCTCGCGATCGGAGATGTGATCCCCGACTACGGCGGGTCGTCGGCAACCTTCGACGTGGTGGAGATGGCCGCACCGTCGACGATCGTCTACCACTCCGTGCGCGGCCGCCTGGTGATGACGTGGTCGATCGTGCTCCGCGATCGCGGTGGCTCGACGCGGGTCCTGCTGCGCGTGCGACTCGGCAACGTCCGGCGCAAACGGCTGGCGCAGACGGTCGGCGGTGTGTTCGACGGTCTCACCATCGCCGGGCTGGCTGCGGGCCTGCGGGAGCGCGTCCGACCGTCGGGATAGGTTGCGTCCATGACCGACTTCGCGACCACCCGTCTCGGTGACACCGTCGCCTACGACCGCCATAGCGCCGGCGCGCGCCCGGTCGTGTTCATCGCCGGGGCCGGTCCGCACCGCGCGGGCGACCCGGGCACCACCGCGACCGCGGATCTCCTGGCGGAGCGTGGCGTGGCGTCGGTCGTCTACGACCGCCTCGGTCGGAACGAGAGTCCCGCCGGCGGTGTCATCACGCTGGAGCGGGAGCTGGCCGCCGTCGCGGCGATGATCGACGCGGCAGGTGGGACCGCGGTCCTGTGCGGTCACTCCTCCGGCTGTGCCATCGCCATCGAGGCCGCGCGGGCCGGGCTGCCCGTCACCGGCCTCGTCCTGTGGGAGGCGCCGTTCATGCGCTCCGGCGAGTCCACCCGCGAGTGGATCGACGAGTTCGAGCGCCGTCTGGACACCGGGGACGACGACGGCGCGCAGCGGCAGTACATGCGCGACATGCCGGCGGAGTTCATCGAGATGGCGCAGCAGGCGGGTATCTGGGATGCGGTGGTGGCGCAGGTCGAGAGCCTGCGACCGGACGGCCGGGCGCTCGTCGCGGTGAGCGCAGCGCCCATGGCGGAGATCCTGGCGCCGGTCACGGTGCCGGTGCTGGCGGTGGTCGGCACCGAGACGTTCCCCGGGATGCCCGAGGCGGCCGACGCGATCGCCGCGGCCGCGCAGGAGGGTCGGTCGGAGCGGGTCACCGGTGCCCACCATGCCTGGGACCCGCAGGCCATGGCCGACCGCATCGCGCGGTTCGTCGGCGCGGGGTGATCTGGCGGACTCTGTGCGGTTCGTGTCCGGAACTCGCTTGCCCGGGCGCAGGCCCGTCGGCGAGGCTCGTGGCATGACACGTCGCCCCGATGCGGGCACCCTCGCCGTTCTCGCCGCCGCCGTCACGATGGTGTTGTGGGCGTCGTCGTTCGTCGTGATCCGTTCGGCGGGAGAACACTTCTCACCCGGTGGCATGGCCTTCCTGCGGCTCGCCGTCGGGACCGTCGCGCTGCTGCTGATCGCGTCCCGCCACCGCCGCCCCCTTCCCCGCGGCCGTTCGCTGGTGTTGGTGCTCGGCTACGGGGTCCTGTGGTTCGGCGCCTACACGGTGCTGCTCAACTGGGCCGAACGCCACCTGGACGCGGGCACGGCGTCGCTGTTGGTGAACTTCGCGCCGATCCTGGTGGCGATCACCGCCGGCCTCTTCTTCGGTGAAGGCTTCCCGCGTCCACTGGTCGTCGGGATGGCGATCGCGTTCACCGGCGTCGTGGTGATCGCTGTCGGGGGTAGTGGCGGTGGGTCCAACGACATGCTCGGTATCGGACTCGGGCTGCTGACCGCCGTCCTCTACGCCTCGGGTGTCCTGATGCAGAAAGCCGCACTGCGGACGGTGGATTCGGTCACCGCGACCTGGGTCGGCTGCGCCGCCGGGATGCTCGCGACCGTCCCGTTCGCTCCGCTGAGCGTCGCGGAGATCGCCGACGCGCCGACGTCGGCGGTCCTCGAGGTGGTGTACCTCGGCATCGGTCCGACGGCCATCGCCTTCACGACGTGGGCCTATGCCCTCACCCGGACCGATGCGGGGAAGCTGGCCGCGACGTCGCTGGTGGTCCCGGCCCTCGCGATCGGACTGTCGTGGCTGACCCTGGGCGAGGTCCCGACCGTGTTCGGGTTCATCGGCGGTGCCCTCTGTCTCGGCGGTGTCGCGATCAGCCGCCGGCGCCCACGGGAGACGGGGACATCGACGGCGGAGACCGCTGTCGCGGACACCCCACCCCCGGTGCGCGTGCCCGACTAGGGTCGGACACGTGCCCCACCTGACGCGTGACGACACCGTGTTCGTGCTCCACCTCAACGAGGAGGGCGTGTCGGACACCGAGAACGTCCTCGGCCCACCACAGGTGGCGCAGATCAACGAGCTCCTGGACGAGGTGCTCGCCTCGGAGGGCCCAGCGGCGCTCGTCACCACCGGTGCGGGGAAGTTCTTCTCCACAGGCCTCGACACCGCCTGGGTTCTCGAACACGTCGACCAGGTCGACGCGTACACGCAGAGCGTGCAGGAACTCCTCGCGCGGCTGCTGACCTTCCCGATGCCCACCGCGGCCGCGGTGCAGGGTCACGCGTTCGGCGGGGGCGCGCTCGTCGCCATCGCGCACGACCACATCGTCATGCGCGCCGACCGTGGCTACATCTGCATGCCCGGCATCACCATCGGTGCCAGCTATGCGCCGGGGAGTGTGCTGCTCGTCGCCGATCGTCTGCCCGTGCGGCCCGCGCACGAGATGCTCATGACCGGCCGTCGCTACGGCGGAGAGCTCGCACGGGATCTCGGGATCGCCGACGCGGCGGTCGCGGCCGATGAGGTGCTCGCCGCCGCCATCACCTACGGACGAACGCACCAGAACACACGCGGTCGCACGCTGGGCGAGATCAAGTCGTCGCGCTATGCCTCGACCGTCGCCGCATTGCAGGCCACGGTGACCGGAGTCGGCGACCAGGCGGCGATCGCCGGGGACTGACCCTCAGCTCTCGGCGAGGTGCTTCAGGTTCAGCAGTTGTCGTCGGGCCATGACGAGGTCGCCGGCGGACACCAGCGGCGCGACCACACGGCCGCGTGCCATCACGATCTTGAGCAGCAAGCGGGTTGAGTCCTGTTCGGGCAGAACAGCATACGACATGATTGCGCCGGCGATCGAGCCGGTCAGCTCGACGCCCGGTGTCACGGAGAGGATGCGTCCCATCGGTCGTCCGGCGCAGGAGATGAAGTGGTCGCCCACACGAGGTTCGGGTAGCTCGAGAAGGGTTCGGGGCGAGCGTCGCCCGAGGTTGTCGATCCAGTCGTAGGAGTACGGCGCCACGCGGATCTGCGTGACCCAGGGCCACACGCGCTCCGTCGGTGCGGACACGTTCACGCCTCGCCACGCCTGAAGGACCGGCTGCTCGACGATGTAGTCGCACGCGAAGCGTCGCCGCACCTCGTAGTCCCGCACTCCCCACCGGTTGCCGATCATGACCCGTTCCTACCAGCGATCGTTCCCAGCCACCTCCCAGCCTCCGGACAGTCGCAACCGAGACACAACGGACATCGTGTGCGACGTACCGACCGGCGTGCGCCGGTCCCCACTCCCACGGAGGATCCATGACCACCCTTGTCGACCGGGCGCGCCCGCCCTCCGAGCCGGATCCCGATGGTGGTCGCCATCGGGCCGCCCTCGACGCCTCTCGACCGTTCCGATCGCGGCTGTTGACACGCGCCCCGCTGCCGATCCTGCTCGTCGTCACCGCGGTGCTCTACCTGTGGAACCTGTCGATGAACGGATACGCCAACACCTTCTACGCCGCGGCCGCACAGGCCGGCGGGAGCAGCTGGAAGGCATGGTTCTTCGGATCGCTCGACGCGCAGAACTTCATCACCGTCGACAAGCCGCCCGCCTCGCTGTGGGTCACCGGGCTCTCGGTGCGCATCTTCGGCATGAACAGCTGGGCCGTGCTGGTGCCGCAGGCGCTGATGGGTATCGCGGCAGTGGCGCTGCTGTACGCGACGATCCGTCGGACGATCGCCGACGAGAGACTCGGCACGATCGCCGCGACCATCGCGGGCGCCGTCCTGGCGTTCACTCCCGCCGCGGCACTGATGTTCCGGTTCAACAACCCCGACGCGCTGCTGGTCCTGCTCATGGTCGGTGCCGGGTACGCCCTGATCCGCGCCGTCACCGCCGGCTCCGGCCGCTGGCTCGCACTCGTGGGCGTCGCACTGGGATTCGCGTTCCTCACGAAGATGCTGCAGGGCCTTCTGATGCTGCCGGCATTCGGTCTGGCGTACCTCCTGTTGGCGAACACCGGGTGGGTGCGTCGCCTGGTGCACCTGGCTATGGCGACCGTGTCGCTGGTCGTCGCGGCCGGCTGGTGGGTGCTCGTCGTCGCGCTGTGGCCCGCCGGATCGCGGCCGTACATCGGTGGGTCGACGAACAACACGGTGATGGATCTGGTGTTGGGCTACAACGGTCTCGGCCGCATCCTCGGTGGCAGCGGCGGCAATGGCGGCGGCGGCGGAGGAATGGGCCCCAGCAGCGCCCCCGCGGGTTCCAGTTTCGGTGGTGCCGCCGGTCTCGACCGGCTGTTCGGGTCCGAGATGGGCAACGAGATCTCCTGGCTGCTGCCCGTCGCCCTCTTCGTGCTGGTCTTCGGCGGGTACCTCCTGGTGCGGAATTCATCGTCGTGCGAACGGCCACACGGCTCGACCGCGGGGAGCAGACCGGTCTCGTGATGTGGGGAGGTTGGCTGCTGGTCACCGGCCTGGTTTTCGCCTTCATGAGCGGCACGATGCACCCTTACTACTCGGTGGCTCTGGCCCCGGCGATCGGCGCGCTGGTAGGGCTCGGCGCAGCATTCGCGTGGCGACTCCGGGAGCGTCTCGACGGTCGACTCGCCATGGCAGCAATGATCGGTCTCGCTGCCGTGTGGGCCATCGTGCTGCTGTCCCGCAACGACTTCGGGCCGGTATGGACCCGATGGGCGATCGGTGCGATCGCCGCCCTCAGTGTGGTCGCCGTCGTCGTCGGTGGCGTCCTGAAGTGGAAGAAGGTCGTCGCCACCGCCGCGATCGTCGGTGCCCTCGCCGGGTTCAGTGCGACCGCTGCGTTCGGGATCGCCACTGCGGCCACCGAGCACACGGGATCAATCCCGACCGCGGTCTCCACGTCGGAGGCATCGGGGATGGGTGGGCCCGGCGGCGGGATGGGCGGTGGCCCGGGTGGTTCGGGCGGCACCGGTGGGTCCGGTGGGTCTGCCCAGCGCGGTACGCCTCCGGCGGGCGCCGGCGGACAGCAGGGTTCGTCGGCACAGCAGGGTTCGTCGGCACGGCAGGGCTCTGCTCCCACGCAGTCGGCCGCGAGCCGCGGTGGCGGCATGGGGATGGGCGGAGAAACGTCCTCGCAGCTCAATGCGATGCTGAAGTCCACGACCACCACATGGTCCGCGGCCACGAACGGTTCGCAGTCGGCGGCGGAACTAGAGATCGCGAGCGGCACATCGGTGATGGCCATCGGCGGTTGGAGTGGTGATCCCACCCCGACTCTCGCGCAATTCATCCAGTACGTGAAGGACGGCAAGATCGCCTACTACATCGGCAGCGAATCAGGAGGCGGCCCTGGTGGCGGCAGCTCGAGCGCCCAGCAGATCGCCCAGTGGGTCGCGGCGAACTACACCGCGACCACGGTCGG
Source organism: uncultured Williamsia sp. (assembly GCF_947494875.1). Lineage (GTDB taxonomy): Bacteria > Actinomycetota > Actinomycetes > Mycobacteriales > Mycobacteriaceae > Williamsia_A. Next base: position 127,395 of record NZ_CANLWM010000004.1, read on the forward strand.
CGGACAGACGGTCTACGCGCTGACCTGAGGCGGTCGGTTCTGAACAAACACCACACGGTTCCGGTGCCGGTACGTGTCGCTCGCCGACACGGATCGGCACCGGAATCGTTGCTGCGTCAGGGTTGCCAGAGCATGAGGTCGTTGCGGTCGGTGAAACCACACCGTCGGTACAGGGGGATGGACGCGACGGTGGGGGACAGGAAGACCTTCGCGTACCCGCGGTCGGATGCGACGGCGAGCACGTGACGGACCAATGCCTCACCCAGCCCCTCACCTCGTGCGTAGCCGCGCACGTAGAGGTGTCCGAGGTACCCCCACCGCCCGGCTGCAGCGTCCGAGGGCGACGGCATCCGGGTGTACGCGGTGAGCGCGACCATCCCGACGGCCCCTCCGTCGGCGTCGTGGCTCGTCCAGACGGTTCGTGTGGGGTCCTCCATCCACGCGCCCACCGCCGCGACGAAGTCGGCGTCCGGGTCGTCGGGCAGGGACCGATCGAGCGTGTGCGCCCACTCGCAGCGGAGCCGTGCCACGTCGGCCGGGGTCGACGGCGAGGCGGATGGTCACCGATCGAGGATGCCAGCCGGCACCCGCTGCCTCTACCCTTCGACGGCATGACGGCACGCGGGATGAGCGCGCGGATCGACCTCTCCACCCGACTGTTCTGGCGAGGCGTCGGACGGCCGATCGACCCGACGTCGCCGCATGACTGGTGGCTCGCGGCCCCGCACAACCCACCCGGTTCCCAGGGCGACGCATGGCTCGACGCGTTCGCGTCGCAGGGGACGGTCGCCGATCGTCCTCGGGCCGGACTGTTCGACGACATGTCCGCGCTCAATGGGCCGGGATTCCGCGCCGACGACCTCGACGGCCTGGTGCGCGACTTCTACGAGCAGACGTCGGCCTGGGCGATGGACGTGTGGTCCCAATGGAATCCGCTGTTCGCGCCCGGCGGTGCGTTCATCACCCGGTACTTCGGGCGACGCGTCCGGCAAATAGCCCTCCCGACCTCACCCCTGTCGGTGAGTCGCGGCATGACCAGCGACGTCCGCGTGGTCATCGACGCAGACGACCGTCGCCTCGGCGCAGCCTGGCTCCGCACGCTCGTCAGCGACGGCAGTCCGGTCTACAGCGGCTTCTACGGCGTGCAGACCCCGCCCGGCGCCGCCGACGGTCAACCGCACGTCCGGGTCGCTTTCCCCCTCGAATTGGGGTCGGTCCAGGTGTTCCTGCGGCCGTCGGTGACCGCCGAGGGGGCACTGCGGCTCGTCTCCCGCTCGCGGACGTTCGGTGAGGACGGCGCCTACGTCTCGGTGCTGCACCGTGGTCGGTGGTTCGCCGCGCGGGCGCCGTTGCGGGAGGAGTTCGTCGTCTACCCCGACGGGGAGTACACCGTCCGCACCGACCACCGCCTGGCCGTCGGGCCCCTGACCGCCATGCGATTGCACTACCGATTGGCGCGGGTGGGCGACAGCTGACAGTCACGGGGCCGCACCCGATGAGACACCTCGCCCACCGTGCTCGGTGTTCGTCTCGCTGGGGCGCTGTCGGTTGCGGATCTGGGGAGAGACCGATGTGCGGGCGTGGACGGGCCCGCGTTGTGTCACAACGTGTCCGGGTTGCCTTTCCCTTCGCGGCTCGGGTGGTCCCGTTCTCCACAGCCTGTCGCCGACGCTGGTTCTTGTCGGTGGTCCCGCCTATAGTCGAACACATGAGCGAATCGGGGACTCTCGACACCACGGGTGTCGTGGCGTCGCTGGCCGCGGACGAGAAGCACTCCGCCGCTGAGCTGATCGAGATCCTCGCGCACTGCCGCTCGATCACCGCCTCGGCCGACTACCGGATGCTGCAGGCGGCGTCGCTCATCCACGACGAGCGGTGCGAGGACCACCTCGTCGCGGTCGCCGAACACGACTCCGGGCAACGATCCTCGGTCGACGAGCTGATGGCTGCGGGGATGGATCATCTCGCCGGGCGGGACCCCAGGGCGGGGTTCGGGCCCGACGGGCTCGAGCGGGCGACCGCCGAGATCGGCGCCGTCCTCAACGTCCCAGCGGCGAAAGCGCGGGAGATCATCGTCGCCGGTGACGTCGCCCGCTACCGGCTGGTGTTCACCGGGCAGGCCCTGGCGGTGGGGCGGATCGATCTGGCCGGGTTCCTGCTCATCTGCGCCCGCACCAAGCTCGTCGTCGATCCGGATCTGGTGAAGATCCTCGACACCCACATCGCCCAGGCCCTGTTCGAGCGGCCACCGCTGTCGCGGGCCCGGCTGGTCGCGATGGTCGACGCGATCGTGGCGATGGTCGACCCCGACGCCCTGGTCCGGCGCAAGGAACGCGCCGCCGCCGACCGCGACGTGACCATCCGCCCCGACCGGTTCCAGCCCGGCGCCTCGCGGATGTCGGCGTCGCTGCCGATGGTCGACGCCGCCGCGATCGACGCCCGCCTGACCGCGATGGCAGGCTCGGTCCACACCGGTGACCCCCGCACCCGCGCGCAACGCCGCGCCGACGCGCTCATCGCCCTCGCCGCCGGACACGACCACCTCATCTGCGGCTGCGACACCTGCACCACAACCGTCGACCCCGATGCCGCTACGCCCGTCGATGTGGATGTCGACGCGATGGTCGACCTCGACCACGCAGACACACCGGACGATGCGCCTGCGTCAACACCGGCCGGAGACACGCCATCGCCGGCGGCAGCCGAGCCGCCCGCACCGCAGCCGATCGCCCCGCCGGTGGGTCCGGTGCGGCCGGTGTTCCACATCGTGGTCAACCTGTCGACCCTGCTCGGATTGGATGATCACCCCGGCTACCTCGACGGGCGCGGGATCATCGACGCCGACACCATGCGCGCCCTGCTCGCCGACGCCCACCGCGAATTCCTGCGCCGCGACGACCCCGCACGAGCCGCCGCCTCAGCCTCGACCTACGTCCCCTCGAAGAAACTCGCCACGCTCATCCGATGCTCGGAGATCTGCTGCACCTTCCCCGGCTGCTCAGCCCCCGCCTGGAACGTCGACCTCGACCACACCGACCCGTTCGACCACCGCGACCCCGGCCACGGCGGCCAGACCACCCGGGCGAACCTGAAACCCCTGTGCCGGTTCCACCACCGCACCAAAACCTTCAACCGCGCCTGGCGGGACTACCAATCACCACTCGGTGAGGCGTTCTTCCAGTCCCCCACCGGCCACATGTTCCTCGGCAACGCCTACACAGCCCTCGACATCTTCCCCGCCCTCGGACCACCCGGGAAACCGGAAAAACACCCGGCGAGAACAACACTCGATCAGCGCCGAGCAACAGCCCGCGCCGCACACCAGCGCGCGGTCGAGCGCGCCGAGGAGGCGGACCCGCCACCGTTCTGACGGTCGAGATCAGCGTCGGGCGTTGAGGATGACGTCTCCGATTCCCTCGCCGAGGGGGACGGGGCGGCACGCGCCGGGAAGCGCTGCACCACCGAGGTCCTCGACGACGAGGTTCTGGGCGACCGCGTCGTAGGGCATCCGGAAGTGGCCGGTCATGTCGGCGGGGCACCGTTCCTGGATGACGACGTCTCGAGCATTCGGGCCGTGCAGGATGCCGCTGCTCGACGGCTGGATGACCTCGTCAACGGCGGTGCGGATGGTCAGGTAGCGCACCCCGGAGACGGTCTCGGTGGGCGTGTTCAACTCTCGCAGGAAGTCCGATCCCACCACCTGCTGCAGCATCGACGGGTTCACCGGCTTCGGCGAGACCAACTGCGGGACGCCGGGGATGCGCGTCAACAGACCGAGGCCGTAGAAGGTGCTGCCGTGGCTCGGGGGCGCCAGGCCCACCCAGTGATCGACGACGGGCGCCGCGCCGAGCTCGTCCACCACGTACCTCGCGACGGTCGCGCCCTGGGAGTACCCGACGATGTCGACGCGGGCGGCTCTGGTCCATGCGCGCACCCGGTCGACGAACGACCGGACCGCGAGCGCCCCGACCCGGATGTCCTGCGTGCCGAAGGTCGTCGCGCCGACCGCACCGCCGTAGTTGATCGCGTAGACGCAGAACCCCTGAGCCGCGAGGGTCGGGGCGAGACCGGAGAAGTCGGCATAGGCGCTCGAGTCGGTGCCGTGCAACAGCACGACGGGTCGTGGGTGGGATGTCGACGGTCGGCACGCGGGATCGTTGGTCCCGGCGGGCCGGGCGTCGGGATGGTCGACGGCGTACCGCCGCACCGCGGAGATCGTGGTGAATGCCGGCGCGTCGGCCATCGGGACCACGGACACCACGCGTCCCGCCGGGGTGGCCGCGGCCGGCACCCCGACGACGCCGATCAGGACACCGACCGACACCGCAACCGTCGTCATTGACGTAGCAAACCGTCGCATTGTTTCAGTGAAGACCGCGGTGGCCCTGCCGGTCGAGAGTACGAACGACCGATTCGGTGGAGGGCGCGTACCGATCCGGTCACGCCCTAGGCTGTGGGCCATGGGCGCAGACAGTCCCGCGGGACCCCCCGGCACGTCGAGCAGCATCTACATCGCGTCCCCCGAGGGGGACACCGGCAAGTCGACCATCGCGTTGGGGACGTTGCACCTGCTCGCGGCCACCGGCGGCCGGGTCGGCGTGTTCCGCCCGATCTCCCGCGCGGCGTCGGGCGAGCGGGACTACATCCTCGAGTTGCTCATGGAACACGACTCGGTCGACCTCTCCTACGACGACTGCATCGGCGTCACCTACGAACAGGTCCACGCCGATCCCGAGGCGACGCTGGCCGAGATCGTCGACCGGTTCCACGCCGTCGAGGAGCAGTGCGACTCGATCCTCGTCATCGGGTCCGACTTCACCGACGTGGCGAGCCCGTCGGAGTTGAGCTTCAACGCGCGCATCGCCGCCAACCTCGGCACCCCGATGCTGCTGGCGCTCAAGGCGGCCGACCGCTCGCCCGACGAGGTGGTGTCGCTCGCCGAGGTCTGTCTCGCCGAGATCCGAGGGGAACACGCCCAGGCCGTCGCGCTCATCGCCAACCGCTGCGAGCCCGACGACGTCGACACCATTCGCGAACGGCTCGAGGCCACCGGCCTGCCCGCGTGGGCACTTCCCGAGGACCCGGTACTGGTGGCGCCGACGATGTCCGAGCTGAAGACCGCGCTGGGCGGAGAGCTGTACAGCGGTGATCCCGAACTGCTCGACCGGGAGGCGCTCAGCGTGATGGTGGGCGGGATGACCGCCGAGCACATCCTGGAGCGGCTCACCGACGGCGTCGCCGTCATCGCACCCGCCGATCGGTCCGACGTGCTGCTGGCCCTGGTGACGGCCAATGCCGCACAGGGCTTCCCGAAGCTGTCGGGGATCATCCTCAACGGCGGGATCATGCCCCACCCGATGATCGAGTCGCTGGTGCAGGGCCTGCGCCCGGCGCTGCCGATCATCACCTGCGAGCAGGGCACCTACGAGACCGCGCGCACCGCGGCGCTCGCGCGCGGACGCGTCGGGGTCGAGTCGGTTCGCAAGATCGACGCGGCCCTCACCCTGATGGAGAACCACGTCGACTCCGACAGCCTCCTCGACAAGTTGCGGCTCTCGGCGCCGACGGTCGTCACCCCGCAGATGTTCGAGTACCAGCTCGTCGCCCGGGCCAAGTCCGACCGCAAGCGGATCGTGCTGCCCGAGGGCACCGACGACCGCATCCTGCGCGCGTCGGGACGTCTGCTGCGTCGCGGTGTCGCCGACCTCACGCTGCTCGGCAACGTCGACGACGTGCACTCGCGCGCACAGGAACTCGGTATCGACCTGTCCGACGCGCAGGTCATCGACCCGCAGACCTCGGAGCATCGTGAGCAGTTCGCCCAGACCTACGCCGACCTGCGTTCCCACAAGGGCGTCAACCTCGACCGCGCACACCAGGTGGTCACCGATGTGTCCTACTTCGGCACGCTGATGGTGCACGCCGGGATGGTCGACGGCATGGTGTCCGGGGCGGCGCACACGACGGCCCACACCATCCGGCCGGCGTTCGAGATCGTCAAGACCACCGAAGGCGTCTCGACGGTGTCGAGCGTGTTCTTCATGTGCCTCGCCGATCGTGTTCTCGCGTACGGTGACTGCGCCATCGTCCCCGACCCGTCCGCCGAGCAACTCGCCGACATCGCGATCTCCTCGGCCGCGACGGCCTCGCAGTTCGGCATCGAGCCGCGAGTGGCACTGCTGTCCTACTCGACCGGCGAGTCCGGGTCCGGTGCGGACGTCGACAAGGTGCGTGAGGCCACCGAACTGGTGCGGGAGCGCGACCCGGATCTGTTGGTGGAGGGCCCCATCCAGTACGACGCGGCAGTCGAGCCGAGCGTGGCCAAGAGCAAGATGCCCGACTCCGAGGTCGCCGGACGCGCCACCGTCCTCGTGTTCCCGGACCTGAACACCGGCAACAACACCTACAAGGCGGTGCAGCGTAGCGCCGGTGCCGTCGCCATCGGGCCGGTCCTGCAAGGGCTGGCCGCCCCCATCAACGACCTGTCGCGCGGTGCGCTGGTCTCCGACATCGTCAACACCGTGGCCATCACGGCCATCCAGGCGCAGGCACTCGGGGACGCGCAGTGACCGACAGGCCCGTGGTCCTGGTGCTCAACGCCGGGTCGTCGTCCCTCAAGTATCAACTCGTCGAACCGGGTTCGGGTGAGCGGATCGCGACCGGCATCGTCGAACGCATCGGGTCGGACGACGCGTCCGCCCGGCACGAGCAGGCGGGCGAGACGGTCGAGTCCCACGGCGCCGTCGCCGACCACAAGGACGCACTGCACACGGCGCTCGATCTGTTCGCGCAGGCGGGCACCGACCTGCGTTCCACGGACCTCGTCGCCGTCGGCCACCGAGTGGTCCACGGCGGCAGGCGGTTCAGCGAACCCGTCGTCCTCGACGACGAGGCCGTCGCCGCCATCGACGACCTCAGCAGCCTGGCCCCGCTACACAATCCCGTCAACCTCGCCGGTGTCCGTGCGATGCGGGAGATCCTGCCCGAGGTGCCCCAGGTCGCCGTCTTCGACACAGCCTTCTTCCACGACCTTCCAGCGCACGCGGCCACGTATGCCATCGACGACGAGATCGCCCGCCGGTACGACATCCGCCGCTATGGGTTCCACGGCACCTCCCACGAGTTCGTGAGCGCCGCGGCTGCGGACTTCCTCGGCCGTCCGGCCTCGGAGGTGAACCTCGTCGTCCTCCACCTGGGCAACGGGGCATCCGCGTCGGCGGTGCGTGGCGGCCGGGCGGTCGACACGTCGATGGGACTCACCCCACTCGAGGGGCTCGTGATGGGCACGCGCAGCGGTGATCTCGACCCGGCCATCGTCGCCTACCTCGAGCGTGTCGCCGACATGGACGTCGACGCCGTCGACACGATGCTCAACAAGAACGCGGGCCTCAAGGGATTGTGCGGCGAGAACGACTTCCGGACGATCACCGCTTGGATCGAGGAGGGTGACGAGCGCGCCCGCCTCGCCTACGACGTCTACATCCACCGGCTGCGCCGGTACATCGGCGCCTACATGGTCGACCTCGGCCGCGTCGACGCCATCGTGTTCACCGCGGGCGTCGGCGAGAACGCGGCGACGGTCCGGGCGGACGCCCTGGCCGGTCTGGAGGGTTTCGGCATCCGGGTCGACCCGGATGCCAACGCGATCCGCTCCCACGACGCGCGACGCATCTCGCCCGACGACGCGCCCGTCGCCGTCCTGGTCGTCCCGACCGACGAGGAACTCGCCATCGCGCGCAAGGCACTGGAGCTCGTCCGAGCCGGGTGAGCAGGCGACGGCTCAGCAGTCCCCGCCCGACCCGAGGCCGGCGAGGTACCGAGAACGGTTCTCCGGGCTGATCGGATCCGTCGTCGCGCAGACCCACCGACGCGCCACGGTGTCGTCGACGGTGCGCATGACCACGGAGCCGACACGGTCGCCTCCGGTCGCGACCACGTTGCCGCGGGTGACCGGGGGCAGGACGAAGTCCGTGTCCGCGGTGTCCGTCCCGGAGACCGTCGGACCTGCTGTGAGGTGCCCGTCGGCCGTCGCATCGAACAGTCGCATCTGGCGGGTGGAGGTCCCGACGGCCAGTCGACCTGTGCCCACCGTCCCGACGGTGACCGCGTAGACGGCGGGGATCCTGCTGCTGATGCGTGGCGTCGCGGCGTCGAGACGCCAGGCCGTCAGATCCTCGGCGGCGGTGTAGAGGGTCCGTCCGTCCGGCGACCATGTCACCCCGCGCAGCGGGCTCGGGTCGGTGAGTGTCGCCAGCATCCGGGGTGCCGCCGGATCGTGGACATCGACGACCCGGGTGGTCTTGTCGTCGGACGCGATGGCGAGACGGGTGCCGTCGGGGCTGAACGCCACGTCGCGCACCAGGTCCGACAGGCCACCGAGAGAGGGCGACACCCGTCGCGGCGCATCCGGGTTCGTGGTGTCCCACAGCACGACCGAGCGATCGGTGTCCCCGGTCGCGAGGAGGCGACCGTCGGGGGAGTAGGCAGAGTGATAGCTGAAGCGGGTCCCGAGGTCGAGCACTGCCGCGGGCCGGGGGCGACGTGGGTCGGTGGTGTCGAACAGCTGCACGCGCCCGCCGCTGTTGCGTGCTGTCGCCACCTGGCGGCCGTCGCGGCGCATGGACACTGTCGGGTGGTTGTTGACAACCGCGTCGATGGGGATGCGGGACAGGGTGTTCCCGCTGCGGACGTCACCGAGGGTCAACGCCATGTCGGTGCCGACGCTCGCGACGAGATCGCCGGTGGCGTCGACGGCGACCCCCGTCACCGCCCCGGAGTGCCGGTGCACGACTGTGCTCGGCAGGGACCAGTCGGCGATCGAGCCGTCCGACAGACCGGCGGTCAGGCGGGACCCGTCGGGGCTGAAGGCGATCGTCGAGGACGTCAGAGCCGACTGCTCGGGCGCGGACTGCAACGACCACACCAGCTGCGGCACGGTCGATCCCGCCACACTCCACACCTTGACGATGCCGTCCTCGCTCGCCGACGCGAGAAGGTCGGAACGCGGGCCGTAGGCGACCGACCACGAGCCCGCGGTCGTCCCCGGCACGGCGCTCACCACGCGGACGGGTCGCGCGAGGTCCGTGATGTCGAGGACCGTGATGTCGGGCGAGTCACCGCTGACCGTCATGCGGGTCGCGTCGGCGGAGAAGGCGATGGAGTGCGCGATCGACGAGAACCCCGCCACCGGGGGGCCGATCGACACAGGCTTCGTGGGATCGGCGGTGTCCCAGAAGCGCACCGTCGCGTCGTCGCCACCGCTGGCGACGATGTGGCGACCCGGGACGAACGCCACCGTCCGGACCGGTCCCGTGTGTCCCCGCAGCACCGACATCTGCTGCGGCGACCGGGGATCGCCCATCGTGTACAGGGTGACCGTCGAGTCGTCCGACGGTGCGGCCAGGCGGGTCCCGTCGTCGGAGAACGCGATCACGTAGACCGTGCCGCGGCCCGGCCGCAACACCGCCGTCATCCTCGGGGAGGAGGGATCGCCGATGTCCCAGATCCGGACGGTACCGTCGCCGCTCGCGGCCGCGACGACCGGCGCGGTGGGGGAGAACGCCACCGAGGTGACGTAGTCGCCGAAGCCCGAGAGCACCGACACCGTGCGTCGTCGCCCGTCCCGTCCGGTCTCCCAGAGCCGTACCGTCCGGTCTCCCGACGCCGACGCCAGCAGTCGGCCGTCACGGCTGTACCCGAGGTCGTACACCGGTCCGTCGTGGCCGGTGAGCACACGAGCCAGCGGTTGGGTGGTCGCGCTCAGCAGGTCTCCGTCGACCGACTGCTCGCCCGGCCATCGATCGTGGGCGACGAGCCGGAGGCGCTGCGCGAGTGACGGGTCGTGGCCGGCGACGTTCTGGATCTGCGACAGCAGCGCGGCGCGCTGGGCGGCATCCCGCTGACCGCGCAGCGCCGACGACTGCTGCAGGCCGATGGCGGCGGCGACCGTGGAGACGATCGCGAGCACCACGACGAGGGCGACCGCACCGATCACCACGGTGCGTCGGCGACGTCCGGCGGCCACCGCACGGTCCAGGAACTCCTGATCGTCGCCGGACAGCAGATGGCGGTACCGCGTCGAGTACGACCGGTGCATCCGCAACGCCTCGGCGAGCCGTGCCCCGCGGTACAGGAACGACGGATCACGACCCGTCTCCACCCACGCCCGCGCGTCCTCGTCGAGTTGCTGACGGGCGAGATGCGCCGCGCGGTCCTCCCGCAGCCACCCGGCCAGCCGGGGCCACGCCCGCAGCACGACGTCGTGGACCAGGGTCACGTCATCGGCCGTCACCGTCAACAGCCGTGCGGCGGCGAGGATCTCGATGACCTCACGGGCCTCTGCGGGGAAGCGTCTGTCGAGATCCTGGTGGGTCAGACGGCCGCGCAGCGGGATGTCACCCGGGCCGAACACGGTGAGCGCGACCAGAAGTGATCGGGCGACGTCCTGGTGCCCCGCCGCCACGATGTCGTCCCACGCACGCTCGGCGGTGTCACCCAGCGCGGAGGCGATCCCCCCGGTCTCCCGGTAGGCCGCGACGGTCATCCTCGGCGCGCTGCGCTGCCATGTCGACGCGAGCGCGTGCGCGAGGAGTGGCAGCCGCGCGGGGGTGTCGCGGCCCTCGTCGTCGTCCAGCTGCGCGACGTCGCACAGCTCCGCGAGCAGGAGGTCCGGCAGCCCACTCTCGATGCGGCCGCCGACAGCTCGCACGGGTCCGGAGATCGCCTCGCGGAGTTCGGCATCGGTCATCGGACCGACGATCACACAGTGTGCACGCCACGCCCGGGCGAGGAGAGGGACCCGGACGCAGCGATCGAAGAAGTCCGATCGGATCCCGAGCACCACAGGGCGCTCCCGGGCCAGGCGGTCGAGGGTGTCGATCACCGTCGCGCGAGCCGGTGGATCCAGCGAGAACACCGACTCGAACTGGTCGAGGACGACGAGGCCCGCGGTCGACACCGTCTCGAGGCCGGCGACGCCGTCCGGCGTCAGACGCGCCCGTGACACCGGTCCCCTCATGGCGGGGGTGCGACCGAGCGCGCGGGTGATCCCGGCACCGAGCAGCGACGACTTCCCTGCGCCCGACACCCCCGTCACGACCACGAGGGCCGGTCCGTCGGCCCCGGCCGCCGCGGTCACGGTCGACACCAGGTCGTCGATCACGGCGCCGCGCCCGAAGAACATCTCGCTGCGGGAGTCGTCGAACGGGGCCAGCCCGGGGAACGGGAGGTCGGCGCAGTCGCGGTCCTCGGCGGCGATCTCGGCGGACCAGACCGCCTCCCAGTCGCCGATGGACAGCAGGTCGTCGACCCCGCCGGACGCGGCCCGCGCCGTCAACCACACGAGGAGGGGTTCGACGGCCGCGAACGACCGTGGCAGGTGGCGCCCGGTCCGCCAGTCGCTGATGCGCTGTGCCGACGCCGAACCGCCCGCCCGGGACACCGCGTGCGCGGCCGACCGCAGCGAAGGGCCGCCCGCACGCTCGAACAGGTCGGCGAGATGTGCGCCGAAGGTCCCGCCCGCCTCGTCCACGTCCTGACCGTAGTCGGTGCAGGTCGCGAGGGGTACTTGCTGAGAGTCATTAGGGCTGCGAACTCGCGAACGTCTGGGATCGCCGTGTGATCGGTACGTGAACGACGGTTGCCACGGTGGTTCCAGGCGAGCGAATCGCCGTCAGGAAGAAGACGACACGCAACACTCGAAGGAGAACGACATGTCCGATTTCGATCTGGATGCCACCGTCCGTCACGATGCCGCCGAGGCCCAGCCGCAGATCACCAGCATCTCGCTGTGCACCCCGGGCTGCCAGACCGGCGCCCTCGCCTGCACCACGCGCAGCTGCAACCCGACCGGCGGGTGCACCATCACCAAGTGATGCCGGTCGCCGACTGATGGTCGGTTCGCGGAGAACGGATGCCGGTGCCCCTCGCGGGCGCCGGCATCCGTCGTCTCCGCCGCAGGAATCCCCGCGATCCTGCCCCTGAATCCCCCCACGGGGGGATGTCCCCGACAGCCCTCGCCGAGAGGATCGATGTCATGAACGAGACGACCACACACCACATGACGAGACACCACGAGACACGGCCCCCCGTGATCGCGATGGACCACGTCCGCGCGACCTTCGGTCGGCGCACCGTCGTGGAGGACGTGTCGCTGCACGTCCGTCGCGGGACGGTCTACGGCCTGCTGGGTCCCAACGGCGCGGGCAAGTCCACGACGTTGTCGATGCTGGTGGGGCTCGTCGCGCCGGCCGCAGGCGACGTCACCCTGTTCGGGAAGCGCTGGGAGCGATCGTCACTCGCGCGTGTCGGCGCGTCGATCAACGGCCCGGCCTTCTACCCGCACCTCTCCGGCCGTGCCAACGTGCGCATCCACGCCGACGTCCTCGGACTCGACGGAGACGCCGTCGACGCGGCGCTGGGCGAGGTCGGGCTGCTCGATGCCGCGCGCGCGAAGGCCGGCAGGTACTCGACCGGCATGAAGAGCCGCCTCGCGACGGCGATCGCCATCGTCGGGAATCCCGAGCTGGTGGTTCTCGACGAGCCGCAGAACGGCCTCGACCCCGCCGGGATCCGGTACATGCGGGGGCTGATGCGGCGGATCGCCGACTCCGGGTCGACTGTCCTCTTCAGCAGCCACCTGCTGACGGAGGTCGCCGAGACCGCCGACGACATCGGCTGCATCGTCGCCGGTCGGACACGGTTCGAGGGCCCGCTGGCGGACTTCGCCCCGAACGGTGACGTCGAGCGTGCGTACTTCGGGCTGTTCGACGACGCCCGGTCGTGGGAGCAGGCGTCGTGAGCGCGCCGAGTGTCGCGACCGCTCGTCGGTCGACGCGACCTGCCCCGACCTCGTCCGCCTCGCTCGGCCGGTATCTGCGCGCCCAGGCCCGGATCTGGCTGCGGCCGAGGCTGTTCGCCGTCCCCGCCGCTGTCGTCGCTTTCATGGTGATCACCTGCGGCGTGCAGTTCAGCACCGGCCGCCACGGCGTCGACGACGCCCTCGGCTTCCTCAACCTCTGGGTCGTCGCCGCCGGACCGCTCCTGACCGCGGTGTTCGTCGCCCACCTCGCCCACATCGACCGCGCAGCGCGTGCCGGCGGACTACCCCTGCGCGGTGTCGGAGCCCGCGACCGCATCGTCGGCCGCGCCGTGGTGGCGGTGGCGGGCGGTGCCGTCATCCAGCTCGCCGCGCTCGGGGTGTGGTCGCTGCTGACGATCCTCGCCGGCGACGACGTGCCGGTCGGGTCGACCATCGCCACCGCCGCGGGCCTCGTCGCCGCCGTGGTGGTGTCCGGGCTGTGGTTCACCGTCGCCCTCGCGATCGCGGGCCTCGTCGCGCCGATCGCCGGTCCGGGCCTGGTCGCGATCGGGACCGTGGTGACCGGTGTCGCGTTCGCCGAGTCGCCCCTGTGGCGGGTCGTCCCGACCACCTGGCCCATGCGATCGGTGCTCGACACGATCGGCACCCACGTCAACGGCACCTCGCTGGACGGCGCGTCACTCCCCGTCGGACCGATCCCGTTCGTCGGGTCCGTCGTCGTCGCGGCGCTGCTGATCGTGGTGGCGGTCGTCGCGTCCAAGGCTCGGCGACCTGCCGTCGGTACCGGTGCGTCGTCAGCCGCGCCACGACCGACGACGGCATCCGTTCGTCACACTGGTTCCACCCGCGCTCCGGGGGTGCGCTTCACCACGGTGCTCGCGATGGTTCGCGGCCCCGCGGTCCCGGTCCTCGCCGTGCTGTCCGTCGCCCTCGTGGCGGTGCTGCTGCGCTGGCGGTCGGTGTCCGACGCCGCCGAGGTGTTCGCGCTGATCGTCCTGCCCCTGGGAGCGACGACGGTTGCCGCACTCTGGGTTCCGCGTGTACGCACGGGCGCCCGCGCGCTCGCCGGCCGCCCCCCGCGTCCCGAGTCCGTGGGACTGCGACTCGTGCTCGCGATGGATCTCGTGGTCGTCCTCGTCGTCGCCGCCGTGGCCGCGGTGCTCGTCCACTCCGGCGGTGCGGTCGGGCCCGTGCTGCGGGCGGCAGGTGTCTTCGTGGTGGTCGGGGCCATGCTGGTGGCGGTCGAGACACTGCTCGCCGTCTGGGCGGGGTCCGTCGTCGCGGTGGCCGTGGGCGTGATCGGCACCGTGTTCGGCACGTTGGTCGGCGGGACGTCGATGTACTCGGGTGTGGGGCTGCTGGTCCCGTTCGCCTGGGCCGCACACCCTGCGGATGCGTCGGCCGGGGTGACAACCGGTGCGGCGGTGGTGATCGCGGTGCTCGCCTCGACCGTGGCGGCGCGTCGGCTCTACCGCGTGCGTCGCCGCTGAGGCCGCGCCGCCGCCCGGCGGCAGCCGTCCGCTCTGGGAGACTGACCCGCGTGAGGCGCATCCCCTGGACCGACGGGCTGCTCGGCGTGGCGGCCGTCGCCGCCGCGGCCGTCGGATGGGTCGCGGCGGTGGCGGGCGACCGCGGTGCCCATGGCTGTGTCGCCGCCGCCTGTTTCACGGCGGCGGCGTTCGCGGTCCCCGTCCGCCGAACCGCGCTCTGGCCCTCGGCGGCGGCGACCGCCCTCGCGTTCGCGGTTCTCGGCGCGACAGGATCGGCGAGCGCCCTCGGCGTCTTCCCGCTCATCCTGTGTGTCCCGCTCACCGTCAGCGCCGTCACCGGACACGCCGAGCACCGGTGGCAGGGACGCGCGGTGCTGGTGGTCGCCTGCCTCGCGACCCCGCTGAGTCCGGCCGTCTCCATCTCCGCCAGCCGGCCCTTCGCGATCGGACTCCACGTCGCGGTGCTCCTCGCCGTGCACCTGTGGTCGAGCCGACGGCGACTCCAGCGTGAGGTCACCGCCGCCGAGCAGGCGCGTGCCGTCGAACTCGCCACACTCACCGAACGGCAACGCATCGCGGCCGATCTGCACGACGGGCTCGGCCACGCGCTCACCGCGATCCGCGCGAAGGCGTCCACGTCGGTCGCTCTGGCCCGGACCCGTCCGGAGACGGCGACCGAGGCCCTGACGGTCATCTCCGACCTCTCCCGGGAGTCCCTCGTCGAGCTGCGACGCGCGGTCGGCGAGATCTCCGGTACCGCGTCGGGGTTCACGGACTCGCCGGCACAGATCCTCGACCGCGCGCGGCGGATCGGACGGGAGGTCCGGTGCACGACACCGTCCGGGACGACCGTCGAGGACGTCGACGCGTCGCTCGCCGACGACGTCCGCGCCACCGTCCGACGCGTCCTGCAGGAGGCGATCACCAACGCCGTCCGGCACGCACCGCCCGATGCACCGGTCGACGTGGACGTCACCGTCGACGACGACGCTCGGACCATGACACTGCGGGTGCACAACATCGTCGCCACCGGCGCGACACCGCCCGGCGCCGGACACGGCTGCGACACGATGCGTCGGCGCGCGGCGGACGTCGGCGGACGCTGCACCGTGGGACCCGACGGCGACGGGTGGACCGTGACGCTCGAGGTGCCCGTCGGGCGTCGGTCATGACCATCCGTGTCGCGGTCGTCGACGACCAGGAGGTCATCCGCGACGCCTTCGCCGACTACCTCGACGCCGAGGACGACATCGACGTCGTCGGTCGCCTCGGGGACGGGCGCGCTGTCGTCGACCTCGCCGGGTCCACCCCGCTCGACGTCGTCGTGATGGACATCCGCATGCCCGTCATGTCCGGGGTGGAGGCGACCAAGCTGCTGATGACCCGCGACGACCCACCCAAGGTGCTCATCCTGACGACCTTCGACGTCGACACCTACGTCGAGCTCGCGATCGGGTACGGCGCCCGGGGGTTCCTCCTGAAGGACGCCGAGCCCGAGGACCTGCTGGCCGCGGTCCGCGAGGTCGCCCGCGGCGGGATGGTGCTCGCGGACCGAGCGGCTGAGCACGTGACCTCCGCCCTGCGGCCCGCCGCCCGCGTCGACCCCCGCGTGCAGGCGCTCTCACCGCGCGAGGTCGAGGTGCTCGAGTTGATCGGCGCGGGCCTGTCGAACCGCGAGATCGCCGACCATCTCTTCGTCGCCGAGTCGACGGTCAAGACCCACGTGCGGGCGCTCCTCACCAAGCTCGACTGCCGCGATCGCGTCGCCCTCGTCCGCGTCGCACTCGGCGGCTGACCGACGCGCCCCCGGGTCCGCCAGGTCCGGACACCGTCCGGTGTCCGGACCGGACACTTTCTCACCCGTCCTGACCTGCGACGACATCGTCGCACCCGAGAGCGCAACGGACGGACGGCCCTAGCGTCGATCCCGTTGTCCGATCACACGACGATCACATCGGGAGGCACAGGTGGACGATCTCCGCGCCGCACCACCGCCGGCGTCAGCGGTGGAGGTACAGGTCCTGGGCAAGCAGATCGTGAACGGGCTCCCGGTGCGGTCCACCCGCCCGCTGGAGTTCGTCACCGCGCTCGCGTGGGGTGGTGGCGAGGCCAGCCTCACCACGCTGCGCACGACGCTGTTCGGCGGTTGCGCCGGCCGGTCCGCCGTCGCCACGCTCGCCTACCGCGCCCGGCGGATGGGGGTGGAGACGGTCTTCGACCGCTACCGCGACAGCTACCGGCTCACCGGTCGGGTCACCGTCGACGTGCTCGAGATGATGGCGGCCCTCCGCGACGGCGACCACCGACTCGCGATCTGGCTGTACGAGGGCCCCTACCTGCCCGCCAGCCGCACGCCGATGGCCACCCGGGTGCGCGAGATCCTCCGACGCCGGGTCCGCGAGGCGACCGACACCGTCGACCCCGATCTCCGCGACCGGTACGTGGCACGTTTTCGCGACCTCCTCGACGTCGAGCCGATGAACGCCCTCGACGAGTTGGTCGGGTGACGACATGACCCTGCTGTCCGTCGTCGCCCCCTCGGTTCCCGCGCACCCCCGCGAGTGGGATGCCACGGCAACGCTGATCCGCTCGACGAGCATGCACCGCCTCTGGGTGGGCCAGTCCTACGGTCTCGACTCGACGGCGATGCTCGCCCGTCTCGCCGGACGTGGGCTCGCCGTGCCGTGTGGATCGTCGGTGATGGTGGCCGGTCTCACCGACCCGCGGCGCGCCGCGGGTGAGGCCCGGAGCATCGCCGCGATGACCGGCCACCCCTTCCTCCACGGGATCGGGCCCGGCAGCCGCGCGGTCCAGCACCGCCTGCGACCCGACGAGCCGGCGATGCGTCTCGACGACCTGCGCCGGTACGTCGAGACACTCCGCACCGAACTCGACCCGACCCGCCCCGGGCTCCTCGAACCGATCGCGACGCCACCCGTCCACGTCGGATTGGGGGTCCTGCGACCGCGGGCCGCGGCCCTCGCCGGCGAGATCGCCGACGCCTGGCTCAGCTGGATGGCACCGGCGACCTACCTCGCCGAGACGATCGTCCCCACCGTCCACGCCGCGGCGGCATCACATCGACGTCCCGCGCCCCACGGGATGGCGATGGTCGCCGTCGGCGTCGACCGACCCGGTCGCGACCGATGGGCGATGGCGCATCTGGCCGTCGGCGGACACATCCGTCAGCCCCACTACCGCGACGCGGTCCGCCGGTCGGGCATCCAGATCCACGACGACTACGAGCGCACCATCGCCTCGCTGCTGCGTCACCGCCTGTTCGTGTACGGCACCGCGGACGAGATCGCCGACCACCTCCACGAGACGTACGGCGCGGCAGGGGTCGACGAGATCGCGCTGATGACGATCGCCACCACGAACCTGTACGGCGCGGACGCGACGTACGAGGACCTCGCCGACATCGAGGCCGCATTTGCGCACCGCTCCAGCACATCTCACGTAGAACGGAGGGCACACGCATGACCAGCGACCGACACCGTCCACCGATCGTCCCGAGGGTCGCGGTCCGTGCCGCGGTGCTGCCGGTGTCCACCTATCCGGGGGATGTCGGGGCCGACGGCGACGACACGGACGCCGTGATCGCCGACATCCGACGGCTGTGGGCGCAACCCGGGGTGCCGGCCGCGATCGAGGTCGCGAGTGAGCCGCTCGCCGCCGCATGCCGCGCCATCGTCTCCGGCGACGAGCGGGACCGGAAGCGGTGCCGACGCGCGCGACGGAGCCTCGTGTCCTACCGGATCCGAGCGGCGACACGGGCGACACCCTTCGGGGTCTTCGCCGGTGTCGGGATGACCGACCTGACCGACCGTGGTCGATCAACGGGTGATCTCGGCACCACCGTGCTCGACGTCCCGGCGTCGCGCGCGATCATCCGGCCGTCCAGCGCCACCCGTCGCGCCGCGCTCGAGGCCACACTCGCAGACGAGGACACCGCGTTCGTGGTGAACCCCAGTGTCACCCGGCGTGACGACCGACTGGCCGTCCGCCTCCCACGATCGGGGTCCCGGAGCAGTGTCACGGTCCGGGCGACTCCTCCGGTGAGTGTGGTCGTCGATGCCGCCGAGAAGCCGCGGTGCCGGGGCGACCTGGTCCGCGAGGTGGCCGTCGCGTTCCCGGACGTCGACGAGACGATCGTCGACCGGTTCGTGACCGAGCTCGTCGACACAGAGATCCTGGTCCCCGCCCACGGTCTGTCGTCGTACGACGTCCCCGCGGTCGGCGATCGTCCCTGCGACGCGACGCTCCGGCTGCCCCTGGGCGCCGCCACCGCCGAGATCCGCAGGCGCCGGGCGACGTCGGGGAGCGCCGACGCCCGCAACGTCGCGCTGTGCGACACGGAGATCGGCCTTCGCGGGGCGCTACCCCGACAGCTGGTCGACGCCGCGCCGGACGTCCTCGACACCCTCCTGCGGGTCTCGATCGTGCCGAGCGCGTTCGCGGCCGTGACCGACCACACCGTCCGCTTCGCCGAACGGTTCGGACGCGCCGTCGTCCCGCTGTCCGTCGTGGCCGATCCGTACGAGGGGATCGGGATCCCCTCGGCCGACCGTGCACCGGCTCCCGTCGACGAGGAGCTGTCACGGCGGCGGACGGACCTGCGCGCGATGCTGATCGAGAGGGCGCGGCGGTCGGGAACGTCCTCGATCGCGATCACCGACGACGATGTCGCGGACCTCCCGCCCGCGGGTGAGGTCGTCGCGTCGTACGACATGTTCCTCCAGCTGGAGTCCCGGGACGGCACGACGGTCCCGGTGCTGAGTCCGGTCTCCACGAACTTCCCGGGCGGCCGCGCGATGGGACGGTTCACGACGACGGTGACCGGCGCGCTCGACCACGTCCGTGACCTCGCAGCCGACGAGATCGCCGCCTACGCCGAGCTCGGGGACCCGCCGGTCATGGCCGAGATCGACCACGTGCACGGGCGGGACGCGATCAACGACGTCGGCGCCGCGCGGCCCGTCCACGACGCGGTGCTCGGCACGAATGTGCCGGCGGCAGAGGGTCGTCGGGCATTGTCCCTCGACGACGTGCACGTGGCCCTGGACGGCTCGGACCTCCGGTTGGTGCTGGCCGACGGCACGCCGCTGGAGTTCCGCCAGGTCAGCATGGTCGCACCGGAATCCCGGCCTGATCTGGTGCGGATGCTCGACGATCTGACCTGGGACGGGTCGGCGCGACCGTTCTTCTCGTGGGGCACCGTGGAGGACACGACCGCGTGGCTCCCCGAGGTGACCCGCAGTGGCGTCGTCGTCGCGCGACAGCGGTGGCGCCACGTCGGGCCGCCGCGACCGTCCGCGGACGACGTCGCGCGCTGGTGTGCCGATGCGGGTGTGGCCCGTCACGTCTACTGCGGCACGTTCGACAACAAGCTGCTCCTGGACACCACGAACCCGGTGCACAGGGAGCTCATCGCGGAGCGTCTGGCGGCCGGTGACACATGGCTACAGGCGGCGCCGACGCCCGAGGACGCGGCCGTGCTGCCGGACACCGCCGGCGCCCGGCACGCCGCCGAGGTCGTCGTCACGGTGCGGACGACACCGTCGCGCGGCGCCACCGTCTGCCGAGACCCCCTGTACGACGATGCCGTCTCCTCGCGCCGCCGGATCACGATCGGTGGCGAGTGGCTCTACCTCGCGGTCGCGACGGACCTCGACCACCAGCCCGCTGTGCTCGCCGCGGTCGCCGACGCCGTCGGGGACACGCCCTGGTACTTCGTCCGCTACCACGACGGTGCCGGCAACGACCGACTCCGCCTGCGCGTCCGCGCATGGGTGGGCGACTGCCGTCCGCTGTTCACCGCGCTCGACGACCTGCGGTCCCGGGGGCTCGTCGGAGACGTCACCGCCCCGACACACCACCTCGAGTTCGAGCGGTACGGCGGTCCGTCGTCGACCGACGTCCATCAGCAGGCGTTCTGCCGGGAGACCAGGGCCCTGCTCCCCGTGCTCGACCGGCTCCGTGCGGAGCCGACCGACGCAGTGATCCGCGCGGACCTGCCGACACCGGCCGCGATGGTGGTGCGCTGGCTGACCTCCGTGTGCGACGACCGAGATCACGCACACGCGGTCCTGGCGGTGGGTGTCGACGGGTACGAGCACGAGCTCGGCGACCGGGTCCATCGGATCCGCAAGGCGGTCCGCTCGGTCGGACACCTCGACCCGGACGTCGACGACGAGCACGTCGTCGCGATCGGGTCGGCGCTCACCGAGTTCTGGGACCACCACCGACAGAGCGGCGAGGTCGCGACCGGCCCCGAGGTGCTGCAGAGCGCGCTGCACCTGTTCTGCAACCGACTGGGCCTCACCCGGTCCGACGAGTACGCGGCACTCCTGATGTGCCGGGACAGATTCCGACGAGACGAGCGAGAGGCGACGACAGACCGATGACCACGCTCCTGCACGACCCCGCGCAGTCCGGCACACCCTCGGGCGACGACCCCGTCGCGCTCGGGTGGCGCATCCTGCACCGGTGCATCGACGACGCGCCGTGGCCCGACCGTCCGCACCCAATCGACCACCGCTTCGACGTCGCGTGGGACCCGATGTCCGTCGGCTACGGCGATCTCGGTGTCGCGCTGGTCTGCTCGGCCGCAGATCAGCGCGATCCCGACGGCGGGTGGGACACCGCAGCGCACCGTCACGTCGTCGAGGCGGTCCGACGCTACTCCCAGACCCGGGACCTGACCGTCGGCTTGTTCTCCGGCGTCGCCGCCCTCGCGTTCACCCTGCGGTGCCTGTCGCGAGACGGTGAGCGCTACCGCGGTGCCATCGCCGACGTGGACGCGGAGTTGGTCCGGCGGACGAGATCGCTGCTGGCCGCGGTCGATCCCGCATCGGGGGTCGGGACGGCCGACTACGACGTCATCTCCGGGCTGGCCGGCGTCATGACCTATGCGATGACCACCGACGCCGTGTCGGACCCGGCCGTGTACCGGCTCACCGGCGACATCCGCGACAGACTCACCGACCTGGCCCTGGCCACCGGTGACGTCGGCGGGTTCTGGACACCCGGTGGCCGGGTCTCCGACATCGATGCCGTGGACCGCGACAACCTCTGGGCCGGCTACCTGAACCTCGGGTTCGCGCACGGGATCGCCGGTGTGGTGTCCGTCCTCGGTCAGTGCGTCGACCGTGGGCTCGGCGGGACGCGGACCCGTGGGGCCGTGGACCACCTCGTCGACATCCTCGAGCGCAGCGCTCGCACGGTCGACACGATCGACGTCCCCTACCACCTGTCGCTCGCGGTGCACCGCCGCGACGGACTGACCCGCGAGGCACGGAGCAATGCCGAACTCAGCCGGTATGCCTGGTGTTACGGGAACCCCGGCGTCGCACTGGCCCTGTCGAACAGCGACCACTGCAGGTCCACCCGGCGCGGACTCGTCGACGACCTCGACAACGCCGACGACCGCACGGCGGCGCAGCGCGTCGTCGACAACCCCTCCCTCTGTCACGGCAGCGCCGGACTCCTCCTGATGGACCGATGGGTCCACGGTCGCAGTGGGTCGCCGTGGCTCGCCGAGACGATCGGGCACCACGACGAGGGAGCACGACTCCTGCTGCGGAACAGGCAACTCGGCGTCGACCACCTCGACAGCCCCGGCTTCCTCGACGGTGCCGGGGGAGCGGCGGTCGCCCTCGTCGCCCAGGACGGCAACCCCGAACCCCACTGCCTCCGCGCTCTCTCCGGACGGTGGTCGGCGTGAGCATCCTCGAGAACACCCGCACCGGGACGACCCGCCCCGTCGCGGCGACACCCGCCTCTGCCGTCAGCGTCGAGGACGCGGTGGTGACCTTCGGCCGCACAACGGTTCTCGGGCCGGTCTCGCTCGATCTGCCGGCCGGATCCACAGTCGCGGTGCTGGGTCACAACGGTGCCGGCAAGACCACACTCCTGCGGCTGATGGCGGGGATCGTCGTTCCCGTGGCGGGATCGGTACGCGTGGCCGGTGTCGACCCCACCCGCAGATGGCGACAGGTGGCGCGCGTGGTGGGCTCCAGCTTCTACCCCGAGCGCGCGTTCTACTTCCGGCTGAGCGTGGCGGCGAACCTCGAGTACTTCCAGTCGCTGCAGAAGGTCTTCGGGCGACGCGCCCGCGACGAACGCGATCGCCTGCTCCGCCAGGTCGGTCTCGCCGACATCGCCGACCGCAAGTTCATGGAGCTGTCACTGGGGCAACGCAAACGCGTGGGGTTGGCCAAGGCGATGATCGGCGACCCGGAGGTCGTCCTGCTCGACGAACCGCTGGCCAATCTCGACGACGAGGGCCGGGCCGTCGTCTCCTCGGTCGTGACCGACCGCGCCCGACAGGGACGGACCACCGTCTTCACCACCCACCAGATGGGAGACGTCCGGGACGCCGTCACCGACGTCGTCCGGGTCGCGCACGGATCGCTGGTGCACGAACGCATCTCGGATGCGGAGGACAGCGTGCCCTGTCGTCGCATCGAGGTGCGGGGCGGTCCGCGCGCCGGATGTGACCTGTCCGGGGTGTCCGCGATCTATCGGACCACCACGGATGGCGACCGCATCCGGCTGACGGTCCCCGTCGACGTCCGGATGTCGACGGTGCTCGCCCAGGTCGAGGAGGCCGGCGTCGCCGTCGCCTCGGTGTGGGAGGGCGAACACCTCTCCGACCACGAGGAGCAGATCGCATGAGTGTCACCGTGTTCCACGAGTACCGCGCGTTCGTCCGCAAGGAGGTCGCCGAACGACGCACCTACCGCACCGCCGTGCTGCTGGGGGTGGTGTCGTCGCTCGTCGCCCTGGGACAGTTCGCCTTCCTCGGGGTGTTCCTCCGCGACGGTGGCACCCTGCCCGGCATGCAGGAGTACGGCGGCAGCGTCGCGGCGTTCCTCATCTCGGGTACCGCGTTCAGCGGATTCGTCATGGTCTCCCTCCACGGCCTCACCCAGTCGATCCAGGCCGAACAGGTCGCCGGCACGCTGGAGGCGGTGGCCGGCTCGGCTGTCGGTCTCCTGCGCGTCATGATGTTCGGCGCGGTCACCGCGATGATCGGGACGTTCGCCGGGTCCGCCCTCATGCTCGTGTTCTTCTCGGCCGTCCTGGGTTTCCCCCTCTCCGTCGACCCGTTGTCGCTCGGGTTCGCGCTCACCGCGACCGTCGTCTGCCTCGGTGGTTTCGGGATGGCCGGATGCGGGATCGTGCTCGTCACCAAGAAGGGGGACCCCGTCTCCTGGCTCGTGTTCACCACCATGACGCTGCTATCGGGGATCCTCTACCCGACCTCGGTCCTCCCCGGGTGGTTGCAGGAGGTGGCGCACCTGCTCCCGACCACCGTCGCGCTCGACCTCGTCCGCAGGTCCCTGCTCGCCGGCGCCACGCTGTCGGGGACGGCGGGCGGTTCCACCGTCCTGCTCGCCTGGACCGCGGTGAGCGTCCCCGTCGGTGCGGCCGTGCTGGTGTGGGGTCTGCGCGCCACCCGACTCCGCGGCTCGCTGGCGCAGTTCTGATCACGGCGAGCGCCGTCCGTCACCGGCGGGAATAGCGCTCGTCCGCGGCGAGGTTGACCCGGACACCGCGGGGTACTCCGTGACGGCCTGCGTCTGTTCGCAGAATCGACAGCGGTCGACGTCGGCGGTGGTAGAGATGAGATGAGCGGCCCGTCCGTTCATCGTGGAAAGCGCAACCGAGGAAAGGCACACCATGGCACTGGACGACAACGACATCACCACCTCGAGCGCGGGCGGCGAAGGCCCGGCAGACGGCGGCTCGAACCCGGGCGGTCACGACGGCGGCGCCGACGGTACCGCGAACACGGGCGAGGGCCCGGCCGACGGCGGCTCGAACCCCGACGGCCACGACGGCGGCGCCGACGGCACCGCGGGCGAGGGCCCGGCCGATGGTGGCTCCAACCCGAACGGGCACGACGGCGGCGCCGACGGCACCGCCTGACCGCACCGCGCGACACGAGAGCTGAGACATGCAGAGGTCGGACACCCTGAGCCGGTGCGTCGCCGTCGATCCCGCGACGTTCGGCAGTCGTCACTGGGGTGTCCGGCCTCTTCTCAGTCGATCCGCGGAGCTGCCTCGTGACTTCGCCGACCTGCTGTCGACGGAGACCGTCGACGAGTTGCTCGCCGAACGCGGCGTGCGTGCGCCGTTCATCCGGATGGCCAAGAACGGGTCGCTGCTGGCTCGCGAGGAGTTCCTGTCACCGGCGGGTGTGGGCGCCGAGATCGGCGACCAGGTCGATTCGGCCAAGGCGCTGGCCGCGTTCGCCGACGGCGCATCGATCGTGTTGCAGGGCCTCCACCGGTTGTGGCCACCGATCATCGACTTCGTCCGCGGACTCGTCGACGATCTCGGGCATCCGGTCCAGGCCAACGCCTACATCACACCGCCCGGTAGCCGTGGGTTCGACTCGCACCACGACGTGCACGATGTCTTCGTGCTCCAGATCGCCGGCCACAAGCACTGGACGATCCACGAGCCGGTCGTCGAGGCGCCGCTGGCGTCGCAGCCGTGGACCGACCACCGGCAGGCGATCACCGACCGCGTCGCCGAGACGCCCCACATCGACACGACGCTGGCCCCTGGCGACGCGCTGTACCTTCCGCGCGGCTGGTTGCACAGCGCCCGCACGACCGACGAGACGTCGATCCACCTGACGATCGGCGTGCCCGCGCTGACCCGCGTGGACGTGGTCCGCGCCGCGGTCGCGCGCGTCGCCGAGTCGGTGACCGAGCTCCGGTCGTCGTTGCCCCTCGGCATCGACCCCACCGACCACGCGACCCTCGAAGCCGAGGCGACGAAGGCACTCCTCGCCTTCGCCGACGAACTCCGCGACCGCGCCCACGAGTGGGGTGACGGTGTGGCGACCGACCTGACGCGCGAACTGGCCTCGCGGACACGCCCGGCCGCGGTCCGCCCGCTGGCCATGCTCGACGCCATGGCGAACCCCGAAGCCCAGCGGGTGCGCCTGCGGCACGGACTCATCGCGACCGTCTCCGACGACGCCGACCGTGTTCATCTGCATCTGACCGGTCGCACGATCTCGTTCCCCGCGTCCTGTTCGGCGGCGGTCCACCACCTCGTCGACGGCGCCGATGCGGATGTCACCTCCCTGCCCGGGCTCGACGACGCCGACTCGACGGTGCTCATCCGGCGGCTCCTGCGAGAGGCCGTCCTCGTGCCGGTCGCGCGGTGACCCGTCCCGCCCGGCTCGTCCCTCCCTGCAGTGATCGGTCGCTGTCGATCGACGAACCCATGTTCGCCACGGCATCCGCGGGCCGATCGTGGCTGATGCTCGAGCTCTGCGGGCCGTGGGGCCCGTCGGCGTTCCTCGAGTCCCCGAACATCGTCGACCCCGCGCTCGGTCTGGCCATCGTGCGCCGCGCCGAGGCCGCCTCCATGCGCATCGTCGCGATCCGCAAACACGGTCGACGACCCGACGTGAAGCGGTGGCGGTGGTTCATCGCCCGCTCCGACCTCGACGCGTCGTCACTCGTGGGTGGTGAGGTCGACGGGCCCGACGCCTACCTGGACATCCCGCTCGACGGGGACGGAGAGGCGGCGGTCGACGGTCCGCTCGTCGCCATCTGCTCGCACGGCAAGCACGACGTCTGCTGCGCTGTCCGGGGACGGGGCGCAGCCGCTGCGCTCGATGCTGCCTATCACGAGAACACCTGGGAATGTTCGCATCTCGGCGGGGACCGGTTCGCCGCCACCATGCTGGTCCTCCCCGAGGGACTGGCCTACGGTCGCGTCGACGGCACCGACCCGGTGGAGATCATCCGGCGCCACGAGGACGGGCGCATCACGGGGTCACACTTCCGCGGCCGCACGAGCCTCAGCCACGAGGTGCAGGCCGCGCAGCACTTCGCCCGGCAGAACGCCGGCGACGACAGGATCGACGCCTGGCGCCCGCTCGGGGAGCACTCCGAGGACGGGGTCACCCGCGTCATCCTCGAGGCCGAGGACCAGCGCCGTCTCGTCGTGACCGTGCGGGCCTACCTCTCGGCGGACTCGGTCATGACGATGTGCCGATCGACGATGCCGGGCAGCGTCCGCCGCTTCGTCTGCGACTCGATTCGCTGGGCCTGACACCCCACCGCGTCAGAACAGGGTGCGCGGGCGGATCACGTTGGCGAGGTCGACGAGTCGGAACCGCTGCTTCCGGTCGACGGTGGACCGGGCCAGGCGTCGCAGCGACGTCTCCAGGCCCTCCCGCAGGCCGTGTTCGGTGAACGGGAAGCCCAGCAGGCTGATCCCGTCCGACGCGCGATCGGGGTTGACGGCCAACCAGCCCAACGCCGTCCCGAGCACCATGATCGACAACCGCGGCTTGCGGGGCTCGGTCTCGGGCATCGCGGCGAGTCGACGCGCGGCCTCGCGCAGCTGGTCCCCGGTGACGGCCTCGGGCGGTCGGCCGTGGACGAGCGCGAGGATCGCCGTGCACGCGGCGGTGTTGAAGTGGCGGCTCGTGGCCGGCACCTCGTCGAGGGCCGCGACCGTCCCCGCGATGTCGCCGACGGCGAATCGCATGCGCGCCAGACCGAAAGCGGCCGTGACGATGCCGCGGTCGGTCTGCCACAGCGTCCAGTACTCGTCGCGGGCGATCCGGAACCACCGTGCCACCTGCGCCTCACGGTCGGCGAGGTCCCGCGCGTCGTCGCTCGCCTCGGCCCGCAACCACCGGCCCATGAGCTCGGCGGTCGCGCCCACGGCAAGCTTCGGTGCCACCTCGCCGGGCATGGCCGCCAGCACCGCGCAGAAACGGTCGTGGGCGAGCTGCGCCTCCCCGTTGATCAACGCGCACAGACCGAGATACCACTCGATACGCCACGAGTGCTGGTGGTGCCGCGCGGTGATGTCCAGCAGGCCCAGGGCCGTGTCCACGTCACGCAGCTCGATGTACGCGCGGGCCTCGGCGAGATCCACCTCGAGGGACGGGTGGTCGTCGGAGGGATCGGTGCCGATCAGCGACGACAGGCCGTCCTGCTTCGCCGACCGGATGGTGTCCAGGGTCTGGTTCGGCTCCGACAGCGCAGCCGAGGTGAGCAGTCCCGCTGCGGGATCCGATTGATCGACCAGCGGGACGGGCAGCGCCGCGGCGATGTCGTCGGGGTCGAGGAACGTCTCGGAGTTCACCGGGTCGAAGAAGCCGTCGACCGGTCCGAGCATGAGGTCGGTCCCGTAGGTCGTGCGCTGCGGCGTGAAGACCGTCGACAGCGCAGGACGCGGGACACCGGTGTGCCGGGCGACGATCTCGCGGAGCACGGTGACCATCTGGCCGGTCATCTCGTCGGCGGAGGCGAACCGCTCCTCGGGGTCGGGGTCGGTGGCGCGCAACAGGAGTCGGCGGAACGACTCGTTCTCGGCGAGAACCGGCGAGTCCTCCGCCGACGGCAGACCGTCGAGGTACCGACCGTTGTCCATCGGGATGTCGACGGCGAGGACCGCGAGCGTGCGGCCGATGCTGTAGACGTCGGTGGCGACCTGCGGTCCGGTGGAGACGATCTCGGGAGCCTGGAAACCCGGTGTGCCGTAGAGGTGTCCGTACCCGTTGATCGCCGACACGGCTCCGAGGTCGATGAGCTTGACCTCCTGCCCGCCGATCATGATGTTCTCCGGCTTGATGTCGTTGAACACCAGCCCGACGGAGTGCAGGTAGGACACCGCGGGCATGATCTCGAGCACGTACGCGATGGCCTCCTCCGGCGGGAGTTGCGTCCGATGCCCCGACCCGTCGCTCGGCGCGGTGAGACTCTTCAGCGTCGCGCCGCCGACGTACTCCATCACGATGTAGCCGAACGTGTTCCCGTGGTCGTCGGTGTGCTCGACGAAGTTGAAGATCTTGACGATGTTCGGATGGGACACCGCCGCGAGGAACTGCCGTTCGGCGAACGCGACCGCCTGCGCCTCGCGGTCCTTCGAGTTGAGCAGGCCCTTGAGCACGACGGCGCGGTCGGCCACGTTGCGGTCGACGGCGAGATAGATCCAGCCGAGTCCGCCGTGGGCGATGGCGCCGCGGATCTCGTACTGGTCGGCGACGATGGTGCCCGGCGTCAGGCCTGGGACGAACGAGTACCGAACCCCGCAGTTGGGGCACGAGCCCGTCATCGGCAGGTCCGCGTCGGTGAGGTCGGCGCCGCATTGCCAGCACCGGCGCTTGGACTCCGGGATGACCGGGTTCTCCATGACCGCGTCGTCGGGCTCGATGTCGCGGACCCACGTGACGTCGACGAGACCGGAGCCGAGACGTCGACGCTTGCGGGTCACCCGGCTGGTCAGCGCCTGCGCGTTCGGGGCCACCCGGGTGCCGGCGTCGTCGGTGGTCTGGTCGGTGCCCGGCGTGACGTCGGCGGCGACGGTGCCCACGTCGGGGACGGCGGCCTGCGTGGCCACGTCGTGGTCGAGGTCGGGGACGGCGGCCTGCGTCGCGACGTCGTGGTCGAGGTCGGGGACGGCGGCCTGCGTCGCGACGTCGGAGTGGTCCGATCGATGGTCCACGGAGTCGTGCTCCACGTGCTGCGTCACCTCGCTCTCAGTCCCGGTATCGCGGCTGGGGTGGGTAGTAGACGGGCCCCAGGATGGAGAGCCACCGATTGTAGATCTGATACCACGTGCCGTCCGCGCGGATCTTGTCGAGCACGGCGTTGACGAACCGCACCAGGTCGGGTGAATCCTTGTTCATGCCAACGCCATACGGCTCGTCGCCGAGGCTCGCGCCGACGACGTGGACGTACGGGTCCTGCTCGGCCAGTCCGGCCAGGATCGCGTCGTCGGTGGAGACCGCGTCGACACCGCCCTGCTGCAACACGACGAGGCAGTCCGCCCACGTCGACACCGTCGACATCCTCACGCTGGGGACCCGCGCCTGCAGTCGGGCGATCGACGTGGTCCCCCGTGCCGCGCACACGCGCTTTCCCGCGAGGTCGTCGGCCGAGACGATCGGGGAGTTGCGGAGCGCGAGGATGCGCTGGCTCGCCTCGTAGTAGACCGTCGAGAACGCGATGTCCTGCTGGCGGTCGCAGGTGATGCTCAGCGTCTTCACCACCACGTCGACCTCACGGTCCTGCAGGGCGGTGATGCGGTCGTCGGAGGTGAGGATGCGGTATTCGACACGGTCGGGATCGCCGAAGATCGCCCGCGCGATCTCCTTGGCGATGTCGACGTCGAAGCCCTGGATGTCGCCGGTGATGGGGTCGCGGAAGCTGAACAGGTTCGAGCCGATGTCGAGGCCGACGATGAGCCGTCCGCGCTGGAAGATCTGCTCCATGGTCGAGCCGCGCGGCATCTGCGCGACGGGCGGCAGCGGGGTCGGGCGCAGGCTGCCGGTGTCGCAGGACGACGGGGTGAGCGACTCCCGCGGGGCGTTCGTCACGAGGCCTGGCGGCGTCGGTGTCATCGCCTCGGCGGTGGGCGGATCGTCGGGTGGTGCCGGGGCGCGGATGCAGGCCGCGGCGGTCAGCGCCGTCAGCACGAGCACGAGTGTGGCGAGGACCCGACTCCGCGCTGTCCTGGGCGTCACCGGTACTCCCGGATACGCGGGATCATGCCGAGCACCGTCATCACGGCGGCGATCACCGCGAGCACCAATGCGCCCGTGCCGGCGTAGCCGATGACGACGCGGGCGGTGTTGATGTCGTCGCGGAACGTGGTGCGGGTGGAGCGGATGCCGTCGATGAGCGATTCGTCGAGCGCGGTGTAGGCGGCCGCGGCCCCGTTCGGCGCCGACCCGACCGCCATGGACGTCGCGCCGGAGATGTCACCGACCGACGACATGTCTGTCGCGGCCTGGTGGGCGTCGCGCCACGAGGCCAGCGCGGCCTGCGCGCGGCCGACGATCGTCCGGTCGGAGTCGTCGCCCACACGGTCACGGTAGTCGTCCAGGGCCGTCTCGATCTGCGCGAAGGCGCCGCCGACCCGCTTCTGCAGCGCGTCCTGGTCGCCACGCCGTGCCAGCGACAACGTCTCCAGGGAGCGGGCCTGCTGGGCGAGGATGCGCGCCGAGGTGAGCTCCTGCAGGGGCTGGGCGCCGCGCCGCTCGGCCGTGTCGACCGACGACACCGACAGCAACGACCCGACGAGCACCCACACGATCGCGATGACCGTGACCACGATCGCCGCGACGAGCCCGAGGTTGAAGCGACGACGGGTGCGGCGTGACAGGTAGCGGTGCGTGGCCATCAGGGCGATCAGCACCACCGCGAGAGTGGTGTAGACGACCCACGGTGGGTCGGTGAAACGGTTCTGCGGGTCCGCGAGCGCCGCGGTCCGGGCGCTGTAGAGGCGTTCCCCCGCGGGCAGGATCGTCGTCTGCATGAGGTTCGACGCCTCGCCGAGGTACGCCGATCCGACCGGGTTCCCCAACCGGTTGTTGGTCCGGGCGGACTCGATGAGCCCGGTGTAGACCGGCAACTCCTCCGCCAGTGTCCCCAGGTCGGAGCGCACGGCGTCGTTCTCCGCCGCCGTGCCGCCCGCTGCCTCGATGAGCGCGCGCGACGCGGTCGCGATCGCGGTGGCGTAGCGGTCCCGCAGCGCGGCCGGTTCGAGGCCACCGGAGATGAACGCGGCGTTCGCCGCGGCGTCGGCGATCGAGAGGTTGCTGTAGAGGATCTGTGACGACTCGGCGATCGGCTCGGTGTCGGTGATGGTCTGCTGCAGCGCGGCGGTGCGCGCGTCGAGCGACACCGACGCGTACCAGCCGCTGACGAGGGTCACCAGGACCAGCAGGGCGGTGATGAGCAGCAGACGGCCGGGTGTGGTCCCGGCGAGTCGTCGTGCGCTCGACAGCGGGGACCGGGCCTGCTCGCGCGCCAGGGTGAGCAACTCGCGACGTTCGTCGCGGGTGAGACGCGGTGTCCGGCCGCCGCGCCGCGGCGTGAGGTGGTCGTCGCCGCCACGGGTGAGCCGGGAGCGCAGGAACGCCGCGTCGCCGGTCACTACCGGTACCTCTTTCGTCGCCTCACCACCGCCGCCGGGTCGCACGTGCGGTTGTGGTCGACTCTAAACCCGCGCGGGGTCGTTACCGTGGGTTCGCGGGGCCGCCGGCAGTCGGCGGCCCGGCGATGTCGAGGAGGCCCGGGGAGCGTGCGCGGAGACGGAGACGGCTGGGTGTTCGACGGCGGGGCCCGGTACTGGGGTCTCCACGGTGCCGCGGGACTGCTGCTGCGCGCGCCCGTCGAGGACGGCGGACGCGCCGTGCTGCTCCAGCACCGTGCGTTGTGGTCGCACCAGGGCGGGACGTGGGCCCTGCCCGGCGGGGCACGCGACTCCCACGAGACCGCTGTCGACACGGCGGTCCGCGAGGCGGGGGAGGAGGCGGGGATCGTGCCCGCCGCGCTGACCGTCCGTGGCGAGGTGGTCACCCACACCGCGGCCGGCGGATGGACCTACACGACGGTGATCGCCGAGGTCCCCGAACCGCTGTCGACGGTCGCGAACGTCGAGTCGACGGAGTTGCGCTGGGTCGGCGAGGACACCGTCGACAGCCTGCCCCTGCACCCCGCCTTCGCCCGCGCGTGGCCGACGCTGAGAGAGCACCTGCGGTCGCTCTGACGCCTGCATGGGGCGCGCGCCGCGCAGAATAGGACGCCGGGCCGCACACTGCCGGGCTGTTTCGGCGGTGTTCGCGCGATCGGGCGACGCGAGAAGTTGTTTCGCGCAACGTACATTGCGTGAAATCGTCGGTCTCCGTTTATGATTCGCGGGAGTCCCGGCAAGTCGTTCTCGTCCAGTGGTGCAGAAGCGCGCGTGATGTCCGATGCGAGGCCCGGGTGGTGCGCCGCGTCGCGCTGCGAGAACGGATCACGGGTCGTGAGTGCTCATCGGGTACGGAATCGGGCGAAGGCAAAGGCGCGTGCGGCGAAGTCGGCGCGGCGGTCGCGGGAGCGCCGCATGGGCGCGACGCAGAAGCACTCGATGACAGTGTGGATGCGATCGGGCGCCGCTGCCGTCGGGGTCGGGGCCGCACTGTTCGCCGGACAGGGCGTCGCCGTCGCCGACACCACCGGCGCCGACGAGTCGACGTCGTCGGCCTCGGCCGAGACATCCGCGGAGCCGTCGGCACGTCCCACGGTCGGCGAGGGCGGTGGGCCGTCCTCCACCTCGCCCTCGTCCGTCCCGTCGATCGGGCCCACGACCACGGCAACGCCGACGCCCGCCGCGGATTCGTCCGACGACGAGGCCTCTCCCGCGGAACCCGAGACGACGGCACCCCGTACAGGCTCGACGACGACGCTGCCCGCGACGACATCGCTCACGACGACGCCGCCTGTCACGACATCGGCCGCGACGCTGCCGCCCGCGACGACGTCGTCCTCGACCCCGGTCTCGCTGCCGGCCACGACCGCACGCTCGACCGCGTCGACCGCCGGCGGGGATCCCGCGACGACGCAGACACCCTCCTCGGGACCAGCGTTGCCGGCCGTCCCGCCGGCATCGGGGGCCGGCTCCCCGAACCGCATCGTCGCCCCGGCCGCGCTCCGCGTCCCCGCACCGAGCGTGTCCTCGGCGCCGGCATCGACGTTGGCGGCCGTCGGTCTGACGATCCTGGGATTGCCGGTCGCCTCGACCACCACCGGACTTCCCGTCGCCCCGGCGCCGATCGCCAACCCGATCGGTGATCTCCTCGCGGCGATCTTCCGTCGCATCCAGTCGGTGTTCGCCCCCTACCGCACCGGGCAGACATCGCCCACGGTCGTCGATCCCTCCACCGGCGTGGTCACGGGAAGCGCCCAGTTCACGAGCCCGCTCTGGCTCCCGCAGTGGTACACGGTCACCACATCGGTCTCCGGCGTCGTCACCGTCGGACGCGACGGCCGGTTCGTCTACACCCCGACCGACACCGCACGCCACGACGCCGCCACGTCGACGGGCCGCCGCACCGACACGGTCACGGTCACCGCGCACAACTGGTTCTCGCGAAGTGCGATCACCGTCACCGTGCCGATCGTGCCGGCGAACGCAGCGCCGGTCGTCGGCCAGGTCGTCGTGGGTACCCCCGGCACGAACGGTGTGGTCACAGGGTCGGTGACCGTCACCGACGGTGACAGGGACTCGATCACCTACGCCGCCTCCACCCCCGGGAAGGGCAGCGTCGTCATGTCCACCGGCGGTGGCTTCACCTACACACCGTCCGCCGGGGTCGCCCACGCAGGTCCGACCACCGACAGTTTCGTGGTGACCGCCGACGACGGACACGGCGGTTCAGCATCCGTGTCGGTCGTCGTGCCGGTGGCGCAGCAGAACGCGGCGCCGGTCCGCGACGGTCAGACCACGGTGGGCGCACCCGGAGCCGACGGTGTGGTCAGGGGGAATGTCGTCGTCCGCGACGCCGACGGTGACACGGTCACCTACACCCCGTCGACGACGGTTCTCGGTGGCCAGGTCACGGTCACCCCGACCGGCCAGTTCACCTACACGCCGACAGCCACCGCCCGTCACGGCGCCGCCGCTCCCACCGGTCCGACCAGCGATTCGTTCACCATCACCGTCACCGACGGGTTCGGCGGTTCACTGACCATCCCGGTGTCCGTCGTCGTCGCACCGGCGAACGCCGCTCCGGTGGCCGGACAGGTCTCGGTCACACAGCCCGCCGTGGACGGCACCGTGACAGGGAC
Source organism: uncultured Williamsia sp. (assembly GCF_947494875.1). GTDB lineage: Bacteria > Actinomycetota > Actinomycetes > Mycobacteriales > Mycobacteriaceae > Williamsia_A. Next base: position 161,315 of record NZ_CANLWM010000004.1, read on the forward strand.
GGTCCGTGCCTCCGACGTCGACCTCGACACCGTCACGTTCGGCCCGGGCACGATCACCACCGCCCGCGGGGGGCAGGTCACGATGACGTCGGGGGGTGCCTTCGTCTACACCCCGTCGTCGCAGGCACGCCACGACGCGGCCGCGCCCGGCGGCGCCACCGTCGACTCGTTCACCGTGACCGCGGACGACGGGCACGGCGGAACGATCACCGTCGACGTGTCGGTACCCATCAGCCCGCTCAACCGCGCGCCGGTTCTCGGAACCGGTGGCGTCGTGTACGACCCCATCTCCGCCGACGGCAGCACCACCGGTCGCATCGACATCACCGACCCGGACGGCGACCCCCTCACCTACACGGCCACGACGACCACCGGCGGCACGGTCTCCATCGACGACACCGGCAGGTTCGTCTACCGCCCGAGCGCAGCGGACATGCACGCCGCGGCCGCGGGCGTGTTCCGGAGCCAGGTCTTCACGGTCACCGTCGCGGACGGCCACGGGGGGACGCAGGACTTCTCTCTTGTCGCAGGCATCGTCCCGGCGAACACGCAGCCGACCCCGGACCCGGTCACCGGCGGGTACACCCGCACCTCGTTCGACACCTCGACCAGCGTCACCACCGGAGCCGTGTCCGCCGTGGACGCCGACGGCGACACACTCACCTACTCGGCCGGGAACACCGTCAAGGGAGCGGTTGTGGTCGACGCCCGTACCGGGGCGTTCACCTACACCCCGACGGCGCAGGCCCGTCACTCCGCAGCATCGGGCGCGATCGGCACAGACAGCGACACCGTCTCGATCACGGTGACGGACGGTCACGGGGGGACCACGACGATCCCGGTGGTCGTCCAGATCCTGGGCGTCAACACCGACCCGACGCCGACTCCGCCCGAGGTCGCCGTACCCGACACGACCACCGGTGTCGTCACCGGCACGCTCTCCGCGTCCGACGCGAACAACGACTCCCTCACCTGGCGGCTCACCACGCCCCCCACCACAGGAATCGTGACGGTCGGCGCGAACGGGACGTTCGTCTTCACCCCGACCGACGCGGCACGAGCCGCAGCCGGTTCGGGGGGCTCCACCAGCGACACCTTCGTCGCGACGGCCGACGACGGGCACGGTGGCTCCGTTGCGGTCACGGTCACCGTCACGATCGCACCGCCGGCCAACGTGATGCCGATCGCCGTCGCGGACACGGTCTCCGTCACCGCCGGAACTCCCGCAGTCGTCAACCCGTTGGCGAACGATCGGGATCCCGACGGTCAGCTCGTCCCGTCGACGGTCACAATCGTCTCGGGGCCGTCGCACGGAGCGGCGGTCGTGAACTCGCAGACGGGTCAGATCACCTACACGGCCGATCGGCAGACAGGTGCGAGCAGCGACTCCTTCACCTACACCGTCAGCGACAACCGCGGCGGGCGTAGCGCGGTCACGACCATGACGGTCACCATCGCTCCCGCACCGGCGAATTCGGCTCCGATGGCGAACGTCTCGCCACCGTCACCGAACATCGCGACCGGCGTGGTGACGGGCTCGCTCGGCTACACCGACAGCGACGGTGACGCGGTGGTCGGCTACACCATCACCCAGCCCGACAACGGGGTGGTCACCGTCGACACCGCAACCGGCAAGTACACCTACACCCCCACCACTCGCCCCGCCTTCGGGTCTCCGGCGGGCCAGACCACCTTCATGGTCACCGCGACCGACAGCCGCGGCGCGGTCAGCGCCCCTACCACGGTCGTCGTCACCGTCTACGCGGCGCGACTGACCGGGATCGGCCCCGCCGGAACCGGACTCGCCACGCGCACCCAGACCGGTGTCAGCCCGCTGGGGAGTCGGTACGTCATCACGAACGTCAGGTCGTCTCCAGGGAGCACGATCACCTTCTTCGACGCTGCCGGGGCCGTCACCCGGACGGTCGCCTGGGACGCACAGATCAACGACATCTCCTGGTACGTCGCCTATGACGGCACCGAGGTGGGGTTCCTGGCCACCAGCAGGGGCACCGCACTGCTGCAACTGCAGGACGCGTTCGGGCACTCTGCGTACGTTCCGTTCCAGACCACCGACTACGGCTACACCGACAGTGACTATCTGTACTCGTGGGACGTGTTCTCAGCGGCGCCGATCGTTGCACTGAAGCGCGTGAGCAACCCGGGAGGGTACGGCGACGCGCAGCCGCAACGGGGTGGGTCGTCGGAAACCGCCCCGAGGACGTTCCTGACACCGGTCAGCGGGCTCGTGGGGTATCAGCTGGTCGCCGGCTCCGCTGACGGCAAGTACGTCTACGTCGCGCAACCCGATGCCGGGGGCGTCGTCGCGCTGGAGGGGTTGACGCCGAAAGCGGTCATCCCCACCCCGAACGACCTGGCCGCGGCGATCGAGACGAGCGCCGATGGTTCGCGTGTCTACGTGGCCACTTACCTCGGGAAGTTGCTCGTCGTCGACACGAAGACCAATTCGGTGTTGTCGACCGTCGAGCTGGGGACCACGATCCCTCATTCCGTCGCAGTGTCACCGGACGGCACGCGTGTTTACATCGCCAGTTACGGGAGTTACAGCGCACAGGACCTCTGGCTCCCGACCGACCCCGGCAGCGTCATCGCCGTCGACACTGCGACCAACGCAGTGGTCTCGGTGGTGGCCGCCGGATACCGGACGACGGGTGTCGATGTCTCCCCTGACGGCAACCACCTGTGGATCACCAACGACGACGCCGATCGGACGGTGATGGTCGTGGACACCGCGTCGCTGGAGCCGCGGGTCTGACGCGGGTCAGGCCGCGCGATCGAGCGCGTTGAGCAGGGCGACGACACCCGCGCGGTCGGCGGCGTCGTCGATCCCGAGGCCCCAGGCGCGACGGCCGTCGCACTCGACCTCGACGAGCATGACCGTCTGCGTCCCGACCCGCTGCTGGTGCAGTCCGGTGATCTCGACGCAGGTGCCGGTCGCGTGCAACATCGCGGTGGCCGCGGCGAGCGGACCGGTCGTCGACTCACGCAGGGACCAGATGCGGTCGCCGGCGGCGATCGTCGCGTGGTACTCGGTGAGGTCGTTGCGGGCGGGTGTCGCGTGCCAACTGCCGAGGCGGATGCCCGCGCCGGGTGCGTATGCCTCGAGGAACGACTCCCAGGTCAGGGAGTCGGCGTCGGCGCGGACGGCTCGCGGCAGGAGCCCGGGGAAGTGCGCGGACGCGCAGGGAGCGGTGGTGGACCGGTGGTCCAGGAGTGTGGTCATGACGGTGGTCTTCTGTCATCGCGCCGCGGCGCGGAAGAGGGTGACCGAGAGAGAAGAGCGCGCTGACGACCCGCAGACGGGGGGTCGGTCGGATCAGACCCCGCTGCGGCGGGCTACTACGAGTGCGCGTGTCATGGTGCGATCAGCCTAGACCCGAGCCCTCGCCGTCGGCAAGCACGATCTGTCGCAGTCGTCGGGCTGCGGCCTCGGGATCGTCCGCCGCCGTGATCGCCCGGACCACGACGATCCGGCGGGCGCCCCGGTCGCGGACGATGGGCGTCCGGTCGGCGTCGACGCCGCCGATCGCGAACCAGGGCAGCCGACGGTCGGTGTCGGCGGCGTGCGCGACGAGATCGAGGCCGGCGGCGGCGCGGCCCGGTTTCGTCGGCGTCGCCCAGCACGGTCCGACACAGAAGTAGTCGATGTCCGGGTCGGCGTCGGCGGCGTCGGCCTGGACCGCGTCGTGGGTCGATCGTCCGATGACCGTGTCGGGCCCGACGATCGCGCGTGCCGCCGCGGGCGGCAGGTCGTCCTGTCCGAGGTGCAGTACGTCGGCGCCCGCGGCGGCGGCGATGTCGGCGCGGTCGTTGACGGCGAGGAGCGCGCCGTGGCGGTCCACGACCTCGCGCATGGTCGCGAGGATGTCGAGCTCCTGCCGGGCCTCGAGCGCGCCGAACTCCCGCTCGCCGGCAGATCCTTTGTCCCGCAACTGCACGATGTCTACACCGCCGCTCAGAGCGGCGTCGAGGAAGTCGACGAGGTCCCCGCGCTCGCGGCGCCCGTCGGTGCACAGGTAGAGCCGGGCGTCGTCGAGTCGTGTGCGGAGGTCCACGGTCAGCCACCGTAGTGGCCGATCGTCGGCGAGTAGGCTGGCGAACCGACACACACGGGGGCTCGGGGAACGGCCGGGCTGAGATCGCGACACCATCCGTCGCCGACCGTCACACCTGATCCGGGTAATGCCGGCGAAGGAAGGTTCTCCACCACCATGGGTCTCTCCGCACCGCCCCGGACGCTCGCCGTCGTAGGAGGCGGTGTCGTCGGGTCCGCGATCGCCTGGCGCGCGGTGCTCGCCGGCTGGCAGACCATGCTCGTCGACGACGGTCGCGCCGCCTCGGGGTCGCAGGTGGCCGCCGGGATGCTCGGTGTGGTCGGTGAGGCCCGCATCGGTGACGACGACGCGTTCGCCCTCACCGTCGACGCCGCGTCGCGGTGGTCGGGATTCGCCGACGACCTCGACGCTCCCGACGTCCGCGTTGCGCGCGACACGCTGTTCGTCGGGGCCGACCGGTCGGACCTCGCGGAGCTCACCGCGGTGGGCGAGTGGTGTTCGGCGCGGTCGGTGTCCGTCGAGCCGATCGCATCCCGCGAGTTGCGTTCGTGCGCACCGGGTCTCGGAGGGATCCGGCGCGGTGTGCTCGCGTCCGGTGAGGGTGCTGTCGACAACCGGGAGGTCCTGCGCGCGTTGTCGCGTGCCTGCGCCGCCGCAGGTGTCCGCACGTGCCGCCGTCCGGTGGGCGCGCTGTCGGAGCTGGACGCCGACCAGATCGTCGTCGCCACCGGTGCCTGGCTTCCCGCCCTGGTTCCCGACGCCCCCGTGCGGATCGAGAAAGGCGAGGTACTCCGGTTGCGTCGCACCCCGACCGCGCCCGCGCCCCCGTCGGTCGTCGTGCGGGCGCGCTGGCACGGACGACAGGTCTACGTGGTGCCGCGTCCCGACGGGGTCGTCGTCGGCGCGACGCAGTACGAGGTGTCCGACCGCGACGACACCGCGCCCCGCGCGGGTGGCGTCGCCGATCTCCTGCGCGATGCCGCCGACCTGATGCCCGGCCTCGCCGAGTACCGCCTCGAGGAGGTCGGGGCCGGTTTCCGCCCGCTCACCCCCGACGGGCTGCCGATGATCGGTCGGCTCGACGCGCGGACGGTCGTCGCCGCCGGACACGGTCGCGGCGGCATCCTGCTGGCGCCCCTGACCGCCGACCTGGTCCTGGGCGCCCTCGCTGACCGACCCGACGAGCGCTGGTCCCCTGTCCTCGATCCCGGGAGGTTCGCATGATCACCGTCACCGTGAACGGCGTCGACCACGACGTCGACGCCGACATCACCGTCGCCGGGCTGCTGCAGCGGCTCGACCTGCCCGAGCAGGGGGTCGCGGTCGCCGTCGACGGCAGCGTGCGGCCGCGGTCGTCGTGGGGAGACGGCGTCGCGCCCGGCGCGCGCGTCGAGGTGCTGACGGCGGTGCAGGGTGGCTGACGTGGCGCCGCTGGTGATCGGGGGGCGCGAGTTCTCGTCGCGGCTCATCATGGGCACCGGGGGTGCGGCCAACCACGACCTGCTGCGTCGTGCGCTGGTCGCGTCCGGCACGCAGCTGACGACGGTCGCGATGCGTCGGGCGGGGGCGAGCGGCTCCAGCGGTGTCGTCGACCTGCTGGCGTCCCTCGACATCGAGATCCTGCCCAACACGGCAGGCGCACGAACCGCGGCCGAGGCCGTCCTCACCGCGCAGCTCGCGCGCGAAGCGCTCGACACCGACCTGGTGAAGCTCGAGATCGCCGGCGACGACCGGACACTCCTGCCCGACCCGATCGAGTTGCTCGACGCGGCCGACGACCTCGTCGCCGACGGGTTCACCGTGCTCGCCTACACCAACGACGACCCGATCCTCGCCGCCCGCCTCCAGGACACCGGGGTCGCCGCGGTGATGCCGCTCGGCTCGCCCATCGGGACCGGACTGGGGATCGCGAACCCACACAACATCGCGATGATCGTCGCGGCGGCCACCGTCCCGATCGTGCTCGACGCCGGTATCGGGACCGCGAGCGACGCCGCGCTGGCGATGGAGTTGGGCTGCGACGCAGTTCTGTTGGCGTCCGCGGTCAACCGCGCCGACGACCCCGTCGCCATGGCCACCGCGATGGCCCGCGCCGTCGAGGCCGGTCACCTCGCACGACACGCCGGCCGCATCCCCCGACGCTTCTGGGCCCACGCCTCCTCACCCGACCTCGACTGGACACCGACTCCCGGCTGATCCCGCGGACCCGGTGTCCATCCTTTCGTCCGATGCAGGGGTGGGCGACCGGCTGGCATAGTCGCGGCTGTGATCAGCGTGCAAGGACTCACCAAGACGTACGGGAGCACCCGTGCCGTCGACAACCTCACCTTCGAGGTGAAGCCGGGGATGGTCACCGGCTTCCTCGGGCCGAACGGCGCGGGCAAGTCGACGACGATGCGGATGATCCTCGGCCTCGACAACCCCACCTCGGGCACCGCGACCGTCAACGGCAAGCCGTACCGCGAGCTGGACGACCCGCTGCGGCAGGTCGGCGCTCTGCTCGACGCGAAGTGGGTGCACCCGAACAGGTCCGCCCGCTCACATCTGCGGTGGATGGCCGCGGCCAGCGGCATCGGCACCCAACGCGTCGACCAGGTCCTCGCCGACGTGGGACTCACCGAGGTCGCCGGCAAGCGCGCCGGTGGGTTCTCCCTCGGCATGTCCCAGCGGCTCGGTCTGGCGGGCGCCCTCCTCGGCGATCCCGGTGTCCTGCTGTTCGACGAGCCGGTCAACGGGCTCGATCCCGAGGGCATCGTCTGGATCCGCAAGTTCATGAAAGCGCTGGCCGCACAGGGCCGAACGGTGTTGGTGTCAAGTCACCTGCTGACCGAGATGTCGCTCACGGCCGATCACCTCATCGTCATCGGCAAGGGCCGTCTCATGGCCGACTGCTCCGTCGCGGAGTTCACCAGTCAGGCGCAGCGCACCGTCAGCGTCCGCAGTCCCCAACTGCAGGAACTGCATCGGGTCCTCGAGGCGGAGGGCCTGCGACCGGCCCCGAAGTCCGACGGGTCCCCGGTGATGACCGTCCCCGACGTGACCACCGATCGTGTCGGTGAACTCGCCGCGGCGAACAACATCGTCCTGCACGAACTCTCGGGCAGCGTCGCGTCGCTCGAGGAGGTCTTCATGTCGTTGACCGCCGACCAGGTCCAGTACTCGGGCTCCACCGGCCTCCAGGGAGGTGCACGATGATCAGCCACGCCATCGACGCAGAACGCATCAAGCTGCTCAGCACCCGCTCGCCCTACTGGTGCGTCGGCATCGTCGTCGTCCTGGGCATCCTCATATCGATCCTGATCGGGGTCCTGTCCTCGAGCACGGCCACGTCCGACGCCTCGGATCTCCGGGACCCGTCGTTCTTCGCGATCGGGGTGTCCCAGATCGGCGTGCTCGTCCTGATGATCATGGCGGTCCTCGCCGTGACCAGCGAGTTCCGGTTCGGCACCATCCGCACCACGTTCCAGGCCATCCCGCGACGCGAGATGGTGCTGGGCGCCAAAGCGATCGTGTACGGCGGCCTGGCCGGCGTCGTCACGCTCATCCTGAGTGTCGTGACGATCGTGCTCGGCACCTCCCTCGCCGGCGACGCGGGATCGGCCATCGATCTGGGTGGCGGCGACGCCGTCCGGCAGTACTGGGGGATACCCGTCTACGCGATCCTCTGCGTGCTCATCGGACTCGGCGTCGGTGCGCTGGTCCGTCAGACCGCCGGTGCGATCGTCATCCTCCTCATCTGGTCGCTGGCCATCGAGACCATCCTGTCGTCCATCCCGAAGGTGAAGGCCGTCGCGCCGTACCTGCCGTTCAACAACTCGGCGCACTTCCTCTCCGGCGACACGACGAACACGGGTGGCATCGACTACCCCTGGGGCCCCTACGGGTCGCTGCTGTACTTCGCGCTGTGGGCGATCGTCATCTTCACCGCGGGGATCGCGTTGACCCAGCGGCGCGACGCCTGACCGAGGTCCGGCGGGGCCGTCCGAGGCCGGTGCGGTCGGCGTAGATTCACGGGCGTGGAACTGTTGCCGACCGCCCCTCTCGGACAGACGCCCGTCCGCGCGATGACCATCGCCGGCACCGACTCCGGCGGCGGTGCCGGTGTCGCCGCCGATCTGCGCACCATGGCCCTCACGGGCGTCCACGGCTGCGTCGCCGTCACCGCCGTGACCGTCCAGAACACGCTCGGTGTGACGGGCGTGCACACCATCCCGCCGGAGACCGTCGCCGCCCAGATCCGTGTCGTCGCAGACGACATCGGGCTGAATGCCGTGAAGACCGGGATGCTCGCGACCGGTGAGATCATCGACGCCATCGTCGACGTGGCCGCCGAGGTCGGCATCGGCCGCGACCGACCGATCCCGCTCGTCATCGACCCCGTGTGCGCGTCCATGCACGGCGACCGCCTGCTCGCCGTGGAGGCCATGAGCGCACTGCGCGAACGCCTCATACCGATCGCGACCGTCGTCACCCCCAACCTCGACGAGGTCGTCCTCATCACCGGGATCGAGGTCGTCGACGACGAGACCCAACGTGCAGCGGCCGTGGCCCTGCACGAGATGGGTGCGCAGTGGGCGATCGTGAAAGGTGGGCATCTCCGGTCGAGCCCGCGATCGTCCGACCTGCTGTACGACGGAACGGATTTCGTCCGCCTCGACTACGAACGGATCGACACCCCGCACGACCACGGTGCCGGCGACACCCTCGCGTCGGCGATGACCAGTGCTCTGGCGCACGGGATGTCGGTGCCCGACGCCGCCCGGTTCGCCAAGGGGTGGGTCAGCGAGTCGATCCGCTGGTCCTATCCCCTCGGCGCCGGCCATGGGCCGGTCAACCCGCTCTGGCGGGTCGCGCGGGACTGATCCCGAGGCGACCCGCCCTCGGCGCTCAGCCGACGGGTTCGATCGGCAGGTAGACGTTCTTGCCGTTCGCGATGAACTCGTCGGACTTGCGGTCCATCTCGCGGGCGAGCATCGCGTCGATGTCGGCCTGTGTCCGTAGGTCGTTCTCCTCGGCGAACGCCCGCACGTCGGCGGAGATGCGCATCGAGCAGAACTTCGGGCCGCACATCGAACAGAAGTGGGCCGTCTTGGCGGGCTCGGCGGGCAGGGTCTCGTCGTGGTACGCCACGGCGGTGTCCGGGTCGAGGGCGAGGTTGAACTGGTCGTTCCAGCGGAACTCGAACCGAGCCCGACTGAGGGCGTCGTCACGCTCCTGGGCCCGGGGATGTCCCTTCGCGAGATCGGCTGCGTGCGCGGCGATCTTGTAGGTGACGACGCCGACCTTCACGTCGTCGCGGTCCGGGAGTCCCAGGTGCTCCTTGGGCGTCACGTAGCAGAGCATCGCCGTGCCGGCCTGGGCGATCATCGCCGCCCCGATCGCCGACGTGATGTGGTCGTACGCGGGTGCGATGTCGGTCGCGAGCGGTCCGAGGGTGTAGAACGGCGCCTCCTCGCACCACTCCTCCTCCAGCCGCACGTTCTCGGCGATCTTGTGCATCGGGACGTGTCCCGGTCCCTCGATCATCACCTGCACTCCATGGGATTTGGCGATACCGGTCAGTTCGCCCAGGGTGCGGAGCTCGGCGAACTGCGCCTCGTCGTTCGCGTCGGCGATGGACCCGGGGCGTAGTCCGTCGCCGAGGGAGAAGGTGATGTCGTAGCGGCGGAAGATCTCGCAGAGCTCGGCGAAGTGGGTGTACAGGAACGACTCGCGGTGGTGCGCGAGACACCAGGCCGCCATGATCGACCCTCCGCGGGAGACGATCCCGGTGACCCGGTGCGCGGCCAGGGGGACGTATCGCAGCAGGACGCCGGCGTGGACGGTCATGTAGTCGACGCCCTGCTCGGCCTGCTCGATGACGGTGTCGCGGTACATCTCCCACGTCAGCTTCGTGGGATCACCCTTGCACTTCTCGAGCGCCTGATAGATCGGCACGGTCCCGACGGGCACGGGCGAGTTGCGCATGATCCACTCGCGGGTGAGGTGGATGTCGTCGCCGGTGGAGAGGTCCATGATCGTGTCCGCGCCCCAGCGGGTCGCCCACACCATCTTCTCGACCTCCTCGGCGACCGACGACGTGACGGCCGAGTTGCCGATGTTGGCGTTGACCTTCACCGCGAACGCCTTGCCGATGATCATCGGCTCGGACTCGGGATGGTTGTGGTTGGCGGGGATCACCGCGCGCCCGATCGCGACCTCGGAGCGGACGAGTTCGACATCCACGCCCTCCCGTGCCGCGATGTAGCGCATCTCCGGGGTGACGAGACCCGCTCGCGCCCAGGCCAACTGGGTGGATGCACCGTCGACGGGATCGGGGCGGGTCCATGCGTCACGGGTGCGCGGCAGTCCGCCGTCGAGATCGGTGTGGGGTGGGGAGTCCGTGTACGGCCCGGACGTGTCGTACAGATCGAGGTGCTCGCCGTTCGACAGCTCGACCCGACGAAACGGCACGGACATGCCGTCCACGGGCTCGTGGTGCTTGTGGCTCCCGCGGATGGGGCCGGTGGTGATGGACGTGACGGAATCGGTCGTCATCGAGTGCTCCCTACGCCGGCATTACCCGGTCAGGTTCAGTCGGTCGGCGGCCGCCTGCCGCCATCTCAGCCCTCGGTTTCGTGAGAGCCCCCGTGGAAGGTGTGCAGTTGTGGCGGGGACGTCGATCAGCCCCGCCGATGAGCGTACGCGTCGACCGGGAACCGGGAGGGCACCTCGTGCGTCTGATGGATGTGGGGGGTCGCGACCGCCCTGTGACCCACCCCAGAGCATCCGACTCGAAGTGGTCACGAATGACCGAACAGTTCCGTAACTACGCCTACGTAGGCGTAGCACGCGATATTGTGACCACTGTCACATCGAATGCGAAGGATTCCGAAGGAGGTGGCGATGCACGTCAGGCGGAAGAAGAAGCCCGAGCAGTCGGCGCAGTCCATCCTGCAACAGTTGTCCGAGGTCAGGCACAACGCCGAGCGCGATCGGTTCGAGTTGTACGTCGCCGGCGACCTCGTCGGGGTGCTGGGCTACTCGGTGGAGGACGTCGGCGGCCAGCAGGTCGTCACCGTCCTGCACACGGTCCTCTACGACGAGTTCACCGGCCACGGGCTCGCGTCCCGACTGACGACCGGGGTCCTGCAGTACGTCGTCGACACCGGTGCGAAGGTCCGCCCCGTCTGCACGTTCACCCGGCACTTCCTCACGACCCATCCGGCCTACGCCGCCGTCGCCGTCTGACCGGACGCCCACACTGCTGGGCGCAGCGACGGTGACGCCGGAGTGGACCTGGCTGGGAGGGCGTCCGCAGGCTGCCCGGGTCGGAGGCAGGCCGTCGTAGGGTGAGGCGATGACCGATTCCACCGCAGTCGACACGGTGACGCAGCAGGTCGCCGTCGTCGATGATTTCCTTCGTGCTCTCGCCGATGGTGATCTCGACACCGCCGCAGCTCTTCTCGACGACGACCTGCTCTATCAGAACGTGGGGTTGCCCAGCATCCGTGGCGGGCGCCGGACGATCGCCCTGTTTCGTCGGATGTTGCGTGCAGGACGGTTCGACGTGGTCGTCCACCGCGCGAGCGGTGACGGGGCGGGGATCGTCCTCAACGAGCGAACCGATCTTCTCGCCGTCGGCCCGTTCGTGCTGACCTTCTGGGTCTGCGGCGTCTTCGAGGTCCGCGACGGTCGGATCATTCTGTGGCGCGACTACTTCGACTTCCTGACGATGCTCACCGCGACCTGTCGTGCTCTTGTCGGGGTCGTGGTGCCGGGGCTGCGGCCGCAACTCTCTCGCGCGCGATGAGGATCCAGTCAGCGGGCATGACGGCCGGTCGGCGTCAGTCGAGGTCGACGACGACAGGCGCGTGGTCGCTGGCGCCCTTGCCCTTTCGCTCCTGTCGATCGATCGCCGCGTGAGTCACCCGCGCGGCGAGAGCCGGTGAGCAGAGGGTGAAGTCGATGCGCATGCCCTCGCGGCGAGCGAACCGCAGCTGCGTGTAGTCCCAGTACGTGAACTCGCCCGGCGTGAACGGACGGACGACGTCGCTGTATCCGGCGTCGACGACGGCCTGGAACGCGGCGCGCTCCGGGCCCGACGTGTGCGTCTTGTCGGCGAAATACTCGGTGTCCCAGACGTCGTCGTCGGTCGGTGCGATGTTCCAGTCACCCGTCAGCGCGATCTGCGCCTCCGGGTCGTCGGCGAGCCACGCGCGTCCCGCAGCGTGCAGCGCGGCCAGCCACTCGAGCTTGTAGGTGTAGTGCGGGTCGTCGAGCGCGCGCCCGTTCGGCACGTACAGGCTCCAGACCCGGACACCTCCGCACGTCGCGCCGATCGCGCGTGCCTCCTGCGCGGGTGCGGTCTCCGCGTCGCGGGCCCACCCGGGTTGTCCGGGGAAGCCGATGGCGACGTCCTCGAGCCCGACCCGCGACGCGATCGCCACGCCGTTCCATTGGTTCAGCCCGACGGTCGCGACGTCGTATCCCGCGGCCAGGAACGTCATCGTCGGGAACTGGTCGTCGGAGCACTTGGTCTCCTGCATCGCGAGCACGTCGACGTCGGACCGTGCGAGCCAGTCGGCGACGCGTTCCGCCCGCGCCCGGATGGAGTTCACGTTCCACGTCGCGATGCGCATGCCGACCGAGGGTAGTTGCCCGCTCCGGTGGACAGGTCCGAGGTGTCGGTCGTAGCGTTCGGGGAACCACCACGATCGGGAGGGCCATGCCGCTGTACGTGTTCCGCTGCGCGGCGTGCCCCGACGTCGACCGCGCGTTCTCGATGGCCGCGGTTCCCGACGAGATCGACTGCGCGACATGCGGTGCGCCCGCCCGTCGGGTCATCACCACCGTCGCGACGGGTGCGGATCCCGGCACCACCCGACTCCTCGACGCGACGCGAGCGACCGCTGATCGGCCCGCAGTGGTGTCGGCGATACCCGGCCGCACCGCGCCGGTCCGTCGCGTCACCACCGATCCCCGGCATCGACGGTTGCCGCGGCCCTGAGTCCGCCCCCGAGTCCACCGACCGACAGGAGTCACCATGCCCGAGTTGATCTTCCCGCTGGACTCGACGAAGTCCTTCACCGATCAGCAGAAGGTGGGGCACAACCGTTGGCACCCCGACATCCCCGCTGCGGTGACGGTCAAGCCCGGCGACGAGTTCCGGGTGCACTGCCGGGAGTGGTTCGACGGGGCGATCGTGAACGACGACTCGGCCGACGACATCCGCGACGCCCCGCTCGACGGCGTCCATGTGCTGTCGGGGCCGATCGCGGTCGAGGGCGCGAAGCCCGGTGACCTGCTGATCGTCGACATCCTGGACCTCGGGCCGATCCCTCAGGAGGACTCGGGACCGCTCGCCGGCCAGGGCTGGGGATACACCGGGATCTTCCCGACCCGCAACGGCGGTGGCTTCCTCACCGAGCAGTTCCCCGACGCCTACAAGGCGATCTGGGACTTCAGTGGTCAGCGATGCACCTCACGGCACGTCCCGCACGTCGAGTTCACCGGCATCGTCCACCCCGGACTGATGGGCACCGCGCCGTCGAAGGATCTGCTGTCGACGTGGAACACCCGGGAGGCGGCGCTCATCGCGACCGACCCGGATCGGGTGCCGCCGCTGGCGCTCCCGCCGCTGCCGAAGGACGCGATCCTGGGCACCCTGACCGGCGACGCGTTCGACGCTGCGGCTGCAGAGGCCGCACGGACGGCACCGCCTCGCGAGAACGGCGGCAACCAGGACATCAAGAACCTCACCAAGGGAAGCCGCATCTTCTACCCGGTGTTCGTCGACGGCGCGAACCTCTCGGTCGGCGACCTGCACTTCTCACAGGGCGACGGCGAGATCACCTTCTGCGGCGCCATCGAGATGGGCGGGTTCATCGATCTGCGCGTCGAGATCATCCCCGACGGGATGAGCACCTACGGCGTGAGCGAGAACGCGATCTTCATGCCGGGCACCACCGACCCGCAGTTCTCGGAGTGGCTGGCGTTCTCCGGAACGTCGGTGACCCTCGACGGTGAACAGCGCTACCTCGACTCACATCTCGCCTATCAGCGGGCATGTCTGCACGCCATCGACTACCTCACGAAGTTCGGCTACGCACCCGAGCAGGCGTACCTCCTGCTGGGTGCCGCGCCGATCGAGGGCCGGTTGTCGGGCGTCGTCGACATCCCCAACGCCTGTGCCACCGTGTACCTGCCGACGGCGATCTTCGACTTCCCCGTGACGCCCACCGCCGCAGGCCCCGTCACGATCGACCCGGGGATCGGGGCGCCGCACTCGAGCTTCTGATGCCGCGGGGCCTCTAGCGCGACGGCGCCAGGATGTAACTCATCCCCGGTGTGTTCGTCGTCCACCACCATCGGGTGCTGAACGGTCCGCCGGGGCCGTTCATGTCCCAGATGTGCACGGCCACACCGGTGCGCGTCGGGACCACGCGATCGACCCAGCCCACGTGGCCGTAGGGGCTGGCGCCCTGCACACCGGGTTGGAACACGACCATCGAGTTCGGTTGCGGCCGCAGCGATGTGGACCAGCCGGTCGCTCGGGCGTTGCGGTACCAGTCTTTCGCGTTGCCGGCGAGCGCGGCGTAGCGGCCGCTGAAGGCGCGGAACCTCTGCATCGCGCCCCACGTGCACTGGCCGGGCATTCCGGTGTTGTAGCCGATGGTCTGGCCCACGGCACGGGGTGCGGGTGCCGCCGCCGCGACCCCGGGAGCGATGGGGGCGACGGATGCGGGGACGACAGCACTCGCCCCGCCGATGAGCGCGGTCGCAGCAAGGGCGACCACTGCCGCGCGTCCTGACCTCAGGCCCGCGCGATGAAGGATCGGTAACACGCAGGACACGATCTCATCTCGGCGGGCCGGGCGCACCCTTTCCCGCATCACCGGGTCCGCCGTTCCCGTTTTTGCCGGGTTTGTCCTGCTTGTCCTGCTTCTTCTGCTGGCCGGGCGGGGTCGCCGGCGCCGCGGGAGCAGGTGCCTGCTGCGTCGCGGTGGTCGTCTGATCGGTGGTGGTGTCGTCGGTCGTCGTCGTGGTCGTCTCGTCGGGGGTGGTCGTGTCGACAGTGCTCGTCACCGTGGTCGTGCCGGCGGGGGTCGGGGTGTCGTCGCCGCGGCAGGACACCCCGATCGACAGGACGATCACGATCAATGCCAGCAACGCCGCGACGGCGACCAGGATCCGCGTCCGGCGACGCCTCTCGTCGTTGGGAGGCCCGGGTTCCGGCGGTCCGGGCTCGGGCGGTCCCGGATCCATGGGCGGAGGCATGCGCAGCGTCATCGACGTCAGGTTACGACGAGGGTCCGGCCCCGCTCGCCCGGCCGGCGTCGTCCAACCGACGGAGTGCGTCGTCCCAGTCGGGCCGGACGCCGGCCCGTTCCTCCCAGAACACGAAGGTGGCGTCTGAGGTACGACCGCGGAATGCGGCCATCACAGAGGCGTGCGGTTCGGATGTGACCATCTCGGTCACCGCACCGCGGTCACGCCAGGTGCTCAGCGTGAAGAAGGTCCGTCGGAGTGGCCGGGCGACCAGCGAGACCCCGATGGCACCGTCGGATTGACGCACCTGTTTGTGGATGCGGAGCGCGGCAAGAAAGAACGCGGGGACCGCGCGATACGACGACACCTCGAGCCGCGAGGCCATCACGACGACGTCTCCCTCGATGGAGGCTGCCTGTCGTGGTCCGGGCGTCCACGGAAGAGTCGGCGTGGTGCACCTCACTGGGTTTCGCGACGACGCTTCTGTAGTACGTCGTTCTATAGAACAGTGTTCTACAGATCCGGCGGCGTCGCAAGGTCTGTTTGGACCCGTAGAGCGCGCAGGCGTACGTCGTGGTCGTCGGGAACGGCTGCGGCGTTGACGAGACGAAGCGGGCCGGAGTAGTGCGGGGTGAACCAGTGCGGATACCGGGTCGGCATGAGTCGACGTCGTTGCACTAGGCAGCTGCGTGAGAGCAGGTGGACCGAGCCTCTCGGTTCCGTCAGGAAATCGAGCTGCGAATAGCGGTCCCAGAACAGGCAGCCGTGAAGCTCGACGATGCCCGGTCTGTGATCACCGCGGAGCATCGTCTGGAAACCGCCGTCGAACTCGGCGACCCACTCGGTGTGGTCGCCGTGTAGCCTCGGCTCCACACGGGCTGTGACCCGCGTGCAGATCTCCGTAGGGACCGGAGACTCGCAGACCTCGCTCGAGGCATCGAGCCAGAACGTGGTCGGCGAGAAGACGTCGCCGGCCACGGGTGGGTGCGGGAACGGCTCCAGATCCTCTAGCAACCAGAGTTCGGTCACGAATCCTCGTCGAGGACCAGGACGACGAACAGGCTGTCGCGGACGTCTTCCGCCGGCGTTCCCGCCGCAATCGGTGCAGGCATCATCAGACCGCAGTCGTCGATCATCCGGACGATCTGCGCCACGCTGACCTGAGTGGCGATCCCGGTGACGACGCCTCGGTCGACGACAGCTGCCCCACTGACCTCGACAGCGGGGTCGTCGAGGTTGATCGTGACACGCGCATGGCGAGCGGGGACCGTCGCTCCGAAACATCTCGCGGGGGCGGTGATGTGCAGCGTTCGACGCGACCGTTCCGCCTGTCGTCGAAACTCGAGGACCTCGTGGATGGTCGGCTCGAGAAGAACGAGATCGTCCAGAGTCACGTGGACACATCCCGGTTCGTACCTCAGCCCGTCTGAGTCGACGATCGGCGCCGGAAATCTCTCCACCGCATCCACCGTCCGTCGGAGTCGTGGCGAGCCATGTTCTGGCGGTCCGACGAAGTCCTGAACAAGAGCAGAGACGACTCCAGACGCTTGCACACCGGGTACGCCATCACGGTGCCACGAGATCCAGACGCTGACGTCTCGGAGAAAGTCGAACTCGTCGTCACATGCCCACAGTGCTGTCCCACCGTCGACGGCCACGAGATTGCGATCGGCATCCCATTCGACGGGTGCGACCGAGGCGACTTGGTCGGCAGGGTAGGCGAACAGGGCGCCGGACAGAACCTCACCTACGACCGGAGCGCTTCTGCAGCAGCCATATTCGAACGGAGCGATCTGAACGGTGAGGGAAGGGGAGCGAGACGTCACATGACCACCGGACAGTCGACGAACCGACGCGCGAAGGCCTCGGGTTCCGGTGCACCTATGGCAAAGATACGTCCGATTCGACTCAGGGGGAAGAGTGATTGTCTGGAGCTGCCCACTCGACCTCCCCAACCGCCCACTCGACGGGTTGGTGTGGAAGTGAATCGAGTTGTGTACAAACCACTTTCGTCGCCGGGAGTTGTCGGACCCCTCATGTACACATGTACCCATGACGAGGGCGGGCACCATCGACGCGCGGGACGCGCTGCGTGATGTGATGGCTGTGCTCGCCCACCTTCCCGCTGCCGGTGATGAAGCCGAGGCGGTTGATCGGATCTCCCTGATGGAGTCGATCAAATGGGCCTGTGCCGCGGGGCAGGCCGCCGACACTCTGCGGTTGCAGGAGTTGCGGTCCGCCGCCGAGGCCGAGCGTGGCGTGCCAGTCGAGAGACGGTGCCGCGGACTGTCAGCGGAGGTGGCGTTGGCGCGGCGAGTCTCCGGGAACGCCGGTGGCCGGCATCTCGGGTTCGCCCGCGCGATGGGCGAGATGCCCAACACCTTCGCTCGCCTGCGCGACGGCTCGTTGTCGGAGTGGCGGGCGACGATCCTGGTCCGCGAGACCGGCTACCTCCAGGTCGAGGATCGGCGC
Source organism: uncultured Williamsia sp. (assembly GCF_947494875.1). Lineage (GTDB taxonomy): Bacteria > Actinomycetota > Actinomycetes > Mycobacteriales > Mycobacteriaceae > Williamsia_A. The sequence continues at coordinate 179,113 of NZ_CANLWM010000004.1, forward strand.
GTCATCGATCACGCACTGTGTTCCGACCCGGCCACGCTCGACGGGGTCGGTGACCGCGCTCTGGAGGCGTTGGCCAAGCAGATCGCCTACCAGCGTGACCCACACGCCGTCGTCGATCGCAACGCATCCGCGCCGAAGGACCGTCGCGTCACGATGCGGCCGAAACCCGATGCGATGGTGCAGCTCTCCGCGCTACTACCGATGAAGGCCGGGATCGCCGCCTACGCCGCGATCAAGCAACACGCGGACGGCCTCGTCGGCGACGGTGACCGCAGCCACGCCCAGATCATGGCCGACACCGTGATCGAACGCCTCACCGGCAAAGCCCGCGCCGAAGACGTGGCCATCTCCGTCGACGTCGTCCTCAGCGCCGAGGTGCTCACCGGTGGATCCGACGCCGCGGCGGAGGTCCCCGGCTATGGCGTCGTCCCGGCCGACACCGCCAGAGACCTGATCACCGATGCCCTCGACGCCGACGCCCTGGTCACGCTGCGGCGCTTGTTCGCTTCGCCGGCGAGCGGGGCGCTGGTTGCCATGGAGTCGAAGGCCCGGATCTTTCCGTCCGGTCTGCGCCGGTTCATCACCCGGCGGGATGTGTCGTGTCGGTTCCCGTACTGCGATGCCCCGATCGTCGAGATCGACCACGCCCACCCCCACCACGACGGCGGTGCGACGGACGCCCTGAACGGGCTGGGGGAGTGTCGGACGCACAACCGGCAGAAAGAGAGCCCCGGCTGGCAGGTCGCGACCGCGATCGACGACGACGGCACCCACGACGCGCTCATCCGAACACCGACCGGTCACGAACACCGATCCCGAGCACCGGCCGGGGCGGATCAGGCCGCCGCGTGAGGCGCGTGCGCGTGCGAGGTACGGACGACGTGCATGTCCTCCGCCTCGGCCCATGCCTGCGCGCGTGCAGGATCCACGTGAGCGAGTATCGCAGCGGCGTGGGCTGTTCCGGCGTCGCCCGCCACCACTGTGGCGACTGCGAGGTCGGTGTGCGGTCGCGGTTCGAACGGACCGCGGGGGAGGCCGGCGACGTCCGCGGCGGAGACAACCGCGCAGGCCGACCCGTCATGGATCTCCGTCGCCGACGGCGTCCCGGCGTCGAGAACCCACCCGCCGAGCGGCGGGTGGCCCGCCGTCGCGCTCACAGTGCCGACGGTGACCATCACGCCACACTGGAGACGGTCGGCGATGCGATGAGCGGCATGGTCGGCGAGAAAGGCGCGGCCCGTCGACATCAGCTCGAGACGCACGTCCACCGGGACCTCCAGTATCCCCCCGCCCAGGCGCGGTCGATGCCACACGGGGACCACCTGATCGGTGGTGACGACGATGGGTGCTGAGCCGTCCGCCCGGAACCGCATCCGCGTCAGGAACCGGTCGTCGGGAACCGCACTGCGACGGACCGATTCGGTGGCCCCGTCGGTGATGTCGGCGAAGTGCAGCGCGCGGGTCACGATCTGTTCCAGGATCGCGCTCACGAGGACAGGCGTGCCGGCCGCGACGTCGATCGCGTGGATCTCCGAACCGGGGTCGGTGCGGTCCACGGTCAACGCGACGTTGTGCGCGTGCCGCGCGAGCTCCCTCGCCGCGGAGTCGAGCGAGGCGGGCTCGGTGACCGACACCGCGATGTCGGTTCCGAGACCGGTGAGATGTGCGGTGGCGATCATGGCGGGCTCCTGGGGGTTGCGGTTCGTGTGACGACCACGGTGATCCGCGAACCTGGACGCCGACTGTGAGCCGACCGAGAAGCGCATGTGACCCCGATCAGAGGGTGCGGTAGCCGTACCCGTGGTGCCGCACGAAGCCGAGGCGGCGGTACAACCGGATCGCGGCGGTGTTGTCCTGCTCCACCTGGAGGTAGACGCGATCGCACCCGCCGTCCCTGGCGGCCTGCATGAGGGCAACTATCACCGCGGCACCGACCCCCCGGCCCCGGTGGTCGGGATGCGTCCAGAGGCAGGACAACCCGAGCCATGTCGGGGCGGCGTCCGCGGACCGGGTGATCGCGCCTCGTCCCGTCGCGACGAGCGTCCCGTCGACCACCACCGACGCGAACAGGAGCGTTCCGTCGACGACCGCGCGCAGGACCTCGGCGGCGACCGCGGGATCGACGACCTCGTCGCGGTGCCCGATCACCGTGGCGAGCCACTGATCTGACGGCGTGGCCGAGACCTCGACCGCGACAGCCGGATCGCGACGACCGAGCCGGATGTCCCGCGTCATCACCGCCACGCGCACGCCGGCGGAACCCTCGGGCACGGCGCCCACGGGGAGGACACGGTCGACGGCCGCGATGGTGGTGGGCAGTCCCTGGTCGTCGTACCACCGCCGGATCACCGACAGCGTCGCGACGTCAGCGGTCACCCCGAAGGCCAGGGGCACGGCCGAATTCGCACGACGCGACCATCCCCCGCCCGCGCGCAGCAGCCATCCGTCGACGGTGGCCCGATCCGTCCCCGGCCATCCGTGGGCGGCCGCGGTCTCCAACTCGCGGATCTCGCTGGTGCGCACCGCCCGATCGGGCAGGACGCGCACAGCGACGACGAGGTCGCGCGGGATGACGATCCGATCGCCGTCGCGCTCGACCACGACGGCGTCGGCGCCGGCGGACACCAGGGTCCCCGTCACGTCGGAGCGCGTCGCGGAGGGATCGCGGCGCCAGTCACCCGGCGCGCCGTCGCCTTTCGCGAACCGGACGACCACCCGGTCGCCGGGCGCGCCGTCGACGGGCGAGGTCACTCGTCGGTGTCGTCGGGGTCATCGTGACCGAACGGGTCGGGATCCTCACCCGGCGTCCATGTCAGACCCGGTGTGCCCCAGCCGTTGCGCTTGATGGCCTTCTTCGCCGCCCGCGCGTTGCGACCGACGAGCACGTCGACGTACAGCTTCCCGTCGAGGTGGCCGGTCTCGTGCTGGAGCATCCGTGCGAAGAAGCCCGTGCCCTCGACGACGATCTCGGCGCCGGTCCGGTCGACACCGGTGACGCGGGCCCAGTCGGCGCGACCGGTCGGGAACTGCTCGCCGGGCACCGACAGGCAACCCTCGTCGTCGTCCTCGGGGTCCGGCATGGTCTCGGGGATCTCGGACGTCTCGAGGACCGGGTTGATCACCTCGCCGCGGCGACGTGTCGAGGCACGCGTCTCGCCGGAGGGGCAGTCGTAGACGAAGAATCGCCGCCCGACACCGACCTGGTTGGCCGCGAGGCCGACGCCGTGCGCGGCGTCCATCGTCTCGTACATGTCGTCGATCAGGGCGACCACGTCGGCGGGCGGACGGCCGTCGGCGTCGAGTTCCACCGGTGCGGTGGGCTCGTGCAGCACCGGCTCGCCGACGATGCAGATCGGGAGAATCGCCATGCGGGGGAGATTACTCGGCACATCCGGTGCGTTCGTCCGGCACGGCGCACCCGCGAATCGGCGCGCGACCGTGCTTAGATGACTCACGAAACACATCGGTGTAACTCGGTCGGGACAGACGTGTCGCGCACCCGGTGTGTCCGCAGTGTGTACCTCGAGGGAGCGAGATGGACGGCGCAACCGCGCGTAGCCAGAAGGGGTCGGCAGGCGAGCCCTCCCCCGCCGACACGACCACACCCCAGAGTCCCGGCGGTCAGCCGGTCGGAACGAACGCAGACGGTCATCAGGTCGACGCCAACGTCGTCGGTCCGGACGGACTGACCCGCCGCGAACACGACATCCTCGCCTTCGAGCGCCAATGGTGGAAGTACGCCGGCGCGAAGGAAGAGGCCATCAAGGAACTCTTCGGCCTGTCGGCGACGCGGTACTACCAGGTGCTCAACGCCCTCGTCGACCGTCCGGAGGCGCTCGCCGTCGACCCGATGCTCGTGAAGCGACTGCGACGTCTGCGGGCGAGCCGCCAGAAGGCGCGGGCCGCGCGCCGTCTCGGCTTCGAGATCACCTGACTCTCTTTGTAGAGTGGCGCCCGTGACGACCCCGGACCGCGACTCCAACCGCCTGCCGCTACGGGCCGGCGCGATGCTGTTGCTGGCGGTGGCCATCGTGTTCGTCGGTCTGGGCTGGCACTCCGCCGCGAGGTCCGACAGCAGCCCGGAAGCCCAGCTGCAGGCGGCCGCGGCGTCCGAGTCGGCGTCGCCCAGCACCACTGCGGCGCCGTCCTCCTCGTCGACGAGCCCGTCCACGTCCGGTACCGCCGGCGCGGCAGGGGAGAGCGGTGCGTCCGCGTCGAGCCCGCTGGTGTGCGTCTACAACGCGGGGACCATCACCGGCCTCGCCGTCGAGGTGACCGACGCACTCAAGGCCAAGGGCTACCGCACCAGCGCCCCGGGCAACCTGTCGACGTCGAGCATCACCGAGAACACCGTGTTCTACACGGCGTCTCAGCGCGCACAGGCCCAGCAGATCGCCGACGATCTCGACGGCGGCGCCAGCATCGACGCCCGTCCCTCGGCGTTCACGCAGTGCCGCGGCGGGATCGCGGTCGTCGTCCTCACGCGCTAGGTCGGTGACCGGTCGCCCTCATCCCGACCGATATGATCGCCGGGACACAACCGGCCAGGCCCGGCGCCTGCACGCGAGGGAGAAACACCAGCGATGACGTTCCAGCCGACCCACCGCCGCACCGCTCGTCGCGTCACCGCGGCCCTGGCCTCGGCCGCAGCCGTGGGCGCCGTCCTCGCCGCCTGCAGCCCGGGGGAGGAGCCCACGTCGACGCCGGGCACCACCCCCGCGGTCATCACCGGTGACCAGGCCCCCGGCGGCCTGGGTGAGGGCGAGTCGGGCAACGGTGCCGGCGGTTCGACGTCGGCGCAGTCCGGGTCGGGTTCGGAGCTCACCGCCTCGCTCATCTCGCCGTCGGGCACCCCGGTCGGCACCGCGACGTTCACCAGCTCCGGGTCGAACGCCGTCCGCGTCGACGTCACCGTCACCAGCGGCGTCACCCCGGGATTCCACGGCATGCACATCCACGCCGTCGGCAAGTGCGAGAACAACAGCACCGCCCCGACCGGCGGCGCCCCCGGCGCGTTCCTCTCCGCGGGCGGTCACCTGCAGGTCGACGGCCGCACCGGACACCCCGCCAGCGGCGACCTCGTCTCCATCCAGGTCGACCAGAACGGCCGCGGTGAGACGGTGACGACCACCGACGCCGTGACGCTGAGCGACATCACCGGCAAGGCGATCATCATCCATTCCGGTCCCGACAACTTCGCGAACATCCCGAGCCGCTACGCGCCGGCCCCCGACAGCGAGACCCTCGCCACGGGTGACGCCGGGTCGCGGGTGGCCTGCGGGGTCATCGAGCAGGGGTGACCGTCTCACCCGCCCAGGACGGCCATCCGGTGGTGCGGGAACCCATCGACTTCAGCGGGTCACCGACCCCGACGATCGGGGTGGAGTGGGAGTTCGCCCTCGTCGACAAGGTGACGGGTGAGCTGTCCAACTCGGCGGCCGCGCTGTTCGAGAAGGTCGTCGCCCACGACGATCCCGCCCTGCAGCAGCGGGTGCACCGAGAACTGCTGCGCAACACCGTCGAACTGGTGACCGGGGTGTGCACCACCACCGGCCAGGCCGTCGACGACCTGCGGGGGACCCTGCGCGTCGTCTCGGGGATGGCCGAGGAGATCGGAGTCGACCTGTTCGGCGCCGGGACGCACCCGTACGGCGAGTGGTCGACGCAGCAACTCACCGAGTCGCCGCGATACGCCGAACTGATCGAGCGCACGCAGTGGTGGGGCCGGCAGATGCTCATCTGGGGCGTGCACGTGCACGTCGGCATCGACCGCCGCGAGAAGGTGCTGCCGATCGTCAACGCGCTGTTGGCGTTCTACCCGCACCTGCTGGCGCTGTCGGCGTCGTCGCCGATGTGGTCGGGGACAGACACGGGGTACGCGAGCAACCGCGCGATGATGTTCCAACAGTTGCCCACCGCGGGGCTGCCGTTCCAGTTCGCCACATGGGAGCAGTTCGAAGCGTTCGTGGCCGACCAGAAGACCACCGGCATCATCGACGACATCAACGAGGTCCGCTGGGACATCCGGCCGTCGCCACGCCTGGGGACGGTGGAGGTCCGGGTCTGCGACGGCGTCTCCTCGCTGGCCGAGCTCGGCGCGATCGTCGCGCTGATCCATTGCCTCGTCGTCGATCTCGACGAGCAGTTCACGGCCGGCACACTGCCGCGCGAGATGGCGCCGTGGCTCGTGCAGGAGAACAAATGGCGTGCAGCGCGATACGGACTCGACGCGGTCATCATCACCGACGCCGACTGCTCCGAGCGTCTCGTCACCGACGACCTCGCCGACATCCTCACCCGTCTCGCCCCGACGGCCGCCCGGCTCGGGTGCTCCGACGAGTTGGCCTCGGTGTGGTCGATCGTGACGGGCAAGGCGTCGTACCAACGTCAGCGCGCGGTGCTCGAACGCACCGGCAGCATGTTCGACGTGGTCGCCGCGGTCGTCGCCGAACTCGACCGCGACTGACGCGTCGGTCGCTCAGGACGGGCGCAGCGCCTGCTGTTCGAGGTCGAGGGCGAGCAGCGCGATGTGTGCGCGCGAGATGCCCTCGGGCAGAGCGAGATCGATACCCGTCGTCTGTGTGATCCGGCGGAGCCGGTAGTCGACGGTGTTCGGGTGGATGTGCATCCGCCGACCCGTGCCCTTGCGGTTGAGCCCCGTCTCGAGGTGCACGCGCAGCGTCTCGAGCAGCTCCGGGTGGTTCTCCAGCGGCGCGAGGGTGGCGGCGAGGTGGTCGCGCGCCGGGCCGGGGCGCGTGATCTGGTACTCGATGAGCAGATCCTGCATCTGGTACAGACCCGGCGGACGGCGGATGGCCCGCACCAGGTCCATCAGCTCGTGCGTCTCCTCGCTGAGCGTCGGGATGGTGTCGGTGGGGCCCATCGCCTGGGTGGCGATGATGGGCGCCTCCGCCGTCGCACTGATCTCTTCGAGCAGGGCGGGCGTCAGCCGCGGCATGTCGGCGTCGGCCGGGATCAGGACGGTTCCACCCCGGTTCGACAGCAGCGTCAGCGCGCGGCCGTTGAAGATCGACCCGATGGTCGACTGCACGCGGCGGAGCTTGCGACGGGCAGCGATCTTGGTGTTCACCCGCGGGTCGAGCTCGTCGGGGTGCGGCGCGATCGCCATCGACACGACCTGGTAGTTCTGCGCCACCGGCAGGCCGGTCTGCCGCGCGACCGCGGACGCGGTGTGACCGGCGAGCAGCGCCGACATCAGCGTCTGCGTGGCGGAGTGGTGCTGCCCGGCGACGAGGTGGTGCTCCTCGACGTACGCCGTCGAGACTGCCACGGTGAAGCTGTCCAGCAGACCCATGACCAGTCGGAACGCCGGGATCAGCTCGGAGAAGTCGTCCTGGGAGGCCTGTGCGGCGATGAGGTCGAAGCCGACCTTGATGCCCTCGTGGTAGGTGTGGATGATCGTGTCGAGCGGGACGCCCTCGCGGGCCCACTGCGCCGCCGACTCCCGCAGATAGGCGAGCTGTGCCTCGTCGGGCAGTGTCCCCTGGTCGAGCACCTCGACGGCCATGCGCAGGCAGGTCTGCGTGACCGCGGTGACGTCGCCGTGCAACTGCTCGCCCGGCAGTGTGTGGCAGGGCGCGACGTTGTCGGCGAAGTGCCCGACCATCTGCGCTGCGAGCTTGTTGATGTCCGCGAGGGATCGGGATGCGGGTCGGCCCGCGACCGTGATGGTCAGACCCGTGTTGCGCGAATCCTCGGCGCCGCTGTTCGACGTCATGTGATGACCCTCCCCGGTCGTTCGCCGTCGCTCATCCCCCACAGCGTGTTGCGACGGTGCTGTGACGTGAACCATATCCGATGCGAACGACAGGGCAAAGCGACCATTCGCACACAAAACAGTCGACGTCGGCTGGACACCAGGCGCCTCAGGTGTCAGAGCCGCGCGGGGACGGCTCGTCGAAGTCGGCGATCCGCTGCTCCTGGTAGGCGAGCCGGCCGATGCGATGGGCGACCACCGGGGCCGTGATCAGTGCGAACAGCCCGGACAGCACCAGCATGCCGAAGTCGACGCTGCCCGACAGTCGGATCATCGCGGCGATCAGGACGAGGAGCAGGCCGAACGTCTGCGGTTTCGTCGTGGCGTGCATGCGGGTGAGGGTGTCGGGGAAGCGCAGGACGCCGATCGCCGCGGTCAGTGCCAGCAGCGAACCGAGCAGGACGAGCACGGCGACGACGATGTCGGTGATCATGGGCGTCCCCTGTCGGTCTCGGTGTTCCTGTTCTTCTTCTCCGGGTCCCCGTCCGCCTCGTCCAGGGCGCTGTCGGCGTGGCCGGCGGCGGTGATGTCGACGTCGACGTCCGTCCCCGCGACCGTGTCGGGCCCCAGGCTGGAGGCGTACGAGGTCTCCTCGCGCGGCGGCAGGACGCGCACGACGTTGTCGCGTACGCGGAAGCGGGCGATGGCCGCCGACCCGACGAAGCTCAGCAGGGCCAGCGCAACGACGCCGGGCACGACGGTCGAGTCGAGGCTGTAGGCCGCCCACCCGGCGAGGCTGCACATCGACAGGGCGATGAGCGTGTCGAGCGCGACGAGGCGATCGAGGGTGTTGGGTCCGGCGAGGACGCGCACCATCGTGATCGCCGCGGCGGCGAGCAACATCGCCGCGGCCGCGATCCAGACGACCATCATCGGCGTGCACCTCCGGCGGGCGGCGTCGGCAACGGACGGTGGAACTCGTCGTCGATGCCGTGGTACGGGCTCGGGTGCCATTCGCTGTCGCGTTCGAAGGCGCGCACGAACAGTCTCTCCACCCGGGCCATCTGGGCATGGAAGTCGCGGACCTTCTTCTCCGACGACACGTCGATCAGATGGACGTACAGCAGCCGTCGTCGGTGGTCGATCTCGACGACCATCGTGCCGGGCACCAGGTTGATGTAGTCGACGGCGAGGGTCAGGACGAGGTCGGACTTGATGGCCACCCGGGCGCGCAGCACCGCGCTGAGGGGCGGGCGTCCCGGCCGGATCGCCAGCCACGCCACCTCGGCGCTCGAGGCGAAGAAGTCGCGGACGAGCAGCACCACCAGCAGCAGCACGGTGCCCGGGTGGATACGACCCTCGACGGGGACACGGGGCAGGGGCAGCAGGGTGAGGATCACGATCGCGACCGCGATGCCGCCGAGGATGTTCGCCCAGGAGATGGTTCCCCACAACAGCACCCACACGAACGTGAGCCAGGCGATGGTCCACAGGCGGACGGCGACCTCGCGACCGTCGGAGCCGAACCAGGAGAGCACGTGCACGCGATTCTTCACCCACACCGCCCCGCGGGTGAGGTGCCAGGCGACGAACATGAAGCTCACCCGCCACAGGTGGTGCAGCGAGCCGCGGACACGACCCTTGGTCGGTGTGGGGCCCATCGGTCGTGTCATCGAGGACCGCCCAACACCGCGCCGATGTAGACGCCGCGGTCGCCGAGATCGCCCGCGGCGCTGGAGGCGAAGTCGAAGATCGGTCCCGCCCAGATGGTCAGGGCGACACCGGCGACGACCATCATCATCGTCGGGACGACCATGCCGATGGGCATGCGGCCGACGTCGACACGCTCGCCGAACGCGATGTCACCCTCCTCGTCGACCAGGGCCGACGGCCCGGTGTCCGCCATGTCACCGTCGGGCGCGTCGGCTCGGGGCCGCCAGAACGCCTTGGTCCACACGCGGGCCATGACGTAGAGCGTCAGGAGGCTGGTGACGACGGATCCGGCGATGAGGATCCAGGCGAGCACGCTGCCGTCCTGGGTACCGGCCTCGATGAGCGCGACCTTCCCGATGAACCCGGAGAACGGCGGGATGCCACCGAGGTTGAGCGCGGGGATCAGGAACAGGCCGGCGAGCAGGGGACTCGCGGCGAGCCCACCGAGGCGACGCAGCGACGCCGACCCGGCCTGGCGTTCGATGAGACCGACGACGAGGAACAGGGTCGTCTGCACGAGGATGTGATGCGCCACGTAGTAGATCGCGCCGGACAGCCCGAAGCGGGACGACAGGGCGACGCCGAAGATCATGTAGCCGATGTGGCTGACCAGGGTGAACGACAGCAGTCGTTTGATGTCGGCCTGGGCGATGGCGCCGAGGATGCCGACGAGCATGGTCAGCAGCCCGGCGACCAGCAGCACCGTGTCCATCGACCCCCCGGGGAACAGCAGCGTGTGCGCCCGGATGATCGCGTACACACCCACCTTCGTGAGCAACCCGGCGAACACCGCGGTCACCGGGGCCGGCGCGGTGGGGTACGAGTCGGGCAGCCACGTCGACAGCGGGAACACCGCCGCCTTGATCCCGAACGCCACCAGCAGCACCGCGAACAGCGCCGTGCGGGTGCCGTCGGGGACGTCCTGCAGTCGCACCGCCATCTCGGCGAGGTTGAGGGTGCCGGTGGCGGCGTACGCGAAACCGATGCCCGCCAAGAAGATCAGCGACGACACCATCGACACCATCACGTAGGACACGCCGGCGCGGACACGGTCGGCGCTGGCGCCGAGGGTCAGCAGGACGAAACTCGCGGCCAGCAGCACCTCGAACGAGACGAACAGGTTGAACAGGTCGCCGGCGAGGAAGGCGTTGCAGACGCCCGCGGTCAGCGCGAGGTAGGTCGGCAGGAAGATCGACACCGGTTGTTCGGTGGTGCCGTCCCGGATGCCCTGGCCGACGGCGTAGAGCACCACGCACAGCAGGACGATCGTCGACACCACCAGCATCAGCGCCGACAGTTGGTCCACGACGAGGGTGATGCCCAGCGGACCGTTGTCGGTGCCGCGCCCATCCCACCCGCCCACGTGCAGTGCGTAGGTCCCGTGGCGGTCGGTCAGGTAGAGCAGCAGGCACGACGCGACGAACGCGCCGGCGATCGCGACGATCGTGACGGCACGCTGCACCTTCGGACTGCGACCCATGACGAGCGTCAGGGCCGCGCCGATCAGCGGCAGCAGCGTCGGCAACACGACGAGGGTCGCGAACCACGACCGGTCGACGGTCATCGCTTGCGCTCCTCGTCGAGCAGCGACTCGTCGTCGATGAGGTCGTCGGTGTCGGAGTCGTCGTCCGACGGCATGAGGTCGGCCTCGATGCGGCTGCGCTTGCGCTCGCGGACCTCGTCCGCCGACAACGGGTTCCCGTCGTCGTCGAACATGTCACCGGCCGTGGTGTCGACGCCGGTGAGGGGGTCGTCGCTACGGTCGCGGTCGGGTGCGCTCGACAGCGACTGCGCCGAGACCTTGCGGTCCTCGGGGTCGTCGGGAACGTCGTCGTCGGTGTTGATCGTGAACGATCGATAGGCCAGTGCCAGGACGAAGGCCGCGACGCCCATCGTGATGACGATGGCCGTGAGGACCATGCCCTGGGCGAGCGGGTCGGCGTCGGCGGGTCGGTTGTCCGACGTACGCCCGTAGATCGGCGGGTTCCCCATGCTGCCGGCCGTCACGATGATCAGCAGGTTCACGGCGTTGCCGACGAGCAAGAGCCCGAGCAGCATCCGGATGAGGCTGCGCTCCAACAACATGTACACGCCGCAGGCGGCGACGAGGCCGACGACGATCAGCAGACCGAGGTTCACGGGATCCGGGTCGATGGTCATGCGTTCGTCACCACCTCGGCGGTCTGGCCGGCCCGCGCGGTGGTGGCGGTCTCCTCGATGTCGAGGCGGGCGCCGAGGCTGCGTAGCACGTCGAGCACGAGGCCGACCACGATCAGGTAGACCCCGAGGTCGAACACGAGCGCGGTGACGAACTTGATGTCGCCGAGCACCGGGAGGTGGATCTCCAGCGTCGCCGAGGACAGCGCGGGCGCACCCAGGAGCACCGACATGATCGCGGTACCCGCCGCCAGCGCCAGGCCCACACCGAGGATGCGGCCGGCGTCGAACGGGATGGTCTCACCCAGCTCGTACCGTCCGCCGGCGAGATACCGCAGCACCAGGGCCATGCCCATCGTCAGGCCGCCGGCGAAGCCGCCGCCGGGGGAGTTGTGGCCGGCGAAGAAGAAGTAGATCGAGAGCACCACCATCGTCGGGAAGATGAGGCGTGTGGTCGCCTCGAGGACCATCGAGCGGTGGCGCGGGTCGCGCAGCTCACTGCCGCGCAGCCACGTCGTGCGCGCCAACGGCATCGGCGGCTCCGGGGTCGGCGCGGGGCTGTCGCCGGAGACGGCGTCCGGGTCGGCGCCCTGGTGACGGGCGGCGTCGGCGACGCGGGGTGCGGCGCCGAACCGCCTGTGCCGGAACACCATCGACGCCACGCCGGTCGCGGCCACCAGCAGCACCGACACCTCGCCGAGCGTGTCCCACGCCCGGATGTCCACGAGGAGGACGTTCACGGCGTTGGCGCCGTCGCCGTACTCGTAGGCCGCGCGCGGGAGGTCGGCGGCCACACCCTGGGTGGTGCGGGCCGCCGCTGCGAACAGACCCATCACCACCAGCAACGCGCCGAACGACAGGGCGATCAGCGCGCGCAGCGGCCGGAACCCGGTGAGATGACGCTTCTCGGTCTCGGCCGGCAGCTTGCGCAGGACCAGCACGAAGATGACCAGGCTCAGGGTCTCGACGAGGAACTGGGTGAGGGCGAGATCGGGTGCGCCGTAGAACGCGAAGATCATGCCGCAGCCGTAACCGGTGACGCCGACGATCAGGGTCGCGGCGAGGCGGTTGCGCAGGATGGTCGCGGCGACGGCGGCCGCGACCATGATGAGGCCGACGACGATCTGGATCGGCGAGTCGAACCCGGCCACCGCCAGACGGTTCCGGTTGCCGAGGAACAGGGCGACGAGCGGTGTGACGACGAGGGTGACCATCACGACGCCCTGCGTCACCGGCAGGGACCCGGTCTGGGTCACGCGTGTCAGCGCGAGCGAGGCGACGTCGGCGCCCCGCAGCACGGCGTCGTAGATGCGGTCGGCATTGCCGAGCGGTGGGGTGGTGAACCCGAGGCGGCGACGACGAGCCCGCAGGATCACGAACGTGGCGACACCGCCGACGACGACCACGGCGGTGAGGCCCAACGCCGGCGTGAAACCGTGCCAGATCGCGAGGTGCTCGATCTCGTGTCCGTTCGCGGGCAGGGTCGTCGCGTAGCGCTCGAGGACGTCGCCGAGCGGCGAGGCGAGGAACCCGGCGACGACACCCGCGACGGCGAGAACGCCTGCGGGGACGAGGAACAACGGCGACGGTCGGTGCATCCTCGCGACGGCCGCGCTCGGGGTCGTCTGCACCTTGCGGCCGAAGCCGCCCCACAGGAATCGCACGGTGTAGGCCATCGTGAGGACCGACCCGAGGACGACGACCGCAGTGAGGACGCCGCCCTCCCAGCCGCCGACACCGCGGTACTCGAGCAGGGAGGCGAGTGCGGCCTCCTTGCCGACGAAGCCCATGGTGATCGGGAGGCCCGCCATGCTCGCCGCAGCGAGCGTGGCGATGACGGCGAGTGCCCGTGCCGCCGAACCCAGCCGGGCCAGCTTGCGCACGTCGCGGGTGCCGGTCTGGTGGTCGATGATGCCGACGACCATGAACAGCGACGCCTTGAACAGAGCGTGTGCCACCAGCATCGCGACACCGGCGAGCGCGACGTTCGCGTCGCCGACGCCCACCAGGATCATGAGGAACCCGAGTTGCGAGACGGTGCCGAAGGCGAGGATCAGCTTCAGGTCGAACTCACGCAGCGAGCGCCAGCCGCCGAGGATCATCGTGAGGCCGCCGAGGCCGACGCACAGGATCTGCCACGCGAGCAGGTCCGAGTAGCCGGGTGCGAGGCGGGCGATGAGGAAGATGCCCGCCTTCACCATCGCGGCGGCGTGCAGGTACGAGCTGACCGGGGTGGGCGCCGCCATCGCGCCGGGCAGCCAGAAGTGGAACGGCACGATCGCCGACTTGCTCAGTGCACCCACCACGATCAGCACGATCGCGACGGTCACCGCCGTGCCCGACGGCGGCGACGCGACGACGTCGGACAGGAGATAGCTGCCGGCGCGCTCACCGAGCACGATGATCCCGGCGAGCATCGCCAGGCCGCCGGCCGTGGTCACCAGCAACGCCTGGGTGGCGGCGCGTCGCGAGGTCGCGCGCTGGGCGTAGAAGCCGACCAGCAGGAACGACAGGACGGTGGTCGCCTCCCAGAAGATGTAGAGGACGATCATGTTGTCGCTGACGACGAGTCCGAACATGGCCGCCGCGAACGCGACCATCTCGCCGCCGAACCCGGCGACGCGGCGCGTCACCCGCCGCGGGGCGGATGCATCGCCGCTGTCGAAGTACTCGGCGCAGTAGCAGAGGACGAGAGCGCCGACGCCGAGCACCAAGACCGACATCACAGCGCCGAGGGTGTCCATCCGCAGGTCGATGTCCATGCGCAGTGCGGGCACCCACGAGATGCGCTCGGTCCACGGGTCGTCGGCGGTGGGCCACCGCATGACGACGACGACGGTCGCCAGGGCGGGAGCGAGAGCGAGGACGTAGAAACCGCGCCGCCCGAGCCAGATGAGGATCGCGGGGGCCAGCCCTGCCGTGACGGCGAGGGCGAGCAGGATCGCGATCACGGGGGGCACCTCGTCTCGTCCGGCATGGGCGGGGTGTCACGGACCGCGCAGGCCGACGCCGCTGCTCATCCGCGGTGTCGACTCTACCGGGCGGGGTCGGCCACCGACGTGTCGGCCCGACGGCCCCGGGCCGCTGCCGGTAGGTTGCCTCACCGGAACGGAGGGACACCATGCATGCCATCTCGACCGCCGCACCGCGGCGCGTCCTGCCGCGCACGACACTGCTGATCGCGGCCGTGGCCGTCGCGCTGTGCGGGCTGCTCGGCGCGTGCGGATCCGGGTCGGGTTCGCCGTCGGAGTCGACCGGGCCGTCGGCGCTGTCGCTGCCGTCGGACTTCCCGAAGTCCGACGTCCCCGTCCTGGCCGGGCCACTTCTGTCCGCGGGCGGGACGGCGGACGAGGGCTGGAACCTCACCGTGCAGGGACCCGCGAACGCGACCACCGCACTCGACGACGCCGTCGCGGATCTGACGAAGGCGGGCTACGCCGAACAGCAGCGGACCACCGACGGCGGCAACAAGGTGGTGGTGCTGACCGCGACGAAGTCGGGCACGCGCTACACCGTGGAGGTCGGAGCGGTCGCCGGTGCCGCCGGCGGCGGGAACTCCGTCTTCTACCAGGTCACCCGCGGATAGGACTCAGGGCCGACCGGGCCGCCGCAGCCCGAGGCGGGCCTGCGATCGCAGGGGACGTACGCGGTCCCGGCTGCGAGCGGCGCGACGTTCGGCGCGCCGCTCGGCCGGGGCCTTGTCCCAGGTGTGCGGACGCTTCGCCGTCCACCGGCTCGCGCGCCACGCGAACGGGATGTGCGCGAGGTACCCCGCGATGAGCAGCAGCATGAGGACGTACGGGAACGTCACCAGCAGGGCCGCGCCGATCGCGACCACGATGAGGATGCCGACGAGCTTGTGCGGCGGCACCGAGACCGTCTTCACCGAGACGGTCGGGATCCGGCTGACCGCGAGTCCCGCGCTGACCAGGACCCAGGCGCCCACGGCGGCGGTCGAGGTCCACCAGCCGTCGCCGAACTGCTGCTCGCACGCCACGGGCAGGAGCGCGATGATGGCCGCGGCGGGAGCGGGCACGCCGGTGAAGTAGTCCTTCGTGTACTCGGGTGCGGTGACGTCGTCGTCGAGGATGTTGAACCGGGCGAGGCGCAGGACGATCGCGCAGACGAAGACCAGCACGATGACCCACCCGGCGTCCTGACCACGGAGCAGCAGCAGGTAGACGGTGAGCGCGGGCACGACGCCGAAGTTGATCGCGTCGGCCAACGAGTCCAGCTCGGCGCCGATGCGGGTGGTCGCGTCGAGCAGTCGCGCGATCCGGCCGTCGACGCCGTCGAGCAGGGCTGCCGCCGCGATCATCCCGACCGCGAGGTCGACGCGGCCGTCGAGCGCGAAGCGCGCCGCCGACAGCCCCGCGCAGATGGCCAGGACCGTGAGACCGGAGGGGATGAGCAGGCGGCCGGCGGTGAGGTCGGGGACGCGGCGATCGCGGTCGGTGCGCCCGGGCCGACGGATGCGCGACGACGGTGCGCCGGAGCGGCGCAGCGTGCGACGTGATGTCACCTCGGGGCGCGCGGCCCGGTGCGGGACCACTAGAGCCTGGCCAGCACGGTCTCGGCGCCGACCGCCCGCTGTCCGGGGAGGACCTCGGGGTCGGTTCCCGCGGGGAGGTACACGTCGACGCGGGACCCGAAACGGATCAGCCCGTAGGTCTCCCCGAGCCCGACGCGGTCTCCGGCGCTCTTCTCGTTCACGATGCGGCGCGCGAGCAGTCCGGCGATCTGCACGACACCGATGTCGACGCCGTCGTCGGTGCGGAGGTGCATGCAGGTGCGTTCGTTCTCGGCGCTGGCCTCCGGCAGGTCCGCGGACAGGAACCGGCCGGGGGTGTGCGTCACCGACACGACCTCACCGCCGACGGGACTGCGCTGGACGTGGACGTCGAGGATGCTCAGGAACGTCGACACCCGCGGCAGTGGCTCCGATCCGAGGCCGAGTTCGGGCGGCGGCAGCGCGACGTCGACGAGGGTGATCTCCCCGTCCGCGGGCGCGACGACCGCGCCGGGTGCGGTCGGCGGCACGCGATCGGGGTGCCGGAAGAAGGCGGCGCAGACCACCGATGCGGCCAGCGCCGGCGTGCGGATCCAGCGGCGGTTCCGGCCCGCGAGCGCGAGCGCCGCGGGTGCCGCGACGAACGGCAGACCGGCGGGGTGCACCGGCGGCAGCGTGTGACCGACGAGCTCGACGACGTGCGTGAGGCCGCGGGTGTGGCGGGTCAGGCGGCCCCGATCGCCGACCGGGGCACCGGGGACAGCGGAGGCGGCGGGCTTCGGGCGTCGTGCCACGTGCCTCGACCATCCCTTCCTCGCCGGTGCGCCGGGCCTCGACGCGTCTGTTCGGAACGCCAGCGTAACGGCTCGCCCGAGGGCCCGGGAATCGTCGGGCGACGCCGCCCGCGGCTCAGTCGTCGAGCAGCAGGACGACGACGGTGTCACCGGACGCGACGTCGTCGGCGTCGGCGGGGATGTCGATGAGGGCGTTCGCCGAGGCCAGGTACCGCAGGTGATGCGACGACGGCGGTCCGATCGGCTGGACGCGCAGCGTCCCGTCGGGCGCGGTCTCGACGACGCCCCGCCGGAACTGGCGTTTCCCGCGCGGTGATCGCAGGTCGTCGGTGAGGACGGCGGTCGAGCGGGGGCGCTCCTGCGGCAGCCGGAGCGCGGCCCGCAGCGGCGGTCGGACGAAGATCTCGAACGAGACCTGCGCGCTGACGGGGTTGCCGGGCAACGTGACGATCGGGACCGCGCGCCCCGACGCGGTGGTGTACCGGCCGCTGCCCTGCGGCATGCCGGGCTGCATCGCGACCTTCACGAACTCGACGTCGTCGCGGACCAGTGCGTCCTTGACGACCTCGTAGGCGCCGGCGCTGACGCCGCCGGAGGTGAGGACCAGGTCGGGTGGGTCGGCCGAGTCGACGACAGCGTCGAGGTGGGCGCGGAACTCGTCGACGTCGTCGGGGACGAAGTGCAGGGCGGAGGCCCGGGCACCCGCGGCGGTGACCGCGGCGCACAGCATCGCGCCGTTCGACTCGTGGATCTGCCCGTGCTGCAACGGTTCTCCGGCCGCCACCAGCTCGCTGCCGGTCGACAGGACGACGACGTGCGGGCGGGCGGGAACGGTGACCTCGGCGATCCCGAGTGCGGCCAGCAGGCCGATCTGCGGTGCGTTCAGCACGGTGCCTGCCGCCAGGGCGAGGTCGCCCGCGGCGATGTCGGAGCCGGCGCGGCGCACCGATGTCCCGGCGTCCACGGCCCGTCGGATGTCGACGGACTCCGTGCCGCCGTCGGTGTACTCGACCTGCACCACGGCGTCCGCGCCGGCGGGCATCGGTGCGCCGGTCATGATGCGGTGCGCGGTGCCCGGGGCCAGCGTCAGGACGTCGGTCCGCCCGGCCGGGATGTCGGCGGCGACCGGCAGCCGGGCGGGGGCGTCGTCGGAGGCACTCGCGACGTCCGCGGCACGGACGGCATACCCGTCCATCGCGGAGTTGTCGAAGCCCGGCAGCGAGATGGCGGCGTGGACGTCGTCGACGACCACGCGGCGCAGGGCGTCGGCGAGGGCGACCCGTTCTGGTTCGGGCGGGGTGATCAGGTCCGCGACGCGCCGGGCGTGCTCCTCGACCGGACGGAGGGTCTCGCCGGGCGCCAGCGGGTGGTCGTGTCCGCTCA
Organism: uncultured Williamsia sp.; assembly: GCF_947494875.1. Classification (GTDB taxonomy): domain Bacteria; phylum Actinomycetota; class Actinomycetes; order Mycobacteriales; family Mycobacteriaceae; genus Williamsia_A. The sequence goes on from NZ_CANLWM010000004.1 coordinate 197,387, forward strand.
CGCGGTCGTGCCGGTCGCGGCGAGTGCCCGCAGGAACAACGCCTCCGACAGTGCGGTGCGGGCGATCTCGTCGGGATCGACGCTCTCGTCGGCGGCGTGGATACGGCAGCGGGGCTCCTCCACACCGAGCAGGGCGATCTCGGCGTCGGGACAGATCTCCGACAGCACCGTGCAGAGCGGGATGGAGCCGCCCTGTCCCGACCGCACGACGGGACGTCCGTAGGCCTCCTCCATCGCCGCGGTCAGGGCCTGGTACCCGGGGCCGCTGGTGTCGGCGGCGAACGGTGCGCCGGCCGCCTCGGGCTCGACCGTGACCCGTGCGTGCCAGGGGATGTGTGCGCGCAGATGGGCTTCCAGCGCGTCCCGGGCGTGTGCCGGATCGATCCCCGGCGGCACGCGGAGGTTCAGCACGGCCGCGGCGTGCGGGGCGATCGCCGACGCGGCGTTCTGCGTCGACGGAGCGTCGATCCCGATGACCGTCACCGCCGGCCGCGCCCACACCATGTCCTCCGGTGGTGCCGAACCGAGGAGGTCGACCCCGTCGAGGACGGTGGCGTCGGATCGGAAGGTGTCCGCGTCGTAGGGGGCGCCGTCGAACGTGCCGGTGGCGTCGAGACCGTCGACGGTGGTGTTCCCGTCGGCGTCCCGCAGGCTCGCCAGCCCGGCGATCAGTGCGGCGAGGGCGTCCGGTGCGGCGCCGCCGAACTGGCCGGAGTGCACCCGGGATCCCAGGGTCTCGACGGTGACCTTTACGTTCACGACGCCGCGCAGGCTGGTGGTCAGGGTCGGCGTCCCGATGGCGACGTTGCCGGTGTCGCAGACGAGGATGACGTCCGCGGCGAACAACTCGGGCTGTTCCCGCGCGAGGTGGTCGAGGCCCTCGCCCCCGGCCTCCTCGGACCCCTCGATCACGACGCGGATCCCGACTCCGAACCCTGCGGTCTCGTCGTCGTGGAGTGCCCGCAGTGCGGTGAGGTGGGCGACCACGTTGCCCTTGCAGTCCGCCGCGCCGCGTCCGTACCAGCGGCCGTCACGCTCGGTGAGGGTGAACGGGGACGACGCCCAGTCCGCCTCGTCGACGGGTTGCACGTCGTGGTGGGCGTACAGCAGGACGGTGGGGGAGCCCTCGGGTCCCGGGTGATGGCCGATGACGGCGTGGCTCCCGTCGACCGTGCAGATCGTCGAGCACGGCACACCCGCCTCGGTGAAGGCGTCCACCACCCACGTCGCGGCGTCCTGGCAGGCCTGCTCGCGCCCCGGTGCGCCGTGGACGGACGGGAACGCGACCAGCTCGGCGAGGTCGGTGCGGGCGCGCGCCATGAGGTCGTCGACGACCGGGCGCAGAGGGGTCGTGGCGGTCGCGGTGTCGGCCGGATCCGGCATCGGGGGCATGGGTCTCAGCATGCCAGTGCCGGACACGGTGTGACCGGCACAGGGGCGACGGCCTCGGGGGGCGACGCGCGCAGGGGGCGACTAGATTCGCGTCATGACCGGGTTGCTGCTGGACATCGACGGGGTGCTCGTCACCTCGTGGCGCCCGCTGCCCGGTGCCGTGGAGGCACTCGACGCGCTCGAACGGCAGGGCGTGCCGCGGATGTTCCTGACGAACACCACCTCCCGGTCGCGGCATCAGATCGCCGAGGCGCTGACCGGGTGCGGCCTGCGCGTCGACGCCGAGGAGATCCTCTCGGCCGCCCGCCTCACCGCCGAGTTCCTCGTCTCGGAGTACCCGGATCGTCGCGTGTGGGTGCTGAACAAGGGGCCGGTCGCCGAGGACATGTCGGGGGTGCAGATCGTCGACGGTCCGGACGACGACCCCGAGGTGATCGTGCTGGGCGGCGCGGGTTCGGTGTTCACCCACGACGCGATGTCGCGGGTGCTGCAGATGATGTTGCGGGGGATCCCGGTCGTCGCGATGCACCGGTCGATGACGTGGTCGACCGACGAGGGCGTCAAGATCGACACCGGGGTCTACCTCGAGGGGCTGGAGAAGGCTGCGGGCCAGTCGATCCGGGCGATCGGGAAGCCGTCGCCGATCGGGTTCCGGTCCGCGGTCGAGATGCTCGGCATGGAGCCGACGTCGGTGGTGATGGTCGGCGACGACCTGCACAACGACGTCCTCGGGGCGCAGGCGTCGGCGTTGCGGGGAGTTTTGGTGCGCACCGGGAAGTTCCGTGCCGACGAGCTGGACAGGGTCCTCGCCGACGAGTTCGGTCCCGTCCCCGACCACGTCATCGACTCGATCGCCGACCTGCCGGAACTCGTGGAGTCCCTCGCCGTCTGACGCGGGCGCGTGTGTCAGCCGCGCTCGGCGGCTGCCTTGATCTTCATCAGGGTCTCGCGCATGCCCTCGTCGAGCTCGGCGTCGAACGACTCGGTGCCACCCATCGCGAGGCCGATCAGCGTCGACGAGACCTTCGTGGTCTGACCGTTCTTCGCCTCACGACGCTCGGTGAGACGCACACCGCTGTCGGTGGGGGTGATCTCGAATCCCCACACCGTGCGGTTCTCGGCGATCCGGTAGGCGATCTTCCTGTTCGGCTCGAACGTGACGACCTTCGCCGTGGTCGGCCAGACCAGCAGCCCGCGCTTGTTGACGTTGATGGTCTTCGCGCCGAGCCGAACCGTGCCACCCCGCACGATCACCTTGCGGCACTGCGGACTCCACTCGCCCATCCGCGACAGGTCGGAGACGATCGACCACACCTTCTCGGGGGTGGCGGCGATCTCGGTCGACTGCTCGAGCAGTGGGGCGGCCATGGGACTCCTTCGTCGCGGGGGCGAGGTGAGTGTAACCGGGCGTACCCGACACCCACCCGCCCCCGGACGACGGAGGCGAGCGTCAGATCAGGGTGAGCATGTCGTGATCGGCGACGGAGTCCGAGAGCACGCGCAGGTGGTCGTCGGCGGTGCCGATGGTGCGGGCGATCGCCGTCAACCGGCTGACGACGTGACCCACGGGGTACTCCGCCGTCAGGCCGATGCCGCCGTGCAGCTGGATGGTCTCCTGACCGATCAGCCGCGCCGACCGGCAGATCTGCAGCTTCGCGCGCGACGCGGTGGCCGGGTCGACGTCGTCGTCGGCCAGTCGCATGGTGGCGTACGTGCTGATGCTGCGGGCCAGCTCGAGTTCCACGTACATGTTCGCGGCGCGGTGGGTGAGGGCCTGGAACGTCTTCAGCGGGACACCGAACTGCTTGCGCGACTTGAGGTACTCGGTCGTCTGGTCGAGCGCCTGCTCCATGGCGCCGACGGCCTCGGCGCACAGCAGGGTCTGGGTGACGACCTCGGTCTTCGTGATGACCGCGGCGGCGTCGTCCACGGGCAGGTGGGTGGCCTCGGCGCCGTCGAACGTGATGCGGGCTGCCCGACGGCGATCGTGGGTGCGCAGAGCGGTGCGGGTGACACCGGTTGCGTCCGCGTCGACGACGAACAGGGCGGGTGCGCCGTCGAGAGTGGCGGTGACCAGGAACTTCCCGGCGACGTCACCGGCGAGGACCGGGGTCTTCGTGCCGGTGAGTGTGTGGCTGTCACCCGAGGCGGTCGCCGTGGTCGACAGCGCGGCCGCGGGCCAGCGGTCGCCCGGCTCGTCGTGCGCGTAGGCCAGCACGAGTCCGCCGCTCGCGACGGCCTCGACGATCTGACCCCGCAGGGCGTCGTCGGTGGTGGCGGCGACGGCGACGCCGGGGGTGGCCATGCCGGTGATGAACGGCTCGGGCGCCAGCGATCGACCGAACTCGCCTGCGACGACGGCGGTCTCGGCGAAGCCGGCGCCGGCGCCGCCGTCCTCCTCGGAGAACGGCAGGCCGAGGATGCCGATCTCGGCGAGCGAGCTCCACACCTTCTCGCTCCAGCCGCGGTCGGTCTCGGCGACGTCGCGCAGCTTCTCGACGTCGTAGGCGCGCCCGAGCACCTCGCGGGCGGTGTCACGCAGGAGCGTCTGCTCCTCGGTCAGTTCGAAATCCATGGGGGAGTGACCCTCTCGTGGGTTCTGTTCGGGGGAGTGGGTGAGGGGCGCGGTCTACAGACCGAGGATGCCGCGGGAGATGATCTGACGCTGGACCTCCGACGACCCGCCGTAGATCGAGACCTTGCGGGTGTTGAGGTAGGTCGGCATCGCGAGGTGCGCCCACTCCGAGTCGTCGACGGCCGGGTCGAAGACGGTGAGGGCGTCGTTGCCGGCCAGGTCGGTCATCAGCTCGGTGACGTCCTGCGTGAGCTCACTGCCGCGCAGCTTGAGCACCGACGACGCCGGGTTCGGCTTGCCGCCGGTCTCCGACGCTATGACACGCAGCTGCGTCAGTTCCAGTGCGAGCAGGGCGTTCTCGAGTTCGACGAACCGCGCACGCATGTGCGGGTCGTCGAGCAGGGTGCCGTTCGCGGTCGAGATCGACGCGGCGAGCTCCTTGGCGCGGGCGAGACGGATCTTGTTGTACGAGACCCGGGCGATGCCGCCGCGCTCGTTGGACAGCAGGAACTTGGCGTAGCTCCAGCCCTCGTTCTCCTCGCCGACGAGGTTCTCCACCGGGACACGCACGTCGGTGAACCAGACCTCGTTGACCTCGTGGCCGCCGTCGATGAGCTGGATCGGGCGGCGCTCGATGCCCTCGGAGTTCATGTCGATGAGCAGGAAGCTGATGCCGGCCTGCTTCTTCGGGGCGTCCGGGTCGGTGCGGACGAGGCAGAAGATCCAGTCGGCGTACTGCGCCAACGTGGTCCACGTCTTCTGGCCGTTGACGATGTAGTGGTCACCGTCGCGGACGGCCTTGGTCTTGAGCGACGCCAGGTCGGACCCGGCCTCGGGCTCGGAGAAGCCCTGGCACCACCAGATGTCGAGGTTGGCCGTCGCGGGCAGGAACCGGTCCTTGATCTCCTGCGACCCGAACTGGGCGATCACCGGACCGACCATCGCGGCGTTGAACGCCAGCGGTTCGGGCACTGCCGCCAGGTTCAGCTGGTCCTGCCAGATGTGGCGCTGCACGGGGGTCCAGTCCTTGCCGCCGACCTCGACGGGCCAGTTCGGGACCGCGATGCCCTCCTCGTTGAGGATGCGCTGGGACGTGATGATGTCGTCGGGGAACTTCAGGGCGCCCTTGGCGGAACGCTCGCGGATCTCCTTGGGGATCTTCGTGGTGAAGAACGTCCGCATCTCGTCGCGGAAAGCCGCCTCGTCGGGCGTGAGCTGCAGGTGCATACCTCCTTGATACTCCCGGGTAACCAGCGGTGGAAGCACGACCCCGTATCGACGACCGGCCGAGAGGTCGCAGGTCGGCAACGACGAATCGGACACGAGGCGGCCGGCGGTGCGCTGAGATGAGGTCGGGGGCCGGCGAGAGGTGGCTCGGGGATGTCGTTCGTCCTGGGGTTCGCGCCCTGGATCCTGTTCTGGGTGCTCGTGGGCAACACGGGTTTCGTCGTCGCCGTCGCGTGTGCGACGGGCGCCGCCCTCATCGGCTCGGCCGTCTCCCGGCGGCGGGACGGGCGGTGGCGGTCGCTCGACGTCGGGACCGCGGTCGTGTTCGTCGTGCTCCTCGTCGCCGCGTCGGGCCTCGACGATTCCGTGCTCGAGCGCTGGCTGCAGCCCGCCGGCAATCTCGGGCTGTTCCTCGTCGCGCTCGTGGGTGTTCTCGTCGGGCGGCCATTCGTCCGGGAGTACGCAGCCGACGCCGTCGACGCCGTGACCGCCCGCACCGACGGGTTCCGCACCATCACGCTGGCGATGACGTGGATGTGGGTCGCCGCGTTCGCGGTGATGACGGCGGTGTCGTTCGTGCCGCCGATCGTCGACGGCGCCGCGACCGTCCGCGACGCCGACCGGCCGCTGTCCGTCGTCTGCTACTGGGTGATCCCGTTCGTTGTGCTCGGCGTCGCCGGTGCCCTGTCCGGGCTGTTCCCGCCGTGGTTCGACCGGCAGACGGCGAGGATCGCGGAGCGGTCGGTGCCCGCCGAACCGGTCGAACAGCCCGCGGCACCCCCGGACATCGCCGGCGGGGCCGTGACGCTGGACCTCCCGGACGCGAGCCGTCACGACGAACCGTTCGTGGTCGTGGTCGCGGGCCTCGACCCGGAGACGGTCGTCGAGATGGAGTGCGCGGGCGTCGACCTGGTGGGTCGGCGGTGGTCGTCGCGCGCCCGGTTCGCGGTGACGGCCGACGGGACGGTCGACTCCGGCCGCGACGCACCCCACGACGGCGACTGGCCGGCGGCGGATCCGGCCGCCCCGATCTGGGCGATGCGTCCGGAGTCGACAGACGGCCTCGTCGACGAGATGTTCGTGCCGCCGGCGGGCGCGTGGACGGTGACCGTCACGGTCCGGCAGGACGACGCAGACCTGGTGCGCCGCTCCGTCACTCGGTCACACGGCGATCGCGACGTGCGCGTCGAGGACGTCGATCTCGGTGGCCGGGACGGGGTGGTCGCCCGACCGGCCGGTGATCGCCCGGCGGCGGGATGGCCGATCGTGCTGTGTTTCGGGGGATCCGAGGGTGGCGTCGACTCGCAGCGGTCGACGGTGGCGATGCTGGCCTCCCACGGCCATCTGGCCGTCGCGGTCTCGTGGGTGGACGAGCCCGGCGCACCGGACGAGGCGACCGTCGTGGACATCCCGCTCGAACGCTTCACGCGGGCGGTCACGGAGGCGTGCGCGCTCGACGACGTGAACCCCCTACGCGTGGTGTGCGTGGGGATCTCACGAGGTGCCGAGGGATTGCTGGCGGCGGTCGCTCTGGCCGGCTCCGCGATCCGCGAGACCGTCCTGTCGGGCCTGGTGCTGGTGAGTCCGTCCTCGGTGAGCTGGCAGGCGGTCGGCCCCGACGGCGACGTGCCGGACACGCCGTCGTGGCGGTGGTCCGGTGCACCCGTCCCCGCGGTGCCGGTCCCGACCGGACGCCTCATGCCGCAGCTGGTGTCGGAGGCGGCGACGGTCGGGCGTGACGTGGCCCGTGGTCGTCCGAGCCTGCTCCGGCTGTGGCCCGCCTACGCCGCAGGACTGGACGCGGCCGTCGCCGATGTCCCGTTGCCCGACGGGCCGGCGCTGGGTTCCGATGTGCCGGTGCCGGTCCTGTGCATCGCGGGCGCCGACGACGCGCTGTGGCCGTCGGCGCGGATGGCGCACACGCTGGTGCACGGGCGTGGATCCGGCGACGACCGGCTCGTGGTGCTGCCGGGCGCCGGGCACCTCATCCGGTTCGGCGAGTTCCCGACGGCCGCGCAGTGGACCGGTGGCATCGCGTTCGGGGGTGACCGCGTCGGTCAGGCACTGGGCCAGCGGGCGGCGCGAGGAGCGCTGCTGGAGTTCCTCACCCGCGCCGGGGACTGACCGCTCAGGCCGCGCACTCGACGGTCTCGGTGACGATCTCTTCGAGGGACTCGTCGTCGACGGTGCGGCGCCCCATCACGACGGCTGCGGCCGCGGCGATCACGACGAGCCCGACGATGAACAGCGCGTACCCGACCGCGGTCGGGGTCAGCCCGACATGGGTGGTCACCAGCCCGGCCACCACCGCGGGGACGCTGAACGCGGTGTAGCTCAGCGCGAACACCGCCGCGAAGACGCGTCCGCGATCGCCGGGCTCGGCCGTCGTGGCCATCGTCGTCATGACCCCGAGCAGCGTCGTGCCGAAACCGATCCCGGCGACCACCGATCCGACGACGTAGAGCGGCGCAGAGGCGACGAGCGTCGCCGACATGGTCACCAGCACACCGCCGCCGAGCGCGCCGTATCCGACGGTGAGGGCGACACGGGACGGCAGGCGGGTGCCGAGGGCGGCTGCCGTCGCGGCGCTGCCGAAGAACGAACAGAGGATCGCGCCGGCCGCGGCGTGGTTCGTCACGCCGAGGACCTTCGCGGCGATCGAGGAACCGAGTGAGAGGTAGAGCCCACCCAGGGCCCAGGTCGCGGCCATCGCCGGCGCAGCGGCGAGGAACGCGCCACGGACGTTGCCCGGCACCGACATCGACGGGGCGAGTGTGGTCGCGAGATGCCGTCGCGAGCGGAAGCCGTGCAAGGGTGACGTCTCGGGCAGGAACGCGACGGCGACCAGCATCAGCGCGAGCGCGGTGCCGACGACGATGTAGACGAGCTCTCGCGGCAGCGGTGCGTACTGCACCAGGGCGCCGGCGAGCACCGAGCCGGTCGCCAGGCCGAGCGGGGGTGTGGCGGTCGAGATCATCGAGCCCAGGTGCGGTGTCGGGGCGAGGTCGACCAGGGCTGCGCTCGCGGTGCCGGTGAGGGCGCCCGTCGCCAACCCCTGCAGGATCCGCGCGGTGAGCAGCATGCCGGTGCCGTCGGCCTCGACGAACACCACCATCGCGACGATGAGCAGGACGATCGAGGCGGCCAGCACGGGCCGGCGGCCGATGTGGTCGGAGACCGAGCCGACTGTCAGCAGGGTGCCGACGAGCGCGACGACGTACACCGCGAACACCACGGTCAGCGTGAAGGCCGAGAAGCCGAAGGCCTGCTGGTAGACGGGGTACAGGGGTGAGGGAGCCGCCGACGACAGCAGCACCACCGCCGTGGTGACGGCAACCAGCCAGAAGGCGACCGAGCGGGGCAGGCGGGGCATCTCGTCCTCCGGTTCACTAAAGCAACGGCGTTTGCTTTTCTGGAACGGTAGCGGAGGTGTGGGCTTAATGCCAACCCGTTTGCGATAATGGTCGCATGTCCACGTCGAACCGTCGAACCGTGCGCCGCCCGGGTGGCCGCAGCGCCCGTGTGCAGGCGGCGGTGTACGCCGCCGTCGGCGAGTTGGTCAGCGAGGGTCACCGCGACTCGGTGACCGTCCCGCAGGTCGCCGAGCGGGCGGGCGTCAACCCGACGAGCGTCTACCGGCGGTGGGGGTCGATCGAGGCGTTGATGTCGGAGGTCGCGGTCGCGGCTCTGACCGGCGACGAGCCCCTCCCCGACACCGGGACCGCCGTCGGGGACCTGCGCGAGTGGGCGTCGATCATCGCCGCCGACATCACCCGACCGGAGCGGATCGTCTACCTGCGCGCGATGGTCGGTGCGCGCGTCGGCATCCCTGGCTCGTGCCCGTGCTGGGACGTCCGGCTGACCCAGGCCGACGAGATGCTCGCCCGCGCCGTCGAGCGCGGCGAGTCCGTCCCGACGGTCACCCAGGTCCTCGACCACGTCATCGCGCCGCTGTACCACCACGTCGTGTTCGGGCTGCCCGTCGACGACGACTACACACACCGCCTCGTCGACGAGGTCCTCGCGATGAGTGCGCGGGTTCCCGCGCCCCGCTGAGCGTCATTGACGGACCGGGTGCCTGCTCAGGATCGACACCCTGTTGAAGGCGTTGATGGTGATCGCCACCCACACCACGGCCGACAGCTGGTCGTCGGAGAGTGCCGCGCGGGCGTGCTCGTACTCGCGCTCCTGCGTGTCGTGGTCGGGGAGGCTCGTGACCACCTCGGCGAGGCGCAGCGCCGCACGCTCGACGTCGTCGAACAGCTCGGTGTCACGCCACGCCGGCAGCGTCGCGAGTCGGTTCGACGTCTCGCCCGCGGCGATCGCCCGTCGCGTGTGCAGGTCCAGGCAGAACGCGCAGCCGTTCATCTGGGACACGCGTACGTTGATCAGCTCGACGAGGATCCGCGACAGGCCCGCGTCGCGGCTCGCGTCGGTCACCGTCGACGCGGCCTCACCGAACGCGCGGTAGACGGTCGGCGACTGCTTGTCGATGAAGACGTGGGGCTCCGTCACAGGGGTCCTCTCTCACCACGCGCGACCGTAAACTCGGTGCACTGACCGCACCATAGAGGGGGCGAGGGCATGAGCAATCTCGAGATGGACCCCGTCGTGGAGGACTGTGAGCCCGGGCCGCCGGTCGCGGTCGAGGTGATCACCGCCCGGGAGGTGCCGCTGGGTGGTCCCCGCGCCATGCCGGTGCGCCGCACGCTTCCCCAGCGGCAACGGTCGCTCATCGGGGCCTGGTGCTTCATCGACCACTACGGGCCCGACGACGTCTCGGCGACCGGCGGCATGGATGTCGCGCCCCACCCGCACACCGGGCTAGCGACCGTCAGCTGGTTGTTCTCCGGCGAGGTCGAGCACCGCGACGCCGCCGGCGTCCACGCGATGGTGCGGCCGGGCGAACTCAACCTCATGACGGCCGGCGCGGGGATCAGCCACTCGGAGGTCTCCACGCCGGACACCACCGTCCTGCACGGCGCGCAGCTCTGGCTGGCGCTGCCGGAGTCGGCGCGGAACGGTTCACGCGAGTTCCACCACCACGCGCCGGAGGCCGTTGCGATCGAGGGCGGGTCACTGCGCGTGTTCCTCGGCGCCCTGTCCGGGGCGACGTCGCCGGTGCCGACCGCCACCCCGCTCCTCGGTGCCGAACTCGTCGTCGACCCCGGCGCCACGGTGGTCCTCGACGTCGATCCCTCCTTCGAACACGGTGTCCTCGTCGACAGCGGCGTGATCGCGGTCGAGGGGGAGGCGTTGGGACGGGCCGAGCTCGGGTACGTGGGCGTCGGTGCCACCCGCATCAGCGTCGAGAACTCCGCCGACGAGCCCGGACGCGTCCTCGTCCTCGGTGGGGAGCCGTTCGGCGAGGAGATCGTCATGTGGTGGAACTTCGTGGGCCGCACCCACGAGGAGATCGCGCGGTATCGCGAGGAGTGGGAGGCCGGCGCCGACCGCTTCGGGACGGTCGACGGATACGTCGGCCCGCGGCCGCGGATCCCGGCCCCGACCCTTCCGACCACGACGTTGCGTCCGCGCGTCAATCCCGACCCCCGCGCCCGACCCCGAGGAGAGAGCCGATGACCGTCGACAAGACCGGCGTCGAGGTCGTCGTCGCCGACGCGCCCGAGCGTCAGCGGTTCGAGATCTCCGTCGACGGCACCGTCGTCGGGTCGGCGCACTACCGCGACCACGACGGTCGTCGCATCTTCTTCCACACCGAGGTCGACGGGGCCTATGGCGGCCGCGGGCTCGGCACCATCCTGGTCCGCGAGTCGCTCGACGCGATGCGCGCCGCAGGAACCCGCGTCGTCCCCGTCTGCCCACTGTTCAAGGCGTTCGTGGAGAAACACGACGACTACGCCGACATCGTCGACAAGCCGACCCGCGACGATCTCTCTTTTCTTCGAGAACGGACCTGAGCGACGAAAGTCTGCACTGAGCGGTGAGGCATCGACGTATGCGTCGCGCCGGGCCGCTGTGTGCAGAGTTTCGACGCCTCAGGCTGCTCCCGCCGGGCGACCGCGGTGTTCGCGTCGTCGGATGAGGTCGAGGACGACCTTCTCGGTTTCCGGCCAGTCGTGGACGACCTGGTGGTAGCTGAGCCGCAGGACGACATATCCCAGTTGGACGAGCCGCCGATCACGGGCCCGGTCGGCCTCGTACCGCTCCACGCCGGTGTGGTGGGCATGACTGTCGACCTCGATGACCAGTCGTTCTCCGACGAGCAGATCGACCCTCCCCACCCCGGGAACGCGATGCTGAGTCGTCACGGCGATGTTTCGCGCGCGCAGCCGAAGCCGGACCTCGTGTCGCGAAGCGCAGTGCGGTCAGGACATCGTCCACCGCCTGCTCGGGCCGTGGGATCGGACCGTGAAGACGGCAGGCGCCACGTATCGGCGAACCTCGGTTCTCGGCGCGAACGTGCAGCCTCCGCTGGTGCTCGGGGACCCAGACCCCGCGTTGGCGGAGAGCGGCCACGCAGGTCAGTACGCCACCCGCGGCGACGGCCTCGCGGACGTGAGGATCCGCGCGGGTTGTCGCGAACCAGCCTCGGCGGATCCGTACGAGCGTCCCCGCTCGGATCGCCCGCGCGACGTCGGCGTCGGCCACGCCCGCCTCTGCCAGCTGCCGTCGGGACAACACGCCCCAGTTGATCTGCGCCAGGGTCTCCGCATCGTGCACTCGCAGATCGTCGCTCGTGGACGGGGTCGGGAACAGACCTCGGCACCGCCCTGTGGACAACTCGAAACGGGCCCACGCCCCGTCCGGGACCGTCGCGGGTGACCTTGCACTCGCCTATACCGAGTGCTAGAAATGCGGTTGGCACTCGCGGACTGTGAGTGCCAGGTCGGGACGGTGAGAGCGGGTCCTGCTGATACCCGGTCGTCCGTCGCGGGCACCGAGTCCGGCCAACGAACTTCAGTGTCACCCCCTATCGGAGGATCACTTCGCATGGCCAAGCAAATCGCGTTCGACGAAGAGGCCCGTCGCGGCCTCGAGCGGGGTCTCAACAGCCTCGCCGACGCCGTCAAGGTGACGTTGGGACCCAAGGGTCGCAACGTCGTCCTGGAGAAGAAGTGGGGCGCCCCCACCATCACCAACGACGGTGTGTCCATCGCCAAGGAGATCGAGCTCGAGGATCCCTACGAGAAGATCGGTGCCGAGCTCGTCAAGGAGGTCGCCAAGAAGACCGACGACGTCGCGGGCGACGGCACCACCACCGCCACCGTTCTCGCCCAGGCGCTCGTGCGTGAGGGCCTGCGCAACGTCGCGGCCGGCGCCAACCCGCTGGGCCTCAAGCGCGGCATCGAGAAGGCCGTCGAGGCCGTCACCGAGTCGCTGCTGAAGTCCGCCAAGGAGATCGACACCAAGGAGCAGATCGCTGCCACCGCCGGTATCTCCGCAGGCGACCCGTCCATCGGCGAGCTCATCGCCGAGGCCATGGACAAGGTCGGCAAGGAAGGCGTCATCACGGTCGAGGAGTCCAACACCTTCGGCCTGCAGCTCGAGCTCACCGAGGGCATGCGCTTCGACAAGGGCTACATCTCGGGCTACTTCGTGACCGACGCCGATCGTCAGGAAGCGGTCCTCGAGGACCCCTACATCCTGCTCGTCTCGGGCAAGGTCTCGACCGTCAAGGACCTGCTGCCGCTGCTGGAGAAGGTCATCCAGGCCGGCAAGCCGCTGCTGATCATCGCCGAGGACATCGAGGGCGAAGCGCTCTCGACCCTGGTGGTCAACAAGATCCGTGGCACCTTCAAGTCGGTCGCCGTCAAGGCCCCCGGCTTCGGTGACCGTCGCAAGGCCATGCTGGCCGACATCGCCATCCTCACCGGTGGCGAGGTCATCAGCGAAGAGGTCGGCCTCTCGCTCGAGGGCGCGGGCATCGAGCTGCTCGGTACCGCCCGCAAGGTCGTCGTCACCAAGGACGAGACCACCATCGTCGAGGGCGCCGGTGACTCCGACGCGATCGCCGGTCGTGTGTCCCAGATCCGCGGCGAGATCGAGAACAGCGACTCCGACTACGACCGCGAGAAGCTGCAGGAGCGCCTGGCCAAGCTGGCCGGCGGCGTCGCCGTCATCAAGGCCGGCGCCGCGACCGAGGTGGAGCTCAAGGAGCGCAAGCACCGCATCGAGGACGCCGTCCGCAACGCCAAGGCTGCGGTCGAGGAGGGCATCGTCGCCGGCGGTGGCGTCGCCCTGCTGCAGTCCGAGGCTGCCATCGACGGCCTGTCGCTCGAGGGTGACGAGGCCACCGGTGCCAACATCGTGCGCGTCGCGCTCGAGGCCCCGGCCAAGCAGATCGCGTTCAACGCGGGTCTCGAGCCCGGCGTCGTCGCCGACAAGGTCCGCAACAGCCCGCTGGGCACCGGCCTCAACGCCGGCACCGGCCAGTACGAGGACCTGCTCGCCGCCGGCATCAACGACCCGGTGAAGGTCACCCGCTCGGCGCTGCAGAACGCAGCTTCGATCGCGGCCCTGTTCCTCACCACCGAGGCCGTCGTCGCCGACAAGCCGGAGAAGAACCCGGCCCCGGCGATGCCGGGTGGCGACGAGATGGGCGGCATGGGCTTCTGAGTCCATCCGTCTGACTCACCAGACAACCGGAGGCCGGTCACCGTTCGCGGTGGCCGGCCTTCGGCGTTCCTCCGTGCTCCTGCGATCGTTCCCGCTTCCCGCGACCGTTGCGACGGTCGCGGATGGCAGAGGCGGTCGCGTCCACGGGGGTCCCTACACCGGCGCGACGACGGTGAGCCCCATGTCGCGCCGCATCGGCCAGACGCTCGTCATGGCAACAGGACACCCATAGCCTCGTCGCATGCCGATTCTGCGATCGTTTGCCCGGGTGTACACGACCGACCTCGATGATCACGTGGCGGCACGCGCGGTGCTGGGGTCCTCGTCCACCGGAGGTCGCAGGTTCGCCCTGCCCGACCGTGGGCTGCAGGTGATGATCACCGACGACACCGTCATCGTCGCCGGCGACGAGGATGCGCTCGCCGCCGTACGCGACACCCAGATCACCTGGCTCGTCGACGACCTCGACGGGGCGCTCACCGCGCTGCGGCCACGCATCGAGCGGATCGTCGCCCCGCCGACGCGCGTGCCCACGGGCCGCAACGCCACCGTCCGGCTGAGCGACGTGCAGGTCGAGTTGGTGCAGTGGGACGACGAGACCTGAGGTCTCAGGCGGCGTGCGCAGCCGCCGGCGCGGTGATGCCGCGGCGGTCGAGGATCGGACGGACGCCCTCGGCGAAGTGATACGACTCCTCGAGGTGCGGGTAGCCGGAGAGGATGAACTCGGTGAAACCGGCGTCGTGGTACTCGCCGATCAGGTTCGCGACCTCCTCGTGCGACCCGACGAGCGCGGTGCCCGCCCCGCCACGGATCAGCCCGACGCCCGCCCACAGGTTCGGGTAGATCTCCAGCGAGTCGGTCCGCCCGCCGTGCAGCGCGGCCATCCGCCGCTGCCCCTCCGACTGCGACGCCGAGTGCAGCCGATGGGCCTCCTCGATGCGTTCGGTCGGCAGCTCGTCCAGGAGACGTTGCGCGACAGCCCATGCCTCGGCGGAGGTGTCGCGACTGATGGTGTGGAGCCGGATCCCGTACCGCAGCGTGCGACCCTCCGCCGCGGCGAGCGCGCGGACGCGGTCGATCTTGGCCCCCGCGTCGGCCGGGGGCTCACCCCAGGTGAGGTACGTCTGCACGCGACGGGCCGCCACCGACAACGCGGGGTCCGACGATCCGCCGAACCAGAACTCCGGCAGTGGATCCGGTGCCTCAGAGACGCGGGCGTCGGCGACACGGTAGAACTCACCCTCGTGGTCGACGGGACCCTGCGTCCAGATCCGGTGCACAAGGTCGAGAAACTCGTCGGTGCGGGCGTAGCGGCGGTCGTGGTCGACCCAGTCGCCGAACCGCCGCTGCTCGGCGTCGTCGCCACCGGTCACGATGTTCAGCAGCAGGCGGCCCTCCGACATCCGCTGGAGTGTCGCGGCCTGCTGCGCGGCGAGTGTCGGCGGGGTGAGCCCGGGGCGGAAGGCGACCAGGAACTTCAGTCGACGGGTGCTCTGCAGCAGCGCCGCCGTCGTCAACCACGCGTCCTCACACCAGGTTCCGGTCGGTGTGAGCACACCTTCGTAGTCGAGACGGTCGGCGGCCTGCGCGACCTCGGTGAGGTAGCGCAGCGACGGCCGACGGAAACCGGCGGGCTCCACCCGATGCGACGAGGCATGCGATGCCCCGACGATCGATCGACCGTCACCGGCAGTGGGCAGGAACCAGAAGACGCGTGCGGTCACTTGGTGGCCTCTGCCACGGTGCTGTTGAACCGCTCGTCGACGTAGTCGGAGAACGGCGTGCCCCGCGGCACGAGCTTCGCATCGACGAAGGCGTCGTAGAGCTGCTGCTCGGACTCGATCACGGAGTTGTCGAGGGGGATGGCCGGTCGCAGGCTGCGGCCCTGCGCGACGGCGCCGACACCGGTCGCCACGCCGATCGCGCTGGAGTACTTCGCCGCCCACACCGAAGGATTGGCCTTCGCCCAGGCCGTGGCCCGTGCTATGCGGGACACGAAGTCGGCCAGCGCGGTGTTCTTCGCGGGGTCGGCGAGTGCGGTGTCCGCGGCGATGCCGAAACCGTAGCCGTTCGAGACGCCCGTCGCGGTCGTCAGTGTCCGTGCGCCGTTCTGTGCCTGGGCGATCGCGGTGAAGGGATCCCAGATGGCCCAGGCGTCGACGTTTCTCGCGGTGAACGCCGACAGCCCGTCGGAAGGCTGGAGGTAGATCAGCTGAACATCGGCGGGTGTCAGGCCGTTCTTCTGCAACTGCAGCAGGACGTGACCGTTCGCCGAGCTCCCCTTGGCCACCGCGATGCGCTTGCCGCGCAGGTCGGCGACAGACCGTATCGGTGAGTCCGCCGGGACGAGGATCTGGTCACCGCCGGCGTCGTTGCTGTATGCGCTGACGACCTTGATGCGCGCGCCGGCCGCGGCGCCGAAGATCGGTGGCGTGTTGCCGGTGACGGCGAAATCGATCTTGCCCGCGGTTGCCGCCTCGACCTGCGGCGGCCCGGAGGTGAAGCTCGAGAACGACACCTTGTAGGGCGTGCCGGCCAGCAGCCCGGCGGCTTCCAGCAGTGGCTGGGTCACCCCCTTCTGGTCACCGACGTTCAGGGTGACCGACGACAACTGCGCCGCGTCCACCGTCGACGGTGGTGCTGCGGTCCGGGTGTCGGAATCACGGGACACGCAGCCGGCCAGGCTGATCGTGGCGAGGGTCAGCACGGTGATGCCGGCAAGGGTGCGGGACAGAGACGATCGCAGAGACATTCGTGGCTTCCGTTCGGGGGAGGGTCGGTCAGTGCACGCCGAGCGCGCCGAGCAGATGGGTGCGGATCGAACCGAACCCGGAGGCACCGCGATCGCGCGGTCGGGAGAGGTCGACGTCGACGTTGTCGACGATCGCGCCGTCCTCGAGGACGAGCACGCGATCGGCGAGTGCGACCGCCTCGTCGACGTCGTGAGTGACGAGCAGGATCCCGAACTCGCGGCGTTGCCACAGGTCGAGCAGCAGCGACTGCATGGTCAGCCGGGTCAATGCGTCGAGGGCACCGAACGGCTCGTCGAGCAGCAGGAGCTCGGGCTCACCGACCAGAGCTCGGGCCAGCGCGGCTCGTTGTGCCTGTCCGCCCGACAGGGTCGCGGGCCAGACGTCCCGCTTGTCGTCGAGGCCGACCTCGGCCAGCGTCGCGTCCGCGGCCTCCTCGGCCGGGCGCCCGGTGACGCCGGCCGGGTTCAGTCCGTACGAGACGTTCTGCCGGACCGTGCGCCATGGGAACAGCCGGGGTTCCTGGAACGCGACGGCCGGTCGACCCGTGACATGTGTCTCGCCGGTGTGATCGTCGGAGAGGCCGGACAGGACTCGCAGGATCGTCGACTTCCCGGAGCCCGACCGTCCCAAGAGGGCAACGATCTCGCCGCGGTCGACGTGGAGGTCGACGCCGTCGAGCACCTGGTGGTTGCCGTACCACTTGTCGACCCCGTGCAGCGAGGCGACGGCGGTGGCCGTCGGGGGGCTCACCCGCGATCCGCCCGGTAGCGCATGGCCCGGCGTTCCAGGACACGCACGATGCCGTCGGTCGTGATGCCGAGCAGCGCGTAGACGACGAGCCCAAAGATGATGGTGTCGGTGCGGAAGAAGTCCCGGGCGTTGTTGATGATGTAACCGAGTCCGGCGTCGGCGTTTATCTGTTCGGCGACGATCAGCGACAGCCATGCGATGGCCAGTGACTGCCGGAGCCCCACCAGGAGCTGCGGTGCGATGCTCGGGATGATCACCCGCGAGAACCGTTGACGCCACGAGAAGCCGAGGACGTCGGCCGTCTCGAGGTGCCGGCGGTCGATCTGGCGGATGGCCGAGAAGGTGTTGAGGTACAGCGGGAACGCGACGCCGAGCGCCACCAGCAGGATCTTCGGGGTCTCGCCGATCCCGAACCACAGGATGAACAGTGGGATGAGGCCGAGGTGGGGCAGTGCCCGCAGCATCTGCAGCGGCGGGTCGACCGTGGCCTCCGCGATGCGGGACAGTCCGACCAGCGCACCCAGCGCGACGCCGATGACGCCGCCGAGAACGAGTCCCTCCACGACACGGGTGCCGGACACGACCAGCGCGTCTGTGAGCTCGCCACTGCGCGCCAGCTCGATGCCCGCGTCCACGATGAGCGACGGCGCGGGCAGGATGCGCTCCGGGATGACGCGGAGCGCGCTGCCGATCTGCCACAGGATCAGCAGCGCGATCGGTGACAGAACACGGATCACCGTCCAACGGTGGCGGGACCACCGGTCAGTGTGGTTCGGGCCCTCGGTGACCGACGTCGGTGTCATGGCAACCGGTGTCGGGTGACCTGCGGACAAGATGGCGACCATCGTCCGACGGTCACAAACCGGACAGCACCCGGCGAGGGTTGCCGTCAGTCTGGGCCGATGTCGGCCGTGGCTTGCCCCGACGCCCGCACGTCGCTACGGGACGGGCTCAGCCGCGGTCGGTCTTGCCCTGCAGACGCTCGATCTCCTCGGAGGCCTGTGCCTTGGTCAGATCGGCCGAGAGGGTCTCGCCGGCGTCGCGGGCGAGGGTGTCCAGGTAGCTCTTCTGCGCTCCGGTCATCGGCTCGTCGCCGGTGACCCAGTTCTGCGGATCCTTCTCGGTCGTGTTGCCGGCGTCGGCACCGAGGACCTCACCGGTCTCCGACGTCGAACGTGCGTTCGATTCAGTCATGACCCGACCGTACGCCCGATTCGACGCGCCGTCGACCGGCACGGACCGATACGTTGAGCGCCGTGATGCCGCGCCGAGTCCGTGCCCTCGTCCTCGCCCCGCTCCTCGCAACCGTCGCGGTGGTGCTCGCACCGACGGGCGCCGCGCAGGCAGCACCGACCTGGGGTCCGTGCCCTGCGGTCCACGGCGCGTCGAAGGACACGCTGTGCACGACGATCCGCGTTCCCGTCGACTACGCGCGTCCGTCCGCCGGGAGCATCGGCGTCCTCGTGTCGAAGCTGCCCGCGCGGGGTGAGCGCCGTGGGGTGCTGTTCGGAAACCCCGGTGGCCCCGGTGGTGACGCGATCGGGATGTTCAGCCTGCTGCAGACGCCGCTTGCTCTCCGCGACTCCTACGACCTGATCGCCGTGCAACCGCGGGGACTGATCGGAGCCGGCGCGCTGGACTGCACGCCGCCGTCGCCGTCGGACCCCGCGTCCTATCTGTTCGCCGCCGGAGCGCTGCGGGCCTCGTGTGCGAAGAAGTCGTCGCAGGCCTACATCCGCTCGATCACCACCGCGAACACCGCCCGCGACATCGATTCCGCGCGTGCGCAACTCGGCCTGGGTGATCGCGTGGACCTGCTGGGGATCTCGTACGGGACGACGCTCATGTCGACCTACGCGACGCTCTTCCCGCAGCACACCGACCGGCTCATGCTCGACTCCGCGGTCGACCCGCGCCTGGAGTGGAACACGCTGCTCACAGCGCAGACGCCGGGATACCGCGCGCGCATCTCCGATCTTTTCACGTGGATCGCCGACCACGACTCGATCTACCGACTCGGGTCGACGCCGCTCGCCGTCTACCGCACCTGGAGCGCGAAGGTGACGGCGGAGGCCGGTATGCCGCCGTCGGTGAGCCCGCCGCCTGCGCGCGTCGGCGACGTGCCCCCGGGGCTGCGCGCCCAGGCCCAGGCCTACGTCACCGGACAGAACCTGACCGGTGAGGCACGCGCCCGCTTCGACAACCTCCTCGCGAGCCTCGTCACCGGCAAGCGCCAGTCGGGCTCGACGTTGTTGACGCTCACACGGATCGGTGCGCCCGACCGCAACGCCTGGCCGCTCATCGCCCAGCGGATCCTCGCCGCGCCGCAGGCGCCGCCGAAGCAGTCGCCCGACGACCTGCGCGTCGGCCTGAACTCCGTCGCCATGCAGAACACCCTGCTGTGCAACGAGAACGCCGTCCCTGCGAACCTGGGACTCGTCCCCGCGTCGTTGGTGGACCAGCTGCTGGTGTCGGACCCCGTGGCCGGCCCGGGACTGCTGTTCGAGTCGGGGCTGTTCTGTTCGGGCGTCACACCGTCCGCCCGCCCGGTCCCCATCACCGGTGCGCGATTGCAGGTGCGGCCGCTGCAGATCCAGGCGATCGGTGACCCGCAGACGCCGTACCGCCCGAGTCTCGAACACCGTCGTCTCATGGGTGCGCACCTGATCACCGTCGGCGGCGGCGACCACGGTCAGTTCGGGCGATCCAACCCGGTCGTCGACGCGGCGATCGTGGACTACCTGCGCACCGGTCGCACCTCGGTGACGACGGCTCCGCAGGCCCCGATCACGACATCGCTGCGGTGACCGCCGACCCGCTCACGGTCGACATCTGGTCGGACATCGCCTGTCCGTGGTGCTATCTCGGCACACGACGGTTCGAGACCGCACTCGCGGAGTTCGACGGCCGCGACGACGTCGTCGTGACCCACCACAGCTTCGAACTCGCACCGGACACGCCGGTCGACTTCGACGGCTCCGAGGTCGACTTCCTCGTGCAGCACAAGGGACTCCCGGCCGCGCAGGCGCGTCAGATGCTCGCGCAGATGACAGAGACCGGTGCGCAGGACGGCGTCCGGTACGACTTCGACGCCCTCCGGCACACCAACACCCGCAAGGCCCACGAGGTGCTTCACCTCGCGAAAGCCGATGGACTGCAACGGGAGCTGGTCGACCGTATGTTCGCCGCCTATTTCGCCGAGGGTCGGCACCTCGGGGGCGACGAGGACCTCGCCGATCTCGCGGCCGAGGTCGGACTCGACCGCGACGAGGTCCTGATCGCGCTGGAGGAGGGCACCTACGCCGACGCGGTGACCGCCGACATCGAGCAGGCCCGCGAGTACGGGATCACCGGTGTGCCGTTCTTCGTCCTCGACGGCCGGTACGGCATCTCCGGTGCGCAGTCGCCCGAGGTGCTGCGATCGGCGCTGGAGCAGGTCCGCGCCGAGCGCTGACGGACGGCGATCTCGCCGTTCTCGTGACGTTCACCTTCCGGTAGTCAGCGTCACTAACATCCAGTCGCATGAGAACTGTGGCCTGGCTCGTCCCCGCCGTCGTGACGACGGCACTGGCACTGACGGCGTCGACGGCGACGGCACTGGCACTGACGGCGTCGACGGCGACGGCGGCCCCGCCTGCTCCCACGACTACCACCACGACCATCGCGGCGATCCAGGGACCGGGGTTCACCTCGCCGCTCGCCGGACGTGCGGTGTCGGGTGTCGAGGGCGTGGTCACCGCGGTACGCACGTCCTCGCCGCGAGGATTCTGGATCCAGTCGCGGACGCCCGATCGCGACGACGCCACCTCCGACGCGGCGTTCGTCGTCACGAACCCGACTGCGCCCGCGGTGGCCGTCGGTGACGAGGTCGCCGTGGACGGCACGGTCACCGAGTTCCGTTCCGGCGGTGCGTCGTCGACGAATCTGTCGGTCACGGAGATCACCTCGCCGACGGTGACGACGAAGTCACGCCGCAACGCCCTGCCCGCCCCGCTCGTGATCGGACCGACCACGGTCCCCGACCGCTTCGCCCCGCCCACGACCGGCGACGTCGAGACGATCGGCCGCGTGCAGGCGCGACGCTCGGCGCAGGAGTTCTGGGAGGCCCACGAGGGGATGCGGGTGGAGATCCCCGCACCGAGGGTGATCGCCCCCAGCAACACCTACGGTGACGTCTACATCACGTCGAAACCATTCACGCAGAACACCTATCGGGGTGACGCGCTGCTCTCGAGCTACGACCTGCCGACGGGGCGGCTCCACGTCACCGCCCTCGACGGCGCGAAGCCCACGCTGACCGTCGGGGACCGCTTCGCCGGACCGGTCACCGGGGTCGTCGACTGGTCGTCGTTCGGCGGGTTCACCGTCGACGCACCCTCGCTGCCGCGGGTGGTCCCCGGCGGGCTGGCGCGCACCGTCGCCGGCGGTGCCGCGCCGGGCGAGTTGTCGGTGGCCACCTACAACGTCGAGAACCTCGCGCCCGGCGACAGCGACGCGAAGTACGCGGCACTCTCGGCCGGCGTGGTGCGGAACCTCGGGCGGCCGGACATCGTCGCCGTCGAGGAGGTACAGGACAACTCGGGTGCCGCCGACGACGGGACCACCGCCGCCGACCGCACCATCCGACGTCTCACCGATGCGATCGCCGCAGCCGGTGGACCGCGATACGCCAGTCGCAGCATCGATCCCGCGAACGACGCCGACGGTGGACAGCCGGGTGGCAACATCCGGACCGTCTTCCTCTTCGACCCGACGCGCGTCTCGTTCGTCGACCGCGGCATCGCGTCGTCGACGACGGCGACGACAGTCGTGCGCGGGCCGAGTGGTCGGGTGCAGCTGTCTCAGTCACCCGGGCGCATCGCACCCGCCGATCCCGCCTGGACGAACTCGCGCAAGCCGCTGGTGGGGGAGTTCACGTTCCGGGGCCGGACGGTGTTCGTCATCGGCAACCACTTCGCGTCGAAGGGCGGGGACCAATCCGCCGACGGCCGTTTCCAGCCACCCGCGCGGTCGTCGGAGACCCAGCGCGACGCGCAGGCGCAGGTCGAGAACGACTGGGTGCGTGCGACGCTCGCCGTCGATCCCCGTGCTGCGATCGTCTCGGCCGGTGACTTCAACGACTTCCCGTTCAGTCCCGCCCTGCGCACACTCACCTCCGCGGGCGCGCTCACCGATCTCATCACCACGCTGCCCCGGGACCGGCAGTACACCTACGTCTACTCCGGGGTCTCGCAGGTGCTCGACCACATCCTGGTGAGCCGGGCGCTTCGTCCGTCGGCACGATACGAGGTGGTGCACCTCAACTCCGAGTTCCCCGACCAGGTCTCCGACCACGACCCGCAGGTGGTGCGGGTCCGACCCTGACGGTCGATCAGCGGGCTCCGTACCCGCGGACGAGCAGCTCGGCGAGGGTGGCCGCGTACTGCTGGGGATCGACCTCGGGGTGATACCGCAGGTACCCGAGCATCGCGTCGATCGCTCCCTGGTACGTGACCGCCATGACCCTGGTGTCCGCCTCGGCCAGCGATCCCTCCGCGATCCCGCGCGCGAACAGCGACTCCTGTAGGCGATAGCCCGCCTCGTAGTCGTTCACCGACAACCGCAGGTCCCCGTCCGCGGTGTGCAGGTTGTTCGCGATCTGGTCGAGCGCCCGCAACTCGTCGGAGTGCGTGCGGGTCAGCGACGCCATGTGCCGCAGCGCCTGTCGGATGACGTCCGGCGCCGGCCTGTCGAGGTCGAGTCGCTGTGTCACCTCGTCCCGAAACAGCATCGCGACGTGGATCGCCGTGCGGTACATCAGGTCGTCGCGGTCGTCGAAATAGCGCCAGATCAACCCCTTGGCGACGTCCGCCGCGGTGGCGATCGCGGTGGCGGACGCGGCGGTGTACCCGCGATCGGCGATCACCGTCACGGCCGCCGTCATGATCTGTTCACGACGCTCGTCGGCGCTGAGGCGGACGCGCGCGCGGACGGGCGGGGCGACGTCAGTGGACGACGCCGTCTCCCGCGGTCGACCGGATGGGCTCACGGGCGCCATTGTTCTCCGCGAGCGCGATCGCGACGACGAGACCCACCGACGCCAGCATCAGCAGGGCGATGACCACCATCTCGACCTGCATCCACACGGGGACGAAGCCGGGGATGGACGCCTCGACGGCGTTCACCGCGACGAGTACGCCGGAGATGATCCCGACCGCACGCAGCGCAGGACGACTCCCGGAACGCACGCCGGCCAGGCGAAGGGGGAGGACCAGGGCGAACACCGCGACGATCGCGGCGTGAACCCAGGCGTCCGTCGAGGTGAACCGCGGAGCGGTCGCCTGGAGGATCGCGAGGACGACGACCGTGACCACCGCGATCGCCGAGTACCCGAGGATCGCCCGTCGCAGCCAGAGGTGGGCGAGGGGTACGAGCCGGCTGTTGTTGACCATGTGGTCATTATTAGTGACCAGACAGTCAACAAGCAAGATCTTTTCCCGACTAGATTCGGGTCATGGCCATGGCACTGCTGATCGTCGACGTCCAGAACGACTTCGCCGAGGGTGGAGCCCTCGGCGTCTCCGGGGGAACCGCCGTCGCACGCGGGGTCACCGACCTGCTGCGGACGCACCGCGACGACTACGCGCTCGTCGTCGCATCTCGCGACTGGCACGACGCCGATTCCGACAACGGCGGGCACTTCGCGCTCACCGGTGAGCCCGACTTCACCACCACCTGGCCGGTGCACTGCGTCGCCGAAACCCACGGCGCTGCCTACCATCCGGACTTCGACACCGCCGCGGTCGACGTCGAGATCTACAAGGGCCGAGGCGAACCGGCGTACTCGGCGTTCGAGGGTGCCACTGCCGATGGCGTGCCGCTCGCGGACGTGTTGCGCGACAACGCCATCGACACCGTCGAGGTCGTCGGACTCGCCACCGACTACTGCGTGCGCGCCTCGGCTCTCGACGCGGTCGGCAGCGGGGTGACCGTGCGGGTGCGCCGCGACCTCGTCGCCGGTGTCGCCGAGGAGACCAGCGCCGCCGCGATGCGGGAGATGGCCACCGCGGGCGCCGACATCGTCTGAGGCGGAACCGGTCGGGGTCTCAGAGCCCCCGGTACTTCGCGAGGTACGCCTGCTCCGCGGGGAGGTTGCGGGCGCGCTCTCGTGCGTCGACCAGTGCCGGGTCGAGTCCGTGCTGCGCGAGGCGATGGCGTCGGTAGACACGGTTGAGGGCGATCGAGAAGTACACGTACGGCAGCAGGATCGGCACCGTCATCATCGCTTTCACGACCCAGTCGGTCGGCAGGACGAGGAACGGTGCGAGCAGCACGAGACACGGAACCGCCCAGCGGGCGACCATCTTCGGACCTGCGCCCCGTCCGGCCAGGTCGTGCGTCACCCATGGCAGATACCTGTCGTCGAGGCGTAGGCCGTAGCCGTAGAGCACCTGACGCCAGAGGGGCGGCCGCGCGGGCGTCACGCGCCGACCTCGGCCACCACGAACACCCGACGGAACGGGAACCAGGTCCGTCCGGGCGCGTGCTCGGGATAGTGCTCGCGAAATGTCGGGGCGAGGTCGCTGCGGAATGCATCCCACCCCGCGTCGTCCAGGACGTCTCGGATCGGGGTGAGTGCGGTGCCGGTGACCCACTCGAGCACGGCGTCGGGTCCCTCCAGTTCCTGCAGGTAGGTCGTCTCCCAGGCGTCGACGCGTGCGCCGCTCCGGTGGAGGATCTCCGCGTAGCCGACGGGGTCCTCGACGGTCTCGCCGCCCCGGAGCTCCAGCCCGGCGAGGCGGTCCCGCCATGCCGGCGACGCGGCGAGGTCGCGGATCGCGCGGTGTGACGGCGCCTCGAAGTTGCCCGGCACCTGGAACGCCAGCCAGGAACCCGGCGCCATCGCCTCGGCCCAGCGGGCGATCACCTCCCGATGCGTCGGGATCCACTGCAGGGTCGCATTGGAGACGATCACGTCGACCTCGGGTCCTGGGGTCCATCCCGCCACGTCGACGACCTCCGCGTCGAGGCCGCGATCACGGGCCGCGGCGACCATCTCCGGCGAGGAGTCCAGCGCCACGATCCGGGCGCCCGGCCACCGGTCCCGCAGTCCGACAGTGAGATTGCCGGGGCCGCAACCGAGATCGGCGATCACCCGCGGGGATGTGGCACCGACCCGGCCGATCAGTTCGCCGTAGGGCCGACCGCGGTGATCGGCGAAGGTCAGGTACTGGGCGGGATCCCACATCGGTGCCTCCTCGGGACGCGCTTCACAGTACGCGCGTACTGCTAGAAGCAACAGTATGCGCGTACTGCTACGTCGTCACAAGGGTCAGCTCGGCAGCGGCGTGATGGACGCACGGGCCCGGACGTCGCCGTCGACGGTCAGCCACACGAGCAGACCGGCGCCCGTCTCGACGTCGGACGGCTCGGTCACGATGTGCACCGTCTCGCCGTAGGTGATGGGCTTGTCGTACTCGATGACCAGCCGGTACGGGTTCTCGACGAGGGAACCCGCCGCGGGGAACACCTCGCGGAGCGCCTGCAGGTAGATCGAGTTGTTGACGTGGTCGAGGCGGTCGGTGTCGGCGTGACGCAGCGCGAACACGGGCCCGTCGTCGCTCATCGGCTGCTGCGTGAGCCACGCCTTCCACCGGAGGCGGCGCTCGTCGGTGGTGGTCGCCAACATCTCGAAGAACCGGTCCTCCATACGGCCCGGCGACTTCGTCTCCATGTTCATGTTGATCCAGAAGCCCTCGGTCTCGATGAGACCGCCCGGTTCGCCGTCGACCCCCTCGCCCTCGATCCGCACCCGCATCGAGCACCAGCGCGGGGAGATCCCGGCGCACCAGCGCCACAGCTGCACCGTGTCGGGCCATGCGATCGGTCGGATCACGTCGATGACGGTGCGGCGGACGATCCAGAACTTGTGGGCCTCGAACGCTCCCGCGTCGACGAGGTGCTGTGCGCCCGCCTCCTGCAGGTAGCGGGCGACACCGTCGACGCTGAGGCGTTCGTGCTGGTCGATGTCGGCGCTGGAGAGCGGCCAGGAGGTGTGGAAGACGTAGCCCTCGGTGGGCAGGTCGACGAGGCGATCGGTGAGAGGCATCGCCCCTCAGTCTGGCAAGCGCGTGATCGACGCGTGGGACCGGCACTCGCCGCCGACCGAGATCCAGATGAGCACACCCGTCTCGATCGGGGCGGAGGTGATGTGGACGTCCTCGCCGACCATGATCGGCGTGTCGAACTCGACCACCAGTCGGTGCGGCCGAGTGATCAGCTCGGCGACCTCGGGGTAGACCTCGGCGACCATCTGCCAGTAGATGGCGTTGGTGACGTGCCCGAAGCGGTCGGTGTCGGTGCGTCGGATCTGGAAGGTGCGGTCGGACTCGGGCGGCATCGGCTCGCGGATCGACGGCTTCCACCGCAGACGGGTGTCGTCGGCGGTGGTCGACAGTCGGTCGATGACGTGGTCGCTCATGCGGCCGATCCCACGGGTCTCGATGTTGATGTTGATCCAGAACCCGACGGTCTCGACGAGTCCGCCGGCGTCCCCGACGATCCGCACCCGCATGTCGCACCACCGGTTCGACAGCGCCGAACACCACCGCGACACGGTGACCGTGTTCGGCCACGACACCGGCTCGATCATGTCGATGACGGTGCGACGCGCGATCCAGAACTGGTGGTCGGCCAGGGCCTCACCGTCGGCGAGGTGCAGAGCGCCGGCTTCCTGCAGATACCGCGCGACCGAGTCGGCGCCGAGGATCTCGCTCTCGTTCATGTCGCTGGTGCGGACCGGCCACTGCGTCGTGAACACGTACCCGTGGTCGGGCAGGGGTTGGAGCTGCTCGGTGAGCGGCATGGATCTCCCGGATCTCGGCGGGCGGGCGAGGACCTTCGCGCCGAAACTACCGCTCTCGGTCCGGGCCGGAGCACGAACATCACGACGGCGTGCGACTGCTGTGGTCGGCGGTGCACCGTTGTGACGCCGGTGGTGCTCGAGTGGCTACCGGGGTGTCGGGGGCGGTAGTAGATTGCACAACCATGTCGCGACGGGCCGGGGACAGCGGATGACGCCCGTGTACCGCGCTGCGCTGGGGAGCGATTTCGACGAGCTCCACCCCAACATCCAGTGGCGGTACGGCGTCGACTCGACATCGGGCATCGCCCAGGTGACCAGCGGCATCGTCGAGTCCGTCTACTGCACCTCGAAGCTGACCCCGCCCGTGCTGCGGATGTTCCGTCGCCGCAACGTGATGCCGACGACCACCAGTCGGCTGGTGCCGTTCTTCATGGACAACTACTGCTACCGCGACGAGCGGGGGCGCGAGAACCTCGCCGTGATCCGCCGCTTCGCCTACTCGAACGGTGAGCAGCGCCTGCACTCGCTGCTCGTCAACGGGTCGAACGGACTCGTCGACTACTTCGGCGACGGGCCCGACATGCTCATCCCGCTGACGCCCCGGGTCGGTCCGGGCGGATCGCTCGTCCTCGAGAGCGACCCGATGCAGATGCTCAGCCGTGGGATGAAGCTCGGGATGCGAGGCCTCTTCTCCACGTCGATGCGATACGTGGAGGAGTGGGACGACGAGGAACAGCGGTTCCGGCTCGACGCGACGGTCCGCAACGTGACCCTCGGCGAGATCATGCACTTCCGTGGGTGGTTCACCGCCGCCGATCAGCCGTGCACCATCCACGACATCCCCGACGAGGCCTGGCCGCTGCGGCTCGAGGACCGCGAGTAGCGCGCTCGCCGTTCCGTGCAGCAGCGCGACACGCACGGGGTACTTTCTCCCCATGGCCGTCCACGGAACCACCGACTTCGACATCGATGCGCCCGCCTCGCTGATCATGGAGATCCTCCTTGACGTGGAGTCTCTGCCCGACTGGTCGGGCCCCCACAAGAGCGCCGAGATACTCGAGACCGACGACGACGGTCGTCCGAAGAAGGTCAAGCTCCAGGTGAGCATGTCGGGTGTCACCGACAACGAGGTGCTCGAGTACTCCTGGACCGACACCAGCTGCTCGTGGCAGCTGGTGGAGAGCGATCAGCTCAAGTCGCAGAAGGGCAAGTACTCGGTGACCGAGAAGTCCGCGGACTCTTGCCATGTCGACTTCGAGCTCGAGGTCGACCTGAAGATCAAGCTGCCCGGGCTCGTCGTGAAGCAGGGTCAGAAGAAGGCCCTCGACACCGCGAAGAAGGGTCTCACCGCGGAGGCCAAGCGCCGCTCGTCCTGACCGCGTGCCGGTCGTGACCGGATCGATGCGTGTCCCCACCTCGGCGCGCCGACGACGCGGGTACTGTTCACCTGTCCCTGACGGTGGTCACCGTCGGTCGCATCGAGAGTGATTGAGGTAGTTCATGTTCGGGCATTCCGGTCAGTCCGTTCGTCGTCGGGTCACGCTGCGCGCCGCCGTCGTCGGTGTCATCGGCGCGGGCGCGATGGGTGTGCTGGGCGCGATCGGTGCGGGTGGGGCGGGCGCCGCGCCGCTCGTGTGCGACACCGTCGGTGACAAGCAGGTCAACCGTGTGGTCGGCGACGGATCGTGCGGGGCGAAGTCCGACGCCACCTCGTCGGCCCACGGCGAAGACCGGTCGGGCGCCGGGAGCGCGATCGGTGCCGCGGCGAACCGCGGACATGCCAACGCCTACAACACCGTTCCGGGTGGCGCCGCCCTCGCCGGCGCCAGCAACAACTCGACCGCCTACTCGGTGACCTTCGGCCCGGGCGGCTTCGCGCTCTCCCAGGCCCGCAACGGCGGGCTCACCGTCGCCGTCGCCGGCATCGGGGGCGCGACGTACGCCGGACCGGACGGCGTCCGCTGCTCGGGTGGCTTCGCCGCCGCCTACGACAGCGTCACCGGCAAGTACTGCATCGGGACCGGTCGCAACTACCTGAACAACAGCATCCGCTGAGTCGTCCGTTCACCCGGCGGCAACGTCCGCGTCGCCCACGCGTCCTAGATTCACGCGCGTGAGCGAACTGATCGATTCCCCGCGCGCAGACCTCGTCGACCTCAGCCGCACCGTGGGCCGGGAGGAACTGGCGCGCGTCGTCGATCTCGCGGACACGTCCGGCTTCACCGTCGACGACTCCGACGACGACGACCCGCGGCTCGTCGTCACCCGCGACCACGCCGTCGTCGACACCTGGCGGGAGGGCTACCCGTACGACGAGCGGATGGCCCGGAACGACTACGAGCGCGAGAAGCGCCTGCTGCAGATCGAGCTGCTCAAGCTGCAGAAGTGGTCGAAGGAGACCGGTGCCCGGCACGTCATCCTCTTCGAGGGTCGCGACGCCGCGGGCAAGGGCGGCACCATCAAGCGGTTCATGGAACACCTCAACCCGCGCGGGGCGCGTGTCGTCGCGCTGGAGAAGCCGTCGGAGCGTGAGTCCACCCAGTGGTACTTCCAGCGCTACGTCTCGCACCTGCCCGCCGCCGGTGAGCTGGTCCTGTTCGACCGCAGTTGGTACAACCGTGCCGGTGTCGAGCGGGTCATGGGGTTCTGCAGCGACAGCGCGCACGAGCGATTCATCCGCCAGGTCCCGCTCTTCGAGCAGATGCTCATCGACGACGGCATCCACCTCGTCAAGTTCTGGTTCTCGGTGACGGCACTCGAGCAGCGCACGCGTTTCGCGATCCGCCAGGTCGACCCGGTGCGGCAGTGGAAGCTGTCCCCGATGGATCTCGCCTCACTCGACAAGTGGGATCGCTACACCGCGGCGAAGGAGGAGATGTTCGCCGCCACCGACACCGACCTCGCGCCGTGGACCGTCGTGAAGAGCAACGACAAGAAGCGCGCCCGGGTCAACGCCATGCGGCACGTCCTCAGCCTCTTCGACTACGACGGCAAGGACGCCGAGATCGTCGGCGCCCCCGACCCGCTCGTCGTCGGACGCGCCCGCGACCTGCTGGGGGAGTAGCGCGTGAGCGTTCCGCGGAGCGCTCGCCTACCGTGGGCGCAGTGCGCACGCTCGTAGCCGGACTGGCCACCCTCGTCGCGATCGTCGCCATGGTGGTCGCGTTGCCCGCCCTCTGGACCCACGAGCGCATCGTGGACCGCAGCGGATTCGTGTCGTTCGTGGAGCCGATGGCCCGGGACCGGCAGATCCAGGACCTCATCGCCGACGAGCTGACCCGGCAGATCACCGACCAGACGCCTGCGCCCGAGATCCTCGTCGCGCCGGCCACCCGTCGGTACACGCAGAGCGACCTGTTCCCGCCGGACTTCGCCGACGTCCTGGGGCAACAGCACGACTTCCTCTTCACCGAGCCCACCACCGAGGCGGACCGGTCGAACGTGCTCGAACTCGACCTCACCGCGATGGTGAACCGTGTCGTCCAGCGTTTCGGGCTGCCGTCGTCGATCCGCGTCGACGGCCCGATCCGCATCCCGCTCGGGGAGTCGCAGCGCAGCGGGCTCGAGGCCGGTCGGTACGCGACCACCGGCGACCAGGTCACCCGGGCCGCCTGGCTCGCACTGGCTGTCGCGGTGATCGCCGGCCTGCTGGCGCTCGTCACCGCGCGTCGGCGAGGGTTCACCCTGGCGGTGCTGGGTGTGGGCGCGGTCGTCGCCGGTGCGATCAGTTGGGCGGCGACCGGCATCCTGCGTGACCGGGCGCTCGACGAGTTCTCCGGCGCGGACTCCTCACCCCGTCAGGTGGCCCGGATCATCCTCGATCGCGCCGGCGACGACCTCCAGCACACGGCGCTGATCACCGGTGGTGTCGGTGTCGCGGTGATCGCGGTGGGAGTCCTCGGCTCACTCGTGTTCGAACGCCGCCGCTAGACCGACCCGACGGTCTGCCACAGGAACTCGTACGCCAGGGCCGACTTGAACGCGGCCTGACGGTTGTCCGCGGCGCCGCCGTGGCCGCCCTCGATGTTCTCGTAGTACCGCACGGGATGACCGAGCTTTTCGAGGCGGGCCGTGAACTTGCGGGCATGGCCGGGGTGCACGCGGTCGTCGCGGGTCGACGTCGTCACCAGCAGCGCCGGGTAGTCGACGTCGGCCCTGACCCGCTGGTACGGCGAGTACTCGCGGATGAACGCCCACTCCTCGGGATCGTCGGGGTCGCCGTACTCGGCCACCCACGACGCGCCCGCCAGCAGCAGGTGGAAGCGGCGCATGTCGAGCAGCGGGACCTGACACACGATGGCGCCGAACAGCTCCGGGTAGCTCGTGGTCATGACACCCATCAGCAGTCCACCGTTCGACCCGCCCTGCGCGGCGACGCGTTCGTGGGTCGTGATGCCGCGGGCGACGAGATCGCGGGCGACGGCCGCGAAGTCCTCGAACGCGAGGTGGCGACCGGCCTTGAGTGCCTGTGTGTGCCACTCCGGCCCGTACTCGCCGCCGCCACGGATGTTGGCGACGACGTACACGCCTCCGCGGGTCACCCAGCTCCGGGCGGCGATGGCCGCGTACCCGGGGGTCTGCGAGATCTCGAAACCGCCGTAGCCGTACAGCAGCGCGGGACCCTGCTCGACGTCGTCGCGGCGGACGACGAAGTAGGGGATCGCGGTGCCGTCGTCCGACGGCGCGAAGAACTGGGAGGCCGAGATGCCGTCGGCGTCGAAGAACGCCGGTGTCTGCTTGAGCACCGACACCGGACCGTGGCTCGTCCCGTGCAGGAGGCTGGGCGGCGTTGTGTAGCTGCTCGCCGACAGGAAGATCTCGTCGGTCTCGTCGGGGTCGGTGTCGATCACTGAGATGGTCGCCAGCTCGGGCAGGCCGGCGATCTCGCCACGCTCCCACCTGCCGATGGTGAGCGTGTGCACCTCGGTCTGCACGTCGCGCAGTGCGACCAGCACGAGATGGGTTGTGGTGCAGCGCACGTCCTGCAGGCTCGTGTGCGGATCCGGCGCGAACAGCACGGTTCCGGTCGCGGTGCCGGCGAGGAACTCCTCGTAGTCGAAGGCGACCAGTGTCCCCGCAGGGTAGGAGGCATCCTCGCGCTCCCAGACCGAGCGGGTCAGGACCAGCAGCCAGTCCTTGCGGATGAGGGTGTGGCTGTCGTCGGGGACGTCGACGACCACCGGGCCGTCCGGGCGCAGCTCCACCGTCTCCTGGTGGAAGAAGTCCACGGCACGCACGGCGAAATCACGTTCGTGGCCGGGGGTGTGGTCATGACTGACCTGCACGGCGACGTCGGAGGTCTCGCCCGAGTAGACGACCTCGGCCTCGGCGAGCGGTGTCCCGCGGCGCCACCGCTTGACCACCCGCGGGTACCCGGAGTCGGTGAGCGACGAGGCGCCGTCGGTGTGGACGCCGAAGTCGGTCCCGACGAACACGGTGTCCCGGTCGACCCATCCGATGTCCGACTTCGCCTCGGACAGTGTGAAACCCGCGTCCGGCCCCTCGGGGTCGACCCACGTGCGGGACACGAGGTCGAACTCACGGACCACCGCGGCGTCGGCACCGCCGCGGGACAGCGAGATGAGCGCGCGGTCCCAGCTGTGCGGCAGCACGGCCGCGCTCTGCCACACCCAGTTCTCGCCGTCGCCGCGCGCGACCTCGTCGAGGTCGACCAGGACGTCCCACTCCGGGCTGTCGGTGCGGTAGGAGTCCATCGTCGTCCGGCGCCAGAGACCACGGACGTTCGTCGCATCGCGCCAGAAGTTGTAGAGGAACTCGCCGCGTCGCCGGACGTAGGGGATCCGCTCGTCGGTGTCGAGCACCTCCAACGCCCCCGCCTCCAGCTCGGCGAAGCGGTCGGAGCCGGTGAGCGCGTCGACCGTCGGCTGGTTGTGTCGACGGACCCAGTCGAGGGCGTCATCACCGGTCACGTCCTCCAGCCAGAGGTACGGGTCGTCCCCGTCGTCGCGGCCTGCGGTGTCGGTGGAGGAGGTGGTCGTCGCGTCGGTCACCTCGTCGATTGTGCTCGGTGCGCCGATCAGCGGCCGAAGCGACGCCGCAGTTCGGGGTCCGCCTCCCACCACAGGCCGCCGGCGGGAGCCGGGTCGGGGCCGTCGTCGCCGGACGGCGCGACTGCCGCACCGCGGTCACGGGCATCGCGGTCGGCGGCGTCGAGGGCCGCGTCGACCTCGACGGCGACCGACTCCTGTTCGGCACGGAACCTCCCGAACAGCGCGAGCAGGAACGGTAGGCCCACCACGTCACCGAGGACCCACAGCACGCCGGCGCCGATGATCTGGTCCGTGCGCAGCGACGGGCCCCAGCTGCGGCCGAGTGCGGCGTAATAGGCGTGGGCGATGTCGGGTCCCTGCCACAGCACCACGCCCAGCAGTCCGTCGCCGATCGTCTCGACCAGGGTGATCAGCAGCGACAACGACTGCGGCCGACGGTGCGGCACCGGGTCGACCTGAAGGCGGGTGACGAAGTAGCCGAGCCCGACGACGACGAACAGCAGCCGGGTGACGACGTCGAGGGCGTCGCCGCGCAGCACCGCGGTGTACCAGGGCGTCAGGTAGAACAGCCACGGCGTCACCAGGATGACGCCCGACGTGACCGCGGGGTGTGTCAGCGCGCGGGCGACCCGCGAGCCGAGGGCGCTGTCGAAGCGGGCGCGACCGCGCGCCGAACACGCTTCCCGCAGGACCGTCAGCGGCATGCCCAGCGCCAGCCCGAACGGCGCGACGAGCAGCAGCAGGACCACCTGGAGCGCGCGCACCCAGAACAGCGTGTCGGCGTAGGCGCCGACCGAACTCGCGGTCGCGACGAGCCACACCCCGACGCCGAGCAGGCTGAAGACGACCCCGCGGCCGAGAGTCACGTCGGACCGTCGCCATCCCCACCAGTACGCGGCGAGCGTGACGACGGCGACCACCGTGGTGACGAGGTCGAGATGGCCTGTCGTGAGGGCGGTCTCGACGGTCAGCGGGCGGATCACGGTCCCGAGTGTGCGCCGGGTCCGCGCGCCGTCGCCAACCGCGCGGGGCTTACGCGGTGATTGTCGCGTTCTCCTCCACGAGCGGCCCCGTCTCGGGCCGCAGCGGGCAGCGGGTGCGCGTGTAGATGGTCGGCATGCAGCGGTTGCAGTGGATGCATCTCGACGTCGTCGACGGGTCGGCTTCGATGCGCAGCGGCAGGTCCGGCTCGCGGAGCAGCGCGCGACCCATCGCGACGAAGTCGAAACCCTCCGCCAGGGCGAGGTCCATCGAGGCGCGGTCGGTGACGCCGCCGAGCAGGATCAGCGGCATCGACACCGCCTCGCGGAGCTGCTGCGCGAGCGGCAGCAGATAGGCGGGGCGGTAGGGGTACTTCTTGAGGAAGAACGGACCCGCGGCCGTGAGGCCCCAGCGCAGCACGCCGTGGAAGGTGGCGGCGAACTCGGCGCGGGGCGCATCGCCGTGGAACAGGTACATCGGGTTCAGCAGCGAACTGCCGGCCGTCGGCTCGATCGCGTCGAGATGCCCGTCGCGTTCGAGCAATTGCGCGACGGTGCAGGCGTCGTCGGGCATGAAGCCGCCCGGCACCCCGTCGTACATGTTCAGTTTCGCGAGGACCGCGACGGAGTCGCCGACCTCCTCGCGGACGGCCTGCGCCATCTCGCGTGCGAAGCGTGCCCGGGCGACCACGGATCCGCCGTAGGCGTCTTTCCGGCGGTTGAGCAGCGGGCTGAGGAAGCTGCTCGCGAGGTAGTTGTGGCCGAAGTGGATCTCGAGCGCGTCGAAGCCGCTGTCGACGGCGATGCGTGCCCCGTGCCTCGCGGTGCGCATCAGACCGGCGATCTCCTCGGTCGACGGGCGACGACACACCGCCATCGACGAGGGTGCGACGCCCATCGGGGCCGGGATGCGCGACGGCGCCAGAGCCCGCGCGCGGTTCGAGAGCGGGTTCGCGACCGGCCCGGCATGACCGATCTGCGCGGAGGCCAGGGCGCCCTCGGCGTGGATCGCGTCGGTGAGACGCCGCAGGCCCGGCGCGGCGTCCTGGCGCAGCCAGATCTGGTGGCGGTCGGTGCGGCCCTCGGGGCTGATCGCGAGGTAGGCGACCGTCGTCATCGCGACCCCGCCCGCTGCGATCTCCCGGTGGAACTCGACGAGATCGTCGGTGACGAGCGCGTCGGGGGTGCGACCCTCGAAGGTCGCGCACTTGATGAGGCGATTGCGCAGCGTCAGAGGTCCGAGCCGCGCCGGGCTGAAGGGGGAGACGGCCATCCCTGACGGTAACCCCAGAAACGAGAACATGTTCTAGAAACGCTCGTCGGGAGGCTGTTCGCCGTGCGCGATCCCGACTGCGTGTGGCAGGCGTCGCAACGTAGGCTGAGCGCGTGGCAGAACACTTCGACACAGTTGTCCTCGGCGCAGGTCCGGGTGGGTACGTCGCCGCGATCCGGTGCGCCCAGCTCGGCCAGAAGGTCGCCGTCATCGAGGAGAAGTACTGGGGAGGTGTCTGCCTGAACGTCGGGTGCATCCCGTCGAAGGCGCTGCTGCGCAACGCCGAGCTCGCGCACATCTTCCACACCCAGGCCAAGACCTTCGGGATGTCCGGTGAGGTCTCCTTCGACTTCGGCGCGGCCTTCGACCGCAGCCGCAAGGTGTCGGAGGGGATCGTCAAAGGCGTCCACTTCCTGATGAAGAAGAACAAGATCACCGAGATCGACGGGTACGGCGTGTTCACCGGCCCGAAGGCCATCACGGTCGGCGACGACCGTGAGCTCACGTTCGACAACGTCATCATCGACACCGGCTCGTACGTGAAGCTGCTGCCGGGGGTGGAGCTGTCGGACAACGTCGTAACCTACGAATCGCAGATCCTGACCCGCGAGCTGCCGAAGTCCATCGTGATCGTCGGTGCGGGCGCGATCGGCATGGAGTTCGGGTATGTGCTGGCCAACTACGGCGTCGACGTCACGATCATCGAGTTCCTCGACCGCGTCCTGCCCAACGAGGACGCGGACTCGTCGAAGGAGCTCGCCAAGCAGTACAAGAAGCTCGGCGTGAAGATCCTGACCTCGACCAAGGTGAACAAGGTCGACGACCAGGGGTCGCAGGTCGAGGTGTCCTACACCGACGCCAAGGGCAACGACGACTCGGTCACCGTCGACAAGGTGATGATGAGCGTCGGGTTCGCCCCGCGTGTGGAGGGCTTCGGTCTCGACAAGGCCGGCGTCGAGCTGACCGAGCGCGGCGCCATCGCGATCGACGAGTTCATGCGCACCAACGTCGACGGCATCTACGCGATCGGTGACGTCACCGCGAAGCTGATGCTCGCCCACGTCGCCGAGGCGCAGGGCGTCGTCGCCGCGGAGACCATCGCCGGCGTCGAGACGATGCCGCTCGGCGACTACCGGATGATGCCGCGCGCCACGTTCTGCCAGCCGCAGGTCGCCTCGTTCGGACTGACCGAGCAGCAGGCGAAGGACGAGGGTCACGAGGTCAAGGCGACCCAGTTCCCGTTCACCGCGAACGGCAAGGCGCAGGGCCTCGGTGAGCCCGGCGGGTTCGTCAAGCTCATCACCGACACGAAGAACGACGAGCTGCTCGGCGCGCACCTGGTGGGCGACAACGTCTCCGAGATGCTGCCGCAGCTGACGCTCGCGCAGAAGTGGGACCTGACGGCCAAGGAACTGGCGCGGAACGTGCACACGCACCCGACCATGTCCGAGGCCATGCAGGAGACCTTCCACGGCGCGATCGGCCACATGATCAACCTCTGACGCCGGTGATCGACGGGGCCGACCGCGTCCGCGAGTGGACGCCGTCGTTCCCGCTCGACATCCGTCGGACCCTCGCGCTGCACAAGCGCGGTGGGTCGGACCCGACGCACCGGATCCGCCCCGACGGTTCCGTGTGGCGGACCAGCCACACCCCCGACGGGCCGGGCACCCTCGCCATCACGCGCCACTCGGGTGTCGTCACCGGCCACGGCTGGGGTCCGGGCGCGGACTGGCTGCTCGACCACCTGCCGTCACTGCTCGGTGCCGACGACGACCCGTCGGCGCTCGTCGCGCGCGACCCCGTCGTGGCGGAACTGATGCGCCGCGGTGAGCACTCCGGCATCCGGCTCGGTCGCACCGACCGCGTCTGGGAGGCGTTCGTCCCGGCCGTGCTCGAACAGAAGGTGGTCGGCAAGGAGGCGTGGCGTGCCTGGCGACATCTGCTGCGGCGCTTCGGCGTACCGGCTCCCGGCGCCCCTGACATGCACGTGTGCCCGCCGCAGCGCGAGTGGGCGTCGATCCCATCGTGGGAATGGCATCTCGCCGGTGCGGAACCCGTCCGCATGCGAACCGTCCGCCGCGGCGTCGCGTTCGACGTCGAACGCCACCACGAACACCTGCGCACGCTGCACGGGGTCGGTCGCTGGACGGAGTCCGAGGTGCGGTGTCGCGCCCTCGGCGACCCCGATGTCGTGCCCGTCGGCGACTACCACGTCTGCAAGACGGTGGGGCAGACGCTGATCGGACGGCCCGTCGACGACGCGGGCATGTTGGAGCTCCTCGAGCCGTACCGCGGCCAGCGGTACCGCGTGGTCCGCCTCATCGAGCTCTACGGCACCCGGCCCGAACGCCACGGTGCCCGGATGTCGATGCGCGACTACCGCGGGTTCTGAGCCCGGCCGATCGGCGAGGCGCGGTGGTCGATTGCCCGATCGATGATCCTCGCGACCGAGAACCGCCGGGCGGCGGGATCCCAGGCTCGGTTGACAGGCAGCTTGGCCATCGTGAGTACGAAGGTCGCCGTGTCCATCAGCAATGACACGGCGAACATCCGCCACTGGTGGTGCAGCGCGTACGTGCGCGGCCCGCAGGCCGCGTACCGCACAAAGCTCCGCGGACCGGTCAGCAGACGACGTCCCGACACGACCGCCGACATCCCGGGGACCACGATCGCCGCGTGACCGTGCGCCCGGAGCAGCAACCACCGGTCGAGGTCCTCGAAGACGTCGCCGCGCACGCTCACCTCGTCGGCGATCTCCGTCCAGGCCGAACGGCGGATCACCGAGTTGGCCCCGCTCAGCCCGGGTGCGAGGACGGGACGGCCGGTGCCGAGACCGCGGCGAGCGGCCCTGTCGAGGCGCGCGTTGCGCCGGCGGTACCGCCCTTGGAACGGCAGGTCCCACAGGGGGATCGGCGCGGTGCCCGCCATGACCGACGGATGATCGCCGAATGTCTCGGCGATCGCCGACGCCCATCCGGTCCCGACGAGGGTGTCGCTGTCGACGCTGGCGATGAGGTCGCCGCGGGCCTCGGCGAAACCGCGATAGCGCGCGTGCGCGACACCCGGGGTGGGCTCGTGCAACAGCCGGATGCGGGGATCGTCGACCGCCGCGGCGCGGACGCGGTCCGCCGTGTCGTCGGTGCTGGCGTTGTCGACGACGACGATCTCGAGGACCTCGTCACCCTGACGGGACAGGTGCCGAAGGCACTCATCGATGCCCGACCCCTCGTCGAACGCCGGTATCACGACCGATATCGACACCCGCCCAGGATAGGGGCCGCAAGGTCGCGTCCGTGTCGGGTCAGGCCCGCGCGGCCACCGCGTCGTAGGCGAGGATCGCCGAGCGTGCCTGGGTGATGGCACGGGGCTGACTGAGGTCGAGGCCGATCGCCGCCGCCACCCGGGACATCCGGTTGTCAACGGTGTTCGGGTGGACCTCGAGGCGGCGGGCGGTCTCGCGGCGGTTCATCCCGCATGACATGTGGACCCGCAATGTCTCCAGCAGATCGGCGTGTGAGGTCAGCGGCGCGATGAGCGCGGCCAGTGCGTCGCGGGCCGGTCCCGGGCGGGTGATCTGGTACTCGATGACCAGGTCCTCCATCGAGTAGAGGCCGGGTTCACGGTCGATGGACCGGGCGAGGTCGAGCAGCTCGTCGGCCCGTGCCACGAGTTCCGGGAGGTTCTCGGCGTCGCCGACGACCGTCGTGCACAGCAGCGCCGACCCGATGGCGCGGGTGAGGGCGTCCGTCACCGAGGTGTCGAGCCGGTCGGCGTCGTCGGTGACCGGGAGGACGACGGTGCCGCCGGCCTCGCTGAGGATCGTCAGCGCCGAGGGACCGAGGACGTCGGCGACACCCCGCGACACGGTGGTCGCGGCCGGGCCCGCGCCGGCCTCGGCGTCGAGGACGGCGATGGACAACACCTGCCACCGATCGGAGACGGGCAGCCCGAAGTCACCGGCCCGACGGACGTCGACCTCCCCGCGGATGGCGGCGGTGACGAACTGTTCCCACGGCGAGGGGTCCGGTGCGGAGCGCTCCAGCGCGGACGCCTCGGCGAAGATGGCAGACGCGTCGGCGAGCAGCGACCTGCGGACGGCGACGATCGACGACATGGTCGCGACCACGAGAGCTGTGTCGTCGACGGAACGGGTCGCCGCGTCGGCCGCGGCGTCCACGGCGGCTCCGATGACCTGGATCGTCGCGGCGAGGGGGACGCCGGCCCGTGACCACTCGACGACGGCCGCACGGATGCGACGACACGACGAGGTGTCCACGAGGTGCGGTCGGCGGATCGAGACGTCGTCAAGGGTGCGCCGCACCGCGCCGTCGAACGTCGTCCGCGCCTGTCGTGTCTGGGCGAGCGCGGTGTCGCCGGAGCGGGGCGGCCCGCCCGCGACGGCTGCGGCGACGACCGACCGGATGACGGTGGCCAGCACCTCATCCCAGTCACCACGGTCACGACATGCGCGCGCGAGGGCGGTGAACTGCGACGAACCGCCTACGGCGGCCGCCGAAGTCTTGTCGAGCTGCATCGTGTGGACCCCCAACTGGACACACCCTCCCCGGTGTGTCCGACCAGGGCCCACGGTACATCTGTTGAGTGCCCGAATGGAAGGGCCGTTCTCGCCGATTCGTCTCAGGGCACGTCGGGGGCGGTCGCGATCACGTACTGACCCTGCCCGGTGATCTGCTGCCGGATGTCGCGCATCCCGGCGGCGCTGAGCCGGCCGGTGATCTCGTCCCGTCCGAAGATGCGGAAACCGCTGAGCCCGAGCGCCGGTCGGGCGCCCGGCAGCGACGACAACGTCGTCTGGACCGAGGTGAAGATCGCGATCTCGCCACCCGGCGCGACGACGCGGACCATCTCGTCGACCACCGTCAGCGGATCGCCGATCAGGTAGAGCGCGGCCAGGCAGCAGACGCTGTCGAAGGTGCCGTCGGGGAAAGGGATGTGGTGGGCGTCCCCGCGGACGTAGACCGCGCGGGGCGCGGCGTTGTCGACGACGGCGCGGGCGAGCATCGGTGTGGAGAAGTCGAGTCCGACGCAGAACCCGTCGCCGGTGAGGTCACGCGCGAATCGGTCGGTGTAGTTGCCCGGTCCACACGCCACGTCGAGGATCCGGCGGTCGCCGCGGCGGGCGAGGCGTTCGGTCAACCGCTCGCCGGCCACCAGCGTGGACGTCCCGCCCAGCGAGAACAGGCGGGTGAAGACGGGCCGCCACGCACGTTCGTACACCGCCGCGAACACCGGGTTCTCCATCAGCCGTTGGCTCGGCGATCGCCCCGACCGTTCCGGTTCCAGCAGGTCGAGGTAGCCGGCGGACTCGTCGCGGACGGGAACCGTCAAGAGGTCCCGCACGGCGGCGCGGGCGTCGGCGTCGGTCACCGGTCGCGGTCGATCCGCAGGGTGGAGATGGTCGTGGCGAGTGAGTCGTAGTTGCCCACGAGCAGCAGCAGCCCGATGCGTTCCCGCTCGGTGAGGTGGCGACTGAGCGCCTCCCACGTCGGGTCGGAGATGTCGCGGTCGGCGACGAGCTCGTCGACGGCGGTGAGCAGGACCCGGGACCGCTCGACGTGCAGGGCGGAGGGGTCGAGGGCGTCGGGGCCCCTCTGGATCTGCGCGGCGAGGGTGTCGTCGATACCGACCCGGCGCCCGATGCGCAGGTGGTGGTCGAGTTCGTAGTCGCACGCGCGCAGGGTCGCGACGCGGATGATCACCATCTCGGTGTCGACCCGGCTGAGCGGGCCGAACGGCATGAGCCGCGCGGACTGGTGCAGCCATCCGCGGAAGAGACCGCCGGTCCGACCGAGCGTCGAGAAGATGTGCATGTCGGGGACACCGACCACACGCGAGGCGATGCGGCAGAAGGCCCAGTTCACCGGGCCGAGCTCGCGGAGGTGACCGGGCGGTATGCGGGGGGTCATCGATGCCTTTCGGGCTCGCGGGAGCCGATCGGTGCTGCCGGGGTGGTGATCAGTCGACCAGATAGGGGGAGATGGTGCTGCGGTGCTCGGAGATCTGCAGGGGCGCCCCCAGCGCGGGGAATGCGCGCTGGGCACAGTTCGACCGCTCGCACACGCGGCAGCCGGCACCGATCGGCGTCACCCGCGCCTGGGGCCCGATCTCGAGGCCGTCGGCGTAGACGAGCCGACCGGCGTGCCGGAGCTCGCATCCGAGACCGATCGCGAAGGTCTTGCCGGGCTGCCCGTACCGCGCGGCGCGACGCTCGACGGTCCGCGCGACCCAGAGGTAGTCGCGTCCGTCCGGCATCTGGGCGATCTGCGTGAGGATCTTGCCCGGTGAGGCGAACGTCTCGTACACGTTCCACAGCGGGCACGTGCCGCCGGAGGACGAGAAGTGGAACCCGGTCGCGGACTGGCGCTTGGACATGTTCCCCGCGCGGTCGACGCGGACGAACGAGAACGGGACGCCGCGCAGGTCCGGACGCTGCAGCGTCGACAGCCGGTGGCAGATGGTCTCGTAGGAGACCTGATAGAACGCCGAGAGCCGCTCGATGTCGTACCGGAAGTCCTCGGCCGCGCCGTGGAACTGGCCGTAGGGCAGCACCATGGCGGCGGCGGCGTAGTTGGCGAGGCCGAGGCGCGCCAGACTGCGCGCCTCGTCGCTGGTGAAGTTGCCCTCGTCGGCGAGGCGGTCCATGAGGTCGCCGAACTCGAGATAGGCGAGTTCGGTGGCGAGTTTGAAGGTGCGCTGGCCCGCGGAGAGGTGACGCGAGATCTCGAGGCGTCGTCCCTCGGGGTCGTAACGGTGCAGCAGCGTGTCGCCCATGTCGACGCGGCGGACGATGTTGATGCCGTGCACCGTCTCGATGCGGTCGAAGATCTCTCGGCGGACGTCACCGGAGTGCATCCGCATGCGGGTGGTCATGTCCTCGGCCGCGGTGTCGAGCTCGTGGAGGTAGTTGTGGCGGCGGTAGAAGAAGTCGCGGACCTCCTCGTGCGGTGCGGTGATCGATCCCCGCATCGAGCCGTCGCCGCGGTCGTCGGTGACCGCGGCGAGCTGGTCGGTGGTCGTCCGGTACCGCCGGTGCAGGCTGACCATCGCCCGCGCGATCTCGGGATGGGTCCGCACCACGTCGGCGGCCGTCGCCCCGAGGTCCCCGGACGCCTCGACGTCGGGGTCCATGAGGACCTCACGCACCTCGGCCACCAGACGAACGTCGTCCTGGGAGTCGAAGAACTCGGCGTCGAGACCGAACGCCTCGCTGATCTTCACCAGCACCGGATCGGTCAGCGGGCGGGCGTCGTGCTCGATCTGGTTCAGGTACGAGGGCGAGATCCCGAGTGTCTGCGCCAGCGACACCTGCGAGAGCCCGCGGTCGGAGCGGAGCGCCCGTACCCGCGATCCGACATAGGTCCTGCCCACGGGAGCCAGGCTACGTCGCGCCGACCGCCCGGTTCGCCCGCTGTCCGACCGAGGGCGGATGTGACTGTGGCCACTTTCCGATGCGGCAGGAATGGACCTGGGGCCCCGACGACCGCCCGGGGTGTCTGCCGTGGGGTGCGCCGCGTCCGTGGGCATCGACGCAGTACGCGCGTACTTTTTGGCCCCTGGGCATGGATCTTTCACACGCCCATGTTCGCAAACTTTGCAAATGCGCGTCGGGATGTGGCCGAATGTGGCACCTGCAAGCAGTGGACCAGCACGTTTGGGGTGTGGCACTCTTTGTGCAGGCGCCGCGGACCCGACGTCGGACGGTTGCGAAACCACCGAACCGTTCACCGGGTCCGGGCACCGGGGACATCACCCGGGACCCGACCCGACGAGCCGCGGCCGCGCCTGTGAGAAGCCGCCGACACCGCGTCGGCAACGAGAAAACTGGAGTGCAGATGAGCAACGTCGGCAAGCCGAGGACGGCTGCGGAGATCCAGCAGGACTGGGACACCAACCCGCGCTGGAAGAACGTGACGCGTGACTACACCGCCGAGCAGGTCGCCGAGCTCCAGGGCTCGGTCGTCGAGGAGCACACCCTCGCCCGCCGCGGCGCGGAGATCCTGTGGGACGGCGTCACCCAGGGTGACGGCAGCTACATCAACGCCCTCGGCGCCCTCACCGGCAACCAGGCCGTGCAGCAGGTGCGCGCCGGCCTCAAGGCCGTCTACCTCTCGGGCTGGCAGGTCGCCGGTGACGCGAACCTGTCGGGGCACACCTACCCCGACCAGTCGCTCTACCCGGCCAACTCGGTGCCCAACGTGGTCCGTCGCATCAACAACGCTCTCCTGCGTGCCGACGAGATCTCGCGCGTCGAGGGTGACGACTCCATCGACAACTGGCTCGTGCCGATCGTCGCCGACGGCGAGGCCGGCTTCGGTGGCGCGCTGAACGTCTACGAGCTGCAGAAGGCCATGATCGCCGCGGGTGCCGCCGGTACCCACTGGGAGGACCAGCTCGCCTCGGAGAAGAAGTGCGGCCACCTCGGTGGCAAGGTGCTCATCCCGACCCAGCAGCACATCCGCACCCTGAACTCGGCCCGCCTGGCCGCCGACGTCGCCGGTGTCCCCACCGTCGTCATCGCGCGGACCGACGCCGAGGCCGCGACGCTGATCACCTCCGACGTCGACGACCGCGACAAGCAGTTCGTCACCGGTGATCGCACCGCCGAGGGCTACTACCACGTGAAGAACGGCATCGAGCCGTGCATCGAGCGTGCGAAGTCCTACGCGCCCTACGCCGACCTCATCTGGATGGAGACCGGCACCCCCGACCTGGAGCTCGCGCGCAAGTTCGCCGAGGCCGTCAAGGCGGAGTACCCGGACCAGCTGCTGTCCTACAACTGCAGCCCGTCCTTCAACTGGAGCAAGCACCTCGACGACTCGACGATCGCGAAGTTCCAGAACGAGCTCGGCGCGATGGGCTTCACCTTCCAGTTCATCACCCTGGCGGGCTTCCACTCGCTCAACTACGGCATGTTCGACCTGGCGTACGGCTACGCCCGCGAGCAGATGACCGCCTTCGTCGACCTGCAGAACCGCGAGTTCAAGGCCGCCGAGGAGCGTGGCTTCACCGCCGTGAAGCACCAGCGCGAGGTCGGTGCGGGCTACTTCGACTCGATCGCCACCACGGTCGACCCGACCAGCTCCACCACCGCCCTCAAGGGCTCCACCGAAGAGGGTCAGTTCCACTGATCCGGCGGTGACCTGAGACGGACCAGGGGTGGGTACGACACTCGTCGTGCCCACCCCGATCCGTATCGGGGTCTGATGTGACAGTCTTGTGT
Organism: uncultured Williamsia sp.; assembly: GCF_947494875.1. GTDB lineage: Bacteria > Actinomycetota > Actinomycetes > Mycobacteriales > Mycobacteriaceae > Williamsia_A. Next base: position 242,016 of record NZ_CANLWM010000004.1, read on the forward strand.
CGCGGCATGTCGCGGCACGGGTAAACCCCAGCAACACAACGATTCTTCGAGTCGAGGAGCCATCCATGGCAAGCGATAAGATCTCGCGGGTCGGCGTCATCGGTGCCGGTCAGATGGGGGCCGGGATCGCCGAGGTGTGCGCCCGTGCCCACACCGACGTCCTGGTCTACGAGTCCACCCGCGAGCTGGCCGCCGCCGGCCGGTCGCGCATCCTGCGGTCCCTCGACCGCGGCGTCAGCAGCGGCAAGCTGACCGAACGCGAGCGTGAGCAGGCGTCGTGGCGTCTGCGGTTCACCTCCGACCTGGGTGACTTCGCCGACCGCCAGATGGTGTGCGAGGCCGTCGTGGAGGACGAGGCGGTCAAGACCGGCATCTTCACCGAGCTCGACAAGGTCGTCACCGACCCGACCGCCGTGCTCGCGTCGAACACGTCGTCCATCCCGATCATGAAGCTGGGCATGGCGACGCAGAACGCGCACCGCGTGGTCGGCATGCACTTCTTCAACCCGGTCCCCGTGCTGCCGCTGGTCGAGCTCATCACCACCCTGATGACCTCGTCCGACGTCACCGCGCGCGCCGAGCAGTTCGCCGCCGACGTCCTGGGCAAGCAGGTGGTCCGCTCCACCGACCGCTCGGGCTTCGTCGTCAACGCGCTGCTGGTCCCGTACCTGCTCTCGGCGATCCGCATGGTCGAGAGCGGCTTCGCGACCGTCGAGGACATCGACAAGGCCATGGTGCTCGGCTGTGCCCACCCGATGGGCCCGCTGAAGCTGACCGACCTCGTCGGACTCGACACGGTGAAGGCGATCGCGGACAAGATGTACGAGGAGTTCAAGGAGCCGCTGTACTCGCCGCCGCCGCTGCTGCTGCGCATGGTCGAGGCCGGTCGCCTGGGCAAGAAGGCCGGACACGGGTTCTACCCCTACGCCGACGCCGCCGCGGCCGCACGCTGAGGTGACGGTGGCGGGTGTGAACCCGCCACCGTGCTCGGGCGGCCGTCGGGTGGAGCGAGAGCAGTTCGCGAGGAAGGTGTGTCGATGACCAGCGCGTCGGATGCGGTCGAGTACGGGTCGTCGATCCTGGGTTATCCCCGGATCGGTGCCCGACGGGAACTGAAGCGGGCGCTGGAGGACCACTGGCACCGCGGCGCCACCCTGGCCGAACTCGAGGCGGCCGGCCGTGAGCTGCAGGAGGACACCTGGCGCGAACTCGCGGCCATGGGGCTCGAGCAGGTGCCCGGCAACATCTTCTCGTTCTACGACCACGTGCTCGACGACGCGCTGCTCTTCGGGGCGTTCCCGGAGCGCTTCCGTCCGCTGCAGGACCAGTTGGAGCCGCTGGAGTTCTACTTCGCGATGGCGCGCGGCAAGCCCGACTTCCCGCCGCTGGAGCTGATCAAGTACTTCGGCACCAACTACCACTACCGCCAGCCCGAGATCAGTCCCGCGACGACGTTCACCCTGAACGCCGACGACCTGCTCGCCGAGCACGCCCGGGCGAAGGCGGAGGGCATCGAACTGCGTCCCGTCGTGCACGGACCACTGAGCCTGCTGATGCTGTCGAAGGCGGGACCCGACGCGCCCGAGGGGTTCGCCCCGCTCGATCGCATCGACGACCTCGTCGAGGTCTACCTGCAGCTCTTCGACGCGCTGTACAAGCAGGGCGCGAAGTGCGTCCAGCTCGACGAGCCCGCGTACACCCTCGACCGCACGGTCGAGGAGATCGAACTGCTCGCCCGCGTCTACGACCGCCTGTCCGGGGTGGGGACGCGTCCGCGTCTGCTCGTGACGGGCCAGTACGGCGATCTCGGTCCCGCATTGGCCGCGCTCGCCGCGACGAAGGTCGAGGCCATCGCGCTCGACCTGATCAGCGCCCCGATGAGCGCGGCGCAACTCGCCGCCATCCCCGGTCTCAAGCGCAAGCGTCTCTACGCGGGCGTCATCGACGGCCGGAACGTGTGGAAGGCCGCCAAGGGCGGCAAGCTCGACTACCTGCTCGAGATCAAGAAGGAGATCCCCGACGTCGTCGTCTCGACGTCGTGCTCCCTGATGCACGTGCCCGTCGACAAGCTCATCGAGCCCGACATCCCCGGTGACGTCGCCGACCGCCTCTCCTTCGCCAAGCAGAAGGTGGGCGAGGTGGTTGCGCTCGCGAAGGCCGTCACCCACGGCGCGCCCGAGCACTGGTACACACGTCCCACCTCGGTGCACTTCAAGCTCAAACACGATGTGCGACAGCGTGTCGCGGCGATCCGTCCGGATCAGCGCGAGCGCGCTCCCTATGCCGATCGCAAGGCGGCGCAGGACGCGGTGCTCGGGCTGCCGCCGGTGCCGACCTGCACGCTCGGCTCGTTCCCGCAGACCGCCGAGATGCGCAAGGCGCGCTACGACTACGGCCAGGGCCGGCTGTCGTGGGACGAGTACTCCGACCGGATCAAGGACGAGATCGCGTCGGTGATCGCGCTGCAGGAGGACATCGGCCTCGACGTCCTGGTGCACGGCGAGCCCGAGCGCAACGACATGATCCAGTACTTCGCCGAGCTGATGGACGGCTACGTGGCCACGCAGATGGGGTGGGTGCAGGTCTACGGATCCCGGTGTGTGCGACCACCGATCATGTACGGCGACATCAAGCGCACCGGCCCGATGACGGTCGAGTGGATCACGTACGCGCAGTCGCTCACCGACAAGCCGGTCAAGGGCATCCTCACCGGGCCGGTGACGATGCTGGCGCGGTCGTTCGTGCGCCAGGACCAGCCCCTGTACGAGTCGGCCGAGCAGCTCGCGCTGGCCATCCGCGACGAGGTCGCCGACCTCGAGCGTGCCGGGATCAGGATCATCCAGGTCGACGAGCCGTCGATCCGTGAGCTGCTGCCGCTCCGCGAGCGGCACCGCGAGGGCTACCTCGACTGGGCGGTCTCGGCGTTCAAGCTCGCCGTCGGCGGTGCCAAGCCGGAGACGCAGATCCACACGCATCTGGGCTACTCGAGCATCGGACAGGTCGTCGAGGCGTTCGACGCCCTCGACGCCGACGTCACCTCGATCGTCGCGACGCGCTCGATCGACTGGGTGCTCGACCAGCTGGTGAACGCGGGTACGCCGATCCAGCGCGGCGTGGGGCCCGGTGTCTACGAGAGCCGCAGTGCGGCCATCCCCGACATCGACGAGATCGACGAGCGGATCCAGCGCGCCGTACAGGCGATCGACCCGGAGCGCCTGTGGGTCAATCCCGACGGCGGCCTGAAGACACGCCACTACTGGCAGCTCGAGCCGTCCCTGCGCAACATGGTCGCCGCCGCCCGTCGTCAGCGCCGTCGCCTCGTGGCCGCCGCGGACGAGAACTGATCCGTAGTGATCCTTCCCGCTCAGCGGGAACAATCGCTACGGATCGCCTGAACAGGGCTCAGCTCTCGGCGAGGCGTTTCTTCTCCACCTCGACGTCGAAATCGGGTGCGGGCCAGCGCAGGTCGAGGTGGGACAGCGCCTCGATGAGGATCTCGGTGACGGCCAGCCGCGCGAACCACTTGTGGTCGGCGGGGACCACGTACCAGGGCGCCTCGTCGATGTCGGTGCGGTCGAGGACGGCCTGATACGCCTCCTGGTAGGCCGACCAGTACCGACGTTCGTCGACGTCGCCGGGGTTGTACTTCCAGTACTTGTCGGGCCGGTCGAGCCGGCGCGCGAGCCGGTCACGCTGCTCGTCGTGCGAGATGTGCAGGAACACCTTGACGACGGTGGTCTCGGTCCCGACCAACTCGTGTTCGAAGTCGGTGATCGTCTCGTACCGCGATCCCCACACGTCGGACGGGACGAGGTCGTGCACACGCACTACGAGGACGTCCTCGTAGTGGGAGCGGTCGAAGACGCCGATCTGCCCGGCCGGGGGCAGCTTCTTCCGGATGCGCCACAGGAAGTGGTGCGCGAGCTCCTCGTCGGTCGGTGTGCCGAACGTCGCGTGGCTGACGCCCTGCGGGTCGACCATCCCCATCACGTGCCGGACGATCCCGCCCTTGCCGGAGGTGTCCATCCCCTGCAGCACGAGCAGCACCGATCGCGGGTCGCCGCTGCGTCCGTGGGCGTAGAGCCGCTCCTGCAGGTCGGCGAGGATCTCGCCGCGCGCCTTGCGGATCTTCTTGCCCGCGGACTTGCCCCCGTCGAAACCCGGGGTGTCACCGGGGTCGACGTCGGCGATGGGACCGATCGCGGACGCGCGCAGGATGTCGACGGACAGGGGCGCGTCGTCGCTGGATGCCATCGGGTCACCCTACTGACGTGGCTGCTCCACCGGGCCCGAACAGCCCGCCGCCGCCGAACGCGTTGCGATGGGAGTCGGGCTGTGTCCCATCGTCGTTGGTGACGCCCCGCGCCCGACCCTCTTCGGCGCTGATCAGCGTCGCCCCGTTCGAGGCCGCGACGTCCGGGTCACGAGCGAGGGCGTCGATCACCCGCCCGACGAATGTCGGGTCCTCGGCGCGGTCGAGCGAGAACCCCGCGAACTCCGTCAGCCCCGACGCGAGCAGCATCCGGGTGCGGATGAGGCCGAGCCACAGGCTGATCGCGGTCACCCCGGTGCCGGCCAGTTCGACCGCCATGTCCGCGGCCATCTTGTCCAGACCGGTCTTGGCGACGCCGTAGAGCACGGAGTGCAGATGTCCCCGCGACCCGAAGGACGACACGTGCACGATCAGTCCGCTGCCGGCGTCCACCATCAGTCCCGCGGCGTGGACCGAGGCGACGTAGTGGGCGCGCAGACCGACGTCGACGAGCGGTCGCCAGTCGGACACCGGGCGTCGCCAGAACGGTTCGGCGAACCCGCCGAACCCCTCCGGCGCGGCCCACACCGCGTTGACGAGGAGATCCAGTCGGCCGCTCTCGACGGCGATCCGGCCGTACAGCGCGGCGACGGCGGCGTCGTCGGTGTGGTCACAGGTGACGGGGCGGGCGTCTCCACCGTCGGCGGCCACCCGCGCCGCGAGCCGCCCGAGGCGCTCGTCGGGGGAGGTGCCGCCGCGCCCGGTGAACCACACCGTCCACCCCGCGGCGGCGAGCGCGGTGACCACGCCGCGACCCACCCCGCCCGCACCTCCGGTCACCAGCGCGACCCGATGGTCGTCGTCGGCCACGGGCTCAGCGGTCCGCGTCGTCGGGCAGCTGGGCGAACGGTGGTGCCGACACCCCGGTGACGACGTGGCCGCCGAAGACGTCCTGCGCCGACAGCGTCCCGGTCCCGGTCCCGTGCGGGGTCGCGACGGACACCGGGGTGCCCGCGGTGATCGGGGGGTCGTCACCGATGGCGTCGACGAGGCCGCGGATGCGGCCCTGCCAGGTGAAGCGACCCGCGATCGGGTCGAACCGACCGACCAGCTGGACCGTCACCTGCACCGGTGACCGCCCCTCGACGGTCAGCGTTGCCGGACCCGTGTAACCGCCGTCGTCGTCACCGTCGCCCATCGCTGCACTGTAGCGACGTCGACAGGTCAGTCGGTCGGCGTCGTGACGTCGGACGGGAACAGCGGCAGCGGGTGCTCGCGGCGGGCGAACTCCGCGGCGGAACCGCCCACCTCCACGATGCCGACGAACGCCGTCCACACCAGCATCGTGAGCTGGTCGACCAGGGCCGCGCGGGGCAGCGCCTGATCCTGCATCCACCAGTGCGTGGCCAACTGCACCCCGCCGACGAGGGCGTACGCCCACGTCTGGAACCCGTCGGTGTCGAGGCCGCGGTCACCGAGGCGGGCGTGCATGGCGAACGCGACGACCTCGGCGACGAGCTTCTCCGAGTCGGCCAGGACGCTGGGGCTCGCCGACTTCGAACTGGTGACGAACTGGTAGATCTCGGGCTCGTCGGAGATGGTCTCGACGTACACCCAGATCACCGTGCGGGTGAGCGTGTACTCGTCGACGTCGTCGACGAGTACCTCGGTCAACCGCGGCAGCAGCACCGTCTCGATGAACCGCACCATCGCCGCGGTGTTCAGATCGTTCTTGTCGGTGAAGTAGCGGTACAGGACCGTCTTGGAGACACCGATGTGCGCGGCGATCTCGTCCATGCCGACGTCGGCGCCGTGCTCGCGGACGGCGGCGAGGGTCCCGTCCACCAACTCCGTGCGACGCTCCTCCTTGTGGCGCTGCCACCGCTGCTTGCGTCCGTCGACGAGCGCACCCTCGGCGGGATCGGCGGTGGCGCGGAGTGCGGCCTCGAGCCCCTTGGTCGCTGCGGCCGCCGCGGTGATCGCGGCACGGGCCGCCGCGGCGGTGGACTGGCGGCTCGGCATCACCTCAGCGTATCCGTCCTGCGCGGCGGCACCGGTGTGCGCCGTGGCGCCCGGCACACGGGGGAGTCCGTTCGCCGGATTCGGGTAAGACTGTGCGGGTGAACACGACCTCCCTGCAGGAGCGGCAGGCCACCCCGTCGGGGATCTCCGGATTGGGCGGCGATCCCTCCGGGGACGAGCAGCGGCGTCGCGACCTGCGGAAGATGAAGGTCGTGGCGACGGGCTTCCTGGCCTTCGCCGCGATCGTCTACCTGATCACCCGCTACCTCGAATCGCGCGACGGCACCGAGGTCGCCGGCTGGGTCGGCTACGTCCGTGCCGCCTCGGAGGCGGGGATGGTGGGTGCGCTCGCCGACTGGTTCGCCGTGACGGCGCTGTTCAAGCAGCCGCTCGGCCTGCCCATCCCGCACACCGCGCTGATCCGTCGGAAGAAGGACCAGATCGGCGATCAACTCGGTGACTTCATCGAGGAGAACTTCATGACCCCCTCGGTGATCGAGGGACAGGTCGAGAAACTGCAGCTGCCGCATCGTGTCTCGCGGTGGCTGGCCGACCCCGCCAACGCATCGCGCATCAGCGACGAGGCGTCGCGGGCGATCGGGCTCGCCGGGGAGATGCTCGCCGACGAGGACGTCGAGGCGTTCATCGTCGCCGGCATGCGCTGGATGGCCGAACCGCAGTGGGGTCCGCCCGCCGGCCGGGTGCTCGAACAGCTCATCTCCGAGGACCGTCTCGAACCGCTCATCCAGATGCTGTGCGAACGCGCCCGCGGGTGGGCCGAGGAGAGCCAGCCGCTCATCGACCGCGTCATCGACAAGGACGGCCCGGCCTGGGCGCCGAAGTTCGTCAACCTGCTCGTCGGGGAGCGCATCCACCGTGAGCTGGTGGAGTACACCGCCAAGATCGCCGCCGACCCCGAGCACGACATCCGCCGCGCGTTGCGCGAGCTCGCGGTCAACTTCGCCCACGACCTGCAGCACGACCCCGCGACGATGGCCAAGGTCGAGGAGATCAAGGACGAGTTCATCGGCCGCGACGAGGTCGCGGGCGCGGCGTCGACGGCGTGGAAGGCGGCGAAGGCCGTCCTCGAGCAGGCCCTCGACGACCCCGACAGCCGACTGCGCGCCGCGCTCGCCGACGGCGTCATCCGGGTGGCCACACGTATCAGCGGCGACGACGTCCTGCAGGACAAGATGAACATGTGGACGGTGCGGGTGGCCCGTCACGTGTCGCAGAACTACTCCCGCGAGATCATCTCGGTCATCACCGAGACCGTCCGCGGGTGGGACGCCGACGACACCAGCCGGAAGATCGAACTGCAGGTCGGCCGCGACCTGCAGTTCATCCGCATCAACGGCACCGTGGTCGGCTCACTCGCCGGGTTGGCGATCTACACCGTCTCGGTGCTGCTCTTCAGCTGACCCGTCAGCCGGGCGAGGTCGTCGAAGAGGCCGCGGCACACCGCGTCCGGTGCGCGGGTGCCGTCGGCGACCCACAGCGCGAACGCCGTCGTGAACACGGTGACGCCGCTGTGGGCGGCGAGTTCTGCGTCGGTCGGATCGACACCCCGCGCCGTGAGTCTGTCGGCGATGATCGTCGCCAGCCGCGCCATCTTGTCCCGTTCGCGTTCCCGCAGTTGCGGTGTCGCGTCGACGATCCGGTGACGGAGTGCGGCGAACTCCCGTCGCTCGGGCGTGAAGCCGGACGCACCGCCTTCGACCGCGGCCGCGACCACGGCCATCGCCGGCGCGTCGGAGGGCATCGCGTCCACGGCGTCGAGGAACGACTCCTCGAACTCGACGGATCCCCAGAAGAGGACCTCCCGCTTGTCGGCGAAGTACCGGTAGAAGGTGCGCTCGGTGAGGCCCACGGCGGCGGCGATGTCGGCGGCGGTGGTCGCGTCGTATCCGTGCTCGGCGAACAGGTGCAGCGCGGCGCCGCGCATCCGTTCCCCCGCGCCGGGTTGCCACCGTGCCATGCGCCCGAGTCTAGGTCGTCCGAGACAGTGATGACAGAAGCTGACATCGCGGCGTACGCTCAGTGATGTCAGGAACAGACATCACAAAGGGGTTCGTCATGAAGGTGCTCGTCACGGGGGCGTCGGGGTGGATCGGGTCGGCGGTCACGCGCGAGTTGGTCGCGACGGGGCACGAGGTGCTGGGACTCGCCCGGTCCGACGCGTCGATGCAGGCGGTACAAGGGAACGGCGCGACGCCCCTGCGCGGCGATCTCGACGACCTGTCGTCGCTGCGCACGGGTGCCGAGTCCGCCGACGCCGTCGTCCACCTCGGCATGAAGCACGACTGGGCGCACGTGGAGCGTGCGTTCGCGACGGAACGCGCCGCGGTCGATTGCTTCGGCGACGTGCTCGCGGGCTCCGGCCGGCGGCTGATCATCGCGGGCGGTCTGGCGGCACTCGCGGAGGGTCGGCCCGCCACCGAGGACGATCGGTCACCGTTCCACGGTGCGGACTCGCCGCGGGGCGGTGCGGAGAACTTCGTGCTCGACCTCGTCGACCGTGACGTGGCGGGCATCGTCGTGCGCTTCGCGCCCACCGTCCACGGGGTCGGCGACCACGGTTTCATCGCGACGATCACCGCCGCGGCGCGGCGGCACGGGGTCTCGGGCTACGCGGGCGCCGGAGACAACCGCTGGGCGGCCGTGCACCGCGACGACGCAGCCCGCCTCGTCGGGCTCGCAGTGACAGGTGGTGAGGCGGGCGCGATCCTGCACGCCGTCGGCGAGGAGGGCATCCGCACCCGGGACGTCGCGGAGGCGATCGGCGCCGCGGAAGGTGTTCCGGCGCAGTCGCTGTCGGCTGACGTGGTGGCCGACCAGATCGGCCCGTTCGTGGGCGGGTTCTTCGCGCACGGTGACATGGCGGCCACGAGCGATCGCACCCGATCGGCGCTCGGGTGGGAGCCCCGCGGCCGCGGCCTGCTCGCCGACATCGCCGCGGGAGCCTATGCCTGAGGTCGCCGCGACCGCGTTCGTGATGTGACGTCGGCAACGTGTTAGCAAGAGTGCTTGCATTTGCTAGCACCGCTGTTTACCGTGGTGGACGGAATCGAGAGGAGGAGCCGATGGGTTCGGAATCGCACGATCCCGACACGACGTCTGACGATGTCGATGCCGAGGAACTTGCCAGCCGCGCCGTCGAGGGTGTCGTGAACGCCGCCCAGGACATCGGTTCTTTCATCCGGTCCCAGCGGGAGGCCGCCGAGGTCTCGCTGCGCCAGCTGGCGGAGCGGGCCGGGGTGAGCAACCCGTACCTCAGTCAGATCGAACGAGGGCTGCGCAAGCCCTCCGCCGATGTGCTGGCGCAGATCGCGAAGGGTCTGCGTGTGTCGGCCGAAGTGCTGTACGTGCGGGCCGGCATCCTCGAGGAACGAGCCGCGAGTCCCGTGCGTGACGCACTGCTGGCGGACTCGCAGATCACCGAGCGGCAGAAGCAGATGCTGCTCGAGATCTACGAGTCGTTCCGCAAGGAGAACGGGTCCGTCGAGACCACAGCATGACGTCCACCGGCCTCGCCCTGGCCGGTCATCACGAGATCAATCGAGGAGAAGCATGAGCAAGAACGAGCGTGGCCTGGCCACCCCGATCTACGCCGCTGTCGGCGCCGGTGACCTGGCTCTGCAGCAGGTCGCCGAGGTGCTCGGGCAGCTGCGCGAGCGCGCCGAGTCGGCCACCGAGACCGCCCAGGCCCGCGTCGAGGAGACGCGTGGTCGCATCGAGGAGACCCGGGACCGCATCCAGTCGCTGCCCGAGGAGCTCCCCACCAACATCGAGGAGCTTCGCACGAACATCGACGAACTGCGCACCCGGTTCACCAGCGAGGAGCTGCGGAAGGTCGCCGAGGCGTACATCGAGGTCGCGACCGGCATCTACAACTCGCTCGCCGAGCGCGGCGAGGAGACCGTGGAGCGTCTGCGTCAGCAGCCGGAGTTCCAGGACAACGTCTCCCGTGCCGAGAAGGCATACAACGACGCCGTCGACATCACCGAGGACGCGCTGGGCACCATCTCGTCGCAGACCCGCGCCGTCGGTGAGCGCGCCGCCAAGCTCGCGAACCTGGCCTCCGGCAAGGTCTCCGGCGCGGCCGGCACCGTCGAGGCGAAGGCCCGCGGGTCGAAGGACTCGCCCGCGGCCAAGCTCGAGGAGCTGAAGGAGCCGGCGAAGAAGACCCCGGCCAAGAAGACCCCGGCCAAGAAGTCGCCGGCGAAGAAGGCGACGGCCAAGAAGTCGACGCCCGCGAAGAAGACCCCGGCGAAGAAGGCCCCGGCCAAGAAGTCGGCGAACTGACCGACATCTGACGGACCCGACCACCGCGCCCCCGGCATCATGCCGGGGGCGCGGTTCGTCGTGGGTGGGTCGGAGGTGTCCGATTACCCTGTCGGTCGTGAACCTCGTCCAGTTCCTCGCCTACGGGCAGAACATCCTCCTGCTCGTCCTCACCGTCGTCGGCGGCGCGGCGGCGCTGCTGGCCTTGGTCCACGCGGCCACGCAGCGGCCCGACGCGTTCCCCGCCGTCGATCGACAGTCCAAGGTCATCTGGGTGTCGATCCTCGTCGTCGGGGCGCTGTTCATCTGGTTCTTCGGGCTGCTCAGCTTCCTCGGGATCATCGGCATCGTCGCGGTGTTGATCTACCTCGTGGACGTGCGTCCGCGGGTCGACTCCATCCAGAACAAGCGCTGGTTCCGCAAGGTCTGAGCCCGCGCGGACGGCCTGTGGTGCTGTCCGCGATCGAGACAACATTCGTTGTCGCATTACCTTGACAACGGTCAGTGTCACAGTGCATCGTGGAAACAACGATGGCGCACGTCACACCGGGTGCGCCACACCGCGAAGGAGCGCCGACATGACCGTCGCCGTGGAGCATCCGAGCCCCCGCCAGAGGCTGAACGACCGCGAGGACATCGCCCGACGACTCCTGGCGTCGTCGGCGCGGAAGTCCTACGACCCGCTGATCGAGGTCGACTGGGACGCCCCCGTCGACCACTCGACGCTCTACGGGATGACGCCCGAGTGGTGCAGCCTCTACGGCACGCCGCTGTGGGAGTCGATGACGCCGGCGCAGCGCATCACGCTGACCGAGCACGAGGCCGCCAGCATCAGCGCGACCGGCATCTGGTTCGAGATCATCCTCATGCAGATGCTCATCCGTGACGCCTACAAGCAGGACCCGGCGTCACCGCACTTCCAGTTCGCCCTGACCGAGATCGCCGACGAGTGCCGACACTCGACGATGTTCGCGAAGGCCGCCGAGCACTTCGGCATCCCCAACTACGGCCCGCCGCTGTGGATCCGTACATTGGCCCGCCCCTTCAAGGCTCTCGCGTCGGGGTCGTTGGCGTTCGGTGGGACGCTCGCCGCCGAGGAGATCCTCGACATGATGCAGCGCGACTTCATGAAGGACGATCGCGTCCAGCCGGTCACGCGCACGGTGAGCAGGATCCACGTCCTCGAGGAGGCGCGCCACATCCGCTTCGCCCGCGAGGAGACCAAGCGGACCGTCGCCGGCATGGGCCGACTCCGCCGTGCGGTGACGCGACTGCATCTCGCGATCACCGTCTACATGGTCGTGTACTGCCTGGTGAACCCGAAGGTCTACGAGGCCGCCGGACTCGACCGCCGGGAGGCCGTCCGGGCCGCGCGTCACAACGCCTTCTACAACGACCGCAAGCGCAACGGTTGCGCGAAGACCGTCGAGTTCCTCGACGAGTGCGGTCTGATCGGTGGCCCCGGCGCGTGGCTGCTGCGCCGCGGTTCGATCATGTGACGTCGCCTCGCGACGCTGCCGGGTGTGGGACACCTGCCCCGATAGACTCGTCCGGTGGCCGAGTACCGGATCAACGAACTCGCGGAGGTGTCGGGCGTCAGCGTCCGCAACATCCGCGTGTACCAGGACCGTGGGCTGCTGCCACCACCCAAGATCAAGGGCCGCACCGGCTGGTACTCCACCGAGCACCTGGTCCGTCTGAACCTGATCTCGCGACTACTCGAACGCGGCTACACGTTCGCCACGATCAGCGAGCTGCTCCTCGCCGCGCACTACGGGATGAAGGTGGAGCACGTCCTGCACGGCGAGCCGAGGGGCGGCCGCTGGCGCACGTTCAAGCGCGCCGCGACGATCACGCTCACCGAGCTGCGCAAGACGCTGGGCGCCGACGAGAAGACCATCGCGATGAGTCAGAAGCTGGGTCTGCTCGCGAAGGAGGGTGCCCAGTACGCGGTGAAGAGCCCCGAACTGCTCGAGGGCGCGGAGGTGCTGGTGAAGGCCGGCATCGACCTGGAACCGTTGCTGCGCAAATGGGAACGGATCCAGAACGACATCGACGACATCGCCGACAACTTCGTCGCGATCATCACCGACAAGTACTTCGGCGACGACGGACGGCTGCTGGACCTCGAGGAGACCGAGATCGCGAAGGTCGCGCACCTCATCGGCACGGTCCGCCCCATGGCGCACGAGATCGTGGACACGCAGTTCCGACGCGCTCTCGACGCGAAGATCTCGTCGGCGATCGGGGAGGCCTCGGAGATCCTCGAGGCCGACACCCAGACCTGACCACACAGCACACCCCGACGATCGGGGATCCAGGAAGGCGGGGTGCGCGATGAGGCGATCCACGCGGCACGCGGTGGAAGGCATGGCGATCACCGGTGGTGTCGCCGCGGCGGCGAGCACGGCGGCGGTCGGGACGATCCTGGCCGCACTGCTGCGGACGGCGATGACGTCACCGCCGCCCGTCGAGGACGGACCCGACCCGCTGCTCGACACGCCGACGGTCGCGCCCGACATCATCCCGGTGCGGTCGGTGGCCGACGGCAACCCGATCCACGTCGAGGCGTACGGACCGCCCGACGGCGAGGTCCTCGTGTTCGCCCATGGGTGGACCTGCTCGACGAAGCACTGGTACGCGCAGATCAACACGTTCTCCGAGCACTACCGCGTCGTCGCGTACGACCAGCGCGGCCACGGACGGACGCCGCTGGGGAAGACCCGGCTGTCGACGGATCTCCTCGGCGCGGACCTCGAGTCGGTGGTGCGGGCCGTGACCGGTGACGGTCGGCGCGCGCTGGTGGCCGGGCACAGCATGGGCGGGATGTCGGTGATGGCCTGGGCCAAGGACTTTCCCGAGTCCGTCTCGTCGCGCGCCCGCGCGATCGTGCTCACCTCGACCGCCGCGGTCGAGATCATCCAGAACCTCGCCGTCGTCCCCGAGGGCCTCCCGCGGTACACCAAACCGTTCGAACGCGCCGTCGGCCGCATGGTCGCGACGGCCCCGATCCCGTTGCCGCACACCACCGCATCGCCGCGGGTCGCGCAGTACATCGCCCTGAACACGCAGTCGCGGCTCGCACACGTGGAGTTCTGCGACCACATGGTCAGCGAGTGCCCGGCCCGCGCCCGGGCCCGCTGGGGTGTGGCCATGCTCGACCTCGACGTGTGGCAGGGCGTGCTGAACATCGACGTCCCCACCGCCGTCGTCGTCGGCACCGACGACCGGCTGACGCCGCGCAAGCACTCCGACGCGATCGTCGCGCAGCTGGAGAAGCAGGATGTGCTGCTCGAGTACCTCGTGCTGCCGCACACCGGCCACATGGCCAACATCGAGGAACACGACGCCTACAACGACCTCCTCACCGACGTCCTCGACCGGACGAAGGACCGGGCCACCCGCGTCTGACCCCCGTCGGGGAGTGGTGGTCAGTCGTCGGGGAAGCCGGCGAGGACGTCGCGGCTGCGCGAGAGCCCGAGGCGGGTCGCCCCGGCCGCGATGAGATCGGCGGCGGCCTCGGCGGTGCGGATGCCGCCCGACGCCTTGACGCCGACGTGCGACGGGACGGCCGCGCGCATCAACTCGACCGCCTGCACACTGGCGCCGCCCGCGGGATGGAACCCGGTGGAGGTCTTCACCAGCGACGCACCCGCCTGTGCCGCACGGCGACTCGTCTCGGTGACCGCCTCGGGCCCGACCGCGGCGAGCAGCGCCGCGGACTCGATGATGACCTTGAGCACCACCTCGGCGCCGATGGCCTCGCGGACGGTCAGCACGTCGGCGAACACCTCGTCGTACAGGCCGGCGACGGCGGCGCCGACGTCGATCACCATGTCGATCTCCCGCGCACCGGAGTCCACGGCGAGCCGGGCCTCCGACGCCTTCACGAGTGAATGGTGTTTGCCCGAGGGGAATCCCGCGACGACACACGATCGCACGGAGCCGGTGTCGATCGGGAGCATCGACGGCGACAGGCACACCGCGAGCACACCGAGGTCCACGGCCTCGGCGACGCAGGCCAACGCGTCGTCACGCGTGGCCTCGGGGGCGAGCAGGGTGTGGTCGACCATCGCGGCGACCTGGCGGCGGGTGAGAGTCACCCCCCGAGGATGTCACGCGCCGACGGTCACCGGTTCCGGGTGTTCCACGGGTCGGCGCAGCGTCGCCTCCGGCTCGCCGGGACGCAGGAACGACGTCGCGACGGCCGAGATCGCACCTGTCGCCGCGAGATACGCAGCGGCCCGCCAGGGACTCCCGTCGCCCGCGTGGATCAGGGCGGTCAGGATCAGCGGGGTGAGCCCCGAGGCGTAGACGCCGGCGACGTTGTAGATGAAGGAGATGCCGGTGTACCGGACCTGTGTCGGGTAGAGCAGCGCGTACAGCGTGCCCTGGGCGCCGTAGAACCACCCGTGGACGAACCCGAAGACGATGATCAGCCCGACCCCGAACCAGACGATGTCTGCCGTCGAGAACAGGGCGAACACCGGGAACACGGCGAGCCCGTACAGCGCGACGCCGCTCGCGAAGATCCACTTCGGCGGGATGCGATCAGCCATGCGACCCGACAGCGGGATCACGGCGGCCATCACCGCGCACGCCAGGGTGACGGCCCACAGCACCGGCACCTTCGCCATGCCGAGAGTGCCGGTGGCGTAGGTGATCGCGAACACGCCCCACGTGTTGAACGCCGCGCCCTCGGCCCACCGGGACAGCAGACCCAGCACCGTCGGACGGCGCAGCGCGCGGTCGGTGACCAGGGCCTTGATCGGGGTGCGCACCGTCACCTCCGCGGCCTCGGCGGCGCGGAACGACGGCGTCTCCTCGACGGCGAGCCGCACGACGAAGCCGACGATCACCAGGACGAGACTCACCCCGAACGCGATGCGCCACCCCCAGGCCAGGAAGTCGGCCGCGTCCAGGGTGGTCTGCAGGATCGCGAACACCGCGGTGCCCAGGCCGAGCCCGAGGGGCAGGCCGATCTGCGGGATCGACCCGAAGAACCCGGTGCGACCGCGGGGCCCGTGCTCGACGGCCATCAGCACGGCACCCGCCCACTCGCCGCCGAGCGCGAACCCCTGCACGATGCGCAGCACCAGCAGCAGGATCGGCGCGAGAACCCCGACCTGGGCGGCGGTCGGCAGCACGGCCATCAGTGCGGTGGCCAGGCCCATCAGCAGCATGGTGACGGCCAGCGTGCGTTTGCGGCCGATGCGATCGCCGATGTGCCCGAACACGATCCCGCCGATCGGCCGGACGAGGAAGCCGACGGCGAACGTCGCGAGCGACAACATCGTGCCGACGTAGGAATCGGTGTCGGGGAAGAAGAGGGTGTTGAACACCAGCGACGCGGCGGTGGCGTAGAGGAAGAAGTCGTACCACTCGATGGTGGTGCCGAGAAGCGCTGATGCGATGACGAGGCGCAGGTGACGGGTGTCCGTCGGGGTGGGGGAGTCGGCGATCGCGTCGTCTGCAGGCACGACGATCGACGGTACGAGTGATCCGAGCGGGCGGTCCACCGTTGGGATCGCCCTGGGTCGAAGGCGTCAGGGTCGAGGGCGTCTGGGGCGACGCCGGCGGGTCAGATGCGACCGCGGTGCAGCGGGTTCTCGTAGAGCATCGTGTGCACGCCCGACAGCACGATGCCGACCACGACGGTGGCGGCACTGGTGGCGAGGATCCAGTGGTCGGCCGGGAACGACCACTGACCCACGTGACCGTCGACGGCGGAGGCGCCGAACAGTGTCACGACGAACACGGCGACCGCGGCGTAGACCACCCCCGCATAGCCGAGAATCGCCAGCGCAGTGGGGTTGTGTGTGTCGTTCCTCATCGTCTGCCACCTCGTGTCAGCGGTCGGGTCGGTCACGGTTGCGGGCCCCGTTTCGGGGCACCGGAGTGCCGAGCCTAACGCGACAACCTGAGCATCGGGTCAGAATTCGTCGCGGGCGCGTTCCTGTTCGAGGAGTTCGTCGAGGTCCTTCAGGCGGTTCATCGTGGCCACCGATCGCGCGGTGCGGTTGTTGGCCTTGAGCATCGCCTCGTGGCGATGCGTGAACGCCCAGTACCCCGCGGTGAAGGGACACGCGTTCTCCCCGACACGGACTTTCGGGTTGTACGCACAGTCGCCGCAGTAGTCCGACATCGTGTTGATGTAGGCGCCTCCCGACGTGTACGGCTTCGTCGCCATCCTGCCGCCGTCGGCGTGTTGGCTCATGCCGATCACGTTGACCGGCATCACCCAGTCGAACCCGTCGACGAAGTTCGCGCGGAACCACTCGGTCAGCTCGGCGGGGTCGTACCCGCGTTGCAGGGCGTGGCTGCCGAGGATCATCAACCGCGGGATGTGGTGGACCCACCCGCGGTCGCGGACGCCCGCGAGCACGTCGGAGAGGCAGCGGGCGGTCACGGCGTCGGCGTCGAGGTCGGTGAACCAGTCCGGGAGCCGGGTGTGCGCCTTCAGCTCGTTCTTCTTCGTGTACTCGGGACCGAAGTGCCAGTAGAGGTGCCAGATGAACTCGCGCCACCCGATGATCTGCCGGATGAACCCCTCGGCGGCCGCCATGTCGACGGAGCCGTCGCGGGCGGCGGACTCCGCGGCGTGCACGACATCGAGCGGATCGAGCAGGGACAGGTTCAGCGGCACCGACAGCAGCGAGTGCGACATCGTCCAGTCGGCGCCCATCATGGCGTCCTCCCACCGTCCGAACGTCGCGAGACGGTGGTCGAGGAACGTGTGCAGCGCCTTCTGTGCCTCGTCGCCGGTGACGGCGAACTGTCGCGGCCCGTCGACGCCGGTGAAGGCGACGTCGGGCCGGTCGTCGACGAGGGCGTCGAGGTCGGCGCGGACCTCCTCGTCGATCTCGTCCTCCTCCGGCCACCACGGCGGGTCGACACCGAGCGTCGTCCGCTTCGGCGGGCTGTCTCGGTTCTCCGCGTCGTAGTTCCACTTGCCGCCGGCCGGGGAGGTGCCGTCCATGAGGATGTCGAATCGGCGACGCTGGTCGCGGTAGAAGTTCTCCATCCGGAAGTTCTCGCCGTCACCGGCCCAGGTGGTGAAGTCCTCCCGGGACAGGGCGAAGGTCGGGTTGGGCAGGATCTCCGACACCAGCCCCTCGTCGTGCAGCGTGTGGACGAACCGCGACGCCGCCCGCGACGACGGCTCGTGCACGACGACGGGGCGTCCGAACTCGGTCAGCGCGTCTCGGTAGCCCTCGGCCTGCCAGAACTCGGCGCGGTCACCGAGTTCGGCGGCGAGGTGGCGCATCCCGGACAGGACGAGGTGCGCCTTCTGTCGGTGCCCGCCCCGCCGTGCGAGGGCCGCCGTCGACTCGATCAGCAGGATCTGGCGGTCCGTGTGGTCGTCGGAGGAGTGGATGTGCGGACCGAGCTGGTCGGCGAAGAGCCACAGCGGGTCGGGACCCGACGGCCCGGACTTCTTCTTCCCTGACTTCTTCTTCGCCGTCATAGAACAGAGCAAGTGCTCTGCTGCGACCCGCTGTTCCCGGTGGCGCCGAGGGAATTCTGATCCAGCACGACGTCCGAGCCGCGAACGGCGAAGTCGATGCCCTGCGAGGTCACCGACAGCTTCTCGAACTGCAGATCGTCGAACAGCGGCGGGAAGAGCGACTTGGACACGCCGTCGACGATGGTCTGGGCGAAACCGGAGGGCACACCGAAGACCAGTGCACTGGCCTTGACCACCTGGAACTCGATCTTGCCGTTGGAGACGACGGGCTTGATCTCGGTGCTCACCGGGATCGGGAAGATCGCCACGGTGACCGTAGCGTCGATGGTCATCGTGCCGGTGGCCTGGTTGCCGGTGACGTTCGACAGTGTGAAGCCGCCGAAGAGGCCCCCGAGTCCCGACGAGTCGCCGGAGGTGCCCGACTGGTCCTGACCGCCCGACTGGTCCTGCGAGTTCTGCGCGCCCTGCTTGCTGAGCGCGACGATCCGCGAGAACGGCACGGCGCCGGTGGCGGCGATCGACCCGAGGGTCGACCCGTCGGACCGGCCGGTGATGTCGTCGGCGCGACCGTGCAACTCGATGGCCTGTCCGTTGTCGCCGGACGAGTCGACCTGCACGTACGGGACCTTCTTGGTCGCGTACTGCAGGAGCATCGGTTCCTTGCTCAGCGACACCGACGTCGACGACCCCGTCACCGACGAGAACGACTTCTGCAGGCAGTCCTTCGTCGCGCTGCGCAGGTACAGCTCGCTGCCGACGCCGGCGATCACGAGCACCAGCAGCACCACGAGCGTGCTGATGCCGACGATCATGGCCACCCTCCGGCGCGGTCGTCGTGGCCGAGCGCCACCGCTGTCGGGAGCCCCGCCGTCCGGCACCCCGGGCTGGGGCTCGGAGTACGGATACGACGTGGTGTCGAAGGGGCGTGTCTGCGACCACGCCTGCGGTGACTGCTGCGGCTGGGGGATCCGCTCGGTGCTCGGTGCCGACGGATCGTCGGGATGCGAAGGATCACTGGGATGGGTCATCGGGGTCGATTGTGCCTGTCAGCTGGACAGCACGGGTGAGACTTCCATGAGGGTTCGGTGAGAGTCGGACGCTCAGCCGGTCAGGGAGGGCGCTCTCACAGACGCGCGTTGTCGAGGACGGCGATGTCCCGACGAGCCGTGTGCACGGGTTCGAGGTCGAGCTCGTGCACGGCGATCTGTTCGGCGTCATCGTATTCGACCAGCACACGGCCGTACGGGTCGGCGATCGTGGAGTGCCCCACACCGGTGGGTGCGGTGCTGTCGGCGACCGCGGGGTCGGTCGGCAGGGGCTGCCCGACCCCGACGACGACCGTCGAGCTGTCCAGCGCGCGGGCGCGGGTGAGGACCTGCCACTGCTCGACCTTGCCGGGCCCGGATCCCCACGACGTCGGGACGACGACGACCCGCGCGCCGTCGTGGGCCAGACGGGTGAACAGGGCCGGGAAGCGGATGTCGTAACAGGTCGCGAGTCCGACGGTCACGTCGCCGACGGTGATGGTGCGGGGTTCCTCGCCGGGTGCGACGGTGTCGGACTCGCGGAAGCCGAAGGCGTCGTAGAGGTGGATCTTGTCGTAGTGGGTGGACGAACCGTCGGGACCGGCCGCGATCAGGGTGTTGACCACCCGCCGTCGCCCGCCGTGGTCGTCGCCGGGGGTGAACATCCCCGCCACCACGGTGATGCCGGCCTCGCGAGCCGCGGCACGGACGCCGTCGGCCCACGGGCCGTCGAGCGGTTCGGCGACCGGCCCGAGCGGGACCCCGAAGCGGCACATCATGGCCTCCGGGAAGACGACGAGGTCCGCACCGCCCTCGGCGGCCTGCCGTGTCCGCGTGCGGACGGTCTCGAGGTTGGCCGACGGGTCGGTGCCCGCCGCGACCTGCGCCATCGCCACTCGCATCGCTCCAGCCTAGTTTCCTGCGGGATCGACCACGGACCACGGGACGGTCAGGGTGTTGTCGTGTTCGCGGCGACGGGGCTGCTCGCAGGGCACACCGGACTCCACGAGGGCCTCCCGAGCCCGCAGCCACCGGAACCGCGGTCCGTACGGGGCCCACGCCGCTGCGGCATCCCAGCACCGGTCGGCCGCGGCCAGCAACTCGCCGATGCCCGTCCCGGGGACGTTGTGGTGGATCAGTGCCTTGGGGAGGCGCTCGGCGACGTCGGAGGGGCGGTCGGTGTGCGCGGGATCCCACGCGAGAGTGAGGGTCCTCGGTTCCCTGCGGTCGAGGACGATCCACGTACACCGCCGACCGATCTCGTCGCATGTGCCCTCGACGATGAACCCGTCCGGCGCGAGTCCCGCCTGCATGCGCGCCCAGGAGGGGCGGACCTGCTCCTCGTCGTACTGGCGAAGCACGTTGAACGCCCGGATCAGGTGCGGGCGGAGGCCGGCGAGTTCGAAGCCGCCGCGGGCGAACCGCACACCGTCGCGGTCGGCGACGACGCGGGCGGGGTCGATCTCGAGTCCGACCGTCTCGACGTCGGGGACGACATCGGTGAGCCGTCGGTGCAGGTCGACGGCGGTGTCCGGACGATCGCCGTAGCCCAGGTCGACGACGAGAGGGGACGGGGCCGACCGCAGCGCCTCCACGATCTCGGCGCGCCCCGCGATCCACCGGTCGACGCGTCGCAGACGGCCGACGTTGGTGGTGCCCCGGGTGATCCGACCGTCGACGCCGCGACGATCACCCGGCTGCACGGCGGGCCTCAGGCGTTGGCGGCGATCCAGTCGGCCGTGAACTCGGCCTCGCCGCGGAACAGGTCGACGAGATTGACGAGGATCAGCTGCTCGAGCTTGCCGTTGACGAACGGCACGTACACCTTCACCTCGGTGGTCCGTCGCAGCGTCGAGCCGGTCTCGGTCGGGAAGAGCTCCTGCACGCCGGTGAGGTTGCCCGGGCCGGCAGGGATGCCCGCGGTGTAGGTGCCCTCGGTCTTCTCGGGGTGGAACGGGCCGAGCTTCTCGGTCCGCGTGATCACCATGTCCTTCTTGATCACCGCGCTCGCGATGGCGGGCAGGTCCGACCGAGGGAGGGTCTGGGTGAGCACCAGGTCGATGCCGTTCTCGTCGACGACGAACTTCGTGACGTCGGACTGCGGGGTGAGCTTGCGGAACTCGACCATCTGGTCGTACCAGAACTGCCGGGACGACAGAGCCTGGTAGACCGTCTCGGCCGGGTGCTCATACCGGGCCGAGTAGCTGAGACGACGCGCCATGGCGCTCACGCTACCCGGGGGGTGGTCAGCTCTTCTCGGCGTCCCACGCAACGGTGAAGTCGCGCTCGGCGTCGAACAGCGTCAGCATGTTCTGGCTGATGAGTTTCTCGATCTTGCCGCCGACCAACGGGATTCGGACAGTCACCGACCCGTCGAACTGCGCGACGGTGTCGGAACCCTCCTCGCGCAGCGAGAACGAGCCCTCGGTGGTGGCGGGCGTGCCCGGGACGGTCGCGTGGAACGTGCCCTGTGCGGCGGTGTCGGAGGAGAACGTCCAACTCATGGTGCGCTCGATCGACAGATCGCCGCTGACCAGGGACGTCACCACCGACGGCAGCTTGTCCGACGGGATGCGCTGGGTGAGTTCGACGGTCACGCGATCACCGCTGACCTCGACCGACTTCACCTCGCCGGGGGACTTCTTCACGCTGGTCGCCAGTGCCTCCCAGTACGCGGGGTCGCTGACCGCGGCGCGCACGCGGTCGAGCCCGAGCGGATAGGTGACCGGGTGCTGCAGCTTCGTCGCCATGATCTGCAGACGTTACCGTTGGCCCATGTCCGGGGTGCTGCTGTCGTCGCTCACGACGATGCGCGTCGGCGGCCCGGCCCGCGATCTCGTGACACCGTCGTCGGCCGACGACCTCGTCGCCACCATCACCCGCCTCGACGCCGCCGGTAAGCCCGTGCTGGTGATCGGGGGTGGCTCGAATCTGCTCGTCGGGGACGCCGGCGTCGACGCGACGGTCGTGAAGGTCACCCACGCCGACGTCGCGGTCGAGCCGCTGGGCGACGGCGGTGTGCGGATGGTGGTGGGGGCGGGTGCCGACTGGGACGCGATCGTCGCCGACTCGGTCGCCCGCGGGCTCGGGGGACTCGAATGTCTCTCGGGCATACCGGGATCCGTGGGGGCCACGCCCGTGCAGAACGTCGGCGCGTACGGCGTCGAGATCGCCGACGTGCTCGACGGCGTGGAACTCCTCGACCGCACCACCGGGACGCGTTCCTGGGTCGCGCCGTCGGCGCTGGGGTTGGGGTACCGGACCAGCGCCCTCAAACACCGCGACGAGCGCATCGTGCTCACCGTCGCCTTCCGTCTCACCGACGACGGGGTCAGCGCGCCGATCCGCTACCGCGAACTCGCCGGGGTCCTCGGCGTGGACATGGGGGAGCGGGCCGGCGTCGTCGAGGTGCGGGAGGCGGTGCTCGCGCTACGCCGGGGCAAGGGGATGGTGCTCGACGCCCGCGACCCCGACACGTGGAGTTCGGGGTCGTTCTTCACCAATCCCGTGGTCTCCGCGACCGATCTGCCGGCCGTCGAGGACGCGGTCCGCGCACGGCTCGGCTCCGCGGACATGCCGCGCTACCCGGCGCCCGACGGCGTGAAGCTCTCGGCGGGCTGGCTGATCGAGAAGGCGGGGTTCGGTCGGGGGTTCCCGGGCCCGGACGCGCCGGCACGGTTGTCGACCAAGCACACGCTGGCCCTCACCAACCGGGGGTCGGCCTCGGCGGAGGACATCGCGGCGCTCGCCCGGCGCGTCCGGGACGGTGTGCAGGATGCGTTCGGCGTCCGGTTGCACCCGGAACCGGTGCTCGTGGCCTGCACGGTGTGACCCGATCGCGCATGTGAGGCGTGTCTCCCACGGCCCGACCACCTGCGACGGCGGTCGGGGGCACCGTGATGGCCCGGTATCCTCGGCGAACATGACTGCCGCTTCCCGTGCACAGATGACCAGGCGCGGCGCACTCGCCGCGCTCGCCGTCGGCGCCGCGGGTGTCGCCGCCGCAGCCTGCTCGAACGGCGACAAGAGCTCGACGACCGGCGCCGCCGCGTCGAAGAGCGCCGAGCCGACCGCGACGCTCACCTTCACCCCGGCCCTGAACGCCCAGGACGCCCCGAGTCCCACCGCGGCGTTCTCCGTCAAGGTGGACAAGGGCCAGCTCAACCCGGACGTGAAGCTGACCAACGCCCGCGGGACCGTCGTGACGGGTGCGCTGTCCGAGGACCGCACGACGTACACGATCACCGAGCCGTTGGGCTACGGGAACACCTACACGTGGTCGGGTACGGCCATCGGTGAGGACCGCAAGACCGTCCCGGTGCAGGGCCAGTTCACGACGCTGAACCCGCAGCAGCAGATCAACGTCGTCATCAACATCGCCGACGGCCAGGAGGTGGGGATCGCGGCGCCGCTGATCCTCAAGTTCGACTCCACCGTCACCGACAAGAAGGCGGTCGAGAAGGCGCTGACGGTGAAGACCACCCCCGAGACCGAGGGCAGCTGGGCGTGGCTGCCGGAGGACAACGGGTCTCGTGC
This sequence comes from uncultured Williamsia sp., assembly GCF_947494875.1. Classification (GTDB taxonomy): domain Bacteria; phylum Actinomycetota; class Actinomycetes; order Mycobacteriales; family Mycobacteriaceae; genus Williamsia_A. The sequence continues at coordinate 265,603 of NZ_CANLWM010000004.1, forward strand.
CCACTGGCGGTCGAAGGACTACTTCGCACCCGGCACCAAGGTGTCGATGGTCGGCAAGCTCTACGGCCTCGACCACGGAGACGGTGCCTACGGCGCCGCCGACGTCACCTCCGACTTCACGATCGGCCGGTCGCAGATCGTCAAGGCCGACGCCACGTCGTTCAAGATAGACGTCGTCCGTGACGGCGCCGTGCTGATGACCCTGCCCTGCAGTTACGGCAGCGGTGACCTCGACCGCAACGTGACCCGCTCGGGCATCCACGTGGTGAGCGAGAAGCACGAGGACTTCTACATGTCGAACCCGGCGGCCGGGTACTTCAACGTGCGCGAGCGGTTCGCCGTCCGGATCTCCAACAACGGCGAGTTCATCCACGCCAACCCGGAGACCACCGGTGTGCAGGGGTCGTCGAACGTCACCAACGGCTGCATCAACCTGTCGTTGGACAACGCGCAGCGGTACTTCGACACCGCGATCTACGGGGATCCGGTCGAGGTGACCAACACCCGCATCGAGCTGTCGCAGGCCGATGGTGACATCTACGACTGGACGTTCAGCTGGGACGACTGGAAGTCGATGTCGGCGCTGCAGGGCGAGGTCACCAGTTCGTCGGCCCCGGCGACTCCATCCGGCGCCCCGCAGCTGTCGGGGATCTCGACGACCACCCCGCAGCCCGCGACGCAGGGCCGCACGGGCTGAGCGCGCCCTAGCCGGTCTTGATGTTGCGGCGGGCACTGGCCTGATCGCGCGGCTTGAGCACGATCAGGTCCAGGTCGACGTGCGGCGGGCGTGACGCGACGAACCCGATGACCTCGGCGACGTCGTCCGCGGTCAGCGGCGTGAGCCCGTCGTACACGGCGTCGGCCTTCTCCTTGTCGCCGTCGAACCGGACGAGCGAGAACTCCGTCTCGACCATCCCCGGCGCGATCTCGGTGAGCCGGATGGGCTTTCCCAACAACTCGTAGCGCAGGGTGCGGTGCAGCACGCCCTGGGCGTGCTTGGCCGAGGTATAGCCGGCGCCGTTGTCGTAGGCCTCCAGCGCGGCGATCGAGGTGATCGTGACGACGAGCCCGTCGCCGGACGCCTCCAGCGCGGGCAGCAACGCTCGCGTCAGACGCAGTGTGCCGAGCACGTTGGTCTCGTACATCCAGCGCCAGTCGTCGAGGTCGGCCTCGGCGACGGGCGCCAGGCCCTTCGCCCCGCCGGCGTTGTTCACCAGCACGTCGACGCTGTCGAGGCCGTCGCAGAACGCGGCGACCGACGCGTCGTCGGTCACGTCGAGGGGGCGGGCGGTCGCGCCGATCTCCGCCGCCAGGCTCTCGAGACGGTCGGTGCGCCGGGCACCGATCACGACATGGAAACCCTGTGCGGCAAGCGTTCTGGCGGTCGCGGCTCCGATCCCGGAACTGGCGCCGGTGACGACGGCGACACGGCGGTCGGGGGACGAGGTCTCGGTGCTCACGTCGACCGAGTTTACGGACCGACGCGCGCGGCACTACGGTTGCGCTCAGGGTGGACACCGTGCAGCAGTCGGGGAGTCACCGGAACCGGCCCGTTCGCTCCCAGGAGGCATCCTTGCCCGACGTGACCACCCCGCCCCGCGAGGTCTCCGCGATGCTCGACATCGGGATCGAGGCCGCGACGGAACTCGAGTTCCAGATCGCCGTCGCGCGGCTCCCCGGACTCGAGATGGACGAGGCCCTCACCTTCACCGTCGACGGGACCCAGGTCTTCCCGACGGAGATCACCGCCGAATGCGGCACCCGGATCCACAAACTGTCCGTCGACTCCGGACGGGTGCTCGTGAACTACTCGGCCACCGTCCACACGCCCGCCGAGCCGTTGCGCGCGCAGGCCGGTGATCGCTCGGTCTACCTGCGCCCCAGCCGATATGCCGAGGCCGACAAGTTCTTCGGGTACGTCACCGGCGAGTTCGACCTCGACACCGACCCCGCCGACCTACTGGTGCAGGTCACCCAGTTCGTGTCCCGGAGGTTGAACTATCTGCCCGGCGCGAGCGACCCGATCGACGGCGCCGCCGACACCCTGCTCGCCGGCGCGGGTGTCTGTCGCGACTACGCCCACCTCGTCGTGGCGCTGCTGCGCGCCCTGAACATCCCCGCGCGGCTCGTCGCGGTGTACGCACCCGGCTGCGACCCGATGGACTTCCACGCCGTCGCCGAGGCCCTCGTCGACGACCGGTGGCTCGTCGTCGACGCCACCGGACTCGCCCCGCGACAGAGCCTGGTGCGCATCGCGACCGGGCGCGACGCCGCCGACACCGCGTTCCTCGACAACCACTCGGGCACCATCTCGCTCGACGCCTACCAGGTGATGGCCACCGTCTCCGGTTCGCTTCCCTTCGACGACATCTCGAAGCAGGTCGCGATCGGCTGATCCGCGCGGACCGAGCGTTCCCGCGCCGTCTTGCGTTTCCGCTTCGAGCACGCGTTCCCGCGCCATGCACGGCGCGGGAACGCGCGGACGACGCGGGTTCAGGCTCCGAGGAGGGCGGCGCAGCGGAGAAGACCGATGTGGCTGTAGGCCTGCGGGTGGTTGCCCAGCGAGCGTTCGGCGACGGGGTCGTACTCCTCCGACAGCAGGCCGGTCGGGCCGGCGGCCTTCACGAGCTGGTCGAAGAGCGCCTCGGCGTCCGACCGTCGACCGATCAGCAGGTACGCCTCGACGAGCCACGCCGCGCAGAGGTGGAACCCGCCCTCGCCGCCGGGCAGGCCGTCGTCGTGGTGGTAGCGGTAGACCGTTGCGCCGCTGCGCAGTTCGGCCTCGGTCGCCTCGACGGTCTGGGTGAAGCGCGGGTCGTCCGGCGAGATCAGCCCGGCCAGGCCGATGAACAGGGTGGCCGCGTCCAGGTCGGTGCCGTCGTAGGCGGCCGTGAAGGACTTGACCGTCGGGTTCCAGCCCTGAGTCAGCACCTGCTGTGCGATGACGTCCCGCAGCACCGGCCAGCCGGGTTCGATCTCGCGTCCGAACCGTTCCCCGATCGCGATGGCGCGGTCAACGGTCATCCAGCACATCACCTTCGAGTAGACGTGATGGCGCGGGTTGCCGCGGATCTCCCAGATGCCGTGGTCGGGTTCGAACCAGCGCCGTTCCACCGCCCACACCATGTTCGCGACGAGATCCCAGTCGGCGTCGGTCAGGGGCGTCTCGGTCCCGCCCGCGGCCCGCGCATCCGCGAGATGACCGATGAGGTCGACGATGGGCCCGAACACGTCGAGCTGGACCTGCTGGTTCGCGGCGTTGCCGACGCGGACCGGCCGCGACCCGGCGTATCCGGGAAGCGAGTCGATGATGGCCTCGGGCGGCAGGCCACCGCCGTGCAGCGTGTAGAGCGGGTGCAGCCACTCGGGCCCGCTGATGGTGCCGAGCACGCGGTAGAGCCACGTCAGGTAGCCCTCGGCCTCGTGCAGCGACCCGACCGACACCAGCGCGGACGCCGTCAGCGCGGCGTCGCGCAGCCAGCAGTAGCGGTAGTCCCAGTTGCGGACGCCACCGATCTCCTCGGGCAGCGACGTCGTCGCGGCGGCCATGATCGACCCGGAGTCGGCGTGGACGAGCCCCTTGAGGGTGAGCGCGGAGCGCTTCATGAGATCCGGTTTGCGGACGGGGAGTGACAGGTCGGCCGACCACGAACTCCAGTAGCTCTCGGCCAGCGCCCGACGCTGCTGCTCGGTGCGCTCCTCTTCACCGATGTAGTCAGTGCCACAGCGCAATTCGAGGACGACCGGACCCGCCGAGGGGTCGACGACGGCGGTCGCGCGCTGGTAGAAGCGGTCGGTGTCGACGCGCCACACGACGCCCGGCGCCCGCAGCACGATGGGGTCGTTGGAGCCGTAGACGCGGAGCCCGTCCTCGACCGGCTCGATCTGCACACTGGTCTGCCCGAACTCCGGCCGCGGCGCGAACTCGACGTGGGCCGGCACCGACCCGGTGATGACGCGGACCAGGTCGGTGCGGCCCGGTGCGACGTCGTGGGGGAGGTAGTCGACCACCTCGAGGCCCGCCCAGCGGGTCGCGACGGTCATGGTGCCGTCCACGTAGCGCTGACTCTGCGGCAGCGGCGCGCGACGGTCACCGTCGACGTGGGGGCGGACGCCGAACTCGCCGGCGTCGACCGTGCCGAGGAGGCTGGCGAACAGCGCGGCGGCGTCGGGCTCGGGGTGACACATCCAGCAGACCTTGGCGTCCGGTGTCACCAGCGCGACGGTCCGCGGGGAGGCCAGCATGGTCAGGCGCTCGATCGGGGCGGCGTTCTCGCCGCGCAGCCAGGCCCGCCGCTCCTCGTAGAGGAACGCCAACGCGGTCGCGACGTGGTCGGTGTCGGCGACGCGGTAGGTCGCGAGGGTGTCGCCGTCGCCGACCTTCACCCCGAAGTCGGGACCGTGCAGGCGCCGGAACGCCTTCTCGTCGGTGACGTCGTCGCCGAAGAAGACGGCCGCTCCCGCGCCGGCCTGATGACGCAGGATGTCGAGCGCCTGACCCTTGTCGGTGCGGATCACCGCGAGCTCGATCACCGCCTTGCCCTCGGTGACCTGCACGCCGTCCCATGTGGCGGGGCCGGTGCGGACGCGGTGCAGCGCCGCCTCGGCGTCGACCTCGTCGGCGTTGCGGACGTGCAGCGCCGTGCTGGCCGGCTTCGTCTCGACGGTGACGCCGTCGTAGTCGACGGCGATGGCCTGCAACTCGCCCACGACGGTGCTCAGCAGTTCCTGCGCGTCGGGCCCGATCTCGTGCACGAAGCCGATGTCGAACTCGCTGCCGTGGCTGCCCACCAGGTGGACCTCGGCGGGCAACCGCGACAGCGTCGCCAGGTCACGCAGGGCGCGACCGGAGATGACCGCCGCGGTGGTGGAGTCGAGGTCGGCGATGGCCCGCATCGCGCGGACCGAATCCGGGTTGGGCCGTGCGTCTTCGGGTCGCGAGACGATCGGCGCCATGCACCCGTCGTAGTCGGAGGCGACGAGCAGTCGCGGAGTGCGCGCGATGTCCTTGAGCGCTCGACGCAGCTCGGGTGCAAGATCCTGGGCACTCACCGGGAGAAGTCTAGGGCCGACATCGTGAACGGTCCCAATCAGACGCTCACACCTGCGGGATCGGCCTAGTAGTCGTCGCCCCCGGCGGTGTCCTCGGTCACCAGGTCGATGCCGCGGTTCTCGCTCGTGGTGGTCTCGTTGTCCGCGGCGAGGGTCTCCAGGAAGCTCTGCGCCCAGCGGCTGACGTCGTGCGCGAGGACCTGACGACGCAGCGCCCGCATGCGGCGGCGGCCCTCGTCGGGCGTCTGCGAGACGGCGCTGACGATCGCGTCCTTCACCCCGTCGAGGTCGTACGGGTTGGCCTGATACGCCGACCGCAGCTCGGCGGCGGCGCCGGTGAACTCGCTGAGCACCAGCGCGCCACCGAGATCGCTGCGGCAGGCGACGTACTCCTTGGCCACGAGGTTCATCCCGTCGCGCAGGGGGGTCACCAACATGACGTCGGCGGCGACGAAGAACGCGATCAGCTCGTCGCGGTCGACCGGTCGGTGCAGGTACTGCACCACCTGGTGCGCGACCTCGCCGTACATGCCGTTGATGTTGCCGACGAGCTGCTCGATGCCGGCGCGCATCTGGATGTAGCTGTCGACCCGTTCGCGGCTGGGGGTGGCCAGCTGGATCATCACCGTCTGACGCGGGTCGACACGTCCCTCGGCGAGCAGCTCCGAGAGCGCTCGGAGGCGGACGTCGATGCCCTTGGTGTAGTCGAGGCGGTCGACGCCCAGCATGACGGTGGTCGGGTTGCCGAGTTCCTGGCGCAGTTCGGCGGCGCGTGCGCGGATCTTCTTCGACTTCGACGTCGCGTCGAGCGCACCGGAGTCGATGGAGATGGGGAACGCCCCCACCCGCACGTGCCGGAAACCGACCTGCACCACGCCGAACTTCGCGCGCACGCCGACTGTGCCCTTCGACGTCGCCTGGCCGGCGAGTCGTCGGGCGAGGTAGAGGAAGTTCTGCGCGCCGCCCGGCAGGTGGAATCCGATGAGGTCGGCACCGAGGAGTCCCTCGACGATCTCGGTGCGCCAGGGCAGTTGCATGAACAGTTCGACGGGCGGGAACGGGATGTGCAGGAAGAAGCCGATCCGCAGGTCCGGCCGGAGCATCCGCAGCATCTTCGGGACCAGTTGCAGCTGGTAGTCCTGGATCCACACCATCGCGCCCTGCGAGGCGATCTCCGACGCCGCCTCGGCGAACCGCCGGTTGACCTCGACGTAGGAGTTCCACCACTCGCGGTGGTACTCCGGCTTCACCAGGACGTCGTGGTACAGCGGCCACAGGGTCGCGTTGGAGAAGCCCTCGTAGTACTCGTTGATCTCCTGCGCCGACAGCGGCACGGACACCAGCTGGAGACCGTCGACGACGGGGTTGTCGGCGGAGTCGGGGACACCCGACCACCCGACCCAGGCGCCCGTCCGCGACCGCAGGATGGGCTCCAACGCGGTCACCAGACCGCCGGGACTGCGCTTCCATCGGACGGTGCCGTCGGGAAGCGTCTCCTTGTCGACGGGGAGCCGGTTGGCGACGACGACGAAATCGGCCGTCTCGGCGATCTCCGCGGGGACGTCAGCGGTGCGGTCGGTCTGATCCTCGCCGGTCGCGGTCACAGATCAGTTGTCGTCGAGCGCGATACCGAGCATCGACAGGAGCATGCGGCACTCCTCGGCGTCGTTCGAGTAGGTGGCGACGACGCGGCGCGCGGCGTTCGCCGTCTCGTCGGCGACGGCCCCGAGGTCCTCCTCGCCGAGATCGGTCTTGTCGCTGGTCTTCGCAGGCATGGGAGTCACTTTACTCGGTCACGGGGCACGCCCGGCGACCGACGGTGCCGCTGCGACAGCGGCCTCGGCGAGGTCGCGCTGTAGGCGAGCGGGGTCGCGGCCTGCGGGGGCTGCGCCGGCGGCGGGGACTGCGCCGCCGACTCCGCCTCCAGCCGGTCGCGGACGCCGCTCAACGCGCCGGTGTGCACCTCGATGAGGTGGTCGGTGTCGACGACGCGGGCGCTCTCGTCCGGCAGCTGTGTCTCGGGGTCGAGGCGGGTGAACCGCTTCGGGCGCAACGCCGACCGGGCGCCGAAGAGGGCGCGCGTCGGACGGGTCGGGATGCGGGGTCGACGCAGCGTGCGGGCCATGAACTCACCGAAGGTGACGCCGGCGGCCAGCGCGGCACCCGTACCGAGCGCGGCGGCCAGCGCGGTGAAGCCGTCGAGCGTCTGGTCGTTGAGGACGCCGTAGAGACCGCGGTAGATCGCGAGACCCGGCAGCAACGGGGTGATGCCCGCGACCGCGACGACGAGAGGCGGCGTGAGCGCGCGGCGGGCGAGCAGACCACCGAGGAACCCGACGCCCACCGCGGCGACCCCCGAGGCGATGACGCTGCCGACGCCGATGATCGCGCCCGTGACCGCGACCGCGGTGCCCAGAACGCCGGCGAAGAACGCGACCGGCAGCGCCCGACGCTCGGCGTAGCTGGCGAGCGCGAACGCCATCGCCGCGATGCCGCCACCGGCGATCTGGGCGGGCGCGTCGAAGAACCCGACCGCGGTGGTGCTGGTGATCGTGGGCAGGGTGATCCCGGTCGCCTCGAGCAGCCGGATCGCGATGCTGACGCCGGTGATGATGCCGCCGGTCATGATCAACAGCTCGAAGAAGCGCGCGACGCCGGTGATGGGTGCGCCGGTGATGGCGTCCTGCACCGAGCCCACCAGCGACAACCCCGACAACAGCACGGTCACGCCGGCGGCGATGACCAGTGTCGGCGCCACGGACACGCCGAGACTCTCCGAGAACCGGAAGACCACCGCGGCCGGTATGACCGCGATGAAGCCGCCGGTGACCTGCTGGAAGAAGATCGGGGTGCCGTAGCTGTTCAGGACTCGGTTGACGCGGTCGATGACCGCGGTCGTCAGGAAGGCGACCACCGCAACCCATGCGCCACCACCGAAGGCGACGGCCAGCGACGCGGCCAGCATCGACCACGCGATCGTCGCGATCCACCGCTTGTACGGGTGCGGCGCGGCGACGATCTCGTCGATGACGGCGTGCGCCTCCGACGGCGTGACGGCGAGCCCACGGATCTTGCGGATGAGGCGATCGACTTGGGCCAGACGCGTGAAGTCGAGCGAGCGGTAGTGCACGGTGCGCATCGCGGTCACCGGCGGCAGCGCCGACCCGCGGCGGGCGCTCACGACGATCGTGTTGTACGTGACGTCGACCTCGCACCGCTCGACACCGAACATCCCTGCGACGAAACGGATCTGGGTCTGCGTGTCGATCGCGCCGGTTCCGGAGTCGAGGAGGACCGAGCCGACCTTGATGGCCAGGTCGAGCACCTCGGTGACCGCGGCGTCGTCGGTGAGATCGACGGGCTTGCGCGGAGACAGCGCAGAGGTGAGGGGCTCGATCGTGTCGATCGTGGCCCGGCGGGATCCGGCCAGGGGTCGCAGCATCCGGCCGATATACTCACGCACGCCTACCTCGCCTCCTTAGCTCAGTGGTAGAGCACTCGCCTTGTAAGCGAGCGGTCGTCGGTTCGATCCCGACAGGGGGCTCTCATCGCCGCCGTGTCGTCGTCTCGCGGACACCGTATGACTCACGGCGCCACGCGCGAAACCCTCCCGACCCCAACGGTTCGTCGTTCCCGGGGAGTTCCCGCAGGCCGATCTCGCCGGAGTGATCTCCTTCACGGCCGCCGGCGGGATCAGGCGTCGGAGTGGCGGCTGTCGCGTCGCTCCTCGGAGAGGAGTTCCTTGGTGCGGACCAGACGCAGAGCCGTCACCAGCACGACGCCACCGGCGATGTTGAGCAGCACCGTGTACCAGAACCACGAGATCCAGTCGCCGTAGCCCACATCCGCGCCGGACAGGATCGCCCCGAAGATCACCAACGAGTCCAGGATCGAGTGGAACAACTGCAGGCCGGCGAGCAGGAACGCGGCGCCGACGCAGGCGACGAGCCGGGCGACGGGGCTGTCGGTGCCCTGCTGCATCCGCGTCAGAAGCGTCATGGTGCTGCCACCCAGGATCGCCAGGCAGACCGACTGCCAGGCGATCGGCGCGTCGACGAAGTGGTGTGCGGACTCCGACAGCGTCGGCGACCACTCGGGGAACGCCTGCACCACGATGAGCATGAAGAGCCACCCGCCGACCAGGTTCGCGGCGAGGGTGCCGATCCACAGCTTGGCCAGATCGCGGACACGGCCGTCGCGGGCGACCACCGCGGCGATCGGCATGAGGAAGTCCTCGGTGAACAGCTCGCTGTGGGCGAGGTGGATCGCGATCAACCCGATCGAGAACGCGAGTCCCGCCAGGAGGTGGTTCCCCGTCTCGTGCAGGACCGCGAGGAACGCCATCACGCCGATGCCGACCTCGATGCCACCGAAGAGTCCGGTGATGAGGACGGTGCGAACCGTGCGGTGCAGACGCTCGGCACCCTCGGTCACGATGGTCGCGAAGCTGTCCTCGAGTTCGCTCTCGAGCGGTCCGTCGTTGCGCCCGATCTCGCGTCGGGTCTGGTCGTCGCTCATGGCTGCGTCACCCGTCGAGGTTACGGAGCGGGGGAGGGGGCTCGGCAAGAGCGGAGCGCTCCGACGGCGTCGGGGGCGCGTCGTAGGGTGAGCGCATGTCGCACATCCGTGTCGCAGCGTCCGGGTCCCTGTACGCCGGCGGGTGGTCGCACACCGCCACCGCCGCGCCGGGCTCGGTGATCTTCACCGCCGGTGCCTCGCCGATCGACACCGACGGCGAGACGGTCGCCCCAGGTGACGTCCAGGGCCAGGCGCAGCAGTGCATGGCCAACCTCGAGGTGGCCTTGCGCGACGCGGGTGCCGGCCTCACCGACGTCGCGAAGGTGACCGTCTACGTCGCCGAGCGGCTGCAGGCCGATCTCGTCGTGGCCTGGGACGCGGTGGTCGAGGCCTTCGGCGACCACAAGCCCGTCGGGACCCTGCTCGGCGTCACCGTCCTCGCCCACGACGAGCAGCTGGTCGAGATCGAGGCGATCGCGGCGCTCCCACCGGCCTGATGTCCGCGCGGCCCCGGGTCGACATCGCGCAGCGCCGCGCGCGGATGCTGCGCCGCCACCATCTGGTGAGCGGGACGCGACTGTCGGTGGTCGGGACGTCCGGGGCCACCGCTTCGGGTCCCGACGCGGTGGTGCAGCTCGCCTCCGACATGGTCGCGCTGCACGCGACCTGTCCGCCGACGGTCTTCCTCGCCGCGTGGGCCCGGATCGACGGGATCACGCCGGCCGACGTCGAGCACGCCCTGTACACCGACCGCACGCTGGTCCGGCACCTCTGCATGCGGCGGACCGCCTTCGTCCTCGACCACGACACGCTCGCCGACGCCGTGCACGCCGTCGGTCCCCGGGTGAGTGCCTCCGAGCGCACCAACATGCAGCGGGACCTGCGGCGCAGCCCCGACTTCGACGACCCCGAGGCCTGGATCGACACCGCCGCCGCGGCCGTTCGGGACCATCTGTCCGACGGGTCCGACGCGACGTCGACGGAGCTCCGCGCACGTCTCCAGCAACTCGACGGTCGGGTCTCGGTGGCCACGGACAAGAGTTGGGGCGGGTCGATCCCGATGGCGCCGCGGGTGCTGAACATGATGAGCGCGGCGGGACAGATCGTCCGCGGCGTCAACACGGGCGGCTGGCACGTGTCGCGACCGCGGTGGTCGTCGATGACCGCCTGGCTCGGCGGACCCCTGCCGGACGGGACCGTCGCGGACGGTCACGCCGCGCTGGTCCGCAAGTGGTTGCGTACCTTCGGTCCGGGTACCGAGACCGACATCGTGTGGTGGCTCGGCTCGACCAAAGCCGCTGTGCGCGAGGCACTCACGACGGTCGGCGCCGTCGAGGTCGACGTCGAGATCGGTGCGGGGGAGTGGGCGACCGGATACCTGCTGCCCGACGACCTCGACCCCGTCGACGCCGTCGACCACGAGGGGTTCCTCCTGCCCGAGCTCGACCCGACCACGATGGGGTGGAAGCAGCGCGACTGGTATCTCGCACCGCACGGCGAGCATCTCTTCGACCGCAACGGCAACGGTGGTCAGAGCGTGTGGTGGGACGGGCGCATCGTCGGCGGCTGGTACCGCGAGCCCGACGGCGGTGTCGGACTGCATCTGCTTGAGAAGCTCCCGCAGCGCACAGTCGCCCGGCTGCGCCGGCGCGCCGACGCGCTCGCCGACTGGCTCGGGCCGGTGAAGGCCACGCCCGGCTACCCGGCGCCGTTCATGAAGGTCGTGCCGCGGTGACGGACTCAGTCGGATGCCATGTGGTGGAGACCGTCCTCGGTCCGTGCGGGGTCGCCTGGGACGCGCAGGGGCGTGTCACCGCCGTGGCCCTGCCCGACCGGGACGCCGACGCCGTCGTCGCCCACCTCGATGCCCCGGTGGTCGATCCGCCGCCGGCCATCGTCGACGTCGCCGACCGGATGGCCGCCCTCCTCGCGGGTCGCGATGTCGACCTCACCGACGTCGCGCTCGCCGACGACGACCTGCCCGACTTCGACCGGCGCGTGTACGCGGTGCTCGCCGCCATTCCCCGCGGGGCGGTGCTCACCTACGGCGAGGTCGCGGCCCGGCTGGGTGCCCCGGGCGCGGCGCAGGCCGTGGGCCGCGCACTCGGGCGCAACCCGTTCCCGATCGTCGTGCCCTGCCACCGGGTGCTCGGCGCCGGCACCGAGATCGGCGGTTTCTCCGCGCCGGGAGGCGTCGCGACCAAGCGGTCGATCCTCGCCGCCGAGGGCGTCGCCGGGTTCGGCGAGCCGACGCTGTTCTGACCGGCGCCTGCGCGTGCGACGCTGGTGAGCGTTCACAGGGATCGCCCAGGTTCCTCGCAGTCTCGGCCCAGCACGGTGGCGGAAGGTGGCAGCATGTCTGATTCCGGTGCCCGGGTCCTCGTCGTCGACGACGAGCCCAACATCCTCGAGCTGCTGTCGGTGTCGCTGAAGTTCCAGAACTTCGATGTCGCGACCGCCGCGAACGGGCCCGCCGCCATCGACAAGGCGCGCTCGTTCCGCCCCGACGCGCTCGTACTCGACGTGATGATGCCCGGGATGGACGGCTTCGGCCTGCTGCGTCGGCTCCGCGCCGACGGCGTGGACGCGCCCGCGCTGTTCCTCACCGCGCGGGACTCGATGGAGGACAAGATCACCGGGCTCACGATCGGCGGTGACGACTACGTCACCAAGCCGTTCAGCCTCGAGGAGGTCGTCGCGCGACTGCGGGTGATCCTGCGTCGCAGCGGTTTCGGCGAGAAGGAACCGGAGCCGAGTCGGATCACGTTCGCCGACATCGAACTCGACGACGACACCCACGAGGTGTGGAAGAACGGTGAGCTGGTGGCGCTGTCGCCGACGGAGTTCACCCTGCTGCGCTACTTCATGATCAACGCCGGGACGGTGCTGTCGAAGCCACGCATCCTCGACCACGTGTGGAACTACGACTTCGGCGGCGAGGTCAACGTCGTCGAGTCCTACGTCTCCTACCTGCGTCGCAAGGTCGACACCGGCGAGAAGCGCCTGATCCACACCCTGCGGGGCGTGGGATACGTGATGCGCGAGCCGCGGTGACCGCTTCCGCACTCGTCCCGACGGACACCTCTGGCGGGACCCGACGTCGCCGCGGCATCCCGCTGCGGGTGTCGCTGGTCGCGCTGATGGTGGTGGTGCTCGCCGTCGGGCTGCTGGTGTCCGGGGTGTCGGTCACCTCGGCGATGAAGAACCGCCTCGTCGACCGCACCGACAACGGACTCGTCGCGGCGGCCGAGGGCTGGGCGCGCCCGCGCGGCGACTTCCGCATCGGACCGCCGCAGGACGAGCGACGACCACCGTCGCCCTACTGGGTCCGCGTCACCCGATCCGACGGTGACGCGTTCACCGTCAACGACGTCGGTGGTGAACCGGCCGTCGGCGACCTGTCCAGGATCGGTCCGAATCCACAGACCGTCGGATCTGCCGACGGCTCGTCCACGCAGTGGCGGGTGGTCAAGACAGTCAACGAGTACGGGACCTCGGTCGTCGCGGTGAAGCTGTCCGACGTCGCCGACACCGTCCAACGCCTCATCTGGCTGCAGCTCGGCATCGGGCTGGCGGTCATGGTGGTGGTCGGCGGCCTGGGCTACGTACTGGTCCGCACCAGTCTGCGGCCGCTGCGTCGGGTGGAGGAGACCGCGGAGAAGATCGCCGGCGGCGACCTCGACCACCGCGTCGCCGAGACGGCACCGAACACCGAGGTCGGCAGCCTGGCGATGTCGCTCAACGCCATGCTTCAGCAGATCCAGACGGCGTTCGCGAAGACGGCTGCCAGCGAGGAGCAGGCGCGCGCGTCGGAGGACCTGATGCGCCGGTTCGTCGCCGACGCCAGCCACGAACTGCGCACCCCGCTGACATCGATCCGCGGCTTCTCCGAGCTGTACCGCCAGGGCGCGATGACCGACACCGACCAGCTGATGTCGCGGATCGAGCACGAGGCGAGTCGCATGGGTCTTCTGGTCGAGGAGCTGCTCATGCTGGCGCGGCTCGACGCGCAGCGCCCGCTCGAGCGCGCGCCGGTCGACCTGTTGTCGCTCGCGTCGGACGCCGTGCACAGCGCCCGCGCGACCGCGCCGCGGCGGGAGATCTCGGTCGAGGTGATCGACGGACCCGGGGTGCCCATGGTCCTCGGTGACGCGCCACGCCTGACCCAGGTGCTGAGCAACCTGCTGTCCAACGCCATCCGCCACACCCCCGACGAGGCGTCGATCGTGACGCGGGTCGGCACCGAGGAGTCGTGGGCGGTGATCGAGGTCGTCGACACCGGACCCGGTTTGAGCGCCGAGGACCGGGCGCGTGTCTTCGAACGCTTCTACCGCGGCGACTCGTCGCGCTTCCGCGGAGGTGCACCCGGTGGCAGCGGTCTCGGGCTGTCGATCGTCGCGGCGATCGTCGACGCCCACGGTGGACGAGTGGGCGTCGAGGACACCCCCGGCGGCGGCGCGACCTTCCGCATCCGCATCCCACGCACCGACTGAACCCACCGCGTCGAGTGGGCGGTCGGAGACGTCGAGTGGGCGTCCGGCGGCCCCGGCCTACGATCAGCGCATGGCATCGGTGTTCAGCATGATCATCAACGGCGACATCCCCGGACGGTTCGTGTGGAAGGACGACACCGCCGTCGCCTTCCTCACCATCAACCCCGTCACCCCCGGTCACGTGCTGGTGGTGCCGCGCGAGGAGATCGACCACTGGGAGCAGGTCGATCCCGGCACGTTCGCGCACCTGACCACGGTCGCGCAGACCATCGGCCGGGCCACCCGCGACGCCTTCGACGCACCGCGGATGGGTCTGCTCATCGCGGGCCTCGAGGTGCCGCACCTGCACATCCACGTCTTCCCGGCGCACTCGCTGGAGACCTTCGACCTCGCGCAGGCCGAGAAGGACCCCGATCCCGCCGCCCTCGACGACGCCGCCGCGAAGATCCGTGAGGCGCTACGCGCGGCGGGCGAGGGCGCGCACACCGCGGACTGAGGACGACGATGACGCACAGGATCGACGCGTGGCCATCGCGACCGCGCGGAGCGGGCTGGGTGTGGGTGGTGCTGGCGCTCGTCGGCGCCGTCGGATTCGTCGTCGCACCGACGGTGGTCGCCGGTGACCCCTACGGCGCAGGCATCGGCGACGGACGAGCTCTCGGGGACGCGGCGCACGTCGCGGTCGTCGACTTCCTCGGTCGCCACTCGGCCGCGGTGACCGGCACCTTCGGGGATCTGACGCACTACTGGGCGCAGTACCACGGGGTGAAGGTCGTGTTCGCACTCGTCGCGGCGGTCGCGCTGGCGCTGTTCGGTGGTCGGCTGTCCCGAACTGCGCGCATCGCATCCACTCGGCTCGACCGTGTGCGGTGGGCTGCTGCGGGCGGCATCCTCGCAGCGGCAGCGGTCGCTGCGATGGTGCTCGCGGTCGCGAACGTCCAGGGCGCGCTGGCCCCGGTGTCGTCGGCGCTGAGCCTGCTCCCCGCATCCGGTGGCGCCGACCTCGCCACCGCGCGTGCCTCGGTGAGCACGGGGATCGCCGACGGCGCACACGATCCCGCGGTCGCCGTCCTCGTCCACGACTTCGGGCGCTACCACGCCGTACTCGCGATCTGCCTCGGCGTCGTCGTCGTGCTTCTCGCCGCGCTCGCCGTCGTGGTCGGACGGAGAGCCCGCACCGCAGAGCGCGGAACCGCTCTGAGGCCTCTCGCGGCGGCGGCGACCGGCGTGTTCGCGGCCGCCGCGGCCGGGCTGGCCGTCATCGTCGTCGCCAACGTCGGGACCGCCCTGGACCCGGCGCCGGCGCTGCGATTGTTCTTCGCCGGCAGCGCCTGACCGCCGGGCGTCTCACCTGCACGGACGCGCTCACAGGAACCTGACAGTCTGCCCGTAGAGGTACGCCAGCGGCGGGGACCAGAGTCTGCGCCATGACAGCAGACACCATCGACCGGTCCCGGGGCGCAGGACGCCCGGAAGGGACCGGCGACCCCGAGATGACGGTCGTGTTCGACCGCACCCCGAGGACCCCGGCGCTCGACGTCGTGGTGCCGGTCTACAACGAGGAGGCGGACCTCGCGTCGTGTGTCGAGAGGCTCGCCGAGCACCTGCGGACCCGTGTCCCGTACTCGGCGCGAATCACCATCGCCGACAACGCGAGCACCGACACGACGCTCGCTGTGGCCGTGGAGCTCGCCCAGACGATGGACTGCGTCCGCGTCGTGCACCTCGCGGAGAAGGGTCGGGGACGCGCACTCAACGCGACGTGGCGCGCCAGCGATGCGACCGTCGTCGCCTACTGCGACGTCGACCTGTCCACCGACCTCAACGCCCTCATGCCGTTGGTGGCCCCGTTGCTGTCGGGGCACTCCGACGTCGCGATCGGGTCGCGTCTGTCGCGGTCGTCGCGGGTGGTCCGGGGAGCCAAGCGGGAGTTCATCTCCCGCAGCTACAACCTGATCCTGCGCACCACCATGGGTGCGAAGTTCTCCGACGCCCAATGCGGCTTCAAGGCCATGCGCACCGAGGTCGCGAAGGCGTTGCTGCCGTACGTCTCCGACACCGGGTGGTTCTTCGACACCGAGCTGCTGGTGCTGGCCGAGCGTGTGGGCCTGCGCATCGCCGAGGTCCCGGTCGACTGGGTCGACGACCCGAACTCAAAGGTCGACATCGTCGACACCGCGATGAAGGACCTGCAGGGCTGCTGGCGCGTGGGCCGCGCCCTCGCGAAGGGCGATCTCCCCGTGGCCGACCTGCGACGCACACTGGGACGCAACCGCATCGACGACCCGCAGGTCGCCGGCGTCCCGCGCGGGATGGTGGGTCAGCTCGTCCGCTTCGCCGTGATCGGCGTCATCTCCACCGTCGCGTTCGCGGTGCTCTACCTGCTGCTCCACCCGATGATGGGGGCGCAGGCCGCCAACTTCGTCGCGCTGCTCGTCACGGCCGTGTTCAACACGGCGGCCAACCGTGCCTTCACCTTCGGTGTGAAGGGGCGCGACGGCGCCGCGCGTCACCACATGCAGGGCTTCGTGGTGTTCGTCTTCGGCTGGGCACTGACCTCCGGATCGCTGTGGATCCTCGAGACGACGGCGCCCGGTGCGTCGAAGCACGTGCAGCTCGCAGTCCTCATCATCGCCAACCTCGTCGCCACGCTCACACGGTTCATCGCCCTGCGGTGGGTGTTCCGCGGTGAGCAGGACGGCCACGACGTCACCGCAGGGGCCACACCGTGACCGACACCCTCGACACCACGCGCACCGACGTCCCGCAGCCCGCACCGGCGGCGGGACGCCGCATCGCCAGACCGGACCGGTGGGGCCTCGGCGTGCTGCTCACGGGCACGGCGATCCTCTACCTGTGGAATCTGTCCGCGAACGGCTGGGGCAACTCGTTCTACGCCGCCGCGATCCAGGCCGGTTCGGTCTCGTGGAAGGCGTGGTTCTTCGGCTCGTCCGACGCCGCGAACTCCATCACCGTCGACAAACCACCGATGTCTCTGTGGATCCCGGGCATCGCGGTGAGGATCTTCGGATTGAACTCGTGGTCGGTCCTCGTCCCGCAGGCGTTGATGGGCGTCGCCTCGGTCGCCCTCCTGTACGTCATCGTCCGTCGGTATGTGGGCTGGCAGGCCGGTCTGCTGGCCGGGCTGGCCCTTGCGCTGACTCCGGTGGCGGCGTTGATGTTCCGCTTCGACAACCCCGACGCGCTGCTCGTCCTGCTGATGCTCGGAGCGGTGTGGGCGACGCTGCGCGGCATCGAGGACGGTCGCATCCGGTGGATGCTGCTCACCGGTGTGTTCGTCGGGTTCGGGTTCCTCACCAAGCAACTGCAGGTGTTCCTGGTGATCCCGCCGCTCGCGCTGACGTATCTCGCGTTCGGACAGCACACCTGGGTCAAGCGGATCGGTCACCTCCTCGCGGCGGGTGCAGCGCTTGTCGTCGCGGCCGGGTGGTGGGTGCTGGCGGTCACGCTGTGGCCGAAGGACTCACGCCCCTACATCGGTGGATCGCAGCACAACTCGATCCTGGAACTGACGTTCGGCTACAACGGCTTCGGACGGCTGACGGGTAACGAGACCGGCAGCACCATGCCCGGTGGTGGCCGCAACAACGCTGCGTTCGCCGAGTTCGCCCGCGCCGCCGGCTTCCCCGCCGGTGGACCGGGCGGAGGACGCGGCGGTGGCATGTGGGGCGAGACCGGCTTCTGGCGCATGTTCCAGCCCGAGCAGGGTGGCCAGATCGCCTGGCTCATCCCGGCCGCGGTGATCCTCGGAGTCGCCGCCCTGGTGGTGTGCGGCCGCGCCGCACGAACCGACCTCCGGCGGGCGCTGCTCGTCGTGATGCTGCTCTGGCTGGCCGTCACCTACCTGACGTTCAGCTTCATGTCGGGGATCTTCCACGCGTACTACACGGTGGCGCTGGCGCCGGCGATCGCCGGTGTCGTCGGTGCGGCCGGATGGATGTGCTGGACGCAGCGCCGGCGCATCTGGGTGCGTGTCGTGTTCGCAGCCTCGGTTGTCGCGACAGGGATCATGGCGTACGTCCTGCTCGACCGGTCCGCGGATTTCGTGCCGTGGTTGCGCTGGGTGGTCCTGGTCGGCTCGATCGTCGCCGCTGTGGCGCTGCTGCTGACCCGCATCCCGCGGATCGCGACGATCGGTGCCGCCCTCGCGGTGATCATGGGCCTCGCCGGGCCGACGGCCTACGCACTCGACACGGTCTCGACGTCGGTGAGCGGCTCCATCATCAGCGCAGGCCCCCGAGTGGCCGGTGGGTTCGGCCCCGGTGGACACGGCGGGTTCCCGCGCTTTCGCCAGGGTGGTCAGCCGGGTGCGTTCGGCGGTCAGCCCGGGCAGCCCGGGCAGCAGGGTCAGTTCGGCGGCGGGCCGGGGCAGTTCGGTCCCGGTGGCACGCAGCAGCAACCCGGCCGGGCCGGAGGGAACGGCTCACGCGCCGGCGGGTTCGGCGGCATGGGCGGACCCGGTGGCGGCCTGCTCGAGGGCTCACGACCGTCGTCCGAACTGACCGCGCTGCTCGAACGCGACGCCGACCGCTACACCTGGGTGGCGGCAACAGTCGGCTCGAACTCGGCGGCGGGCTATCAGCTGGCCACGCAGGACCCGGTCATGCCGATCGGTGGGTTCAACGGCAGCGATCCGTCACCGACCCTCGCGCAGTTCCAGCAATACGTCCGCGAGGGGAAGATCCACTGGTTCATCGGCGCGAGTAGCGGTTTCGGTCCCGGCATGAACGCCCGCGGCACCGCGTCGGAGATCCGCTCGTGGGTCGAGGCGAACTACACGCCGCGGACCGTCGGGTCGGTGACGCTGTACGACCTCACCGATCCGAAGTAGGTCCCGTCGTCGGGGCCGTGCTGCCCGCCACCAGGATCGAGGCGATCAGTTCCGGGTTGTCGGTCATGGGGACATGACCGACGCCCGGGACCGAGATGATCCGTGCCTGCGGGAAGTGCTCGCGGACCCGGTGTCGCTGCCGGTTCGGGAGGATCAGATCTCGCGTACCCCACGCGACGGTGACGGGGATCGACGGGTCGGTCGCCTGTGGGAACGCGAACTCCGCCTCGATGCCGTCGTCGAGAGCGGTGTTGGTGCGCAACGAGTTCACGTCGACGACAGCGTTCTCGTACGACACCCGGCTCGGGTGGGCGAAGAACGGTGCGAGCGACGGATATCGGACCGCCCTGCTCCGGAACAGTGTCGGCGCCCGGTCACCCATCACCGACGCTGCCGCGCGGAGCGCCCGGAATCGCGCGATGGCACGCGACTGCTCGGCGGGGGTGTTCCAGAAACCGGCCGGCGACACCGCCGTCGCGGTGGCGACCTCGCCCCGCGCGGCGAGACACAGCGCGAGGTAGCCGCCCAGCGAGTTGCCCGCGACATGCGCCGGACCGCTGCCGTCGCCGACCTCGCGGACGAACGCAGCGAGCTCGTCGAGCATCATCGCGATGCGCTGCGCGCCGGGCTGGTCGAAATCGTCGGACTCGCCGTGACCGGGGAGGTCGACGACGACCACGCGCCGGTAGGGGGCGAGGAGCTCCGCCACCGGCGCCCAGGCCTGTCGGCGGTGGATGACCCCGTGGACGAGGACGAGCGTCGGACCGTCACCGATGACGTCGTGGCGTAGCTGCATCCGCGGAACGATAGCCGCGCAGGCCGACTCAGCCGGTGACGGGTGCGTGCGTGAGCCCGAGGTTGTCGCGCAACGTCGTGCCCTCCCACTCGGTGCGGTACACGCCCTTCTCCTGTAGCAGCGGGATGACGTCGTCGGCGAAGCGGTCGAGCCCGCCGGGGGTGATGTGCGGGACCAGGATGAAGCCGTCGGAGACGTCGTCCTGAACGAAGCGGTCGATGGTGTCGGCGACCGTCCGCGGCGACCCGACGAAGTTCTGTCGACTCGTCACCTCGACGATGAGCTCGCGCGTGGTCAGGTTCTTCCCCTCGGCTATCGCGCGCCACTCGCGGGCGACCTCGACCGGGTCACGGTGGTGCCGCACGCTCGCCCGGCCGCGGGCCACGGTGTTCTCGCCGGGAACAGGGTCGACCGTCGGCAGCGGGCCGTCCGGATCGTGGTCGGAGAGATCGCGGTTCCACATCTGCTCGAGGAACGCGATCGCCGTGGCGCCGCTGACCTGCTGCAGCCGCACCTCGTGGGCGATGTCGGCGGCCTCGGCATCGGTGTCGCCGAGGACGAACGTCGCGGCCGGGAGGATGAGCAGGTCCTCGGCACGCCGGCCGAACCCGGACAGGCGTCCCTTCACATCGGCGAAGAACGCACGGCCCTCGTCGTAGGTGGCATGACGGGAGAAGATCGCGTCCGCGCGTTGTGCCGCGAAGTCACGCCCGGCGTCGGAGTCGCCGGCCTGGAAGATCACCGGGCGGCCCTGCGGACTCCGCGGCACCGGGAACTGGCCCGCGATGTCGAACTGGGAGTCGCTGTGGGAGAACGTCCCCACATCCGGTCGGGCGAGGAACTGTCCGGACTCCTTGTCGGCGACGATGTCGTCGTCGCGCCACGAGTCCCACAGCTCGGTCGCGACCTGGAGGAACTGTTGGGCACGCGTGTAGCGCTCGCTCTGCGGGAGGTAGCCGCCGCGGCGGAAGTTCTCGCCGGTGAACTCGTCCCACGACGTCACCACGTTCCACGCCGCGCGGCCGTCGCTGAGGTGGTCCAGGGTGGCGAATTGCCGTGCCACCTCGAGGGGTTCGTTGAACGTCGAGTTGATCGTGCCGGCGAGTCCCAGATGCGTGGTCACCGCCGCGAGCGCCGACAGGATCGCGAAGGTGTCCGGCCGTCCGACGACGTCGAGGTCGTAGATCTTGCCGTTCTGCTCCCGGAGCCGCAGACCCTCGGCGAGGAACAGGAAGTCCATCTTGGCCCGCTCCGCGGTCTGCGCGAAGCGCACGAACGACGAGAAGTCGATGTGGCTGCCCGCGGCCGGGTCGCTCCACACGGTGGTGTTGTTGACGCCCGGGAAATGGGCCGCCAGGTGCACCTGCTTGGTCATGCCGACGCGCCTCCTGTCGTGGCGTAGCGGTTGGCGGGGTGCGGGTCCAGTCCGAACCGTTCCCGCAGGGTCGATTCCGCGTATCCGTCCCGGAACAGGCCGCGACGGCGCAGCTCGGGGACGAGGTCGTCGGCGACGCGTGTGAGGTCGTCGGGCAGGGCTGCGGGCCGCAGCCGGACGCCCGAGATCCCGTGGACCGCGGTCAGTTCCGCGATGCGGTCGGCGACGTCGGCGGCGGTGCCGACGACGATCTCGGCGTCGGAGCGGACAGGGGACCCGAAACGGTCGTCGAGACGAGCGAGACGGTCCTGCGCCGCGGTGGTGGTGTCGCCGAGCACGACGAGCAGGTCGACGAGAACCCGCACCGGATCGCTCCGGTCGGCCGCACGGTGCGCGGCGTCGACGGCCGCGACGATGTCGGCCGCCTCGTCGAGGTCACGCGGTGTGATGAACCCGATGTCGGCCGACTCGCCGATGAACTCGAACGGCACCGCCTGGTGGCCCAGCGCCGCGACCAGCGGCTGCCCCTGCGGCGACCGCGGGGTGATGGACGGGCCGCGGACGGAGAACCACGCGCCCTCGAAGTCGATGTAGTGCAGCTTGTCCCGGTCGACGAACCGGCCGGTGGCGACATCACGGATCTCGGCGTCGTCCTCCCATGAGTCCCAGAGCCGCCGCAGCACCTCGGCGTAGTCGTGCGCCTCGCGGAACAGGTCCCCGACGAGGGCGGAGTTCGCGGGATCGGTCGGGTCCGACGCCGACCCGGTCGGGAAGGACCGGCGCCCGAACAGTGTGGCCTCGTGCGGTGGGGCCGAGACCTGCAACCGCACACCACCGCGGCCAGCGCTGACGTGGTCGAGGGTGGCGATCGCCTTCGAGGTGTGGAACGGCTCGGTGTGCGTGACCACGGCGGTGGGGAGGAACCCGATGTGGCTGGTGGTCGGCGCGATCCGGTTGGCGAGCAGGATCGCGTCGAGTCGGCCGGAGACGAGATCGGTGCGGGGTTCCAGGTCACGCCGCTTCGTCGGTCGCAGGCCGAAGGAGTCCTCGATGGTCACCGCGTCGATCGCAGCGCGTTCGGCGGTCGCGACCAGGTCGACCCAGTAGCGGGCTCCGAACAGCTCGTCGGGTCGCGCGGACTCCTCCCGCCACGCCGCCGGGTGCCAGCCGGCGCCCTCGAGCGCCACCACCAGGTGGATATGGTCTGTCGGAACGGTCACCGGAAACTCCTCACACACGGTTGCCTCGAAGAACACCGACGGTGGCACAGCACATCCCTCCGGGTGGCGATGCGATCAGCCTGAACTCAACCCGGGCGCGACGACCCCTGGCCGCGCTAGACATGATCAGGTGACGTCTGCCGCACCGATCCCGCTCTCTGTCCTGGACCTCTCGCCCATCCCCGAGGGCGGGACGGCGAGGCAGGCCCTGCGGACCACCGTCGACCTCGCCGTCGCCGCCGAGGCATGGGGGTACAAGCGGTACTGGCTCGCCGAGCACCACTTCGCCGCCGTCGCCGGCGCGTCCCCCACCACTCTCGTCGGCCTGGTCGCCGCGAACACGTCGACGATCCGAGTGGGATCGGCCGCGGTCCTCATCGGCTTCAGCACGCCGGTCGGTGCGGTCGAGGCGTTCGCCACCGTCGACGCCCTGCACCCGGGGCGCCTCGATCTGGGGTTGGGCCGGTCGGTGCAGCGGCGGGCGGAGACGACAGCCCCGACACCGCCGAGGGCCCCGCGGCCGCCCCGGGAGGACCGCGTCGTCGACGGACTGCTGATCCCCGCCCCGTTCCCGATCCCGAAGGAACTCCTCGGGTCGCCGAGCATCGCGGCGTCGACCGAGTCGCTGGTGTTTCCCGGCGCACAGATCCCCGACTTCGACGAGGCCGTCGACACGGTGTTGTCGCTGCTCGACGGCACCTACGCGGTCGCCCCGCCGTCGTCGGGCACCCCGGTCCCGCTGCGGTCGTGGCAGGCCGCCGAGGCCGACGTCGACGTGTGGGTCCTGGGAAGCAGCAGCGGGCAGAGTGCGCGCGTCGCCGGGGAGCGGGGTCTGCCGTTCGTCGCGGCGTATCACATCGTCCCGTCGGGGGCGCTGGATGCCGTGGAGGCCTACCGTGCGGCATTCCGTCCGTCCGAGCGCCTGTCCGAGCCGTACGTGATCGTCTCCGCCGACGTCGTCGTCGCGGACGACGACGAGACCGCGCGGGAGCTCGCGGCCGGGTTCGGCAACTGGGTGTACGACATCCGCACCGGCCGCGGCGCCCAGCCGTATCCCCGCACAGCGCAACCACTCTCGGACGATCAGCTCGCCGTCGTGTCCGATCGGACCCGCACGCAGATCGTCGGGTCGCCGGACACGGTGGTCGAGGGACTACAGACCCTGGCTCGCGCGCTCGGCGCCGACGAGATCGTCGTCACCAGCATCACCCACGACGAGCGTGATCGCTTCCGCTCGTACGAACTCCTCGCGAAGGCCTGGGGCCTCCCGGCCTGACCGCCTGACCGCCCCGAGCGTGCACCAGATCCCGTCGACCGTGCACACGCCACGGCCCGCGACGAGTGTTCGTCGCGGGCCGTGTGCGTGAGGGGATCGCTCAGGCCGGGACCGGCTCCGCGCGGGTGAAGTCGCCTGCGGGGCTGAACTTCGCGAGCACGTCTTCGGCGGGCTCGCCGGCGACGGCGGAGATGAAGCCCAGGATGTCGTCGCGGGTCTTCAACGTGAGCAACGGGTTCGGGTCCGACAGCAGGCCGAACAGCGCCGACGCGATGTCGCTGTTCACGGCGGCCGCGGGGAACGCGAGCTCCAGGTGCTCGGCGTAGTCGGGGTGGCCGAGGAACAGGCGGGTCACCTCGACGGCCGCGTGGCCGCGGAGCTCCCAGAACTTCTCGAACTGGTCCGACAGCCACTCGGCGGTGAACGGGCCCTCATGGGCGGCAGCGGCCTTCACCAACTCCGACACCTGCACGAGGGCGTTCTGTGCACCCTGTCCCGCGACCGGGTCGACCGCGATCGCCGTGTCACCGATGGCCGCGACGACGTGACCGCTCGCCGTGGTCGCCGTCGAGTGGCGCACCACCGGGGTGACAGCGCCCTTGGCCCAGGACTTCTCGTCGGATTCCACGATCTCCAGCTTCTCGACCTCGGGGAGGTCGTGCGGGAAGTAGTCGCGGTAGAGGTCGAGCACGATCTGACGGGCGGACTCGCGGTCGGTGGCGGCGGCGAAACGCTCCGACCACTGGCCCTCCGGCTTCGCGAACCCGAGGAAGGCCCAGGTGATGCCCTCGTCCTTGTGCAGGTACGGGCCCAGCCACGCCTCGCCGTTGTCGGCGTCGAGGTTGTAGAGGTCGTGCTTGCCACCCTCGCGGTTGCGGTAGGCGAAGACGTCCTCACCCTGGTCGAGGCCCTTCAGCACGATCTGCAGCAGGTGACGCTGCGGCCGGTCGTAGACGGTGCGTGACTCGTCGGTGCCGAAGAGCTGTGCGAGCCCGCCCTTCCCGGTGGCGACGAGGGTGAGGTCGTGGGCGCCGGCGATCTCGTCGAGGACGTCGGCGTCGACGGAACGGACCTCGAACCGGCCGCCGCGCTCGAGGAACCGGCCGAGCCGGTCGTCGGAGCGCAACCGCACGTCGACCGCCTGCGTCACGTAGTTGAAGTCGGGGTTGAACTCCAGCACCTGCGCGCGGTCGTCGCCGCCGCCGGCGTAGAGACGTGCGCTGATGCCACTGGTGTTCCCGACGCTGTAGAGGTCCTCGATGATCGAGGCGTCGTAGTCCTTCGACTTGCCGAACAGGACCGCCGTCCCGGTCGGGGGGACGTCGTCACGCAAGGACGCGCGGTCGCGGTCGCTGTAGAGCGTGACGTCGAAGCCGGCGTCGACGAGGCCGAGAGCCGCAGTGGTCCCGGCGATCCCGGCGCCGATCACCGCGGCGGAGCGGGTGGTGGATGCCATGTGTGTTCTCCTGCCCAAGAAAGTGAACTGACGCCGCCCACGGTGTCGCGGTGCGGGGCCGGGCAGAAGGGTTTGGCGTCCGGTGAACGCAAGGCGGCCCGCCGGCGACGAAATCCCTTTGCCGTGCTCAGGGCCGCGCCGATAGCGTCGTCCGCGCACCGTCGGACGACGGTGACCCGTCGTGTGAGGAAAGACCATGCTCCCGCTGTCCGAGGCCGAGATCCGGTCGTCGTTCGTCAACTGCTCCAAGGGCGACGCCAAGCGCATGTCGGTCCCGTCCGATCTCGACTCCCTCGACTGGGACGCGCTCGACTTCCTCGGCTGGTCCGACGCCACCTTCGCGGGGCGCTCCTACGTCGTGGTTCCCGGTGACGACGGCGTGACAGGCGTCGCTCTGCGGCACGCGTCCGGCACCTCGCGACGCGCCCAGATGTGCACCATCTGTCAGACCACCCACCCGTCGGGCGGTGTCGCGCTCATGACGGCCGCGAAGGCCGGAGCCGCGGGCCGCAAGGGCGACTCGGTCGGTGCCTACATCTGTTCCGACCTCGCCTGTCCGGCCTATGCGCGGGGTACGAAGACGCCGTCGCTAGGCAAGCAGTACCGCGACGACCTCGACGCCGACAGCAAGACCGCCCGGGTCCGGGAGAACATCGCGGCCTTCGTCGCACGCGTCGTCGCCTGATGCTGCGATCACGCTGACGCCAACCCTGGTGCGACCCGTCCGGCCGCGCCAGGGTGGTCGCCATGTCCTGGCCCCGCTGGTCGCGTGTGTGGCGGTGGCGGCGGTCGTTCCGCCTCGACACGGCTGCGCTGTGCGCCGCCGCGTCGACGTGCCACCCCGAGGCTCCCACCGCCGCGGTCTGATCCGCGCCGCGCGGTCGTCCGCTATACGGTCACCCGGGGGCTCGGCCCCCGATCGTCGATGCGACGTCTCTGACCGGGAGGACCCATGACCGCTGCAACCGTGCCCTCGGTGGCGCATCGGATCCGTCGCATGACCGGCCGCGATCACCACGAGGACGGCCGGACGGCCTCGGACCTGGAACTGTTCTTCGACCTGACGTTCGTCGTGGCGTTCTCCGTCGCCGGCGTGCAGGTGGCGGAGTACCTCGCCGAGGGGCACTACCGCACGGCGATCGCAGGATTCCTGTTCTCCTCGTTCGCGACCATCTGGGCCTGGATCAACTTCTCCTGGTTCGCCTCCGCCTTCGACACCGACGACTGGGTGTTCCGCGTGGTGACGATGGTGCAGATGGGCGGGGTGCTCGTCCTGTCGCTGGGCATCGCGCCGGTGTTCGAGTCGCTGGACTCCGGGGACCACCTCGACAACCGCGTCCTGGTGCTCGGGTACGTCGTGATGCGCGTGGCGATGCTGGTGCAGTGGCTGCGTGCCGCGTCGCAGAGCGAACAGTACCGCCGCACCTGCCTGACGTATGCCGCCGCGATCCTCGTCGCCCAGTTCGGATGGGTGGTCGTCATCGTCCTCGAGATGTCGTTGCTCCCGACCGCTATCGCGACCGTCGTGCTGGTCGGCGTCGAGCTGGCCGGACCGTTCGTGGCCGAACGGCGTATGCCGACGCCGTGGCACCCGCACCACATCGCCGAGCGGTACGGACTGCTCGCGATCATCACCCTCGGGGAGGGGATCGTCGGGACGGCGGTCGCGCTGCAGTCGGTGATCGCGGAGCAGGGGTGGAGCGTCGAGACGGCCGTGCTGGGCCTCGCGGGGGTGGCGATCACGTTCTCGCTGTGGTGGATCTACTTCGTCGTGCCCGCCGGGGACGCGCTGGAGGCCGACCGGTCCAAGTGCTTCGTCTGGGGGTACTCGCACATCCTGGTGTTCATGGCGATCGCTGCCGTCGGTGCCGGCCTGCACGTCGCGGCCCTGTACCTCGAGCACCACGCGGACATCGGGGCCGAGGTGGCCGTGGCGGCGGTGGCCGTACCCCTGGCCGTCTACTTCGTCATGCTCACCCTCACGTACTCGTACCTTGTCGAGTTCGACGTGCTCAACGCCGCGCTGACGGTGGCCGGGCTCGTGATCCTCGGCGTGGCCGTCGCGGCCGCGGCCGCCGGGATGTCGGTGGTGTGGGCGCTGGTCGTGGCGGCCGTCGCGCCGGTCGGGATCGTCGCCGTCGACGAGGCGGTCGGGACCCGTCACCGCGCGGAGGCACTTCTGCGCCTGCGGTCGGGATAGGCCCCGGGACGCGACGGTAGAGTCCACCCCCGTGCGAGTTCTGGTGATCGGATCCGGTGGACGCGAACACGCCCTGCTCCTGGGCCTGACGGCCGACCCCGGCGTCGACGACCTGCACATCGCGCCGGGCAACGCCGGTACCCGGTCGATCGCCACCAGCCATCCCGTCGACGTCGCCTCGTCGGACGCCGTGGTCGCCCTCGCCCGCGAGATCGGTGCCGACCTCGTGGTCGTCGGACCGGAGGTCCCCCTGGTGCTCGGCGTCGCCGACGCATTGCGGGAGGCGGGGATCGCGACGTTCGGTCCGAGCGCCGCCGCGGCGCGGATCGAGGGCTCGAAAGCGTTCGCCAAGGACGTGATGGCCGCGGCGGGCGTACGGACCGCGCACAGCGAGATCGTCGACAACCCCGCGCATCTCGACGCCGCCCTCGACCGCTTCGGCCCGACGTGGGTCGTCAAGGACGACGGACTCGCCGCAGGCAAGGGGGTCGTCGTCTCGGCCGACCGTGGCGCCGCCCGCGCGCACGCCGCCGACCTGCTCGAGGCCGGTCACCCGGTGCTGCTGGAGTCGTTCCTCGACGGACCCGAGGTGTCGCTGTTCTGCCTCGTCGACGGCACCGACGTCGTCCCGCTCCTGCCTGCGCAGGACCACAAGCGCGTCGGCGACGGGGACCAGGGGCCGAACACCGGAGGCATGGGCGCCTACACGCCGCTGCCATGGCTGCCCGAGGACATGGTCCAGCGGATCGTCGACGAGGTCGTCGAGCCCGTCGCGCGCGAGATGAGTTCTCGCGGTTGCCCGTTCAGTGGCCTCCTGTACGCGGGCCTG
This sequence comes from uncultured Williamsia sp., assembly GCF_947494875.1. Classification (GTDB taxonomy): domain Bacteria; phylum Actinomycetota; class Actinomycetes; order Mycobacteriales; family Mycobacteriaceae; genus Williamsia_A. The sequence continues at coordinate 293,670 of NZ_CANLWM010000004.1, forward strand.
GCGATCGGCGCCGACGGGCCCGCGGTCGTCGAGTTCAACTGTCGCTTCGGTGATCCCGAGACCCAGGCGGTGCTGGCGCTGCTCGAGTCACCTCTCGGTGAGGCACTGAATGCCACGGCGACAGGGCATCTCGCCGATCTCGCGCCGCTGCGGTGGCGCGACGGGTCGGCCGTCACCGTCGTCGTGGCCGCCGAGAACTACCCCGGTACGCCGCGGACCGGCGACCCGATCGCCGGTGCCGACGTCGAGGGTGTGTTGCACGCGGGGACGAGGCTCGACGCCGACGGCGCCGTGCTGTCGTCGGGCGGTCGGGTGCTGGCGGTGGTCGGCGTCGGCGACGATCTCGCCGCGGCGCGAGCGCAGGCCTACGAGCGGGTCGCCGGGGTGCGACTCACCGGCTCCCACCACCGCACCGACATCGGTCTCGCCGCCCTCGAGGGCCGCATCAGCATCCCCTGACCGCGGTCAGGCGTCGAGGTTGCGGCCGAGAAATGCCATCTGGTCGGGCAGGACGCTGCGCCAGAACCGGTTGTTGTGGCCGCCCGGTGCGGTGGTGAACGCCGCGGGCGGGTGCAGTCCCGCCATCCACTGCCGCGTGTACAGGTAGAACTGGTCGCTCGCCCCGATGTCGATGAGCAGCGGGATCTGCGTGAACGCCGCCTGCTGTCCGAAGAGCGAGTTCGCCCGGTAGTCCTCGGGGCTGTCGAACGCTCGTGGTGGGAACGTCCGCGGGTCGCCCCACAGGGCGGGGGAGCTGGCGGCGATCGCGGCCACCCGGGTGGGGCCCATGAGTGCGCCGAGGCGCAGCGCGCCGTACCCGCCCATCGACCACCCGTAGAGCCCGATGCGCTCGGTCGAGAGCCCCAGCGACGGGTTCGCGGCGAGCATGGGCAGGAACTCGTCGATCACCATCGCGGCGGCGTCGGTGCCGTCGAGTCGCGGGTGGTAGTAGTTCCGGCCGGTGTCCGGGGCGGCCAACGCGAACGGCGCCGTCCCCGCCGCCACCGACTGCGCGAGATAGCGGTGCATCTGCAGGCTCGAGATGAACGCGGTCTTCTCGTCGGTGTTGAGCGCGTGCAGCACGACGACGACGGGCAACGTCCCGACCACGCCGGGCGGGCGCGCGACGATCCACCGCGTCTCGCGGCCCAGCATCTTCGCCGACCGGAAACTGCCGGTGATCAGCTCCGGGTCGCCCGGCCGCGAGGTGGTGGGCGGCGTCGACTCCGGGGACACCTCGTCCTGGGTGCGCGCCCGGGCCTGCTGACGCGGGGTCGCGGCCTCGTCGCGGCTGCACGCACCGAGCGCGAGGAGAGCACCGATCCCGGCGCCCGCACCCAGCACGGTGCGTCGGTCGACTGCGCGCATACCCCTCTTCCGGCAAGGATCCGACGCCGCCCGCGGGCGGCGTCGAACGGCTCGTGACGAGTCCAGAGGCTACCGGCTCTCGCCTACAGTGCGTCGCATGGCCTTCTCGCGTCCCGGCCCGCTCGCGCCCGCCCCGTCCGCCCGCTCCGACATCGCGATGTTCCACGTCATGGACGTGCTCGCGGCCGGTGCCGCACGACGCGCGGCGGGTCTCGAGGTCGTGTCGTTGGCCGCCGGGCAGCCGTCGACGCCGGCGCCGGAACCGGTGCGTCGGGCTGTGCGCGAGGCGATCGACGCCGACCTGCTCGGCTACACCGAGTCGTCGGGGACGGCCGCCATCCGCGGGGCGATCGCGGGCCACCACCGCCGCCGGTACGGCCTGGACGTCGACGCCGAGGACGTCATCGTGACGACGGGCTCGTCGGGGGCGTTCACCCTGATCTTCCTCGCCGCGTTCTCGCCGGGGGATCGCGTGGTGCTGCTGCGGCCGGGTTACCCCGCCTACCGGAACGCGTTGAGCGCCCTCGGGTGCGAGGTCGTCGAACTGGACTGCGGGGCCGAGTCCGACTACCGACTGACCGTGGACATGCTCGACGCGCTCGGCGAGCCGCCCGCGGGACTCATCGTCGCCAGCCCCGCGAATCCGACCGGCACGATCATCCCGCCCGACGACCTCGCCGCCCTGGCGCGATGGTGCGAGGAGCGAGGCACCCTGCTGATCTCCGACGAGATCTACCACGGCATCGAGCACCCCGGCGCACCCGCGACATCGTGCGCGTGGACGACATCGCGTGAGGCCGTCGTCATGGGGTCGGTCTCGAAGTATTTCTGCATGACCGGGTGGCGGCTCGGGTGGATGCTCGTCCCCCAGCGGTATCGGCGCGCCGTGGAACGCCTCACCGCGAACCTCACCATCTGTCCGCCGACGCTGTCGCAGATCGCGGCCGTCGCCGCGTTCGACGACGCGTCGCTCACCGAGTGCGACGCCCATGTGGCCCGGTACACCGCCAACCGCGACGCGCTCATCACCGGCCTCGCCGACCTCGATGTCACCGAGATCGCGCCGCCGGACGGCGCGTTCTACCTCTACGCCGATGTCGGCCACGTGACCGACGACAGCCTCACGTGGTGCCGGGAGGTGCTGGCCTCCACGGGCGTTGCGATCGCCCCGGGAGTCGACTTCGACACCGTGCGTGGCTCGCGCACCATCCGTCTCAGCTTCGCGGGGGACCGTTCGGACATCGACCGGGGGCTCGAGTTGCTCGGCCCGGTGTTGACGCGGGGCTGATCAGTCCCGGCTGGTCGCGGTCGACACGCCGCCGACGGTCACCAGACCTGCCAAAACGCGTCGGCGGAGACCCCCCTTTTGGCAGCATGTCCCCCTATGACGTCAGCAGCGACTCCCAAGGGTCTGCGACGTCGTGCCCGTCTCATCGCTGCGGCCGGAGATCTGCTGATGGAGGGCGGGTTTGACGCCGTTCGTCACCGCGCCGTCGCCGACCGCGCGGGGTTGCCGCTCGCGTCGACCACGTATTACTTCGAGTCCCTCGAGGACCTCGTCGTCGAGGCGGTGTCCCACGTCTGTCAGGGCGACCTCGACGGGATCCGCGAGCGCACCACGCACCTGACCCGACGCCGACGCGGATGCGAGGCCACCGCCGAGGCGCTCGCGGACGTGTTCGTCGGCGACGATCGCGGCATGCTGACCACGCGTTGCGAGACCGTCGTTCTTGCGCAACGGTTTCCGCGCATCCGGCCGCTGCTGGTCAACCGCGGCAAGCTACTCGGCGAGCTGCATCACGAGGTGCTGGAGAAGTCGGGCCGGAGTGTCGCGACGGCAGCCGTCGCGCAGCTGATGGCGGTGGAGGAGGGTGCGGTGGTCCGCGCACTGTCCGACTCGGTGGAAGACGTGCACGCCGCGACCTACGAGACGCTGACCCACGTCGTCGACGCCCTGGCCCCCAGCGGTCGCTGACACCGTCGCGATCGGCGCGGGGCCGCACGGGGCACAATGAGCCGCGTGTCTGACAAGCCGCGCATCACCGATGTCCTCGCGGGGCGGTACGCCTCGGCCGAGCTGGTGACCCTGTGGTCGCCCGAACACAAGATCGTCCTCGAGCGGCGGCTGTGGATCGCGGTGCTCACCGCCCAGCGTGACCTGGGCGTCGACGTGCCCGACGGCGTGATCGAGGACTACGAGCGCGTCGTCGACGACGTCGACCTTGCCTCCATCGCCGACCGCGAGCGGGTGACCCGGCACGACGTGAAGGCGCGGATCGAGGAGTTCAACGCCCTCGCCGGCCACGAGCACATCCACAAGGGGATGACGAGCCGCGACCTCACCGAGAACGTCGAGCAGCTGCAGATCCTGCGGTCGCTGGAGCACGTGCACGCCCACGGCGTCGCGGTGGCCGCCCGCCTCGCCGACCGTGCGGCGCAGTACGCGTCGGTCGTGATGGCCGGCCGCAGCCACAACGTCGCCGCGCAGGCGACGACGCTCGGGAAGCGGTTCGCGTCGGCGGCCGACGAGACGCTCGTCGCGCTCACCCGTCTGCGCGAGTTGATCGGTCGCTACCCGCTGCGGGGGATCAAGGGTCCGATGGGCACGTCGCAGGACATGCTCGACCTGTTCGACGGGGACACCGACAGGCTGGCGTCGCTGGAGTCGAGAGTCGCTGCCCACCTGGGCTTCTCGCAGTCGTTGACGTCGGTCGGCCAGGTGTACCCACGCTCGCTCGACCACGACGTCGTCTCCGCGCTCGTGCAGGTGGCGGCGGGACCGTCGTCGATGGCGCACACGATCCGGCTGATGGCCGGCCACGAACTGGTCACCGAGGGCTTCCAGCCCGGGCAGGTGGGCAGTTCGGCCATGCCGCACAAGATGAACACACGCAGCTGCGAGCGGGTCAACGGATTGGCCGTCGTGCTGCGGGGCTACGCGTCGATGACCGCGGAACTCGCGGGGGCGCAGTGGAACGAGGGTGACGTGTTCTGCTCGGTGGTGCGCCGGGTCGCCCTGCCCGACGCGTTCTTCGCCGTCGACGGGTTGATGGAGACGTTCCTGACCGTGCTGGCCGAGTTCGGTGCGTATCCGGCGGTGATCGCCAACGAGCTCGACCGCTACCTGCCGTTCCTGGCCACCACCAAAGTGCTCATCGCGGCGGTGCGTGCGGGCGTCGGGCGGGAGAGCGCGCACGAGGCGATCAAGGAGAACGCGGTCGCCGTCGCGCTTGCGATGCGGGAGGAGGGCCGCGAACCCGACCTGCTCGATCGCCTCGCCGCCGACGACCGCCTGCCGCTCGACCGTGCCGCGCTCGACGCGGCACTGGCCGACAAGCACGCGTTCATCGGCGCCGCCGAACAGCAGGTCGCCGACGTCGTGTCGGCGGTCGGGCGCCTGGCCGACCAGTACCCCGACGCCGCCCGCTACACCCCTGCGCCGATCCTCTAGGTCACGCTCGGGAGTCGTCGCCGACGACCGGTGCGCGTAGTCGATGAGCGCGCACTTCTGCTACGCCTCGCCGTGCCCCGGCATGCGGACCCGCGGCCTACTCACGAACCCGCGCCACGTTCGGCGGGTTCGCTCGCTCGCCGCGGATTCGCCGGTGGGTGGGGGAAACCGCGTCGTTCTCGCGAACCCGCGCCGTTCTCGCTGCCCCGCGTCCAGTGGGCCGACCCGCGTCGAGTGTGGCGCGGATTCGCCCGCTCGCCGCGGATTCTCGTCGACGTGGATCCGAACCGCCCCTGCCGACGTGCGTCAGACCCCGGCGCGCTCCGCGATGCCGGCAACGAACTGGGCTTGTCCGATGTGCAGGGTGATGTCGTTGAGGACGCTGATCAGCCGGACCCCGGCGGTTACCGGAGGATCCCAGTTCTTGTCGACCACACGCTCGACCTCGTCGGCGGTGAGGGTGCGGATGTAGTCCAGCGCCGCCTGGTGGGCGTCGTGGAAGTAGCCGGCCAGCAGTTCGCCGTCGCCGGGGACCGCGGCGACCTCGTCACTGCTCTGCCCGTACCCCGTCGCCCAGTCGTCGAACGGGAGCCCGAAGCGGTCACGCCACTGCGGCCACTGCTGGTCCTCGCCGGTCAGGCCGGCGACGTGGTCGTCGAGGATGCGCGCCGAGTGCCAGATCAGCCACGCGATCGTGTTGGCGTCCGCGTCGACGCGGTGGGTGAGGACGGCGCTGCTCGCACCGTCGGTCAGGGACGACACGGCGTCGTCGGCGCGGGTGAACGCGTCGACGAGGACGTCGTGCAGGGCGGTGTCGGTCACGGGAGCTCCTCGAGAGGTCGGCAGGGGACCCCCGGTGCAACGTGCGCCGGTGTGGCCGCGCATCCCTGCAGATCAGGGGGTGCGGACGTCGCCGTGTCCGAGGTCGCGGTCGGGGAACGCGGCGTCCCGAACACGACGCTTGAGTTCGGCAGCGTCGGGGAAGCCCCCGTCGACGGAGCGATCCCAGACCGTCATGCCGTCGACCTCGACGGTGAAGACGCCGCCGGTGTCGGGGACGAGGGTGACCGATCCCAGCTCGGTGCCGAAGGTCGACAGCAGCTCCGCTGTTATCCAGTTCGCCCGCAGCAGCCAGTTGCACAGCGTGCAGTAGCGGATGCCCACGGCGGGTCGGGTGGCGTCGGGCGTGCTCATGCATGACGACAGTAGGCGCGCGCCGTGCCGCGACCTGGCCACCACTAGCCTTGGGCCATGCGTCCCACCATCGAGTCCTATCGCCATGTGGCGTCGGGCAAGGTCCGCGAGCTCTACGAGATCGACGCCGACACGCTGCTCATGGTGTCGACGGATCGCATCTCCGCCTACGACCATGTCCTCGACAGCCTCATCCCCGACAAGGGGCGGGTCCTCACGGCGATGTCGTTCTTCTGGTTCGAGACGCTGGGCATCGCCAACCACCTCGTCGGCGGGCCCGACGATCCTCGCATCCCGGCCGCAGAACTCGGCCGGTCGATGGTGGTGCGCAAGCTGCCGATGATGCCGGTCGAGTGCGTCGCCCGCGGTTACCTCACCGGCTCGGGTCTGCTCGACTACCGAGCCACCGGCTCGGTGTGCGGCATCGCCTTGCCACCGGGCCTGCAGGAGGCGTCGCGGCTGCCGATGCCGATCTTCACCCCGGCGAGCAAGGCGGCCATCGGTGACCACGACGAGAACATCGACTTCGTCGGGGTCGTCGAGCGTGTTGGCGAGCCGACGGCGCGCGCACTACGGGACACCACCCTCGACATCTACATGCGCGGAGCCGAACTCGCGGCGGGACGCGGGATCATCCTCGCCGACACTAAGTTCGAGTTCGGACTCGCGCCCGACGGGTCGCTGGTGCTCGCCGACGAGGTGCTGACGCCGGACTCGTCGCGGTACTGGGACGCCGGTATCCACACACCGGGCGTCGTGCAGCCCAGCTTCGACAAGCAGATCGTCCGCAACTGGCTGACCGGCCCGGAATCAGGGTGGGACAAGACGGGTGCCGCGCCGCCGCCACCTCTGCCGGGTGATGTGGTCGCTCGCACACGCACGCGATACATCGAGGCGTACGAGACCATCTCAGGTCGATCGTTCGCGCAGTGGCCGGGAGGTGCGCGGTGAGCGGGGTGCCCGAGGCGAAGAAGGTGCCGACGAGGCGCGAGCACCACGGTGATGTCGTCGTCGACGAATACGAGTGGTTGCGCGAGAAGGACGACCCCGAGGTGATCGCGTTCCTCGAGGCGCAGAACGCGCTGACCGAGGCCGACACCGCCGAACTCGCCGACCTGCGGTCGACGATCGTGGGGGAGATCAAGGCGCGTACCAAGGAGACCGACATGTCGGTGCCGGTGCGCCGCGGCCGGTTCTGGTACTACTCCCGCACCGTCGAGGGAAAGCAGTACGGGATCAGCTGTCGCTGCCCGATCAGCGGCGACGACGACTGGGATCCGCCGACGGTCGGTGACGACCCACTCGACGGCGAGACCGTCCTGCTCGACTCGAACGTCGAGGCGGAGGGCACCGACTTCTACTCGCTGGGGTCGTTCTCGGTGAGCGACGACGGCACCCTGCTGGCCTACGGCGTCGACACCATCGGCGACGAGCGATACACGCTGCGGTTCAAGGACCTGACGTCCGGGGAGATGCTCGCCGACACGGTGGAGAACACCGCACCCGGTGCGACGTGGTCGGCCGACGGACGGCACGTCTTCTACCTGACCGTCGACGACGCCTGGCGTCCGGACACGGTGTGGCGCCACGACATCGGGGCCGGGTCCGACGACGTCCGCGTGTTCCACGAGCCCGACGAACGCTTCTGGGTCGGCATGGGGACCACTCGCAGCGACCGGTACCTGATGATCGCGCTCGGGTCCAAGATCACGTCCGAGGTGTACGTCCTCGACGCGTCGGAGCCGACCGGCGAGTTCCGCGTCGTGTGGCCGCGGCGGGACGGCATCGAATACGACGTCGAACACGCGGTCATCGCCGGTGAGGACCGGTTCCTCATCACGCACAACGAGAACGCCGAGAACTTCGAGGTGTTGTCCGCGCCGGTCGACGATCCGTCGGCGACGCGCGTGGTGGTCGCGCACGACGACGAGCGGCGCATCGAGGGCGTGGACGCGTTCGCCGATCGGCTGGTGCTCAGCTATCGACAGGGCGCGACGCCGAGGATCGCCGTCGCCGATCTCGCGGGCGTCGGCGTCGACGACGACATCGCTTTCGCCGAGGTGGAGTTCGCGCAGGAGATCTCCTCGGCCGGGCTCGCGTCGAACCCGGAGTGGACCGCGCCCCGGCTGCGGATCGGGTACACGAGCTTCATCGAACCGTCGGAGGTGTTCGACCTCGACCTGCGGACCGGCGAACGGATCCTGTTGCGCCGGCAGCCCGTTCTCGGCGGCTACGACCCCGCCGACTACGAGCAGCATCGTGAATGGGTCACCGCGCGTGATGGCACCCAGGTGCCGCTGTCGGTGATCTCGCGGCGCGGTGTCGAGCGCCCGGCGCCGACACTGCTCTACGGGTACGGCTCGTACGAGGCCAGCATGGACCCGGCGTTCTCCATCGCGCGGCTGTCGTTGCTGGACCGCGGTGTCGTCTTCGTCGTCGCGCACATCCGCGGCGGCGGCGAGATGGGCCGGCACTGGTACGAGAACGGCAAGACGCTCACGAAGAAGAACACCTTCACCGACTTCGTCGACGCCGCACAGCATCTCGTCGACACCGGCGCGACGACGCCGGACCGGTTGGTGGGGGAGGGCGGCTCCGCCGGCGGCCTGCTGATCGGTGCGGTCGCGAACCTGGCGCCCGAACTGTTCAGCGGGATCCTGGCCGTCGTGCCGTTCGTCGACCCGTTGACGTCGATCCTCGACCCGTCGCTGCCGCTGACCGTCATCGAGTGGGACGAGTGGGGCAACCCGCTGGACGACCCCGAGGTGTACGCGTACATGAAGAGCTACTCGCCGTACGAGAACGTCGAGGAGAAGGCGTATCCCGCGATCCTGGCGATCACGTCGCTCAACGACACGCGGGTCATGTACACCGAGGCGGCGAAATGGGTTGCGCGCCTGCAGGCCCACACGACGTCGGATGCCCCGATCCTGCTGAAGACCGAGATGACCGCCGGCCACGGCGGCGTGAGCGGTCGCTACAAGCAGTGGGAAGAGGTGGCCTTCGAGCACGCCTGGGTCCTCCGCCAGACCAAGGCCCTCTGACCGCTCCGGACCGAAACACCCGACCCGACCCGACCCGACCCCCACTCACCTCGTCGAGTGGGCGCTCGGAGCCGTCGAGTGGGCGGCCGGAGCCGTCGAGTGGGCGCTTGGAGGCGTCGAGTGGGCGTTGGTACGCGTCACCGGTATCCCCGACGTTCCAGAGCTGATCTGATCTTCGCCATCTCGCCGTTCTCGTCCGCCGACAGAGCAGCTGCGACGGTTCGAAGCGGAATCCACCCTCGACGCATCACCCCACCGTCACGTCGGTGGTCATGCAGCTTCTGCTCCTCGCTCGAGTGGTACTCCACGCCGTCGTAATCGATACCGATCTTGTACCGCCTGTACCCGAGGTCGAAGCGAGCGATCAGGGCGCCGTTCTCGTCGAACACCTCGATCTGACTCTCCGGTCGCGGGAGGCCGTGGCGGTGCATGATCAGTCGCGTCCAACTCTCGCCTGGTGACTCGGCGAGCGGGTCGACGAGCGGGACGAGCTCTCGGAGCTGGCAGATCCCACGGGCGCGCGGGTGGTCCCGGGTATAGGCCCACAACGCGGCCAGGTCCAGCTCGGCGGACCGCGCGAGATCGTCGAGGTGGCCGAGCGCCAGCCAGTCTGGACGTCGTCGGCCGAGATCGTATGCGGTCCGGACCACGCTGGTGACGGGCATCCCCGCGATCTCGACGATGTCGTGGGCGGACAGTCGGTCCGTTCGGATGAAGCGAATCCCGCTCCTACGTCTGCCCTGGCCGCGGAGATCGCGGATCATCTCGACGTCTCCGTCCACATCGGGGTAGCGGACGCCGTGGAGGAACTGTGCACTCAGCCCCGCGACGACAGACCCGGACCCTGCGCTCATCCAGGCTGCTCGTATGCGGTCGGTTGTCGTCAGCGTCGTTCCCGAGTCGACGTAGACGCCTCGGTGCAGCCGCCGGAAGTCTCGTCGGACGTCGTCGTCGGCCCTGTCGGTGCGGACGATCTGGGGTCGCGACGACTGCGCCTCGGAGGGGTTGGTCACGTTCATGGGACGCGGCGAACGGCGATCCGGTTCCACTCGGCGTCCATCTGCCCAGTCGACCTCTCCAGCCGCCCACTCGACCTCTCCAGCCGCCCACTCGACGCCTCCGGCCGCCCACTCGACGCCTCCGGCCGCCCACTCGACGCCTCCAGCCGCCCACTCGACGGGTGGTGTGGGGGCTCGTGTCGACGACGAACGGCCCCCGGCTGATGCCGAGGGCCGTTCGTGGATCGTGCTGTGTCAGTGCATCATCACCGGGGCGGCGGGTTCGCCGTTCGGGGTGGCGACGGCGATCTTCTTGCGCGGCAGGAAGAACGCCGGGATCAGGCAGATCGCCACCAGCACCACCGCGACGATGAAGGTGTCGCCGAAGGCACCCGCTGCGGCCGACGGGGTCGGCTGTGCGAGCGAGGTCAGGTTGCTGGCGAGGATCACCGAGATGACGGCGGTGCCGATCGAGGCGGCGGTCTGCTGGACCACGTTCACCAGCGTGGAACCGTCGGCCACGTTCTCCGGCTTGAGCGTGGCGAGGGCGGCGGACATCATCGGCATCATCGTCATGCCCATGCCGAGACCCTGGACGAACAGCCCCGCGCCCAGCAGCCAGTACGAGGTGCCGGCACCCAGGAACATGAACACACCGAGGCCGACGGCGATGAGCACCAGGCCCGTCAGCACGAACTTGCCGGGACCGATCTTGTCGGTCATCCGCCCGGCGATCGGCATCGTGATCATCGCGCCGATGCCCTGCGGGGCGACCAGCAGACCGGCCATGAGCGTGGACTCACCGCGGACACCGATGAAGTACTGCGGGAACATCAGCGTCGCACCGAAGAACGCGATCAGGAACAGCGTGAACGTCACCATCGTGATGCTGAGCGTCCGGTTCTTGAAGAGCCGCAGATCGAGGAGCGGCTTCTTCCCGCGCAGTGCGTGTGCGATGAACGCCGCGATCAGGATCGCGCCGATCGCCATCGGGATCAGCACCTTGGCGGCGAGGAACGTGCCGGCCTCGTTCGACGACGAGACGCCGAACAGGAACACCGCGAGACCCGGTGACAGGAGCAGCAGTCCGACGAAGTCGAAGGCAGGCGACGACTTCTCCTCGCCACCGTCCAGGATGAACGCCGAGTACACGATGGCGAGGATGCCGATCGGCACGTTGATGAGGAAGATCCAGTGCCAGGAGACGTACTCGATGAGCACGCCACCGAGGATGGGGCCGGCGATCGGTCCCAGCAGCATCGGGATGCCGAGCACGGCCATGATCGAACCGACACGCTCCGGCCCCGCCGCGCGGGTCAGGATCATCATGCCGACGGGCATCAGCATGCCGCCGCCCGCGCCCTGCAGCATGCGGAAGGCGACCAGCGAACCGATGTTCCACGCGAAGGCGCAGAGCACGGAGCCGATCACGAACAGCACCAGCGACATCAGGTAGACGTTCTTCGTCCCGAACCGCGCCGTCGCCCAGCTGGAGAGCGGGATGACGGCGGCCAGGGCCAGGGTGTAGCCGGTCGCCGTCCATGCCGCGTTGGCCGCGGACGTGGAGAACACCTGCTGGAACGTGGTCTGCGCGACGGCCACGACGGTGGTGTCCAGGATGGACATGATCGCGCCCAGCACGACGACGGCCGCGATCTTCAGAGTGCGGGCGTCGAGGCCGGGCGCCGAGTCGGCGGCGGGCGTCGACGGGGCTTGGGTGGTTGTCATCGTGTCGCTTTCTGACGTCGGTGTGCGAACACCGGATCGGGATCGGCGAGATAGTCCCCGGTGACTATCGAGTGCAGGACCTGGTGGAGGTCGTCGCGCAGTGCAGCGGGCAGACGGTCCAGGAAATTCCGGAACTCGTCCTCCTTGCGGTCGAGATGTTCGGTGACGCGGTGATGACCCTCGTCCGTGAGCGTCACCCGCTTGACCCGGCGGTCCGCGGGGTCCTCACGACGGTCGACCAATCCGAGGCCGACCAGCTTGTCGACGTTGCGGCCCGTCGCGGCGAGCGAGAGGTGCAGGACCTCGCTGAGCTCGTTGAGCGAGAGCGCCCGTGCCCGACCCGCCAGCACCATCAACGTCCGGAAATGGGCGAAGGAGATGTCGCTGGTGGCGAGCCCGTCGATCGCGTCGACCTCGGCGGTCGTGAGGAGACGGCTGAGGAACTCGGTGAGCACGTCGAACGTCGCCTCGGTCGTCACCTCGTCCACGGTCTGTTCACGCACCGAGAAAAGGTAACTCGCGCGCAACTATCGACGCCACCGCAAGTGACTGTGCCGTCGGTCACGCATCCGAGCCGGTGAGATCGCGGTCACCGCAGCGGCACTGTTCACCCGCCGTATGCGTGGTTACGCTCGTCGCCATGACCGGCATCAACGACATCCCCGTGACGACCCTGCGCGGCGAGGAGGCCAGCCTCGGGCAGTTCGACGGCCCAGTCCTCGTCGTCAACGTGGCGAGCAAGTGTGGCCTCACGCCGCAGTACACGGCGCTGGAGAAGATCGCCGAGGACTACCGCGACCGTGGACTCACGGTCGTCGGCGTCCCGTGCAACCAGTTCATGGGTCAGGAGCCGGGCACGGCCGAGGAGATCGAGACCTTCTGTTCGACGACCTACGGCGTCACCTTCCCGCTGATGGAGAAGACCGAGGTCAACGGCGAGAACCGTCACCCCCTCTACGCCGAGCTGACCAAGACCCCCGACGCCGACGGCGAGGCCGGTGACGTGCAGTGGAACTTCGAGAAGTTCCTCGTCGACGCCGACGGCGCCGTCGTCCGCCGCTTCCGCCCGCGGACCGAGCCGGATGCACCCGAGGTCATCGAGGCGATCGAGGGAGTCCTCACCCACTGACGCACGCAGTTCGACCCGCGTACACGTCGTCGCCACCGTCGCCTCACCTGCAGCGATCACACTCGATGGCATGGCTGGTCGACTGTATGTCTCCATCTCGGGGATTCGCGCCGAGACCCTCGACGACGTGCGCGCCCTCGCCGACGACCTCGCCGTCCATGACGTCCCCGTCTCGCTGCTGGTGTCTCCGCGCCTGAAGCACGGGTATCGGCTGCACGAGGACCCGGAGACCGTCGACTGGCTGCGGGAGCGCCGGTCCGGTGCCGACGCGGTGGTCCTCCACGGCTACGACCAGGCACCGACGAAGCGTCGGCGGGCGGAGTTCGCGGTCATCGACGCGCACGAAGCAGCACTCCGACTGGCCGCGGCGGACCGCGTGCTCGAGACGTGCGGCCTGCGCACACGGCTGTTCGCCGCGCCACGCTGGACCTCGTCCCCGGGTGCGCTGGCGGCATTGCCCCGCGCCGGCTTCCGGGTGAACCTCGGTTTCACCGGCTGGGACGACCTGACGACCGGCTCCACCACCCGCGCCCGGGTGCTCGGATTCGGGGACGGGTTCCGCGTCGACCCCTGGTGGTGCCGCATGGTGGTCGCGGCGACCAACCGCACCGCTCGCCGCGGCGGTCACGTCCGACTCTCGATCGCCGGCAAGCACCTCGCGACGCCCCTGGCCCGGCAGACCCTGCTCGACTGCGTCGGCCTCACCCGCCACCACGCGCTGACGCCGGCCACGTATCGCGAGCTGACCCCGAGCCGCGCAGGTCACACCGCCGCCTGAGCCCACGGCCGCGGCGCGGGTCGAGACCCGTCGGCCGGTAGAGTGACCGCTGATCCCCGGCGGGCCACGACGTGCGACGACGCCGTCCGGCGACCTCCGGGACCACGAGTGACAGCGACGAACGGGAGTGTGTCCATGGCGCGTGTTGTGGTCGACGTGATGCCCAAGGCGGAGATCCTCGACCCGCAGGGGCAGGCGATCGTCGGGGCGCTGGGCCGCCTCGGGTTCTCCGGGATCGCCGACGTGCGGCAGGGCAAGCGTTTCGAACTCGACCTCGACGGCGACGTCGACGACGTGACCCTGGAGCGCATCGCCGCGGAGTTGTTGGCCAACACCGTCATCGAGGAATTCACCGTCAGCCGGGTCGACTCGTGACCGCCCGCGTCGGTGTCATCACCTTCCCCGGCACACTCGACGACGTCGACGCCACCCGGGCGGTCCGCCTCGCAGGAGCCGAGCCGGTCGAGCTGTGGCACGCCGACGCGGACCTGCAGGGTGTCGACGCCGTGATCGTCCCCGGTGGCTTCTCCTACGGCGACTACCTGCGGGCCGGGGCCATCGCGCGGTTCGCGCCGATGATGGGCGCCGTCGTGCAGGCGGCCACCCGCGGGACCCCGATCCTGGGGATCTGCAACGGATTCCAGGTCCTCTGCGAGGCCGGGTTGCTGCCGGGTGCGCTCACCCGCAACGTGGGTCTGCACTTCGTCTGCCGTGACCAGTGGCTCGAGGTGGTCGCCACGGACACCGCGTGGAGCAGCCGGTTCGAGCCCGGCGCGGAGATCCTCATCCCGCTGAAGTCCGGCGAGGGCCGCTACGTCGCCTCCGACGAGGTGCTCGCCGAGCTCGAGGGCGAGGGACGCGTCGTGTTCCGCTACGCCGGTGACAACCCGAACGGGTCGCTCAACGCGATCGCAGGGATCGCCAGTGCGGACAAGCGGATCGTCGGTCTCATGCCGCATCCCGAGCACGCGACCGAGCCGCTCACCGGTCCCAGCGACGACGGTCTCGGGCTCTTCTACTCCGCGCTCGACGCCGTCCTCGCCACCGCCTGACCATGATCACCAGCACAGCCGACGCGACCGGGCTCTGTCGGTTCGTCGACGCGTCGCCGTCGCCGTTCCACGTCTGCGCGACCGTGGCCGACACGCTGCGCGCGGCGGGCTGGACCGAGCTGCGCGAGACCGACGGATGGGCGAACGCGGGACTCGCGTCCGAGGGCAGGTTCTTCGTCGTCCGGGGCGGATCGGTGATCGCTTGGGACGCAAGGGGAGTGGATTCCTCGCTCTTCCGCATCGTGGGCGGCCACACCGACAGTCCCAACCTGCGGGTGAAGCAGCACCCCGAGTACATCTCGGCCGGGCTGGCGATGGTCGGCCTCGAGCCGTACGGCGGAGCGTGGCTGAACTCCTGGCTGGATCGCGACCTCGGGGTGTCCGGGCGTCTGGCCCTGCGGGGTGAGGGCGGTGTCCGTCAGGTCCTGGTGCGAATCGACGACCCGATTCTGCGGGTGCCGCAGCTGGCGATCCATCTGTCCGAGGACCGCAAGGGCGTGTCCCTCGACCCGCAGCGACACGTCAACGCGCTCTGGGGCGTTCCCGGTGGGATCGGCTTCCTCGACGCCGTCGCCGAGCGCGCCGGAGTCGCGGCCGACGACGTCGTCGGCTGGGAACTGATGACCCACGACCTCGCGCCGAGCGCGGTGGTCGGGGCTGCCGGCGACCTGGTGAGCGCTCCGCGTCTGGACAACCAGGGGACCTGTTACGCGGGTCTGCGGGCGTTGCTCGACGCGGTCGATCGCCCCTCGGACGCCATCCGGGTGCTGGCCCTCTTCGACCACGAGGAGGTCGGCAGCAACTCGGATCGTGGTGCGGCATCGGACTTCCTCATCACCGTGCTCGAGCGGATCGTCCTGGCGCGAGGTGGCGATCGCGACGCGTTCCTCGCCACGATGGCCGGAAGCGTCTGTGCCTCCGGTGACATGGCGCACGCCACGCATCCGAACTATCCCGAGCGTCACGAGCCGTCGCACACCATCGCGGTCAACGGTGGCCCGGTGCTCAAGGTGAACCAGAACCTCCGCTACGCGAGCGACGCGACCGGGGAGGCCGTCTTCGCGATGGCATGCGCCGACGCCGGGGTGCCGCTCCAGCGGTACGTCCACCGGGCCGATCTGCCCTGCGGGTCGACCATCGGACCCATCACCGCGACACGGACCGGACTGTCCACCGTGGACGTCGGGGCCCCGCAGCTGGCCATGCACAGCGCTCGTGAGGTGATGGGCGCCTCCGACGTGGCGAGCTATTCCGCTGCGCTGCAAGCGTTCCTGGCTCCGGCCTGACGCGGCGCTCTACGACGGTGCGTCGGTCTGGCCGATGAGGAATCTCTCCGCCTGGGTGAACAGCCAGGCGAGGGCCTCGGGATCGTCGGGGAGCGTGATCTGCTCGTAGCCGGCAAGCAGGTACATCGCCCACTTGGCGAAGAGCTCCGCACCCCGGCGGTCGCCCATGATGGCCTCGGCCGACTCGACGAGCACCTCGTACCGCGCCGCGTCGACCCGCTGTTGGACCTCCCGCACATCCGGGTCGAGGCTGCTCCAGGTCCGGATGGCCGCCTCCGCGTGGTACGGCAACGACAGCGCGATCCCGCGCAGGATGTCGATGCGTCGACGGGGGTCGGCCTCGGCGCGGACGTGGCGGATCAGCGCGGTGTTGCTCTCGCTCTCCCAGTGGCCGATGAGCTCGGTCGTGTACGTGCCCCAGTTCGCGAAGAAGTGATAGAAGGACCCCGACGTCACCCCGAGCCGGCGACACACCTCGGCCAGCTTGAGGCCGCCATACCCGAGATCGGCCAGAACCGACAAGCCCGTCTCGAGGTAGGCGTGTCGCGTCGTCGTCGCCGGCATGTGCCCAGCCTAGAGGGCTGCCGTGCGGGCGAACGGAAGGTCGGGACGGGATGTCGATCAGGGCACGGGAGCCATAACATGACTTATGTTACTGTGATCCACGTCATGATCGACGAGGTTCGTGACCAGGAGGAGGCATCGGTGGCGACCACGGACACGGCAGGTTTCGCGACGGCAGAGGAGGTCCGGCGCTACATCGGCGGGATCTTCGAGGCGGCGTTCGCCGACCCCGAGTTGGGGCCCAGGCTGGCGGCGGTGGGGATCGTGCTCGCCGTCGAGTGCACCGAGCCCGACGCGCGGCTCGTCATCGACACCGGCTCGGGCACCGTGCACGACGACGGTCCCGACGCCCCCGTGGCCACCGCGACCATGGCGATGTCGTCGGCGGTCAGCAACGCCTACTGGCAGGGAAAGGTCAACCTGCCGATGGCCATGGCGCGCAAACGCATCACCGTCTCGGGTGAGATCGGCGCGCTGCTCAAGCTGGCGCCGCTGTCGAAGAAGTTGTTCCCCGTCTACGTCGAGCGCCTACGCGCCGACGGCCGCGACGACCTCGTCGTCGCCTGAGGAGGCCGACATGACCGCACCGTCCGTCGACCGGACCTTCCATCCGGATTCCATCTCGCCGCTGTCGTTCTGGGCCGCGTCGGCCGACGAGCGGGAGGCCACCTTCGCCCGCCTGCGCGCCGAGGCGCCCGTCAGTTGGCACCCGCCCGTCGAGGGTGGGCTGATGCTGCCCGAGCAGCCCGGCGTGTGGGCCGTGGCCCGTCACGCCGACATCACCTACGTGAGCAAGCATCCCGAGCTGTTCACATCCGGTCAGGGCGTCATGATCGAGGAGGTGCCCGAGGACATGCTCGAGGCCGCCATGTCGTTCCTCGCCATGGACGGCAAGCGGCACACCTCGTTGCGCCGACTCGTCAGCGCCGCGTTCACGCCGCGCCGGATCGCGGCGATCGCCGAGCAGATCCACCGTCAGGCCGTGTCGATCGTCGACGACCTGCTCGAGAACCCCGAGGGCGACTTCGTCTCCGCGGTCAGCAAGCGCCTGCCCATGTGGACCATCTACGAGATGATGGGGCTCCCGCTCGAGCAGCGGGAGATCGGCGCCCACCACGCCGACGGGATGGTGTCCTGGAACGACCCCGACGTCGCCGACGGGCGGGAGCCCGGCGAGATCCTCGCCGAGTCGCTCGTCGCCCTGCTGGGGCTCGCGCTCGATCTCGCCGACGCGCGGCGATCGCACCCCGAGGACGACCTGATGACCGCGCTGGTGCAGGCCGAGGTGGACGGCGAACAGCTCACCGACGACGAGATCGCCGCGTTCTTCGTTCTGCTCTCGGTGGCCGGCAACGACACCACCCGCAACACCATCAGCCTCACCGCGAAGGCGTTGCAAGACAACCCCGATCAGCGACAGCTGCTCGTCGACGACCTCGACGGCGTGATGCCGACGGCGGTCGAGGAGTTCGTCCGCTTCGCGACACCGGTGATGACGTTCCGCCGGACAGCGCTCGCCGACACCGAACTCGCCGGACAGCAGATCCGCGCGGGGGAGTGGGTGCTGCTGCTCTATCCGTCGGGCAACCGCGACGAGACCGTGTTCGACGACCCGCACCGCTTCGACCTGACCCGCTCGCCGAACCCGCACCTCGGTTTCGGAGGCGGCGGCCCGCACTACTGCATGGGCGCGTTCCTGGCGAAGACGCAGTTGCGGGAGTTGTTCGGACAGTTGATCACCCGTGCGCCGGGTCTGCGCCTCGGCGAGCCCGAACCGCTCGTCGGGAACTTCGTCCACGCCGTCCGTGCGATGCCCTACAGCCTTCGCTGACGTCGACGACCGTCGAGACCAGGAGCCTCCCGCCGTGCTGCCCGGTCCTATGGAGACGCCGATTCTGCCCGACTGCGAGGTGTCGATGGGCGAGGATGTGGTGGACGGGGTCGAAGCCCTGATGGGTCGTCACGCGCAACCCGAGAACATCGCCGACGCCCGAGAGAGAAGGAACACCATGGCTGCACCCACCACCGACGCGACCGCGATCGAGGGCGATCGCGTCGACCCGAGCCTGCTCGCCGAGCTGCGGCGGTATCACGCGACCGGCGTGACCCGCGACATCACCTGGCGGACCGGGCAGCTCACTGCCCTCGAGCGGATGCTCGACGAGTGCGAGGACGAGATCGTCGCCGCACTCGACGCCGACCTCGGGCGTGCCGGTTTCGACGCCTGGCTGGGTGACGTCGCATCGACGAAGGGTGAGTCGGCCTTCGCCCGCAAGAACCTCAAGAAGTGGATGAGGCGGCAGAAGCAGTCGATGCCGCTCGCGCAGCTGCCTGCACGCGGCTGGGTCCAGTACGAGCCGCTGGGCGTCGTCCTCGTCATCGGCCCCTGGAACTACCCGGTCTACCTCACGCTCGGGCCGCTGGTCGCGGCGATCGCCGCCGGCAACTGCGCCGTGCTCAAGCCCTCGGAGATGGCGCCCGCCTCGTCGGCGCTGCTGGCGCGTCTCGTCCCGCGGTACCTCGACGCGCAGGCGTTCCGCGTGGTGGAGGGTGCTGCCCAGGTCACCCAGGACCTCTTGGCGCTCGGCTTCGACCACGCCGTCTTCACCGGAGGCACAGAGGTGGGCCGCAAGATCATGGCCGCGGCCGCCCCGACGCTCACCCCGGTGACACTGGAGCTCGGCGGGAAGAGCCCGGTGTATGTCGCGGCCGACGCCGATCTCGACGTCGCCGCGCGCCGGATCGCCTGGACGAAGTTGCTGAACTCGGGCCAGACCTGCATCGCGCCGGACTACGTCCTGGCCGACCCCTCGGTGGTCGACACCCTGGTCGCGAAGATCGGCGAGACGATCGCGCAGTTCCGGGCCGACAAGACCGAGCCGACGGTTCCGATCGTCAACGAGCGACAGTTCGAGCGGCTGGCGTCCTACCTCGACGCGACCACCGGGCGTGTCGTGCTCGGTGGCGGCGTCGACCGTGGGGCGGTGCGGATCGAACCGACGATCGTGCTCGACCCCGACCCCGGTGACGCGCTGATGGAGAACGAGATCTTCGGTCCGATCCTCCCGGTGATCACGATCGACTCGCCCGACGCCGCCATCGCGTTCGTCAACGGGCGACCCAAGCCGCTCGCGAGCTACGTGTTCACGTCGTCGAAGGCGCTGGCGCAGCGCATGATCGACTCGATCCCGTCCGGCGGGGCGGTGGTGAACCACATCGCCATGCACTGCCTCATCCCGCAGCTGCCGTTCGGCGGCGTCGGGGCCAGCGGCATGGGTGCCTACCACGGCAAGTGGGGCTTCGAGGCGCTCAGTCACCGCAAGGCGGTGCTGGCCAAGCCGGCGAAACCCGATCTGTCGCTGATCTATCCGCCGTACAGCGACCGCGCCGTCAAACTGCTGCGCAGGATGCTCTGAGAGAGGCGACATGCGGGTGACGGTCGACCGCGACGTGTGCTGCGCGTCGGGGAACTGCGAGATGGCGGCGCCGACCGTCTTCGAGCTCGCCGACTCCGGCGAGGTGCAGGTCGACGACTCAGCCGTCGACGCGAACATGGACACGGTGCGTCGCGCGATCAGCGAGTGCCCGACGCAGGCGATCTCGCTGCACGAGTAGTCCGTCCGGCATCATCGGGGCATGGAGTCCTCGACGGTGCGTGCCGGTGTCCTCGACGTCGCGGTGGAACGCCACGGTGACCGCGGTGGACGCAGCGTCGTCCTCCTGCACGGGTTCCCCTACAGTCCCCGGGGATACGACGACGTCGTCCGGTTGCTCGTCGACACCGGACACGACGTCGTCGTCCCCTACCTGCGCGGCTACGGCGGCACGCGATTCGTCGACGACGTGACGCTGCGATCGGGACAGCAGGCCGCGCTCGGTCACGACCTGCGGGCTGTGATCGAGGCGCTCGATCTCGACCGTCCGGTCGTCGTCGGCTACGACTGGGGTGGGCGCGCGGCGTGTGTGGTCGCCGCGCTCTGGCCGGATCTCGTCTCCGGGTTGGTGAGCGTGTCCGGGTACCTGATCCAGGACATCGCCTCGGCGGCAACCACTCCCGTCCCGCCCCGGCTCGAGAAGCGGTACTGGTACCAGTGGTATCTGCACTCCGAGCGGGGCCGCGCTGGTCTCGCGGAGCATCGGGAGGAGTTCGCGCAGATCCTCTGGACGGAGTGGTCGCCGACGTGGCGCTTCGGCGACTCGGAGTTCGCGGCGAGCGTCGCCGCCTTGGACAACCCCGACTTCGTGGACGTGTCCGTCCACTCGTATCGACACCGCTACGGACTCGTCGACGGTGACCCGGCCTACGAGGACACCGAACGTGCCCTCGCCGAGGCGCCGGTGATCACGGTGCCGACGGTCGTGGTCGACCCCACCGAGGACACGGTCGCCGCGCTCTACGGCCGCCCCGACCACGACGCCCACTTCACCGACCTCGTCGCGGTGCGGGATCTCGCCTGCGGTCACAACCCGCCCCAGGAACTCCCCGGTCAGTTCGCCGACGCGATCCGCATCCTCACCGCCTGACCCCAACTCCCCGAGCGTGCACCAGATCCCCGCGAGCGTGCGCTCCATCTCGCCGAGCGTGCAGTCGATGCGATCGATCGTGCGTCGCCACCCACTCGACGGGATCTGATGCACGGTCGACGGGATCTACCGCACGGTGGGCGGGATCTGGTGCACGCTCGGGGAGGTTCGGTTCAGTACTGGGCGAGCCAGAAGCGGATGCCCTGGTCGTCGACGCACTCGGCGGTGGTCGCATAGGGCTGCCGGGACACGGGGTCCGTCACCCGACCGCCCGCCGCGACGACCCGCTCGACCGCGGCCTCGATGTCGTCGACAGCCCACATCGCCACGGCCTCGGAGGTGTCGGCGCCACCGCCGATGCCGATCTGCGGTCGGCTGTCGTCCACCTCCCACCCGTCGTCGATGCGACCGGGCGTGAACTGCCACCCGAGGACCTGTCCGTAGAAGTCGCGGTACGTCGCACTGTCGGGTGTGTGGACCGTCAGGTACGTGAGCTCTCCGTGTCCGGACGGGTGCAGCTCGCCGCGCCGCTCCGACGGATCGGCGACGGTGACCGCGAACTCGACTCCCTGCGCGTCGACGAGGTCGACCGCACCGTGCCGTGCCCCGGTGTTCTGCGGCACCCGACCACCGGCATCGATCGTCGCGCGGCGGGCGTCGTCGCGGTCGTCGACGGCGTACACCGCGAAGATCGTCCGACGGTCCGGCGACTCCGAGATGCCCAGCCGGTGCGACAGGTTGGTCACCTGGCCGTCCTCGACCACCCAGCCCAGCACCGACGAGTAGAACGCGGCCGCCCGGCCCGCGTCGGGGCACCACAGCGACAGGTACACGACGTCACCGGGTCGAACATGCTCGGTTGCAGACGCTCCCGTCGGCGGCGGTGCGGACAGCATCCAGCGGTGACCGAACGGGTCGATGACGACACCGGTGCGTGATCCGTGGGCGTCGTAGGGCTCGCGCTGCACGGTGGCGCCGCCGGCAGCGGCTGCGGCGACGGCGGCGTCGGCGTCGTCGACGGCGAGCATCAGGCTCACCGACACGGCGCCGGGAGCGGGTGCGGCCAGACCGATCTCGTCGAACGCCTCGGCGAGGTACACCGCACCGCCGCCCAGCTCGAGTTCGGCGTGACCGACCCGACCGTCGGGCATGGTGATCGGGGTGCCGCGCAGGCGTGCCCCGAGGTGCTCGACGTACCAGTCGATCGCGGCGTCGGCGCCGACGACGGCGAGATAGGGCAGGGCGCCGGGTCGTTCCACCGCGGGGGTGGGCGCCGCGGGGGGGCCGAGGGTGACGGTCATGTCGACTCCTTCCGGGAGGTCGACGCCGCGCCGCAGCCGGTGACGAAGCTGCTCGGTGAACGTGGCGTCGGGGGTGATGGGCTGATCGTCTGCGCGCAGGACGGTCAGCGGATCGGGGGTGCTCATCGCCGACCTCCTCTCGCGGGGCTCGGTTGTTTCTCGTGCGGATACCGGGACCGGAACTCGTGCTTGGCCCGGGTCAGCAACGACTCGGTCGCGGCGACACTGCGCCCCAACGCCTCGGCGCACTGCGCGACCGTGCAGTCGTCGACATAGCGCAGCGTCAGGACGGCGCGGTGCAGTGGCGTGCACCGCGCGAGGGTGTACTCCGCGACGAGCCGGTCGAGCTCGACGTCCCAGTCGTCGCGCCCCGGATCCGGGGTGTGCTCGACCGGTTCCGGCGTCCGCGCCTGACGCCGCCAGTGGTCGGCCAGCTTGTGGCGGGCCACGCCGATGAGCCACGCGACGGTCGGCGTGGGCGGATCGGGTCGCCGCATGGTGTCCATCGCGGCGAGGAACGTCTCGGACGTGACGTCCTCGGCGACAGCGCGATCACCGCAGCGGCGCACCACGTAGCCGTAGACGGCGGGAAGGGCCTCGTCGTACACAGCCAGCACCGCCTCGGGACCGGGTCCATCGCTCACGACCACATCGTCGTCGCCGGACACGCTTTTCCGTCGGTCGACAGTGGAACTCCTCGGAGTGGGGTGACGCGTCAGTCGGCGACGGCCGTCGCCTCGACCTCGACCAGCACGCCGGGCTCGAACAGCACCGACACCCCGATGAGCGACGCGGGCGGAATGGGTGACGGCAGGTCGATCTCCGCGGCCACATCGGCGATCCCAGCCATGAAGGCGTCCATTCGGTCCGCCGTCCAGTCGACGACGTAGAAGGTCAGGCGGACGACGTCGGCGAAGGAGGCGCCGGCGTCGCGCAACCCGGCGTGGACGTTGCGCAGGGCCTGGGCGACCTGCGCGGTGAGGTCGTCGGGTGCCATCGGCGTCCCGGCGCCCGATCGGCCGATCTGCCCGGCGACGTGGATGTGCCGGGAACCCGTCCCCACTGCCACGTGGTGGTAGGGAACGGGGTGCGCCAGGTCGTCGGGGCTCGAGTACGTCGCGGTCATGTCCATCTCCTCGGGGTGCGGAATGCGGTATCCCTGTGATACTTGGTTGCCCCAGGACACTTCAACGAGACCAGGTTTCATGCCGGATACCGCCGATCACGACCCTCTCACCATCAGCGCACCGCACCGAGAGTTGCTCGATCACGTGCTCGACAAGTGGTCGCTGCACGTCCTGGACGTGCTCTGTGAACGACCCAGTCGGTTCAACGACCTGCGCCGCGCCATCCCCGACGTGACCCAGAAGTCACTGACCGGGACCCTGCGCCGACTCGAACGCAACGGGATCGTCGAGCGTGTGCTCCTCAGTTCGCGGCCGGTCGCCGTCGAGTACCGGATCACGCCGCTGGGCAAGACGCTGAGACATCCGGTGGACGTCCTCCTCGAGTGGGCCGACGCCCACATGGAGGAGATCGACCGCGCTCGTCGACGATTCGACGCCGCGACCTGACGTTCGTGTGACCATGGGATCCGTGGGTCACGCCGCACCGCGGGCGATGTGTGCACCGCGCCATGACGGAAAGAGGACTGCCGTGCACGCTCGTCTCGCCCACCGGCTGATCGTCGTGGTCTGCGCCCTGGTGGCGGCGGTCGCCGTCGCCGGACCCGCCTCGGCGCGGACCCCGCTGCCGGTGCCCTACGACTTCTTCGCCGGGGCCCGCGCGGAGCTGGCGCACCCGGGCGGATCCGCGCCGGGCAGCAACGACTTCTCCTGCCGCCCGACCGCCGCGCATCCCGACCCGGTGGTCCTCGTCCACGGCACCGGCGGCAACCGGCAGACCAACTGGGCGACCGTCGCCCCGGCGCTGGCGAACGCCGGGTACTGCGTCTTCGCCCTCACCTACGGCATCCTCCCGGGTTCGCCGTACCCGATCTCGGGACTCGGCGGCCTGATCAGCATGGTCGACAGCTCACGCCAGCTCGGCGCCTTCGTCGATCGGGTGCGCGCGGCGACCGGCGCCGCGAAGGTCGACATCGTCGGCCACTCGGAAGGCACCCTGATGCCGCAGTACTGGGTGCGCTACCGCGGCGGTGCGGCCGTCGTCGACAAGTACGTCTCGTTGGCGCCGTACTGGAAGGGCCAGAACTCGTCGGGATGTGACGACGCGGTCGCGGCGATCCGCGCGGTCGGTCTCCCGGCGAGCGTCTGGCCGTACCCCGAGTGCAACGAGGAGGACTACGGCTCGTCGTTCATGCGCGCGATCAACGCCGGCGGCAGCCCCTACTCACCGGGCATCGACTACACGAACGTGCTCACCCGGTACGACGGCATCGTCGAGCCGTGGACCGACGGCCTCGTCCCGGGTCCGCGCACCCGCAACATCGTCGTGCAGGACACCTGCGCGGCCGATCACTCCGACCACCTGTCGCTGGTGGCGTCGCCGAGGACGGTCGCGATCGTGCGGAACGCGCTCGATCCGGCGCACCCGGTGCCCGTGCCGTGTGTGCCCGTCGCCCCGGGGCTACCGGGTTGATCCGTCGCCGATGAGTTCCGGGCCCGGCACGGGTCAGTACCGACATGGCCACCGGAACCGTGTTCAGCGCCCTGCTCTCCAGCGACGACCCCGCCCGTCTGTGTGACTGGTACGCGGCGGTGTTCGACGCGTCCGTCGAGCAGGTGGGGAACGGCAGCGGGTACCAGGTCGTCGACCTCGACGGCTTCTACCTCATGATCGACTCCCGCGACGACGTCTCCGGCCGGGCGCAGGAACCCGCGCGGGTGATCCTGAACGTGGAGGTCGACGACGTGCCCGCGACCGCCGCGCGGGTCGACGCGCAGGGACTCGGCTGGCATGCACCGGCCGAGGAGCGGGGCGGGAACATGTTCGCGACGGCGATCGACCCCGACGGCAACCTCGTCCAGATCATCCGTCTGTCCGACGCGATGGAACAGGAGGCCATGCAGGCGTCGATGACGCCGTTCAGCGGGTTCGCCGTCCGCGACGTCGACGCGGCGGCCGACTTCTACTCGCGCGTCCTCGGGGTGCGCGCCGACCGCAACGAGATGGGCCTGCTGACACTGCACCTCGACCGCCGGACACGGGTGATCGTGTACCCCAAGCCGGATCACGAACCCGCCGGCTTCACCGTCCTGAACCTCCCCGTCGCCGACATCGATGTCGCTGTCGCGGATCTGGCGGCGAAGGGCGTCGAGCTGCTCCGGTACGACGGGATGCCGTGCGACGAGAAGGGCATCATGCGCGGGCGCTCCGCGGGCATGGGCCCCGACATCGCCTGGTTCACCGACCCGTCGGGCAACGTGCTGTCGGTGCTGCACTGACGGTGATCACCCCGCCCGACGGTGGGCGCTCGGGCTGACTCCGCGCTCGCGGGTGAACGCAGCACTCAGGGCGAACGCGCCGCTGTAGCCGACCTCTGCGGCGATCGAGTCCAGCGTGCGATCGGTGCCGGCCACCAGATCGGCCGCGACCGACAGCCGGCGTCGGGTGAGGTGGCGCATGGGGGCCTCGCCGACCGCCTCGGTGAACCGGCGGGCCAGGGTCGCGCGGGACAGACCGACCTCGCGGGCCAGACTCGCGACCGTCCATGCGCGATCGATGTTGTTGTGCAGCAGGCGCATCGCATGGGCGACCACCGGATCCGACGGCGCGACGAGCCAGCGCGGGGCCGTGTGGTGCGGCTGCGACAACCACGACCGGAGGCCCGTGACGAGCAACAGATCCGCCAGGCGATCGAGGATGGCGCCCTGGCCGGGTGCATCGCGGCCGAGCTCCGCCGCGAAGAGTCGCCGGAGCGGGTCGTCGTCCTGCGCGATCACAGTGACCCGCGAGAGCGCTTGTGTGACAGCGTCACCCACCTCGCCGGACATCGTGTACGTCGCCAGCAGCATCACCGCGTCGCCGGAGTCGACGTCGGCGGCGTTGCCCCAGGTGCGCACCCCGAGCGACATGTGACCGTCCAGCGGTTCACCGGTCAGCGTGTGGCACTCGCCGTCGGCATCGACGACGGCCGTGATGTCACGATCGGCGCGATCGGCCACCACGTACGGTTCCGGGCCGCGGATCAGGACGACATCGCCGGCACCCGCCGTCGTCGTCTCGCCGTCGTCGAAGGTCACCACCAGATCACCCCGGACGACCGCGACGAGCGCGAGCGGCGCGTGGTCCTCGATGCGCAGCGCCCACGGTGACGCCATCGCGATCCGCAGCACGAACGCGCCGCTCGCGCGAGGCCCGTCGAGCATCGACTGGATGAGGTCCACGAGACGATTGAACATGCATCCGAGCGTTCAGGCCATGGATCGTCTCGATCGAACGCGGTGTGCTGGTGGCATGACCATCACCCGCACGCTCCTGCTCGTCGCCTCGGTGCTCTGCTCCGGCCTGATGGCCGGGTTGTTCGCGGCGTTCGCCTACTCCGTCATGCCGGGCCTGCGCCGCGCCGACGACCGCACCCTCGTCGTCGCGATGCAGCGCATCAACGTCGCGATCATGAACCCGGTGTTCCTGGCGCTCTTCGTCGGTGGACTCGTCCTGGCGGTCGCCGCCTGGTGGATGCTGCGGTCCGATCGCCTCGGTCCGTGGATGCTCGCCGCGGCGATCCTCACCCTTGTCGGTGTGGTCGTCACCGTGGTGGCGAACGTCCCCCTCAACGATCGGCTCGCGTCGGCCGGTCTCGTCGACCCCGCCGGCGCGCGAGCGGCGTTCGAGTCGTCGTGGGTGGCGTGGAACCTGGTCCGCACCGCCCTCCACACGGCAGCGTTCGCTGTGGTCGTCCTCGGCCTGGTCGTCACCCGCGAGGGGTGAATGCCGTCGGCGCAACGGTTCTCAGGACGGGGCCTCGGAGCGGTCCGCGACGGCGAGCACGGCGTCGGCGACGGCGTCGGGGGCGTCCAGGGGGACGAACGTCCGCGCGCCGGGCACGACGGTGACCACCGCGTCGGGGAACACCGCGGCCAGCCGTCGGCCGAGGTCGGGCGTGAAGCACCGGTCGTCCGATCCCCACGCCAGCGCCACGGGACGGTCGAACGACGACAGTGACCGCGTGATCGCGTCGAGGTCGGCGGGGCGGATGGCGGACAGGAACGTGACCAGGTCGCGGCGGACGTCGGCGTCGGTGAGCAGTGGATCGATCCACGAGCGGGTCAGCGCGGCGTCGGCCCGGTGGACGAGGAGCCCGTAGCCGAGCGGACTGTGGCGCAGGGCGCGCAGACGCATCGTCGGGATCATTGCCCGCAGGATCGCCGGCCGCCGGAGCAGGGCGAACACCTGACGGAACGGCGACGGCGGGAAGACGTCGAACGCGTCGCAGTTCGTGAACACCACCCGCCCGATGCGATCCGGGTGCGCGGCGAGGAGGAACTGACAGATCGCGCCGCCGGTGTCGTTCCCGACGAGCGTCACGTCGCGCAGGTCGAGGTGTGCCAGCAGATCGGCGAGGGCGTCGGCGACCGATCTCGGCGACAGTCGCGCACCGGGGCTCATCGGCAGTGTGTGCGCGCCCAGCGGGAGGGTCGGGACGACGCAACGCACCCCGCGGTCCGCCAACCGCTCGACGACGGGCGACCACAGTCGGCCGTCGGCGAGGACCCCGTGGACGAACACTGCGGTCGGCGCCGCGGCGTCGTCGGGCCCAACGACGCGATAGGGGATCGGACCGAGGTCCGACGCGAACTGTGCGGGGGCGGGGTGATCGGCCATGTCGGATACGCTCTCGTCGTCGGAAGAAACATACAAACAGCTTGCATGAAAGTTACATACAGCCGGTATGGAAGTCAACGATCGGCCGCGTCGGCGCAGCCAGTCCGAGCGCAACGCCGCCACCCGCAGTGCGTTGCTGGCCGCGGCGCGACCCCTGTTCGGGGCCGCCCCGTTCGCCGAGGTCCCGACCCAGGCGATCGTCGACGCCGCGGGCGTGACGCGAGGCGCGCTCTATCACCACTTCGGGGACAAGAAGGGTCTGTTCCTCGCCGTCTTCGACGAGGTCGAGGGCGAGATCACCGAGGGGATCGCCGTGGGCGTCGCCGCGTCCGGCGAGACCGACCCGCTCGCCGCGATGCGTCTGGGCTGCCGGGTCTTCCTCGAGGCGTTCGTCGACCCGGTCGCCCAGATGATCGTGCTCGTCGAGGCGCCGTCGGTGCTGGGCTGGAAAGAATGGCGCGCCCGCGGCGAGCAGTTCGGCATGGCACTGGTGGAGGGACTCCTGCAGGCTGCTGTCGCCACCGGCGCCATCGAGGATCAGCCGACGCGGCCCCTGGCCCACGTGGCCATCGCGGCCATCGACGAGGCCGCGCTCTACGTCGCCGCCTCCGACGACCCCGACCGCGCACGGGCCGAGATGCTGGTCGTCCTCGACCGTCTCGTCGACTCGTTCGCGGCCGGGTAGGTCACGTCAGAGGGCGGTGCGGACCACGTCGCGGAATTCGGTGAGGTCACCGACCAGCCCGGCGAGATCCGTTGCATCGCCGTCCAGCTCGCCGCGGGCGATGCCGGCGTCGGAGTCGGCGAGGACCTCGTTCATCGGGGCGGGCACGCCATTGGCCGCCAGCGCCGCGGCGTAGTCGGACTGCGGCAGGTCCTGATAGCGAACGGGCTTTCCCGACACCTCGGCGAGGATCCCGGCGATGTCGGCGTAGGTGAGGCGCTCGGCTCCGGCGAGTTCGTAGACGCGGGGCGTGCCGTCGAGCAGGGCGGCCGCGGCGGCGATCGCGTAGTCCGCACGTGCGGCGGGTGCGACGCGGCCGTCGCCGGCTGCGCCGTAGAGGACACCGGCGTCGAGGGTCGGCTGCAGTGCGGCGACGTAGTTCTCCGAGTACCACCCGTTGCGCAGCAGGATGTGGTCGAGGCCGGAGCCCGCCAGCTTCTTCTCGGTCTCCGCGTGCTCCCGTGCCAGGGCGAGTCCGCTGGTGTCGGCGCGCAGGATGCTCGTGTACGCGACCAGTCCGACATGCGCGTCACGCGCGGCGTCGATCACCGTCGAGTGCTGCGGGACCCGCGAACCGACCTCGGACCCGGAGACGAGCAGGAGTCGGTCGACGCCCTCGAGGGCTGCGCGCACGGCGGCACCGTCGGCGTAGTCGGCGACGCGCACGTCGACGCCGCGTTCACGCAGGGTGGCCGCCTTGCCGGCGTCGCGCACGATGGCGACGACGTCCCCGGCCGCGACGCCCCTGTCGAGGAGTGCACCGATCGCCTGCGATCCGAGCTGTCCTGTGGCGCCGGTCACGGCATATGTGGTCATCGATGTCTCCTTGGTCCGAGTTGTCCCGCGCGGCGCGGTGACCAATCAATAGCACTAACAAAACTGCATGTGCAACCTAGAACGCATGCGTCGTCACCTGGTCGGCTATGATCTCGGAGTGCACGCGGACCAGATCGACCCCTCACTCGAGGCGGACGTGTTCGCGCGCGACTGCAATTCGCGCGACATCCTGCAGGGTCTGACGACCCGCTGGGCCGTCCTCGCGATCGCTGCGCTCGCGGAGGGTGACTTCCGTTTCAACGCGCTGCGCCGCCGTGTCGACGGCGTCAGCGAACGCATGCTGTCGCAGACGTTGCAGGCTCTCGAGCGCGACGGGTTCGTCTCGCGCACGGTCCTGCAGAGCATCCCTCCGCGCGTCGAGTACTCGCTGACCGATCTCGGGCATCGGGTCGCAGTGCCGATCCTCGGACTGATCGAGACGGTGCAGGCGGCCGTCCCCGACGTCGTCGAGGCTCGTCGCGACCACGACGAGGACCGCGACGTCCCCGTCGCCGCCGGGGGTACACGGACTCGGTGAGTATCAGGCGTGGACGACGGCGGCTGACCGTCGTGGGGGTGATCGCCGCCGTCGTGGTGGCGGTCGTGGCGCTCGCGGTGCCGTGGCGCGGTGACACCCCCGCCACCGACGACGAGGCCATGACGCATGACAGCGTCGCGGTCGGACGGCACTCGGTGCAGTACGTGGCGCTCGGGAGTTCGTATGCGGCGGGACCGGACTCGACCGACATCGTCGACCGTCGCTGTCTCCGCGGCGGTGACGACTACCCGCGCCGCGTCGCGGCCGCCGAGTCCCTCGATCTGACCGACGTCACCTGCTCCGGGTCGACCATCCCCGACATCCTGCGACGGGCGCAGCCCGGCCGGGCCGATCGTCCGCAGATCGACGCGGTCACCGCCGACACCGGCCTCGTGACCATCACCACGGGCGGCAACGACGTCCACTACATCCCACGCCTCACCGATCTGAGTTGCGCGAACCAGCCGTCGCGGCAGCCGCACCGGCCACGGCACTGCCACCCGGAACGACCGTCGGCGCTGTCTACGCCGGGCGAGTACACCGCGCTGGAGAACGCGATGGTCGCCGTCGTGGACGCGGTGCGTGCTCGTGCACCGCGCGCCGTCGTCGTGATCGTCGACTACATCCCCGTGCTCGACCCGGAGGCCACCGTCTGCGCCGGCGTCCCGCTGACCCCCGCCGAGGCCCTCGAGACGGTGCAGACCTTCGACCGTCTGACCGCGGCGACGCGTGCGGCGGCGGTGCGGTCGGGGGCGATCCTCGTCGACGCGGCAGCTGCCGCCGAGGGCCACACGGTCTGCTCGTCGTCTCCGTGGGTGTCGCCGTTCACGCCGCCGGCGCCGTACCACCCCAATGCCGCGGGACGGGCCGCGATGGCCGACCTCACCCTCGAGGCCATCCGCGACTCCGGGCTCGTCCCCGTCTCGACGCCGAGCTGAGCGACACCGCTCAGGCGACGACCGCGGGCGCCTGCGTCCGGCGCCGCCACACGACCCAGGCGGCCGACAGCAGCAAGAGGACGCCGGCACCCAGGATCGCGGTCCCGGCGATCGGTGCGACGGTGTAGCGCAGCGCCACGCCCGCGACGACGGCGACGAGACCGGCCGGGGCCGAGCGGGAGACCGTCTGGGCGGCGGGGTCGATCATGCTGCGGCCCGTGGCGACCAGGCTCAGTGGCGACCGCCGGAGCGCCTCGACGATGAGGATCGTCATCGCAACGGTCGCGAGGTAGTCGACGACGATCACGACCGCCGAGTTGGTCCGCAGGTCGACGACGATGTAGCGCTGGACGACGTCGAGCGCGATCGCGTGCGCGAGATAGATGCCGAACGAGCGGTCCGCGGCGGTCCGCATGAACCGGGCCGCCACCGAGCCGGCGGTCCGGCGTTCCTGCCACAGCGTGCCGACGCAGTAGAGCATCGCGATGATGGCGGCGTAGGCGAACGTGTTGTGCAGCATGAAGACGTTCGTCGCGCGGAACATCTCCTCGCCGTGGTGGACGAGCCAGAGGAAGTAGCCCAGGGTGGCCGCGACCACCACGAGGCCGACGGCGAACACCTGTGCACGCCGTCGGCGCGCGAACGCCTGGAAGGCCTCGAAGTGCATCGCCGCGATCGCGCCGGACAGGATGAAGAACTGGTACGGGAAGATCGTCACCTCGAGGTGACGCCACACCAACCCGACGACGCCGTGGGTGAAGATCCCGTGCTGCGGACGGACCATCATCAGCAGCAGGACGGCGTGGACGGCGAAGCTCGCGGCCAGCAGGTACCGGTGCTTGCCCCACGTCCGACGCAGCACCCACAGCGCCACCGGGAACACGAGGTAGATCTGCATGCTCACCGACAGGAAGTACAGGTGGTACCAGGCCGTGCCGGTGATCAGGTCGTAGGCGAGGCTCTTGCCCGCGAGCGCGGCGTCGTGCGCGCTGCGCACCGTGTCGGCGATGTTCGTCCACCCGCCGCCGAGATAGTGCCCGTAGAGCCAGTAGAAGATGCTCCACACGACGAACGGCAGGCCGATCAACTTGAAGCGTCGTCGCAGGAACGGCGCGACCTGCAGTTCCCGGTGCCGGTACTGGTAGGTGAGCACGAACCCGGTGAGCGCGAAGAACCCGTAGCGCGTGTACCGGAGGAAGACCTCGACGCCGCCGACGGTCGACGAGTTCTGCGGGGCCGCGGGCCCCATCATCACGTGGTCGAGGATGACCCCGGCGAAGGTCACCAGGCGGACGAGGTCGATCTGGTGGAGGTGGTTGTCCTTCGTGCGGACCGGCTGCGGCGGGGTGAAGGCCGTTTCGTCCGTTTCGGTCGGCGGGACCGGTGTGTCCGGGGCGGGAGTGCGCGACGACGAGTCGGTCGTGCGCGGCCGGGGGAGCACCATCGCGACTGCTGACGATACGACCTGTTCCTGGCAATGTGCTGTCCACCGCGCCGCCCGGGGGTGCGACGAACCGTTCGCTGACGGCGTACTCGGCCCGGGATGTGGCCGTTCACCTGCGTCGTTGACGGACTTGTCGGGGTTGCGCCCCGACCGACGACAGCACAACCCCGGTGTCGTCGGATCGCGGCCACTACAGTGGGTCGCAGGGCGTCGACGCAGGTGACGTGTATCCACACGCTTCCCGCGATCGCGCGCCACACGGCTTCCCCCGACGTCCGCGTCGGGAGCCATACACGTCGTAAGGGAGAACAATGTTCGAACGGTTCACCGACCGCGCTCGCCGGGTTGTCGTCCTCGCCCAGGAAGAGGCGCGGATGCTCAACCACAACTACATCGGTACCGAGCACATCCTCCTGGGCCTGATCCACGAGGGCGAGGGCGTGGCGGCCAAGTCGCTCGAGTCGCTCGGCATCTCGCTGGAGGGTGTCCGCAGCCAGGTCGAGGAGATCATCGGCCAGGGCCAGCAGGCACCGTCGGGCCACATCCCCTTCACCCCGCGCGCCAAGAAGGTCCTCGAGCTGTCGCTGCGCGAGGCGCTGCAGCTCGGCCACAACTACATCGGCACCGAGCACATCCTGCTCGGCCTCATCCGCGAGGGTGAGGGCGTCGCCGCCCAGGTGCTGGTGAAGCTCGGCGCCGACCTCAACCGGGTCCGCCAGCAGGTCATCCAGCTGCTCTCGGGCTACCAGGGCAAGGAGCCGCAGGAGGCGGGCACCGGCGGTCGCAGCAGCGAGTCCGGCACGCCGTCGACCTCGCTCGTGCTCGACCAGTTCGGTCGCAACCTCACCGCGGCCGCCGCCGACGCCAAGCTCGACCCGGTCATCGGGCGCGAGAAGGAGATCGAGCGGGTCATGCAGGTGCTCTCGCGACGCACCAAGAACAACCCGGTCCTGATCGGTGAGCCCGGCGTCGGCAAGACCGCCGTCGTCGAGGGTCTCGCGCAGGCCATCGTCAACGGCAACGTGCCGGAGACGCTGAAGGACAAGCAGCTGTACACCCTCGACCTCGGGTCGCTGGTGGCCGGCAGCCGCTACCGCGGTGACTTCGAGGAACGCCTGAAGAAGGTCCTCAAGGAGATCAACACCCGCGGCGACATCATCCTGTTCATCGACGAGCTGCACACGCTCGTCGGCGCGGGTGCCGCCGAGGGCGCGATCGACGCCGCGTCGATCCTGAAGCCGAAGCTGGCCCGCGGTGAGCTGCAGACCATCGGTGCGACCACGCTCGACGAGTACCGCAAGTACATCGAGAAGGACGCCGCCCTCGAGCGTCGTTTCCAGCCGGTCCAGGTCGGCGAGCCCTCGGTCGAGCACACCATCGAGATCCTCAAGGGTCTGCGCGACCGGTACGAGAGCCACCACCGGGTGTCAATCACCGACGGTGCGCTCGTCGCGGCCGCGTCGTTGGCCGACCGCTACATCAACGACCGCTTCCTCCCGGACAAGGCGATCGACCTCATCGACGAGGCGGGCGCGCGCATGCGCATCCGTCGGATGACGGCGCCGCCGGACCTGCGCGAGTTCGACGAGAAGATCGCCGGCGCGCGCAAGGAGAAGGAGTCCGCGATCGACGCGCAGGACTTCGAGAAGGCCGCCAATCTCCGCGACAAGGAGAAGCAGCTCGTCGCCGAGCGCGCAGAGCGGGAGAAGCAGTGGCGTTCGGGCGACATGGATGTCGTGGCCGAGGTCGACGACGAGCAGATCGCCGAGGTCCTGGGCAACTGGACCGGCATCCCGGTGTTCAAGCTCACCGAGGAGGAGACCACCCGTCTGCTCCGCATGGAGGACGAGCTGCACAAGCGGATCATCGGCCAGGTCGAGGCGGTCAAGGCCGTGTCGAAGGCGATCCGTCGTACCCGCGCCGGTCTGAAGGACCCCAAGCGTCCGTCGGGCTCGTTCATCTTCGCCGGCCCGTCCGGTGTCGGTAAGACGGAGCTGTCGAAGGCGCTGGCCAACTTCCTGTTCGGCGAGGACGACGCGCTCATCCAGATCGACATGGGCGAGTTCCACGACCGCTTCACGGCCTCGCGGCTCTTCGGTGCCCCTCCCGGGTACGTGGGTTACGAGGAGGGCGGCCAGCTCACCGAGAAGGTGCGCCGCAAGCCGTTCTCGGTGGTGCTCTTCGACGAGATCGAGAAGGCGCACTCGGAGATCTACAACACCCTGTTGCAGGTCCTCGAGGACGGCCGTCTCACCGACGGTCAGGGCCGCACGGTCGACTTCAAGAACACCGTGCTGATCTTCACCTCGAACCTCGGTACGTCCGACATCTCGAAGGCCGTCGGCCTGGGCTTCAGCTCCGGTGACGGCACGGGGTCGAACTACGAGCGGATGAAGCAGAAGGTCAACGACGAGCTGAAGAAGCACTTCCGGCCCGAGTTCCTCAACCGCATCGACGACATCGTCGTCTTCCACCAGCTCACCAAGGACGAGATCATCTCGATGGTCGATCTCATGCTGAACCGTGTGGAGACCGCGCTGAAGAACAAGGACATGGCCCTCGAGGTCACCGACAAGGCGAAGAGCCTGCTCGCCAAGCGCGGCTTCGACCCGGTGCTCGGTGCGCGTCCGCTGCGTCGCACGATCCAGCGCGAGATCGAGGACCAGATGTCGGAGAAGATCCTCTTCAACGAGCTGACCCCCGGTCAGATCGTGCTGGTCGACGCCGAGAACTGGGACGGCGAGGGAGACGGCGACGGTGCCACCTTCACCTTCAAGGGTGAGAAGAAGCCCGTCGAGCTGCCCGAGTCGCCGGTCGAGCTGACCAAGGCCGCCGAGTAGTTCGACGACGGCCGGGTGATCTGACCCGCTGAACAACGACGGGGCGCAACCGAGAGGTTGCGCCCCGTCGTCGTGTCGGGGTCAGTCCGTGTCGACGACGCGGTCGCGGTGGGTCTCGGTCAGGGCGGTCATGCGCTCGAGCAGATCGGTGAGGGCGTCGAGCTGGGCGACGGAATGCCCGCCGAAGAGGCGTTGTCCCTCGGCGACCATCGGCCCGTAGGCCTCCCAGACGCGGTCGCGGCCGTACTCGGTCAGCTCGACGAGGACGCGTCGTCGGTCGTCCGGTGACGGGGCGCGACGCACCAACCCCTTGGCCTCCAGGCGGTCGATGAGCGCGGTGGTCGCCGCCGGGCGGAGTCCTGTCGCCGTCGCGAGTTCCTTGGCCGTGAGAGGCCCCTCGGACAGCCAGTCGAGGCACCGCTGGTCAGCCGGACCCACTCCCAGCCGCCGTCCGACGGCGTCGTCGAATGCCTGGACGCTGCGCTGGTACCGCTGCATCGCCGTGCCCACGTCGGCGATGGCCTGTTGACGGGAACGGCCGGCCATGCTTTCCTTTCGATCATCGAATCATTCGAAAATCGAATCGTATGACTCTCGTAGAAGGGATTGTGGCATGCGCGCACTCGTGGTCGGGGGAGGGATCGGCGGTCCGGTGCTCGCGATGGCGCTGCGACGATCCGGGATCGACGTGACCGTCCTGGAGCGGAGCGCGTTTCACGCGCGAGACGGGGGATCCTGGTTCACGGTGACGCCCAACGGGTTGTCGGCACTCGCCGCGGTCGACGCGCTCGACCCCGTGCGCACCCTCGGGTCGTCGACGACGGGGAACCTCGTCCTCGGCGCGACGGGACGGCGGCTGGGGGTGATCGGCCTCGGCGCGCCGTTGCCCGACGGCACGCCGGCTCTGTCCTTCCGTCGCCCGGATCTCGCCGCCGCGCTGCTGGACCTCGCGCGCGACCGGGGTGTGCAGGTGGTGGAGGGTGCGCGTGTCACCTCTGCGTCGTCGGGGCCCGACGACGCATCGGTGACCCTCGACGACGCCACCACGCTGTCCGCCGACGTCGTCATCGGCGCCGACGGGATCCACTCCGTCGTTCGCAGGGCGATCGACCCGACTGCACCGACCGGCCGATACCTCGGCCTGGTCAACTTCGGCGGGATCACGACGGGCCACGCCCAGCACGGTCTCGCGCCGGGTGTGTGGACCTTCGTCTTCGGTCGGCGCGCGTTCTTCGGCGCCCTGCCGCTGCCCGACGGCCGCGTGGTCTGGTTCGCGAACGAGCCGCGCCCCGCGGTGTCCGCCGACGAGCGCGCCGCGACGACGCCCGACGAGTGGCGAGCGCACCTCGTCGACCTGGCCGCAGCGGACGTCGGTCCCTTCGCCGATCTCATCGCGGCCGGGCGCCTCGACCT
The DNA here is from genome assembly GCF_947494875.1 of uncultured Williamsia sp. Lineage (GTDB taxonomy): Bacteria > Actinomycetota > Actinomycetes > Mycobacteriales > Mycobacteriaceae > Williamsia_A. The sequence goes on from NZ_CANLWM010000004.1 coordinate 330,584, forward strand.
CGCCGCCGACAACACCCACGACCTGCCGTCGGTGCCACGCTGGCATCGAGCACGGCTGGGTCTCATCGGCGACGCGATCCACGCGCCGTCCCCCAGCTCGGGCCAGGGCGCGTCGATGGCGCTGGAGGACGCCGTCGTCATGGGCGCCCTGCTCGGCCGACACGCCGACGACCCCGCAGCGGCCTTCTCGGCCTTCGACGCTGCCCGTCGCCGACGCGTCGAGAAGATCGTCGCGATGGGCGCGCGGTCGTCGTCGGCGAAGACTCCCGGGTCGGTGCAGCGGGTGATCTCCGAGGCGATCATGCGGCTCGTCTTCCGCTACGTCGTGACCGACAGGGCGCAGGAGTGGATCACCGCCTACCGCGCGGATCTCGACACTGCGACGGCCGGTTCCTGACCGGTCCGTCCTGATCAGGGCCGGTGTGTCCGCGTGGCGCACGGTGCCGATGTGGTGCACGGAGGTTCGTATCGATGACCTTCGCCACTATCGCGTGCAGGGTGGTGCCCAAACCGCGACAGAGACGTTGTGCTGGAAGACAGGTATCCACACCGACTTGAAGGAGGCATGACCATGGCAGTCTCGACCACGCCGGTTCGTACCCAACTGAGTGCACTGCTCACACTGACCCACACCGAGGTCCAGATCGCGGAGACCCGCGTGCTGCAGGCCCGCACGGAGGCCGTCGCCGACGAACTCCGGCAGAACGCCGAGAACGGTCGCGTCCGCGCCCTCGCGATCGAGGAGGCACTCCGCGAGATCGGCGGCCTCCCCGAGATCATCCGCCCGCTCGTCGGCCGAGGCATCGCCGCCGGCAAGACCGTCCTGGAGCAGGCACAGCCGCTCGACGAGGCGCTGCTCGGTGACCTGCAGCTCGAGTACCAGCTGCTCGGTCGCGCCAAGTACCTCAAGGCGCTGGCCACCGCCCACGACCTGGGCTCCGTCGTCGACCTCGCCGACACGCTGATCGACGCGCACTCCGCGACCGTCGACTGGCTCACGACCGTTCTCGCCGAGGAGGCGATCGGTGGCCCCGGTGCGCTGCGACGCACGCCGGTCCAGTGGGCCAGTGGCCTGCTCGCCAACGTCGTGACCCTTCCGGGTGCGGTCGTCGCCCGCGGCGCCGACCACGTCATCGATCACGTATCCCGCATCCCGGGGCGGATCGGCAACCTGCGCTCGACCGCCAAGGAGACGACGGAGACCGTCGCGGTGATCTCCGCGGCCGGCCGTGACGCCGCCCTCGAGGCCGCAGAGGAGGCCGCGCGCGACACCGGCGCGACCGTCATCGCCGACACCATCCACACAGCGCGGGTGGCCACGGGCACCGTCGGCGTCGAGGACCTGCCCATCGCCGACTACGACGACCTCACCGTCACGTCGGCCGTCGCGGCCATCAAGGACCTCGAGAAGCCGTCCGACATCCGGCTCGTCGTGGCCTACGAGGAGACGCACAAGAACCGTCAGGGCGTCGTCTCGGCCGCGCAGACGCAGCTCGCCGCGATCGCGAAGGACGTCGTCGGGGTCGAGTGACACCAGGACCCCGCGACTGCGGGGAATGATTCCCCGCTCCCGCGGGTACCACGAAGGGACGCAGCCTCTCGGTTGCGTCCCTTCGTGCATCCGAGGAGCGAGCAATGAACGACGCGGTCGCCGACGTCTGGGACGAGTGGCAGGACGCCGTGAACATGACGGCGACGGAACTCGACGAGTTCCTCGACACCGACGAGTCGAAGTCCGTCGGGCAGTCGAAGGACGGCGGGGAGTCCACCGGCCACGCCTCCGGCCGCAGGATCGTCGAGATCCTCGAGACGAACAAGAGCGAGCTCACCGACGACGACGCCGACCACATGCGCCGGGTGGTGAGCTATGTGCACCGCCACCAGGCCCAGGAGCCCGACGGCGATGTCACCGACACGAAATGGCGCTACTCACTGATGAACTGGGGCCACGACCCCCTCAAGTGAGCTCGTCGCGCAGGCGCCTCGCCTGGTCGCGTATCGCCTCGACGGCGGACCGGGCGCGCGGGTCCGCGTCGGGTCGGGTGAGGATCAGGCCGCCACGCGTGTCGACGGGCTGATCGACCACCCGCACCGGTGTCACGCCCGGTGGCAGGGCGGCCGCGAGGGTCCCCGGCAGCACACTGATGCCCAGCCCGGACGCGACCATGCCCAGCCGCGTGGACCAGTTGCGCGCGCTCTGGACCACCCGCGGATCCCGCGCACCCGGCCACGGTCCGAACTGAGGCTCTCCCGGTGGACCGGCGCCGGCGATCCACGACTCGTCGGCGAGATCGTCGACGGTGACGCGTGATCGCCGAGCGAGTCGATGATCGACGGGGACCGCCACACAGAGCCCCACGACAGGGAAAGCGTGCGGGACGAGATCGCGTATGTCGGCATCGCCGGCATCCGGCCCGACCACCGCGAGGTCCACCCGCCTCGCGCGCAGCCGGCGGAGCAACGCGGGCGTGGACGCCTCGTCGACGGTGACCTCGACGCCGGGATGCGCACGTCGCAGCGCCGCGACGGACCGCGGGACCAGGACGGCGCACGCCGTCGGGAAAGCCCCGATCACCAGTCGGCCGGCGAGTCGGTCCCGACGGCCGGCCAGCTGAAGGGTCATCGAATCCAGTTCCGCGAGAACACGACCCGCCGCGGCCACAACCATCCGCCCGGCCGGGGTCGGCGTGACGCCGCGCCGTCCGCGTTCGAACAACGGCTCACCGACGGCCGACTCCAGCACGCGCATCTGCCGGGAGACGGCGGACTGCGTGTACCCGAGCTCCACCGCCGCGGCCGAGAACGACCCGCTCGCGACAACCTGTCTCAAGACCTTCAGCCCGGTCAGGGTCACGTCGTCCACCACCGGATTCTGTCATGCGTTCAACGCATGGGACAGGTGCAGAACCATCACTACAGAACAGGGCAGATCGCGGGCAGGCTGGGGGAGGTAGTCACCGAGGGAGGACACACATGACCGCACACACCGCGAAGGTCTGGTTCATCACGGGCGCGTCGAGCGGCTTCGGTCGAGAGTGGGCCGAGGCGTCCCTGGACCGCGGCGACCGGGTGGTGGCCACCGCGCGATCGGTCGACCGTCTCGACGACCTGGTGGAGCGCCACGGCGACGCCGTCCTCGTCCAGCGGCTCGACGTCACGGACCGCGCCGGTGTCGGTGCCGCGATCGCCCGCGCGCTGGAGCGATTCGGCCGACTCGACGTCGTCGTCAACAACGCCGGGTTCGGTCACGTGGGGATGGTCGAGGAACTCGCCGAGGGTGAGATCCGGGCCGCCCTCGAGACGAACGTGCTGGGGACGCTGTGGGTCACCCAGGCCGTCCTGCCGGTCCTGCGGGCGCAGGGAGGCGGCCACATCCTCCAGGTCACGAGCGAGGGCGGGATCATCGCCTTCCCGGAGTTCGGTGCCTACCACGCCGCGAAGTGGGCGGTGGAGGGTCTCTCGCAGTCCCTGCGACTGGAGGTGGCGGACTTCGGGATCCACGTCACGTGCGTCGAACCCGGCCCGTACGCGACGAACTTCGCCGGCGGCGGACTCGGCCGGAGTGAGCACCTCGCCGCCTACGACGGTGTCCGCGACCGGATCGATCGCAGCGGATGGACGCTGGGCGATCCCGTCGCGACCCGTGCGGCGATCCTCGACATCGTCGACGCCGAGAACCCGCCGTCGCGGATCGTCCTCGGACGCGCGCTCGACGGGATCGAGCGCGACTACGCCGAAAGGCTCCGCATCTGGCGCGCGTGGCAGGAGACCTCGCTGGCCGCGTTCGGTGCGGCCGGACCCTGCCGTGAGCCGGATCTGACCGCGAACCGCTACAGCCAGGCCGGGTCCAGATCGAGGGTCGTGCGGTCGAGGGAGGCGAGCAGGTCGAACTGGGGTCCGGTCTTCGGCAGCTCGTAGCGGAAGAAGTAGCGGGCGGCGGCGCGCTTGCCGTCGTAGAAGTCGCCACCCTTCTCGCCGACGGCGAGCAACTGCTCCAACCAGATCCAGCTCATCACGACGTGGCCCGCGGCCTCGAGGTAGACCGTGGCGTTGGCCAGCGACACGGTGACGTCACCGGCCGACCAGACCGCGACGGTCACCTCGGCGAGACGGTCGACCGCCGCGCGCAGGGCGCGAGCGAACTCCGCGGCCTCACCGCCGGCCGCCTCGCCGCGCTCCACGGTCGCGGTGATGGTGGCGACGAGCAGCTGTAATCCCTTGCCGCCGTTCATCACCACCTTGCGGCCGAGCAGGTCGAGACCGTGGATGCCGTGCGCGCCCTCGTGGATCGGGTTGAGGCGGTTGTCCCGATAGCACTGCTCGACGTCGTAGTCGCGGGTGTAGCCGTAGCCGCCGTGCACCTGGATGGCCAGGCTGTTGGCCTCCAGACACCACTGCGACGGCCAGCTCTTCACGATCGGGGTGAGCACGTCGAGCAGCAGGTGTGCGTCGTCGCGTGCCTGTCCGGTGGTGGTCTGCTCCTCGTCGACGAGCGTGCAGGCGTACAGCCCGAGGGCGAGCGCGCCCTCGACGTAGGCCTTCTGCGCCACCAACATCCGGCGGACGTCGGCGTGCTCGATGATCGGCACCGGCGGCGACGACGGGTCCTTGTTGTCCAGCGGTCGACCCTGGGTCCGCGTCTTCGCGTACTCCAGCGACGCCAGGTATCCCGCGTAGCCGATAGCGGTGGCGAGGAACCCGACCCCGATACGCGCCTCGTTCATCATGTGGAACATGTACGTCAGGCCGAGGTGCTCCTCGCCGACGAGGTAGGCGACCGCGCCCTTCTCCGGTGCGGGGGAATGCGTCCCGTCGCCGAAGTTGAGCAGGCAGTTGGTAGTGCCTCGGTTGCCCATCTTGTGGTTGAGGCCGACGAGCGCGATGTCGTTGCGGGTGCCGTCGGCGAGGTACTTCGGCGCGATGAACAGCGAGATGCCCTTGACACCCGCGGGGGCGCCCGGCGTCTTCGCCAGCACCAGGTGGACGATGTTCTCGCTCAGTTCGTGTTCGCCGCCGGAGATCCACATCTTCGTGCCGGACAGGCGCCAGCTGCCGTCGTCGGCGGGGACCGCCTTGGTGGTGATGTCGGCCAGCGTCGAGCCGGCCTGCGGCTCCGACAGGCACATCGTGCCGAAGAAGCGGCCCTCGACCATGGGGGTCACCCACGTGTCGATCTGCTCGGGGGTGCCGTACTCGGTGAGCAGGTTCGCGTTGCCGATGGTGAGGAACGGGTAGGTCGACGACGAGGGGTTCGCGGCCTGGAACCACGCCAGCGACGCACGCCCGACGACGGTCGGCAGCTGCATCCCGCCGAGCGCCTCGTCGAACGAGCCGGCCATCAGACCGGACTTGCGGAACTCGGCCAGCGCCTCGTGCACCTCGTCGATGAGCACGACTCGGCCGTCGTCGCCGACGTAGGGCTCGTTCTGGTCGGCCTTCTTGTTGTGCGGGGCGAACAGCTGCACGGCCATGTCGGCGCTCAGCGCGAGGACGTCGTCGAAGGTCTCCTTCGAGTGCTCGGCGAAGCGTTCCCGCTCGGTCAGCGCGACCACGTCGAGCCACTCGTACAGCAGGAAGTCGAGGTCACGACGGGACAGCGGCTCGGCCATGGGTCTCCAATTTCTCGGCAGCTCCCGCCATGATGCGCGTCGCGGCGCTCCGGGGCACGTCCGGGTCGCCCGCGATCACGGCACCACCTGGTCGAGCAGGCCGAACGAGAGGGCGACCAGGCCGACCTGGGCGGCGACCCCCAGGAGGGGAACCCAGAAGGCGATTCGGCGGCGCAGCATGAGCAGGACCGCGCCGGTGGAGGCGGCCAGGAGCACGACCAGGCCGACGGCGTCGGTCAGGAAGAACGCCTGGCCGATCTTCCCGGTGTCACAGACGGTCCCACTGCCGCAGGGATCACTCGCCATCGCGTAGAAGAGGCTGAAGAAGGCCGCGGCTCCGAAGACGGTGACGTGGGCGGCGATGAGCAGGCTCGTCACCACGACGTCGGCGGTGTGTGGCCGTCGGGTGAGTGCCTGAGGGACGGGCGCCGAGTACGGGAACGGAGTGCTCATGGCCTGTAGACCGTAGGCCGCCGGGGCGGCGACGATCAGGGGATCATCACCGCCCCGACCCGGGGAGAACTACTCAACCGATCATGTCCGCGCGGTGAGCCACGGAGTCGACGCGCGACCGGTCCAGTTGGCGAGGCGTTCGGTCGCGCCGGCCTCCGGTCGGGGCTCGACGACCTCGTCGAACGGTGCGACATCGCGGATGTCGGCGCCGATGAACATCTGCGCGACCGGCAACGTCGCCTCCGCGAGCCCCGCGGGCGCCTCCGGGGACTGTCCTGTCGCGACGGCGAGATCCCAGCCGTGGACCAGGGTCTCGTTGACGTATCCCCACAGTGCGCCGCGTCCCGGGACCGTTCCCCACGGCACCGTGGCGGGGGCGTCGAGCAGGGCGTCGTCGGACCACAGTGCGATGGCCGAGGCGGTCGCGTCCGCATAGGCGTCGGGGTCGAAGGGGAGGCCGAACGCGGGCACGGCGAGGACGTCGCGGCCCTCGGCTATCGCGATCGCCCGGTGCGCGGTGCCCAGCAGGTGGCCGCCGAGCGCGGCGACGTCGAGGTCGTCGCAGGGCGTGGGATCGGCCATCGACTCCGGTGCGGCGCCCCGAAGCAGGTCGTTCACCCAGGCGGTGGCGCCGGCGTAGACGGGACGGGGATCGGTGGCGGCGGGTGAGGGGGTCATGGCGTCTCCTGGTGTCGCTGGGTCGGGTACGTCGACCAGTCCACGCCTCAATCACGACATCTCCTGTCGTGATTTCCTGACAGGATCGCGCCATGCGCGCCGACCGCCTCCTGTCCGTCGTCATGCTGCTCCGACATCGGGGTCGCATGACCGCCGCCGAGCTCGCGGCAGAACTCGAGGTGTCTGAGAGGACCGTCCTGCGGGACATCGACGCGCTGTCGGTGGCGGGGGTCCCGGTCTACGCCGAGCGCGGGCGCTCCGGCGGGTTCGCACTGCTGCCGGGCTATCGCACCGATCTCACCGGATTGACCCTCGACGAGTCGCGAGCGCTGATGGCGTCGGGCGCGGGTCGGATCGGGTCACCGGCGCTGGCCGCGGCGATGCGGAAGGTCGCGGCCGCGATCCCCGACACCCACCGCGCCGTCGTCGACAGCGCGGCCCGTCGTGTCCTCGTGCGTCCCGAGGGGTTCGTCGCCGACGGCGCCGTCGGTGACGACCTGCTGGCCGACCTGCAGCGGGCGGTGATGGTGGGTCTGCGTGTCCGGATGCGGTACGCCCGGCGGGACACCCCGGTGGCGGAGCGCCTGGTCGACCCCGTGGGTCTCGTTATGGCGGGCGAGACCTGGTACCTGGTGGCGCTGCGGGGCGGTGAGACCGACGAGCGGATCTACCGCGTCTCGCGGATCGAGTCGCTCGCGGTGCTCGACGAGCCCGCCCGCCGACCCGACGACGTCGACCTCGATGCGATCTGGGACCGCCGGAGAACGGAGTTCCGAGGCCGCTTCGAGCCGGTCGCGGTGATCGCCGTCGTCGCCGACGACCACGTCCTCCCCGACGGGATCCGCTCCGACGTCACCGAACTCGGCCCCGTCGACGACGGGCGGCGCCGGATCCGCCTCGACTTCGGCGACCGCCGGTACGCGGAGGCCGCGCTGTGGCGGATGGCGCCGGAGATCGTCGTCGAGTCACCCACCGAGCTGCGCGACGCGCTGACGGGCCGTGCCGCCGCGCTCCTCGCCGCACACGGTCAGCGATAGATCGCGCGGTAGAGCGCGACGATCTCGTCCGCGTCGGGCACACGGGGGTTGTTGGCCGGTGACCCCGAGGCGAGTGCCTGTTCCGCCATCACGGGAAGCCTTTCCTCCCACAGGCTCTCGTCGATGCCGTGGGACGCGGGGGTCGGCACCTCGACGTCGGCGCACAGCTGCGTCAGCTCGTCGACGAGTGCGTGCGCCGCGGATCGGTCGTCGGTGGTGTCGGAGACGACGCGCATCGCGCGGGCGCAGTCGGCGTACCGCGTGACCGCGGCGTCGACCGAGAAGCGGGTGACCGCGGGCAGCAGCATCGCGTTCGAGAGCCCGTGTGCGACATGGAAATGACCGCCGATCGGTCGGCTCATCCCGTGGACCAGGGCGACCGAGGCGTTCGAGAACGCCATCCCGGCCTGCGTGGCGGCCGCCATCATCGCCGCCCGGGCGTCGCGGTCGCCGCCGTCGGCCCACACCCGCCGCAGCGCGCCCGCGACGGTCCGCATCGCGGCCAGCGCCAGCCCGTCACTGAACGGGTTGGCCTTGCGGCTCACGTAGGCCTCGATCGCGTGGGTGAGCGCGTCGACACCGGTGTCGGCGGACAGTCGTGCCGGCATCGACAGCGTCAGGTCGACGTCGACGATGGTCGCGATCGGCAGGAACGACAGGCCGGGGCAGAGCATCTTCTCGTCGGTGGCGCTGTCGGTGATGACCGTGAACTGCGTCGCCTCCGACCCCGAGCCGGCGGTGGTCGGGATCGCGATGATCGGCAGTGCAGGCCCGGCGTACGACCCGGGCGCCCGGTGGTCGGCGATGGTGCCGCCCGTCCGGGAGAGGACGGCCAGCGCTTTCGCCGTGTCCATCGGGCTGCCACCCCCGAGCCCGATCACCGCGTCGGCGTCGGCGTCGCGGACCGCCCGGAGGCCGGGTGCGAGCGAGTCGGTGCTGGGGTCGGGGACGGTGCCGTCGAACACCGTCGGCGCCGCGCCCGCGGCGGTGAGGAGGTCGACGACGCGACCGGCGACGCCGTTGTCCACCATGAAGCGATCGGTCACCACCACCGGTCGCCGGACCCCGAGGGTCGTCACGACCGACCCCAGCCGATCGAGTGCACCGGACCCGATGTGGGCCAGGCGGGGCAGGGCGATCGCGGCGACGGCCGTCGGGTCGGTCATGGGACCGACCCTCCCACGTCGGGGTCCGTGTGCGGACCGTTCTCCCCGTCGGGGATCAGGCGCGGTACTCGCGCCCGGCGAGGAGCAGTTCGACGGTGAGCTCCAACCGGTTGGTGACGTCGACGGCGGTGACGCGCCGGGTGAGCCACTGCACGAGGTTCGACATCCACACGTCGGAGATGACGCGTGCGATCTTCAGGTCCTCCTCGGACGGCTCGCCCTCGGCGATCGCACCGGCGAGCAGCCGGTCGAGGATGGAGGCGACCGTGTCGACCTCGGTGGCCGCGGACGCGTCGGCGAACATGAACGCGCGCGTCATCGCCTCGGTCAGCAGCGGGTCACGCTGCATGGCCAGCGTGATGAGGTCGAGGACGTGGCGCAGTCGCTCGACGGCGGTGTCCCCCTGCAGCTTCGAACGGTCGGCGCGGGACTCGACGCGGGCCATCTCGCGGGCGAGGGCGGTGACCAGCAGGTGCACCTTCGACGGGAAGTAGCGGTAGAGCGTCCCGACGGCGACGTCGGCCTTGTCGGCCACGGCGCGCATCTGGACGGCGTCGTATCCTCCCTTGCTCGCCAGGGCGAGGGTCGCGTCGAGGATGCGCCGCCGACGCTCACGCTGGGCGGTGGATCCGAGGTCCGCGTCGGTGGCAGCGGTGGGCGCGGATGTCGTCGCGCCGGGTGTCGCCGGGGTGGCCATCTCAATTCCTCACTCGCGCGCCGTGGGACGAGACGGCCGACCGACGTCGACACCCCCGGAGCCCATCGGCGAACCCTGGTCCGTTCGCATCACGATATTCCCCGCGGTGGGGGAACGACGATTCGCGGCTCCGGACGGCATGGCATGATTAGAACACGTTCTAGTTCGTCTGACACGTACGACGAGGGAGGTCGCGACGATGTCGATCGCCGATTCCACCGACCACGCGTCCTTCACCGAGGCCGTCCGCACCTGGGCGGATCGCGCCGACCCCACGGCGGCCGTGCGCGGTGCACTCGACGGGCAGGGCCCCGCGATCATGCCCGGGGCCGCCGATCTCGGGCTGTTCGCGGTCACCGCACCCGAGCAGGCCGGTGGTCTCGACGCCTCCGTCGTCGATCTCGCCGTCATGTTCGAGCAGTGCGGCCACGACCTGGTCCCCGGCCCGCTCGTGTCGACCGCGGTCGTCGCCGATCTGCTGGCGCGTGCCGAGGGGTCCGTCGCCGCCGCGGCGTCCGACCTCGCCGGCTCCGTGATGGCCGGTGAGGTGCCTGTCGGCCTCGTCCCGAGCATGCTGACCACGCCGCAGTCGGTCACGGCCCGTGACGCGGGCGACGGTGGGCTGATCGTCGACGCCGACCACCTCACCACCGTCGGTCTGCTGGACGGGGGACTGATCCTGCTGGCGGCGACCATCGAATCCTGGACCCGGTGGATCGTCGTCGACTCCGGGAGCCCGGGCGTGGAGACCAAGTCCCTCACCGCGGTCGACGGGACCGATCCCGTGGCGGTGGTGTCGCTGCGGGGTGTCGGGGTGCCGCCGCACGCCGTCCTCGACGCCCCCGCCGCAACGGTCCGGGCGATGCTGGTCGCGGGACTGGCCGCGTACGCCTCGGGCCTGGCACGCTGGGCGCTCGACACGGCGACCGAGCACGCCAGGTTCCGCGAGCAGTTCGGCAAGCCGATCGGGTCGTTCCAGGCCGTCAAGCACCTGTGTGCCGAGATGCTCTGCCGCAGCGAGGAGATGACCGCCGCGGCATGGGACGTCGCGCACGCCGTCGAGGACGGACGTGGCACCGGCGACGCCGACCAGATGGCGCTCGCGACCGCCGTCGCCGCGGCGGCCGCCGCCGACCTGCCGGTCGAGAACGCCGCCGACTGCATCCAGGTGCTCGGGGGCATCGGATTCACCTTCGACCACGCCGCGCACCTGTACCTGCGCGCAGCGCTCGGACTGCGACAGCAACTCGGCGGTACGTCGGGGTGGCGTCGGGAGGTCGCCGATGCCGTCACCTCGGGGGTGCGTCGTCGGGTGGACGTCGACCTGTCCGAGGTCGACCACCTCCGCGACGAGGTCCGTGCGACCTGCGCGCGTATCGCGGCCGCGGACGACCGCCGCCGCGCGTTGGCGGAAACCGGCTACCTGATGCCGCACTGGCCCCGGCCGCACGGACTCGGTGCCGGGCCCGCCGAGCAGCTCCTCGTCGACGACGAACTCGCGAGGGCCGGCGTGACCCGACCGGACATCGTGATCGCGGGCTGGGCGATCCCCACGATCATCGAGCACGGCACCGACGAGCAACGGGAGCGGTTCGTCGGTCCCACCCTGGCCGGGGAGATCGTGTGGTGTCAGCTGTTCAGCGAGCCCGAGGCCGGTTCCGACCTCGCCTCGCTGCGCACGAGAGCGGTCCGGACCGACGGGGGATGGCTGCTCACCGGGCAGAAGATCTGGACGTCGGAGGCGCACAACGCGCAGTGGGCGATCTGTCTCGCCCGGACCGACCCGGACGCCCCGAAACACAAGGGCATCAGCTACTTCCTCGTCGACATGCACGCGCCGGGCATCGACGTGCGACCTCTGCGCGAGATCACCGGCAACGCGCTGTTCAACGAGGTGTTCCTCGACGAGGTGTTCGTCGGCGACGACTGCATCGTCGGCGCTCCCGGTGACGGGTGGCGTCTGGCCCGAACCACCCTCGCGAACGAGCGCGTCGCCATGGGCGGTTCGGGTCTGGGCAAGGAGATGGAATCGCTGCTCGCGCAACTGGACCGGTCCGACACCCCGCTCGACGCGGTGGCCACCGACCGCCTGGGTGATCTGTGCGTGCACGCTCAGATCGGCCGTGTGCTCGACGCGCGGTCGGTGGTGCGGCGACTGGCCGGGACCGACCCCGGTGCCATCTCGAGCGTGCGCAAACTGATCGGCGCGCGGCACCGACAGGAGGTGCCGGAGTTCGCGCTCGCGGTGCTCGGCACGGACGGGCTCGCGATGTCCGACGCCGCCGACCTCTACCTGCGCAACCGGTGTCTGACGATCGCCGGGGGCACCACCCAGGTCCTCGCGACCGCGGCCGCCGAACGCATCCTGGGCCTGCCGCGCTGAGAACGGCTGCGCGTCAGTCCGTCCCGGGCTCGTCCTCGTCGCGGAAGTCCGGCGCCGCCGACGACAGGTCGGGGGTACGGCCGGTGGCCGTCGCCCCGGCACGGGCGAGCGGCTCGATCTCGGCCAGGGATCTCGGGGTCGCGTAGTAGTACCCCTGCGCGAAGTCGCACCCGACGCCGGCGACCTTGACGGCCTGGCTGGAGGTCTCGACGCCCTCGGCCACCACGCGCATCCCGGTGGCATGCGCCATCGCCACGATGCTCGAGAGGATCGCCTGCGCCTCGACGCTCTCGTCGAGGGCGTCGACGAACGGCTTGGCCGTCTTCAGGATGCTGATGGGCAGACGGTAGAGCTGGTTCAACGACGATGCGCCCGTGCCGAAGTCGTCGATGGCCACCTGGATGCCCAGCTCGCGGACGGCTGCGACGGTCGAGGTGGCGCGGCTGTCGACGACACCGATCGCGCTCTCGGTGATCTCGACGCACAGTCGCTCGGGCGCGAGTCCGGTCGCGACCAGTGCCCGGTTCAGCCGGGACAGGAGGCTGCGGTCGGTCAGCTCGCGGCGGGACACGTTGACGCACAGGGTGATGTCGCCCGTCCACGACTGCTCGGTGAACTCCCGGGTGGCGGTGCGCACGACGAAGTCCCCGACGAGGCCGATGAGGTCGGTCATCTCGGCGATGGGGATGAACTCGGCGGGCGAGATGCGGCCGAGATCCGGGTGGTCCCACCGCAGCAACGCCTCGACAGCGACCAGTCGGTGGTCGGTGGTGGTGACCAGTGGTTGGTAGTCCAGGCGCAGACCCGTGGCGTCGGCGAGCATCGCCGATCGCAGGTCCTGCTCGATCCGCTGACGCCGCTGCAGGTCCTCGCGGTGCGCGACACGGAAACGCACGTACGGCGTCTGCGAACTGGTCTCCATCTTCGCCTGGAAGAGCGCGATGTCCGCGTCGCGGAGGAGATCGGTGGGGGAGCGGCTGTCACCGAGCGCGGCGACCACGACACCGATGCTGATGGTGAGACGTTCGCTGCGCGAGCCGAGCGCGATCGGGCCGCTCACCGCGTCGTGGATGCGGCGGCTCTGGCGCTCGATCGTGTCGGCATAGTCCGACGAGAGCGGGGACACGATGACGAACTCGTCGCCGCCGATCCGCCCGATGGAGCTGCCCGCCGGGGTGATCCCGTCCAGGCGCCGGGCGATCTCCTGCAGCACCTCGTCCCCGGCGGAGTGGCCGAGCGAGTCGTTGACGAGCTTGAAGTTGTCGAGGTCGAGGTAGAACACCGCGACGCGGTCGTCGGGCTCGGCCAGCGCGTCGAGCTGCACGGCCAGCCGCCGCAGCACGCCGCCGCGGTTGAGCAGGCCGGTGAGGAAGTCGTGGTTGGCCTCCCACGCGAGCTGCGACGTCCGCTCGTGCCGATCGGTGATGTCGACGATGGAGACCAGCGCCGCCTGCACGTCGACGTCGTCGTCGATGGCCCGCACGCTGCAGGACAGCCAGCGGCGGCCCGCGTCGGTGGTGAGGGAGGCCAGGCGGTCGACGACGGGGCGCCCCGTCCGCAGGCACGAGACGATCGGTGACGTCGCGTCGTCGGGGAAGTCGAGGTCCACCGAGTCGACGGTGACACCGGGGATCTGGGCGGCCGTGAGGCCCAGGATGGTGAGCGCCGCCGGGTTGGCCAGCGCGATCCTGCCGTCCTCCTCCACCACCATCACGGCCTGGTGCAGCGACGTGACGATCGTCCCGAGACGTTCGATCAGCGGGCGCCGTGTGGCCGCCCCGACGAGCAGGTAGCCGTCGCCGAGGGCGGTCACCGAGAGATGCACCAGGATGGCGCGGCCGGAGTCGCCCCGGTGGTGCACGGCGTCCACCGACCCGCCGGTGGCGAGGATGGACTGCGGGTCGACGTCGGCGTCGACCACGACGGTGAACGGCAGACCGACGGCCGCGGCCGGCGTGACGCCGTAGAGGCGGCGTGCGCCCTCGTTCCACGAACGGATCCGCAGCTCGGAGTCGAGGGAGATGACGGCGTCGCTGACGTGGTCGACGAGCGCCGCCTGGTGTCTCAGGGCGATCTCCGCGGCCTTCTGCGCCGCGACGTCGCGCATGATCACCTGATAGGCGGGCGCGTCGTTCCAGACGGTCCTGACCGACGTCACCTCCATCGTGCGCGTCTCCCCGGAGAAGTTGGTCATCAACATCTCCTCGGGCATCGTCGACGCCCCTGCCTCGTCGCCCATGGCGGTGATGCGTTCGAGCATGCGGGGCAGTGAGTCGGGGTGGACGAAGTCCGAGATGGGGCGGCCGATGAGCGACTCGGGGTTCTCGACCCGGGCGAAGTGCACCGCGGCGGAGTTCACGTAGACGATCTCGCCCGCCTGGTGCACGGCGATGGAGTCCGGACTGAGTTCGAGCAGCAGCCGATAGCGTTCGGCGACCGACGAGGACGCGGGTGTGGTCATGGGCACGGCCGCCGGCGCCACGATGTCCCGACCGTCATCGTCATCCACGACCTCTCCGAACCCTCGGTGTACGCGCGCATCCGGCGTGATCCACCTCGCATTGTCCCGCACAGCGATATCCCACCCAAGGACCCGCGCAAAGCGGACCGACCGCGATTTGTGAAATGTCCCGCACTCGCCATGTCCCCCCATTGTGGGACATCGTGGATATCGGCCCCTGACCTGGGCCGATGTGCGATATGCGATCGCTTATCGCGGAGGACGACAAGGAGTTCACGATGGGAAACACCACACACCGCGCGAGGATATCCGGGGTCGGTGCGGTCACCGGGTACGGATGGGGCCGGGCTCGTCTGTGGGATGGGCTCGTCTCGGGCAAGCCCGCCGCCTCCCTGCAGGCCGGGTTCGGGATGACGGGCGACGACCCGGGCTGGGTCTCGATGATCCCCGAGGGCGGCGATCCGACCGACGGGTACACCCGGTACACCCGGGCGCTTCGGTACGCCGCGCGCGAGGCGCTCGAGGACGCGTACGCGCGTGGCTGGACGCCGGGCCGCAGGGTCGGGGTCGTGCACGCGGCGGTCATGGGCGACACCGCGATGTACCCCATGTTCGCTGCTCCGGCGGGGTCCTTCTCCGGTCGGCAGTACGTCGCGGTGACCCCGTCGACGGCGCTGTCGCTGCTGATGGCCGAGCACGGGTTCCACGGTCCGGTGATGAGCGTGTCGTCGATGTGCGCGTCGGGCTCGGCGGCGGTGATCACCGCGCGGACGTGGCTCGACGCGGGGATGGTCGACGACGTCCTCGTCGTCGCCACCGACCTCTCGGCGACGCCGGAGATCGTCGGCATGTTCACCCGCCTGGGGGTGGCCATCACCGACGACGAACCGCTCTCGGCGTGCCGTCCCTTCCAGGAGGGCAGCCGGGGCTTCAGCTTCGGCGAGGCCGCCATCGCATTCACGATGACGAATCGCGATGACGTCGCCGGATACGCGGATGTACTCGGTGGAGCGATGACTCATGACGGATTCCACCCCACGTCCATCGATCCGTCGCTCGAACACGTGCGGCGGTGCGTCGACGTGGCGCTCGATTCCGCAGGAGTCGACGGCCGTGATGTCCGTTACCTCAACGCCCACGGGCCGGGCACCGCACAGTGCGACGCCGCCGAGGGCACGATCCTCGCCGACGTCACCCCGGGGGCGTCGGTCTTCTCGGTGAAGCCCCTGGCCGGCCATTGCCAGGCGGCGGCCGGTGCCGTCGAGCTGACGGCGTCGCTGCTCGGGTTCGAGAACGGACGGATCCCGGCGTCGCCACAGGTGTCGACCCCGACCACCACGGCCCTGCTCGACGGCGCGACCGACGCCGAGCCGGGGCTGACGCTGAAGACGTCTCTCGGGATGGGCGGATACACGGCAGCGCTGGTGGTGGCACCGACGGAGTGAGTCGATCCCGGGACCGGGGAGGCGGCGCGCTGGGGACGACGTACCGCCTCCCCGGATCACCCCTGTGTTTGCGCGGACATCGCTGATATAACTAGAACAGGTTCTAGATTTCGGCTGGGGCAGCGGTCTGACCAGGACCGCGTGCCCTCGCCGTCCAGCGAGAGGGAGCGCGCGCAGCATGGATTTCACGCCGGATCCGACCGCCGTCGCCGTCGCCGACGTCGCGACCGACGTGCTGCGCCGGCACGAGCCGGTCTGGGACGACCGCTTCGACCGCGCCGGCGGCTTCGAGGAACGACTGTGGTCGGCGATGGGCGACGCGGGCATGACCGTGTTGCCGCTCTCGGAGTCCCGTGGCGGGGACGCGGTCGGGGTCCTCGGACTGGCTCCCCTGTTACGCGCGCTCGGCCAGGACGCCGCCGTGACACCCGCCCTGGGGACGCTCGCGGCCGCCGTCGCCGCGGGTGACACGCCCGCGGCGGGGACCGTCGCCGAGATCGTCTCGGCCGGTGGCCATGTCGCCGTGGCGGTCTCGGAGCCGGGTGCCGCGCTCACCCCGAGTCCGCAGACATCCGTGGTCGACGGTCGGGTCACGGGCACCAAGACCGGTGTCCTGCACGCCGAGACGGCACGCGCGGTCGTCGTCACCACCGACACCGGAGCCCTCCTCGTCCCCGTGAACGCGCCCGGCGTCACGATGCAGCGCACCCCGACGTCCTCGGGATGGGGCGAGTACACGGTCACCTTCGACCGCACACCCGTCGACGTCGAGGCCGCCACCCTGGGCGGTGACGCGCGCGTCGTCCGCGATCTCCACCGCTTCGCGCTCGCCGCCTACGCCGACGGTCTCGTCGCCGGCGCCACCAGGATCACCGCCGACCACGTCACCCAGCGGGAGCAGTTCGGCAAGCCGATCGGCACCTTCCAGGCGGTCAGCCAGCAGATCGCCGACATCTACGTCATCGGCCGGTCGATGAACCTCGCCGTCACCGCGGCGGGATGGCGGCTGGCCGAGGGGCTCGACGCCGACCGCGACCTCGCGCTCGCGACGTGGTGGTTGGCCGCGGAGTTGCCCGCCACGGTCCGCACCATGACCCATCTGCACGGCGGCGTCGGTGTCGACATCACCTACCCGCTGCACCGCTACTTCTCCGTCGTCAAGGATCTCGCACGACTCGTCGGAGGGGCCACGGCCCGCCTCGACGAGCTCGCCGAGCAGGAGTTCTGAGATGTTCATCGACCTCACGCCCGAGCAACGCGCCCTCAAGGCCGAACTGCGCGAGTACTTCTCGTCGCTCATCTCGCCCGAGGAACAGGCGGTGATGCGCACCGAGCGCCACGGACCCACCTACCGGGCGGTGATCCGGCGGATGGGCGCCGACGGTTGGCTCGGCGTCGGCTGGCCGACGGAGTACGGCGGCAAGGGCTTCGGTGAGATCGAGCAGCAGATCTTCGTCAACGAGGCCGCCCGCGCGGACATCCCGCTGCCCGCGGTGACGTTGCAGACCGTCGGGCCGACGCTGCAGACGTACGGCACGCAGGAGCAGAAAGACCGCTTCCTGCCCGCGATCCTCGCGGGCGAGGTGCACTTCGCGATCGGTTACAGCGAGCCGGGCGCCGGCACCGACCTCGCATCGCTGCGCACCTCCGCCGTCCGGCAGGGCGACGAGTACATCGTGAACGGCCAGAAGCTCTGGACCACGGGCGGCCACGACGCCGACTTCGTGTGGTTGGCCGTCCGGACGGATCCCGACGCCCCCAAGCACAAGGGCATCTCGATCCTCATCGTCGACACCAGCGATCCCGGGTACAGCTTCACCCCGATCATCACCGCCGACGGCGCCCACCACGTCAACGCGACGTACTACTCCGACGTTCGAGTCCCGGTCGGGATGCTCGTCGGCGAGGAGAACCGCGGCTGGAAGCTGTTGACCACCCAGCTCAACCACGAGCGCGTGATGCTGGGGCCGGCCGGTCGCATGGAGGGCGTGCTCGCGCGGGTCGCGGCCTGGGCGGAACGGCCCGGGGCCGACGGCACCGTGCCCGCCAAGAACCCCGACGTGAAGCGGGCCCTCGCCGACATCGCCGGGCACGCGCGGATCAACGAGCTGCTGAACTGGCAGGTGGCGTCCTCGGGCAACGAGGCGATCTCCATGGCCGACGCCGCCGCCACCAAGGTCTTCGCGACCGAACGCATCCAGCGCATCGGCCGCCTCGTCGACGAGATCGTGGGCCGATACGGCGATTTCACCGACCCGGAGACCGTGGCCCTCGTCGACTGGCTCGACGCGCAGCAGAAGCGGAACTCGGTGATCACGTTCGGCGGCGGCGTGAACGAGGTCATGCGCGACATGATCTCCACCGCCGGACTCGGTCTGCCCCGAGCGGCGCGGTGAGCCGCCGGTGACCCTGCAGAGCGTGAGCCCCGCCGCCCTCGAGGCCGACCGGATCCGCGCGGCCGCCGACGCCATCCGTGCGCAGGGTGCGAGTTCCCCTGTCGCAGGACGTGATCCGGTGAACACGCCGATGATCGCGAACTGGACCGAGGCCATCGGTGACAGCAACGCGATCTACTCCGACGACTCCGCTGCCCGCGCCGCGGGGTGGGACGGTGTCGTCGCACCGCCGGCGATGGCACAGGTGTGGACGATGCGTGGACTGCACGGTCGTCGCACCGACGACGACCCGCTGGGCGCGGCGTCCGCGCTGTTCGACGAGGCCGGCTACACCTCGGTGGTCGCGACGAACTGCGACTCGACCTATCACCGCTATCTCGCGCCCGGCGAGGAGGTGACGCTCTCCGCCGAGCTGACCGACGTCGTCGGACCCAAGACCACCGGTCTGGGGGAGGGCTGGTTCTTCACCACCCGCAACGTGTGGCGGGTCGGTGACGAGGTCGTCGCCGAGATGAACTTCCGAATCCTCAAGTTCCGTCCCCCGGCAGCAGCGCCGGTGGCAGCCACGGGCATCGTCTCGTCGCTCGGAGCCGACACCGGTGACCTCGACGCCGCGACGATGATGCGTCCCAGCGCATCCCGTGACACGGCGTTCTTCTGGGAGGGTGTGCGCGAGCACGAGCTGCGCATCCAGCGCCGACCCGACGGCGCCCTCGTCCACCCACCCGTCCCGGCGTTGTGGGCACCGCCGGGCGAGCCGACCGATCACGTCGTCGCGACGGGACGGGGGATCGTCCACAGCTTCGTCGTCCACCACGCCCCCCGGGTACCCGGCCGCACGCTGCCGTTCGTCGTCGCCCTCGTCGAACTCGACGAGGGGGTCCGGATGCTGGGCCAGCTGCGCGGTGTGGACCCGTCGACGGTGCGCATCGGTCTACCGGTCGAGGTCGAGTTCCTCGACTTCCCCGCCGATCCCGACGGGCCACCCGGCGCCGACGGGCCGTGGACCCTGTACGCGTGGCGCGCCCGCGAGACCGGAGACGACGCATGACCGCCCCCACCGCACCACCGACGGTCGCCGTCGGTGACACGCTCCCGGAACTGCGGATCGAGGCGACACCGACTTTCATCGTCTCGACCGCCCTGGCCACCCGGGACTTCCAGGACGTCCACCACGACCGCGATCTCGCACAGGCCAAGGGGTCCAAGGACATCTTCGTCAACATCCTCACCGACACCGGTCTGGTCGGCCGGTTCGTCACCGACTGGGCGGGTCAGCGCGCGCAGATCCGGTCGATCACACTGCGACTCGGGGTTCCCTGGTACGCCTACGACGCGATGGTGATGACGGGGACCGTGACGGCCCTCGACGCCGGTGTCGCGACCGTCGACGTCGTCGGGACGAACGCGCTCGGCAAGCACGTCACCTCGACGGTCACGGTCGTCCTCGACCGCACCGCGCAGGACGCGTCATGACCCGCTTCGCACTGTCGGGTGCCGCGGCGATCGTCGGTATCGGTGCCACCGACTTCTCGAAGGACTCCGGCCGCAGCGAGCTGCGTCTCGCTGCGGAGGCGGTGACCGCGGCTGTCGCCGACGCCGGGCTGACGCCCGCCGACGTCGACGGTCTCGTCTCGTTCACGATGGACACCAACACCGAGATCGCCGTGGCGCGTGCCGCCGGCATCGGCGAGCTGACCTACTTCTCGCGCATCCACTACGGCGGCGGTGCAGCGTGTTCCACCGTCCAGCAGGCAGCGATGGCCGTCGCGACCGGTGTGGCCGACGTCGTCGTCGCCTACCGGGCGTTCAACGAGCGGTCGGGGATGCGGTTCGGGCAGGTCAACGCCGGCCTGGCCGCGCAGGACAACTCCTCGGGCACCGACAACGCGTTCAGCTATCCGCACGGGTTGTCGACGCCGGCGGCGTTCGTGGCCATGGTCGCCCAGCGGTACATGCACGAGTACGGCGCCACGAGTGAGGATTTCGGGCGGGTCGCCGTCGTCGACCGCAAGCACGCCGCGGTGAACCCGAACGCCTTCTTCCTCGGCAAGCCGATCACCCTGGAGGACCATCAGAACTCGCGGTGGATCGCCGAGCCGCTGCACCTGCTGGACTGCTGTCAGGAGTCGGACGGCGGTGTGGCGCTGGTGATCACGTCGCCGGAGCGGGCGAGGGATCTGCCGCACACGCCGGTGACGATCGCGGGCGCCGCATCGGGGAGCGGTCAGGACCAGTACATCATGACCAGCTACTACCGCGACGACCTCGCGGGACTGCCCGAGATGGGGCTGGTCGGCCGACAGCTGTGGGACCAGTCGGGTCTGGGCCCGGACGACATGGACGTCGCCGTCCTCTACGACCACTTCACCCCGTACACCCTGATGCAACTCGAGGAACTCGGCTTCTGCGGCCGGGGCGAGGCCAAGGACCTCGTCCGCGAGCCCGGCGCGCTCGAGGTGGGGGGCCGTCTGCCCCTCAACACCCACGGCGGGCAGCTCGGCGAGGCCTACATCCACGGGATGAACGGCATCGCCGAGGCGGTCCGTCAGCTGCGCGGGACCTCGGTCAACCAGGTCCCCGACGCCCACCGCGCCGTCGTCACGGCCGGTACCGGAGTCCCCACGAGCGGATTGGTTCTCACGCGATGACCGACACCACCCTGCCGCCCACCACCGAGAGCACCGCCGAGGTCGCGACCGACTTCAACCTCGGCGACATCTTCGAGGCCATCGCCGACGCCGTCCCCGACCGGCCCGCGATCGGCTTCGAGGGCACCGACGTCAGCTACCGCGAGCTCGACGAGCGTGCCAACGCCATGGGGCATCTGCTGCAGTCCCAGGGGATCGGTCCGGGCGACCACGTCGCCCTGTACCTGAAGAACAGCCTGGAACACGTCTACGCCATGGTCGCGCTTCTGAAGATCGGCGCGACGTCGGTGAACGTGAACTACCGCTACACCCCGGCCGAGCTGACCTACATCCTCGACAACGCGGACGCCACAGCGGTGTTCGTCGAGCTGCCCGAGCATCAGCGGACGCTTGCCGCGGTGCTGGCGGACAGTCGGGTGCGCACGGTCCTCGTCGTGGGCGACGTCCTCGACGAGCTCACCGAGGCGGCCGGAGACGGCGTGTCGGTGGTGCCTGTATATCTGGACGAGCACAGCACCGCACGGGATTTCCCGCCCCGCAGCGGTGACCAGCTCTACCTGCTCTACACCGGCGGCACCACCGGGTACCCGAAGGGCGTCATTTGGCGCCACGACGACTTCTTCCACAAGCCGCTGTCGGGCGGGAACCCGTACGGCCCGGAGTCGTTGACCGACCTCGCCGCGGTCGCGCACAACGCGAGCACGTTCGCGCCGCTGTCGTTCCTGCTCGCCGCCCCGCTCATGCACGGCGCGGCGATCTACTCCCTGTTCATGTTCTTCATCAACGGCGGGCGGCTGGTGCTGCAGCGCGACTTCGTCGCGTCGAGGGTCCTCGACGCCGTGGAGGACAACGGGGTGCAGATCATCCTCATCGTCGGCGACGGGATGGGTGCGCCCCTGGTGGAGGAGATGGAACGCCGCCAGGCCGCCGGCACTCTCGACGTGTCCGGGTTGCTGTCCGTCACCAACGGCGGTGCCATCTGGTCGACGTCGGTGCGGGAGCGGATGCGTGCGGTCAAGCCGGACCTGTGGTTCCGGGACAACTTCGGTGCCTCGGAGACAGGCAACGACGGCGAACTGTTCATGGACGAGCACGGCACGCTGCGCTCGGCGCCGAGCCCCGGGATGACCGTGCTCGACGAGGGGCTCGACCCGCTCGAGCCGGGCTCCGACGAGATCGGGTACATCGCCCGCGTCGGCCGCGTCCCGCTCGGCTACTACAAAGACCCCGAGAAATCCGAGCGCACCTTCGTGACCCTGCCCGACGGCCGTCGGGCTGCCGTCCTCGGCGACATGGGGCGCCTCGAGGCCGACGGGAGCATCGTCTTCCTCGGCCGTGGTTCGGGCTGCATCAACACCGGTGGCGAGAAGGTGTTCCCCGAGGAGGTCGAGGCGGCCGTCCAGGGTCACCCGGGAGTGCGCGACGTCCTCGTCGTCGGCGTCCCCGACGAGCGGTTCGGACAGAAGGTCGCGGCCGTCATCTCGGCGCCCGACGGAGCGCAGCCCCCGTCCCTGGAGGATCTGCAGGCGCACTGCCGTCAGACCCTGGCGGGGTACAAGGTGCCGCGCGTCGTCGTCGCCGTCGACACGGTCCGGCGGACCCCGGCCGGCAAGGCCGACTACCGATGGGCCGGTGCGACCGCGACCGCGGCACTGTCGCCGACCACCTAGCCATCTGTCGGGCACCTGGAGCCATTCGTTGGGCGTTTGGAGCCATTGGTTGGGCAGCGGGAACGACCCGTCGGGCACGTGGTGTCCATGGCCTGTCTCATGTGCCCAACGAACGGCTCCTGGTGCCCAACGAACGGTTCCGGGTGCCCAATGAACGGGCGCTCAGTCCTCCGTCGCGCGAGCCGCGCCGGTGTCGATCGGTGCGGCGTCCTGCGCCTCGGGCATCCGGGTGGGCGTCCAGAACGCCAGGACAACCGATCCGACGAGGACGATCGAGCCGAGCACGACGTAGGCCTGGCTCATGGGCTGCAGGAACGCGTTCCGCGCGCCGGATGCGATGGTGTCCGCGACTGGACCGGGGATGCGTTGGCGCAGTTGGTCGGACACCGCCGACGCCTCGGCCAGCGACCGACCGATGCGGTCGGTGATGACGTCGATCTGACCCAGGATCGACTGTCCCTCCGCGACGCGACCGGCCGACGAGAGCTGGTCGGCGACAGCCCGGAGCTGTTCGCGGGTGGCCTCGACCGTCCCGGCGATCCGGGTGGTGAACCCTGCCGCGACGATGCTGCCGCCCAACGCCATCCCGATCGCGGCACCGAGCTCGCGGGAGGTGTCGTTGACCGCCGATGCGACGCCCTGGTTGTCCGCGGGGGTGGAGACCATGATGCCGGTCGTCGCGGGTGCGGTGCTCAGCCCGAGCCCGATCGCCATCACCGACACCTGGGCGGTGATGACCCAGTAGTCGTCGGAGTCGAAGACACCGAGGATGACGATCCCCGCGCCGAACAGGAACATCCCCGTCGGCAGCACCGCGCGGAAACTGAACCGCACCGCGAGCCAATTGCCCAGGAGCGACGTCACCATGACGATCAGCACCAGCGGGATGAGCGCGACGGCGGACCGCAGCGGCGAGTACCCCATGATCAGCTGGAACCGCTGCAGGATCAGGAAGAACACCCCGAAAGACCCGACGAACTGCAGCGCGATCGCCAGCGATCCCGCTCCGAACGCGCGTCGCCGGAAGAGTCGGACGTCGAGGAGGGTGCGCCGCCCGCGCAGCTGCAACGCCACGAACACACCGCCGAGAGCGAGGCCGCCGATCAGGCCGACGAGGACGAGGGGGTCGGCCCAGCCGCGGACCGGGCCCTCGATCAGACCGAAGACGACCGCGGCGACGGCCGCCGCGGAGGCGATCGACCCGAGGACGTCGAACGGTGGCGGGTCGGAGTCCCGCGAGGTGCCGATGGTCAGTGCCAGGGCCGCCATGACCCCGGCGGCGATCGCGAAGGCGATGAAGATCGAGTGCCAGGGGAAGAACTCGAGCAGCAGGCCCGTCACGAAGAAGCCGATGATGGCGGCCCCGCCCGCTACGCCGGCCCAGATGCTCACCGCGAGAGGGCGTTTGCTCTCCGGGACACCGGAGGTGATCAGCGACAGCGTTGCCGGCATCACCAGTGCCGCACCCGCGCCGGCGACGACGCGGGTGGCGATGATCTCCGTGGGGGACGACAGCAGGATCGCCGCGACGGACGCCGCGGCGAACACCACCAGGCCGACGACGAGGACGCCGCGTCGGCCGAAGCGGTCGCCGAGCGCGCCGCAGGGAAGGAGCAGGGCCGCCAGGGTGAGCGTGTATCCGTCGACGAGCCAGGTGATCTGCGTGGACGACGCACCGATGTCGGGCGCGATCTCCGAGAGCGCGATGTTCAACGAGGCCATCGCCGCCACCACCGCACTGAGTGCGGAGCAGGCTACGACGAGGAGCCAGATGTCCCGCAGGGTGAGGCGATCGGCGGCCGTGGTGCTCGTCGCGGACGTGATGGTCATGCGTCAGGCCTCGGCGTCGTGGCGGTCGTGACCGCGGTGTTGTGTGATCGTGACCCCGCGACACGCCCGGCCTACCGTGCACCATATGTAACTTGTGTCACTCTGGTTGTCGCTAGTCACAAGATCACTCATTCCGGGTCGACGCAGCCCCGGGCGAAAGGAACTGTGATCATGGCCGCGACTCTCCCCCGCGACACATCCCACTCGAGCACGTCGGTCCGGATATGGCGGATCGTCGCCATGCTCGCCCCTCTCGCTGCACTGGTCATCGGAATGCTGCTGGTCGTCGGCTCGATGGGCTGAGGGCCATCGTCCCTCTCCGACCGAGACTAACAGCATTTTTGAGACAGGTAGTCTCGTCACGTCCGGACCCGATCCGGCCTTCGTGACAGGCGGTGTCCCACCATGCGACGGACCGATCCACGCCCCGCGCGGTCGCGGGCGAAGATCGTCGACGCCGCAGCCGCCCTCGTCCGTGACCATGGGCCGACCGCCGTGGCGGTAGATGCGGTCATCGACGCGGCGGGGGTGTCGCGAGCGACGTTCTACCGCCATTTCGCCGGCGTCACGGAACTCGTGGCGGCCGCCTTCGCGGTCGTGATCCCCTCCGCGTCGGCGCCGTCCGCGACCGGCTCCGTACACGAGCGGCTCACCGAGCTCGTGCTCTCGCAGGCGCGTCTGTTCGCCGAGATCCCCGCCACGACCAGCGTTCTCGCGTGGCTGTCGCTCGGCGTCGACCTGGACGCGAGTTCACTGGACCGGGTCCGCGGCGGGGAGGGTGCCGAGATGCTCACGCTGCGTGAGCGCGTGGCCGACCGGTTCCTGCGGCCCTTCGACGAGGTGCTGTCGAGCCCCGACGCGGTCGCGGAACTCGGTGACGTCGACAGCGTGTCGGCGGTCGCCCTCCTGCTCGGTCCGCTCGCCATGGGACGGCTGAGCACTCTGCCGTCGTTCGACTACGAGGCGGTGGCGCGGGCCGCGGTGGACGGGTTCATGGCGGTCCACACCCGCGACAGCTGACGGCTCAGGCCTTCTCGACGACGACGTTGGCGAGGACGGGAGACGCGTCCCGCTGGACGGCGACGGCGGTCGCGACGAGGTCGGATCCGCGGTCCCACACCGAGATCCGCAGGGTCTCACCGGGGAACACGACGCCGGCGAAGGTCGCGCCGAAGGACCCGACCGCGGTCGGGTCACCCCCGAACACCGCGTCGACCACCGCACGGCAGGTCAGCCCGAAGCTGCACAGGCCGTGCAGGATCGGCGCCGGGAACCCGGCCCGCTGCGCGAACGCGGGATCGGAGTGCAGCGGGTTGCGGTCCCCGCACAGTCGGTACAGCAGCGCCTGATCGGGGCGCGTCGGGACCGTCACGACGTGGTCGGGCGGGGTGTCGGGGTAGTCGACGCGGGTCGACGTGCCCCGGTCACCGCCGAAGCCGCCCTCGCCCTTGGCGAAGATCGCCGTGCGGGAGGTCCACAGTCGCGTCCCGTCGGAGCCGGTCGTCTCCGACTCCTTGACGATCACCGCCGCTGATCCCTTGTCCTGCACATCCGCGATGCGGGTACGCGTGGTCGCGGTCCCCGACGGTGGGATCGGTGCGTGCGCGATGACGTGCTGGCTGCCGTGGACGACCTTCGCGAGGTCGATCTCGACACCGGGGAACGACACCGCAGGCGGATCCGTGTCGTGGAAGCCCTCGGCGACCGTCGCGAACGTCGGCAGGACGATCGGGGAGTGGTCGTCGACATACCGCAGCCCCGCCGTGTCCAGTGGGTCCGCGGCCGCGCCCACGGCGAGGTTGTACAGCGCAACGTCCGACGCGGTCCACGAGAACGTGGACTCACCGAGGTCGGCGCCGAGCGCGACAGCGAGGTCGATCGGCATCAGACGGCGTTCGCGTCGGTGGCGACCGTCTGCGCGGCCATGTCGAGCGCGGCGAGGTAGCCGAACACCATGGCGGGTCCGATCGTCGCGCCGGGGCCGGCGTAGGTGTGGCCCATGACCGGTGAGCTCGTGTTGCCCGCGGCGTACAGGCCCTCGATGACCGACCCGTCGGCGCGCAGGGCGCGGCCGGAGGTGTCGGTGTCGATGCCGCCCTTCGTCCCGAGGTCACCCGGATACATCTTCACGGCCCAGAACGGCGCCTTCGTCAGTTCGCCCAGGCCGGGGTTCGGCTTGTTCGTGATGTCGCCGTAGTAGTGGTCGTACCCGCTCTCGCCGCGGTGGAAGTCCTCGTCGACACCGGAATTCGCGAAACCGTTGAAGCGCTCGACGGTGGCCTGCAACGCGTCCGCCGGGACCTCCATCTTCGCGGCCAGCTCGGCGATCGTGTCGGCCTTGACGATCGCGCCGGAGGCGAGCCACTTCTTGGGGAGCGGCTGCCGCCCTGCGACGCCGGCGAACAGATAGCGGTCGCGATAGCCCTGGTCGAAGACGAGCCAGGCCGGCACGTTCTCGCCGGGGCCCTCGCCCTGACCGAATTCACCGCCGTACATCCGGTGCACGGCCTCGACATACGGCAGCGACTCGTTCATGAACCGGTGTCCGCGCATGTTCACCATGAAGCTGCGCGGGAGCGAGCGCTCGGCGAGGGCGAACCACGGGCCGCGCGGGAGCATGATCGTCGGACCCCACCACGAGTCCTCCATGAACGACACGGCCGCACCGATCTTCAACCCCGCGTTGATGCCGTCGCCGGTGTTGCTCGGCGCACCGGTGGTCCACTCGGTACCGATCGGGTCACGCTGGTACTTGCGGCGCATCTCCTCGTTGTGCTCGAAACCGCCGCACGCCAACACGACTCCGCGGCGTGCGGTGATGGTGCGGCGCTCGCCGCGGTGTTCGACGACGACGCCGGTGACGCGGCCGTCCTCGGTGACGAGGTCGAGCAGCGGTGTCTCGAGGAACATCGGGATGCCCGCGCGGCGCAGGCCCACCAGCAACCCGGACATCAGCGCTGCACCCATGCCGACGATGCGCTTGCCGGTCATCTTCGCGGTCATGGTCCGCATACCGACGGCCATCATCTTCACCGGGCCCCGCCAGTGCCGCAGACCGGTGCTCATCCAGCGGTAGTCGGACTGCTTGACCACCACGTTCATCGGCGCCTTGGTGTACGGCGGGTGCATCGTCTTCGCGTCAGGCCCCAGCGTGCGGGTGTCGAACGGCCTCGGCTCGCAGGACCGCCCGTGCAGGCGACCCCCCGGCGCCTCGGGGTAGTAGTCGGAGTAGTTCTTCACCCACTCCAGGTTCAGTGCCGATCGCTCGATGAGGAAGTCGAGCGCCTCGGGCCCGCGGTCGAGGTAGGTGTCGATCTTCTCGGGCGCGACAGCGTCGCCCACGATCGAGGTCACGTAGTCGCGCGCGGCCTGGGGGGTGTCCTTGACGCCGTCGCGCCGCAGGACCGAGTTGTTCGGGATCCAGACGCCGCCGCCGGAGCGGGACGTCGACCCACCCCAGTAGGCCGCCTTCTCGACGAGCACCGTCGACAGACCGCGGGATGCCGCCGTGATCGCAGCGCTCATCCCGGCTGCACCCGACCCCACGACGACGACGTCGTAGGCCGACTGCAGCTCGGCTCCACCGGGAGCGTTCTCGCTGGTCATAGGGTGGCCCTTCCCTCATTTCTAGAACACGTTATAGAATTGCCGCTCGAGCCAGTTATACCAGCCCGCGGGCCGTTCTCCACCCCCGCGGATCGTCCCGGACGCCCGACGCGTTCACGACAGCAGGGAGTGCGCATGACGGTCGCCGACGACGTCCGGGGACGGATCGCCGACGACCTCGCGCGGGCGGAGCAGACGGGTGTGGCGGTCGATCCGCCGACGGCGTCGCATCCTGATCTCGACGTGGTCGACGCCTACGAGATCCAGTTGATCAACATCCGTCGTCGTCTCGATGCGGGTGCGCGGATCGCGGGGCACAAGGTGGGTCTGGCGTCGGAGGCGATGCAGCAGATGATGGGCGTCGACGAGCCCGACTACGGCCATCTGCTCGACACGATGCAGTACCACGAGGGCACGCCGATCGACGCCGGCGCGTTCTGCTTCCCCCGCGTGGAGGTGGAGGTCGGGTTCCTGCTCGGTGAGGACCTGCCCGGTGCGAACTGCACCAACGGTGACGTGATCGACGCGGTCGCGGCCGTGGTGCCGTCGATCGAGTTGATCGACAGCCGGATCCGTGACTGGAAGATCACCCTGTGCGACACGATCGCCGACAACGCGTCGTCGCTGGGATGGGTGCTCGGAGCCGAGCGGGTCGAGATCGACGAGATCGACGTCGCCGACATCGACGCGGTGCTCGAACGCAACGGTGAGGTGGTCGCGAAGGGCAACTCGTCGGCGGTGCTGGGCAATCCGCTGAACGCGGTCTCCTGGCTGGCCCGCAAGGTCGAGTCCTTCGGGGTGCGGTTGAGGGCCGGCGACGTGATCCTCCCGGGCACGGCGACGCGCGCGATCGACATCCGTCCGGGCGACCACTTCCGCGCCGAGTTCACCGGCCTGGGCAGCGTCACCATCGACTTCCGCTGACGCACAGCGACATCAGCGTTCACGAACAGGGCAGGAGAACACAGTGCCGGAGAAGGTCACCGCGGCCATCATCGGGTCGGGCAACATCGGGACCGATCTGATGTACAAGTTGGAGCGGTCGGAGGTGATCGCGCCCCGCTGGATGGTCGGTATCGACGCCGACTCCGAGGGCATGAAACGTGCCGCCGACCACGGGTTGATCACGATGTCCGGGGGTGCGGAGGAGCTGTTGGGCTCGTCGGAGTTGCCGGATCTGATCTTCGAGGCGACGTCGGCGTATGTGCACCGCGAGTACGCGCCGCGGTACGAGGCGGCGGGGATCACCGCGATCGATCTGACGCCGGCGGCGGTCGGACCGGCGGTGGTGCCGCCGGCGAATCTGCGCGAACACCTGGACAAGCCGAACACGAACATGATCACGTGCGGTGGTCAGGCGACGATCCCGATGGTGCATGCGGTGTCGTCGGTGGTGCCGGTGGCGTACGCGGAGATCGTCGCGTCGGTCGCGTCGGTGTCGGCCGGGCCCGGGACGCGGGCGAACATCGACGAGTTCACCAAGACCACCTCGCGGGGGATCGAGACGATCGGTGGCGCCGGCCGGGGCAAGGCGATCATCATCCTCAACCCGGCCGATCCGCCGATGATCATGCGCGACACCATCTTCTGCGCCATCCCCGCCGACGCCGACACCGACGCGATCGCGGAGTCGATCCATCGTCGGGAGAAAGAGATCCAGTCCTACGTGCCTGGATATCGGCTGCTGCAGGACCCGCAGTTCGACCCGCCGAGTGTGGTCAACGGCGGCATGGCGCGGGTGTCGATCTTCGTCGAGGTCGAAGGCGCCGGGGATTACCTGCCGCCGTACGCCGGGAATCTCGACATCATGACCGCCGCCGCGACCAAGGTCGGCGAGGAGCTGGCCAAGCTGAAGTTGGGAGTCCCCGCATGAGCACCGATCTGATGGCGAATGCCCGCGCCTACAGCGACACCCTGGACATCCGGGTGACCGATTCGTCGTTGCGCGACGGCAGTCACCACAAGCGTCACCAGTTCACCGTGAACGAGGTGCGATCGGTGGTGGCGGCCCTCGACGGCGCGGGGGTGCCGGTGATCGAGGTGACCCACGGCGACGGTCTGGGTGGGTCGTCGTTCAACTACGGGTTCTCCAAGACCCCCGAACAGGAACTGATCGCCGCGGCGGTCGAGACCGCGACGACGGCGAAGATCGCGTTCCTGATGCTGCCCGGGCTCGGGGTGAAGGACGACATCCGCGCCGCGCAGGACAACGGGGCGTCGATCTGCCGTATCGCGACCCACTGCACCGAGGCCGACGTCTCGATCCAGCATTTCGGGCTCGCCCGCGAATTGGGGTTGGAGACGGTCGGGTTCCTGATGATGAGTCACTCTCAGCCGCCGGAGGTCCTCGCCGCGCAGGCCCGGATCATGGCCGACGCGGGATGCCAGTGTGTGTACGTCGTGGACTCCGCCGGTGCCCTGGTCCTGGAGCAGGTGTCGGATCGGGTGGCCGCGGTGCGCGCCGAGCTCGGTGACGACGCGCAGATCGGGTTCCACGGCCACGAGAACCTCGACATCGCCGTCGCCAACTCGATCGCCGCGATCCGTGCCGGGGCGCAGCAGGTCGACGGGTCGGTGCGTCGGTTCGGTGCCGGTGCGGGCAACACGCCGGTCGAGGCGTTCGTCGGGGTGTGCGACAAGCTCGGCATCCGCACCGGTATCGACTTCGCGATGATCGCCGACGCCGCACAGGATGTCGTCGCCCCGATCATGCCGTCGGAGTGCCTGGTCGACCGCGCGGCGATGATGATGGGCTACGCCGGCTGCTACAGCTCGTTCCTCAAGCACGCCGAAGGCCACGCCGACAAGTACGGCGTCAAGGTCGCCGACATCCTCCTCGAGGCCGGCGCCCGCAAACTCGTCGGCGGCCAAGAAGACCAACTCATCGACATCGCCCTCGAACTCAAGAAGAAACAAGACGCCAACGCCGGCGTCTGACCGCGTTCCCGCCCCGATCTCGCCGATCCGCGCCGTGCACGCCGCGGGTCGACGCCGACGACGCGGATCCGCTGTCTCCGCGCGGATGCTGCCGCACCCGCGCCGTGCCGGCCGACCCGCCGCGGATCTCGCCGTCCCGCGCTGTACCCGCCCGCCCGCCCGTGCTCGGCGCGGGGAGACGGGGAGGGCGCGGGTCAGGCGGCGATCAGTCCGAGCCGGGTCAGCCAGTCACGGACCATCGGCACCACCCGGCCGTGGACCAGGTCGTCCCAGGTCCAGCGGATCACCATGATCCCCATCCGTCGGAGTGCGTCCTCGCGTTCCTTCTCGCGTCGCATGGCCTCGAACGGGGTCTCGCCGGGACGCAGGTGCTTCTGGTACTTCACCATCCCGTCGAACTCACCGACCAGGACGTCGCCCCACGCGAAGTCGGTCCGGGCGACGAGCTCGCCGCGATCGTCGACGAACTCGCGCTGGAGGTCGTCGACGGGCAGTCCGGCGTCGATCATCTGGGCGCGACCCCACGACTCGCCGGGGTTCTCGGCGCGGCCGTCCGCGTGGCGCAGAGCGCGCCGTGCCGGCCCCACCCCGCGTCGTGCCGCCAGCAACATCCCGGCCATACGATCGCGGTCGGCGCCCAGGCGTAGCGCCGAGTCGAACACGGCGAGGGCGCCCGCGAACCCCATCGACGACGTGCAGGCCACGTCGACGGCGGTCCGTTCCAGCGACGTCATCCGGACCCCGTCGCGCACCACGATGTCGTCGGGACCGAGGTCGGCCTCATGCTCGTGACGAGTCGCCGTGCGGTGCGCGCCCGTGCCGATCGGGACGCTGAGGTGCACGCGCTCGAGGTCGGGTCGGAGCACCTCGAGTCCCAGGACGGCCGCGGCCGACTGATGGCTCAGGACGGCGTCGGGACAGATCGCCGCCACCGCGATCGCCGCCAATCGGTGGTGCTCGCGCGGTCTGCGGTCCACGGCGACGGCGAAGGCGCCACGGGTCAGTCGGACGAGCTGCCCGCGGGCGACCGCCTGCGCCAACTCGCTGTCACTGACACCGGCGGCGACGGCGCGACTGCGGAGCACGATCCCGTGCCGATCGATGGGGATGTTCAGCATGTCCATTGGACGCGCCCGCGGCTCGTTCGGATCCGACGGACCATGAATCCGCGTCGAGCGAGAGAACCCGCGCCGGGTACGGCGCGGAACCGTGCGAACGACGCGGGACTGCGTGAACGGCGCGGGACTGCGTGAACGGCGCGGGACTGCGAGAACGGTGCGGGTTCTCCGGCTCACCACCGAACCCGCGTGGACCGTGCCAACCCGCGCCGGGCACGACTCGGGACTGCGAGAACGACGCGGGTTCGGCTACATGCCGGGCGGGGGAGAGGCGTAGCAGAAGATCGCGCCCATGGGGTCCTTGGCCGCCGCGAGGGTGCCGAAGGGGGTGTCCTCGCCGCCCATCATCACCTCGCCGCCGAGGTCGGAGACCTTCGCCGTGGCTGCCGCGACGTCGTCCACCGTGATGTAGAACTGCCAGAACGACGGCACCTCGGGCGGGAAGACCTTGGTGGCGTCCATGATCCCGGCGTACCCCATCTCGCCGAACATCAACTGCGTGTACCGCTCTGGCGCCTGCACGCTCTCGTCACCGCCGCTGCCTACCTCGAGCGGCGACGCCCCGGCCACCGACGAGTAGAACGCGACGGACGCGTCGTAGTCCTTCGACTGACACTCGAACCAGTATGGCGCGCCGTGCTCGCCCCACGTGGTGTAGCCGGGGTGCTGGTCGGGCTGCCAGAAACCGATCGCCGCGCCCGCGGGGTCGGACACGAGGAGCATCGTCCCCTCGGTCCCGACCGCCATCGGCGGGAACAGGACCTGGGCCCCGGCCTTCTCTGCTGCCGCGGCGGTCGCCGCCGCGTCGGTGGTGTGGAGGTACACCGACCACACGTCGGAGGGGACTCCGGCGCCGTCCATCACCGGGCTCATCCCCGCGATGCGACTGCCGGCGCGCGTGAAGTTCTGGTAGCCGCCGAACTCCGCGCGCGGAGCCTCGACATCCCAGCCGAACAGCGCGCCGTAGAACTCGGCGGCGCGGGCCGGGTCGGAACTCATCAGGTCGAACCAGATCGGTGCGCCGACAGGCGCGGAGTACTCGGGCATCGTCGGATCCTCTCGCGTGGGTGACACCGGTACAGACCGGGCCGGACGCGGGAAATCATCGCGGGAGACTAGAGGTATCCGTCAGGGTCTTCGGTCGGTCCGTGCGGAGGGATGATGCCCTCGGCCACGCCGTGGTCGATGCTGGCCGACAGCCGGCTGCACGTCGGTGTCATGGCCGGGTTGCCGCCGGACTCCCGCACCGATCGCAACTCGGAGCACGACGCCCGTGCCCCAGCCGTCCACTGCACGCTCGTCTGCGACGGCGAGGTCTTCTTCACCAGGACGCAGGCATGGCACGAGCGGCACTCGATCTCGTGCAACCCGCCGTCGAGATAGTGCGCCCGGTCGCGGCGCGTGTGCTCACGCACCGACTCCCGTCGCGCGGGGTCGTCGTCGAAGGCCGGGGCCTTCGCCCATCCCGACGACTCGACCGAGCGTGTCACGTCAGACCTTCGCCGCGTCGTTCGTGGCCGCGAGCTTCGCCTGCTCGGCGCGCACCGACGCCTCGGTGTCCTCACCGGCGGCCTTGCGGCGCAGGTTGTCCTCGATCTCGACACCCCAGTTCTCCAGGGCCTTGGTGGTGTCGATCTCGTACTCGAAGCGCTGGGTCATCTCCTCGGTGACGTCGGCGGCGTCGACGTAGAACTGCTCGTACCAGCGACGCAGCTGATAGACCGGCCCGTCCTCCTCGACGAGGAGCGGATTGTCGATGCGACTCTTGTGTTTCCAGATCTCGACGTCCTGGAGGAACCCCACCTCGACACCCTCGGCGATCTTCGCCGCCATCCCGGCCGCCTGCTCGGAGGTGAGGCCCTCCGGCTTCTTGGCCATGACGCCGAACATGAGCACGAACGAGTTGTTGTCGATCGGGTAGTGGCAGTTGGTGAGGATCGTCTCGATGGCGTACTCGCCGTACGTCTGATGCATCGGGTTGAGCATGTAGGACGGCCCGTAGTACGCGGCGATCGAGCGCAGGTAGCTGTCGCCGTAGGCCGACGTCAGCTCGATGTCCGGGCGGCCCCGCGAATTCATGTACTGCGCCGCGGTCTCGCCCTCGAAGACGTTCTTGAAGTAGTCGGGCAGGGCGTAGTGGATGTAGAAGAAGTGCGCCATGTCGACGACGTTGTCGATGATCTCTCGGCAGTTCGAGCCCTCGATGACGATGCGGTTCCAGGTCCACCCGGTCCACTCGTCGGTGCCGATTTCGGCGATCTCGGGGATGACGACGTCCTCGGGAGGCGGGTTTCCCTCGGGGTCGTTGTAGACGAACACCTGGCCGTTCCGGATCATCGTCGGCCACGACCGCGTCTTCGCCAGCTTGGGCGCGCGCTTGGCGTAGGGCACGCCGGCGCAGCGCCCGTTGCCCCTCCAGCGCCAGTCGTGGAACGGGCAGGCGATGTTGCCGTCCTTCACGCTGCCCTGCGACAGGTCGCCCCCCATGTGCCGGCAGTAGGCGTCGAGGATCTTGATCTCCACCGGCTCGGCTGTGACATCGGGCCCGCTCGCTTCGCTCCCGGCGCCCGCCCAGACGACGAGCTTCGTGCCGAAGGCGTCGACGGAATGCGGCTTCCCGTCGGTGAACTCCGAGACCAGGCCGAGGCAGTGCCAACCGCGTGCGAAACGGGTCGGTGGGGTGCCGGTGTCGATCTCGCGGACCGCGACGTCGTCGTGCGACGTGGTCATCGCCTACCTCCTGGTGGTCGCCGACGTGGGACGTCGATCGCGGACACGATGAGAACATGTTACAAAAACGGGGGTTTCGACGCCACTGGCATCGGAGCGGATTTCGGCGCTGACGTCGACAAAAGCCCAGTACTCGACACAAATGAGAACGTGTTCTAATATTGGTCGTCGAACAGTCACCGACCGTAGGAGTGCAACGATGTCGCAGCGGAGTGAGGCCGGCGCCGAGGTCCTGGAGCGGATCAGCGCCCTGCTCCCGGAGATCGAGAAGCGCGCGCAGGAGTGCGAGGACCAGCGTCGCATCCCCGTCGAGACCATCGACGCGCTCGACGAGGTCGGCTTCTTCAAGCTCGTCCAGCCCGCGCAGTGGGGCGGCCACGAGGTCGACCCGGTCACCTACTACGAGGCGGTGCGTCGCATCGCCAGTGCCTGCGGGTCCACCGGATGGGTCTCGTCGATCCTCGGCATCCACAACTGGCACCTCGCGCTGTTCCCGCAGCAGGCGCAGGACGAGGTGTGGGGCGACGACCCGACCGTGCGCATCGGCTCCTCCTACGCCCCGATGGGCATGGGCGAGGTCGTCGACGGCGGGTACACGGTCAACGGCGAGTGGCACTGGTCGTCCGGGTGCGATCACGCGCAGTGGACCTTCGTCGGCGGCCCGGTGTTCAAGAACGGCAAGCCGGTCGACTTCGTGAGCTTCCTGCTGCCGCGCAGCGACTACGAGATCCGCGACGTCTGGCACGTCTCCGGGCTCAAGGGCACGGGCTCCAACACGCTCGTCGTGAAGGACGCGTTCGTCCCGTCGCACCGGATGCTGAGTTTCAAGGACATGGCGATGGGCACGGCGCCGGGGTTGGAGAACAACACCGCGCCCGTCTACCGGATGCCCTGGGGCACCGTGCATCCCACCGTCATCTCCACGCCGGTCGTCGGCATGGGCTACGGCGCTTACGCAGCGCACGTCGAGGCGCAGGGCAAGCGGGTCCGCGCCGCCTACGCCGGCGAGAAGGCCAAGGACGACCCGTTCGGCAAGGTGCGCATCGCCGAGGCCGCCAGCGACATCGACGCCGCCTGGCGTCAGCTGACCGGCAACCTGCAGGACGAGTACGACTGCATCCTCGCCGGGCAGGAGATCCCGATGGAGATGCGTCTGCGCGCCCGCCGCGATCAGGTGCGTGCCTCACAGCGGTCGATCTCGGCCATCGACCGTCTCTTCGAGGCCGCCGGCGCCCGTGCACTCGACAGCGACCAGCCGCTGCAACGGTTCTGGCGTGACGCCCACGCCGGACGCGTGCACGCCGCGAACGACGCCGAGCGCGCCTACCAGGCGTTCGCCAACGGCGAGTTCGGCATCCCCATCGGCGACACGATGGTCTGAGGCATCCCTGTCGCCTCTCGCGCCGACTTCGCACACGACGACGGAAACGGTTCTGAGTATGACTGCGTCCTGCCCCATCTCCTCGCTCGGCTACATGCGGATCGAGGCCACCGACGTCGCCGCATGGCGGGAGTTCGGACTCAAGGTCCTCGGCATGATCGAGGGCACCGGTGCCGTCGACGGCGCGCTGTACCTGCGCATGGACGATTTCCCGGCGCGCCTGGTGATCGTCCCCGGTGAGCTCGACCGCCTCGCCTCCGCGGGCTGGGAGTGCCCGGACGCCGCTGCGCTCCAGGACGTCCGCGACCGGTTGTCGGCAGCCGGCGTCGTCTACCGCGAGGCCAAGGACGAGGAACTCGCCGACCGTCAGGTGGTGGAGATGATCGTCTTCTCCGACCCCAGCGGACACGTGCTGGAGGCGTTCCACGGTGTGGCCCTGCAGCATCGGCGGATCGTCAGCCCCTACGGTCACCGGTTCGTCACCGGCGAGCAGGGCCTCGGGCACGTCGTGTTGACCACCGACGACGATCGGGCCGCCCTCGAGTTCTACCGCGACGTCCTGGGTTTCCGGCTGCGCGACTCGATGCGGCTGCCCCCGCAGGCGGTCGGGCGCAACGAGGGTGATGAGGTGCCGTGGTTGCGGTTCCTCGGGTGCAACCCGCGACACCACAGCCTCGCGTTCCTGCCCATCCCGAACAGCACCGGCATCGTCCACCTCATGGTCGAGGTGGAGAACTCCGACGACGTGGGCCTCGCCCACGACCGCGCCCTTCGCAAGAAGGTGCCGATGTCGGCGACACTCGGCCGCCACGTCAACGACCTGATGCTGTCCTTCTACATGAAGACCCCCGGCGGGTTCGACGTCGAGTTCGGATGCGAGGGACGCACCGTCGACGACACCGCCTGGGTCGCCCGGGAGAGCACCGCGGTCAGTCTGTGGGGCCACGACTTCTCGGTGGGACTGAAGAACGCCTGAGCGACACCATGACCCACGTCTCCCACGGCAGCCAGGACTTCGACCCCCGCCAGTTCCGGACCGCGATGGGGCAGTTCTGCACCGGTGTCACGGTCATCACGACGCTGAACGACGCCGACGAACCGGTCGGGTTCGCCTGCCAGTCGTTCGCCGCGCTCTCGCTGGACCCGCCGCTGGTCCTGTTCTGCCCGCAGCGCACCTCCCGTAGCTGGAAGGTGATCGAGTCGACGGGGCGGTTCTGCGTCAACGTCCTCTCCAATCACCAGCAGGAGGTCAGCGCGGTGTTCGGAGCCCCCGGTGAGGACAAGTTCCGCACCGTCGAGTGGGACCCGTCGCCCAGTGGCCTCCCGGTGATCAAGCGCAGTCTCACCTGGGTCGACTGCACCGTCGAGCGTGTCGAGGACGGCGGCGACCACTTCGTCGTCATCGGTCGGGTGCAGACACTCGGGGACGTGCTGCAGGACAAGCCGCTCCTGTTCTACCGGGGTGGCTACCTGTCGACCGAGCATCCGCGGGTGACACCCGCCCAGGCCGAACTCGAGAACTTCCTCACCTGGACCGGAGGCGACACATGGCTGTGACCGACACCGTGACCGACCCGACGTCCACGGATGCGCCCGCCGCCGACCTCACCGAAGATCTCGCCGACGCCATCCGGGAGGCCGAGCGGCGCATCGCAGCTGCGGAGTTCATCCGTTCCGACGTCGACCGCGCGGAGGGGTACACCTATCTCGCGCAGTGTGTGCAGGCCGTCATGCAGCTCGCGTGGGCGCGCAACCACTCCCATCCGCATCTCGTCACCGCCACCGGACCGTGGACGAAGATGGGCCTCGACAATCCCGACACGCTGTACTGGAGTGCCGATCTCGAGCCTGGCGGTCACTACCTGATCCGGGGCCGACGAGGCACCACCGCCGACCTCAGCTTCCAGGTGATCGCCGGCCACTACGACGCGGACACCGTTCCGAACGGCGACACCGCGTTCGACGACCGCCGCCTCACGATCGCCGACGACGGGACGTTCGCGTTCACCCTCGGCCCCGAGGGCGCCGGCACGTCCGGCACCGACCACTTCGTCCTGCCGGAGGGCGCCACCACCCTCGCGGTCCGGGAGGTGTACTCCGACTGGACGGCGACGCGCGGCTCGATCGCCATCGAGCGCGTCGACACGGTCGGCACCGCCCCCGTCGAACCCGACATGACGCTGCTGCGCAAGCGGTATCGCGTCGCGGCGAAGATGTTGCTGTCGCGGATCGACACCTGGTTCAACTTCCCGAAGTGGTTCTACCTCGACCTCCCGGTGAACACGCTGACCGCACCGCGACAGACGCCGGGCGGGTTGGCGACGCAGTGGTCCTCCGTCGGCCACTTCGACCTCGCCGACGACCAGGCCATCGTGATCACCGTGCCGAAGTCCGCTGCGCCGTATCAGGGTTTTCAGCTCGGCAGCCTCTGGTACATCTCGCTCGACTACGTCCACCACCAGACGAGCCTGAACTCCCATCAGGCCCAGGTCGATCCGGACGGGATGATCCGGATGGTGGTCGCGCGTCGCGATCCAGGTGTGGCGAACTGGATCGAGACCACCGGCCGCACCCGCGGGATCATGCAGTTCCGGTGGCAGCGCGTCGACGAACCCGTCACCGACGGCCCGACCGCGGTGGTCGTGGACGTCGACGGCATACCCGCCCACCTTCCGTTCCACGAGCACAACGTCATCGACGCCGACGGCTGGCGGATGCGGATCGCCGCGCGGCAGCGCGCCTTCGCCGACCGGATGCTCGGGTGACCGGCCTGCTCGACGGCAAGGTCGTCGTCGTGAGCGGCGTCGGCCCGGGCTTGGGGCGGTCGATCGCGCTGCAGTCCGCCGGGGCCGGCGCCTCGGTGGTCATGGCCGCCCGCACCGAGGAGCGGCTGCGCGCCGTCGCCGACGAGATCGATGCCGCCGGCGGGCGGTCGCTGGTCGTCCCCACCGACATCACCGACGACGCCCAGGTGCAACGCCTCGTCGACACGACGGTGTCCGAGTTCGGCCGGGTGGACGCGCTGGTCAACAACGCGTTCGCGCTCCCGTCGATGAAGCCGCTGGCGCGCACCGACTTCCAGCAGATCACCGACAGCCTGGACCTGACCGTCCTCGGCGGCCTGCGGGTCACGAAAGCGTTCACCGACGCACTGGCGGCCACCGCCGGCGCCGTGGTGATGATCAATTCGATGGTGCTGCGCCACAGCGAACCGCGCTACGGCAGTTACAAGCTCGCGAAGGCGGCGCTGCTGGCGATGTCGCAGACCCTGGCCACCGAGCTGGGGGAGCGGAAGGTCCGCGTGAACAGCGTCGCCCCCGGCTACATCTGGGACGACCAGCTGAAGTGGTACTTCGGCGAGATCGCGAAGAAGTACGACATCTCACCCGACGACGTCTACGCCGACACCGCGAAGAACTCCGACCTCAAGCGCCTTCCCGAGCCCGACGAGATCGCCCGAGCCGTCGTGTTCCTCGCGTCGGACTGGGCGAGCGCCGTCACCGGCCAGACGCTCGACGTCAACTGCGGCGAGTACCACAGCTGAACAACGGAGGATCGATGACACCACGTACGGACGTCGGCACCGTCGAGGACCTGCACGCCTCCGCGGCGCGCGCTTCCGGTCTCGACGACTTCGGCGCCGACGATCCTGCCGAGGCGCTCGGGGTGCTGCTCGAGTCCTACCGTTCCGAGGCGGGTCTGACCGAACTGGGCAGCAAGATGTCCCGCTTCTTCCTCAAGGGGGCGCTGGTCGCGCGGCTGCTCAGCGAGAAGGCGTTCACCGACCACCCGGAGCACGCCGAGATCCCCGTCGAGCGTCCGATCTTCGTCACCGGACTGCCCCGGACCGGGACGACGGCCCTGCACCGCCTGCTGACCGCCGACCCCGACCATCAGGGTCTGGAGATGTGGCTGACCGAGTACCCCCAGCCGAGGCCGCCGCGCGACACCTGGGACTCCGACCCCGTCTACCAGGCCATCAACGCGAACTTCGAGCGGCACCACGTCGAGAACCCGGAGTTCATGGGCCTGCACTACATGAGCGCCGAGGACGTCGAGGAGTGCTGGCAGCTGCTCCGCCAGACCATGAAGTCGATCTCCTACGAGTCCCTGGCCTACCTCCCGACGTACTCGCGCTGGCTCGACGCGCAGGACTGGACCGACGCCTACCGACGCCACAAGCGCAATCTGCAGCTGATCGGATCCCCCGACGCCGAGAAGCGCTGGGTCCTCAAGAATCCCAGCCACCTCTTCGCGATCGACGAACTGCTGTCGGTCTATCCCGACGCGGTCATCGTCCAGACGCACCGCGCACCGCGCACAATCGTCGCGTCCATGTGCTCGCTCGCGGAGAGCGCCACCGCGGGGTGGTCCACCACGTTCGTCGGCGAGACGATCGGGCGGACGCAGCTCGAGCTGTGGTCGCGGGGTCTGCGGCGCTTCGCCGAGGCCCGATCACGCCACGACGCAGCACATTTCGTCGATGTCGACTTCGACGACCTGCGGCGTGATCCGGTCGGTGTGGTCGAGGGCATCTACGCGGCGGCGTCGATCCCGTTCTCCGACGCGGCGCGCTCGGCGGTGACGGAGATGGACGCCGAGAGCAAGAAGGGTCCCCGGGCGCCGAAGCACCACTACGACCTCGCCGACTACGGCCTCACCACCGACATCGTCGACGAGACCTTCGACGGGCTCGTGCCCACGCCCTGAGGCCCGGCGTCAGAGCGTCGCGCCGGGTCCCAACACCCCGAGCAGTCGGAGCGCCTCGGCGTCCCGCGATCCTGTCGGGGCGGTGTAGAGCACGAGGTGTTGGTCGACCTCGGGGAGCATGAGGACGGTGCAGTCGACCGTCACGTCGCCGACGACGCGATGCCGGAAGGTCTTGCGGAGCGCCGTCGGGGGTTGGATGTCGCGGCGCTCCCACAGCCGGACGAACTCCGGACTCCCGGCGAGGAGTTCGTCGATCAGCTGCGCCACCTGCGGATCGTCGGGGTAGCGGGTGTACGCGATTCGTAGCTGCATGACGGCACCCTGGCGGAACTCCTGCAGATCCGACACGCCGTAGAGCGCAGGCCGACCCGCCGGCGGCGGCAGGAACGCCTGACGGGCCAGGTTCCGCTCGGCGGGGGACGCGTCGGCGAAGTCGTCCATCAGCGCGCGGGCCAGGTCGTTCCAGGCGAGGATCTCGTACACCGCCGAGCTGACGAACCCGGCGGTGTCGGGAAGTCGGTCGAGGAGGGCGTGGATGCTGGGCCGAACCGTCCGGCACACGAGGGGGTCGCGGGGGCGCACCGTGTCCGAGAGGACGTGCAGGTGGTCGGTCTCGGCCGACGTCAGGCGCAGGGCCCGGGCGAGAGCCGAGACCACCTCCACCGACGGTCGCGGTGCCCGTCCCTGCTCGAGGCGCACGTAGTACTCGGTGGAGATGTGTGCGAGGACGGCCACCTCCTCCCGCCGGAGTCCTGGTGTCCGTCGGCGCAACCCGGAGATCAGACCGACGTCCTCGGGCCGGAGCCGCGCGCGACGACTACGCAGGAACGCGGCGAGCTCTGCGGTGTCCACGACGACAAGTCTGCCGCGATGAATGCCCGCGAGGGTGGTACCACCGCTACCTGTCACGCGCCGGGGGACGGTCCGA
This sequence comes from uncultured Williamsia sp., assembly GCF_947494875.1. Classification (GTDB taxonomy): domain Bacteria; phylum Actinomycetota; class Actinomycetes; order Mycobacteriales; family Mycobacteriaceae; genus Williamsia_A. The sequence continues at coordinate 372,470 of NZ_CANLWM010000004.1, forward strand.
GACTGGGCTCATGACACAGACATCGGACCACGCACCCACCCCCCGCCCCGTCGGCCTGCTGGCCGGCAAGGTCGCGCTCGTCACCGGCGCCAGCCGCGGCATCGGAGAAGCCGCCGCACGGCTGTTCGCCGCGGAGGGCGCAGCGGTCGTCCTCGCCGCACGCAGCGTCGACGTCCTGGACGGCATCGTCGCCGACATCCGAGCCGAGGGCGGTGTCGCGGACGCCGTCGCGCTCGATCTGCGCGACCCCGACGGCGCGCGGGAGGTGGTCGAGCGCACCGAGCAGCTGCACGGTCGACTCGACGTCGCGTTCAACAACGCCGCCGTCGTCCAGCGACCCGGTCCCCTCGACGAGACGTCCGAGGACGACATCGAGACGCAGTTCGAGGTCAACTTCCGCGCGCAGTGGACGGCCATGCGCGTGGAGGCCGAGGCGATGCGGCGTGCCGGCGCGGGAGCGATCGTCAACACCTCGAGCATCGGGAGCAGGCGTGCCAATCCGGCGCTTCCCGCCTACGGGGCCATGAAGCGGGCGCTCAACAGCCTCACCGAGACCGCCGCGGTCACGTGGGCTTCGCAGGGTATCCGGGTCAACGGCATCACACCGGGCGGCACGGAGACGGCGATGATCGACGAGTGGGAGGACGCGACGCCGGGAGTCCGTGACGCGGTCATCGCGTCGATCCCGATGGGCCGTATGGCCGCGCCGTGGGAGATCGCCGAGGCGGCCGCGTGGCTTCTCAGCGATCGCGCGTCGTTCGTCACCGGGGCGGTGATCCCGGTCGACGGCGGCGCGGGGGCGTGAGGCGCGCGGCTCAGAGGTCGGGGATCACCGGGACCGGCCCCGGCCGCTGGAACAGGAAGCCTTGCGCCTGAGGGCATTTCATCGCGACGAGCGCACGGTTCTGTGCAGCGGTCTCGATGCCCTCGGCGATCACGATGAGCCCGTTGGCCGACCCGTGGTCGATGAGTCCGCGGATCAGGTGGTCGACGGCCGGGGTGCCCAGCGACGACGTCAGCGACGCGTCCAGTTTGAAGCCGTCGATCGACCAGTGCACCAGTCGTGACAGCGACGACCACCCACGGCCGAGGTCGTCGACGACGACGTGCACGCCCAGGTCACGCACAGTCTCGAGGGCTCGGTGCGTGTGGTCGTCGTCGCCGACGGTCGACTCGATGATCTCGACGGCCAGGCGCTCGGGCGGCATCGCGGCGCCACGGAGGGCATCGAGCAACCGCTGGAGCCGTGCCGACCGACGGAGATGCCCACCCTCGATGTTGACGTGCAGCACGAGCTCGTCGCCGAGGGTCGCCTCATGCGCCCGCATCAGGTCGGCTGCGGCCCTTAGGATGTCGAGGTCGAGGTCGAGCATGATGTCCGTCGCACGGACCGCCGGCAGGAAGTGCGCCGGGGTCAGCACCCCGTGGACCGGATGGACCCACCTGCTCAGCGCCTCGAAGCCTCGGACGGCACCGTCGGACGGGTCGACGATGGCCTGGAACCACGGTTGGATCTCCCCGCGCGACAGGGCGGCGGCGACGTCGTCGAGCCCGGTGTCGTCGGGGAGTCGGGTGCGGTCGCGCTGCAGTTCGAGTTGCTCCTCGACGACGCGCGCGTACTTCTGCAAGAGGGTCACGTCGGCGGCGCTGATCGAGTGGGGGACCGGGTCGGTCACGCAGAGGGTGCCGATGGCGGTGTGCTCCCGGCTGAACAACGGCACACCCACGTAGGTACGGAGGCCTGCGGCGGTGAGGGGTGTCGTGAGCGCGGGGTCGACCGGAGCGGTCTGCGCGTCGCCGATGACGAGGGGTTCGGCGCTGTCGACCACCGCACGACAGGTCGTCGTCGACCTGTCGACGACGAGCCCGACGCTGTCCGGATCTCCGTAGGCGGCGAGGACGTACTGGTGCTGCTCGTCGAGGATGTGGAGTCGGGCGTGCGAGAAACCGACCGCGAGTGCGGCGAGTTCGAGGGTGGTGGACAGCGTCGCGCTGACGGGACCGTCACCGAGGTAGTTGGTGGCGTGCCCGGCGCGGGACGCAGCACCGTCGTTCATCGTCCGAATACTAGTCGCGGCACGGGGGAGACTCTGGCGAGTTCCGCGGTGCGGCGTCTGTCTGTTCTGGCCGTGGTGACCTCCAAGGCCGGAACGGCGTGTCCGCTCGCGAGGGGGAGGACCTCCTCACGGAGTGGATGCGCCCGGCGTCCGTCTCGTGAGGGGCCCTCGTGTCCCATGCCGACGTCGTCCCCGGCCTGGTCGCCCGTCACCTGATGGCCGAGCGTGTCGCGGCTGGGTGGCCCCAGCCCGTGTCGGGGTCAGCGGAGGTCGACGGTGACACCACCCGAGAACACCGAGTCATGCAGTTCGATCTGCGTCGCATCGGTACCTGCGGGCAGGTCGTAGACCACCGTCACCTGCAGAGCGTTGCCGGGGTTGATCTGCTCGTAGAAGACTGCGGCGTCGTCGACCTGGATGGTGGCCGCCGTGTTGGGTGAATACTCGGTTCCCTGCGCCGACAGAACCTTCTGCGACGAGATGTCGAGGCTCTGCGCCTTGTCGCCGACGTTGCGCACGGTCAGGTCGACCAGCAGGAACTCGCCCTGGGCACGTTCGGCCATGAAGTCGGGGCCGATGCTGGTGCCGCCGGGGCGGACGCCCCGCACCACGAACTCGAACTTGCCGTCGCGCGCCGGTGCACCGATCCCCGGTCGGGGTGCGGCGGCGGACTCCGCGCTGGTCGCGGACGCGCCTGCCGAGGCGGGGGCGGTGCCGCCCGCAGGGGCCGCATCCGGCGAATCGGTGGAGCCGCCACCGCTCGTCGCGACCGAGATGACGACGATGAGCAGCACGAGGCCACCGAGCACGCTGAGCACCTTGTGGCGAGCGAACCAGTTCTTGCGCGGCGCCGGCGGCGGGTAGGGCGAGACGAAGGACTCGGGCTGGTGGGGATCGGACGGGTTCCGGTTCATGGCAGTACCTCTCGGGGAGTCGATGTTCTCGACCACTGCACCGTGACCGCCCGGTCCACCACATCCTCCGATCGGTCCGTCGGCCTCATCCGATCGGTCCGCGTCGACCCGTCCGATCGCCGGATGGTGGTCTGTCGGTCGCCACCCGTACCGTCGCGGCCATGATCCCCCTCGGCCCGGTGTCGCCACCGGCGTCGTCGTGGCCGCAGAAGGCTCCCACCGCTGCGCCCGGTCGCGTCCGCCGCCGGCTGGTGACCGTCGCGGCCGTCGCGGCCAGCCTGTTCCTGACGATGATGACCGCGGGGCTGGCGGGGGCCGCGGGGACGCCGGTGTGGAACGTGTCGCTCGGTTTCATCCTGAACGTCGCAGCGGCGGTCGCCCTCGTGTGGCGGCACCAACACCCCATCCGGGTGCTCGCCGCCGCGGTCGCCGGACCGCTCTTCTTCGCCACCGACGCGACAGCGGCCCTCATCGCGCTCTACGCCGTGGCATCGGTGGTACGCGACCGCCGGCTCCTCGTCGCCACCGGCGCGGTGTGGGCGGCGTGCGTGGTCTCGCTGCTCTACGACTCGTCTCGACGCCGGGACTACTCGGCGCTGACCATCGGTGTCCGGGTGCCCGAGGACGGTCCGGTGCCGGAGTGGGACCTGCCCATCTGGGTGGCGTTCCTGGTCGCCTCGGTGCTCGTCGCATTGGTGGTCGCAGTGGCCGTCCAGCGACGCACCAGCAGTCAGCTGAGCGTGGTCGCAACGGCTCTCGACGATCAGACGCGCGAGTCGGAGGTGATGCGCGCGGAGATGGCGGTGGCAGCCGACCGTGCACGGATCGCCCGCGACATGCACGACACGCTGGCGGCCACGCTGAGCCGGATCTCGTTGACCGCCGGCGGCCTCCAGGTCAACAGCACCGAAAGTCCTGAGCGGGTGGCGAACTCGGCGTCGCTGATCCAGAAGACGGCCCACGACGGGCTCGACGAACTCAAACGCATCATCGGCGTTCTGCGGGGTGGGGGCGACGCGGGGTCGGCGTCGGGCGCGCAGAACCTCGACGGAGTGTCCGATCTCGTCGCGTCGGCACGATCGGCCGGGGTGTACGTGACGTCATTCGTCGACGTGCCGCCGCAGCCGGTCGGCCCCTTGTCGGGACACGTGGCCTACCGGGTGGTGCGCGAGGCGCTCACGAACGCCTCACGGCACGCGGTCGGTTCGCCCGTGGGCCTGTCGGTCCAGGGGTCGCCTGACGACGGGCTTCGCGTCGAGATCCGGACGCGCACCGGTATCCCCGTCCCGTCGACGGATGGAACGGGGACGGGACTCCGCGGGATCGCAGAAGCGGTGACCGGCGCCGGTGGATCGTTCGGCGCCGACCGGATCGGCGACGAGTTCGTCGTGAACGCCTGGCTGCCCTGGTACTCCTGAGGAGTTCACCGCGGCGGTCGATCGGCAGAGGCGTTCCGGTCAGCACGGTGTCGGGATCCGTGCTGTCGGACGTGCTGCCTACCATCGGCACCACCATGACAGCGCCCATCGATCTCGTCGTCGTCGACGACGACCCGTTCGTGCGCCGGGGACTGCTCGACATCTTCGCCGCCTCGGGGGACATCCGCGTGGTCGCCGAGGCGGACGACGGTGACCAGGTCCCAGCGGTGCTCGCCCGGCACCGACCGCACGTGGTCCTGATGGATCTGAAGATGCGGCGTGTCGGGGGCATCGATGCCATCGCCGCGGCGATGGCCCAACCGAATCCGCCGCGCGTGGTCGCGATGACGGCGCTCGACGTCGACGACCTCGTCCTGGCAGCCATCCGCGCCGGCGCCCACAGTTTCATCCGCAAGGACGAACCGCCGCAGTCGTTCGGTATGGCGGTCCGCGCGGTCGCGGCCGGGACGACGCTGTTCAGCGAACAGTCGCTCCGCGAGATCGTCGCGGCCACCGGTCCGGGGGTGACCGGCGAACCACACGGCTCCGACCGCTCGGATGCGGCGCGCGCGGTCACGACGTTGTCCGATCGCGAGTCGCAGATCCTCCGGGCACTCGCCTCGGGTGCCACCAACGCAGCGATCGCCGGGGATCTGTACCTGAGCGAGACCACCGTGAAAACCCATGTGTCGCACATCTACACGAAGCTGCGCGTCACCACGCGCGTCGAGGCGGCGATGGAAGCCCTCCGCGGCGGACTGGTCATCTGACCCGCGCCGTCAGATCCCGGCGGCCTGCTCGATCGCGGCGGCGTGGGACCACGGCCGGTTGAGGAGCAGCGTGGTGGCGTGGGCACGCTTGAAGAACAACTGGATGTCGTGCTCCCACGTGATGCCGATGCCGCCGTGCATCTGCACGGCCTCACCGGCGACCGCGGTCACCGTCTCCGAACAGAGCATCCGGGCGGCGGCGACCGCCTCGTCGACGTCGAGGGTGCCGCGAACGAGAGCGTCGACCGCGTCGTACGAGACCGAGCGCGCCGTCTCGACGGCCGCGAACATGTCGGCCATCCGGTGCTTGAGCGCCTGGAACGAGCCGACGGGCCGCCCGAACTGGGTGCGGGTGGAGGTGTGGGCGACGGTGCGCTGCAGGGCACCGGCCGCCACACCGACCTGCTCGGCGGACAGGGCGACCGCCCCGACGGCCAGCAGGCTGTCGACGAGGTCGGCAGGTGCCGCGATGACGGACGACGGGGTCTCGTCGAAGGTGACCGACGCGAGGGCCCGCGTCGGGTCCATGAGGGGGAGCGCGACGCGCGAGACCCCGTCGGCGTCTGCGGCCACCTCGTGGAGGGTGGTCTGCTCACCCGAGCGGGCGACCACGAGCAGCACGTCGGCGAACTCGCCGTCGAGGACGTAGTGCGCGGTGCCCGTCAGCAGACCGCCGTCGGCGACGACACCGCCCCGAACCCACCCAGCGGCGTCGGCCCAACAGACCGACGCGACGGTCTCGCCCTCGGCGATCCCGGGCAGGAGGCGCTGCGCGGCCTCGTCGTCCCGGGTCAGCAGGACGGCCTGGGCGGCGAGCACCGCCGACCCCAGCATCGGGACGGCCGCGAGTTCCCGCCCCAACTCCTCGAGAACGATGTGCGTCTCCGCGAGACCCGCGCCGACGCCGCCGAAGCGCTCGGGGATGGCCAGCCCGGCCACCCCGACCTGCTGGGAGAGGGTGCGCCACAGCTCCCGATCGGTCCGTGGGCTGGCGGCCATCGCGGTGCGCAGGCGGTCGGACCCGCCGTGGCGTCGCAGGACGTCGGCCACCGCCGATCGCAGGGCGGCCTGCTCGTCGGTGTCCACACCCGGTGACTCGACGGGGCTGATCGCCTCGCTCACGGCGTGATCGCCTTCAGCACACGACGGCGATGCTGGGCGGGCGTGCCCCACGCGGTGAGGAGTGCGCGGGTCTTGGTCAGGTAGAGCGACAGGTCGTGTTCTCGCGTGTAGCCGATCGCGCCGAGGGTCTGCAGACCCGTGCGCGCCGCGAGATCCGCAGCGCGCCCGCAGGCGACGATCGCCGCGGACACGTCGCGGGTGACGTCGGTCGGCACGGCGTCGGCCGCGTCCTCGGCGTCGGCCGCGTCCTCGGCGTCGACCGCGAGGGCAGCGCCGTGGACGAGGGGTCGGGCCATCTCGATCGCGATGGCCACGTCGGCGAGGTGGTGCTTGACGGCCTGGAACGAGCCGATCGCCCGCCCGAACTGCGTGCGCGACCGGGCGTGGTCGGAGGCGAGCGTCAGCATCCCCGACGCGAGTCCGAGGAGCTGGGCGGCCGTCGCCAACACGCCGAGATCGCCCGCGCGTCGCGCGTCGACCCCGTCCGCGAGGGTGTCGCCCGGTGCGACGTCGGAGACCGTGCGCGCCGGGTCGACCGAACGGTGGGTGTCGAGGACCGTCGCGACGGTCAGACGGGACCCGTCGAGCGCCAGCACGGTCGAGCACAGTCCGGTGTCGGCGGCCCGACGGGCCAGAGTGGCGTGGGCGATCGTCGCCGGCTGCCCGGACAGGACCGGATCGAGCAGGTCGGTGCGACCGGCGGCGGCGAGGAGCCAGGGCACCACGGCGACCGACTCGGCCACGGGACCGGGCACACAGTGGCGTCCCAACTGCTCGACGGCCACCACCATCTCGATCGCGCCGGCGCCCATCCCGCCGGACTCCTCGCCGACGAGCAGCGCGGTGACGCCGGTGTCGGCCAGGCGCGACCACACATCGGCGGTGGGGCGCGCATCGCCGTCGACGAGCGCGCGGACGACCTTGGGGACGTCGGTGCGGGTCAACATCGCGTCGATGCTCGACGCGAGGTCGGTGTGCTCGGACTCGAGCAGGAATCTCATCGGTCACCCCGGGGCAGTCCCAGCAGACGTTCGCCGATCACGTTGCGCTGGATCTCGTTCGTGCCCGCGTAGATGGGGCCGGACAGCGAGAACAGGTAGCCGTCGAGCCAGCCGGCATCCGGACCGTCGGCGAGTTCGCCGTCGGGGCCGAGCAGATCGAGGGCGGTCTCGTGTGCGGCGATGTCCCACTCGGACCAGAACACCTTGTTGATCGACGACTCCATACCCAACTTCCCGCCGTCGAGCAGCCGGCTGACCGTCGCGTAGGTCGAGAGCTCATAGGCCCGCGCGCCGATCCAGGCGTCGACGACGCGATCGGCGGTTCCGTCGGGTGCGTCGTCCCGGGTCCGTCCCCACAGGGCGAGAAGGCGATCCGTCGTCGCGAGAAATCGTCCGGGTGATCGCAGCGAGAGGCCGCGCTCGTTGGCCGCCGTGCTCATCGCGATGCGCCACCCGTCGTTCGCCGCGCCGATGACCCCGGACTCGCCGGGGCGGTCGGGATCGTCGGGGACGAAGACGTCGTCGAGAAACAGTTCGGCGAAACCCGGCTCACCGTCGAGCTGGTCGATCGGTCGCACGGTGACACCGTCGGCGCGCAGGTCGAACATGAAGTAGGTCAGACCCCGATGTCGCGTCGCGTCGGGGTCGGAGCGGAACAGCCCGAACCCGCGGTCGGCGAAACTCGACCGCGAACTCCACGTCTTCTGACCGTTGAGCACCCAGCCGCCGTCGACGCGGGTCGCGGTGGACCGCAGGGAGGCGAGGTCGCTGCCCGCCTCCGGCTCGCTCCACGCCTGGCCCCAGATGTCGTCGGCGCGCGCCATCCGCGGCATGATCGCGGCGAGCTGGTCGGGGTGGGCGTGCTCGAACAGCGTGGGCGCCAACAGGAAGATGCCGTTCTGGCTGACGCGGCCCGGTGCGCCGCTGCGGTGGTACTCCTCCTCGAACACCAGCCAGTGGACGAGATCGACGTCGCGGCCGCCGAACTCGGCGGGCCAGCTCACCACCGACCACCGCGCGTCGGCCATGCGGCGCTCCCACTCGCGGTGGGCCTCGAACCCGTCCTTCGAGTCCATCGACGGTAACGGCTTGTCGGGGACGTTGTCGCGCAACCACTCCCGGACCTCGGTGCGAAACGCCACGACCTCCGGGTCGAACGTGAGGTCCATCAGGACGCCCCGCCCGCACTGGCCTTCATGGACTTCGCGTCCATGCCGCCCAGCGAGTCCCCGTCGGCCTCGGCGTTGGCGCTGTGCGCGAAGTGGTGCCACCCGAAGACGGAGTCCATGGCGGTCCGCAGGCCCATCTGGTCCTCGCAGATGTTGACCGCCTTCTTGCACAGGGCCAGCCCGAGCTGCGGCATCTCGGCGATCTGCGCGGCGATGCCGTCGACCGTGGACTGCAGCTCGTCGCGGGGGACGACGTGGTTGACCATCCCCCAACTCTCGGCCTGCGCCGCGGTGAAGCGCGTGCCGGTGAACAGCAGTTCCTTCGCGCGACGCGGACCGAGGACGAACGCATGCGCGAAGTACTCGACGCCCGGGATACCCATGCGGGCCACCGGGTCCGAGAAGAACGCGTCGTCGGAGGCGACGATGAAGTCGCAGATCCAGGCCAGCATGAGGCCGCCGGCGATGCACGCGCCGTGCACCTGCGCGATCACCGGCTTGGGGATCTCCCGCCACCGACGACACATCCCGACGTAGACCTCGATCTCGCGGGCCAGGCGCTGATCGCCACCGCTGCGGTCGGTGTGGTCCCAATAGAGGGACGCGGTGTTGGGGTAGCGCACGTGGAAGTCACGCTCGGGCGTGCCGATGTCGTGACCCGCCGAGAAGTGCTTGCCGTTCGCGCGGAGCACGATCACCTTCACCGCGGCGTCGTCGACCGCCCGGACGAACGCCGCGTCGAGGGAGTACGTCATCACCGAGTTCTGGGCGTTGCGGTACTCGGGGCGGTTCAGCGTCACGTAGGCCACCCCGTCGGCGACCTCGTACGCGACCGGCGTCGAGTCCGCGGTCAGGTCGTCGCCGGTCAGAGGCGGTGGGATGGGGGTCTCGGACATACCTCGGACAGTACCTAGCAAGTGCTTGGTTGGTAAAGCGGGTCCACGCTCGCGTTCGCATTGTCGAACGTGGGATTCGAGGATCGTCGTAGCATCGACGGCCATGGACACCGACGGCGCACGGGATCGATCGGTGTCGCCCCCGACCGACCGCGTCGTCGCCGTCATGGAGATGCTCGCGGTCGAGCCCGACCGCCGGTTCTCGCTCGCCCAGATCTGCCGGACCCAGGGCATCACGCGGGCGACCGGCCACGCCATCCTCGCGACGCTCGTCGACCGCGGCTGGGTGCACCGGGACGAGGCGGACACCACCTACGGGCTCGGCGATCGGATGGGTGCGGTGTTCGCCCGCGGGCGGGCGCCCGGCCGCGTCCTCGACGAGCTCCTGCGCGCGCTGGGCCGCGACCTCGACATGCCGGTCTCGCTGGCGACGTTGCGCAACCGGTTCCTCGTCGTGACCGACACGGTGTCGACGCCCTCGGTCGCGCCGCAGGTCTCGGCGGGTCTCGCGCTTCCGGTCGTCGCACCCTTCGGTCGCGAGTACGTGGCCTGGGCCGACGGCGACGTCAGGGCGGAGTGGATGCGAGCGGTACCCGACCGTAGTCCCGAACTGGTCGCTCGCCTGGACGCCGTACTCGCGACCATCCGCGCGCGAGGGTTCACCGTCGACCGGTTGTCCCGTCCCCTGGTCCGCGTCCACTCGGCGCTCCAGGCGCTCGGGGGCGACATCGTCGTCGACGAGCTGTCGGCCTCGCTGGCGGCCACCTACGCCGCGCTCGCGACGATCGACGTCACCGAGGAGGAACTCGACGCCGGCGACGACGTCTCGGTGGCGACGATCTCGGTGCCGATCGCGTCGCGCGATCGTCCGCAGGCTGTGACGATGTCCCTGGCGGCGCAACCGTTCGCGCGGCTGTCCCCGGGGGACATCAGGGGTGTCGCCGGGGCGTTGCGCGAGGCGGCGGAGCGAGCGCAGGTGACGCTGGCGGAGGCCGACTGAGGCCTGTGTCGTGCCGGATGGCCGGTTGACGGTGTTCGCGCCCGGACCCTACAGTTGCGTCGGATAGTCGACTGACAGGTTCGAATAGTCGACGGACGACAGATCGGACGCCCGCATGACCGCACCCGCCGCACCGTCCTACGAGCTCTCGCACCTCGCCGCGCTGGAGGCGGAGTCGGTCCACATCTTCCGCGAGGTCGCCGCGACGTTCGAGCGCCCCGGGATGCTGTTCTCCGGTGGCAAGGACTCGGTGGTGATGTTCCACATCGCCCGCAAGGCGTTCTGGCCCGCGCCGACGCCGTTCCCGCTCATGCACGTCGACACCGGGCACAACTTCGACGAGGTGATCGACTACCGCGACCGGGTGGTCGCCGAGACCGGCGTGCGTCTCGTCGTCTCGTCGGTCCAGGACGACATCGACGCCGGACGAGTGGTCGAGCAGACCGGTCGGGGCGCGAGCCGCAACCGCCTGCAGACCACCGCGCTCCTGCGGGGGATCACGGAGAACCGGTTCGACGCGGTGTTCGGCGGCGCGCGTCGCGACGAGGAGAAGGCGCGGGCCAAGGAGCGGGTCTTCAGCTTCCGCGACCGGTTCGGCGCCTGGGACCCGCGTGCGCAACGGCCCGAGCTCTGGAACCTCTACAACGGCAGACACGCGCCGGGCGAACACATCCGGGTCTTCCCGCTGAGCAACTGGACCGAGCTCGACATCTGGCAGTACATCGCCTCCAAACGCATCGAGCTGCCGACGATCTATTACGCCCACGAGCGCGAGGTGATCCCGCGCGACGGGATGCTGTTGGCGCGCACACGGTTCCTCGAACCCGAGGAGGGTGAGGAGACCCGGACCGAGACCGTCCGCTTCCGCACCGTCGGCGACGCCACCTGCACCGGGTGCGTGCTCTCGACCGCGGCGACCGTCGAGCAGGTCGTCGAGGAGGTCGCCGCCACCCGGCTCACCGAGCGCGGCGCGACCCGCGCCGACGACCGGATCTCGGAGTCCGGCATGGAGGACCGCAAGAAGGAGGGGTACTTCTGATGACGGTCACCGACCACGACATCGCCGGCGCGACCGTCGATCTCGGCCGCAAGGAACTGTTGCGTCTGGCCACCGCCGGCAGCGTCGACGACGGCAAGTCCACCCTGATCGGTCGACTCCTCTACGACTCGAAGTCGATCTTCTCCGATCAGATGGAGTCCATCGAGCGGACCAGCGCCGAGCGTGGTGACGAGTACGCCAACCTCGCCCTGCTCACCGACGGCCTGCGCGCGGAACGCGAACAGGGCATCACCATCGACGTCGCGTACCGCTACTTCGCCACGCCGCGAAGGAAGTTCATCGTCGCCGACACCCCCGGCCACGTCCAGTACACCCGCAACATGGTGACGGGCGCGTCCACCGCCGACCTCGCGATCGTGCTCATCGACGCGCGCAAGGGTGTGCTCGAGCAGACCCGACGGCACGCGTTCCTCTCGTCGCTGCTGGGCATCCCGCACCTCACCCTGGCGGTGAACAAGATGGACCTCGTCGACTTCTCGCAGGAACGGTTCGACCGGATCCGTGCCGAGTTCGCCTCGTTCGCGTCGAAGCTGAACGTGACCGACCTGACGTTCGTCCCGGTGTCGGCGCTGCTGGGCGACAACATCGTCGACCGGTCGACGAACATGCCCTGGTACCAGGGCAGCCCGCTGCTGCACCACCTCGAGGAGGTGCACATCGCCTCCGATCGCAACCTCATCGACGCACGCCTGCCCGTCCAGTACGTCATCCGGCCGCAGCGCGCCGACGGCTCCGACCACCGCAGCTACGCCGGCAGCGTCGCGGGTGGTGTGTTCCGTCCCGGCGACGACGTCGTCGTCCTGCCCGGCGGCTTCACCTCACAGATCGCGGAGATCTGGGGCCCGGGCGGGGCCCCCGTCGCGGAGGCGTTCCCACCGATGGCCGTGTCGATGTCGCTGACCGACGAGATCGACATCACGCGCGGCGAGATGATCGCCCGTCCCAACAACCGGCCGTGGGTCGGTCGCGACATCGACGCGATGGTCTGCTGGTTCTCCGACGCGACCACGCTCGCCGAGGGCAACCGCTATGTCATCGCCTCGACGACGACGCAGTCACGTGCGCAGGTCACCGCGGTCGAATACCGGCTCGACGTCAACACCCTCCACCGCGACGAGGCCGCGACGACCCTGACGCTCAACGAGATCGGGCGCGTCACGCTGCACGCGCAGCAGCCGCTCATGTTCGACGCCTACCGCCGAAACCGGGACACCGGCAGCTTCATCCTCGTCGACGAGGCCACGAACCAGACCGTCGGCGCCGGGATGATCACCGGGCCCGTGAACCACGACGCGAACATCGTCTGGCACGGGTCGAAGGTCGGTCGCGAGCAGCGTCCCCATCAGGGTGCGACCATCTGGCTCACCGGGTTGTCGGGGTCGGGCAAGAGCTCGATCGCCGTCGAGCTCGAGCGTCGACTGGTGGCCGCCGGGCGTCCCGCGTACCTGATGGACGGCGACAACCTCCGGCACGGGCTGAACTCCGACCTCGGCTTCGGCGACGCCGACCGGCGCGAGAACATCCGACGTACCGGCGAGGTCGCCGCGTTGTTCTCCGATTCCGGCGCGATTGCCATAGTGTCGTTGATCAGTCCGTTCGCCGCGGAGCGTCAACGCGCTCGCGACATCCACGACGCGAGCGGGTTGACCTTCCACGAGGTCTTCGTCGACACGCCGCTGGAGGAATGTGAACGTCGAGATCCCAAGGGCCTCTACGCCCGTGCGCGTCGGGGCGAGGTCGCGAACTTCACCGGCATCGACTCACCCTACGAACGGCCCGAGCGCGCCGATCTCGTCGTCACCCCGGACGACGGGACCCCCGGCGACGTCGCCGACGCGATCATCCGTGACCTGGGCCTGTGACCGGGTGTCTCGGTGACCGCTGACGCGCGCCTCGCCGGCGAACTCGCCACCGCCGCCGGGGAACTGCTGGTCCGACTCCGCGCCGACAGTGGGTTGTCGGGAAAGGAACTCGGCGCCGCGGGGGACGAACAGGCGAACGACCTGCTGGTCTCGCGGGTTCGCGAGGAACGCCCCGACGACGCGGTGCTGTCCGAGGAGAGCGCCGACGACCGCAGGCGCCTCGCCGCCGACCGGGTGTGGATCATCGACCCGCTCGACGGCACGCGGGAGTTCAGCATGCCCGGCCGGGCGGACTGGGCTGTCCACGTCGCCCTGTGGCACAACGGCTCCGGTCTCGTGGCCGGCGCCGTGGCCCTGCCGGATCTCGGCGTCACGTACACCACCGACGAGTCGTCGGTCGCGCCCGTCGTCGGGTTGCTGCCGGACCGCCCGTCGTCGACGCCCCGCGTGGTGGTCAGCGCCTCGCGCCCGCAACCGCTCGCCGAGCGGGTCGCCTCCGCCGTCGACGGCGAGGTGGTGCAGCTCGGTTCCGCCGGCGCGAAGACGATGGCCGTCGTCCGCGGCGAGGCGGACGTCTACGTCCACTCCGGCGGCCAGTACGAGTGGGACTCGGCCGCACCGATCGCCGTCGCGCGGGCTGCCGGCCTCTGGTGCAGCCGGGTCGACGGGTCACCGCTGGAGTACAACAACGCCGACGTCTATCTCCCCGACCTCGTCGTGTGTCGCGCCGACCTCACCAAGAAGGTGCTCGCGGCGATCAGGTGAGCAGCCGCCGTCGCCGCGTCAGTCGGTGTCGTCCGGGCCGGTGCGGTGACGGTCGAGCACTCCCTGCGGTCCGGGGTCCTCGGCGGCCGCGGCGGTGAGCGCGGTGATGTGTCCGCCCAGCTCGGCGAACGCCCGACCGGCTGCCGCGGTCGCGGTGTCGACGACGAGCTGTCCGAGTGCCTGCGGGGGCGTCGACATCGCGGCCTCGGCGATCCGGAGGTCGACCATCGCCCCGGCGCCGTCGACGACGACCGTCACCAGGTCGTCGGGGTCACTGTGCTCGACCCGGATCGCGGCGATGCTCTCCGACGTCGTCTGCAGGCGGTCGAGGGCGCGCCGGGCACTCGCCTCGATGTCGTCGAACGTGATCGGGAACGACGGCGGCATCGGGGGCGTGTCGGGCAAGGGGGCCCGCGGCGGGAACTGCTGCTCGCTCATGCCCGCCTCATCCATGTGCTCGGCTCCTCGTCGTCGAAGAAGTCGTCGACCTCACGGTCGACGGCCGCGGCATCACGCTCGGAGGGCAGTCGCAGGTAGGACACCGCCTCGAGGGGATGGCCCTGCGCCAGGAGTGCGGCGCGATGCGCGGCGCCGGCCCGGGCCCCCGCCTGCCGGCACAGCAGGAGGATCGTCCGGGAGAGCCGGGTGGCAGAGCGGTCCATCTCCGAGGGTTCGATGTGGATCGCGGTCGGCAACCCCTGCATCGTCGTCCGGACCTCCACCGAACCGGTCGGTGTCGCCGCGCGGCCGACTGTGGGCAGCGCCACATCGCCCTCGGCCGGCTGCGCGTCGTCTCCCGCGTCATCCGACGCGGGTGGGGCGACCTCGTCGTCCCACGGGTCGTCGTCGAGGTCGTCGGGGTCGATGTAGCGGCGCACGCAGTCATGATGGCACCGGACACGCGTGCGGTCGCAGGGTGTCCGGGGGTTGTCCACAGGGCCCCGCCACCGACGCCGTCGAAGTCGGGTGGAACCGATCGAGGGTTTCCCGCGTCCAACGAGGTGAGCGATCGTGGGAGATGATGAAGATCCCTAAAGATCGTGTGGAACACCTGTCCGTAGTCGGATAGGCTGCCACCGAATCCGCTCGCCGGACATGCGTCCGGCGTCCGAGAACAGACCTGGGAGTCCACCATCATGACGAACCTGTCCGTCGAACCCGACGCGATCCGCACCTACGGCACCACCGTGTCGGCGGTCGGCGCGGCGATCGACAGCGCGAGCGCGATGGACCTCGCGGCGAACGTCGCCGTGATGGTGCCCGTGTTCGGGTTGATCGGCCAGGACTTCCTCGCGAGCTTCGGCGGCGCGCAGTTCGCGAACGCCGTCTCGACGGCCGCCCTGGTCGCCGTGCACCAGGGGAGCGCGGCGTCGGCGTTCGCCGCCGCCGAGAACTACCAGGGCACCGACGGCGACACGCGTCAGGCCCTGAACTCGGCGAGCGCACCGCTGTGACCGAGGGTGCGGGCCACGCGCCGGCACCCGGACACGGCCCCAGCGTCATGGACATGCTGGAGAGCAGCAGCGTCGCGCCGCTCCTCCACATGCCGGTGAGCGACATCCTCACCAAGCATCTCGGCCTGCCGCCGCTGCCTGCCATGCCGTCGATGCCACCGCTGCCGGCCATGCCGCCGCTGCCCACCATCGACCTCGCGTCGCTCTTCAAGCCGTTGACCGACCTGCTGTCGGGATTCGGGTCCGGCACCATGGCGAGCGCCCCGTTCGACCCGACGCAGCTCTTCGACGGTCTGCAGAAGGCGTTCGAGAGCGTCTTCGGTGTGCTGTCGCAGGCCATGTCCGCGGTGACGCCGTTCTGGGCGGGCGCCGGTGGATCCGCGGCGATGGCGACCGGCGCCCAGGCCAACGTCAACAACGTCGAGACCGGCGGCCAGAGCGGGGACATCTCGCGCATCGTCGCGACGGCCACAGCGACTGTCGCGAAGGGCGTGGCAATGCTCCAGGGAGTCATCGCGAGCTTCGCGGCGTCGCTGGCCCCGCTCATCCCGGCGGCGATCACCCCGATCGGGCAGGCCGGGATCATCGCCTCCGCCACCGCGCACCTCAGCGAGGGGCTCGCCGTCGTCGCGGAGACCCGCGCGGAGCTGACCGCGCACACCGCCACCATGACGATCTCCGGTCACCCGATCCCCATCACCGCGGCGCCCCAGGCCGCGGCCGCCGTGCCCGGTATGGCGTCGTCCGCGGTGCAGGCGGTGACCAGCCCGGTGCAGTCGATCATGGGCGCGGTCGGGGGTGCGGGCCTGGGTGGTGGACTCGGACGCGCCTCGTCGCTCGGCCGGGTCGCCGCGGGTGCGGACACCCTCGCGGCCCGCTCCGACGGCGCTGCCGCCGCCCGGGCGGCCGGCGCTGCCGGTGGTGGAGGTGCCGGTGGCGGAGTCGGGGGCGTCGGGGGGATCGGCGGTCTCGGCGGTGGGGCGGGCAACGCACCGCTCACCACCCGACCGGCCGACGCGCCGGTCGCACCCTCCTCGTCGCGGGCGGGATCGTCCTCGCAGGACGAGGTGGTCACCCGCGGGGCCACGACCACCGGGACCGTCGGTCCCGCCGGGATGCCCATGGGTGCAGCCGGCGCGGGGGCCTCGGCCTCGAGTTCGACGAGTCACACCGCCGACCGCGAGACATCGGTCGACGCCCGGCACACCGACGAGGTGGTCGGGGAGAGCCCCACGGCCGCGCCGTCGGTGCTCGGTGGGGTGGAACCCACCACCGCGCAGTCCATCTGGGACAGCCCCGACGAGCTCGACACCTGACCGACCCGCCACAGGAGGAGAACCGACCATGAGCGACATCGCTGTCGACCCCGCCCATCTGCAGAAGGCCGTGAGCCGACTCGAGGCCATCGCCGCCGAACTCGAGCGCACGATCGCCGCCCACGGCGACGACCTGCGTACCGCGCCCGCGGGATCCGACGAGGTGTCGCGCGCCGCGGCTCGGTCGTTCACCGGATCCGCCGAGGCGTTCGACGCGGAGATGACGAAGGGGGTGGCCGGCACCCGCGACGTGGCGGCCGCGCTCCGTGACGGGTC
Organism: uncultured Williamsia sp.; assembly: GCF_947494875.1. Taxonomy (GTDB): domain Bacteria; phylum Actinomycetota; class Actinomycetes; order Mycobacteriales; family Mycobacteriaceae; genus Williamsia_A. Next base: position 389,550 of record NZ_CANLWM010000004.1, read on the forward strand.
TACCACCATCACCACGACCGACCAGCAGGTCGCCGGCGAGCTGTCCGGCATCTGAGTCGGACGCCCTGCACGACACCCTGATCGACGCGATCGAGAGGACGGCGAGACCATGGTCGGATTCACCGGAGTGCGGTGGGAGGTGCGGCCTGCCGAGGAGCTGAGCCGGCAGCTCACCACCGGCGCCGGCGAACGACCGATGTTCGAGGCCGCGATGGCCTGGGGGTCGATCGCGTCCACGCTGCAGGAGCTGCAGCAGGAATTCGTGGCGGTCCGCAAGATCGTCGACGAGGGGTGGACGGGCTCCACCCGCGGTGGCGTGCTCGCCGCCGTCGACAAGCTCGGGGCGTGGGTGCAGGCCGTCGCCGACGACGCGCGCGCCAACGCCAAGGCCGCCGAGCGGCAGGCCATCGCGCACACGGTCGCCGTCGCCGCCATGCCCGACGCCGGCGTCATCGCAGCGGTCGGTCAGATGGAGGCGGCACTCAAGGCCGTCGTCGCACCGCCGTCCGCGCTGATCGCGGGCGGGATCGCGCGACTCGACGACCAGGCGATGGGCATGAAGGCGCAGGCCGCCCGGGTCATGCAGACCTATGAGCAGGCCACGACCCCTGTCGCGAAGCCGTGGGAACCCGCGCCCGTGCCCACCGGTCTCGTGCACGCGCCGGCGGCCTCCGCTCAGCGCGACGCCGCGCAAGCCCGTCTCGCGGAACAGGATTCGGCCGCCGTCGCCGCCGCCCAGGGCGCGATGATGGCGATCGCCGCGATGAGTGGAACCAGTCTGGGTCCGCGTGCGTCCAATGAGTACGTGACGCAGACCGCCCGTGCCGCACACCAGGGCTCGGCGTTCGCCGCGAGCGAGGAGGTGACGGTGGTGGGGCAGTCCGCTGATGCGACGACCGTCGCCGGATCCCCGGTCGCACCCGTCGCGCCGATGGCCTCCGCATCCCACACCGGCGTGACCCCCACGCCTGCTGTGGCGACGAACTATGATTCTGTACAGGACGCCGTCGCCGAGGGTCATGTGCCCGCGGCGCCGTCGGTACTCGGGGTGCCGGAGCGGGAGGGAGGGTGATGGTCATCGACACCGATGTGGTCCACTCCTTCTCGCTCGTGGAGATCCTCACGCTCTGTGAGCATCTCGGGCTCCAGACCATGCCCACGGTTCTCCGCATCGAGGAGACCGTCGAGGACGGGCTTACGGCGTCGTCCCGGTCCGAGGCACGCGCGGCCCTCGTCGAACGCGAGGTCATCGACGACGCCGACAACGTCGACCTGCATGTGCGGACGATCCTGGCTGCCGCCGCGCGTCCCGACTGGGCCGTCGAGGTCCGTCGGATCGACATCACCCAGATCCTGCGGGTGTGCCTGGCGGCGTCCGGAGACCGTCGTTTCTTCCTGTCTCGCACCGGTTCCGACTTCACCGTCCGCGAGGTCGTCGCGGGCGACGATGCTCGGTTGGTCCGGTCGGAGCTGGTGGCGCTGATCGGCGAGACCGCCGGGGCTGACCTCCCCGAGACGCGGTTCCCCAGCAACGTCCTCGACCGCGCTCTGCGCGGCTGCATCGACGAGACCGACCACGCCGCCGCCTTCTTCGCGCTCGGGCAACCGGAGGCGACGGCACGCGTGCTGGCCGCGACGCTGTGCGACTGCGTCGGACAGACCGAGATCGTCGCGCTCGCGGGCGATCCCGCGCGTCGCACGGTGATTGCCGTGTTCGACACGCCCCGCGGCCGTGCCCTCTCCGTCGCGACCCCGTCCGAGTCCGGTGAGCGGTGGACGTCCATCGCACCGGGCGACGGCGGTCGCGTGACCGCCGCGCTGCGTCAGCTCGCACACACACTTCCCGGGGGCGTCTGATGACCGCCGGCTGGGATCGGCGGGGGAACGTCTCCCGTCACACCACAGGCGTCCGTGGATTCGGACACGACGAAGGAAGAGATTGATGGCACAGGGCACCAATATCGACACCGGGTCAGTCGACCAACTCCGGCAGAAGGCCGAGGCGCTCCAGGACCACATGCGGTCGGTGCTGCGGCAGACCGAGTCGGTCGTGCAGCAGGCGGGTCACGCATCCATCTGGGCCGGTGACGCCTCGCGAGAGTTCCAGAACGTGAACGCGCGCTACCAGGCCGGGTCGACCAAGCTGCAGCAGACCATGCAGGAGGTGCTGCAGAGCGTGAACGCGGGCACCAAGAACTACTCCAGCACCGACACCGACGCCTCGGCCGGCCTGCGCAGCGCCGGCGGCGGCCTCAACCTCTGATCTCCTCGACCCACAGAAAGGCATCGACACCATGAGCGCAGACGGACTCATCGTCTACAACACGGCCCAGCTGACCGGGCTGCTCGAGGAGATCTCCTCGAAGATGAACCAGTTCAACCAGCTGAACAACGAGATGGAGGGCATCCGCCGCCAGATCGAGCAGAGCTGGGATCCCCAGTCGGAGGCGTCGGCCGCCTTCCGCACCGTCCACCAGAAGTGGACGAACGACGTCACCGAGATCCAGGGCGTCCTCGCCCAGATCATCCGCGCGGCGACGGACGGCCAGGGCAACATGTCCGACACCGAGCGTGCGGTGGCGCGGACCTTCAACGCCTGAGCTGCATCAATCTCACCGCGACGGGCGGTGCGCCGAGTGATCGGTGCACCGCCCGTCGGCGTCAGAGCTCACCGATCTCCCCGTCGGTGAACCCACGGTGTCCGGCAGCAAACCGCTGCGTGAACGCCGCTCTGCGGGGGTGCCGAGCACGCGAGTTACCGTGGTCACACGAACACGACACCAGAGCGGCGGTCGTACACAGCGATGCCGTTCCGATGTCCGAGCACACCGGGGGACGATGGCGGAGACCACGCCTGGCTCGCTGACGGCCGAGCAGCACCACATCCTGTCCGCGATCCCCGTGGACAGGCGTCCACTTCGGCGAGCCGTCTGCGTCGTCATCCTGCTCTTCGGCGTCGTCGGTGTGTCCGCGGTGTTCTCACCCGGTCTCATCACCACCCTCACCGGCCAGATCACGACCCTGGTCGTCTGTGCGACCACCATCCCGATGGCGCTGTGGTTCCGCTCGACCGACATGGACACCCTGTGGTGGTCACCGGAGGACCCGTCCGTGCGGTGGCGCGGGTTCGGGTTCCTCGTCTGGGCGGACATCGGAACATCGTCCGTGCACGCATCGCTCGCCAACCCGCTGCTCGGCCTCGTCGGCGCACCCCTGTTCGCCCCGGTGTGCGCGTTCGGCGCGTTCTTCGGGACGCGCGCGACCCTCGCGTTCCACACGGTGTGGATCAACGGCTATCTCATCGTGATGGCCGTCCGTCTCGTCGAGTCGGACCTCGTGCCCAGCACGCCGGCCGCCATCGGTGCGGCGGGCTGCGGCGTCATCGGTCTCAACGCGACCACCCTGCTTTTGGCGGTGTTCTCCAAACACATCAAGAACGGCCTGCGGTCCCAGCGGCGCGAGACGGACACCGATCCCCTCACCGGACTGTGGAACCGGCGAGGGTTCGACTACCACGCCGCACGGTTGGTCGAGACCACCTCCGCCGACGCGCCGATCTCGGTCCTGCTCGTCGACATCGACCGCTACAAGAAGTTCAACGACACCCACGGTCACCACCGGGGTGATCTCGCCCTCCGCGAGGTGGCGGCCGTGTTGGGCCGCTTCGGCGACTCGTCGGTCGTCGGTCGGCTCGGCGGCGACGAGTTCGGCATCGTCTCGGTGGCCGACCGTCCGACCTTCGCCGACGAGGTGTGCCGAGCCGTGCGCGCCGCCGACATCGCCGGACTCACGGTCAGCGTCGGGGGCACGACGTTGCGCCGCGGCGGCGTCGACGATCTGCAGGTCGCCCTGGTCATCGCCGACAACGCTCTCTACGTGGCGAAGCGCGACGGCGGCGGACGCTCACACCAGATCGCAGGCGCATCCGCTCTCGGCGACCTCTGACGTCGCAGGTCGACGGCGTCACCGGCGCGGGTTGTTCACCGTGTCCGCATCGATGTCCAGTCGCCCGGTCGGCGGGAACGCGACAGCCTCGAGAAGGGGATGGGCGAGCACCGCATCCGCGGTGATCTGATCGCAGGCGACGATCGTCGAGTCGTAGTCGATCCCGGTCGCGACGAACCATGCCCGGTCCTCGGGCCAGGCGATGTGCGCGCCCAGCATCTCGTGACCGCCGTCGCCGAAGTGGTCGCCGACCTCTGCCATCGCATCAGCGGGACCCGCGAGGAGGACGTACCGACAGTGACCATCAGACATCATGGGGCCCTGCGCCATCCGTGCGATTCGCCTGTCCATGTCGTCCCCGTGATCGGGATGCCTGACGAGGTCGTCGTGCATCGCCCACCCCGCGCCCTCCCAGACGCCGAAAAAGCAGTGCTGAGGGGTCGTCGTGCGGTCGACGAGCACTGACATCAGGGCCTTCGTGGTCGCCCGACCGAGACGGCCCACCGACGGGTGCCCCACGCACGATGTGATCGATCGGCGATCGTCAGCGTCGGCGCCCGCGACACACCACCACTGCGCCTCGGAATGCAGAACAGCGCCGCTCGCCTCTGCGACCGACGACCACGTGCGTGTCCGCCCTGTGTGGTCGCGAACCGGGTGAAGGACACGCACGTAGGACTCGTACCCCGACGGCGTGATCATCGTCGCGGTGGCGAACGGTCCGGAGAGTCGCAGTCGGATCCACCCGCCGATTGCCTCGACGTCGGTCACCTCGTCGAGTCGGCTCGCGCTCTCGTCCACACTGCGTGTCCTGTCAGTCGGAGAGGTATCCGGTCTCGGGGTCGATCTCGGCGAGGAAGCTGCGGATGGACCGACGATGGTGCGCGATCGGGGGGAGGGGTTGCGGGAGCGGAGCCGGCGGCCGCCCGCCGGCCGACTTCCACGCGACGCGCACGGGACCGGAACTGAACCCGTAACCGGGGTTCGGCCCCGAGACCCAGGTGTAGCGACAACCGCCGTCCGCCTGCATCTCCACACGGAACCTCTCGCCGTCGACGACCACGACGATCGGGCCGTCGGCCGCAGAGGGACGCCACTCGTCTGGATACGTGTCCGGTCCCATCGCGGTCCTCCTCTCGAGCGGCGTCGACGTCGTACGACGATGCGCGACGGCGTCATGGGGGCGCAAGGCAATTCCGTGGCTCGCCGGGTCATCGACCCCTACCCTTCCCGGGATGGACGTCGTCGCCTCGAGGCTGAACAGCCTGCCACCGCCCGCGTGGGTGGTGTTCGACGACCTCGCGAACCCGCTGCGGCACAACGGCCGCCCGTGGTTGACGCTGCTCGACGATGAGATGGAGCCGGACATCGTCGTCGCCGAACGGCCGTCGCTCGTCGTGTGGTCGTCGATCTGGACGAGCCGTCCCGATGCGCGGATCCGCTTCGACCTGGAGGGGTCGATGGACGCGACGGTGCGCTGGACGCTCATGGTCGATCCACCGAACCCCGACGACCGGCAGGTTCGCCACATGGGCAAGCGCATCGGCGATCTCGTCTTCGCGAGCCTGCGCTACACGTACGGGCAGTGACTGCGGGGGTCCGGCGTCGCCCTCACTCGTCGCCGAGGGAGTGCCGGCTGCGACGCTCGTCGACCGGTGGCGGAGGCGCCGCGGGTCGTTGGGGATTCGCGGAGGGTGGGGGACGGTGGTCGTCGAGACCCGGTCGTCCCGCGCCGACGGGCGCCGGCGGCTGCTGCGGTCGACGGACCTGGCGTCCGCCGTCGATCAGAGAGCCCTCCGCGGGGAGCGCGACGAGCGAGGCGGCACACGTCTCGGTCCTCGTCACGACGTAGGCCCGCGTCTGATCGCGGTTGTCCTGATAGATGGCGACGTCCGACGTCTCGTCGAGTCGCTCGGGGATGCCGGCGGTCCGATGGACGCGCAGCTGGGTGCCGACCGTCGGGTCCTCGGTGGCCTCACGGGCGTCCAGGATGCACAGCGAGTAGTGGGCGACGGTGTGCCGCTGCTCGATCGGTGACGAGAACATGTACAGCGTGCGGGGATCGTTGACGTTCGTCACGAGCGGTGCCCACGTGTCGGGGCGGTCGGTGCGGACGACGACGCGTGCCCCGACCGCGATGGCGCGCACGACGATCTGTTGCGCGAGGAAGGCCGACCCGTAGACGTCCACGCGGCGCACGTCGGACCCGAAGAGGGGGATGGCCAGGGCCTCGCCGTTCATGTTGGCGCCGAACAACTGTCCGTGCCCACCGTCGACGACACGGATGCCGTCGAGCGCGTCGAGGTCGAGGACATCACGCGGCAGGGCTGCGATGTCGTCACGACCGATCGGCAGGGTGCGGTTCAGCGCGGCGCGCTGCCGACCGTCGAGACGACGGAGCTCGGCGGGCGGGGTCAGCGCGAGCTCGCCGACCGCGGCGAACCGGACCACCGTCGAGACCTCGTAATCCGTTCCCTGGCGGCGCAACCGGGTGGCGCATGTCGTCGCCAGGCTCGGGGTCATCCAGATCTTCGTGCCGAGGTCGTCGTCGATGGTCCGGGTGAGCGCGTAGGAGGTCGTCGAGTAGGAGCCGTCGGCGATGGAGGTCCACCCCTCCGCGGCGTCCTCCACCCGGGCGTGGTCGACCAGTTGTGCACCCATGGCACTGATCCCGGCGGCGGAGAGGATCGACGGCCGGTACCCCTCGTGGGCGAGGTGGTTGGCGACGCGGCGGGTGGCCGTGATCGCGGTGCGCAGCACGCCGGTGGGCCCGCCGCCGCGCGCCTCGATGGCGTCGGGACACAGCAGTGGATCGAGTCGGAGCACCACCCACACGTCCTGCTGCGGGACCGTGGGCAGGTTGGCGGTGAGCGTCGAGTACGGGCCGGTGAGATGCGCCGCGGCGCGTGATCGCCACCCGTGCGCGACGACGTCGATGGACTCCAGCTCGATGTCGAACTGCGACAACGCCCGTGCCACCACACCCAGCGACAACCCCGAGGTCGACACGACGGAGTTCGTCGGGACCAGCGCCGTCGGTGCGACCGGGCGGGCGATACGGACGACGGTGATCAGGCGGTCGTCGGCCCAGCGCGCTCCGATCGCCGTGCCGTCGGACTGGGGCAGGTCGAAGGGGACCGGTGGGTCGTCCGGGGTCCGGGTCACACGTCGCAGGTAGGCGAGGCGGCGTCCGACACGGCCGTAGACCGAGATGTCCGCGGGCGCCCGGACGGCCAGAGCCGCACCGATCACGCCGACGACGACGGTGGCCGCGACAGCGGGGAGGAACGCGACCCCGACCGCCCGCAGGACGGCGAAGACGACGACGGCGACCACCTCGGCGGCGATGACCGACCACAGGGGCAGCACCCGGACGAGAGACGAGGTGCGGGGCGAGGAGCCGGGCCGGGTCGGGTGCGACACGTCGGCTACCTTAGCAACGGTTCTGTACAGCTGAATGGCTGCCGCGGCGAGCGCCGACGCGGCCTGCCGGCGGTCGGACGGGGCAGGGCGGAGCGAGCTCGGACGGGGGTCGATGATGGCACAGCGGACGACGAAGTCGCAGGTCAGCGGCTACCGTTTCCTGCTGCGACGGCTCGAGCACGCTCTCGTCCGTCGAGACATCCGCATGATCCACGACCCGATGAGCGGGCACGTGAAATCACTGATCGCGGGGCTGGTCCTCACCCTCGTCGTGGTCGGTGGCGCGGTGGCGTTCAGCATCTTCAAGCCCCAGGGCTCCGTCGGCGACTCGACGATCGTGATGAGCAAGCAGTCCGGTCAGCTCTACGTCATCGTCGACGGACGCCTGCATCCCGCGCTGAACCTCGCGTCGGCGCGGCTCGTGGCCGGGAAGGCGGAGAAGCCCAACTCCGTCAGCGACTCCGTGCTGGCGGGGTACCCGCGGGGGGCGCAGCTCGGCATCCCGGGTGCGCCGAGCGATCTGTCGGCGACGGGCGGCCCCGGACTCTCGATCTGGTCGGTCTGTGATCGCCTCGACGAGCCCCGCGACCCGGACGGCACCCCGACGGTCGGTGTCGTCGCGGGCAAGCCCGCACCGGGCCTGGGCGCCCGTCAGCTGGGCGGGTCCGATGCGCTCTACGTGCGCAGCGGCGACGAGTACTTCGTGGTGTACCGCGGTACCCGCGCGCAGATCGATCCCGACGATCTCGTCGTCCGTCAGGCGCTCGGGCTGCAGTCGGTGCAGGCCCGGTCGGTGAGTCCTGCACTGCTGGATGCCATCCCGCCGTCACGCGCCATCGAGGCGCCGCGGATCCCGGGTGCGGGCGACGCGTCGCGGTTCGCTCTCGACGGCGCCCGAATCGGATCGATCCTGCGCGTCTCCAGCCTCGACACCGGAGCGGGCGAGCAGGACCAGCTGTACGTGGTGCTGTCCTCGGGGATCCAGAAGGTGTCGCCGTTCGTCGCGGACCTGATCCGTGCCGCCACCCCCACCAGCGGACAACCGATCACCGTGAGCCCGGGTGCGCTCACCGCTATCCCCCAGGTGACGTCGCTCGACGTCGACGGCTACCCCGACACCGCCCCCGACGAGGTCGACGGCACCGCCCAGAAGGCGCTGTGCTTCCGCTGGAGCAAGGACGGCGACGCGGAGGCGTCGACGGCGGTCGCGCTGGAACCCGACTTCCCCGTGGCGAACGAGAAATCTCTGTTGCCGACGGTGGGCGCTCGCAACGACGGCCTCGGCGCCGACGTCACCTACGTCCCGCCGGGGACCAACTACTTCGTCCGCACCACCGGCAGCAGCCCGGGCAGCGATCGTGCCGCCTCGGACTTCCTCGTCGCGGACACGGGCGTGCGCTACGGCGTCCCCGACACTGCGGCCGACGACCTCGGGATGCCGAAACCCCTCACGGCGCCCTATCCCATCGTGAAGTTGATGCCGCCGGGTCCGGCCCTGGCCCGCAACTCCGCGCTCGTCGAACGCTCGGACGTCGCGCCCGACGCCGGATCCTGAGCCCGGGCAGCGTCTACAGGTCGAACGACGCGTGCATCTCCCAGAACAGGATCTCCGCGTCGTCCGTTGCGATCAGCGCTATCTCGTCGGCGTCGGTGGTGCGGACCGCGTCGCCGGTGTCGAGGCGCCCGGTCCCGACGAGTTCCACCGCACCACGCGCGACGAAGAGGTGTCCGAACGGCGCGGCGGGCAGCGTCACACCCTGCCGGGCGCGGGGACGGGCCGCGTGCAGCGCGACGAAGCGGTTGCCGATGTCGAGTGCGGTGGTGCCGCGATGTCCGGCCCGCCCGGACACCACCGGGATCAGTTGCCCGCCGGCGAGTTCGTCGGTGAAGTCGTGTTCGGCGTAGGACGGGTCGCGTCCGTCGCCGTCGGGGGGAAGCCACATCTGCACCACGTGGGCGGCGACATCCTCGGCGCGCGTCGAGGCGTTGCGTTCGGAGTGGGTGATTCCCCGACCGGCGGACATCCGCTGGACCAGGCCCGGCGTGAGGATCCCGGAGTTGCCGTTGAAGTCGCGGTGTTCGACGGCCCCCTCGAGGACCCAGGTGACGATCTCGACGTTCTCGTGCCGGTGGGTGTCGAATCCGGCGCCTGTGTCGACGACGTCCTCGTTGTGGACCATCAGCACACCGTGGGCATTGGCGGGGAGATCGAAGTTGCCGGTGGCGGGGAACGATTGGGCGGATGTGACGGACCCGTCGCTCCAGTGGTGCCGAGCTTGGTCCCGGATGACCTCGAGGATCACGGCTGTTCACCGTGCCTGCGGCGCACCGTGTTCACCACGCGGTTGAGGGTCGACGCGAACCGGGCGGCGTCGACGCCCATGGCGACGCCCGGCTCGTCGACGATCAGCAGGTAGCGGCCGTCGCCGGGGATGTCGCGGTAGCGGGCCTCGATCACCGACGGTCGGTGACCGTCGACGGCGGAACCGACCTGGATGCGCAGTGACCCGCAGGTCGCCGGGTCGTCGCGGGCGAAGGCGGCAGCGGCCGACGGCCTCGGCGGTGGCTCGACGACGGCGATGGTGCTCGCGTCGATGCCGGGCAGCTGTCGGAACGTCACGTCGGTGTCGGTGGGGAGGGAGCCGGCGCCGTCGGAGCGGGGCAGCATGGCCACGATGTCGCGGGTCCAGTCCGACGCGGTGTGCCGCGTGATCGACACGGTCCCCCCGAGACTCACGGATCCGGTCAACTCCTGACGCGCGACGATCACCGTCTGCATGTCCCGTGTCGCCGACACCACGCGACGGTGGTGGCCGGGGTCCTCGAACGGCTGTCGAGCGTCGAGGCCGGCCACCGCGATCGTGACCAGCGGCCGGGTGAGGGCGGCGATCGCCGCCCGGCGCGGCTCACTGAGCTCGGCGAGTGGCCGGCCGGGGGACTCGTCGCCGGTCGAGGCGGTGCGCGCGTCGGCCGCGGCGAACTCCGACGGGAAGTCGATGCCGTCCGCCTCGGCCCAGAGCTGCCGGAAGTGCAGCGTGCGCAGGGTCCACGCATCGCCCGTCGGCATCAGTAGTCGATGCCCTCGCGGAGTCGCCGACGGTCACCCGTGCGGCGTCGCACGAGCATCCAGGACAACACGGCGAGGAGACCCGCACCCGCCGCGACCCCGATGGCGACGTACCGGGGCACGGCACTCGGGGCCGGTGTGGCCGGTGCCGGACGCAGCGGCTCGGCGGCGAACACGTTGCGGGAGTCGCCCGTTCGTGGGTCGGCGGAATCGGCCCCCGACGGGAGGGCGTCGGGGGTGGTGGTGGTGAGCGCGGCGACGGGATCGATGAGGCCGTACCCGACCGCGCCGTCGCGCCCGTCGGCGGGATGGTGCGCCGTACGGGTGATGCGGTCGATGACCTGACGCGCGGTGAGTTGCGGGAACTTCGACCGGATCAGCGCCGCCAGACCGGAGACCAACGGCGCGGCGAAGCTGGTCCCGGTGATTGGAATGGGCTTGTCCGGGTAGCGCGTGGCGTCGATGACGGCGGGGTTCGGGGACGTGTTGAGCGACTCCATGTCCCGACCGGGGGCGGCGACGGTCACCCACGGACCGGCGAGTGAGAACGTCGCGGGCGTCCCGTCGTCCTCGACGGCCCCGACACTCACCACGTAGGGCGTGAAGTACGCAGGTGAGGACTTGGTGGACACCATCGACCACGGATCCGGGTCGCGACCGCCCTGCGCCGCCGCGGCGTTTTGCGCGCACGCGCCGCCGTTCCCGGGCGACGTGTTGTCGGCCGCGGCGACCACCACGACGTTGCGGTCATAGGCGAATTTCACGGCCGCGCCAAGCGCCCGGTCACCGAGGTCGCTCCCGGCGGGGCCGCACGCCGAGACCGAGATGTTGATGACGGTGGCGCCGAGATTCACCGCACGCACGACGGCCCGCGCGAGCGTTGTCACGTCGCCTGCGCCCTCCGAGGCACCCTCCGGTAGCACCGGCGCCGACGACGACGCTTGCTTGGAGTCCGCGGGACCGTAATTCGCCGACGACTGCCGGATGGCGATGATCGTCGCGTCCGGCGCGACACCGGCGAACCCGTCGTCGGGCGACTGCTTCGCGGCGATGATTCCCGCGACCTGGGTGCCGTGACCGTCGCAGTCCGTGGTCCCGTTGCCCGACGACACGTAGTCGCCACCCGGGATCACCGAGAGTCGAGGGTGGCGAAAGACCCCGGTGTCGATGACGGCCACCCGCTGGCCCGCGCCCCGCGAGAACTTCCACGCCTGGTCGATGTCGAGCATCTGCAGGCTCGTAGGAGGTGCGATGTGATCGGCTTTGGTCGAGACCATCTCCGAACACAGCGACGTCTGGCGTGTCGGTGCGGACGGGGCGATCGGGCTGTCGGAGGGCACCGGACCGGCGATCGTGGGCGGCGTCATCGCTCGGGCGACACCGACCATTGCCGAGTCTGTCAGCGGCAGTGCGGAGGTCGCGGCCACGCCGACCGCCGCGGCCAGACCGACGCGCAGGAGCGCGGTGCGCCCGCGCCGAGCAACAGCACCGCTCACCACGCGCCGCGGGCGACGGAGTACAGCCCGATGACCCATGCCGCGATGGGCACCGTGGCGGTGATGACGAGGTATTCGAGGATCTCGCCGATCCGCCGCATCACCGGCGAGAACTCCATCGACGGCGTGATGACCCCGAAGGCGAACGCGGCCGCCGCGACGACCAGCGTCAGGCCCACGGCGAGGACCGCCCACATCGAGTCCGCGAGCGACTGCGTCGCGACGACACCGAGGAGCCCCACCGCGCCGAGCCCGATCATCCCCGCGGCCTGCACGAGGTCACTGTGCGAGCGGCCACGCAGCACGATCGCGGCGGTGACGAGCACGCCCAGGAGCAACGACTTCCAGTCGACGCCCGCGCGGGGCACCGCGAGTATCACCGAGCACGTCGCGGCGACGGCCGCGGCACCGAGCATCAGCCCGGACATGTGGGCGTTCGCCGCCTTCGCCCGCAGCTCCAGGGCGGCCGTCTCGGGCAGCGCGACGGCACCGATCGCGGCGACGCCGGCGTTGATGTTCGGGGTCTCGGGCGGGTCGATGTCGTCGAGCGACGCACCCGCGGACGGGACGGTCGGGATCGGCAGGCGCACCAGCAGGATCGTCAGCCGCGGCGCGATGAGCGCGACCAGCAGCGCGACGACCGCCACGACGGCGGCGGTGTGCTGGACCGGCGCGCCGACGAGCAGCTGCCCCAGCGCTCCCAGCCCGACGAGGGTCGAGACGGTGATCAGCGCGAGGTGGGTGAAGGGTTCACCCGCGGTCACCCGCAGCGCGACGACGCCCACCAGGACCGCCACACCCGCGCCGAGGAGCACGTTCGCGGAATGGTCGGCCGCGGGCAGCACGGCGAGGCACCCGACGAACACCGCCAGCGCCGACGCCACCGTCAGTGCGGCGCCGACCATCCGGTCGCCCGTCGAGCGGGCGACGATGTCGGCGACGAAGAACACACCGAACGCTGCGAACGCGACACCGGCGAGGTCGTAGCGGTGGTCGGACCAGGACGCGACCGCGGTCAGCACGGCCGACACGGACACGGCGGCCAGGAAGGCGATCACGCCGACCCACCGTGCCGCGGCCGCCGACCACGACCGGAACTCGCGGCGGGTGATGCCGGCGACCGCGTCTATGACGTCGTCGTAGACCGTCGGGAGCTCGGCGGTGCCCTCGGACCGAAGGACGAGGAGGTCGCCGTCGTGCACGCCCGACTCGATCAGCGTGCGGGTCTCGTCGAGGACGGGTTGACCCACCCGACCGAGCGTCCACCGGACGGCGAGGTCGTCGGGGACGCGTTCGGGTTCACCGAACTGGTTGCGCAGCAACAGGCCGGCGAGCTCGGGGACGAGCGAGGCGACCGGGACGTCGGCGGGCAGCGCGACGTCGACCTGGGTGCGACCGCTGAGCACGGAGACGCGACACAGTGCCGGTTCGGTGCGTCGGGGAGGTGCGTCGCGTCCGACGGGGTTGGTGGCCAGGCCGGTGGACATGGCCGCGCCCACGGTCGAACTGCCCGGCATCGGCCCCGGTCCGGGCGGGTAGGTCGTCATCGGCAGCCAGCGCCTCCCTGTCAGCTGTGCGAGAACGTACGATAGCCGACGCAATGATCCGGGGTAGTGGGGAGGGCGCGTCATGACCACCGAGGGTTTCGTCCGTCGAGCGCGCGCGCCGCGCCCCCGGCTGCCCGGTGGCGAGATGGCGGTCCAGGCGCCGCCGGAGATCCCGCGCGCCGTTCCCGCGAGCATCGTGGTGCGGCTGTTGCCGGTGGTCATGGTCGTCGCGATGGTCGGGATGATGGCGCTGTTCTTCACCGCCGGCTCGTCGGCGCTGCGCAACCCGGTGACCCTGCTGTTCCCGATGATGATGCTGATGTCGATGGTCGGGATGTTCGCGACCAGCGGTGGGCGCGGTGGCGGCCCGCGGGCCGCCGAGCTGAACGAGGAGCGCAAGGACTACCTGCGCTATCTCGGACGTCTGCGCAAGGACGTCGACGAGACCGCTCACGATCAACTGCGTGCGCTGTCGTGGTCGCATCCCGCGGCCGGGTCCCTGCTCCCCGCCGTCGGATCCCGCCGGATGTGGGAGAGGCGTTCCGACGACGCCGATTTCGCGCACGTACGCCTGGGTGTCGGTGCGCAGCGACTGGCGACGCGGCTCGCCCGGCCGGAGACCGGACCGCTCGAGGACCTCGAACCGGTGTCGGTGATGGCGTTGCGGCGGTTCATCCGCATGCACGCCGTCGTCCGCGGTCTGCCCACCGCGATCTCGCTGCGGGCGTTCCCGGCCGTCACCGTCGAGGGGATCACCGACGAGGTCAACGCCCTCGCCCGCTCGATGATCCTGCAGTTGTGCACCTTCCACGGACCGGACCTGGTGCGCGTGGCGATCGTCTGCCCGGATCCTGAGACGACCGACTGGTCCTGGGCGAAGTGGCTGCCGCACGTCCAGCACCCCACCCGGCGCGACGGCGCGGGCCCGGCGCGGATGCTCTACCACTCGTTGCGCGAGTTCGAGGAGGATCACGACCCCGAGCTGACCGAGCGACCCCGGTTCTCCCGCAACGCATCCCCGTCGGACGGCCGGATCCAGTGGCTCGTCGTGCTCGCCGGCGGTTACGTCAACGGAGACGAGCGGTCCATCAACGACGGCGGGCTCGACTCGGTGACGGTCCTCGGCCTCGCCGACAACCCGCTGACGCTCGCCGCGCGCCGCGGCACCCAGCTCGTGCTCGACAAGGGCGCCCTGGGCGCGCGGTCGGCGTTCGGGGTGGAGAACTTCGCGGTCGCCGACCAGGTGTCGGTGGAGACCGCCGAGGCCGTCGCCCGGCGGATGGCGCGGTACTCGCTGGCGACGGCGGCGCAGCTGATCAACCTCGACGCCGAGACCGGGCCGCGCGATCCGGGACTCATGCGCCTGATCGGCGTCCCCGACGCCGGCAACGTCGATCCCGACCGCGTGTGGCGTCCGCGGACCCCGCGGGATCGCCTCCGGGTGCCCGTGGGCGTGACGGAAACCGGTCAGCCCCTCGAGATCGACATCAAGGAGGCGGCCGAGAACGGGATGGGGCCGCACGGGCTGTGCATCGGCGCAACGGGTTCCGGCAAGTCGGAGTTCCTGCGCACACTCGTGCTGTCGATGGTGACCACCCACGCCCCCGAGTCCCTGAACCTGGTCCTCGTCGACTTCAAGGGCGGCGCGACGTTCCTCGGGCTCGACGGGCTTCCCCACGTCGCGGCGGTGATCACCAACCTCGAGGACGAGCTGGCGATGGTCGACCGCATGCGTGACGCGCTCGCCGGCGAGATGAACCGCCGTCAGGAGCTGCTCCGGTCGGCGGGCAACTTCGCGAACGTCGCCGACTACGAGCGTGCGCGGATGAACGGGGCCGCGCTGGACCCGTTGCCCGCGCTGTTCATCGTCGTCGACGAGTTCTCCGAGCTGCTCTCGCAGAAGCCTGATTTCGCGGAGCTCTTCGTGATGATCGGCCGTCTGGGACGGTCGCTGCAGATGCACCTGCTGCTCGCGTCCCAGCGACTCGAGGAGGGCAAGCTCCGCGGACTCGACTCCCACCTGTCCTACCGCATCGGACTGAAGACGTTCTCCGCCAGTGAGTCCCGCGCCGTGCTCGGGGTCCCCGACGCCTACCACCTGCCCGCGGTCCCCGGGTCGGCCTATCTCAAGTGCGACTCCTCCGAGCCGGTCCGGTTCAACGCCTCGTACGTGTCCGGGCCGTATGTCCCGTCGACGACGACCCGACGCAACGACGTGACCGGTCGGTCCGGTCCGGCGGTGCCCATCCGGTTCTTCACCGCGACCGAGGTCCCCGACGTCCGTCCGGCCGGTGACGGGATCGCCGAGGTCCTGCCCGAGCCGGTCGTCGAGGACCCGGTGCTGCGTGACGGACGCGCCGTCACGGTCCTCGACACCGTGGTCGCCCAGCTGGAGGGTCACGGCCGTGCCGCCCACGAGGTCTGGCTGCCGCCCCTCGACGAGTCGCCGTCGGTGGACGCGTTGCTGCCGGTGCGCGACTGGCGGTCGACGGCCGCGTCCTCGACCTCCGCGCTGCGGTTCCCGATCGGCATCGTCGACCGCCCGTACGATCAGAGGCGCGACGTGCTCACGCTCGACCTCGCCGGTGCGCAGGGCCACGCCGCGGTGATCGGCGGTCCGCAGTCGGGCAAGTCAACGACGCTGCGGACGCTGATCCTGTCCGCCGCGGTGACCCACACCCCGGAACAGGTGCAGTTCTACTGCCTGGACTTCGGCGGCGGCACCCTGGCGGGCCTGGCCGGACTGCCGCACGTGGGGTCGGTCGCCACACGCCTCGACGAGGACCGGGTCCGTCGGACCGTGGCCGAGGTGGTCACCGTGCTGCGGCGCCGGGAGGCCCGGTTCCGCGAGCTCGGCATCGACTCGATGCAGGAGTTCCGTCGGCGGCGCTCCACCGGCGACGCCAGTGTCGCCGACGATCGCTTCGGTGACGTCGTCCTCGTCGTCGACGGCTGGGCGACCATCCGCGCGGAACACGAGGCGCTCGAGGACACCTTCTCCGCGCTCGCCGCGCAGGGCCTGTCCTACGGCATCCACCTGGTGATCAGCGCGTCGCGGTGGATGGAGATCCGCCCGGTGGTCAAGGACCTCCTCGGGACGAGGATCGAGCTGCGACTGGGTGATCCGGCCGACTCGGAGATCGACCGCAAGGTCGCCGCGACGGTGCCGATCGGACGTCCCGGTCGCGGCCTGAGCCCGGACCGGCTGCACATGCTCATCGGCATCCCCCGCCTCGACGGCTCGTCCCGGACCGACGACCTGTCGGCCGGTGTGGTCGGCGCGGTCTCCGCGGTGTCGGCGTTCCACCCCGACCACAAGGCACCCGCGGTGCGCATGCTGCCCGAACGTGTCGACCGCGACGAGGTCGTCGCGCGGGCGTTCGGGCCGGTGGGGCCCCGGCCGACCCAGGTCGCGATCGGGATCGACGAGGCCGAACTGTCGCCGGTGGTGCTCGATTTCGCCACCCAGCCGCACTTCCTCGCGTTCGCCGACGTCGAGAGCGGCAAGACGACGCTGCTGCGCACGATCGTCCGCGGGCTCGTCGAGAACGGACGTCCCGCCGACACGAAGATCCTTCTCGTCGACTACCGGCGGTCGCTGCTGGGTGAGGTCTCGGGCAACCACCTGGCCGCCTACGCGACGTCGGCGCAGCAGGCGGAGCCGCTCGTGCAGGAGCTCGCCGGCGTCCTGGCCGGTCGCGTGCCCGGGCCGGATGTGACCGCGGCGGAACTGCGGGACCGCTCGTGGTGGGAGGGGCCGGAGATCTACGTCGTCGTCGACGACTACGACATGGTCGCGGTCGCGTCGGGCAATCCGCTGCTGCCCCTGGTCGACATGCTGTCGCAGGCCCGGGACATCGGTCTGCACCTCATCGTGGTCCGCCGCAGCGGTGGAGCCTCGCGGTCGCTGTTCGACCCCGTCATCAGCCGACTCAAGGACCTGTCCGTCGACGGACTCATGATGAGCGCGCCGAAGGACGAGGGCGTGCTGCTCGGTTCGACGAAGAGCGCACCGCGGCCGCCCGGGCGGGGCGTCCTCGTCACCCGGGCCGGCGACCGTCTGATGCAGGTCGCCTGGTCGCCGCCGCTCGAGTGAGCCCGGGTCAGCCGATCTCGTGCGCGGGGGTCGGTGTCCAGACCCGGTCGAGCGTCGTCTCGTCGGTCGGTCGGACGTGCGCGGCGGTGACGCGCCACTCCCCGTCGAGGCGCGCGATGTCGTAACGCCCGGCCAGGCGCAGGACCTCGGCGCCGTCGGCCGCACGGAGCGACCACATGACGTCGACCGCACCGGCGAGATCGCCGTACGCGGTCACGCAGCAGTCCGGGGCGAGGACGTGGTCGACCCCGGCGGGACGGAGGGACTCGATGAGCGTGCCGAGGAGACAGGTCAGGTCGGCGTGGTCGCGCGCGCGGACGAGCGAATCGCAGGTGTCCACGATCATCGGGGTGGCGCAGAGGTCGGCGATCACCTGCGGGCCCACCGATCCGGCGAACGCGGCATCCCATCGCGGCAGCATCTCGTCGAAGAACCACCGGAGCATCTCGGCTTCCCTGTGGTCGTCGGCCATCCCGGTCTCGTGACGGTCTGCCTGCACGGTCATGATTCGCCCCCTGAATCCGCATTCATCTCTGCGCGTGTCCGGGCCACGATAGGGAACACGGGGTTGCATGTCAGTTGCGCCGGGAAAGTCCGACGTTGGTGAACGTTGGTCGGCAGGTCAGAGGGGCTGATCACGGCGGTCGATCAGTGACGCCCGCCCCTCGGCCCGCGTCGCGGTGCGCGGGTCGTCGGACAGCTCCGCCAACCGACGCCAGGCGCCCTCGTCGCGCCGACCCCACACCGTCGACGTCCACATCTCGAGCGCCGCGACGTCGGGTGAGGCCAAGGCGGCACTGCCGACGTCCGAGACGACCTCGTCCACGATCTCGATCACCCCGGGCGCGGTGCTGTGGGCGAGCACGCACCCCGACGACAGCACCGACACGGCGCGCTCGAGTCGCCCGGCCGTCGCGTCCGTGGCGACGTCGACCAGGTCACAGGTCACCGTCGGGTCGAGGCGGTACGGCCGCGAGCGCAGCAGTTCGCCGCCGACGGTCGCGCGCAGTCGGGACACCTCGGCCCGGACCGTGACGGGATCGAGCGACGTCTCCGACAGCGCGACGGCCAGCCGCTCGGCGCTCAGACCCGAGGACTGCCACACCAGCAGCACGAGGATCTCGCACTGCCGGCGGGTCAGGGGACGGTCGGTGCCGTCGGAGAGGACGACACGGGGCGCATCAGGCCCGCACGTCACCACCCGCGCACCGTCGGCGGCGGTCCCGGCGGCGAGAACGGGTGCGACGACGTCCAGCGCCTGGCCGTCGGTGATCAGCCGCACGATCGACCGGAGGGCGATCAGCGAGACCTTCTGCGCCGTCGGTTGGTCGCCCACGGTGGCAACACAGACCGTCCCGATGACACGTCCCGTCGCCTCGTCGCGGATCGGCGCCGCCGCGGCCCAGAGGTTCGCGAGTGCGTGGAGATAGTGCTCGGGTCCGTCCACCTGCATCTCGCTGCCGTACAGCAGCGCCAGCGCCGGTGCGGTGGTGCCCGCCGACTCCTCCGAGAGCAGCACGGCGAGCGAGCGGCTGTGCAGCTGTGCGCGGGGGCCCTCCCGGTCGGACGTCCACAGGCCACCGGCACGTTCGTCGGTGATGAAGACGAAGCTGTCGGTGCCGACGCTCTCGTCGCCGATGGTCTCCTCGAGGAGAGCCTGGACGGCGTGCATCGCGTGCGACCGGCGGTAGTCGAAGAACGCCGGGCCGATCGGTGACGAGCGGGGGTTCGCCCCGCGGTCGAGTCCGATCGCGCGACACCGCTGCCAGGACTCCGCTATCACCGCACGACGCTGTTCGTCATCGTCGTCCGCGCGTGCCGCCGCGCCCTCGACGTCCCCCGACCCCATCGCGCCATCATGCCGCGCCGTCATCAGGGTCGGAGGGTAGATCGCTCAGCAGACATGACCCGTGTGTCGCACCACGTGACGATCGGGCCCATCGGACAATCGGGGCATGACATCTCGCGTGGTGGGCAGGTTCTCAACCGCCCTCGCTGTCCTGGTCCTCGCCGTCGGTGTGCTCGTCGCGGCGCCGACCTTCGGTGGCGTGCCCGCAGCCTCGGCGGACACGGGCGTCGCCCACTCCGTCAGCGACGGATGCGGATCGGGGTACTACGAGAACTCGCGCGGCCGATGCATCCCGACGCCCGACGGTTCGACGAGCTCGATCCGGTGCAAGGACGGCACGTACAGCCACGCCGAGAACCGAAGCGGTGCATGCTCCCGACACGGTGGGATATCGGGCGGGTCCGGGGGTGACAGCGGTGCCGCAGACGCGGGAGTCGCACTCGGTGTACTCGGGGTGGGCAGTGCCGTCGTCGGCGTCGCGACGCTGCTTCCTCTGCTCCTCGGCGGACTACTGTTCGGTAGCTGACCCGGTCAGCGTTCCTGTTCGCTGGGTCGGATGACGATCTCGCCGACCGCGGCGTGGTCGGGCCGGGTGACGATGTAGAGGATCGCGTCGGCGATGTCCTCGGCGACGAGGGGATCACCGTGCGTCGCGTCCGGCGCGCCTTTGCCGCCGCCGGTGGTCATCTCGCTTCGCACGACCCCGGGCTCGACGAGGCCGACCCGGACCCGGCGCGGCACCAGTTCGCGGCGGATTGCCTCGGAGAACGCGGTGACCGCGTGTTTGGTCGCGGAGTAGACGTTGCTCTCGGGGGTGGGGACGCGTCGGCCCGCGAGCGAGCTGACCGTGACGATGTCCGCGACGCCGCGCGCCCGCCCGACCGCCGCGGTCACCAGCGGCAGCGCCGCGTGGGTGGTGTTGAGGACGCCGGTCACGTTCACGTCGACCATGCGGTGCCATTCGTCGAGGTCGGCCTCCAGGGCGGGCCCGTTCGCGAGGAACCCGGCGTTGTTCACGAGGATGTCGATGCACCCGAACTCCTCGCCGACGTCCCCGACGACCTCGGCCACGGCGGCCGCGTCGGTCACGTCCACCTCGCGGGCCCGTGCCTGCCCACCGTCGGACTCGATCGCCTCGACGACCTCGCTCAGCCGGTCGAGCCGTCGCGCGAGCAGCACCACCGTCGACCCCTCGCGGGCCAGCGCGTGCGCTGTGGCCTCGCCGATCCCGCTCGACGCCCCGGTGATCACCGCGACCGTCCCGGTCAGTCGTCCCTGCGTCATGGCAGCCCCCTCGTGTCGTCGTGTGTCGGTCAGTACCGACAGTCGTGGACCGACGGGCATTCCCTGCGCCGGGCCGAACGACGTGTCACAGCGGGCTGTCCGGCGGCACGCCCGGATGCGTGTAGAGGCAGAACGGGTGGCCGGCCGGATCGGCGAGGACGTACAGGGGTTCGTCGGGGTCGTCCGTGCGGTGCCTACGGAGGGTCGCGCCGAGGTCCTGCGCCCGCTGCGCCTCGCCGTCGAGCCGGTCGGGATCGTCGACGTAGAAGCACAGGTGCAGCTGCATCGGGACGTCCGGCGACGGCCATGTGGTCTCGCGGAGGTCGTCCGCCTGCTGGAACGCGAGCAGACGATGGCCGTCGCGCGTATAGAGCACGAGCCAGTCGGCGGTGTCCGTCCCGTCGGCGGGTGGCTCGTCGCCCTTGCGGTACGCCAGGTCGAGCAACAGACGGTAGAACTCCGCCGTCCGTCGGACGTCGCGCGTGTCGACGACCACGTTCGCCAGGCGGGGGAAGCGGGTCATGTCGTCTCATCTCCTGGGGGTCGGCCGAGGGTGTTCCCGCGGGGCGCGCCGACGAAACGCCCTCCGACCGTGGGGTCGGAGGGCGTTCACGAGGATCACCTCAGCGCGTGTGGCGCACGACCTGTCCCACCCGCAGCACCCCGGCGGGGTCGTACTGCTCGGCCAGGGCGGCCAGCCAGTGGCGGGTGTCCTCGTCGTAGCACCGCGCGATGCGCGCGGCGTCCGCGGAGGCGCCGAAGTTCGGCAGTTGGCCGCCCGTCGCCCACGGCGCCATCGACGACATCAGGGCCGCGGAGTGCACCGGGACGATCGCGGCGATCTCCGGCGCGAGGACGCCGATGGTCATCAGCGTGTACTCGGCGCCGCGCTGGCAGAACGCGCTGTCGATGGCGGCCGGCCGGGCGAACGCCCCACCGAGGCGACGCATCTCGACGACAACCTGCGGCGATCCCGACTGCGGTCCGGCGCCGGTCAGCACGGCGTCGACCGCTGCATCGGGCAGCTCGGACAGCAGCACGTGCTGTTCGACTGCGGGCATCGGGTCGAGGGGGTCGGCGTGCACGGCACCGATCGCCGCGTAGGGCATCACGTCGACCATGTCGATGATCGGTTGTGCCACGGCACGCATCGGTGCGATCCGGGCCGCGGCGTCGACCGGATCGGCGACCGACGTGTAGCGCACCGCGACGGTGAACCTGCCTGCCAGCGGCGGCGGTACGTCGGGCAGCGGGGGCAGCTGAAGGAACGCGATCGAGGTGTTGGTGTCCTCGGGCAGGTCCGCGCTCCAGTCGCGCCAGGCACGCAGCACCGCTGCCGCGTCTCCGCCGTCGAAGTACAGTGCGCCACCGTAGAACTCGGACAGTGGCATGAGGTCGATCTCGACGGCGGTCACGATCCCGAGCGTCCCCTTGCCGCCGCGCAGTCCCCAGAAGAGGTCGGCGTGCTCGTCGGGGGTGACGCGCATCTGCTCACCGCTGCCGGTGACGAGCTCGAACGCGCGCACGTGATCGGAGGACAGGCCGTAGGTGCGCACCAGCGGCCCGATCCCGCAGCCGGTGAGGAAGCCGACGACACCGACCGCCGGCGACGAGCCGACCAGCGGTGCGAGACCGTGCGGGGTCGCCGCGTCCATCACGCTCTGCCACTGGAGGCCGGCGCCGACCCGGGCCGTCCGTCCGGCCGGGTCGACGACGCAGTCGGTGAGGGCGCTGGTGTGCACGAGGATCGAGGTCTCGTCGACGGGCACCGCGCCGTGGCCGGTGGCGGCGACCGCCACGGTCAGGCCGTGCGCCGCCGCGACTCGCATGGTCGACGCGACGTCGTCGGCGTCGGCCACGATGACCACCGCGCAGGGGGTCACGGGGACCGAGACGCTCCACGGCACCGCGCGCTCGTACCCGGGCTCGCCGGGGGCGGCGACGATGCCCGTGACGGCGTTTCGCAGCGCGGTGACCGCATCGGTGCCGGCAGCCTCGGCTGCCTCGGTGGTCATGGGGGGCAGGACTGTGGTCATGGTGTCTCTCCTGTTGGCGCGGGCCCGGATCCGCGGAGTCGTCGTGGGGCTCGGTCAGAACAGTGCGCGGGACCGCTTGGAGAGTGCTTGGAGCGGGCTGGGACGCCTACCCGGCTCTGACCGCGGCGGCCACGCCGAGCATGTCGAGCTCGCGTGCACGGCTGCCGATGTCGGCGAGTTCGGCGTCCCGGGACGGCGAGGGGTCGGCCAGCCGGGCGAGCAGCAGGCGGGCACGCAGCACCGTGGGGAAACCGTCGGTGCGCTCGCCCAGGGCCAGCGCGAACCGAGCCTGCTGTCGCGCCTCGTCGACCGCGCCGAGTGCGGCATGCAGGCGGGCCAGCGCGATCGACACCGGTCCGACGCAGCCGACCTGTCCGATGATGGCGACGCGGTCGGCGTACGGGGCGAGGTCGTCGACGAACCGGTCGAAGTGATCGGTGAGTTCGAGGTCGACGGCGACATGTGCGAGCAGTGTCGCCGTCCCCAGCGTCGTCCACACGTGCGCACCGCGATTCGCCCACCACCGCGACAGCATCGTCTCGACGACACGGCGGTCGCCGCGGGCGCCGGCGATCGCCGCGGTGCCCGCGACGACGACGCCGACCATGCCGTTGTCGCCGCCCTCGTCGACGACGCTCTGCATCCACCGCAGCGGGTCGTCGGAGGTGAATCCCAGTTCCGCCAGGGCTCCTCGTTCCCAGGCGTAGGTCATGAGCGCGATCATCCCGCTGCCAGCCACGTAGAGCTCGGTCTGTTCGTGGACCTCCCGCGCGACCTGGTACTGGTGGCGTGCTCCGGCGAGATCGCCGTGCCACAGCGCGATCGTCGACTCCATCCACCGCAGCTGGGCACGGACCACCGGCAACCGGAGTTCCTCGCTCCCGGCGATGCCGGCGGCGAGGTGACGCTCGGCGAGCGCGACGTCGCCCAGGCTCATGGCTGCCATGGTGGCGACGGAGTGGCCGATGACGGTGTCGACGCGCGACTGTGCGTGGTCGAGTGACTGCAGGTGCGCGATGCGCTCGAGGCTGTCCTGGCTGTGGTGCGCGACCCCGGAGTAGGTGAGCAGGTAGCCGAGCAGTGCGTCGGCGGTCAGGTCCGTCGAACCGGAAGCGGCTGCGAGTTCGTCGGCGCGCGAGAGACATTCGGCGGGGACGGTCGAGTCGGGGTTGTAGCAGTGGCCGACGGCGAGCGCGGCGAGGACCGAGGTGTGCGCCACCGGGTCGTCCTCGGTGAAGCGCCGTGCGCGTTCGAGGACGTCGAGGATCGGGCCGGGGTCGGCGGTGGGTGCCTGCCAGGGCCATCCGCCGCTCGAGCGGAGCAGTGCGGCGGCGAGCTTGCCCGTCGTCGCGACGCGTCCGGCGTCCATCGCCTCGAGCATCTGGACCCGCGCGGTGTCGATGACGGTCTGGCCGCGTCCGGCCCGCGACTCGGCTTGCAACAGCGACATCGTGAGGTCGTCGCGGACCGAGGCCACCTGGCGGTCGGCCTCGACGAGCCCGTAGGTCTCGATGGCCGTCCGCCACCAGCGGGCCGCGACCTCCGAGCTCCAGCGGGCGGCGGCGTCGTCGGCGGCGGCCGAACACGCCGCGACGACGTCGAGCGGGTCGACCAGCGGGCCGGCCGCGACCATGTGGTGTGCGCGCCGGCCCAGGACGTCGCCCGTCGGCCGCAACGTCCCGAGGTGGTCGGCAACGCGCGCGTGGACACGGCCTCGCGCCGAGGACCGCATGGTCGCCAGGACCTCCTGCCGCAGCAGACCGTGCGCGAACACGTAGCCGTCGGCGTCTCCGGCGGCGGTGATGATGCGGTGGTCGGCCGCCTGGTCGAGGAGCTCGGCGATGGCCGGTGCCGGGGTCCCGGAGACGGCGGTGAGTGCGCGCAGGTCCAGTTCGTCGCCGATGACCGCGGCCACCTGCAGCACCTCGCGGACGTCGTCGGGAAGGGACGCCAGGCGCCGGTCGAGCACTGACCGGACGGCGACCGGGATGTCGCCACCGGCGCGTTCGTCGCTGGAGAGGCGCGCGTACTCCGAGACGAACAGGGGATTCCCGCCGGTGCGTTCGGCGAGGTCGGTGCGCTCGCGATCGGTGAGCGACTCCTCGGCCACCTGATCCGCGAGCGTCGCCACCTCCGCCGCGCTGAGCGGCGGCACCGCCAGATGCCGGTTGCCGGTGTCCCGGGCCGTCGCGGCGAGCAGACGGGACACGGACGCGTCGTGCTCGCCCTCCCGGACAGTGAGGACGACGAGGACCGCGACCCCGTTCAGGGCGCTGCTGAGGAACGCCAGGCAACCCACCGACGCCGGGTCGGCCCACTGGATGTCATCGATCACCAGCGTCAGCGGCGCCTCGCGGGCCGCGTCCTCGATCAGTGACTGCACGCGTTCGTAGATCGCGAAGCGCGCGGTGTCCGCGTCGACGCCATCGGGTGCCGCGGCGACGGAGTCGACGTCGACGTCGAGCCCGCGCACCACCTGACGCAGCGTCCACCAGGCCGGGGTGGTCTCCTCGGGATTGCGTGCCCACACGACCCGCCCGCCGGCGCCACCGGCCTCGGCGCTCGCGTGCTGGGCGAGTCGGGTCTTGCCGATCCCGGGCGGTCCGACGAACGTCAGCCACCGCGTGGTCCCCGCGCGGGACTCGGCGACGGCGCGGTCGATCGCGTCGACCTCCCGTCGGCGGCCCACGAGGGAGGTGGGGGAGGTGCGGACCGTCGCTGTCGGCTCCTCGGGAGGCGCTTCGGGCGCCTGTGCCCCGTGCGCGCCGGTCCAGCCCGGTCGGCGCGGCCAGGCGGCCAGCTCGGGGTCGTGGGTGAGGATCGACTTCTGCACCGCCCGGAGTTCGGGCCCGGGTTCCAGGCCGAGCTCCTCGTCGAGTCGACGGGCGTGCTCGCGCAGCACTTCCAGTGCGTCGGGCGCACGTCCCGCACGGTAGAGGGCGACCGCCGAGAGCCACGACGACCTGTCCCGCAACGGGTTCTGATCGCGCAGGGCCGCGGACTCCTCGACGGCGGGGGCGAGTTGTTCGGCCGCGAGCAGCGCCGCGATCCGGCTGTCCCGGCAGTCGGTCTCGATCTCGGCGAGGCCGGCGGCGTACACCGCGACCCACGGCAGGTCGGCGAGATCGCTGAGCAGTGGACCCCGCCACAGCCCGAGTGCGGTGTCGGTCGCGGCGAGAACCTCCGTCCATCGACCCTCGTCGCCGAGCGCGCGAGCCCGCGTCGTCAGATCGCGAAAACGGGTGAGGTCGACGGCGTCGGCGGGGATGTCGGCGAGGTACCCGGGCGCCTGTCGGACGATCGGGGACGTGCCGGACTCGGGGTCACGCAGGATCCGTCGCAGGTTGGAGATGTAGGCGTGGAGGCTCGACATCGCGTTGCCCGGTTGGTCGTCGCCCCAGATCGCCTCGCACAGCCGATCGGTCGACACCGCACGGCCCCGCTCGAGGAGCAGCATCGCGAGGACCGCCCGCTGTTTGGGCGATCCCAGTTCGCACCGGGACCCGTCGCGGACGACCGTGAGCGGCCCGAGCACGCGGTACTCCATCGAACTCCCGACGACTGCACGATGACCTCGACGCGCACCCCCGTGCGGCGCCTGACACCGGTTATATCGGACAGGTGCCCGTCGTGTGCGGTGGATGGGTCAGCGGACGCGCGCGTGCAGGTTCATCGACGTGAGGATCTGGTCGATCGCGGTCTGCACGTCGCGTGGCTCGATCCGCATCAGCGCGTCGGCGTCGAGGTCGGTGATGTCGACCTCGCCCGAGCTGAGACGGAACTCGCGCTCCTCCTCCGCGGACTCGATCACGTTGCGGATGAACCGGCCGTTGCCCGCGAGATCGATCAGCCTGACGTCGTTGCCGCTCTGATCGGTGACCGCCGTCGAGTACAGCGGCATGCACGCCTCCTGGATCACGCGCACCGATTCCGCCGGGAGCTGCGAGTCGCGGGCCTTCGCGATGACCTCAGCGATCTCGGCGAGCTCGTTCGGCTGGTAGGAGTCGAAGCGGATGCGACGCGCGAACCGGGACGCCAGGCCGTCGTTGGCGGCGAGCAAGCGGTCGATCTCCCCGTCGTAGCCGGCGATGATCACGACGAGCCGGTCGCGGTTGTCCTCCATGCGCGCGAGCAGCGTGTCGACGGCCTCCCGGCCGAACGCGTCGCCGCCGGAGAGGCCCGTCTGGATGAGCGTGTAGGCCTCGTCGATGAACAGGACGCCGTCGAGCGCGCGGTCGATCAGGGCCGACGTCTTGGGCGCGGTGCTGCCGAGGTGTTCGCCCACCATGTCGCGTCGGCTCGCCTCGACGATCGAGTCGGACTTGAGCAGCCCCAGCCCGCAGTAGGTCTTGGCGATGATGCGGGCGATGGTGGTCTTGCCGGTGCCGGGAGGGCCGGTGAATGCGAGGTGCAGGCTGCGGGACTGGCTGGCGAGGCCCTTGTCGGCGCGGACCTTGGCCAGGGCGACGGCCGACGACAGCTTCGCGACCTGGTTCTTCACCGACGCCAGGCCCACCTGACGGTCGAGTTCGGCCTTGGCCTCGGCGAGGCGGTCGTTGCCCGCTCCGGACGCCGCGGCGTCGATGCCGCTCGGCTCCTCGGGCACCGACGACGGGTCCCACTTCTTCGTCCGCCGCGCGATGCGCTCGGGGTCGACGACGACGAGTCGGTAGCGCGGGTCGCGTAGCGCCTCGGCGTTGGCCGCGAAGTTCGGGTCGCGGGAGTACACCTGCTCGAACAGTGCCCGTGCCTTGTCCTCGTGCCCCTCCTCGCGTATGACGAGCCCGTGGGTGAACATCGCGGCGGTGACGGCCGCGGGGATGGGCCCGACCTCGGCCTGCTCGAGCCGTCGGTTGGCCTCGGTGAACATGCCGAGCTGCGCACACGCCGACCCGATCATCACGTTCGCACCCGCGAGCATGTAGTCGTCGGTCCAGGTGGCCGCGGCGCTCGACAACACCGACAGCACGTCGGGCCACCGCTGCGTCGTGAAATGCAGCATCGCCCGGACGTAGGTGACGATCGGCGTGGCCTCGTGGGCGGGGATCTCGTCGAGGACCTCCTCGGCGCCGTCGTGGTCGAGCCCGGTGATCAGCGACGCGGCGTATCCGGCGACGACGTCGGTGACCGAGGTGATCGGGTAGTCGATGTAGAGGCCGGTCGCGAACCGCCCGACGAGCGTGCCCGCCGGGAGTCCGAGCCGCCGCAGTTCGTGGTGCAGGACGCCGCGGGTGCGGTAGAGGTTCGCCAGGTTGTGCGACGCGTCGTCGCCGCACGCGATCCGGCCGAGCCAGGCGTCGGCCATGTCCGGTGCATGCTCGGACGCGCGCTGGAAAGCCAGTGCCGCCTGGCCGGGGTCGCGGGCGGCCTCCTGGCCGTCGACGGGGATGCCGAGCGACAGGATGCCGAAGTCGAACAACTGTCGTGCCTGACGGATGTCGGCCACCGCGCCCCCTCGCTGCACAAACCTACGAATGTCCGCCGACAACCCTAGCCGCGGCGACCGCCGGCGCCCACCGGCCGGGCAGGAGTCGGGTGGCCCTCACCCACTACGATGGCGCGGTGAGCGCACAGGTCGATACCGTCTCCTCCGCCGCCGAATCCCCCGACACCCCGCAACCGTTCCGCGAGCTCGGACTCAAGGACGACGAGTACGCGCGGATCCGCGACATCCTGGGTCGTCGCCCCACCGACGCCGAACTGGCCATGTACTCGGTGATGTGGTCCGAGCACTGCAGCTACAAGTCGTCGAAGGTCCATCTGCGGTACTTCGGCGAGACCACCACCGAGGAGATGCGGTCGCCGATGCTCGCCGGGATCGGTGAGAACGCCGGCGTCGTCGACATCGGCGACGGCTGGGCCGTCACGTTCAAGGTCGAGTCGCACAACCACCCGTCGTACGTGGAGCCCTACCAGGGAGCGGCGACCGGTGTCGGCGGCATCGTCCGCGACATCATGGCCATGGGTGCCCGGCCGATCGCGGTGATGGACCAGCTGCGGTTCGGTCCGGCCGACGCCCCCGATACCCGCCGCGTCGTCGACGGCGTGGTGCGCGGTGTGGGTGGCTACGGCAACTCCCTCGGCCTGCCCAACGTCGGCGGCGAGACGGTCTTCGACCCCAGCTACGCCGGCAACCCGCTCGTCAACGCACTGTGCGCCGGCGTGCTGCGTACCGAGGACCTGCATCTGGCGTTCGCCTCCGGCGCAGGCAACAAGATCATCCTGTTCGGCGCCCTCACCGGCCTCGACGGTATCGGTGGCGTATCGGTGCTGGCGTCGGAGACCTTCGACGACGACGGCGAGACCTCCGGCCCGAACCGCAAGAAGTTGCCGTCGGTGCAGGTGGGCGACCCGTTCACCGAGAAGGTGCTCATCGAGTGCTGTCTCGAGCTCTACCACGCGGGTCTGGTCATCGGCATCCAGGATCTCGGCGGTGCCGGACTGGCCTGCGCGACATCGGAACTCGCGGCGGCCGGCGACGGTGGGATGCACGTCGACCTCGAGAAGGTGCCGATGCGCGCCGAGGGGATGACACCCGCGGAGGTGCTCTCGAGCGAGTCGCAGGAACGCATGTGTGCTGTCGTCGGCCCCGACAACGTCGAGGCGTTCATGGACGTCTGCCGCAAATGGGACGTGCTGGCCACGGTGATCGGTGAGGTGACCGACGGCGATCGGCTCGAGATCACCTGGCACGGTGAGCCCGTCGTCGACGTCCCGCCCCGCACGGTCGCCCACGAGGGCCCGGTCTACGAGCGCCCGGTGCAGCGTCCCGATTGGCAGGACGAGGTCATCGGTTCCACCACAGCCGGGCTCGCGCGGCCGACGACGTCGGACGAGCTGCGAGAGACATTGCTGCGCATGATCGCGTCGCCCGCTCTGTGTAGTCGCAAGTTCATCACCGAGCAGTACGACCGCTACGTCCGCGGGAACACGGTGCTGGCCGAGTACGCCGACTCGGGTGTCATCCGCATCGACGAGTCGTCGGGTCGGGGGATCGCCCTCGCGACCGACGCGTCCGGGCGCTACACCTACCTCGACCCGTACCGCGGTGCGCAGTTGGCGCTCGCGGAGGCCTACCGCAACGTCGCCGTCACCGGCGCGGCCCCGACCGCGGTCACGAACTGCTTGAACTTCGGTTCGCCCGAGGACCCGGCGGTGATGTGGCAGTTCTCGCAGGCGGTCCGCGGATTGGCCGACGGCTGTGCCCATCTCGGCATCCCGGTGACCGGCGGCAATGTCAGCTTCTACAACCAGACCGGCTCGACACCCATCCTCCCGACGCCGGTCGTCGGCGTGCTCGGCGTCATCGACGATGTGCATCGCCGCATCCCCACCGGGTTCGGCGCCGAGCCGGGCGAGACGCTGATCCTGCTCGGCGAGACACGTGACGAGTTCGACGGGTCGATCTGGGCTCAGGTCGTCCACGACCACCTCGGCGGTGTCCCGCCGGCGGTCGACCTCGACCGTGAGCGTCTGATCGCCGAGATCCTCACCGCCGCATCGCGGGACGGGCTGATCTCGTCGGCTCACGACCTGTCCGAGGGAGGACTGGCGCAGTCGGTCGTCGAGTCGGCGTTGGCCGGCGAGTCCGGCTGTCGGATCGTGTTGCCCGAGGGCGCAGACCCGTTCGTGTACCTGTTCTCCGAGTCGTCCGGCCGCGTGCTCGTCAGCGTCCCGCGCTCCGAGGAGACCCGTTTCACGGCGATGCTCGACGCCCGTCAGCTGCCGTGGGATCGCGTCGGCGTCGCCGACCAGGCGATGGACTCCGTCGAGATCCAGGACCATTTCACGGTGTCGCTCGAGGAGTTGCGGTCGGTGCACGAGGGCACTTTGCCGGCCCTCTTCGGCTGACCTCCCGGCCCGCACCCCGGCACCGTTCGTTGGGCACCCGGAGCCGTTCGTTGGGCGGCAGGCGCAGTCGAGTGGGCGGTCTTCCCGCCCGGGCGTGTCCCACCTGCCCAAACCAGTGGTTCCTGGTGCCCAACCGACGGCGGGGAGTCGGTGAATCCGACCCGACAGAACTAGAACGTGTTCTACCCTCGCCTCGCGGGGCAATCGATGACGAGAGGTGACGATGACGCTGCGAGTGGTGGAGTGGTCGACGGGGACCGTCGGACGGCATGCGATCGCCGGCATCGACGCCCGCACGGAACTCGAACTGGTTGGTGTGTGGGTCTCGGATCCGGCGAAGGTCGGTCGTGATGCCGGTGACCTCGCCGACCTGGGTCGCGACCTCGGTGTGCAGGCGACGAACGACCGCGACGCGCTGATCGCGCTGAAGCCTGACGCCATCGTGCACACGGCGATGACCGACGACCGGATCTTCGAGGCCATCGACGATCTCGTGTTCTTCCTCGAGAACGGCATCAACGTCGTGTCGTCGGGGCCCGTGCTGCTGCAGTTCCCGACGGGCGTCGTCCCCGACGACCTCGTCCAGCGGGTGCACGCGGCCGGGGTACAGGGAAACGCGAGCCTGCACGTCAACGGCATCGACCCCGGGTTCGCCAACGACGTTCTGCCTCTGTCGTTCACAAGCCTGTCGCAGCGGATCGACCAGGTGCGGTGCTACGAGATCGCCGACTACTCGACCTACTACCAACCCGTCGTCATGCGCGACATCTTCGGCTTCGGCAAACCGCTCGACGAGACCCCGATGCTGTTCACGCCCGGCGTGCTGTCGATGGCGTGGGGGAGTGTGGTGCGTCAGATCGCCGCCGGCCTGGATCTGGTCCTCGACGAGCCGCTGGTGGAGCACGTCGAGAAACACGCGGCGGAGCAGGACATCTCGACGGTCTCGGTGGAAATCGCCGCCGGCACGATGGCGGCCGTGCGGTTCCAGGTGGCCGGCCTCGTCGACGGCGTGGAGCGCGTCGTCCTCGACCACATCACGCGAACGCACCCGGCGCAGCGCCCCGACTGGCCGACGCCGACGAACGGTGACGGCTGCTATCGCGTCGAGATCACCGGAGAGCCGATGATGACCGTCGACTTCGTCCACAAGGGCGAGAACGGCGACCACAACATCTCTGGCATGATCACGACCGCCATGCGCCTGGTGAACGCCGTGGAGGCCGTCGTCGCAGCCCGTCCGGGACTGGTGACGGCCCTCGACCTGCCGCTCGTCACCGGACGGGGTCTGGTCAGCGGGCCAGTGAGCGACTGATGACCAGGCGCTGGATCTGGTTGGTGCCCTCGAAGATCTGCGTGATCTTCGCCTCGCGCATGTAGCGCTCGACGGGATAGTCCCGCGTGTAGCCGTATCCGCCGAACACCTGCACCGCATCGGTGGTGACCTTCATGGCGGCGTCGGTGGCGATCAACTTCGCGACCGAGGCCTGCCGCGAGTACGGGGCTCCGGCGTCTCGACGCCGGGCGGCGTCGAGGTACGTCGCCCGCGCCGAGTCGACGGCGGCGGCCATGTCGGCGAGGACGAACCCGAGTCCCTGGTGGTCGATGATCTTGCGACCGAACGTGGTCCGCTCGTGCGCGTAGTCGACCGCGGCATCGAGCGCCGACTGGGCCAGGCCCACCGCGACGGCGGCGATCCCGAGGCGCCCGGAATCGAGGGCGCTGAACGCGATCGGGAGGCCCTGTCCCTCGGCACCGATGCGGCGCTCGGCAGGGATGGTGGCCTTGTCGTAGTAGGCGGCGGTGGTCGGGACGGCGTGCAGGCCCATCTTGTCCTCGGGGGCACCGAAGGTCAGGCCTTCGGTGTCGCCGGGGACGAGGAAGCACGAGATGCCCTTGGATCCCTCGCCCGTCCGTGCGAAGAGGTTGTAGAAGTCGGCCAGCCCGCCATGGGTGATCCATGCCTTCGTCCCGCTGATCACGTAGTCGTCCCCGGTGGGCACGGCCTTGCAGGTCAGTGCGGCTGCGTCGGACCCGGCCTGTGGCTCGGAGAGGCTGTAGGCGCCGATCGTGGTGCCGCCCAGCATCTCCGGCAGCCATCGCTGTTTCTGCTCCTCGGTGCCGAACGCGAAGAGCGGGTGACACGCGAGTCCGTGCACGCTGACCGCGACGGCGACCGTCGCCCAGCGGGCGGCGACCTCCTCGAGCACCTGCAGGTACACCTCGTAGCCCTGGCCGCCACCGCCCCACTCCTCGGAGTACGGGAGGCTCAGCAGCCCCGCCTCGCCGAGTCTCGCGAAGACGCCCGCGGGGTATGTCGCCGACTTCTCGTGCTCGTCGACGATCGGCGCGAGCACCCGATCCGCGACGTCCCGCGTGAGCGCGATGAGGTCATGGGCCTCGTCGGTGGGCAGGAGGCGATCGACGGGCACGCGGGCTCCTCACGGGGTCGGACAGTACTGCGGCACGTCCGAAAGTACTATCCGGTGGGGCAGTACTGCAAGAACCTCGCCAGTATCATGAGGCGCATGACCACGACGCCGACCTTCGCGACCCGTCGGCGCGGCGAGCTGTTCGACAACCTCCTCGACCTGTTCCTCGGCGAGGGCTTCGCCCACCTCACCCTCGACGAGATCGCTGCGCGACTGCGCTGCTCGAAGACGACGCTGTACACGCTCGCGGGCAGCAAGGAACAGTTGGTGCGGGCCGGGACGGTGCACTTCTTCCGCCGCGCCACCGACGCCGTCGAGGCCCGCGTCGCCGAGGTGAGCGACCCCCGCGACCGGATCGCCGCGTATTTGTCCGCGGTGGGCGAGGAGCTCGGGACCGCGTCCGCGCAGTTCATGGCCGACATGGACGCGTTCGCGCCGGCTCGCGAGGTCTACGAGCAGAACACCCGACTGGCGGCAGACCGCGTTCAGGAACTCATCGCCGAGGGTGTGCGGTCCGGTGCGTTCCGTGACGTGCACGCGGCGTTCGCCGCCGACCTCGTGGCGACGATGATGGTGCGGATCCAGCAGCGTGGGGTCCACGCCGCCACCGGACTCGACGACGCCGCTGCCTACCGCGAACTGGCGGGCATCCTGACCTCCGGCATCACGCTCTGACGGCACCTCGGCCGCTCGCAGCGTGAGAGACCGAGTGATGGGTGGTGCGCCGAAATCGCTGGACACGACCACGCCGTGCGAGGCAGGCCGTCGCTGCTATCCCACCCGCAGCGTCAACATCTTCTCGGACCGTTGACCTTGCGGCGGGCCGACCGAGACCCTTCGACTGCCGACATGGGTTCGGTGAGGACGGGCAGGTCGACGCCCGGCGACACCTGACGGAGAAGGGAATGCCCGCCATGCGGATTCGAGTGGACTTCGACCTGTGCGAGTCGAACGCGGTGTGTGTCGGGATGGCTCCTGATGTGTTCGATCTCGACGACCAGGACTATCTGCAGATCCTCCAGGAGGACGTCCCGG
Organism: uncultured Williamsia sp.; assembly: GCF_947494875.1. Lineage (GTDB taxonomy): Bacteria > Actinomycetota > Actinomycetes > Mycobacteriales > Mycobacteriaceae > Williamsia_A. The sequence goes on from NZ_CANLWM010000004.1 coordinate 423,608, forward strand.
AGGATCGGCGCGACGAGATGCGCCAGGTCGTCGCGAACTGTCCCAAGGCGGCGATCTCCCTCGAATGACGTCGTCTCTGCGATGACCGACCATCCCTCAGCAGGAAGCGATCTCCCCGATGGCGCATGTGATCACCCAGCCGTGTTGCAACGATGCGAGTTGTATTGCGGTGTGCCCGGTCAATTGCATTCATCCGACGCCGGATGAGCCGGAGTTCCTGACCGCGGAGATGCTCTACATCGATCCCGACACCTGCATCGATTGTGGCGCGTGTATCGATGAGTGCCCGGTGGAGGCGATTTTCCCCGACGATCAGCTCGACGAGAAGGGCGAGCGGTACCTGCAGATCAACGCCGACTACTACAC
>NZ_CANLWM010000005.1 GCF_947494875.1 uncultured Williamsia sp.
AGCTAAGCCCTCCAGCGCCGATGGTACTGCACCCTAACCAGTGTGGGAGAGTAGGACACCGCCGAACACAACATCCCACGATGCCCCCGCCTCACGGCGGGGGCATCGTGCTTTTTCGTCTCTTTTCCTCTCATTCAGCGTGGGACAGCAACACGGCCCAGCCGGCAATGGATTGCGCGTCCACGATGCGCCCGCCGACGATCGCCGAGACGACTTCGTCGCGGGTCCACCAGGTCCATGTCATGTCGCTCTCCGTGCTGTCTCGATGATGCTCTCCATCGGCGAGATCCTCGGCGAGGACGATCGTGGTCTGTTGGGCGGTGAATCCCGGAGCCACGTCGAGGACCGCCAACAGTCGCAGCGTCGACGCGGCGAGTCCTGTCTCCTCCCGCAGCTCACGTCGCGCCGCACCGACTGGGTCGGTGTCCACCGCGTCCGCGGTGCCGGCGGGGAACTCCCAGCGCCGTGCGCCGACGGGGTAGCGGTATTGCTCCACGACACAGAACTCCTCGACGTCGTCGACCACGCGCCGCGCGATGACCACGACGCCCGGCGCGCGGTGCACGACACCGTAGATGCCCCTGCTCCCGTCGCTGCGGCGCACCACGTCCTCGGTGACCGACATCCAGTCGTTGCGATAGGTCTCGCGGCCGTCGATCCGCTGGACGTCGGCGGGGCGGGTGTCGCGGCGGGGCGTCGGTGTCACGCCACTAGGGTGACACCCGTGCGCTTGGTGATCGCGGAATGTCAGGTCGACTACGTGGGACGGCTGACCGCCCACCTCCCCCGGGCGAAGCGTCTCCTGCTCATCAAGAACGACGGGTCGGTGAGCGTCCACGCCGACGACCGCGCGTACAAGCCCCTCAACTGGATGAGCCCGCCCTGCCGGCTCGTCGAGCATCCCGCGCCCGAGGACAGCGATGCGTCGGCTCTGTGGGTCGTCACCAACAAGGCGGGTGAGGAGCTGCGCATCCTGCTCGGCGAGGTCGAGCACGACTCCGCGCACGAGCTCGGTGTGGATCCCGGTCTGGTCAAGGACGGGGTCGAGGCGCACCTGCAGGAGCTGTTGGCCGAACACGTCGAGACCTTCGGTCCCGGCTACACCCTGGTGCGGCGGGAGTACATGACGGCGATCGGGCCCGTCGACCTGTTGTGTCGGGACCCGGCCGGCGGCACCGTCGCCGTCGAGGTGAAGCGGCGCGGGGAGATCGACGGTGTCGAACAGCTCACCCGGTACCTCGAGCTGCTGAACAGGGACGCGACCCTCGCCCCGGTGCACGGAGTGTTCGCCGCCCAGATCATCAAGCCGCAGGCGCGGACGCTGGCCGAGGACCGCGGTATCCGCTGTGTCACCGTCGACTACGACGCCCTGCGGGGCATCGAGAGCACCGAGTTCCGGTTGTTCTGACCATGCCTCGCCGCAACCGTCGTCCGCCCGCGACCGCACGCGGGGTGTCCGGCGGGATGGCGCGGACCGAGCGTGGTCCCGACGGGCTCGAGCGTGATCACCACGTCCGCACCATCTCCGGCGACCGGGCGACGAAGCCCTACCGGTGCCCGGGCTGCAATCAGGTCATCGCTCCCGGCACGGCACACGTCGTCGCGTGGCCGGTCGACGACCGTGACGGCGACGACCGTCGCCACTGGCACACGGGATGCTGGCGCGGACGGGGCGCGCGGACCGGGTACCGCCGCTGAGACGGTTCAGGACCGGGTGATCTGGGCGTCCTCCGACAACCCCTTGTTCAGCAGATCGGTGCTGTCGAGTTCGACGAGGTCCTCCTCGCCGTCGAGCTCCGCCAGCAGGCGCGGCAGCTCGTCGAGCTGCGATCGCACCTCCGAGAGCTGCGCGAGCATCCGACTGCGGAGCTGACGTGCACTCTGGACGAGCTCGGCCGAGCGGGTGACCCGCTCGGTGGCCAGCGAGTGCGACCGTGCCAGCAGACGCTCGGACTCGGCCCGGGCGTTGTCGACGAGTTCGCGAGCGGTGGCCTCCGAGGACAACTCGAGCTCCTTGACCGCCTGGACGGCCTTGTCGCGGCGGGCGGCCATCGTGACGTCGAAGTCCTCCTGCGTCCGCTCACGATCGCGGTGCGCCTGGGCGTCGAGCTCCGCGGCCTCGGCCCGGGCGTTCGCGACGATCCGCTCTGCCTCCTGCTTCGCCGCGGCCATCGCCGCCGCGTGCTCGGACTCCATCGCCGCGGTGCGGTCGGCGACGAACCGCTCGTTCTCGTCGTGCGCCGTGCGGGCGGCCTCCTCCAACCGGGCCGCCTCGCCGCGCAGTCGCTGGGACTCGACCTTGGCCGCGGCGAGCTGCGAGTTCGCCTCCTCGGACGCGTCCTCCCGCAACTGTGCGGCCTCCTGTCGCGCGACCGACAGGATCTCCGCGGACTCGGACTGGGCGTTCGCGCGCATCTCCGACGCCTCGTCGGCCGCGAGCTGGAGCATCCGCGAGATGCGATCGCTCATGCCCTGCGCGGTGGTCACCGGCACGGACAAGGAGTCCACCTCGCGACGGAGCTGTTCGATCTCGTCGCGTGCGTCGTCGAGGTGCTCGGCGAGCTCGCGGGCATTGGCGGCCGCGGCGTCGCGGTCCGCGGCGATGACCCTGAGCTCCGCGTCGGACCGGGCGAAGAACTCCGCGACCTGGTCACGGTCGTAGCCGCGCATGGCGATGGCGAACGGGAGTCCGTGCGATGAGCCCTGATCGTGTTCCGGCATGCCGCGTAGCTTACTTGCCGCCGTCGGGGCCGCAGCAGGTCCGCCGCGCAGGGATCAGTGCACGTCGGCGGGCGGTTCCACCAGCTCCAACAGCACCCCGCCCGCGTCCTTCGGGTGCACGAAATTGATGCGGGAGCCGGCGGTACCGCGCCGGGGCTCGGGGTAGAGGACGCGGAGGCCCTTCTCGGTGAGCCGACGGACGACCTCGTCGACGTCGGTGACGCGGACCGCGAGCTGCTGCAGTCCGGGACCGTTGCGGTCGAGGAACTTCGCGATCGTCGACGACTCGTCGAGGGGGGCCAGCAGCTGGATCTGGGCCGCGCGGGTCGCGCCGGCGTCGGCGGGTCCGACCATCGCCTCGATGACACCCTGCTCGGTGTTCGTCTCCTGGTGCAGGCAGACGAAACCGAGAGTGTCGGAGTACCAGGCCTTCGCGGCGTCGAGGTCGGCGACGGCGATCCCGACATGGTCGATCGCGGTCACGAGTTCCCCGAGGTCGGCCGTCGCGACAGAGGTGGGAGTGGATGCACTGGTCGACATGCTGTGACGGTACCCTTGGCACCGAGCGATCGCTCGGGTCGGGCCGTACCCGCCGCCCGATCACCGGTCGCGCAGCATCCCCGAACCCAGAACGAAGAGGTCCTCAATGTCGTCGGTCATCGTCGCCGGAGCGCGCACCCCCGTCGGTCGCCTGATGGGCGCCTTCAAGGACACCAGCGCCGTCGACCTCGGCGCGACCGCCATCCGCGGCGCCCTGGACAAGGCGGGCGTCCCGGCGTCGGCCGTCGAGTACGTGATCATGGGCCAGGTCCTCACCGCCGGTGTGGGTCAGATGCCCGCGCGACAGACAGCCATCAAGGCCGGGATCGGCTGGGACGTCGCCGCACTCACGATCAACAAGATGTGCCTCTCGGGCATCGACGCCATCGCCCTCGCCGACCAGCTCATCCGCGCCGGCGAGTTCGACTGCATCGTCGCCGGTGGCCAGGAGTCGATGTCGCAGGCGCCGCACCTGCTGCCGGGCAGCCGGGGCGGGTTCAAGTACGGATCCACCGAACTGGTCGACCACATGGCCTTCGACGGCCTCTTCGACCCGTTCACCGACCAGCCGATGGGCGCGCTCACCGAGCAGACCAACGACGTCATCACCTTCACCCGTGAGCAGCAGGACGAGTTCGCCGCACAGTCCCATCAGCGCGCGGCCGCGGCCTGGAAGAACGGCGTCTTCGCCGACGAGGTGGTCCCCGTGAGCATCCCGCAGCGCAAGGGCGATCCCGTCGAGGTGACCGAGGACGAGGGCATCCGTGCGGACACGACCGCGGACACCCTCGCCCGTCTGCGTCCGGCATTCCGCAAGGACGGCACCATCACCGCGGGCAACTCGTCGCAGATCTCCGACGGTGCCGCCGCCGTGGTCGTGATGAGCAAGGAGAAGGCGACCGAGCTCGGGTTGACCTGGCTCGCAGAGATCGGCGCGCACGGCGTCGTCGCCGGCCCCGACTCGTCGCTGCAGGCGCAGCCGGCCAACGCCATCGAGAAGGCGTGCGCGCGTGCGGGCATCACCCCGGCGGACCTCGATCTCGTGGAGATCAACGAGGCGTTCGCCGCTGTCGGGCTGGCCTCCACCCAGCAGCTCGGCATCGACCCGGAGAAGGTCAACGTCAACGGCGGCGCGATCGCCATCGGGCACCCCATCGGCATCTCGGGCGCCCGCATCGCACTGCACCTGGCACTGGAGCTGCAGCGCCGTGGTGGCGGCACCGGCGCGGCCGCGCTGTGCGGTGCCGGTGGTCAGGGTGACGCGCTGATCCTGACCGTTCCCTCCCGGTCCTGACGACCGCCGGCGTGACCTCTACTACCTGTGGTAGTAGAGGTCACGCGCGTCGGGCACAATGGTGTCCATGAGCTCTGTCCTCAACCCCCGCACCGTCGCCCGCGTCTTCCGTGTCGTGGCGATCCTCGAAGCCATCTCCTGGTTGGCCCTGCTGATCGCGATGTACTTCAAGTGGGTGGAGGGACACACCGAGGCCGTCGCCGTGCCGGGCATGGTGCACGGGATCATCTTCGTCGTCTTCGTGGTCGTCTCGATCGTGACCGCGCGAGTGCTCCGGTGGACGATGCCGACCACCCTGTGGGCGTTGTTCTCCAGCATCCCGCCCTTCGGCACGCTCGTCTTCGAGATCTGGGCGCAGCGGACCGGGCGCCTCGAGCGCGACGGCGACCGCGGCGCCGTTGCCAAGCGCGCCGCATCCGTGTGAGGAGTGGTCCGGTGATCGTCGCCTTCAGCCTCGCCCCGTCCGGTGGGACCGCCGTCGCCGACGACGGCAGCATGAGCGCCGCCGTGGCCGAGGCGGTCCGCGTCGTCCGTGAGTCCGGTGTCACCCACCAGACGACGTCGATGTTCACCTACCTCGAGGGGGAGTGGGACGAGGTGATGGCCGTGGTCAAGGACGCCACCGACGCCGTCCTCGCCCTCGCGCCCCGCGTCTCGCTGGTCCTCAAGGCCGACATCCGTCCGGGTCACGACGACCAGATGACGGCGAAGGTCCGCAGGGTCGACGAGCACCTCGCGTGACGCCGCCGGCCGCGGGCCGGGCGGGCCATCGCGCGACCGCGGCGTCACCCGTCTCGTGGAGGGCGCGACGCCGGGCCGTCTCGACCGTCTTCTTCGTCAACGGGTTGCTCGCCGCGATGTGGGTCGCGCACATCCCCGTCATCTCCGACGCCACCGGCGTCGACCACGGGACCCTCGGGGTCCTGCTGTTGTTGCTCGGCGGGTGCGCCTTCCTCGGGATGCAGGTGTGCGGGCCGATCATCGACCGACGGGGGTCGCGCGGGGTGATCCTGGTCGCGGCGACGACCCTGGCGGTCGCGGCGCTGCTGCCCGTGCTGGCGACCACGGCGTGGCAACTCGGTCTCGCCCTCGCTCTGTTCGGTGTCGCGAACGGCGCCATCGACGTCGGCATGAACGCTCACGCCGTGGTGGTGGAGCAGGACCGGGGGCGGCCGGTGATGTCGTCGTTCCACGGCTTCTTCTCGCTCGGTGGCCTGGTCGGGTCGGGGATCGTGGCGGGCGGGTTGTTCCTCGACGTGCCCGTCGTCCTGACCGTCGCGGTGGTGGTCGTCGCCTCGGTGGCCGGTGTCGTCGTCATCCGCCCGTCGTTGACACGGGGACCGCACCGCTCCGACGACGTCACGCAGCAGCACGACGAGGGGTCCCGGTTCCCGATCGGGATCCGGGGACGGATCGTGCTGATGGCCGCGGTGGCGTTCGCCCTGATGCTCGCCGAGGGCACCGCGTACGACTGGAGCGCACTGCACACGACGGAACGTTTCGGGGTCGGCGACGGCGTCGGGGCACTGGCGTTCGGGGCGTTCAGCGCGACGATGCTCGTCGGCCGATTCCTCGCCGACCGCGTCACCGCCCGTCTCGGACCGGTCGCGGTGGTGCGCGGCGGTGCGGCGACGGCTGCGGTGGGCATGGTCGTCGTGATCTCGGCGCCGACACCGGTCGTCGGGATCCTCGGGTGGGCCGTCTTCGGGATCGGGGTCGCCGGCGGCGTGCCGCAGCTGTTCACCGCGGCGGGCAACGTGACGACACAGCCCAGCGGCCGGGTCATCTCGACGGTGGTGGGGTGCGGCTATCTCGGGATGTTGGCCGGTCCGGCCGTCGTCGGGTTCATCAGCCGTGCGACCACCCTGGGCACCGCGCTGTGGGTCGCGGTGGCGGCGATGGCATTCGGCTGTGCGACCGCGGGGGTGGTCCGGGCGGCCGGAGCCCGGGGCGCCCTGCGGCGTGGTGAACCCTCGGGCGTCCGTGCCAGACTGGACGTGTGAGCCGACCTCAGAACCGCGCGCAGGCAGGCGCGCTCGCCCGCGCCGCAGCGATGTCCGGGGCTGTCGACCTCTCCGGTCTCAAGGAACGCGCCGACGCCGAACGCTCGCGCGCCGCGGCACCGCAGCGACCTCCCGCCGCCCCTCCCTCAGGGCAGGATGCGGGTGCCGCGGACGGCACCGCTGCCGTGCCGCCGATCGTCGAGATCACCGAGGCGACCTTCGAGTCCGAGGTGATTGCCCGGTCCGACCAGGTGCTCGTCCTCGTCGACCTGTGGGCGACGTGGTGCGGTCCCTGCAAGCAGCTCTCGCCGATCCTCGAACGCCTCGCCCAGCAGGCCGACGGCAGATGGATCCTCGCGACCGTCGACGTCGACGCCAACCCGCGCATCGCGCAGGCGTTCGGCGTGCAGTCGATCCCGACCGTCGTCGCCATCGCCGCCGGCCAGCCCGTGTCCGCGTTCCAGGGCGTGCAGCCCGAAGCGCAGATCTCGGCGTGGATCGACGAGATCCTCGGCAAGGTCGGTGACCGGCTGACCGGGCTGCCGACCACGGCCGAGGCGCCGGTGGAGGAGCCGGGCGACCCGCGCATGGAGGCCGCCGGAGCCCTGCTCGACGAGGGCGACTTCGACGGTGCGCTCGAGGCCTATCGCGCACTCGCGCAGGAGGATCCGTCGAACCTCGAGGCCGCCTCGGCGGCGCGCAACATCGAGTTCGTCGTCCGGGCCCGAGCCCACGACCCCGCCGTGGTCGACGCCGCGGCCCCCGGTGACGTCGACGCCGCGCTCGCCGCAGCCGACGTGCTGCTGCTGAATCAACAGCCCGAGGCCGCCTTCGACCGGATCATCGAGGTCGTCCGGGTGACCGCGGGCGACGACCGGGCACGCGCACGCGAGCGACTGCTGTCACTGTTCGAGCTGTTCGACCCCGCGGAGACGTTCGTCGTCGCCGCGCGTCGCAAGCTCGCCAGCGCACTCTTCTGAGGGCACGCCCGGCGAGCCGGTCGGCGGGTCAGTCCTCGGGGACGACCCAGACCGCGCCGTTGGCGGGCAACGTCATCCGGGCCGATGCGGGACGTCCGTGCCATGACTCCGCGGTCGCCGTGACGGACCCCAGGTTCCCCTCGCCCGATCCGCTGTAGTGCGGCGCGTCGGTGTTGAGGACCTCGCGCCACACACCGGCCTGCGGCAGCCCGATGCGGTAGTCGGTGCGGGTGGTGCCGGAGAAGTTGAACACCGCCGCCAGCACGCTGCCGTCGCTGCCGAACCGCAGGAAGCTGATGATGTTGCCCGCGGTGTCGTTGGCGTCGATCCACGAGTAGCCGTTGGGTGTCGTGTCCTGGCTGTACAGCGCAGGCGTGCGGCGGTAGACGGCGTTCAGGTCGGCGACGAGCGAGGCGATCCCGGCGTGCAGTTCGCCCTCCCAGCCGGTGCGCTGGTGCCAGTCGAGGGACCGTTCCTCCGACCACTCGGCGGTCTGGCCGAAATCCTGGCCCATGAACAGCAACTGCTTCCCCGGGTGCGCCCACATGTACGCCAGCGCCACCCGCACGCCGGCCGCCTTGGTGCGGGCGTCACCGGGCATCCGCGACCACAGCGTGCCCTTGCCGTGCACGACCTCGTCGTGGCTGATGGGGAGGATGAAGTTCTCGCTCCACGCGTACATCAGCGAGAACGTGATCTCGTGGTGGTGATGACTGCGGTGCACCTGGTCCCGGCCGAGGTAGCCGAGCGTGTCGTGCATCCATCCCATGTTCCACTTCATCGTGAAACCCAGTCCGCCGAGCGCGGTGTCACGGGTGACGCCCGGCCATGACGTCGACTCCTCGGCGGCGGTGACCACCCCGGGGAAGGTCTTGTGGACAGTCGCGTTCATCTCCTGCAGGAACTGCACCGCCTCGAGGTTCTCCCGACCGCCGTGCACGTTGGGCGTCCACCCGCCATCGGGTCGGGAGTAGTCGAGGTAGAGCATCGACGCGACGGCGTCGACGCGCAGGCCGTCGATGTGGAACTCGTCGAACCAGAACAGCGCGTTGGCGACGAGGAAGTTCCGCACCTCGTTGCGTCCGAAGTCGAACACGTAGGTGCCCCAGTCGAGTTGCTCGCCGCGACGGGGGTCGGCGTGCTCGTAGAGCGGGGTGCCGTCGAAGCGGGCCAGTGCCCATTCGTCCTTGGGGAAGTGTGCGGGGACCCAGTCGACGATGACGCCGATGTCGCGGGCGTGCAGCGCGTCGACGAAGGCGCGGAAGTCGTCGGGGGTGCCGAACCGCGACGTCGGCGCGTAGTACGACGTCACCTGGTACCCCCAGGAACCGCCGAAGGGGTGCTCGGCGACGGGGAGAAATTCGACGTGGGTGTACCCCATCCCGGTGACGTAGTCGCCGAGTTCCTGCGCGAGCTGGGTGTAGTCGAGGCCGGTCCGCCACGAGCCGAGGTGCACCTCGTAGACGCTCATGGGTTCGTCGGTCGGCACGCCGACCGCGCGGCGGGTGATCCACTCGTCGTCGGACCACGTGTGGGTCGAGTCGTCGACGACGGACGCGGTGGCCGGTGGCACCTCGGTCCGGCGCGCCATGGGGTCGGCCTTCTCGCGGACCCCGCCGTCGCGACCGGTGATGCGGAACTTGTACCGCGTGCCGACGCCGACGTCGGGGACGAAGACCTCCCACACGCCGCTCGAGCCGAGCGACCGCATCGGCGCCGTGCGGCCGGTCCACCCGTCGAAGGACCCGATGACGGTGACGCCCACCGCATCCGGCGCCCACACCGAGAAGGAGGTTCCGGAGACCCGCCCGTCGGGGGTGTCGAAACCCCGGAGGTGGGCGCCGAGGATGTCCCACAGCCGCTCGTGGCGCCCCTCGGCGAACAGGTGCAGGTCGAGTTCGCCGAGCGTCGGCAGGAACCGGTAGCCGTCGGCGACGACGTACTCGGTGGTCCCGCCGGAACCGTCGGGGTACGCGACGCGGTAGCGGTAGTCGATCAGGTCCTCGATGTCGACGGCACCGACGAAGACGCCGTCGGACTGCTCGGTGAGGGGGTGGTCGACCCCGCCGATGACGGCCGTGACCGAGACCGCGTCGGGGCGCAGCGTGCGCAGCACCGTTCCGCCGGGGACCGGGTGCGCGCCGAGGACCGAGTGCGGATCGTGGTGGGTGGCCGTCCGCAGCAGGTGCAGGTCGGCGCCGGGCACCCGCGGGTCGGGTTCGTTCGTGGTGTCGGTGGTGCTCATCCGGTTGCCTCCTCGGACGGCAGTCGGTACGCCAGGCGGGTCGCCGTCGCGGGGTCGACCGGCGGCAGCGCGACGATGTGCGCGACCGCACGCCACGGCTCGAGGCGCACGTAATTCGCCTGCCCCCAGTGGAAGTGCTCGCCGGTCACCTCGTCGACGCCGGAGAAGCGGTCGTTCCAGTCCTGACCGATGGCCGGCATGTCGAGCCACAGCGTCGACTCCTCCGCCCCGAACGGGTTGAGGTTCACCACGACGACCACCCGGTCGCCGGTGACCGGGTCGATCTTCGAGTAGGCGATGATCGCGTCGTTGTCGACGTGGTGGAAGGTGATCTGCCGCAACTGCTGCAGCGCGGGATGGCGCCGTCGGATCGCGTTGAGTGCGGTCAGCCACGGTTCGAGCGAGTCGCCGCGGGACGCCGCGGCCTTGTGGTCGCGGGGACGCAGCTCGTACTTCTCCGAGTCCAGGTACTCCTCGCTGCCCTCGCGGACGGGCTGCGACTCGAACAGCTCGTAGCCCGAGTACACGCCCCACGTCGGCGCCATCGTCGCGGCGAGCGCCGCGCGCAGCGCGAACATGCCCGGGCCGCCGGTCTGCAGGCTCTCGTGCAGGATGTCGGGGGTGTTGACGAAGAGGTTGGGACGCGCCTCGTCGGCGTGCTCGGCGATCTCGGTCCCGAACTCGGTGAGCTCCCACTTCGCGGTGCGCCACGTGAAGTAGGTGTAGCTCTGGGTGAACCCGAGCTTGGCGAGCCCGTACAGCCGCGCCGGACGGGTGAAGGCCTCCGACAGGAACAGCACGTCGCGGTCGCGCTTCTTCACCTCCGCGATGAGCCACTCCCAGAGGTCCGGTGGCTTGGTGTGCGGGTTGTCGACCCGGAAGATCTTGACCCCCACCGACACCCAGTGCAGGACGACGGCGAGCACCGCCCGGTAGATGCCGGCACGGTCGTTGTCGAAGTTCAGCGGGTAGATGTCCTGGTACTTCTTGGGCGGGTTCTCGGCGAACGCGATGGTGCCGTCGGGCAGGACCGTGAACCACTCGGGGTGCTCGGTCGCCCAGGGGTGGTCGGGGGCGCACTGCAGGGCGAGGTCGATGGCGACCTCCATGTCGAGCTCACGCGCCCGCGACAGGAACCAGCGGAAGTCCTCGAGGGTGCCCAACTCGGGGTGGATCGCGTCGTGTCCGCCCTCGGCGGACCCGATCGCCCACGGCGAACCCGGATCGGTCGGTGCGGGCGTCAGCGTGTTGTTCGGGCCCTTGCGGTTCATGATCCCGATCGGGTGGATCGGCGGGAGGTACACCACGTCGAAGCCCATGTCGGCGATGCGCGGGAGGTCGGCGGCAGCGGTGAGGAACGTCCCGTGGACCGGTCGGCCGTCGTCGTCCCACCCGCCGGTCGACCGCGGGAACATCTCGTACCAGGACCCGAACAGCGCGCGCGGCCGGTCCACCCAGACGCGGTGGGCGCGACTCTTGGTTACCAGGTCGCGCACGGGGTGCTCGTGCAGCAGCGCGGCGACCTCCGGCGAGAGGGCGGGGCGGACGCGGACCGCGAGGTCGCGGTCCTCACGCAGCGTCGCCGCGGCGTCGTCGAGCAGCCGCCGGTCCGACGGGGGCACGCCGTCGGCGGCCCGGGTGAGCAGGCGCGCGCCGATCTCGAGGTCGTTGGCCAGCTCGGCCGCGTCCTGACCCGCGTCGAGCTTCGCGGTGACCGCGTGGTGCCAGGTCGCGTACGGATCGCTCCAGGCGTCGATCCGGAAGGTCCAGTACCCCACCGCGGTGGGGACGAAACCGGCGTTCCAGGTGTCGGGTTCGTGGGCGCGCACCATCGTCGTCTCGATCGCCGACGCGCGCCCGGGACCGTCGACGTGCAGGGTGGCGGCGACGGCGTCGTGACCCTCGCGCCAGACTGTCGCGCTCACCGGGACGAACTCGCCCACAACGGCTTTCGCGGCGAACTGCCCGCAGGTGATCACCGGGGCGACGTCGTCGATGCCGATTCGTCCGATCACGCGGGCGTCCGCCTCTCTGCCGTCGAGGGGTGCGCGGGGACCCGCACACCTGCTCTCGGGTCAACCGTAGGGGATCGGCCCGGTGAGTGGGGACGCCCGGGCGGAGGAGCCTCAGACGGACGAGCGGTCGCCGAGGCGGGACAGGGCGGCACGGACCACGGCCGGGTCGGTGGTCTGCCAGTACGGCGGCAGCGAGGCACGCAGGAAACCGCCGTAGCGGGCCGTGGCCAGCCGCGGGTCGAGCACCGCGATGACGCCGCGGTCCCCGGTGCTGCGCAGCAACCGTCCCGTCCCCTGCGCGAGCAGCAGGGCGGCGTGGTGCGCGGCCACCGCGAGGAAGCCGTTGCCGCCTCGCGCCGCGACGGCACCCTGACGCGCCACGAGCAGCGGGTCGTCGGGGCGGGGGAAGGGGATGCGGTCGATGAGCACCAGCGACAGCGACGGGCCGGGCACGTCCACGCCCTGCCACAGCGACAGGGTGCCGAACAGACAGGTCGCCTCGTCGTCGGCGAAGCGCTGCACCAGCTGCCCGGTGGGCGCGTCGCCCTGACACAGCACGGGCAGCGACACCCGCTCCCGGACGGCGGCCGCCGCCTCCTTCGCGCCGCGGGTGGACGAGAACAGACCCAGCGTGCGTCCGCCGGCCGCCTCGATGAGCGCGACCATCTCGTCGAGCGTCGACGACGACATCCCCGACCGCCCGGGCGGCTCGAGATGGGTGGCGACGTAGAGGATCCCCGAGCGTGCGTGGTCGAACGGCGAACCCACGTCGAGCCCGGTCCAGCGGACCGACGCCCCGTCCGACGGGACCGTCTTGCCCGACGCGGTGAGGTCGGACAGTGCGTACACCGACTCGTCGGTCCCCGCGGGACCGGATGTCGCGGCCTGCGGTGGAACGGTCTCGCCGGCGCTGCGCCCGGCGATCGGCAGCCCCCACGTCGCGGCGAGTGCGTCGAAGTTGCCCCCGATCGTGAGCGTGGCGGAGGTCAGCACCACGGTCGCGTCGGCGAAGAGCGACGAGCGCAACAGACCGCCGACCGACAGCGGCGCCACCCGCAGCACCCGACGACGGTCGTCCTTCGTGCTGTCCTCGTCGACCCACACCACGTCGCGGCGACGGGACTCGTCGGGCTCGTCGAATGCGCCGAGGATGCGCACCGCGGTGTCGTGGGCCTCGTCGAGGCCGGTGATCGCGGCCGAGCGCGCGGCGGCGTCGGTCGAGTCGGTGCCGGCCTGGGGCGGGCCGATCGCCGACCGTGCGCGCCAGAGACGGTCGCGGACGGCCGCGAACACCGCGGCAGCGCCGTCGGGCAGCCGCGTCCACCGTCCGGGGGTGGTCTCGTCGAGCAGGCGCGCCAGGACCTCGCCGGCACCGGCGACGTCGTCGGCGATCTCGTCGTCGACGAGCTTGCCGCAGCGGCGCGCCAGCATCCCCAGGGTCGCCGGGGCCATCTCGGCGGTCGCGACCGAGGTGATCCGGTCGACGAGTTCGTGGGCCTCGTCGACGATGACGACGTCGTGCTCGGGCAGGACGTTGAAGCCGCTGATCGCGTCGATCGCGAGCATCGCGTGGTTGGTGACGACGACGTCGGCGTGGCCGGCGCGGCCGCGGGCCTTCTCGGCGAAGCAGTCGGCGCCGTAGGTGCACGACGAGGCGCCGAGGCACTCGCGGGCCGACACGCTCACCTGACGCCAGGAGCGGTCGATGACCGCGGTCGGCAGGTCGTCGCGGTCACCGGTCTCGGTGTCGCTGACCCACTCGCGCAGGCGGACCACCTCGCGTCCGACGCGCGAGGAGGTGAACGGGTCGAAGAGCTCGCCGGTCTCCTCCTGCGCCTCGCCGGAGTGGATCTTGTTCAGGCACACGTAGTTCGCGCGGCCCTTGAGGATGGCGAACACCGGCTCGCGACCGAGCGGCTTCGCGAGGGCTTTCGCGAGGCGGGGGAGGTCACGGTCGACGAGTTGGCGCTGCAGGGCGATCGTCGCGGTGGAGACCACCACGGTCGAGCCCGACTCGACCGCGTGGCGGATCGCCGGGACGAGATAGGCCAGCGACTTGCCGGTGCCGGTGCCGGCCTGCACCGCGAGGTGTTCGCCGGTGTCGATGGCGTTCGCCACCGCCGACGCCATCGCGAGCTGGCCGTCGCGGCGGGTGCCGCCGAGCGCGGTGACGGCGTCGGCGAGGAGGTCGCCGACGCCGGGGATCGTGGTCACGGGAGGACGAAGCGAGTCGGGACGGCCGGGTCACCCGAGGACAGACCGAGCCCCTCCCACGGGAGGCTGACGAGGGCGTCTGCGAGGTGGGCGCGGGCCTGTTCGAGGGTGGGCAGGTCGGCCACGGGCTCGCCGCCGCGCACGAGCGGGATCTGCAGCGGCCGCACCGACAGGCCGGGGGTCGCCGGCGGTTCGGTGTCGGCGGCGTACACGATCTCCTCGACGATCGTCCCTGTCTCGCGGGCGGTGCGGACCGCGGCCTTGCGTCCGCCACGCGACTCCTTGTGGCTTGCGCGCTTGGCCACGCCGATGCCGTCGACCTCGACGAGCTTGTAGACCATCCCCGCGGTCGGCGCGCCGCTGCCGGTGACGAGCTGTGTGCCCACCCCGTAGGCGTCGACGGGCTCCGCGCGCAGCGCGGCGATGCCGTACTCGTCGAGGTCACCGGAGACGACGATCCGGGTGTCGGTGGCACCGAGGTCGTCGAGCTGGGCGCGGACCTGCCGAGCCAGCACACCGAGGTCACCACTGTCGATGCGGACGCCTCCGAGGCGGCGGCCGGCCACCTCCACCGCCGTGGCGACTCCGCGGGTGATGTCGTAGGTGTCGACGAGCAGGGTGGTGCCGACGCCGAGCGCGTCGACCTGCGCGGCGAACGCCGCCCGCTCGTCGGGGCCGTCGGGACCGGTGTGGGCCAGGGTGAAGGAGTGCGCGCTGGTCCCCGCCCCCGGCACGCCGTAGCGACGCGTCGCCTCGAGATTCGACGTCGAGGCCATCCCGGCGAGATACGCGGCGCGGGCCGCGGCGACGGCCGCCGCCTCGTGGGTTCGTCGGGAGCCCATCTCGATGATCGGCCGCCCCGCGGCCGCGCTGACCATGCGCGCACCGGCGGACGCGATCGCGCTGTCGTGGTTGAGGATCGACAGGATCAACGTCTCGAGCACGACCGCCTCGGCGAACGTGCCGCGGACGGT
The DNA here is from genome assembly GCF_947494875.1 of uncultured Williamsia sp. Taxonomy (GTDB): domain Bacteria; phylum Actinomycetota; class Actinomycetes; order Mycobacteriales; family Mycobacteriaceae; genus Williamsia_A. The sequence goes on from NZ_CANLWM010000005.1 coordinate 14,987, forward strand.
GAGGATCGGCGAACCCGGGAAGAAGAGCTCCCCTTCGCGGTACCCGTCGATCGAGCCGGAGAAGCGGTAGTCGTCCAGCCAGGTGAGGGTGTCGGGGTCCAGGAACTGCTCGAGCGCGGTGAGCCGGTCGGCGTCGAACCGGAAACCGGCGAGGGCGTCGACGAGACGCCCGGTGCCCGCGACCACCCCGTAGCGGCGACCGTCCGGCAGGCGTCGGGCGAAGACCTCGAAGGTGCACGGTCGGTGCGCCGTGCCGTCCCGCAGGGCCGCGGAGACCATCGTCAGCTCGTACCGGTCGGTGAACAGAGCCGTGTTGTCGATGCTCACCATCACCTACCCTTGTGGCCATGCGCGGACGGACGTCGATCGCAGACGCACGCACCGACCGACCGGATGAGGCACGCCTCGAGCGGTGGCGGTCGGGTGCCGTCGCGGTCGACGGTCGGCACGAATCTACCCCGGGCGGCGCGGCGGTCGCCGACCCCGACACGGCCGACGCGAACACCTCCGACGACCGCCCGTGGGTGACGATCGTGTGGGACGACCCGGTGAACCTGATGCGCTACGTCACCTACGTGTTCCAGAAGCTGTTCGGGTACTCCGAGACCCGTGCCGCGGAACTGATGATGCAGGTGCACACCGAGGGCAGGGCCGTGGTCTCCAGCGGCGACCGCGACAAGGTCGAGATCGACGTGCGCAAGCTGCACGCCGCGGGTCTCTGGGCCACGATGCAGCGCGACAGCTGAGACGGTGCAGAACTGGAAGCGACGCGGACGTGGTGCGTCGCTGCGCATCACGAGCCGCCTCGACGTCCACGAGAGCGAGTTGATCGCCTCGCTGGTGTCGTCGATGACCGAACTGCTCGACGAGCGTGCGTCGACCGCGCCCGACGACGAGCTCGCCGCGATGACGGGCATCGCCGTCGGCCACTCGTCGGCCCCGGAGGACGCCACCCTCGGACGACTCCTGCCCGACTTCCACCGGCCCGACCAGGACCGACACCTCGCCGCCGACGCGGTCACCGGCGACCTCAACGGCGCACTGCGCAGCGTCCACGAGCCGCACATCATCGAGGCCAAGTCGCAGGCGCTGCGCACCGTGCTGGAGACCCTGCCGCAGGGGGGTGGTGACGTCTCGCTGACGCGTGCCCAGGCCGAGGAGTGGATGACCGCGATCAACGACGTGCGGCTGGCGCTCGGGGCCATGTTGGGCGTCACCGAGACGACTCCCGACCATCTGCCACCCGACGACCCGCAGGCCGCGCATCTGGACGTCTACCACTGGCTGACCGTCGTGCAGGAGCTGCTCGTCGTCGCGGTGATGGGCGCGTCGCGATGACCCCGCGCCGCCGATGACCGGACTCGGCGCGATCACCGACGTCGCCGGTATCGCGGTCGGACACGCGCACCGCATCGACGACGACGCCACAGTCGCCACCCCCGACGCGCCCGGCTCCGGGTGGGCCACCGGGGTCACCGTCCTGACACTCCCGCCGGGGTCGATCGCGGCCGTCGACGTCCGCGGCGGGGGACCGGGAACCCGGGAGACCGACCTGCTCGACCCGGTGAACTCGGTGCAGACCGCCCACGCGATCGTTTTGTCCGGCGGCAGCGCCTACGGGCTCGCCGCCGCCGACGGCGTGATGAGCGGCCTCGAGGACTCCGGCGTCGGGCTGCACATGGACGCCCGCGGGGGAGTCGTCCCGATCGTTCCCGCCGCCGTGATCTTCGACCTGCCGGTCGGCGGATGGCACAACCGCCCTGATGCCGCGCTCGGTCGGTCCGCGTTCACCGCGGCCGGGCATTCCACGGACCGGGGCTCGGTCGGTGCCGGTGCCGGTGCACGGGCGGGGGTGCTCAAGGGCGGCGTGGGGACGGCGTCCACGACCGTCGACCTGGGCGAGGGCGTGGTGGTCACCGTCGCGGCGATCATGGTCGCCAACCCCGTCGGTGACGTCCTCGACCCGACCACGGGACTGCCGTGGGACGCCGCGCCCGACGAGCTCGCGGCCCACGGGCTCCGCGCGCCGTCGGCCGCGGAGATCGCCGCGCTCGGGGAACTGCGGGCCAAGGCCACCGTGCTCAACACCACCATCGGGGTGGTGGCGACCGACGCCCGCCTGGATCCCGCGGCGACGCGACGCATTGCGATGGCCGCCCACGACGGCATGGCCCACGCGATCCGCCCCGCTCACTCGCCGCTCGACGGCGACACCGTCTTCGCGGTCGCCACCGGAGCCCTCGTCCCACCGTCGGATCCTCGCGTCCCCGCGGGGATGCATCCGGCGGTGCCCGCGATCGCGCGGATCGGCGCCGCGGCCGCGATCGTGACCCGGCGGGCCGTCGTCGACGCGATCCTGTCCGCGACGGCCGTCGCGAGCATCCCGGCCTGGCGCGACGTCCTGCCGTCGGCGCTGCGCGGATAGTCGGTCGGCGCGGACACGTCGGTATCCTCGGGTGACCCGACACGAGGAGCGCAGGTCATGGTGTCCACCGGAGCGCCGCAGGGCGCCGTCCCACCTCTCGGCGCCGGATCGGGACCCCGCGTCGGCCCCGGCCGCGAGCCGCGTCTGGCGCTGTGGATCCGATCGGCCGTCGTCATGGCCGTGGTGATCGGTGTGCTGTACGTCGTCGAGGCGTTCGACGCCGCCGCGAACTTCCGCCTCGACGACGACGGCATCCATCCCCGGGACACCGACCGGTGGTGGGGGATCCTCACCTCGCCGTTCCTGCACGCCGGCTTCGACCACCTCACCTCCAACGCGGTCCCCGCCGCGGTCCTGGGTTTCCTGCTGCTTCTCGCCCGCCGGTTCGTGATTACGACACTGGTGGTGTGGGCGTTCTCCGGGATCGGCGTGTTCCTGTTCGGCCCGGCCACCTCGGTGACCATCGGGGCGTCGGGGATCATCTTCGGCTGGCTGGCGTTCCTGCTGGTCCGCGGACTCTTCAACCGGTCACCGGCGCAGATCGGCATCGGTGTGCTGCTGCTCCTCGTCTACGGGTCGGTCCTCTGGGGTGTGGTACCCGGTCAGCCGCAGATCTCCTGGCAGGCGCACCTGTTCGGGGCGATCGGCGGGGTCGTCGCCGCGTGGGCGTTGGCCGGACGTGATCGTCGCCGCCGCGCCGCGACGTCCGCGCCGGTTCTCGAGCCCCGCCGGTGACCGACGTCGATCCCCGCCAGGACGCACCGATCGGGATCTTCGACTCCGGCGTGGGGGGACTGACCGTCGCGCGGGCGATCGTCGACCAACTGCCCGACGAGGACATCGTCTATGTCGGTGACACCGCGAACGGTCCGTACGGACCGCTCCGGATCCCCGAGATCCGTCGGCATGCGCTTGCGATCGGCGACGACCTCGCCGACCGCGGCGTGAAGGTGATGGTGATCGCGTGCAACACCGCGTCGTCGGCCTGCCTGCGCGACGCCCGGGAGCGGTACCCGGTGCCGGTCGTCGAGGTGATCCTCCCGGCGGTCCGTCGTGCGGTGGCGACCACCCGGAGCGGCCGGATCGGCGTCATCGGTACGGCGGCGACGATCGCCTCGCGCGCCTACGACGACGCGTTCGCGGCCGCCCGCGGTGTGGAACTGACGACCGTCGCGTGCCCCCGCTTCGTCGACTTCGTCGAACGCGGCATCACCTCGGGGCGTCAGATCCTCGGCCTGGCGCAGGGATACCTCGAACCGCTGCAGCAGGCCCGCGTCGACACCGTCGTCCTCGGGTGCACGCACTACCCGCTGCTCTCCGGGGTCATCCAGCTCGCGATGGGCGACGAGGTCACGCTGGTCTCGAGCGCCGAGGAGACCGCGAAGGACGTCCTGCGGGTGCTCACCGAGACCGACACGCTGCGTCCGCACGACGGCAGGCCGGCGCACCGCGACTTCACCGCGACCGGTGACCCCGACTCGTTCGCCCGTCTCGCCGCGCGATTCCTCGGACCGGCCCTCGGTGCCGTCGCGCCGATCTGACGCCGTGGTCGCGGAGTCGCTGCGCGGGGCTCGTCGCTGTGGTCGGCGTCACGTGGCACAGTGAACGGCATGCGAGTGACCGTCCTGGGGAGCTCGGGGAGCGTCGTCGGCCCCGAGAGTGCGGCGTCGGGGTATCTGCTCACCGTCGACGGCCACCAACCGGTGGTCCTGGACTTCGGGCCGGGGGTGCTGGGTGCGTTGCAACGCGTGCACGACCCCAACGACGTGACGGTGATGCTCAGCCATCTGCACGCCGACCACTGTCTCGATCTCCCCGGCCTCCTGGTGTGGCGCCGCTACCACCCGGTGCCCGCGTCGCTGAAGGTCGCGCTGTGGGGACCCGACGGCACCGGCACCCGGATCGGGGCGGCGTCGTCGGAGTACGCGGGGCAGGTCGACGACATCTCCGACACCTTCGACGTGCACCACTGGGCCGACGGCGAGTCGGTCGAGATCGGCCCGCTGACCGTGACGCCCCATCGGGTGCTGCACCCGCCGGAGACCTACGGCCTGCGGATCACCGGACCCGACGGCCGGGTGTTCGCCTTCAGCGGTGACACGGCCGAGTGCGACGCGGTCGTCGACCTCGCCCGCGACGCCGACCTCTTCCTGTGCGAGGCGTCGTGGACCCATGCGCCCGAGGAGCGTCCGCCCGGACTGCACCTGTCGGGGACGGAGGCAGGCCGGATCGCGGCGCGCGCCGGGGTGAAGTCGTTGGTGCTCACCCACATCCCACCGTGGACGGCGATCGAGGACGTCGCCGCCGAGGCGAAGGCGGAGTACGACGGACCGCTCGACGTGGCCCAGCCGGGACGCGTCTTCGAGGTCTGAGACAGCCCTGCCGCATCCGCCGTGCCGAGGGCCCCGCGCGGTCGCCGGTCGCGTCGTTAGAGTGGCCGCGTGAGCAGACGAGCAGACGGACGCACCGACGACGAGATGCGGCCCATCCGGATCACCCGTGGATTCACCGACCACCCCGCGGGGTCGGTCCTCGTCGAGTTCGGCAGCACCCGCGTGATGTGCACCGCGAGCGTCGAGGAGGGTGTCCCTCGGTGGCGCCGCGGGTCCGGGCTCGGGTGGCTCACCGCCGAGTACGCGATGCTGCCCGCCGCCACGCACACCCGCTCGCAGCGGGAGTCGGTGAAGGGCAAGGTCGGCGGCCGGACGCAGGAGATCAGCCGGCTCATCGGCCGGTCGCTGCGTGCCTGCATCGACCTGGCGGCGCTGGGGGAGAACACGATCGCCCTCGACTGCGATGTGCTGCAGGCCGACGGGGGCACCCGGACCGCGGCCATCACCGGCGCGTACGTCGCACTCGTCGACGCGGTCGCACTGCTCAACGACCGGGGTCTGCTGGCCGACCCGCAACCCATCTCGTGCGCCATCGCGGCGGTGAGCGTGGGTGTCGTCGACGGACGCGTACGCCTGGACCTGCCCTACGAGGAGGACTCGCGCGCCGAGGTCGACATGAACGTCGTCGCGACCGACGCCGGCACCCTTGTCGAGATCCAGGGGACGGGGGAGGGTGCCACGTTCTCGCGCGCCACCCTGGACAAGATGATGGACATGGCCGCGGTCGGCACCGAGAAACTGTTCGAGGCGCAGCGTGCGGCGCTCGGCGCACCGCTGCCGACCGCTCCCGGCGTGTGAGCGGTCCCGCCGCGACGACGCTGCTCGTCGCCAGTCGCAACGCCAAGAAGCTGACGGAGCTGCGACGTCTGGTCGTCTCCGAGGGCATCGAGGGTGTCACGGTGATCGGTCTCGACGAGGTGCCCGCCTTCCCCGAGACCCCCGAGACCGGCGCCACCTTCGAGGACAACGCCCTGGTCAAGGCGGTTGACGGCTGCGCGGCAACAGGTTTCGCGTGCCTCGCCGACGACTCGGGGCTCGAGGTGGACGCCCTGCGGGGGATGCCCGGCGTGCTCAGCGCCCGCTGGTCCGGGCGCCACGGCGACGACGAGGCGAACCTGCGACTGCTGCTCGGCCAGATGTCCGACGTGCCCGACGAACGTCGCGGTGCCGCGTTCGTCTCGGCGTGCGCCCTGGTGACGCCGTCGGGCGGACAGCACGTCGTTCGCGGGGAGTGGCGGGGTCGGATCGTCCGGGAGCCGCTCGGCGAGAACGGGTTCGGCTACGACCCGATCTTCGTCCCCGACGACGACGACATGTCGGGCGGGTCCGTCGCCGGTCGCACCGCCGCGCAGCTGGCCCCGGCCGAGAAGGACGCCATCAGCCACCGCTCCCGTGCCCTCGAGCAGCTCCTGGCCGTCCTGCGGGACCTCGGTACCGGATCCTGACGCTCGGCCAGGTCAGACGTCGAGCTGCGCGCGTACCTCGCGGGTGCGGATGTGCTCGAACCAGAACGACAGGAACGGGATGGTGCCCGCGATGAGGGTGAGCACCGTCTTGCCGACCGGCCACCGGACCCTGATCGCGAGGTCGACGGTCATGGCTAGGTACACGACGTAGATCCAGCCGTGGACGACCGGCACGAAGTCGAGCGAGTCGACGCTGAACCCGTACTTGAGGATCAGCTCGACGACGAGCAGCAGCAACCACAGGCCGGTGACCCAGGCGAGCACGCGGTAGCGCAGCAGTGCACCCCGGATCTTCGACACCGGCTGTGTCACCGGCTTGGCCGTCGTGACGGGATCCGAACTGCTCACACCCAACTCCTGGTTCGACTCGACGTCCGAGCTCACCGCGCGTCGCGGCGCGCGAGATCGGACAGATAGCGGTTGTACTCCGCGTGCGCGCGGTCCTCGGGAGACGCGCCGTCGTCGAGGACGTCGTCCGCGGCCGAGCGGGGCGCGGGACGCGGGGGGAGCACGTCGGGGCGGATCTCGGTCGCGCCGCGGGTGGCGGGATCGAGCTTGGCGACCTCTTCCGGATCGCTCTCGAGCACCACGAAGCGCCGGTAGGCGTACACGACGAACGCCGCGAACGCCGGCCACTGCAGTGCGTACCCGAGGTTCTGGCCGGTGCCGTCGGTCGACTCGAACCGCGTCCACTGCCACCACGCGAGGCCCAGGCAGGCGACGAACGCCACCGCGACCAGCACGATGAGTGCGGGCCGGTGTCGACGACGGTGTGGACTGCTCACGAGACGACGGTACCGCGCGGCCGCGCCTCGTCGGCCGACCGTTAGGGTGGCGCTGCACACGCGCGAGTGGCGGAACTGGCAGACGCGCTGGATTTAGGTTCCAGTGGGGCAACCCGTGGGAGTTCGAGTCTCCTCTCGCGCACCCGTTCCGGACCGCGCCGCCCGGGCATGTCGGGCGGACGCGCCGCTTCCTAGACTGACCCGATGAGCAGCGAGCCACGCCGGATCGACATCGCCCTGCCCGAGCTGCGGCTGGCCGCGCTCGCCTGGGGATCGGACGACGGTCCGCTCGCGGTCCTGGTCCATGGGTACCCCGACTCCGCGTGGTCGTGGCGGCACCTCGGACCCGCGCTCGCCGAGCAGGGGTTCCGCGTCGTCGCACCGTTCACCCGCGGCTACGCACCGAGCGACATCCCCGCCGACGGCGACTACCACGTCGGCGCGCTCATGCACGACATCGTCGGGGTGCACCGCGAGCTCGGGGGCGACGACCGGGCGGTGCTCGTGGGGCACGACTGGGGCGCCGTCACCGCGAACGGGATCGCCGCCTGGCCGCGGTCACCGTTCCGGCGGGTGGTGTCGATGGCGGTGCCGCCCGTGCCCGCGATGACCCGGTCGGTCGCGTCGCCGGCGCAGACGGTGCGCATGCTCGCGCGTCAGGCCCGGATGAGTTGGTACATGGCCTACAACCAGGTGCCGCGGCTGGCGGAGGCGTCTCTCGACAGGCTCATCCCCCGGCTCTGGCGCGACTGGTCACCCGGGCACGACCCGAGTGGTGATCTCCCGCATGTCTTCGACGCACTGCCCGACCGTGACCACCGGCGCGCCGCACTGGGGTACTACCGCGCGCAGGTGCGTCCGCGTCGGCCGCAGGCGCGCTATCGCGAGCTGCAGGACTTCTGGCTGAAGGGTCCGATCGTCCCGATGCTCTACCTGCACGGCGCCGACGACGGTTGCATGCAGGTCGGCTACACCCGGGGGGTGCGTGACGTGCTGCCTGAGGGCAGCGCCGTCGAGATCGTCGCGGGCGCGGGACACTTCCTGCAGGTGGAACGACCCGAGGAGGTCAACCGACTCGTCCTCGACTTCGTCGGACGCTGACGGCGGACGCCCCTCGGGCCGTCTCGTGCCCCTGCCCGGGGTGACTCAGTCGACCTGCATCTCGCCCATCGGGCCCCAGCCGTCGGCGCCGATCTTCTCGCTGATGATCTTCGGCGTGTGGGCGAGGTACTGCGGCAGGTCGGCGACCGCGGCCGTGAAGTGATCGCTGTTGACGTGCGCCTCGGCGCCGTCGTCGGCGAAACCCTCGGTGAGCACGTACTCGTTCGGGTCGTCGAGGCTGCGTGCCCAGTCGAAGAACATGTTGCCCGGCTCGGCGCGGGTGCCCGCGGTGAAATCGGCGACGATCGACGGCCAGTCGTCGGCGTGCTCGGGCTTCACCGGGAACTTGACGACGATGAAGATCACGGATGCTCTCCTGGGGTGGTGGTGGACGATTCCCTGCCACGGTACGTGGCGGGGACGATGGTGACCGGAATCCTCACGGGGTGAGGATGGCTCGACCACGGACGTTGCCGGCGTCGAGATCGTCGATGGCACTCTGGAAGTCGTCGAGGGAGTACTTCGCGGTGTGCAGGGTCACCGCCCCCCGCGCGGCCAGCTGCATCAGGTCGCACAGGTCGTTGTACGACCCGACGAGGTTGCCCACGATGTTCTTCTCGGCCGAGATGAGATCGATCGACGGGACGTCGATGTTCTCGCCGTATCCGACGATGTGGTAGTCGCCGGCGCGACGCGTCATCGCCAGTCCTTCTGCGGTGGTGCCGTTCTCGCCCACGAAATCGATCACGACCTCCGCCCCGTGGCCTCCGGTCAACTCCAGCACCTGCTCGACCTGGGTGCCGTCGGCGACGATTCCGCGGTCGGCGCCGATGGACTCGGCGAGCTTGAGGGCCTGCTCGTTACGGTCGACCACGACCAGCTCGGCGGGGGTCAGGGCCTTGAGGACCTGGATCCCGATGTGCCCCAGTCCTCCCGCCCCGATCACGACGCAGCGGTCGCGCGGCGTCAGTCTCCTCGCCGCCTTGGCCGCTGCGTGGTACGCGGTGAGGCCCGCGTCGGCGAGGGCCGCGATGTCCGCGGGTTCGAGCGAGTCGTCGATCCTCACCACGCTGCGCGCGGAGGTCTTGATGTAGTCCGCGTATCCGCCATTCGTGTCGATACCGGGGAACGCGTTGACCTCACAGTGCACATCGTCGCCGGACCGGCAGGCGCGACACAGGCCGCAGGTGATCAGCGGGTGCAGGATCACCTTGTCGCCCTCGGCCACATGGGTGACCGCGGAGCCGACCGCATGGACCCAGCCGGCGTTCTCGTGACCGATCGTGTACGGCAGTGTGACGCCGGACTTCTCGGCCCACTGACCCTCCAGGATGTGGAGGTCGGTGCGGCACACACCGGCACCGCCGATCTTCACGACGACGTCGAACGGGCCGGTGGGTTCGGGCACCGGGACCTCGGTCATCTCGAGTTTCTGGTGGTAGCCGACCACCTGGACGGCGCGCATCGTGGACATGGTCTCTCCGGTTCTGTGGGGTGGGTCAGGACGCCGCGCGCACCGTGAGGGCGTCGAGCGGGACGAAGGTCGGGTCGGCGGGCTCGTCGGCGTACCGGGTACCGAGAAGGCCCCTGCACCAGTGGGCATTTCCCTCGATGGAGATGCGGGTGGAACGCGCCCGACGCAGGGCATGGGTCACCGCGTCGGGCGCGTAGCCCCTACCGTCGGCGTCGACGAGGACCAGGTCGTCCGGTTCGGTGCCGAGACCGATGGCGTGCCGGCGGCTGCGCAGTGAGCGCGTGGCGTCGTCGTCGGGGAGATCGCCCAGGCGAACCGCGCCGAGGTGTTCCTCGGTGCGCTCGGGATCGGTGCGGAGCAGCCCGGTGAGGCAGCGTTCCATGGCCGCGGTGTGCGCCTTGCGCGCGAACGTGGCACGCAACTCGTCGAGATCGGAATCCGCCTCGTGCCGGAATGTCCCGCGGTATCCGGCGTCGGCGGCCAACCCGGTGTTGATGATCTCCGAGTCGTGGTGGTCGTCCAGTTCGACGACCACCACCGACGTCCACGGCAACGCGGTGAGGGCGTCCTTGGCGTCGGACGCCATGAGGTAGGCGAAGTTCGGCGCGCAGAACGAGGTGGGCAGGCGCAGATGGACCTCCACCGCGCCGTCGGCGCCGGCGTCGATCGACCGCACGAAGCCGAGGTCGGTGATCGGTTCGTCGAGTTCGGGGTCGATCACCGCGTCGAGGGCTCGGCGGATCTCGGCGTGCCGGGTGGTGTCGAGGGTGGGAGCCGACATCATGCACCGACCATCTCGTCGGCGCCCCGGGGGCCGGTGGCGGTCTCGTCGGCGTCGGGCAGCTGCAGTTCGGCGGGCACCGGGATGTCGTAGAGCTTGGCCGCGTTGAGCCCGAGGACCTTCTTCTTCTGGTCGGTGGTGATCTTCGGGTACTCGCTGAGCTCGTCGGGGATCTGGAAGTCGACGAAGCCCTCCACCAACCACTTCGGGGTCCACAGGGCGTAGTCGGAGGAGAAGAAGATGCGGTCCTCGCCCAGCCAGTAGAGGAGCTCGCCCATGATCTGCGCGAAGTACTTGGGGCGGGTGTGCATGAAGGGGATGGCCACGGCGAGGCCCGCGTAGACGTTGGGCTCCTGGGTGGCGATCCAGCAGAAGTCCTCGAGGCGGGGGAGTCCGCAGTGCTCGACGACGAAGTTCAGATCGGTGAAGTCCGACGCCACGTGGTCGACATCGGCGACGTCGAACGCGTCGCGGTCGAGCGGTCGGATGGTGGGGCCCTTGTGGACGTGGATGTTGCGGATGCCGAGCTCGCGGCACGCCTCGAAGTACCGGTAGGCCCATGGGTCGTCGAGCTTGTAGCCGCGCGACTCCCCGTGCCATTCGGCCGTGTAGAGCTTGACGCCCTTCAGGTTGTACTTCTCGGCGTCGAGCCGCAGCTGGTCCAGTCCCTGCTCGCCGTTGCGCGGGTCGAAATGGTGGTTGTAGGTCAGTTTGTCCGGGTGCGCGGCCGCCAGCTCCGACGCCTCGTCGGTCTGGCCGAACCCCTTGTAGTAGAACTCGCCGAGATGGGCGGGCTGGAAGATCGCATGGTCGACGTGGCCGACCTCGAACAGGTCGTGCATCAGTCGGTCGCCGCCCTGGTAGAGGTACTCCTCGTAGCTCCACAGCTCCGACTCCGGCGACAGGTTGCGGTGGTAGTCGTAGAAGCAGTCGATGAACTGCTTGCCGTGGATGTTGCGCTGGTTCTCCGCGCGCGCATCCCAGAGCGCGATGTGTGCGTCGACGATGAAGTAGTCGGCGTCGGGTGTGTGATACATGTCGACCTCTCTGACGCATGTGATCAGTGCCACACGTCTGGTGCGACCGTAGGCAGCGGTCCGCGGGTGATCGAGGGGGCGACCGTCTCACTTTGAGACACCCCCTGAGCTGCCGGACCGTCGACCCACGCTCTTGTGGCACCCGTGCGGCATTTCGGAGGCCGAGTAACCTGGGTCACATTCGGAAGGGGTGATGGATGTGGCTCAGCCGCCGGCATCTCGGCGCGATCTCACGCGGGTCGGTACGTCGACCGGCGAGCGCCGACTGCTCGCGTCGTGGCGGCGGTCGGCCGAGTACGGGGTCGCCGACGACGCGGTCACCCCTGCTTTCACCGGAACCCACGACCTGGACTCGCTGTTCTGGTCGTGCGGCACGGAGGTGCTCACCGACCTCTCTCACACGCTGTCCGGCGAGCCCGTCGGACTGATGCTGACCGATCCCGACGGTGTCGTCCTGCACCGCGCGAGTGGGGACTCGTCGTTGCTCGGCGCACTCGACGACGTGCGTCTCGCGCCGGGGTTCGCCTACTCCGAGCGCGAGGTCGGCACGAACGGCCTGGGATTGGCCCTCGCCGACCGGACGCCGACCCTGGTGCGCGCCGAGGAGCACTACGCGCAGAACCTCAGCAGCTTCACGTGCGCTGCGGTCCCGGTGATCGACCCGGCCACCGGGCGGGTCGAGGGCTGCGTCAACCTGACGACCTGGTCACGATCGTCGCCGGATCTGCTTCTCGCACTGGCCCGGTCGGCGGCCGGGACCACCGCCGCCCTGATGGGAGCGCGATCGGCGGGCCGGCGTGCGCGACCCGTCCCGCGCGGGACCGTCATGCGCATCGACCTGCCGCGCCTCGAGCCCGGGGCGGGCACACTGCGCGGGTTGTCGCAGGCGTGGCGCGACGTCGTGGACCGTGCCGAGCGCGGACTGCGCGGCGGGCAGGTCGTGGCCGCAGTGGGGGAACGGGGCTCCGGACGTGCCACCGCGCTCGCCCAGGCCGCCCGTCGTGTGCGTCCGCGCGACCGCATCCTCTCCGCCGCGCCGCCCACCTCCGGCGACGTGGTGACGTGGCTCGACCTGTGGCTGCCGGAGGTCGGCAAGGACCACACCGCCGTGATCGTCCGTGACGTCGACCGACTACCCGACTGGGTCGCGGTACGTCTCGCCGACCTGCTCGGCCGACGACCCGCCGGCGACGTACCGGTGGTGGTGACCGCGGAACACCTCGAGGACGTCCCGATGGTCCTCCGGTCGGCGATCGACGCGGTCGTCGACATGCCGCCGTTGCGTGACCGACCCGATGACATCGCGCCGCTCGCGGCGCATCTCGCGGAGACTGCGCGGGGACGGGCCGTCGACATCGCTCCTGCCGCGGAACGTGCGTTGGGGGCCTACGACTGGCCGGGCAACGTCGGCGAACTCGCCGACGTCGTCCGATCGGCAGCACTGCGGGGCGACCGGATCGACGTGGGATCCCTGCCGTCCGACGTCCTCGCCGGTGGCGGTCGACGTCTGTCGCGGATCGAGGCATTCGAGCGCGGCGAGATCGTGCGGGTCCTCGCGTCCGGGCCGCCCAGCATGAACGACGCCGCGCGGTCGCTGGGGATGAGCCGGGCGACGTTGTACCGCAAGATCACCCACTACGGCATCACCACGACGGTGGGCGCCTGACGACACCCACCGTGGGTGCCTACTTCGTGTAGAGCTTCTCGATCTCGTCGCCGTGCGCCTCGTGGATCACGTTGCGCTTCAGCTTCATCGTCGGCGTGATCTCACCGGACTCGATCGAGAAATCGCTGTCGAGGATGGTGAACTTCTTGATCTGCTCGGCCTTGGACACCTTGGTGTTGGCCTGCTTCACCGCCTCGTCGATCTCCGAGCGCAGGTCCTCGTTGGTCGCGAGGTCGGCCATCGAGGTGTCGGCGGGCAGCGAGTGTCGCTCGAGCCATCCGGGTGCGGCCTCTTCGTCCAGGGTGATCAGGGCGGCGATGAACGGCCTGTTGTCGCCGACGACGAGGCACTGGCTCACCATCGGGTGTGCGCGGATGGAGTCCTCGAGCGGGGCGGGGGAGACGTTCTTGCCGCCCGCGGTGACGATGAGTTCCTTCTTGCGACCGGTGATCTTGAGGTAGTCGTCCTCGAGGGTGCCGATGTCGCCGGTACGGAACCACTCGCCGTCGAACGTGTCCTTGGTGGCCTCCTCGTTGTGCCAGTAGCCGGAGAACACCATCGGGCCCTTGAGGAGCACCTCGCCGTCGTCGGCGATCTTGACCGCGGCGCCCGCGACCGGACGTCCGACGGTGCCGACGCGCTGCGCCTCCGGCGAGTTGACCGTGACCGCGGCGGTCGTCTCGGTGAGGCCGTAGCCCTCGTACACCGGGATGCCGATGCCGCGGAAGAAGTGTCCGAGGCGCTCACCGAGCGGGGCGCCGCCGGAGATCGCGTCCTCGCACTTGCCGCCGAGCGCCGCGCGCAGCTTCGAGTAGACGAGCTTGTCGAACACCGTGTGCTTGGCCTTGAGGAGGATGCCCGCGCCTCCGGAGTCGAGCGCCCGCGAGTACTCGATCGCGGTGTCGGCGGCGCGGTCGAAGATCTTCCCCTTGCCGCCGTCGTGGGCCTTCTGCTTGGCGCTGTTGTAGACCTTCTCGAACACGCGCGGCACCGACAGGATGTAGCTGGGCTGGAACTTCTCGAAGTCGGCGATCAGGTTGGGGATGTCGTTGGTGTGGCCGAGGACGACGCCGCTCTCGATGGCGCCGACGGCGACCATGCGGGCGAACACGTGCGCGAGCGGAAGGAAGAGCAGCGTCGAGCGGCCCTCGCCCATCACGTGGCCGAGCGTCTGCCGGACGCTCTCGCACTCGCCGAGGAAGTTCGCGTGGGTGAGCGCGACACCCTTGGGGTTGCCCGTGGTCCCGGACGTGTAGATCAGTGTCGCCATGTCGGAGGCGTGCATCCCCGCCCGGCGCCGGTCGAGCTCGGCGTCGTCGACGTCGGCGCCGCGCTTCGCGAGGACACCCAGGACGTCGTCGTCGATGACCAGCGTCTCGCGCAGGCCCGCGGCGTCGACGACCGCGGCGTGCTGCTCCTTCTGCTTCGCCGACTCGACGAGCAGCATCGTGGTGCCGGAGTCGGAGAGGATGTACTTGACCTGGTCGGAGGCCGAGGTCTCGTAGATGGCGACGGTGGCACCACCCGCGCGCCAGATGGCGTAGTCGAGGACGGTCCACTCGTAGCGGGTCGAGGAGAGGATCGCGACGCGGTCGCCGGCCTCGACGCCCGAGGCGATCAGGCCCTTGGCGGTGGCGTCGACCTGATCGGCGAACTCCGCGGCCGTCACGTCCGTCCAGCGGCCGTCGACGCGGCGCCGGAACAGCTGCAGGGAGCCGCGCTCCTCACGCAGACGGATCGGGCGGTCGACGATCGTGGTGTCGTCGTCCACGACGATCTCGTGCGGACTGGTCGCTGCTGCGGTCACGGGGAGCCTCCGATCGAGAGTGGTCGGCCGCCGAGAAATCGGACAATCCGGTCCGGGCGACGATGTGACACAGATTACGCGTGCCCGGGCACCGAGAACCGTAGCAACGGGCGATGAAACGATTCCGACAGGGTGTGTCATGGATCGCCTGTCGACGATGCGAGCGACACCGGCCCCGGCGACTAGAGTGCTCCGTGCAGGTCGGACACAGCTCACCGGGGGAACAGGGCACGGTCCGACGATTCGGATCGACGGCCGGGTGGCCGGGAACAGTGGGTGTGTGGCGTGGACGGCAGTGTGTCCGACGGACAGAACGACGGCGAGCGCAGCGGCGCCGGTGACACGGCGCCGGACGTGACGTTCGCCGACCTCGACATCGCCTTCCCGGTGCTGCGGGCGCTGGAGGACGTGGGGTATGAGACCCCGTCGCCGATCCAGGCCGAGACCATCCCACCGCTCATGGCCGGACGCGACGTCGTCGGGCTCGCGCAGACCGGTACCGGCAAGACCGCGGCCTTCGCGGTCCCGGTGCTGTCGCGGATCACGACCGACGGAAAAGCCCCCAAGGCGCTCGTGCTGGCGCCGACCCGCGAGTTGGCGCTGCAGGTCTCCGAGGCGTTCGGCAAGTACGCGGCCCACCTCCCCGAGGTCCGGGTGCTCCCCATCTACGGCGGACAGTCCTACAGCGTCCAGCTCTCGGGCCTCCGCCGTGGCGCGCAGATCGTGGTGGGCACCCCCGGGCGTGTCATCGACCACCTCGACAAGGGGACGCTGGACCTGTCACAGCTGGAGTTCCTCGTCCTCGACGAGGCCGACGAGATGCTCACGATGGGCTTCGCCGAGGACGTCGAGCGGATCCTGCGGGACACCCCCGACTCCAAGCAGGTGGCGCTGTTCAGCGCCACCATGCCCAGCGCGATCCGTCGGCTGGCGCAGAAGTACCTCGACAAGCCCGTCGAGATCACCGTCAAGGCCAAGACCGCGACGGCCCAGAACATCACGCAGCGCTACCTGCAGGTCTCCCACCAGCGCAAGCTCGACGCGTTGACACGGGTGCTCGAGGTGGAGACGTTCGACGCGATGATCGTCTTCGTCCGCACCAAGTCCGCCACCGAGGAGCTGGCCGAGAAGCTGCGCGCCCGGGGGTTCTCCGCCGTCGCGATCAACGGTGACATCCCGCAGGCGCAGCGTGAACGCACGATCGCCGCGCTCAAGGGCGGGTCGGTCGACATCCTCGTCGCCACCGACGTCGCCGCCCGCGGCCTCGACGTCGACCGCATCAGCCATGTCGTCAACTACGACATCCCCCATGACACCGAGTCGTACGTGCACCGCATCGGCCGCACCGGTCGCGCCGGGCGTTCGGGCAACGCGCTGCTGTTCGTGTCACCGCGCGAGCGGCACATGCTGCGCTCGATCGAGCGCGCGACCCGGCAACCGCTCACCGAGATCGGGCTCCCGAGCGTCGACGACGTCAACGCCCAGCGGGTGGCGAAGTTCGGTGAGTCGATCACCGAGAACCTCGGATCCGACGACCTCGACACGTTCCGCAAGCTCGTCGAGGACTACGCCCGCGAGAACGACGTCGCCATGGCCGACATCGCCGCGGCGCTGGCCCTCGAGACCCGCGACGGCGGCTTCTTCCTCACCCCCGACCCGCCCGCCGGCGAGCGCGCGCAGCGCGGGGACCGGCCCGAGCGGCCGCGTCGGGAGGGTCAGCCGCGGTTCGCGACCTACCGGATCGCCGTCGGCAAGCGCGATCGCGTGACCCCGGGCGCGATCGTCGGAGCGATCGCCAACGAGGGTGGCCTGACCAGGCAGGACTTCGGGCACATCAGCATCCGCAACGAGTACAGCCTCGTGGAGCTGCCCGACGACCTCGGACGCGAGACGTTGACCGCGCTGCGGTCGACGCGGATCAACAACAAGCCGATCAACATCGGGGTCGACCAGGGTCCGCCGCGGCAGCGGTCGTCGGCGCGCACGCACCGCGACGGCCCCGGCCGACGAGGAGCGCCCAAGGTGGCCGGCCGCGGCGGCGGACGGCACTGATCCCGTCCCTCCCTGACCGGTGGATCACGGCCGCGTAACACGGGGCACGCGTTGTGCGACCTACCGGGGAGAGTCGTCGCGACCCACGGGTCGCCGACGTTGAGAGATCGGGACACGAGGATCGGTGAGTCCACATGAGCACGGTGGATCGCATCTCGGCGGCGGAAGCCGCCGAACACACGCAGCACGGCCAGGCGGTGGTGCTCGACGCCCGTCCGCAGGTGGTCCGTCACCAGGGCTCGCTGCCCGGGGCGGTCGTGGTGGAGCCGACCGACCTCGTGGACGCGCTGGCGCCCACCTCCCCGCGCCGGATGGCCTGCATCGCAGGACTCGACACCGAGATCGCCGTCGTGTCGGTGCGGGCCCACGCGCGGCGGATCGCCGAGCAGATCGCCGGTCTCGGATACACCAACGTGCGCTGGGTGGACGGCGGGTACCCCGCGTACCGGTCCGCGCTGCACCCGGGCTGATCGTCGGGGCGGTCGAGCTCACCCCGCCTCCCGCCGAGGTGAGCGGTCGATGCGTTGCGTGTTCGACCAGGTCACCAGGTAGCGTTCTACCTACTCGGGTCGAGTGTCGACCTGAGGTTGACCTCGAGGGAGAGCGGCGACCTCGACCGACGGTGGTGCGGGCGAAGAGGACCTGATGACCGAAGCGATGTCCGGGGACGACCGGCGGGGCCGCGTGCTGCGCCTCCTGCAGTTCCTGCACGAACTCGTCGCGGCCCGGTCCACCGTGGTGCGCGACGTCGGGGACCACCCGTCGGTGCTGTGGGTCGGCGACGAGTGGAACCTGCCGGTGAAGGCGAAGGCCGCGCCCGGCTCCACGCTCGTCGAGATCCGCGCCGACGGGCCCGCGCCGGAGGCGTACGCGCTCGCCGCCGCGATGCTCGACAGTCTGGCCGAACGTCCCGAGTCGCTGGAACTCGTCCTCGCCGCAGGCCTGCTCACGGTGTCCGACGTCGAGGCGCCCGACACCGAACCCACCATCAATCAGCACCTGCTGACGCAGTCGGTGGTCGCCGAGCACGACCACACCGAGGGCGTCATCACCGTCCGCCTCGTCGGCGACTCGGTGCCGCGCCTGCAGGACGGACTGCTGCTCGGCGGGGTGGAGGGATTCGACCTCGGCCGCTCGGCCGCGGTGGCCGACGCGCTCGCCGGCGTGCCCTCCGTCGTCGCGGCCGGTGTCGACGACATCCTCGAGACATGGCGCACCACGGTCGCCGCGGGGACGGACGTGTCGATCGCCACGCGACCGGCCCTGGTCCTGCGCGACCGCGGGTCGGGCGCGGTGCTGGCCTACTACGAGACGATGATGACCGCCCTGCGTGAGGAGTCGGCCGACGTCCCGATCGGCCTGGCGCAGCTGGTGGAGCCGATCGAGGCCCCGGAACGGCTCGACCGCCTGGCCGCGAGCGGCGCCATGAGCGCCGGCGAACTCGTCGAGGACGCGCTCTATCCGCTGCCGTCGAACGTCGAGCAGCGCGACATCCTCGCTCAGCTCGGCGTCGACTCCGGTGTCGTCGTGGAAGGCCCGCCAGGGACCGGCAAGACGCACACCATCGCCAACCTGATGTCGGCCCTGCTGGCCAAGGGACAGCGTGTGCTCGTCGTCAGCGAGAAGGCGCAGGCGCTGCAGGTGCTGCGGGACAAGCTGCCCGCCGAGCTGCGCGAGCTGGCGGTCGCCATCACCGACGTCACCAAGGACGGCTCCGCGTCGCTCGCCGAGAGCGTCGCGGCGATCGCCGCGCGCAAGGGGACCTTCTCCGAGCGGGTCGCGACCTCGGAGATCAAGAACCTGCGGTCCAAGCGGGACCAGGCGCGGGCCAAGCGGGAGCAGATCCTGCGGGAGATCTGGCAGCTGCGGGAGTCCGAGACCGAGAAGCACGAGTGGGTGGCGCCCGGCTACAGCGGCACCGCCGCGCAGATCGTGCGTGCCTGCCAGGACGTCGCCGACCGGTACGACTGGCTGCCCGGCCCGCTGGACGCGGTGCTCCCGCCGCTCGACACCGACGAGATGAGTCGGCTGCTCACGCTGCTGCGGGAGCGCGACGACTCGTGGGCGCGGCGTCTGGGCCAGAAGCTGCCCGACCTCGAGGACCACCTGCCGGACTCGGTGGCGCTGGAGGCGATCTGCGGACGGGTGCGCGCACAGCCGCACGAGAAGATGGCCGGCAACGGGTCGCTGCTGGCGATCCTCGCCGACGTCGACAGCGCACGTCTGTCCGCCATCAAGGCACAGTGCGACCGCCTCGCCGCGGCGGTCCGCGAGGTCCGCGGCTTCGACGCGCCGATGCAGGACATGACCGAGCGGTTGCTGTCGGGATCGGCTGCGTACCTGTGGAACCGGGTCACGCAGATCTCCGCGGTGATCGACGAGGCGACCCAGCGTGACGCCGCGATCGGCACGCACGACGTCGTGGTCGACCCGATCCCTCCCGGCGCCGCCGATGTGTTCGCCGACGCCGCCGAGCACCTCCGCTCGGGCGGCACCTGGCGGGGTCGGTTCCGCAAGTCGCCGCAGCAGCGCGCCGTCGAGGCCCTGGATGTGACCGCGACCGTCGACGGGCGTCCGGCCACGGATGCCGCGTCGCTGCAGATGGTCGCCGACCACCTGCGCGTGCTCGAGAACGTGGCCACCGTGCAGGCGGTCCTGGCCGACGTCGACGTCGACGTCGACACGTCGGGGTCGCGGTCGGCGCAGCTCGGTCGACTGGTCTCCCTCGACGAGCAGCTCGGGTGGGTCTCGGAGTTGCTCACAGGTCGCGACGCCCTCATCCGGCGGTTGGAGTCGATCAGCCCCGGCGGGCCGCGACCCAAGAGTGTCGACGAGGTGGAGGAGGTGGCCCGTCAGACCGGTGCCATCGCCGCCACCAACGATGCCGTCCTCGCCCGGCGCGAGCTGGAGGACGCCGCGCGCAGCCTCGCCGCCGTGACCGACCAGGGCCCGTCCGAGGAGGCCGACGCGCTGGTCGCCGCGCTGACCGCGGCCGACATCGACGCGGTCAAGGACGCCCGCCGGGCCTTCACGGTCGCGCGTGCGCAGCGGGACCGGCAGGGCGCCCTCGACCTGCTGGAACTGCGCCTCAAGCAGAAGGCGCCCGGTCTGCACCGGGTCCTGGTCGACACCGCCGACGACACCGCGTGGGACGCGCGGCTGCGTGACCTCGGGGACGCCTGGTCGTGGCGTCGTGCCTACTCGTGGGCGCAGGAGCGCAGCGATCCCGACCGCGAGTCGCGGCTGGCCGCCGACCTGGACTCGGTCGAGGCCGACATCGCCCACTTCACCGCGGGCCTCGCCGCCGCGGCGGCGTGGCGGGAGTGCCTGGAGCACATGACCGTCACCCAGGTGCAGGCACTGCAGTCCTACCGGGACCACATCACCAACCTGGGCAAGGGATCCGGCAAGCACGCCGAGCGGTTCCGCACGGCGGCGCGCTCGGCGATGACCCAGGCGCAAGGTGCCGTGCCGGCGTGGATCATGCCGATCTCGCAGGTGCTCTCGTCGATCGCGCCCGAGCAGGACTCCTTCGACGTCGTCATCGTCGACGAGGCGTCGCAGGCCGACATCACCAGCCTGTTCCTGCTGTGGCTGGCACCGCGGGTCATCGTCGTCGGCGACGACCGGCAGTGTGCGCCCGGCGGTTTCGGCGGCGCGGGGCTCGACGAGGTGTTCGCCAAGCTCGACAGCTACCTGCACGATGTCCCGCAGTACATGCGTGACAGCCTGACCCCGCGGTCGAGCCTGTTCTCCATGCTGCGCACCCGCTTCGGCCACGTGGTGCGCCTGCGGGAGCACTTCCGCTCGATGCCCGAGATCATCGAGTACTCGTCGCGCCAGTTCTACCCGGACTCGCCGCTGGTGCCCGTGCGGCAGTTCGGCGCCGATCGCCTGCCGCCGCTGCGGTCGGTGCACGTCCCGGACGCCGTCGCGACGGGGGAGGGCTCGGCGCTGACGAACGTCGACGAGGCCGACGCCCTTGTCGCGCAACTGGTCCGGTGTCTGCGAGACGATCGCTACGACGGGCTGACCTTCGGTGTCGTCGTGCTGCAGGGGCAGCGTCAGGTCGACGTCATCACCCAGAAGCTGCGGTCGGCGATCGGTGTGGAGGAGTGGCACGAGCGGGCGCTGCGGGTCGGGACGCCGCCGGACTTCCAGGGCGACGAGCGCCACGTGGTGTTCCTGTCGATGGTCGTGTCCACCGACCGCAACCCGGTGTCGTTGACGCGCAGCGAGTCCCAGCGCCGCTTCAACGTCGCCGCGTCGCGCGCGATGGAGCAGGTGTGGCTGTTCCACAGCGTGTTGTCGGAGGACCTGCGGCCCAACGACCTGCGGTACTCGTTGCTGACCTACCTCGAGCGCACCCAGAACGCTCTCGTCGACCCGATGCCGACCGACATCGGGGCCACCGAACGAGCGGAGCCGTTCGAGAGCCTCTTCGAGCAGAAGATCTTCGGCGAACTGCGGGACCGCGGGTACCACGTCGTCCCGAAGGTGTCGGTGAACAACCGCGTCATCGACCTCGTCGTCACCGGTACCGACGGACGTCTCGCCGTCGAGTGCGACGGGGACGAGTTCACCAGCACACCCGAGCAGGCCCGCGCCGACATGGAGCGCGAGCGCGAACTGCGTCGCTGCGGCTGGCGTTTCTGGCGGGTGCGGGAGTCGGAGTACCTGCTCGACCCCGAGCGGGCGCTGGCGGGCCTGTGGTCCGAGCTCGAGGCCCGCGGGGTGCACCCCGAGACGGTCGGCGCCGGTGAGGATGTCGGCAGCGCGCAGCCGTGGGAGCCGATCGACCTCGGCGGTGACTGACCCTCCCGTCAGGCCGTGATCGCAGCCCGGATGGCCGCGGCGGTGGCGTCGGGATCGGGGTCGCGGCGTGTGACGAACCCCTTCGCGAACGACAGCCGGTCACCGTGGTGGCGCGGCACGACGTGCATGTGCGTGTGGAACACCGTCTGGAACGCCGCGCGCCCGTCGTTGAGGACGAGGTTCACCCCGTCGGCGGCGATCGTCGACGCACGCAGAGCCGCGGCCACGCGACCCGCACCCGCGAACACCGCAGCACCGTCCTCTGCGGGGAGACCGGCCAGGTCCGGGGTGTGTCGGCGGGGGATGACGAGGGTGTGGCCGGGCTTCACCGGCCGGATGTCGAGGAACGCGACCACGTCGTCGTCGGCGTAGACCTGCCGGGACGGGGCCACGCCGGCCACGATCGCGCAGAAGACGCAGTCCATGCGGTCACAGTACGAACCGCCGGAGACCGCGGTCGACGCGGCCGCATTCGATAACGATTTGATGACGAAACAGCTCCACCTCGGAGATCAGACGCCCGATCGCGTCGCGGCGCGCTGACCTGCGCCGTGCCGGACCACGTCACCGGAGGTCGTCGGGGTCGTCGTTGTTACCCGCGGGGATACCGACGGGTATACCCACGGGTCACCCCAGAACATGAGGGATCCCTCATTTTCGTGTGCGACGATGTCTCTCGTCCGCACGGCAGACGGCAGCCCGGTCACATCGGATGAGTGACTGCGCTGTTCGTCTCCGTGACAACGACTTCCGCCGACGATCGGCGGAGGGCCGCGGTGACACACCGCATCCCGGTCACACCGGGGTGTCCATCGGCCCGCACCCGACATCGATGTCGTCCCGCTCGTCGTGCGTCCCGTCGCGGACGCCGACGATCACCCGCCCCGACGTCCACCGACGCCCCGAGGAGATCCCCTGTGACGGTCAACGAATTCCGCAACGGCACCGACGGCACGCCGTCCTCCCGCCACACCGACACCCTGATCGCGCGGCTGCGCGGAGGGACGCCCTACGCCGTGACGTTCGGCGGACAGGGGACACCGTGGCTGCCCGCGCTGGCGGAACTCGTGATCGACGCCGAGCTCGACCACTCGCTCGCGCAGGTGGTCGACGCTGCCGAGCGGCTCGTCGAGCCCGTCGTCGGCGAGATCGACGCCGTGCGGCCCGACGGGTTCGACCCCCTGGCGTGGGTTCACGGCCTCGCCGCCGACCGCACCGTGCCGGCCCCGACCGTCCTCGCCGGCGCGGCTCAGTCCGTCCCGGGCATCCTCCTCTCCCAGATGGCGGCCCTCGCCGCGCTGGCCAAGCAGGGCCTCGACACCGCCGAGATCGCCCCGACCGCGGTCGCGGGCCACTCCCAGGGCGTCCTCGCCGCCGACGTCGTCTCCGACGCCGGCGGCCGTGGCGCGCTGCTCGCGGTGGCGCACCTCATCGGTGCGGCGGGCGCCACCGTCGCCCGGCGGACGGGTCTGGTGGTCACGGCCGACGGCACCCCGATGGTCTCGGTGTCGAAGGTCGACCCCGCCCGCCTTGCCGCCGTGCTCGACGAGCACCGCGCGTCGCTGGTGGGTGACGACGCCCTCATCGCGCCCGTGGTCGCCATCCGCAACGGGCGGCGGTCCGTCGCCGTGTCCGGTGCCCCCCGTCAGCTGACGGCGATCGAACAGCGCTGCGCCGCGATCGCCGCGGCCGAGGCGGCCGATCGCAAGGCCAAGACCACCGGCGGTGCCCCGTTCGCGCCCACCTTCGACCCGATCGACGTGTCGATCGCGTTCCACCACCCCGCCCTCGCCGACGCCGTCGACCTGGTCGCCGAGTGGGCGGGCCGCTGTGGCCTCGACTCGGCCTGGGCGCGCGGTCTCGCCGAGGCGATCCTCGTCGCGCCGTGCGACTGGGTGCGCAGCCTCGACGACGTCGCCGACGCCGGTGTGCGCTGGCTCCTGGATCTCGGCCCCTCCGACTCGGCCACGCGGCTGTCGGTGCCCAACGTCCGCGGACGCGGCATCGGGTGCATCCCGGCGAGCTCTCGCGGCGGCCAGCGCAACATCTTCGCCCCCGGCGGCGTCCCGTCGGTCCCGTCCCCGTGGAGCGTGCACGCGCCGGCCCTCGCCGAGCTGCCGGACGGCCGCACCGTCGTCGAGACGGCGTTCACACGTCTGACCGGGCGCTCGCCGATGCTGCTCGCGGGCATGACCCCGACGACCGTCGACCCGGAGATCGTCGCCGCGGCGACCAACGCCGGCCACTGGGCCGAGCTCGCGGGTGGCGGGCAGGTCACCGAGGCGATCCTCGCCGAGAACCTCGATCGCCTGCACACCCTCCTGGAGCCGGGCCGCCAGGCGCAGTTCAACGCGCTCTTCCTCGACCCGTACCTCTGGAAGCTGCAGCTCGGCGGCAAGCGTCTCGTGCAGAAGGCCCGCGCCGCAGGCGCGCCGATCGACGGTGTCGTCGTCTCGGCCGGCATCCCCGAACTCGACGACGCCGTCGCGCTGGTCGAGGAACTGATCGACGCGGGGATCCCGTGGGTCGCCTTCAAGCCCGGCACCGTCGAGCAGATCCGCTCGGTGGTCCGCATCGCCGCCGAGGTGCCCGCGCACCCTGTCATCGTCCACATCGAGGGCGGCCGCGCCGGCGGTCACCACTCCTGGGAGGACCTCGACGATCTCGTGCTCGCCACGTACGCCGAGCTGCGCGCCCGGCCCAACGCGGTCATCTGCGTCGGCGGTGGCATCGGCTCACCCGAGCGGGCCGCCGACTACCTGACCGGTCGCTGGTCGACCGCACACGGTTACCCGGCCATGCCGGTCGACGGCATCCTGCTGGGCACCGTCACCATGGCCACCCTCGAGGCGACCACCTCGCCCGCGGTCAAGCAGCTCCTCGTCGACACCCCCGGGTGCGACACCTGGATCGGCGCCGGCCACGCCCGTGACGGGATGGCCTCGGGCCGCAGCCAACTCGGCGCGGACATCCACGAGGTCGACAACGCCGCCTCCGCGTGCGGGCGTCTGCTCGACGCGGTCGCCGGTGACGCCGACGCCGTCGCCGAGCGCCGCGCGGAGATCATCGCCGCCCTCGACGCGACGGCGAAGCCCTACTTCGGCGACGTCGCCGAGATGACCTACCGGCAGTGGCTCACCCGCTACGCCGACCTGGCCGTCGGCACCGACCCCGGCCCCGCGCCGGTCTGGGCCGACGTCACCTGGCGCGACCGCTTCCTGCAGATGCTGCAGCGCACCGAGGCGCGGATGCACCCCGCCGACCGCGGCGAGGTCGCGACGGCATTCGTCGACGACGCCGCCACCGACAACCCGCACGCGGCGATCGACGTGCTCGGCAGCCTCTACCCGGAGATCGACGCCGACCCGCTGCACCCGGCGGACGTCGCGTTCTTCCTCGGCCTGTGCCGGACCCCCGGCAAGCCGGTGAACTTCGTGCCCGTCGTCGATGCCGACGTGCGTCGGTGGTGGCGTAGTGACTCGCTGTGGCAGGCCCACGACGCCCGGTACGGCGCCGACGAGGTGTGTGTCATCCCCGGCCCCGTCGCGGTCGCCGGCATCACCGAGGTCGACGAGCCCGTCGGCGCACTGCTCGACCGCTTCGAGGCGCATCTCGTCGCCGAACTCGGCTCCCGCGGAGTCGACCCCACCCCGGTGCCCAGCCGTCGCGCCGGTCTCGCCGGCCACACCGGCGTCCTCGCCACCGTGCTCGCCACCGACTCGGTCGAATGGGCGGGCCGCATGGTGCCGAACCCGATCGTCCGGCTCGGCGACGTCGATCGTTGGGAGTTCCTCGACGACGGCGACGACCGTGCCGAGCACGCACCCACCGGCGCGACCCTCACCCGGGTCGACGGCGGCGTCGAGCTCGTGGTGCCCGTCGCGTCGGCCTCGGTCACCATCCCGATGCGGCTCGACGCCTCCTTCGTCGACGGTGGCGCCCCCCGCGTCGACCTCGACGCCGCGTCCGCCGCGATGCGGACCATCCTCGCGGTCGCCGCGGGCGACCTGCCCGAGGTGGTCGACGGGGTCGCGACGACGGAGGCGCGCTGGGGCGCACACCTCGCCGCCGACCACGCCGGCGTCACCGCACACGGCCTGCCGCAGCACCTCTCGGCGTCGACCCCGTCGGGCAGCGGTGGGTTCGCCGTCCCCGACGCGATCGTCGGGCTGGCCTGGCCCGCGGTGTTCGCCGTCATCGGTGCGGCCCGCTCGCAGGACGGGCGCCCGGTCGTCGAGGGACTCCTCGACCTGGTCCATCTCGATCACGCCGTGTCCGTCGCCGGCGAGCTGCCGCGCGTCGACACCGACGTCGTGGTGACCGCCACCGAGCGCTCGGTGGCCGAGGTCTCCGTGGGCCGGGTCGTGACCGTCGACGTCGAGATCACCGGTCCCACCGGCTCTCTCGCCACGCTCACCGAGCGGTTCGCCATCCGCGGTCGGACCGGTGAGGGCGACCTGACCGATCCCGTCCGCGCCGGCGGCGCGGTGGTCGACGAGCGCTCGGCGACCCGCGCGCTCGTCCGGACCACGAAGGTCACCGCCCCCGCGCGGATGCACGGCTTCGCCGCGGTCTCCGGCGACCGCAACCCGATCCACACCGATCTGCGCGCCGCACGTCTCGCCGGTCTGGGGGAACCGATCGTCCACGGGATGTGGCTGTCGGCGCTGGCCCAGCACGTCGTGACGGCCACCGACGCCGACCGTCCCGTCCCGGCACCGCGCCCGCTGCTCGGGTGGACCGCCCGCTACCTCGGCATGGTCCGCACCGGTGACGAGGTGACCGTGCGCGTGGAGCGCGTCGGACTCGACCAGGGGGCCGAGGTCGTCGAGGTCACCTGCTCGGTCGACGGCGACCTGGTCCTCGCGGCCACCGGACGCCTCGCCGCCCCACGCACCGTCTACGCGTTCCCCGGGCAGGGCATCCAGAGCGCGGGCATCGGTCTCGCGGCCCGCTCCCGCTCCGCCGCGGCCCGCGACATCTGGGACCGCGCGGACGCGCACACCCGTGCGGCCCTGGGCTTCTCGATCCTCGCCGTGGTCCGCGACAACCCCACGCGCCTCGTCGCGCGGGGCACCACCTACACCCACCCCGACGGCGTGCTCTTCCTGACGCAGTTCACGCAGGTCGCGATGGCGACGCTGGGTGTCGCGCAGATCGCCGAGCTCCGCGAGGCCGGCGGCTTCGTCGAGGGTGCGATCACCTGCGGACACTCGGTCGGTGAGTACAACGCGCTGGCCGCCTGCGCCGGTGTCCTCCCGCTCGAGGCCGTCCTCGAGGTCGTCTTCCAGCGTGGCGAGGCCATGCACCACCTCGTCCCGCGAGACGAGCTGGGACGCAGCAACTATCGGCTCGCCGCCATCCGGCCCAGCCAGTTCGGTGTCGCGGACGACGAGGTCGTCTCGTTCGTCGCCGAGGTCTCGCGTGGCTGCGGCGAGTTCCTCGAGGTCGTCAACCTCAACCAGCGGGGCACCCAGTACGCCATCGCCGGCACCGTCCGCGGGCTGGAGAACCTCGAGGCGCACATCGAGCGTCGTCGCGCCGAGGTCGGCGGCAAGCGAGGCTTCATCCTCATCCCGGGCATCGACGTGCCGTTCCACTCGAGCGTCCTGCGTGACGGGGTGCCGGAGTTCCGTGCGCGGCTGCAGGAGCTGCTGCCCGAGAACCTCGATCCCGACGTGCTGATCGGGCGATACATCCCGAACCTGGTCCCGCGACCGTTCACCCTCGATCGCGACTTCGTGGTCGAGATCGCCGACCTCGTGCCGTCGCAGCCGCTGGCCGACGTCCTCGACGACTGGGAGGCCGCGTCCGCCGATCGCTCGTCGCTGGCCCGGATCGTCCTCGTCGAGCTGCTCGCCTGGCAGTTCGCGAGCCCGGTCCGCTGGATAGAGACCCAGGACCTGCTGTTCGCCGGCCGCGAGACCGGCGGCCTCGGTGTCCAGCGGTTCGTCGAGGTCGGTGTCGCCACCGCCCCCACGCTCTCCGGGCTGGCGACCAACACCCTCAAGCTCGACGACTTCGCGGACTCCGCCGTGCAGGTGCTCAACGTCGAGCGCGACAGCCAGGTCCTGCTCGCGCAGGACGAGGCGCCCGAGGAGATCGACGACGATCCCACGGGATCGGCATCAGAGGAGAAGCCCACGGAGCCGGTCCCGGCCGCCGCTCCCGTCGCCGCCGCACCGGCCCCCGCCGCCGCGGCAGGACCCCGTCCCGACGACCTCGCCTTCACCCCGGCCGATGCGGTCCGCGCGGTCATCGCGCTGTGGACGAAGATGCGCCCGGACCAGATCGGTGCCGCCGACACCATCGAGGCGCTGTGCGACGGTGTCTCGTCACGACGCAACCAGCTGCTGCTCGACGTCGGCGCCGAGCTCGGTCTCGGCGCGATCGACGGTGCGGCCGAGGCCGACATGGGCTCGCTGGCGTCGACCGTCGACGCCCTCGCGCGTGGCTACAAGCCGTTCGGCTCGGTGCTCACCGACGCCGTCGGCGACGCGCTGCGCAAGGTGCTCGGACCGATCAACAAGCGGCCCTCGCACATCGAGGACCGGGTGTCGTCGGTGTGGCAGCTCGGGCCCGGCTGGGCCCGTCACACCACCGTCGCGCTCGCGCTGGGCACCCGCGAGGGTGCGTCGGTCCGCGGCGGGGATCTCGGCGGGCTGGTCGACGGGCCGCTGGGCTCCGTCGACGCCCTCGACGCGGCGATCGACGCCGCGGTCGCCGCGGTCGGCGCACAGCGCGGTGTCGCGGTGAGCAAGCCGGCCGCCGAGTCCGCCGGTGGCGCCACCGTCGACGCCGCGGCGCTCGGTGCGCTCACCGAGCAGTTCACCGGTCGCAGTGGCGCGTTGGCGAGCGCGGCACGCACCGTCCTGCGCAAGCTCGGACTCGACGACGACGTCGCCGAGATCGATCCGGGCGCGGCCGACGAGGCCCGCGCGGCACAGGTCCTGTCCGAGCGTGTGTCCGCCGAGCTCGGCTCGGACTGGCTTCGCATCGTCACGCCGGCCTTCGACGCCCGCACCGCGGTCCTCGTCGACGACCGCTGGGCCAGTGCCCGTGAGGATCTCGCACGTCTGTGGCTGGTCGACGACCATTCCCTCGACGCCGACTTCGAGACGGTCACCGGGCGCTTCGCCGGTGCCGGCCACACGGTCGCCCAGCAGGCGACGTGGTGGCAGGGCAAGGCGCTGCACGTCGGTGACGGTGTGCGGGCCCGGGTGTACGCCCAGATCGCCCATCTCGCCGAGGATCCCGCTCCGGGCCGGTTCGCGGGCGAGGTCGCGGTGGTGACCGGCGCCTCCTCGGGGTCCATCGCCGCGGCGGTCGTCGGACGACTGCTCGCCGGCGGTGCGACCGTCGTCGCGACCACCTCCCGCCTCGACGGGTCCCGTCTGTCGTTCTTCAAGCAGCTCTACCGCGAGCACGCCCGCGACGGCGCGGCCCTGTGGGTCTCGTCGGCGAACATGTACTCCTACACCGACGTCGACGACCTCGTGGAGTGGATCGGGACCGAGCAGTCGGAGACCGCAGGCGGCTCCACCACGGTCGTCAAGCCGGCGCTGCGCCCGACGTTGCTGTTCCCCTTCGCCGCGCCGCGGGTGGCCGGCGACCTGTCCGACGCCGGCCCGCGGGCCGAGCTGGAGATGAAGGTCCTGCTGTGGTCGGTCGAGCGTCTGATCGCCGGCCTCGGTGAGCTCGGTGCCGACCACGACATCGACGGCCGCGTGCACGTCGTGCTCCCCGGCTCGCCCAACCGCGGCATGTTCGGCGGGGACGGCGCCTACGGCGAGAGCAAGGCCGCCCTCGACGCGCTGGTCGCGCGGTGGTCCGCGGAGTCCTCGTGGAACACCGGAGTGACGCTGGCGCACGCGATCATCGGATGGGTGCGGGGCACCGGACTCATGGGCCACAACGACCCCATGGTGTCGGCGGTCGAGGCCGCGGGTGTGCGCACGTGGTCGACGGCGGAGATGGCCGACGAACTGCTCGGGCTGTGCGCGCCGGAACGGCGTGCCGACGCACGGACGGCACCGATCGTCGCCGACCTCACCGCGGGACTCGGCGAGGCCGATCTCGACCTGGCCGCCCTCGCGGCGCAGGCACAGGAGCAGGCCGCGACCGTCGAGACCGTCACCGAGACCGCGCCGGTGACGGTGTCGGCCCTGCCGGCGCCGGCGCGCCCGGCGACGGGCACCACGCCGTCATGGCCCGAACTCGCCGTCGACCCCGCGGACCTCGTGGTCATCGTCGGTGCAGGCGAACTCGGCCCGTACGGGAGCGCCCGGACCCGTTTCGAGATGGAGGTGTCCGAAGAGCTGTCCGCGGCCGGTGTGCTCGAACTCGCCTGGAGCACAGGGCTCGTCCGCTGGGAGCAGACCCCGAAGCCCGGCTGGTACGACACCGAGAGCGGCGACCCCGTCGCCGAGCACGAGATCGCGGACCGCTACCACGACGCGGTCGTCGAGCGCTGCGGCATCCGCCGCTACGCCGACGACGGGGCGATGGTCGACAACGCGGCCCCGCTGCTCACGTCGGTCTTCCTCGACGAGGACCTCACCTTCACCGTCGCCTCGGAGGAGGAGGCCCGCGCGTTCGCGGCGTCCGACGCCGAGCGCACCAGCGTGACCGCGCTGGAGTCGGGGGAGTGGGAGGTCACCCGCCGGGCCGGCACGGAGATCCGCGTCCCGCGTCGGTTCTCGTTGAGCCGCACCGTCGGTGGGCAGATCCCGACCGGATTCGACCCCACCGTGTACGGAATCTCCGCCGACATGGCGTCGTCGCTCGACCGCGTCGCCCTGTGGAACCTCGTCGCCACCGTCGACGCGTTCCTCGGCTCCGGCTTCGACCCCGCCGAGCTGATGCGGTGGGTGCACCCCGGCCTCGTCGCCAACACCCAGGGCACCGGCATGGGCGGCATGGAGTCGATGCGATCGCTCTACATCGACACCCTGCTCGGTGAGTCGAAGGCGAACGACATCCTGCAGGAGGCGCTTCCGAACGTCATCGCCGCGCACGTCGTGCAGTCCTACGTCGGAAGCTACGGCGCGATGATCCACCCGGTCGCCGCCTGCGCGACCGCCGCGGTCTCCGTCGAGGAGGGCGTCGACAAGATCCGGCTCGGCAAGGCGCTGTTCGCGGTGGCCGGCGGTTTCGACGACCTGTCCGTCGAGGGCATCGTCGGGTTCGGCGACATGTCGGCCACGGCCGACTCCGGGGCGATGGCCGCGCGGGGCATGGATCCCCGCCGGTTCTCCCGCGCCAACGACCGCCGCCGCGCCGGGTTCGTCGAGTCCCAGGGCGGCGGAACGGTTCTGCTGGCCCGCGGCGACGTCGCGGCGGACATGGGACTGCCGGTCCTCGGTGTGGTGGCGTGGGCGCAGAGCTTCGGCGACGGCGTGCACACCTCCATCCCGGCCCCGGGTATCGGAGCCCTCGGCGCGGCCCGCGGTCGCACCGAGTCGCCGATGGCGCGCGCCCTGCGCGACCTCGGCGTCAGCGCCGACGACGTCGCGGTGGTGTCCAAGCACGACACGTCGACCAAGGCGAACGATCCCAACGAGGCCGACCTGCACGAGCGGGTGGCCGGCGCGCTCGGCCGCAACGACGGTGCACCGCTGTTCGTGGTGTCGCAGAAGTCGCTGACCGGACACGCCAAGGGCGGTGCCGCGGCGTTCCAGCTGATCGGGCTCTGCCAGATGCTCAGCGAGGGCGTCGTCCCGCCCAACCGCAGCCTGGACTGCGTCGACGAGGCGATGCGCGAGCACCCGCACCTCGTGTGGGTGACCGAGGCGCTCGATCTCGGCGAGCGGTTCCCGCTCAAGGCGGGTCTGCTCACCAGCCTCGGCTTCGGCCACGTGTCCGGTCTCATCGCGGTGGTGCACCCGGAGGCGTTCGTCGCCGCTCTCGACCCCGAGCGTCAGGCCGCGTACCGGGAGGCCGCGGCGCAGCGGTCCCGCGAGGGTGCGCGCCGTCGGCTGGAGGCGATGTGCGGCGGGGCGCCGCTGTACCAGCGCCCGCCGAACCGTCGTCTCGGCGACGACGGCCCGGACCCCGACCGTGAGGCGGCGATGCTCCTCGACGAGTCGGTGCGCCTCGACTCCGGCGGCGACTACCCGGCGGCGTACGCCGGGTCGGGCGCGGCACGGCGGTGAGCGTGCTCGGTGTCGGCATCGACATCGTGTCGGTGCCCGAGTTCGCCGAGCAGATGACGCAGGCGGGCACGACGTTCGCCGACCGGTTCACGGTCGGTGAGCGTCGTGACTCCGCGGCCGGGACCGGCGACGACGCACGGCATCTCGCGGCCCGATGGGCGGCGAAGGAGGCCGTGGTCAAGGCGTGGTCGCTGAGTCGGTTCGCGTTGCCGCCGGCGATGGAGGCGGTCGAGCACAGCGACATCGAGGTCGTCACCGACGCCTGGGGTCGCCCGTCGATCCGCTTGTCCGGGACCATCGGGGAGCACCTGCGCGACGCCACGGTCCACATCTCGCTGACCCACGACGGGCCGTCGGCGGCGGCGGTCGCGGTGATCGAGGCGCCGGACCGGACCTGAGCTCAGGTCTCGGGGTCCTCGAGGAGCAGGTAGCCGGTCAGCATCCGCTTGAGCTCGGCGACGGTGCGCGCGTGGTCGTGGCCGTCCTGCACCGAGAAGCTGAGCAGCGAATAGGCGGTGTGCACGAGCACCTCCGACATCATCGTGCGTCGCGCCCGCTGGCTCGGGGTGAGAGGCGCGATGATGCGCGCGACCATCTCGGCGAGGGCACGCTCGTGGACCATCGCGGTCGCGCGGGTCGCGGGAGTGGACTGCACCGCGAGCCACACGGCACGCCGCGACGGGTCGTCGCGCCACAGCGACGCGAGGTGGTCGAGGAACTTCTCCAGCAGTCGCGGCCAGTCGAGCGAGGGGATCTCCTCGCCGAACGCGGCCAACGCGTCCTGGACCCCCACCGCGTCCTGCCGGTCGAGTTCGCAGACGATGACGTACTTGTTCGCGAAGTACTGGTAGAGCGTCCCGATCGGCACGTCGGCGCGGGCCGCGATCTCCTCGCACGTCAGCGACTCGAAACCGACCTCGATGAGCAGCGACCTCGCCTCGACGAGCATCGCCTCGAACCGGCGGCGGCTGCGCTCCTGCGTCGGTCGCTTACGGGGCACCAGGGGTGCCGTCGGGTCACCCATGGTCGATGGCGGTCACACCGCGATGTCGCGGCGGAGCTTGGCGACGTGGCCGGTGGCCCGGACGTTGTACTGGGCGACCTCGATGGTCCCGTCGGCGTCGACGAGGAACGTCGAGCGGATCACGCCGGTCACGGTCTTGCCGTACATGGTCTTCTCGCCGAACGCACCCCACTCGGTGAGCACCGTCTTGTCCGGGTCCGACAGCAGCGGGAAGGTCAACTCCTGCTCGTCCCGGAACTTCGCGAGCTTGGCGGGCTTGTCGGGGGAGATGCCGACGACGTCGATCCCCGCCCCGGACAACTCGGCGAGGTTGTCGCGGAAGTCGCAGGCCTGCTTCGTGCATCCCGGTGTCGACGCCGCGGGGTAGAAGTACACGACGACCTTGCGGCCGGCGTAGTCGGCGAGGGAGACGGGGTTGCCGTCCGCGTCGGGCAGCGTGAAGGCCGGGGCGGTGTCACCGGGAGCGAGCCGTCGTGTCGTCACGCGTGACACGGTAGCCGAGCGTCGACCGCCGGTCGTGGCCACGGAGGTGTCCGGGCGGTGGGTCGTGTCCGGTCACGGCGTCGGTGAACTACGGTTGCCAGAAGAGTGCCCGGCCACCGTGTCGGGACGACCACCGGCGGGCCCGATCGAGGCGTCGACCCGCCGACGACGATGGAGGACACGTGGCACGCGACCCCGACAGCATCGAACGCGACATCGTCCGCGCCCGCGAGGATCTGGCCTCCACCCTGGACTCGCTCGCCGAGCGCGCCAACCCGCAGCGTCTCGCCGAGGACGCCAAGAACGGAGTCGTCGCCACCCTCAACGCACCGGCGGTCAAGTACCCGCTGATCGGTGTGGGTGTCCTGGTCCTGGCGCTGACGATCAAGAAGCTCGTCAGCTGATCTCACCGCGCGGTCGTCGTCCCGGACGGCCGCGCGCTCTCGGCGACGAACAGTGCCTCGGTCGCCGCGACCGCGCACTCCGTGACGTCGGCCAGCGGCGCGCCCGCCTCGACCTGTGCGGCGATGAGTTCCCGGAGGCCGCCGACGAGCAGCACCACCATCGGACGTGACGGCGGGCGGTGGCCCTCCCGCCGGAGGTCGTCGCTGTCGGCGAGGTCGCAGACGAGGTCGACGAACCCCTCCCGCGTCGCGCGCTCGACGTCGCGCGCGCCCGCCCGCAGTGTCGGGGCGTCGCGGATCCAGCTCAGCGTGATCGCCGGTTCCGCCGACGCCCCGGTGATCCACGTCCGGATCCCCACACGCACCTGATCGCGCCAGGGCGCGCTGCGATCGATCTCTCGGTAGATGAGGTCCATCTGACCCTGGCTGACGGTGGCGAGCATCGCGGCGAAGCACTGTTCCTTGTCCCCGAAGTGCTCGTAGAACGTGCGCCGCGACATGTGCGCGAGACGCACGACGTCGGCGACGGTCGTGTCCCGGAAACCGCGGTCGACGATGGACGTCGCGAGGGCGTCGATGAGACGGCCGCGCACGTCGTCGGTACGGGCGATCTCGCGGGGGGACGGGAGCGCGCTCGCCCCGTCGGATTCCATGGTGGCGAGCGTATCGGGCAGATCGGGGCGCTCCGGGCGACGCCCGTCGACAATCCTGGTACGCCTGCGTACCATCGTCGGCACCGGCGACCGCCACCGCGCAGAGACGAGGGTTCCCATGAGCATCCCGACCACCGAGCGCTCCGCCGCGCCGACGACACCACCGAGCCCGCGCGTCCCGCGTCCGCTGATCGCCGGCGCGACGGTCCTCAACCGCCGCGCCGGGCTGGAGTGGCTGCGATCGCGACACGGGTCGGTCTTCACCATCGACATCCCGGTGTTCGGCTCGACGGTGGTCGTCGCCGATCCCGCGGTCGCGCGCGAGGTGTTCCGCGCCCCCACCGACGTCCTCGAGTCCGTCGAGCAGAACCTCGGCCGTGTCCTCGGGCCGAACTCGATGTTCGCGCTCACCGGGGATCGGCATCGCCGCGAACGCAAGCTCCTCGCGCCCCCGTTCCACGGTCGGCGACTGCGGGCCTATCAGGACGTCATCGCCTCCGCGGCGCGGGCCGAGATGGCGACGTGGCCCACCGACCGCGAGTTCGCGACGATGCCGTCCTTCATGCGCATCACGCTGGACGTGATCATCACGGCGGTCTTCGGCGCCCACGGCCCGGAGTTCGACCGTCTACGGATCGTGTTGCCGCGCATGGTCGAACTGGGTTCGATGCTCGCGGTCGTGCCGCTGCCGCACCTCGAGTCGCTCGGTGACCACAGCCCGTGGGGTCGACTGCGTCGATGGCGCCGCGAGTACGACGCGATCGTGGGCCGACTGATCGACGCCGCGCAGCGCGCCGACGATCTCGACGACCGGGACGACGTGCTGTCGATGATGGTGGCCAGCCGCTACGACGACGGCAGCCCCATGACGCGCGACGAGATCGCCGACGAACTGCTGACGATGCTCGCCGCCGGACACGAGACGACCGCGACGACCCTGGCGTGGGCCGTCGAGCGGATCCGGCGTCACCCGGCGCTGATCGGACGGCTCGTCGCCGAGCGCGACGCCGGCGGCAGCGACCTCCTCGAGGCCACGATCCTGGAGGTACAGCGGGCGCGACCGGTGATCGACGTGACTTTCCGGACCGTCGTGGCGCAGGAGGCGCAGCTCGGCGAATGGACGGTGCGGCGCGACCAGTCGGTGATGGTGGGAATCGGACTCATCCACTCCGACCCTGCCGTCTGGCCGGACCCCGAGCGATTCGACCCCGACCGATTCGTCGGCGGCCGACCGGATCTCACCGAGTGGATCCCGTTCGGGGGAGGCTCACGGCGCTGCATCGGTGCCTCGTTCGCGTCGATGGAACTGCTCGTGGTGCTGCAGACCCTGCTCGACGACCTCGTCCTCGAGGCGACGACCCACCCGGGGGAGCGGTGGCGTCCGCGCGGCGTCGCCTATGCGCCCGCGCGGGGCGGGCGTGCGCGGGTGACCAGGCGGCACAGCGCCTGACGCAGGCGGTCGAACAGGCCCGGCGCGGCCGGCGGTCGTGACGGCGGCGGCGACACCCGGGTGACCCCCGAGGCCTCCGTCCACCGCAGTGAGCCGCCCAGGAAGTCCTGGCGGCGTCCGTCGCCGTCGGCGTACTCGTCGGACACCGGCCAGCCGAGTGACCCGGCCTGTGCACCCAGTTCCGTGTAGCGCGCCCCGATCGCCCCGTGCGTCCAGTATCCGGTCCGGGACCCGTTCTGGCGGAACAGGACACCCCCGGCGAACGGCTGTGTGCCGCCGCCGTCGACGACGCTGTGAGGGCCGGCCGGATAGCCCAGTGGTCCACGCTCGAACCTCAGGTCGGCCCAGGCCTCGAAGAGTCCGTCGTGGGGGATCGGCTCCGCATGCACCCGCCCGTCGGCGGTACGCGGCATCGTCGGTGACCAGTAGATGTGCGCGTGCTCGAACTCCGCGAACCGACCGAGCCCGTCGGGGCAGGTGACCTCGCCGACGGTGATGCGGCGCCCGATCCACGCGGCGGCGACGCGGGCCGCCTCGTCGATCTCGTTCAGCGGCGGCGCACCGATCCCACAGGCCGACGCGAACTCGTCGGCGGTCAGGCCGTCGGCGGAATTCATGTCGCAGTTGCCGAACGGCGGTGCGCCCTCGGGCAGTCCGCCGCCCCAGCCCTGTCCGTCGGTGTACTGGTGGGCGATCTGTCCGGGCAGGTCGGGGTTGCTGCCGTACCCCGCCCCGATGACCCGCAGTCCGGGTGGCCGTGTGCGCCACATCGCGGAGAAGTCCGCGGCGTTCGCGTATCCGATGACCCGACGGGCGTTGCCCCCGCAGTACCCGACGAGATCCCAGTAGGCGCGGTTGATCCAGTCCGACCCGTCGCCCGACGGGTTGCCACCGGACTCGACGTCGAGCATGAGCACCACCCGAGGGTGCAGCCCGCCGTTCCGGTCGATCTGGTCGCGCAGCGTCGCGGCCGTCTCCTGCCAGTTCGGACGGACGTAGCAGTAGACGATGCCGACGGTGAGGCGTCCGGTGTCGAGCGAGCGGCGGATCCATGTGTAGTTCGCGGCGAAGTTCGGGTCGCGGAACGTGCCGTCGTTCGCGCGGATCGACAGGATGGGATACGGGTAGGTGTCGTCCACGGGTGGCTGGTAGTACGAGACGTCGGCGAAGAGGGTGTCGGTCATCGCATCCCACTGTGCCCGGCCGGTCCGACGACGTCCCGATGCGCCCGGCCACCACGGGATTTCCGGACCCGCCGGTCGACCTGTTAGTGTCTCTTCTCGCGCCACCGCGCGCCATTAGCTCAATTGGCAGAGCAGCTGACTCTTAATCAGCGGGTTCGGGGTTCGAGTCCCTGATGGCGCACCCGAGGAGAGCCCTCGTCGCGACCGATCCGGTCCGACGGGGGCTCTCGTCGTCGGGACCGACGTCCGGGCGTGCCGTGACCTCGGCGTGACGAGGTTCTCGTACACTGATGCGGTCTGCCTGAGGGGGTCGGGCGTGAGGCCGCGATGGGCGTCGTCCGCGGTCGAGGGGCGCAGCGGCGCGCACGAGTCGGTGAACAGATGTATTCGGGAGTGCAATGGTGTTCGGACGGTCCAGTCGTCGTGTCTCGTGGTCGGTGGCGGCGGTCGCTGTCGTCGCGGTGATCGCGACAGCGTGTTCGGCGGGGACGGCGGCCCCCACGTACAGCGACAAGGTCGCCAGCAACGTCGGATTCGACGACCTGCTGCGTCCGGCCATCTCCGTCACCGGGTTCGCGGGCGCGCCGCTCACCGATCGCGCGGCCGGCGTCCAGCCCGGTGCGCCCCTGAAGGTCACCGCGCAGTCGGGCACTCTCACCGATGTCCGCATCCCCAAGGCCGACGGTGCCGGGAACGTCGCCGGCGTGTTCAACGCCGATCGCACGACATGGACCTCGACCGAGCCGCTCGGCTACGGCACCACCTACACGCTGTCCGCGGATGCCCGCGGGATCGCCGGGGCATCGGCTGCGCAGATGTCCTTCACGACACGCTCCCCGAACAACCTCACCGACGCGTACCTGCTGCCGGAGAACAACTCCACGGTCGGCATCGGTCAGCCGGTGGCCATCCGCTTCGACGAGCCCATCACCGACCGCAAGGCCGCGCAGGACGCGATCACCGTGCGCACCGACCCCCCGGTGGAGGGTGCGTTCTACTGGCTGAGCGACAGCGAGCTGCGCTGGCGGCCGCAGAACTTCTGGAAGCCGGGCACCAAGGTGCACGTCGACGTGAACACCTACGGCATCGATCTCGGTGACGGCGTGTTCGGTCAGCAGAACAAGACCCTCGACTTCACCATCGGCCGCGCCCTCGTCGCCACGGGCGACGACAACACCAAGCAGGTGTCGGTCGCGATCGACGGCAAGGTGGTCCGCACCATGCCGGTGTCGTTCGGCAAGGACAGCTCGCCGACCAATCCCGGCACCTACATCGTCGGTGACCGCGTGCCGAGCATCATCATGGACTCGTCGACGTACGGCGTCCCGGTGAACTCGCCCGGCGGCTACCGCGAGACCGTCTACTTCGACACACAGATGTCCTACAGCGGGATCTACCTGCACGCCGCCCCGTGGTCACTCGGCGACCAGGGCAACACCAACGTCAGCAACGGATGTCTGAACGTCAGCCCCGCGAACGCCGAGTGGTTCATGAACACAGCGCTGCGCGGCGACATCGTCGTCGTCAAGAACACGATCGGCCCCGTTCTCCCGGGCACCGACGGACTCGGTGACTGGAACATCCCGTGGGACGTCTGGAAGAAGGGGAACGCGGGCGGCAACGCCTGACCGGCTCCACCACACTGCCATTCGCCAGTGTTACGCTCCGCGTTGACACGATGGCCGGGTGGATCGGCCGTCCCATGCGGCGCCCCCGCGCCCGAGGAGAGGCAGTTCCCCGATGGCACAGCGTTCCCCGTGGATGACCGACGACCTCGACGACCTGCGCAGCATGGTGCGCGGGTTCATGGACAAGTCGGTCGCGCCCAACGTCGACAAGTACATCGAGCAGCACCACGTCGACCGTGACCTGTGGAACCAGGCCGGCGAACTGGGACTGCTGTGCATGTCGATCCCCGAGGAGTACGGCGGCGGGGGCGGCACGTTCGCCCACGAGTCGGTGCTCATCGAGGAGCAGGCTCGCATCGGTGACTCATCGTGGGGCGTGTCGCTGCACAACGGGATCATCGCCCACTACCTGCTGGCGTACGGCTCCGAGGAGCAGAAGCAGGCGTGGCTGCCGAAGATGGCGTCGGGCGAGGTGGTCGGTGCCATCGCGATGACCGAGCCCGGCACCGGCTCGGACCTGCAGAACGTGAAGACCCGCGCGATCCGCGACGGCGACGAGTACGTCATCGACGGCTCGAAGACGTTCATCACCAACGGGTCCCAGGCCGACCTGATCGTCGTGGTCGTGAAGACGGACACCTCGGAGGGCGCCAAGGGCATCTCGCTGGTGCTGGTCGAGGGTGACCGCGAGGGCTTTCGCCGCGGGCGCGTCCTGGACAAGATCGGCCAGCGCGGCCAGGACACCTCCGAGCTGTTCTTCGACGGCGTCCGCGTCCCCACGTCGAATCTCCTCGGGACCGAGGAGGGCCAGGGCTTCATCCAGCTGATGCAGCAGCTCCCGCAGGAGCGGCTGATCATCGCGGTCGCGTCGATCGCCGGGATGGAGGCCGCGATCGACCACACCCTGCGCTACACCAAGGACCGACAGGCGTTCGGGCGCCCCGTGTTCGGGTTCCAGAACACCAAGTTCAAGCTCGCCGAGGCCGCCACCGAGACGCGGGTCGGTCGCGTCTTCGTCGACGACTGCATCGTCAAGCACCTCGACGGGCAGCTCGACATCCCCACGGTCGCCATGGCCAAGTGGTGGACCACAGATCGTGCGATGAGCGTCCTCGACGAGTGCCTGCAGTTGTTCGGCGGTTACGGCTACATGAGCGAGTACCCCGTGGGTCGGATGTGGGCCGACGCCCGCGTGCAGAAGATCTACGCCGGCACGAACGAGATCATGAAGGAGATCATCGCGCGGTCGCTCTGACGGCGACGATCTCGCAGGCGCCTGTGATGGGGGTTCCCCCCATCACAGGCGCCTGTTATCGTCGTGGGCGTGTCACGGTCGCAGGCGCGGTGGACCGACGAAGACATCGCCGGTCTCCCCGCCTGGACGCTGGTCCAGGCCTACCACCCGATCGCTCGACGGTTCCATGAGATCTTCGCCGCCGAGCAACTGACGCCGGTGCAGTTCGGGGTGCTGCTCCAGCTCGAGGCGACACCGGGCATCTCCCAGGCCCAACTCGCCCGCAAGATCCTCGTACGTCAACAGAGCATGGCCGAACTGCTGTCGGGTCTCGTCGAACGAGGTCTTCTCGCACGGGATCTCGACGCGCGGCGTGGTCGGACGGTACCCATCGTCCTCACCGACGCCGGACGTGATCTCGTCCTCCGTGCAGCCGATGCGGTGGCGCAGTTCAATCGAGCCGCCCATCTGGGGCTCACCGAAGCCGAATCCCAGACCCTGAACAGCCTGTTGCACAAGGTGATCGCCGCGTCTCGCGAATGGTGACGCGCTGATCACCGGTGCCTGTCGGGAGACCGAGGAGTTCTCATGGATGCTCTTGCACGATTCGTCACGTCCCACCGGTGGTGGGTCATCGCCGCCTGGATCGTCCTGACCGCCGTCGGCGGATTCGGCGCGTCCAAGGCGGTGTCGGCGCTCAGCTACGACTTCGGACTCCCCGGCCAGCCGGGTTACGAGACGAACGTCGACATCGTCACGCAATTCGGGTCCGGTGGTGCGAACGCGCCCATCCTGCTGGTGGCAGAGGGTGAGGACCGACGGCTCGCAGCCGCCGACGGTGCCGCGGTCGCGTCCGCCGCACAACGGGCAGCACCGGGTGCGCGTGTCACGTCGTTCGCCGATCACCCGGAGTTGCTGTCGCGCACCGGGACGACCGGCGTGACCCTGGTGTACCCGACGCCGCGCGGGGGCGCGGAACCCTATGTCGCCGCGACTGCAGCGCTTGAGGCCGCAGCGCGGACGGCCGCCACATCGACCGGTGTCGGGGTGACGGTCACCGGTGCCGACGCCCTGGCGAGTGGGGGCGAGTCCGGTGGGGTCGACATCCTCGCCGAGACCCTCTTCGGCGGTGTCGGTGCTCTCATCGTGCTCGCCCTCGTGTTCGGGTCGTTCCTCGCGCTCATGCCGCTGATGGTGGCGGCCGCGTCGATCCTCACGACGTTCCTGATCCTCTGGGGACTGACTGCGGTCACCGACGTGTCGTTCATCGTGCAGTACCTGTTGGCGCTCATCGGTCTCGGCGTCGCCATCGACTACGCCCTGCTGATCGTGACGAGGTGGCGTGAGGCGCGCGGTCAGGGTCTCGACGACGTCACCGCGGTGCGGGAGTCGCTGACCACTGCCGGCCGGTCCGTGCTCTTCTCGGGTCTCACCGTCGCGGTCAGCCTGGCGGCGTTGATCGCCCTGCCGGTGCCCTTCCTGCGCAGCATCGGGTTCACCGGTCTGCTCATCCCGCTCCTCAGCGTGGCCGTCTCGCTGACACTGCTGCCCGCGTTGCTGCTCGTCGCGGGACGCAGACTCGAATGGCCACACCGCAGAGGCACCAGCCCCGACAGTCGGCTCTGGCGCCGCGTGGGGACCACCGTGGTCCGCCACCGGTGGATCTCGGCGATCGCCGCCCTGGCGGTGCTGGTGGTCCTCGCCATCCCGGTGTTCTCCCTGAATCTCGCCGACCCCACCAACGACTCACTCGCATCGCGCGGGGGGCCGGCGGGAACGGCCATCGCAGCCGTGGAGAACTCCGGACTCGGCGCCGGACTGACGAAACCGGTCGAGGTGGTCACCGACCGACCGGACGTCCTCGCGTCCCGGCTCAGCGAGGTCCCTGGTGTGGCAGGCGTGGTGGCGCCGGAGTCCTGGCGTTCCGGGGACGCCCACATCGTCGACGCGTGGACGACCGACGACGTGTCCACGTCCGCCGGTGCCGACGCGGTGGCGCGGATCCGCGCCGCCGCCGAGGCCGACGACGCGCGTGTCGGCGGCGTCGCGGTGCAGAACGCCGATTTCATCGACGCCGTCTACGGCAACGCGTGGTGGGTGCTCCTCGTCATCGTGGTGGTGACGTTCGCGCTGCTGGCGCGGGCGCTGCGCTCGATGGTGCTGCCGTTGAAGGCGTTGGTGCTCAACGTGATCTCGTTGGGCGCCGCCTACGGCATCACGGTGTTCATCTGGCAGGACGGGTTCGGCACCGAACTGCTGTTCGGGCAGCAGTCGTCGGGCGCGATCACCGTGTGGATCCCGATCGCGGTGTTCGCCTTCCTGTTCGGGTTGTCGATGGACTACGAGGTCTTCCTGCTCAGCCGGATCCGCGAGGAACACGAGGCGGGCGTCGAGACCGACACCGCGACCGTGACAGGCCTGACTCGCACCGGTCGACTCGTGACCTCGGCCGCGATCATCCTGTTCCTGGCGTTCATCTCGCTGTCCCGCGTCCCGACGACCGACGTCAAGATCCTGGCCACCGCGCTCGCGCTCGGCATCCTCATCGACGCGACCATCGTCCGAGGCGTCCTGGCCCCGGCTCTCGTCGCCGCCCTGGGCCGCGCCAACTGGTGGGCACCGTGGCGGCGGGAGCGTGCGAGGTCCTGACAAGGCGTGTCCGGTGACGACGACGGCCCCCTCCGCGTGGGAGAGGGCCGTCGGTCGGGGTGGATGACGGGACTCGAACCCGCGACAGCCAGGATCACAACCTGGTGCTCTACCAACTGAACTACATCCACCATCGGTCCCGGTCGCCCGGAACCAGGGTCACACTCTATCCGCACCGGCCGCACCAAGACCAATCGGTTCTCGGTGCGTCCGCCTCAGGCCTCGCCGAGGCCGCGGACGACCTGCTCGATCTGCGACGTGTCGGGTCCGGGAGGGGCGACGAACACCGTCTCCCGGTAGTACTTGAGCTCCCTGATCGACTCGCGGATGTCCGCCAGAGCGCGGTGGGCGAGGCCCTTCTCGGGCTGACCGAAATAGATCTTCGGGTACCAGCGCCGCGACAACTCCTTGATGGAGCTGACATCGATCATCCGGTAATGCAGGTAGCCGTCGAGCGTCGGCATGTCGCGGGCGATGAACCCGCGGTCGGTCGCGATCGAGTTGCCGGCGAGCGGCGCGGACCCCGAGGACGTCACGTGCTCCTTGATGTAGTCGAGGACCATCTTCTCTGCCTCGGCGAGCGTGATGGTCGACTGCCGGACCTCGGTGGTGAGTCCGGAATGGGAGTGCATCTTCTTGACGACGTCGGGCATCGCGTCCAGGTCGGCGTCGTCGGCGTGGATCACGACGTCCACGCCCTCACCGAGGATGGTGAGGTCGCTGTCGGTGACCAGCGCGGCGATCTCGATGAGTTTGTCCGAGTCGAGCCGCAGACCGGTCATCTCGCAGTCGATCCACACCAGTTTGTCCTGCACCCGACAACCTTAGCGGGCCGTTAGGGTTGGCCCCGGCCCAGTAGGCCGCACCAGCAGCGACGGGGGACGACGGGATGACGCAGGCAGACGGCTCGCAGCGTAGCGCGGCGCAGGAGATCGCGGCGGGCTACGCCGTCGACGGGGCGGCGCTGGAACTCGGCGCGGTGAGCGTCGACGGCGTCGTCGACGCCGGGGCGCAGGTGCGGATCCCGCTCGCGATGATGAACCGGCACGGTCTCGTCGCAGGGGCGACCGGCACCGGCAAGACCAAGACGTTGCAGGTCATCGCCGAGCAGCTCTCGACCGCAGGCGTGCCCGTCGTCATGGCCGACATCAAGGGCGACCTGTCGGGCCTGAGCCGCCCCGGCGAGCCGTCGGACCGGATCAGCAAGCGCGTCGCGGAGATCGGCGACGACTGGGCGCCGGCCGGCCATCCATGCGAGTTCGTGTCGCTCGGCACCGGTGGAGTCGGTGTGCCCATCCGCGCGACGGTGACGTCGTTCGGTCCGATCCTGCTCAGCAAGGTGTTGGGGCTCAACGACACCCAGGAGTCGACGCTGCGCCTGATCTTCCACTGGGCCGACACGCGAGGCCTCGCGCTGCTGGATCTCAAGGACCTCCGCGCGGTCATCGCCCACCTCACCGGCGACGAGGGCAAGGCCGACCTCGCGGAACTCGGCGGGGTCTCGAAGGCGACGGCCGGTGTCATCCTGCGGTCGCTGACGACGCTGGAGGCCGACGGCGGCGACACGTTCTTCGGCGAGACCGAGATCGAGCCCGCCGACCTGCTGCGGACCACACCCGACGGTGCAGGGATCATCACGCTGTTCGAACTCGGCGATCAGGCCGCGCGTCCGGCCCTGTTCTCGACCTTCCTGATGTGGATCCTCGCCGACCTCTTCGAGTTCCTCCCCGAGGTCGGCGACACCGACAAGCCGAAGCTGGTCTTCATCTTCGACGAGGCGCACCTGCTCTTCAGCGACTCGTCGAAGGCGTTCGTCGAGCAGGTCGAGCAGACGGTGAAGTTGATCCGCTCGAAGGGCGTCGGGGTGTTCTTCTGCTCGCAGC
Source organism: uncultured Williamsia sp. (assembly GCF_947494875.1). Classification (GTDB taxonomy): domain Bacteria; phylum Actinomycetota; class Actinomycetes; order Mycobacteriales; family Mycobacteriaceae; genus Williamsia_A. The sequence goes on from NZ_CANLWM010000005.1 coordinate 59,535, forward strand.
TGCCCACCGACATCCCCAACCAGGTGCTGTCGCAGCTGGGCGCACGCATCCAGCACGCCCTGCGGGCGTTCACCCCGGACGACCAGAAGGCGCTGTCGAAGACGGTCAAGACCTATCCGACGTCGACCGCCTACGACCTGGAGAAGGCGTTGACGTCGTTGGGGATCGGCGAGGCGATCGTGACCGTGCTGTCGGAGCGGGGCGCACCGACCCCGGTCGCCTGGACCGTCGTCCGTCCGCCGCGGTCGCTGATGGCGGGCATCGGGGCCGAGGCGATGACCGCTGCGGCGACGGCGAGTCCGCTGCACGCGAAGTACGCCGAGACCATCGACCGCGAATCGGCCTACGAGAAGCTGAACGCGAAAGTCCTCGCTCCCGCCGACACATCAGCCGCCCCGGAGGCGCCTCCCGTCCCGGCACCCGCATCGGAGGCCCCGAAGCCCGCCGGCAAGCCCGAACCCGGTGTGGTGCAGGAGATCCTGGGCAACCCCGCGGTGAAGAGCTTCATGCGTTCCGCCGGCAGTGCGCTGGGGCGCGAGATCACCCGGTCGCTGTTCGGCACCGGCCGCCGACGGTAGGCCTCAGCCGCCGAGTTTGCGGTAGAACCCGCCGACGATCGGCGCGACGATCGCGCGCGGGGTGTACCCGCCCGCCACCGACATCGCCTTCGACAGGGCTCCCGGCACGACGCGCATCTTGTTGCGGGCCAACGCGTCCAGGCTCAGTCGCGCGACGCCGGCACTGTCGTCCCAGAGGAAGCCGGGCACCATCTTGTCGACGATGCTGGCGTCCTCCGGCGACGGCTCCTCGGTGCGGACCGGCCCCGGCGCCAGCAGTGTGACGTTGACGCCGGCACCGGCGACCTCGCCGCGTACCGACTCGCTGAAGGTGTTCACGAACGCTTTCGACGCGGCGTAGGTCGCATTGTTCGGGATGGGCATGTTTCCCGCCGCGGACCCCACCATGAGGATGCCGCCGGACCCGCGCTTCACCATCTGCGGCAGGACGGCGAGCGTCAGATCGTGGACGGCGGTGACGTTGAGACGGACCTGCGCGCGTTCGTAGTCCGCGTCGAGGTCGACGAGGGCGCCGAATGTCGCGATGCCGGCGTTGTTGCAGAGCAGCGCGATCTCCCGGTCGGCGAACTCGGCGCACAGCACCTCGACGGCCGCGGGATCGGAGAGGTCACTCGGGCGGACCTCCACGTCGACGCCGTGCGCGGCACGGAGCTCACCCGCGGTCTTCTCGAGGATCTCGCCCCGGCGGGCGACGAGGATCAGCGAGTAACCGCGGCGCGCGAGTTCGCGGGCGAGTGCGTCGCCGATTCCGGACGACGCGCCCGTGACGACGGCGCGGTTGGACTGCGACGGTGCGGTCAGTGCCATGGCGCCGATCGTAACGGGGGCCTACAGCGCCGCGGCGACCTCGGTGCCCTGACGGATCGCGCGCTTCGCGTCGAGCTCGGCCGCGACGTCCGCCCCACCGATGACGTGCGTGGCGACACCCGCGACGGTCAACGGGTCGACGAGGTCGCGGACCGACTCCTGGCCGGCGCACACGACGACGGTGTCGACCTCGAGGACGCGGGGCCCCTTCTCGGAGTCGGGGAAGCTCAGGTGCACACCGTCGTCGTCGATGCGGTCGTAGCGGGCGCCGGAGATCTGCTCGACTCCCTTCATCTTGACCGTCGCGCGGTGCACCCAGCCGGTGGTCTTGCCCAGCGACTTGCCCTGCGATCCGGGCTTGCGTTGCACCAGGTACACCGTGCGGGCCGCCGCGGTGGGCCGGGGCTTCGTCACGAATCCGGGGGTGTCGAGGTCGTCGGTCACACCCCACTCCTGGTCCCATTCCTTCGCGTCGAGCGTGGGGGAGTCGGTGACGGTGAGGAACTCGGTCAGGTCGAATCCGATGCCACCGGCACCGATCACGGCGACGCGGTCGCCGATCTCACGGTCGCCGAGCACGGCCTCGGCGTAGGTCATCACCGACGGGTGGTCGATGCCGGGGATCTGCGGCACGCGCGGGGTCACACCGGTCGCGATGACCACGTCGTCGAACTTCTCCGAGACCAGGCGCTCCGCGTCGGCACGGGTGTCGAGATGCACGGCGACACCGAGGACCTCGAGACGGCGCGTGAAGTAGCGGATGGTCTCGGAGAACTCCTCCTTGCCGGGGATCCGCGCGGCGATGGCGAACTGGCCGCCGATGGCGGGGCCCGCGTCGAACAGTGTGACGCGGTGGCCGCGCTCGGCGGCGGAGACGGCCGCGGACAGACCCGCGGGTCCGGCACCGATCACCGCGACCCGACGAGCGGAACGCGTCGGGGAGAGGACCAGAGTGGTCTCGCGGCCGGCCTGCGGGTTGACCAGGCACGAGACCTTCTTGCCGACGAAGGCGTGGTCGAGGCAGGCCTGGTTGCAGCCGATGCATGTGTTGATCTCGTCGGCGCGCCCGGCCTGCGCCTTGGCCGGCAGGTGCGGGTCGGCCAGGAGCGGGCGGGCCATCGACACCGCATCCACACGACCGCGGCTCAGGACCTCCTCCGCCACCTCGGGGGTGTTGATGCGGTTGGACGCGATCAGCGGGATGGTCACCTCCTCGCGCAGACGCTCGGTGAAGCGCACGAACGCCGCCCGCGGCACCGACGTCGCGATGGTGGGCACCTTCGCCTCGTGCCACCCGATGTCGGAGTTGATGGCGCTCACGCCGTGCGCCTCGAGAGTTCTTGCGAGCAGGTCGATCTCGTCCCAGGTCTGCCCGCCCTCGACGAGGTCGGCGATCGACTGCCGCATGATGATCGGGTAGTCGGCGCCGACACGCGAGCGGATCTCGTCGACGATCGCGACGACGATGCGCTGCCGGTTCTCCGTCGAGCCGCCCCAGCGGTCGGTGCGTCGGTTGGTGCGCGGGCACAGGAAGGTGTTGAGCAGGTAGCCCTCGCCACCCATGATCTCGACGGCGTCGTAGCCGGCGTCACGGGCGAGGACCGCGGTGCGCCCGTAGGAGCGGATGACGTGGCGGATCATCGCGTCGGTCATCTTGATGGGGCGGAACGGGTGGATCGGCGACTTCTCCCATTCGACCGACCACTTGAACGGTGTGTACCCGTAGCGGCCCGCGTGCAGGATCTGCATCGCGATGTGTCCGCCCTCGGCGTGCACGGCCGCGGTGGCGCGACGGTGGCGGCGCGCGTCGAACCGGTTGGTGAGCTTGGCGCCGAACGGGAGCAGCAGACCGGTCCGTGTGGGCGCGATGCCGCCGGTGATGATGAGCCCGACACCGCCCCGGGCCCGCTCCGCGTAGTAGGCCGCGAGGCGCTTGCCGTCGAAGAACCGTTCCTCGAGCCCCGTGTGCATCGACCCCATGACGATGCGGTTGCGGATGGTCATCCCACCGATCGTCAACGGCTGGAACAGGTTCGGGTACGTGTCGGTCACGGTCATGCCTTCGCTGTCGTGGTGATGGGCTCGGGGGCGTCGGAGGAGATCTCGGCGTCGAGTGCGGTGATGACCTCGTCGCACCAGTCGACGAGCCCCTCCTCGACGCGGATGCCGCCCTGGAGGACGAGCCGCTGGTGCAGGCGGCGCCCCCGGGTGGCGGTCGAGGGGGTCAGATCGGTGTCGGCGAACCGGCGATACAGCGACAGCCGCTCCATGTGGGCGTCGCGGTGACGACGGAACTCGGCGACGAGATCGCGCAGATCGCCGTGTTCGGCCGCGCGGAGGCGGACGCTGAGTTCGTCACGCAGACGGGGGACCGGCGCGGGGTCGGAGACCCACGCGCGCAACGCGTCTCGACCCGCCGCGGACAGTGTGTAGACCTTCTTGTCCGGGCGGCCCTCCTGCGCCACGTCTTGCATGTCGACGAGTCCGTCGGTGTGCAGCTTCTTGAGGGTGCGATAGATCTGCTGGTGCGTCGCGGACCAGAAGTAGCCGATGGAGCGCTCGAACTGGCGGCTGATCTCGTAGCCCGTCCCGGGCCGCTCGGCGAGCGACACCATGATCGCGTGCTCGAGTGCCATGCCGGAAGGCTAATACGCACTCACGCACAGTGCAACTAGGTGCATATGCCCGCTCGCGGTCGGCTGCCTAGGCTGCCGGGCATGACGGATCCCGAGGTGCCCGGTCGCGACGAACCGCCCGTCGCCGCCGGCGAGGTGGAGACGCTGCGATCGTTCCTGGCCTTCCAACGCGCCACCTTCGCCTGGAAGTGCGAGGGACTCGACGCGCGTGGTCTCGCGACCACCGTGGCCGCGTCGTCCATGACGCTCGCCGGCATGCTCAAACACCTCGCCTTCGTCGAGACGCAGTGGGTGCTGTTCCGCCTCGTCGGCGAGCCGTGGCCGCAGCCGTGGGCCGATGTCGACTGGTCGGCCGATCCGGACTGGGACTGGGAGTCGGCCGCACAGGACAGTCCGGAGGAGCTCTGGGCCCTGTGGCGTCGATCGGTGGACGCCGCCGAGGCCGCGATCACCACCGCGCTGGCGGACGGCGGTCCCGAGCGGATCGCCCTCCGGCCGCGGGGTGACGGTGCTCTGGTCAGTGTGCGATGGCTGCTGGTGCACCTGATCGAGGAGTATGCGAGACACAACGGCCACGCCGACCTCATCCGCGAGGCGATCGACGGTCGCGTGGGGGAGTGACCATCGTTCGGCCGATGCCCGATATGCCCGTTGGCTCTAGGCTGGCCGTCATGCCGGAACTGCCCGACGATGCGGTCCGGGTCGGGAACCCGGAACGCGAACGCGCCATCGCGCACCTGAACGACGCGTTCTCGACCGGCTACCTCGACATCGCCGAGTTCGAGGAACGTTCCGAGCGGGTCTACTCCGCCCGCACCCGTTCCGATCTGCGTGCGGTTCTGGAGAACCTGCCGATCACGGGCGCGTTGTTCCCTGATGCGCCGGCCTCCGGCGTCGTCTCCGCGACACCTGCCCCCACGAGGCCGGTGGAGTGGGAGGCCAACTGGGACACGGTGCGGCGCAAAGGAGTCTGGGACGCGCCGTCGACTGTGCTCGTCACCGGGACCATGGGCACCGTCGACCTCGACTTCACCAATGCCGTCTTCCCCGGGCCGGTTGTCACCGTGCAGTTCCAGGTGTCGACCTCGACGCTGAAGGTCCGCGTCGGCCCCGACCACGAGGTGCGAACCGGCGGTCTCGTGCGCAGCGGCTGGTCGACCCTGAAGGACAAGGCGGGGGAGCCGACGCGCCCCGGAGGACCGGTCGTCGAGCTCGTCGGGTCGATGTCGGCGATGTCAGGCCTGACCCTCCGCAGGTCCCCTGCGTGAGGGTGGTGTGCCCCCGGCAGGACTCGAACCTGCGACCTAGGGATTAGAAGGCCCTTGCTCTATCCACCTGAGCTACGGAGGCGCGCGGCAAGTGTATCGGTGCGCTGTGGCGGTCCCGCTGTCGCGACACCGGTCGACTCCCGCGACCGCGATCGCAGTCGCGTGCGTCGATCGCCGTCGCGGGAGGGCCCGACGGGCGCGGATAAACTCGACGTCATGAGCGTTCTGGCACCTGACTCCCTCGACCTGCGCCGCAGCGCGGCCGGGGCCGTGGCGTGGGCAGTCGGGTGGGGGACCGTCGCCGTCGCGGTCATCGTGACCGCGGTGTCGGCCTCGACGGCCGTCGAGCTGCTGGGCATCCCCGACCCGGGATGGATCACGACGTACGGGATCGCGGCCGTGCAGGGCATCGGGGAGATCGCGGCCGCGATCGCCGTCGGGTCCGCGCTGTTCGCGGCGTTCTTCGTACCGCCGCAACGTGACGGTGTCCTCGACGTCGGCGGCTACCGCGCGATGCGGTGGACCGCTGTCTCGGCGCTCGTCTGGGCCGTCGCGTCCGTGGTGATGATCCCGCTCTCGCTCTCCAACGTGTCGGGACTCCCGCTGTCGGAGACGCTGTCGCCCGGCCGGTGGGCCGACGCCCTCGACCAGGTCGCCGACGCACGGTCGTGGATGTGGACGGCGATCTTCGCGGTCGTCGCGGCGATCGTGGCCCGGGTCGGGCTGCGCTGGTGGACCACGCTGGTCGCGCTGGCGATCGCGGTCCTGAGCCTCATGCCCCTCGCGCTGAGCGGGCACTCGTCGGCCGGCGGCGACCACGATCTCGCGACGAACAGCCTGATCCTGCACATCGTCGGCGCGTCGGTGTGGATGGGCGGGCTGTTCGCCGTGCTCGCCTACGCCCGGGGGAGCGGCGGGTACGCCGCCCTCGCGGTGCAACGTTTCTCGCGTGTCGCGCTGTGGTGCATCGTCGTCGTCGGCGTCAGCGGGGTCGTCAACGCGCTGATCCGTGTGCACCTCGACGAGCTGTTCAGCACCACCTACGGGCAGGTGATCGTGCTCAAGGTGCTCGCGTTGGTGGTCCTCGGTGGCCTCGGCGCGGTCCACCGACGACGGACCGTGTCGGCGCTGAGCGCCGACCCCGACGACCGCGGTGCCTTCATCCGCTTCGCGCTGGTGGAGCTGGGCGTGTTCGCCGCGACGTTCGGCCTCGCCGTCGGCCTCGCTCGGACGCCGCCGCCGGCCCGCGACACGTCGTCGATCTCGGTGCAGGCCGTCGAACTCGGCTACGACCTGCCGGGCAAGCCCACCCTCGAGACCATCGCCACGTTCTGGCGGCCGGATCTGATCCTCGGACTGGCCGCGATCGTCCTGGGCGTCACCTATCTGCGCGGGGTGGTCCGCCTCCGCCGACGCGGCGACGACTGGCCGGTCGGACGGACCATCTCGTTCACCCTGGGTGCGGTGTTGCTGCTGCTCACGACGTCATCCGGGCTCGGCGCATACTCCGCGGCCATGTTCAGCGTCCACATGATCGCCCACATGATGATGTCGATGCTGATCCCGGTGCTGATGGTGCTGGGCGGCCCGGTGACGCTGGCCCTGCGTGCCCTGTCCCCGGCGGGCGCGGACGCGCCGCCCGGACCGCGCGAGTGGATCCTGGCCGCGGTCCACAGCCCGGTGTCGCGGTTCCTGACGCACCCGATGGTCGCGTTCCTGCAGTTCGTCGGCAGCTTCTACGTCCTCTACTTCAGCGGGTTGCTCGACGCCGTCGCGACGTACCACGCGGCGCACATCCTGATGAACATCCACTTCCTGCTCAGCGGATACCTCTTCTATTGGGTGGTCATCGGCATCGACCCGTCCCCGCGGCAGGTGCAGCCCCTGATCAAGGTGGCCATGGTGTTCGCCGCGCTGCCGTTCCACGCGTTCTTCGGCGTGATCCTGATGTCGCAGAACACGGTGATCGCCCAGCAGTGGTTCCGTAGCCTGGCGCTGCCGTGGAACACCGACCTGCTGGCCGACCAGCGCACCGGCGGGGCCATCGCCTGGGCGGCCGGCGAGGTGCCGCTGGTGATCGTGCTAATCGCGCTGTTCATCCAGTGGACGCGTCACGACCAGCGCATCGCCCGACGCATCGACCGTCGTGCGGACCGCGACCACGACGCCGAACTGACCGAGTACAACGCCATGCTGGCCGGGCTTGCCGGACCGCCCAGGGCCGCCGGCGACACCCGCTCCGACGCCGAGCGCTGAGGTACCCGCGGCCCGTCCGGCGGGCGTGGCCCGACCGCTAAGGTTGGAGACGACCTCTGCCGCGTCGGCACCCCGCGTCGCCGACGGCACCGCGCCGGTCGCACCGACGACGGCAGACACTCGACCAACCGCGCGAGCACGACCACCGCGCACGGAAGGACACAGTCATGGCCGAATTCATCTACACCATGAAGAAGGTGCGGAAGGCGCACGGCGACAAGGTCATCCTCGACGACGTCACCATGTCGTTCTACCCCGGCGCCAAGATCGGCGTCGTCGGCCCCAACGGTGCCGGCAAGTCGTCGATCCTGAAGATCATGGCCGGCATCGACCAGCCGTCGAACGGTGAGGCATTCCTCGACCCGAACGCCACCGTGGGCATCCTCATGCAGGAGCCGGAGCTCGACGAGGCCAAGACGGTGCGCCAGAACGTCGAGGACGGCCTGGGCCAGGTCAAGAAGGATCTCGACCGCTTCAACGAGATCGCCGAGCAGCTCGCCACCGACTACTCCGACGAGCTCATGGAAGAGATGGGGCAGCTCCAGGAGAAGCTCGACCACGCCGACGCCTGGGACCTCGACTCCCAACTCGAACAGGCGATGGACGCGCTCCGCTGCCCGCCCGCCGACGAGCCGGTCACCCACCTGTCCGGTGGTGAGAAGCGTCGCGTCGCGCTGTGCCGCCTGCTGCTGTCGAGCCCCGATCTGCTGCTGCTCGACGAGCCGACCAACCACCTCGACGCCGAGAGCGTCCTGTGGCTCGAGCAGTTCCTCGCGAGCTACCCCGGCGCCGTCCTGGCCGTCACGCACGACCGGTACTTCCTCGACCACGTCGCCGGATGGATCTGTGAGGTCGACCGCGGCAAGCTGCACCCCTACGAGGGCAACTACTCGACCTACCTCGAGAAGAAGGCCGAGCGCCTGGAGGTGCAGGGCAAGAAGGACCAGAAGCTGCAGCGTCGCCTCAAGCAGGAGCTGGAGTGGGTGCGGTCGGGCTCGAAGGCACGGCAGACGAAGAACAAGGCGCGTCTGGCCCGCTACGACGAGATGGCGGCCGAGGCCGACAAGATGCGCAAGCTCGACTTCGAGGAGATCCAGATCCCGACGCCGCCGCGCCTGGGCGACGTCGTGGTCGACGTGAAGAACCTCGACAAGGGCTTCGACGGCCGCGTCCTCATCAAGGACCTGTCGTTCACGTTGCCGCGCAACGGGATCGTCGGTGTGATCGGCCCCAACGGTGTCGGCAAGACCACGCTGTTCAAGACCATCGTCGGTCTCGAGGAGCCGGATTCGGGCACGGTGCGCGTCGGCGACACGGTCAAGCTGAGCTACGTCGACCAGAACCGCGCGAACATCGACCCGAAGAAGAACGTGTGGGAGGTCGTCTCCGACGGTCTCGACTACATCGAGGTCGGCCAGAACGAGATGCCGTCGCGCGCGTACGTGAGCGCATTCGGTTTCAAGGGGCCCGACCAGCAGAAGAAGGCCGAGGTCCTCTCCGGTGGTGAGCGCAACCGCCTGAACCTCGCGCTGACCCTCAAGGAGGGCGGCAACCTGATCCTGCTCGACGAGCCCACCAACGACCTCGACGTCGAGACCCTCGGGTCGCTGGAGAACGCGCTCGACTCGTTCCCCGGCTGCGCCGTGGTGATCTCGCACGACCGCTGGTTCCTCGACCGGACCTGCACCCACATCCTTGCGTGGGAGGGCAACGTGTCCGAAGGACAGTGGTTCTGGTTCGAGGGCAACTTCGAGGGCTACGAGAAGAACAAGGTCGAGCGTCTCGGACCCGACGCGGCCCGTCCGCACGCCGTCACCCACCGCAAGCTGACGCGGGACTGATCGCGTGAGCCGCGCGGCGGGGTCGTCGGTGGTCTCACCCGCGGACGTCGCGCGCAGCTACGACGCGCGCGCACCGCGGCGGGCGGAGTCGTCGACCCGGTTCGACGCGGACCGCGTCCGTGTCCACCTCGCGGTGGCGCAGACGCGGTCGCCCGGACAGGTCGTGGTCGACACGGCCGAGATCCCCGGAGGGGGACTCGCCGTGCTCGCGGTCGTCGACGACCAGCCGCTGCTCGTCGAGGCCGCGGTCGGCGCCGTCGAACGTGCCGGGTTCACCGTCGACCGCGTCGATCACCCCATCCTGCGGGTGGACCGCGACGACTCCGGCGTCGTCACCGGCGTGGCCACGGACGACGGATCGATCGAGGCCCCCGGGATGCGGGAGTCGTGGATCTGCCTCGAGGTCCACGGCGCCGGTCCGGACGACGCCGACGACCTGCGCAGCGCGGTCGACGCGGTGATCGCCCGCGTGGTCGCCGTGCACGCGGACTCCGCCGCGATGGGTGCGGCGATCGACGAGGCGGCGACCGCGCTCGAGGGCGAACATCGCGAGTTGCTGAGGTGGCTGCGCGACAGGAACTTCCAGCCGATCGGGATCGTGACGGCGGGACGCGACGACCAGGACTGGATGCGCGGCCTGGGCGTCTTCACCGACGACGCGCTGCCACGCCCGCCGTTCGTCGACGACGTCGGCGTCTCCGTCGGGCGCATGCACCTGCCCGCCGGCGTGCACCGCACCGCGTACCCGACGGTCGTGGACATCGTCGCGCCGGCAGCGAGGGTGGCCGTCGTCGGGGTGTTCTCCACCGCAGGTGTCACCGCGGACGTGACCACCGTCCCCGTCGTGCGAGAGGTGGTGGCCGCCACCCTGCGCCACGCCGGGACCGACGCCGACTCCTACTCCGGCGCGACGATGATCGAGCTGCTGCAGAACCACCCCCGCACCGACCTGTTCTCCGCGGATCCCGAGATCCTCGCGCATGAGCTCGACGACGCACTGGAGGCGGTGACCGCCCGCGAGGTGCGGGTGTTCCTGCGGGCCGACCCGCGATCGGCGATCGTGTCCGCCCAGATCCACCTGCCGCGCGACCGCTACACGACCCGCCTACGCGCGACGATGCAGGAGCACCTCGCGCAGCGGATCGGTGGTCACGACGCCGAGTACTCGGCCCGCATCACCGACGCACCGCTCGCAGCGATCCATGTGCTCATGCGGACCGAGGTCGTCGCGGGCGTCGAACCCGCCCCACCGGGGACCGTCACCGATCTCGACGGCGACCTGCGGTCCGCGATTCAGTCCGACCTCGCGGACGCCGCTCGCAGCTGGGACGAACAACTGTGCGCGACAGCCACATCCGGCGACGCCGAGCTCGACGAGTCCACCGCCGCGGCCTACGCGGCCGTCCTGTCACAGGCGTACAAGGACCAGCGCGACCCGTACACGGCGCTGGCCGACGCCGCGGTGCTCTCGTCGCTCGAGCCGGGTGGGTTCGACGTCCGACTGGCCCGCCACGCCGACATCGCACACCGCTGGACCTTCGACCTGTACCTGTGCGGTCGGTCGGCGTCGTTGACCGCGGTACTGCCCATGATCCAGAGCCTGGGCGTCGAGGTGCTCGACGAACAGCCGCTTGCGGTGACCCGCCCGGACGGGATCGACTGCTGGATCTACGAGTTCACGCTGCAGCCCGCCGGCGGGATCACCGTGTCGGCGAACGTCGCGGACGACCTCGGTCACCGGTTCACCGACGCGTTCTCCCACCTGTGGTCGGGGATCGCCGAGGTCGACGAGTTCAACGAGCTGGTGATCCGGACGCGCCTGGACTGGCGGTCGATCGTCATGCTGCGCGCGTACGCGAACTACCTCCGTCAGTGCGGATTCGCCTACAGCACACGACGGATCGCGTCGGTCCTCGGCGACCACGCGCAGCTGGCCGAGGCGCTCATCGACGTCGTCGAGACGTCGTTCCATCCCGTTCGCGCCGACGAGCAGGCACGGGACGCCGCGCTGGAGCTGGTGGAACGGCTGTCGGGTGACGTGATGAGCCTCGACTCCGACCGGATCGTGTCCGCCTTCGTCGACCTCGTCCGCGCGACCGTGCGCACCAACTTCTTCACCGAGGGCGTGCTGCGACGCTCGTTGGCGATCAAGCTGCTCCCGGACCAGATCCCGCAGGCGCCGCAGCCACGCCCACACCGTGAGATCTACGTCTACTCACCGCGGGTCGAAGGCGTGCACCTGCGATTCGGCGCCGTGGCCCGCGGCGGGATCCGGTGGTCGGACCGTAGCGAGGACTTCCGAACCGAGATCCTCGGGCTGGTGAAGGCGCAGGCGGTGAAGAACGCCGTCATCGTCCCGGTCGGCGCCAAGGGCGGGTTCGTCGTCCGCCGGCCGCCCGTCCCGACCGGTGACGCAGGCACCGAACGCGAGGCGACCCGTGCCGCCGGCGTGGCCTGCTACCGCGAGTTCATCTCCGCGCTGCTCGACCTCACCGACGACGTCGCACCCGACGGGAGTGTCCGGCCCGCACCGGGACTCGTCCGTCGCGACGGGGACGACACCTACCTCGTGGTCGCGGCCGACAAGGGGACCGCCGCGTTCTCCGACATCGCGAACGAGGTGGCCGCCGACCACGGGTTCTGGTTGGGCGACGCGTTCGCCTCCGGTGGGTCGGTGGGCTACGACCACAAGGCGATGGGCATCACCGCTCGCGGCGCGTGGGAGTCGGTCCGACGGCACTTCCTCGAACTCGACCTCGACGTCGACACCGACGACTTCACCGTCGTCGGTGTCGGGGACATGAGCGGTGACGTGTTCGGCAACGGCATGCTGCTCTCTGAACACATCGGGCTCGTCGCCGCCTTCGACCACCGCCACGTCTTCGTCGACCCGACACCCGACCGGGCGGCGGCCACGGAGCAGCGGCGACGGCTGTTCGCGATGCCGCGCTCGTCCTGGGCCGACTACGACACCGACACCATCTCCGAGGGCGGGGGCGTGTGGTCGCGCGAGACGAAGTCCATCCCGGTGAGTCCGCAGATGCGTGCCGCGCTCGGCATCGACGACGGCGTGACCGCGCTCAGCCCGCCCGAGCTCATCACCGCGATCCTCTGTGCCCCGGTTGATCTGCTGTGGAACGGGGGCATCGGGACGTACGTGAAGGCGTCGACCGAGAGCCACGCCGACGTCGGCGACAAGGCGAACGACGCGATCCGTGTCGATGCGCCGCAGGTGCGGGCGCGGGTGATCGGGGAGGGCGGCAACCTCGGCGTCACCGAGCGCGGTCGCGTCGAGTTCGACCTGCACGGCGGACGGATCAACAGCGACGCCCTGGACAACTCCGCGGGTGTCGACTGCTCCGACCACGAGGTCAACATCAAGATCCTGCTCGACGCCGCCGTCGCCGCGGGCGACCTCGACGGGTCCGAACGGAACACGCTGCTCGCGTCGATGACCGACGAGGTCGCGCGACTGGTGTTGAGCGACAACATCGCCCAGAACACCGCGCTGGGCATCGCACGGTCGCAGAGTGCGGCCATGGCCGAGGTACACGTCCGGCTGCTGCGGCACCTGGCACGTGACCACGGCGTCGACCTCGAACTCGAGGTGCTCCCGACCGCACGCAGCCTGGCCCGTCGCGGGCCCGACCGTGACCGCGTCGGGCTGACCTCACCGGAGCTCGCCACCACGATGGCGCACGTGAAGCTCGCGGTGAAGTCCGAACTGCTGCAGGGCGATCTGCCCGACAACGACGTGTTCGAGCAGCGACTCGTCCGCTACTTCCCGATGCCGCTGCGGGATCGGTTCGCCGACGGGATCCGTCGGCATCGACTGCGTCGGGAGATCGTCTCCACCACGCTCGTCAACGACGTCGTCGACTGCGCGGGGCCCGAGCACGTCTTCTCTCTGACGGAGGGTTCGGGGGCGTCGGAGACCGACGCCGTGCGGGCGTTCGTGGTGGCGTCGGAGATCTTCCGCCTCGACGAGCTCTGGGAGGACATCGTCGGTGCCCAGGCACCCGCCGTGGCCGTCGACGCGATGGTGATCCGCTGGCGTCGTCTGCTGTTCCGGGCGTCGCGGTGGCTGCTGGCGACGCGTCCGCAGCCGTTGGCGGTGTCCGCGGAGGTCACCCGCTACGCGCAGCGCGTGACGGACCTCCTCCCGCTGGTCGACGGGTGGCTCGAGGACCGGTCGCGACGCGAGGTCGACACCGTGCGGGCCGAACTCGCCGATGCCGGCGTCACCGGCAGCGTCCTCGAGGCGGCCGCGGGGTGCCTGCACCGGTTCTGCCTGCTCGACATCGTCGACGCCGCCGAGATCGCCGACCGCGACGAGCGGGAGGTCGGCGAACTGTACTTCGCGGTGATGGAGTACCTCGGCGTGGAGCAACTGCTCACGGCCGTGTCCGGTCTCGACTCGGGCGACCGCTGGCAGTCGTTGGCGCGCCTCGCCCTGCGCGACGACCTCTTCGCCGTGATGCGGTCCATCACGCTCACCGTGCTGGAGCTCGGCGAGCCCGACGAGAGCGCGACCGAGAAGATCGAAGAGTGGCGGATGCACACCGCCACCCGGTTGACGCGAGCGCAGGCGACGCTGGAGGAGATCGACGCCTCCGGCCACCACGACCTCGCGACGCTGTCGGTGGCGGCGCGGGCGCTACGGAGCATGATCCGATGAGCGCGCCGGGGTTCACCGCCGCGGTTCCGGTCCGCTGGTCGGACATGGACGTGTTCGCCCACGTCAACCACGCGCGGATGGTGACGCTGCTCGAGGAGGCGCGTATCCCGTGGCTGTTCGAGCCGGGTCGGCCGACGCGGGAGATGCGTCTGGGGTGTCTCGTGGCCGATCTACACGTCCGCTACCAGGGACAGATCCGTCACGAGGACACGCCGCTTCAGGTCACGATGTTCACCACCGCGGTCCGTGCGGTGGACTTCACCGTCGGCTACGAGGTCCGACGCCGCGACGAGGAGTCGACCGTCAAGCCCGCCGTCGTCGCCGCGACACAGTTGGTCGCGTTCGATGTCGACGCTCAGGCGCCTCGCCGCATGGACGACGCGGAGAAGGAGTACCTGCGGGGATTCCTCCGGCCCGACGCGAAGGTCCCCGGAGGTCGGGGTCGATGATCGACCTGCCCGACCTCGCCGACCGATATGACCTGTCGGCGTTCGTGTCTCGCGCCCGAGTGCTCGACGACACGGCCGTCATCCGCATCCGCCGACGACCCGACGGGGCTGTCGGGGTGTGGGTGCGCACCCCGTTCGACGTCCTCGCGACCCGATCTGTGCGGATCGGTGTCGACGACCCGGACATCGTCGTCGACGTGTCGACACTGCAGACCGCGCTGCGCACGCCGTCGGCGCCGCAGTCACCGCTCGACGGCCCGGCGGGACCCGCCCGGATCGATCCCGGGTTCTCGATCCCGAGCGCCTGGGAGGGCGGGGCACTGCCGCCCGACACCGGGTTCGTCCACGTCGACGACGTCCCCGCGCGGACCGTCGTCGGGCTGTCACGCGACGGCGCCGAGGTGGCCCGCACCGAGGGCGGGCCGCAGGGTCCGCCGCCGTCGCTCCTGGATCAGACCGTGCTCGACGTGAGCGGCGCGGGGTCGGGGTCCGGCGGCGTCGAGGTGCCGATGCGGGCGGTGTTCGCGGTGACCGCCATGGGGTTCGTCATCGACGGTGCGGGCCGGATGGTGACCGCGACGACCCCCCTTCACGCGATCGACGCCGACGAGCCCGTCCGAGTTCGGGCCACGTCGACGTGGGCACGTCTGGACGCGCGCTTCGGATCGGTCTGCTTCCGCCGCGCGCCGTCGATCGCGCTCACCCCGATCTGACCCCGCCGACCGGGCCGAAACTCCCCGCCGACCGGGCCGAAACACCCCGCCGAGCGTGCAGAAGATCCCGCCGAGCGTGCGGAAGATCCCGCCCATCGTGCGGCTGATCGTGTCGCCTGTGCGGGCGACACCCACCCGCCGTCAGTACTGCACGTTCGACGGGATCGACTGCACGGTCGGCGTCGTCTGTGTGCACGGTCGAGGGCGAGTTGTGGCCCACTCGGCGAGCTGTATCGGCCCACTCGGCGAGCAGTTTCTGCCCGGTCGGCGGGATCTGCTGCACGGTCGGCGGTGTGAGGCGGTTGCCTTCGGGGTCAGGTCGGACGCGGGTGTCCTCAGACGAGCCAGGCAGCGGCGTTGGCGGGCAGGCGGCCGTCGACGAGCGGCGCGCTGGAGAGCAGCACCTCGCCGCCGGGCAGCCCGACGGGGCCGTCGGTGGTGTTCAGCGCGCAGACCAGCCGACCTTCCGCTCGACGGAAGGCCAGGCATCCGGGAGGCGCGCCGTACCACTCGACCTCCTCGCCGGCGAACTCCGGCCGGGTGCGCCGCAGTTCGATGGCGAGACGGTGCAGCGACAACGTCGAGTCGACGTCCTCGAGCTGGGCCTCCGCGGTGAGCCCGCCCCACCCCTCGGGCATGGGCAGCCAGGTGTCAGGCGATTCGCTGAACCCGTACGGCGGCGTGTCACCGCTCCACGGCACGGGGATCCGGCAGCCGTCACGGCCCCGGTTGGTGTGTCCCGACCGCTCCCAGACGGGATCCTGCAGCGCCGAGTCGGGCAGGTCGACGTTGGGCATCCCCAGCTCGGAGCCGTTGTAGAGGAACACCGCGCCCGGCAGTGCGAGCTCGACGAGCACCATCGCCCGCGCGCGATCCCGCCCGACCGCCTCGGTCGTCCCCTCGGCGTAGCGGCTGACCTCGCGCTCGACGTCGTGGTTGGACAGCGTCCAGGTGGGCACGCCCCGCACGGAGTCGACCGCCTCGAGTGAGTTCTCGATCGCGTCGCGCACCGAGTCGGCCGTGAACTCGGCCTCGGCGAGACGGAAGTTGAAACCGAGATGCAGCTCGTCGGGACGGACGTACTCGGCGAACCGCGTGTTGTCGCGCACCCAGATCTCGCCGACGGTGACGGCGTCGGGGTACTCGTCCATTACGGCACGGATACGCCGGTGGATCGAGTGGACCCCCGGGTTGTTGAACCGCGGGTCGTCGTCGTCGTTGATGAGCAGGCCGGTCTGGAGTTCCTCCGGCATGTCGGGCAGACCCGGCGGCTTGGCCATCCCGTGCGCGACGTCGATGCGGAACCCGTCGACGCCGCGGTCCAGCCAGAACCGCAGCGTGGTGGCGAGATCCTCGAAGACCTCGTCGTTCTCCCAGTTCAGGTCGGGTTGTTCGGCGGCGAAGATGTGCAGGTACCACTGGCCGGGGGTGCCGTCGGGTTCGGTGACCCGCGTCCAGGCCGGCCCACCGAAGATGCTCGGCCAGTTGTTGGGCGGCTCGTCGCCGTTCTCCCCGCGCCCGTCGCGGAAGATGTAGCGCTCCCGTTCGCGACTGCCGGGGGCGGCTGCGAGCGCCTCGACGAACCAGGGGTGTCGGTCGCTGGTGTGGTTGGGCACCAGGTCCATCGTGACCTTGATGTCGCGCGCGTGGGCCTCCTCGATCAGGGCGTCGAGGGCAGCGATCCCACCGAACAGCGGGTCGATGTCGCGGGGGTCGGAGACGTCGTAGCCGTGGTCTGCCATGGGGGAGCGCATGACCGGGCTGATCCACAGGGCGTCGACGCCCAGCAGTTCGAGGTAACCGAGCTTGTCCACCACGCCCGGCAGATCGCCGACACCGTCACCGTCGCTGTCGGAGAAGGAACGCGGATAGATCTGATAGAAGACCGCATCCGACCACCACGCGGCGGTCGTGTCGGGGCTGTCCGGGGATCCGCCGGTGGCGGAGGCATCCGGTGACTGGTCGTTCACGACGCCCATCTTGCCTCACCTGTCGCAATCGGCCGGGTGTCCGCACCTGTTCGGCGTGGTGTCACTCACAGCATGCCCCGCGGGATGTCGTGCGCCTCATCGTCTGTGCGCGTTACGTTTTGGCGCCCTTCGTGGACGCCCGAGATCAGAGTGGGCTGTTCACCATCGACTGTGCCGCCATCTCCATGTAGTCGACGAGGGCTCGGCGGTGCTCGGCGTCGAGGCGGTCGTCCCCGATCGACGCGATCGCGGTGTGCATGCAGCGCAGCCAGGCGTCCCGTTCCATCACGCCGATGCGGAACGGCTGGTGCCGCATCCGCAGGCGCGGGTGGCCGCGTTCGTCGGAGTAGGTGCGCGGACCTCCCCAGTACTGCTCGAGGAACATCCGCAGCCGCCGCTCGGCTCCCTCCAGGTCGTTCTCGGGGTACAGCGGGCGGAGGATCTCGTCGCGGGACACCTCGGCGTAGAAGCGCCGGGTGAGGTCGGCGAAGGTGTCGGCCCCGCCGACCGCGTCGTAGAACGTCTCGCTGGCCTCTGTCACCCCACCAGTGTCCCGCATCGGCTCCCCGGCGCGGTCGTCGGCCACGTCGCCCGACGGCCACCGGTAGGTCACCGGACGGACACCCGCCGTCACCGTCCCGACAGCGTGTCCCCGCACATAAAGCGATGCGCAGGGGCGTCGAACGTGGTGCACTGGTGCGGGCGAGGGCATCGTCACCCTCGGACGCTCGGAGGACGGATGGCGCGCACGCGGTCGCAGCAGTCGGAGGTCGTGACCCCCCTCGTCGGCCCCGCACGCCATCAGACCGAGACCGTCTCCACCCCCGACGCCCCGCAGCGGGCCGACGTCGGTCGCGGGGGCGCGGTCTGGGGGAAGCACCGGGTCCTGCTGCTCAACGCCACCTACGAGCCGTTGACCGCGATATCCATCCGTCGCGCCGTCGTCCTGGTGCTGCGTGAACGGGCCGACGTCGTCCACACCGACGAGCGCGGCCCGCACATCCACTCCGCCGACGTCTCGATGCCGGTGCCGTCGGTGATCCGCCTGCGGACCTACGTCCGGGTGCCGTACCGCGCCAAGATCCCGATGACCCGCGCCGCGCTCATGCACCGCGACCGATTCCGCTGCGGGTACTGCGGCGCCAAGGCCGACACGATCGACCATGTCGTCCCCCGCAGCCGGGGCGGTGCCCACAACTGGGAGAACTGCGTCGCGTGCTGCGCCTCGTGCAACCACAAGAAGGCCGACCGGCTGCTCTCGGAACTGGGCTGGACCCTCCGCACCGCGCTCACGCCACCCAAGGGACGCCATTGGCGCCTGCTGGCGACGGTCAAGGAGATCGACCCGTCGTGGTCGCAGTACATCGACGCCGGCGCCGCCTGACCGGACCGTCGGTGGCGTCCGGCTCGGCCAACGACACGGCGTCGTACCCGGCTGGGCCACGGGGTCGCGGTTCGGATAAGTTCTCTCCGAACACTCCCGGAGAAGGGTCTCGAGGCTGATGGAAGATCTCATCATCGCAATCGGGCTGCCCGTGACGATCATCTGCATCATCGCGGTCATCCTGTGCGTCCTGTCCATGGCGTGGGCCTTCGGGTCGGGGCACAAGCCCGCCGTCCGCTACACCCTGGACAAGGAGTGGGACCGCGAGCCGCTGCTGTTCAGCGCGGTCGACGTCGCGCCGGTCGCCCCGCCGGCGCATCACGAGCCGTCCACCGACGAGCTGACCGGAGGTTCCGCACATGGCAAGTGGTGACATCAAGCCGGTCGTGACCGATCCCGACGCGCTGCCGCTGGGCCACGTCGTCACCACCAGCGGTCGCATCTCGGCGGCCCGCACCCCCGGGTCCGTCGCGGAGACGCCGCCGTTCGCGCGTGACGAACTCGTCGCGCTCGACGAGGCCCTGTCGAACGCCACGGAACTCGCGAACGTGCGGTTCTCGATCTACATCGGCGACCTCGGCGGCGACCCGGTGAACAAGGCGGGGGAGATCCTGCCGCAGGTGCCCGAGCCCGAGCACGCCGCCCTGGTCGCGGTCTCACCCAACACCAAGGACGTCGTCGTCCTGTCGGGCCGCGAGGTCTCGGACCGCATCAACGACCGTGTCGCCCAGCTCGGTGTCACCGCCGCGATCGCCGGGTTCCGCGAGAACGACCTCATCGACGGGCTGATCGCCGCCCTGCGTGTCATGGCGACGGCGGTCGCCCGGTCCTGACTCATCTCTGACACGCCACCGGCGCCCGACCACATGGTCGGGCGCCGGTCGCGTTCACGTCTGTCTCACCGGTCGGCGCGACGGATCCGCAGTGACCGCGCGACGGTGTCGCGGCCCTCGAGGACGAGCCGGCGCAGCGCGGGCGGGTGATCACCCGCGAGGAACTCGTCGGCCCGTGCCAGTGCGTCGTCGTCGATGGCCCACTGCGGGTAGAGCCCGACGACCACGCTCTGCGCGACCTCGCTGGAACGGCGTCGCCACACGTCGCCGACCGCCGCGAAGTACTTCTCGACGTAAGGCTCCAGCAGGTGCTCCTGGCCGGGTCGGGCGAAGCCCGCGATGACCGCGCGGCCCACCGTGTTCGACAGGGAGTCGTCCTCGACGACCCGCTGCCACGCGTGCTCCTTCGCCTCGGCGAGAGGCCGTGCCGCACGGGCGGTCTCCGCCTTCCGGGCGCCGGCCGCGGTGTTGTCCCGACGGGCCTCCTCGTCGATGACGGGGGTGCTCGCGGGATCGCTGTCCACCGCGCCCGCAGTGGAGAGCGCAGTGACGATCGACCAGCGCAGGTCGGTGTCGACGACGAGGCCCGGCAGCCCCACCGTCTGCGGGTCGTCGCCGTCGAGCAGTGCGCGCAGCACCTCGACGACGTCGTCGGTGACGAGGCCGCCCAGAAGAGCGCCGACGAAGGCCAACTGGTGGTCCGAGGCGGGCTCGGCCGCGCGGGCGAGTTCGAGCATGCGTCCGGCGAACGACGGCCACCCCGTCTGCACCGCCCACTCCGGGTCCGCGTAGCGGTCGACGGCTGTCTGCGCCTGCATCAGCACGCGCTGCAGCACCGCGATCTCCGTCTCGGCCCCGACTCCGCGCAGCACCAGGTCCACGAAGTCGCGCGGTCGCATCTGGGCGTCACGGGTGCGCTCCCACGCGGCGGACCACACCAGGGTGCGTGGCAGCGACTCGGTGATGTCGGCGATCCGATCGGTGGCGACCCGCCAGGAGTCGTCGTCGAAACCGATGGTGCAGTAGGTCAGGTCGTCGTCGTTGAGCAGGACCATCGCGCCGCGGGCGACGCCGACGAGGGCGGGCACATCCGTGCGTTCGCCCTCGACGTCGAGCTCGACACGGTGGGTGCGGACCAGCTTCCCGTCCTCGTCGTCGTAGACGCCGATCGCGAAGCGGTGCATCCGCGTCTCGCCCGCGCCCGGCTCGGCACCTGTCTGCACCACGGTGAACGATTTGAACGCGCCGTCGTCGTCGACGGTGAACTCCGGTCGCAGACCGTTGATCCCGGTGGTGCGCAGCCACTGGTCGCCCCAGTCCGACAGGTCGCGGCCCGACGACCGCTCCAACGCGCCGACGAGGTCGGTGAACGTGGCGTTGCCGAACCGGTGCGCGGTGAAGTAGTCACGCAGCCCGGCCAGGAAGTCCTCGAGCCCGACGTAGGCGACGAGCTGCTTGAGGACGGAAGCGCCCTTGGCGTAGGTGATCCCGTCGAAGTTGACCTCCACCGCGGCGATGTCGGGGATGTCGGCCGCGACCGGATGGGTGGAGGGGAGCTGGTCCTGGCGGTACGCCCACGACTTGTCGACGGTGGCGAACGTGGTCCACGCGCTGGCGTACTCGGTCGCCTCGGCCTGGCAGAGCACCGACGCGAACGTGGCGAAGGACTCGTTGAGCCACAGGTCATCCCACCACCGCATGGTGACCAGGTCGCCGAACCACATGTGGGCCATCTCGTGCAGCACGGTCTCGGCGCGGCGCTCGTAGAGGGCCTTGGTCACCTTCGACCGGAACACGTAGTCCTCGAGATAGGTGACGGCGCCGGCGTTCTCCATCGCGCCGGCGTTGAACTCCGGGACGAACAGCTGGTCGTACTTGCCGAACGGGTAGGGCGTCCCGAAGTTGCGGTGGTAGAACGCGAATCCCTGCTTGGTCTCGGTGAACAGGCGCTCGGGGTCCATGTGGTCGGCGAGGGAGGCGCGGCAGTAGACGCCGAGCGGGATGGTGACGTCGTCGTCGGAGTAGACGTCCTCCCACCGCGCGTACGGGCCGGCGACGAGTGCGACGAGGTACGTGCTGAGGGGCTCGGTCGGTCGGAAGCGGTGCACACCGGGTTCCGCGGCGAGGGTCTCGTCCTCGGCCGCGTTCGAGATCACCTGCCAGTCCTGCGGCGCGGTGACGGTGAGGGCGAAGGTGGACTTGAGATCCGGCTGGTCGAAGCAGGCGAACATGCGCTTGGCGTCGGCGGTCTCGAACTGCGAGTACAGGTACACCGCGTCGTCGGACGGGTCGACGAACCGGTGCAGGCCCTCACCGGTGTTCGAGTAGAGGCACTGCGCGACCACGGTGAGCTCGTTCTGCTCGGCGAGGTCGGGGAGCGTGATCCCATCCTCGGCCGAGTAGTCGGAGACGTCGAGCGACGACCCGTTGAGGGTCGCCGAGGTGATGCTGTCCGCGACTATGTCGACGAAGGTCGACGCCCCGGCGGTGGCGTCGAACGTGATCGTCGAGGTCGACGTGAACGTCCGCTCACCCGGTGCGCCGGAGCCGTCGGTGAGGTCGAGATCGACGGTGTAGCCGGTCACGGTGACCGTCTGGGCGCGCTCGACGGCGGCGTCGCGGGTGAGATTGGGTGCGGTCACGTCAGATCCCCTTCGAGCGGTCGGTGGTGGTTCACACTTACCCCATCACCGGCGTCGACGAGCGGGGGGCACCGTGGGGAATGCCGACGGCCGACTCCGGTTGTATCCCCATGGACCTGTAGGACCCGCGACGGCGCACCCGGTGCGCAGACGAGGAGACACCATGACCGCCACCGACACCGCCCCGTCCACGACGGGCGAGTCGACGCGTGACCGCGTCGACTTCTGGCTCGACCCGCTGTGCCCCTGGTGCTGGATCACCTCGCGCTGGATCCTCGAGGTCGAGAAGGTCCGCGACATCGACGTCGCCTTCCACATCATGAGCCTGGCCGTCCTCAACGAGGGCAAGGACATCCCCGCCGAGTACGCCGAGAAGCTCAAGGACGCGTGGCGGCCCGTGCGTGTACTGCAGGCCGCGGTGGAGGCGCACGGCCACGAGGTGCTCGACCCGCTGTACACCGCGATGGGCACCCAGATCCACAACCGCGGTGTCTCCGATTTCGACGCCGCCATCGCGGCGTCGCTCGCCGACGCCGGACTGCCCACGGACCTCGCGTCGGCCGCGGACTCCGACCAGTACGACGAGGCGATCCGCACGAGCCACCACGAGGGCATGGACAAGGTCGGCGACGACGTCGGCACACCGACCATCCACATCAACGGCCTGGCCTTCTTCGGGCCGGTGCTCTCGCGGATCCCGCGCGGCGAGGACGCCGGGAAGGTGTGGGACGGGGCTGTGGCCCTGGCGAGCTACCCGCACTTCTTCGAGCTCAAGCGCAGCCGCGACGAGGACCCGCAGTTCGACTGAGCCGGTGCCGCCCGGCGGGCCGCTGACCAGGCGGTCGCGGTCCGCGGGGCACCTGTCATGCTGGTCGCCATGCGCGTCTACCTGGGTGCCGACCACGCCGGCTTCGACCTGAAGAACACCATCGCCGACCACCTGCGCTCGAACGGCCACGACGTGGTCGACTGCGGCGCACACGTGTTCGACGCGGCCGACGACTACCCGGCCTTCTGCATCGCCGCCGCGCAGCGCACCGTCGCCGACCCGGGCAGCCTCGGGATCGTCCTCGGTGGCAGCGGCAACGGTGAGCAGATCGCCGCGAACAAGGTCCCCGGCGCCCGGTGCGCGCTGGCGTGGAGCGTCGAGACGGCGCAGCTCGCCCGGCAGCACAACAACGCTCAGCTCATGGGGATCGGCGGTCGGATGCACACGAGCGAGGAGGCGCTGGCCATCGTCGACGCGTTCCTCGCCACGCCGTGGTCGGAGGAGCCGCGTCACCAGCGCCGCATCGACATCCTGGCCGAGTACGAGACCACCCACGAAGCCCCCGCGATCCCCGAGAGCTGATCGGCGGCGGGGGAGAGGAGGACCGATGCCCGAGGGGCACACCGTCCACCGTCTCGCCCGCCTGCACACCCGGCGATTCCGCAACACGCCTGTGCGGGTGTCGAGCCCGCAGGGCCGGTTCGTCGCCGAGGCGGAACGTCTCGACGGTCAGACATTCGCCCGCGCGCAGGCGTGGGGCAAACACCTGATCCACGAATACGCCTCCGGCGACATGGTGCACGTCCACCTCGGCCTCTACGGGAAGTTCAGCGACGTGCCCGCGCCGATGGACCCACCCGTCGGGCAGGTCCGGATGCGTATCGAGAGCGACACGCGCGGAGTCGATCTGCGCGGACCCACCGCCTGCGAGTACTTCACCCCGGCCGATCTGGACGCCCTCGTCGCGCGCCTGGGTCCCGACCCGCTGCGGTCGGATGCCGACCCGGACCGCGCCTACGCGCGCATCCACCGATCCAAGCGCGCCCTGGGGTCCATGCTCATGGACCAGAAGGTGATCGCGGGCGTCGGCAACGTCTACCGCGCAGAGGTGCTGTTCCGGCACAGCGTGCATCCGATGCGTCCCGGCACCGACGTCGACGAATCCGTCTGGCAGGACATGTGGGACGACATCGTCGACCTCATGGCCGTCGGGGTCCGCAAGGGCAAGATCATCACCATCCGCCCGCAGGACGACCACGGCCCCCGCGGTCTCCGGGGCCGGCCGCGCAGCTACGTCTACCGGCGTCGCGGCGAACCGTGCCGCATCTGCGGGACCACCATCCTCGCCGAGGTGATGGAGGGCCGGAACCTGTTCTGGTGCCCCACCTGCCAGCCCGACTGACGCAGCGCTCACCGGTTCGCCAGGGTGTTCTTGACGTTCTCTCACGTTCGGCGCGCACCATGGTGGTCATGAAGAGGATCACGCTCCTCGTGGTGGGCGGCACAGGCGAGGCGACACCCGCCGACCCGACGGTGCCGGTGCGCGGCCTGCTGCGGTGTGTCGTCGACGACCTCGATCCGCGCTTCGACGCCCGATGGGTCGCGTACCCCGCGAGTTATGGACCCGTGCCCGTGCCCGACGGGCCGAGTTTCGCCGACAGCGTCGCCGCCGGCGTCGCGTCGTTGCGGGGTGCAGTCGAGGACATCGACGGTCCATGGGCGGTCATCGGCTACTCGCAGGGGTGCGTCGTGATCCGAGAGATGCTCGCCGACAATCCTTCTCGGATCCCTGAGGCGATCGGTCTGGTGGCCGATCCCCACCAGCCGGCGGGATGCGTCCGCGGATGCGACGGCTACGGTGTCGCGGGACCGGGCAGACCGCTGCCCGACGTCCCGACCATGTGGATCGGCGACCGTGACGACGTCATCTGCAACGCCAGTCCGGACTCCCTCGTCCGCGACATCGCCGATCTCACACGCACGCTGACGACGACCCACCCCGGTGCCTGGGTGACGATGATGCTGCGCGCGGTTCGGACCGGCGCCCTCCAGAACGCCCGCGCGACGTCGTTCCGACCGACCCAGTGGCGTCGCGACGTCAGGCGACTCGCGGTCGCGGCCCGCGAGATCCGCGGCTACCTGCCCGGCACGCTGCGGATCGGGCCGGTCGCGATGCGCAACCCGACGGGGGGCCGGCACGTCGCCTACGCCACCGACCGCAGCGACGACGACGCCGCCCTCACCGGCTGCGCCGCCCTCGCCGCCTGGCTGCAGGTCGTCGCGACCGCGCACCTCGGCCCGGTCGCCGTCGACACGGCCCCCACGTTTCCGCCGATGTCATCTGCCCGACACGCGGATCCGGCCGTGCTGGGCGACACTGGGTAGGTCGCCGACCGGCGGCGATCCCCACCCAGCAGTGGAGCGTGCCGGTGGAGCACTACGACCTCGTCGTCATCGGATCTGGCCCGGCGGGCCAGAAGGCGGCCATCGCGGCGGCCAAACTCGGCAAGCGTGCGGCGGTGGTGGAGCGCCGCGACATGGTCGGTGGCGTGTGCACCAACACGGGCACCGTTCCGTCGAAGACAATGCGCGAGGCCGTGATGTACCTGACCGGCCTCAACCAGCGGGAGCTCTACGGCCAGTCCTACCGACTGAAGTCCGACATCACCGTCTCGGACCTCTCCGCCCGGACACATCACGTCATCGGCAAGGAGATCGACGTCGTCCAGAGCCAGCTCGCGCGCAACCGCGTCGCGCTGCTCATCGGGAGCGCGTCGTTCGTCGACGACCACCAGATCGCGGTCGCCGGACCCGACGGTGACCTGAAGACGGTGACCGCCGACCACGTCGTGATCGCCGTCGGCACCCGCCCCGCACGCCCCTCGACGGTCGACTTCGACGGCGCGACCATCGTCGACTCGGACCAGATCCTGGGGATGGACCATGTGCCGCAGTCGATGGTGGTGGTCGGTGCCGGTGTCATCGGCATCGAGTACGCCTCGATGTTCGCCGCGCTCGGCACCAAGGTGACGGTCGTCGAGAAGCGCCACACGATGCTCGACTTCTGTGACCGGGAGATCATCGAGGCGCTGCAGTACCAACTCCGCGAGCGGGGTGTCACGTTCCGGTTCTCCGAGTCGGTGCAGACCGTCGAGAGGCACGCCGCCGGGACGCTGACCATCCTCGAGTCGGGCAAGAAGATCCCCGCCGACACCGTCCTCTACTCCGCCGGGCGGCAGGGGGTCACCGACGAGTTGAACGTCGTCGCAGCGGGTCTCGAGTCCGACCCGCGTGGCCGACTGGCGGTCGACGAGCACTACCGCACGTCGGTCGACCACATCTACGCCGTCGGCGACGTCATCGGGTTCCCGGCCCTGGCCGCCACGTCGATGGAGCAGGGCCGCCGCGCGGCGTACCACGCGTTCGGCGAGCCCGTCGGGAACGGGACGTCGATTCAACCGATCGGCATCTACTCGATCCCCGAGGTGTCCTACGTCGGCCGGACCGAGGAGGAGCTGACCGAGGACACGGTGCCGTTCGAGGTCGGGGTGGCGCGGTATCGCGAGCTCGCGCGAGGAGCGATCATGGGCGACTCGTACGGCATGCTGAAACTCCTCGTCCACGCCCACGACCGCACGTTGCTCGGCGTCCACGTGTTCGGCAGCAACGCAGCGGAACTCGTCCACATCGGCCAGACCGTCATGGGGTGCGGCGGCACGGTCGACTACCTCGTCGACGCGGTGTTCAACTACCCGACATTGGCCGAGGGCTACAAGGTCGCGGCGCTCGACGCGGTGAACAAGATGCGCGCCATCTCCCGGGTGACCGGCTCCGCCGAGACGCACGAACTGGGCGTCTGACGACACATCCCCCGCCGGCCGGTGGCCGACGGGGGATGTGGGAGTACTCGCGCCTGGGTCAGCTGCCCTGCACGTACTGTCCACCGACGGTGCCGCGGACCACGATCGGCGTCCCCTCGGGGAAGTTCTCGTAGGCCCACTTGCCGTTCTCGGTGCTCACGTTGATGCAGCCGTGGCTGACGTTGGTCTTGCCCTGCTGGGCCACCGACCACGGGGCGGCGTGCAGGAAGATGCCGTCCCAGCTCATGCGGATCGCGTACTCGACGTAGGTGCGGTAGCCACCGGGGGAGTCGACCGGGACGCCGTACGTGGACGAGTCCATGTACATGTCGCGGTACTTCTCCTTCGTGTAGTACACGCCGTTAGGGGTCGGGTGCGCGTTGGAGCCCATCGAGATCGGGATGTCCTTGCGCGCGATCTTGCCGTTGTGCCACACGGTCAACGTGTGCGTGGCGTCGTCGGCGAGCGCGACCCAACCGGTCTTCGTCGCGACGGGCGGAGCCGGGTCGGCCGGGGCCGGTGCGGGCTCGGTGCTCGGCGGCGCAGCCGGGGCGGGTGCCGGCGCCGTCGACGACGGCGGCAGGAAGGGCTTGAGGAAGTCGGGCGCGGGCACACCGGGCAGGCCCGGGATGGTCGGCGGCGGCGACGCGGGAACGGCCCCGGCTGTCGCGGGGATCGCGAACAGCGCGATGGCGGCACCGGCGACGACCGTCACGAGACGGGTGCGGGCGGTACCCCGGCGGGAGTTCGAGGGAGTCGGCACGAGTTCGGACCTGACCTTCGGTGTCGGTGCCCTGTGGGCATGAACGGTGGCGGCTGGTGAGTGCGATTTCTGCGCGAGACCCCCGCCGCGCATCGCCATCGTCG
The DNA here is from genome assembly GCF_947494875.1 of uncultured Williamsia sp. GTDB lineage: Bacteria > Actinomycetota > Actinomycetes > Mycobacteriales > Mycobacteriaceae > Williamsia_A. Next base: position 87,086 of record NZ_CANLWM010000005.1, read on the forward strand.
CATGAGTGATCCCTCTGTCCAAGACGGACACCCGTCCCGTTGTGACCTGTGCCAACTCGTGTGACTGGTGAGACGCGTGGGGTCTCGTGACACGTGCCGAGCAGCGCGAGTGGCGGTGCAGGACGCAGATTCGGTCCACGGTGACGCGCACGGTAGAGTCGCCGCTGCACGCGACGCCGGACGGCGATCCCGCCCGTCGTGGTGTGCGCGCGGGTGTAGCTCAATGGTAGAGCCCCAGTCTTCCAAACTGGCCACGCGGGTTCGATTCCCGTCACCCGCTCCACCGCTCCCGTCGCGGAGTGGCGGTGGCGTCGTCACCGAGACCGGGATGTGGCGCAGCTTGGTAGCGCATCCGCTTTGGGAGCGGAGGGTCGCAGGTTCAAATCCTGTCATCCCGACAGGGCCGCCGGCGGCCGCCTGCATGGAGGCTGCCCGCAGCCGCTGACAGAGGGTCGCCCCGACAACCGCCGGCGTACGACCCACCACCGACCCGGTCCCACAGCAAGGAGTCACAGTCGTGAAGAGCACCGTCGAGCAGCTGAGCCCGACGCGGGTGAAACTCAACGTCGAGGTCCCGTTCGAAGAACTCGAGGGTGACTTCGCCCGCGCCTACAAGTCGCTCGCGCAGCAGATCCGTATCCCCGGCTTCCGCCCGGGCAAGGCCCCGGCCAAGCTCATCGAGGCCCGCGTCGGCCGCGACTCGGTGCTCGCCCAGGTCGTGAACGACGCCCTGCCGGCCAAGTACTCGCAGGCCGTCGCCGAGACCGAGACCAACCCGATCGGCCAGCCGGAGATCGACCTCGCCGAGCTCGAGTACGGCAAGTCGATCACCTTCACCGCCGAGGTCGACGTCCGCCCGGAGATCACCCTCCCTGACTATTCGACGATCACCGTCGAGGTCGAGCCGACCGAGGTCGACGACGCCGCCGTCGACGAGCAGTTCGAGGCCCTGCGCGCCCGCTTCGGCACCCTCATCGGTGTCGAGCGTCCGGCGAAGGACGGCGATTTCGTCTCCATCGACCTCGCGGCCACCGTGAACGGCGAGCCGGTCGAGGAGGCGTCCACCACGGGCCTGTCCCACGAGGTGGGGTCCGGTCAGCTCATCGACGGTCTCGACGAGGCCCTCGCCGGCATGTCCGCAGGCGAGGACAAGACCTTCACCACCACGCTCGTCGCGGGCGAGCACAACGGTGAGGAGGCCGACGTCACCGTCACCCTGAACTCGGTCAAGGAGCGCGAGCTGCCCGAGGCCGACGACGAGTTCGCCCAGATGGCCAGCGAGTTCGACACCGTCGACGAACTGCGCGCCGACCTGCGGGAGCGCGTGGGCCGGTCGAAGCGGGCCGAGCAGGCGACCACCGTGCGCGACAAGGTGCTGGAGAAGCTGCTCGAGTCGGTCGACATCCCCGTGCCGGAGAAGGTCGTCGAGGCCGAGGCCGACGGACAGATGCACCAGGTGATCCACGCCTTCGACCACGACGACGCGAAGGTCGACGAGTTCCTCTCCGCGCAGGGCACCTCCCGCGAGGAGTGGGAAGCCGAGGCGCGTTCGGCGGCCGAGACGTCGGTGAAGACCCAGCTCCTGCTCGACGCGATCGCCGAGCAGCAGGAGACCACCGTCGGCCAGGACGAGCTCACGCAGCAGATCATCTTCCAGGCGCAGCGCTACGGCATGCAGCCGCAGGAGTTCATCCAGCAGCTGCAGCAGGCCGATCAGCTCGGCGCCATCTACGCCGACATCCGTCGCAGCAAGGCCCTCGCCGGGATCGTCGGCGAGGCGACCGTCACCGACACCACCGGTGCCGCGGTCGACACGTCCGAGTTCTTCGGCACGGGCGACGCCGAGGACGCGGCCGAGACGTCGGGTGACGACGACTGAGTCGTCCTCCACGCGGAGATCGCTCCGCTGTCAGCGAATGCGGGTGGCACCGGGGACCGGTGGCCACCCGCATTCGTTAGTGTCGGTGGAGCACCCGAGCAGCGGACCCGACACGTGGTCCGCGCACCAGTCCCGGAGAAAGTAGGAAGCGTGACCGACCCGAAGAACCTCCTCACCGCGACGGGTTCGCCGATCACCGCGAGCTCCGGCGTCGCGGGCCTGAACCTCAGCGACTCGGTTTTCGAGCGCCTGCTGCGCGAGCGGATCATCTTCCTCGGCACCCAGGTCGACGACGACATCGCCAACCGCCTCTGCGCCCAGATCCTCCTGCTCTCGGCGGAGGACAGCACCAAGGACATCAGCCTCTACATCAACTCGCCGGGCGGGTCGGTCACCGCCGGCATGGCCATCTTCGACACGATGCAGCTCGCGCAGTGCGACGTGGCGACCTACGCGATGGGCATGGCCGCGTCGATGGGCCAGTTCCTGCTCGCCGCCGGCGCGAAGGGCAAGCGTCACGCGCTGCCGCACGCGCGGATCATGATGCACCAGCCGTCGGCCGGCATCGGTGGCACCGCGGCCGACATCGCGATCCAGGCCGAGCAGTTCGCCCTGACCAAGAAGGAGATGAACCGGCTCAACGCCGAGTTCACCGGTCAGCCGTTGGAGAAGATCGAGGCCGACGCCGACCGCGACAAGTGGTTCACCGCGGATGCGGCCAAGGAGTACGGGTTCGTCGATCACGTCATCACCCGCCCCTGACCGTCCGCCACGTAGGCCCATCGACACGCCGCGTCGCGGCACCACGAGCTTTTCGGAGAGAGAGCCCATGACCATGTTCGGTTCGTCCAGCCAGACCCCGTCGGGTCTCGCGCCCGCGGGCGCGCAGAGCCGGTACATCCTGCCGTCGTTCATCGAGCACACGCCCAACGGTGTGCGGGAGTACAACCCGTACGCCAAGCTCTTCGAGGAGCGCATCGTGTTCCTCGGGACCCCGATCGACGAGACCGTCGCGAACGACATCATGGCGCAGCTGCTGGTGCTGGAGTCACAGGATCCCGACCGCGACATCATCATGTACGTGAACTCGCCCGGCGGCAGCGTGCCGGCGATGCTCGCCATCTACGACACGATGCAGTACGTCCACTGCGACATCGCGACGGTGTGCCTGGGTGAGGCCGCGTCGGCCGCCGCGATCCTCCTGGCCGGAGGCACTCCGGGCAAGCGCGCCGCGCTGCCCAACGCGACCGTGCTGATCCACCAGCCGCGGACCGGTGGCGCCTACCAGGGTCAGGTCTCCGACCTCGAGATCCAGGCCGCCGAGATCGAGCGCATCCGCCGTCGACTCGACGACATCCTCGCCGGTCACACCGGACAGGACTCGGACAAGATCCGCCGCGACACCGACCGCGACAACATCCTGACCGCGGCTCAGGCCAAGGAGTACGGGATCATCGACGAGGTCTTCGAGTACCGGAAGAAGTCGGCTCGCTCGAGCTGACGTGACGGCGACACGCCCGGGGGCAGGGATGCGCCGGGCGTGCTCGCACAGGGGCGATCCTGTACGTCCGGGCCCGCGGGTCCGAACGCACTGGTCGTGACACCACGGACGGCGCACCGCGGCACCACCGCACCAGGCGCGCCGCGGGTCGGGACACAGGTCCCGACATCGTGGTTATCGGTCGAAGTTCGGAGCACCCACGGGTACGGTCGGGAATACTGACCACCGGGTCGGTCCGCCCGTCGTGAGGCTCTCGCGGCGGTGCACGAGGAAGAGGTACAGCACACGATGGCGCGAATCGGTGACGGCGGCGACCTGCTGAAGTGCTCGTTCTGCGGGAAGAGTCAGAAGCAGGTCAAGAAGCTCATCGCGGGTCCGGGTGTGTACATCTGCGACGAGTGCATCGACCTGTGCAACGAGATCATCGAGGAAGAACTCGCGGAGTCGAGCGAGGTGAAGCTCGACGAGCTGCCGAAGCCCTCGGAGATCCGCGACTTCCTCGAGAACTACGTCATCGGCCAGGACACCGCCAAGCGGACCCTCGCGGTGGCCGTCTACAACCACTACAAGCGGATCCAAGCGGGCGACCGCAAGGACGTCCGCGGCGGTGAGGCCGTCGAGCTGGCGAAGTCCAACATCCTCATGTTGGGGCCCACCGGGTGCGGCAAGACCTATCTCGCGCAGACGCTGGCCAAGATGCTCAACGTCCCGTTCGCGATCGCCGACGCCACCGCTCTCACCGAGGCCGGGTACGTGGGCGAGGACGTGGAGAACATCCTTCTCAAGCTCATCCAGGCCGCGGACTACGACGTGAAGCGCGCCGAGACCGGGATCATCTACATCGACGAGGTCGACAAGATCGCCCGCAAGAGCGAGAACCCGTCGATCACGCGCGACGTCAGCGGCGAGGGTGTCCAGCAGGCGCTGCTGAAGATCCTCGAGGGCACGCAGGCGTCGGTGCCGCCGCAGGGCGGTCGCAAGCACCCGCACCAGGAGTTCATCCAGATCGATACGACCAACGTGTTGTTCATCGTCGCGGGCGCGTTCGCCGGCCTCGAGCGCATCGTGTCCGATCGGATCGGCAAGCGTGGCATCGGGTTCGGCACCGAGGTCGCGAAGAAGAACGACGAGGAGATGACCGACGCCTTCGCCGAGGTCATGCCCGAGGACCTGATCAAGTTCGGTCTGATCCCGGAGTTCATCGGCCGTCTGCCGGTGGTCGCGTCGGTGACGAACCTCGACAAGGAGTCGCTGGTCTCGATCCTGTCGACCCCGAAGAACGCACTCGTCAAGCAGTACGTGCGTCTCTTCGAGATGGACGGCGTGGAGCTCGAGTTCAGCAGCGACGCTCTCGAGGCCGTCGCCGACCAGGCCATCCACCGTGGGACCGGCGCCCGTGGTCTGCGCGCCATCATGGAGGAGGTCCTCCTCCCGGTGATGTACGACATCCCCAGCCGCGACGACGTCGCCAAGGTGGTCGTGACCGGGGAGACGGTGCGGGACAACGTCCTCCCGACGATCGTCCCGCGCAAGCCGCGCCGCGACGAGCGTCGTGACAAGACCGCCTGACCCTCAGACCACGCGGTCCCCACCGGCGTAGACGTTCATCGACTCGCCGCGCAGGAAACCGACCACGGTCATGCCGAGCTCCTGGCCGAGCGACACCGCCAACGACGACGGCGCCGACACGGCCGCGATGATCGGGACGCCGGCCATGCCGGCCTTCTGCACCAGCTCGAACGAGACCCGACTCGACACCATCAGCACCGTGTCGCGCAGCGGCAGCAGGTTCTCGCGCACCGCCCACCCGATCACCTTGTCGACGGCGTTGTGTCGGCCGACGTCCTCCCGGGCGACGAGCATGGTGCCATCGGTGCGGAAGAGGGCGGCTCCGTGGATGCCGCCGGTCGTCGCGAACGTGGTCTGCGCGGCGCGCAACGCGTCCGGCAGCGCGGCCAGGACATCGATGCCGACGCGGCAGTCGTCGGTGCTCAGGTCCCACGGGATCGCGGTGCGGATGCGGTCGATCTCACCGGTACCGCACACCCCACACGCCGACGTCGTCGCGAACGACCGGGGGGTCACCGGGCGCGCGTCGGTCGTCGCGATGTCGAGCACGTTGTAGGTGTTGCGACCCTGGTCGTCGACGCCGTCGCAGTAGCGCACCGACGCGATCTCGTCAGCGCCCGAGATGAGGCCCTCGGCGAGCAGGAAACCGTGGACCAGGTCGACGTCGGCGCCCGGCGTCCGCATCGTGACGGTCAACGGCGTCCCACCGACCCGCATCTCGAGCGGTTCCTCGACGGCGAGGGTGTCGGCCCGTGTCGACTCGCCCGTCGGGCGGATACGCCTCACGCGGGCGCGGGTGGTGACGCGCCCCATCAGGCCGCGACGAGCCGCACGGTGATGCCCTTCGACACCGGGGTGTTCGACTTCGCGGCGACGAAGTCCAGCGGGACCAGCGGGTTGGTCTCCGGGTAGTACGCGGCGGCGTTGCCGGGTGGGGTGGGGTAGGAGACGACGACGAAGTCGTCGACCCGTCGCTCCTCGACTCCGTTGTCCGTCTCGAACTCGGAGATGATCGAGACCCGTTGTCCGGCAGCCAGACCCATGGCCTCGATGTCCGACGGGTTGACCATGACCACGCGCCGGTTGCCCTTGATCCCGCGATAACGGTCGTCGTGGCCGTAGATCGTGGTGTTGTACTGGTCGTGACTGCGCAGCGTCTGCATGATCAGCCGTCCGGGCGGCGTCGGCAACCACACCAGCTCGTTGGTCGTGATCTGCGCCCGACCGGACTCGGTGGGGAACTCGCGCGCGTCGCGCGGCGGGTGCGGCAGCAGGAAACCGTCGGGCTGGCGTACGCGGGTGTTGAAGTCCTCGCACCCCGGGACGATCCGCGACACGTGGTCGCGGATGCGGTCGTAGTCGTCGGCGAGGCCGAGCCAGTCGACGGCGTGGTCGGCGCCGAACATGACGTGCGCCAGTTCGCAGACGATGCCGACCTCACTGCGCATCTGATCGCTCGACGGACGCAGCGACCCGCGGGACAGGTGCACCGACCCCATGGAGTCCTCGACCGACACCTGCTGCTTCCTCCCGCCGCGGATGTCGCGATCGGTACGGCCGAGTGTCGGCAGGATCAGATGTGTGGTGCCACCGGTCAGATGTGAGGCGTTCAGCTTGGTGCTCACCTGCACCGTGAGGCGACACTTCTCCAGCGCCGCGCGCGTCGCGGCGGTGTCCGGTGTGGCGGAGAGGAAGTTGCCCCCCATCGACATGAAGACGTCGACCTTGCCGTCCCGCATGGCGCGGATGGAGTCCACGACGTCCCAGCCGTGGTCGCGGGGGCTGACGATGCCCATCTCGGCGTCGAGGGCGGACAGGAACGACTCGGGCATCTGCTCCCAGATGCCCATCGTGCGGTCGCCCTGCACGTTCGAGTGGCCGCGCACCGGGCAGACGCCGGCGCCGGGCTTGCCGATCATCCCGCGCAGCAGCAGCGCGTTCGACACCTCCTCGATGGTCGCCACCGCGTGCTTGTGCTGTGTGAGACCCATCGCCCAGCAGACGATGGTGCGCTCGGAGCGCTCCCACAGCTCGGCGAGCTTCTCCAGCTGCGCCATCGTGAGACCGGTCGCCTCGAGCACCTCGTCGAGGTCGGTCAGCTCGACAGCGGCGAGGTACTCGTCCAGGCCGTCGCAGTACTCGGTGAGGAAGTCGTGATCGAACACCGTTCCCGGCGAACGCTTCTCGTCGCGGAGCAGCAGGGCGGCCAGTCCACGGAACAGGGCCATGTCCCCGCCGAGGCGGACCTGGAGGAACTCGTCGGCGATGTCGGTGCCGTCGGACAGGATGTCGCCGACGCGCTGCGGGTCGCGGAAGCGCATGAGCCCGGCCTCGGGCATCGGGTTGACCGCGACGATCGTCGCGCCGTTGCGCTTGGCGTCACCCAGGATCGACAGCATCCGGGGATGGTTCGTCCCCGGGTTCTGCCCGGCGATGACGATGAGGTCGGCGTTCTCGATGTCGAGGACGGTGACCGACCCCTTGCCGATGCCGATCGTGGTCGACAGGGCGTGACCGGACGACTCGTGGCACATGTTCGAGCAGTCGGGCAGGTTGTTGGTGCCCATCGACCGCGCGAACAGCTGGTAGACGAACGCGGCCTCGTTGCTGGTCCGGCCCGAGGTGTAGAACACGGCGCGGTCGGGATCGTCGAGACCGGAGAGTTCGTCGGCGATCACGCGGTAGGCGGAGTCCCAGTCGATGGGCTCGTAGTGCGTCGCGCCCTCGCGCAGTATCACCGGGTGCGTGATGCGTCCCTGCTGCGACAGCCAGTACTCGCTGCGCTCGCGCAGCGCCTCGACGGGGTGCGCGGCGAAGAACTCCGGCGTGACGGTGCGTCGCGTCGCCTCCTCCGCCACCGCCTTGGCGCCGTTCTCGCAGAACTCCGCCGGCTTGCGCCCGCCGGGCTTCTCCGGCCACGCGCAACCGGGGCAGTCGAAACCGTGGCGCTGGTTGAGCTCCAGGAACGTCTTGGCCGTCCGGAACGGGCCCATCTGGGTGAAGCCGCGCTGCATGGAGACGGCGACCGCGGGGATGCCGGCGGCGTAGGTCTTGACGTCGTGGACCGACGTCTCCTCCGGTTCGGCGACCGTGGTCTCGGGGGCGGCGGGGCGGGGCGGGGTGGCCGGGGGGTAGCCGTCCCCGGGGATGTCCTGCCGGGAACCGGTTGTCGTCATGTTCCCCATAGTGGCCCCGCGGGCGGGCCCCGTCACGCGATACTCGACCGATGTCGCAACCACTGGCCGGGATCGTGCTCGCGGGAGGCGCCTCGCGCCGGATGGGGGAGGACAAGGCGGCCCTCGACCTGGGCGGACAACCGATGCTCACGCGCATCGTGACCGAACTGCGACGACGATGCGATCCGATCACGGTTGTCGCGGCGACGGCCTCGCCCGCGTACGCCGCCTTCGGCGACGAGCCCGGACTGCGCTGGGTCACCGACGAGGACCCGGGCACCGGACCCCTCGGGGCTCTCGCCGCGGGACTCACCGACGCGGCGGGCAACGGTGTGCCCGTCGTCTTCGTCTGCGCCACCGACATGCCGCTGCTGCGGGCGGAACTCGTCGACGAGCTCGTCGCCGGACTCGGTCCCGACGACGAGGCGGTGATCGCCGAGGACGCCACCCGCCAGCACCCGCTCGCCGCGGTCTACCGGTCATCCTGCGCCGCGCGCCTCGCCGAACTGGTCGCCGGAGGCGAACGCCGCCTGCTCGCCGCACTCGACGGGATGACCGTGCACCGGGTCGGCGTCAGCGACCCGACGTGGCTGACGAACGTCAACGCTCCCGAGGACGTGCACCGGCTGCGCAGGGACAAGATCGCCATTCCCTAGACTCGAACGGTGAGTTCGAGCCCCGAGACCGCCCCGAGGACCCCCGACGGATCCACGCTGCCCGCGAGCTGGGAGCCCGGTGCGCACGAGGCGCGCATCTACGACGGCTGGGTGGACAGCGGCGCCTTCACCGCCGACCCCGACAGCGGCAAGCCTCCGTTCTCCATCGTCATCCCCCCGCCGAACGTCAACGGGTCGCTGCACATGGGCCATGCGTTCGAACACGTCCTCATGGACGCGCTGAGCCGTCGCCGTCGCATGCAGGGCTACGAGGTGCTGTGGCTGCCCGGCATGGACCACGCCGCGATCGCCATGCAGGCGATGGTCGAGAAGCGGCTGTCCGCCGAGGGCACCGACCGCCACACGTTGGGACGTGAACGCTTCCTGGCCCGCGTGTGGGAGGCCAAGGAGGAGATCAGCGGCGACATCGGCGCGCAGATGCGCCGTCTCGGCGACGGTGTCGACTGGTCGCGCGAGCGCTTCACCATGGACGACGGGCTGTCGCGCGCGGTGCACACCGTGTTCAAGCGCATGTACGACGACGGCCTCATCTATCGCGCGGAACGACTCGTCAACTGGTCGCCGGTGTTGCAGACGGCCATCAGCGACATCGAGGTGTCCTACAGCGACATCGAGGGTGAGCTCGTCAGCTTCCGGTACGGGTCGACCGGCGACGCACAGCCGCACATCGTCGTCGCCACGACACGTCTGGAGACGATGCTCGGCGACACCGCCATCGCGGTGCACCCCGACGACGACCGCTACCGCGACCTCGTCGGCACCGAGCTGCCGCACCCCTTCCTCGAGCGCACCGTGCCGGTGATCGCCGACGAACACGTCGACCCCGAGTTCGGCACGGGCGCAGTGAAGATCACGCCCGCCCACGACCCGAACGACTTCGCGATCGGTCAGCGTCACGGGCTGCCGATGCCGACGATCATGGATGCCACGGGCCGGATCGCCGACACCGGAACACGTTTCGACGGTCTCGACCGGTTCGAGGCACGGGTCGCGGTGCGCGAGGCGCTCGCCGAGCAGGGCCGGATCGTCAAGGAGGTCCGCCCCTACGTCCACAGCGTCGGTCACTCCGAGCGCAGCGGAGAGCCCATCGAGCCGCGCCTGAGCATGCAGTGGTGGGTGCGGGTCGAGTCGCTGGCGAAGGCGGCCGGCGACGCGGTGCGCGACGGTTCGACGCAGATCCATCCGGCGTCGATGGAGTCCCGCTGGTTCGCCTGGGTCGACGACATGCACGACTGGTGCATCTCCCGGCAGCTGTGGTGGGGCCACCGCATCCCCATCTGGTACGGCCCCGACGGCGACGTGGTGTGCGTCGGCCCCGACGAGCAACCGCCGGTCGGCTACGAGCAGGATCCCGACGTCCTCGACACGTGGTTCTCCTCGGGCCTGTGGCCGTTCTCCACCCTCGGCTGGCCCGACGACTCCACCGACCTGCGGACGTTCTATCCGACCAGTGTCCTGGTCACCGGCTACGACATCCTGTTCTTCTGGGTGGCCCGGATGATGATGTTCGGCACCTACGTCGGGAAGTCACTGGACTTCGACGCCCCCGTCCCGTTCCATCACCTGTTCCTCCACGGACTCGTCCGCGACGAGCACGGCCGCAAGATGTCGAAGTCGAAGGGCAACGGCATCGACCCGCTCGACTGGGTGGACCGCTACGGTGCCGACGCGCTGCGGTTCACGCTGGCGCGCGGCGCACGCCCCGGGGCGGACCTCTCGGTGGGTGAGACCAACGCCCAGGACAGCCGCAACTTCGCGACGAAGCTGTTCAACGCGACCCGCTTCGCGCTCATGAACGGCGCTCGCGTGGGCGAGATCCCGTCCGACGCCGACCTCACCGACGCCGACCGGTGGATCCTCCGTCGCCTCGACGAGGTGCTCGCCGAGGCGGACGCCGGGTTCGAGTCCTACGAGTTCTCCCGGGCCTGCGAGGCGCTCTACCACTTCGCCTGGGACGAGTTCTGCGACTGGTACCTCGAGCTGTCGAAGGTGCAGGTGTCCGGCGACGCCGCGCAGACCACCGCGCTGGTCCTCGGCCGTGTCCTGGACTCCCTGCTGCGTGCCCTGCACCCGGTGATGCCGTTCGTCACCGAGGTGCTGTGGACCGCGCTGACCGGGCACGAGACGGTGACCCTCGCGGCCTGGCCGCAGCCCACCGGTGCCCGCGACGACGCCGATTCGGCTGCCACCGAACGCATCTCGGCGGTCCAGCACCTGATCACGGAGATCCGACGGTTCCGCAGCGACCAGGGTCTGCCGCCGGGCAAGCGCGTCCCGGCCGACATCGACGGACTCGACGCGGCGGGGCTCGCGACGCTCGCGCCCTATGTCGACACCCTCGCCCGACTCGACGCCAAGGGTGACGACTTCTCGGCGACGGCGACCCTCGAGGTGCGTGTCGGCGCGCAGACCGTCCGCGTCGCGGTCGACACCTCCGGCACCGTGGACGTCGAGGCCGAGAAGCGTCGTCTGGCCAAGGATCTCGCGGCCGCGGAGAAGGAGCGGGACCAGACGAGCGGGAAGCTCGGCAACGAACAGTTCCTCGCCAAGGCGCCCGATCACGTCGTCGCCCGCATCCGCGAACGCAACGAGCTGGCGCTCGCCGAGATCGACCGTCTCGGTGCGGCGTTGGCGGCGATGGGCGGCTCGTGACCGAGCCGTCGGGCGTCCCGGGCGTGCCGACCCCCGAGGACCTGGCCGAGTTCGCCGAGGTCGAGAACGAACTCGACACGCGGTGGCCGGAATCCCGTATCGAGCCGTCGCTCGACCGGATCGCCGCGTTGATGGACCTGCTGGGCTCCCCGCAGCGCGGCTATGCGTCGATCCACATCGCCGGGACGAACGGCAAGACGTCGGTCACGCGGATGATCGATGCGCTGCTGACCGCGCTGCACCGGCGGACTGGCCGGATCACCAGCCCGCATCTGCAGCTGGCGACCGAGCGCATCGCGGTCGACGGACGACCCATCACCCCGCGGCAGTACGTCGACGCGTTCCGTGACCTCGAGCCCTACGTGACGATGGTCGACGACTCGTCGGTGGGTGCGGGCGGTCCCCGGATGAGCAAGTTCGAGGTGCTGACCGCCATGGCCTACGCCGTGTTCGCGGAGGCGCCCGTCGACGTCGCGGTGGTCGAGACCGGGATGGGCGGCACCTGGGACGCCACCAACGTCATCGAGCCGTCGGTCGCGGTGATCACGCCGATCGCGATGGACCACGCCGACTACCTCGGCGACACGCTCACGAAGGTCGCGGGGGAGAAGGCGGGCATCATCAAACCCGCCGTCGACGACATCGTCCCGGTCGACCCGATCGCCGTCCTCGCCACCCAGGAACCGGAGGCGGCCGCCGTGCTCATGGCGCGCGTCGCCGAGACCGACGTGGTGGTCGCCCGACAGGACTCGGAGTTCCGGGTGCTCGAGCGGCGGACCGCGGTCGGCGGGCAGATGGTCACGCTGCAGGGTCTCGGCGGCGTGTACGACGAGGTGTTCCTCCCGCTGCACGGTGCGCACCAGGCCGCGAACGCGGTGCTCGCGCTCGCGGCGGTCGAGGCGTTCTTCGGCGCCGGCGCCGACCGGCAGCTCGACATCGACGCCGTGCGTGCGGGTTTCGCTGCCGTCACCGTCCCCGGTCGGCTCGAGCGTGTGCGCAGCGCGCCGGCGGTGTTCCTCGACGCGGCCCACAATCCGCACGGCGCGGCGGCCCTCGCGCGCGGCCTCACCGAGGAGTTCGACTTCCGCCGTCTCGTCGGCGTCGTCGGCGTGATGGGCGACAAGGACGTCCTCGGGATGCTGACCGCCCTGGAGCCCGTTCTCGACGAGGTGATCGTCACGAACAACGGCTCACCGCGCGCGCTCGACGCCGACACCCTGGGTGATCTCGCGGCGACCGTCTTCGGTGAGGATCGCGTCCAGGTGCGCGAGTTCCTCCCCGACGCCGTCGAGGCCGCGGTCATCGCCGCCGAGGAGGTCGACGACGACTCCGACGCGGGGCTGTCGGGGGTCGGCGTGGTGATCACCGGTTCGGTGGTCACAGCGGGCGCAGCCCGCACCCTTTTCGGGAAGGACCCGGCATGAGCGAGCCGACTCCCCGCTTCTCGCCGCCCGCCAACGATCCCTGGCGCGGCCTGCGCGGTGTCATGGCGGGGACGCTGATCCTCGAGGCGATCGTCGTGTTGCTCGCCCTGCCGATCGTCGCCAAGGTGGGCGGCGGTCTCACCGCCGTGTCCACCACCTATCTGCTCGTCGTGACCGTCGCGATGATCCTCGGCTCCGGACTGCAGGGCCGCTCGTGGGCACTCGGCTACGACCTCCTGCTGCAGGTGGTGCTCGTCGCGGGGTTCGCAGTGCACTGGTCGATCGGGGCCGTCGGGATCGTCTTCGGCCTGGTGTGGCTCTACATCCTCTACATCAAGCGCGACGTCGCGAAGCGGATGGCGCAGGGGCGACTGTTCGGCCAGGAGCCTCTCGACGGCGACGGACCGGTGGCGCGGCCAGACGTGTCCGATTCGTGACCTCCCGGACCGCTCGCGGGAGATGACGGCACCGTCCCCGCCTGACACGATCACGGACGACCCCGCACACCCGAGCACCCGGGGTCGTCGGACGACCGAGAGGACACCCCACCCCATGCAGTCGGCGCGCACCATCACCGCCCTCGTCCGCACCGCCGGAGTCGCCGCGGCAGTCTCCGGGATCATCGCGGCCGGACTCGGATCCGGGGTGGCCGGCGCTCAGGACGAGGTGGTCGTCGTCCCGCCGGGCCCGCCGGTGCCCGTGTCGTCGCAGGAGTACTCCTACCTCGCCACGCACGACCTCACGGTGCGTGCGAACTCGATCGACCTCGCCCGCTTCATCGCCGACATCCCGGTCCCCGCTCAGTACCGCGCGGCGAACCTCGCCCTGGCGGCGCGGTTCGACGCGACCGTCGACGAGGCTCTGACATCGCCCGGCGGCTGCGTGCAGGTCGTGGTCGACCCACGGGCTAAGGACGGGAACCTGTTCAACTACGGGTTCTTCCCCGTCGAAGGGCAGTACTGCGACTGAGTCGCGGCGCGTGCACCTCTGCCCGCTAGGGTGTCGCCGTGACTGAACGGACTCTGGTTCTCATCAAGCCCGACGGCGTCGCCCGCGGACTCGTCGGCGAGATCATCTCCCGCATCGAGCGCAAGGGCCTGCGCATCGTGGCCCTCGACCTGCGCACCGCGACCGACGAGGTCGCCCGCGGCCACTACGCCGAACACGAGGACAAGCCGTTCTTCGGCTCACTGCTCGAGTTCATCACCTCCGGCCCGCTGGTGGCCGCAGTGGTGGAGGGCCCCCGGGCCATCGCGGCGTTCCGTCAGCTCGCCGGCGGCACCGATCCCGTCGAGAAGGCGGCCACCGGCAGCATCCGCGCCGACCTCGCCCTCGAGACGCAGAACAACCTGGTCCACGGTTCCGATTCGCCGGAGTCCGCACAGCGCGAGATCGCGCTCTGGTTCCCCGGCCTGAGCTGACACCACCCGTCCGCCGCACGCGGCCCGCCCGGAGATGTCTCCCGGCGGGCCGTGTCGTATCTCGGGCATGCGTCGAGGCGTGTGACGCGTGTGGGATACTCGCAGTGTCGCCGACGACACATCGTCGACCGACGCACGGTGATCAGCCCAGTTCACCGCGGACCATCGGGCACCGCGGCATCCGCCGCTCACACCGCAGGTGTGGCACCGAGGGTCGGCAGGTCTGGCTTCGCCACACCAGGTGTCGCACGGAGACCGGAGAAACCCCCGGCCGCCTGCGACGCGAGACCATACAAACTCGGGCGCCCCCGCGGCGCACCGACACACAGGAGAACCCTCGCGCGGCCGCGTCCGACGATGCGCCCGAGGGTCGAGGAGAACACGTGGCCGACACAGGCACGCCGGACGATCGCAACGACGCGTCACCGGCGCAGGACTTCCCGCACAAGATGAGGGTGCACGCCCTCGCCCGCATGATCGGACTGACCAGTCGCGAGGTGCTCGCGCACCTCGCCGACCTGGGCATCAGCGCCCGCAGCCCGCAGTCGAGCATCGACCGCAGCGCCGCCGTCGCGGTCCGCGACGCCCATGCCGCGTCGTCGGACAGCCCGGCTGCCGACGCCGCGACAGACACCCCGGCGACCGCCGCGGTGGAGGACTCCCCCCAGGCCGACGGCCCGTCCGGATCGGATGCGCCGACCGCGACAGCCGACCCCGCGCCGTCCTTGTTCTCCGCGGTCGCCTCCGAGGAGACCGCGCCCGCGGCACCGGCCGCCGACCCCGGTGTGTCACCGCTCTTCCTCCCGCCACCCGACCCCGACGAGGTGCGTCGCACCCGTCGCCGTCGGCCCGCCAAGGCGGAGTCGACGGAGGCCGACACCGGCGATGCCGCGCCCGCCGCGGACGACGCGCCGAGCGCCGGTGACGCCGGGGACGACCAGCCGAAGCGTGGCGGATCGACTGAGGACGCCACCGCCGACGAGTCGTCGACTGCCGGCGACTCGACCGACGCCGACAGCGACGACGACACCGGCTCGGGCGGGAACCGGCGTCGCCGCCGCGGCCGCCGGGGACGGGGTCGCGGACGCGGCGACCAGAACGACGGTGACGGCTCGACCGACTCGTCGGACGACACCGAGGGCGACGCCACCCGGGGCGGCGACCGGCCGTCGAAGGACGCCGAATCGACCTCGGCGGGCACCGATCGGCCGTCGACCGGGGACGAGGAGTCGACGAAGGACGCCTCGGCCGACAAGGACTCCGACGAGTCGTCGGATGCGGGTTCGGACGACGACACCGACGACGACAACGGCTCGGGCACCCGCAGGCGGCGCCGTCGCCGTCGCCGTAAGGGCGGAGCGGACTCCGACGACAGCGCGGGCGACGACGATCCGCCGAACACCGTCGTCCACGAGCGCGAGCCGCGGAACAAGTCCCGCGCCCGCGATCGCGACGAGGTGCAGGGCATCTCCGGTTCGACACGACTGGAGGCCAAGCGGCAGCGCCGTCGCGACGGGCGCGACGCCGGTCGTCGTCGGCCCCCGATCCTCACCGAGTCCGAGTTCCTGGCCCGCCGCGAAGCGGTGGACCGCGTCATGGTGGTACGGGAACGCTCGGCGAACACGACGCTCACCGGCGACGGGGCCGACGGCGCCGCCGCGACCGAGGACTACACGCAGGTCGCGGTCCTCGAGGACGGCGTCCTCGTGGAGCACTTCGTCACCACCTCGACCTCGTCGTCGATGGTCGGCAACATCTTCCTGGGTCGCGTGCAGAACGTGCTGCCCGGCATGGAGGCGGCGTTCGTCGACATCGGTCGGGGACGCAACGGCGTGCTGTACGCCGGCGAGGTCAACTGGGACGCCGCGGGCCTCGACGGCGGCAGCCGCAAGATCGAGCAGGCGCTCAAGCCCGGCGACCCCGTCGTCGTCCAGGTCAGCAAGGACCCCGTCGGGCACAAGGGCGCCCGCCTGACCACACAGATCTCGCTGGCCGGCCGGTACCTGGTCTACGTCCCCGGTGGGTCGTCGACCGGGATCTCACGCAAGCTGCCCGACACCGAACGCAAGCGACTCAAGCAGATCCTGAGCAAGGTCGTCCCCGCGGACGCCGGCGTCATCATCCGCACCGCGTCCGAGGGTGTCAGCGAGGAGGATCTCGCGGGCGACATCGAACGGCTCAAGGCGCAGTGGGAGAGCATCGAGGCCGCCGCGGACTCCGCGACCGGCAAGGGCGGCAAGGGCTCCGGCTCGTCGGCGCCGAAGGTGCTGTACTCCGAGCCGGACCTGCTCGTGAAGGTCGTGCGCGACCTGTTCAACGAGGACTTCTCCCGACTCGTCATCGACGGTGACGGCGCGTGGGATCAGGTCCACGGATACGTGCAGTCGGTCGCGCCGGACCTGCTCGACCGGGTGGCCCGGTTCGAGAAACCGCACGCCGACGCCCCCGACGCGTTCACCGTGCACCGCATCGACGAGCAGCTCACCAAGGCACTAGAGCGCAAGGTGTGGCTGCCCTCGGGCGGCACGCTCATCATCGAGCACACCGAGGCGATGACCGTCGTCGACGTGAACACCGGCAAGTTCACAGGATCCGGGGGCAACCTCGAGGAGACGGTGACCCGCAACAACCTCGAGGCGGCCGAGGAGATCGTCCGGCAGATGCGTCTGCGGGACATCGGCGGCATGATCGTCGTCGACTTCATCGACATGGTGCTCGAGTCCAACCGCGACCTCGTGCTGCGCCGCCTCACCGAGGCACTGTCCCGGGACCGCACCCGCCACCAGGTGTCCGAGGTGACGTCGCTGGGCCTGGTGCAGATGACCCGCAAGCGCCTGGGAACCGGGTTGTTGGAGGCCTTCTCCTCGACGTGTACCTGCTGCAACGGGCGCGGGATCGTCGTCCACGCGAACCCGGTCGAGGTGTCCGGCGCCGGCGGTGGCGGGGGCGACGACTCCGGCAAGGAGTCCGGCGGCAAGCGCTCACGCCGCTCGGGACGCAAGAAGTCCGACGGCGGGTCCTCCGACCAGGGCGAGGCGAAGAAGGTCAACCCGGCCGAGCACCCGCTCTTCCGCGCGATGGCCGGTCAGGGGACCGACGAGTCCCCGGCCGACGAGATTGGGCCCGACGCTCCCGCGGCGGACGTGACGGTGGAGGACCCTGCGTCGCAGGTCTCCGACGCCGCGGCGGCCACCGTCGTCGAGACGCCGGCGGAGTCGACAGCCTCCGAGGTCACCACCTCCGAGCCGGTCGTCGAGGCCACCGCCGCTGCGTCCGTCGACGACGGCACTGCCGCGGTGGAGACCTCCGCGTCGGACACCGCCACCGAGGCCCCTCGGCGGCGCCGTCGGGCCGCACGCCGTCCGGCGGCCGCGCCCGTCGGGGGATCGGAGCCGGTGTCGGGCACCGCGGACACCCTCGCTGTGGAGACCTCGCACACGCCGACCACCACGGTGGCCGCGCAGCAGGCCGACGCGCCCGTCGTGGCGGTCCGTCGGACCGCCCGCCGCCGGGCCGCGGGCCGTCCCGCCGGGCCGCCCGTGGAGGAGTGAGCGGGGTCCGCGGGAACGGGTCCGACCGCGGTTTGACCCGGTCGTCGCCACTCCCGTAACCTCGACAGGTCGCCTCGACGCGAGTCGGACAGTGCTGTGCGGATCCTGCCGCCGTCGCACGCCGCGCGCCCGAGGCATCACCGACTCGTCGGCGTCGCGCGGGAACGCGCACCACCCGGCGAGGACGTACCCCGACATGCACGAATGCCGGCGCGCACCCGCGCGGGCGCACGACAACGACAGTGAGAAGGTGTTCGCGATGGCAACGTACGCGATCGTCAAGACCGGCGGTAAGCAGTACAAGGTCGCCGAGGGTGATCTGGTCAAGGTCGAGAAGATCGACGGCGCCGTCGGCGACACCGTCTCTCTCCCCGTGGCCCTCCTCGTCGACGGCGCGTCGCTCACCACCGACGCCGCTGCGCTCGCGAAGGCGTCGGTCACCGGCGAGGTCGTCGAGCACGTCAAGGGCCCGAAGATCCGGATCCACAAGTTCAAGAACAAGACCGGCTACCACAAGCGCCAGGGCCACCGTCAGCGTCTGACGGTGCTCAAGGTCACCGGCGTCAAGTAAGCCACCCGAACCCCGACGTCTCGAGAGGACCGACGACATGGCACACAAGAAGGGCGCGTCCAGCTCGCGCAACGGTCGTGATTCCAACGCCCAGCGCCTCGGCGTGAAGCGGTTCGGCGGCCAGCAGGTCAACGCCGGCGAGATCCTGGTCCGCCAGCGCGGCACCCACTTCCACCCGGGCGTCAACGTCGGTCGCGGCGGCGACGACACCCTGTTCGCCCTGGAGACCGGTGAGGTGGCCTTCGGCACCAAGCGCGGTCGCAAGACCGTCAACATCGTCCCGGCGCCCGCGCAGGTCTGACCGCGCGGCGTCACACGGCGCACGTCCACCAGGGGCGGGCAGGTCATCGAGACCCTGCCCGCCCCTGGTTTTTTCCCGAACACCTCAACCCTCGACACCACCGACCGGACAGGACCACCCAGCATGTCGCGATTCGTCGACCGCGTGACCATCCACGCCGCGGCGGGCAACGGCGGCCACGGGTGCTCGTCGGTCCACCGCGAGAAGTTCAAACCGCTCGGCGGGCCCGACGGCGGCAACGGGGGCAACGGCGGTGACGTCGTCCTCCGGGTCGACGCGCAGGTGCACACGCTGCTCGACTTCCACTTCCGGCCCCACGCGCGGGGACAGAACGGCAGACCCGGTGCCGGGTCGAACCGCGACGGCGGCCACGGCGAGTCGCTGGTCCTGCCCGTCCCGGACGGCACCGTCGTCCTCGACGAGCACGGCCGGATCCTCGCCGACCTCGTCGGCGCGGGCGCGGAGTTCGTGGCGGCGCAGGGCGGCCGCGGCGGGCTGGGCAACGCTGCGCTGGCGTCGAAGGCGCGCAAGGCCCCGGGCTTCGCGCTGCTGGGCGAGGAGGGGGAGACCCGCGAACTCGTCCTCGAACTCAAGTCCGTCGCCGACGTCGGTCTGGTCGGCTTCCCCTCGGCCGGCAAGTCGTCGCTCGTCTCCGTGCTGTCGGCCGCCAAGCCCAAGATCGCCGACTACCCCTTCACCACCCTCGCGCCGAACCTCGGTGTCGTCACCGCCGGCGCCCGCGTGTTCACCATCGCCGACGTGCCCGGTCTGATCCCCGGTGCGTCCCAGGGACGTGGGCTCGGCCTCGACTTCCTGCGCCACCTCGAGCGGTGCGCGGTGCTCGCCCACGTGGTGGACTGCGCGACCCTCGAACCCGGCCGGGACCCCATCTCCGACATCGACGCGCTGGAGGCGGAACTCGCGGCCTACACGCCCGCCCTGTCGGCCGACCACGGGTTGCAGGACCTCGCCGACCGTCCGCGCGTCGTCATCCTCAACAAGATCGACGTCCCGGAGGCGGCCGAACTGGCCGAGCTGGTGACACCCGACCTCGAGGAGCGGGGCTGGCCGGTGATCACGATCTCCGCGGTGGGCCATGTCGGCCTCGACCGCCTGCGATTCTCGTTGGCGGAGAAGGTCGCCGAGCACCGTGCGGCCACGCCGGCGGCCGTGGCCCGACGGCCCGTCATCCGGCCGGTCGCCGTCGACGAGGCCGGGTTCTCCGTCGTCCCCGACCCGGCGACGCCGGGCGGCTTCATCGTCCGCGGCACCCGCCCGGAGCGGTGGATCAAGCAGACCGCCTTCGACAACGACGAGGCCGTCGGATACCTGGCCGATCGTCTCAACGGGCTCGGTGTGGAGGACGAACTGGTCCGCCGGGGCGCGGAGCCCGGTGCGCCGGTCACCATCGGCGACGTGACCTTCGACTGGGAGCCCACGCTGCCCAGCGGTGACGCCGTCCCGATCACCGGGCGCGGCACCGACATCCGCCTCGACCGCACCGACCGCGTCGGGGCCGCCGACCGCAAGGTCGCGCGCAAGGCGCGCCGTCACCACAACGACGACGTGTTCGACGACGTCGGGGACATCGATGGAGACGACTGACGCCCGCACACACGGTGATCCGGTGACCTCGGCCGTCCGGCGCGAGATCGCCGGGGCCCGCAGCATCGTCGTCAAGATCGGGTCGTCGGCGCTCACGGACCTGCACGCCGGGCTCGCCCTCGACCGCCTCGACCGTCTCGCCGACGCCCTCGAGGCACGGATGGCCGCCGGCACCCATGTCATCGTCGTGTCCTCCGGGGCCATCGGTGCCGGGCTAGCGCCGCTGGGTCTGCGGCGCCGCCCGACGGATCTGGCGACCAAGCAGGCAGCGGCCAGTGTGGGGCAGCTCGCCCTGGCCCACGCCTGGGGGACCTCGTTCGCGCGACACGGGCGCACCGTCGGGCAGGTCCTGCTGACCGCACACGACATCTCGCGCCGGTCGCATCACGCGAACGCGCAGCGCACCCTGGACCGATTGCGCTCCCTCGGTGCGGTCGCGGTGGTCAACGAGAACGACACCGTCGCCACCGACGAGATCCGGTTCGGCGACAACGACCGTCTCGCCGCGTTGGTCGCCCACCTCGCGGGCGCGCAGGCGCTGCTGCTGCTCTCCGACGTCGACGGTCTCTACGACGGCGATCCCCGCAAGGGCGGTGCGACGCTCATCCGGGAGGTCGGTGGTCCGGAGGATCTCGACGGCGTCGTCGCGGGGTCCGGGGGAGCACTCGGCACCGGGGGCATGGCCTCCAAGCTGTCCGCGGCCCGGCTCGCCGCCGACGCGGGTGTCCCGGTGTTGCTCGCCGCGGCCGAGAACGCCTCGGCCGCACTGGGTCCCGCAGACGTGGGGACGGCCTTCGCCGCCCGACCGGCACGGATGAGCGCGCGGCGCTTCTGGGTGCGGCACGCCGCCGAGACCCGTGGGCGCCTCACCGTCGACGACGGTGCCGCCGCCGCGATCGCGCGCCGGGCCTCGCTCCTGCCGGCCGGCGTCGTGGCCGTCGGGGGGACGTTCGCGGCCGGTGACGTGGTGGAGATCGTCGACGCCGCCGGAGCGCTGCGAGCCCGTGGTGTGACGGCGTACGACGCGGACGAGGTCCAGCAGATGGTCGGTCGGTCGACCTCGTCGCTGCCCGAGGGGTTACGACGCGCGGTGGTGCACGCCGACGACCTCGTCGCCGCGCGCTGA
This sequence comes from uncultured Williamsia sp., assembly GCF_947494875.1. Lineage (GTDB taxonomy): Bacteria > Actinomycetota > Actinomycetes > Mycobacteriales > Mycobacteriaceae > Williamsia_A. The sequence continues at coordinate 108,539 of NZ_CANLWM010000005.1, forward strand.
CGCAGTCGGTGCGCCGTCAGCCGCCACACGGGCGACGAGACGCTCCAGCACGTCGGCGCAGCGGTGGTCGATCTTGAGCGTGGCGCAGTCGTCGCCGCGGGTGGCCCCGCGGTTGACGATGACCACGGGGATGCCGCGTCGTCGCGCGTGGCGGACGAACCGCAGCCCGGACATCACCGTGAGACTCGACCCGAGCACGAGCAGCGCGTCGGCCGCGTCGACCATGGCGTAGGCCTGGGTGACGACCGGCCGCGGCACGCTCTCCCCGAAGTAGACGATCGCCGGCTTGAGGGCTCCACCGCAGGCGGGGCAGTCGATCATCTGGAAATCGCGCGTGTCGTCGACGGCGACGTCGGCGTCGGGGGCGACGTCGAGCGCTCCGCGGGACCGCACGCGAGCGGTGAAGTCGACGTTGAGGGGGTCGAGGACGCCCGCGAGCCGGTGTCGGGAGATCTGCCAGCCGCAGTCCAGGCAGCAGACGCGTCCGTAGCAGCCGTGGAGTTCGAGCACGGGGCGGGATCCGGCCTTGGTGTGCAGCATGTCGATGTTCTGCGTGATGACCCCGCGCACCAGACCGTGATGCTGCAGCGCGGCGACGGCACGGTGACCGGCGTTCGGGGTCGCGGCGTCGAGATGGCGCCACCCGAGGTGGTTGCGCGCCCAGTAGTGGCGACGGAACTCGGCCGAGGCGAGGAACGCGTCGATCGTCATCGGCGTGCGGGGAGCCGCGCCGGGGCTGCGGTAGTCCGGGATGCCGGAGTCGGTGGAGATCCCGGCACCGGTCAGCACCACGGTCGACCGTCCTGCGAGGAGGTCGTGGGCCTGCGCGACGCGGGCGTCGAGGTCCTCGTCGACCGGTGTCGGGTCACCCGGGGTCCAGGCGACCTGCAGGCGTGTACGCATCGTCACCCAGCGTACCGACGGGCCCCGTCGCGATCCGCCGTTGCGATCATGTAAGCCGAACAGAGGGTTTGTTATCGAAAATGATCTGTTCGACCGTCCGGGATGGTGTGCTGTGGGTGGGACGGGGAAAGTTCCACGAGAAGAGTTCTGTGCGCAAGACGAGGTGTGCGACCGTGGCCGCGTATCGATCCGGTGATCGGACGTGGTGGGTCGGGCGGGTGGACCCCGCTGTACTGGGCGATGCGGCCCGCGAGAACGAGGCACTCGACGAGGACTGGCGGCGACGAGGTGTGCCCGTCTCGGTCGCGGACACGCGCCCCCCGCTGGTCGTGATCGACGACCCGCGCGGCATGTTCCGCCGCGGATGTTCGACGAACTCCCACTTCGACGAGCATGACCGGACCCACACCGACCCACACGCGGACTGCGCGCACGGGCGGGCGGCGGATCACATCGTGGCCGTGATGCGGACCGGTCCGGACGTCACCAGCGACTCCCCGGACGAACCGTCGACAGGAGTTCGTCGCCGGCGCGGAATCGGCGCAGGTTCTCGGCGATCCACGGCGCCAGGGTTCGCGTCAGCCCCGACGACGGGTTCGCGACGTGCGGGGTCACGATGATCCCGGGTTCGTGCAGGATCGGGTCGTCGGGTGTCGGGGGTTCGGGATCGGTCACGTCGAGCGCGGCTCCGGCGATCGCCCCGGACCGCACCGCGTCGAGCAGGGCGGCCTGATCGACGAGCGTCCCGCGGGCCACGTTGACCACCCAGGCATGCGACGGCAGGGCGGCGAGCGCGTCGGCGTCGACGATGTGCCGCGTCTGCGCCGTCGACGGTGCCGCGATCACGACGTGGTCCACCTGTGACCACACCTCGGCGACTCGGTCGGCGGGTACTGTCCGCTCCGCCCCGTCGACCGGACGTCCGGAGTGGTTCACCGCGATGACCTGGGCGCCACAGGCACGCAATCGGGGGATGAGTGAGCGACCGATCCCACCGGCACCCACGATGCCGACGGTTGATCCGTGCACCGAGCGCACCGCGGGGTCGATGGCGCCCTTGTCCCACCCGTCGCGTACGGCGACGGGGATGCGGCGCAGCCCGGCCAGCAGCAGTGCCAGCGCGTGTTCGGCCACGTTCTCCGCGTAGAAGCCGGACGCGTTGGTCCACTGCCGGCGGTCGTCGATGATCCCGGCGTCGATGAACGCCTCGATCCCCGCGAGTCGTAGAGCCACCCAGCGGACCGCGTCGGGCAGCGTAGGGAAGTCGTCGTTCCCACCCAGCCACACGAGCACTTCGGCGTCGTCGAGATCGACGAGCCGGCCACCGGCAGCGGTCACCGCGGCCGCGATGTGCTCGTCGACCTCGGGCGCGATCGCGACGGGGGTGTCGGTGCTCACGCCTGTGCCGCGATCAGTCGTCGACTGTCACCAGGGGGTAGACGCCGTTCTCGTCGTGCGTCTCGTTGCCGACGACCGGCGGGTTGAAGACGCAGTACATGCGCAGCTCGGTGTCCGCGAACACGGTGTGGCGGTCGTGCTTGTCCAGCAGGTACATCGTGCCCGGGGCGAGCGGGTACTCCTCGCCGGTCTCGCGGTCGAGCAGTCGCCCGGTGCCCGAGATCAACCACACGGCCTCGATGTGGTTCGCGTAGTGGAACTCGTTCTCCGTTCCCGGCTTGATCACGGTCTCGTGGTAGGAGAAGCCGACCTTGTCACCGCCGAGGATGATCCGCTTGGACCGCCAGTTGCCGTTCTCGGCGACGATGTCGCGGTCGGTGTCGGTGATCTCGTCGATGGTCCGGACGATCACGGGTGCTCCTGTCGTGTCGGGGATGGGGCGGGCGGGTCGTGCGGGTCGTGCGGGTCGCTCAGGAGACGACCTGTGCGGTCGCCTCGGCGAGGATCTCGAGGCCCTGGTCGAGCTCGTCGTCGGTGATGGTCAGCGGCGGGAGCAACTTGACGACTTGGTCCTGCGGGCCGGACGTCTCGGCGAGCAGGTGGCGGTCGAAGGCGAGCTGGCAGACCTTCCCGGCGTGCTCGGGGGTCTCGAAGACGAGTCCCTGCGCCATGCCGCGGCCACGGGTGGAGACACCCTCGTGCTCGTCGGCGAGACGGGCGAACACGTCGTGGATCTTCTGGCCGTTGCGCAGGACGTCCTTCTCCAGGGTGTCGTCGCTCCAGAAGTGGTCGACGGCGGTCTTGGCGGTGACGAACGCCGGGTTGTTGCCGCGGAACGTGCCGTTGTGCTCGGCAGGGCCCCAGATGTCGTGCTCGCGCTTGAACAGGGTGAGCGCCATGGGCAGGCCGTAGCCACCGATCGACTTCGACAGGGTCACGATGTCCGGGGTGATGCCGGCGATCTCGAACGAGAAGAACGGTCCGGTGCGGCCGACGCCCATCTGGACGTCGTCGACGATGAGCAGGATCCCGTGACGCTGACACAGGTCGGCCAGGCCGCGCAGCCACTCGGCACGGGCGACGTTCACGCCGCCCTCGCCCTGCACGGTCTCGACGATGACGCCGGCGGGCTTGTTGAAGCCGCTGCCCGAGTCGGTGAGGATCCGTTCCATCCAGCTGAAGTCCTCGACCGACCCGTCGAAGTAGTCGTCGAACGGCATCGGGGTGGTGTGCACCAGCGGGATGCCTGCGCCGGCGCGCTTCATCGAGTTGCCGGTCACCGACAGGGCGCCGAGCGTCATGCCGTGGAACCCGTTGGTGAAGTTCATGATCGCTTCACGGCCGGTCACCTTGCGGGCCAGTTTGAGCGCGGCCTCGACGGTGTTCGTACCGGTCGGGCCGGGGAACATGACCTTGTAGTCGAGACCGCGCGGCGTGAGGATCTTGTCGCTGAAGGTCTGCAGGAACTCGCCCTTGGCCACGGTCATCATGTCCAGGCCGTGGGTGATCCCGTCGCGCGACATGTACTCGAGGAGGGCCTCCTTGAGTACGGGGTGGTTGTGCCCGTAGTTGAGAGCGCCCGCGCCGGCGAAGAAGTCGAGGTATCGCGTCCCGTCGCGGTCGGTCAGCCACGATCCGGAGGCGGTGTCGAAGACGGCGGGCCAGCCGCGGCTGTAGCTGCGGACCTCGGACTCACGGTCGGCGAAGATGTCGTCGGGAAAGCTCATCGGGGTTCCTCACTCGGGGTTCGGGACTCGGGCATCTGAACTGATCGCGCATCCGCGGCATTCCCGGCGTCCCGCGGTACGGACCGGCGGCGGCTGCCGGCGCACGCGTGACGCGACGCGCGACGGTCGGCACGTCCGCGACGGCAGGAGCGGACGCGATCACCGGTGACGCCTCAGACGCGGGGCGCGATGGTGTAAAGGTCCTCGGGCTCGTGGGAGTCCGGGAAGTCCTCCGGCGCGAAGTAGTCGCGGCTGGTGATCGTCATGCCGCGCTTCTCGGCGAACGACGTGAACAACCGCTGGGATGCCTCGTTGTCGGGGCTGATGGTGGTCTGCATCCGCGAGATCGCATCCTCTTCGACACGATCCATCAGGGCGTTCAGCATGCGGCCGGCCAGGCCGAGACCGCGCTGGTCGGAGTCGACGGCGACCTGCCACACCATGACGGTGTCCGGGGCCTGCGGCCGGACGTAGCCGGTGACGAAACCGACCACGCGACCGTCCACCTCGGCGACGACGGACGTCCGTGCATAGTCCTGGCACCACAGCACATAGGCGTAGCTGGAGTTGAGATCGAGCACCTGGGAGTCGCGGGCGATCTCCCAGAGCCGCACCCCGTCGGAGACGTCGGGGAGGCGAAACGTGACTTCCGGTGTCGTGGTCAGTGTCGCGCCCATCTGTGCGGTGTGCATGGCATCAGCCAAGTTAACAACGGGTCACAGCGATGTCACCCGAGCCGACCGAGGCAGCGGCTGCGGACTCGGTAAAGGGGCAGTATATCGGGTCCGTGTGAAGCCTGTCACGATGCGCACCCGACGCCACCTGCGACGACGTGCCGACGACCGGCCACAATCGGGGCATGAGGATCATCGCGGGTGTCGCGGGCGGGCGGCCGGTGACCGCGCCACCGGCGGGCACGCGGCCCACCACCGACCGTGTTCGCGAGTCGGTGTTCGCGATGCTCGAGACCCGCCTGGACCTCGACGGCGCCCGGGTGTTGGACCTGTACGCGGGATCGGGTGCGCTGGCCCTGGAGGCGGTCTCCCGAGGGGCCGGACACGCGACCCTGGTCGACTCCGACGCGCGGGCGGTGGCAGTCATCCGCGCCAACGCGCGATCGGTGGGTGTCGGGACCGGCGTCGTGACGGTCGTGCGACGCCGCGTCGACGCCTTCCTCCAGTCCGCGCCGGCAGCGGCGTTCGACCTCGTCTTCTGCGACCCGCCCTACGACTTTCCCGCGGACGTGGTCGACGAGCACGCGGCGCGACTCGTCGCGAACGGATGGCTCGCCCCCCGCGCGACCGTCGTCGTCGAACGCTCCGCGCGATCGCCGGCGACCACCTGGCCCGACGGCCTCGAACCCGACGGCGACCGCCGTTACGGGGACACCCGCGTGGAGTTCGCGCTGCTAGCGTGATCGGCCATGACGACAGCGGTGTGTCCCGGTTCGTTCGATCCGATCACCAGCGGTCACCTGTTCGTCGTCGAACGGTGCGCCGAGCGGTTCGACGAGGTCGTCGTCCTGGTCACGGTCAACCCGTCGAAGAAGGGCATGTTCGGCGTCGACCGTCGGGTGTCGCTGATCGAGGAGTGCACCGCGCACCTGCCGGGCGTCCGTGTCGACTCGTGCGAGGGCCTGCTCGTCGACTACCTCGCCCAGCGTGGACTGTCCACCATGGTGAAGGGTCTCCGCGGGCCCGTCGACTTCCAGTACGAGACCCCGATGGCGCAGATGAACCGCGAGCTGGCCGGTGTGGAGACGTTGTTCCTCCTCGGCGACCCGCGCCACGCCCACGTGTCGAGTTCGCTGGTGAAGGAGATCGCCCGCCTGGGCGGTGACGTGTCGCCGTATGTCCCCGGACCCGTGGCCGAGGCCATCGCCGACGCGGTGCGCTGACACCCGACACGCCCCGCCGCCTCCCACGGAACTCCAGTCACAGACGGCACACTGTTCACACAGACACCACCCCTCCCATCGCGGGTGGTGCGTCGACAGCCCGGACGAAGTGAGGTAGCCGTGTACCGCGTGTTCGAAGCTCTGGACGAACTGGGCGCCATCGTCGAGGAGGCGCGCGGCGTCCCCATGACCGCCGGCTGCGTCGTCCCCCGGGGAGACGTGCTCGAGCTCCTCGACGACGTCAAGGACGCCATCCCGGCCGAACTCGACGACGCGCAGGACGTTCTCGACCAGCGCGACAAGCTCGTCGGCGACGCCCGCGAGCACGCCGACACCACCGTCGCCGAGGCCACGTCGCAGGCCGACGCGATGGTCTCGCACGCCCGTGCCGAGGCCGACCGCATCCTCTCCGAGGCCAAGTCGCACGCCGACCGCATGGTCGCCGAGGCGCAGGCGCACGCCACCGACCTGATGGCCGACGCGACCGAGGAGGCGAAGCGGACCGCCGCCGGCGCCGCCCGCGAGTTCGAGGCCGTCACCGGTCGCGCCCGCGCCGAGGCCGCACGCATGGTCGAGTCCGGCAACGCCTCGTACGAGAAGTCCGTTGCCGACGGCATCGCCGAGCAGCAGCGCCTGGTGTCCGAGACCGAGGTCGTGGCCGCCGCGAAGTCGGAGGCCGACCGCATCATCGACGCCGCCCACGCCGAGTCCGATCGTCTGCGCGGCGAGTGCGACGTCTACGTCGACAACAAGCTCGCCGACTTCGAGGAGGTCCTCACGACCACGATGCGGTCGGTGAGCCGCGGTCGTCAGCAGTTGCGCACCGGGGCCGGTGTCCACGACTACACCGACCACGCCGTCGACCTGCACGATCGCGAGTACCCGCACGGCGTCGCCGTCTGAGATGACCCCTCCCGTCGCGCCCGTGATGCCGGGCGTGTGACGGGTGGGATGACCTCGCGAATTCACGTATCGTTTCGCGCGTGTCCGACCAGCGAACCAGTTCGACGATGTCCCCCTTCGTCCTCGACATCCGGTCCCTCGGACGGCGCGCCGGGACGATGACCCAGGTGCACCGCACGGTGTCCTCCGACCACCCCATCGGGCTGGACCTCATCGGGATCCCGGCCGAGAGCGACATCGATCTCGACCTGAAGCTCGAGGCCGTCACCGAGGGAGTGCTCGTCACCGGGACGGTGAGCGGTGAGACCGCGGGACAGTGTGCGCGGTGCCTGGAGCCGCTCGGTGACACCGTCACCGTGTTCCTCACCGAGCTGTACGCCTACCCCGACAGCACGACCGACCAGACGTCGGACGCCGACGACGTCCACCGCATCGACGACGACCACATCGACCTCGAGCAGGCCGTGATCGACGCCATCGCGCTGGACCTGCCCATGACGCCGCTCTGCCGACCCGACTGCGCCGGCCTGTGTTCCGAGTGCGGTGTCCGGCTCGACGCCGCCGGGCCCGACCACGGCCACGAGGTGATCGACCCGCGCTGGGCGGCGCTCAAGGACATCGCGACGACGGCCGACGACGGCCCGTCGGACGACGGCTCGACGACGGCGGGGGACGGCTCCGGGAGTCCGCGATGACCGACGACGTGTCCGTCGTCGGCCGCTCCGCGACCAGGCCGGCGCTCCTCTCGGATCCCGCGCCGCTGCTCGACGCCCTCGGCGTCACCATCTCCCTCGACCTGTTGACGCTCGCTCTGACCCATCGCTCGTTCGCCTACGAGAACGGTGGCCTGCCCACCAACGAGCGTCTGGAGTTCCTCGGCGACTCGGTGCTCGGTGTCGTCGTCACCGAGCAGCTGTACCTCGACCACCCCGACCGCCCGGAGGGCGAACTCGCCAAGATCCGGGCGAGCGTGGTGAACATGTACGCCCTCGCCGACATCGCCCGCGGCCTGGGGGAGGGTGGCCTCGGTCGGCACATCCTCCTCGGACGCGGTGAGGAGATGACCGGCGGTCGGGACAAGGCGAGCATCCTCGCCGACGGCACGGAATCCGTCCTCGGCGCGGTCTACCTCGACCACGGCTTCGCCGTGGCGCGCACGGTGATCCGCGCGTTGTTCGCCGAGTCGCTGAGCCGTGCGGCGGTCGCCGGCGCGGGACTCGACTGGAAGACGTCCTTGCAGGAGCTGACGGCGGCGCGCGGTCTCGGTGTCCCGCAGTACCGCATCACCTCCACCGGACCCGATCACGACAAGGTCTTCTCGGCGGTCGCCGTCGTCGGCGGCGAGGGTCACGGGGAGGGGTCGGGGCGCACCAAGAAAGAGGCCGAGCAGAAGGCTGCCGCAGCGGCGTACGCCGCGCTCACCGCGAACGCGGGTGCGGCGTCGCAGGGCGCCGTGACGGGCGATTTCGCGACGCCTCCCGCCTGAGGTGCCCGAACTCCCCGAGGTCGAGGTCGTCCGGCGCGGTCTCGACGCGCACGTCGTCGGTCACGTCATCGAGTCGGTGGCGGTGGGCAACCCGCGATCGGTGCGGCGGCACGTCGGGGGCGCAACCGATCTCGCCGACGCGCTGTCCGGCACGCGCGTCGTCGCCGCGCGTCGTCGGGGCAAGTACCTGTGGCTCGACGTCGCGGACGCCTCGACCCCGACCGACGCGCCCGGTGACATGGCGGTGGTGGTCCATCTCGGGATGAGCGGGCAGATGCTCGTCACCGATCCCGACACCCCCGACCCGAAACATCTCCACATCCGCGTCGGTCTAGACGACGGTCGCGAACTGCGCTTCGTCGACCAGCGGACGTTCGGCGGCTGGTTCCTCGACGAGTTGGTCGCGCCGGCGGACGGCGGCACGGACACCGTCCCGGCCTCGATCGCGCACATCGCGCGCGACCCGTTCGACCCCGCCTTCGACCGCAAGCAGGTCGTCACGACGTGGCGTGGGAAGCACACCGAGATCAAACGGGCCCTGCTCGACCAGACCGTCGTCAGCGGCGTCGGCAACATCTACGCCGACGAGTCTCTGTGGCGCAGCAGGATCCACGGCGCCCGGATGACCGATGCGCTCGGCCCCCGGGTCCTCGGCCGTCTGCTCGACTCCGCGCGCGAGGTGATGGAACAGGCCCTCGCCGTGGGCGGTACGTCGTTCGACGCGTTGTACGTCAACGTCAACGGTGCCTCGGGCTACTTCGACCGGTCCCTGGACGCCTATGGCCGCGAGGGGCAGCCGTGTCACCGCTGCGGCACCCCGATCCGCCGCGAACAGTTCATGAACCGCAGTTCCTTCAGCTGCCCGCGCTGCCAGACGCGGCCCCGTGGGGCCTGACCCCGCTCACCCAGCTCGTTCGCTCTGCGAAGGATAGCGTGCGCGCCGTCTCACCGGCCGTGAAGATCTCGTCAAGACCCCAGGTCAGCGCGTCGAAAGGCCGTTAACGCGGGCGATCGGGCCACCCGGGCGCGGCAGCATCGCCGATGCGAGCCGCCCGACCCGGGTGGCGCTGTCTCCAGGAGTGACCGACGTGGCGGACCTCGCCTTCGTGGCAACGATCCTCGTGCTGTTCGCGCTGTGCGCACTGACGCTGCGGGCCGTGGCGTCCCGGGTGTCGCGATGACGCTCACCGGCACCATCACCGTCGCGGTGCTCGTCATCGCCGCGGCCCTGGTGCTCTATCTGGTCGCCGCCCTCGTGTTCCCGGAGAGGTTCTGACGCCGCCGTGAATCCCGCACTCGCCGCCACCCTCCAGATCGGGGTGGTGGTCCTGGTCCTCGCCCTGGCCTACGTGCCGCTGGGCGACTACATGGCCCGTGTCCTCACCTCACCCCGCCACCTCCGCGTGGAGCAGGCGCTGTATCGCGTCGTCCGCGTCGACGCATCGCGGCCGCAGACCTGGGTCGGTTACACCGCGGCCGTGCTCGGCTTCTCGCTCGTCGGCGTGCTGTTCCTCTACGCGCTGCAACGACTGCAGGCCGTCCTGCCGATGTCGGGCGGTCGCCCAGACGTGCCGAGTGCGATGGCCTTCAACACCGCCGTCTCCTTCGTCACCAACACCAACTGGCAGTCGTACAGCCCCGAGGCCGTGATGGGTAACCTCGTGCAGGCCGGCGGCCTCGCCGTGCAGAACTTCCTCTCCGCAGCCGTCGGCATCGCGGTCGCCGTCGCGCTCATCCGGGGGATCGTCGCGAAGACCGGTGGCGACGACATCGGGAACTTCTGGGTCGACCTCGTCCGCGCGACCCTGCGGATCCTGTTGCCGCTCTCCGTGCTGTTCGCGATCCTGTTCCTCACCCAGGGTGTGGTGCAGTCGTTCCACTCCGGCTTCGACTTCACCAACCTCGACGGGTCGCAGGGCCATGCTATGGTCGGGCCGTTCGCCTCCCAGGAGGCCATCAAGGAGCTCGGCACCAACGGCGGTGGCTCGCTGGCGACGAACTCCGCCCACCCGTTCGAGAACCCCACCCCGCTGAGCAACATCGCCCAGGTCATCGCGATCCTGCTCATCCCGATCTGCCTGACGCGTACCTACTCGACACTGGTGCGCGACCGCCGCCAGGGCCTCACGATCCTCGGCGTGATGGCGTCGCTGCTCGCCGTGATCTTCGCGATCACCGCGTATTTCGAGCAGCACACCACCGGTGTGGCAGCACGGGCAGCCGGCGCGATGATGGAGGGCAAGGAGCAGCGCTTCGGCATCCCCGGATCGGTGCTCTACGCCGTCGCCACCACCGGGACGTCGACCGGCGCGGTGAACTCCCAGCACGACAGCTTCTCCGCCGCCGGTGGTGGGGCACTGATCTGGAACATGCTGCTCGGCGAGGTCGCGCCCGGCGGCGTCGGAACCGGTCTCTACGGGATCCTCGTGCTCGCGGTGATCGCGGTGTTCGTCGGCGGACTGCTCGTGGGCCGCACACCCACGTTCCTGGGCAAGAAGATCGGGCAGCGCGAGATCACGATGGCCGCGCTCTCGATCCTGGTGATGCCGGCGCTCGTCCTCGTCGGCACGGGCATCACGATGACGCTGTCGTCGACGACCGGGTTCCAGGGCAACAGCGGTGACCCCGGGTCGCCGCAGTCGGTGCACGGCTACTCGGAGGTGTTGTACGCCTTCGCGTCCGCCGCGAACAACAACGGCAGCGCGTTCGGTGGCCTCACCGTCACCAGCGACTGGTTCCAGACGTCCCTGGCCGTCGCGATGCTGCTGGGCCGGTTCCTGCCCATCGTCTTCACCCTGGCGCTCGCCGGACTGCTCGCCCGGCAACGCCCCTCGCCGTCGTCGACGGCGACCCTGCCCACCCATGGACTCCTGTTCGGCGGACTGCTCTTCGGCACCGTGGTGCTCGTCGCCGGACTCACCTTCTTCCCGGCCCTCGCGCTGGGGCCGATCGCGGAGGCGATGCAGTGACCGTCACCGACATGCCCGAGACCGATTCGGCCCCGGCCGAACTGGTCGGTCGCGGGTCCTTCTCGCCGCGGTCGCTGGTGACCGCGCTCCCGGACGCCGTCCGGGCGCTGACCCCGCGCAAGCAGATCCGCAACCCGGTCATGTTCGTGGTGTTCGTCGGGTCGATCGTCACGACGATCCTGGCGATCGTGCGCCCGTCGGTGTTCGCGTGGGCCATCGCGTTCTGGCTGTGGTTCACCGTCGTGTTCGCCAACCTGGCGACCGCGGTGGCCGAGGGACGCGGCAAGGCGCAGGCCGAGAGCCTGCGGAAGGTCAAGCGCGACACGGTCGCCCGACGCCTCGAGTCCGACGGGTCGATCGTCGAGGTGTCCGGGTCGGACCTGACGATCGGCGATCGCATCGTCGTCGAGGCGGGGGAGACCATCGCCGGCGACGGCGACGTGATCGAAGGCATCGCGACCGTCGACGAGTCGGCCATCACCGGTGAGTCCGCACCGGTCGTCCGTGAATCCGGCGGCGACCGCTGCGCGGTGACCGGAGGCACCGTCGTGCTGTCCGACCGCATCGTCGTGCAGATCACCACCCGGCCGGGGGAGTCGTTCGTCGACCGCATGATCGCGCTCGTCGAGGGCGCGTCGCGGAAGAAGACGCCCAACGAGATCGCACTCGACATCCTGCTCGCCAGCCTGACGATCATCTTCCTGCTCGCCGTCGTGGCCATCGGTCCGGTGCAGCAGTACGGCGGGCAGACGCCGGATCCGATCAAGCTCATCGCCCTGCTGGTCTGCCTCATCCCGACCACCATCGGTGCGTTGCTGTCGTCCATCGGCATCGCCGGCATGGACCGCCTCGTCCAGCGCAACGTGCTGGCGATGTCGGGACGTGCCGTCGAGGCCGCGGGTGACATCGACACCCTGCTCATGGACAAGACCGGCACCATCACGTTCGGCAACCGCCGGGCCACGGCCGTCGCCCCGGCACCGGCGGTCACCGTGGACGAGATCGCGCTGGCCGCATGTCGATCGAGCCTCGGTGACGACACACCGGAGGGGCGCAGCATCGTCGATTTCTGCGCCGAGACGCACGGCGTCGACGTCGAGGCGATCCGTCCCGCGCCCGGTTCGGCGACGCTGGTGCCGTTCACCGCGCAGACACGCATGAGCGGGCTGGATCTCGCCGACGGCCTGGCGCTGCGCAAGGGCGCGGCCGACGCGGTGATCTCCTGGGCCCGGTCCACCGGGGCCACCGTCCCCGACGCGGTGTCCGAGCAGGTCGACGCGATCGCCACCGGCGGTGGGACACCGCTGGTGGTCGGCGAGCGTCGCGGTGAGGACCCGGTTCGGGTGCTCGGCGTGATCGCGCTGTCGGACGTCGTCAAACCCGGTATGGCGCAGCGGTTCGCGCAGTTGCGGGCGATGGGGATCCGTACGGTGATGGTCACCGGTGACAACCCCCGGACCGCGGCGGCGATCGCCGCGGAGGCCGGTGTCGACGACGTCATCTCCGAGGCGACGCCGGAGGACAAGCTCGAGGTCATCCGTGCCGAGCAGGCCTACGGCAAGCTCGTCGCGATGACCGGCGACGGCACCAACGACGCCCCGGCGCTGGCACAGGCCGACGTGGGTCTCGCGATGAACACCGGGACGTCGGCCGCGAAGGAGGCCGGCAACATGGTCGACCTCGACTCCGACCCCACCAAGCTCATCGACGTGGTGGCGATCGGCAAGCAGCTGCTCATCACCCGCGGTGCGTTGACGACGTTCTCGCTCGCCAACGACCTGGCCAAGTACTTCGCGATCCTGCCCGCCCTGTTCAGCGGCATCTACCCGCAGCTCGACGGGCTGAACATCATGCGGCTGCACTCGGCGCAGTCGGCGATCACCTCGGCGGTGGTGTTCAACGCGCTCATCATCATCGCGCTGATCCCGCTGTCGCTGCGGGGTGTGGCGTACCGGCCGTCGTCGGCCTCACGCCTGCTCGGTCGCAACCTGCTCGTGTACGGCGTCGGCGGTGTCATCTCGCCGTTCGTGGGGATCTGGCTCATCGATCTCGTCGTCCGATTCATCCCGGGAATGGGGTAGTGGTGCTCGTCCTCAAGCAGGTGCTCCGTCAGGCCCTGGTGGGCCTCGCGGTCCTCGTCGCACTCACCGTGGTCGTCGGGATCGCGTATCCCGCCGTCGTGTGGGGTGTCTCGCGCATCGCGCCCGGCGGTCCCGAGGGGTCCCGGGTGACCGACCGTGCCGGCTGCGAGGTCGGTTCCGCGCTGCTCGGCATCGACCCCCGCCCCGCGACGGGCGCTCCGGACCCGTACCTGCACGCCCGCGTCGTCGGCTCCGACGACGACCCGTTCGCGCCCGGCGACCCGTCGGCGTCGGCGGCGAGCCAGCAGGGACCGTCGAGTGCGAAGCTGGCCCGGTGGATCACCGAACGCCGGGCGACCATCGCCGCCCGCGAGGGTGTCGCCCCGAACCGTGTCCCGGTCGACGCGGTCACCGGGTCGGGCTCGGGCCTCGACCCCGACATCAGCCCGGCGTACGCCGCCATCCAGGTGCCGCGCATCGCACGGGTCACCGGGAAGTCGCAGGACCAGGTGCGCGCGGTGATCGCGGCCAACACCTCTGGCCGCCAGCTGGGCTTCCTCGGGCAACCGACCGTGAACGTGCTCGGCGTGAACCGGGGTCTCGGCCTCACCGCGGGCAGGTGCGGGTAGCGCGGCATGAGTGACACGGCGGAAGATCAGGCGGTGTCCGCACCGACCGCACCGCCCCGGGACGCCGAGCGTCGCGGGACGCTGCAGATCTTCCTCGGCTGCGCACCCGGCGTCGGGAAGACCTACGAGATGCTCGCCCAGGCCAAGACGCTGCTCGTCGAGGGCTCCGACGTCGTCGCGGCCATAGTCGAGACCCACGGGCGCAGCGCCACCGCGCAGATGGCCGACGGGATCGAGACGGTCCCCACCCGGCCGGTCGAGCACCGCGGCACCGTCCTGCACGAACTCGACGTCGACGCCGTCCTCGCGCGCCGACCCGACGTGGTGCTCGTCGACGAGTTGGCCCACAGCAACGCCCCGGGGATGCGGAACCCCAAGCGATGGGAGGACATCCGCGACCTCCTCGACGCCGGGATCGACGTGCTCTCGACGGTGAACATCCAGCACCTCGAGAGCCTCAACGACGTCGTCGCCGAGATCACCGGAGTGACGCAGCGCGAGACCGTGCCCGACGAGGTGGTCCGCGCGGCCGACTCGATAGAGCTCGTCGACATCGCCCCGGAGGCGCTGCGACGACGCCTCGCCGCGGGCAAGGTCTACAAGGGCGATCGCATCCAGGGTGCCCTGGTCAACTACTTTCGGCAGGGCAACCTCACCGCGCTGCGCGAGCTCGCGTTGCTCTGGCTCGCCGACCGCGTCGACGACTCGCTGGCCGACTATCGCGCCCAGAACGCCATCACCGCGACCTGGGAGACCCGGGAGCGCGTCGTGGTCGCCGTCACCGGCGGTGCTGAGTCGGCGACGCTGCTCAGACGCGCGAGCCGCATCGCGTCGCGGTCGAGCGCGGAGCTCATCGCGGTGCACGTCGTGCGGGGTGACGGACTCCTCGACCGCCTGTCGGGCGAGCTGCCCTCGCTGAAGGACCTCGCCGAGGGTGTCGGGGCGCGCATCCACACCGCCGTCGGCGACGACATCGCCGAGACACTGCTCGACTTCGCCCGCGGCGTGAACGCGACCCAGCTGGTGCTCGGGACCTCGCGCCGGTCGCGGTGGCAGCGGCTGGTCTCCGAGGGCACCGGCGCGGCCGTGGTGCGGATGTCGGGGAAGATCGACGTGCACATGGTCACCCACGATCAGGCGCCCCGCCGCAACCTGCTCGACATCCGGCAGAGCCGATTCCGTCGACCGCTGACGTGGGTGTTCGCGGTCCTCGTGCCGTCCGCGGCGGCGGTGGTCATGTACTTCGCCGACAAGTGGATGGGGTTCGCGACCGAGACGGCGGTCTTCTTCCTGGTGGTGCTGGCGATCTCGCTGCTCGGCGGCGTCGCCCCGGCGGCGCTCACCGCCATCGTCTCCGGCCTGCTGCTCAACTACTTCTTCACCGACCCCCGCTACAGCTTCACCATCGACAACACCGAGAACGCCTCGACGATCCTCGTGATGCTGGTGGTCGCGATCGCGGTGGCGGCTCTCGTGGACTCCGCCTCCCGGCGCCGCCGCGAGGCGTCCCGGGCGGCCGCGGAGGCGGAACTGCTGACGACCTTCGCCGGGGCCGTGCTCTCCGGGACCAGCCCGACCACCCTGTTGGAACTCGTGCGCGACACCTTCGGCCAGACGGCGGTCTCGGTGGTGCGTCTGGGTGGCTCGCTCCCGGTGGTCGAGAACGCGGTGGGGACCGATCCCGCGGCGCGGCCCGGGGACGCCGACACCGTGTGCACCGTCGCGTCGGGGGAGTACGCCATGCTACTGCGCGGACCCGCACCGACCGGCCGTGACCGTCGGGTGCTGACGGCGGTCGCCACGCAGGCGGCCGGCGTCGTCGAACGTCGTCGGCTCGCCGAGGCTGCGTCGGAGGCACGCGCGCTCGCCGAGACCGACAAGCTCCGGCGCGCGCTGCTCTCGGCCGTCAGCCACGACCTGCGGACCCCGCTCGCGGCGGTGAAGGCCGCGGCGTCGAGCCTGCGCAGCACCGACGTGTCGTTCTCGCCGGAGGACACCGCCGAACTCCTCGCCACCATCGAGGAGTCGACCGACCACCTCACCGCCATCGTGGGCAACCTCCTCGACTCGTCGCGTCTGGCCGCCGGCGTCGTGCGCCCGCAGATGCGGCACGTCTACCTCGGCGAGGTGGTCGGTCGTGTGCTCGTCGGGATGGCCAGCTACGCGACCACCGCCACCGAGCGGGTCCGGGTCGACGGCGGACACGTCCTGGTGTGGGCCGATCCCGTGCTGCTGGAACGGGTCCTGGCGAATCTCATCGACAACGCGCTGCGGCACTCCGGCGACGCGACGGTGACGGTGCGGGCCGAACCGGACGAGCCGATCGGCGACGTCGACGACACGACGACGAGCGCGTCGCGGCGGGTCCGGGTCCTCGTGGTCGACCACGGCATCGGCATCGACGAGGGTGACCGTGCGGCGGTGCTGGCGGCGTTCCACCGCCTCGGCGACCAGAACTCCAGTTCCGGTGTGGGGCTCGGGCTCTCGGTGGCGTCGGGGTTCACCGAGGCCATGGGCGGGCAGCTCGAGGTGGTCGAGACGCCGGGCGGTGGGTCGACGATGGTGGTGGACCTGCCCGCCGACGCGACCACAGACGTGACCGACGGGACCGCCGCGTCCCGCGAGCGAGAGGAAGCCCACGGTGTCGCAGCCTCCGGCACCTGAGCCCGTGCGCGTGCTCGTCGTCGACGACGAGCCGCAGATCCTGCGTGCCCTGCGGATCAATCTGCGGGCGAGGGGATTCGAGGTCACCACCGCGTCCACCGGCGCGGGTGCACTGCGCGCGGCGGCGCAGACCGACCCGCAGGTGGTGATCCTCGACCTCGGCCTGCCCGACATGGACGGCATGGCCGTGCTCTCCGGGCTGCGTGGCTGGACGACGGTGCCGGTGATCGTGCTCTCGGCGCGGGTGGACTCCGCCGACAAGGTCGACGCCCTCGACGCCGGCGCCGACGACTACGTCACGAAGCCGTTCGGCATGGAGGAGTTGCTGGCCCGGCTCCGGGCGGCGGTCCGTCGTGCCGAGGCACCCGCACCCGGGGTGGAGGTGCCCGTCGTCGACGCCGGGTCGTTCGTGGTGGATCTCACCGCGAAGATCGTCACGCGCGGCGGCGAACCCGTGCACCTGACGCCCACCGAGTGGGGTGTCCTGGAGATGCTGGTGCGCAACGAGGGGAAGCTCGTCGGACAGCGGGAGCTGTTGCACGAGGTGTGGGGTCCGTCCTACCACTCCCAGACCCACTATCTCCGTGTGTATCTCGCCGGCCTGCGGCGCAAGCTCGAACCCGATCCCACCCACCCGCGCCACCTGTTGACCGAGGCGGGCATGGGCTATCGGTTCGTCCGCTGACAGCGCAGCCGAGCGGTGTGAGTGGAATCCGCGCCGCGCGGGCCGTGTTGACTGCTGGCATGACCGCTGAGAACACCGCACCCGCCACCACCGAGCTCTGGGTGGAGCGGACCGGCACCCGCCGGTACGTCGGACACAGCTCGCGCGGGGCCTCCGTCGAGGTCGGTTCGGTCGACGTCGACGGCGTCTTCACCCCCGGCGAACTCCTGAAGATCGCCCTCGCCGCCTGCACCGGGATGAGCTCGGACGCCACGCTGGCCCGACGCCTCGGCGACGACTACGCCGCCACCGTCCGTGTGTCCGGCGACGCCGACCGAGACAACGAGGTCTACCCACGCCTGCACGAGTCGCTCGAACTCGACCTCTCCGACCTCGACGCCGCCGCCCTGGACCGGCTGCTGACCGTCGTGCGCCGGTCGGTCGACGCCAGCTGTACCGTCGGCCGGACGCTGAAGGCAGGCACCGCGGTCGACCTCGACATCCCCACACCGTGAGCGCCCCCGCAGGCGCGGTCCGGCTGACCGCCTGGGTCCACGGGCACGTCCAGGGCGTCGGGTTCCGGTGGTGGACACGCTCGCGGGCGTTGGAGCTCGGCCTCACCGGATACGCGGCCAACCAGGCGGACGGACGGGTGCTCGTCGCCGCGGAGGGCACGCCCGAGGCGACCGCACGGCTCCTCGAACTGCTGCGCGGCGGCGATACGCCCGGGCACGTCGACCTCGTCGTCGACGACACCGCCCCCGCGACGGGCGAGTTCAGCGGGTTCGTCGAGCGCTGACGAGAGCGGCCCGAGGCCGCGTCGCGTTCACCCGGTGGTCACCGAGGCGATTACCCTCTACCCCCGTGCACCTCAAGAGCCTGACGTTGAAGGGATTCAAGTCCTTCGCGTCGGCCACCACCCTGCGCTTCGAGCCGGGGATCACTTGTGTCGTCGGGCCGAACGGATCCGGCAAGTCGAACGTCGTCGACGCGCTCAGCTGGGTGATGGGGGAGCAGGGCGCGAAGGCGCTGCGCGGCGGGAAGATGGAGGACGTCATCTTCGCCGGCACGTCCGGCCGCGCACCCCTGGGCCGCGCCGAGGTCACCCTCACGATCGACAACGCCGACGGCGCGCTGCCCATCGACTACTCCGAGGTGTCGGTGACGCGGCGCATGTTCCGCGACGGCGCCGGCGAGTACGAGATCAACGGCAGCACCTGTCGTCTCATGGACGTGCAAGAGCTGCTCAGCGACTCCGGTATCGGCCGCGAGATGCACGTCATCGTCGGGCAGGGACGGCTCTCGGCGATCCTCGAGTCCCGCCCCGAGGACCGGCGCGCGTTCATCGAGGAGGCAGCCGGGGTCCTCAAGCACCGCAAGCGCAAAGAGAAGGCCGTCCGCAAGCTCGAGTCCATGCAGGCCAACCTGGCCCGGCTCACCGACCTCACCGACGAACTCCGCCGCCAGCTCAAACCGCTGGGTCGCCAGGCCGAGGTGGCGCGCCGCGCCGCCACCGTCCAGGCCGACCTGCGTGACGCGCGACTGCGCCTCGCCGCCGACGACCTCGTCACGCTGCGGGCATCCCGTGCCGACCGCGACGCCGTCGAGGCGCAGATCCGCGAACGCTCCGACGCCGTCGCCGCCGCGCTCGACGCCGCGACGGCCGAGATGACCGGCCACGAGGAGCAGGTCGCCGCGATCGCACCCGCCGCGCAGGCGGCCGCGTCGAGCTGGTTCCGTCTGTCGGCGCTCGCCGAACGCATCGACGCGACGCGACGGGTGGCCGCGGAGCGCTCGAGGCACCTCGCCGAGCCGGTCGTCGTCGAGGCGGGACGCGACCCCGACGAACTCGACGCCGCGGCCGAGGCTGCCGCGGAGGACGAGGCCATCCGCACCGAGGCCGTCGAGGAGGCGCAGACCACGCTGGAGTCCGCGCGCGCCGCGCTGCAGGCCGCGGAGTCCGTCGCGAGCGAGGCCGAGCGCGCCCACATGGCCGCCGTTCGCGCCGTCGCCGACCGCCGCGAGGGACTCGTGCGGCTGGAGGGTCAGGTGACGACCCTGGCCGCGCGCGTGGAGTCGGCCGAGGCCGAGGACACGCGCCTGTCGGAGGCGATCGTGGAGGCCGCGCAGCGCGCCGATGAGGCGCAGCGTGAGTTCGACGCCGTGCAGGCGCGGGTCCCCGAACTCGACGCGACGGAGAAGGGCCTCGACGAGCACCACGAGCGGACCGTCGCCGCACTCGACGCGGCGAACGCCCGTGTCACCGAACTGCAGGCCGCCGAACGCGCCGCCGAACAGCAGGTCGCGTCGCTGACCGCGCGCATCGACGCGCTGTCGACCGGTCTGAGCCGGCGCGACGGTGGCGCGTGGCTGCTGTCGGAGTCCGACGACGGGCTCCGGGGCGCCCTCGCCGACGTGCTGCGGATCGAGCCCGGCTACGAGACGGCTGTCGCCGCCGCGCTCGGACCCGCCGAGGACGCCGTCGCCGCGACCGATCACCGTGCGGCCCACACCGCGCTGCGTCGACTGAAGGATGCCGACGCGGGCCGGGCGGCGCTCGTCGTCGGCGGGCTCCCGCGGCACACGCCCGCCCGCACGATCACGCTGCCGGTCGGGGCGAGGTGGATCGCCGACCTCGTGCGCGCCCCCGACGACCTGCAAGGGGCGATGGACCTCGTCCTCGCCGCGACGGTGGTGGCCGACGACCTCGACGTCGCCACCCGGATCTCCCGCGACGCGGTCGACACCGGCGACCGTCTGCTCGTCGTCACCCGGGACGGCGACGTCGTGGGGCCCGGCTGGCTCAGCGGCGGCTCGGACCGGCGACCGTCGGCCCTGGAGCTGCAGGCCGAGATCGACTCCGCCGAGGCCGATCTCGTCATCTCCCGGCACCGGTGTGAGGAACTGTCCGCCGCGTTGTCGGGGGCTCTGGCCGAGCAGGAGGCCCGGCGGCGTGCCGCCGACGACGCGGTCACCGCGTTGCACGAGTCCGACGCCGCCGTCGGTGCGGTGTACGAGCAACTGGCCCGCCTCGGACAGGCCGTGCGTGCCGCACACGGCGAGGCCGAGCGCCTCTCGGTGCGACGCGCGGCGGTCGAGTCGAACCGCGCGACCGCCGTCGCCGAACTCGCCGAGATGGAGCGCCGTCTGCAGGCCGCGCGCGTCGACCCCGACGACCACGTCAGCGACACCGGTGCCGACGCCGAACGTGCGGCAGCGGCGGCCGCGGTCGCCGACGCCCGGGCGGAGGAGACCGACGCGCGACTGTCCCTGCGCACGGCCGAGGAGCGTCTCGCGTCGATCCGCGGCCGGGCCGACCAACTGCGCCGCTCGGCGGCCGCGGAACGCGAGTCCCGCGCCCGCGCCGAACGTCAGAACGCCGCGCGAGCGCGCGCCGCGGAGGTGGCCGCCGCGGTGGTCGCGGCCTGCGACGCGATCGACGGGCGGCTGCGCGGATCGGTGGCGACCGCCCAGGACATCCGCGACCGTCTCGAGTCGGCGCGCACGCAGCGGTCGACGCAGCTCGACGTCGCCCGGCGCCGCGTCGCGGAGCTCACCGCGGAGCTGGCCGGACTCCGCGAGGAACTCCACGCCGACGAGGTCGCCGGCGCGCAGCTGGCGCTGCGGGTGGAACAGCTCGAGGCGCAGATCATGGAGACGTGGTCCATCGGACCCGACGACCTCGTTGCCGAGTACGGGCCCGACGTGCCGCTGCCGCCCACCGCGCTCGAGATGGCCGAGTACGAGCAGGCGAAGGAGCGCGGCGAGATCGTCGTCGCCCCGTCACCCATGCCGTACGACCGGGCGTCGCAGGAACGACGGGCGAAGACCGCGCAGAAGGACCTGACCGCGCTGGGCAAGGTGAACCCGCTCGCGCTCGAGGAGTTCGCCGCGCTCGAGGAGCGCTACACCTTCCTCTCCACGCAGCTCGAGGACGTGCGCAGCGCCCGACGTGACCTCCTCGACGTCGTCGCCGACGTCGACGAGACGATCCTGCGCGTCTTCACCGAGGCCTACGCCGACGTGGAGCGCGAGTTCGTCGAGGTGTTCGCGACGCTGTTCCCCGGCGGCGAGGGCCGGTTGATCCTCACCGACCCGGGCGACATGCTCACCACCGGCATCGAGGTGGAGGCGCGGCCCCCGGGCAAGAAGGTCAAGCGCCTGTCGCTGCTGTCCGGTGGCGAGAAGTCGCTCACCGCGATCGCGATGCTGGTGGCGATCTTCCGGGCGCGCCCGTCGCCGTTCTACGTCATGGACGAGGTCGAGGCCGCACTCGACGACACGAACCTGCGGCGCCTGATCCGGTTGTTCGAGCAGCTCCGCGAACGGTCGCAGCTGATCGTCATCACCCATCAGAAGCCGACGATGGAGATCGCCGACGCGCTCTACGGCGTCAGCATGCAGGGCGACGGCATCACCACGGTGATCTCCCAGCGCCTGCGCGGCGTCGAGACGGGCGCCGCGGCCCGCTGACGCCGCCCACCCGTCGCGGTTGACACAATGATCCGGTGAGCACCGAACTGATCGTCGTCATCGCCGTCGCGGTCGTCGCGGTCCTGCTGATCGCCCTCGTCGTCGGTCTGGTGATCGGCCGTCGACGCCGTGTGTCGCTGCGCGAACCCGACACCGACACCACGCCGCGCGAGGTCGACCGGTCGGGCTCGTACCAGGCCGGCGGCGGGTTCTCGTTCACCCAGGGCGGCGACACGGCGACCGCCGACCCGCCCGTCCTGCCCGAACGCACCGACACCGACGGTCAGCCCCGCGTCGGGGACGACGCGTCGGTCCCGCGGGACGCGCCGAAGCGATCGTTCACCGAACTGTCCCTGCCGGACGTCGACGTCCCCGTCGACGACACCCCGCCCGTCACGCAACCGGTGCCGGAGACACCGCCGGTGGTGGAGCGTCCGTCGGCCCCCGACGAGGTCGTCGTCCCCGACGACGCGGCGACGCTCGACGAGCGGATCCCGCAGCGCGACGTCATCGAGCCGGTCGAGGGCCGCCTCACCCGCCTGCGCGGACGGCTCGCGCGGTCGCAGTCGACGCTCGGCAAGGGCGTCCTCGGGCTGCTCGGCGGTGGTGACCTCGACGAGGAGTCGTGGGAGGAGGTCGAGGACCTCCTGCTCTCGGCCGACCTCGGCTCGGCGACCACCACGGCCATCGTGGAGCGCCTGCGCACCGGGCTCGCCGAGTCGTCGGTGCGGACCGCAGCCGGGGCGCGTGAGGTGTTGCGCACCGTCCTCGTCGACGAGCTCCTGCCCGACATGGACCGGTCCATCCGCGCGCTGCCGCACGCCGGGACCCCGGCCGTGCTGCTCGTCGTCGGCGTGAACGGCACCGGCAAGACCACGACGGTCGGCAAGCTGGCGCGTGTGCTCGTCGCCGACGGCCGGCGGGTCCTGCTCGGCGCCGCGGACACGTTCCGCGCGGCCGCCGCCGACCAGTTGCAGACCTGGGGGGAGCGCGTCGGCGCGACCACCGTGCGCGGCAAGGAGGGCGCCGACCCGGCGTCGGTCGCCTTCGAGGCCGTCGCGAGCGGCGTCGCCGACGGCGTCGACGTGGTCGTCGTCGACACCGCCGGCCGATTGCACACCAAGACCGGACTCATGGACGAGCTCGGCAAGGTCAAGCGCGTGGTGGAGAAGAAGGCCACCGTCGACGAGGTGCTGCTGGTCCTCGACGCCACCACCGGTCAGAACGGACTCACCCAGGCCAAGGTGTTCGGAGACGTCGTCGACATCAGCGGCGTGGTGCTGACCAAGCTCGACGGCACCGCGAAGGGCGGCATCGTGTTCCGGGTGCAGCGCGAGCTCGGCGTGCCGGTGAAACTGGTCGGACTGGGGGAGGGCGCCGACGATCTGGCGCCGTTCGAGCCCGCCGCGTTCGTCGACGCGCTGCTCGGCTGACGTCGGCCGACCACAGCGTGCTTAGCCGCACAAACGTGTTCGTGACCTGCGGCGATACACGGACGAAATCTGCGCGGCCGTTCCGTTCACACTCGCGAAACATGGCATAGCCACCACCGAAACATGCGGATAGCAACCTCCATGCAGATCGAAGCCGGATGACCCGCCTCGGGACACCCGGTGTGACACGAGGAGGAATTGGTGGCTTACCCCGCAATGGGTGTCCCGGATGCCGGAGACACCGCCTGGATGCTCGCGAGCTCAGCGCTCGTGTTGCTGATGACCCCAGGTCTGGCGTTCTTCTACGGCGGCATGGTGCGCGCCAAGAACGTCCTCAACATGATCATGATGAGTGTCTCGTCCATGGGCATCGTCACCGTGTTGTGGGCGCTGTACGGCTTCTCCTTCGCCTTCGGTGAGGACAAGGGCGGCGTCATCGGTGACCCGGGCCAGTACCTCGGCCTCAAGGGCGTCATCAGCGGCAACGGCGCGGCGGCCGTCGCGGCGGACGCCGCGACCGGCACCGAGGCGTCCGACGCGGTGAACATCCCGCTGTTCGGCACCCTTCCGCTGTCGGTGTTCGTCATGTTCCAGCTGATGTTCGCCATCATCACCGTCGCGCTGGTCTCCGGTGCCGTCGCCGACCGCATGAAGTTCAGCGCGTGGGCGGCCTTCACCGTGCTGTGGTCGACGATCGTGTACTTCCCCGTCGCGCACTGGGTCTTCGCCTTCGACGGCTACACCGGTGAGCACGGTGGCTGGATCGCCAACAAGCTCAAGGCGATCGACTTCGCCGGCGGTACCGCGGTCCACATCAACGCCGGTGTCGCGGGCCTGGTGCTCGCGATCCTGCTCGGCAAGCGTCGCGGCTGGCCGACGACGCCGATGCGTCCGCACAACCTCCCGTTCGTCATGCTCGGCGCGGGTCTGCTGTGGTTCGGGTGGTACGGCTTCAACGCCGGCTCGGCGACCTCGTCGAACGGCACCGCCGGCACGACGTTCCTCACGACAACGGTCGCCACGGCCGCGGCGATGCTCGCCTGGCTCGTGGTCGAGGTCATCCGTGACGGCCACGCGACGTCGCTCGGTGGCGCTTCGGGTGTGGTCGCCGGTCTGGTCGCGATCACGCCGTCCTGTTCGTCGGTCAACGTGCTCGGTGCGCTCGTCATCGGCGTGGTCGCCGGCGCGATCTGTGCCCTCGCGGTCGGCCTGAAGTTCAAGCTCGGCTTCGACGACTCGCTCGACGTCGTGGGTGTCCACCTCGTCGGCGGTCTCATCGGCACCCTGCTGGTCGGCCTGGTCGCCACGCACCAGGCCCCGGCGGCGGTCGACGGCCTGTTCTACGGCGGCGGGTTCGACCAGCTGTGGCGTCAGGCGGTGGGTGCGTTCTCCGTGCTCGCCTACTCGGCGATCGGAACTGCCATAATCGGGCTGATCATCAAGTTCACCATCGGCCTGCGGATCGATCCCGAAGCGGAGGCCGAGGGAGCCGACGAGTCGCAGCACGCGGAGTCCGCGTACGACTTCGCGGCACTCGGTGGGAGCTCGGGAACCAGCGCGTTGAGCCAGAGCGGTCTCGCTCTCGGCAAGGAGGGATGAGCACGTGAAACTCGTCACAGCAATCGTCAAGCCGTTCACACTCGAGGACGTCAAGACCGGACTCGAGCAGGCCGGTGTGCTCGGCATGACCGTCAGCGAGGTCCAGGGCTACGGCCGACAGAAGGGCCACACCGAGGTCTACCGCGGCGCGGAGTACTCGGTCGACTTCGTCCCCAAGGTGCGGGTCGAGGTGGTCGTGGACGAGGCGGCGGTCGACAAGGTCGTCGACGTCATCGTCGAGGCCGCCCGTACCGGCAAGATCGGTGACGGCAAGGTGTGGGTCTCCCCGGTGGACTCGGTCGTGCGGGTCCGCACGGGCGAGCGCGGCGCAGACGCGCTGTAAGCGGCACAGACACCTGTGCCGTTCGTCACCTCCGGTGGCGCCGGATCCCACGGCGACGACACGACCGGCCCCGGCCCCGGCTCCACGCCGGGATCGGGGCCGGTCCCGTCCTCGGCCGCCGCGGATCTCGTCGCCGCCCGCCGACAACTCCTCGCCCACAGCGACGCCGCGCACCGCGACGACGCCGCCGGGCTCCGACAGGTGCTCGTCGACCTGCACGACTTCTGGCTCACCACGAAGGGCGCCGAACTCGGGATCCGCCCCGACAGCGGTTTCGCGATCGTCGCCGTCGGCGGACTGGGCCGCCAGGAGATGCTGCCGCACTCCGACCTCGACCTGATCCTGCTGCACGACGACATGGACCCCGCGCGGGTCGCCGAGGTCGCCGACGGCCTCTGGTACCCGCTGTGGGACGCCCACATCAAGCTCGACCACAGCGTGCGCACGGTCCCGCAGGCGCTGCAGGTCGCGTCGCAGGACATGAGTGCCGCACTGGGCCTGCTCGAGGCCCGGCACATCGCCGGCGACGAAGCGCTGTCGACGTTGTTGATCTCCGGCGTCCGACGACAGTGGCGCGCCGACATCCGCACCCGCTTCCCCCAGTTCGTCGAGGCCGCCCGCGACCGGTGGCGACGCAGCGGCGACATCGCGCATCGCGCCGAACCCGACCTGAAGAACGGGCGCGGCGGCCTGCGCGACGTGCAGATGCTGGGCGCGCTGGCTACCGCGCAGCTCACCGACGGGATGGGCACCCTCCGGCCCGACTCACCCGGCGCCGGCCTGCAGATCGCCTACGGGCGACTCCTCGACATCCGCACCGAACTCCACCGCATCGCCGGTCGACCGCGCGAACAGCTGCGGGCGCAGGACGCCGACGAGATCGGCGCCGCGCTGCGCATCGGCGACCGTTTCGACCTCGCCCGCGTCATCAGCGACAGCGCGCGCACCATCAGCTACTCCGTCGACGTCGGGTTGCGGACCGCGGGCAACGCCCTGCCGCGCCGCGGACTGGCGAAACTGCGCCGCTCCCCGGTGCGCCGTCCGCTCGACGAGGGCGTCGTCGAGCACGCCGGCGAGGTGGTGTTGGCGCGCAACGCGATCCCCAGCAAGGACCCGGGGCTGATCCTGCGGGTCGCGGCCGCCTCGGCCCGCACCGGTCTGCCGATCAGTGCCTCGACGCTCAACCGACTCGCCGACCACGCCCCCGAACTGCGGGAACCGTGGCCTTCCGAGGCTCTCAGCGACCTGCTGGTGCTGCTCGGTACGGGGCGGCACATGGTCGCTCCCATCGAGGCGCTGGACCGCACCGGCCTGTGGGGGAGGCTGCTGCCCGAATGGGGTGCGGTGCGCGACCTCCCGCCGCGGGACCCGATCCACACGTGGACGGTCGACCGGCATCTCGTCGAGACCGCGTCCTACGCGTCGTCGATGACCACCCGCGTGTCCCGGCCCGACCTGCTGGTGCTCGGCGCGCTGCTGCACGATCTCGGCAAGGGACGCGGCTCCGACCACTCGATCGTCGGCGCCGAGCTCGCCACCCAGATCGGCAACCGCTTCGGACTGTGGCCGCAGGACGTCGCGACGCTGTCGGAGATGGTGCGTCACCACCTCCTGCTGCCGGTGACGGCGACACGACGCGACCCCGACGACCCGGCCACGACGCAGTTCGTCGTCGACACCCTCGGTGGCGACCGCGTGCTGCTCGAGTTGCTCGCCGCGCTGGCCGAGGCCGATTCCCTCGCGACCGGACCCGGTGTCTGGGGTGACTGGAAGGCCTCGTTGATCTCCGAACTGGTCCGGCGCTGCCTGCGGGTCATGGACGGCGAGGAGCTGCATCGGCCGGAGCCGCTCACCGACGACCAGCGGGCCCGTGCCGAGGCCGGGGGAGTGCACGTCGACATCGCGGCGGTCCCCGGGTCGCACACGAGGGTCGTCACGGTCATCGCGCCCGACGGTCCGGGCCTGCTCTCGACGACCTCGGGGGTGTTGGCGCTCAACGGGTTGCGATGCCACACCGCGACGGTGCAGTCGCACGCGGGAAGTGTGGTCAACACGTTCCGGGTCATCCCCGCGTTCGGTGACCCACCGGATCCCGGTCTCCTCCGGCAGCAGGTGCTGCAGGCGACGGCGGGCACGCTCGACGTGATCCGCCGCCTCGACGCGCGGGAGGTCGAGTCGCCGATACCGGTCGCCTCGCCCCCCGAGGACGGCACCCCGGTGGCCGTCCCTGCGCTGTTCGCCATGGCCCCGCCCCGGGTGCTGTGGGTCGAACCGGACGCCGCGGTCGGGAGCGGCCCGGTCCTCGAACTGCGCGCCGCCGACCGCATCGGCCTGCTGTCACGGGTGTCTGCAGTGCTCGAGCGGCACGGCGTCGACATCGTCTGGGCGACGGTGGAGACCCTCGGCGGGACCGTCGTCGACACCTTCTGTGTGCGCCTGCCCGACGACTCGCCGCAGCGGCGGTCGGAGCTCGCGGCCGCGGTGATCGCGGTGGTGCCCCCGCCCGAACCACCCCGCGAGACCGAGGCCGGCCCGCCCACCGCCGAGAGTTCCCGCGGCGGGGTGCCCGGCGCCTGACGCCGCCACCGTCGGTCCGTCGAATACGCTGGTGGTCATGTTCGATTCCCTGTCCGACCGGTTGACCGGTGCCCTCAAGGACCTGCGCGGCAAGGGCAAGCTCTCCGACGCCGACATCGACCGGACCTGCCGGGAGATCCGGCTCGCCCTGCTCGACGCCGACGTCTCGCTGCAGGTGGTCCGCGGGTTCATCGCGCGGGTCAAGGAACGCGCCAAGGGGGCCGAGGTCTCGGGGGCGCTGAACCCGGCCCAGCAGATCGTCAAGATCGTCAACGAGGAACTCGTCGGGATCCTGGGCGGTGAGACCCGTCGCATCGCGTTCGCCAAGACCCCGCCCACGGTCATCATGCTCGCGGGTCTGCAGGGTGCCGGTAAGACGACCCTGGCGGGCAAGCTCTCGGCGTGGCTGATCAAGCAGGGGCACACCCCGCTCCTGGTCGCGTGTGACCTCCAGCGCCCCGGCGCGGTGAGCCAGCTGCAGATCGTCGGCGAGCGCGCGGGCACCCCGGTGTTCGCGCCGCATCCCGGGACCTCTGTCGGTGGCGAGGGTGAGCTCGGGGTCAGCGCCGCCGATCCGGTGGAGGTCGCGCGCGCCGGTGTCGCCGAGGCCCGCTCCAAGCAGCACGACATCGTCATCGTCGACACCGCCGGTCGTCTCGGCATCGACGAGGAACTGATGGCGCAGGCCAAGGGCATCCGCGACGCCGTCCAGCCCGACGAGGTGCTGTTCGTCGTCGACGCGATGATCGGTCAGGACGCGGTCACCACCGCCGAGGCGTTCGCCGAGGGTGTCGGTTTCACCGGTGTCGTCCTCACCAAACTCGACGGCGACGCCCGCGGCGGTGCCGCCCTGTCGATCCGCGAGATGACCGGTGCGCCGATCATGTTCGCGTCGTCGGGCGAGAAGCTCGAGGAGTTCGACACCTTCCACCCCGACCGCATGGCCAGCCGCATCCTGGGCATGGGCGACGTGCTCAGCCTCATCGAGCAGGCCGAGGAGCACTGGGACGCCACCCAGGCCGAGGCGGCCGCGGCGAAGATCACCCAGGGCGAGCTCACCCTCGAGGACTTCCTCGAGCAGATGCTCATGATCCGGAAGATGGGTCCGATCGGGAACCTGCTCGGCATGCTCCCCGGTGCGGGTCAGATGAAGGACGCGCTGAGCCAGGTCGACGACAAGCAGCTCGACCGTGTGCAGGCGATCATCCGCGGCATGACACCCGCCGAGCGGGACAACCCCAAGATCATCAACGCCTCCCGACGGCTGCGGATCGCCAACGGGTCCGGCGTCAGCGTCAGCGAGGTCAACCAGCTCGTCGACCGCTTCTACGACGCACGCAAGATGATGGCCCAGATGTCGGGACGCATGGGCATGCCCGGCGGCAACCGCCGCACCAACCGCAAGAAGGGCGGCAAGAAGGGGAAGAAGGGCGGCCGCGGTCCGACGCCGCCGAAGGTGCGCGGCGGCATGCCCGGCATGCCGGCGGGGTTCCCCGACCTGTCGAACATGCCGCCCGGTCTCGATCAGCTGCCCCCGGGTCTCGAGGGCATCGACCTGTCGAGCCTGCAGCCCAAGAAGCGCTGACGCCCCCGACATGACGCGTCCGTCCGCGCCTCCGCTGCACGTCCGCGGCCACGACGCGCTGACCGGTGAGCCGATCGAGCTGTGGACCGACGGCGAGGTGATACGCCACGATCCCGTGCCGGACGCGGTCACGATCGCCGACGACGCCTGGGTCCTGGCGGGCCTGGTCGACGCCCACAACCACGTCGGGATCGCCCCGGGTCTCGGGGTGACGATGAGTCAGGCGCGGGAGTTCGCGCTCGCCGACGCGCGCTCGGGGGCGCTGCTGATCCGCGAGGTCGGGTCCCCGGTCGACACCCACCCGCTCGATGCCGACCCGCGCTGCCCTCGGTTCCTGCGGGCGGGCAAGCACATCGCGCGCCCGAAGCGGTACCTGCGGGACTACGGCGTCGAACTCGACGACCCCGACAGCCTCGCCGACGAGGTCCGTCGCCAGGCCCGTGCCGGGGACGGGTGGGTCAAGCTCGTCGGTGACTGGATCGACCGCGAGGTGGGTGACCTCGCCCCGCTCTGGACCGACGACCAGGTCGCCGCGGCGGTCGCCGCCGCGCACGACGAGGGTGCGCGGATCACCGCCCACGTGTTCGGCACCGACGCCCTGCACGGCCTGATCGCCGCGGGCGTCGACTGCATCGAACACGGCACGGGCCTCACCGACGACCTCATCGCCGAGATGGCCCGCCGGCAGATCGCCCTCGTGCCGACCCTCATCCAGGTCGACAACTTCCCCGGCATCGCCGACTCCGCCGACCGATTCCCGACCTACGCGGCACACATGCGGGCGCTGCACGCCGACGCGCCCGGCGTGGTCGCCGCCGCGGTCGAGGCCGGCGTCCCGGTCTTCACCGGAACCGACGCCGGCGGGTTCGTCGAGCACGGCCGCATCGTCGACGAGATCGCCGCGCTCACCGGCGTCGGACTGTCGACCGAGCAGGTCCTCGCGGCGGCGACCGTCGAGGCACGCACCTGGCTGTCGGCGGGCGCTCTCGGCGACGGTGACCGCGCCGACCTGCTCGTCCTGCGGGCCGATCCCCGCGCCGAGCTCGACACCCTGCGCGCCCCCGCCGCGGTCGTCGTCGGCGGCGCCGTCCTGTAGCGGCCGGCCGCGCGCGATTTCGGGCGCGGGTGCGCCCTCTGGCACAATGGCGCGCTGGTACGTCGGATCCGGTCATGCGCCGCCCGACGGTCACGCCACATCAACCGCGAAACCGGGCCCACCACACCGGGTGGGTCGCTGAATCGCGCTGTGACCCACAGAAGAGAGACCTCACATGGCAGTCAAGATCAAGCTCACGCGCCTCGGCAAGATCCGCAACCCGCAGTACCGCGTCATCGTCGCCGACGCCCGCACCCGCCGCGACGGTCGCGCCATCGAGACGATCGGCAAGTACCACCCGAAGGAAGAGCCGAGCCTGATCGAGATCGACTCCGAGCGCGCGCAGTACTGGCTCGGCGTCGGCGCCCAGCCCACCGAGCCGGTGCAGGCGCTGCTGAAGATCACCGGTGACTGGCAGAAGTTCAAGGGCCTGCCGGGCGCCGAGGGCACCCTCAAGGTGAAGGAGCCCAAGCAGAGCAAGCTCGACCTGTTCAACGCCGCGCTCGCCTCCGCCGACAGCGAGCCCGCCGGCGAGGCCACGACACCGAAGAAGCGCGCACCGAAGAAGGCCGACACCGACGCCACCGCCGAGGAGACCCCGGCCACCGAGGCCGCCGAGTGAGTGCTGTCGTCGCCGACGCCGTCGAGCACCTGGTGCGCGGTATCGTCGCCAACCCCGACGACGTCCGGGTGGAGTACATCACCGGCCGTCGCGGTCGGATGGTCGAGGTGCACGTCAACCCCGAGGACCTCGGCAAGGTGATCGGGCGGGGTGGTCGCACCGCGACCGCCCTGCGGACCCTGGTCGGCGGGATCGGCGGTCGCGGCGTCCGCCTGGACATCGTCGACACCGACCGCTGACGCCCGCACCGTCGATGGATCTCGCGGTCGGGCGGATCGTGAAGTCGCACGGGGTGCGCGGTGAGGTCGTCGTCGACGTCCGCACCGACGACCCCGACGCCCGCTTCGCCCCCGACACCGTCCTGCGTGGCCGCTTGCCGCGCGGGGCGGGGGAGCGGACGTTCACCGTTGTGTCCGCCCGCGAGCACGGCGACCGTCTGCTCCTCCGTCTCGACGGCGTCGTGGACCGCAGCGGCGCGGACGACCTCCGCGGGGTGGTCCTCGTCGTGGACGCCGACTCCGTCACCTCCGGTGACGACCCCGACGAGTTCTACGACCACGAGATCATCGGTGTCCCCGTCCGCACGGTCGACGGGAACAACATCGGGACCCTCGCCGACGTGCTCCACCTGCCCGGCGGGGACACGCTGGTCGTCGCCGTGGGGGAGGGCGACGAGCGTCGCGAGGTGCTCGTGCCGTTCGTGGCCGACATCGTCCCCACCGTGAGCACCGCGCTCGTCGAGATCGACCCGCCCGACGGACTCCTCGACCTGTGACCGCGGCGACGGGGTCCACGGGGTCGGGTGACGACCCGCGTCTGCGGCTCGACGTCGTGTCGATCTTCCCCGACTACCTCGAACCGCTGCGGCTGTCGCTGCCGGGGCGCGCCGCCGAGCGCGGCATCGTCTCGCTCGCAGTCCACGACCTGCGGGACTGGACCCACGACGTCCACCGTGCCGTCGACGACGCGCCCTACGGCGGCGGTCCCGGGATGGTGATGAAACCC
This sequence comes from uncultured Williamsia sp., assembly GCF_947494875.1. Classification (GTDB taxonomy): domain Bacteria; phylum Actinomycetota; class Actinomycetes; order Mycobacteriales; family Mycobacteriaceae; genus Williamsia_A. The sequence continues at coordinate 140,593 of NZ_CANLWM010000005.1, forward strand.
GAGGTGTGGGGTCCGTGCCTCGACGAGGTGTGCCCGGACGACGCGATCTTCGTCGTGCCCACGCCGGCGGGCGTCCCCTTCACCCAGGCCCTCGCCGAGGAGCTGTCCACCGCACACCACCTCGTGTTCGCCTGCGGACGCTACGAGGGCATCGACCAGCGCGTCGTCGACGACACCGCCCGCCGTGTCCGGGTTCTTGAACTGTCGATCGGCGACTACGTCCTCATCGGCGGCGAGGTGGCAACCATGGTGATGGTGGAGGCGATCGTCCGTCTCGTCGACGGCGTTCTCGGCAACGCCGAGTCCCACCGCCAGGACTCGTTCTCCGACGGCCTGCTCGAGGCGCCCGCCTACACCCGGCCCCAGACCTGGCGCGGGCTGTCGGTGCCCGATGTCCTGCGCGGCGGCGACCACGCCGCCATCACCGCGTGGCGCCGGGAGCAGTCGCTCGCCCGCACCCGGGAACGCCGTCCCGACCTGCTGCCGGACGAAGCGCCCACCGCGGACGGTCCCCGGGGATAATCTCGGCGGGTGCACCACTGGTACACCCACGACATCGTGGCGGGCGGCAAGCTGCCGCTGCTGTTGTTCTTCGCCGGCTTCGTCGGCGGTTTCGTCGCGACGCGGGTCAGCGTCCGCCTGATCCGCGCCGACGTGAAGTGGTGGTTCCGCAACGTCAGTGCAGGCCAGACGCACGTCCATCACATGGTCTTCGGGGTCGTGGTGTCGCTGGTCTCGGGTGTGTGGCTCATCGCGATCTCGATGACGGCGACGCAGGCGCAGCTGTCGTGGCTGGCCTGCGCGTTCGGTGTCGGCGCAGCCCTCATCCTCGACGAGTTCGCGCTGATCTTCTACCTGCGTGACGTCTACTGGGCCGAGGAGGGTCGCGCCTCGGTGGACGCCGTATTCGCGATGGTCGGTGCGACCGGCATGGCGCTGCTCGGCTTCCGACCGCTGGAGCTGATCAGCGTGTCCGACGCGTTCGACGACAGCTGGACCGAGACGCTCATCACCGTCGCCTTCGGCCTCGTCGGACTACTCGTCGCGGCGGTGGTGGTGGCCAAGGGCAAGCCGTGGACCGCGCTGATCGGGATCTTCGTGTTCCCGGTGCTGCTCGTCGGCGCGATCCGCCTGGCCGACCCGGGGTCGCCATGGTCGCGATGGCGATACACCTCCCGCCCCAAGCGGATGGACCGTGCCGTTCGGCGGGAACGTCGGCAACGTCGCCCGCTGGTGCGCGCCAAGATCTTCCTGCAGGACCTCATGGCCGGCAGCCCCGACGTCGCCCACGCGATCGAGGCCGCCGAGACCGAACTCGACCGCGTGGTGCAGCCCGCACCCGCGCCCGCCGGCGACGGTCCGCGCCCGTCGATGCTGCTGTCCCGGCCGTCCTGATCGGATTTCTCCGTGGGCGGGGTGCTCTGGCACAATGGTGCGGTTGCCGCTCGACGGTCGCATCACGGTGTCCGCGACACCTGCGCCACGAGAGGTAGACCACCGACTGGAGCATGAACCGGCGTCGGGGCGCACCGCTCGCGGTGCGCGCGCCGGGTCCTCTGTTCACGCCCTGTACGCAGATTGGAACCGACCGATGAACACCCTGGACTCCCTCGACCAGAAGTCGCTGCGCGACGACATCCCCGATTTCCGCCCCGGTGACACGCTCGACGTGCACGTGAAGGTCATCGAGGGGTCCAAGGAGCGCGTCCAGGTGTTCAAGGGCGTCGTGATCCGTCGCCAGGGCGGCGGCATCCGCGAGACGTTCACCGTCCGCAAGGTCTCCTTCGGCGTCGGTGTCGAGCGCACCTTCCCGGTGCACAGCCCCACCATCGCCAAGATCGACGTCGTCACCCGCGGTGACGTCCGTCGCGCCAAGCTCTACTACCTGCGCGATCTGCGCGGCAAGGCCGCCAAGATCAAGGAGAAGCGCTGACGCTGTCCCGTGTCGCCGCGACGCGTGCCGTCGCGGCGACCACAGCGCGTGCTCGACTAGGCTGACGCGGTGCCCGACACACCTCGCCACGGACGGCCCGATCAGGATCCCCCGCTCGACGACGAGTCGCGGTACGACCCGCAGGACGCGTCCGTCGACCCGGACCCCGACGAGAAGCCGTGGCGCACGACGACCCCGAAGCGTGAGGGTCGCGGTCGTTCCGCGTTGCGCGAAACCGCGATCATCATCATCAGCGTCCTGGTGCTCACCTGGGTGCTGCAGACCTTCATCGGTCGCCAGTACGTGATCCCGTCGGAGTCGATGGAGAACACCCTGCACGGGTGCAGCGGGTGCACCAACGACCGCATCGTCATCGACAAGCTCACCTACCGCTTCGACGACCCGAAGCCCGGCGACGTCGTCGTGTTCAAGGCGCCGACGGCATCCTGGGACGAGGGCTGGTCGTCGCCGCGGTCGAGCAACACCGTGGTGCGAGGTCTGCAGGATGCATTGTCCTGGTTCGGGTTCGCACCCCCGGACGAGAACGATCTCGTCAAGCGCGTCATCGCCACCGGCGGGCAGACGGTCCAGTGCCGCAACGCCGACGACAAGGGTGTGACGGTCAACGGCAAGCCGCTGACCGAGCCCTACATCGACAAGGCCCTGCAGAAGCAGGACGCCGGCATCAATCCCGGCCTCGACGCCGGGGGCACGGGGACGCTGTCGAGTTGTCTCGGACCGGATTTCGGGCCGATCACCGTGCCCCAGGGCAACCTGTGGGTGATGGGCGACAACCGTGGCAACTCCGCCGACTCGCGCTACCACATCACCGACGAGCTGCAGGGCACCGTCCCCATCTCCGATGTCCGAGGCAAGGTCCGTTTCATCATCTATCCGTTCTCCCGGATCGGTGGTGTCGGCTCCTTCGATCCGCAGCGGTGACCGGACCGTCGACGGGCGCCCGTTCGCGCCGCTGGCCACCGCGACCGCCCGTGCGGCGCGCGGCGAGTCTGCGCACCTACGAGTTCGCCCTCACCAACAGCGGCCTCGGACCGGTCGCCGGCGTCGACGAGGCGGGGCGGGGTGCGTGCGCCGGCCCACTCGTCGTCGCGGCGTGCATCCTCCGGCCCACCCAACCGGTCTCGCTGGCCGAGCTCGACGACTCGAAGAAGCACACCGCGGCGATGCGCGAGACCCTGTACCGCTCGGTGATGCGGCACGCCGTCGCGAGCAGCGTCGTGGTCATCGACGCCGCCGAGGTCGACCGGATCGGGATCCACGTCGCCAACATCGAGGGGATGCGGCGCGCGATCGCGACGTTGTCCGTCCGTCCCGGATACGTTCTCTCCGACGGCTTCCGGGTCCCCGGGTTGACGGTGCCGTCACTCCCGGTGATCGGTGGTGACGGGGCGGCGGCGTGCATCGCGGCGGCGAGCATCCTCGCCAAGGTCACCCGGGACCGGATCATGGTCGAGATGGACGCGGCCCTGCCGGGATACGAGTTCGCGGTCCACAAGGGGTACAGCACGGAGCTGCACATGTCCTGCCTCGACCGTCTCGGCCCGTCGCCCCAGCACCGCATGTCCTACCGCAACGTGGCGCAGCGGGCGACGTCCGGGCCGCACCCGCGATCGGCGCAGGACCGCACTGGTTAGGCTGAGCGCATGAGTGCGGAGGATCTCGAGAAGTACGAGACCGAGATGGAGCTGTCGCTGTACCGCGAGTACAAGGACGTGGTCGGTCAGTTCACCTACGTGGTCGAGACCGAGCGCCGCTTCTACCTCGCCAACACCGTCGAGATGGTGCCCCGCAACGCCGACGGCGAGGTCTATTTCGAGGTCCGCATGTCCGACGCCTGGGTGTGGGACATGTACCGTCCCGCGCGGTTCGTCAAGCAGGTCCGCGTCATCACGTTCAAGGACGTGAACATCGAGGAACTCGAGTCATCCGAACTCAGACTGCCGGAGGACGGGGACCTGCCGGGCTGAGCGTCCCGGTGGGCGTCCGCCGCAGCGCCAGGCACGCCGCCGCGAGCGCCGCGGCGGTTCCGGCGATGGTCCACAGCGTCGTGGTGAACGCGGCCAGGAACGCCCGCGCGGCTGCCTGACGGGCCGCGTCCCGGACCGCGGGTCCCGCCGCGGCCAGGATCTCCGCGCGCGGACCGGATCCGGCGTCTCGGGTCGAACATCCCGGAGGGGACACCTCGGGTCGTGGGGACGCCAACTGCCGACGCGCGCAGTCGGTGAACGACCCGACGACGAACGGGGCCACCTGGTTCGGCACGGACGTCGTGCGCAGCGCCGCGGTCAACTCGTCCGACGACTGCGAGGCGGCGGTGGGCGCCGCCGCCGCGAGCTGGGCGAAGAAGAACACCCCGACCACCGCGAGGCCGACCGACGCGCCGATCTGCTGCACCGTCGGGACCATCCCGGACGCCGAGCCGACGGTCTGCTCGGTGGTGCCCGAGACGATCGTCGCCTGCAACGGTGCGACGAACAGGCCCACTCCCACGCCCCCGAGCACCAGCGCCGGGATCAGCGGCGGCAGGTCGAGCGCGCCGGACGACGGATCGAGAAGGGCGGCCGTCCAGGCGACGGAGACGGCGAACACGGCCATCCCCAGCGCGAGGGTGCGCGCACCCAGGCGTGGCACGATCAGCGACGACCCCACCGACCCGACGGCGGCGCCGAGCGCGAACGGCAGCGTGATGAGGCCTGTCCGCAGTGCCGAATAGCCGAGACCGAACTGCGCGGTCACGGACATCGCGAAGAAGAACGCGCCGAACACGCCGAAGAACGCGATCGACAGGACGCACCCGACGGCGAAGGCACGGCTGCGGAACAGGTCGACCCGCAGGAGCGGCTCACCGCCACGCCCCAGCAGCGCGCGCTCGTGGACCACGAACGCCACCAGCAAGATCACCGCGGCGCCCATCGACGCCCACGTCCATGCCGGCCAGCCCTTCTCGCGGCCGACGGCGAGGGGATAGATGAGGGCGAACAAACCGGCCGCCGACAACGCCACCCCGCGTAGGTCGAGGGTGACGTCGCGGGCCGCGCGCATCACCGGCAGGCACCGCCACGCGACGACGCACGCGATGAGCCCGAAGGGCAGGTTGACCAGGAAGATGGCGCGCCACCCGAGACCGGCGACGTCGGCCGAGATGAGCGCACCGCCGACGATCGGCCCGCAGATCGCCGCGATGCCCGCGGTGGCGCCGTACACGCCGAACACCAGCGGGTGCCGTGTCCGCGGGAACATGGTCGCGATCACCGCGATCGTCTGCGCCGACGCGCACGCCGCGCTCACCCCCTGCACGCCGCGCAGCACGATGAGTTCCGCGGGCCCCGTGGCCGTCCCGCAGAGCACCGAGGCCAGGGTGAACGCTGCCAGGGCCGCGACGAACATGCGGTGTCGACCGACGCGCTCACCGAGACGTGACCCCGCCATCAGGGTGCAGGCGAAGGCCAGGGTGTAGACGGTGAGCACCAACAGCTGGTCGGACGACGTCGCCCCGAGGTCACGGGCCAGGTCGGGCAGGGCGATGTTGACGATGGTGGTGTCGACCATCTGCATGAACACCGCGATGAGACACGCCGCGAACGCTGCCCACGCCGCCGCCGGCCGCGGGTGCGCCGTCACGGCATCCGGGTGAGCGAGCGACGACGGGTCGGGTGCCGCGCGTGTCGGCGAGTCCGCCACGTCGGTCAGCGCGTCAGCGAGGCCAACGACGGGGAGTGGTCACCGGCGGTGGCGACGGACCGGAACATGTCCGAGAACCGCGCGACGTAGTGATCGATCGACTCGGCCGCGGTGGCGGTGTCCGGGTAGAGCAGCGTCATGACGGTGTAGTCCGGGAATCGGTTCACCCACAGGTACACCTCCTCCGACGATCCGCGGTTGCCGAACACGCCGCCGTTGATGTGGTCGAACATCTGCGCGCCGGGGAGCTTCCGGACGTCGATGAAGCTCACCATCGGCACGACCCAGCCGTCGGGGACGACGATGCCCGAGTCCTCGGGGATCAACTCGACCACCCGGTGCAGCGACACCTCCGACAGCGACTTCCCGGCGTCGAACGACTGTTGGGTCTGACCGACCAGGGATGCGAAGGTGCTGTCGTCGGCGAAGTCGGTCGTCACCGGGATGAGATTCGTGAACCACCCGACGGAGTTGAACTCTTCCGGCGTGGAGCGGGTGTTCTTCGGCGTGAACCCGAGGTACCGCGAGGCGCCGGTGATCTCGTGCGCCACCAACCCGGCGACCGTCAGGACGCCGGCGGTGAACCCGGCACCGTTGGCCTTGCAGGCGGCGTCGAAGCGGTCGGCGCCCGCACCGTCGAGGAGCTCGACGGTGAGGATGCGGCTGCGGGTGTAGCCGTCCTCGGCGATGCCGAGATCGAGCGGGAAGCGGGGGAGTCGCCCGCCGTTGGCCGACAGCAGGGACAACCAGCGGGCGACCCGCTCGTCGGCCAGGTCGAGTTCCGCACCGGCGACGCGTTCACGAACGCAGTAGTCGAGATAGCTGCCGGCCGCGGCCAGGGCGGGTGCGGAGTCGGAGATGGCGCTGCCGTACAGACCGATCAGGTCGACACAGGACAGCGCCTGGGAGACACCGTCGGAGTTGAGGTGGTCGACCGCGAAGTACACGGTGAAGTTGTCGTCGTGCTCGATCACGCCGACGGTGAAGCAATCCCAGTGGAACGGGCCCGGCGTCGTCTCCTGGACATGGGCCAGGATCGACGCGCTGTCGGCGAAATCACCGTGGTCGGTCGGGGCGAACTCGATGGCCTCCACATCCATCACGTGGCGGGTCACGGAGTCGTGGTCGTCGATCGAGAACCAGCTGCGGAACGTGTCGTGGCGTCGGAGGAAGCCGTTGACGGTCCGGGTCATCGCGTCGACGTCCAGCCGACCACCGATGTCGAAGGAGATGAGGCAGAGTCGGGAGAAGCGGAAGCCCGCGTTCTCGTTGCGCCGGGCGGCGCGCAGATAGGACTGCTGCTGGTACGACGGCGGCGCGGGGCTCGTCGGTGCCGCCGCGGCCGCGTCGATCGCGGCGGGTGTGGCGTGCCACGTCGTGACGCGGCCCGGCGCCGGTGTCCACTCGTCGATCAGTCCGAAGTTGATCACGGTCCATCCCCTCCGACGCAGGGTTCCCCGCGCCTCTCCCCGGCATCGGCCTCGCCACCTGGCGGGTCGGGTGTGCATCACGGCGTGTGCCGCCGACCCTCCCAGCCGATAGGGACAAAACGGCGAGACCTACTGTGTCGCAACAGGTGTTGAGGCGTGACCGCCCCCACACCTACGGGACGGTAACTCGGACACGTGAGCCCGGGCAACCAGCGAGCACCCTGCCACAAGCCGTGCTGTGACCTGCACAGTGCACACTGTGACCTGTATTACCGTCGGGTAGGGTCTGCTCCGCATCGCGGGCCTCGAGCGCCCGACGCGGCGCCGGAGTCCGTGTCACACCGAGAACTGCCGGCGAGTGACGAGGGGATGGGCGGGGTGGGTCGACGCACTGCGAGGCGACGTGTCGTGACGGTCGTCGTCGCGGCCGTGGCGCTGATGCTGATCGGGACGATCGCGGGGATCGCACCCGCGTCGGCCCAGCAGGCTGCCGCCATCGCGTCCGAGAAGCCCGGGGTGCGCGGGACGCTCGCGCTGACGGTGCAGTCGCCTGCGATGCGCGCGGCGATGCGCGTCGACGTGATCCCGCCGCGGGACCCGTCCGCGCCGCATCCGACCGTCTACCTCCTCAACGGGGCACAGGGCGGTCTCAACGGCAGCAGTTGGCTCGACCAGACCGACGTCGTCGACTTCTTCGCCGACAAGAACGCGACCGTGGTGATCCCCGTGGGCGGGCAGGCGAGCTATTTCGCCGACTGGCGTGCCGACGACCCCGTGCTGGGTCACCAGAAGTGGGCGACGTTCCTCACGAAGGAACTCTCGCCGCTGATGGACGCGCGGTTCGGGAGCGACGGCCGCAACGCCCTGGCGGGGATCTCGATGGCGGGGACGTCGGTGCTCCAGCTGGCGATCGAGGCGCCGGGCCTCTATCAGGCGGTCGGGTCGTACAGCGGGTGTGCGCAGACGTCCGATCTCGTCGGCCAGGCGTACGTCCGTCTCACCGTCGCCCGCGGCGGCGGCAACGCCGACAACATGTACGGACCCGTCGACGATCCGGCATGGGTGCGCAACGACCCCTACGTGAACGCGGAGAAACTGCGCGGCACGGCCCTGTACATCTCGGCGTCGACCGGTGCGCCCGGCCCCTACGACCGCATCGACGGTCCCGGGATCGACGGCAACGTCGCGGAACTGGTGTCGCGGATCGGGGTCGGCGCGGTCATCGAGAGTTCGGTACGGCGGTGCACGGTCGCGCTGCAGGCGAAGCTCGAACGTCTCCGCATCCCGGCGACGTTCTCGCTGCCACCGGCCGGGACCCACAGCTGGCCCTACTGGCAGGACAGCCTGCACCGGTCGTGGCCGCTGTTCGCCCGTGCGCTCGGGATGCCCTGACGCTCCCCAGTTACGCCCGCCTCCACAGAGATCGGGGTCGCGTGCCGTCGTCGGGCCCACCGCGACGGTCCCGGCCCCCAGAGTGGCCGACGTGGAGGACAGCGCGCGGCCACCGAGCCGACAACTGATCGGACGCCGGGGCGAGGACGCCGCGGCGGATCACCTGCGGCACCAGGGGTACTCGGTGCTGGAGCGGAACTGGCGGTGCCGGTGGGGCGAGCTCGACATCATCGCCTGCGACGGGTCGACCCTCGTCGTGGTCGAGGTGAAGACCCGCACCGGTGACCGCTTCGGCACGCCGGCCGAGGCGGTGACCCCGGCCAAGTACCGGAGGTTGCGTCGGCTGGCGGGCCTGTGGCTCGACGAGCAGTCGCGAGGCTTCGCGGCCGTCCGGTTCGACGTCGTCGCGGTCCTGTTGGACCTGCGCACCGACGCGCTCGCGCTGACCCACATCCGGGGCATCTCGTGAGCGGCCTCGGTCGGGCGCGCTCGGCCGCGGTGGTCGGGGTGTCGGGGACCCCCGTCGAGATCGAGGCGTTCGTGAACCAGGGCCTGCCGGCCGTGGCGCTGGTCGGTCTGGCCGACGCCTCCCTGCGGGAGGCGAAAGACCGTGTTCGCGCGGCGGTCAGCAACTCCGGGTGCAAGTGGCCCGACGGTCGCGTCGTGCTGAACCTCTCGCCGGCGACGATGCCCAAGAGCGGGTCGTCCTACGACCTCGCGATCGCGGTCGCGGTCCTCGCGGCCAGCGACGCGGTGCCCACCCCTCTGCTCGACGAATGCCTCCTCCTCGGGGAACTGGCCCTCGACGGTCGCATCCGTCCGGTACACGGCGTGCTGCCGTCCGTGATGGCCGCGGTCGCCGAGGGGCTCACCCGGGTCGTCGTGCCCCGGGGGAACGCCGCCGAGGCGGCGCTCGTACCCGGGGTCGAGGTCGGCGCGGCCGGGCACCTGCGGGAGGTGGTGGCGTGGCTGGCGGGCACGGCGGTTCTGGACACCGTCGGCGACACCCCACCGGCCGCGGCTCCCGCGACCGCCGACACGGTGGACATGGCCGACGTGGTCGGGCAGGAGGAGGCCCGCCACGCACTCGAGATCGCGGCCGCCGGTGGCCATCACGTGTTCATGAGCGGCCCGCCGGGAATCGGCAAGACGATGCTCGCGCGACGTCTACCGGGGATCCTCCCGCCTCTGACGGAGTCGGAGGCGCTGGAGGCCACGGTCATCCACTCCGTCGCGGGCACGCTGCCCGCGGGAGGCCCGTTGCTCGTCGAGCCGCCCTTCATCGCACCGCACCACTCGACCTCGCACACCGCGCTCGTCGGGGGTGGCACCGGGATGGCCCGTCCGGGCGCGGTGTCCCGCGCGCACCGCGGTGTGCTGTTCCTCGACGAGTGCGCCGAGATGGGGGTCAAGGCGCTCGAGTCGTTGCGGACCCCGTTGGAGGACGGGCAGACCCGCGTGTGGCGCCGCGACGGCGTCGCGACGCTGCCCGCGCGCTTCCTGCTGGTCCTCGCGGCGAACCCGTGTCCGTGCGCGCCGGCACAGGACGTCGACTGCGTGTGCACCGCGCAGGTGCGGCGCCGCTATCTCGGCAAACTGTCGGGGCCGCTCATGGACAGGGTCGACCTGCGGGTGCAGATGGACCCACCGGGAACCGCCGCCCTCACCGGCGGGGTCGGCGAGTCGAGTGCCGACATCCGCGCCAGGGTGGTCACCGCGCGCGAGACAGCGCGGGAGCGATGGGCCGAGCACGGTTGGGCCACGAACGCGGAGGTGCCGGGATCGGCACTGCGCACGCGATATGCGTTGCCGTCCACGGTGACCCGGCCGATCGGGCTCTACCTCCGGGACGGTCGGGTGACGGCACGAGGGGCCGACAGGGCGATCAGGTTGGCATGGACCCTGTGCGACCTGCGGGGTGGCGTCACCCCCTCGCAGGACGAGGTGGCGCAGGCGCTGATGTTCCGCGACCGGGAGCGCGTGTGAGCGCGCCGCCGTCCGGGTCGGACACCCGGCGGCTGCACGCGTGGGCCTACCTGTCGCGTGTGGCCGAGCCGCCCGCGGCGGGAATCGCCCGCCTCGTCGACGACATCGGGCTCGAGGACGCCGCGTCGGCGATCCGGTCCCGGACCGTCCCTCCGGCACATCGCGCCGTCCTGACGTCGACAGCCGCACGCTACGAGACGGACTGTGCCGCCGAGGATCTGCGCACCCTCGACCGGCTGGGCGGACGCCTGGTGACCCCGGACGACGAGGAGTGGCCAGGCTGGGCTCTGCACGCGTTGCAGACGGCGGACACCGCGGCGCGTGGCGGACCGCCGTTGGCGCTGTGGGTCCGAGGTCCCGCCCGCCTCGCCGATCTGGCCGATGCCGCCGTGGCGGTGGTGGGGTCCCGAGCGTCGACGGCCTACGGGACGCGGATGGCGTCGACCGTCGCCGCGGGCGCGGTCGAGCGAGGCCGGGCGGTGGTGTCCGGTGGGGCCTACGGCATCGACGGGGCCGCACATCGGCGCGCCCTCGCCGACGCCGGGACCACGGTGGCGGTCCTGGCGTGTGGACTCGACATCGACTACCCGACCGACCACGGCGCGCTGTTCGCGGAGATCGCCCGCACCGGTGCGGTGGTCAGCGAATACGCCCCGGGCACCACCGCGGCCCGCCACCGGTTCCTGGCACGCAACCGCCTCGTGGTGGCACTGTCCGCGGCCGTGGTGGTCGTGGAGGCGGGCCGGCGCAGCGGCGCGAACAACACGGCGGCGTGGGCGCGGATCGTGGGCCGACCGCTCGGGGCCGTACCCGGTCCCGCGACCTCCGCCATGTCGGTGGGATGTCACGCGTTGATCGCCGACGGCTACGCCCACCTCGTCGACAGCGCTGCAGCCGTCGAACGCCTCGTCGCCCCCGACGGTGGCGGGGTCCCCGAGAACCCGCGGACGGTCGTCGACGACCTGGACCCGGTCGTCGCGCGGGTCCGCGAGGCGATCCCCGCATCCGGTCGCGCGACCGTCGCGGAGATCGCGTTCTCGGCAGGCGTCGACACGGCGACCACGCGGTCCGCTCTGGCGACGCTCGACATGCACGGACTCGTCGACGGCGACGGGTCAGGGTGGGCCCTGGCCCGAGCGCGCCCCACACGCACCTCCGACGGTGGTGATCGTCGGCCTCGACTCTTCTGACACGTCGACCGCCCGACTTGCACGGTTAGCCTTACCTAACTTGCGGGTGTACTCTCTCGCCATGGCGAAGCGACTCAACACCATGCAGGTCCGTCGGACCGAATGGATCACCCCTCACATGGTGCGCGTGCACCTCGGCGGACCCGGGTTCGCCGACTTCGCGGCGACGGACGACACCGACGCCTACGTCAAGATCATCTTCGGCGCGCCCGGGGTCGACTACCCGGAACCGTTCGACCTCGACCGCATCCGGGCCGAGTTCGCCCCCGACGACCAGCCGGTTCTGCGGACGTACACGGTGCGGTCCATCGATCTCGCCCGCGAGGAGATCGCTGTCGACTTCGTCGTCCACGGGGACACCGGCGTCGCCGGGCCGTGGGCCGCCGGGGCGCAGCCGGGCGAGACGGTGCGTTTCCTCGGCCCGGGCAGCGGGTACCGTCCCGACCCCGAGGCGCCCTGGCACCTGCTCGCCTCCGACGAGGCGGGCCTCCCCGCGCTCGCGGCCGCGCTCGCCGCACTTCCGGACGACGCCACCGCGCAGGCCTTCATCGAGGTCGCCGGTCCCGAGGACGAGATCGCCCTCGACGCGCCGTCACGGGCCACGATCACCTGGGTGCACCGCGGGGCCGGGTCCGATGTCGCCGACGACGGCGTCGCCGGCGACAACGCACCGCTGGTGGAGGCGGTCCGTCGCGCACCGTGGCTGCCGGGGGAGCCGCAGGTGTTCATCCACGGCGAGGCTCAAGCCGTCATGCACAACCTCCGCCCGTACGTCCGCACGGAGCGGGGCGTCAGCGCCCGGCGCGCGTCGATCTCGGGCTACTGGCGTCGCGGCCGCACCGAGGAGGGCTTCCGCCAGTGGAAGGCCGACCTGCGCCGCGCCGAGGAAGCGGTCCCGGCGAGCTGAGTCGTAGCGGTGACGCCAGGCGTCGCTTCGGTCACGACGGGCGCGTCGGACGAGCCGTGAGAGCGCGCGCAGGCGAGGCTGGTGTCATGCACGACGCCGGACGGCTGGCCGACTTCGAGGCCCATCTGCGTCACGAGAAGGGGCACAGCGAGCACACCGTGCGCGCCTACTGCGCCGACGTGCGGTCACTCGTCGCGTTCGCCGGCTCGCGGGGTGTGGCGATCGGCGACGTCGACCTCGACCTGCTGCGGGCCTGGCTCGCGCAGTCGGCACGGCGGGATGCTGCGCGGACCACGATCGCGCGCCATGTCTCCTCGGCGAAGACGTTCTGCGCGTGGGCGGTTCGCGAGGGTGTCCTCGCGCGGGACCCCTCCCTGCGCCTGCAGGCCCCGCGCGCCCACCGCACGCTGCCGCCGGTGCTCACCGCCGACCAGGCCGCCGCGGTGGCGACACGCCCTGCCCCCGACGGTTCGCCGGTCGCGCTGCGCGACGCGGCGATCGTCGAGGTCCTGTACGCCACCGGGATCCGGGTCGGCGAGCTGTGCGGTCTCGACCTCGACGACGTCGACGACGGCCGGCGCGTCCTGCGGGTCATCGGCAAGGGGGACAAGGAGCGCAGTGTCCCCTTCGGTGCCCCCGCCGCCGAGGCCCTCGCGCGGTGGCGTCGGGACGGCCGTCCCGCGCTGGCGATCGCGGCGTCCGGGCGGGCGCTGTTCCTCGGTGCGCGGGGACGCCGACTCGACCAGCGTGCCGCCCGCCGCGTGGTGCACGAGGCCGTCGCGACGGTCGACGGTGCCCCCGACATCGGCCCGCACGGGCTGCGACACTCCGCGGCCACGCACCTGCTGGAGGGCGGCGCCGACCTGCGGGTGGTGCAGGAACTCCTCGGGCACTCCTCGTTGGCGACGACGCAGCTCTACACCCACGTCGGCGTCGACCGCCTCCGCGCGGTGCACCGCCAGGCCCATCCCCGCGCCTGACGCGTCATCCGTCCCGCGCGGAGCGCGTCAACTGCCATCCGTCGGCAGCAGCCGGACCCGGACGGCGCCGACCAGAGCCCGTGGGTCGAGGTAGGTCGCCGATCGGCCGGTCCCACGCCGCGCACCCCAGTGCAGACACGTCGCCGCGCAGCCCGCGTGGCCGGGCGCCAGGATCCCGATCGGTGACCCCCGTGCGACCACCGCGCCCGCGGTGACCGTCGGCTCGACCGGTTCGTAGGTGGTGACGATGCCGTCGGCGTGCAGGATCGAGACGACCTGCCTGTCCGCGACGGCACCGGCGAAGCGGACGGTCCCCGCCCCCGCGGCCAGCACCGCGCCCGCCCCGACGAGGTCGACCCCGCGGTGCCCGGCCAGCCATCGCTGGGCCGGTGGGTCGAAGCCGCGGACCACCTCCGGCCGGGGGAGCAGGGGCCAGCCGTACCCACCGGGGATCCGCGCGTGCGCGTCGCCGCCCACCACCACCGACACCACCACCGCGACCACGGCCACCCGCACCGCCACCGACATCCCCACCTCCATGGGACGCAGGTGCCGCCCGGACGGTTCCGTACGGATTTCGTCGGCCGGGCCGGGCGTGACTACACTGGCCGATGCACTCTGCCCCCGGGCGGGGTGACTTCGCACGCCCGGACACCGGTTGCGCACCTTCGCAGGCTCGCGCTCCCGACTCCACCGGCCAGGCGGTCCCGGATCCCACGCGGAACCGGGTTCTGACCGGCCCGGGCGTCAGGGTCGGCCGCATCCCGCGTCCGACGACCAACTGCACACGAGAGAAGACACGACATGGCTGTCGTCACAATGAAGCAGCTGCTGGACAGCGGCGCCCACTTCGGCCACCAGACACGACGGTGGAACCCGAAGATGAAGCGGTTCATCTTCACCGACCGCAACGGCATCTACATCATCGATCTGCAGCAGACGCTGACCTACATCGATCGCGCCTACGAGTTCGTCAAGGAGACGGTCGCCCACGGCGGCACCATCCTGTTCGTCGGCACCAAGAAGCAGGCCCAGGAGTCCATCGCCAGCGAGGCGACGCGCGTGGGCATGCCCTACGTCAACCAGCGCTGGCTCGGCGGCATGCTGACCAACTTCTCCACCGTCCACAAGCGTCTCCAGCGCCTCAAGGAGCTCGAGACCATGGAGCAGACCGGTGGGTTCGAGGGTCGCACCAAGAAGGAAATCCTCATGCTGACGCGTGAGATGACCAAGCTGGACCGCACCCTCGGCGGCATCCGCGACATGGGCAAGGTGCCGTCGGCCATCTGGGTGGTGGACACGAACAAGGAGCACATCGCCGTCGGCGAGGCGCGCAAGCTCAACATCCCGGTCATCGCCATCCTCGACACCAACTGCGATCCCGACCTCGTCGACTACCCGATCCCGGGCAACGACGACGCGATCCGCAGCGCGGCCCTGCTGACCCGCGTGGTCGCCTCGGCCGTCGCCGAGGGTGTCCAGGCCCGGGCCGGCCAGTCGGCGAACGCCGACGCCAAGCCCGAGGCCGGAGCCGGTGAGCCCCTCGCCGAGTGGGAGCAGGAGTTGCTGACCCAGGCGTCGGCCCCGACCGACGCCGCCGCTGCCGAGGCGATCGCGGCTCCCGCGGAGGCCCCCGCCGCCGAGGCGCCGACCGCGCAGGCCTGACAGCTCGACACACCGACACCACCACGGTGCCCGCCCCACCGAAGACATTCGGTGGGGCGGTCCCCGTCACACGAGAAGGAGGCTCGCCACCGATGGCGAACTACACCGCCGCCGACGTCAAGCGGCTCCGTGAGCTGACCGGCTCGGGGATGATGGACTGCAAGAACGCCCTGGCCAACAACGACGGTGACTTCGACAAGGCGGTCGAGGAACTGCGCATCAAGGGCGCCAAGGACGTCGGCAAGCGTGCCGAGCGGTCCACCGCCGAGGGTCTCGTCGCCGCACGTGACGGCGTCATGGTCGAGATCAACAGCGAGACCGACTTCGTCGCGAAGAACGCCGAGTTCCAGGAGCTCGCCGACAAGGTCGTCGACGCCGCCGTGGCGTCGAAGGCGACCGACCTCGACTCGTTGTCCTCCGCGCAGGTCGACGGCCAGACCGTCGCCGACGCCGTCGCCGCGCTGTCGGCGAAGATCGGCGAGAAGCTCGAGCTGCGTCGCGTCGTGTCCTACGACGGCAACGTCGCGAGCTACCTGCACAAGCGTGCCTCGGACCTGCCGCCGGCCGTCGGCGTGCTCGTCGAGTACACCGGCGACGGCCCCGAGGCCGCCGAGGCCGCCCGGGGCGCCGCGATGCAGGTCGCCGCGCTCAAGGCGAAGTACGCGACGCGCGAGGAGGTGCCCGCCGACGTCGTCGAGAACGAGCGGCGCATCGCCGAGCAGACCGCCCGCGAGGAGGGCAAGCCCGAGCAGGCGCTGCCCAAGATCGTCGAGGGTCGCGTCAACGGCTTCTACAAGGACGTCGTGCTGATCGACCAGCCGTCGGTGCAGGACTCGAAGAAGACCGTCAAGGCGCTGCTCGACGAGGCCGGTGTCACCATCACCCGCTTCGAGCGCTTCGAGGTCGGACAGGCCTGACCCGCGACACCTGACGCACGGACCCCGGGACCACCACGGTCCCGGGGTCCGTTCGCGTGCGGGGCATGGCGGGCGCATGTCACCACATAGGATTGTCCCCGGCGACCACCCGGCCCGTCGCCGAGCACACCGACATCGTGAGGAGCGGCGAGTGACCGACGGTTCTGCCCCGACAGCCGACACGGCACCCACCGCGCGACCGGGTTTCTCTCGCGTGGTGCTCAAGCTCGGCGGCGAGATGTTCGGGGGTGGGAAGGTCGGCCTCGACCCCGACGTGGTGTCCACGGTCGCCGCGCAGATCGCCGAGGTCGTGCGCACCGGCGTTCAGGTGGCGGTCGTCATCGGCGGCGGAAACTTCTTCCGCGGCGCCGAACTGCAGCAGCGGGGCCTCGAACGGTCCCGGTCGGACTACATGGGCATGCTCGGCACCGTCATGAACAGCCTTGCGCTGCAGGACTTCCTGGAGAAGCAGGGGATCGTCACGCGCGTGCAGACCGCCATCACGATGGGCCAGGTCGCCGAGCCCTACATCCCGCTGCGCGCGCAGCGGCACCTGGAGAAGGGGCGTGTCGTCATCTTCGGCGCCGGGATGGGCATGCCCTACTTCTCCACCGACACCACCGCCGCGCAGCGTGCGCTCGAGATCAAGGCCGAGGTGGTGTTGATGGCCAAGGCCGTCGACGGCGTCTACAGCGCCGACCCCCGCACCGATCCCGACGCCACGCTCTACAGCGAGATCAGCCATCGCGAGGTCATCGAGAAGGGGCTCGCCGTGGCCGACTCGACCGCGTTCAGCCTCTGCATGGACAACAAGATGCCGATGCTGGTCTTCAACCTGCTGCAGGAGGGCAACATCGCCCGCGCGGTGGCGGGTGAGAAGATCGGGACACTGGTCATGTGACGGTCGTGTCCGCACGTGACCGCACGACCGACACCATCGACGACCGACGACGAGGGGCGAGACCATGATCGACGAAGCACTCTTCGACGCCGAGGAGAAGATGGAGAAGGCCGTCGGCGTCGCCCGTGACGACATGGGGTCGGTGCGGACGGGGCGAGCGAACCCGTCGATGTTCAACCGGATCGTCATCGACTACTACGGCGCCATCACGCCGATCACGCAGCTGTCGTCGATCAACACCCCCGAGGCGCGCCTCGTCGTCATCAAGCCGTACGAGGCGTCGTCGCTCGGTGCGATCGAGACGGCCATCCGCAACTCCGACCTCGGCGTGAACCCCACCAACGACGGCTCGATCATCCGCGTGGCCGTCCCGCAGCTGACCGAGGAGCGCCGGCGGGAGCTGGTCAAGCAGGTCAAGTCCAAGGGTGAGGACGCCAAGATCTCCATCCGCAACGTGCGGCGCAAGGCCCTCGACGAGCTGAAGCGGATCCAGAAGGACGGCGAGGCCGGCGAGGACGAGGTGAACCGCGCGGAGAAGGACCTCGACAAGACGACGGCCGGGTACGTCGCGCAGGTCGACGATCTCGTCAAGAACAAAGAGAACGAACTGCTGGAGGTGTGAGCACCGGCGGCGAGGGCGTGAGGATGACCGAGAAGGCGGCGCAGCAGACGTCGGCGGCGGGTGAGGAGCCCGCCCCGAAGACGTCGCGCGCGGGGCGCAACCTGCCGGCGGCCTTCGCCGTCGGCGGGTCGTTGGGCGTCGGCGTCATCCTGGTTCTCGTCTTCGTCCCGCTGGTGTGGATCCCGGTCGTCGCGGTCTCGCTGGCCGTCGCGACCTGGGAGGTCGTCAAGCGGGTCCGGGACGGCGGATACGACGTCGGCCTCGTGCCGCTGCTGGTCGGTGGGCAGGCGATCATGTGGTCGGCCTGGCCCTGGGGCCCCACCGGCGCGCTCGTCGCGTTCGTGGCCACCGTCCTGGTCGCGATGGTGTGGAAGCTGCTGAGCGGCGGACGGACCCGGGCACCGGAGAACTACCTCCGTGACCTCGCGGTCACCGTTCTCGTGCTCGCGTGGCTGCCGCTGTTCGCCTCGTTCGCGATCGTGATGGTCACCCAGGACCACGGGTGGGCCCGCGTCCTCACCCTGATGATCGTGGTGGTCTGCTCCGACGTCGGCGGCTACACCGCCGGAGTGCTGGTCGGTCGGCACCCGATGGTCCCCGCGATCAGCCCGAAGAAGTCGTGGGAGGGGATGGTCGGATCCCTCGTCTTCGGCACCGTGGGGTCGGTGCTGCTCGCCGCGTTCCTGCTGGACGCGCACTGGTGGATCGGGCTCGCGCTCGGACCGGTGCTGGTGATCTGCGCGACCCTCGGTGACCTCGTCGAGTCCCAGGTCAAACGCGACCTGGGCATCAAGGACATGGGCACCCTGCTGCCCGGACACGGCGGCATCATGGACCGTCTCGACTCGATCCTGCCGTGCGCCTTCGTCGTGTGGGCGGTGCTGAGCGCCCTGCTGTAGGCCGCCCCGGCGAGGGGTCCCGCGCGGGGCGGCCCGGGGCGTCAGACCTTGCGGACCGCGCGGCGCACCTGGAACATCCGCGCACCGCCGACGACGGCGGTGATCAGAGCCCCGGCGATCGCCGCGATGAGCAGGCTCACACCCTGCGGCAGGTTCACCTGCCAGAAGAAGAGCTGGATCTCCTGCTTGTCGAGGTTCTGCACGATGAACACGAGCAGCAGGATCAGCACGATCGCCCCGACGATGATGCCGACCCACGCCGACTTCGTCCGGGTGTGCCGCACCTCGGCGAGTGCGTCTTTCACGGGGTCGCCGTGCTTGCCCGTGTCGCCGTGGGGTGGTGGGGGACCGTCGGTCGAGGAGAGCGGTTCGGGCTCCGAGGCGGAGGACTTCGGGTTCGTCATGGCAGACATCATCCCCCGCGTCCGGCCGCAGGGAGCGCCGTCGCGCCGGGACAGTGCCGAGATCGTGACCGGCGCCTGGGGAGGTGACGATTGGATTTCCGGGCGTGGGTGCGGGACCGTTGTGGACGTGTCCGGTCCTGTCCTGCCCCTGGTGTTCGACGCGCCGAAGCGTGGACGGCCGCCCCGACACCTGGCCGACCTCGACCGTGCGGGTCGGCGTGCGGCGGTGGAGGAGTTGGGACTGCCCGGTTTCCGCGCCGACCAACTCGCGCGGCAGTACTACGGACGGTTGTGCGCCGACCCCGCGGAGATGACCGACCTCCCGGCCGGCGTCCGGGACACCGTGGCGCAGTCGCTGTTCCCGACCCTCATGACGACGGTCCGCCACATCGCCTGTGACGACGGCACCACCCGCAAGACGCTGTGGCGGCTGCACGACGGGACGATGCTCGAGTCGGTCCTCATGGGCTATTCCGACCGCACCACGGTGTGTGTGTCGAGCCAGGCCGGCTGCGGTATGGCGTGTCCGTTCTGCGCGACCGGTCAGGGTGGTCTCGACCGCAACCTGTCCACGGCCGAGATCGTCGACCAGGTGCGCGCCGCGGCCCGCGCCGTGGCGGACGGCGAGCTCGCCGGTGCCCGCCGGCTGTCGAACGTGGTCTTCATGGGCATGGGCGAGCCGCTGGCGAACTACGCCCGTGTGCGCGACGCGGTCCACCGCATCACCGCGCCCGCGCCGGAGGGTCTCGGCATCTCCCAGCGGTCGGTGACGGTGTCCACCGTCGGTCTCGCCCCCGCCATCCGCCGGCTCGCCGACGAGAAGATGCAGGTCCGGCTGGCCGTGTCCCTGCACACCCCCGACGACGAGCTCCGCGACACCCTCGTCCCGGTGAACAACCGCTGGTCGGTCGAGGAGGTCCTCTCGGCGGCCCGCTACTACGCGGACGTCTCCGGGCGCCGGGTGTCGATCGAGTACGCCCTCATCCGCGACGTCAACGACCAGCCGTGGCGGGCGGATCTGCTCGCCAAGCGGCTCCGCCAGCACCTGGGCCACCTCGCGCACGTCAACGTGATCCCGCTGAACCCCACCCCGGGCAGCGAGTGGGATGCGGCGCCGAAAGCCGTCGAGCGCGAGTTCGTCCGCCGCGTCAACGACGGTGGCGTCGCCTGCACGGTCCGGGACACCCGCGGACAGGAGATCGCCGCCGCCTGCGGGCAGCTCGCCGCCGAGGGCTGACCCGTGCCGCCCGCCGATCCGCGCGCGCACGGCGTCGTCCCGCGCGTGCGCGACGTCGTCGTCGTGGGCGCGGGGTTCTCCGGGCTGATCGCCGCGCGCGACCTGTACCGGGCCGGTGTCGACGTGGTGGTGCTCGAGGCGTCCGACCGCTGCGGAGGGCGGACGCTGACGGTCACGACGACGCTGGGGTCGGCCGTCGACCTCGGCGGTCAGTGGATCGGTCACGACCACCACCGACTGCGCGCGCTCGCCGACGCCGTCGGCGCCCGACGGTTCACCATGCGCACCGGCGCCGTCCCCGCGATCGTCGCGGACGGTCGGCGACGGTCCGCCGCCGCACCCACGACGATCCTCGCGGTGCTGCTGATGGGGGCGGCGGAGATCGCCCGTCGACGTCGCCCGACCCCGCGATGGTCGGAAACCACGGTGCACGACCTGCTCGCGAGGGTGCCCGGCCGCACCCGTCGGCTGCTCGAGGTGACAGCCCTCGTGGCGTGGACCGCCGACCTGCGGCGGATGTCGGTGGCCACGGGGGCTCAGCTGATCGCGGGGCAGGGTGGCCTGCGGACGATGCTCGCCACCACCGGTGGAGCACAGGAGGAACTGCTCGTCGACGGGACGCGTGCACTCGTCGACGCCATCACCACCGAACTCGACACGGCGGTGCGGTTGGGTGCCGCGGTCACCGCCCTGCACCGTGACGACGACGGCGTCACCGTCGACGTCGGCGGTGATGTGCTGAGGGCTCGACACGTGGTCGTCGCGGTCCCGCCGCCGGTCGCCGCGCGCATCGCACACCGACCCGCGATGCCGACCGCCTGGCGAGCGGTGGCCGACGGCACGGAGATGGGAGCCGTCTACAAGGCGATCGCGGTGTACCCGACCCCGTTCTGGCGGAGGCAGGCGTCGGGGGAGGTGCTGGTCCTCGACCGGCCGGGGTGCGCCGTGTACGACACCTCGACACCGGAGGGCCCGGGCCACCTGTGTCTGCTGGTCGGCGGGCCGGAGGCCCGCGCCCTCGATGCGATGTCACCGTCCGGTCGGCGGGACCTGCTGCTGGGGCGCCTGGCAACCGTCCTCGGACCTGAGGTCGTCGACCCGGCCGACTGGCACGAGAAGTCGTGGCACACCGACCCGACCGTGGGTGGGGGATACAGCGCGGTGCCGGTCCTGGGCTCGGGCGCCGACCTGCCGCTGGACGCGGACCCGATCGGTCGCGTGCACCTCGCGGCCACGGAGACGGCCGCCGAGCACCCCGGCTACATCGAGGGTGCGATCGAGGCCGGGGAGCGGGCCGCGCGGGAGGTGCTGGCCGCGCTCAGGAGTTGAGGGTCAGTTCTTCCACTTGCCGCGCGACAGCACCAGGTCGCGGATGAGGATGAACCACATCACGGCGGTGATCGCGATGAGCCAGATGTCCTCGACGTGACCCTTGTGGTTGCCGATGATCATGGCGAGCAGGGCGAGACCGGAGATCCAGCCGCCGACCCGCATCGCCGTCTTCGACTCGCCGTGCCATCCGAAGCGGGCCGAGGGGGCGTCGGTCGGTTCCCGCCGCCAGCCGGTGTCGACGACCTCCAGCTCGTGCGAGTGCTTCTCGGTCTGGGCGATCTCGGTGTCGGCCACGGATCCTCCTGGCTGGGCGCACCGGCACGGGGCGCGGCGTCAACGATGGCGTGTAGTAGCGACCAGCATATCGGGGGGCACAATGACCGTCGTGGCATCACCCCCGCGCCCCGCGCCGCAGCAGGATCCCGACACCCGCACCCGGGTGGTGATCCTCGGGTCGACCGGGTCGATCGGGGTGCAGGCACTCGAGGTGGTGGCCGAGCACCCGGACCGCTTCGAGGTCGTCGCGCTGGCCGCCGGCGGTGCCGACCCGGGGGCGGTGGCCGACCAGATGGCGGCCGCGGGTGTGGCGTCGGACCGGGTCGCCATCGCCGACCCCGGCGCGGCCCGACGACTCGACGACCTGCTCGCCGACGGTCCGCTGGCCGCG
This sequence comes from uncultured Williamsia sp., assembly GCF_947494875.1. Lineage (GTDB taxonomy): Bacteria > Actinomycetota > Actinomycetes > Mycobacteriales > Mycobacteriaceae > Williamsia_A. Next base: position 162,757 of record NZ_CANLWM010000005.1, read on the forward strand.
GGCCCGGTGCGCTCCGGTGAGGACGCGCTCGTCGACCTCGTCGGGTCGGTCGACGCCGACGTCGTGCTCAACGGCGTCGTCGGGTCGCGGGGACTGCGTCCGACGCTGGCGGCGCTCGCGACCGGCGCCCGGCTCGCCCTGGCCAACAAGGAGTCCCTCGTCGCCGGGGGATCGCTGGTGCTCGCGGCGGCCTCGCCCGGGCAGATCGTCCCGGTCGACTCCGAGCACTCGGCCATCGCGCAGTGTCTGCGGGGCGGCTCCGCCGACGAGGTGGACCGGCTGGTGCTCACCGCGTCCGGTGGGCCCTTCCGCGGATGGGGTGCCGACGACGTCGCGACGGTGACCCCGGAACAGGCGGGCAAGCACCCGACCTGGTCGATGGGCCCGATGATCACGCTGAACTCGGCGACGCTGGTGAACAAGGCGCTCGAGGTCATCGAGGCGCACCTGCTGTTCGGCGTCCCCTACGACCGCATCGACGTGACCGTCCATCCGCAGTCGATCGTCCACTCGATGGTCACCTTCGTCGACGGCGCGACCATCGCCAAGGCGTCGCCACCGTCGATGAAACTCCCCATCGCGCTGGCCCTCGGCTGGCCCGATCGCGTCCCGGGGTCGTCGACGGCGTGTGACTTCTCCCTCGCCGCGCAGTGGACCTTCGAGCCGGTGGACTCCGCCGTGTTCCCGGCGATCGACGTCGCGCGTGCCGCCGGTACCCGCGGAGGGTCGCTGACCTGCGTGTTCAACGCGGCGAACGAGGTGGCCGCGCAGGCGTTCCTCGACGGCGCGATCGCCTTCCCACGGATCGTCGGCATCGTGTCCGACGTGCTCGATCGCGCCGACGAGTGGTCACGCGAACCGGGTACCGTGGACGACGTCCTCGCCGCCGACGCCTGGGCGCGTCGCAGCGCGGAGGACCTGGTGGCAGCGTCGTCACGCTGACCACGCCGCACACGGCGGCACATCGAGACGAGGAGGGCACGGGCAGGTGGGCTTCGTCATCGGCGTGATCGTGTTCGCGCTGGGGCTGCTGTTGTCCATCGCGTGGCACGAGTGCGGACACATGTGGGCCGCGCAGCGCACCGGGATGGTCGTGCGGCGGTACTTCATCGGGTTTGGTCCCACACTGTGGTCGACCCGTCGGAACGGTACCGAGTACGGCGTGAAGGCGATCCCGCTCGGCGGGTTCTGCGACATCGCCGGCATGACCACCTACGACGAGATCGCCCCTGAACACGCCGACCGCGCCATGTTCCGGCAGAAGGCGTGGAAGCGGCTGGTGGTGCTGGTCGCCGGGCCGGCGCAGAACTTCATCCTGGGCTTCGTGCTCATCGTGATCCTCGCCGTCGGGTGGGGGCTGCCGAACCTGAACCCGCCGCCCGCGCCCGCGAAGGTCGCCGAGACGTCGTGTGTCGCCCCCACCGTCGCCGGCGACGGGACCAGCGCCCCGTGCACCGGCACCGGCCCCGCGGCCTCCGCGGGACTCCTCCCGGGTGACCAGATCGTGTCGGTCAACGGCGCGAACGTCACGACGGCCGCTCAGATGACGCCGCTGGTGCGCTACTCGACAGGTCCGTTGGACCTGCAGGTGCGTCGTGACGGTGTGGTGCGCTCCGTCCAGGTGACGCCGCAGACGGTCACCTACGAGCCCGGCAAGGGCACCGGACTCGACCAGCCCCTGACGTTCCGCCAGATCGGCATCGCGTATCCGCAGCAGAACCACAAGGACTTCACGCTCGCGGGTGCCGTGCCCGGCGCGGTGGTCTTCACCGGCCAACTCGCCCACGCCACCTGGGACGCGTTGATCTCGTTGCCGCAGAAGGTCGGCGCCCTGTGGACGGCGGTGACCGGAGGCGAGCGCGCTCTCGACACCCCGGTCAGCGTCTACGGCGCCACCGTGCTCGGCGGCGACGCCGCGGAGGCCGGGCAGTGGCAGTCGTTGGTCCTGCTGCTGGTGAGCATCAACTTCTTCCTCGGCCTGTTCAACCTGGTGCCGCTGCTCCCGCTCGACGGCGGCCACATGGCCATCGTGGGATACGAGAAGCTGCGCAACGCGATCCGGCGTCGACTCGGCCTGTCACGCGCCGGGCCCGTCGACTACCTCAAGCTCATGCCCGCCACGTATGCGGTGCTCGCAGTGATGGGGTGCTACATGGTGCTCACCCTCACCGCCGACATCGTCAACCCCCTGAAAGTCTTCTAGAAGGTGACCAGATGAGTTCCGAATCCTCCGCTGTCCCGGTCGGTCTCGGGATGCCCGCACCGCCCCCGCCTGTCCTCGCCCCGCGACGGAAGACCCGCCAGATCATGGTCGGGTCGGTCGGGGTCGGCAGCGACCACCCCATCTCGGTGCAGTCGATGACGACCACCAAGACGCACGACATCAACGCGACGCTGCAGCAGATCGCGCAGCTCACCGCCTCGGGTTGTGACATCGTCCGCGTCGCCTGCCCTCGTCAGGAGGATGCCGACGCCCTCGCGACGATCGCGAAGAAGAGTCAGATCCCGGTCATCGCCGACATCCACTTCCAGCCGCGGTACATCTTCGCGGCGATCGAGGCCGGGTGCGCCGCGGTGCGTGTGAACCCCGGCAACATCAAGGAGTTCGACGGCCGGGTGAAGGACGTGGCGCTGGCGGCGAAGGACGCGGGCATCCCGATCCGGATCGGCGTGAACGCCGGATCCCTCGACCCGCGACTGCTCGCCAAGTACGGCCGTGCGACCCCCGAGGCGCTCGTCGAGTCGGCGCTGTGGGAGGCGAGCCTCTTCGAGGAGCACGGGTACGGCGACATCAAGATCTCGGTGAAGCACAACGACCCCGTCATCATGGTCGAGGCCTACCGGCAGCTGGCGGCCCAGAGCGACTACCCACTGCACCTCGGCGTCACCGAGGCCGGCCCGGCCTTCCAGGGCACGATCAAGTCCGCCGTGGCGTTCGGGTCGCTGCTGGCCGACGGCATCGGGGACACCATCCGCGTGTCCCTGTCGGCGCCGCCGGCCGAGGAGGTGAAGGTCGGCGACCAGATCCTGCAGTCGCTGAACCTGCGCCCCCGCAAGCTCGAGATCGTCTCGTGCCCGTCGTGCGGTCGCGCCCAGGTGGACGTCTACTCGCTCGCCGATCAGGTCACCGCCGGGCTCGAGGGGATGGACGTGCCGCTGCGCGTGGCGGTCATGGGATGCGTCGTGAACGGCCCCGGCGAGGCCCGAGACGCCGACCTCGGCGTCGCCTCCGGCAACGGCAAGGGGCAGATCTTCGTCAAGGGTGAGGTCATCAAGACCGTGCCCGAGGCACAGATCGTCGAGACCCTGATCGAGGAAGCGCTTCGCATCGCGGAGGAAACAGGGGACACTGGCGAAGGGACCACCAGCGGGTCGCCGGTCGTCAGCATCGGATAGGCGTCGGCAGCGGATCGCCGGGTCCCGTTCCCGCCCCGCCGTCCGGTGAGGACGGTCCCGCCGAACCCCGGGCAGGAGTGACGGTGCTGAAGCTCGTGGGCGACAAGCCACTGAATGCGCGTGACGCGCAGGCTGTCTCCCGCGCCCTCGAGACGGACCCGGTGGCGATGTGTATGGTCGCCGCCCGCGTCGAGGAACACGGGGTCGCGCCCCGGATGCTCGGCGGCGAACTGTGGACCGCGGGCGACCCCGAGACCTCACTGTGTTTCTCCGGCGCCAACCTCATCCCGTTGCTGGGCGAGGCCGCCGACATCGCGGGTTTCGCGGCGCGTGCGACGCGCTCACCCCGGCACTGTTCGTCCATCGTCGGCCGCGCCGAGTACGTGATGCCGTTCTGGGAGCACGCCCAGGAGCATTGGGGGCCGGCGCGTGAGATCCGCCGGCACCAACCGCTGCTGGCGATGTCGGGCCCTCCTTCGATCGCCCCGGATCCCCGCGTGCGCCGGGTACGCCTCGCCGAGATCGACGCCTACCTGCCCGCCGCGGTCGAGATGTTCCGCGGAGAGGTCGGCGTCGACCCGTGTGCCGGGGACGGCGGCCGGTCGTACCGTCGCCGGATCGCCGCCCTCATCTCCGCGGGCCGGGCGTTCGCCCGGTTCGAGGACGGCGAGGTGGTGTTCAAGGCGGAGATCGGGTCGATGTCGTCGCGGGTCGGGCAGATCCAAGGCGTGTGGGTCGCCGAGCACAAGCGCGGTCGCGGGCTCGGTGCCGCAGGGACCGCCGCGGTCGTCGCTGCGATCGCGGCGCAGGGCCGGGTGTCGAGCCTGTACGTCAACGACTTCAACTCGCCCGCCCGGCAGGTCTACCAGCGTGTGGGTCTCGCCGAGGTCGGCACTTTCGCGACGATCCTCGTCGACTGACCTGCTCTCATCCATTTCACAGGTCACCGCCCTGCGTGGCACCCGTGTACGCCGCCGCGGGCGCCCTAGCATCGCTCTCGCGATGGACAGACGAGGACACGGACCCCGGCGACGACGACTTCTCGTCGTGCTGGTGGCAGCCCTCGCCGCGATTCCGGTGGTCGTCGCGTGCGGTTCGGCCGACGACGGGCCGCGCGCCGCGGCGTCGTCGTTCCTGGCCGTCGTGGCCGCCCGCCAACTCGACGACGCCGCCGGCCGCACGGACTCGCCGGACACCGCACGCACCGACCTCGACGCCGCATGGAGCGGACTGCAGGCGACGGGCCTGCGGACCGAGGTCGGCCGCAGTCGCGTCGACGCGGACACCGCCACCGTCGACGTCCGCTGGTCGTGGGCCCTGCCGCGAGACCAGACCTGGTCCTACGACGCGCGCCTGGACATGGCCCGCGGGGACCGCGGCTGGCGCGTGCGATGGACCTCGACCGACCTGCACCCCGATCTCGGCGCGACGCAACGCATGGCGCTGCAGACGATCCAGGCCCCGGTCGGGTCGGTGAACGAGTCCGACGGGTCGTCGGTCCTCGTCCCCGGGTCGGTCTTCCGCGTCGGGCTCGACGCACAGCAGGCGGCGCAGACCGGCTCCGCCGCGGACTCCGCGTCGCAACTGGCCGACGTCCTCCGCCGGTTCGACCCGACCCTCGACCCGCAGGCGATCGCCGAGGAGTCCACCGCGACACCGGGTGTCTACGCCGTGTCGACGCTGCGTCGCGACCAGTACGACCAGGTGAGCGACCTGCTCGCGGCGATCCCCGGGGTGAGCGCCGCCGACCAGGCCGACCTCGTGCCCACCGACCCGACCTTCGCTCCCGCCCTCATGACCCAGATCAAGAAGCAGGTCGCGTCCGACCTCGACGGCAAGGCCGGCTGGCGGGTGGTGTCGCTCAACCCCAACGGCGCGACCGCCGGCGTCCTCGCCGAGGTCGACCCCGCGCCGGCGCCGTCCGTGGCGATCAGCCTGTCGCGGGAGGTGCAGACCGCCGCGCAGCGTGCCGTCGACGCCGCGTCGCGCTTCCAGACGATGATGGTCGTCGTCCAGCCGTCGACCGGACGTATCCTCGCCATCGCGCAGAACCCGTTGGCGGACAAGAACGGACCGCTGGCCACCATCGGCCAGTACCCGCCCGGCTCGACCTTCAAGATGGTGACCTCCGCCGCCGCGATCGGGACGGGACTGGCGAAGCCGTCGACGATGGTCGGGTGCCCCGGGACGGTGACGATCGGCCCACGCACCATCCCGAACTACGACGAGTTCGCGCTCGGAACCGTGCCCATGCAGACGGCGTTCGCCAAGTCCTGCAACACCACCTTCGCCAAGCTCGCCAGCGAGATGGGGCCGTCGGACCTCGCCGCGGCTGCCGCGAAGATGGGCATCGGACCGGACTACGACATCCCCGGGATCCCCGTCGACTCCGGCTCGGTGCCCATCGCGCCGGACCTGATCCAGCGCACCGAGGACGGGTTCGGACAGGGCAAGGTGCTCACCAGCCCGTTCGGCCTCGCCATGGTCGCGGCGACGGTCGCGCACGGGTCCACCCCGGTCCCGCAGCTGATCCTCGACCGCGCCACCACCGTCAGCGGACCGCACCCCGTGATCGACCCTGCCGTCATCGCGCAGTTGCGCCCGATGATGCGGCAGGTCGTCGTCGACGGCACCGCCGACCGGATCAAGGACCAGGGCGAGGTGTTCGGCAAGACCGGTGAGGCCGAGGTGACCGGCGGGTCGCACGCCTGGTTCGCCGGCTACCGCGGGGACCTGGCCTTCGCCACGCTCGTGGTGCTCGGCGCCAGCTCCGACAACGCCGTCGGCGTCACCCGGGACTTCTTCGAGGACCTCCCGTCGGACTTCCTCGCCGACCCCCGCTGAGCCCCGCCCACACCTCCCGAGCGCGCAAAACCGGCGCCGAGCGGGCGCGATAGGCTGGGCGACATGTCCGTCCGCACCGCCCTGGCGCCCGGCGAGATCTCGCCGACCCTGCCGGTCCCGTCGTCGATCCCGCGCCCCGAGTACGCCTGGCGCCCCACCGCGAACGAGGGCCACGAGCCCTGGGTGCAGACACCGGAGACCATCGAGAAGATGCGGGTGGCCGGCCGGATCGCCGCCGACGCGCTCGCCGAGGCCGGCAAGGCCGTCGCCCCGGGCGTGACGACCGATCAGCTCGACCGGATCGCCCACGAGTACATGGTCGACCACGGCGCGTACCCGTCGACCCTGGGTTACCGCGGGTTCCCGAAGTCGTGCTGCACGTCGCTGAACGAGGTGATCTGCCACGGGATCCCGGACTCGACGGTCATCCAGGACGGCGACATCGTCAACATCGACGTCACCGCCTACATCGACGGGGTCCACGGCGACACCAACGCCACGTTCCTCGCCGGCGACGTGAGCCAGGAGCATCGCGACCTCGTCGAGCGCACGTACACCGCGACCATGCGCGCCATCAAGGCGGTCCGCGCGGGGCGTGAGCTCAACGTGGTCGGCCGTGTCATCGAGTCCTACGCGAACCGCTTCGGCTACAGCGTCGTCCGTGACTTCACCGGTCACGGGATCGGGGAGACGTTCCACAACGGACTCGTGGTGCTGCACTACGACCAGCCCAACGTCGACACCGTGCTGGAACCGGGGATGGTCTTCACGATCGAGCCGATGATCAACCTCGGTGGGTTGCCGTACGAGATCTGGGACGACGGCTGGACCGTCGTCACGGGCGACCGGAAGTGGACCGCGCAGTTCGAGCACACGCTCGTGGTCACCGAGGACGGGGCGGAGATCCTCACCCTGCCGTCGGAGTAGGGCGGGTGCGGGGCGCGATCCTCGTCGGCGGCACCACCTCCGACGCGGGCAAGAGTCTCGTGGTCGCCGGCCTGTGTCGATCGTTCGCGCGGCGCGGGGTGTCGGTCGCGCCGTTCAAGGCGCAGAACATGTCGAACAACTCCGTCGTCACCGCCGACGGCGGCGAGATCGGCCGCGCGCAGGGGATGCAGGCGCAGGCGTGTGGTCTGGCCCCGTCGACCCGGTTCAACCCGGTGCTGCTCAAACCCGGCAGTGACCGACGGTCGGCGGTGGTCGTTCGCGGGCGGCCCGACGGGTGGATCGGTGCCGCCGACTACCACGAGCGTCGCGCCGCACTCGCCGACATCGTGCAGGACGAGTTGGCCTCTCTCCGTGATGATTTCGACGTCGTCGTCTGTGAGGGCGCCGGTTCGGTGGCCGAGATCAACCTGCGCGACACCGACATCGCCAACATGGGCCTCGCCCAGGCCGCCGACATCGGCGCGCTCGTCGTCGGTGACATCGACCGCGGGGGAGTGCTGGCGCATCTCCTCGGCACGATGGCCGCCCTCTCCGACGACGACCAGCGCCGCGTCGCGGGTTTCGTCGTCAACAAGTTCCGCGGCGCGCGATCGATCCTGCAACCCGGACTCGACTCCCTCGCCGAGCGCACCGGGCGACCGACTCTTGGTGTGCTGCCGTATCTCGACGACCTGTGGCTCGACGCCGAGGACTCGCTGTCGTCGCCGATCGGCCGCCCGGTCGGGCCGTCGACGCCCTCGCTGGGCCGCGACCGCCTGTCGGTCGCCGCGATCCGCCTGCCCCGGCTGTCGAACTCCACCGATCTCGAGGCGCTCGCGTGCGAGCCGGGTGTCGACGTCCGGTGGGTCGACGACATCGCCAGTGTCACCACCGCCGACCTGGCGTTGTTGCCCGGCACTCGCGCCACCGTCGACGACCTGGCCTGGCTGCGCTCCCGCGGGCTCGACCACGCGCTGCGGGAGCGCGCACGGACGCGACGACCGATCGTCGGGATCTGCGGCGGGTATCAGATGCTGGGCGAGACGATCGTCGACGGCGTCGAGTCCCGACAGGCCGGGGGTGGCGCGCGCGTCGTCGACGGTCTCGGCATCCTCGACCTCACGGTGCGGTTCGAGGCCGAGAAGACCGTCCGCCCGGTGACCGGCACCTGGGGCGACCACCGGGTGCAGGGCTATGAGATCCACCACGGTCGGGTGGTCGACAACGGCCACCGACCGCTGCTCGTCGACGACGACCACGGACCGGAGGGCAGCGTCGGCGACGCCGTGTGGGGCACCCACTGGCACGGACTGCTCGCCAACGACGCCGCACGACGCGCCCTGCTCGTCGAGGTCGCGACGGCGGCGGAGCGCGCCGACTTCCGTGTCGCGCCCGACACCGACGTCGAGGCGGCGCGGGTGTCGCAGCTCGACCGGCTCGCCGACGCCGTGGACGAACACCTCGACATGGCCGCGGTCGAGGCGATCATCACCGACGGCCCACCGGCGACGGCGTCCGTGGTCCGCACCACCGTCGGACCGTCACCGACGTAGGCTCGTCGCGATGGACGTCCAGACGCAGACCGTCGCCGTCGGCGACCTCGAGTTCACCGTCCGTGTCGGCGGTCCGGCGACCGGACCGGCGGTGTTGCTGCTGCACGGATTCCCCAACGACGGAACGTGTTACGACGCCGTCGTCGCCCGCCTGCACGAATCCGGACTGCGGACGATCGTGCCCGATCAGCGCGGCTACTCGCCCGGCGCGCGACCGGCCGAGGTGGACGCCTACAGGATCGGTGAACTCGTCTCCGACGCGGTGGGGATCCTCGACGCGGTCGGTGTGCACTACGCGCTCGCCGTCGGCCACGACTGGGGTGCGTTGGTCGCCTGGCACCTGGCCGGCAAGCACCCTGACCGGCTCACCGGCCTCGTTGTCGCGAGCGTCGGCCACCCGTCGGCGATCGCCGCGTCGCTCGCCGAGGACGACGACCAGCGGCAGCGGTCCTCCTACATCCCCGGCTTCATCGACCCCTCCGCCGAGGACCGGCTCCTCGCCGACGACGGCGCGACCCTGCGCGGTCTGGTACCCGACGACTCGGTGCTGCCGCTGCTCGAGCGCTCCGCGCTGACCGGTGCGTTGAACTGGTACCGCGCGAACTTCACCGGCGACATCGCCGGCAACCTCGCGTGCCCGCCGATCGAGGTGCCCACCACGATGGTGTGGAGCGACGGAGACCCCGCACTCGGGCGTGGCCAGGCCGAGGCGAGCGGCCGCTACGTGTACTCCGACTACCGCTTCTCCGAACTGCATGGCGTCGACCACTGGGTTCCGCAGAACGCGGCCCCATCCCTGGCCAGCGAGATCGCCCTGCGGTCGTCCACATGGTGAGTCGCCCGGAGCCGCGGTGACTGCCTCGGACACCCGCGTCGTCGCGACCCCGGCCGGGAGGTTCCGCGCGGGTGTCGCCGACGGCGTCGTGCACGCCGCGGGGATCCGCTACGCGCACGCGCGACGGTTCGCGCCGTCCGAACCGGTGTCCGTGCCCGACGAGGTCGTCGACGCGACCCGGCCGGGACCCGCCTGCCCGCAGATCGTCTCCCGGCTCGAGTCGGTCACCGGGCCGGTCGCCGACGAGCTCGAGCAGTCAGAGGACTGCCTCGTGCTGTCGGTGTTCGCGCCCGACGGCGCGCCGGAGGGATCGCTGCCGGTGCTGGTGTGGATCCACGGCGGTGCGTACGTGTCGGGCGGTGGGGAAGCGGCCGTGCACGACTTCTCCGCGATGGTCGCCGAGCAGGGGGTGGTGGTCGTCAGCGTCACCTACCGGCTCGGGATCCTCGGCTGGCTGCCCATCGAGGGCGTGGCGCCCGCGAACCTCGGCCTCGGTGACATGCTCGCGGCACTGCGATGGGTGCGGGCGTCCGTCGCGGGGTTCGGGGGCGACCCGGGGCGGATCGTCGCGATGGGTCATTCGGCCGGCGCCGACGCCATCCACGCACTGATGGCCGTCGCCGAGACCGCCGACCTGCTGGCGGGTGTCGTGCTGCAGAGCGGGCCGTTCGAGATGCGGTCCGAGGTCGAGGCGATGACCACCGACATGTCGCGTGCGGCGGCCGCGGCGCTCGGCGAGGACCCTGGATCGCTGTCGGTCGACGACGTGCTGCAGGCCCACGTCGCCGCGCTGGCCGCGGCGCAGGGGTACCGCGGTGCCGGGGTGGCCTACGGGCCCCTGTACGGCCACGATCCCCTGCCGGGGATCGACGAGGCCGCCCGACAACGGGCGGCGGTGGCGCCGACGATCCCGCTGCTCGTCGGGTGGGCCGCCGACGACGGCTCGCCGTACGTCGATCTGGTCCCGCCACTCGCCCGCCTCGCCGGCCTGCCCGTGGTGGGGCGAGCGGCGCGGGCGGTCATCGTCCGCGGGATCACGCGCCGCGTCTTCTCTGCTCCGGCCCGTCGCGTCGCCGCTGCGCAGCGACGCGCCGGCGGCCGGGCCCAGACCTACCGGTTCGCCTGGCGCGCCGAGGGATTCGTCGAGGGCGCGTGCCACAGCGTCGAGTTGCCGTTCCTGATGGGGTCACCCGACGCGTGGTCGCGCGCGCCCATGCTGGGAGCAGGCGGAGGCGCGGCACTGGCCGAGCACGGGCCGCCGATGCGTCGGCGCTGGGCCGAGTTCGCCCGTGAGGGACTGTCACCCGACGCGCCGGACCACGTCGAACTGCCCTGACGTCCCGGACACCCGCGGGCCGCCGTGGATCGCGGCGGTCTCAGATGTCGAGGCCGAGCAGGGCGTTCTCGAGCACCTCGGGCATGGCCGGGTGGATCCAGTACTGGCCACGCGCCATCGTGTGCGCGTCGAGTCCGAACGACATCGCCTGGATGACCGGCTGGATCACCGTCGGGGCCTGCGGTCCGAGGATGTGACATCCGACGATGCGACCGGTCCCACGTTCGGCGATCACCTTGCACAGGCCGGTGGTGTCCTCCATGGCCCAGCCGTAGGCGACGTCGCCGTAGGCCTGCACCTTCACGGTGATGTCGAGTCCCTGATCGCGCGCCTGCGATTCGGTGAGCCCCACCGCGGCGATCTGTGGGTGGGTGAACACCGCCGACGGCACCACGTCGTGGGGGAAGGTGCCGAGGTCGTCGGCATCCCAACCGCGGTGCAGGTTGGCCTGCACCACCCGTGCCTCGGCGTTCGCGACGTGCTTGAGCTGATACGGCGAACTGACGTCGCCGAGGGTCCACACGTTCTCGGCGGCGGTGCGGCCGTGACTGTCGCACTCGACGCGTCCCGCGTCGTCCAGACCGACGCCGATGGTGTCGAGCGCGAGGCGGTCGCCGTTGGGTTTCCGGCCGGTCGCCACCAGGACCGCGTCACCGGTGACCGAGGACCCGTCGGAGAGTTCGAGGATCACCGCGCCCTCGTCACCGAGCCGGGCACGGGTGACCTCGACGCCGGTCCGCACGTCGTGGCGGTCGCGGGCGATCTCGGTGAACCTCTCCGCGACGTCCTGATCGTGGGCGCGCAGCAGGTGGTCGCCGCGGACGATCATGGTGACCTTCGTGCCGAGCGATCCGAAGACATGCGCCATCTCGGCGGCGATGTACCCGCCCCCGATCACCATGAGGTGCCGCGGGAGGTTCGCCAGGCGCATGACGTCGTCGTTGGTGTGGTACGGCACACCGGATTCCGCGATGGCGGGCGGGATGACCGGCCGCGACCCCGCCGCGATGACGACGTGACGCGCGACGACCTCGGTGCCGTCGTCGGCGACCAGGCGGTAGCCCTCGTCGGTGCGTCCGGCGAACCGGACGTGCGACCGCACGACGGTCACGTTGTCGCAGCGCTCCTCGCGGTACTCGAGGCCGCCCTGCGAGATCGGGTCGATCCGACCGAAGACACGGGTGACGATGTCGCGCCACCGGACGTCGTCGACGTGGGCGTCGATGCCGTACTGCGCCGCCTCGGCGACGGTGGTGGCCACCTCGCCGGCGTAGACGAACATCTTCGACGGGATGCACCCGACGTTGAGGCACGTGCCACCGAACACGCCCTGGTCGGCGATGACCACCGACCAGTCGTCGAAGGACTCGTCGACGATGGAGTTGCCACTGCCGGAACCGATCACGGCGAGGTCGACGACGGTCATGGATGCGCTCCTGAGGGGGTGGGGGACTGCGACCCGGCGTCCGGTGCGTGCACCGACCGCCGTTCCGAGAGGGTGGGTGTGGCCGAGGTGAGCCACCGTGAGAGCTCGGCGTACGCGGTGTCGCGGGCGGGGACCCGCGACAGGAAGACGTCGTGGCGCGCCCCGGGGATGGGTACGACGGTGACCCGGTTGCCCAGACACCCGCTCCACCGCGCGATCTGCTCGACGTCGAGGACGGCGTCGGCGGAGTCGATCTCCGTGCGGTACGGGCCGCCGAGGGCCGACCGGTCGGACCGCAGGACGAGCGAGGGCACCCCGACGTCGATGCCGCGGTGCAGCTCGGCGTGCCCGCGGCGGACGGCGGAGAGGAACCCGAACGTCACCGGGAAGCCACCGAGGGGCTTGAGGTCGAGGTCGTACTCCCACTCACCGTGCGCCGACGCGTGCAGGCTCTCGCCGTATCCACCCGGGAGCCGTTGCGGGACGGCCCGTGCCGGGGCGACACGGGCGACGGCGTGCGCGAGAACCGTTCCGTACGACCGCAGCCCGGGCGGGCCCTGCAGGTCGAACCAGGGACTGTTGAGGACCAGCCCGGTGACGCGGTCGTGCCGGACCGGGTCGGCACGACGCAGCCGGTCGAGCCACAGCGGGACGATGATGCCGCCCGTCGAGTGGGCCGCGAGGACGACGGCCGCACCGTCGGTCACCTCGTCGACGACGTCGAGCGCGGCGTTCAGCTCCGCGTCGTATGCGGCGAGATCGGTGATGTGGTGCGGGGTGTGACCCGGTCGCCGGGACCGACCGCACTTGCGCAGGTCGAGGGCGAAGAAGTCGAAACCGGCCGCGGCGAACGCCTCGGCGAGCGGGGCCTGGAAGAAGTAGTCGGTGAACCCGTGGACGTAGAGCACCGCGGCACGGGGGCCGCCGGTGTCGACGTCGCGACGGTGGCGGACGAGGGTCGCCACGATCGCGGCCTCTCCGTCCGGGTCGTCACCGAGGTCGACGGTGGTGCAGGTGAAGCCGTCGCCGAGGATGTCCGGGGACCACTCGAGGGGCGACGCGGCGGTCGGGGTGCGGTCGCTGCGGGGCACGTCGCCGACTGTAGACGCCGCCGGTCGAGGCCTCGTCGCAGGCGAGGTGCGTGACCCATCCCACCTGCGGGATGGGCCACACCGTCTTTGATCTGTGACGGGTCTCAGGTGGACAATGGGTTCACAACCGTCCCCGACCCGGGGGCGGGAGACGACCGGCATCGCCTGACGCGGGAAGAGCGCACGCGACGCAGCGGTTGGACTCGAGGACGCAGGGCGGCACGCTGAGGTGTCGCCCGCACACGGCGACAGGGGTATCCCATGGCTGGAGACACCGCAGACACGACGACCGACGTCGTCCTCATCGGGGCGGGCATCATGAGCGCGACCCTGGGTTCGCTCATCCGGCAGTTGCAGCCCGACTGGTCGATCGCCGTCTACGAGCGTCTCGACGCGGCCGCCGCCGAGAGCAGCGACCCCTGGAACAACGCGGGCACCGGCCACTCCGCCCTGTGCGAGCTGAACTACACGCCGCAGAACGCCGACGGTGAGGTGGACATCGCCAAGGCGCTGACCATCAACGAGCAGTTCCAGGTGTCGCGGCAGTTCTGGGCGCACTCCGTCGAGAAGGGCCTGCTGGACACCCCCGCGGAGTTCATCAACCCCATCCCGCACGTGAGCTTCTGCCACGGCGAGGACGGCGTCGACTACCTGCGCAAGCGGTACGACGCATTGGCCTCACAGCCGCTCTTCGCCGACATGGAGTACGTCGGCGACGACGCCGAGTTCGAGCGGCGCCTCCCGCTGATGTCGGCCGGTCGTGACTTCTCCGACCCGGTCGCGCTGAACTGGTACACCAACGGCACCGACGTCGACTTCGGTGCGCTCACCCAGAAGCTGCTCAACATCGTCGCCGAGGGCGGCACGGTGAACTTCGGTCACCAGGTCACGAACCTGTCGCAGCAGTCCGACAAGAGCTGGGTGGTGAAGGTGCAGAACCTGCGCACCAAGCGCAAGACGACCGTCCGCGCGAAGTTCGTCTTCGTCGGCGCGGGTGGCGGCGCGCTGCACCTGCTGCAGAAGTCGGGCATCCCCGAGGCACGCCAGTTCGGCGGGTTCCCCGTCTCCGGTGCGTTCTTCCGGTGCACCAACCCCGATCTCGTCGACGAGCACAAGGCCAAGGTGTACGGCCGGGCCGCGGTCGGCGCACCGCCGATGTCGGTGCCGCACCTCGACACCCGTGTCATCAACCACAAGCCGGGCCTGCTGTTCGGCCCGTACGCCGGGTGGTCGCCGAAGTTCCTCAAGGAGGGCAGCAACACCGACCTGCTCACCTCGGTGACGCCGTTCAACGCCTTTCCGATGGCCAGCATCGCGCCGAAGGAGTTCGGGCTGCTGAAGTACCTCATCAGCGAGCTCGCCGCCGGTCCCGCCGACCGCGTCGAGACCCTGCGCGAGTTCGTGCCGCGCGCCGTCGGTTCCGACTGGGAGCTGATCACGGCCGGCCAGCGCGTGCAGGTCATCCGCAAGAAGAGCGCGTTCAACGGTGCGCTGGAGTTCGGCACGGCGGTGGTCAACTCGGCCGACGGCACGATCGCCGGTCTGCTCGGCGCGTCGCCGGGCGCGTCGACGGCCGTCCCCGCGATGCTGGACGTGCTCGAGAAGTGCTTCCCGTCGCAGTTCGACGCGTGGAAGCCTCGTCTGACCGACATGATCCCGTCGTTCGGACGGAAGTTGAACTCCGAGCCGGACCTGTTCCGGGAGGTGTTCGACTGGAGTGGGCGCGTCCTGGGCCTCACCGACACCCCGGCCGACGACTCCGTGCGCCACGGTGATCGCGAGATGGCGGCGCCCACGGCCGTGTGACAGCCTTGGCACCCATGACCGCCACCGCGTCACTGCACCGCAGTTGGGCCCTCGACCTCGACACGACCACGCTGTACAAGATCCTGAAGTTGCGGGTCGACGTGTTCGTCGTCGAGCAGTCGTGCCCGTACGCGGAACTCGACGGTCGTGATCTGGCGCAGGAGACGCGTCACCTGTGGCTGGAGGAGGACGGACAGGTGGTCTGCACCCTGCGCCTGCTCGAGGAGCACGACGACGGCAAGTCGTTCCGCATCGGTCGGCTCTGCACCGAGCGCGCGCACCGCGGCCAGGGCCACACGACCCGTCTGCTGCGGACGGCGTTGGCCGAGGTCGGGTCCCACGCCTGTCGGATCGACGCGCAGACCTACCTCGTCGACATGTACGCGAAGCACGGCTTCGCCCCCGAGGGGCCGGAATACCTGCTCGACGGCATCCCGCACGTTCCCATGCGGCGCGGGGGCGGGAAGCCCTGGCAGCCGGCGTGAGTGCAGCCGACACGACTTCCCCCGCCCCCCATGACCGCGCGACCGGTTTCCCGTTCAGCGCTGTCGTCGGTCAAGACCGACTGAAACTCGCGCTGATCCTGTGCGCCGTGGCACCCGAGATCGGTGGCGTGCTGATCCGCGGCGAGAAGGGTACGGCGAAGTCGACCGTCGTCCGCGCGCTCGCGCCGCTGCTCCCGCCCGACGCGACCACCGGCCGCCCGGGACGCATGGTCGAGCTGCCGATCGGCGCCACCGACGACCGGGTCGTGGGATCGCTCGACGTCCAGCGGATCCTCAGCGAGGGCGAGACCGCGTTCACGCCGGGCCTCCTCGCCGACGCCGACGGCGGCGTGCTCTACATCGACGAGGTGAACCTGCTCGCCGACCACCTCGTCGACCTCCTCCTCGACGCCGCCGCGATGGGGCGGGTCACCGTCGAGCGCGACGCCGTGTCGCGGTCGTACGCGTCCCGCTTCGTGCTCGTCGGCACGATGAACCCCGAGGAGGGCGAGCTGCGCCCTCAACTGCTCGACCGGTTCGGGCTCGCGGTCGCCGTGGCGGCGTCCCGCGACGTGGACGACCGCGTCGAGGTGATCACCCGCCGGATGGACTTCGACGCCGACCCGGGCGCCTTCGCCGACCGGTGGCGCGCCGCGGACGAGACCGTCGCCGAGGCGATCTCCCGCGCCCGTCGCACGATCGGGGATGTGACGACGCCCCGCGCGGAGCTGCGACGCATCGCCGGCGCGTGCACCGCGCTCGGTGTCGACGGGCTCCGGGCCGACATCGTCGTCGCCCGCACCGCCCGTGCCCACGCCGCGTTGCGCGGGGCCGACGAGGTGGGCGCCGACGACGTCCGGGTCGCCCTCGAGCTCGCCGCCCCGCACCGTCGCCGCCGCGACCCCTTCGACGACGCCGACCTCTCCGACGACGACCTCGACGCGGCCCTGCAGGCCGGGGACGACGCGGCAGGGTCGACGCCACCGGATGTGACGCCGCCCGGCGGCGACACCGACGACGGCGGCACCGAGACGGTGTCGGGCGGCTCCGGCGCGGCGGGATCGTCGGCCGCGGCAGCCGAGGATCTGCCTCGGGACGACGGCCCCGACGACGACGGCCCCGACGACGACGGCCCACCGGAGGGACCCGGCAGCGGTGGCGACCCGGACGGACCCGGATCCCCGGGTCCCGGTCCGACCGCGGCGACCTCCGACACCGCATCGCCGCAGTCGCCGCAGCGGCCGGTGCGCTCCGGTGCGCTGCCCGTCGACACGGCGTCGGCGCCCCTCCGGCCGTCGGTGTCGCGATCCGTGCGGGCCCGAGGCGTGGGCGACGGTGATCCCGGGCGGCGATCGGCCGCATGGAGTCGTCGCGGCGCGACGGTCGGCCACCGCGTCTACGACGGCACCGGGGTGCACGTCACCGCCAGCGTTCTCACTGCCGTCGGCGACCCGGCGACGCGGTCCGCCCGCGCCCCCGGCGACCGGCTGCGGATCGCGCCCACGCATCTGCGATCGCCCGTGCGGATCGGACGCGAGGGGAACCTCGTGGTCTTCTGCGTCGACCTCTCCGGGTCCATGACGGCGCGACGCCGCCTCGACGCCGTCGGCACCGCATGTGCGTCGCTGCTGCGGGACACCTATCAACGCCGCGACCGTGTGGCGGTGGTCGCCGCGCGTGGTTCCGACGCCGAGGTGGTCGTTCCGCCCACACGCTCCGCCCACATCGCGGGCCGACGGCTCTCCGGTGCCCGCACGGGTGGTCGCACCCCGCTCGCCGAGGGGTTGCTGACGTCCCTGGCCGTCGTCGACCGGGCACGCCACACCGACCTGCGACGCCGCCCGCTGTTGGTCGTCGTCACCGACGGACGTGCCACCTCCGGCGCCGACGCACCCCGTCGCGCGTTCGACGCCGCGGGACGCGTCCGCGCCCGCGGCATCGACGCCGTCGTCGTCGACTGCGAGTCCGGTGTCGTCCGACTGGGGCTCGCCCGCACCCTGGCGGCCCACCTCGACGCGACATGGATGCCCCTGGCCGACATCACGGGCGACGCCGTCACCGGTATCGTCCGCTCGGCCGCCTGAGCGGCGAGAGGAGATCAGATGCCGCAGGGAGTCCCCGCGACCGTCCCCGACGACGGGCTCACCACCCGACAGCGCCGCAACACCGCGGTGCTGGCCGTCCACACCGGCGACGGCAAGGGCAAGTCGACAGCGGCGTTCGGGATGGCGATGCGCGCCTGGAACGCGGAGATGGACATCGGCGTCTTCCAGTTCGTCAAGAACGCGAAATGGAAGGTCGGCGAGGAGACCGCGATGCGCGCCCTGGGTGACCTGCACACCGCCACCGGCGCGGGTGGCGCGGTGGAGTGGCAGAAGATGGGGTCGGGCTGGTCGTGGATCCGCCGCGACGAGGGCGCCGAGGCCGACCACGCCGAGCAGGCGCGCGCCGGATGGACCGAGATCGCGCGCCGCATCGCCGAGGAGCGCCACGACTTCTACGTCCTCGACGAGTTCACCTACCCGCTCGGCTGGGGATGGATCGACGTCGACGAGGTGCTCGACGTCCTCACGACCCGCCCGGGCAAGCAGCACGTCGTTATCACCGGCCGCCGTGCGCCGGCCGCGCTCGTCGAGGCCGCCGACCTGGTCACCGAGATGGTCAAGACCAAGCACCCCATGGACACCGGCCGCAAGGGACAGAGGGGGATCGAGTGGTGAGCGCGCCCGGGGGAGCGGGGACACCCGCTGTCGTCATCGCCGCACCCGCGTCGGGCAGCGGGAAGACCACGGTCGCAACCGGTCTCATCGGCGCGCTCGCCGCGGCCGGACACCGGGTGGCCCCGTTCAAGGTCGGACCCGACTTCATCGACCCCGGATACCACGCCGTGGCGGCGAACCGTCCCGGACGCAACCTCGACCCGAACCTCGTCGGCGCCGAGCGGGTGCCCGCCCTGTTCGCCGCCGGGTGCGCCGACGCCGACATCGCGGTCGTCGAGGGCGTCATGGGCCTGTTCGACGGGCGCATCACCGACGAGCCCGAGGGGCCCGACGAGATCGCCCACGGGTCCACCGCACACGTCGCCGCCCTGCTCGGCGCGCCCGTCGTCGTCGTCGTCGACGCGGCCGGACACGGCCAGACGCTCGCCGCGATCCTGCACGGCCTGCGCGGTTTCGACCCGCGCGTCGACATCTGTGGGGTGGTCCTCAACCGCGTCGGCTCCGCGCGCCACGAGCAGGTGCTGCGAGCGGCGTGTGACCACGTCGGGCTCCCCGTCCTCGCGGTGCTGCGTCGTGCGCCCGAACTCGCCGTCCCTTCCCGGCATCTCGGCCTCATCCCGGCCGTCGAGCACGGCCACGCGGCCCGGCTCGCCGTCGAGGCGATGGCCGGACTGCTGACCGCGTCGGCCGACCTTCCCGCCATCGTCGCCGCCGCGCGCAGCCGGCGGATGCCGGACGCGGCGCCCTGGTCGGCGGCCGACGAGATCGCCGACGCCCGTGCGCGATCCGGGATCGTCGCACCCGAGCGTCCGATCACCGTCGCGGTGGCCGGGGGAGCGGCGTTCACCTTCGGCTACGCCGAGCACGCCGAGCTCCTCGCCGCCGCGGGCGCCGAGGTGTGCACCGTCGACCCCCTGCGCGACACCGATCTCCCGGTCGGGACGTCGGCGCTCGTGGTCGGCGGCGGGTTCCCCGAGGAACACGTCCACGAACTCGCCGCGAACCACGGACTGCTCGACGCGGTGCGCGCCCACGCCCGGGCCGGGCGACCGATCGCGGCGGAGTGCGCGGGCCTGCTGTACCTCGCTCGCGACCTCGACGGTCACCGCATGGCCGACGTCGTCGAGGTGTCCGGGCACTTCGGGCCGTCGTTGACCCTCGGCTACCGCGACGCCGTCGCACCGACCGACTCGGTGCTCCACGCCGCGGGTGACCGCGTCACCGGCCACGAGTTCCACCGCAGCACCGTCACGGCGATCGGCGACGTGGGCCCCGCATGGCGGTGGCGCCGCGGCGACGTCGCCGTCGCCGACGGGGTCGTGTCCGGTTCGGTGCACGCGTCGTACCTGCACACCCACCCCGCCGGCGTCCCCGGGTCGATCGCCCGGCTCGTCGCGCACGCGGCCGCCGTCGTCGACGCGCCGACGACGATCGCCCGATGACACCCCGCGACCCCGTCACCGGACCGCAGGGCGGTGACTCGCACTACCTCGTCGGCCTCGACCTCCGTGGACGCAAGGTCGTCCTCGTCGGCGGTGGTTCCGTGGTGTCGCGGCGACTGGGCACGCTCGCGGCCGCCGGTGCCGACATCCACGTGGTCGCGCTCGAGACGACGCCGACCGTCGAGTCGTTCCCCGGGATCACGGTCGAGACCCGCGCCTATCGTCACGGCGACCTCGAGGGCGCCTGGTACGCACTCGCCTGCACCGACGACGCCGAGGTGAACGCCTCGGTGGTGGCCGAGGCGGAGGAGCGTCGCATCTTCTGCGTCCGCGCCGACGACGCCAGCCAGGGCTCTGCGGCGACGCCCGCGACCGTGCACCATGCGCAGCTCTCCGTCGGGGTGTTGGCCTCCGGCGACCACCGGCGCTCGGCCCGCATCCGCGGCGAGATCGCCGACGGTCTGCTCGACGGCACCCTCGGCACCCCCAGTCGGGGATCGCACCCCGCCGGGGTGGCCCTCGTCGGCGGCGGACCCGGCGACCCGGATCTCATCACCGTGCGCGGTCGTCGCCTGTTGGCCGCGGCCGACGTCGTCGTCGCCGACCGCCTCGCGCCCCCGGCCCTGCTGGCCGAACTCGCCCCGTGGGTGCAGGTCATCGACGCGGCCAAGGTGCCCTACGGCCGCGCGATGAAGCAGGAGGCGATCAACGCCGCCCTCGTGGAGCACGCCTCGGCCGGCAAGTTCGTCGTGCGCCTCAAGGGCGGTGACCCGTACGTCTACGGGCGCGGCTACGAGGAGGTGGTCGCCTGTGTCGAGGCCGGCGTGCCGGTCACCGTCGTACCGGGGATCTCGAGCCCCATCGCCGCACCCGCCGCGGCCGGGATCCCCGTCACACACCGCGGGGTCGCCCACGAGATCGTCATCGTGTCCGGCCACATCCCGCCCGACCACCCCGACTCCCTCGTCGACTGGGACGCCCTCGGCAGGCTGAAGGGGACGATCGTGCTGATGATGGCCGTCGAACGCCTCGACGTGTTCGCCGACGCCCTCGTCGCCGGCGGTCGTGACCGTGCCACCCCGGTGTCGGTCATCGAGAACGGGTCCATGCCCGGACAACGCCGCCTCACCAGCGACCTCGGGTCGGTCGGAGCGGACGCGCGCGACGCCGGCGTGCGACCGCCGGCGATCGTCGTGATCGGCGAGGTCGCGGCGTTCGACGCGCTCACCGGCTCGCTCGGCCGCGTCTCGTCGTGAGGCGTGAGTCGGCCCACGCCGGCGGTCGGGGATTACGCCCGCGCGTGCCCGTTCGGTAGCGTCGAGAACCGTGTCCACCCTTTCCCCGACGTCAGCGGCCGCCGGCGGTGCGACCCGCGTCTTCGGGTGGCCCATCGTGGTCCTCGGCGGGATGCAGTTGCTGGTCGTGCTCGACGGCACCGTCGCAGCGCTCGCACTGCCCCGCATCCGTGACGCCCTCGACCTCACCGAGGGCGGCGCAAACTGGATCATCACCGCCTACGTCATCGCGTTCGGTGGACTCATGCTCCTCGGCGGTCGTCTCGGCGACACCTTCGGACGCAAGCGCATGTTCATCGCCGGCGTCGCCGCGTTCACGCTGACGTCGCTGCTCTGTGGACTCGCCTGGGACGAACCCAGCCTCGTGATAGGTCGCGCCCTGCAGGGGGCCGCCGCCGCGGTCGCCGCGCCGACGGCGATGGCGCTGGTCACCACCACCTACGCGCCCGGTCAGCCGCGCAGCAGGGCGTTCGCCGTCTGGGCCGCGATGAGTGCCGTCGGCTCCGTCGCCGGTCTCATCGCCGGCGGCGCGCTCACCGAGATCTCCTGGCGACTGGTGTTCCTCATCAACGTGCCGATCGGCGTGCTGATCGTCATCGGCGCGATCGCGGTGCTCGCGGAGTCGCAGGGCGACCGCCTGCCCCTCGACGTCCCCGGCGCCGTCTCGGCCACCCTCGGCGCGTCGCTGCTGGTGTTCGCGGTCAACGAGGGTCCGAACGGATGGGGTCGCCCGGTGGTGTGGATCCCGGCGCTGCTCGCCGTGATCGCGTGGGTGACGTTCGTCGTCGTCGAACGCCGCGCCGAACACCCGATCGTCCCGTTCAGCCTGTTCCGCAGTCTCAGCCGCGTCGCGGCGCTGGTGTCGATCCTGTTGGCGGGCGCGATCCTCATGTGCATGGCGGTCTACATCGCGCTGTTCCTGCAGGGCATCATCCGATACTCGCCGCTGCAGAGCGGAATGGCCGTCGTGCCGTTCGCCTTCGGGCTCGGGTTCGCCGCGCTGGTCGCGTCGAAGGCGGCGCAGTGGGTCCAGTGCCGGTGGCTCGTCATGGTGGGCGGGGTGTGCATCATCGGCGGCTGCCTGTGGGCTGCACACATCGCGACCGCGTCCCCCTCCTACTTCCCGGCGATCTTCCTGCCGGTGGTCGTCATCGGGTTCGGTGTCGGCGCGGCATCGGTGCCGCTGACGCTCGGCGCGGTCGCCGGCGTCGGTCCCAACGAGGTGGGTCCGATCACCGCGATGGTGCAGGTCGCGCAGAACCTCGGCGGTGGGATCGGCCTGGTCATCGTGGGTGCGTTCGTCACGTCACGCACCCTCGCGGAGGGCGGTGTGACCGGCCCCGTCGAGGACATGAACGCGCCGCAGCTCGACGCACTCGCGAGCGGCTACGGGCTGGCGTTCCTGTGCGCGGCGGGCATCGCCGTCGTCACCGGCATCGTGGTGTTCTTCATGCGGTTCACCCCGCAGGAGGTCGCCGAGGGCCAGCTCGCGCAGAAGGCCGCGAACGAGGGCGACCCGGTCGACGAGGTCGACGAGCCCGTCAGTCGGTGACCACCGTCAGCGCGGTCGGGGAGTCGATCTCCACGCGCTGACCGCCGTCGGTGATCACCGCCGCGAGCCCCTCGACGTCGCGGACGCTCCGTCGCGTCGTGACCAGGCTGCGGGCCACCAGCCCCTTGTGGTGCTTGTTGAAGTGGCTCACCACCGAGCGTGATCCGTCTGTCGCCTCGTGCACCACGTCGACGCGGACCGCGTCGGGGATCGGCCCGAGCGCACGGTAGCCACCCGACCGCAGGTCCACGACGACGTCCTCGTCGAGCGCGGTGAGTGCCGGCGCGAGCACCGGCTTCCATCGCGACGCCAGCGTGCTTATGCCGGGCAACTTCGATCCCGCCGACAGCCGGTACGCCGGGATCGGGTCGTCGGCGCGGACCACCCCGAACAGCGCCGACCCGACGGCCAGCCGTTCCGACGCCTTGCGCCGTCCAGCCCGGGTCAGACCGCGGTGGTCGAGGGCGTCGTAGAGGACACCGGTGTAGCGCTGGATCGCCGGACGCGTCGGGGAGGCGAAGAGCGCCGCGTTGCGGTCGATCTCGTCGAGTTGTGACCTGCCTATCCCGAGCGCGGCGACGCTCGCTTCGGTGTCGGCGGCCAGGGCGACGAGCGCGTCGGCGATCTCCCGCCGGACCGCGGTCAACTCGGGGAACGACAGCGCGTCGAGGTCGAGGGGTGCGCCGGACCCGCCGTCGGATTTGGTCTCGGAGGGCGGCAGCACGATGAGCACGAGGGCACACGCTAACAACCCCGCACGCGCGGGTGATCGGCGACGGCGGAGCCGTCCGTCGATGCGCTGCCCACTAGGCTTCCAGCGTGATCACCCGCATGTCGAGCCTGTTCCTGCGCACCCTCCGCGACGACCCGGCCGACGCCGAGGTCCCCAGCCACAAGCTCCTCGTGCGCGCCGGGTACGTCCGTCGGGTGGCGCCGGGCGTCTACAGCTGGCTGCCCCTGGGCCTGCGGGTGCTGCGACGCGTCGAGCAGATCGTCCGCGAGGAGATGGACGCCATCGGCGGCCAGGAGATCCTGCTGCCGGCACTCCTGCCCAAGGAGGCGTACGAGGCGACCGGACGCTGGACCGACTACGGCCCGAACATGTTCCGGCTCACCGACCGCAAGGGCGTGCAGATGGGTCTGGGACCCACGCACGAGGAGTTCTTCGCCCAGCTGGTGAAGAGCGAGTACTCGTCGTACAAGGACCTGCCGGTCACGCTGTACCAGATCCAGACCAAGTACCGCGACGAGGAACGGCCTCGCGCCGGGATCCTGCGCGGCCGCGAGTTCGTCATGAAGGACTCCTACAGCTTCGACCTCGACGACGCCGGCGCGAAGGCGTCCTACGCTGCGCACCGCGAGGCCTACCAGCGGATCTTCGCCCGGCTCGGCGTGCGCTACGTCATCGTCGCCGCGACGTCGGGGGCCATGGGAGGCAGTGCATCCGAGGAGTTCCTCGCCGAGAGCGAGGTGGGCGAGGACACCTTCGTGCGCTGCACGGAGTCCGGGTACGCCGCGAACGTCGAAGCCGTCGTCACACCGGCACCGCCCGCGCGGCCGATCGACGGCCTGCCCGAGGCGGTCGTGCACGACACGGCGAACACACCCACCATCGCGACTCTCGTCGACTGGGCGAACGGTGCCCTCGACCGCACCGTGACCGCCGCCGACACCCTCAAGAACGTCATGGTGAAGGTCACCGCACCGGGCGGCAGCCCCGAGATCGTGGGGATCGGTGTGCCCGGCGACCGCGAGGTCGACATGAAGCGTCTCGAGGCGTCGTTCGAGCCCGGCACGGTCGAGTTGCTCGAGGAGTCCGACTTCGCCGCGAACCCGTTCCTGGTGAAGGGCTATATCGGCCCGCGTGGCCTGCAGGCGAACGACGTGCGCTACCTCGTCGACCCCCGTGTCGTCGACGGCACCGCCTGGATCACCGGCGCCGACGAACCCGGCCGCCACGTCGTCGACCTCGTCGCCGGACGGGACTTCACCCCCGACGGCACGGTGGAGGCCGCCGAGGTCCGCGATGGCGACGCCTCGCCCGACGGGATGGGCACGCTCGTCAGTGCCCGCGGCATCGAGATCGGCCACATCTTCGCGCTGGGGCAGAAGTACACCGACGCGTTCGAGGTCGACGTCCTCGGCGAGAACGGCGCGCCCGTGCGGCTCATCCAGGGGTCCTACGGGATCGGCGTGTCCCGGATGGTCGCGGTCGTGGCCGAGCAGACCCACGACGACAAGGGCCTGAGCTGGCCCGCCGCGATCGCCCCGTTCGACGTGCACGTGGTCATCGCCAACGCGAAGGACACCACCCTCGTCGACGGCGCGCAGCAGGTGGCCGCGGCATTGGAGGCGTCGGGCCGCAGCGTGCTCCTCGACGACCGCAAGGCCTCACCGGGTGTGAAGTTCAAGGACGCGGAGCTGCTCGGGATGCCCGCGATCGTCGTCGTGGGACGCGGCTACGCGAACGGTCTGGTCGAGGTGCGCGACCGAGCATCCGGTGAGGTCTCCGAGGTCCCCGTCGGCGATCTCGTCGCGACCCTCGACGTCCGCCGCGGCTGATCGACCGGGGTCGTCAGGTCGCGGCCCCGGGGAGGGCGACGGTGGACGGCGACACCTGTAGCACGAGACGCCAGCGCGCGGCCCGCAGAGCCGCCGCCGACAACGCGTCCACCCCGACCCGACGGACCGCGTCGGCGTCGGCCTTCTCCAGCAGCACGCGGTAGGCGCGGGTGCAGTCCTCTTCCGCGGCGAGCATGGCGCGGACCGCGGAGACCGGGTCGGTGACGGCCACCGGCAGCACGTACCCGACCGCCGCCTCGGGCGCGGTGCCGCCCGCGCCGGTGATCAGCGAAGCGAGCTCGTCGCGCCGGGCCCGGTGGTCGGCGGTGTACTCGGCGACCGTGTCGCGGCGCGTGCTCGCCGCGTAGGCGACGGCGATCCCGTAGGCGAAGATCGCGGCGTTCTCCGTGTCGACGGCGGTGCCGAGGGCGTCGGTGGTGGCACTCATCCGAGCTGCACCTCCACGAGCGTCGTGAGCGACGCGGCGATCGAGCCGAGGAGTCCCGCCCGGTAACCGTCCGAGGTGACGGCGAGGTCGGCGGTGGCGGTGCGGGCGCCGGACAGTCGACCCCGCAGCGCGTCGACCGTCGTCACCACCGGTGTCGACGGCGCCGAGGGCGCCGCCGACGAGGTCGGTGACGCGCTCGGGACGAGGTCCGCGGACAGTCGGCTCACCTCGTCGGTGAGGGACCGCGCGTGCACGTCCCGGTCGTCGGCGATCACCCGCAGCGCGGCGGCGCGGTCGGGGGTCTGCGCGGCCAGCGCGCGGGCGGCGACGGCGTCCTCCCCGGCGGCGCGGGCCAGCGGTGCCAGCTGCTGCGCGGTCCGGGTCGCCG
Source organism: uncultured Williamsia sp. (assembly GCF_947494875.1). Lineage (GTDB taxonomy): Bacteria > Actinomycetota > Actinomycetes > Mycobacteriales > Mycobacteriaceae > Williamsia_A. The sequence goes on from NZ_CANLWM010000005.1 coordinate 188,863, forward strand.
CGTCCGGTCCCGACGACGTCGAGCATCCCGCGAGTGCCGCGCCGGCCCCGAGGACCCCGACGACGGCCACACCGCGGACGAGGGCGTCGCGCCGGGTCAGCACCGGCGACACGGGCGTGGTCAGGGAGAGGGACGTCACGTCGGACGTCGAGCGCGGGGCCACGGTCGACCATCGTGCCAGGTGCGTCGCCCCGCCCGCGCGCCCCCGCGGGCGTGTCCGGGTCCCGCGCGGCGAGGAGCGGTCGCGGGCGGTCCGAGCACCCTCGCCGAGCAGGTAAACTCCCTCGGGCGCATCCCCTCCCGACACCGGACGTCCGGATCGGCGTGGGGGCGGCACGGCGAGGCGACAACTGCACACGAGGAGGCACCGGTCATGTCAGGCGACGGTCGGACGGAACGCGGCGCGCAGTCCCCGCCGACGGCGCGGGATCCCCGGTCGCAGGACGTCGGTGACGCCGTCGCCGTGGTCGTCGGGCCCGTCCTCGAGGCACACGGGCTCGATCTCGAGGGTGTCGAACTGTCCGGCAGCGGTGACGCCACCGTCGTCCGCGTGGTGGTCGACTCCGACACCGGCACCGACCTCGACGACCTCGCCGACGTGAGTCGGGAACTCTCCACCGCACTCGACGACACGGACCCCGACCCGCTCGGCGACCTGCACTACACCCTCGAGGTGACCTCCCGCGGCGTCGACCGTCCGCTCACCGCGCCCCGGCACTGGCGTCGCGCGCAGGGGCGCAAGGTCACCGCGACGGTGCGCACCGACGGCGGGGCGGACGAGCACGTCGCCGGTCGCGTCGGCCGGCTCGACGAGTCCGCGGGCTCCGTCGAACTCGTCGTCCCCGCCCGCCGGGGCACCTGGGACGTGCGCGCGCTGCCCCTCGCCGACATCACCTCGGCCGTCGTCGGCGTCGACTTCTCGTCACCCGGCCCGACCGAACTCGCACTCTGTGGACTCGACGGCGCGGATGCGCGCCGGGAAGGCAACCGATGAACATCGACATCGCCGCTCTGCGCATGATCGAGGCCGACAAGGGCATCCCGATCGACACCGTCATCACCGCGATCGAGACGGCCCTGATCACGGCCTACCGCCACACCGACGGGTTCGCGCCGCACGCGCGGATAGACGTCGACCGCAAGAGCGGCGAGGTCCGCGTCATGGCGCAGACGCTCGACGAGGACGGCACCGTGATCAGCGAGTGGGACGACACCCCCGAGGGGTTCGGTCGCATCGCCGCCACCACCGCCCGACAGGTCATCCTGCAGCGCCTGCGCGACGCCGAGAACGAGAAGAGCTTCGGCGAGTACGTCACCCACGAGGGCCAGATCGTCGGCGGCGTCGTGCAGCAGGACTCCCGGGCGAACGCTCGCGGCCTCGTCATCGTCCGCATCGGCAGCGAGGCCACCGGCGCCGAGGGAGTACTGCCACCCGCCGAGCAGGTGCCGGGTGAGACCTATCGCCACGGCGATCGCATCAAGTGCTACGTCGTCGGCGTCACCCGCGGCACCCGCGGCCCGCAGATCACGCTCAGCCGCACCCACCCGAACCTGGTCCGCAAGCTGTTCTCCCTGGAGGTGCCGGAGATCGGGGACGGGTCGGTCGAGATCGTCGCCGTCGCCCGCGAGGCGGGTCACCGCTCCAAGATCGCCGTGCACACCGGTGTCGCCGGACTGAACGCGAAGGGTGCCTGCATCGGTCCGATGGGCCAGCGCGTCCGCAACGTGATGAGCGAGCTGGCGGGGGAGAAGATCGACATCATCGACTACTCCACCGACCCGGCCGTCTTCGTCGGCAACGCCCTGTCGCCCTCCAAGGTGGTCTCGGTGACGGTCGTCGACCTCGCCGCCAAGGCGGCCCGCGTCGTCGTGCCCGACTACCAGTTGTCGCTCGCGATCGGCAAGGAGGGGCAGAACGCCCGCCTCGCCGCACGACTGACCGGCTGGCGCATCGACATCCGCTCGGATGCCGAGGATCGGCCTGTGGCCGCCGCGGACCAGCGCCCCGCGGAGGGCGCCGGCGCGAACGCGCCCTCGGTCGAGGGGTGACGACACGCGGGGAGCTGAGGTCGGTCGGACACATCGGATTTGCGACGGGCGGTAGACTGCTCGATGGTTGACAGAGCGCTGACGACCTCCGGCCCCGTGCGAACGTGTGTCGGCTGCCGTGAGCGCGCCGCGGTCACCGAACTCATTCGGTTCGCTGCGGTGGTGTCCGCTGATCCGACGACCGAGTCCGTCTCCCCGACGGTGACACTCGACCACGCGTCGGATCTCGCGGGACGAGGTGCCTGGCTCCATCCCGATCGCGGGTGTCTGCGGTCGGCGGTGCGGCGCAGGGTCTTCGCCCACGCACTGCGGACGCCCGACGTGCAGGTGGACGAGTCGGCTCTCGGAGACGGGATCGACGCGCTGCTGGCAGACCGCGAGGGACGACCGGCCACCGACGGTGGTCGGGGAGGGTCGAGGGCAACCAGCCCACGACAGGACAGGTAGCAGAAGACATGAGCACACCGTGAAGTTCCCACGATGAGCACGTTTCGGACGTAATCCGAGGCCGTAGCGGGCAGCCCGCTCGGCCTCACCAGTGAGGAGAGCAGTGGCAGGCAAGGCCCGCGTGCACGAGTTGGCCAAAGAACTCGGTGTCACCAGCAAGGAAGTACTCGCTCGCCTGAGCGATCAGGGCGAGTTCGTCAAATCGGCGTCGTCGACGGTGGAGGCCCCCGTCGCGCGTCGTCTCCGGGAGTCGTTCCCGTCCGCCGGCGGCAAGTCCGACGGTGCGGCCGCCAAGAACGGCGGCGGTTCCGCCGCGAGCGCACCGGCATCCGGCGCGCCCAAGCCCGGCGCGACCCCCGGCCCCAAGCCCGGTGCCCCCAAGCCGGCGGCACCGGCTCCGGCCGCACCCGCCGCACCGGCCCCGGCTGCGGCACAGGCCCCGGCTCCCGCCGCCCCGGCACCGTCGGCACCCGCCGCACCGCAGCCGAGCGCCCCGGCGCCGGCAGCGCAGGCACCGGCGGCCACCCCGCCGGCCGCCGGAGGCGCGTCCGCGCCCCCGCAGGCACCCGGCCCGCGACCGGCACGTCCCGGTCCCAAGCCCGGCCCGCGGACCCCGCGCGTCGGCAACAACCCGTTCTCGTCGACCCCGGCACCGCGTCCCGCGGCCCGTCCGGCGCCGGGCCAGCAGCCCGGCGGCGGTGCGCCCCGTCCGGGTGCCCGGCCCGCGGCCGGCCCCGGTGGACCGCGTCCCGCCCCCGGCCAGGGCGGACCCCGTCCGAGCCCCGGCAGCATGCCTCCCCGCCCGAACCCCGGCGCCATGCCGGCGCGCGCGGCACGTCCCGGCCCCGGCGGCGCCGCCGGTCGCGGACGTCCCGGTGGACCCGGTGGCGGGCGTCCCGGTGGCGGTGGCGGCGGTTACCGCGGTGGCGGTGCCCCGACGGCGTCGCCCGGCGGTCCCCCCGGTGGCTTCCGCGGTCGCGGAGGCGGCGGTGGCCGTGGTCGCGGCGGTGCCGCGGGCGCGTTCGGTCGTCCCGGTGGCGCCCCGCGTCGTGGTCGCAAGTCGAAGCGGGCGAAGCGCGCCGAATACGAATCGATGCAGGCACCCGCCGTCGGTGGCGTCCGTCTGCCCCGGGGCAACGGTGAGACGATCCGTCTCGCCCGCGGTGCGTCCCTGGTCGACTTCGCCGACAAGATCGACGCCAACCCGGCAGCCCTGGTGCAGGCGTTGTTCAACCTCGGCGAGATGGTCACCGCGACCGAGTCGGTCAACGACGAGACGCTGGAGCTGCTCGGCGGCGAGATGAACTACGTCGTCCAGGTCGTCAGCCCGGAGGACGAGGACCGCGAGCTGCTCGACAGCTTCGACCTCACCTACGGCGAGGACGAGGGCGGCGAGGAGGACCTCGAGCAGCGTCCGCCGGTGGTCACCGTCATGGGTCACGTCGACCACGGCAAGACCCGACTGCTGGACACGATCCGCAAGGCCAACGTCCGCGAGGCGGAGGCCGGTGGCATCACCCAGCACATCGGCGCCTACCAGGTCGACACCGATCTCAACGGTGAGCACCGCCTGATCACGTTCATCGACACCCCGGGTCACGAGGCGTTCACCGCCATGCGTGCCCGCGGTGCGAAGGCGACCGACATCGCGATCCTCGTGGTCGCAGCCGACGACGGCGTCATGCCGCAGACGGTGGAGGCGCTCAACCACGCGCAGGCGGCCGACGTGCCGATCGTCGTGGCGGTCAACAAGATCGACAAGGAGGGCGCCGACCCGGCCAAGATCCGCGGTCAGCTCACCGAGTACGGCCTGATCCCCGAGGAGTACGGCGGCGAGAGCATGTTCGTCGACATCTCGGCACGGGAGGGCACGAACATCGACGCCCTGCTCGAGGCCGTCCTGCTCACCGCGGACGCGTCGCTCGACCTGCGCGCCAACCCGGACATGGACGCCCAGGGTGTCGCCATCGAGGCGCATCTCGACCGCGGTCGCGGTCCGGTGGCGACCGTGCTGGTCCAGCGCGGCACGCTCAAGGTCGGCGACTCGATCGTCGCCGGTGACGCCTACGGTCGTGTCCGTCGCATGGTCGACGAGCACGGCGACGACGTCGCCGAGGCCACCCCGTCGCGCCCGGTGCAGGTCATCGGTTTCACGTCGGTGCCCGGCGCCGGCGACAACCTGCTCGTCGTCGACGAGGACCGCATCGCCCGGCAGATCGCGGACCGCCGCAACGCGCGCAAGCGCAACGCGATGGCCGCGCGCAGCCGCAAGCGCATCAGCCTCGACGACCTCGACGCCGCGCTGAAGGAGACGTCGCAGCTGAACCTGATCCTCAAGGGCGACAACTCCGGCACGGTGGAGGCCCTCGAGGAGGCGCTGCTCAACATCGACATCGGCGACGAGGTGCAGCTGCGCGTCATCGACCGCGGTGTCGGTGGCGTCACCGAGACCAACGTCAACCTGGCGACGGCCTCGGACGCGATCATCGTCGGGTTCAACGTCCGCGCGGAGGGCAAGGCCACCGAGCTGGCCAACCGCGAGGGTGTCGACATCCGGTACTACACGGTGATCTACCAGGCGATCGAGGAGATCGAGAACGCCCTCAAGGGCATGCTCAAGCCGATCTACGAAGAGGTCGAGCTCGGGCGTGCGGAGATCCGCGCGATCTTCCGGTCGTCGAAGGTCGGCAACATCGCCGGCTGCCTCGTCCAGTCGGGCATCATGCGGCGCAACGCCAAGGCCCGGCTCCTGCGCGACAACGTGGTGGTGGCCGACAACCTCACCATCTCGTCGCTCAAGCGGGAGAAGGACGACGCGACCGAGGTCCGCGAGGGGTACGAATGCGGTCTCACCCTGACGTACGGCGACATCAAGGTCGACGACGTCATCGAGACCTACGAGTTGCAGGAGAAGGCCCGCACGTAGCGGACCCGGGACACCCACGTCCCGACTGCGACAGAGGTTCACGCACCCGGCGCCCGGGCACCCGAGAGATCAGGTGTCCGGGCGTCGGGCTCCCCGGGCAGGGGTGAGGAAGGAGTGCCACCATGGCCGATCCGGCTCGCGCGCAGCGACTCGCCAAGCGCATCTCGTCGATCGTCGCGTCGGCGATCAGCGGGGAGATCAAGGACCCGCGGCTCGCGTACGTGACGATCACCGACACGACCGTCACCGCCGACCTGCACGACGCGACCGTCTACTACACGGTGATGGGCGCGTCGATCGACGCCGAACCCGACTACGACGCCGCGGCGGCCGGGCTGGCGCGCGCCACCGGCGTGCTGCGGTCCAAGGTGGGTGCGGGCACGGGCGTCCGGTTCACCCCGACCCTGCGGTTCGTGCTCGACACCGTGCCCGACACCGCTCGCGAGATGGAGGAGCTCGTCGCCCGTGCGCGGGCGCAGGACGAACTGGTGGCGCGACGCGCCGCCGAGGCGGTGCCCGCGGGCGATGCCGATCCCTATCGCAGCGATGACGACCGTTCGGATCACGACGACGATGACCCCGATGCGGGCGGGTCCCGGGTCTAGGATGGGCACCGGTCGTCGCCCCGTGATCGACGGACGGCGAGCGCGGCAGGGAGTGGAGGTGACGGTGGCGGAGGGCACCTCGGCATGCGGTCGCGTCGTGGACGCACTGCGAGGCGCGTCGGCGGTCACCCTCATCACCCACGTCCGTCCCGATGCCGACACCCTCGGCTCGGCACTGGCGCTTGCCGTGGCCCTCGACCGGACCGGCGTCGACGTCGAGGTCGGCGTCCCCGGGAGCCTGCCGGTGCCGGACGTGCTCACCCGACTGCCCGGCGCGAAACTGATCGCACCCACCTCGCAGATCGCGGGGCACCGGACCGCGGTCGCCCTCGACTGCGCGAGCGCCGGTCGCCTCGACGATCTCCGGGACGTCTTCACCGGGGCCGAGACCCGCATCGTCATCGACCACCACGCGTCGAACACCGGTTTCGGCGACGTGGACCTCATCGATCCCGAGGCCGACTGCACGGCCGAACTGGTGTTGGCCGTGGTCGACGAGCTCGGGGTCGACCTCGACGCCGACATCGCGACGTGTCTCTACGCCGGACTCGTCACCGACACCGGATCGTTCCGATGGGCCCGACCGGGATCGCACGCCATCGCCGCACGGCTCCTCGCGACCGGTGTGGACGGACCCTCGTGGACCCGCGCCCTGCTCGACACGCACCGGTTCGGGTGGCTGGCGATGGTCGCCGACGCGCTGCGATCGGCCGTGCTCGTCCCCGAGGCGTTCGGGGGCAGCGGGCTGGTCTATGCCTGCGTCGACCACACCTGGCGCGAGGCGATCGCCTGGGACGAGGCGGAGAGCGTCATCGACCTCGTCCGCACCGTCGGTGACGCGGACGTCGCCGTGGTGTTCAAGGAGTCCGATCCGGGCACCTGGACCGTGTCGATGCGGTCGCGGTCGGCGACAGACCTGGTCCCGATCGCCCGCGCCCACGGCGGCGGCGGGCACCCGCACGCGGCGGGATTCGGGTTCACCGGTCCCGTGGAGGACGTCGTCGCGTCCTTCCTCACCGCGTGAGCGGGTCGGACACCTCCTTCTCCTCCATCGGACGGCTGGCCCTCTCGGCGCTGGTCGTCCTCATCGCCGAACCGCTGTATCTCATGGAGGATCTCGCCGTCGTCGGGCGACTCGGGACAGAACCCCTGGCGGCACTCGGGGTCGGCACGGTGATCCTCGGCGTCGTCAGCACCCAGCTCACCTTCCTGTCCTACGGGACGACGGCACGCTCGGCCCGCTGGTTCGGCCGTGGTGACCGCGCCGCCGCCGTCGGTGAGGGCGTGTCGGCCTCGTGGCTCGCGGTGGCCGTGGGGCTGGTGATCGTCGCCGTGGTGGCGTCACTCGCCGGACCGATCGTGCGTCTCATCGCCTCCGACGGTGCCGTCGCCGACGAGGCGGCGGGGTGGGTGCGGATCGCCGTGTGCGGTGTGCCGCTGATCCTGCTGAGCATGGCCGGGAACGGCTGGATGCGCGGGGTCCGCGACACCCGCCGCCCGGTGGTCTACGTCGCGACCGGCCTCGGCCTGAGCGCCGTGCTCTGTCCGCTGCTGGTGCACGGACTGCTCGGCGCACCGCACCTCGGCCTGCACGGGAGCGCGGTGTCCAACGTCGTCGGGCAGTCGGTCGCCGGGCTGCTGTTCGCGGTGCGGCTGGTGCGGGAGACCCGCGCCGGGGGGTCGTCGATCTCCCCGTGGCCGGTCGGGTCCGTCATCCGTGCACAGCTGACCCTCGCGCGCGACCTCGTCGTGCGCAGCCTCTCGTTCCAGGTGTGCTTCCTGTCCGCGGCGGCGGTCGCCGCCCGGTTCGGCGTGGCGTCGCTGGCCGCCCACCAGGTGGTGCTGCAGCTGTGGAACTTCCTGTCGTTGCTGCTCGACGCGCTCGCCATCGCGGCGCAGGCGCTCGTCGGCGCGGCGCTCGGCGCCGGGACGGCCGTCGCCGCCCGCCTCGTCGCACGGCGCGTCACCGTCGTGTCGGTGGCGGTCGCCGTCGTCGCACTGTTGGTGCTGTCGGCTGCGCGGACCCCGATCGCGAACATCTTCACCGGCGATCCGGACGTCCTCGACGCGTCGGCCACCCCGTGGTGGTTCCTCGTCGGGATGCTGCCCGTCGCCGGCGTCGTCTTCGCCCTGGACGGGGTGCTCCTCGGATCGGGCGACGCCGCGTACCTGCGCACCACCACCGTCGGCAGCGCGCTCGTCGGGTTCCTGCCGTTGATCTGGGCGTCCCTGGCGTTCGACTGGGGGCTCGCCGGCATCTGGACGGGCCTGGCCGCGTTCATGGTCCTGCGCCTGGTCGCGGTCACCGCGCGCCTCGCCTCGGGCCGGTGGACGCGGATCGAGCTGTCCGGCGTCGGCCGATAACATCGATCGAATGGCCACTCTCTGGGCGATCAGCGATCTGCACGTCAGCCACCGCGGCAACGGCGAGATCCTCGACCGCATCGCGCCGGAGTCCTCCGACGACTGGCTCATCGTCGCCGGTGACGTCGCCGAACGCACCGACGACATCGCCGACACGCTGCGTCGCCTGACGATGCGCTTCCCCACCGTCGTCTGGGTACCCGGCAACCACGAGCTGTACACGACGGCGAAGGATCCGCTGCAGATCCACGGCGTCGCCCGCTACGACTACCTCGTGCAGGTGTGTCGCGACATGGGTGTGGTGACCCCGGAGGACATCTACCCGCTGTTCGACCCCGGTGACGGGACGCCACCCGTCCGTGTCGTGCCGATGTTCCTGTTGTACGACTACACCTTTCGGCCCCCCGGGACCACCACGGCGCTGGCGGCGTTGGCCGTCGCGCGGGAGAACAACGTGGTGGCGACCGACGAGTTCCTGCTCTCGCCGGAGCCCTACGGCACCCGCGACGCGTGGGGGCGTGCCCGGATCGCGGCCACCCGGACGCGCCTCGACGCGCTCGACCCGAGTGAGCGCACGATCCTGATCAACCACTGGCCGCTGCGGCGCGAACCCACCGATGCACTGATGTACCCCGAGTTCGCGCTGTGGTGCGGCAGCGAACTCACCGACGACTGGCACACGCGCTACAACGCGGCGTGCTGCGTCTACGGGCACCTGCACATACCGCGGACAACCTGGTACGACGACATCCGCTTCGAGGAGGTGTCGGTCGGCTACCCCCGGGAGTGGAAGCGTCGTGGGCTGCCCGAACCGCTCCTCCGGCGGATCGCGCCCGACGACGGCACCCGCCCCGAGGACCTCCCGGAGCACGGGGCTCGCTTCGACCTCCCGCCCGACTACGCCGAGCGGGCGAAGGAGTTCACCGACCGCGTCGCGCGGCAGCGGGAACTGCGGGCGCAGGCGCGCGCGGAGCGCGGGGAGGGGAGCCGATGATCGAGGACGTGGTCGGGCCCGGCGTCGTGGCCGCCGAGGCGTTCGAGGACCCTGCCGACGCCGCGCTGCTGCCGGGCGAGGAGTCGATCGTCGCCCGGGCGGTGGACAAGCGGCGCGCGGAGTTCACGACAGTCCGCACCCTCGCGCGGCGCGCGCTGTCGCATCTCGGGGAGGACCCGGTGCCCATCCTGCGCGGCGACAAGGGTGAGCCGTTGTGGCCGCGGGGGATCGTCGGCAGCCTCACCCACTGCGACGGCTACCGGGCCGCGGTCGTCGCGCACAAGCTGCGGGTCCGGTCGGTCGGCATCGACGCCGAGCCGCACGGGCCGCTGCCCGAGGGTGTCCTGGACCACGTGAGCATCGCCGAGGAGCGCGCCGTCCTGGCCGATCGCGACGACAGCCTGCACTGGGACCGGATCCTGTTCTGCGCCAAGGAGGCAACCTACAAGGCGTGGTTCCCGCTGACCGGCCGCTGGCTCGGTTTCGAGGACGCCTACATCACCGTCGAACGCTCCGACGAGTCGTCCGGGAGGTTCTCGTCGCGCCTGCTCGTCGACGGGTCGACCACCGACGGCGGTCCGCCGCTGGCGGGGTTCGAGGGCTCGTGGCGGGTCGCCGACGGCATCATCGTCACCTCGATCACGCTGTGAGCGGCACCGACAGGCGCGCGGACGCCGGGGCGGTCACCGCGGCCGGGCTCGTCCTCGTCGACAAGCCGTCGGGGATGACGAGCCACGACGTCGTCGCGCGGTGCCGAAAAGCGTTCTCCACCCGCAAGGTCGGGCACGCGGGCACCCTCGACCCGATGGCCACCGGTGTCCTCGTGATCGGCATCGAGCGGGCGACGAAGCTCCTGGGGCTGCTGTCGCTGACGACGAAGTCCTACACCGCGACCGTCCGGCTCGGTGCCGGGAGCGACACCGACGACGCCGACGGGACGCTCGGTGACCGCAGCGACGTCGCACACCTCGACCGCGACACGGTGACCGCGGCGACGCGAGACTTCGTCGGCGAGATCGACCAGGTCCCGGCGAGCGTCAGCGCGATCAAGGTCGACGGCCGGCGCGCGCATGCCCTCATGCGTGAGGGCGTCGAGGTCGAGCTCCCCTCACGACGGGTCACGGTGTCGCGGTTCGACGTCGTCGACACCCGTGTCGTCGACGGCTGGTTCGATGTCGACGTCGAGGTCGACTGCTCGTCGGGCACCTACATCCGTTCGCTCGCACGTGATCTCGGGTCGTCGCTCGACGTCGGTGGACACCTGACCGTCCTGCGCCGTACCGCGGTGGGACCCTTCACCATCGACCGTTCCGTCGCACTCGACGACCTGGAGGCGGACCCGCGGATGTCGCTGGCCATCGACGACGCGATCGCACTGGCCTTCCCGCACCGGACCATCGACGACGCCCAGGCCGAGTCGATCAGTCAGGGCCGCTGGCTCGAACCGGTCGGCATGTCGGGCGTGTACGCCGCGGTCACCGCGGACGGGCGGGTGATCGCCCTGCTGCAGGAGAAGGGCCGTCGCGCGGCGTCGGTGATGGTGGTGCGGCCTGCGACGCTGCGCTAACCGGCGTCGGTCTCCAGCCAGATCGCGCGGGTGGCTATGTCCCCGAGGTCGATCGGGTCGCCGTCGTCGACGCGCACCGCGACGGTGCCGGCGAACGGTCGCTGCTCGACGACCGCGATGTGCCGGTCGAGGGCGATGCCGACGGAGTCGAAGTAGCGCAGCATGGCCGGATCGGTGTCGGCGATACGGGCGACGTGACCGCCCGAGTCCGGTCCGAACTCGGCCAGCTGTCGCGCGGTGCTCTGGGGGACCTCCCCGTCGGCGGCGGGGATGGGGTCGCCGTGGGGGTCGCGTGTCGGGTGACCGAGTTTGGCGTCGAGGCGATCGATCATCCGGTCGGACATGGCGTGCTCGAGGACCTCGGCCTCGTCGTGCACCTCGTCCCAGCCGTACCCGAGCATGCGGACCAGGAACGCCTCGATGAGGCGGTGGCGTCGGACCATGAGCACCGCCGCGGCGCGGCCGCGGTCGGTGAGGGTGACCGCGCCGTAGCGGGCGTGGGACACCAGGTCCTGGTCGGCAAGCTTGCGCACCGCCTCCGACACCGTCGACGGGGACACGGCGAGCTTCTCGGCGAGGAGTTTGGTCGTCACCTTCGCCTCCGACCACTCCTGGGCCGTCCAGATGATCTTCAGGTAGTCCTGGGCGACGGTGGACAGCTCGGTGACGGGCACGGCGTCAGCCGGGCGGACTGCTGCGCCGCCGGAGTCTGTGCGGCCGTCGGTCGAGGACACGTCCTCGAGCCTATGACACGAGATGGACACACCTGGTGCACGCGACACGCTCGGAGTTCCCCGGCCCGGGGTCGGGCCGTAGGGTTGAGGTGTGCTGCGTTGGCGAGGGTTGGAGGACATCCCTGCGGGATGGGGCCGCTGCGTCGTCACCATCGGTGTGTTCGACGGGGTGCACCGCGGACACGCTCAGTTGATCGCCACGGCGACGGCGGCCGCGAAGAAGCGGGGTGTCCCGGCCGTGCTCATGACGTTCGACCCACACCCGGCCGAGGTCGTGCGTCCCGGCACGCATCCGCCGCAGCTGTCCACCCTGACCCGTCGGGCCGAGCTGGCCGAGGAACTCGGCATCGACGTCTTCTGCGTCATGCCGTTCACCCCGGTGCTGGCGGCCCAGTCGCCGAAGGACTTCGCCCACGAGGTCCTGGTGGAGGGCTTGCACGCGGCCGACGTGGTGGTCGGCTCCAACTTCACCTTCGGCCGGAAGGCCGCAGGGACAGTCGAGGTCCTCGCCGACCTCGGCCGCACGTTCGGCTTCGAGGTGCAGGCCGTCTCGTTGCTCGGGGAGGGGCCGGACGGCTCCTCGCGGCCGGCGGTGACGTTCTCCTCGACCTACATCCGCTCGTGCGTGGCCGCCGGTGACGTCGAGGCCGCCGCCGAGGCGCTCGGTCGGCCACACCGCGTCGAGGGCGTCGTCGTCCGCGGTGACGGCCGCGGCCGGGAGATGGGGTACCCGACGGCCAACGTCGCGCCGCCCATGTACTCCGCCATCCCCGCCGACGGCGTCTACGCCGCGTGGTTCACCGTCCTCGGCGCCGGTCCGGTGGTGGGTCAGGTGGAACCGGGGGAGAGCTACCAGTCCGCGGTGTCCGTCGGGTCGAACCCGACCTTCTCCGGTCGCACCCGGACCGTCGAGGCGTTCGTCCTCGACACCCACGCCGACCTGTACGGCCAGCACGTCGCGGTCGACTTCGTCCGCCGGATCCGCGGCATGGAGAAGTTCGACTCGATGGAGTCGCTCATCGTGCAGATGGACCGTGACGTCGAGGTCGCCCGCACCGCCCTCGCCCCCTGACGGGCCATGGTCGGTCGACGACCGGCGATTTGGGTGGCGGGTCCGCCCGCGGGTAGCGTGGTCCGTCGGTGTTGCTGCGGTCCGCGGCGGCGCACCGCCGACGCCGCCCCGGTGGGCGCGGTCGGGAGTTCACCCGCGCGGTACCGAATGGAAGAGGAACACCCATGGCTCTGACGACCGAGCAGAAGAAGAGCATCCTGGCCGAGTACGGCCTGCACGAGACCGACACCGGCTCACCCGAGGCCCAGATCGCGATGCTGACCAAGCGCATCAGCGACCTCACCGAGCACCTCAAGTTCCACAAGCACGACCACCACAGCCGCCGCGGCCTGCTGCTGCTGGTCGGCCGCCGTCGTCGCCTGCTCAAGTACATCGCCCAGGTCGACGTGCAGCGCTACCGTTCGCTCATCGAGCGCCTCGGCCTGCGCCGCTGACCTCACCGCCCCGCACGTCGCGGGGTGACGATGCACGGATCCTCGGGTCCCCGGTGGTAGTCTCGCCGGGGACCCGATCTCGTGAGGGGTTCGTCCGCGCGGTACACGTTCGGGCGATCGGTCTTCGGTAGTGGCTGCCGGAACGTCCGCGTTCCGGCTGCTTCGATCGACGGCCGTCGCCACGTGACCCACCCGGCCGCCGTCCGGTGCACGCGCACCGCGGCCACGGACATGACGTCCGCAGTGTCGCCGGGTTCTCCGCACCGCCGTCTCCTCGCACCCATCGGACCACGTCGTCTGCCGTCACGGCAGCGACGTCACCGCTGCGCGCCGCGCATCACGCCGCCGCGCGCACCTCGATCGAGAGGACCTCCTCCACCCATGACAGATGTGACCAGCGCCCCGGCCGACGACCTCGAGTACGACGACGAGATCACCGAGGCCACCGCCGTCATCGACAACGGCGAGTTCGGCACCCGCACCGTGCGCTTCGAGACCGGTCGTCTCGCCCAGCAGGCCGCCGGCGCGGTCGTCGCGTACCTCGACGACGAGAACATGCTGCTCTCGGCCACCAGCGCCGGGAAGCACCCCAAGGACCAGTTCGACTTCTTCCCCCTGACGATCGACGTCGAGGAGCGGATGTACGCCGCCGGGCGCATCCCCGGATCGTTCTTCCGCCGCGAGGGTCGCCCCTCGACCGACGCGATCCTGACCTGCCGTCTCATCGACCGGCCGCTGCGCCCGTCCTTCGTCGACGGTCTGCGCAACGAGATCCAGGTCGTCATCACCGTCCTGAGCCTGAACCCGAACGACCTCTACGACGTCGTCGCGATCAACGCCGCCTCGGCGTCGACGCAGCTCGCCGGTCTGCCGTTCTCCGGCCCCGTCGGCGGTGTGCGTGTCGCGCTCATCCCGACCGAGTCCAACCGCGCCGGCCAGTGGGTCGCGTTCCCGACCGTCGAGCAGCTCGAGGGCGCCGTGTTCGACATGGTCGTCGCCGGTCGGATCGTCGGTGACGACGTCGCGATCATGATGGTCGAGGCCGAGGCCACCGACAACGTCATCGAGCTCATCGAGGGCGGGGCCCAGGCCCCCACCGAGGCCATCGTGGCCGAGGGCCTCGAGGCCGCGAAGCCGTTCATCCGCTCGCTGTGCGAGGCGCAGAAGCAGCTCGCCGCGCAGGCCGCGAAGGCCACCGGCGAGTTCCCGCTGTTCCCCGCCTACCAGTCCGACGTCTACGACGCCGTCGAGGCCGCGGGCAAGGATCGTCTGTCCGAGATCCTGACCATCGCGGGCAAGACCGAGCGTGACGACAAGACCGACGAGCTCAAGGGCGACATCCTCACCTCGCTCGGCGAGCAGTTCGCCGGGCGCGAGAAGGAGATCGGCGCGGCGTACCGCTCGCTGACCAAGAAGCTCGTGCGTCAGCGCATCCTCACCGACCACTTCCGCATCGACGGCCGTGGCATCACCGACATCCGGTCGCTCTCGGCCGAGGTCGCACTCATCCCGCGTGCCCACGGCAGCGCGCTGTTCGAGCGTGGCGAGACCCAGATCATGGGCGTCACCACCCTCGACATGGTCAAGATGGCCCAGCAGATCGACTCGCTCGGGCCCGAGACGTCGAAGCGCTACATGCACCACTACAACTTCCCGCCGTACTCGACCGGTGAGACCGGTCGCGTCGGGTCGCCGAAGCGTCGCGAGATCGGCCACGGAGCGCTCGCCGAGCGTGCCCTCATGCCGGTGCTCCCCAGCGTCGACGAGTTCCCGTACGCCATCCGTCAGGTGTCCGAGGCACTGTCCTCGAACGGTTCGACCTCCATGGGGTCGGTCTGTGCGTCGACCATGTCGCTGCTCAACGCCGGTGTGCCGCTCAAGGCCCCGGTCGCCGGCATCGCCATGGGTCTCGTCTCCGACGAGGTCGACGGGGAGACCCGCTACGTCGCCCTCACCGACATCCTCGGTGCGGAGGACGCGTTCGGCGACATGGACTTCAAGGTCGCCGGGACCAAGGATTTCGTGACCGCCCTGCAGCTCGACACCAAGCTCGACGGCATCCCGTCGGCTGTGTTGGCCGGTGCGCTGAGCCAGGCCAAGGACGCCCGCACCACCATCCTCGAGGTGATGGCCGAGGCGATCGACGAGCCCGACGAGATGAGCCCCTTCGCTCCTCGCGTCACCACCGTGAAGGTCCCGGTCGACAAGATCGGCGAGCTGATCGGGCCCAAGGGCAAGAACATCAACGCCATCACCGAGGAGACCGGCGCCAACATCTCCATCGAGGACGACGGCACCGTCTTCGTCGGCGCCACCGACGGCCTCAAGGCGCAGGCGGCCATCGATCGCATCAACGCGATCGCCAACCCGCAGCTGCCCAAGGTCGGCGAGCGGTTCCTCGGAACCGTCGTCAAGACAACGGCTTTCGGCGCCTTCGTGTCGTTGCTGCCGGGTCGCGACGGCCTGGTCCACATCTCCAAGCTGGGCCAGGGCAAGCGCGTCAACAAGGTCGAGGACGTCGTGAACGTCGGCTCCAAGCTCCGCGTGGAGATCGCCGACATCGACGACCGCGGCAAGATCAGCCTGGTCCCCGTCGCCGACACCCCCGCCGAGGGCGTCGACACGACCGTGGCCGCCGGCTGACCCTGACCGCCACACATACCCCGCAGCCCACCGGCGGCGCTGTCTCGCGCAGCGTCCTCCCCGGTGGGCTGCGGGTCGTCACGGAGCAGGTGTCGGGTGTCCGATCGGTGTCGGTCGGTGTCTGGGTCGGGGTCGGATCCCGCGACGAGACACCGAATCTCGCCGGAGCCGCCCATTTCCTGGAACACCTCCTGTTCAAGCGGACCCCGACGAGGACCGCGGCGTCCATCGCGCGCGACCTCGACGCCGTCGGGGGAGAGCTGAACGCCTTCACCAGCAAGGAGCACACCTGCTTCTACGCGCACGTCCTCGACGAGCACGCGGCGCTGGCCGTGGACACGCTCGCCGACGTCGTCATCCGTGGTGAGTGCGCCGCAGCCGACGTCGAGGTGGAGCGCGAGGTGGTCCTCGAGGAGATGGCCATGCGCGACGACGACCACGAGGACCTGCTCGCCGACGCCTTCATGACCGCGGTCTTCGGGGACGCCCCGATCGGCCGTCCCGTGATCGGCACGCCGGAGGTCGTCGGATCGCTGTCCGCACCGCGTATCCGGGGTTTCCACACCCGTCGCTACACGCCCGACCGCATGGTGGTCGCGGTGGCGGGCAACATCACCCACCGTGAGGTGGTGTCGCTGGTCCGTCGCGCGTTCGGTCCGCATCTCGTCCCCGACACACCGACCGCGCCACCGCGCCGACGCGCCCGGCCCGCCCGGGTCGTCGGGACCACCCAGGTCGTCGACCGGGACAGCGAGCAGACCCATCTCATGATCGGCATGCCCACCGGCGGCGTGGACGATCCCGATCTGCCGGCGTTGTCGGTGCTCAACTCCGCGGTCGGGGGCGGGCTCAGTTCCCGTCTGTTCCAACAGATCCGGGAGGAGCGGGGTCTCGCGTACTCCGTGTACTCGGCCCTCGACACCTTCAGCGACGTCGGGACGTTCTCGGTGTACGCGGGTTGCAACCCCGACCGTGCCGGGGAGGTTGCCGACGTGATCACGCAGATCATCGGTGACATCGCCGTGAACGGCGTCGATCGTGACGAGGTCGCGCGTGCTCGAGGGTCGCTGCGGGGGTCGATGCTGCTCGGTCTCGAGGACACCGGCTCCCGGATGCACCGCCTCGGTCTCGGCGAGATCGACCACGGGAAGTACCGCACGGTCGCGTCGTCGTTGCGCCGCATCGAGGGTGTCCGGCCGGCTCATGTGTCCGCCGTCGCGCAGAAGGTGCTGTCACAGCGTCCGTCGGTCGCCGTCGTCGGCCCCTACCGCCGGGAACGGGACCTGCCGGCCTCGCTGCGCGCCCTCACCGCCTGAGCATCACCGGCCGGTCGCGCGGAGACGCCGACCGAGCTGGGCGAGCGCGATGGCGACGTACTCGCGGCTCGAGAAGACCTCTGTGGGCGCATCGCCGATGCGCCCACGTCGGTGCGTCGTCGACGTGGACGCGAAAGCGGCACCGACAGCGGGGAAGTGGGTGCTGTTGTCGGCGGCCACGTCCCTTGCCTCCACCCACACGCGCTCCCCGTCGACGCGATGGGGGAATCGGCGAACCCAGTGACGCCGGACGTCGGGGGGCAGCAGCGATTCGACGTGGTGCAGCATCGAGCTCCGGTTGTGGCCCACGCCGAGGAGCACGATCGTCGCGTCCAGCTCGACCAGCCGCGAGAACGGCGAGTTCTCGCCGAGGGCGAACGAGAGCGGCTGGTCCCGACAGATGGCGTCGGCGTCGGCGCCGACCGCGGCGACCGACGCCTGCGGGTGCGGACTGCGACGTCGGCCGGGCTCGGCGAGAACAGCTGTCGGGATGGCCCCGGTCTCAGTCGGTGTCGTGGCCGGGTCGTACAGGGGGACCTGATCGCGCGTTGCCCACACGTCCGGGTCGGTCGCCCCGACGATCCCGGACCGGCACGGATCGGTGATCGTGCCGCTGAAGGCCGGTGTGACGAGTGTGCCCCGGGGCCCGAGCGCAGTACGGAAAGCGTCGACCACGGTCGGCGCCCCGCCGTCCACCTGCCCGATGCTCGACAGCGAGCAGTGCACCAGCACCACGCCGCCGGACGTGACACCGAGTTCCGTCAGATCCTCGATGAGTGATGTGCGCGAGATGAGAGCCACGCAGCAAGGTTAGCCACGCTAACCGTAGACGGATGGTGTCAGGTGGTCGCGCGCGTCTTGTGTTCGGCCTCGGCCTCGGCCCATGCGGATCGGAGGCGACCGCCGGTGTGTTCGACGACGTTGCCGCGGATGGCGAACCAGCCGATGGCGAGTGCGGCGGCGATGATCGGGATGCCGACCACGACCACGTAGAAGTCGACGCGTCCGCCCGACGTGTCCAGCCATCCCGAGATGCCCAGTGCGACGATCACGCCCACGAGGAACACCAGTCCGAAGATCGACGTGTATGGGTATCCGGGTGCTTGGAAATTGCCCTTCGGGATGATGCCCTTGTTCACCAGGGATCTCAGTTTGAGCTGGCAGGCGAAGATCGTTCCCCAGGTGAACACGATGCCGATCGACGACGCCTCGAGCGCGATGTCGAAGGCACGTCCCGGCACCAGCAGGTTCAGGACGATGCCGAGCAGGTACACCACGGTGGTCATGGCGATCCCGGCCCACGGGACGCCGCCCTTGCTCATCTTGGTCGCGAAACCCGGCGCCTGCTTGCTCATGCCCAGGCTGCGCAGCACGCGGCCGGTCGAGAAGAGACCGGAGTTCAGGCTCGACATCGCCGCGACGATGAGGACCGCCTGGATGACGTCACCCATCCACCCGAACCCGAGCTTCTCGAAGACAGTCACGAACGGACTGGTGCCCGACGTGTACGACGTCGTCGGCAGCATCGCGCACAGGAGCAGGATCGAGCCGATGTAGAAGACGGCGATCCGGAAGATGACCGCGTTGACTGCGCGCGGCACCTCTTTGTCCGAGTCCTCCATCTCACCGGCGGCGACACCGACCATCTCGATGGACGCGTAGGCGAACACGACGCCGGACATCACCAGGATCGGTCCGTACCAGTTGTAGGCACCGCTGGTGGGCCAGAACCCGCCGGGGTTGTCCCAGAGGTTCGAGAAGCCCGCCTGGTGGTCGCCGACGTGCACCGCACCCAGAACCACCACGAGCCCGACGATGAGAAACAGCACGATCGCGCCGACCTTGAGGATGGACGCCCAGAACTCGAACTCACCGAACGCCTTGGCGCTCAGCAGGTTCACGCCCAACACCACCACGAGCGCGATCGTCGCCGACAGCCAGTTCGGGACCGATTCGAAGTTGTTGTGGACGTACACCCCGACGGCGGACAGTTCGGCGACACCGGTCAGCGCCCAGTTCAGCCAGTACATCCAACCGGTCACGTATGCGGCCTTCTCACCGAAGAACTCGCGCATGTACGAGACGAACGCGCCGCTGGTCGACCGGTGCAACACGAGCTCGCCGAGTGCTCGCATGAGGAAGTACGCCACGAGACCGGCGAACGCATAGCTGAACAGGAGGGCCGGACCGTTGGCGTTGAGGCGCGATGCGGACCCGAGGAAGAGTCCGGTGCCGATCGCACCGCCGATGGCGATCATCTGGACCTGACGTCGACCCAGCGACTGCTTGTAGCCCACCTGCTCCGCATCGAGATGCGCGGTGGGTGAGGACGTGTCCGAGGTCATGAGGTGTGAGTATGCGCACATCGCGTTTCGCCGGTGTTGCCGGGGCGAGCCTGCGATGTTGCCCTGACGGACATTTCGGCCAAGTCGGACAGTCGATCTCGGCGCGTCACGCAGGGCTGTGTGCCACGATCTGCGCATGACCGACTTCGCGGAGTTCCTCGGGCGCCATCCGCCGTTCGACGCGGTCCCGGCGGATCAGCTCGAGCGGCTCGCCGGGGCTGTCGAGCGACGGCGGTTCGCGGCGGGCGAGGTCATCGTCGACGGGTTCGCCGAACGGGTCACCGTGCTGACCGTCGTGGTGTCGGGCGAGGTGGGCCTGTGGAACCGTCGCGTCGACGCGCCGCACGGTCTGCCCGACGAGGATCCCGACGAGGTGCTCGGGGTGGGCGGGGTCTTCGGGTACCTGTCCCTGCTGACCCAGGAGCTGTCGGGACCGCGCGCGGTGGCCTTGCGTGACAGCACCGTCGCCACGCTCCCGAGCGACTCTGTGCAGGCCGTGTTCTCGACGATGGCCGGCGCGCGCTTCCTCGCCGGGCAGCTCCACACCCCTCGCAAGGTGGTCTCGACGCCGGTGCGCGGTGGCACCGTCGACGAGTTGATCCGCACGGCACCGGTCGTCGGGACACCCGAGATGTCCGTCGCCGACGCCGCGCGGACGATGACCGAGCGGGGTCGCGACCACATCGTGATCCCGGGCGTCGACGGCACGCTCGGCATCCTCACCGACGCCGACATCCGCTCCCGGCTGGTCGCGCACGGGCTGGCCGCGACCACCCCGGTCGCCCGGGTGATGACGCCCCGGGCGCGCAGCGTGGTCACCGGGACCCCCGCGACCGAGGGGTTGCTGCAGATCCTCGAGCACGACCTGAGCTGCCTGCCGGTCGTCGACCCGGCCGGTCGACTGCTCGGGGTCGTCGGTCCCGGTGATTTCGTCGCCGCACCCGGCGGCGCGACGGTCGCTCTCCGGACCCAGATCTCCCGCTCGGGGTCGGTGGCCGAGCTGTCCGAGCAGGCGCAGCGGGCACCGTGGGTGCTCGCCGACCTCGTGCGGCGCGGACAGCCCTCGCACGAGGTGACGGCGGTCCTGTCGCTGATCCACGACGCGACCGTGCGTCGCGCGCTCGAACTCGCGCTCGCGGAGGCGCCGGCCGTCGACGGGGATCGGCTGACGTGGCTGTCGTTGGGCTCCAACGCCCGTCGCGAGGCGGTGCTGAGTTCCGACGTCGACAGTGCGGTCGCCTTCGACGACGCTCTGGTCGACCCGGACGAGAACGCCGCCTATCGCAGGGTGTTCCGGCGCGTGGACGACATCCTGCGCGACTGCGGGCTCACCATCGACGACAACGGCGCCATCGCGTCGTCGGTGCTGTTCGCGCGGACCCACGCCCAGTGGCGGTCGGCGGCGGGCGAGTGGCTGCGGGCGCCGCTGGAGAACAAGGGCATGATCATGACCTCGCTGATGCTCGACGGTCGCCCGATCTGGGGCGACCGCGGGCTGTCGGAGGTGACGCGGGTCTTCTCCGACCTGCGGTCACACCCGTCGACGCTGCGCCTGCTGCTCGCGGAGTCGTTGTCGCACAAGGCGCGGATCCGGTCGACCAAGGACGTGCTCGCACGCCGCGGCGGGACGTTCGACATCAAGACCCATGCGCTGACGCCGCTGGTCAACATCGCGCGGTGGGCGGCGCTGTCGGTGGAGTCGACGGAACTCGACACCCGATCGCGGCTTCGGGCGGCCGCGGGCAGCCTGATGCTCACCGAGGACAACGCCCGCGTCCTCGTCGAGGTCTTCGACGTGCTGCAGAAGGTCCGGATCTCCTACCAGGTCGCGCAACTCGACCGCGCGGAACGCGTCGGCGACGTCATCACCATGCGCCGACTGTCACCGCTCGACCGCGGTCTCGTCGGACAGGCGGTGCGAGAGATCGCGGGCATCCAGCGGCGCATGACGAACGTGGCGCACTATGCGCCGCTGGTGCCTGAGGACTGAGCTCTCAGACGGTGGCGACCGGGAGGTCGAGTGCTTGGCCGACCGACGCCGCGTACAGCTTCCCCTCGTGCGTCGACAGGCCGTTCGCGAGACCGGGGTTCGCGGAACACGCTGCCTCCCAGCCCTTGTCGGCCAGCGCGATCACGTGGGGCAGGGTCGCGCCGGTGAGTGCCCAGGTGGACGTCCGCGCCACCGATCCGGGCATGTTCGCGACGCAGTAGAAGACCGAGTCGTGGACGGTGAACACCGGGTCGTCGTGGGTGGTGGGGTGCGAGTCCTCGAAGCAGCCGCCCTGGTCGATCGCGATGTCCACGAGCACTGAGCCGGGCTTCATCTGCGCCACGAGCGAGTTCGGCACCACGACAGGCGCTTTGGCTCCGGGGACGAGGACGGCTCCGATGACGAGGTCGGCGCGGACGACGGCCTCCTGCAGAGCGAGGGCCGTGCTGTAGCGGGTGTGGATCCGACCGCCGAAGCGGGCGTCGACGGCACGGAGCTTGGTGATGTCGAGATCGAAGACGGTGACCTGTGCGCCCATGCCCATCGCGATGGTGGCGGCGTGGACGCCGCTGACGCCGCCGCCGATCACGACGACCTCCGCGGGCTCCGTCCCGGGGACACCGCCCATGAGGACGCCACGCCCGCCGGCGGACCGCATCAGGTGGTAGGCGCCGACCTGCGGGGCGAGCCGTCCGGCCACCTCGCTCATCGGGGCCAGCAACGGCAGGCTGCCGTCGGGCGCGGTCACCGTCTCGTAGGCGATCGAGGTGATGCCCGACGACAGCAGGGCGTCGGTGCACGGACGGCTGGCCGCGAGGTGCAGGTAGGTGAACAGCGTCTGTCCCGCCCGCATCCGGTGGTACTCCTCGGCGATGGGCTCCTTGACCTTCAGGACGAGGTCGGACTGCTCCCAGACGGCGTCGGCGCCGGAGATGATCTGGGCGCCCGCCTCCTTGAAGTCGTTGTCGTGGATGGCCGAGCCCTCGCCCGCGCCGGCCTCGACGACGACCTCGTGGCCGCGGCGTGCCAACTCGGTGACGCCTGCGGGGGTGATGGCCACCCGGTACTCGTTGTTCTTCACCTCACGGGGGATACCCACGCGCATGGTCCGCCTCCTCCGACGTTGTCGTCGACCCGCACGACTCGGCGGATCCGTGTACATCAGCGTGAAGTCTGTTCGGAATGAGGGCAACAGAAGCGAAGAAGATTCTCTGTAAGGCCTCGGCAGCGCTGTTCATTCGGTATCGTGGGCGTTCGTGAGCACCTCACCGAACGATGTTCGGCCGTCCGGCCCGGTCGACCTCGACGACGTCGACCGCGCTCTGGTCCGTCTCCTACGCGCCGACGGGCGCATCGCCAACCGTGAGCTCGCCGAGCGCGTCGGCATCGCCCCCTCGACGTGTCACGGACGGGTCCGACGTCTCGTCGAACTCGGTGTCATCCGTGGCTTCTTCGCCGACATCGACCCGGCCGCCGTGGGCCGGACGTTGCGCGCGATGGTCGCCGTGAGTCTGCAGTCCGACGCACGCGGCCAGATCCGTCACTTCGTCGGGCAGATCCGCGGACGCGACGAGATCATCGACGTCTTCTTCCTGGCCGGCACCGATGACTATCTCCTGCACGTCGCCGTGCCGGACACCCAGGCGCTGCGCGACTTCGTGGAGGCCCTCAACTCGCGACCGGAGGTCGCCGGGACGACGACATCGCTGGTCTTCGAGCACGTCCGCGCCGCGGCGCCGGTGTTCTGACCGCTGACCTCAGATCCGGACCGCTCCCGCGACGCGGGCGTCCATCGCCTTGCGCAGACGGGTGAAGGGGCGAGGCATGTCGACGGCGACCACCGCGTCGGGGCGATCCGGGTCGCCGGCGACGGCGACGAACGCGTCGTCGTCGACGGACCCCTCCACCACGGTCGGATCGACGCCACGGGGCATGGTCCCGCAGATCTGGATCCGGTGGCCGTGCTGCTCGCTCCACACATACGGCGCGCGGGGGGCCGGTCGCGGATGTCCGGCGACGGCATGGGCGACCGCGCGCGCGGATTCGATGGCTGCCGACCAGTGCTGATGCGGCACAGCGTGTCCGGCGTCCGGGGCGGTGACGCGTGCGCAGTCACCCGCGGCCCACACTCCCGGCATCGAGGTGGCCCCGGCGGCGTCGGTGAGGAACCCGCCGTCGATTGCGATGGGTGAGTTCGCTGCCCAGTCGGTCTCGGCCACGGCACCGACGCCCACGACCACCACGTCGGCGGGGATCGTGGTGCCGTCGGCGAGACGTACCGCCCGGACCCGGCCGTCGACGGCCTCGAGGTCCGCGACTCCCGCGTCGACGACGACGTCGACACCGGCGCGACGATGCAGGTCGAGTGCCCACGCAGCCAGGCGCGGCCCGAGAGCGGCCGCGCCGGGATCGGCGGCGCGCTCGACGATGGTCACCCTGCGCCCCATGGCGGCCGCCGTCGACGCGATCTCCGCGCCGATGAACCCGGCTCCGATGACGACGAGGTCGCGCGCGTCATGCAGATCGTCGGCCAGTCGCCGGGCGTCGTCGAGGGTGCGCAGGGTGTGGACACCCGCGAGGACGTCACCCGGCAGTCGCCGGGCGCGAGCGCCCGTGGCGAGCACGACCGTGTCGGCGGGTATGTCGCCGTGGTCGGTGTGGATGACCGGCCCGGGGGCGAGGCCGGTCGCGGCGACGCCGAGCCGCCAGTCGAACTCGTCGGCCTCACCCGGTGTCAGGAGCGTCGCCCAACCGGGATCCGGTGCGATCGACTCGTCGCCGGCGGTGATGACCTCCTTCGACAGCGGCGGCCGGTCGTAGGGGAGCCACGGCTCGGCGCCGACGAGGATGATCGGCTCGGTCACCCCGAGTGACCGCAGGGTGCGTGCGACGGTGAGGCCGGCGAGGGACGCCCCGACGATCCCGATCACGCCGCGTCGGACGCGGCGTCGGCGCCGCCGACCCAGATGCTGACCAGGCCGTCGACCACCTGAACGGCATGGGTTGCGATCGGTCGCGTCGCCGGCGGACCCATCGCCGCACCGGTGCGCAGGTCGAAGCACGCCTCGTGCAGTGGACACTCGACCGCGCAGCCCTCGACCCACCCGGCCGAGAGCGAGGTGTCCTGGTGCGAGCAGGTGTCGTCCACGGCGAAGACGCCATCGTCGGTGCGGACGACCATGATCGGCGGCCGGTTCTCGAGATCCACCCGCACCGGGGTGTCGACGAGGAGATCGTCGAACGCGGCGACCGCGACGAAGGCGCCACACGCGTCGGTGTCCGTGGTTCGGGTGGTGAACTCGCTCAGCGTCATGCCGTCTCCCATCGTGTTGCGTTTCACGCAACGCTGCGCGTATTGCGCAACACTGTGGCAGCGGCGGACGAGCGCGTCAAGTGACGGTGGGGCGAGTCGCTCGATCTACAGTGACGAGGACATGACGAAACGCGACGTACCGCCCGCATCGGTCCAGTCGGTGGACCGGGCCCTCGAGGTCCTGGAGATCCTCGGCCGCGACGGGGAGGGCGGTGTCTCCGACATCGCCGACGCCCTCGGGGTCCACAAGTCGACCGTGTCGCGCCTGGTCTCGGTGCTCGAGTCCCGAGGCTTCGTCGAGCAGATCAGCGACCGTGGAAAGTATCGACTCGGCTTCACCGTGGTGCGGCTCGCGGGCGCCTCGATGTCCCGGCGGGACCTGGGTCGGGAGAGTCGCGACATCTGTGAACCGCTGGCCGACTCGGTCGGGGAGACCGTGAATCTCGCGGTCCTCGACTCCGATCGTGCGGTGAACGTCACCGAGGCCAACGGCGGCGCCGGGATCGCCCTGCGCACGTTCGTCGGCCAGAGCTGCCCCGCCCACGCCACCTCCAGCGGGAAGGTCCTGCTGGCGGGGTTGTCCGAGGGACGGCTGGCAGGCTTCCTCGACGGCACGCTGGAACAGTTCACCGACGCGACCATCGTGACCGGGGCCGCGTTGCGGGACGAGCTCGCGACCGTGCGCGCCCAGGGCTGGGCCGCGGCCCGCGACGAGCTCGAGGACGGCCTGACCGCGGTCGCCGCCCCCGTGCGGGATCACACCGGCGACGTCGTCGCGGCGCTGAGCATCTCCGGGCCGTCGTTCCGCATGGGTGGCGACCGCATCCCGGATCTGTCGCGACAGGCCATCACCGCGGCGGAGGCGGTCAGCATCCGCCTCGGACACACCGCCTGATCCGCGCGTCCGATTGACGTCGGGGCCCATGGGGCCCATCCTGTTGCGTGTCGAGCAACCTGTTGCGTGCTCGGCAACAGATCCAACACACACGGGCAGGTGGGTGATCCATGGGCGGCGTACAGCACGGTCCTCGCGTGGTGGTGATCGGCGCGGGCATCGTCGGCACCTCTCTCGCCGACGAACTCGTCGCGCGTGGTCTGACGCAGGTCACCGTCGTCGACCGAGGACCGCTCCCGGCCGCGGGTGGATCCAGCAGCCACGCGCCCGGGCTCGTGTTCGCCACGAACGCATCGCGGGCCCTGTCGGATCTCGCCGCGGCGACGGTCACCAAGTTCCGTGATCTCTCGACTCCGAATGCGCTGTGCTTCAACGCTGTCGGTGGACTCGAGATCGCGACCACCCCGGAGCGTCTCGCCGAACTGCACCGCAAGGCCGGGTGGGCCGCGTCGTGGGGAAGACACGCCGAAGTCGTCGACGTCACCGAGTGTGTCCGACTGCACCCGCTGCTGGACGCCGACGCCGTCCTGGGCGGTCTGCACACTCCCGACGACGGGCTCGCCGACGCGCTCACGTGTATCGCGGTACAGCGCCGGCGTGCGGAGGCCGGTGGTGCGCGGTTCCTGTCCGACACGCGTGTGGTGGACGTCCTGACCGCCGGTGACCGTGTGGTCGGGGTGCGGACCGACTCCGGGGTCCTCGACGCGGATGTGGTCGTGTCCTGCGGTGGGTTCTGGGGCGCCGAGCTCGGCGAGCTGGTCGGCCTCACCGTCCCGCTGGTGCCGATGGGGCACGAATACGTCACCACCACAGCGGTTCCCGCGTCGGCGCCCTTCGTCGACCGGCGCGACGGGCACGCCGCCGCCACGCTGCCGATCCTGCGCCACCAGGACGCCGACCTCTACTACCGCCAGCACGGCGACCGCATCGGCATCGGGTACTACGGCCACGACCCTGTCGTCGTCGACATGGACAACCTCTACGCCGACACCGCCGACGAGCCGATGCCCTCGATGCTCCCGTTCTCCGAGAACGGGTTCCGCACCGCATGGGACGAATCGCGTCGCGTGCTGCCCGGCCTGCGTGACGCGGCGATCGCCGACGGGTTCACCGGCATCTTCTCGTTCACCCCCGACGGCGGCCCCATGCTGGGTCCGCACCCCGGCCTCGACGGGTTCTGGGTCGCAGAGGCGATCTGGGTCACGCAGTCCGCCGGCGCCGCCGCGGCGATCGCCGACTGGGTGGTCACCGGCTCGCCCGGAATCGACGTGTCGGGGTGCGACGTCAACCGTTTCGCCCCCGCCGAACTGGACCGTGAGGCCGTCGTGGCGCGGTCGTCGCGGGCGTTCGTCGAGGTCTACGACGTCATCCATCCGCGTGCCCAGCCCGCCGACGCGCGGGACCTGCGCACGTCGGCCCTCCACGACGACCACGTCGGCCGTGGCGCGTCGTTCGGTGTCTCCCACGGCTGCGAACGGCCCCTGTGGTTCTCGACGAACGAGCCGCTCACGGACCGGTTCCCGGTCGGCACCCCGGACCTGCCCGAGTGGTACCGCCGCGGATGGTCGTCGATCGTCCTTGCCGAGGCGGTCGCCACCCGTGAGGTCGGCGGGATCTACGACATGAGTTCCCTGACGCGCGTGCAGATCACGGGCCCGGACGCCGTTGCGACCCTCGCGCCGCTGATCACCCGAGACCCCGATCGTCCGGTCGGGTCGGTGGTGTACGCGCTCATGCTCGACGACACCGGCGGCGTCCTCAGCGACGTCACCGTCGCGCGGGTCGCGGACGACCGACTCGTGGTCGGGGTGAATGGCCCGCTCGACGTGGCCCGGTTGACGAGCGCCGCGCGACGGGCGCGAGCAGCCGGTGCGTCTGTCGACGTCCGCGAGATCACCGACGAGACATGCTGTGTCGCCGTGTGGGGTCCGCGGGCGCTCGACATCGTCGCGCCGCTCACCGACCTGGATGTCACCCCGTCGGGCCTGCGGTACTACCGGTGCGCCGAGGCGTCGGTCGCCGGGGTGTCGGCGCTGCTCACCCGCGTGTCCTACGTCGGCGAGTTCGGCTGGGAGATCACGACGAGTGCGGCCGACGGACCGCGCCTCGCGGCCGCGCTGGGCGAGAACGCCGATCGCCACGGAGCGGTGTGGGCGGGTCGCGCCGCGATGGACTGCATGCGGATCGAGAAGGGCTACCGCTCGTGGGGGACCGACATGAGCCGCACCGACTCTCCGGACGAGGCGGGCGTGGCCTTCGCGGTGGCCAAGGACCACGAGTTCATCGGGCGCGCGGCGGTCGCCGAGCGGCCCGTCGTACGAGCACTGCACACGTTGATCGCCGACGACGCCGACACCGTGCTGCTCGGGTCGGAACCGGTGCGACACCGCGGGACGGACGTCGGGTACGTCACGTCGGCGGCGTGGTCGCCGACCGTCGGTGCCACCGTCGCCTACGCATGGGGCCCGCCCGATCTACGCCCGGGTGACGCCGTCACCGCCGAATGGTTCGGTGCGGAGCGATCGCTCCGGGTCGCTCCGTCCGTCACCGTCGACCCCGAGAACCTCCGAGTGAAAGGTGTGTACCGATGAGCCGCGAGCGTGTCGTCGTCGTCGGCCTCGGCGGTATGGGATCGGCCGCGGCCCACCATCTCGCCGCGCGCGGAGCCGACGTCGTCGGGCTGGAACGGTTTGAGCCCGCCCATGCCCGAGGATCCTCGCACGGCGGTTCCCGGATCATCCGGCAGGCCTATTTCGAGGACCCCGCCTACGTGCCGTTGCTGGTGCGCGCCTACGAGTTGTGGGAGCGGCTCGGCGCCGACAGTTCCCGTGAGGTGCACAGGATCACCGGTGGCATCTTCGCGGGTCCGGAGACGTCGACGACCGTCGCGGGGTCGCTGCGCGCCGCACAGGAGTACGGGCTGCGGCACGACGTCCTGACCGCCGACGAGATCGCCAGCCGTTTCCCGGGATTCGCACCCGCCGCCGACCAGATCGGCGTCCACGAGCACCTCGCCGGCTTCGCGCGTCCGGAAGAGACGGTCCGCGCCCACATCGACCTCGCGCAGCGTGCCGGCGCCGACCTCCGGTTCGGCGTCGAGGTGCTGGACTGGGCGGACACCGGCGACGCGGTACGGGTCACGACCGATCAGGGCCTCGTGTACGGCGATCGCCTGGTCGTCTGTCCGGGTGCCTGGGCGCCGGAGATGCTCGCGGACCTGCAGACCGGTATCCGCATCGAGCGTCAGGTCATGTACTGGTTCGACCTCGCGGCCGGCGCGCCGCCGATGGCCGACTCGCCCATCTACATCCACGAGACCGACGCCGGCGAGCAGATCTACGGCTTCCCCGCCATCGACGGTCCGGAGGGTGGCGTGAAGACCGCGTTCTTCCGCAAGGGCGTCGACTGCTCGCCGGACACGATCGACCGTGCCGTCCACCCCGAGGAGGCGCAGGCGATGCTGGATCGTGTCCGCGCGCTCATCCCCGGTGTCGGGTCGAGCGACGACGCGTCGCGGTCCATGCTGCATGCCGCCACCTGCATGTACTCGACGACGCCCGACCACGACTTCGTCATCGCCAACCATCCGCGGCACCCGCGGGTGGCGGTCGCGTGCGGATTCTCCGGACACGGGTTCAAGTTCGTCCCGGTGGTCGGGGAGATCCTCGCCGACCTGGTCCTCGAGGGGTCCACGCGCCACCCGATCGGCATCTTCGACCCGACCCGGCCCGCACTGGCCGGCCAGGCAGCAGGGGTGGGCATCGGATGACCGCGGACGTGAGCGTCACCCCCGAGACGACGGCTGCCGACACCCTGGTCCCGACTCTGCCGGGCTCGTCCTACACCGATCCCGCCGTGTTCGTGCGGGAGACCGAGCGCATCTTCGGTCGCCGATGGATGTGTGCGGTGCGCGTCGCCGACGTGGGGGCGACGGGCCGGTTCGAGACCGTCGAGATCGGCGGCGAGAGCATCCTCGTGGTCCGCGGCCGCGATCAGGTGCTGCGGGCATTTCTCAACGCGTGCCGGCACCGGGGCGCGCTGGTGTGCACCGAACCATCAGGCGCGGTGCGACGGAACCTGCAGTGCCCGTACCACGCCTGGACCTACGGCCTCGACGGCGCGTTGGTCGCGGCACCGAATCTCTCGAGTCTCGGTGACATCGACCGGACGCGGTACGGCCTGGTGCCCGTCGCCTCCCGGGAATGGCTCGGATACCTGTGGATCTGTCTCGACGAGACCCCGCCGTCGTTCGAGGACACCGTGATCGGGGCGGTCACAGACCGTCTGGGAGACCCGACGATGATCGACCGGTGGGACGTGCCGGGACTCGCACTGGCACACCGGGAGACCTACGAGGTGGCGTCCAACTGGAAGCTCATCGTCGAGAACTTCATGGAGTGCTACCACTGCGCCACCATCCACCCCGAGCTCACCGAGGTGCTGCCCGAGTTCGCCGACGGCCTCGCCGCCCAGTACTACGTCGGGCACGGAGCCGAGTTCGGTTCCGACGTCGACGGGTTCACCGTCGACGGTTCTGCGGGTGCTGACGCCCTGCCGTCTCTCGACCCCGAACACGACCGGCGGTACTACGCCATCACGATCAACCCGACGGTGTTCGTGAACCTCGTCCCGGACCACGTGATCGTCCACCGGATGTTCCCGCGCGCCGCCGACCGCACGACGGTGATCTGCGACTGGCTGTACGCCCCGGAGGTCGTCGAGTCCGGTCGTGACGTGTCCGCCGGCGTCGAACTGTTCCACCGCGTCAACCAGCAGGATTTCGACGCCTGCGAGCGGACCCAGCCCGGCATGTCGTCGCGTGCCTACCGGCACGGCGGCGTGCTGGTGCCGGCCGAGCACCACATCGCGCAATTTCACCATTGGGTGAGCGAGATGACCGACTAGGGGCAAAGATCAGTTCGTGGACGATCTGTACATCGACGGGGCATGGCGTGCAGCCGCATCGGGGCGCACACGGTCGGTGATCGACCCCGCCGACGGCAGCACCATCGTCGAGGTCGCAGAGGCGGATCCGTCCGACGTGCGCGACGCCATCGTCGCCGCCCGTCGCGCATTCGACGATTCACCGTGGCCTGCGACGCCCGTCGCCGAGCGGTCGGCGCTGTTGCGCCGCGTCGCCGACCTGCTGCAGCGCGACAAGGAGAGCCTGGCCGAGACCGAGACCCGCGACACCGGCAAGACGCTCGCCGAGAGCCGGATCGACATCGACGACGTCACCGCTGTCTTCCGCTACTACGCCGACCTCGTCTCCACCTCCGCCGACCGCGTCGTCGACGTGGGCGACCCGGCGGTGATCAGCCGGGTGGTCCACGAACCCATCGGGGTGTGCGTGCTCATCGCGCCGTGGAACTACCCGCTGCTGCAGATCTCCTGGAAGGTCGCGCCCGCCCTCGCCGCCGGGGCGACGATGGTGATGAAGCCCAGCGAGGTGACCCCGCTGACGACCATCGCGTTCACGCGGCTGCTCGTCGAGGCCGGGGTCCCGGCCGGGGTGGTCAACCTGGTGCTCGGCGCGGGGCGGGACCTGTCCGACGCGCTCAACGACGACCCCGACGTCGACCTGATCTCGTTCACCGGAGGTCTCGCGACCGGGCAGGTCATCGCGGCCACGGCGGCGAAACACGTCACCCGCGTGCTCGTCGAACTCGGCGGCAAGAACCCGCATGTCGTCTTCGCCGACGCCTGCGGCACCGACGAGCAGTTCGCCGCGACCGTCGACCAGGTGGTCACCGGTGTGTTCCTGCACTCCGGTCAGGTGTGTTCGGCCGGAACGCGACTCATCGTCGAGGAGAGCGTCGCCGACCGGCTCGTCGCCGCCGTCGCCGAGCGCGCCGAGCGGATCGTCGTCGGTCCCGGATCCGACCCGGACAGCCGCACAGGGCCGTTGGTCTCGCGACAGCAGCTCGACAAGATCGTCGACCACGTCGCGTCCGGCCGCGCCGAGGGCGCGCAGTTGGTGACCGGCGGTCGACGTCTCGACGATCCCGACCGCGACGACCCACGCCTCGCGGCGGGGTACTTCTACGCGCCCACGGTGTTCGACCACTGCGACCGCACCATGCGGATCGTCCAGGACGAGACGTTCGGGCCGATCCTCACCGTCGAACGGTTCACCACCGAGGCGGAGGCACTCGACCTCGCCAACGACACCCGATACGGCCTCGCGGGCGGTGTCCGCACGGCGGATCCCGCACGAGCGGAACGGTTCGCGCGCGGCATGCGCCACGGCACCGTGTGGATCAACGACTTCGGCTACTACACCCCGGCCGCGGAGTGGGGTGGGTACGGGCGGTCCGGCAACGGCCGCGAGCTGGGTCCGTCCGGACTGGCCGAATACCAGGAGACCAAACACATCTGGAACAACACCGCGGCACCGACGGCAGGATGGTTCGAGCCATGACACAGACCGCCCCCGACACCGGGATGGAGCATTTCGGGTACAAGGAGAGCCTCGACCGCAGCATCGGCAAGTTCGCCAGTTTCGCCGCCGGCGTCAGCTACATATCCATCCTCACCGGAACCTTCCAGCTCTTCTACTTCGGGTTCGGCACCGCTGGTGCGGCCTACCTGTGGAGCTGGCCGATCGTCTTCGTGGGGCAGCTGGCGGTGGCCCTGTGTTTCATGGAGTTGGCCGCGAAGTACCCGATCGCCGGATCGGTCTACAACTGGGCGAAGATCCTCGGCAGCAAGGTCGTCGGCTGGTTCTCGGGCTGGATGATGCTGACCGCCTCGATCGTGACGATGTCGGCGGTCGTGCTCGCGATCGACTCGACACTGCCGAAGATCTGGAGTGGGTTCCGCCTCGTCGGGTCCGACGACCTGTCCGTGGTGTCACCGTCGAACGCCGTCCTCCTCGGATCGATCCTGGTGCTCGTGACCACCGCCATCAACGCCTTCGGCGTCCGGTTGATGGCGCTCATCAACAGCACGGGCGTGTTCATCGAACTCATCGCGGCTGTGCTGATCGCGGTCATCCTCGCGTTCAACGTCCAGCGCACACCGGCGGTGTTCTTCTCGACCAACGGCTACGGCGCGGGGGAGAGCGGCGGCTGGTTGAGCGCCTTCCTCATCGCCTCGTTGGCGTCGGGATACGTGATGTACGGCTTCGACACCGCGTCGTCGCTCGGCGAGGAGACCGTCAACCCGCGCAAGACCGCGCCGTCGGCGATCCTGCGGGCGATCCTGGCGTCGTTCGTGATCGGCGGTGCGATCCTCGTGTTCGCGATCCTCGCCGCGCCCAACCTGTCCGACCCGGCGCTGGGCCAACAGGGTGGACTGCAACAGATCGTGCTCGACGTCATGTACGGGCCGGTCGGCAAGATCTTCCTCATCTGCATCGTGGTCGCCGTCTTCGTCTGCACACTCGCGGTCCACACCGCCGCCATCCGGCTCACGTTCGCCATGGCGCGTGACAACGCACTGCCGTTCGGGGAGTCGCTGGCGAAGGTGCACCCGAAGACGCAGACGCCGGTCATCCCGTCGGTGCTCATCGGGGTGCTGTCGATCCTCATCCTGGTCATCAACATCAATCAGCCGACCATCTTCCTGCTGCTGACCTCGGTGGCAATCATCATGATCTACATCGCGTACCTGTTGGTGACCGTCCCGTTGTTGCTCAAGCGTTTCGGCGGCCAGTGGCCTCCGGCGGACCTGAAGTCGGGTGGGTACTTCACCATGGGCCGCTGGGGCCTGCCGGTCAACATCCTCGCGGTGCTGTGGGGTGTCGGGATGGCGATCAACCTGGCCTGGCCGCGTACGGCCGTCTACGGCGCGCCCTGGTACAACACGTGGGCCGCGTTCATCTACATCGGCGTCATCGGCGGCGTCGGACTGATCTGGTACTTCGCCGTCGGCAGCCGCGGGATGGGGACCCTCCGGTCCCACGCGTCGGAGACGAAGGCCGATGCCGTTGCCGCCGAACCGTTCCCCGGACCCGAGGGAGTCTGACCGCATGGCCGACCCGTTGACCGACACCACCGTCACCGCAGGCGAGTTCGACTACGTCATCCTCGGCGGCGGAACCGCCGGATGCGTTCTGGCCGCCCGACTGTCCGAGGACCCGTCGGTGTCGGTGCTCCTCGTCGAGGCAGGCCCGAGCGACGTCGACGATCCCGCGGTCCTGATCCTCACCGACTGGATGCAGCTGCTGGACTCCGGCTACGACTGGGACTACCCGATCGAGCCGCAGGAGCGTGGCAACAGTTTCATGCGCCACGCCCGGGCGAAGGTGTTGGGCGGATGCTCGTCGCACAACTCGTGCATCGCGTTCTGGCCGCCCGCCGAGTACCTCGACGAGTGGGAGCAGATGGGTCTCACCGGGTGGGGTTCGGCCGCGGTGCACCCGCTGACGCGACGTCTCGAGAACAACGACGCCCCCGGCGATCACGGTCACGACGGGCCTGTTCGGCTCCGCGACGTCCCGCCGCTGGATCCCTGCGGGGCAGCCCTTCTCGAGGCCGCGGCCGCCGTCGGCCTGCCGACCGTCGGGTTCAACCGCGGCGAGACGGTCCGCAACGGCGCCGGATGGTTCCAGATCAACGCGGGGGAGGACGGCAAGCGCATGTCGACCTCACACGCGTACCTCCACCCCATCATGGGCCGTCGTCCGAACCTCGAGATCCGCACCGGCTGTTGGGTCCAGGAGATCGTGTTCGACGGCACCACCGCGACGGGCGCCCGCTACCAGCGTCCCGACCTCACCGGCTTCGACGTGGTCGGTGCACGCCGCGAGGTCATCGTGACCGCCGGCGCCATCGACACCCCGAAGCTGCTCATGCTGTCCGGTGTCGGTCCGGCGGAGCAGCTGCGCGAGTTCGGGATCGACGTGCGCGTCGACCTCCCCGGGGTCGGCGAGAACCTCGACGACCATGTCGAGGGTCTCGTGTTCTGGGAGGCGTCGCAGCCGATGGTCACCAGCTCCAGCCAGTGGTGGGAGATCGGCGTCTTCGCCACGACCGAGCCGGACCTGCCGCTGCCCGACGTGATGATGCACTACGGCAGCGTCCCGTTCGACATGAACACACTGCGGTGGGGATACCCCACCACCGACAACGGCTTCTGCCTGACGCCCAACGTCACCCAGGGCAAGTCGCGCGGGACGGTGAAGCTGCGCAGCCGAGACTTCCGCGACCGTGCGAGGGTCGACCCGCGGTACTTCACCGACCCCGACCACCACGACGAGCGGGTCATGACCGCCGGCATCCGGTTGGCGCGGGAGATCGCCGAGCAGGAAGCACTCAAGGGCTGGATCGCCAGAGAGCTGGCCCCGGGTCCTGACGCCGTGACCGACGACGACCTCGTCGACTACATGCACAAGACGCACAACACCGTCTATCACCCGGCGGCAACCGCGCGGATGGGCGTCGACGGCGACCCGATGGCCGTCCTCGACCCGCAGCTGCGGGTGCGGGGCACGCAGCGCCTGCGTGTCGTCGACGCGTCGGCCATGCCGAAGCTGCCCACGGTGAACCCGAACATCACGGTCATGACCATGGCCGAGAGGTGCGCCGACCTGATCCGCGGCGTCTGAAACGTCCCGCGTGGCCGTCGGCCGCCCGGCGTGGGGGATCATGGACCCATGAGTGAGCGGATCCGTGTCGGTGTGTTCGGCAGCGACGGCAAGGTGGGGCAGGCGATCGTCGACGCGGTCGAGGCGGCCGATGACCTCGACTTCACCGTCGGTGTCGACAAGGGTGACGACCGCTCCGCACTGGTCGAGTCGGGCACGCAGGTCGTCGTCGACTTCACCCATCCCTCGGTGGTGATGGACAACCTCGAGTTCCTCATCGGCAACGGCATCCACGCCGTCGTCGGCACCACCGGCTTCGACGACGATCGGCTCGCGCAGGTGCGGTCGTGGCTCGAGGCGTCGCCGGAGACCGGGGTGTTGATCGCGCCGAACTTCGCGATCGGCGCGGTGCTCTCGATGCGATTCGCCGCTGCGGCGGCGCGCTTCTACGACTCCGTCGAGGTGATCGAGCTCCACCATCCCCACAAGGCGGACGCGCCGTCGGGCACCGCATACCGCACCGCACGGTTGATCGCGCAGGCACGCGCGGACGCCGGCAGCAAGCCCATGCCCGACGCGACGTCGGATGAGCTCGACGGGGCCCGCGGCGCCGACGTCGAGGGTGTGCGCGTGCACTCGGTGCGCGTCGCCGGTCTCGTCGCCCACCAGGAGGTGCTGCTCGGCACACAGGGGGAGACGCTCACCATCCGCCACGACTCCATCGACCGGTCGTCGTTCGCACCCGGCGTGTTGCTGGGCGTGCGGGAGATCGGTGCGCGACCGGGTCTCACCGTCGGGCTCGACGACCTGCTGGACCTCTGACGCCCATGGCTCGCAGGGACTTCTACACACGCGACGCGCGACCGATCGTGGTCACGATCGCCCTGATCCTGGTGCTTCTCGCGGTCTACATCGTCCTGCTCGGCGTGCGTGGCGTGCAGCTGGTCGAGGACGGGGGAGTGGTCGGCGTCGGACTGGGCATCGGTGTGCTGATCCTCCCGCTGCTGGGTGTCTGGATGGCGGTCACGACGGTGCGGGCGGGCATCACGCACCAGCGGCTGGCACGCCGCGCGCGTGAGGAGGGCCGCGAGCTCGACGTGTCGGACCTCCCGCGCCGGCCGTCCGGTCGGATCGAGCGCGACGCCGCCGACGAGTTGTTCGCACAGGTGCGCACCGAGTGGGAGGCCGAGCCCGAGGACTGGCGCAACACCTACCGCATCGCCCGCGCGTACGATTTCGCCGGCGATCGCACACGCGCCCGGCAGATGATGAAACGTGCTGTGGAACAGGAGAAGACGGAGCGGCAGGGCTCGTCGTGAGTCGGCTGCTCATCGTCCACCACACCCCGTCGCCGCATTGTCAGGCGATGCTGGAGGCCGTCGTGTCCGGTGCGAGCGACCCGGAGATCGAGGGCGTCGAGGTGATCCGGCGCCCGGCACTGACCGTCTCGCCCGTGGAGATGCTCGAGGCCGACGGATATCTGCTCGGGACCCCGGCGAATCTCGGATACATCAGCGGCGCACTGAAACACGCTTTCGATGTGTCGTACTACCAGTTGCTGGACGCCACCCGCGGCCGCCCGTTCGGGCTGTACCTCCACGGCAACGAGGGGACCGAGGGCGCTGAACGCGCGGTCGAAACCATCACCACGGGCCTCGGATGGGCGCGTGTCGCCGAGACCGTGATCGTGTCCGGCGCACCGTCGAAGCCCGACACCGAGGCCTGCTGGGAGCTCGGCGCCACCGTCGCAGCGCAGCTGATGGGCTGAGCTTCCCCGCCGATTTCCACAGTTGATCGCGAGTCCACAGGCCTTGGATGGTGATCGAATCGCCGCCGGGCGTTGTCGGTGGACCTCGCTACAGTCGTACACATGTTCGACGACGTGCTCGGGGCGGCTGATCGCCTCGCTGATGCCGTGCGCGAGTGCGAGGTGCCCGCGGGTGATGACGCGTTGCTGGCGGGGGTGCGGGCGGCGGTGGCTGCGCGTAACGCCGCGGACGGGTTGCTGGCCCGGGTGACCGGGGAGATCGAATGCCGGGGCACCGCGAAGCGGCTCGGGTTCTCGGCGCGGGAACTGCTGCGGCGCAATGGGTGTGTGCCGGTGGTGACGTCGCGGGCGATCCGGCTCGGTAGAGCGATCGCGCACCTGCCCGCACTCGCCCGGCACCTACGGGACGGGTCGCTGTCAGCAGAGTTCGCCGACGCCGTCGCCCGCGGAGTACGCCACGTCGCGATACGCACACGGTCGCCGCTCGGCTCGGAGCTCGCGGTCGAGACCGAGGCGGCGTTGATCGGACACGCTCTCGCGGGCCGCTCGCCGGTCGAGATCGACGACCGGGCGCGGGCCATCGCACTCGCGCACGAACCCGCGGTCGACAACGGCGAGCCGGCGACGCCGGTCGCGGAGGACACCACGCTCAACGAGGTGTCCTGGGCGCAGCGTGACGACGGCCGACTGGCAGGGGCGTTCGACCTCGACGTTGTGACCGGGGAGCGGTTGATCTCCTGTCTCGACACCGCGTCCCGCCCGCGGCCGCTCCCCGACGGGACACCCGACCCGCGGTCGGCCGCACAGCGCCGAGCGGATGCGTTCGTGCAGGTCGTCGAGGCCGCATCCCGGGCGCTCGGAGCGGACGGTCTGGTGGGGTCGGCGAAGACCGAGATCCTGCTGACCGTGCCCGCCACCGTCGACGAGTGCTGCGGAATCACCCCGGCGGGGCCGGCGCATCTGCAGTGGATGGGCACCGTGACCGACGAGGCCGTCTCGCTGCTGTCCTGCGATGCCTCGGTCACCCGCATCGCAGTCGATGTCGACGCAGCCCCGGTCGACATCTCCCCGACGGCGCGGTTGTTCACCGGCCGCACCCGCAAGGCGATCGTGGCCCGCGATCAGTCGTGCGTCATGTGCGGCAACCCCGCCTCGTGGACCGACGTCCACCACATCGTCTTCCACTCCGACGGCGGACCCACAACATGCGACAACGGGTGCCTACTGTGCCGGACCTGTCACGTCGCGGTGCACCAGCACGGCTGGGACATCGAGATGGGCCCCGACCGCCACCCCTGGATCCGACCACCCGCCAAGGCCGACCCACGACGAGAACTGCAACCCGCCTACAACCGACGAACCTTGCGACTCGACCCGATCGCAGCCTGAGAGACAGCCACCTCCCGCACTTGACCACCGGTCAGGACCGCATCAGAACCTTGACAACTTCACAGTGTGACGGCGTGCCGCCCGGCAGCTCCCGTCGACGACGGCGACCTCTCGTAGGATGAGCGCGATGATCGCGACCCCGTACGAGGACCTGCTCCGCGACGTGCTCGAGACGGGCACGCCCAAGTCCGACCGCACCGGCACCGGGACGCGCAGCGTGTTCGGGCGCCAGCTCCGATACGACCTGTCGGAGGGCTTCCCGCTGATCACCACCAAGCGGGTGCACCTCAAATCGATCGTCTACGAACTGCTGTGGTTCCTCCGCGGTGACTCCAACGTGCAGTGGTTGCAAGACCACGGCGTAACCATCTGGGACGAGTGGGCCGACGCCAACGGCGAGCTCGGCCCGGTCTACGGCGTGCAATGGCGCAGCTGGCCGACACCGTCGGGCGACCACATCGACCAGATCTCCGCGGCGCTGGACCTCCTGCGCAGCAATCCGGACTCGCGCCGCAACATCGTCTCGGCGTGGAACGTCGGCGAGATCCCCCAGATGGCGCTCCCGCCCTGCCACGCGTTCTTCCAGTTCTACGTCGCCGACGGCAAGCTCTCCTGCCAGCTCTATCAGCGCTCGGCGGACCTGTTCCTCGGAGTGCCGTTCAACATCGCGTCCTACGCCTTGCTCACCCACATGATGGCGGCGCAGGCCGGCCTCGAGGTCGGCGACTTCGTGTGGACCGGAGGCGACTGCCACATCTACGACAACCATGTCGAGCAGGTCACCGAGCAACTGTCCCGTGACCCGTTCCCGTATCCGAGTCTGCGTCTCGCCCCCCGAGACTCGTTGTTCGACTACGGCTTCGACGACATCGAGGTCGTCGACTACAAGCACCACCCGGCCATCAAGGCGCCTGTCGCCGTATGACCGTCGCGCTGATCTGGGCGGCCGACCGCGCCGGCGCCATCGGCAGTGGCAACACCATCCCCTGGCACGTCCCCGAGGACCAGAAGCGCTTCCGCGAACTCACCACCGGCCACCCGGTGATCATGGGTCGCCGCACCTGGGACTCTCTGCCGCCGCGGTTCCGCCCCCTGCCGAACCGCCACAACATCGTCGTCACCCGCGACCACCGATGGTCGGCCGACGGAGCCACAGCGGTCACCGATCTCGAGGCCGCTCTCCGCGTGGGCCACGACGACGACGACACCGTGGTCGTGTCCGGTGGCGAGCAGATCTACGCGCTCGCCCTGCCGCACGCAGATGCCCTGTGGATCACCGACATCGACCTCACCATCGACGACCCGGACGCGTTCGCCCCGTCGGTTCCTTCCGACGACTGGGAGACCGTCACCGACCACGGCTGGCAGACCTCGACAACCGGGATCCGTTACCGCTACCGCGATCTCGCCCGCCGCCGGTGACGCCACCGGACCGCACCCTCGGTCTCGCCGCCGCGCGGCGTATCGCCCTGGGTGCACAGGGATTCGCCGACCGCCCACCCGCCGGTGACGTCACCCGACGACACCTGCGCCGTGTCGTCGACCGGCTCGGGGTGATCCAGATGGACTCGGTGAACGTCGCGGTCCGCGCCCACTACATGCCGCTGTTCAGCAGACTCGGCCCGTACGCGACCTCGGTGCTCGACGACGCGGCGTGGCGGTCGACGGCACGGCAGCCCCGCATCCTCACCGAGTACTGGGCGCACGAAGCCGCGCTGATCGACGTCGACGACTGGCCGCTCTTCGGCTGGCGCATGGCCGACTACCGCTTCGGCCGCTACTCCCGGACCACATCGGAGAGCCCGGCGCAGACGCGACTGCGCGCGGAGGTCCGCGCCGCCGTCGCCGACCTCGGACCGTCGACGGGCGGGATGCTCGAGGAGGCGCTGGGTCGCCGGCGTGAAGGTCCTCGCCGGGGCACCTGGTGGGACCGCAGCGAGGTCAAGTACACCTGCGAGGTGATGCTGGCGGCCGGCGAACTCGCCGCGGTCCGCGACGACACCTTCGCCCGCCACTACGACCTCGCCGAGCGGGTCGTGGGGGAGGAGAGGGTGGTCCGACACGTACCGCGCGACGAGGCCGTCGACACCCTGATGCGCCGCGCCGCCGGAGCGCTCGGCGTGGCCACCGAGACCGACCTGCGGGACTACTACCGGCTGCCTGTCACCGATGCCCGTCAGTCACTCGCCCGCCTGGTCGAGGCCGGGGACCTCGTGCCCGTCGGTGTCCGAGGATGGGACGCGCCCGCCTATCTCCACCCCGCGGCCCGCATGCCGCGACGCGTCACCGCGTCGGCGCTGCTCGCACCGTTCGACCCGCTCGTCTTCTTCCGGCCGCGGCTGGCCCGGCTCTTCGGGATGGACTACCGCATCGAGATCTACGTCCCTGAGCACAAGCGCGTCCACGGCTACTACGTCTTCCCCTACCTGTGGGACGAGACCATCGGCGCCCGTGTCGATCTCAAGCACGACCGCGCCGCGCGTGTGCTGCGCGTCCAGTCCGCCCACGCGGAGGAGGGCGTCGATCGCGGCGCACTCTCCGCGTCGCTCGCGGTCGACCTGCGGACGATGGCCGGGTGGCTCGGCGCGGACGACGTCGCCGTCGCCGACCGCGGTGACCTCGCGGGGGAGCTCACCCACGCCCTCCGCTGACGCTCCGTCAGATCTGTACCAGGTCGGGGCCCAGTTCCAGATGGTTCTCGCAGGCGTACCAGCTGTAACTCGCCAGGTGGGTCTTGCCCTCAGAGTCCTGATAGGTGACGCTGCCGAGCTCGCCGGGACAGCCGTGATCGAACGTGGGCTTCTGCGGAACCAGGACCGCTCCGACCGGGACGAAATGCGTGACCGCGCCCACGCTCTGCCGCAGGCGCTTTCGTAGCTCCGCCAGCGCGTCCGGATCCGGTGTCACCGGCTTTGGTGACAGCTCACCCGTGGTCGTGGTGTCTTTCTCGAGTGCCATGGCTTTGTCCTTGAGGCAGGCCGGATTCACGATGTCCGGATGGGCGACCGTACGTGGCTGGACGCCGTCGGAGCCCCGGCCTTGTGACCACTCACCCGACAAGCCATGTCGATTGTCACGGGGGAGATGCCGGTAGTTCGGCGCAGTAGTCAACGCGCGGGTGCGAGCAGCGCGGCGCGGAGCTGCGAGATCACCGTGGCGTCGAGTCCGAGCCCCCGACGGACGTATCCGTCCATCCCGCCGTAGCGGGCGTCGACGAGGTGCCAGGAGGTGTCGAGGAGTCCGCGGTTGACCCCGTCGACCGGGTCGGCCGCGGAGGTGTGGCGATAAGCGTTGCTGGCCAGGTAATCGGACTCGATGGTCGCCCGGCCCACGCCGAGGACGTCCAGCAGCACCGCGGACACCCACCCGGTCCGGTCCTTGCCGGCCGTGCAGTGCACGAGCACGCGGTGTCCCGCGGCGGTCGTGGCCGCGATGTCGCGCAGGGTGGCGGCGATCTGAGCCCGCGCCGTCGGATCCGTCACGAACGCGCGGTACGCCGACGGCAGATCGACGACGGTCGTGATCGGCGCCCGCCCCAGCACGTCGCGGACCTCGCCGGTCGCGCCCGGCACGTGCCGGTCCGGCTGCAGCGCGCGCTCGAACCCCGTCCGAAGGTCGACGACGAGGGTGACGTGACGCCGCTGCAACACCGCCACGTCGGCCGCCGTCAGTCGGGACAGGTTGTCGCTGCGGATGACCCGGTCGTCGACGACGTGGCCGTCGATGCCCGTGTAGCCCTGGAACGTCCGGGCGTTCGGCGCCCCGGCAAGGTGCAGCGACCGGTCGACGCCCTGGGTCGTCGGCGCCGCGTCGGCGGCGGCCGTCCCGAGGAGTCCCAGCATCAGCGCGAGTGTCGCGACGACGGCGGACTTCGCCGCACGAGCCGGGCGAGCGGACATGTGGCCTCCTGCCGTCGGGGTCCCGCGTCGAGTGTGCACCCGCCACCGCCTCCACCGCCCGCACAGGGCGGATGCCGGGTCTAAGGACGCGGCAGGGGACAATCGGTCCCGACAGGACGGTCGAGCGAGGAGTGTGCGGTGTCGGAGATGGTCGGGTTGCGCGTGCGGCTCGTGGCCCACAGCGCGTTCCTCCCCCCCGACGACGTGGACTGGGAGACCGACGCCGCCGACGGTGAGGCACTGGTCGAGTTCGCGGGCCGCGCCTGCTATCAGAGCTGGGACAAGCCCAACCCCCGCACCGCGACCAACGCCGGTTACCTCCGCCACATCCTGGAGGTCGGCCACCTGTCGCTGCTCGAGCACGCGACGGCGACGTTCTACATCACCGGCATCTCGCGGTCGTGCACACACGAACTCATCCGCCACCGCCACTTCTCCTACTCGCAGCTGTCGCAGCGGTTCGTCCCCGAACACGACAGCAACGTCGTCTGCCCGCCCGCGGTGGAGGGCGACCCCGAACTCGAGGCACTGTTCACCGCCGCCACCGACGCATCGCGCGCGGCCTACACCGAGCTGCTCGCTGCTCTCGAGGCGAAGTTCGCCGACGTCCCCAACGCGATCCTGCGTCGCAAGCAGGCGCGGCAGGCGGCACGGTCCGTGCTGCCGAACGCCACCGAGACGAAGATCGTCGTCACCGGCAACTACCGGGCGTGGCGGCACTTCGTCGGCATGCGCGCCACCGAGCACGCCGACGTCGAGATCCGTCACCTCGCCGTCGAGTG
This sequence comes from uncultured Williamsia sp., assembly GCF_947494875.1. Taxonomy (GTDB): domain Bacteria; phylum Actinomycetota; class Actinomycetes; order Mycobacteriales; family Mycobacteriaceae; genus Williamsia_A. The sequence continues at coordinate 231,924 of NZ_CANLWM010000005.1, forward strand.
CCTGCGACACCTCACCGACCTCGCCCCCACCGTCTTCGGCGACTTCGAGATCGGCACCCTCGCCGACGGCACCGAGGTCGCGACCTCGCCCTACGTCGTCGACGCCTGAGGGCCCGGTCACGTCGGCGGACCCGCAGGTCGCCGCCCCCGCCGGCCGGGGTGGGCTGTTCGTGGGAGGCGGCCTGCGGGCGGTAGCCTTCTGCACCATGAACAGCGCCCCTGCCCAGCACGGGCTGCACCCGTTCGGAACGGTGGGTGTGGCGATGGTGACGCCGTTCCGGCCCGACGGGTCGCTCGACCTCCCGCGGGCCGTCGAGCTGGCCGAACACCTCGTCTCCCGCGGCGTCGACGGCCTCGTGGTGTCGGGCACGACCGGCGAGTCGCCCACCACCACCGTCGACGAGAAGCTCGACCTGCTGTCGGCGATCGTGGAGGCGGTCGGCGACCGCGCTCGCATCACCCAGGGCGCCGGCAGCTACGACACCGCCGAGAGCGTCCGCTTCGCGATCGAGGCGCACAAGCGCGGCGCCCATGGACTGCTCGTCGTGACGCCCTACTACTCGCGGCCCCCGCAGACCGGTCTGCTCGCGCACTTCACCGCCATCGCCGACTCGACCCCGCTGCCCGTGCTGCTCTACGACATCCCGCCGCGATCGGTGGTGCCCATCGAGCACCGCACGCTGCTCGAGTTGGCGCGCCACCCCAACATCGTGGGCGTCAAGGACGCCAAGGGCGACCTCAACTCCGCCGCTTCGCTCATCGCCGACGCAGGACTCGAGTACCTGTCCGGGGAGGACGCGCTGAACCTGCCGTGGCTCGCCGTCGGCGCCAGCGGATTCGTGTCCGTGATCGGCCATCTCGTGCCCGACCGTCTGCGTGACCTGCTCGACGCGGTCACCAAGGGCGACATGGTGACCGCCCGGGAGCTGAACATCTCGATGATCCCGCTCGTCAACGCGATGGGTCGCCTCGGCGGCGTCACGATGGTGAAAGCCGCCCTGCGGATCCTGGGCATCGACGTGGGGGATCCGCGCCTGCCGCAGGTGCCCGCCACCGGCCCGCAGATCGAGCAGCTCATCGCCGATCTCCGCGCGGCGCAGGTGCTGTCATGACCGACCCGACCGGCCGCGCACGCCGCAAGCGCGTCAGCCGCCCCTCCGGACCGCCCGCGCCCACCCCGGAGCCGGCTCCGGAACCGACGCCCGAGCCTGCGCGCGACGCGGAGCCCGCCGCGCGGGAGACCGCCCCGCAGGACAGCGCCCCGCAACAGTCTTCCCCGCAACAGTCTTCCCCGCAGCGGTCCGGCGGCAGGCGGGGGCAGAGGGGTGGCGGGTCGAAGGACAACGAACCGACCACATCTCGCGCACCGCGCGACACCGGCCCGCGCCGGGACCGACAGCCGCGTCCGGCGTCGGTCGAGCCCGCGAGGGACCGGTCGAAGCGTCCCGCCTCACAGCCCGTCGGCGACGCGATCGACAGGCTCGGCACGCCGCGCAAACTCCCGAAGTCGGGATTGCGGGTCGTCGCGCTGGGCGGCATCGGCGAGATCGGCCGCAACATGACCGTCTTCGAGTACGACGGCAAGCTGCTGATCGTCGACTGCGGTGTCCTCTTCCCCGAGGACCAGCAGCCCGGCGTCGACCTGATCCTCCCGGACTTCCGGTACATCGAGGACCGGATGGACGACGTCGAGGCGATCGTCCTGACTCACGGTCACGAGGACCACATCGGCGCCGTGCCGTTCCTGCTGCGGTTGCGCGGCGACATCCCGGTCGTCGGCTCGCGGTTCACCCTGGCGCTGTTGGCCGCCAAGTGTCGTGAGCACCGTCAGCGGCCGACGCTCGTGCAGATCGGCGAGGGTGACAGCACCATCCACGGCCCGTTCGAGTGCGAGTACTTCGCGGTGAACCACTCCATCCCCGACGCGATCGCTGTCGCGATCCGCACCCCCGCGGGGATGGTCCTGCACACCGGCGACATCAAGCTCGACCAGCTGCCGCTCGACGGTCGCCTCACCGACCTCGCCGGCTTCAGCCGCCTCGGCGACGAGGGTGTCGACCTGTTCCTCGTCGACTCCACCAACGCGGAGGTCCCCGGCTTCGTCACGCCCGAGCGTGAGATCGGCGGTGTCCTCGACACGGTGATCGGCAAGGCCCGCCACCGTGTCATCGTCGCGTCGTTCGCCAGCCACGTGCACCGCATCCAGCAGGTCGTCGACGTCGCCGCCGCCCACGACCGCCGCGTGTGCTTCGTGGGGCGGTCCATGGTGCGCAACATGCAGATCGCCCAGGATCTCGGGTACCTCTCCGTCCCGGAGGGTGTCGTCGTCGACATGGACACGGCCGCAACGCTTCCCGACCACCGCGTCGTCCTCGTGTCGACCGGGTCGCAGGGCGAACCGCTCTCGGCGCTGTCGCGGATGGCCCGCGGTGAACACCGCCAGATCAACATCCACGCCGACGACCTCGTCGTGCTCGCCTCGTCGCTCATCCCGGGCAACGAGAACTCGGTGTTCGCCGTCGTCAACGGGCTCGCGAAGCGCGGCGCGACGGTGGTGACCCAGGCCAGTGCCAAGGTCCACGTCTCCGGTCACGCGTCGGCGGGCGAGCTGCTCTACCTCTACAACGCCGTCCGGCCGCGCAACGCGATGCCGGTGCACGGCGAGTGGCGGCACCTGCGCGCCAACGCGGCCCTCGCCGAGGCGACGGGCGTCGACCCCGAGCGGGTCGTGCTCGCCGAGGACGGCGTCGTCGTCGACCTCGTCGACGGTGTGGCGTCGATCGTCGGACGTGTCCCGGTGGGGTACGTCTACGTCGACGGGCTCTCGGTCGGCGACGTGGGGGAGTCGACCCTGTCGGAACGACTGGTGCTCGGGGAGGGCGGTTTCATCGCCATCACCGTGGTCATCGACGCCGCCGACGGTCGCCTCGTCAGCACGCCGGAGGTGTCCGGCCGTGGCTTCTCCGACGACCCGGCCGCGCTGAAGGACGCCGCGACGCTCGTGGACTCGGCGCTGGCCGACCTCGCGGCAGAGCGGGTCACCGACACCCACCGCATCGCCCAGACCATCCGCCGCACCGTCGGTCGGTGGGTCGGCGACACCTATCGCCGTCGACCGATGATCATCCCGACGGTGCTCAGCGTCTCCGGCGGTGACCGGCGCCGCTGACCGCGGACCGGCTGACCCGATGGGTCGGGACGTGGGCCGATAGTCTCGGTCCATGAGCGCTGTCGCCGACGAACGGGCCGCCCTAGCGGCCACCTTCCGCGCTGCCGGCCCCGACGCGCCCACGCTGTGTACGGGCTGGACCACCCGGGATCTGCTGGCTCACCTCGTGATCCGCGAAGGCCGCCCCGACGCGTCGCCGGGCATCGTCGTGCCGCTGTTCGCCGGCTACACCGAACACGTCCAGAACTCGTACGCGCGCGGTGACTACTCCGCACTCGTCGACCGGTTCGCCGACGGGCCGCCGTGGTGGTCGCCCTTCCGGCTCGTCGAGGGCCTGGTCAACACCGGCGAGTTCTTCGTCCACCACGAGGACGTCCGGCGGGCGTCGCAAGGGTGGGAGCCGCGCACGCTGCCCCCGGCATTGCGCGAGGCGCTGCTGTCCGCCGTGAAGCGCGTCGGGAAACCAGCGTTGCGTGCGGTCCCGGCCCGGGTGACACTCGTCGACCCGGCGGCCGGTGAGCTCCTCGCCACCGGGAAGGGTCCGGCGGTCACCATCACCGGCGACGTCGCCGAACTGGTCTTCTTCTGCTTCGGGCGGGACGCCGTGCGCCTCGAGTTCGACGGCGCCGCCGATGTCGTCGACGCCGTGCGGGGCGCCTCGCGCGGGATCTGACGGCCGGCACATCACGAAACAGACACACCGGTCGTGTGACCGGTGAGGTGGACGGGGTCTCTGTGACGTATGCGGTTTATCCTGAGCGTCATGAGCCCCAAGTCGACGGCCCGTAGCTCCGCCGCGTCCGCGTCGCAGTCGAAGGCCGCCTCGGGACGCCGCACCACCGGCACCCGCCGATCCGGCACCGCGGCGAGTTCCACCGCCCGTGGCGGACGGTCGACGACATCGCGTTCTTCGTCCCGCGGGACCGGCACCCGGTCCACCACCCGCGCCGGCTCGAGTACGCGGGGCGGGGCCAAGACCACCTCGACCCGGTCCACCGCCTCCACACGCCGCAGTTCGACGGCCGTGGTCGACGAGCGCTTCGACGACGCGCCACCCCGGCGGTCGGCGGCCAAGGCCGTCGGTCGGGGAGTGGGCCGTGGTCTCGGCGCCGGCTGGATGGCCATGGCCCGCGGCGTCGGTTCACTGGCACGGGTGGGGTCGCACCCCACCGTCGAGGCCGACGTCGTCGACGCCGATCTGGACGTCGACGACGACCCGTTCGGTGACCCGGCAGACACGCCGAGCGCGACGGTCGCCGGCGCCGCACCGACCGACCACCGCCGTGACGGGTTCGCGCTCGGGCTGATCGCCGCCGCCATCCTGATCGGGGCGTCGGTGTGGCTCCACGCCGCGGGACCGATCGGCGCATTCGTCGACACGCTCGTCCGCGCCGTCGTCGGATCGGCCGCCGTCCTGGTCCCGCTCCTGGCGCTGGCCGCCGCGGTCGCCCTCATGCGCCGCGGACCCGCCCCGGCCGAACGGGGACGTCGGATCGGGGTCGCCCTGCTGCTCGGCCTCCCCCTGCTCGGCCTGTGGCACCTCGTCGCCGGTGCACCCATCGACTTCGACGGCCGCCTCCGTGCCGGTGGCTTCCTCGGCTTCGCCGCCGCCGGCCCGCTCACCACCGGGCTCACCGCGTGGGTGTCGGTCCCGATCCTCGTGCTGTGCATGGTGTTCGGCGTCCTGCTCGCCCTGCGGATGACGGTGCGCGAGGCCGTCACCCGCGCCGGTGATTACCTCGGCATCGGCCACGGACGTGCGTTCCACGACGACGACCTCGCGCCCGACGACTGGTACGACGACGACCTCGCGGACGCCGACGTCGACGGGTCACCGGTGTACGGGGACGATCCGTACGACAACTACCCGCCGGATCCGCCCGTCGCGCCGTACCGTCCCGTCACGGCGAGCGAGGCGCTCACCGAACCCGTCATCGACGACACCCCGGAGCCGCTGGCCGAGCAGGTCACCGAGGTGCTGCCCCGGCGTCGACGCGCCGCGCCGAAGAAGTCGGCCACGCCGCCCCCGGTGTCCCCGGCGCCCGCCGTGGCCGACACCGACGAACTCGTCGACCGGCCGGTGGAGGGCGACTACCGCCTCCCCCCGGCGTCGCTGCTCATCGACGGCGAACCGCCCCGCACGCGCAGCGCGTCGAACGACGACATGATCGACCGGATCACCGCGGTCCTCGAGCAGTTCAAGATCGACGCGGCCGTCACCGGTTTCACCCGCGGTCCGACGGTCACCCGGTACGAGGTCGAACTCGGACCCGGCGTGAAGGTGGAGAAGATCACGGCGCTGGCGCGCAACATCGCCTACGCCGCAGCCACCGACAACGTGCGGCTCCTCGCGCCGATCCCGGGCAAGTCGGCCGTGGGCATCGAGGTGCCGAACTCCGACCGCGAGATGGTGCGCCTGGCCGACGTCCTCAAGGCGCCGACGACCCGGAAGGACAAGCACCCCCTCGTCATCGGCCTCGGCAAGGACATCGAGGGCGACTTCGTCTCGGCGAACCTCGCGAAGATGCCGCACCTCCTGGTGGCGGGTTCCACCGGCTCGGGCAAGTCGAGCTTCGTGAACTCGATGCTCGTGTCGCTGCTCACGCGCGCCACGCCGGACGACGTCCGCATGATCCTCATCGACCCGAAGATGGTGGAACTCACGCCGTACGAGGGCATCCCGCACCTCATCACCCCGATCATCACGCAGCCGAAGAAGGCCGCGGCCGCGTTGGCGTGGCTCGTCGAGGAGATGGAACAGCGCTACCAGGACATGAAGGCGTCGCGGGTGCGCCACATCGACGACTTCAACAGCAAGGTGCGGTCGGGGGAGATCACCACGCCGCTCGGATCGCAGCGCGTCTACCGTCCCTACCCGTACATCCTCGCCATCGTCGACGAGCTCGCCGACCTGATGATGACCGCGCCGAAGGACGTCGAGGACGCGATCGTCCGCATCACCCAGAAGGCGCGTGCCGCGGGGATCCACCTCGTCCTCGCCACGCAGCGGCCGTCGGTCGACGTCGTCACCGGTCTGATCAAGACGAACGTGCCGTCCCGCCTGGCGTTCGCGACGTCGTCGCTGACCGACTCGCGCGTCATCCTGGATCAGCCCGGAGCGGAGAAGCTCATCGGCATGGGCGACGGCCTCTTCATCCCGATGGGCGCCAACCGACCCATCCGCATGCAGGGCGCGTTCATCACCGACGAGGAGATCGCCGCCGTCGTCGACTTCGCGAAGGAGCAGGCGGACCCCCAGTACGACGAGGGTGTCACCACCCAGAAGGCGAGCGACAGCAAGGACATCGACGCCGACATCGGCGGCGATCTGGACGACCTGCTGCAGGCGATCGAGCTCGTCGTGTCGAGTCAGTTCGGGTCGACGTCGATGCTGCAGCGCAAGCTGCGCGTCGGTTTCGCCAAGGCGGGTCGCCTGATGGACCTGATGGAGACCCGCGGCGTCGTGGGTCCCAGCGAGGGATCCAAGGCCCGGGAGGTGCTCGTCAAACCCGAGGACCTCGCGGGCGTGATGGCGTCGATCCAGGGCGGTGTCGCCGGGTCCGGCGACGACGAATGACCGGTTCGTCCGAAAGTCCCGTCCGCTGACCTGCGACGATGCACGCGTGACAAACCAAAGGTAAAGTAGTCTTTGCTTTCGAGGGGAGTATCCCTGTCGCGGCAGTCTCGTCAATACGTTCAGCGGTGTCACCGGTGCCGATCACCGGTGACCATCTCTGTTCCGGGATGTCGGCCCGATCGATGATCGGGTGGGAGAGACCTCTGGCGCCCATGCATGGAGAGCTGGAGGAATCCTGTCGTGAACGTGTCCCTGACCGTCTGGTTGGTCACCATCGTGGTGATCATCGGACTGTTCGTCTTCGACTTCTACGCCCACGTCCGCACACCACACGCACCGTCGCTCAAGGAGTCCGGTTCGTGGTCGGCGGTCTACATAGCGATCGCCCTGATCTTCGGCGGTTTCATCTGGTGGCAGTACGGCGGCACCTATGGCGGTGAGTACTACGCCGGCTTCATCACCGAGAAGGCGTTGTCCGTCGACAACCTGTTCGTCTTCGTCATCATCATGGCCAAGTTCGCGGTGCCCCGGGAGTACCAGCAGAAGGTGCTGCTGCTCGGCATCGTCATGGCGCTCGTGATGCGCGGCGCGTTCATCGCGGTCGGTGCTGCGGCGATCAACGCCTACAGCTGGGTCTTCTACCTGTTCGGCGCGTTCCTCATCTACACGGCGGTCAAGCTCGTCCGCGAGGCGGCGTCGCACGAGGAGGAGGACGACGAGGGCGACAGCGCCATCATGAAGTTCGTCAAGAAGTACCTGCGCACCACCGACGAGTACAACCGCGACAAGCTGTTCACCAAGGTCAACGGCAAGCGGCTGGCCACCCCGATGCTCATGGTGCTCATCGTCATCGGATTCACCGACGTGCTGTTCGCGCTCGACTCGATCCCCGCCATCTACGGGCTGACCACCGAGCCGTACATCGTGTTCACCGCGAACGCGTTCGCCCTGATGGGTCTGCGTCAGCTGTTCTTCCTCCTCGACGGACTGCTCGACAAGCTCGTGTACCTCTCGTGGGGCCTGTCGATCATCCTCGGCTTCATCGGCGTCAAGCTGGTGCTGCACGCGCTGCACGAAAACACCCTGCCGTTCATCAACGGCGGCGAGATGATCAAGGTCCCCGAGATCTCGACCGGCCTGTCGCTGAGCATCATCGTCGGCACCCTCGTGATCACCACCGTGGCGAGCCTGCTCAAGTCGCGCTCGGACGCCCGCAAGGGCGACGGGCCGAAGGACCCGCCGGTGACGAGTTCGCCCGCCCCGTCGGTGCGCGACGCCTGATCGGTTCCTGACCGCGGATGCTCGCGGCCCTCAGTCGAGGGTCGCGAGCATCCGCGTGTTGCCGAGCGTGTTCGGCTTGACGTAGCTGAGGTCGAGGAACTCCGCGACGCCCGCGTCGTAGGAGCGGCACATCTCCTCGTAGACCTCGGCGGTGACGGGGGTGCCGTCGATCTCGGTGAACCCGTGGCGGCCGAAGAAGTCGGTCTCGAACGTCAGCACGAACAACCGGGTCAACTGCAGGTCGCGTGCGCACGCCACCAAGCGCGCCACGATGCGATGACCGACACCGCGGCCGACGCAGCCGGTGTCCACGGCGACCGTGCGGATCTCGCCCAGGTCGGCCCACAGGACGTGCAACGCACCGCATCCGACGACGACGCCGTCGATCTCGGCCACCCAGAACTCCTGCACGGCCTCGTACAACGTCACGAGGTTCTTCTCCAGCAGGATCCGCCCCGCGTACATGTCGACGATCTCCTTGATCCGGGAGACATCGGAGGTGCGGGCGCGTCGGACGACGATGTCGCCGGCAGCGGGCGTGTGCGGACGCGGCTCGTCGTCTGCCATGCGCGACACAGTAATCGGTGACCTGCACGGTGACCGCGCCCGACCGGCCGATAGTCTCGTCGGCGTGGGTGACGCGCGACACGGGACCGTCTCGCGGTGGCGCCGTGTCCGGGTCGCATCGCACGCGGCCGGGTGGACGCGATGACCGAGCGCATGCGCAACTCGCTGCGTGCGAGGCCCGACGACCCGATCACCGACCCCGTCAGCGACGTCCCGGTCGTGAACCTGGCCAACGCATTGACCGTCTTCCGCATCGTCCTGGTGCCGGTGTTCCTGGTGACGCTCTTCGTCGACGGCGGTCACGACACCGTGTGGCGGATCGCGGCGTGGGTGGTCTTCGCCGTCGCCGCGGTCACCGACCAGGTCGACGGCCGCGTCGCGCGCAGTCGCGGGCTCGTCACCGACTTCGGCAAGATGGCCGACCCGATCGCGGACAAGGCGCTGATCGGCGCCGCGTTGGTCGGTCTGTCGATCCTCGGCGACCTGGCCTGGTGGGTCACCGTCGTCATCATCGTCCGCGAGCTCGGCGTCACCGGACTCCGCTTCTGGGTGCTGCGGCACGCGGTGATCCCCGCCAGCCGTGGCGGCAAGCTCAAGACCCTGCTGCAGGCCGTGGCGATCGGCCTCTACATCCTCCCGCTTCCCGGTCCGGTGCACTGGGCCGCGGTCGTCGTCATGGCCGCCGCCATCGTGATGACCATCCTGACCGGGCTCGACTACGTGTGGCAGGCGCTGCGCGTGCGGTCCGCGGGCCGTCGTCGGGATGCCGCGGCCGCGCGTCCGGCGTCGACGCGGCGGCCGGACTAGAGTCGGCCGGACCCGGGAACGCATCGGGTCACTCAGGCGTTCCACCCGGTGAGGATCCAGGAGGACCGCACATGGCAGCGTTGTTACGCGAGGCACTCGGCGACAGTCTCCGCCGCGTCCGCATCGAACAGGGTCGGACGCTGCGTCAGGTCTCCACCGACGCCCGTGTCAGCCTCGGGTACCTGTCGGAGATCGAGCGGGGCCAGAAGGAGGCGTCGAGCGAGTTGCTGGCGTCGATCTGCGGGGCCCTGCGGGTGGATCTCGGAGACGTCGTGAGCGATGCCGGTGCCGCGATGCGCCGGGTCGGCTCCGTCGACGCCCGCATCGACCCGGACACCAAGGTCGTCATTCCGGCGCCCAGCGATTCGGGGGCACTCACCGCCGCGTGAACGGCGGGACGCGTGGGGTCTGTGTGCGTCGTCGCGACTCCCGCTAGATTGGTGGGCACGATGCGGCGCGGGCCCGCGAGGGCCTGCCGACCGCGGCTCATCGAGGACAGGGGCACCCATGCCGAACCCATTCGTGAAGGCCTGGCGGTACATGATGGCCTACGGGAACGCCACGATCGACGAGAAGGCCGACCCGAAGATCCAGATCCAGCAGGCCATCGAGGACGCCCAGCGCCAGCACCAGGCGCTGTCGCAGCAGGCGGCCAACGTGATCGGCAACCAGCGCCAGCTCGAGATGAAGCTCAACCGGCAGCTCGAGGACGTGGAGAAGCTCAACGCGAACACCCGCCAGGCGCTGACCCTGGCCGACCAGGCGAGCGCTGCGGGTGACCAGGCCAAGGCCGCCGAGTACACCAACGCCGCCGAGGCGTTCGCCGCGCAGCTCGTCACCGCCGAGCAGAGCGTGGAGGACCTCAAGACCCTGCACGATCAGTCGCTGCAGGCCGCGGCCCAGGCGAAACAGGCCGTCGAGCAGAACTCGATGATGTTGCAGCAGAAGCTCGCCGAGCGGACCAAGCTGCTCTCGCAGCTCGAACAGGCGAAGATGCAGGAGCAGGTGTCGAACTCGCTGCAGCAGATGAGCGAGCTGTCCGCACCGGGCAACACCCCGAGCCTCGAGCAGGTGCGTGACAAGATCGAACGACGCTACGCGACCGCACTCGGGTCGGCGGAGTTGTCGCGCAACACCGTCGGCGGCCGCATGATGGAGGTGCAGCAGGCCTCGGTGCAGATGGCCGGCCACTCCCGCCTCGAGCAGATCCGCGCGAACATGAAGGGCGAGTTGCCGTCCGGATCCGGAGGCACCACCACCCCCGGCATCGAGGGCAACCGCACCGATCTCACCAAGGGTCCCGAGAACGCCTGACGGGTCCTCTGGGACGCCCTCGGGGGAGTCCCTGATCTTCCCCCCGGTTCCGGCGCGGACCGGTGACAGACGCGGTGTCCACACGTGACCCTGGGTGCACGGGCCGACGACCGACGTCGGCCGTGGACCTCGGAGGACATCTGATGTGGTGGAAGATCGCGCTCGCCGTGGTGGCCGTCTGGCTGCTGTTCGGACTCGTCGTCGCGCTGGTGAAGGGTGCCGCCGCCCTGGCGGTGGTGGCTCTCGTCGTCATCGGCGGCGTCACCGTCTACCGCTGGGCCACCCGCCCCTCCGACGCCGGCGCGAAGACAGGTGACACCATCGTCTGACGTCGGCCCGGTCGGTCGGCTCCGTCGGAAGGGGAGCGGGTGCGCGTCGCCGTGGTCGCGGGACCCGATGCGGGACATGCCATCCCGGCCATCGCCCTCGCTCGACGACTCGCCGCCGCAGGTGACGACGTGGTCGTGTTCACCGGGGAACCCTGGCAGCGGCGGTGGCACCGCCGCACCGCGGGTGACGAGCGCGTCTCCCTCGTCGTGCTCCCCGGGCTCGACCGCACCGGTGGCGACGACACCGACGCCGGCGCCCGCCTCAGCGTGCGCGCAGCGCAGATGGCCACCGATCTCCTCGGCCCACTGGCTGCACAGCACGTCGACCTCGTCGTCGGGGACGTCATCACCGTGTGTGGTGGCTGGGCTGCGGAGGCCCTCGGCCTCCCATGGGTCGAGCTGTCCCCGCACCCGCTCTACGAGCCCTCGCGTGCCCTGCCGCCCATCGGCAGCGGACTGGCTCCCGGGAACGGACTGCGCGGCCGCGCACGCGACGCCATCATGCGCACGCTCACCGCGCGGTCCCGGGCGGAGGGGGAGCGCCAGCGCGGCGCCGCCCGGACCGCGATCGGGCTGCCCGCCGACGCGCCTGGCCCCGCCGCCCGCCTGATCGCGACGCTGCCGGTCCTCGAGGTGCCCCGCCCGGACTGGCCCGCACATGCCCACCTCGTGGGACCGCTCCTCTGGGAGCCCACCGACACCGTGTTCACCCCGCCCGCCGGCGACGGTCCGCTCGTGGTCGTCGCCCCGTCGACCGCGGCCACCGGCGTCCCCGATCTCGGGCAGACCGTCCTGACCGCTCTGGATCCCGCGCTCACGGGTGTGCCGCTGCGCGTGGTCGTCTCCGCGTTGGACGTCGCCGTCGACACCCTCCCGTCGTGGGCCGTCGCCGGGACCGCGCGTCAGGACCGGGTGCTGGCCGAGGCGTCGCTGGTGGTCTGTGGAGGCGGGCACGGGATGCTCGCGAAGAGTCTCGCCGCGGGCGTCCCGGTGGTGGCCGTGCCCGGCGGCGGTGACCAGTGGGAGCTCGCGAACCGGGTCCGGCGCGCCGGCGTGGGCGCCTGTGTCCGACCGCCCGACGTCACGGCGGTCCGTGCAGCCTGCCTCGACGTCCTCGGCGACGCGCGCGTGGCGGCGGCGGCGCGCCAGGCCGCGGCCGGGGTCTATGACGTCGACGACCCGGTCGCGGTGTGCCACGCCGCGGCCGGTGCCTCCCGTCGCGACTAAACTCGGCACACGATGCGCCTCACCGAGTTCACCGAGCTGATGTACACCGAGTTCGGTTCCGTCGCCGCCGAGTCCATGCTCCGCGACCACGTGTTCGTCGAGTTCGACGGACGCACCGGCGCCCGCGCACTCGACGACGGCATCGACCCCAAGACGGTCTGGCAGGCCTACTGCCGCGAGTTCGACGTCCCGCGCGACCGCTGGTGACATCGCCCCGACACGCCGAGCGTGTCGGTACGGGCGTCGAACACGTGTTCGGGATAGTCTGACGTCGTTCGATCGCGTCAGCGCCGGCGGTCATCCACAGATGCCCACCGTCCACAGCCCCCGGCATCGACGAGACGTCGTTGTCGGAGGCAGGCCCTAGCGTGACGCGCATCGAGAACCACCGGCTCGCCGACGGGCCGCACGAGACGCGAGGAGCATCATGGCAACCGCACCGCAGGACCGCGAGAAGGCCCTCGATCTGGCGCTGGCCCAGATCGACAAGAACTTCGGCAAGGGATCGGTGATGCGCCTCGGTGACGAGGTCCGTCCCCCGATCGAGGTCATCCCGACCGGTTCCATCGCCCTGGACGTGGCGCTGGGCATCGGCGGGCTGCCCCGGGGCCGTGTCGTCGAGATCTACGGCCCGGAGTCGTCGGGCAAGACCACGGTCGCCCTGCACGCGGTGGCCAACGCCCAGGCCAACGGCGGCATCGCCGCCTTCATCGACGCGGAGCACGCGCTCGACCCCGACTACGCCGCCAAGCTCGGCGTCGACACCGACGCCCTGCTGGTCTCCCAGCCGGACACCGGTGAGCAGGCGCTCGAGATCGCCGACATGCTGATCCGGTCGGGTGCGCTGGACATCCTCGTCATCGACTCCGTCGCCGCACTGGTGCCGCGCGCCGAGATCGAGGGCGAGATGGGTGACAGTCACGTCGGTCTGCAGGCACGTCTGATGAGCCAGGCGCTCCGCAAGATGACCGGTGCGATGAACAACTCCAAGACCACCGTCATCTTCATCAACCAGCTGCGCGAGAAGATCGGCGTGATGTTCGGTTCGCCGGAGACCACCACGGGCGGCAAGGCCCTGAAGTTCTACGCCTCGGTCCGCCTCGACATCCGTCGTATCGAGACGCTCAAGGACGGGACCGACGCGGTCGGCAGCCGCACCCGCGTCAAGGTCGTCAAGAACAAGGTGTCCCCGCCGTTCAAGCAGGCCGAGTTCGACATCCTCTACGGCCACGGCATCAGCCGCGAGGGCTCGCTCATCGATCTCGGTGTGGCGGAGGGCTTCATCCGCAAGTCCGGCTCGTGGTTCACCTACGAGGGTGATCAGTTGGGTCAGGGCAAGGAGAACGCTCGCAAGTTCCTCCTCGAGAACGTCGACACCCGCGAGGAGATCGAGAAGAAGATCAAGGAGAAGCTGGGCATCGGAGCCGTCCTCGACGCCGACGAGATCGCGCCGGCGCCCGTCGACTTCTGACCTCCCGCCGCCGGAGCGCCACGATGGATCCACACGCCATCGACCGCCTGCGGTCGGCGACCGAGGAGATCGTCGCCCGCCCCCGCGTCGACGTCGACCGGTCCGGGTCGGCGCGGGGGTCGCGCGACGGTGACCGCGACGGGCCGTCCCCGTGGGACAGCGCGTTGCGGTTGCTCGGGGTTCGTGCCCGGTCACGCTCGGAGATGCGGGCCCGGCTGTTGGACAAGGAGTTCCCGCCCGACGAGGTGGACCGGACACTGTCCCGGCTGACCTCGATGGGACTCCTCGACGACGCCGACTTCGCCCGTCAGTGGGTGGAGTCGCGTCACCGCAACAACGGGCGCGGACGCATCGCGCTCCGAAACGAGTTGCGCACCAAGGGCGTCGATCCGGCGGTGGCCGAGAGCGCACTGTCGCTCGTCGACGACGAGGACGAACGGGCCCGCGCCGAGGAACTCCTCGCCCGCAAGGTGGGGTCGTTGTCCGCGACGGACATCGCCGATCGCGGCGACCGGGACCGCCACACCCGGCGTCTGGTGGCGATGCTCGCCCGACGGGGATACCCGGCGAACGTCGCGTTCGATCTCGTCCGTAGCGCCCTCGACGGCCTCGACTGACGGCCGACGCCTCAGCCGGCGAGTCGGCCGGGGCGTACGCCCTTCCACGCCTCGACCGCCTCGTCCAGAGGGAGGCCGATCGCCTCGCAGACGGCCAGGACGGTGCCGAAGCCAGGGCTCGGGATGCGACCGACCTCGATCTTGCGCAACGTCTCCGGTGAGATCCCCGCCGCCGCCGCGACCGCGCCGGGATCGAGATCGCCCCGGGCCTCGCGAATCACCGCGCCGAGGCGTCGGCCGGCGTCGAGCTGTTCGGGCGTGAGGGGGACGCGGACCATGTGCCGATCGTAACCGGCATTTCTGTACCGCTGCTGGTACCGTCGGACACCGGTATTGAAATACCGGACAACGGGCGACGTGAGACGGGGTGCAGGGTGATCGAGCTGAAGACGCCGGGCGAGGTCGACGCGATGGCGCGGACCGGCGACGTGGTCGCGGGGATGCTGTCGACGCTGTCCGTCGAGGCTCGCCCCGGGGTCGACGTGATGGAGCTCGAGCACCATGCCCGCGACCTCCTCGCCGACGCCGGGGCCGAGTCCTGCTACTGGGACTACGCGCCCTCGTTCGGGCGCGGCCCGTTCCGCAACGTGATCTGTCTGTCGGTGAACGACGCCGTGCTGCACGGCCGTCCCCGGCACCACGTGCTCCGAGACGGTGACGTCCTCTCCCTCGACCTGGCCGTGTCGGTGGACGGCTGGGTGGCCGATTCCGCGGTCACCGTCGTCGTCGGGACGGCTCACGACGACGATGACATCGCGCTGATCGACTCGACCCGTCGAGCACTCGACGCCGGGATCGCCGCCGCGGTGCCCGGTAACCGGCTCGGGGACATCTCCGCGGCCATCGCCGCGGTCGCCGAAGCAGAGGGATACCGCGTCAACACCGACTTCGGTGGCCACGGACTCGGTCGGACCATGCACGAGGACCCGCACGTGTCGAACCGCGGTCGTGCCGGAAAGGGCCTGCGCCTGCGCCCGGGGATGACATTGGCGCTCGAGCCCTGGTGGTCGCGGGGTGCCCCGGACCTCGTCGTCGACGAGGACGGCTGGACGCTCCGGATGGCCGACGGGTCGATGGCCGCACACAGCGAGCACACCGTCGCCGTCACCGACGACGGGCCCCGGGTGCTGACCGTCCCCGCAGCCTGACCCCTTCTCAGGCGCCGACCGTGTCCACCTGCGACCGGGTCTCGTCCGCGGGAACCGTTGCCTCCTTGCGCCGTCCGGTCCGGATGCGCCGCTCGACCGTCGTCGCCAGTTGCGACAGACCCGTGTTGATGATGATCATCGCGATCGCGACGACGACGAGCGCGGGCAGGTAGTTGCCGTAGAACGACGCCGATTGGATGCCGGAACGCACCACCTCGATGTAGCCGATCGCGTAGCCCAGCGCACTGTCCTTGAGAGCGATGACCATCTGCGAGATCAGCGCCGGCAGCATCGCCGTCACCGCCTGCGGGAGCAGGATGAGCCGCATCATCTGACCCGGACGCAGGCCGAGCGCCTTCGCCGCCTCGGACTGTCCCGACGGGAGCGAGTTGATGCCCGACCGGATGATCTCCGCGATGACCGACCCGTTGTACAGCGTCAGCCCGGTCACCACCGCGGCGAACGACAGCTGGAGCGACGGGAAGACCGCGTACTCCGCGTACAGGTAGTAGGCGAAGATCATCAGGATCAGCACAGGGATCGCGCGGAAGGTCTCGACGACCGCGCCCGACACCATCCGTACCCATCGGTGTTCGGACAGCCGCCCCACACCGAGGACACCGCCGAGCACCAACGCGAACACGATCGACAGCGCCGCTGCTTTCAACGTGCCCCACAGACCCGGCAGCAGGTACGTGGTCCACGTCGTCGCGGTGACGAACGGCTTCCACTTCTGCGCGGTCAGCTGGTCGTTGCCGGCGAGGGTCACGAGGACGAACACCACGACCGCGACGAGGACCAGTCCGAAGACGACCGCCACGATCGCGTTGCGTCGCCGCGCCTTGGGCCCCGGGGAGTCGTAGAGGACGGTTGCGCCGCTCATCGCCGCACCGCCAGTCGTCGTGCCAGCCAGCCGAACACGTAGCCCTCCGCCAGGGTGATGATCATGAAGCCGACGGCGATGATCGCGAAGATCGCGACGATCTGGTCGGCGTAGTTCTCGATCTGCTCCTTCATGAGCAGCGATGCCTCCGCGACGCCGATCGCCGACGCGATGGTCGTGTTCTTCGTCAACGCGATGAGCACGCTTCCCATCGGTCCGATCACCGACCGCGCCGCCTGGGGCAACACGACGAGCCCGAAGACGCGACCGAAGCTGAGCCCGAGCGACCGGGCCGCCTCGGCCTGCCCGAGCGGCACGGTGTTGAAGCCCGACCGCAGCGTCTCGCACACGAACGTCGAGGTGTAGAGCACGAACCCGAGAACCGCGAGCCAGAAGTTGTTGTTCTCGACGAAGTTCTCGTTCTCGGGTGCGAGTGTCAGCCCGAGGTTCTGGTACAGCCCGATCGAGCAGAAGATGATGATCAGCGTCAGCGGGGTGTTGCGGACGATGGTCACGTATCCCGTCCCGAACGCTCGCATCACCGGCACGGGGGAGACCCGGAACGCGGCGAGGATCGTGCCCCAGATCAGCGACCCGACCGCCGAGAAGAACGTCAGCTTCAACGTCGTCCAGTACGCGGGCCACAACTGTGGGCCCATGTCCGACCACAACTCGTTCATGACAGCCCCGCCGGGCACGGCGTGGACGCCGAGTCGAGGAACGACAGGTCACCGGGCTTCGGGGTGAATGCGAACGGGGAAGCCGGCGCCTCCGCCCGCTGCATCAGCTTGTCGACCTCGGTGTCACCGATTGACGAGCGCAGCGCGCGCTCCCACGGTGACGTGCCGGAGCCGTCCGGGGTCAGCATCTTCGTCAGGGCGGCGTTCACCGCGGCGACCGACTTCGGGTAGTCCTTCGCCATCCCGATCCCGTAGCGCTCGGTCGAGAACGGGGTACCGGCCTTGCGGAGGACCTTCTTGCCCGAGGACGTGACGCAGGCGTTCTTCGGATAGGTCATGTCGACGACGCGGAAATCGCCCTTGTAGATGTCGAAGTCGGCGAAGCCGGCGAGGATCACCTCGTCGGTGGTGAGGGCGTCGACCTTGCCCTGGCGGAGCGCCTCGACACAGCCGGAGTAGGAGTCGTACTCCTGCAACTGGACTCGCGGCAGCTGCGCCTTCACGTTCTGCGCCGGGGTGGATCCCGTGACCGAGCAGAGCTTCTTGCCCTTGTCGAGGTCGGTGAGGGTGCGGATGCCCGTGTCGTCGCGACGTACCAGCAGTCCCTGATAGTTCACGAGGTACGGACCGGCGAACGCGACGCGCTTCGACCGCGCCGCGTTGATCGAGTAGGTGGCGGCGATCATGTCGACCTCGCCGTTCTCGATGAGCGTCTCGCGTTGCGCCGACGGGGTCTCGCGCCAGGTGATCTTCGGCGTTCGCACCCCGAGCTCGCGGGAGATGGAGTCGACGACGTAGCGGGAGACGAGCGTGTCGAACCCGGTGAAGTCCCGGTCGGGTTCGCGCAGGCCCAGGCCCGGCTGGTCGTACTTCGTGCCGAGGATGACCGAGCCGTCACGGATTGACCCGAGGAGATCGCGGGGATTGGTGTTGCCGCAGGCGGTGAGGCCGCCGGCGGCCACCGCGAGCGCGACCAGTGTGAGAGCGGCCGCCCGCAGGCGGGGTCGTCGGGGGGTCTGCCGCATCAGTGGCCCAGGATCTTGCCGAGGAAGTCCTTCGCGCGGTCCGACGACGGCGCGGTGAAGAAGCTCTCGGGGTCGGTGTCCTCGACGACGGCGCCGTCGGCCATGAACACCACACGGTCCGCGGCCTTGCGGGCGAAGCCCATCTCGTGGGTCACCACCACCATCGTCATGCCCTCCTTGGCGAGGGAGACCATGACGTCGAGCACCTCGTTGACCATCTCCGGGTCGAGCGCGGAGGTCGGCTCGTCGAACAACATCACCTTCGGCTCCATCGCCAGCGACCGGGCGATCGCGACACGCTGCTGCTGGCCGCCGGAGAGCTGGGCCGGGTACTTGTCCTTCTGCTCGGCGATGCCGACCCGCTCGAGGAGCTTCTCGGCGTTCGCGCGGGCCTCCGCCTTGTTCTTCCTGCGGACCTTGATCGGGGCCAGGGTCACGTTGTCGAGGATCGTCTTGTGGGCGAACAGGTTGAACGACTGGAACACCATCCCGACGTCGGTGCGCAGGCGCGCGAGTTCCTTGCCCTCCGACGGCAGCACCGTCCCGTCGACACGGATCTCGCCGGAGTCGATCGGCTCGAGCCGGTTGATGGTGCGGCACAGCGTCGACTTGCCCGACCCTGACGGCCCGAGCACCACGACAACCTGACCGCGGGGGATCTCGAGGTCGATGTGATCGAGGACATGCAGGTCGCCGAAGTACTTGTCGACACCCCGCAGGGAGATCATCGGCGGCGCCTGCCCGGTCTCCGGGGTCGCCGGGCCGGTCTGCGAAACGGTCATGGGGAAGCCAACCTCGCTGTTCGACGGTGCTGCTCAGCGGCGGGGTGTGCCGAGAGCAAAGAGGACTTTACTGTTGCGACGGCCGGTGCGCCGAGGTTCGTCGCGTCGCGGCGGCGCCCGTCACACCGGCACGGATGAGGTCCGGCGCCGGCACGGACGTACCCTGGTCTGCGATGAATGCCCCGGTCACCCACCCTGCGAGCCCCGAGTTCGACGTCCCGCGCCGCTACCAGGTGCGGACGTACGGCTGCCAGATGAACGTCCACGATTCCGAGCGGATCAGCGGCGTGTTGGAGGACGCGGGGTACCAGCGGGCGACGTCGGAGGACGACGCGGATCTCGTCGTCTTCAACACGTGCGCCGTGCGGGAGAACGCGGACAACAAGTTGTACGGGAACCTGTCGCACCTGGCCCCGGTCAAGGCGCAGCGCCCGGGTATGCAGATCGCCGTGGGCGGGTGCCTGGCCCAGAAGGACAAGTCCACCGTCGTCGACCGCGCGCCGTGGGTCGACGTCGTGTTCGGCACCCACAACCTGGGGTCGCTGCCGGCCCTGCTCGACCGTGCCCGGCACAACGAGACGGCCCAGGTCGAGATCGAGGAGTCGCTCAGCGCGTTCCCGTCGACGCTGCCCGCCCGCCGCGAGTCCGCCTATGCCGGATGGGTGTCGATCTCGGTGGGCTGCAACAACACCTGCACGTTCTGCATCGTGCCGTCGCTGCGCGGCAGAGAGGTCGACCGCCGGCCCGCCGACGTCCTCGCCGAGGTGGAGGCGCTCGTCGAGCAGGGTGTCCTCGAGGTGACGCTGCTCGGGCAGAACGTCAACGCCTACGGGATGTCGTTCGCCGACCCCGAGACCCCGCGCGATCGGTCGGCGTTCGCCGATCTCCTGCGCACGGTCGGGTCGGTCGAGGGACTCGAGCGACTGCGCTTCACCTCGCCGCACCCGGCCGAGTTCCGGTCCGACGTGATCGCCGCGATGGCCGAGACCCCCGCGGTGTGTCCTGCGTTGCACATGCCGCTGCAGTCCGGGTCCGACCGCGTCCTGCGGGCGATGCGGCGCAGCTACCGCCGCGACCGCTTCCTGCGCATCCTCGACGAGGTGCGCTCGACGATGCCGCACGCTGCGATCACCACCGACATCATCGTGGGGTTCCCCGGGGAGACCGAGGAGGATTTCGCCGCCACACTCGACCTCGTCGAGCGTGCGCGGTTCAGTTCGGCGTTCACGTTCCAGTACTCCAAGCGGCCCGGGACACCGGCCGCCGACCTGCCCGACCAGGTCCCCGCCGACGTCGTCCGCGAGCGCTACCTGCGGCTCACCGCGCTCCAGGACGACATCTGCCTGCAGGAGAACCGGCGGCTCATCGGGACCGAGGTGGAACTGCTGGTGATGGCGGAGAGCGGGCGCAAGGGTGCGATCACCGGCCGCCGTACCGGCCGGGCCCGGGACGGGCGTCTGGTCCACTTCCTGGCGCCGGACGTGGCGGGGTCGGACGGGACCGTGCGTGCCGGCGATCTCGTCGAGACCGTCGTCACCGAGGCGGCGCCCCACCATCTCGTCGCCGACGGAGCGCTGCGCGCACATCGTCGGACCCGTGCGGGCGACGCCTGGGAGGCGGGACGCACACCGTCGACACCGCCGATCGGTGTCGGCCTGGGGATGCCGGGCGTCGGCGCCCCTGCGAGGACGGCGACCGCGAGCCCCGCGGCGTCGTCGTGTTCGGAAGGATGTTCGGCATGAGCGACAGTCAGCACGGCACCGGCTCGGGTGCGCACGCAGGACTCGAACAGCTCGAGGGCGACCTCCGCAAGGCCGAGCGCCGCATCGCGGGCGAGATCGAACCCGGTGCCCGCGCCGTCGTCGTGGCGGCCGCGGTCCTGGTGGCCATCGTGGCGATGGTGCTGCCGCACACGGGCGCCGCGAACGGCATCGATGTGCTGACCTTCTCCAGTGCGGCGCGGGACGAACGCGTGACCATCACGTCGCGGGTCTTCGTCTACCTGCTCGTCGTCTTCGGGATCGGCTTCTCGATGCTGGCGCTCGTGACACGTCGGTGGACGGTCGCCTTCGTGGCGTTGTGCGGGAGCGCCGTCGGGTGCGTCGCCGGGATGCTCGCCTGGTGGTCACGCAACACCCCCGGCGTGAGCGGGGTGACACCACCGCACGGCGTGGGCCCGGGCCTGGTCCTGGGGTGGTTCGCGCTGATCGTGATCGTCTTCCACTGGTCCCGGGTCGTGTGGGCCCGCACCTCCTACCACCTGGCGCTGGAGGCGGAGCGCCGCGAGGAGGCCCGCGTGGCCGAGGAGCGCGCGCGGTCGCTGCAGAGGTCGGCCGGGGCGCGTCCGGACACCACCGAGCCCGAGGACGAGTCGACCGGCGGTCCGGAGAGCACGGCGGGCACCGCCTGACCGCCTCGCCGCCGCAGGCTGTGTGGGTGAGGGGTCAGCGACCGCCGACGGCGTTGTCCGCAGCGGTCGCCCACTCGCGCCACTGTTGCGCCTGAGCACGGAGATCCGCCGCGTCCTTGTCCTTGCCGCGCGCAGCGGCCTTCTCGGCCTGTTCCTCGAGTTGCGCGACGCGGGAACGGAACTGCTCGGCGCGGGCCGCCACCTCGGGATCGGTCCGCTGCCAGTGGGTCTCCTCGGCGTCGCGGACCCGCTTCTCGATGGCCCGGATACCGCGCTCCAGTGACTGCATGCGCTCGCGCGGGACCTTGCCGATCGCGTCCCACCGCTCCCGGACGTCCCGGAACGCACGTCGTGCCGCGTCGAGGTCGGACGTGGGGTCGACGGACTTCTCCGCCTCGTCGAGCAGGGCCTGCTTGGCGTCGGCGTTGGCCGCGAACTCCTCGTCGCGTTCGGACTGGGCGGCGTTGCGCGCCGCGAAGAACACGTCCTGCGCCGCCTTGAACCGTTCCCAGAGTGCGTCGTCGGAGTCGCGCGGGGCGCGGCCGGCGGCCTTCCAGTCGGCGAGGAGTTCCCGGAACCGTCCGGCGGTCGGACCCCAGTCGGTCGACGTCGACAGCGCCTCGGCCTCGACGATGATCTCCTCCTTGCGCGCCCGGGCGCCGGCACGCTCGCGGTCGAGTTCGGCGAAGTGCGCACCGCGGCGACGGTTGAAGGCGTCCCGCGCCTTGGCGTACCGCCGCCACAGCACGTCGTCGGTCTTGCGGTCGACACCTTTGATGGTCTTCCACTCGTCGAGGATCGCGCGCAGGCGGTCACCGGCGTGCTTCCACTGCGTGCTCTCCGCGCCGATCGTCTCCGCCTCGCCGCAGAGCTCCTCCTTGCGCGTGATCGCCGCCGTGCGGGCGGCGTCGCGGGCCCGTGTGCGCTCCTCGGCGATGCCGTCCGCTCCCTCGATCACCGCGGTCAGTCGGGCCCGCAGCGCGGAGACGTCGCCGATCACCGCGGCGTCGGCGAGGCTGTCGCGCATGGCGATCGCCGACGCCTTCGTCTTGCGTGGATCACCGGTGCCGACCGCGAGGCGCTCCTCGAGCAGTTCCACCTCGGTGGCGAGGTCGTCGAAGCGGCGACCGTAGTGTGCGAGTCCCTCCGCCGGGGTGCCGGCCTGCCAGGACCCGATGATCCGTGGGGTGCCCTCCTCGATCAGCCAGACCGTGCCGTCGTCGTCGACGCGGCCGAACAGCGACGGGTCCGAGGCGGGACGGGCATGGGGGACCTCGATGTGCGGGGTGGCGGTCGGCCGCGGACCGGGCGCCGGTCGTGGGCCGGGGCGGGGACCGGGACGGGGGCCCGGCTTCGGCGGGGCCGACGGGGTCGGTGCGACCGTCTCCGGTGCGACAGGAGGAGTGGCCACGGCGGTGTCCGCGGCGACGCCGGCGGACATCTCCGCGGGTGGGGACGCTGTCGCGTCCTCGACGGTGCCGATGTCCTGTGGGGCCGCCCGGCCCGCGTCCTCGCTCATCGCGTGATCCCTCGTCCTGCCGCGCGTCACGGCTGCCGTCGTCGTGCCGCGCGCCGCGCGGCGAGCCCGCGCTCGGCGCGCGGTGGAGACCATTCAAGCAGGTGCCGTCCGTTTTGGTGCGCACTCGTACGACAGGCGCCGACGCTCGACGACCTCCCGGCACGACGGATCGGTAGCGTGTGCAGGCGTGCTCGCCGCCGTCGCGATCGTGCCCGGGTCGCCGTCGCTCGTCCCCGCCCTCACCGGTCCTGCAGCCGACCTCGACGCGCCCCGTGTCGCCGTCCGGCGCCTGGGGGAGCGTCTCGCCAGGGTCGCGCCGACCCGGTGGATCGCGCTGTGCACGGCCGACGTGCACGATCCCGAGCCCGTCGGTGACACAGGCATCCGCCACGGTGACCTCCCCACCAACGGCACCTATCTCGGGTTCGGGGTGGACGTGCGGGTCCGGCTGGTACCCGGGACGCCGCCCGCCGCCGTCGCCGACCGTCTCCCGACGACCGTGCTCACCGCGGCCTGGCTGCGAGGCGAGACCGCGCCCGACGTGACCGTCGACCCGGTCGTCGTCGTCCCGTCCCTCGACGGCGCCGGCGTCGCGGTCGCCACCGGCCTGGTCACCGATCTCCTCGCCGACGAAGCGACACCGACCGGACTGCTCGTCGTCGCCGACGGCTCGACCGGTCTGACCGTGAAGGCACCGGGGGGGCTGATCGAGGGTGCCGAGGCGATACAGGAGACGGTCGACACCGCCGTCGCCCGCGGCGACCTCGACGCGATCACCGCCCTTGACGTCCAGGGCTGCGCCCACGCGCGGGTCGACGGTCGCGCGGTCCTGCAGATCGCCGCCGCGGTGTGGCGCGCCGCGGGCCACGGCCCGCCGGTCGCCGAATCCCTCTGGCACGGCGCGCCCTTCGGGGTCGGGGCACACGTCGCCTGGTGGGGGATCGCGTCGGCCGCCCGATGACCGTGCGGCCGATCGCGATCGTCGGGCCCACGGGGACGGGCAAATCCGACCTCGCGCTCGACGTCGCGCGGCGGTGGGACGGCGAGATCGTCAACATCGACGCGATGCAGCAGTACCGCGGCATGGACGTGGGTACCGCCAAGGTGCCCGTCGAACAGCGACGCGACATCCCGCACCACCAACTCGACGTCCTCGACGTCACCGAGATCGCTACTGTCGCGCGGTATCAGCGGGCCGCGGGCGCCGACGTCGAGGACATCCTCGCCCGCGGGCGCCGACCGGTGATCGTCGGCGGCTCGATGATGTACGTGCAGTCGCTGCTCGACGACTGGTCGTTCCCCGCCACCGACGATGCGGTCCGCACGCGTCTCGAGGGGGAACTCGCCGACCGGGGTGTCGCCGCGATGCACGCCCGGCTCACCGAGGTCGACCCCGACGCCGCGGCGTCGATCCTGGCCACCGACGGGCGACGCATCGTCCGCGCCCTGGAGGTCGTCGAGCTCACCGGCCGACCGTTCGCCGCCTCCGCCCCGCGGATCGGGGACCCGCGATGGTCCACCGACATCGTCGGGCTCGACCGCGACACCACCGCGCTCGACGACCGACTGCGGTCCCGGACGGCGGCGATGTTCGACGGGGGTCTGCTCGAGGAGGTGGCCGGTCTCGTCGACCGCGGACTGCGCGAGGGGAGGACAGCCGCGCGGGCGATCGGCTACGCCCAGGCGCTGGCGGTCCTCGACGGGACGATGTCGCTCGACGACGCGGTCGAGGCGACGTTCGTGGGGACCCGCCGCTACGTGCGGCGTCAACGGTCGTGGTTCCGCCGCGACCCGCGGGTGCACTGGCTCGACGCGGGTGCCTCCGGGCTGGTCGACGCCGTGGCGACCGTGATCGACCACGGCTGACGTCGCCCGCGTGACTACCCTGAGGGGATGGCCGACGTCGACACCGCGCTCCCGTTCGTCAAGGGACACGGCACCGAGAACGACTTCGTGCTGCTCCCGGACCACCACGCACGCCTCGACCTGACCCCCG
Organism: uncultured Williamsia sp.; assembly: GCF_947494875.1. Lineage (GTDB taxonomy): Bacteria > Actinomycetota > Actinomycetes > Mycobacteriales > Mycobacteriaceae > Williamsia_A. The sequence goes on from NZ_CANLWM010000005.1 coordinate 256,726, forward strand.
ACCTCGTCGCCGCGCTGTGTGACCGCCGGGCCGGACTGGGCGGCGACGGACTGCTGCGGGTGGCGCGGACCGACGCCCTCGTCGTCGCAGGCGTGCTCGACGAGATCCCCGCCGGGGTGGCCACGTCCGACTGGTTCATGGACTACCGCAACGCCGACGGGTCGATCGCGGAGATGTGCGGCAACGGCGTCCGCGTGTTCGCACACCACCTCGTCGTGGCCGGGCTGGTCGACACCACCGAGTTCGTCGTCGGCAGCCGTGCCGGCGGACGCCGGGTGCATGTCCGCGACGCCGACGCCGCCGCCGCCGACGTGACCGTCGAGATGGGCCCGGTCCGGATCGGGCAGCGCAGCGCGACGACCCTGGGCCGACAGCTCGAGGGCGTCGCGGTGGACGTCGGCAACCCCCATCTGGCGTGCGTCGTCGACGGCCTCACCGTCGCCGACCTCGACGCCCTCGACTTCAGCGGCGGAGCCACGGTCGACAGCACCGTCTTCCCGCACGGCGTGAACATCGAGGTGATCACCCCCGCCCGCGACGGAGCCGTCCACATGCGCGTGCTCGAGCGCGGCGTCGGCGAGACCCGGAGCTGCGGGACCGGCACCGTCGCCGCGGCCGCGGCCGCACTCGTGGCGCAGACCGGGAAGCCGCAAGGCACCCTGGACGTTCACATACCGGGAGGCACCGTGACCGTGACGATCACCCACGACGGCGCCACCCTGCGCGGGCCGTCCCGCCTCGTCGCGATCGGGACCGTGTGCCTGCGGGAGACGGTCGCGAGCCCGGTGGAAAACCGAGTGCACGTGACACCGTCGGTGTGAGTCACTGATGGCGGCACCCGATCACGACCCGACCAGCGAACCCGACCGCCGGCGGGGGACATCCCCGACGCGCCCATCTACCGAGGAGACCACCTTCTTCACCGAGAACCCCTCCGGCGTCGCCTATGCCGACATCGACGACACCCCGGACCACGCCAACGACCCCACCGACCGCTCGGACGGTGCACGACGCACACCGACCACCGGCGAACTCCAGCTCGACGAACGGTCGTCGCTACAGCGTGTGCCCGGTCTGTCCACCGAGCTCACCGACATCACCGAGGTCGAGTACCGACAGCTGCGCCTCGAGCGCGTCGTTCTGGTCGGTGTGTGGACCGAGGGTTCGCAGGCAGCCGTCCACGGACGGATGGCCGAGCTCGCCGCACTCGCCGAGACCGCGGGGTCGGAGATCCTCGACGGCGTCGTCCAACGCCGCGACCGCCCCGACCCGGCCACCTACATCGGCTCCGGCAAGGCGCACGAACTGCGCGAGGTCGTCCTCGCGACCGGCGCCGACACCGTCATCTGCGACGGTGAACTCACCCCGGCACAGCTGACCGCGCTGGAGAAGATCGTCAAGGTCAAGGTCATCGACCGCACAGCCCTCATCCTCGACATCTTCGCCCAGCACGCCACCTCCCGAGAGGGCAAGGCGCAGGTCGCGCTGGCGCAGATGGAGTACATGCTCCCGCGTCTGCGCGGCTGGGGTGAGTCCATGTCCCGCCAGGCCGGTGGTCGCGCCGGCAGCAACGGCGGCGTGGGCCTGCGTGGTCCCGGTGAGACCAAGATCGAGACCGACCGCCGTCGCATCCGTGAGCGGATGGCCAAGCTGCGCCGCGAGATCCGGGGGATGAAGACCGCCCGCACGGTCAGTCGCACCCGACGGAAGTCGTCGGTGGTGCCGACGATCACCATCGCCGGGTACACCAACGCCGGCAAGTCGAGCCTCATCAACGCCATGACCGGTTCCGGCGTGCTGGTGCAGGACGCGTTGTTCGCGACCCTGGACCCGACGACGCGCCGCGCCACCCTCGACGACGGGCGTGAGGTGACGTTCACCGACACCGTCGGGTTCGTGCGTCACCTCCCGACCCAGCTGATCGAGGCGTTCCGCTCGACCCTGGAGGAGGTCGTCGACGCCGACGTCGTCCTGCACGTCGTCGACGCGTCGGACCCGATGCCGATGGATCAGATCTCGACCGTCCGCCGGGTGATCGCCGACGTCGTCGCCGAGGAGGACGCGGTCTCGCCGCCGGAGATCCTGGTGATCAACAAGATCGACCGGGCCGATCCGCTGGTGCTCGCCGCCCTCCGCGGTGAGTTCCCCGACGCCGTGTTCGTCTCGGCCACGACCGGGACCGGGCTCGAGGAGCTCTTCACACGGGTGCGCGAGGTCGCGAGTCGTGACGACGTCGACATGACGGTCCTCGTGCCCTACTCGCGGGGAGACCTGGTGTCGCGCATCCATGCTCACGGGGACGTGCTCGACACCGAGCACGCCGAGAACGGCACACGCCTGCACGTCCGCGTCCCGCCCGCGTTGGCCGGTGAACTGGACGACCTGAGGATCTGAGCCGACCCCACGCACGACGCGGCCCCCGGTGCTCGATGGTGAGCACCGGGGGCCGCGTCGTCGTGTCGGTCAGTCCGCGTCGAGATCCTTCGCGACGAGGCCGGCGATCGAGTCGAGTGTCGGCTGGTCGTCGGCGGTGACGACGACCGGCGTCCCCTTCTCGGCGCCGAGCGTCATGATCATGAGCGCCGAGCCGGCGTCGATCGGCTCCCCGCCCTCGACGGCGAGCGTCACGGCGGAACCGGCGGCCGCGACGGCTTCGGCGATGATCGTCGCGGGCCGGGCGTGCAGACCGACGGCGGAGCCGACGGAGACGGTGGTGCTGGGCATGGGTGTGGTCCCTTCTTCGGTGACGGGTGTGGTCAGGCTGCCACGGGTGCGGCGGCCGGGGTGGCGCTGACGCTGTTCTTGGCGGTGCGGACGCGCATCTCCTTGAGTGCGACGACGATCGCCGCCGCCACCGCGGTGCCCACGGCGAGTGCGACGAGGAACCCGAGGACGTTGCTCATCGCGAAGAACACGAAGATGCCGCCGTGCGGGGCGCGCAGGCCCACGTCGAACGCCATCGTGAGCGCGCCGGTGACGGCGCCGCCCGCCATCATCGAGGGGATGACGCGCAGCGGGTCGGCCGCCGCGAACGGGATGGCACCCTCGGAGATGAACGACGCACCGAGAAGCCATGCGGCCTTGCCGTTCTCCCGCTCGGGCTCGGTGAAGAGCCGCGGGCGCACCAGGGTCGCGAGAGCCATGGCGAGCGGCGGCACCATGCCCGCGGCCATCACGGTCGCCATGATCCGCAGATCCGGCGCGGCGCCGACGGCGAGGCCCTGGACTGCGAACGCGTAGGCCGCCTTGTTGACCGGTCCGCCGAGGTCGAAGCACATCATCAGGCCGAGGATGATCCCGAGGATGATGACCGAGCTGCCCGACATGTTCGACAGCGCGTCCTGCAGCTCCCGGGTGACCCAGGCGAGCGGACGACCGAGCACCATGAACATCAGCGCACCGGTGATCAGGGTGGCGAGCAGCGGGATGATGACGACCGGCATGAGACCACGAGCCCACTGCGGCAGCGGGATCCGACCGATGTACAGCGCGACGAAGCCGGCGATCAGACCACCGACGAGGCCGCCGATGAAGCCGGCGCCCACCGTCGAGGCGATGTACCCGGCGGTGAACCCCGGTGCCAGGCCGGGACGGTCGGCGATCGCGAAGGCGATGTAGCCGGCGAGGGCGGGCACCAGGAAGAAGAACGCCAGCGACCCGATCTCGAAGAACACGCCTCCGAGATACTGGGCGAACCCACCCGAGGGCAGGTTGGTGAGGCTGTTGCTCAGCGCGATCGTCGCGCCGAGGGGATCGGTGGCGCCGTTCGGCTTGAGCGCCATCTCGTACCCGCCGAGCAGGAAGCCCAGCGCGATCAGAAGACCGCCCGCGGCGACGAACGGGATCATGTAGCTGACACCGGTCAGGAGGATCTGGCGCAGGCGGACGCCCCAGCTCAGCTCGCTGGTCGATGCGGCGGCGGCTCCGCCGGCGGCCGGCGTGCCGGAGACCCGTGCGGCCGAGGGGTTCCCGGCCGCGGCGACCGCATCGGCGATCATCGCGTCCGGCTCGTTGATGGCGCGCTTGGTGCCCGACTCGATCACGGGCTTGCCCGCGAACCGCTCGCGGCCCTTGACGCCCACGTCGGTGGCGAAGATGACCGCGTCCGCAGCGGCGATCACCGAGGCATCCATCGGGGTCGACTTGGACGAACCCTGGGTCTCGACGACGAAGTCGACACCGGCGCGCTCGGCGGCGTAGGTGAGGGAGTCCGCCGCCATGTAGGTGTGGGCGATCCCGGTGGGGCACGCGGTGATCGCGACGATCGACGTGCGCTTGCCGGAGGTCGTGTCGGCGACCGGCTCGGTGGTGGCCGGGGCGGTGGCGGCCGGGGCCGTGCTCGCCGTGGCGCCGGTGGAGCCGGTCGCGGGTGCGGGGGAGACGACGTCGCCGACGAGGTCGACGATCGTCGCGGCGTCGGGCGCAGAGCGGAGCGCCGCGACGAAGTCGGGACGGACGAGGGCCCGCGCCAGCGCGCTGAGCAGCTTCATGTGCTCGGATCCGCCGGACGCCGGTGCGGCGATGAGGAACACGATGTCGGCCGGGCCGTCGGACGCGCCGAAGTCGACCTTCGGTGCCAGGCGGGCGAACGCCAGGCTCGCCCGGGTGACGCCCTCGGTGCGGCAGTGGGGGATGGCGATACCACCGGGCAACCCGGTGGGCGACTGAGCCTCACGGGCGAGAGCGGCGTCGACGAGGCCGTCGGCGGCACTCGCACGCCCCGTGGCGACCAGGAGGTCGGCGAGGTGCCGGATGACCGCGGCGGTGTCGGACCCGGCGTTCACGTCGAGCGCGACGGTGGCCGTCTCGATGATCGTCGACGCCTGTGGGTCGGAGCCCGGGGTGGCCGGGCCGGGATGGGTGGTGGACATTCGTGCCTCTTCTGCTCAGGTGGATCGGTGGTGACGAGAACTGTTGCGGGACTTCGTCGGTCGTCGGTGGTCGGCGGCCGTGGTCGTCAGACGAATGGTGTGGACACCTCGCTCACCCGCACCGCGTGCAGCGCGAGGTCATCGGGGGAGGGTGGCTGGGTTCCCGGGAGGGCGGCGGCGGCCGAGCCGTGGGCGACCGCGGAGCGGAGCGCATCCGCGGGCCCGTGGCCCGACAGGTCGGAGAGGAGGTAGCCGGCGAGGGTCGCGTCCCCGGCGCCGACCGTGCTCACGGGGGTGATGGGCGGCGGTGCGGCCTGCCAGGCGCCGTCGGCGGTGACCAGCAGCGCGCCCGCCGCGCCGAGCGTGGCGAGGACGGCGCACCCGGCCGTCCCCACGACCGAGCGGGCGGCGTCGAGCGTCGGGGTGAAATCCCCACCGGCCGCCGCGGAGTCGAGCTCGTCGACGTCGGCACCGGTGATCTCGCACAGTTCCTCGGTGTTCGGCTTGATCAGGTCGACCGACCCGTCGGCCAGGGCCCCGATCAATGCGGCCAACGGGGCTCCCGAGGTGTCGACCGCGACCCGGCAGCCCGAGCCGGCGAGCGCGGCGGCGATGCGACCGTAGAGGTCGCTGGGCGCGCCGGGCGGCAGGGACCCGCACAGCGCCACCCAGGCCGCGGACTCGGCGACGTCGAGGACGAGGGAGAACAGCGCGTCGACCTGCTGTGCACCCAGCGTCGCGCCGGGCAGGTTGAGCTTCGTGGTGGTGCCGTCGGGTTCGGTGACGGTGATGTTCGTCCGGACCTCGTCGGCGACCTCGACGGTGCGGTGCGCCAGGCCCACCGCGTCCAGGCCGAGCAGCAGGGGGTCGCCTGTCGGCGCGGGCAGGATCGCGATGGTGGGGACGCCGGCGACCTGGGCCACGCGGGAGACGTTGATGCCCTTGCCTCCCGGCTCGCTGCGACTGCCGAGTGCCCGGGCGACCGAACCGCGCTCGAGGGGACCGGGCAGCACGACGGTGCGGTCGAGACTGGGGTTGGCGGTGACGGTGACGATCATGCGATCACGACCTCGACGCCGAGCGCGGACAGGCGGGCGGAGAAGACGGGATCGATGCCCTCGTCGGTGATGAGGACGTCGACGGCGGTGATGTCGGCGAAGCTGCGGAGGTCCTCGCGTCCGATCTTGGTGGAGTCGGCGAGGACGACGACCCGCTGTGCCGCCGCGACCATCGCCGACTTCACCGCGGCCTCCTCGATGTCGGGGGTCGATAGGCCGTGGTGTTCGGTGAGGCCGTTGGTGCCGATCATCGCGACGTCGACACGCAGGTCGCCGAGTGCCGCGAGCGGTGCCGGACCGACCGCGGCCTGGGTGATCCCGCGGATCCGTCCGCCGAGGAAGTGCAGGTCGGCGCCGGGATGGTCGGCGACCGTCGAGGCGACGGACAGGGAGTTGGTGAAGACGGTGAGGCCGCGGTCGCGGGGCAGGCGTGCGGCGGCCTGGATGGTGGTGGTGCCGGCGTCGATGACGAGGCTGCCGCCGTCGGAGGGGATGAACCGGCACGCCGCGGCGCCGATGCGTCCCTTCTCGTCGGGACGTGCGTCCGCACGCTCGGCCACGTTCAGCTCCGACGGGCGGATCGCGTCGACGGTCACCGCGCCGCCGTGGACGCGGCGCAGCGCGCCGATCCGCTCCAGCGCGGCGAGGTCGCGGCGCACCGTCTCGCTGGTGACCGCGAACTCGCGGGCGAGCGCGGTCACCGACGCCCGTCCGTGGTTCGCCACCTGGTCGGCGATGGCCTGCTGTCGCTCCTCGGCGTACACCGTGGCTCCTGTCGTCGTCGGCGGCTCGGAAACCTTGAATCAGGTCATCGATGTGGATTTCTGTGGCAGCCGGTGTTGGTTCATGTCTGTTTACGCTTGACTGTGTTGACAAGTCAAGCATTTCTTGTAATTTGAGTCACAACAGCCGGTCGAACCGGCCGCCGACACCGCCCACACACCCGGCACCGGAGTCACACACGGACCGCCGCCCCACCAGAGGTGAACCCATGACCGCTCACACCACCGCCGCGCCTGCCCCCGCATCGGGGACGGTCCTCGTCGGGACACCCGTCGTCGCCGGGGTGGCCTACGCCCCGGTGATGTGGCCGGGTGCTCGGCCGGCGCTGCCCGGCCCCGGGACCCCTCCGGCGGACACCGAGGCGGAGTGCGAGCGCTTCACCGCGGCGGCCTCCGCGGTCGCCGACCGACTCCGTTCGCGCGCCTCGGCGGCCACCGGTGTCGCGTCCGAGGTGTTGTCCGCGACGGCTGCCCTGGCGGAGGACCGCGGCTGGACCGGGGCGGTCCAGAAGGAGATCCGCGCCGGCGCGCCCGCACCCAACGCGGCCGTCGCCGCCACCGACCAGTTCGTGACCCTGTTCACCAAACTGGGTGGTCTGATGGCCGAGCGCGTCACGGACCTGAAGGACGTGCGTGACCGCGTGCTCGCCGAGCTCGCCGGCGAGCCCGAGCCGGGTATCGCGACTCCCGACCACGCCGTGGTCCTGTGCGCAGACGACCTCGCACCCGCCGACACCTCCGGCCTCGACCCCGCCGTCGTCACCGCGCTGGTCACGCGCCTCGGTGGCCCCACGAGCCACACCGCGATCATCGCCCGCCAGCTCGGCATCCCGTGTGTGGTCGCCGTGTCGGGACTCGACGAGATCCCCGCCGGCGCCGCGGTGCTCGTGGACGGTGCGATCGGTGCCATCACGGTCGACCCCGACGAGCGGGTCGCGACCACCGCGGTCCGGGACGCGCGTGCGGTGGCCGCCGAGATCGCGCAGTGGTCGGGACCCGGCCGCACCGCCGACGGCCACGACGTCGCCATCCTGGCCAACGTGCAGGACGGGGCGTCCGCCCGCGCGGCGACCGACCACCCGGTGACCGGTGTCGGCCTGTTCCGTACCGAACTCGCCTTCCTCGACCGCGCCTCCGAACCGACCGTGGACGAGCAGACCGCGCTCTACCGCGACGTCATCGAGGCCTTCGCCGGGACAGCGGATCCCGCCAAGATCGTGATCCGCACGCTCGACGCCGGGTCGGACAAGCCCCTCGCCTTCGTCGAGTCCGGTACCGAGGCGAACCCGGCTCTCGGGGTCCGCGGACTGCGGGTCGCCCACGCCCATCCCGCCCTGCTCGACCACCAGCTCGACGCGATCGCCGCCGCGGCGGAGCAGACAGGGACGACCCCGTGGGTGATGGCCCCCATGGTGGCCACGGCGGCGGAGGCCCGAGAGTTCGCTGCGCAGGTCCGTGACCGCGGACTCGTCGCCGGGGTGATGATCGAGGTCCCGTCGGCGGCGTTGCTGGCGCCCGCGATCCTGGCCGAGGTCGACTTCGCGTCCATCGGTACCAACGACCTGACGCAGTACACGATGGCCGCGGACCGGATGTCGGCCGACCTGGCCACGCTCACCGACCCGTGGCAGCCCGCCGTGCTGACGCTCATCGACCGCGTCGCCGCCGCAGGCGTCGCCGCCGGGAAGCCTGTCGGCGTGTGCGGTGAGGCCGCCGCCGACCCGGTGCTGGCGTGTGTGTTGGTGGGCATGGGGGTCACGTCCCTGTCGAGCGCACCCGCCGCCGCCGCGGCCGTCGGTGCGGCCCTGGGGCGCGTGACCCGCGATGCCTGCCGCGCGGCCGCCGACGCGGTCCTCGCCACCGCCGACCCCGCCGACGCCCGAGCCGCGGCCACCGCCGCCCTGCAGGGCTGAGTCCGCGGGTCCCCCGAGCCGGACCCCGCAGACGACACGAGGCGCCCTCCACCGGAGGGCGCCTCGTCACGTCGGAGGGGTGGGATCAGATGCGACGCATCACCGTGACGACCTTGCCCAGGATGGCGGCGTCGTCGCCCGGGATCGGGTCGAAGGCGGCGTTGTGCGGCATCAACCACACGTGGCCGTCGGTGCGTTTGAACGTCTTGACCGTCGCCTCGCCGTCGATCATCGCCGCGACGATGTCGCCGTTGTCGGCCACGTTCTGCTGACGGACGACCACCCAGTCCCCGTCGCAGATGGCGGCGTCGATCATCGACTCACCCACGACGCGCAGCAGGAACAGGGCGCCGTCGCCGACGAGTTCGCGGGGGAGCGGGAAGACGTCCTCGACGGCCTCCTCGGCCAGGATCGGGCCGCCTGCGGCGATGCGACCCAGGACGGGGACGAACGTCGGTGTGGGCAACGGGGTCGCGCCGCTGTCGCCGCCGTCACCGGGGTCGTTCTCCTGGACGTTGACCGCACGGGGCCGGTTGTGGTCTCGCTTGAGGAACCCCTTGCGCTCCAGTGTGCGCAGCTGGTGCGCGACCGACGAGGTGGAGGTCAGGCCGACGGCGTCGCCGATCTCCCGGATGCTCGGGGGATACCCGCGCTCCCGGACCGACGAACGGATGACGCGCAACACCTCGAGCTGGCGCTCGGTGAGATCGCTCTCGGCGGGGGCAGTCGTCCTGGTCCCGCCGGGGGTGATGGTCGTGTCGGACACGGCGTCCTCTCCTTCGCGATGCGGTGCTCGTGGGGCGGGTGCCCGGGACGCGAGGCGTGCATCTGTCCTGGTCGTGCCCCGACCGTAGTCCACGAGGTCACGACTTTCAAACATTTGTTCGACGGTGTGTCGACCGTGTCGGAGGCTCGTGGTAGAACTCGAACACACGTTCTTTCGAACGCCTGATCGAGAAGGAGATCGCGATGAGCCAGTCCCTCATGGCCCCCGGTGTCACCCGTGTCGACGCGGACCGTGTCGCGTCCCGCGCAGGCCGTCGTCATCCGCTCGACCCGTCGCCGCGTCGCAGCGCACGGGTCGCGTCACCCGCGCCGGCCCGTCCGCGTACCCGCCCGGCGGCGACAGCACCCCGACGGCCCACCTCGGCTACGCCCCGTCCCGTCGGCTCCGCCTGCCGCGAGGGATCGGGACGTACCGGCTCCCTCCGTCCCGCACACGTGGGATGGGGTGCAGCAGTCCTCGCCGGCCTCGCGCTCGCGGTGGCGCTGTGGGCGGTCGTCGTCGGCGGGTCGATGGTGGCCGACGACCACGCGCCTGCCGTCGTGGGCAGCAGCGTCGTCCACGTCCGCGGCGGGGAGTCGCTGAGCGCGCTGGCCGCCCGGGCCGTGCCGGACGCACCGGTCGCGCAGGTGGTCGCGGACCTGCGCGAGATGAATCATCTCGAGGGTTCGGCGCTCACCCCGGGCCAGCCGTTGCTCGCCCCGCAGTACGCACGCTGACGTAGGCGGCGGTGACGGAGGTGGTCATGTCGTATCCGCTGCTCGCGAGCGCGTCCCACCTCGTGCCCGTCGTGGTCGCACCGGCCCCGACCGCCACGACCGCACCACCGGTCCCGGTATTCTCGACAGGTAGGGATCATCTCGATCCACCCGGCTCATCCCGGGCGCATGCGCCCCACGCCGGACCTCCGACCACCGAGGACGTCGCGATGCACTGCCCGTTCTGTCGCCACGAGGACACGCGTGTCGTGGACTCCCGTGTCGCCGACGAGGGACAGGCGATCCGGCGACGCCGGTCGTGCTCCGAGTGTGGGCGTCGGTTCACCACCGTCGAGAGTGCGGTGCTCGCGGTGGTCAAGCGCAACGGGGTGACCGAGCCGTTCTCGCGGGAGAAGGTCATGCGCGGGGTACGGCGCGCCTGCCAGGGCCGGGCGGTCGACGAAGACCGTCTGGCGTTGCTCGCCCAGCAGGTGGAGGACGCGGTCCGCGCATCCGGCTCGGCCGAGATCCCCAGCAACGAGGTGGGATTGGCGATCCTCACCCCGCTCCGTGAACTCGACGAGGTCGCCTACCTGCGCTTCGCGTCGGTGTACCGGTCGTTCGAGTCCGTCGAGGACTTCCAGCGCGAGATCGACGACCTGCGCGCCGCCGGTCACGTCGGCGCCGCGTCAGCCGGCCAGGGCGTCGATCGCCCGTAGCACCCGCTTCTCCGACACGGGGAACGCCGTACCCACCCGCTCCGCGAAGAGACCCACGCGCAACTCCTCGACGAGCCAGTGCGCCTGCTCGTTCACCGCGTCACGGCGTGCGGGCGCGCACCGCGCGGCGACCTGTGCCCAGTGCTCGACCACACGGTCCACCGCGTCCATCCCCCGGGCGTCGGTCGACGCCGCTGCCGGGAGTCGTTCGAGTCGCACCACGATCGCGTCGAGGTAGGCGGGCAGGCGTGGTCGCTGCGCCGCAGGCGTGTCGGCGACGAACCCTGGATGGACGAGGTCCGCCAGCTGGTCGCGGACGTCCCCGGTCGCTCGGCTGTCGCCGAGACGGGTCAGTTCCGCGTGGATCGCCGGGAGGCGGGTCATCGCGTCGGCGACCACCGCGAGGATCTCGCGCGCGCGCTGGCCGGCGACGCCCGCGACCCGAGCACGCAGCGCCGCGAAGGTCTCCGGATCGCGGATGTCGCCGACGGCGCCGGCAGATTCGACGATCGCGGCGAGCGTGCAGTCGGCCAGCAGCGCCTCCACCGAGGCGTACGGGCTTTGCGACAGCGCGAGCCTCTGCGCCATCGGGAGTGCCGCCGCGGCCGAGGGTTTGAGCGGCGGGATCGAGAGCTGCAGCAGACGGAGCACCGCGCGATGTGTCGACGCGCGGGCGGCCGCAGCGGTGGTCTCGAGGACGACGCTGACGCCGCCGTCGACCACGCGGAGTGCGGGGTGACTCGTCACCGTCTGTCCGGCAACCACCTCGGTCACCTCCGCGTCGAGGGTCCCGATGGTCGCCGCCGTCCACGTCGTCACCACCGGGGCGGCAGGTCGCGCGGAGCGGGTGGGCGCGCGCCGTGCCGAGGTGGCGGCCGGTCGGTCGAGGGCGGCGGTGAGCGCGGCCAGCGACTCGGCCTCCGCGACCACCTCGCCGGTGTCGTCGACCGCGGCGAACCGCACCGCGAGATGCGCCGGCAGGGCCGACGGATCGAAGTCGTCGGCGACGACGGACACCCCGGTGAGTCGGGTGATCTCGCGGGCCAGGCCGCTCACGACGGGCTCGGACCGGGGTGTCAGCGCCGCCATGGCCTGTGGGCCGACGTCCGCGGCAGGCCCGAGGCGTCGTCGTGTCGATTTGGGCAGCGTGCGGACCAGGGCGACGGCGAGGTCGTCGCGCAGACCCGGGACGAGCCAGTCGAACCCGGCCGGCCGGATCCGAGGCAGCAATGCGGTCGGGATGAGGACGGTGATCCCGTCGTGTGTGCTGCCGGGGGAGAACCGGTACTGCAGTTGCAGTCGCGCCTCGCCCTGCTGCCACACGTCGGGGAATTGGCCGGCCGAGACGGTGGTGGTGTCGGCGACGTCCTCGGGGGTGAGGTCCAGCAGATCGGGCTGTGTGCGCCGAGCCTTCTTCCACCATGCGTCGAAGTGCGCGCCCGACACGACGTCGGCGGGGATGCGGGCGTCGTAGAAGTCGTAGAGCTGGTCGTCGGAGATGACGAGGTCGCCGCGACGGGCGCGGTCCTCGAGTTCGCGTGCCTCCTCGAGGAGCGCGCGGTTGCGGGCGAAGAACGTGTGCTGCGTACGCCATTCGCCCTCGACCAGGGCCCGCCGGAGGAACAGGTCGCGGGAGGCCTCGGGGTCGATACGGCCGTAGGGGACCGCGCGACGCGCCACCAGGGGGACGCCGTAGAGCGTGACCCGCTCCCACGCCATCGCCGATCCCCGCTTGATCGACCAGTGCGGCTCGCTGTACTGCCGTTTCGCGAGGTCGCCCGCCAGACGCTCCGCCCACTCGGGCTCGATGCCGGCGACGGTGCGGGCGAACAGCCGTGAGGTCTCGACGATCTCGGCCGCCATCACGAACCGCGGTGGCTTCTTCGCCAGGCCCGACCCGGGGAACACGACGAACTTGGTCCCGCGGGCCCCCAGGAATTCGCGGGTGTCGCCCTCACGGACACCGATCTGACCGAGGAGGCCGGCGAGCACCGACTGGTGCACCGCGGCCGCGGACGGTTCAGGGCTGTCGTCGGTCGGGTGTGTGACCGTCCATCCCTTGTCGACGACGATCCGCTCCAACTGGCCGACGAGGTCACGCCACTCGCGGATCCGCAGCCAGTGCAAGAACTCGCGGGCACACTGCCGACGGAACTGGTTGCCGGACAGAGTCCGTCGCTGCTCTTCGAGGTGGCGCCACAGGGCCAGGATCGAGAGGAAGTCCGAGCCGGCGACGGCGAAGCGGGCGTGCATCTCGTCGGCGGCTTGCCGGTGTTCGCCGGGCCGCTCCCGGACGTCGGGCAGGGAGAGTGCCGCCACGATGACGAGGACCTCGTAAAGCACGCCCTGCTCCTGCGCGGCGACCACCATCCGCGCCCACCGGGGCTCGATCGGCAGGCTCGCGATGTCGCGCCCGACGGAGGTGAGTTCGCGGTCGTCACCCCGGCCGCGCAACGCGCCGAGTTCCTCGAGGAGCGCGACGCCGTCACGGATCGCCCGCGGGTCGGGTGGGTCGACGAAGGGGAAGCGCGCGACGTCACCCAGGTCGAGCGCCGCCATGGTGAGGATGACCGAGGCGAGGTTGGTGCGCAGGATCTCGGGGTCGGTGAACGCCGGCCGGGTCTCGAAGTCCTCCTCGGAGTACAGGCGGATGGCGATGCCGTCGGCGACGCGCCCGCAGCGGCCGGACCGTTGGCGGGCCGACGCCTGCGAGATCGGCTCGACGGGCAGTCGCTGCACCTTGGTCCGTGTGGAGTACCGGGAGATGCGGGCGGTGCCGGCGTCCACGACGTACCGGATGCCGGGGACGGTGAGCGAGGTCTCGGCGACGTTCGTGGACAACACGATCCGCCGGCCCGAGCTGCGGGAGAACACCCGATTCTGCTCTGCCGTCGACAGCCGCGAGTAGAGCGGGAGGATCTCCTCGTCGGGGTGCGATCGGCGGAGGCTGTCGGCGGTGTCGCGGATGTCCCGTTCGGTGGCGAGGAACACGAGGATGTCGCCGGGTCCCTCGCGGCGCAGCTCGGAGACCGCCGCGGTGATGCCCTGGATCTGGTCGAGGTCGACGTGGTCGCCCTCCGGGTCCTCGGACTCGACGGCGAGCGGCCGGTACCGGACCTCCACCGGATAGGTGCGTCCCGAGACCGAGATCACCGGCACCGGTGCGTCCTCGGTGGCGAAGTGGTCGGCGAAGCGTCCGGGGTCGATGGTCGCCGAGGTGATGATGACCTTCAGGTCGGGTCGACGGGGGAGCAGCTGCTTGAGGTAGCCGAGGATGAAGTCGATGTTGAGGCTCCGCTCGTGCGCCTCGTCGACGATGATCGTGTCGTAGGCCCGCAGCAGCCGATCCCGGGTCAGCTCCGCGAGCAGGATGCCGTCGGTCATCACCTTGACGAGCGTGTCGGCGGTCGAGCGGTCGTCGAAGCGGACCGAGAATCCCACCGCGGCACCGAGATCGGTGTGTGTCTCCTCGGCGATGCGGGCCGCCACCGACCGTGCGGCGATCCGACGAGGCTGGGTGTGCCCGATGGTGCCGCGGATGCCGCGTCCGAGTTCGAGGCAGATCTTGGGCAGCTGTGTCGTCTTGCCGGACCCGGTCTCGCCGGCGATCACCACGACCTGGTGGGCGGCGATGGCCTCGCGTATCTCGTCTCGGGCCGCCGACACGGGGAGCTCGGCGGGGTAGTCGAGACGGGGGACGAGCGCACGCCGACGGTCCAGCCGCTGCGTCGCGCGGGCGACGGTGCTCTCGAAGGCCGTGCGGTCCTCGTCGGACCGGACGCGGCGGGCCCGCTGGTGCAGCCGGTGGGCGTCGGCGATCGTCACGTCGTCCTCGGGGACTGCGATCGTCGCGACAGGTGGGCCGGACGGTGCGTCGGGCGACCGGCGCCGGGATCCGCCCCGGTGTCGTCGCGGACGGCGCGCCGGGCGCGGGGACTCGTCGGACATGGTGTCCCCAGGATATTCGCCGGATGTCGCCGCACCCACCGCGGCGGGCATGATGGGCGCCATGACGTCGACGCTGTGGCACGGGTTCGCCGACATGGGTGCGGTGAGCGAGAGCGGTCCGTTCGCGATCGCGAGTGGATCGGGCACTCGCATCACCGACACCCATGGGGCCGAGTACATCGACGCCACCGCGGGGCTGTGGTTCACCAACGTCGGGCACGGGCGGGCGCCCATCGCCGACGCCGTCGCGCAGCAACTGCGGACCGTCGCGCACGTCTCCGGGTTCGGCGACGTGATGCCCGCGGTGACCGTCGAACTGGCCGATCGACTCGGTGCGCTCGCCCCGGTTCCCGGCAGCAAGGTGTTCTTCACCTCGGGCGGGAGCGATTCCGTCGACTCGGCCGCGAAGCTCGCCCGGCGGTACTGGCACGAGATGGGGCGGCCGGAGAAGAAGATCGTCGTCGGTCGCACCAAGGCGTATCACGGGATGCACGTCGCGGGGACGGCGCTGTCGGGCCTGCCGCCGAACCGCGACGGCTACGGGACCCTCATGGCCGACGCCGCGACCGTCGACTTCGACGACGCCAAGAGCCTGCTCGGTCTGATCGAGCGGGTCGGGGCCGACTCGATCGCGGCGTTCTTCTGTGAGCCGGTGATCGGTGCCGGCGGCGTGTACCCGCCGCCCGAGGGCTATCTGCGCGAGGTCCGCGACATCTGCCGCGAGCACGACGTTCTGTTCGTCGCCGACGAGGTCGTCACCGGGTTCGGCCGGATCGGCGGCGCGTGGTTCGCGTCGGCACGCTTCGACCTGCAGCCCGACATGATGACGACCGCGAAGGGACTGACGTCGGGGTATGTGCCGATGGGGGCGCTGTTCGTTGCCCCGCACATCGCGGAGCCGTTCTTCGCCGGCGGCGTGTGGTGGCGCCACGGCTACACCTACGGCGGACACGCCGGCGCTGCGGCCGCGGCCATGGCCAACCTCGACATCGTGGAGGCCGAGGGCCTGCTCGACGAGGCGTTGCGGCTCCAGGACGACCTGCACACCGCCCTCGCCCCGCTCGCGGACCTGCCCGCGGTGTCGGAGGTCCGCAGCGGGGTGGGAGCGGTCGCGGGCGTCCAGCTCGCGGACCCGGCCGTCGGACCGCATGCCGTGGCGGCGCTGCGTCGTCACGGGGTGTCCACGCGGGTCGCCGGTGCCGGGGCCCTGCAGGTCTCACCGGCGCTGGTCATGACGACCGACGAGGTCGGCGAGATGGCCTCGCGATTCCACGCCGCGCTCGACGGACTCTGACCCGGACCGTCAGCCGGAGGTGACCGCCACGTCGACCACGCGCGGCATGGCGTCGGGATCGTCCGGCAGCTCGACGGCACCGGTGATCGCCCATCCGTGGTCGCCGGACGGGTCGTCGAGGGTCTGCCGCACCGTCCACCGCTCGCCCGACTCGTCGAGGGTGAAGAGTCGCGGGCTGCGCGCGTCCGGACCCATCCCGATGTCGTCGTACTCGTCGAAGTAGTCGTCGAGGGTCGCGGGCCAGTCGACGTCCGGGTGCATGCGGCGCAGTGCGTCCTCGTCCTCGCGGGCGAACGCGTCCACGATCGCGAACATGTGGTTGCGGAGGTGGACCCGCCAGGCGCGACGATCGGGACCGGACGGTGCGCTCGGTGCCACCGGTCGCGTGGGGTCGGGGGAGGTGAGCTGCTCCCACTCGTCGATCAGGCTCGAGTCGGTGGACCGGACCAGGTGCCCGAGCCAGGCGACGACGTCGTCGAAGTCGTCTGTGTGACGGTCGGGCGGCACGCCGTGGCGGGCGATGCGGTAGACGTCGGTGAGGTAGCGCAGCAGCACGCCCTCGCTGCGGGCGAGGGACAGGCGCGCCACGATGTCACCGAACCCGTCTGCGTGCTCGAGCATCTCGCGCACCACCGACTTCGGGGACGGTCGCGTGTCGGCCACCCACGGATGGCCGCGGAGGTACATCTCGTAGGCGGCGTCGAGGAGCTCGTCGAGAGGTCGGGGGTAGGTGATCTCCTCTACCCGCGCGACCCGCTCCTCGTAGTCCAACCCGTCTGCCTTCATCTGTGCGACGGCCGCCGCCCGCGCGACGTTCTGCTGTGCGCGCACCACGGGTCGGGGATCCTCGACGATCGACTCGATCACCGACAACGCGTCGCGGGCGTAGTCGGGGTCGTCGACGTCGAGCAGCTCCAGCGCCGCGATCGCGAACGACGACAACGGGTTCGACAGGGCGAAGTCGGGTGGGAGCTCCGCGGTCAGCCGCACTGTGGCGCCGGTCGCGTCAGGGTCGGTGGTCTCGACGAGTCCCGCGTTCCGCAGTCCGCGATAGATGTCGATCGCCCGCAGGATGTGCCTGCGCTGGCGGGCACGTGGCTCGTGGTTGTCCTCGAGGAGATGGCGCATGGCCGGGAAACACGGCCCGGGCCGGGCGATCACGTCGACGAGCATCGCCGTGCTCACCCGGAAGTGGGACCGCAACGGCTCGGGATCGGCGCCGACGAGGCGGTCGAACGTCGGCTTCCCCCACGAGACGAACCCGTCCGGAGGCTTCTTGCGCTGGATCTTCTTGAGCTTTTTCGGGTCGTCACCGGCCTTGGCGAGCAGTCGCGAGTTCTCGATCTCGTGGTCGGGGGCCTCCACGACCACGTATCCGCGGTCGTCGAACCCGGCACGGCCTGCGCGCCCGGCGATCTGGTGGAACTCCCGGGCCTGCAGGTGGCGGGTGCGCGTCCCGTCGTACTTGGTGAGCCCGGTGAACAGCACCGTGCGGATCGGGACGTTGATGCCCACGCCGAGGGTGTCGGTGCCGGCGACGACCCGCAGGAGGCCCTGTTGGGCGAGTCGTTCCACGAGGCGGCGGTAGCGGGGGAGCATCCCCGCGTGGTGCACCCCGATGCCTGCGCGCAACAGCTTCGACAGGGTCGACCCGAACCCCGATGCGAACCGGAAGTCGCCCAGTGCATCCGCGATCGCGTCCTTGCCCGCGCGGTCGAGCAGGGTCGCCGACAGCAGCGCCTGCGCGCGTTCGACTGCCGACGCCTGCGTGAAGTGCACGACGTAGATCGGCGCCCGGCCCTGGTCGACGAGGAGCTCGATCGTGTCGTGGACCGGGGTGAGGACGTAGGAGAACTCCAGCGGCACAGGGCGTTGCGTACCGGTCACCGATGCGGTGGGTCGACCCGTGCGGCGGGTGAGATCCTCGACGAAGAAGTCGATCTCGCCGAGCGTGGCCGACATGAGCAGGAACTGCGTGCGCGGCAGCTCGATCAGCGGGACCTGCCACGCCCAGCCGCGTTCGGGGTCGCCGTAGTAGTGGAACTCGTCCATGACGACGAGTCCGATGTCGGCGTCCGCACCGTGCCGGAGGGCGAGGTTGGCGACGATCTCGGCGGTCGCGCACACGATCGGCGCGCCCGCGTTGACCGTCGCGTCGCCGGTCATCATGCCGACGTTCTCGGCACCGAAGACCGCACACAGGTCGAAGAACTTCTCGCTGACGAGGGCCTTGATCGGCGCGGTGTAGAAGGTCCGTTCCCCGCGCGTGCGGGCGAACTGTGCCGCGCCGGTCGCCACCAGCGACTTCCCCGACCCTGTCGGCGTCGACAGGATGACGTGCGACCCGCCGACGAGCTCGAGCAGTGCCTCCTCCTGCGCCGGATACAACGACAGGCCCCGCGATGCCACCCACTCCGTGACGGAGTCGAAGGCATCGTCGGGGCCGTCGGGCAGGCGCGACAGCGGCGCCGGTACGGACTCGGCGGGGGCGGTCACCTAGGGCCGGTCGTCACCGGGTGGGGTGGGCCCGCCGTCGGCGTCGGTGTCGGGGGCGTCGTCGCCGTCCTCGGACGACGCGTCGTCGGCGGCGGCCTGGGCGAGGAACTTCTCCACCTCGGCACCGAGTTCGTCACCGCTCGGCAGGGACTCGTCGGACGCCAGCAACGACGGCGCCTCCTCGGCCCGGCCCGTCACGGCGTCGTACTGGGTCTCCAGTGCGGCGACGACCGCCTCGACCTCGCCGTTGCCCGACACCTCGGCGTCGATCTGCGTGCGGACCGTCGCCGCGGCGTTCTCCAACGCCCCGACCGGGAGATCGAGACCGGTGACGGTCGACAGGCTGTCGATCAGGGTCGCCGAGGCCGCGGGGTATTTGGCCTGGGAGAGGTAGTGCGGCACGTGCACCGAGAGGCCGGCGGTCTTGTACCCGTGCTGGGCCATCCGGAGCTCGATCAGCATCGACGCGCTGCCGGGGATCTTCAGGGGACTGCCCCAGCGCGGCAGATCACCCAGCATCTCCGGCGCCGAGCCATGCGCGGTGACCGTCGAGGGCCGCGTGTGCGGGATGGCCATGGGGATGGCGTTGAGTCCGACGACCGACGAGACCTGGAAGTGGTCCGACAGCCGTCGCACCGCCTCGACGAAACGGTCCCAGCGCAGATCGGGCTCCGCGCCGGCCAGCAGCAGGAATGGCCGACCGGCGTTGTCGCGGACCGCGTGGACGGTCAGCGCGGGCATCTCGACGCCGGTGAACTCCTGACCCGAGAACACCATCGTCGGGCGCCGGGAGCGGTAGTCGATCAGTTCGTCGGCGGAGAACGTGGCCACCAGTTCCGAGTCGAGGCTGTCGCGCAGGTGCTCGGCGGCCAGGGCCACTGCATGCCCGGCGTCGGCGAACCCCTCCAACGCGTGCACCAGCACCGGCCCGTCGCCCTCGTCGCCAGTGACGTGGGGTACGGGGAACTCCAACTCGTAGAGCGTGGATTCCTCGTCCATCACCACTCCTCGTTCGTCGTCGGCCCCGGGGCGCGTGCGGCCCGACGGGGGATCACCGCTGTACAACGATCCCACCCGTCCCGTGTGTTCCGGGCGGCGAGGGTCCCCGACGCGACGGCGGCGCGATGATCGTCACGTCGGTGGACACGTGTCCACCTCGCGGACGTGGTGCTGGTCACGCATGGAAGGATCGTCGTGTGCGCACGTGCGCACATCCCCGCGATCGAGAGGACGCCGCAGAGCATGTCGCAGCAGGTACGAGGTGTCGTGTCACTGTCCACGAAGGAACCCACCCAGGTGGTGACCGTGGTGATCCCGGACCCGGGGCCGCGCGACGTCGTCGTGCGGGTGCAGGCCTGCGGTGTCTGCCACACCGACCTGGCCTATCGCGACGGCGGCATCAACGACGAGTACCCGTTCCTGCTGGGTCACGAGGCGGCCGGCGTGGTCGAGCAGATCGGTGACGAGGTCACCCACGTCGAGGTCGGGGACTTCGTCGTCCTCAACTGGCGCGCGGTGTGCGGGCAGTGTCGCGCCTGCAAGCGCGGTCGCCCCTGGTACTGCTTCGACACCCACAACGCGAGCGTCCCGATGACGCTGGAGGACGGCACCGAGCTCACCCCGGCGCTGGGCATCGGTGCGTTCGCGGAGAAGACCCTCGTGCACGAGGGTCAGTGCACCAAGGTCGCCCCGGACGCCGACCCCGCCGTCGCCGGTCTCCTCGGCTGTGGCGTGATGGCCGGTCTCGGTGCGGCGATGAACACCGGCAACGTCGGCCGTGGTGACAGCGTCGCCGTCATCGGTTGCGGTGGTGTCGGCGACGCGGCGATCGCCGGCGCACGCCTGGCGGGTGCGTCGACGATCATCGCCGTCGACCGCGACCCACGGAAGCTGCGCTGGGCCACCGACCTCGGCGCGACCCACACCATCGACGGCTCGGCGGTCGACGACGTCGTCACCGCCATCCAGGACCTCACCGACGGAAACGGTGCCGACGTCGTCATCGACGCCGTCGGTCGCCCCGAGACCTACGAGACCGCCTTCTACGCCCGCGATCTCGCCGGGACCGTGGTCCTCGTGGGTGTCCCGACGCCGCAGATGCGCCTCGAACTGCCCCTCGTCGACTTCTTCTCGCGCGGCGGCTCGCTGAAGTCGTCCTGGTACGGCGACTGCCTGCCCGAACGCGACTTCCCGATGCTCGTCGACCTGCACCAGCAGGGACGGCTGCCGCTGGAGAAGTTCGTCTCCGAGCGCATCTCCCTCGACGACGTCGAGGCGGCGTTCCACAAGATGGAGGCCGGCGAGGTCCTGCGTTCGGTGGTGATCCTGTGACCGTCCGCGTCGATCACGTCGTCACCTCCGGCACCTTCGAGCTCGACGGGGGGAGCTGGGACGTCGACAACAACATCTGGATCGTCGGGGACGACGACGAGGTGGTGATCATCGACGCAGCCCATTCCGCCGACCCGATCGT
Source organism: uncultured Williamsia sp. (assembly GCF_947494875.1). Classification (GTDB taxonomy): domain Bacteria; phylum Actinomycetota; class Actinomycetes; order Mycobacteriales; family Mycobacteriaceae; genus Williamsia_A. Next base: position 277,762 of record NZ_CANLWM010000005.1, read on the forward strand.
GGAGAAGGTCGGCGGTCGTCGGGTGCGCGCGATCGTCGCGACCCACGGCCACAACGACCACGTCACCGTCGCGCCCGAACTCTCGCAGCGTCTCGACGCCCCGGTCTTCCTGCATCCCGGCGACGACATGCTCTGGCGCGACACCCATCCCGACGCCGATCACCAGGACCTGGAGGACGGTCAGCGCGTGTCCGTCGCGGGTACCGATCTCGTCGTGATCAACACCCCCGGACACTCACCCGGGTCGTGCTGCCTGTACCTGCCCGAGGCCGGGATCCTGTTCAGCGGCGACACGTTGTTCTCGGGTGGGCCGGGGGCCACCGGGCGCTCGTTCTCGAGCTTCCCCACGATCATCGAGTCGATCCGGGACAAGATCTTCACCCTGGACCCCGGGACCGAGGTCCGCACCGGACACGGGGACTCGACCTCGGTCGGCCAGGAGGCGCCGCACCTCGAGGAGTGGATCGCCCGCGGCAGCTGAGCTCGAGACGGGCTTAGGTGGGGGTGTCGGTCCCGACGGGCGGGACGCGATGGTGGCAGGGTGACGCGTGTGACCGTGTTCCGTCGTGCCCGTCTGCTGGTCGCCGCCGTCCTGGTGGGCGGTGTGATCGCGGGCTGCGCGCAGAGCGTCGACGGTGAACCCGTCGCCGCGCCCAGTTCGTCGGCGACGGCCGACCTCGATCGCCTCGCGATCAGCCCGAGCGAGTTCCCGGCGGGTTATCCGGCGACGCGGCTGTCCTCGACACAGGCCGCCGACGTCCTCGCCGACCTCTCCGGTCGGCCGAACGGCGGGTCGGTCACGCCGTCGTCCTGCCTGCCGCCGCCGCTCGTCGCCGACCTGGGCTCGACCATCGTCGTCACCGGTCAGTCGACCACCGGCGGGAACCTCACGGTGGTGCTGACCCGGGCGCAGACCCCGCTCGCCGACATCGCCGACGCGATCGCGCGCTGCGGCAGCTACACCGTCGACATGGGTGCCGTCCGGTCCACGGTGCGCGCGGAGATCCTGCCGCCCGCCCCGATCGACACCCAGCAGTCGCTGGCCTTCCGCCGCACCTCCGCCTCGGGCCGGGCGCCGGTGACGGTCGCGCAGACGACCACGGTCCTCGCCGCGCAGAACGACGGCATCCGGGTCTACGCCGCGTTCGTCTCGTTCTCCGGTGCGCGGGTCGACGGCACCGCGCTCGACCAGGTCTTCACGACCGCGGTCGAGCGGTCCCGCGGCCGCTGAGGGTCTCGCCCGCACCGACACACCGGCTCCACCGCACGGCCCGCCGGCGCAGACCTATCAGCGCTGGTGCTCCTGTGCACAGACCCGTCTCCCGCGTCGCCGCCGATCCGATGCGGTCGGCCCGGTGCCGGAGGGTCTGGCGCATGGACATCGACCACCACACCCTCACGCTCCACGACCCCGGCGACCTGATCGCCGCGGTCCCGCCGATGCTGGGTTTCGTCCCGGCCCGCTCCCTCGTCCTCGTCTGCTTCAGCGGGCCCGGGTCACGCCTGGGCATCACCATGCGCCACGACATGGTGCTCGACGACGACGACGCACCCGCCGCGGTCATGTGCGACGTCGTCGACCACCTCGTGACGGTCGCGGCCCGGGAACGCGCGTCGAGCGTGGCCGCGATCGTCGTCGACGACCGCGTCCCCGCCGACGACCCGCGATGGGAGGCGTTGATCGCCGACGTCGAGACCCGACTGGTGGACATCGACCTCGGGGTGGCACTCGCGGTGGACGAGATCCGCAGTGGCGCACGGTGGTACGTCGTCGGTGCCCCGTCCGGACGTGGCGCCTGGACCGGCCTGCTGCCGGACCCGTCGTCGACACCGACCGCGGTCGCCCGGGCGGTCACCTCCGGTACCACCGTGCACGCGCGACGGGAGGACATGGCGGCGGCGCTGGACCCCGCGCCGCCCTGCATCGACCTCGACTGCCGCCACCACCACACCGTCGACGCGCCGTCCCGCAACGGCACACGACGGTCCGACGCGGCGCGGCTGCGATCGGTGCTCGCGCGACTCGGCCGGCGCGCGTTGTCGTGTGGCGACGTCGAGACGATCGCCGCGGCGATCGCGGTACCACGGGTCCGCGACGCGCTCCTGGCGCTCGCCGTCTCGGTGCACGCCGAGGAGGCGGGGGCGATGTGGACCGCGCTGACCCGTCGCTGTCGCGGACGCGACCGTGCCAACGCCGCGACCCTGCTGGCGCACTGGTACTACGCCCACGGAGACGGGTCGTTCGCCGGCGTCGCATTGGACGCGGCCCTCGCCGCGTTCCCGCGTCATTCGATGGCGGGTCTTCTCGACCAGTCGTTGCGGGCCGGTCTCCCGCCGTCGCTGCTGACCGGTTTGCTGACCACGTCGCACGGTGTCGCCGCCGAACTGGGCGTGCCGATGCCGCCGTCTCTGCCTGAGCTGCTCGAACCCGGTGCCTGACGACGGGCCGGATCAGCTGTGCGACACCGCCGCGGCGGAGTGGGCGTTGTCGCCGAGCGTGCGAATGTACTCCCATGCATCGGTGACGATCGTCGGCAGCGCGGTGTTCACCGGCTGCCACCCCAATTCGTCGATCGCCTTGTCGCTCGAGGCGATCAGGACGGCGGGATCACCGGCGCGGCGGGGTGCCTCGACGACCGGGATGTCGATCCCGGTGACCTCGCGGCAGGTCTCGATCACCTGACGTACCGAGAAACCGGCGCCGCTGCCCAGGTTGTAGACGGCGTGCCGGCCCGCGATCGCCGCCTCGAGCGCGAGCGCGTGGGCCTGCGCGAGGTCGTGGACGTGGATGTAGTCGCGGACGGCCGTGCCGTCGTCTGTGTGGTAGTCGGTGCCGAAGATCTTCACCGACTCGCGGTGGCCCAGCGCGGCCTGCAGAACGATCGGGATGAGGTGGGTCTCGACGCGACGGTTCTCGCCGGCGCCCTTGTACGCACCGGCGACGTTGAAGTACCGAAGGCTGATCGCGGCGAGTCCGTGCGCGACCGTGTAGGAGCTGATCGCGTGGTCGATCGCGAGCTTGGTGGCGCCATAGGGATTCGTCGGCCGCGTCGGCGCCGACTCCACGATCGGCACGGCGTCGGGCTCGCCATAGGTGGCCGCGGTCGAGGAGAAGACGAGTCGGGGAGTCCGTGTGCGACGCATCGCCTCCAACAGCGCGAGCGACTCGACGACGTTGCCGTACCAGTACTTCTCGGGCGCCTCGACCGACTCACCCACCAGAGACTGGGCGGCGAAGTGCAGGACGCCGTCGACGTCACCGTCGCCGAGCACGTCTTCGACGACCGCGCTCACGTCGCCCTCGACGAACCGGGCGCCGTCGGGGACCGCGTCCCGGTTGCCCGTGCTGAGGTTGTCGACGACGGTCACGTCGTGTCCGGCGTCGACCATGACGCGCGCGCAGACGCTCCCGACATACCCGGCTCCACCGGTGACGAGCAGCTTCACCCGGTCAGACCTTCTCGACCTGGACCGAGTGGGCCATCTCCGCCGACAGTCGCAGACCTTCGTGGCCGGGGGTGTTGATGGTGACCGCGCCGTGCTCGTTGGTGACCGTGACGCGCGCGTTCGGCACGACGCCGGCCTCGCGGAGCCGACTGATCAGCTCGGGGTCCTCCTGGGCGTGCTCGGACAGTCGACGCACGATGACGGCGACGGGCTCGCCCTCGGGGAGGTCCGACAGCCGTGTGGCCGAGGCGGCCTCACCGTCGACCTCGACGCCCAGCAGATCGAGGCCGGGGATGGGGTTGCCGTACGGCGAGGTGGTCGGGTGGTCGAGCACCTCCAGCAGGCGTCGCTCGACGTTCTCGCTCATGACGTGCTCCCAGCGGCACGCCTCCGCGTGGACGTCCTCCCAGGGCATCCCGATGACGTCGACGAGGAGCCGCTCGGCCAGGCGGTGCTTGCGCATCACCGCGACGGCGAGTGACCGGCCACGGTCGGTGAGCTCCAGCTGACGGTCACCGGCGACGCGCAGCAAACCGTCACGCTCCATCCGGGCGACGGTCTGCGACACCGTGGGTCCGCTCTGCTCGAGGCGCTCGGCGATGCGCGCCCGCAGCGGCACGATCCCTTCCTCCTCGAGGTCGTAGATCGTGCGCAGGTACATCTCGGTGGTGTCCACCAGGTCGTTCACGATGCGATTTCCTCCGTCGCCGTCCCGGCGCCGCACGTCGTGGCGCGACACGTTCTCGCACCACAGGCTACCTTCTCGACCTCGGCCCACGGGGGTCCGCGGGCCGTCCTGCGCGCCGTACGCTGACCCCATGACCACCCCTGCCGACGCCACGGGCGCGGCGGCCGGACCACAGGACGACACCCTCGTCGTGTGGGGGGAAGACCTGCTGGCCTACCGCTGGACACCCACGCACCCGATGAATCCGATCCGCCTGGCGTTGACCATCGGTCTCGCACGGGGACTCGGCGTGCTGGACGGCGTCACCACCCATGCCCCCTCCGCCGCCGACGACGACCTGTTGCGGACGGTGCACCGCAGCGAGTACATCGCCGCGGTGCGAGAGGCGGGGCAGGCCGCGGCAGGGCACCCGCCGCCCGGCTGGTCGTCGACGGTCGCCGAACGCATCTTCGGCCTCGGCACCACCGACAACCCGATCTTCGGGTCCATGCACGACGCGGCCTCGTTGATCGTCGGCGGCACCGTGGCGGCCGCGGACGCGATCGCCCGCGGGACGGCCCGGCGTGCGGTGAACATCGGCGGTGGCATGCATCACGCGTTCGCCGGCCGGGCGTCGGGGTTCTGCATCTACAACGACTGCTCGGTCGCGATCGGCCGACTGCTCGACGCCGGGTTCGACCGGATCGCCTACATCGACATCGACGCCCACCACGGTGATGGAGTACAGCGACGGTTCGCCGCGGACCCTCGGGTGCTCACCGTCTCGGTGCACCAACACCCGTCGACTCTCTTCCCGGGTACCGGGTACCCCGATGAGGTCGGTGACGGCGACGCCGGTGGCACCTCGGTCAACCTGGCACTCCCGCCGTCGACGCCGGACCGGTTGTGGCTGAGGGCGTTATACGCCGTCGTCCCGTCGGTCGTCGCCGACTTCGGCCCGCAGGTGATCGTGTCGCAGTGCGGTGTCGACAGCCATCGCGCCGACCCGCTGACAGACATGCACCTCACGGTCGACGGCCAGCGGGCGGCCATGCGCGCCATGCGGGACCTCGCCGACGAGCACTGCGACGGTCGGTGGCTGGCCGTCGGCGGTGGCGGGTACGGCGTCGTCGACGTGGTGCCGCGGAGCTGGACGCATCTGCTCGCCGTCGCCCTCGACCGCGACGTCGACCCGGCGACGCCGACGCCGGTCGACTGGCAGGAGTCGGCGGCGCAGGCCGCGCAGACCGTCGCGGCCGACTTCGCCACCGACGTGAGGGTCGACACGATGGGCGACGGCGGATGCGTCGACTTCGACCGCTGGGAGGGCAACTGGGGGCAGCAGGCCCCCGAGGGTGTCCCGGCGCACCTGCAGCAGGCGACCGACGCCGCGATCATGGCGACCCGCTCGGCGGTGTTCCCCCTGCGCGGGCTCGACCCGGGGGATCCGCGTGACTGACGCGAGCGCGTCGCGCACGTCCGACGGCGACGACGCGTCGTCCCGTCGGCCGGACACCGGCGCCCCGTTCCCGCGGCACTGGAGCGCCGACGTCCTCGCCTCCGACGGCGGCACGGTGCACCTGCGGCCCATCTCGCCGTCCGACGGCGACCGTGTGGTCGCCTTCCACTCCGGGCTGTCCGAACGGACGCGGTACATGCGGTGGTTCGGTCCCTACCCGGAGATGTCCGCGCGTGACGTCGCGCACATGACCGGCGTCGACCACCACGACCGGGTCGCGCTGGTGGCGGTCCTCGGCGGCCGGATCATCGCGGTCGGCATCTACGAGAGTCTCGCCGCCTCGGGTCGTCCCGAGGCCGCGGAGGTCGCGTTCGTCGTCGCCGACGACCACCAGGGGCGGGGGCTGGGCACGGTGTTGCTCGAGCACCTCGCCGGTGCCGCCGCCGAGAACGGCTTCACTCTCTTCGAGGCGGAGGTGCTGGCCGAGAACCGCGCGATGCTGTCGGTCTTCCGCGACGCCGGCTACCAACTGAGCCGGAGCTTCGACGGGTCGACGGTGCACGTCGAGTTCGCGATCGACCCGACCGATGCGCTGCTCGCGGTCCGCAACGCCCGCGAGCTCGGTTCGGAGGCCCGCAGCGTCGCCAACCTGCTCCGACCCGACTCGGTCGCGATCATCGGCGCGTCCACCGACCCCGGCAAGGTCGGAAACGCCCTGCTGGCCAACGTGATCGCCGGCGGCTTCCGCGGTCCGGTGTTCCCCGTGAACGCCGAGGCCCGTGCCGTGCGCGGTATCCGCAGCTACCCGTCGGTGCGCGACATCCCCGACCCGGTCGACCTCGCGATCGTCGCCGTCCCCGCCGAGAACGTCGGCGACGTGCTGCAGGACTGTCTGGCCAAGAACGTGAAGACGATGGTCGTCGTGTCGGCGGGCTTCGCGGAGTCCGGTGCGGCCGGGGCGCTCGCCCAGCGCACGCTGGTGCACGAGATCCGCGCGCACGGGATGCGACTGGTCGGGCCGAACGCGTTGGGGGTCATAAACACCGATCCCGAGATCGCCCTCAACGCGACGCTCGCGCCGCGCGTCCCCGGACGCGGCCGGGTGGGGTTCTTCTGCCAGTCCGGGGCCCTGGGCATCGCGATCCTCGACACCGCGGCCCGACGTCAGCTGGGGTTGTCGACGTTCGTATCCGCGGGCAACCGGGCCGATCTGTCCGGCAACGACCTGCTGCAGTACTGGGACGCCGACGACGCGACCGACGTGATCCTGTTGTACCTCGAGAGCTTCGGCAACCCGCGCAAGTTCTCCCGGCTCGCGCGGCGGGTGTCGCGCAACAAGCCGATCATCGCTGTGAAGGCCGGACGGACCGCGGTCGCGCCCTCCCAGATCCGCAGCGACTCGGGCATCGACGACGAGAGCGCGCGCGCCGTGCTCGAACAGTCCGGTGTCATCCAGGTCGACACCATCGCCGACCTCTTCGACTGCGCGACCGTGCTCGCGCATCAGCCGCTGCCGACCGGACCGCGCGTGGCGGTGGTGGGCAACTCGACGGTGCTCGGCGTGCTCGCGGCGAGCGCGGGGGAGCCGTTCGGGCTCACGGTCGTCGCACAGACCGACCTCGGTCCCGGCGCCGGCGTCGACGAGTTCGGCGCAGCCGTGCGCGCCGCGACCGGCGACGAGGGTGTCGACGCGGTCATCGCCGTGTTCGTGCCACCCGTGGCGGTCGGGGCCGAGGCCTACGCGCGGGCACTGGTCGCCGCCACGCGCGACTGCGGGAAGACCGTGGTGTCGACGTTCCTCGGCGTCGAGGGCATCCCGGACGCGCTGACCGTCCACGACGAGGACGGGGTGACCGGTCGCGGGTCGGTGCCGTCCTACCCGGGACCCGAGCGGGCCGCCGCCGCGGTCGGCCGGGCATGGCGCTACGCGCGGTGGCGGGCCCGTCCCGAGTCCGACGTCGAACGTCCCGACGGTCTCGACGTCGACCGCGCGCGGGCACTGGTCGCCGCGGAGTGGGGTGCGTCCGTCGGGCACGGCGACGACACCCGCGTCCTCGACGAGGTCACCTCGGCGGAGCTGCTGCGGTGCTACGGCATCGAGGTCGCACCGTTCCGCACCGTCACGTCGGCCGACGAGGCGGTGGCCGCCGCAGACGAACTCGGCTACCCGGTGGTGGTGAAGGCCGTCACCGCGGCATGGCGCGGTCGGCTCGACGGCGAGGGTGCCCGGCTGGACCTGCCCGGCCCCGACGCGGTCCGCGCCGCGTTCCACGACCTGTCCCAGTTGACCGGGGAGCGCTCGCTGCACGTGCAGCAGATGGCCCCCCGCGGCGTGCCCGTCGTCATCCGCGTCCGCGACGACGCGTCGCTGGGCTCGCTGATCTCGTTCGGCCTCGCCGGACCCACCTTCGAGCTCCTCGGCGACCACGCGCACCGCGCGGTCCCGCTCACCGCGGTCGACGCCGACGAACTCCTCATCGCACCGCGCGCGGCGCCGCTGCTGACCGGCTTCCGCGGTCAACTGGCGGCGGACCGCCCGGCGATCCGCGGCCTGCTCGTGCGCGTGTCCGCACTCGCCGACGACCTGCCCGAGGTGCGCGAACTCGCACTGGACCCGGTGCTCGCGGCACACGACGGCGCCACCGTCCTCTCGGGACGGATACGCCTCGGCCCGGTGCCGTCGAGGACGGACACCGGGCCGAGACGACTGAGCTGATCGCTCCGCGATCGGACGACTCAGCTGATCGGTCAGCTGGCGTAGGCGCGCAGACGATCCGCGCGATCGCCCTGACGCAGCTTCACCATGACCTCGCGCTCGATCTGACGCACCCGCTCGCGCGACAGGCCGAACAGGCGGCCGATCTGGTCGAGGGTGCGGGGCTGTCCGTCGTCGAGACCGAACCGCAGGCGGATCACCTGCTGCTCGCGCTCGTCGAGGGTCGACAGCACCGACCGGACGTCGGTGTGCAGGAGCCCGGCGATGACCGCGCTCTCCGCCGACGTGGCCTCGGCGTCCTCGATGAAGTCGCCGAGCGGCGCCTCCTCGTCGGACCCGACCGGCATGTCCAGGCTCACCGGGTCGCGGCTGTGGTCGAGCAGATCGGCGATCTTCTCGGCCGGGATGCCGGACTCGGCGGCCAGCTCGTCGTCGGTCGCCTCACGTCCGAGCTGCTGGTGGAGCTCACGCTTGATGCGGGCCAGCTTGTTCACCTGCTCGACGAGGTGGACGGGCAGACGGATGGTGCGGCTCTGATCGGCCATGCCGCGGGTGATCGCCTGACGGATCCACCAGGTGGCGTAGGTCGAGAACTTGAAGCCCTTGGCGTAGTCGAACTTCTCCATCGCACGGATCAGCCCGAGGTTGCCCTCCTGGATGAGGTCCAGGAGCGGCATGCCGCGGCCGGTGTAGCGCTTCGCCAGCGACACGACGAGGCGCAGGTTCGCCTCGAGCAGATGCGCCCGGGCCGACTCACCCTCCCGCACCAGCTGCGCCAGATCGCGCTTCTTCGTGGCGGACAGACGCTTCTTGGTCGCCAGGACGTGCTTGGCGTAGAGGCCGACCTCGATGGCCTTGGCCAGCTCGACCTCCTGCTCGGCGTTCAACAGGGCCGTGCGGCCGATCCCGTTCAGGTAGACACGGACCAGGTCGGCGGCGGGGCTCTGCGCGTCGAGGTCGGCGTCGGTCATCTGCGGGCGCGGCGTGTCCGACGGGCGGGTCGGAGCGGTGGTGCTGGGCATTGCGGCCTCCTCGCGAGCGTGGCGTCTTCACCCGGTACAACGGCATGCGGGTCGCAAATAGTTCCCGGAAAGGTTGTTCACTTTCCCGATCGGCGAGGCTCTGACCAGCGCGGATTCCGAGCCCGATCTGAGAAGTTCCTAAGAGACCGTTCCCGCCCCGGACCGGGACGGCAGGAGCACGCCGTGACGGACGAGACCGGCGATCACGTCGCTCACCGACGCGGGGTCGATCTCCTCGCCGCGCGCGGCGCCGAGCAGGTCGACGACGTCGGCGACGGGGAGCCCGTCGTGTCGCAGCCCGGCGACCAGCGCGGCCACGCGGTCGTCGACGTCGTGGGACCACCGCGGCCCGCCGGTGCGGACCAGTCGGGTCGCCACCTCGACCCACGGGTCGAGTGGGTCCGACATCGAGGGCGTCCAGACGCGGTCGAGCGCGACGTCGGGTGCGGCGGCCAGCCGGGCGTCGAGGACGTCGTGATCGCGCAACCAGGCGGCCCGGTCGAGATAGGCGAGCGCCTCGTCACCGAGCGGGTCGTCGAGGGCGTGGGACAGCTCCTCCGCCAGCAGGTCGGTCGGCGCACCCGTGGTGCGGAGGAACACGAAGCCGAAGCCGATGCCCTCGACACCGGAGCGGTCGAGGTGGTCGAGCCACTCGTCGGCCAGCCGGGCACCCCGGCCGGTCCGCGGGTCGTGGCCGGCGTCGCGCAGCCAGGTGCCCACATAGAGGGCGGGGTCGGCCACGTCGCGCTGGACGACCCACGCGTCGACGCCGTGATCGGGGATCCACGACGCGACGCGGTCGCGCCAGTCGTCGCCGGTGATGACCCACGACGCCAACATGCAGGCGATGCCGCCGTCGACGAGGTGGTCGGCCACACCGGAGACCATCACCTCGCTCGCCCCGTCGAGGTCGAGTCCGGAGTCCCGATAGCTGTGCGTGACCGTCGGCGGACCGACCACGAACGGTGGGTTCGCCACCACGCGGTCGAAGCGACGACCCTCCACCGGCCCGAACCAGGGTCCCCGGACGAGGTCGACGCGGTCGTCGCCGATGCCGTTGAGTGCCATGGTGGCTCGCGCCAGGGACAGTGCGCGGTCGGTGATGTCGGTGGCCGTGACGTGGTCGGCGGTCTCGAGTGCGTGCACCGCCTGGACGCCGCAGCCCGTGCCGACGTCGAGCACGGAGCCGCGGGCGGGGATCGTGGCCCGCAGCAGCGAGAGCGACGCGTGTCCGACGCCCAGCACGTGGTCGGCGGCGATGTCGACGGGCCGCATGGACCCGTCGAGGTCGGACACCATCCACCGGGTGCCGTGGCCGGCGTCGAGCGGTCGGACGTCCACCGCGGCACGCACGGCATCCCCGTCCGGTTCCAACAGGCCCCCGGTGACGGCGTCGTCGACGCTCACCCCGCCCAGGACATGGTCGACGGTCGCGCGGTCGATGCTGTCGTGGACGAGGAGCAGTCGGACGAGGACCCCGAGTTCGCCCCCGTCGACACACGCGCGCCGCACCGGTACGGGCTCACCCCGTCCCAGTGCGGTGTGGACGTCGTCGCCGAGGAGATCGAGCACGCCGTCGGCGTCGTATCGGTGCTCGAGGAACACCTCACGCAGTCGCGGCGCGAGGTCGGTCAGGCCGTCTGGCGAGGTGCGGACCCCACCGGCGCGCGTCACCTCTGGTCGTCGGTGTGGATACGCCGGTCGTCGCCGACGCGAGAGCCCATGTCGGGGGTGTCGAACTCACCCGTGTCGAAGGTGCCGAGCTCACGGTGGTTCCTGCCCTCGAGGGCGGTGGCCGTGTGGTCGCCGGACCACTTGTACCGACGCACCTCACCCTTCTCGCGCGGCGGGCGGTCGTTGGCGATGAGCACCGCGACCCACGGCAGCGGGATCGACAGCGCGATGACGGCCAGCGCGAGCAGGCCGTTCCCGGTGGCGCCGTACACGATGCCGGCCAGGATCAACGCCGGCACGCGGAAGGCCATCAGGCTCAGGTAGCGACGCACCCGAGCCCGTTGCTGGTCCTCCTGGGACGGCTGCGCCTGGGTGATCAGGATCGCTTCTCGTGCCTCTTCGTGTGCCACGTACTCCACTGTTGCACTTTCCGTTCACCAGCGCATCGTCGCTGATGACACACCATGTTCCGGGAATGCGAGCGCCGGTCGCGAGGACGTGCTGCGTGATCGGTCACATCGGGCACAATGGGTTCCATGGGAACCCAGACGATCGAACGCCCGGACGTCGACACCGAGGAGACCACCGACGACGACGCGCCGAAGTTCTTCCACTACGTCAAGAAGAACAAGATCGCCGAGAGTGCCGTCATGGGGACCCACGTCGTGGCGCTGTGCGGAGAGACCTTCCCGGTGACGAAGTCACCGAAGCCCGGATCGCCCGTGTGCCCGAAGTGCAAGAAGATCTACGAGAAGATGAAGAAGGACTGACGGCGCCCTCAGCGTTCGTCCTCGGGCCGCGGTGACCGCCGGATCGGCCCGCTCTGGAACTTCTTCGGCACCGCCCGCAGCTGGTCGGTGATGTCGGTCGTCTGCTGGCTCACCCATTCCCGGACCTGCTCGATGTGTGTCGGCCCCTCCGCGGGCCAGATCGACTGGATGGCCGCGTTGAACTGAGCGCCGATCACGATGGCGAAACCCAGGAAGAACGTGAAGAGCAGGAACGCGATCGGTGTCGCGAGTGCCCCGTAGGAGTACCCGGTCTTCGTGATCGACCCGAGGTAGATGCGCAGCCCGGCGCTGGCGAACCAGAACACGACCGCCGCGAGGACCGCGCCGGCGACCAGCCGGTGCCAGGGCAGCGGTTTCGGCAGAGAGACGCGGTAGAGCGTCGTCAGGCCGAGTATCAGCAGGACACCGACGGCGGGGTAGTAGGCGATGTGGATGATCTGCCCGCTGAACGGTTGCCAGGAGTCCGGGGCGATCTCGGAGGCGTAGGTCGGACCGAGGGCCACCAGCGGCAGGATGAACGTCGACAGGATCAGGAACCCGATGTAGAGGTTCAGCGCGAAGATCCGCTGCCACACCGCGTGCCGCACGTTGTGCTGGTCGTGGGCCTTGTTGATGGAGTCGACGAAGCTCGACATCGCCGACGACCCCGACCACAGGGACAGCACGAACCCCAGCGAGATGAGTTCCCCCCGTCCGCGGGCGAGGACGTCGTTCACCGTCGGGGTGATGATCTCGCTGACCACGTTCCCACTGAAGGTGCGGTCGGCGAAGCTGATGATGCGGCTGCGGATCATCTCGGTGGTGCCCGGACCGAACCAGTCCCCGACGTAGCCGATCGAGCCGAGCACGCCGAGCAGCAGTGGTGGCAGCGACAGCGTCTGCCAGAACGCGGCCTGCGCGGACATGCCGAAGATCGAGTCGTCCCACGCCTTGACGATCGTGCGCCACACCAGCTTGGGGAGGGTGCGCACCACCGGCGGACCGCCCGCGGACGATGCGATCGTCACGGGTGGCCGGTCGTGGGTGGGGTCGATGGCTGCGATGTACCCATCGTCCCCGATGGTGACGCATCGGACGCGGATGCCCCCGCCGCCGTGTCGCGGATCCGGCGGGGTGAGCCGGTACGATCGACCGCGGCCGTCATCCGGCTGCGGGCGGATCACCGACACCTCCGCCGGCACCGCGAGCACGCAGGAGTTCCCCCATTTCGCAGTCCAAGGTCTTCGACACCGGCGGGTCGCTGCGAACGTGGCAGCGACGTGCGCTGACGAAATATCTCGCCACCCGGCCCCGCGATTTCCTCGCCGTCGCGACCCCCGGCGCCGGCAAGACCACCTTCGGCCTCCGGATCGCGTGTGAACTCCTCGCCGACCGGACGGTCGAGACGGTCACCATCGTCGCCCCGACCGAACACCTGAAATTCCAGTGGGCGCAGGCGGCGTCGCGCATGGGTCTGGCCCTCGACCCGCGGTTCAGCAACACCACCGGCGTCACGAGCTCCGACTTCGACGGCGTCGTGGTCACCTACGCGCAGGTCGCGGCGCACCCGAGCCGGCACCGGGTGCGGACCGAGAACCGGCGCACGCTGGTCATCCTCGACGAGATCCACCACGGTGGCGATGCGAAGACGTGGGGCGACGCGATCCAGGAGGCGTTCTCCGACGCGACCCGCCGCCTCGCCCTGACGGGCACCCCGTTCCGCTCCGACGACTCGCAGATCCCGTTCGTCACCTACGAACCCGACGGCACCGGTGCCCTGCGGTCCAAGGCCGACCACAGCTACGGCTACTCCGACGCCCTCGCCGACGGTGTCGTCCGCCCCGTGGTGTTCCTGGCCTACTCGGGCGAGGCGAGCTGGCGGACGAACGCGGGGGAGGAGTTCACGGCGCGGCTCGGTGAACCGCTGTCGGCGGAGCACACCGCCCGCGCCTGGCGGACCGCGCTCGACCCCCACGGCGACTGGATCGCAGCCGTCCTGCGCGCCGCCGACACCCGGCTCGGTCAACTCCGCGCCTCGGGTGTGCCCGACGCGGGCGGGCTCGTGATTGCCGGTGACCAGAAGACCGCCCGTGACTACGCCGAACTGCTCGAGGCGATCTCGGGAACGACGCCCAGCGTCGTCCTCTCCGACGACCCCTCGTCGTCGTCGCGGATCGAGGAGTTCGCGTCGTCGGACGCGCGGTGGATGGTCGCGGTGCGGATGGTGTCGGAGGGTGTCGACGTGCCTCGCCTGGCCGTCGGCGTGTATGCGACGAGCGCCTCCACCCCCCTGTACTTCGCGCAGGCGATCGGACGGTTCGTCCGGTCGCGGCGGCCGGGGGAGACCGCCAGCGTGTTCCTGCCGTCGGTGCCGGTGCTGCTCCGACTCGCGAGCGAACTCGAGGCGCAACGCGACCACGTGCTGGGCAAGCCGCATCGCGAGAAGGAAGGCTTCGACGACGACCTGATCGCCGCGGCGAACAAGCAGCAGGACGAGCCGGGAGACGACGACCCGGCGTTCATCTCGCTGCACGCCGACGCCGAACTCGACCAGGTCATCTTCGACGGGTCCTCGTTCGGTACTGCCACCTTCGCGGGCAGTGACGAGGAGTCGGACTATCTGGGGCTGCCCGGTCTGCTGAACGCGGATCAGGTGCGGGACCTGCTGCGCACCCGGCAGACCGAACAGGTTGCCGCCCGCTCCGCCGCCGCGGATGCCCCGCCCGCCGCCCGGCCCGACGCGACCACCGGCGCGCAGCTGACGGCGCTGCGCAAGGAACTCAACAGCCTGGTGGCGATGCACCACCACCGGACGGGCAAGCCGCACGGCGTCGTCCACAACGAACTGCGGTCGAAGCTCGGTGGCCCGCCCACCGCCATGGCGACGGCTGATCAGCTCCGGGAACGGATCAGCGCGCTGCGGCAGTGGAGGTGACCGATACGACGATGGCGGCGACCGTGCTGGGCACGATCACCGCCATCGACGGGTTCGGGGGTCTGCGTGTCAGACGAGTTCCTCCGAGTCGGTGGACACGGTGGCGCCGAGATCGGCGAGACGTGCCTCGTGCTCGTTGTAGTGGTGACGGCAGAACAGGAGCTCGCCCCCGGCAGGGAGCACGGCGCGAACGCGGGCAGCTGCGCTGCACCGGTCGCAACGATCGGCGGCGGTGAGGGGCATCGAGATCGTGGGGGTGGTGATGACGTCTGACATGATTCCTCCGTCCCGGGCCAGCGCTGGCGCTCCCCGTCGCGAACTCCTCCACCTGGGCTGGTGGGGTGATTCCACTCTGTCAGACGTTCCGGCTCTGCGTATTGTTCCCGCGGCCGCCACGCCCACGATTCATGCACACGTAACACGCGTCGAGAGATCGCTCACGGCGCCCGGGGCGTCGTGACCGGGGACGCACCGACGTCGGTGTCCCGGCTCGCGGCGACCCCGGTGTGGCCGGCGTTCGTCGCCGGCGCGGTGGCGCAGTACGCCGGCGCCGCGGTCGCGGTGGGGGTGTTCGCCCAGGCGCCTCCGTCGGTGGTCGGGTGGCTGCGCACCTTGTTCGGCGGTCTGGTGGTGGTCGCGCTGACGCGCCCTGCGTGGGTCGTGTCCGCGCCGCGCCGGGTCGCCCGCGCCGCCCTCCTGGGTCTCGTCACGCTCGGCATGAACATCGTGTTCTACGAGGCGATCTCGCGGGTCGACCTCGGTGTCGCGGTGGCCGTGGAGTTCATCGGACCGGTCGCCGTCGCCGCGCTGGGGACGCGGGGACGGCGGGGTACGGCGTCGCTGGTGGCGGTGGCGGTCGGTGTCGTCCTCGTCTCGGGTGCGCTCGACGGGACGGTCACCGTCGGCGCGCTCTGGGCGGTCGGGGCGGGCGTGTTGTGGGGCGGGTACATCGTGCTCGGCGCGCGGGTGTCCGCGGCCCACGTGGGCACGCAGGGGCGGCGTCGACGGGGCATCGAGGACCTCGGTGTCGGGCTGACCGTCGCGGCGGTCGCGGCCGCGCCGGTCGTCGTGGGTGTGAGTGCGATCACGGGCGTGTCGGCGCCGTCGGCCTCCGTTCTCGCGCTGTGCGCGGTGATCGGTGTGCTGTCGAGTGCAGTGCCGTACGTGCTCGACCAGATCGTGCTGACGCGGATCGGACGGGCCCGGTTCGCGCTGCTGCTCGCGTTGCTCCCCGTGACCGCGGCAGTCGTCGGTGCGGTGACGCTCCGGCAGGCGCCGTCGCCGGCGGAGGTCCTCGGGATCGGGGCGGTCGTCGTCGCCATCCTGATGGCGCCGCGGGAGGCCCCGGCCGCCGGAAGTCGGCGGTCGGATCCCGTCGGTGTGGCACCGTGGACGGTGATGTCGCCGCAGACGAAGACGCCGCCCGGGCCCCTGGTCCACCTCTGCCCGAAGGCCACATGGCTCGCCGCGCACCGTCGTGGTCGGCTCGAGCCGGACTCCCTGCACGACGTCGGGTTCATCCATCTGTCCGCGCTGTCGCAGGTCCACGTGCCCGCCACCGCGCTGTTCGCCGGCCGCGAGGACATCGTCCTGCTGGAGATCGACCCCGAACGGGTCCCCGCCGAGATCCGATGGGAGGACGGCGACCCGCCGCACCCCGACGGGTGGCAGTTCCCGCACCTGTACGGCCCGCTGCCCGTCACGGCCGTCACCCACGTCCATCCGTACCGGCCGGATCCCGACGGCACATTCGGGCCGCGCGCCACCTTCTGAGCTGCCCGAGCGGGTCGTCGGATCTCATCCCTTCGGCGACTCGTCGTCGTCCCTCCGGCGGATGTGCCCGGACAGATGCACGGCGCAGGCTGGGACCGTGGACATCTCACCGGTTCTCATCGCGATCGTGGCCTGCGAGGTCGGGTTCTGGCTGGTGCTGCTCACCGGCCTGGTCGTGCGCTACGGCCTGCGACGGCGCGAGGCGTCGACCTGGATCCTGAGGGCGGTCGTCCTCGTGGATCTCGCGTTGCTCGTGGCGGTCGCAGTCGACGTCGCCGGCGGTGCCGAGGTGGGTCAGGTACATCGCCTCGCCGGCATCTACCTCGGCGTGACGGTGGCGTTCGGCCACAGCATCGTCGCGTGGGCCGACGTGCGGGCCGCGCACCGCTTCGCCGGTGGCCCGCCCCCGGCGCCGGCACCTGAGGGGGCGTGCTGCCCTGGCGTCGGAGATGCGGTCGTTCCTGCAGTGGCTGCTCGCCGCCTCGATCGCCCTGGCCGCCACCGGGTTGCTGGCGGTGACGGTCGCCGACGACACCCAGGCCGAGGCGCTGTGGGGGATCGTCGGTCCCCTCGGGATCGTCACGGTCATCTGGGCCGTCACCGGGCCGGTGTGGGCGCTGTTCACCCCGGCGCGACGAGCGCGCTCCTGAGACGACAGACGACGGCCGCCTCGGGAGTTCCCGGGGCGGCCGTCGTCGGTACGTGCGGTGTCGGTCAGTCGAGGTAGTCGCGCAAGACCTGCGACCGCGACGGGTGGCGCAGCTTCGACATGGTCTTCGACTCGATCTGACGGATGCGCTCACGCGTCACGCCGTAGACCTGGCCGATCTCGTCGAGGGTGCGCGGCTGACCGTCGGTGAGCCCGAAGCGCAGACGGACGACACCCGCCTCACGCTCGGACAAGGTCTCCAGCACCGACTGCAGTTGATCCTGCAGCAGGGTGAAGGACACCGCGTCGACCGCGACGACGGCCTCGGAGTCCTCGATGAAGTCACCGAGCTGGCTGTCGCCCTCGTCGCCGATGGTCTGGTCCAGTGAGATGGGCTCCCGGGCGTACTGCTGGATCTCCAGCACCTTCTCCGGGGTGATGTCCATTTCCTTCGCTAGCTCCTCGGGGGTGGGCTCGCGGCCCAGGTCCTGCAGGAGTTCGCGCTGGATGCGACCGAGCTTGTTGATGACCTCGACCATGTGCACCGGGATGCGGATGGTGCGGGCCTGGTCGGCCATGGCGCGGGTGATCGCCTGACGGATCCACCAGGTGGCGTACGTCGAGAACTTGTAGCCCTTGGTGTAGTCGAACTTCTCGACCGCACGGATCAGACCGAGGTTGCCCTCCTGGATGAGGTCCAGGAACGCCATGCCGCGGCCGGTGTACCGCTTGGCCAGCGAGACGACGAGACGCAGGTTCGCCTCGAGAAGATGGTTCTTGGCGCGGTTGCCGTCGCGGGAGATCCACGACAGGTCACGACGCTGCGCGACGGTGAGCTTCTCGCCCGCCTCGGCCATCCGCTTCATCCGCTCGGTGGCGAAGAGTCCGGCCTCGATGCGCTTGGCCAGCTCGACCTCCTCCTCGGCGTTGAGGAGGGCGACCTTGCCGATCTGCTTGAGGTAGGCGCGGACCGAGTCGGCGGAGGCGGTGAGCTCGGCGTCCTTGCGTGCCTGACGCAGCGCCTCGGACTCGTCCTCGTCCCAGACGAAGTCGCCGGACTTCTTGTCCTCCTCGGAGGGCTCCTCGATCTCCTCCGCGTCGGCCTTGGCCGGACGGGTGACCTTCGCGGTGGGCTCGCCGTCGGTGTCGTCGGCGTCGACGTCGTCGACGACCACGACCTCCTCGTCGGAGACGACCGCGTCTGGACCGTCGATGTCGTCGATCGATGCCGGCGACTCGTCGACCTCCTCGGTGCCGGCGGGCGCGGAGGCCGCCTTGCGAGGTGCCTTCTTCGCCGCGGACTTCGCGGGTGCCTTCTTGGCGGGTGCCTTCTTCGCCGCCGTCTTGCGCGCGGTCTTCTTCGCCGGCGCGCGCGGTGCGGTCACCTCGGCGGCGTCGTCTGCCGCGGTGTCCTGCTGGCGGGTCTTGGTGGCTGCCACGTACGACCTTTCGAGACGTCGTCCTGGAAGCGCAACACCGAGGTGGTCCTCGGCGGCGCGGGGTTCTTGGGTGGCCGGCACGCTGGCCGACCCGTGTCATTGTAGGCGATCAGGGCGCTCCCACCCGCCCGGCGGCGTGGGACCGGTCCCTGTGGCACCGCCTGTGGGACGGCGCGTCGGGTCAGGGCCGCAGGCCCGCGGTGACCGCCATCGCCGCGCCGACGATACCCGCCGTGTTCTGCAGCGTCGCGGCCACGACGGGGGTGCGGACGGTCAGGTGTGGAACCCACTTGTCGGCCTTGCGACTGATACCGCCGCCGACGATGAACAGGTCGGGCCAGAACAGGTTCTCGTAGGCGTTCAGCACAGTCGACACGTGCTTGGCCCACTTCTCGTACGACATCTCCTTGTCGTCCTTGACCTTCGACGACGCCTGGTGCTCCGCCTCCTTGCCGTCCACCTCCATGTGCCCGAGCTCGGTGTTGGGGACCAGGTTGCCGTGGAACAGGATCGCCGACCCGATACCCGTGCCGAAGGTCAGCAGCATGACGAGGCCTGACCGGTCGCGCCCCGCGCCGTAGGCGTCCTCGGCCATCCCGGCCGCGTCGGCGTCGTTGAGCACGCAGAACGCCCGGTCGCCCAGCGCGGACGCCAGCAGCGGGTACGGGTCGGTCCCGATCCACCCCTTGTCGATGTTCGCCGCCGTACGCACCACCCCTCCGGACACGACGCTGGGCAGGGTCACGCCGACCGGACCGGTCCACCCGAAGTGGTCGACGACCTCCTTGATGCCGCCCACCACGGCCTCCGGTGTCGACGGCTGCGGCGTGAGCACCTTGAACCGTTCCCCGACGAGGTCACCGGTCGCCAGGTCGACGACACCGCCCTTGATGCCCGACCCGCCGACGTCGACTCCGAACGCCTGGGTCGGGACGGCTGCGCCGGAGGAGTCGCCTGCCGGGGTGTCGGGGGCCATGGTCGTCTCCTGGGTCTGTGGCAGTCGCGGACAGGGCGAACGGCAGCTCGGTCACGCCTCGGCGCCGATGGCACACCGGTTCGCGCTCAAGGCTAGTCACGCGGTCGCCACGGTGTCCTGGCGTCCACCGACGTCGCGCGGTCGACGGTGCTCGTGCTGACATGTACGGGTGACGACAGCCCAGGAGCTCGCCGCCATCGCCGTCGACGTCGCCCGGATGGCGGCCGACCACGTCCGGACACGCCGGGCGGAACTGATCGACGACGTGTCGTCGGCATTCCGGTCGGATGCGGTGTCGACGAAGAGCACACCGACGGACCCCGTGACGGTGGTGGACACCGAGACCGAGGAGTTGATCCGGCGCGAGCTGGCCCGGTTGCGACCCGACGACACCGTCCTCGGCGAGGAGGACGGCGGGTCGGTGGACGTGCCCGACGGCGTGCGGTGGGTGGTCGACCCGATCGACGGGACCGTCAACTTCCTGCACGGGGTGCCGGCCTACTCGGTGTCGGTGGCCGCGCAGATCGACGGGGAGTCGGTCGCGGGCGCTGTCGCCGACGTGCCGCGCGGCGTGGTCTACCGGGCCTTCCGCGGCGGTGGCGCCTGGCTCGAGACCGACGCCGGGGCGGATCCGATCCGCCTGCGCGCGACGGGCGTCGACACGGTCGCGATGGCCCTGGTCGCAACAGGTTTCAGCTATCAGGCGGACCGTCGGGCCACGCAGGGCGCGCTGATCGCGTCGCTGCTGCCGCGGGTGCAGGACGTCCGCCGTGTCGGGTCGGCCGCGCTGGACCTGTGCATGGTCGCCTCGGGGATGGTCGACGCGCACGTGGAGCATGCGCTCAACCCGTGGGACTGGGCCGCGGGAGCGCTGATCGCCGCGGAGGCGGGCGCGGTGGTCCGAACGCCCGCACCGACCTCACGCAGCGCCGACGGGTTCCCGACCGTGGCGGTCGCCCCGGGCATCGCCGACGAGTTCCTCGCCCTGCTGGACGAACTCGGCGGCCTCGACCCGCTCTAGACGACGCCGGGCGCCGTCAGCAGGCGCCGCTGTGGACCGCGCGGACCAGTGACGGGTCGGCGCCGGTCGCGGCCCCGCCGGTGCGACCGGACGTGTCGGTGGAGCGCAGCGACTCGAGGACGGCCTGCTGGTCCTGAGTCTGTTCCTTGCTGGCGAACTGGCGTCCGAGGGCGAGGTCGACCACGGTGCCGGGTCGTCCGTCGTCGACGAGCTCGGCGCACGGGACGGCGACCCAGACCGCGGCGGCCGCGGCGCGCCCGGCCGGTCCGAAACGGATCTGGCCGACGCAGTCGAGGTTCTGGTCCGGGTACACGCTGTCGTCGGCGTAAGGCGTGTCGGTCGCCGGCGTGAAGCCCTGTCCGGTGAGGTCGTCGAGGACGCTGCGCGCCTCACCTCGGCGGGCCGAGGCGTTGAGCACCCGCACCTGGAACGTCGCGAGCGGGGCGGGTGCCACCTCGACGAGTTGGTTCGCGGCCACCGTCGTCCGCGGTGCGGCGGAGGTGGCCGCCGACGCCGGCGCCGACGCGGACGGTGCGGTGGGCTGGTTGCAGGTGGTCGCCACAGGATCCGACGATCCCTTGCTGAGTGCGCTCACCCACACGATGAGCGCCAGCACGAGCAGCACGACGACGGCGATGACGAACGGCACCCACCGACGTCGCCGGAACGGACGTCCCCGGTCGTCGGTGGGGTACCCCAGGGTGATCTGCGAAACCACGCGGCGTGAACTCTCCTCGAACGGACGCGGCGCCGGGACGGGCGACGCGCGTCACACAGTAGACGGCGGACCCCTGTGCAGGGCCACGACAGGCGGGTGTTGACCCGCGGCGCTGCGCGAGCTAACCTCTGCCCGCCTTCGCGATACAGAGATGTTGGACGATTCGTTCGGCAGCAGTGGCGAACGTCACAGGACAACACGTCGGCGATGGCAATGAATTCGACAGGGATGTCGTTGCGAGATGAGCATTCCGCGGCACGCGGAGACGACTCGAAGCAGCAGGGTCGGCGACACCTCGACACCCTCATCCACCGCGAACCCGCGTGGGAGAGATGTCAGTCGATGAGATGGAGTGAAGGCGAAACATGGCTACTGATTACGACGCTCCTCGCCGCACCGAGACCGAGGACCTGGGCGAGGACTCGCTCGAGGAACTGAAGGCTCGTCGCAGCGAGGCGCAGGCCGCCTCGGTCGACGTGGACGACAGCGACACCGCCGAGTCGTTCGAACTGCCCGGCGCCGACCTCTCCGGTGAGGAGTTGTCGGTGCGGGTGGTCCCGAAGCAGGCCGACGAGTTCACGTGTACGAGTTGCTTCCTCGTGTACCACCGCAGCCGCCTGGCCCGTGAGAACGGCGCCTCGCGCATCTGCGTCGACTGCGCGTAGGCCGCAACGGTCCGGCTCCCGTGGGGCCGGACCCACCGACATCGACGGCGCCGCACCCCGAGGGGTACGGCGCCGTCGTCATGTCGGGAGCAGAGGCTCGTCAGGTGCTCCTACGGCTCGTCCGACGCATCGGTCTGGCCGAGCGCCGCGATGAGCTCGGCGGGTCGGCGGGTGGACACCAGCCAGTAGGGCGTGGGGTCGTCCGGGTCGTCGAGAACCACGAGAACCATCGTCTTCACCCAGGCCCGGTGCATGAGATAGGCGGCCGGGTCGAGCTGTCGACCCAGTGCCGCGCTCTTGGCGGTCGCGGGGATCGAGGCCGCGCGTGCGATCACCGAAGCGGGCAGATGCGCTTTGTGGGCGTACAACTCGCCGTCGGCGGCGACACGGACGCGGGTCCGCCCCATCGACCAGAGCAGCCACACCGCGAGCAGGGCGAGCAGGGGATAGGCGATCGCCGAGGCGGCCGCATGCCGCGCGGCGAGCTGGATCTCGTAGCCGAACACCCCGACGACCACGGCTGCGGCGGCATACCACCACAGGGGGACCGTCAGGCGCTCGCTGAACCGGTCCTGTGCGGCGGACGGCGTCGACGTCGGATGCGGGGTGGCGTGCTGGTCACTCATGGGTCATCGGGTCTCACGGTTCTTCGGGTGACGGTGGTGTCGCGGACGTGACGGGCCGTGCCGCAGGGCGTCTCGGGTCGGCCACCGGCGCCAGCGTAGTCTTCACGCGTGGCAGTCGACGCGCAGGTCAGCACGGTTGCGTTCCGACGACTCGATCCGGCTCTCCCCCCGCCGCAGCGTGCTCACCCCGGTGACGCCGGGGTCGATCTGCACAGTGCGATCTCCGTCACGATCGGCCCGGGAGAGCGCGAGATGGTGCCGACGGGCATCGCGGTGGCACTGCCGATGGGCACCGTCGGTCTGATCCACCCCCGCTCGGGGTTGGCCGCGCGAGCGGGGCTCTCCATCGTCAACACACCGGGCACGGTCGACGCGGGCTACCGCGGCGAGATCAAGGTCTGCCTGATCAACCTCGACCCGCGCGATCCCATCGCGGTGACCAAGGGTGACCGCATCGCCCAGCTGCTGGTGCAACGGGTCGAGCTCCCCGAGTTCGTCGAGGTCGAGTCGTTGGACGAGACCAGCCGGGGGACAGGTGGTTACGGGTCGAGCGGCGGTCACGGACTGCTCGACACCCAGGACGAGCGGAAGGCATGACGATGAGCGACGCGACCGGAGGACCACGCATCGGCGAGGGTGCCGGCCCGTACGACATCGACGACCTCGACGGTGAGCTGGGCCTCGACAACTCCCACCTCGATCTCGGGTCGGTCCTCGTCCCGGTGGTCGAGGGTGGCCAGGTGACCGTCGAGATGACGGCCGATCACCAACCGCAGGCCGTCTACCTCGTCACCCCGCACGGGCGGATCAGCGTGGCGGCGTTCGCGGCACCGCGTTCGCCGGGTCTGTGGGCCGAGGTGGTCGGTGAACTGGTCGAGTCGCTGCGCACCGACGGTGCGACCGCCGCGACGGAGTCGGGGCACTGGGGCCGAGAGGTGATCGGCACTGTGCCCGGCGCCGTGCACCGGTTCATCGGCGTCGACGGCCCTCGCTGGATGGTCCGGTGCGTGGCGAGTGCACCGCCGGAGTCCGCCGACGACCTGACGCTCGTCGCGCGTGCGGTGCTGAGCGAGACGGTGGTGCGCCGCGGCAGCGACCCGTTCCCGCCGCGGGAACCGCTGCCGGTCGTCCTGCCGCCGGTACTCGCCGAGCAGGTCGCCGCGGCCCAGCAGCAGATGGCCGACCAGGGTGCGTTCGCCGAGAACGGCATGGTCGACCCGGCGGGTCAACCCGCCGAAGCCCTCGAGCCGACCGCGCCTGAGGACGCCGATCCCGAGGGTGCGCTCGGTCAGCTCGCGCGGGCGCAGGTCGTCGCCGAGGACGGTGCGCCCGTCGTCGACCCGACACCGGAGACCGACGACGACGCGCAGGTCCCGCAGGGCAAGCGCCGGTCGTCCGGGTCGGCACTGCAGCGACTGCGACGTCGTCAGGGGCGCTGACCGACCGCCCCACCCGTCGCATCCGTCGTCACCGGGCGGGGTCCGCCCGCCGTCCGAGGGCGTCCATCGCCGCGCGGCCGAGGGCGCCGGGATCGCCGGCCCAGGCGTCGAACGCGACGGACACCGGCGTCACACCCAGCACGGCCGCCCAGGCGGACGCGACCTCGGCCGGATGCACCGCGTCGTCGGCCACTGACACGACCGCTGTCGGGATCCTGCACTCGGCGAGCCGCCGCAGGTCGTCCGGCCGGGGGAGCGTCGTCGACGCCGCCTCACGCAGATGCGGCGCGAGCAGATCCCCGAGGACCGTCCAGGACCGGCCGAGTTCGTCGGCCAGCCATGCAGGACTGGACGCGCGCATCGTCGCCGTCGCGGCCGCGAGTCCGGTGCGGTCGATCTCGGCGACCGTGATGCGCGCGGCCGTGGCCGCGGGGGAGGTGCCGCCGTCGCCGCCGGGGTGCCACGGCGGGCACGCCGCGACCACCGCCGCACACGACCGTGGATGCGCTGCCGCCCAGTGCACCGCGACGCACGCACCGATCGAGATCCCCGCCGCGATCACCGGCCCCCGCGTCGCGGCCTCGTCGAGCGCGGCGAGGTACGTCGCGACGATCCCCGACGGTCCCGGGTCCACCGCGATCGCCGGCACCGCGAGGGCGTCGGCGAGAGGGGCCGTCGCACGGGCCGCGTAGTCGCCGTCGGAACCGGCTCCCGGCATCGTGACCAGCGACGAAGCGGTGATCGGCACAGCCCGCTCGGCGTCGTCGGTGGTGGGCATCCGACGATGGTCCCCCGTAGGTGGTGCGCACGTTGCGCGGGGTCTACCCTGAGGGTCCGACGGCGGCAGGGTGCCGCTGTCGAGACGTCTCGACGCGGCGTCGCCGGGACCTGAGAAGGGTGATGATGATCGGTGGCCGGAGGCCCGCAATGATCGTTCCCGTCACGCACACCGGAGGCCGCGCATGACCGCCGCCGGATACCTCAAGCGGTTGAGCAAGCGACTCACCGCCGACCTCGAAGAGCTCGACGCAGAGCAGATCTCCGAACAGTCCCAGGCCACCGGCGCCCAGCGCGCGTGCGACTGCGGGCAGGGCGAGGAGGTCAGCATGCTCGGCGAGCTCCGCTCGGTGCAGACCTGTTCCAAGGCCGCGAAGACCGGCGTCGTCGCCGAGTTCTTCGACGGCACCGACGTCGTCGTCCTCAAGTGGATCGGCCGCAACCGCATCCCGGGCATCGAGCCGGGGCGCAAGCTGACCGTCCGCGGTCGTCTCGGGGTGAAGGACGGCGTCAAGGTCGTCTACAACCCCTACTACGAGCTCCTCGGTGACGACTGACCGTTCCGGGTCGGACGCAGCCGCAGACGCGTCGGCCGACGAGCCGGCCACCGCATCGGAGGATGTCCGCGAGGCCGTCCCCACCCTGCTCGAGCAGATGGGCGGCGTCGCAGGCCTGATCTACTCCACGGTCCCGATCGTCGTGTTCGTGGCCGTCAACGCCCTGGCCTCGCTGACACCGGCCATCGTCGCCGCGCTCGCGGTGGCCGTGCTGATCGCGGTCGTGCGGCTCGTCCGCCGGGAACCGGTGCAGCCCGCGGTGTCCGGGGTGTTCGGCGTCGCCATCTGCGCGTTCATCGCCCACCGCACCGGCGACGCAAAGGGCTTCTTCCTCTTCGGCATCTGGAGCACCCTCGTCTACGCCGGGGCGTTCGTGCTGTCGATCCTGGTGCGTTGGCCGCTGGTCGGCGTGATCTGGAATGTCGTAAACGGCAACGGGACCGCGTGGCGCAAGCACCGCCGGACCCTGCTCGCCTACGACCTGGCGACCGCGGTGTGGGCCGTGCTCTTCGCGGTGCGGTACGTCGTGCAGTCGTCCCTGTACGACTCCGACCAGACGGGGTGGCTCGCAGCCGCACGGATCGGCATGGGTTGGCCGTTGACAGCCGTCGCCGCGCTCGCGACCGTGCTGCTGGTGCGGTGGGCCGAACGGACCGAGGAGTCCGAGAACGACGCCACCGAGGGCGATCCCGTGGCCGACCAGGGCGCCGGGTCGGGCGCGCCGCCGGCCCGCTGAGCCGAACGGTTCAGGACTGCAGGATCGCGGCCTGCAGGTCGTCCTCGACCTCCGCCGGTGCGATGAACACGAGCTCGTCGCCGCCCTCGACCGGGTCGTCGGGCTGCGGGACGATCACCCGGCCGCCCCGCAGGATCGCCACCAGCGCGGCGTCGCGGGGCAGGACGAGCTTGCGGACGGGTTTGCCCGCGAACGACGTGTCCTGCGGCAGCGTGATCTCGACGAGGTTGGCCTGCCCCTGACGGAAAGTCATCAGGCGTACGAGGTCACCGACGGAGACGGCCTCCTCCACCAGGGACGCCAGGATCCGCGGGGTGGACACCGCGACGTCGACGCCCCAGTCCTCGCCGAACAGCCACTCGTTGCGGGGGTCGTTGACGCGGGCCACGACGCGTCCCACGGCGAACTCGGTCTTGGCGAGAAGGCTCACGACGAGGTTGGCCTTGTCGTCACCGGTGGCCGCGACGACGACGTCGAAGGTCTGCAACTGCGCCTGCTCGAGGTTGTCGAGCTCGCAGGCGTCGGCGTGCACCCAGGTGGCGCCGGGCACCGCCTCGTCGTCGATGTTGTCCCGACGCCGTTCCAGCAACACGACCTCGTGGTCGCCGCCGATGAGTTCGCGCGCGATGGACCGGCCGACGGCGCCCGCGCCGGCGATGGCGACCTTCATTCCCCGCCCTCCCGCCGTGCCCCGGCGATGGCGAGCGCCTCGTCGCGGCGGTCCCGCAGGACGGCGACGTACACCGTGTCGTCCTGTTGCAGCACGGTGCGGGGCTCGGGCAGTAGTGACGCGCCGACCCGGCTGATGAACGCGATCCGCGCGCCGGTCTCCTCCTGGAACACCTTCGCGGTCTGCCCGATCCAGCTCTCGTGCACGCTGATCTGGGTGACGAGCACCTGTCCGGACGGGTCGCGCCACGCCGTCGCGGCGTCACCCACGCCCAGCGCGGCGACGAACCGCTGCGTCGTCCACGGCACCGTCGCGACGGTGGGGATGCCGAGCCGCTCGTAGACCGCGGCCCGCTTCGCGTCGTAGATACGGGCGACGACGCGTTCGACGCCGAACGTCTCCCGCGCCACGCGCGCGGCGATGATGTTGGAGTTGTCGCCGGAGGAGACCGCGGCGAACGCGTCGGCCTCGGCGATCCCGGCGGCCTCGAGGACGTCGCGGTCGAAGCCGACGCCGCGGACGGTGGTACCGCCGTAGGACGGGCTGAGCCGTCGGAACGCGGAGTCCTCGCGGTCGACGACGGCGACCGTGTGGCCCTTGTTGTCGAGGGCCTGCGCGAGGGACGACCCCACGCGGCCGCAGCCCATGATCACTACCCGCACGTGTCTGTGCTCCTCATCCGGCGGCCGATCGCTCCCCGTGGACCGCGGCGACGGTCCACACCTGCGGCGAACGCTACCGCCCGCCGTCGACCATCGTGAGTCCGCGTCTAAGGTTGCCTGGTGTCCACGGTGTCCACCGTCTCGGTCGCGGCGAAACGACTGCTGCTGGGTCGTCCGTTCCGCAGCGACAAGCTCGGGCACACCCTGCTGCCCAAGCGGATCGCTCTGCCCGTCTTCGCGTCCGACGCGATGTCGTCGGTGGCGTACGCGCCGCAGGAGATCTTCCTCGTCCTGTCTGTCGCCGGACTGTCCGCGTATGCCTACACGCCGTGGATCGGCCTCGCCGTCGCCCTGGTCATGGCGATCGTGGTGGCCAGCTACCGGCAGAACGTGCACGCCTATCCCTCGGGCGGTGGCGACTACGAGGTCGCGACGGTCAACCTGGGGCCCAAGGCGGGGCTGACCGTCGGCAGCGCGCTGCTCGTGGACTACGTCCTCACCGTCGCCGTCTCCATCTCGTCGGCGGCGGAGAACATCGGGTCGGCGATCCCGTTCGTCGAGCAACACCGGGTGCTGTTCTGCGTGGTGGCGATCGTGCTGCTGACCAGCGTCAACCTCCGCGGCATCCGAGAGTCCGGCACCGCGTTCGCGATCCCCACCTATGCGTTCATCGGGGGCATGGTGGTGATGCTGATCTGGGGGTTCGTCCAGATCTTCGTCCTCGGCGACTCGGTGCGATCGGAGACCGCCGACTTCACGGTCAAGGCCGAGAACAGCCACCTCGTCGGCATCGCTTT
Organism: uncultured Williamsia sp.; assembly: GCF_947494875.1. Taxonomy (GTDB): domain Bacteria; phylum Actinomycetota; class Actinomycetes; order Mycobacteriales; family Mycobacteriaceae; genus Williamsia_A. The sequence continues at coordinate 305,957 of NZ_CANLWM010000005.1, forward strand.
CGTGTTCCTCATCGCGCGTGCGTTCTCGTCCGGGTGCGCCGCGCTGACCGGTGTCGAGGCCATCAGCAACGGCGTGCCCGCGTTCCAGAAGCCGAAGTCGCGCAATGCCGCCACGACGCTGCTCCTGCTCGGTGGCATCGCCATCGTGCTGCTCATGGGGATCATCGTGCTGGCCCGCAAGATCGGCGCGAAGTACGTCGAGAACCCCGCCGCCGACCTCGTCGGGGCGCCCGACGGTTACCAGCAGAAGTCCCTGGTCGCGCAGCTCGCCCACGCGGTGTTCGCCGACTTCACCCCGGGGTTCTACTTCGTCACCACCGTCACCGCCCTGATCCTCGTGCTCGCCGCGAACACCGCCTTCAACGGCTTCCCGGTCCTCGGGTCGGTGCTCGCCCAGGACCGCTACCTGCCCCGTCAGCTGCACACCCGCGGCGATCGACTCGCCTTCAGCAACGGCATCCTCTTCCTCGCGGTCGCCGCGATCGCCTTCGTCGTCGCGTTCGGTGCGCAGGTCACCGCGCTGATCCAGCTCTACATAGTCGGTGTCTTCGTGTCGTTCACGCTGTCGCAGATCGGCATGGTCCGGCACTGGACGCGTCACCTGCGGTCCGAGTCCGATCCTCAGGCCCGTCGCCGCATGCAACGCTCGCGCGTCATCAACTCGATCGGTCTGCTCATGACCGGCACGGTGCTGATCATCGTCCTCATCACCAAGTTCCTGGCGGGTGCGTGGATCGCGATCGTCGCGATGGTGGCGATCTTCGGACTGATGCAGCTCATCCACCGGCACTACGCCTCGGTGCAGCACGAACTCGACACCACCGACGAGGAGGTCGTGCTGCCGAGCCGGACGCATTCGGTGGTGCTGGTCTCGAGGATCCACCTGCCCACCAAGCGGGCCCTTGCGTACGCCCGTGCCACCCGTCCCGACACCCTCGAGGCGATCACGGTCAACGTCGACGACCGCGACACCCGGCGACTCGTGGCCGAGTGGGAGGCCAGTGAGCTGACCGTGCCGCTGAAGGTCATCGCGTCGCCGTACCGCGAGGTGACGCGTCCGGTCATCGACTACGTGCGGCGTATCCGACGCGACTCTCCCCGCGACGTCATCACCGTGTTCATCCCGGAGTACGTCGTCGGCCACTGGTGGGAGCAGATCCTGCACAACCAGTCGGCGCTTCGACTCAAGGGGCGTCTGCTCTTCGAACCGAACGTGATGGTGACGTCGGTGCCGTGGCAGCTGTCGTCGTCGGACCGGCGCAAGGACAACGACCGCGACTACCAGGCGCCCGGCGACTCCCGTCGCGGCGTGGTCGACATCCCGCCCGCGGCGATGTCCACCGACGACCGCATCCCGTGACGGCCGGACCCGCCGCCCCGGGCGTCGGTGACCTCGTCGACCTCGACGGCCTGCGCGCGGGCAACGGCGGCGTGATGGTGGGCCGCCACGACGGCCGCGTGGTCTTCGTCCGTGGCGCCCTGCCCGACGAACGCGTTCGCGTGCGTGTCGACGACGACCGGCGGTCGTCGTACCTCACCGCGACCGTCGTCGATGTCCTCGACGCCTCACCGCACCGTGTCGGCGAGCGGTGTCCCGCGGCCGGGGCGGGCGCCGGCTGCTGCGACCTCGCCCACGCTGACGACACCGCCGCCGCCGGCATCAAGGCCACCGCGGTGCGTGACGTGCTGGCGCGGATCGGCAAGCTGCCCGACGAGGTCGTCGCGGCCCTGGAGGTGCAGGTACTCGACCCGACGTCCCGGTACCGCACCCGCGTCCGCATGCCGGTCGATGCCGCCGGCGTCGCCGGCAACCACGTCCGTGCGGGTGGTGACGTCGTCACCGGCGCGCGATGCGCGCAACCGGTCGCGGAGATCGTCGAGGCGGTCGGGGAGCGGTCGTGGACACCCGGCGCCGAGGTCGTCGCGGTGCGCGGCGACGACGGCACCGTGCACCTCGCCGAACGAGCGCCCGAGGCCCGGCGAGCGGGCTCCGCACGCGCGCGGTCGCAACGGTCTCGATCGCGGCAACCCCGCGTGGCGCCGCGGGTCGTCGCCGGCGGGAGTCACGTGCAGCGTCGCGTCGGCGACCGCCTGTGGTCGGTGCCGGTGGCCGGCTTCTGGCAGGCCCACGTCCATGGTGCCGACGCCTACAGCGCCCTCGTGGCCGGCATGGCCCGCGACGCGGCGCCGGGCGCGACGAGCGCCTGGGACCTCTACGGCGGTGTCGGGGTGTTCGCCGGTGCCCTCGTCGACGCGTTGCCGTCGCTGGACCACGTCACCGTCGTCGAGTCCGATGCCGACGCCGTCGCGGCGGCGCGGGAGACCTTCGCCGACGACGACCGCATCGCCTGTTACCGGGGTCCCGTCGGCCCGGCGCTGGGGTCGTTGCCGGGCCCGGATGTCGTCGTCGCGGACCCGCCGCGGTCGGGTCTCGGTGCCGATGTCGTCGCCGGGATCGCCGCTGCGCGCCCGCGGGTGGTGGTGCACGTCGGGTGCGACCCGGCGGCCGCGGCCCGTGACCTCGGTCTCTTCGCGCAGCAGGGCTACGAGGTGGAGAGTGTGGTCGCCGTCGACGCGTTCGGCCTGACCCATCACGTCGAGGTTGTGGCAGCGCTCGTTTCCGTAGACTGATCGACACGATGTGTGCGGGCGGGGCGTCCGTACACGGAAGGGAGCGTCGACGACGATGGGCGTGTTGGAACGCGTGGGGTCACCGCGAGACCTGCGGACCCTCACCGCTGACGAGCTCGACGAGCTCGCCGCGGAGATCCGCGCCTTTCTCATCGACAAGGTGTCGGCCGTCGGCGGGCACCTCGGTCCCAACCTCGGCGTCGTCGAGCTGACGCTCGCGGTCCACCGGGTGTTCGACTCCCCGCACGACGCGGTCATCTTCGACACCGGGCACCAGTCGTACGTCCACAAGATCGTCACCGGTCGCCGCGAGGCGTTCGACACGCTCCGTCAGCGGGGCGGCCTCACCGGCTACCAGGAGCGTGCCGAGAGCGAGCACGACTGGGTCGAGTCGTCACACGCGTCGGCGGCGTTGTCCTACGCCGACGGACTCAGCAAGGCCTTCGAACTCGACGGTCTCGACCGTCACGTCGTCGCGATCGTCGGCGACGGCGCCCTCACCGGTGGCATGTGCTGGGAGGCGCTGAACAACATCACCGCCGGTGACCGGCCGGTCGTGATCGTGGTCAACGACAACGGCCGCTCCTACGCACCGACGATCGGTGGTTTCGCCAAGAATCTCGCCGCTCTGCGACTGCAGCCCGGTTACGAGAAGGTGCTCGGTGAGGCCCGCAAGATGCTCACCGGTGTCCCGATGGTCGGGTCTCTCGCCTACGCGGTGCTGCACAGCATGAAGAGCGGTGTGAAGGACTTCCTCGCCCCGCAGGCCATGTTCACCGACCTCGGCATCAAGTACGTCGGCCCGGTGGACGGCCACGATCGGGATGCGATGGAAAACGCTCTGGCGCATGCGAAGTCGTTCGGCGGGCCGGTCATCGTGCACGCGGTCACCCGTAAGGGCATGGGCTACGCGCCGGCCGAGAACGACGAGGCCGACCAGATGCACGGCATCGGGATCATCGATCCGCGGACGGGTCGAGCCACCAGTGTGCCGCCGCAGGACTGGAGTTCGGTCTTCTCGGCCGCGTTGGTCGAGGCCGCGGCACGCCGCGAGGATGTCGTCGCCGTCGTGGCCGCGATGGCCGGGCCCACGGGTCTCGCGCCGTTCGCGGAGCGCTTCCCGGACCGCATGTTCGACGTGGGCATCGCCGAGCAGCACGCGCTGACGTCGGCTGCGGGCCTTGCGCTCGGTGGCAAGCACCCCGTCGTCGCCATCTACTCCACCTTCCTGAATCGCGCGTTCGACCAGCTGCTGATGGACGTCGCGCTGCTGAAGCAGCCGGTCACCCTCGTGCTCGATCGCGCCGGGGTCACCGGCCCGGACGGTCCGAGCCACCACGGCATGTGGGACCTGTCGCTCATGGCGATCGTGCCGGGGATGCGCGTGGCCGCACCGCGCGACGCCGTGCGCCTGCGGGAGGAACTGGGCGAGGCGCTCGACACCGACACCGGACCGACCGCCCTGCGCTACTCGAAGGGCGCTGTCCCCGAGGACATCCGAGCAGTCGAACGTCTCGAGGATGGCGTCGACGTGCTGCACCGCGCGTCGGGGTCGGATCCGGCCGACGTCCTCATCGTCGGCGTCGGCGCGTTCTGTGCGCTCGCCGTCGACACCGCAGAGCGTCTGTCGAAGCAGGGCATCCGGGCGACCGTGATCGACCCGCGGTGGGTTCTGCCCGTGCCGGACAGCGTCGTCGCGTTGGCCCGCGAGCACCGGCTCGTCGTGACCCTCGAGGACTCGGGGGTCCAGGGCGGTGCGGGGTCTGCTGTCGCGGCGCGCCTGCACGCCGAGAACGTCGACGTCGCGATCCAGCAGCGCGGTATCCCGCAGGACTTCCTGCAGCACGCCTCACGCGGTGAACTGCTCGCCGAACTGGGCCTCACCGCACAGGATCTCGCACGCGGGATCACGGCGACCGTCGCGACGATGCAGTCGTCGCCGTTGACCGACGACGTCACCGCTCGCTGAGACGTGGTCACTCCTCCGGCGCGTCGGCCCCTGCCGTGCTGAGCGCCTCGGCGATGACCGGACCGCAGACCTCGGCCTGCCACGGGCGGGCGCCGAGTGTGCGCAACCGTTCCGCGACCGCGTCATCTGTCGCGGGTTCGACTCCGTCCCAACAGATCTGACGCAGCACGTCCGGCTGCAAAAGGTTCTCGACCGGGGTCGACACCTGCTCCGACAGGGCGGCCATCGCGGGCCGTGCCGCGGCGATCCGCTCGGCGGCCGCCGGATTGCGGTTCGACCACCGGTTCACCGGGGGGAGCCCGACGCTGCGGGCGGTCCGCGGTGGGAGTTCGGAGTCGGGGAGTCGGCGCGCGCGGTCCAGCGCGTCGAACCATCTGCGCGCGGAGCGGCGCTGCCGGTGGCCGCCGAACACCGGCAGCGCGGTCAACTCGTCGACCGAGGCCGGTCCGGCGGTCGCGGCGGCGACGATTGCGGAGTCGGGCAGGACACGGCCGGGCGCGATGTCCCGCTGCTCGGCGACCTGCTCACGCGCGGTCCACAGTTCGCGGACGGCGGCGAGGACACGCGGGGCCTTAACGGTGTGCAGTCCGGACGTCCGACGCCACCGGTCGGGTCGCGGCGGCGGCTCGGGCTTGGTGCGGACGTGGTCGAACTCCTCGACGGCCCAGCGTGTCTTGCCGGCGTCGTCCAGTGCGGCAGCCACGGCATCGCGCAGCTCGACCAGGACCTCGACGTCGAGTGCGGCGTAGTTCAGCCAGTCGTCGGGCAGAGGCCGTTTCGACCAGTCCGCCGCGCCGTGGCCCTTGGCCAGACCCATGCCCAGGAAGTGGGCGACCATGGCCGCGAGGTTGACGCGGGGGAGCCCGAGCAGGCGTCCGCCCAACTCGGTGTCGAAGAGGTCGGCGCACACGAAGCCGAGATCTCGCAGGCAGGGCAGGTCCTGGTCGGCGGCGTGCAACACCCACTGCGGTCCGTCGAGCACCTCGACGAGCGGCCCGAGCGCGTCGGGGTGGTCGATCGGGTCGACGAGGAACGATCCGGACCCGCGACGGCGGATCTGGATCAGGTAGGCGCGATTGGAGTACCGGAAGCCCGAGGCCCGCTCGGTGTCCAGCGCGATCGGTCCCTCACCGTCGGCGAGGCGGCGGGCGGCGTCGGCGAACTCCTCCGGCAGCGACAGCAACGGCGGGACGCCGTCGACCGGGCGGTCCAGAGGAACGACGGTGGGCTCGGCCTCGGTGGGCTCGGCGTCGGGTGTCTCGGGTGCGTCCGGTTCGGAGCCGGGATCGCCACCGGCGGGAGTGGTCATCCGCGTCAGGTGACGCGGTCGCCGACACCGAGTGTCGTCACACCGCTCGGCGGCAGACCCGCGGCCAGGGACAGGACGTCGCAGAACGCCTCGACGTGGGCCGCGAGGTCGACCGACAGAGCCGTCCACGACGCGCGCAGCTCGAGCTGGTGGGCGCGTGGCGGACCGGCGATGTCGCCGTAGCGGACCGACGTCGTCGAGGTCACGGTGCCGCCGAGGGCGGTCATGCTCGACTCCGACAGCGGTTCTGCCGACAGCGCGTCCACGAGCCAGCTCCAGGCGACCTCCGGCAACAGGGGATCGGTCGCCAGAGCGGCCTCCACCTCGGCCTGGATGAACGCGACCAGGCGCATAGTGCCGTTCCAGGCGTCCTGCCCCTCGGGGTCGTACAGCAGGATCAACCGTCCGAACGCGCTGCCGTCGGAGTCGGTCGGGATGGGCGCGGAGTCGGGGTCGATGGTGCGGACCTCCGCCCCGATCGCATGGCTGAAGGGCGCGAGTCGCTGGGGCGGACGAATGCTGCCGACCTCGATGTCGGGGCGGATACGCGCAGCGTGCATCGAATCGACGGCGCTACGGAAATCGTCGGGCTCCGTGCGAGCCCCGGATGAGGTCACGTCAGCACGGTAGGCCGCGCCGCCCCGTGTCCGCAGGAGGCGCGCCGGGCGGTGACGGGTGTGCGCCGTGGGACCATGGGGGCGTGAAGACGCAGCAGACGCCGGGCACCGTGCGCCGTATGCCCCTCATCGCGGCCGCGACCGGCGCCACACCGTCCCGTCGCCCCGTCTGGTTCATGCGACAGGCCGGGCGGTCGCTGCCGGAGTACCGCGCCATCCGCGTCGACCGCGGCATGTTGGAGTCCTGCTTCGACGCCGAGCTGCTCGCCGAGATCACCCTGCAGCCGGTGCGCCGCCACGGTGTGGACGCCGCCATCCTCTTCTCCGACATCGTCGTGCCGCTGCGGGCCGCCGGGATCGATCTCGACATCGTCGCCGGCACCGGACCCGTCATCGCGTCGCCGGTCCGGGACCGCGCGGCGGTCGACGCCATCCCACGCCTGATCCCGGGAGAGGTCGGCTCCATCGCGAAGGGGATCGACGCGATCCTCGCCGAGCTCCCGGAGGAGACCGCACTCATCGGGTTCGCGGGAGCTCCCTTCACCCTGGCGTCGTACCTGGTGGAGGGCGGCCCCAGCCGGACCTACGAGCGCACCAAGGCCCTCATGCACGGTGACCCGCAGACGTGGGAGCGACTGCTCGGAGCCCTCGCCGACATCACGATCACCTTCCTGCGCGTCCAGCTCGACGCCGGCGTCCACGCGGTCCAGCTGTTCGACTCCTGGGCGGGTGCGCTGTCGCTGGCCGACTACCGGCGGTTCGTCGCGCCGCAGACCCGGCGGGTGCTCGCCGAGGTCGCCGAGTACGGACGGCCCCGCATCCATTTCGGTGTCGGCACGGGCGAGCTGCTGCACGAGATGGGTGCCGTCGGCGCCGATGTCGTCGGGGTGGACTGGCGGATCCCGCTCGACGACGCCGCGCGCCGGGTCGGACCCGGGAAAGCGCTACAGGGCAACATCGACCCGTCCATCCTGTCCGCGCCGTGGGAGGTCGTCGAGGCCGAGGTCCGTCGGGTCCTGGCCGAGGGCGAGGCCGCCATCGCCGCCGGCGCCACCGGGCACATCGTCAACCTCGGCCACGGGGTGCTGCCGACCACCGACCCCGACGTGCTGACCCGGATCGTCGAGCTCGTCCACACCGCATGACGGACGGCCCCCGCGTCGCCGTCGTCGGTGCGGGCGTCTCCGGGCTGACCGCCGCGCTGGCGGTGCGGGATGCGCTCGGTCCGACGGCCCGCATCGACGTCCTCGAGGGATCGTCGCGGCCCGGGGGACTGCTGACCGCACGGACGGTCGCGGGTGTCTCCGTCGACGCCGGTGCCGAATCATTCATCGTGCGACGACCCGAGGCAGTCGCACTCATCGACCGACTCGGGCTGTCGGAGCACGTCGTGACCCCGACGGGACGGCGCCCGGCCGTGCTCGCGCGGGGTGCGCTGCATCCGCTTCCCCGGCCGACGGTGATGGGGATCCCGGCCGGGCCCGATGCCGTCGCCGACGTCGCCGACGCGGCCGACCTGGCGTCGATGGCCGCCGAATCCGACCGCCCCCTGCCGTGGACACCCGGTGACGACGTGGCGATCGGTGCGCTCGTCGGTGGCCGGTTCGGCCGCTCCGTCGTCGACCGCAGCGTCGACCCGATGCTGTCGGGCGTGTACTCCGCTCGCGCCGACGACATCGGACTGCGCGCCGCGCTCCCGCAGATCGCGGCACGCCTCGACGCCGGCGCCCCCAGCCTCGGTGCGGCGATCGCCGCGGTGCTGCCGCCGCCGTCGGACGCGCCGATCTTCGGTGCCCTCGACGGCGGTTACCGAACGTTGGTCGACGCCCTCGTCGACGCTGCCGGGGTCGAACCCCGCTATGACGCGCCGGTCACCGCGCTCCACCGTGACCGGGACCGGTGGGTGATGACCGTCGGGGGCGAGCCGGACCTCGTGTGCGACGCGGTCGTGCTGGCGGTGCCGGCGCCCACCGCGGCCCGACTGCTCGAACCCGTCGCGGCGCAGTCGATGTCCGAGCTCGCACAGGTCCAGGTCGCCGGATCGGCCTTGGTGGTGCTCGCGCTCGACGAGACGGTGACCCTGCCCGACCACTCGGGTGTCCTGGTCGCGACGGGGGAGGCGACCACCGCGAAGGCGATCACCCTGTCGTCGCAGAAGTGGCCGCATCTGGGTGCCGGACCGCGGTTGGTGCGGGTGTCCTTCGGGCGTCTCGGCGACCCGGTCGACGCGATCACCGACGGCGACCTGATCTCCGCCGCCGTCGACGATCTCGGCCTCGTGTGCACGCTGGCGGGCGGTCGGGCACCCCGGACGGACGAGGTCCTCGACGGCGTCGTCCAGCGGTGGCCGGTCGGACTCCCGCGGTACGGGCCGGGACACCTCGGCCTCGTCGCCCGGGCCGATGCGGCGCTGCCGGACGGGGTCGCCACATGCGGTGCCACCTACGCCGGTGTCGGTGTCCCTGCCTGCATCGCCCGGGCGACGGTCGCGGCTGCCCGCGTCGTCGCGCATCTCACGGCCGACGGGCGAGACGCCGGTGGCACGATGGGGACATGAGCCGTCTCGACTACGCCGCGCTGAACTCCACCGTCCGCTACCTGATGTTCTCGGTGTTCGCGGTACGCCCCGGTGAGCTCCCGGACGACCGCGCCGACGTGATCGCCGAGACCCGTGAGTTCGTCGACAAGCTCGAGACCAGCGGTGTCGTGGTCCGCGGCCTCTACGACGTCGCCGGGATGCGCGCCGACGCCGACTTCATGATCTGGTGGCACGCCGAGCACATCGAGGACCTGCAGCGTGCCTACGCCGACTTCCGCCGGTCGACGACGCTGGGTCGGGCGAGCACCGCGGTGTGGAGCAACGCGGCGCTGCACCGGCCTGCGGAGTTCAACAAGAGCCACGTCCCGGCGTTCCTCGCCGGTGAGGAGCCGGGCGCCTACATCTGCGTCTACCCGTTCGTCCGCAGCTACGAGTGGTACCTTCTGCCCGACGCCGAGCGCCGCAAGATGCTCGCCGACCACGGCAAGGCCGCCCGCGAGTACAAGGACGTGCGCGCCAACACCGTCGCGTCGTTCGCCCTGGGTGACTACGAGTGGATCCTCGCTTTCGAGGCCCCTGAGCTGCATCGCATCGTCGACCTCATGCGTGATCTGCGCGCCACCGAGGCCCGGCTGCACGTCCGCGAGGAGATCCCGTTCTACACCGGCCCCCGCGTCGAGGTCGACCAGTTGGTCGCCGCATTGCCCTGATCTCGACGCGATCGATGAGTTCCCTTCTCGGGTCCGGTCTGTACACAAGACAGCCGAATCAGGAGGACCGTCCGTGCGCGATCTCGTCATCACCCAGAACCTCACCGTCGACGGCGTCGTCGAGGCGACCGACGACTGGTTTGCGACTGCGGGGGAGGACGACCCGGAGGTCGACGCCGCGCTCGCCGCGCAACGCGACGCCTCCGACGGGTTCCTCGTCGGGCGCGAGACGTTCGTCGGCATGTGGGACTTCTGGGGTCCGAAAACCGACGACACGACGGGCGTCACCGCGCACCTGAATCGCGTCGCCAAGTACGTCGTCTCGTCGACACTCGACGACCCGGGATGGGCCAACTCGGAGGTGTTGCGCGGTGACCTTCGTGCGGCGATCGGCGACATCACCGCGCGACCGGGCGGCGACATCGTCTGCACCGGCAGCATCCGGCTGTGTCACGACCTGCTGGCGATGGACCTCGTCGACGAACTGCGACTCTTCACGTACCCCTATGTCCGCGGACACGGACGCCGACTGTTCGAGGGCGCGATGTCGCAGCGGTGGATGCCGACGGAGGTCACCGCGTTCCCGTCCGGGGTGGTGCTCACCCGTCTGCGACGGGCGTGAGGGTCAGGCCTCTTCGAGGCGCATCGAGATCGAGTTGATGCAGTACCGCAGATCGGTGGGGGTGTCGTAACCCTCGCCGGCGAAGACGTGACCGAGGTGGCTGCCGCAGTTGGCGCAGAGGACCTCGGTGCGCAGCATGCCCATCGAGCGGTCCTCGTGCTCGATGATCGCGTCACCGGCCAGCGGGCTGAAGAACGAGGGCCATCCGCAGTGCGAGTCGAACTTCTGCTCGCTGCGGAACAGCTCGGCGTCGCAGGCGCGGCAGCGGTAGACACCGACGGTCTTCGTGTCGGTGTACTCACCGACGAACGGTGCCTCGGTTCCCGCCTGTCGCAGCACCCGGTATTCCTCAGGGGTCAGCTGCGCACGCCATTCGTCGTCAGATTTCTGGACGGGGGGAGTGGTGCTGCTGGTGCGATCGACGCTCATGCATCCACGGTAGCGCGCGGGCTGTCCACGGTCGGGGTCTCGCGCTGGGCGCGGAGGTCGAGCCACCGGAACAGCAGCACACAGAAGATGGTGATCAAGAGCAGCGACCAGCCCCAGGTCACCTTGTTGTACTCCAGCGCCCGCCCGAACGCGGCCCAGCGTTTCGACAGGAACGAGTCGAACGTCATGCACCCGACGACACCGAGCCAGGCAGGCCATGCCCGCATCACCGATCCGGGCCGGACGACGGTCATCAGCAGGGGGAACAGGAGCATCGAGTAGTAGCCCTGGCCGAGTGAGGACACCAGGAAAACGGTGACCAGCAGGACGCCGCTGGAGGTGGCAGCCCACAGGAGCTCGTCGGTCTGCCGGTAGAACCGCCAGAGGAACCACAGGCAGAACACGGCCATCAGCACGAACGCGATGCGCAGCACGTAGAGCAGCCACGGCTGTACGCCGAAGTAGGCGCCGTTGCCGGCGATCGAGCTGTTGTAGTAGTCCCGTGCCTCCCCCAGATAGGGGACGGTGCGCTTGATGAAGTCGACGGGGTCCACCGACAGCGGCCACGCCAGAGCGGTGAGAACAAGCGGGATCCCGATCGCACCGCCGAACACCCGCCACCGTCGCGTCAGCAGGGGCAGCAGGAGCAGGGGCGCGAGGACGGGCTTCACCGCGAGCGTCAGGCCGATCGGTACACCCGCCCACCAGTCCCGCTTGGCCAGCAGCAGCATGAGGAAGGCGATCTCACCGAGCAGGACGAACGAGTTGAAGTTCGTGAAGATCAGTGTGTGCGCGACGGTCTCGGTGCAGAAGAAGAAGAACAGCACGATCGGGAACGCCACCGACCGCCCGTCGAAACCGAACATGCGGATCAGCAGGTAGGCACACACGACGAGCGCCACCACGGAGACCGCGATGAAGATCCACCGGGCCCGTTCGGGGTCGATGTAGGCCATCGGCGACATCAAGAGCGTGCCCGACGGCGGGTAGAGGTAGTGCGGGTCGACGGTGTCGTAGTTCTCGCCGTAGACCGCGCGGCGGTTCAGGAAGGCCAGCGCGGCGTCGTAGACCGGGCGGAAGTCGTCGGTGCGATCGCCGTTGACGCCCATGATGATCGACCGCTGCAGGACGATCACGACGGTGATCGGCCACAGGATCAGCGCGATGATCCGATCGGTGGACATCGCGGGGAACAGACGGGCATCTCTGCGCGCAGAGAGGTCAAGCGACACCCGGGCACCGTACTACGACGCGCGCCGTGACCGGCCGAGGCGGCAGGTCACGACGGGCACGCGCCGGACGGGGGGATGTCGCCCGAGCGCGCGTACCGGTTCACGATGTCGGCGGCGCAGTCGGAGTGCGCGGTGACGGAGAACCCCGGACCGTCGTAGGTGATGGTCGACGCCCTGCCGCCGGCGGTGATGATCAGCGGGGTGAGGGCGCCGGCGCCGGTGCCGCCGTTGATCGTGTCGAAGCCGCTGGTGAGCACCAGGATGGGCACGTCGAAGCCGAGCGGGCGGGGTGCCGCGGGACCGGCGGGCCAGCCGGAGCAGCGCAGCAGCGACAGCGCCGTGTCGGTGCCGGTGTAGGGATAGCGGCTCTGCCAGGCCTGCTGGAGCGCCGTCACGTCGGTGCGGCCGATCGAGCTGCTCGCGTCGTTGCACCGCGACAGCAGCTGACCGTCGGTGCCGCGCAGCGCGCGTGCCCGGTCGACCGCGGCGGTCAGCGCGGGGGACTCGCCGCCGGCGAGGAGGCGCGCCACGCGGGTGATCGTCGACGCGCGGTCGGTGGTGGTCAGGGCGATCCCGGTGGACAGGGCGGCCAGCACGTCGGTGTCGGTGATGTCGCCGAGGCGACCCTGCGCCCCCTGCTGCACGAGCGCGCGGATCGCGGCCCCTGGATCGGCGCCGAGCGGGCATCCCTGCGACGCGCAGTCCGACGAGAAGCCGGCGATCGCGGCGTCGGTGCCGGCGGCGACCTGCTGCGCGCGGTCGCGCACCGAGGCGCCGTAGGCGGTCGGCGTGTCGAGGATCAGGCGCCCCACCCGGTCGCGGTAGAGGCCGGCGTAGGCCAGGGCGACATCCGCCCCGGCCCCCACACCGACGATGCCGAGACGGTCGACGCCCCACGTCCGACGGAGCTGTTCGAGGTCGCCGGCAGCGTTCGCCGACGTGAACGCCAGTTGGTAGGGGCTGATGGTCTCGGTGCAGGCGTCGGCGGCCTCGCCCGCGGTCGTGGCCAGCAGGTCACCGCGCGCCTGGACGTCCCGGGTCGCCGGGGTGAGCCCGTTGGCGAGAACGATGGACCGTTCCTGGCTCGTGAAGCAGTCGAGGGGGCCGCTCGAGCCGGTGCCGCGGCGGTCGACGGCGACCAGCGGGTGATCGGCGAGCAGTGCGCGGCCCGGTCCGTCGGCCATCAGCAGCCCTGCGACGGCCGACGGCATGTCGGTGCCGGAGGTGACGACGAGCGGTGCGCCCGAGGCGGGCGTGGACGTGAGCCGGACGCGGACCGCGGCCACGTTCACGGTGTCACGCGTGGCGACACCGGGGGTCACGGACGCCTCGAACGTCGCGCAGTCCAGCCGCACGTCGGCGGCGGGGGCGGGCAGTCCGAACCGAGCGGCGAGATCGCCGGGGCAGGCGCGCCAGGCGAGGTCGTTCCGGGGTGCCGACAGCGTCGGCGGAGGCGGGGGAGTGCTGGTCGTCTGGCCGGCGCCGCCGCCGTCGTCGACGATCAGCGGGGGACCGGTGTCCGGCCCGACCGCGCAGCCGGCGACGACGCCGATCGCCACCAGGGCCGAGAGCGCGACCCTGAGGCGACGACGCGGTCGCTGGATCCGCGGCGTCGTGGTCGGGCGCATGTCGGCGACTGTAGTCACGTCCGGGCGGCGGCCCGTCCCGCCGCGGGTCAGCGGTCGTCGGTGGCCCGCGACCACCGTGTGAACAGGAACCCCTCGTCGTCGGCGAGGACGTGGTCCCGGGTCATTCGCCGCGGGTCGATCTCGTCGTCACCGTGCGCGATCCGTCCGGCCGACCCGGCGAGCATCGTCGGGCCGATGGTCAGGCACAGCTCGTCGACCAGATCGGCCGCTGCGAGGCGACCGAGCAGGCCGGGACCGCCCTCGCTGAGTACGCGCCACCGGCCGCGGGAGGCGAGATGGGCCAACGCGCGCGGCAGCTCGACGTCGTCGCTCCCGCAGTCGACGAGGGTCGCGCCGGCCTCGGTCAACGCGCGTCGCCGCTCCTCCGGTGCTCCGGAACAGGTCAGCACCGTCGTCTGCGGTGCCCGCACGGCCTCCGAGTCGGGATCGAGGCTCAGCGACCCCGACAAGATCGCCAGGGTGGGCGCCGTGGGGTCGGCGGGATCGGCGTCGATCGGCCCGTAGTCCTCGCCCGTCACCGTCCCGGATCCGACCAGCACGACGTCGGCGAGGGATCGCAGGACCTCGAAGATCTGTTTGTCGCCGTCCCCGCCGAGTCCGGCTGACGCGCCGTCGCGGGTCGCGGCACCGTCGAGCGAGGTGACCATGTTGACCCGCACGTGGCACCGCGGATCGGGGTGTTCCGGCTCGGGGTAGGCGTAGAGACGCCGCAACTCGGCGTCGTCGACTGTGACCTGGGTCGCCTTCTGGACGAGGTACATCCGTTCATTGTCCATGTCGTCGCTACTGTCAGCGGATGACCGCTCGTCTAGTCGACCGCACGCCGCAGGTGTCGCCGGAGGACCTGGTGCATCAGATGGTGCCGCCGCCGATGTTCGACGACGTGAGCTTCGACTCCTACATCCCGGACCCCGACGAACCGTCGCAGTCCGCGGCGGTCGAGGCCGGCCGGGACTTCGTCGAGCGGGCGCAGAAGGCGCGCGCGGGTAAGAAGAGCCTCTTCGGGAAGCGGACGCCGGGGCAGGGCGTCGGTCTGTACCTCGACGGCGGGTTCGGCGTCGGCAAGACCCACCTGCTCGCGTCGATCTTCCACGAGATGCCCGAGCCGAAGGCGTTCGCGACGTTCGTCGAGCTGACCCACGTGGTCGGTGCCCTCGGCTTCACCGCATCGGTGGAGCGGCTGTCGCAGCACAGCGTCATCTGCATCGACGAGTTCGAACTCGACGACCCCGGCGACACGATGCTGGTGTCCCGACTGCTCACCGAGCTCACCGCGAAGGGCGTGTCGATCGCGGCCACCTCCAACACGCTGCCCGGCCAGCTGGGGGAGGGACGTTTCGCGGCGCAGGACTTCCTGCGCGAGATCCGCAAGCTGGCCGGTGTCTTCGACGCCGTCCGGGTCGACGGCCCCGACTACCGGCACCGCGACCTGCCGCCGGCTCCGGATCCGCACACCGACGCCGAACTCGCCGAGTTGGCCGAGCGCACCGAGGGCGCCACGCTCGACGAGTTCGACGCCCTGTGCAAGCACCTCGGGACGCTGCACCCGTCGAAGTACAAGGCGCTCGTGGAGGGCGTGACGCTGGCGTGTGTCTCGGGCGTGCACGCGGCGCCGGATCAGACCGTCGCGCTGCGCCTCGTCGTCCTCGCCGACCGCCTCTACGACGCGAACATCCCGCTGATGGTCTCGGGGGGCAAGCTCGACGAGCTGTTCACCGAGGAGATGCTGGCCGGGGGCTACCGGAAGAAGTACCTGCGAGCGACGTCTCGTCTGCTGGCGCTGTCGCGCTTCGCCGAGAAGACCGGCTAGGCCGGCCGGGACCCCGCCGCGTCGGTCAGGTCGCGCACCATCACGTAGTCGCGTTCCTCGATCCCGCCGAGCCAGAACGACTTCCGGCCCACGATGCGGAACCCGCTCTTGGTGTAGAACCGCTGCGCGCGGACGTTGACGTTGCTGACACCCAGCCAGGCGGCGACACTGCCACGCGCGAACGCACGGTCCAGTGACGCGGCGACGAGCGCCTGTGCGGTGCCGGATCCGTGGGCGGACTCGAGGACGTACACCTTCGAGATCTCTGTGACCGGACGCATCGGCACCACTTCGCGCACCTCGGGATCCGAGGGCTCGGAGTGCACGACGAGCGTGTAGCCGAGGATCGCGCGACCCGCGTCACGCGCGACGAGGACGTCGCGGTCGGATGCCGTGATGTGGTCGGCGAAGTGCGCCGGGGTGAGATTCGCAGCGACGAACGCGTCGGTCGACTCCGTCGTCGTCCCGGGCGGGCAGGCGAGCGGGAAGGTCACCGCGGCAACGGATGCCACGGCCTTGGCGTCCGCGGGATCGGTGACCGTCTCGACGGTCGGTGCTGAGGACGTCACCGAGACATCTCAACACAGCACACTCGGGCCGACGTGCACGCGCACCACATGGGGTGGCCACACAACCTCCGACACCCACCCTGGGCCCCGTCACAGCATCGGTGACAGTTCCCGACGGCTGCGAGGTCGGTCCGTACGTTGAGCCGAATTCGATACCGATGGTCGGGGGTCCCACGATGCACGTTGTCGGCACGTCGACGCGCGGGGTGAGCCGGTGACCCCGGATGTCGGCCGTCGTCGGTTCCTCGCCTACGCCGTCGCCGCGCCCGTGTTGGTGGTGGCGGGTCGACTACTCGACCCTTTCTCGGCTCCGCGGGCTCACGCCGGCCCCACCCCGCCCCAACCGGGTGACCAGGTCGACCTCGGAGATCTTCTGACCTATGCAGCGATGCCGACCGCGCTCATGGCGACGCTGCGAGTGGACTCCGATGGAGTCGCCCACTTCGCGCTACCCAGGACCGAAGTGGGCCAGGGGTTGTCCACGATGGTGACCCAGTTGATCGCCGAGGAGCTCGACCAGCCCCTCGACAAGATCGTGGTGACCCTGGAGAAGGCGCGGCCGGACCTCCTGCTCAACCAGCAGACCGGCGGGTCGAACTCGACGCGGTCCATCTACACACCTACCCGGACGATCGCTGCCCTCGCGCGGCAGCGGCTCCGGGCTGCGGCTGCGCGGGAATGGGGTGTGGCTCCGACCAGGGTCACGACCCGGTCCGGCGTCCTCATGGGTCCGGGCGGCCGCACGGCGAGCTACGGGTCGATGGCGGAGCGGGCCGCCTCGCGTACGGACGTGGCCGAGCACGTGACACTGAAGCACCCGTCTGACTTCGCCGTGATCGGCCGTCCGCTCGGTCGCGTCGATGCTCGCGCAGCGGTCACCGGGCAGAAGAAGTTCACACTGGATCTCGACGTAACCGACGCCTTGCCCACCATGATCCGGCGTGCGCCGACGGTCAACGGGACGGTGCGCTCGGTCGCGAACCTCGCTGCGGTTCGGTCGATGCCAGGCGTCACCGATGTCGCGAGACTGCGCACCGGAGTCGCGGTACGCGCACGGACTTTCGGGCAATGCATCGACGCGGTGAACGCACTCGTCGTCGACTGGGGGCCCGGCACCGTCGACGGGCAGTCGGACAGGAGCGTCCGGAAGGCTCTCGACCGGGCGATGGAGCCCATGCCGCCCCAGCTCCCGCACTCCGGCGGTGTCGACATGACATTCCGGTTCGCCTTCCGCAACATCAGCGCCCTCGAACCCGGATGCGCGATCGCCGACGTCCGGGCCGACCGTGCCGAGATCTGGACATGCGCCAAGGCCCCGTCGGTCGCGTTGGCGGAAATTGCTGCGGAGCTCGGTCTCTCGCCGACCGCCGTGACCCTGAACGTGATACCCGGTGGGGGATCGTTCGGGCGCGCCCTCTTCACGGACGCCGCACTGGATGCTGCGCTGGCTTCGCAGGCCATGGGCAAACCGGTCAGGCTGATGGTGCACAGGACCGACGACGTCCGGCACGGACGCATGCATCCCATGGCCGTCTCACACGTGCGTGCGCTCTGGTCCGGGCGCGACGTTGTCCAGATGGACCAACGACACTCCTGCGTCCAGCTCGACCTCAGTTCCGGGATGGGTGATGTCGTCGCGGCGTCCGGGCACCTCATACCCGGGTTGGCGCTGCTGCCGCTCGTCAAACTGTCGTATGTCCTCAGTCAGAACGTGCCGTACGACGTCGGCGCGGTCTCGCAGGACGTCTCCCAGGCGTTCGACGTCGGACAGTTCCGTACGGGCAGTATGCGCCAGGTGTTCTCGCCGGACTCGCGCACCGCGACCGAGCTGGTGATCGATCGCATCGCCGAGGCGCAGGGTCTCGATCCCTACCGGTTCCGGATGAAGTTTCTCCGGGACGACCGCATCCGCGCGTGCCTTCGCGAGGCGGCCAGAGTCGGTGACTGGGGCCGGACTCTTCCGCCGGGGGTGGCTCAGGGCGTGGGCGTTCACGGAGAATACCGTTCGGCCGCAGCGGTGTTGGTCGAGATCGACTGTTCCGAAGCGACCACGTCGCGCCGCATCCGCAACGCGATCGCCGGTCCACGCGTCACACGGGTGGTCGTGGCGGTCGACGTCGGCGTGGCCGTCAACCCGCGAGGCCTGGAAGCGCAGATGCAGGGAGCGGTGATGGACGGTATCGCGCAGACACTCACGGCCGGCCTGCATTTCGATCGCGGCATCCCGCTCGAGGGCAGCTGGGACGACTACTTCTACACGCGACAGTGGAACTGCCCTCTGGACCTGACGGTGGTCGTGATGCCGCCGACGAGCGAGTCGCCGGGCGGTGCAGGGGAACTCGCGGTGGCCCCGACGATGGCCGCGGTGGCGTGCGCCTACGCCCGTGCGACCGGCGTGGTTCCCACGCAGTTCCCCATCGCTCATGGACAGCTCGGGTTCACACCCAAGAAGCGCAGCGTGCTCCCACCGTCGCCCGTCGACGGTCTGGCACACGTGTTCTAGATCCGCCGTGAACACCAGTCGGCGCCGGCAGAGACGAGGGGAAGCATGCCCACATTCACACTGAGAGTGAACGGTCGATCCCGAACGGTCGACGTCGAATCCGACGTCCGGGTGCTGTGGGTGCTCCGGGACATCCTGGGGATCACGGGCCCGAAGTACGGCTGCGGGATCGGGGTGTGCAAGGCGTGTACGAGTCACATCAACGGTCGGGCCTTCAACCCGTGCTCGGTGCGGATCGGCGACATCACCTCGACCGACGAGATCACCACCATCGAGGGACTTCCGGCGACCGTCGGCGCCGAGCTGCATCCGATGCAGGAGGCCTGGCTCGACGCCGATGTCTCCCAGTGCGGTTACTGCCAGCCGGGTCAGATCATGGCCGCCGTCGCCGCAGTGGCCGAGGTTCGAGCACGCGGCACCGAGATCAGTGACGACGAACTCGACGAACTGCGCAACGTGTGCCGATGCGGCACCTACTTCCGCATCCGAGAGGCCATCCGCGACGGTGCCGCCCGGATGGCCGATCAGGGCTGAGCAGCGCAACTCGAGAAGAACCCTGAGCCCGTCCCGTCAAGCGGTCTGTCCACACCCCGTGGGCCCTGTGGATGGACGGATTGGCATGTGACCGCGCGGCAGTGAGGCTGCCGGACATGGACTTCGACGACCCGATCCCGCCCCTCGAGAGCGCAGAGGACCCGTTCACGTCACCCGAGGAGCTGCGGCAGCGGTGGCGCGCTCTGATGGGGCCGCTCGGCTTCTCGGAACCGCTCGTGTGGGTGGCGCCCGTCCACCCCGACCACACGCTGCACAAGGCACTGATCCAGGTGGAGCGGACGCTCGTGCCGGACTCGTACCTCGCCGACCTGCTGATGCTGCGCTTGTCGGAGCTGATCGACGGCAATGAGGACCACGTCAGCGGGTTCGCCCTGCTGCTGACACGACCCGGCAGCAACGGCGTCTCGCACTGGGACCGGGGATGGGCCCGTCTGCTCGCGAACGCTGCCCGGGTCTTCGACGTCCCGGTCGAATCGATCTTCCGCGCGAACGCGAGAGATGTCCGGGAGGTACCTCTCGTCGCGGACGAACACACCGCCGCCTGAGCGACCGGACGAACCAGTTGCGACCACCCTCAACTTTGATGAATCGGATCCTTACTTCGCAATACGACACTTACGGTCGCAGTGCGGACGCCGTGGGGTGTCCCGTTCGGGAAAGGATCGATCATGGGCTCTGTGGAGAACATCAACGCACTGGTCACCCTGTGGAACAGCCTCGGCGGCGCCCCGAGCGCCGGTGTCGGCGGACTCGGGCTGGGCCAGCTGCTCAGCGGTCTGTTCGGCTGAGGTTCGACCACGACGGCTCCGGATGCGTCCGGAGTCGTCGTACTGCGCGGTCACATCTGCCGGCCGACGATGTATGACTGCAAACAACATGCACAACAGCGAACCATTCATTCACGGTGGCGATCTACCGTCACCCGAGCGGGGCGTGCCCGCGACAGTTCGGGAAAGGACTTCACCATGGGATCGCTGCAACAGGTGTTCACCGTCATCGAGATCGTCAAGCTCCTTCAGAGCCTTGGTGGCCTGCTCGGAGTGTGAGGGCCGCGTCGAGCCTCGTCGCCCCCGGTCCAGAGCCGGGGGCGACGTGTGTCCACGGATATCGGTATGACCGAACCACTCGCAACGTCCACAAAATTTAACGAAACGGACACATAGTTCGTGATCTGACATTTACGGTCGCGGAGACGGGCGCACCGACGCGTCCGATTCGGGAAAGGATTCACCATGGGCTCGTCAGACCTCAGCGCACTGCTCGGACTGCTTTCGACGGGAAGCGCCGGCGGCGACACCGACCCGACCACCGGCCTCGGCGGTTTGCTGGGTGGCCTCCTCGGCGGCCTGTTCGGCTGACGTCGGTCACACGACGACGCCCCCGGAGCGCAGGCTCCGGGGGCGTCGTCGTGTCCTGGTGCGCGATACTGGGATTGAACCAGTGACCTCTTCCGTGTCAGGGAAGCGCTCTCCCACTGAGCTAATCGCGCGGGTATTGAGTTGACGATCTGGAGGCGGCGACGGGAATCGAACCCGTGTGCACGGCTTTGCAGGCCGTTGCCTCACCACTCGGCCACACCGCCACGGTGAAAATTCTTCCTCCGAGCGGATGACGGGATTCGAACCCGCGACCCTCACCTTGGCAAGGTGATGCGCTACCAGCTGCGCTACATCCGCGTGCCCGCGCTGCCTTGTGGGCCTCGCGGTGCGAAGACGAACACTATCCGAGCCCCGGACCGCTTACAAATCGCCTGGTGAGCGTTATTTCGCCGGTCGCGCCGGGATCGGGGTGCGACGGCGTCGGTGATGCGGGAACGCCCGAATCACCGTGATAGTGTTCTGCTCCGGTCGGAGCGCACCGTCGTTCCGCGCGGTCCCGTGGCTCAGTGGAAGAGCGTCCCGTTCACACCGGGGAGGTCGCTGGTTCGATCCCAGCCGGGACCACCCATCTCGACGATTCACCATCCTTGTGGCCGTACCGTCAGCGGTGTCCGATTCCGTACCCTGTGGGGACCCCCTGTTCGCCGACGCGAGGACGCCCGAGATGACCGATCAGACCGAGGCCGCGGTCACGCGTCCCCGCGAGGCCGATCCCGTCGACGAGCGCGGCAGTCTCCTGCCCGACGGCCTGCAGCGTCGTCGTCAGGCCCTCGCCAAGCGCCCCGCGCTCGACCTCGCCTACCGGATCGCCGTCGGCGTCGTGGGCACCGCCGTGCTGATCGTCGGCATCGTGCTCATCCCGTATCCCGGTCCCGGCTGGCTGATCGTGTTCGCCGGCCTCGGCATCCTCGCCACCGAGTTCACCTGGGCACACCGGCTGCTGCGATTCGCCCGCGCGAAGTACGACGCGTTCGCCGACTGGCTGAAAGTGCAGCACTGGTCGGTGCAGCTCCTGTTCGGGCTCTTCACCTTCGCGGTCGTCGTCGCCACCCTGTGGATCCTGGGCGCGCTGGAGCTCGCCGCCGGGTGGGTCGGCATCGACTGGTCCTGGTTGGCCAGCCCGCTCTTCTGACACCCGCCGACGTCGACGGCCCGAGGGCCGCCGGTCGTCGGCCGATACGATCTATCCGGCCGCCGCCGGATGGGTGTCGGCCATCCCGACATCTGCGAGGAGCCACCGCCGTGCCCGAGAACGTCCTGCCCGCATCCGTCCGCGTGCCGGCCGGGACCACGGCGGGGACCGCTCTGCGGGATGCGGGGGCGCCGAACAAGGGGCCCGACGCGATCGTCGTCGTCCGCGACGCGGACGGGAACCTCCGCGACCTGTCATGGGCACCCGACTCCGACGTCGACGTCGAGCCGGTCCGCGCCGACACCGAGGCCGGCCGTTCGGTGATCCGCCACTCCACCGCGCACGTGCTGGCCCAGGCCGTCCAGGACCTGTTCCCCGACGCGAAGCTGGGCATCGGCCCGCCCATCACCGACGGCTTCTACTACGACTTCGACGTCGCCGAGCCCTTCACGCCCGAGGACCTCGCGGCCCTCGAGAAGAAGATGAAGCAGATCATCAAGAGCGGCCAGCGGTTCTCGCGGCGCGTCTACGACTCCCTCGATGCAGCCAAGGCCGAACTCGCCGACGAGCCGTACAAGCTCGAACTCGTCGACGACAAGGGGTCCGCCGACGACCCCGAGGTGATGGAGGTCGGCGGGGGAGAGCTCACCGCCTACGACAACCTCAATCCCCGCACCGGCGAACGCATCTGGGGCGACCTGTGCCGCGGGCCGCACGTGCCGACGACCAAGTACATCCCCGCGTTCAAGGTCACCCGCAGCTCGGCCGCCTACTGGCGGGGCGACCAGGCCAACGCCGGTCTGCAGCGGATCTACGGCACGGCCTGGGAGTCGCAGGAGGCCCTCGACACCCACCTCGAGCGGCTCGCCGAGGCCGAGCGTCGCGATCACCGTCGGCTCGGTGCCGAACTCGACCTGTTCAGCTTCCCCGACGAGATCGGGTCGGGGCTCCCGGTGTTCCACCCCAAGGGCGGCATCATCCGCAAGGAGCTCGAGGACTACTCGCGCCTGCGCCACGCGCAGGCGGGCTACGAGTTCGTCTACTCACCCCACGCCACCAAGGGCTCGCTCTTCGAGCTGTCGGGCCACCTCGACTGGTACGCCGAGGGCATGTATCCGCCGATGCAGCTCGACGAGGAGCGCAACGCCGACGGGACCATCCGCAAGCCGTCGGTGGACTACTACCTCAAGCCGATGAACTGCCCGATGCACAACCTGATCTACCGCTCGCGCGGCCGGTCGTACCGGGAGCTGCCGTTGCGGCTCTTCGAGTTCGGGACGGTCTACCGCTACGAGAAGTCGGGTGTGGTCCACGGTCTCACCCGGGCCCGCGGGTTCACCCAGGACGACGCCCACATCTACTGCACCCGGGAGCAGATGGGCGACGAGGTGCGCTCGCTGCTGCAGTTCGTGCTCGACCTGCTGCGCGACTACGGCCTCGACGACTTCTACCTCGAGCTCTCGACGCGCAACCCGGACAAGTCCATCGGGTCCGACGAGGCGTGGGCCGAGGCGACCGAGGTGCTGCGCGACGCGGCGTCGAGCTTCGGGCTCGACCTCGTCGACGACCCGGGGGGCGCGGCGTTCTACGCGCCGAAGATCTCGGTGCAGGCCCGCGACGCGATCGGTCGGACCTGGCAGATGTCGACCATCCAGGTCGACCTGATGCTGCCCGACCGCTTCGAGCTGGAGTACACGGGCACCGACGGCGCCAAGCACCGTCCGGTGATGATCCACCGCGCGCTGTTCGGGTCGATCGAGCGGTTCTTCGGTGTGCTCACCGAGCACTACGCGGGCGCGTTCCCGGCCTGGTTGTCGCCCGTGCAGGTGGTCGGGATCCCGGTGGCCGAGGACTACGTCCCGCACCTGCAGTCCGTGGTCGACGCCCTACGCGAGCACGGGATCCGGGCCGAGGTCGACGCCTCGGAGGACCGCATGCAGAAGAAGATCCGCAACCACACCACGGGTAAGGTCCCGTTCATGATGCTCGCCGGCGACCGCGATCAGCAGGCGGGCGCCGTCAGCTTCCGGTTCCGAGACGGCACCCAGGTCAACGGTGTGCCCGTGGCCGCCGCGGTCGACGCGATCGTCGAGTGGGTGCGCACCCGCCGCAACGCCTCGCCCACGGAGGCACTGTTCGAGAACCTGGCGCCGGGGTCCGCGTGAGCGAGGACTCCATCCGCGACGAGGGCGCCGGCGAACCCGACCGGTTGACCCGGCTGTGGAGTCCGCACCGGATGTCCTACATCACGGGCTCCATCAAGGCGCCGGCCGGTGGGTCCGCGGGATCGAGCCACCCGTTCATCGACATCCCGCTGATGTCGGACGAGGACGGGCTCGTCGTCGCCCGCGGCGAGAGCGTCTACTGCGTGCTCAACCTGTACCCGTACAACCCGGGTCACTCGATGATCGTCCCGTATCGGCAGGTCGCCGACCTCGAGGACCTCACGCAGGCCGAGAGCACCGAGCTCATGGCTTTCAGCCAGCGGCTCATCCGGGCTATCAAGTCGGTGTCGCGCCCGCACGCGTTCAACGTCGGGCTGAACCTCGGTGCCGCGGCGGGCGGGTCACTGGCCGAGCACCTGCACATGCACGTGGTGCCGCGGTGGGGTGGCGACGCCAACTTCATCACCGTGATCGGCGAGACCAAGGTGATGCCACAGCTGCTCCGGGACACGCGCAGCCTGCTCGCGCAGGCGTGGATCGACGTCGGGGACTGACATGGCCCGATTTTTGAGCATCCGCGGTCGCGCGGGGATGAGCAAGATCAACGTCCCGGTCGCGCGGGTGTTGCTGAAAGCCGGTCTCACACCCGATTCGATGACCGTGATCGGCACCGTCGCGTCGGTCGCCTCGGCGGTCGCCTTGTTCCCGACCGGTCACCTCTTCATCGGTGCGTTGCTCATCTGGCTGTTCGTCATGTTCGACATGATCGACGGCGCGATGGCCCGGGAACGCGGTGGCGGAACGCGGTTCGGAGCCGTGCTCGACGCGACCTGCGACCGTATCGCCGACGGCGCGATCTTCGCGGCGCTCGGCTGGTGGTCGGTGGTGCACACCGACCACCGCGTGCTGTTCGTCGGCCTGATGGTCTGCCTGGTGACCTCGCAGGTCATCTCCTACGCCAAGGCGCGCGCGGAGGCCAGCGGTCTCGACGGCAACGGCGGACTCATCGAGCGTCCCGAGCGCCTCATCATCATCCTGGTCGGCGCCGGTCTCAGCCAGTTCGGCATGCCGTGGCTCATCCATGTCGCGGTGTGGCTCCTCGCGGTCGGCAGCGTCGTCACCGTCGGCCAACGGATGCTGTCCATCTCGCGGTCGCCGGGTGCGCGCGAGCTCCTCCCGCTCGACAGCCCGGCACCTGCGCCGTCCGGAGAGCAGGACCCGACGCGGTGAGCCTCGCCGAACGCGCCGCCGACCTCGGCTACGGCGCCGGGTGGTCGCTGGTCCGTCGCCTCCCCGAGCCCTGGGTCCGTGCGGCCTTCGACGCCGCGGGAGGTCGGGCCGGATCGAACGGTGGGCCGGAGCAGTTGCGACGCAACCTCTCCCGTGTCCTCGCGGTCGAGCCCGCCGACGTCCCCGACGAGCTCATGCGCGCCGCGACACGCTCCTACGCGCGATACTGGCGCGAGGCGTTCCGACTGCCGTCGGTGGACTTCGCGCAGGCGGCGTCCCGCGTGTACGTCGCGCCGGAGGACCTCGCCAACTTCGAGGAGGCGTACGCGCGCGGCAAGGGTGTCGTCTTCGCGCTGCCGCACAGCGGAAACTGGGACATGGCCGGCGTCTGGCTGGTGAACCGGATCGGCGGGTTCTCCACCGTCGCCGAACGACTCAAGCCGGAGTCGCTGTTCGAGCGGTTCGTCGCCTACCGCGAGAGCCTCGGGTTCGAGATCTTCCCGCTGAGCGGGGGTGAGACGCCGCCCTTCGCGTTGCTCGCCGATCGCCTCCGCGCCGGACGGGTGGTGTGCCTGCTCGCCGAACGCGACCTGGCCGAACACGGTGTGCCGGTGACGTTCTTCGGGGAACCCACCCGGATGCCCGCCGGCCCGGCCAAGCTCGCGATCGAGACCGGCGCGGCCCTGCTGCCCGTGCACCACTGGTTCACCGACACCCACGGGTCGCAGATCTCCTGCGACCCGCCCGTCGACGTCTCCGGTGGGGTGGGTCCGGCGACGCAGGCGATGGCCGACGTCTTCGCCCGCAACATCGGGGCGCACCCGCAGGACTGGCACATGCTGCAGCCGCTGTGGGAGGCCGACTGGTCGCAGCGTCGCCGCGCGCAGCTCGGCGTGACCGGTGAGGGCGAGGCGTCGTGAAGATCGGCATGATCTGCCCCTACGCGTTCGACACGCCGGGTGGCGTCCAGGCGCACGTCGTCGAGCTCGCACAGGTCTTCATCGAGCGCGGCCACACCGTCAGCGTCCTCGCGCCCGCGGGCGACGGCGTCGACCTGCCCGATTACGTCGTGTCGGTCGGTGCGGCGTTGGCCATCCCCTACAACGGCTCGGTCTCCCGCGTGGCCTTCGGGCCGGAGGCCTATCGCCGGCTGCGGACGTGGCTGCGGGACGGGCAGTTCGACGTCCTGCACGTCCACGAACCCAACGCCCCCAGCATCTCGATGCTGTCGCTGATGGTGGCGCAGGGTCCGATCGTCACGACGTTCCACACGTCCACGACGAAGTCGTTGTGGCTCAGCATCTTCCAGGGGATCCTCCGCCCGTACCACGAACGGATCGTCGGCAAGATCGCCGTCTCGGAGCTGGCCCGGCGCTGGCAGATGGAGTCGCTGGGTTCCGACGCGGTCGAGATCCCCAACGGCATCCATGTGTCGGCGTTCGCCGACGCGCGACCGCTGGACGGGTACGCCCGCCACGGCCACACGATCCTGTTCCTCGGTCGCTACGACGAGCCCCGCAAGGGGATCGACGTGCTGATGCGGGCGCTGCCGACGATCGCCGCCGCGATCCCGGACGTGCGGGTCCTCGTCGTGGGCACGGGACACGAACGCGCGCTGCGTCGCCGCGCGGGCGCACTGTCCGACCACCTCGAGTTCCTGGGGCAGGTGGACGACGCGACGAAGGCCCGCGCGCTGGCGTCCGCCGACGTGTACGTGGCACCCAACCTCGGCGGCGAGAGTTTCGGCATCGTGCTCGTCGAGGCGATGGCGTCGGGTGCGGCCGTCGTCGCCAGCGACCTCGACGCCTTCCGGCGGGTCCTCGACGACGGGCGGGCCGGACGACTGGTGCGTGCCGGAGAACCGGCCGCGCTGTCGTCGGCCGTCATCGACCTGTTCCGCGACGACGAGGCCCGCGCCGCACTGGTGGCGACCGCCCACGAGGTGGCCCTGCGGTACGACTGGTCCCGCATAGCCGACCGCATCCTGCAGGTGTACGAGACCGTGGTGGTGGGAGCCGACCCCGTGTTCGTCAGCGACTGAGCCCGTGTCCCCGATCAGGAGAACCCGCCCATGACGGTGTCCGCACTGACCATCCTCGTGACCGCGATCGTCGTCGTCGTCATCGGTGTGGGCGTGGGGTGGGTCTACAAGACGGCCAACCGGCTCGACCGTCTGCACGTCCGGGTCGACCTGGCCTGGCAGGCGCT
The DNA here is from genome assembly GCF_947494875.1 of uncultured Williamsia sp. Taxonomy (GTDB): domain Bacteria; phylum Actinomycetota; class Actinomycetes; order Mycobacteriales; family Mycobacteriaceae; genus Williamsia_A. Next base: position 333,215 of record NZ_CANLWM010000005.1, read on the forward strand.
CGACGCCGCCCTGGCGCGGCGCGCGGTCGTCGCGCGGGCGATCGGCGCCGGCCTCGGTCCCGACGGCCGGGAACTGATCGCGTCGGCCGATCGGGCGGAACGCGCCGACCGGGAGGACCGCGAGGCCGCCGAGAACACGGTGTCGGCGCAGCTGTCGCAGGTCGACCACTCCACGCTGCGCGCACAGCTCGTCTCCGAGCTCGCCGACGCCGAGACGCGCGTGATGATCTCGCGCCGCTTCTACAACGACGCCGTCCGCGACACCCTCGCGCTGCGGGGGCGTCGGCCGGTCCGATGGCTGCAGCTCGGCGGGACCGCGCGCGAGCCCCGATACCTAGAGATCGTCGAGCGCGTCTCCTCCTGAACAGTTCGTTCGACATCTCACGTGTGAGCCCCCGCACTCCGCGTGGGTGAGCGCGGTGGACGTGCGCCTAAACTCTCGATGGACACCAGCTGTACGCACTCGATGGTGCGCCGGATCGGCGCACGTCAGGAGACGAAAACACGATGACCACCGTCAACGGACACGGGCCCGACGCGACCGAGGGCACCGCACCGACGGGAGCCGGCACAGCGCGCGTCAAGCGCGGCATGGCCGAGATGCTCAAGGGCGGCGTGATCATGGACGTCGTCACCCCCGAGCAGGCGAAGATCGCCGAGGACGCGGGCGCGGTCGCCGTCATGGCGCTCGAGCGGGTCCCCGCCGACATCCGCGCCGAGGGCGGCGTGTCGCGCATGAGCGACCCCGACATGATCGACGGCATCATCTCGACCGTCTCGATCCCGGTGATGGCCAAGGCGCGCATCGGTCACTTCGTCGAGGCGCAGATCCTGCAGAGCCTCGGCGTCGACTACATCGACGAGTCGGAGGTGCTGACCCCGGCCGACTACACCCACCACATCGACAAGTTCGCGTTCACCGTCCCGTTCGTGTGCGGTGCGACGAACCTCGGCGAGGCGCTGCGCCGCATCACCGAGGGCGCGGCGATGATCCGGTCGAAGGGCGAGGCCGGCACCGGCGACGTGTCGAACGCGACGACTCACATGCGGACCATCGGCGGCGAGATCCGCCGCCTCACCTCGTTGCAGCCCGAGGAGCTCTACCGGGCGGCGAAGGACCTGCAGGCGCCCTACGAGCTCGTCGCCGAGGTCGCCCGCCTGGGCCGGCTGCCGGTCACCATGTTCACCGCCGGCGGAATCGCGACCCCCGCCGACGCCGCGATGATGATGCAGCTCGGCGCCGACGGCGTCTTCGTCGGATCGGGGATCTTCAAGTCCGGCAACCCCGCCGAGCGTGCGGCGGCCATCGTGCAGGCGACCACCTTCCACGACGACCCCGACGTGCTCGCCAAGGTCTCGCGCGGTCTCGGCGAGGCGATGGTCGGGATCAACGTCGAGCAGGTGCCGCAGCCGCACCGGCTCGCCGAGCGCGGCTGGTAGGAGTTGCGGATGGGTCGGGGGACCACACGCGCATCGAGGTCGGTTCGTCCGGGGCCGGCCTCGCGGTGAGCGCCGCGCCGATCCGCGACGCGACCGTCGCCGGAATCCAGCACCGCGGTGATCTCGACCTGCTGTGGTCGGCCGTCAGCGACGTCGGGTTGGTCCGTGAGACGAACGAGGACGCAGCCCTGGTGTCCGACGGTCGGTTCCTCCTCGCCGACGGCATGGGCGGACACGACCGCGGCGAGGTGGCCAGCGAGAACGCGCTGACGGCACTCGGCGAGGTGGAACTCGGCGAGATGGCCGCCACGCGTGACGGGGTGGTCGCAGCCCTCGACGCCGCGCAGGAGACGATCGCCGAGATCTCCTCCCGCAACGGTCGACGCGCGGGCACCACCGTCACCGGCGCGGTCCTCGTCACCTACGAGGACACCGACCAGTGGTTGGTGCTCAACATCGGCGACTCGCGGACCTACCGCTGGTCCGAGGGTGCCCTCGACCAGGTGACCGCGGACCACTCGCAGGTGCAGGAACTCGTCGACGCCGGGTACCTGACACCCGAGCAGGCCCGCGTCGACCCCCGACGCAACGTCATCACCCGCGCCCTGGGTGCGGGGATGGACGCCGACGCCGACTTCTTCCTGTTCCCGGTGGTCCGGGGCGACATCCTGCTGGTCTGCTCCGACGGGCTGACCGGCGAGCTGCCCGACGGGGAGATCGCCGCGATCGTCGCCGAGCACGCCGGGGTCGAGAACCCCGACCCGCAGGCCTTGGCGACCGAACTCGTGCAGGCGACCCTGTCGCTGGGGGCGCGGGACAACGTCACCGTCGTCGTCGTGATGGTGCGCTGACCCACATCCGACGCCGCGGATGCGGGATCGGGGCGGCCGAGATGGGAAGATCGTCCACCGTGACGAACGATCCCCGGGCGGTGCAGGGCTGATGGCGACCATCGAAGAGATCCTCGAACTCGAGCGCATCGACGCCGACATCTACCGCGGCAAGGCGTACACGAGCCAGCTGCAGCGCACCTTCGGTGGCCAGGTGGCCGGTCAGGCGCTGGTGTCGGCCACCCACACCGTCGACGACGAGTACCGCGTGCACTCGCTGCACGGATACTTCCTGCGGCCCGGCAACCCCGACGCGCCGACGATCTTCCTCGTCGACCGCATCCGAGACGGCCGCTCGTTCTGCACCCGCCGGGTCACCGGTGTCCAGGAGGGCGAGGCGATCTTCACGATGTCGGCGTCGTTCGGCAAGCCGTCGGAGGGCCTGGTCCATCAGGACCGCATGCCGGAGGCGCCCGATCCCGAGGACCTTCCCGACGAGGCGACCACCAGGACCGAGCCGGAGCGTGCGGTGATGCGCGAGTGGGAGAACTTCGACCTGCGGATCGTGCCGCGGGACAGACTGGTCGTCCACCCCAATTTCGCTGCCCAGCAGCGGGTCTGGTTCAAATACCGCCACCCGCTTCCGGACGACCAGGTGTTCCACGTCTGCACGCTGGCATACATGAGCGACATGACCCTGCTGGGCTCGGCCCAGGCCGCGCACCCGGACGAGAACCCGCAGAGCGCCTCGCTCGACCACGCCATGTGGTTCCTGCGTCCGTTCCGCGCCGACGACTGGCTCCTCTACGACCAGACGTCGCCGTCGGCCGAGGACGGCCGCGCGTTGACACAGGGGCGCATCTTCGACCGCGCGGGCCGGATGGTCGCCGCCGTCACCCAGGAGGGACTCGCCCGGACCGGCCGCCCGATGCCCGCCGACCAGCACGCCCGGCGAGCCGGTCAGGACGCGTGACACCGCGGATCGGGGTTCTCGCGCTGCAGGGTGACGTCCGCGAGCACGTCTGGGCGCTCGCCGACGCCGGCGCGACCGGTGTCCCGATCCGACGGCCCGAGGAACTCGCCGACCTCGACGGGATCGTGCTGCCGGGCGGTGAGTCCACCACGATGAGCCGTCTGCTCGGTCTCGTCGGGTTGTTCGAGCCCCTGCGGGACGCGATCGCCGGCGGACTGCCCGCCTACGGGTCGTGCGCGGGGATGATCCTGCTGGCCTCGGAGGTGCTCGACACCCGCCCCGACGCCCGTCATCTCGACGCTCTCGACATCACCGTGCGCCGCAACGCCTTCGGCCGGCAGGTGCAGTCGTTCGAGACCGATCTCCTCATGACCGGGCTGGAGGACGGACCCGTGCGGGCGGTGTTCATCCGGGCGCCGTGGGTGGAGGACACAGGCGCGGGGGTCGAGGTCCTCGCGCGTGTCCCGGACGGCCCCGCGGCCGGTCGCGTGGTCGCGGTCCGGCAGGGGACGGTGCTCGCGACGTCGTTCCATCCCGAGGTCACCGGCGACCACCGGGTGCACCGGCTGTTCGTCGACATGGTCTCGGCGGACGTCTGAGGGCCGATGACGTGCGGGTAGACTCGGCCCGCTGAGGACGAGCGTGCGCGCATCCCCGGTCGGCGGACGAATCGGAGTCCGGTGACGTCGCGGCGGGTGCGAGGAAAGGGGCATGTGCGATGAGCGGCCACTCCAAATGGGCCACCACCAAGCACAAGAAGGCGGTGATCGACGCCAAGCGCGGCAAGATGTTCGCCAAGCTGATCAAGAACATCGAGGTCGCCGCGCGGACCGGCGGTGGTGACCCGGCCGGCAACCCGACGCTCTACGACGCCATCCAGAAGGCGAAGAAGTCGTCGGTCCCCAACGACAACATCGAGCGCGCCCGCAAGCGCGGTGGTGGGGAAGAGGGCGGTGGGGCCGACTGGCAGACCATCACCTACGAGGGCTACGGCCCGAACGGTGTCGCGATCCTCATCGAGTGCCTCACCGACAACCGCAACCGCGCCGCCGGTGAGGTGCGCACGGCCATGACCCGCAATGGCGGCACCATGGCCGATCCCGGTTCGGTCGCCTACCTGTTCACCCGCAAGGGTGTGGTCACCCTGGAGAAGAACGGCCAGAGCGAGGACGACGTCCTCACCGCCGTCCTCGACGCCGGTGCCGAGGAGATCACCGATCTCGGTGACGCCTTCGAGATCCTCAGCGAGCCCACCGATCTCGTCGCGGTCCGCAGCGCGCTGCAGGACGCCGGGATGGACTACGACTCGGCCGAGGCCAGCTTCCGTGCGTCGGTGGAGGTCCCCGTCGACGCCGAGGGCGCCCGCAAGGTGTTCAAGCTGATCGACGCGCTCGAGGACTGCGACGACGTGCAGGAGGTCTACTCCAACGTCGACGTCTCCGACGACGTCCTCGCCGAGATCGACGCCTGAGGGGTCCTCACGCCACCCGTACCGCGGGGCGGTCGGGGTGATCCCACCGGACCTCGATGTCGGCCGGTCCGGTTTCGTCTTCGTGCGCGAGCAGCGGTGCGATCGTCCAGTGCCCGTCCTCGGGGGTGCGCCTCCGTAGTGCGCCCGCCGTCATGCGCAGCGCCACCGTGAGGTCGATGTCGAGCGCGCTGCCGACCAGCATCGGGCCCGCGAGCAGCACGACCTGGTCGGGGCCGGCGGGGCTGGGCACGTCCCGGAACGAGCGGTCGCGCTGCGGATCCCACAGGCGCGGGAGCCATTCGCCCGTGGACCGCAGGCCGTCGATCACCTCCCGTCCGATCGCCGCGAGGTCGAACCAAACGGTGCGATAGCTCTCGGCGTCGGTGCGGCCCCACTCCATCCGCGTCGACGCGGGACGCAACCAGTGGTGGAGGTCGACGACGTCGGCGGCACGACCGCCGACGCGCAGCCGCAGCGCGATCGTCTCGGCGAGCGCGACGGGGTCCGCCGCGTCGGGACCGTCGACCGCGACCACCCGTCGTCCGGGCAGTTCGTCCACGGCGTCCACACACGCCTCGACGAGGCCGTCGGGACTGAGGGGTCGGTATCGCATCGCCGTCCATCCTCCCGCGGCCCGAGGACTCGCCGTGTCGATCCCCGGCGGTGACGGGCCGGCTGGATAGGATCTCGAACAACTGTTCGTCTCGATCCGGAGGTCTCGGTGTGCGCGTGATGGGTGTCGACCCCGGGCTGACGCGGTGCGGCATCGCGCTGGTGGAGTCCGGCGCGGGTCGAGCGGTCACCGCCCTCGACGTGGACGTGGTGCGCACGCCCTCCTCGATGGACCTCGCCGAGCGGCTGCTCGCGGTCCACACCGCGGCCTGCCACTGGCTCGACACCCACCATCCCGACGTCGTCGCCGTCGAGCGCGTGTTCGCGCAGAACCAGGTGAGCACGGCCATGGGGACGGCCCAGGCGGGCGGCGTGATCGCACTCGCCGCCGCCCAACGCGGCATCCCCGTGCGTTTCCACACCCCCAGCGAGGTGAAGGCGGCCGTCACCGGTAGTGGTCGCGCGGACAAGGCGCAGGTCACCGCGATGGTGACGCGCATCCTGGGTATGCAGACGAAGCCGAAGCCCGCGGATGCCGCCGACGCGCTGGCCCTCGCCATCTGTCACTGCTGGCGGGGCCCGATGGCCGAGCGCCTCGCCGCCGCGCAGGCGCGGGCGGTCGGTGCGGGTGCAACGCGGACGTCGTGGGTGCAGCCGTGATCGCCTCACTGCGCGGGCCGGTGATCCACATCGCCCTCGACCACCTCGTCATCGAGTGCGCCGGCGTCGGGTACCGCGTGCTGGCCACCCCGTCGACCCTCGCGAGCGTCCAGCGCGGGGCCGAGACCACACTGCTCACGGCGATGATCGTCCGCGAGGACTCGATGACCCTCTACGGGTTCACCGAACCCGACGCCCGCGACCTGTTCGCGCTGCTGCAGACGGTCACCGGTGTCGGGCCGCGGCTGGCGATGGCGACGCTGGCGGTCCTCGAACCGTCGGCACTGCGTGCGGCCCTCGCCGACTCCGACGTGAAGGCCCTGTGCACGGTCCCCGGAGTCGGCAAGCGGGTCGCCGAACGGCTCGTCGTGGAACTGCGCGACAAGGTCGACCGCCCGCAGTCCGTTGCGACGGACTCCGGGGGGATCGGTCTGGCCGCCTCGATGAGCGTGCGCGACCAGGTCGTCGAGGCCCTGGTCGGACTCGGATTCCCCGTGCCGGCCGCCGAGAAGGCCGTGACCGCGGTGCTCGCCGACGACCCCGACGCCGACTCCGCCCGCGCCCTGCGCGCCGGTCTCGCGCTGCTCGGGAAGACGACGCGATGAGCGACGGGTACGACCCGGAACCCGACGAGACCGACCGCGCGGTGAGTCCGTTCACGGTCGCCTCCGACGGCGACCTCGACGCGGGCCTGCGCCCGAAGTCGTTGGCCGACTTCATCGGTCAGCCGCGGGTGTGCGAGCAGCTCGAGCTGGTGCTCGCCGGCGCCCGCGGCCGTGGCGGCACCCCCGACCACATCCTGCTGTCGGGCCCACCGGGCCTCGGCAAGACGTCGCTGGCGATGATCATCGCAGGGGAGATGGGCTCGGCGATCCGGGTGACGTCGGGCCCGGCGCTCGAACGTGCCGGTGACCTGGCCGCCATGCTGTCGAACCTCGTCGAGGGCGACGTGCTGTTCATCGACGAGATCCACCGCATCGCCCGACCGGCCGAGGAGATGCTCTACCTCGCGATGGAGGACTACCGCGTCGACGTGGTGGTGGGGAAGGGGCCGGGCGCCACCTCCATCCCGCTCGACGTCGCACCGTTCACCCTCGTCGGGGCGACCACCCGCTCCGGGTCGCTGACGGGACCGCTGCGCGACCGGTTCGGGTTCACCGCGCACATGGAGTTCTACGAGCCGTCGGAATTGGTCCGGGTGCTCGTGCGGTCGGCCGGGATCCTCGGTGTCCGGATGGCGCCCGATGCGGCGGTCGAGATCGCCGGTCGGTCCCGTGGGACGCCGCGCATCGCGAACCGACTGCTGCGACGTGTGCGGGACTACGCCGAGGTCCGCGGCGACGGCACCGTGACCCTCGCGGTCGCCCGAGCCGCGCTCGCGGTCTACGACGTCGACGAGCTGGGCTTCGACCGTCTCGACCGCGCCGTCCTCGACGCGCTCGTCCGAGGTTTCGGCGGGGGACCGGTGGGCGTCTCGACGCTGGCTGTGGCGGTCGGGGAGGAACCGACGACCGTCGAGGAGGTGTGCGAGCCGTTCCTCGTGCGCGCCGGGATGATCGCCCGAACCCCCCGCGGCCGGGTCGCGACCGCGGCCGCGTGGCATCACCTCGATCTCACCCCGCCCGCCGGGGCGATGACCGGCGCCTACGGCGTGCGGACCCGTGATCTGCAGAGCGAGGCCCTGTTCGACCCCGACGACGACCCCGTGGTCTGATCAACACCTCCCGCGACGGCCCGGTGCCCGGAACGTCCGATTCTTGCGTGGGGTGGCACACTGGATGTCGTCCCGGCACGCTGCGGCGTCGCCCACCCGAGTTCGTCGCGAGGTTCGTCACCCCATGGAATTCCTCTTCCCGGTCATCCTGATCGTCCTGGTCGGCTTCATGCTGCTCACCGCACGCCGCCAGAAGAAGGCGCAGGCGCAGACCCAGCAGATGCAGGACTCGCTGTCGGTCGGCGACCGCGTGCAGACCACCTCGGGCGTGTACGGCACGGTGACCGGCGTCGACGACGGTGTCGTCGACCTGGAGCTGGCCACCGGTTACGTCACCCGCTGGAACCGTCTGGCCGTCCGGGAGGTCGTCCACGCCGACGACCTCGCCGCGTCCTACCCGGGTGCGCCCGTGTCGGGCCCCGCCAGCGACGACACCGAGGGCGGCAGCATCGACGCCGACCACACCGTCGCCCTGGAGAAGGACTCCGAGCGGGAGCGCTGACCGGAACGTCGCGTCGCTGCGCACCCCGGCGGTCGTCTCACGACGACGGCCGGTGATGGTGTGCCCGGGCGCCACGTAGCCTGTCTGCGGACCGTCGGCACCCCGACGGCGTCCCCCCGCTTCACCGAGGAGTCGTTGCACTCGTGGCACCGTCCAAACGCGAGACCCCGCCCCTGGTCATCGTGGGCGCATTCATGCTGCTCATAGTCATCGTCTATGTCCTCGTGTTCTTCACGGGCGGCGGAGGCGCGAAGCCCAAGCTCGGCATCGACCTGCAGGGCGGCACACGGGTCACCCTGACCGCGCGCACCCCGGACGGCGCCGCGCCGGCGAAGGACCAGCTCGACCGCGCGAAGCAGATCATCGAGCAGCGCGTCAACGGCCTCGGCGTCTCCGGGTCCGAGGTCATCATCGACGGCAGCAACCTCGTCATCACCGTGCCGGGCACCGACGGTCGTCAGGCTCGGACCCTCGGCCAGACGGCACGCCTGTACGTGCGGCCCGTGGTCGACGTGAAGGCCGCGACACCGATGCAGCCCGTGCAGCAGCCGGCGGGGGAGACCAACGCCGCGGCGATCGCCGCCGCGAAGGCGGCGCGGCAGGCGCCGGCGAACGCGAACACCACGCAGCTCGAGGCGCAGATGGCGAAGACCAACTGCAACCCGGGGAGCGCGGACCCGCTGCAGGGCAACGACGACCCGAGCCAGTACCTCGTCGCCTGCTCGCAGGACGGTGCGCAGGTCTACCTGCTCGGACCGGAGATCATCGACGGCCGCGACATCGCGAGCGCGACCGCCACGACCACGCAGCAGAGCGGCGCGTGGATCGTGCAGGTCGGGTTCAAGGGCGCGGCACAGAGCTTCTGGCCCAAGTACACCGGTGAGAACGTCGGCAAGCAGACCGCGTTCACCCTCGACTCCAAGGTCGTGAGCGCCCCGCAGATCCAGGGTGCGATCACCTCGCCGACCACCGAGATCAGCGGCAACTTCAGCCAGACCACGGCCAACGACCTGGCGAACGTCCTCAAGTACGGCTCGCTGCCGCTGTCGTTCAAGTCCTCCGACGCCGAGACCGTCTCGGCGACACTGGGACTCGCATCTCTGCGGGCCGGCCTGATCGCCGGCGCCATCGGTCTCGTCGCGGTGCTGGTCTACGCGTTGCTCTACTACCGGATGCTCGGGTTCCTGACGATGCTGTCGCTGATCGCCTCCGGTGTGATGGTGTACGGCATCCTCGTGCTGCTCGGCCGGTGGATCAACTTCACCCTCGACCTCTCGGGCATCGCCGGCCTCATCATCGGCATCGGCATGACCGCGGACTCGTTCGTCGTCTACTTCGAACGAATAAAGGACGAGATGCGTGAGGGGAGGAGTTTCCGATCCGCTGTGCCGCGCGGCTGGGCACGCGCGCGGCGCACCATCTGGTCGGGCAACGCGGTCAGCTTCATCGCCGCCGCCGCGATCTACTTCCTCGCGATCGGCGAGGTGCGCGGGTTCGCGTTCACGCTCGGACTGACGACGATCCTCGACATCGTGGTCGTCTTCCTGGTCACCCACCCGCTGGTGGTGCTGGCCAGCCGGTCCTCGTTCCTGTCGAAGCCGTCGGTCAACGGTCTCGGGGCCGTCACCCAGGTCGCCCGTGAACGTCGCGCCGCGGCGACGGGCACCGCGAAGAAGGAAGAGGCGGTCCGATGAGCCGGGACACCGACACCGACGTCGTCATCGACGACGACGCCACCGAGGCCCGCAACCGCACGGTCGCGCAGAAGCACTCGTTGCTGTCGCGGCTGTACACCGGCACCGGTGCCTTCGAGGTCGTCGGCCGGCGACGGATGTGGTTCTCCATCACCGCCGGCATCGTCGCGATCTGTCTGCTGTCCATCGTGTTCCGCGGGTTCACCCTCGGCATCGACTTCGAGGGCGGCACGCAGATCTCGTTCACGAACACCTCGCAGACGTCGACGTCTGCGGTGGAGAACGTCTTCTCCGATGCTCTCGGCCGTGACGCGGAGTCGGTACAGACCGCGGGGTCCGGGTCGAGTGCGACCGTGCAGGTCCGCACCTCGACGCTGACCCAGGCGGAGACCGAGAAGATCACCGCGGCGCTGGCCCAGCGGTTCGGGCCCGCGTTGACCGCCGACGACATCAACTCCTCCGACGTGAGTTCGACGTGGGGCGGCGAGGTCACCCAGAAGGCGTTGATCGCGCTCGCGGTGTTCCTCGCGATCGTGTTGGTCTACATCGCGGTGCGGTTCGACAAGGAGATGTCGGCGGCGGCGATGGCCACCATGATCTTCGACATCGTCGTCACCGCCGGCGTCTACTCGATCGTCGGTTTCGAGGTCACGCCCGCGACCGTCATCGGTCTGCTGACCATTCTCGGCTTCTCCCTCTACGACACCGTCGTCGTGTTCGACAAGGTGGAGGAGAACGTCCGCGGCGTCCTGCACACGACTCGCCGCACCTACGCCGAACAGGCGAACCTGGCGGTGAACCAGACACTCATGCGGTCGATCAACACGACGGTGATCTCGGTGCTGCCGATCATCGCCCTGATGGTGATCGCCGTCTGGCTGCTCGGTGTCGGGACGCTCAAGGACCTCGGACTGATCCAGCTGGTCGGCGTCGTGGTCGGCACGTTCTCGTCGGTGGCGTTCGCAACACCGCTGCTGGTGACGCTGAAGGAGCGCCGCAAGGACATCCGGGAGCACACGAGCCGGGTGCTCGCGCGCCGCGCCGGCTCTGATGAAACCGACGCCGTCGGCGCGCGGACGCGCACGTCGCTGTCGAAGACGTCGGTCGCCACGGCCACGGGCGACCGCCCGTCGGGCAAGCGGAACCGTCGGCGGTGACCGCCCCGCAGGTCGGAGACGCACTCGCCCGCGCACGGCAGGCGATCGCGACGCACACCCGCCTGGTGCCGGACTTCCCGGAGCCGGGAGTCCAGTTCAAGGACCTCACCCCCGTCCTCGCCGACCCGGAGGGTCTCGCCGCCGTCACCGCTGCGCTGGCGGAGGCCGCCGGTGACGCCGATCTCGTCGCCGGGATCGACGCCCGCGGCTTCCTGCTCGGCGGGGCGATCGCGCTGCACCTCGGCGTGGGTGTGGTCGCCGTGCGCAAGGCGGGCAAGCTGCCGCCGCCGGTCCACGCCGAGAGCTACGACCTCGAATACGGATCCGCCTGTCTGGAGATCCCGGCCGACGGCGTGACCCTGAGCGGGCGGCGGGTGTTCGTCGTGGACGACGTCCTGGCCACCGGCGGGACGCTGAACGCGGCGATCGCGCTGCTGTCCGCGGCCGGCGCCGACGTCCACGCCGCCGCCGTCGTCATGGAGATCGAGGGTCTGCCGGGCCGCGACGCGGTCCGTGCGGCGCATCCCGACCTCGTGCTGACGGGTCTCACCACCGGGTGAGGACTACGATCGGCTGACGAGGAGGTGTAGATGGCCGACGACACCACCGCGGGTCCGCGCGACGCGTCCACCGACGTCGCCCCCGACACCGGTGTGTCCGCGCCTGCCCCCCGCCTCGCGTCGGACGTCACGACCACCGCCCCGGTCAGCCCCGAGCCCGCCCCCACGGCGCCGATGCCCACCGCGGCCGAGTCCGTCGCCCAGTCATCCGGGTCGTCGGCGTCGCGACGGGTCCGCGCCCGCCTCGCCCGGCGGATGACCGCCACCCGCAGCCCGATCCGACCGGTCCTCGAACCGCTCGTCGCGCTGCACCGGGACCTGTACCCGAAGGCCGACGTGGCGCTGCTGCAGCGCGCCTACGACGTCGCCGAGCGTCACCACGACGGCCAGTTCCGCAAATCCGGTGACCCCTACATCACCCATCCGCTGGCCGTCGCGAGCATCCTCGCCGATCTCGGCATGGACACGACCACCCTCGTCGCAGCGTTGCTGCACGACACCGTCGAGGACACCGGCTACAGCCTCGACGCGCTCGCCGCCGACTTCGGCGACGAGGTGGCGCACCTCGTCGACGGTGTCACCAAGCTCGACAAGGTCGCTCTCGGGCACGCCGCCGAGGCCGAGACGATCCGCAAGATGATCATCGCGATGGCCCGCGACCCGCGGGTGCTGGTCATCAAGGTCGCCGACCGCCTGCACAACATGCGCACCATGCGGTTCCTGCCGCCGGAGAAGCAGGCCCGCAAGGCCCGCGAGACCCTCGAGGTGATCGCGCCGCTCGCGCACCGACTCGGGATGGCCACGGTCAAGTGGGAGCTCGAGGACCTGGCTTTCGCGATCCTGCACCCCAAGCGGTACGAGGAGATCGTCCGGCTCGTCGCCGACCGTGCCCCGTCGCGGGACACCTACCTCGCGAAGGTCCGCACCGAGATCACGGCGTCGCTCAACGCCGCCCGCATCACGGCGACCGTCGAGGGCCGACCGAAGCACTACTGGTCGATCTACCAGAAGATGATCGTCAAGGGCCGCGAGTTCGACGACATCCACGATCTCGTCGGCATGCGCATCCTGTGCGACCAGATCCGCGACTGCTACGCCGCGGTCGGTGTGGTGCACTCGCTGTGGCAGCCGATGGCCGGACGGTTCAAGGACTACATCGCGCAGCCGAGATTCGGTGTGTACCAGTCGCTGCACACCACGGTGGTCGGACCGGAGGGCAAGCCCCTCGAGGTGCAGATCCGCACCCGCGACATGCACCGCACGGCCGAGTTCGGCATCGCGGCGCACTGGCGCTACAAGGAGACCCGGGGGCGCAACGGCGCCAAGCACGGCGACGACGCCGCCGAGATCGACGACATGGCGTGGATGCGGCAGCTGCTCGACTGGCAGCGCGAGGCCGCCGATCCCGGTGAGTTCCTCGAGTCGCTGCGCTACGACCTCGCGGTCAAGGAGATCTTCGTTTTCACCCCCAAGGGCGACGTCATCACACTGCCCGCGGGATCCACCCCCGTCGACTTCGCCTACGCCGTCCACACCGAGGTCGGCCACCGCTGCATCGGCGCCCGGGTGAACGGTCGTCTCGTCGCTCTCGAGCGGACCCTGGAGAACGGTGAGGTCGTCGAGGTCTTCACCTCCAAGGCGCCCAACGCCGGACCGTCGCGGGACTGGCAGGGCTTCGTGGTGTCGCCGCGGGCCAAGGCCAAGATCCGGCAGTGGTTCGCCAAGGAGCGCCGCGAGGAGGCCCTCGAGGCGGGCAAGGACGCGATCGCGAAGGAGGTCCGTCGCGGCGGACTCCCGTTGCAGCGGTTGATGAACGGTGAGTCGATGGCCGCGATCGCCGCGGAGCTCCGCTACGGCGACGTGTCCGCGCTGTACACGGCGATCGGGGAGGGACACGTCTCCGCTCGCCACGTCGTCGGTCGCCTCGTCGCCGCGTTGGGCGGCGTGGACGACGCCGAGGAGGAGCTGGCCGAGCGGTCGACGCCGTCGACGATGCCGACGCGCCCCCGCCAGACCGGCGACGCCGGCGTCGTGGTGCCCGGTGCCGACGGTGTCCTCGCCAAGCTCGCCAAGTGCTGCACGCCCGTGCCCGGTGACGAGATCCTCGGCTTCGTCACCCGCGGTGGCGGCATCAGCGTGCACCGCACGGACTGCACGAACGCCGATGCGCTGCAACAGCAGTCGGAACGCATCATCGAGGTGAAGTGGGCGCCGTCACCGTCGTCGGTGTTCCTCGTCGCGATCCAGGTGGAGGCACTCGACCGGTCGCGACTGCTGTCCGACGTGACGCGCGTCCTCGCCGACGAGCGTGTCAACATCCTGTCGGCGTCGGTGAACACCAGCCGCGACCGCGTGGCCATCAGCAAGTTCACCTTCGAGATGGGCGACCCCAAACACCTCGGCCACGTCCTCAACGTGGTCCGCAACGTCGAGGGCGTCTACGACGTCTACCGGGTGACCTCGGCCTCCTGAGGCACACACGTCGACCGGCGCCGACACCCGCCGAGTGTGCAGCAGATCCGCGCGAACGTGCACACGATCACGTCGAGCCGAGCCGGCGTGAACTCTCGGCGGGATCCGCTGCACGATCGGCGGGATCTGGTGCACGGTCGAGGATTTGGGCGCGGCGTTCTGACGCCTCCGGCTCAGTGGTGAGGGCCGGATCAGCTGACGGTGGCCTTCTCGATCGTCGTGGTCAGCTTCGGGGTGCCGTCGCCCGGCGTGGGGGCGTAGGTCACCGCGCCGGTGTTCGGGTCCTGCTGCGGGCGGATGGACGGGGTGATGCCGCCCTTCGAGATCTTGTCCAGGACCGGCAGGCCGGACGGGTCGATCGACCCGACGACGCTGTAGTTCGGGGGGAGCTGGCTGTCGTTGATCGCGATGAACAGCTGCGACGAGCCGGTGTTCTGGCCCTGCGCCTGTCCACCCTGACCGGTCTGATAGCTGTTCGCGATCGCCACCGTCCCGCGTGGGTAGACGACCGAGCTCGGCACGCCGAGCGCGGCGAGCTGCGGGTCCTGGGGGATCACCTTCAGGTTCGTCGGGAACTCGTCCGGGCTCGACCATCCGGGCCCCCCGGCGCCGGTGCCCGTCGGGTCGCCGCACTGCAGGACCGCGATCTTGCCCGCGCCACCCTCGGTGAGGCGGTGGCAGGTGGTGCCGTTGTAGTACCCGTCCTTGATCAGGGACACGACCGCGCCGACGTTGCACGGCGCCTCCGACCGCTTCAGCGTGATCGGCAACGTGCCCTGCGTGGTGTCCAGTGTCGCCTGCAGGTCACCCTTCTTCAGCTGACGGTCCGCGGGGATCGGCGCGGTGCGCTGCTTGGTCTTCCCGGCGACGAACTCGTCGCGGTACTGCTCGGCGAGCGTGCGCTGCTCGGGGCTCAGGTTCGGCGGGATCTGCGGGGAACTGTTGAAGGGGTTCTCCGACGCCGGGGTGGGGGTGAACTGGCACGCGGTGTAGCGGGCCTTCTCGCGGTCGTCGAGGACCTTGTTGGTGATCAGGGTCGCGCCCGTCGCCACCACCACCACGGCCACCACGATCGAGGTCGTCAGGATGATGCGCTTGCGCCGCCGGGCGGCGGCCTCCTGGGCACCGAGCTTCTGCTCGAGCTTCCGCTTGGCCTCGGCCCGCCGCTGTTCGTTCGTGAGCTGGTCGCCGCCGTCCGGGATGTCCTCGCCGGGATTCTCGGTGTTCGGCACAGCTCTCCTGACCTGGTCGATGACGGTGATCCGACGGGTCGTCGGGGCTCACGCAGCCGGTGCGGGGCACAGTCGGTGACCTGCCCGAGACGCACCGTACGGGCAGGGTCGCCGGTGTGAGTGTGCCAGGACTCCCTGTGAATCGTCCCGACCGGGTCTCGGCCACGTCACCGTTGTCCGCGGGTTTGCCATGATGGAGGTTCCGACCACGACGGGAGACGCATGCTGATCACGGGGTTCGCCGCGGGCGTGTTCGCGACGAACTGTTATGTCGTCGCCGATCGACCGGGCGCGGACGCGGTGATCATCGACCCCGGGCAGGATGCGGCCCCCACGGTGACCGAACTGCTCGACGAGCACGGGCTCACGCCGGTGGCGGTGCTGCTGACCCACGGTCACCTCGACCACACGTGGAACGCGGCCGACCTGTGCGAGCAGTACGGGATCCCCGCCTACATCCATCCCGCCGACCGCCCGATGCTGGCGGACCCGGCGGCCGGGATCGGCCCCGCGCTGTCGTCGCTGATCGGCGACCTGACGTTCGCCGAACCGGACAAGGTGGTCGAGTTCGTCGACGGGCACGCGGTGGAGCTCGCGGGCATCCGATTCGACGTCGCCGTGGCGCCCGGACACACCCAGGGCTCGGTGCTGCTCACCGTCACGGTGCCCACCGACGACGCCGAGGTGCCGGTCTGTTTCTCCGGCGACGTACTCTTTGCGGGTTCCATCGGCCGGACGGACCTGCCGGGCGGCGACCACCAGCAGCTGCTGGACAGCATCGCCACCACACTGCTCACCCGCTCCGACGACACCCAGGTGCTGCCCGGCCACGGGCCGCAGACGTCGGTGGGACGCGAGCGCGCCACCAACCCGTTCCTGGCCGACCTGCCGGGAGCCGGGCCCGACGCCGCCGCGCACCCCCGGAAAGGACGACACGGACTGTGAGCGCAGACGCGCCCGGATCGAGCCCCACCCCCACCCCCACCCCCACCCCCACCCCGTCGGCGTTCCAGGCGCCGCGCGGCGTCCCCGACTACCTCCCCCCGACGTCGGCGACGTTCCTCGCCGTCCGCGACACGCTGAGTCAGGCGGCGCGACTCGCCGGCTATTCACATGTCGAGCTGCCCGTGTTCGAGGACACCGCGCTGTTCGCCCGCGGCGTCGGCGAGTCGACCGACGTCGTGTCGAAGGAGATGTACACCTTCGCCGACCGCGGTGAGCGGTCGGTGACGCTGCGTCCGGAGGGCACCGCCGGCGTCATGCGCGCGGTGATCCAGCACGGACTCGACCGCGGACAGCTGCCCGTCAAGCTCACGTACCACGGTCCGTTCTTCCGGTACGAGAAGCCGCAGACCGGCCGGTATCGGCAGCTGCAGCAGGTGGGGGTCGAGGCGATCGGTGTCGACGACCCGGCGCTCGACGCCGAGGTGATCGCCATCGCCGACGAGGGCTACCGCCGACTCGGACTGACCGGTTACCGCCTCGAACTGACCTCGCTGGGCGACGACACCTGTCGCCCGCAGTACCGGGAGACGTTGCAGCAGTTCCTGTTCGGTCTCGATCTGGACGACGAGACGCGGCGTCGCGCGGAGATAAACCCGCTGCGTGTCCTCGACGACAAGCGGCCGGAGATCCGGGCCGCGACCGCCGACGCGCCGCTGATGCTCGACCACCTGTCGGACTCGGTCGCCGAGCACTTCGCCGCGGTCCGACGGCACCTCGACGCCCTCGGCGTCCGCTACGAGATCAACCCGCGCCTGGTCCGCGGCCTCGACTACTACACGAAGACGACCTTCGAGTTCGTCCACGACGGTCTCGGCGCGCAGTCGGGCATCGGCGGCGGTGGCCGCTACGACGGCCTCATGCGTCACCTCGGAGGCAAGCAGGAGCTGTCGGGCATCGGGTACGGACTCGGCGTCGACCGTACGGTCCTCGCGCTGGAGGCCGAGCAGCTCACGGCCACCACGGGTGGTCGGTGCACGGTGTTCGGTGTCCCGATGGGCGACGCGGCCCGCGACCGGATGGTGGCGCTGGCCGGTGAGTTCCGCGCCCGCGGCGTCGCCGTCGACATCGCCTACGGCGGACGGGGACTCAAGGGTGCGATGAAGGCCGCCGACCGCTCCGGGGCCCGCTGGGCGCTGGTCCTCGGCGACCGCGAGCTCGAGTCGGGTCAGGTGGAGGTCAAGGACCTGACCGACGGATCCCAGCGCACCGCCGCGCTCGACGCCGTCGTCGGCGAGATCGTCGCGTCGGCGGGCTGACCCGCCCGCCCCTGCTCAGACGAGGCGGTCCTCGAGTCGACCGCCGTCCATCGTCCATCGCCGTGTGGCGCGGACCGTGTCGAGCATGCGTCGGTCGTGCGTGACCAGCAGCAGGGTGCCGTCGAAGCTGTCGAGCGCGGACTCGAGCTGTTCGATCGCGGGCAGGTCGAGGTGGTTCGTCGGCTCGTCGAGCACGAGCAGGTTCACCCCGCGGGCCTGCAGCAGTGCCAGTGCCGCGCGCGTGCGTTCGCCGGGGGAGAGGTCGGCGGCGGGACGTAGCGCGTCGTCGCCGCGGAGGCCGAACTTCGCGAGCAGCGTCCGCACGTCGGCCTCCGTCTCGTCCGGGACCCGGTCGCGGAACGCCTCGGTGAGCGACTGCGGCCCGGTGAAGACGCCTCGGGCCTGGTCGATCTCGCCGAGTTCGACCCCCGACCCGGTCGAGACGGTGCCGCGGTCGGGTGGTGTACGCCCGAGGATCACCGACAGCAGCGTCGACTTCCCGGACCCGTTGCGGCCGGTCACCAGGATGCGGTCGCCGGCGTCGATGCTCGTCGAGACGGGCCCCAGGGTGAAGTCGTCGCGGGTGACGACGACGTCGTGCAGTGTCGCGACCACGCCACCGCCCCGGGGTGCGCGGGCGATCTCCATGCGGAGTTCCCATTCCTTGCGGGGTTCCTCGACGACGTCGAGTCGTTCGATCCGTCGTTGCGTCTGACGGGCTTTCGCCGCCTGCTTCTCCGTCGACTCCGCCCGGTGTTTGCGGGTGATGGTGTCGTTGTCGGTGGCCTTGCGGCGGGCGTTGCGGACACCGTGCTCGAGCCAGTTGCGTTGAGTACGAACGCGTTCCTCGAGTCCCGCCTTGGTGTCGGCGTACTCCTCGAAGCGTTCCCGCGCATGGCGCCGAGCGATCTCCCGTTCGGCGAGGTAGGCCTCGTAGCCACCGGAGTACGCGGCGACGGTGTTCTGTGCGCGGTCGAGTTCGACGATCCCGGTGGCGGTGCGGGCGAGGAACTCCCGGTCGTGGCTGACCAGCATCATCGCCGCCGGGGTCTCCTGGACGAAGCGTTCGAGGCGTGCGAGGCCCGCGAGGTCGAGGTCGTTGGTGGGCTCGTCGAGGAGCAGGACGTCGAAGCGGGACAACAGGATCGCGGCGAGACCGGCGCGGGCCGCCTGCCCACCGGACAGCGCGGTCATCGCCGTGGCCGGATCGACGTCGAGACCGACGTCGGCGAGGGCACCGGCGACCCGGTCGTCGAGGTCGGCTCCGCCGAGGGCGAGCCACCGTTCGAGCGCCGGCGTGTAGGTGTCGTCGGTCGCGTCGGCGAGTGCCGCCGCGGCGGTGTCCATCGCGTCCTGCGCATCCGTGACACCCGTGCGGCGGGAGAGGAATGCCAGGACCGACTCGTCGGGACGTCGGTCGACCTCCTGGGTGAGGAGCCCGATGGTGGCGTCGGGCGGGGTGAGGGTGATCGCGCCGGTGTGATCGGCGTCGGACACGCCCGCGATCACACCGAGCAGCGTCGACTTCCCCGCGCCGTTGGCACCGACGAGCCCGACGACATCGCCGGGTGCCACGACCAGGTCGAGCCCGTCGAACAGGACGCGGTTGCCCCGCGATGCGCCGACGTCGTCCAGGTGCAGGACCGCGCTCATGCCCCGATCAGTTCGGATCGCAGCACATCGAGGCTGACACCGCCGAGACGCAGTGCGCGCGTGTGGAACTCCTTCAGCGTGCCGTCGGGGTGTGCCGTGCGGAACTCGTCGCGCGCCTGTTCCCAGACGCGTTGGCCGAGGGCGTACGACGGCGCCTGCCCCGGCCATCCCAGGTATCGGTTGCGTTCGAACATCAGCACCGTCCGGTCCATCGCGACGGCCTGGGTCAGGAACGACCACATCGTGTCGGCGTCCCACGTCCCGCCGCCGACCGACTCGGGGGCCGGCAGACCGCAGTGCAGACCGATGTCGACGACGACCCGTGCGGCGCGCAGACGCTGGGAGTCGAGCATGCCCATCCGGTCGCCGTCGTCGTCGAGCCAGCCGAGGTCGGCCATGAGGCGCTCGGCGTAGAGAGCCCACCCCTCGCCGTGGCCCGAGGTGAACGAGGCCAGCTTGCGCCACCGGTTGAGTTCCGGGCTCACCATCGCCGACCCGATCTGCAGGTGGTGGCCCGGCACACCCTCGTGGAAGACGGTGGTCGTCTCCTGCCAGGTGTGGAACACGTCCTGCTCCGGCGGCACCGACCACCACATGCGGCCGGGGCGGCGCATGTCCTCGCTGGGCGCGGTGTAGTAGATGATCCCGGTGGCCGACGGTGCGAGCATGCACTGCAGTGCCGTCAGGTTCTCGGGGATCTCGAAGTGGGTGTCGCGCACCGCGTCCAGCGAGCGGTCGGAGAGTTCCTGCATCCACGCGACGAACGCGTCGCGGTCGGTGACGCGGTGGCGGGGGTCCTCGTCGAGCGCCGCGAGCGCGCCGGCCACACCCGCGCCCGGGGCGATGCGCTCGGCCAGGCTCTCCTGCTCGGCCACGATGGTGGCGAGGTGGTCCAGACCCCAGGCGTAGGCCTCGTCGGGGTCGATCGCCGTGCCCACGAACTCGGCCGACCACAGGCGGTACACGTCGCGCCCGACGGCGTCGGCGGGATCGGCGCGATCGGCGACGGATTCCCGCAGGTGCCGTTGCAGCCGCGAGAACGCCTCTCCCGCGGCGGCGTGCGCGAGGTCGAGATGGCGCTGCATCGACGGGTCCTGCGCGACCACCCGGTCGACCGTGGCGCGGACCGCGTCCGCGGCGGTGCCGCACTGGTCGGCGACGAGGCCGACCTGTCGGCGGGCGATCGGCGGGCCCGAGGCCAGTCGACGGTCGAGGCCGGCGATGACGGTGTCGACGGCGGTGGGTATCGCGGTCACGCGGGCGAGGACGGCGCCGCGATCGGCCTCGTCGTCGACGCCCATCAGGTCGAACACGTCGCGGATCGCCTGCAACGGCGAGGCGATGACGTTGATCTCGCCGACGCGCAGCCCCGCGTCGTCGACGGCGACGGCCCGCGACAACTGGTCGGTCATCGTGGCGATGGTGACGCGGTCGACGTCGTCGGCCGGTGTCGCCGTCGACAGTCGGCGCAGGGTGTCGCGGATGATGTCGGTGCGCTCGGCGACCGCGGCGGGGGAGTAGTCGGTGAGCCGGTGCTCGTGGCCCGACACACCGAGATCCGTGGCGGCGATCGGGTCCGCGGCACACACGCGGGCGAGGTGGTCCTCGGCGATCGCGTCGACCTCCGTGGGGGTACGGGCGGGGGTGCTCACAGGCGGGCTCCTCGTGTCGGTGCTGTTGTCGGCGGACCTGTTCCCACAGGCCGGGATCTACAGGCTGCGGGCGGAGAACGTGTCGCAGGACGCCGGATCGCCTGTGCGATAGCCGGTCTGGAACCACCGGACACGCTGCGCGGACGATCCGTGGGTCCAGCCCTCCGAGTCGTTCCTGCCGGACAGCGTGTCGTCGCCGATGGCCTTCGCGGTCTGGATCACCTCGGAGATCTGCTCCTGGGAGATGGGCGCGAGCATCGCGTCGGGCCCCTTGTCGGCGTGTTCGGCCCACACACCGGCGTAGCAGTCGGCCTGCAGCTCCAGGCGCACCGAGCCCGACGTGGCGCCGCGGGACCCGAGCCGTTGCGCCTCCTCCATCGTCCCCATCAGGTTCTGTACGTGGTGACCGAACTCGTGCGCCACCACGTACTCCTGGGCGAGCGGCCCGTTGCTGCCGCCGAGCTGGTCGGACAGCGTCGTGAAGAACGTCGGGTCGAAGTAGGCGGTGCGGTCGCCGGGGCAGTAGAACGGCCCCACCGACGACGTCGCCGAACCACAGCCGCCGGTGCTGATCGCGTCGGCGAAGATCACGGTCTTCGGCTTCGTGTAGCCCTGCATCAGGGTCGGCCACACCTCGTCGAGGCTGTTGGTGGTGGCCACGATCCGGCAGATGGTGTCGGAGTTCGCCTTCTGCACCGTGCAGCTGTCGATCTGCTGCTGGATGGCCTGATTCGTGGTGCCCTGACTCGTCGACGACGATCCACCGTCGCCGCCGAGGATGTCGCCGGGGTTCACCCCGAACAGAACGGCCACGATCGCGACGATCAGCCCGGCACCACCCCCGAGCGCGATCCGCCCACGACCTCCGCCGCCACCGCCGCCGGACACCCCGCTCGTGTCGAGCGGACCGTCACCCTGGAACGTCATGCCACCCCTTCGTGCCCACCACCGACGGGCGTCGAGTCGGACATCTGATCGTACGTAGGATGAGCGGCGCCGTGGGGCCGACCGCAGGCACCCCCGGAGAGTCTCGAGAGAGGACGCACGTGCTGCGCACGCATTCCGCCGGATCCCTCCGTGCCGACGACGCCGGGGGATCGGTGACGGTCGTCGGCTGGGTGGCCCGCCGCCGCGACCACGGTGGCGTGGTGTTCATCGACCTGCGCGACAACACCGGTCTGGTGCAGGTCGTCTTCCGCGACGAGGCCGTGGCCGAGGCGGCCCACCGTCTGCGCGCCGAGTTCTGCGTCCGCGTCGTCGGCGACGTCGAGGTCCGTCCCGAGGGCAGCGAGAACGCCTCCCTCGCCTCCGGGGCGATCGAGATCAACGCGACCGAGCTCGAGGTGCTGAACGCCTCCGCGCCGCTGCCGTTCCAGCTCGACGAGACGCCGGGGGAGGAGGCGCGGCTGCGCTACCGCTACCTGGACCTGCGTCGCCAGGGGCCCGGGAACGCGCTGCGCCTGCGGTCGAAGGTGAACGCCGCCGCCCGCGGTGTCCTCGCCGACCACGACTTCGTCGAGATCGAGACGCCGACGTTGACGCGCTCGACGCCCGAGGGCGCCCGCGACTTCCTGGTCCCGGCGCGTCTGCGCCCCGGATCGTTCTATGCACTCCCGCAGAGCCCGCAGCTGTTCAAGCAGCTGCTGATGGTGGCCGGGATGGAGCGGTACTACCAGATCGCCCGCTGCTACCGCGACGAGGACTTCCGCGCCGACCGTCAGCCCGAGTTCACCCAGCTCGACGTCGAGATGAGCTTCGTCGACCAGGACGACGTGATCGCGCTGGCCGAGCAGATCCTCGTCGCGCTGTGGTCGCTGATCGGTGTGCAGGTGCAGACCCCGATCTCGCGCATGACCTACGCCGAGGCGATGCGTCGCTACGGTTCCGACAAGCCCGACCTGCGCTTCGATCTCGAGCTCGTCGAGTGCACGGACTTCTTCGCCGACACCCCGTTCCGTGTCTTCCAGGCGCCCTACGTCGGTGCCGTCGTCATGCCGGGCGGCGCGAGTCAGCCCCGCCGGACGCTCGACGCGTGGCAGGAGTGGGCCAAGCAGCGCGGCGCGAAGGGCCTCGCCTACGTCCTCGTCGCCGACGACGGCACCCTCGGCGGTCCGGTCGCGAAGAACCTGTCCGACGCCGAGCGCGAGGGTCTCGCCGCCCACGTCGGCGCGAAGCCGGGCGACTGCGTCTTCTTCGCCGCCGGCCCCGCGAAGGCGCAGCGTGCACTGCTCGGTGCCGCGCGCGGGGAGATCGCGTCGCGCCTGGGTCTCATCGACCCCGACGCGTGGGCGTTCACCTGGATCGTCGACGCGCCGCTGTTCGAGCCGACCGCCGACGCCACCGCGGGTGGCGACGTCGCCGTGGGGTCCGGGGCCTGGACCGCCGTGCACCAC
Organism: uncultured Williamsia sp.; assembly: GCF_947494875.1. Taxonomy (GTDB): domain Bacteria; phylum Actinomycetota; class Actinomycetes; order Mycobacteriales; family Mycobacteriaceae; genus Williamsia_A. Next base: position 356,491 of record NZ_CANLWM010000005.1, read on the forward strand.
GCGTTCACCTCGCCCAAGCCGGAGTCGCTCGACACCCTCGAGTCCGATCCCGGCGCGGCCCTGGCCTACGCCTACGACATCGTCTGCAACGGCAACGAGATCGGCGGCGGCAGCATCCGCATCCACCGGCGCGACGTTCAGGAGCGCGTGTTCGCGATCATGGGCATCGACCATGCCGAGGCGCAGGAGAAGTTCGGCTTCCTCCTCGACGCGTTCTCCTTCGGCGCCCCGCCCCACGGCGGCATCGCGTTCGGCTGGGACCGCATCACGGCGCTGCTCGCCGGCGAGTCCTCGATCCGCGAGGTGATCGCGTTCCCGAAGTCCGGCGGCGGCGTCGACCCGTTGACCGACGCCCCCGCGCCGATCACCGCCGCGCAGCGCAAGGAGTCCGGCATCGACGCGAAGCCCGCCCCCCGGGGCGGCACGGACCCCGCGACCCCCGCCGGCTGACCGGCCGTCGATGCTGCACCTGCGGGTGATCGTCCCGGCCGACGAGTCCGCGGAGGTCCTCGACCACCTGCGGTCGGCGGTGGGCGTCACCCACGTCGTCGTCAGCCCCGGTGCCGCCGTCGACCCCGTCGGTGACCTCCTGCAGGCCGACGTCACCCGGGAGGCCGCCGACGCGGTGCTCGACGCCCTGACCGCTCGCGGACTGCAGCATCGGGGCGCGATCACCATGGAGCCGCTCGACACCGTCCTCTCCGACGCGGCGGTCCGGGCGGAGAAGGAGGCGCCGGGTGATCCCGACGACGCCATCGTCTGGCACGAACTCACCGGCCGGACCCGCGACGACGCCACCCTGAGCGTCACGTTCCTCGCCTTCCTCACCATCGCGTGTCTGCTCGCCGCGGTCGGGGTCATCACCGACTCACCGGTGACGGTGGTGGGCGCGATGGTCGTCGGACCCGAGTTCGGCCCGCTCGCCGGCATCGCCGTGGGTGCGGTGGCCCGCCGGGCCGACCTGGCGCGGCGGTCGCTGATCGCCCTGCTCGTCGGGTTCCCCGTCGCCATGGTCGTCACCGGCCTGGCTGCGCTGGCGGCCGAGGCGGTCGGGCTCGTCGAACTCCGCGACGTGACCTCCGCCGACCAGGTCGACTTCATCTACCAGGTCGGGGTGTTCTCGTTCGTGGTCGCGGTCCTCGCGGGGGCGGCCGGCATGCTCTCGCTGGTCTCGGCGAAGTCCGCGGCCCTGGTCGGCGTCTTCATCTCGGTGACGACGGTGCCCGCGGCCGGGTACGCGGTGATCGCGGCGACCCTGGGACAGTGGGCGGTCGCCGCGGAGTCGGCCGCCCAGCTCGCCGTCAACATGATCGGGATCGTGCTCGCCGGGGCGGGCGTGCTCTGGGCACATCGGGCGGCGGCCCGGCGGCGCGCGGCCCGCGCGTCCTGACCTCGAAAGTCCCAGCGGGAGCGGCTCGCCCACGGGTGACGTCACACCCGCTCGTGCGGTGGGTCCCGCCGATGTGTGATGGGATCGGGGACACCGCCGGGCACCCGAGCTCCGACCAGGCCGGCGCCGGGAAGGACTCTCCGCCGTGACGATCAAGGTCGCCCTCGAGCACCGGACGAGCTACACCTTCGACCGTCCCGTCACCATCCATCCCCACGTGGTCCGGCTGCGACCAGCGCCGCACTCGCGGACGCCGATCGAGGCCTACTCGCTGCGGGTCGAGCCCGACGACCACTTCGTCAACTGGCAACAGGACGCGTTCAGCAACTACCAGGCACGCCTGGTGTTCCCGACCCCGGCGACGTCGCTGACCATCACCGTGGACCTCGTCGCCGACCTGACCTCGGTCAACCCGTTCGACTTCTTCGTCGAGGAGGCGGCGCAGGAGACCGGGTTCGTCTATGGCGACGCACTCCGCGCCGACCTCGAGCCCTACCTGCGGGATGTCGCACCGACCGGCCGGCACGCCGAACGCACGGCGGGTGGGGACGGCGCCGCACCGCTCGTCGACGAGTGGGTCGCCGCCCACCGCCCGTCGCCGGGCACCCGCACCATCGACCACCTCGTCGCCGTGAACCGGGCGTTGCGCGACGACATCGGGTACACCGTGCGGCTCGAGGCCGGCGTGCAGACCCCCGAACACACGCTGTCGTCGGCGATCGGCTCCTGTCGGGACTCGGCGTGGCTGCTCGTCGCGATCCTGCGGCGCATGGGACTGGCTGCGCGGTTCGTCTCGGGCTACCTCGTGCAACTCACCTCCGACATCCCCGCCGTCGACGGGCCGTCGGGTCCGTCGGCGGACTTCACCGACCTGCACGCCTGGACCGAGGTGTACCTGCCCGGCGCGGGCTGGGTGGGCATGGACCCGACCTCGGGCCTGTTCGCCGGCGAGGGGCACATCCCGCTCGCGGCGACCCCGGCGCCTGGCGGCGCCGCGCCCATCACCGGCGCGACCGGTCCGTGTCACGCGACGATGGACTTCTCGAACACGGTCACACGGTTCCACGAGGACCCGCGGGTCACGTTGCCGTACACCGACGACCAGTGGCGGCGTGTCGTCGACCTCGGCGCCCACGTGGACGACCTGATGGCGTCGCAGGGTGTCGACCTGACCATGGGCGGCGAACCGACGTTCGTGTCGATCGACGACCAGACGTCACCGGAGTGGACGACCGCCGCGGACGGGCCGCACAAGCGGCGTCGGGCGTCGGTGCTCGCCGAGAGCCTGCGTGAGAAGTACGCCCCCCATGGCCTCGTGCAGCGCAGCCAGGGCAAGTGGTACCCCGGGGAGCCGTTGCCGCGCTGGCAGATCGCGTTGATGTGGCGCACCGACGGGGAGGCCCTGTGGACCCGGCCCGAGCTGCTCGCCGACCCCTGGCCCGACGACGACGCCGCCCGGCGGTCCATGGCGGGTGAGCCCTCGACGCCCACCGCGGCGACGGCGGCGCGGTCCCGGAGGTTCATCGAGGCGGTCGCCGCCGCGCTGCACCTGCCGACGACGACCGTCGCACCCGCCTACGAGGACCCACTCCTGGCGCTCGCGGACTCGCTGCGCCGCCCCGTCGGGACCCCCGCGCCCGCGACGGCGATCGCGGACGACGCGCCCGACCTCGGACCCGACGACGACTCTGCCGACCGACGGGCCGCGTTGCTCGCCGCGCTCGACGCACCTGTCGTCGACGCGACCGCGCACGTGCTGCCGATCAGCCGCACCGAGGACGACGCGGCGTGGGAGTCGACCCCGTGGACGACTCGGCGCAAGCGATTGGTGCTGTCGGCGGGGACATCCCCGGCCGGCCTCCGACTCCCGTTGGGATCGCTGTCGTGGTCGGCCCCGCCGCTGCTGCCGGACACGGACCCCACGGCACCGACACCGGCACTGCGCGCTCCCGGACCGCCGCCGGAGGTGACGATCGTGGCGCCGGGGGCCACCTCGCCACCGCCCGCCACCGACCCCGAGACCCGGCCGGTGCCGCGTACCGCCGTCGTCGCCGAGGTCCGCGACGACGTCCTCCACGTCTTCCTGCCGCCGACACAGACGCTGGAGGACTTCGTCGACCTGGTGTCCGCGGTGGAGGAGGCGGCCGCCCGCACCGGCGAGCCGGTCGTCGTCGAGGGATACGGCCCGCCCGCCGACGCCCGGCTCCAGTCGCTGTCGGTGACGCCGGACCCGGGTGTCATCGAGGTCAACGTGCAACCGACCGCGTCCTTCGCCGAGCAGTCGGAGTTGTTGGGCGAGTTGTACTCCCAGGCCCGTCTGGCGCGCCTGGGCACCGAGTCCTTCGACCTCGACGGCTCCCACGGGGGTACCGGTGGCGGCAACCACATCACGCTGGGTGGTGTCACCCCCGCGCGGTCCCCGTTGCTGCGACGGCCGGACCTGCTCGTCTCGATGATCGCCTACTGGCAGCGGCACCCGTCGCTGTCGTACCTGTTCTCGGGCCGGTTCGTCGGCACCACCTCGCAGGCGCCCCGCGCCGACGAGGGTCGCGAGGACGCGCTCTACGAACTCGAGATCGCGTTCGCCGAGATCGACCGTCTCTCCCGGGACGGACACACCGCGCCGTGGACCGTCGACCGCGCGCTGCGCCACCTGCTCACCGACATCACCGGCAACACCCACCGGGCCGAGTTCTGCATCGACAAGCTGTACAGCCCGGACTCCGCGCGGGGACGCCTCGGCCTGCTGGAGCTGCGCGCGTTCGAGATGCCGCCGCACCACCGGATGGCGATGGTGCAGTCGCTGCTGGTCCGCTGCCTGGTCGCCTGGTTCTGGCAGCACCCGTTCCGTGGTCGGCTCATCCGGCACGGTGCCGAGCTGCACGGCCGACATCTGTTGCCGCACCACGTCATCGCCGACATCGCTTCGGTCGCCGCGGACCTGCGCGACGCCGGACTCGACTTCGACACCGCCTGGCTCGACCCGTTCACCGAGTTCCGGTTCCCCCGCCTGGGGACCGTCGCCATCCGCGGCCACGAGATCGAGCTGCGCGGTGCGATCGAACCGTGGAACACGCTGGGGGAGGAGTCGACCGGGACCGGGACGGCCCGCTACGTCGACTCCTCGGTGGAGCGTGTGCAGGTCCGGGTCACCGGCAGCGACGACGACCGGTTCGTGCTGACCTGCAACGGGATCCCCGTCCCGCTGGCCGCCACCGAACGCCCGGGCGAACGGGTCGCCGGCATCCGGTTCCGGGCGTGGCAGCCGCCGAGCGCGTTGCACCCGACGATCAGCATCGACTCGCCCCTCGTCTTCGACCTCGTCGACACCGTCACCGGCCGATCGGTGGGCGGCGCGACCTACCACGTCGTGCATCCCGGCGGACGTTCCTACGAGCGGCCCCCGGTGAACGCCGTCGAGGCCGAGTCCCGACGCAACGGCCGGTTCGAGGCCATCGGTCACACCCCCGGACAGGTCGACGTGGCGTCGATCCGCGAGATGCGTGCCCGCCTGGCCGTCGACGTCGGTGTGCCGGGCATCCTCGACCTGCGCCGGGCACGTACGGTTTTGAGGTGACATCGGCCCGGACACCGTTCGACGCGACGTCGGCGACGTCCGGCGACGGGCCCGCCGCCGGGCTGATCGAGACCTACCGGGCCGAGCGGTTCGGACTCTTCGACGCCGCCGACCCCCGCGACCTCGGTGCCGGCGGTGTCCCGCACGACGAGTTCGTCGACCCCGACGGCGCCATCCGCCCGCAGTGGTCGGAACTGGTCGACGCCTACGCCCGCGCCGGTGAACCCGGCCTCACCCGCACCGATGCGCGGTTGGCCGCGATGGTCGCCGACGAGGGCATCACCTACACACCGATCGACGACCACCCGCAGTCGCCTGCCTCGCCGGTGCCCTGGCGCCTCGACAGCGTCCCGATCGTGCTCGACGGCGAGACCTGGGCGGACGTCGAAGCCGGTGTCGCGCAACGCTGCCGACTCCTCGACGCGCTTCTGGCCGACCTGTACGGCCCGCAGCGGACCATCGAGGAGGGGATCGTCGCACCGGAGATGGTGTTCGGTCACCCGGGGTGGGTCGCGAAGGTCGGTGCCGGTGCACCCGCCGGGACACGGTCGCTGGTCCTGCACGCCGCAGACCTCGGCCGCCTGCCCGACGGCGCGGTCGCGGTGTGGGGTGACTACACCGGCGCCCCGTCGGGCATCGGGTACGCCCTGGCCGACCGGCGCATCGTGTCCCGGGTGCTCGCCGGACCCTTCGGGCGGGCCGTGCCGCGCCCGATCACCTCGTTCGCCGCGGCGCTGCGGGTCGCGCTCGTCGACGCGGCCCCGAGCGGTGTCGACGACCCGACGATCGTCGTCCTCAGTCCGGGATCGCTGTCGGAGACGTATTTCGACCAGGTCACCGTGGCGACCCACCTGGGTGTCCCGCTCGTCGAGGGCTCCGACCTGCTGGTCCGCAACGGCGCGGTGTACATGCGTTCGCTCGGCAGCTTCAAACGCGTCGACGTCGTCCTGCGCCGTGTCGACGCCGCCTGGTGCGACCCGCTGGACCTGCGGACCGACTCGCGCCTCGGTGTCGCCGGTCTCGTCGAGGCGGTCGCGCGGGGCGCGGTCACGGTGGTGAACACCCTCGGCAGCGGCGTCGTGGAGAACCCGGCGCTCCACACCGTCGCCGAGGCGCTGGCGCGAGCCCTGCTCGACGAGGAGCTGATCCTGCGTCCCGTCGACACGTGGTGGGCGGGCGATCCCTCCGGTGCCGACGAGATCCGCCGTCGCGTCGGCGATCTCGTGATCGACAACGTCCGCACCGGTGAGCGGTTCGTCGGGCCCGAACTCGCCGCGGCGACGCGTGACACCCTGCGCGCCCGGGTGGACGCGGATCCCTGGCAGTGGGTGGGACGCGCCTGCCCGACGTTCTCGGTGAGCCCGGGCGCCGTCACCGTGCCGGGCGGACGGTCGCGACTGCGGCCCGCATCGGTGGCCCTGCGCACCTTCGCCGTCGCGCACGGCACCGGCTACACGGTGATGCCCGGCGGACTGGGGCAGGTCCTCGCCGACGGGATCGCCGGGGCGGGACTGCGCTCGGTCGCGGCGAAAGACGTCTGGGTGGTCGCCCCCGAACCCGCGGGCGACGCGCGCGTCACCGAGACGTCGGTCGCGATGTCGGTGCCGAGCACCGGCGCCGCCATCGACCGGTCGACGCTGGCACCCCGTGTGCTCGCCGACCTGTTCTGGCTCGGCCGCTACGGCGAACGCACCGAGGCGACGGTGCGCATGGTGCGGGTGGCCACCGAGCGGCATCAGGCGCAGCGGTACCGGCCGCGCGCCGACGAGACCACCGTCGTCGCGCGGTTCCTCGCCGGTGTCGGCGCCGCCACCGGCACCGGACACCTCATCGAGGGCGGCGCGACGGACCTCACGGCCACGCTGGCGGCGATGACGACGGCGCGCACCGTCCCGGGCACCGTCGCGAACGCACTCGACCGCCTCGCGTCCTCGGCTCGCGCGGTCCGCGACCAGATGTCGACGAGCACATGGATGGTGCTCGGCACCGTCGAACGCGCGATGGCCGACCTGCGCACCGCCGACCCGCTCGACCTCGGCGACCTCGCCCGCGGTCACGAACAGATGCTGCACGGGATGCTCGCGCTGGCGGGCCTGCAGGCCGACTCGATGGTCCACGACCCGGGTTGGCTGTTCATGGACGCCGGGCGCCGGCTCGAGCGGATCATCCTGGTCGCCGAACTCCTGCGGGGGATCGCCGCGCAGCGGTCGGACCCGGACGTCGAGCAGGGTCTGCTCGAGGCGTTCCTCGTCGCCAACGAGTCCGCGGTCATCTACCGGCGGCGCAACCGCGCGGTGATGCGCCTGCGATCGGTCATCATGTTGTCCGTGCTCGACGAGACCAACCCGCGGTCGGTGATCTACCAGCTCGACGCCCTGCGCGACGACTGGGACGCCATGCCGGACGAGGTGCGTTCGCCGTCGGTGGAGCGCACCGTCGCCGACCTGGTCGCCGACGTGCGCCGTGTGGAGATCGGCGACCTCGTCGCCACCGACGACGCCGGTGCACGCGGCGACCTCGACCAGCTGTTGGCGCGGCTGTCCCAGGGCGCGCGGTCGGTGTCCGACCAGCTGGGCCGTACCCGCTTCGCGCCGCCGCGCGACCTGCAGCCGCTGTGGGGCGGCGCGCGCGCCCAGGTGCCGTGACCCCGGACCCCGCCATGGTCGACCCCGTCGCGCCGGCCCCGGTCGCGGAGGACCCCGTCCCTGCTGGCACCCGCCGCTACGCCGTCACCCATCGCACGACCTACTCCTACGACGACCTCGTCAGCTCCTCCTTCGGGCGCTGCCACCTGCTGCCACGAGATTTGCCCGGCCAACGGGTGTTGGAGGCCGCCGTCACCGTCGACCCCGAGCCGGCGGACCGGTCGACCGGCACCGACGTCTTCGGCAACGCCGACACGTACTTCCACGTACGCACACCCCACCGACGGCTCGAGGTGACCGGCACCTCGCTCGTCGACGTCGACCCGATCGCACCCGACCTCGTGGAGCGGGGCCCCGCCCTCGACCCGTGGGAGTCCCACCGGCCCGGCCGGGACCGGCACCCGAGGTCGGTGGTGTACGTCCTCGACCTCGACCCGCCGGAGATCACCGACGTCGTGCGCGACTACGCGGCCGGTGTCCTCACCCCGGGGCGTCCGCTGATCGACGTCGTCGTCGACCTCACCACCCGGATCCACGCCGACTTCACCTACCGCTCCGGCTCGACCGCGGTCAGCACCCGGGTCGCGACGGTGATGGACCGCCGGGAGGGGGTGTGCCAGGACTTCGCGCGCGTCGCCGTCGCCTGCCTGCGCAGTCACGGCCTGGCCGCCCGCTACGTGTCCGGCTATCTGGCGACCGAACCGCCCCCCGGACGCGACCGCGTCGTCGGTGCCGACGCGAGCCACGCGTGGGCCGCCGTGGGCACGTCCGACGGCCGCTGGATCGCGTTCGACCCGACCAACGACACGCTCGTGGGTGAGAGGCACGTCACAGTCGCCGTCGGACGGGACTATGATGACGTACCGCCCCTGCGGGGCGTGATCTACACCGACGCGACATCGAGCTCCATCGAGGTCTCCGTCGACGTCGCCCCGCAGCCGCCGACGCCCGAGAACCGGGCGGACACCCGCGCGCAAGCAGCGACGCCCGGGTCACCGCACACCACTACTGCGAACGGGCACGACACCGTGTGAACGGATGGGCGTGTCCGGCGCGTTGGGTAGGTTGAATGGCGATGACCGTGACCACCGAACCCCGCCTGGCCGGGGCCGTGCGGACCGCCGAACGGGTGCTGAGTTCCCGCGCCGGCGTCCAGGTCGATCTCACCGATCCCGTGGACCTCGGGGGCAGCGGTCGTACCGATGTCGTCCGCGTCCGCGTCGCATCGAACCCGGTGACGATGGACCGCACGCTGGTCATCAAGGTCTGGCCCACCGACGAACCCGGCGACGCGTTCGCCCGGGAGCTGGCCTCGTACAAGTACGCCACCGCGCTACCGGTGCCCTCTCGCCCCGGCCCCCACCTCATCGCGTTCGACCACCGTGCCCGGGTCATCGTCCTCAGCGACCTCGGTCACGGTCGGTCGATGGTCGAGATGCTCTCCGCGACCGATCTCGACGCCGCCGAACGCGTCGTGAGTGCTTGGGGGCAGGCCCTGGGTCGGATGCACGCCGCCACCGTCGGCGGTGAGCAGGACTTCGCCGCCCTGCTCCGACACGGTCCCGACCGCAGCACCGCCGAGTCGCTCGCCGTCCATCTCGACGCCGGGGTCGCACTCGCCCCCGAGGTGCTCGCCGACGACCTCGGCGTCGGCGCGGCGCCCGAGTTCGTCGACGTGCTGCGGCGCGGCGCGGAGCTGGTCCGCGAGGGCGACCACCGCGCGTTCAGCCCCTCTGACGTCGGACCGCCGAACATCCTCATCAACGACGCCGGCGTGCAGTTCATGGACTACGAGTGGGGCGGTTTCCGCGACGCCACCCTCGACATCGCCTACGCCTGCCTCACCTGCTCCTCTGCGCTGGCACCCGCCCTCGACGCCCACCGCGACGACCTCGTGACGGGCATGATCGACGCGTGGCGCTCGGAGGTGCAGTCGATCTGGCCGTCGCTCGGACACGACGGGGAGCTGAATCGCAAGATGCTCGTCGCCCGCACCCTCTGGGTGTGGATGTCGACGCTGTGGATGCTGCCGGTCGACCTCGACGACGACAGCCACGCCCGCGGGCTGGCGTTGCGCACCGGCGACCCGACCGTGGTCGTGGGCCGGTGGCGCGATCTCGCCGAGGCGGCACGCCGCACCGGCGTCCCCGAGGTGGCCGACTGCTCGGCGGCGATCGCCGAGGCGCTGGACGCCGCCTGGCTGCGGTGACCCCACCGGACGGGCCGTGACCGACACCGGCGAGAGGGGGCTGTTCGACCCCCCGGCCCCCGAGGTCGACGCCGGCACCGGACCGCTGCCCGTCGACGCCGGCGGGCCCCTGGCGGTGCGGATGCGCCCGCGATCGCTCGACGAGGTCGTCGGGCAGGACCACCTCCTGGGCACCGGGTCGCCGCTGCGCCGACTCGTCGAGGGCTCCGGGGCGGCGTCGGTGTTGCTGTACGGCCCGCCCGGTACCGGCAAGACGACGATGGCCTCGCTGATCTCGACGGCAACCGGCCGCCGCTTCGTCGCCCTCTCGGCGCTGTCGGCGGGAGTGAAGGAGGTCCGGTCCGTCATCGAGACCGCCCGGCGGGCGCTCGTCGCGGGCGAGCAGACGGTGCTGTTCATCGATGAGGTCCACCGCTTCTCCAAGACCCAGCAGGATGCCCTCCTCGACGCGGTCGAGAACCGGATCGTCCTGCTGGTCGCGGCCACCACCGAGAACCCGTCGTTCTCCGTCGTCGCGCCGCTGTTGTCGCGGTCGCTGGTGCTGCAGCTCAACCCCCTCGGCGACGAGGCGATACGAACCGTCCTCCGGCGGGCCGTCGACGACCCGCGCGGGCTCGGCGGCCGCGTCCGCGTCGCCGACGACGCGCTCGAGCACATCGTCGCGCTCGCCGGCGGCGACGCACGCCGGGGACTGACCGCCCTCGAGGTGGCAGCCGGTGCCGTGCAGGAGGGCCCCCGTCCCGACGCTTCCGCCGACGGCCCGCCGACCGTCGACCTCGCCGACGTCGAGGCCGCGATGGACCGCGCCGCGGTCCGCTACGACCGCGACGGCGACCAGCACTACGACGTCATCAGCGCGTTCATCAAGTCGATCCGCGGGTCCGACGTCGACGCGGCCGTGCACTACCTCGCCCGGATGATCAGCGCGGGGGAGGACCCCCGCTTCATCGCGCGGCGCCTGATGATCCACGCCAGCGAGGACATCGGCATGGCCGACCCGACCGCCATCCAGGTCGCCGTCGCCGCGGCTCAGGTCGTCGCGCTGGTCGGGATGCCGGAGGCCCGCCTGGCGCTCACGCAGGCGACCATCCACCTCGCCACCGCACCGAAGTCGGGCGCGGTCGTCTCGGCGATCGGCACGGCGATGTCCGACGTGGCGGCGGGCAAGGCGGGCGCGGTGCCGCCGCATCTGCGCGACGGCCACTACGCGGGCGCGACCGCCCTGGGCAACGCCCAGGGCTATCGCTACCCCCACGACGATCCCGATGGGGTGCTACCCCAGCAGTACCCGCCGGACGAACTCGTCGGTACCGACTACTACATCCCGACCGACCACGGTGCCGAACGCACGCTGGGACCCCGCGTCGAGCGACTGCGGGCGATCGTGCGCGACACCCGGGGCGGGACACGACGGGCCGGGAAGGACTGACCCCCCGGTAGGGTGGACACGCTCTGCCGGACCCGAGTCGGTGGCCCGGTGCCCCACGCGTGATGCCGTCCCCACGACGGCACCCGCACCCCGACCGCAGGAGACGACAGGTGCAGACCCACGAGATCAGGAAGCGATTCCTCGATCACTTCGTCGCGGCCGGTCACACCGAGATCCCCAGCGCATCCCTCGTCCTCGGCGACCCGAACCTGCTGTTCGTGAACGCCGGCATGGTGCCCTTCAAGCCGTACTTCCTGGGTGACCGCACCCCTCCGTCACCGCGCGCCACGTCGATCCAGAAGTGCGTCCGCACCCTCGACATCGAGGAGGTGGGCATCACCACCCGCCACAACACCTTCTTCCAGATGGCGGGCAACTTCTCGTTCGGTGACTACTTCAAGCGCGAGGCCATCGCCTTCGCGTGGTCGCTGCTGACGAACCCCGTCGACGACGGCGGTTACGGCATCGACCCCACACGGCTCTGGCCGACGGTCTACCTCGACGACGACGAGGCCGAGGCGATCTGGCGCGACGAGATGGGCGTGCCCGCCGAGCGGATCCAGCGCCGGGGGATGAAGGACAACTACTGGTCGATGGGCGTGCCGGGTCCGTGCGGGCCGTGCTCGGAGATCTTCTTCGACCGCGGACCCGACTACGGCGTCGAGGGCGGCCCCGAGGCCGACGAGGACCGCTACATCGAGATCTGGAACCTCGTCTTCATGCAGAACGAGCGGGGTGAGGGCACCACCAAGGACGACTACCCGATCCTCGGCCCGCTGCCCCGTCCCAACATCGACACCGGCATGGGTGTCGAGCGGGTCGCGACGATCCTGCAGGGCGTCGACAACGTCTACGAGACCGACCTGCTCAAGCCCGTCATCGACGTCGCCGCCCGGCTCACCGGCCGCGCCTACGGCGACGGCGGCGACGACGGCCACGCCGCCGACGTGCGCTTCCGCGTCATCGCCGACCACGCACGCACCGCGGTGATGCTCATCTCCGACGGCGTCCGGCCCGCCAACGACGGACGCGGGTACGTCCTGCGTCGACTGCTGCGCCGCATCGTGCGGTCCGCGCGGCTGCTCGGTGCCGAGCAGCCCACGATGGGCGAGTTCGTCGACACCGTCCTCGCGACCATGACGCCGTCGTATCCCGTGCTGGCCGAGCAGGCCGCGGACATCCGCGCCGCCGCGGTCGCCGAGGAGCAGGCATTCCTGGGCACATTGGCAGAGGGGTCGAAGAAGTTCGAGGACGCGGCGACCACCACCCGTGGTGCCGGACGCACGGTCATCGCGGGCAGCGACGCGTTCACCCTCCACGACACCTACGGTTTCCCGATCGACCTGACACTCGAGATGGCGGCCGAGGCCGGCCTGTCGGTGGACGAGCAGGGCTTCGCCGACCTCATGGCCGAGCAGCGCCGGCGCGCGAAGGCCGACGCGATGGAGCGCAAGACCGGCCACGCCGACATGTCGGTGTACCGCGAGTTCCTCGACCGCGGCCCGACGGAGTTCACCGGCTTCGACGAACTGGTCAGCGACGCAACGGTTCTCGGGATCGTGGGTGAGGGTGCGACGCAGCCCGTCGCGACCGTCGGTGCGCAGGTCGACATCGTCCTCGACCGCACCCCGCTCTACGCCGAGTCCGGTGGTCAGACCGCCGACATCGGCACCATCTCGACGTCGGCCGGTGCCCGGGCGCGCGTGACCGACGTGCAGAAGGTCGCGAAGTCCGTCTACCGCCACGTCGCGACGGTCGAGGCGGGGGAGTTCGCCGTCGGCGACGTCGTGCTGGCCTCGGTCGACCCGCAGTACCGCCGCGGCGCCACTCAAGGCCACTCCGGCACCCACCTCGTCGGTGCGGCACTCCGCCAGGTGCTCGGTTCCGGTGCGACGCAGGCCGGTTCGCTGAACCGCCCCGGGTATCTCCGGTTCGACTTCCGTTCCTCGGGACCGATGACCGAGGCCCAGCGCGGCGAGATCGAGGACATCACCAACTCCGCGGTCGAGGCCGACCACGAGGTGCACACCTTCGAGACCGGGCTCGACGAGGCCAAGGCGATGGGCGCCATGGCGCTGTTCGGGGAGAACTACGGCGACCGGGTGCGCGTCGTCGAGATCGGTGGACCGTTCTCGATGGAGCTGTGCGGTGGCACCCACGTCGGGTCCTCGGCGCAGGTCGGACCCGTGACCCTGCTGGGGGAGTCCTCGGTGGCGTCGGGCGTGCGTCGCGTCGAGGCCTATGTCGGGCTCGACTCGTACCGGCACCTCGCCCGGGAGCGTGCCCTGCTCTCCGCGGTGTCCGCCACGCTCAAGGTGCCCGGCGAGGAGGTCCCCGACCGCGTGGCCACGCTTGTCGAACGACTGCGCGACGCGGAGAAGAGCCTCGAGAAGCTGAAGGCGGAGGCGGCGCGCGCGTCGGCGGCGTCCGTCCTCGACGACGCGCAGCGCGTCGGCGACACCCTGGTCGTCGCGGCGCGGCTGAACGACGGGCTCTCCGGTGGCGACCTGCGCTCGCTGGCCACCGACCTGAAGGGCCGGCTGGGTTCGCAGGCCGGGATCGTGGCGTTGTTCTCCGTCACCGACGGCAAGGTCCCGTTCGTCGTCGCGCTCACCGGCGCGGCCCGCGACGCGGGGCTGTCCGCGGGCGCCATCGTCGGTGACGTCGCCCCGGTGATCGGGGGGCGCGGTGGCGGCAAACCCGACCTCGCGCAGGGCTCGGGGACGGACCCCGACGGCATCGACGCGGCCCTGGCGCGCGTGCGGCAGGCGGCCGGATGACCGTCGCCGACCCAGAGCCGTCGTCAGCACCTCGCCGCGGACGTCGACTCGCCGTCGACGTGGGGAGTGTGCGCATCGGCGTCGCTGCATGTGATCCTGACGGGATGCTGGCGACACCGGTCGAGACCGTGCCCCGTGTCGGCGACGGACGCGACCTGGCCCGGATCGCCGATCTCGTCGCCGAATACGACGCCGTCGAGGTGATCGTCGGTCTGCCGACCACCCTGCGCGGTGACCACGGTCCGGCGGCGCAGACCGCCACCGCCTTCGCCGAGGCGCTGGGGCGTCGTGTCGGCGACGTCCCGGTCACGCTGCACGACGAGCGCATGACGACCGCGCTCGCGAGTCGCTCCCTGCGGGCCGGTGGACGCTCGTCGAAGCAGCAGCGCGCGATCATCGACCAGGCCGCCGCGGTCGAGATCCTCCAGTCGTGGCTCGACCGCCACCTGCGGCGCCCCGCCGTCGACGACCGCGGGGTGTCCGACCGGTGAGCGACGAGAACCGGCATCGGCGCCGGACGGACGACGACACACCCAGCGAACGGTTCCGCATCCCGACGGACCCCGACCATCACCCCCGACCGCACCGGCGTGCGCGGTCGGCGGACCAGACCGTGGATCCACGGCTGCGGAGGACCCCGGGTCCGGGCCCGACCCGAAGCGGGACTCCGATCGACCCCTCCGCGGCGGGATGGACCGAACCCCGACGAGCCCGCCCCGAGTCGATCCCGCCCCGGGCACCGGCCGGTCCGCCCGGCCGCGACCCCGGATGGGAGAGGCCACTGCGACGGTCGGTGTCCGACCCGTACGGACGCACGCGCGACCAGGGTCGCGATGTCCGCCCGCCCGCTGCCCCCCGTGATCCCGGTGCGGGCTGGTCCGCGGACGACGACCGCCCGCGGTCGTACGCCCCGCGCGACGAGCCACTGCCCGACTCCCCGGTCGGCGTGGCAGCGGGACCCGACGGCGGATTCCGCGACGCGGACGCCGCGACCGTGCCCACCCCGGTCGTCGACCGTGAGCGCCCGCGACGGGGCGGCGGCCGCCCGCGGCGACGCACGACCACCGCCACGGTGCGACGGCGCCGCCGGGTCGCTCTCGTGGGTGTCCTCGTCGTCATGGCCGTGCTGGTCTGCGGAGTCACCTACGCCGGACTGCGCCTCACCGGCTTCTTCGTCGACGACAAGGACTTCGGCGGCAGCGCCGGCACCGGCGACGTGCTGGTGCAGATCCCCGACGACGCCCCGCTCAGCCAGTTCGGCCAGATCCTCACCGACCGCGGCGTGGTGGCGAGCGTGCGGGCGTTCACCGACGCCGCGGACGGCAAACCGATCTCGGCCGGGTTCTACAAACTGCGCACCCGTATCTCCGCGGCGTCGGCGGTGTCGATGCTCGACGGCGACGACAACCGCGTCGGGCGCGTGGTGATCCCCGCCGGGCGCCAGCTCGACACGAAGCAGACCGCGAACGGCACGTCCACCACCGGCATCTTCGCGATGGTCGCGCAGGCCACCACCGTCACCATCGACGGCACCCGACGAGGGGTCACCGCCGAGCAACTCGCGCAGGCCGCCGCCACGGCCACACCCCAGCAGCTCGGGGTGCCGTCGTGGGCGACGTCGCGGGTGCAGGCGCTCACCGGCGACCACCGTCGGATCGAGGGACTCATCGCGCCCATCGCGTGGGAGGCGATCGACCCGTCGCTGTCACCGGTCGACATGCTGCGCTACCTGATCTCCACCAGCGCAGGCTATTTCGACCGCTGGGGGCTGACACGCCAGGGCAGCAGTGGACTCGATCCGTACGACGCCCTCGTCGCGGCGTCCGTGGTCGAGAAGGAGGTGGCCGACCCGAACGACTACGGCAAGGTCGCCCGCGTCATCGTCAACCGCCTGGCACGGAACCAGAAGCTCGAGATGGACTCGACCGCCAACTACACCGCGGCGGTGGTGAACATCGACGTGTCCGGTGACGCCTACACCGCCGACACAAAGTGGAACACCTACCAGGTGACCGGTCTGCCGGCGACGCCCATCGGCTCGGTCGGCGAGAACGTGATCGCACCCACCGTCGACCCGCCCGCGGGGAACTGGCTCTACTTCGTCGCCGTCGACGCCCAGGGGACCACGGTGTTCACCGACGACTACCAGCAGCATCTGCGGAACCGGCAACGCGCCTGCGACAACAAGGTGCTGTCGGTCGGGTGTCGGTGACGGATCACGACGGCCCGCGGCACGCCGCGGTCCTCGGGCACCCCGTCGACCACTCACGGTCCCCTGATCTGCACCTCGCCGCGTACCGCGCACTCGGGCTCGACGCCTGGACCTACGCGCGGATCGACTGCACGGCGCAGGCACTCCCGGGACTCGTCGCGGGATTCGACGAGTCGTGGATCGGGCTGTCGGTCACGATGCCGGCCAAGGTCGCGGCGCTGGAGTTCGCCGACACCGTCACCGACCGGGCACGACGCGTCGGATCCGCCAACACCCTCGTCCGGACGAGCGGGGGCGCCTGGCACGCCGACTGCACCGACATCGACGGCGTGACCGGCGCGCTGGCGACGCTGGGCGCGGCGGACCTCAGGGGCTCGACGGCGGTCCTCCTCGGCGCCGGCGGAACCGCCCGCCCCGCACTGGCGGCGCTGCACGCCGCCGGGACGCGGGAGGTCGCGGTGGTCGTCCGTGACCCCGCCCGAGCCGCAGACCTCGCACGCCTCGGCGACGACCTCGGCGTCGCGCTGACCGTGCTCCCGTTCTCCGACACCCCCGACCTGCGCCGGTGGGCCGCGACGGCCGCCGTCGTCGTGAGCACCGTGCCCGCCCCGGCCGCCGAGGTGATCGCAGACGCGATCGCCGGTGCCCCTCGACTCGTCGACGCGATCTACGACCCCTGGCCCACGCCGCTGGCCGCCGCGGTCACCGAGGGTGGGGGTGTGGTCGCCGGGGGGCTCGTGATGCTGCTGCACCAGGCGTACACGCAGGTCGAGGCGTTCACGGGCCGACCCGCGCCCCGCGCGGCCATGGCCGCCGCGGTCGGCGCGCACGCCGACTGACCCGTCGGTCGCCCCGGCTCGTGCACCGATCCCGGCGCGTCCACACCTCGGCGCCGTCGCGGCCGTCGCTGGGATCGACGGTCGTCTGCACCGGTGACGATCGACCGGTGCAGACACCTCTGGCCCTGGCGGCCCCCGTCGTGGCGTGGCTCCTCGTCCTCACCGGCACCGACCTGCGGGACCGGCGTCTGCCGAACGCCCTCACGATCCCCGGTGTCGTCGCAGCCCTGGGTGCGGCGCTGATCCATCCGACGATCGGTGTCGCCGTCGCCGTGGCCGCGAGCCCGTACCTCGTCGCGGTCCTCGCCGGGGCATGCGGTGCCGGCGACCTCAAGCTCGCCGTCGTCGCCGGGGCACTCGCGGGGGACGCCGTGCGCGCGGGTGCGGTCGTCGCGCTCGCGGCGCTGCTGACCGTCGTCGCGGTGGTCGTCCGGTGCCGGGCCGGGCCGACGGCGGTCGCCCACGGCCCGGCGATGGCGGCGGCATTGCTCGTCCTCGTCGTCTGAGGAGGGGAGGGGTCGGCGATGCGTGGACGACGGGAGGGACGTGGGAGAATGGCCCCGTGTTGCGTTGGACCACCGCCGGAGAATCGCACGGACCCGCCCTCATCGCCCTCCTCGAGGGGATGGTGGCCGATGTCGCCGTGACGTCGGACGACGTCGCGTCGCAGCTCGCCCGACGCCGTCTGGGCTACGGGCGGGGCGCCCGGATGAAGTTCGAGGCCGACGCGGTCACGCTTCTCGGGGGTGTCCGCCACGGCCGGACGCAGGGTGGCCCGGTCGCCATCCAGATCGCCAACACCGAGTGGCCGAAGTGGGAGACCGTCATGTCGGCCGACCCGGTCGATCCCGCGGAGCTCGACGGCGTCGCCCGCAACGCCCCGCTCACGCGCCCCCGACCCGGCCACGCCGACTACGCGGGGATGCTCAAGTATGGCTTCGACGACGCCCGCCCGGTGCTCGAGCGCGCCAGCGCTCGCGAGACCGCGGCCCGCGTCGCCGCCGCCACCGTCGCCCGCGCCTTCCTGCGGCAGGTCGTCGGCGTCGAGATCCTGTCCCACGTCGTGACGATCGGCGCCTCGGAGGCCGTCGACGCCCCGCCGCCGCGGCCGGAGGACCTCGAGCGGATCGACGCCAGCCCCGTGCGCGCAGCGACCCCCGAGGCCGAGGCGGCCATGATCGCCGAGATCGAGGCCGCCAAGAAGGACGGCGACACCCTCGGGGGCGTGGTCGAGGTCATCGCGACCGGTCTGCCGATCGGCCTCGGCTCGCACGTCAGCGGCGAGCAGCGGCTCGACGCGCGACTCGCCGCGGCGCTCATGGGCATCCAGGCGATGAAGGGTGTAGAGGTGGGCGACGGGTTCGCGACCGCACGCCGACGCGGCAGCCTCGCCCACGACGAGATGGTCCCCGGCGCCGACGGCGTGCTGCGCTCGACCAACCGTGCGGGTGGTCTCGAGGGCGGCATGACCAACGGCGAGGACCTCCGTGTCCGCGTCGCGATGAAGCCCATCTCCACCGTGCCGCGTGCCCTGTCGACCGTCGACATGGCCACCGGCGAGCAGGCGCAGGCGATCCACCAGCGATCCGACGTGTGCGCCGTGCCGGCCGCCGGTGTCGTCGCCGAGGCGATGGTCGCCCTCGTGCTCGCGCAGGCCGCGCTCGACAAGTTCGGTGGCGACTCGGCTCGCGAGACGGCGGACAACGTCGCGCGGTACAACGCCACGGTGGCCGACCGCATGGCGGTCCTCGCCGCCGAGTCCGCCGCGCACGCCGGCCGGTGACCCGGCCGACGACGCCGGACGACGCGACCGTCGCGGGTCGGCCCGTGGCCGTGCTCGTCGGTTTCATGGGTGCGGGCAAGTCGACCGTCGGCGCCGCCCTGGCGCGTCTCCTCGGTGAGACGCTGATCGACACCGACGCCGAGATCGTCCGCCGCGCAGGGCGTCCGATCCCGCAGATCTTCGCCGACGACGGTGAGCAGGCGTTCCGCGACCTCGAGGCGCAGGTGATCGTCGAGGTGCTCGCCACCCATCGCGGGATCGTCGCGCTCGGTGGAGGTGCGGTCACCACACCCGCGGTGCGCGAGGCCCTGGCCGGGCACGCCGTCGTCCACCTCGACGTGTCGCCGGAGGTCGGGTGGGCCCGTGTCCGCGGCTCCGACCGACCACTCCTGCGCGTCGACGCGGGAAAGAGCGCCGAACAGCGCTACCGCGACCTGCACGCCCGCCGTGCCGAGCTGTACCGCTCGGTCACCGTGCACCACGTCGACACCGCCACCGGCGACGCCGATTCGCTGGCCCGCCACATCGCCTCGGCGCTGAGCGCCACCGCCGACCACTCGTCACCGATTCCAGGGAGCCCGTCATGACCACGCAGGAACCGGTCCGCATCCACGTCGCGACCGCGGACCCCTACGACGTCGTGATCGGGCGCGGTCTGCTCACCGACCTCGTCGACGCCGCGCACGGCGCGTCCCGCGTCGCGATCCTGTACCAGCCCACCCTCACCCAGACGGCCGAGGCGGTGCGCGCCGCGCTCGCCGACGCCGGACTCGACGCCCACCGCGTCGAGATCCCCGACGCCGAGGCCGGCAAGGACCTCGCCGTCGCCGCCTTCTGCTGGGAGGTGTTCGGCCGCATCGGGATCACCCGCAGCGACCTCGTCATCGGGCTCGGAGGAGGTGCCGCCACCGACCTCGCGGGA
Organism: uncultured Williamsia sp.; assembly: GCF_947494875.1. Classification (GTDB taxonomy): domain Bacteria; phylum Actinomycetota; class Actinomycetes; order Mycobacteriales; family Mycobacteriaceae; genus Williamsia_A. Next base: position 376,277 of record NZ_CANLWM010000005.1, read on the forward strand.
TTCGTCGCCGCCACCTGGATGCGCGGCGTCCCGGTCATCCACCTCCCGACGACGCTGCTCGGCATGGTCGACGCGGCCGTCGGCGGCAAGACGGGCATCAACACCGACGCGGGCAAGAACCTCGTCGGGTCGTTCCACGAGCCCGCAGCGGTGTTCGTCGACACCGGGACACTGGAGACGGTGCCGCGCAACGAGATCGTCGCCGGGCTCGCGGAGGTGATCAAGACCGGTTTCATCGCCGACCCGGAGATCCTCGACATCATCGAGGCCGACCCCACCGCCGCCACGGATCCGGCGGGCTCGGTGCTGCCGGAGCTGATCCGGCGGTCGGTGCAGGTCAAGGCCGACGTCGTGGCCGCCGACCTCAAGGAGTCGTCGCTACGGGAGATCCTCAACTACGGCCACACGCTCGGCCACGCGATCGAGCGGCGGGAGAAGTACCGGTGGCGTCACGGCGCCGCGGTCGCGGTGGGCCTGGTCTACGCCGCAGAGCTCGGTCGTCTGGCGGGCCGCCTCGACGACGCGACCGCCGATCGACACAAGACCGTCTGCGAACTGGTGGGCCTGCCCACCACCTACGACCCCGACGCGTTCGGTGATCTGCTGCAGACGATGGGCGGGGACAAGAAGAACCGTGCCGGCGTGCTGCGGTTCGTCGTGCTCGACGGCCTCGCGAAGCCCGGTCGCCTCGAGGGGCCCGACCCGGGTCTGCTCGCCGCGGCGTACTCGGCCGTGGCCGGATCGGCGGCGCAGGGGTCGACGGGAGTCCTGCTCTAGGCGCGCATGCGTCGGTGGCCGCCGGGGGCGGCCACCGAGGTCAGGCGTTCTGCTTCTGCAGGCTGGGGCGGGTGTCCTCGGAGTCGTCACGCTGCTCGCGACGCCGCTGACGACGGACGAGGAAGCGTCCTACCGACGCTCCGACCATGGCCGGGATGAAGACCAGCAGTGCCGTGAACGAGCCGCCGGCGAAGAGCTCGATGAGGAAGCTGTTCTGGCCCATGCCCGCGAAGGCGTAGTTGGCCAGCGCCCACCCGACGACACCGGCGATGACACCCGCGAGCAGACCGGCCTTGAGCCAGCGCATCGTGAGGTCCTCGTAGTCGTCCGGGTCGTCGTGCGCGCGTGCGTCGGCGATGCCGTCGATGCCCGCCCAGATGAGCGGGATGATGACGACGACCGCGACCGCGATCGTCTTCCACCAGTTCCCGTTCAGGGGGCTGTGCACGATGGCCATCCCCAACAGGACGCGGACGACGATGTGGACGGCCGCCAGCGGCAGACCGCGGAGCAACCACGACACCATGGCGCGAAGCGTAGCCCACGGCACGGCGGCGGTGTGCTGCACCACACACTCCCGGCGCGGCGACCCCGGTAGCGTGGCGACGATGACCGAACGGAGCGTGACCGACCCGACGGACACCCATCGTCGCCGCCGCGACCGCCTCCGGGCGCGGCTCGCCGAGGTGGGGGCCGACCACATGCTCGTGTCGGACCTCGTCAACGTCCGATATCTGTCCGGGTTCACCGGGTCGAACGCGGCGCTGGTGGTGGGATCCGACGCCGGCGACGACGCGATCGCCACCGACGGGCGCTACATCACCCAGGTGGCCGACCAGGCGCCCGACCTCGAGGCCGTCATCGACCGCGCGTGCGCCCCGGCGCTGCTCTCCCGCGTGTCGACGTCGCCCATAGCCGTCGAGGAGCACGCGCTCACGGTCACCGCGTGGCGGACCCTGACCGACCTCTCGGGGGAGCGCGGCACCCGGCTCGTCGCCTCGGGGCGACTGGTCGAGGATCTGCGGTCGGTGAAGGACGAGGACGAGATCGCGCTGCTGCGCGAGGCCTGCCTCATCGGCGACACCGCGCTCGCGGCCCTCGTCGAGGACGGGGTCCTCGTCCCGGGGCGAACCGAACGGGAGGTCGCGCGCGCCCTCGAGTTCGGCATGTACGCGGCGGGCGCCGACGACATCGCGTTCGAGACGATCGTCGCCACGGGCGCGAACTCGGCGATCCCGCATCACCGTCCCACCGACGCCGTGCTGTCCTCCGGTGACCTCGTCAAGATCGACTTCGGTTCCGTTGTCGGCGGGTACCACTCCGACATGACGCGGACGTTCGTGCTCGAGCGGGCAGCAGACTGGCAGCACGAGATCTACGAGCTCGTCGCCACGGCCCAGCGGGCGGGACGCGAGGCGCTGGCCCCCGACGTCGAGGCCGCCGCCGTCGACGCCGCCGCCCGCTCCCTGATCGCCGACGCCGGATACGGCGACAACTACGTGCACGGTCTCGGACACGGGGTCGGTCTCCAGATCCACGAAGCGCCGTCGATCGGTGCGACCGCCCCGGGTACACTGCCCTGCGGTGCTGCAGTGACCGTCGAGCCCGGTGTGTACCTACCCGGCCGGGGCGGGGTGCGTATCGAGGACACCCTGGTCGTCCGCGAGGGCGACGCAGAGCTGCTGACCACCACCGACAGGACATTTCGGATCGTCTGACCCGAGCGCGCCCCGCGCCGCCGGACGGTCGTGTGCCCGCGCGACGGGCGAGAGGGAGCGAGGCGTCACCAGTGGCCACCACCGCGGATTTCAAGAACGGGCTCGTGCTGCGCATGGACAACCAGCTGTGGCAGATCCAGGAGTTCCAGCACGTCAAGCCGGGCAAGGGCCCCGCCTTCGTGCGCACCAAGATCAGGAACGTGCTCAGCGGGAAGATCGTGGACAAGACGTTCAACGCGGGTGTCAAGGTCGAGACCGCCACCGTCGACCGTCGTGACATGACGTACCTCTACAACGACGGCACCGACTTCGTGTTCATGGACTCCGAGAACTACGAGCAGGTCCCCGTCAGCCCGGACACCCTCGGCGGTGGGGAGCGGTTCCTCCTCGAGGGGATGAAGGTCCAGGTGGCCATGCACGACGGCCAGCCGCTGTACGTCGAGCTGCCCGTCACCGTCGAGGTGCTCGTCGCCCAGACCGACCCGGGTGTCCAGGGCGACCGGTCCACCGGCGGCACCAAGCCGGCGACGCTCGAGACCGGCGCGGAGATCCAGGTCCCGCTGTTCATCAACACCGGCGACAAGCTCAAGGTCGACTCGCGCGACGGCAACTACCTCGGTCGTGTCAACTCGTGACGGCCTGCCTCCTCCGGCGCCCGTGAAGAAGCCCGGAACCCGCCACAAGGCGCGTAAGCGCGCCGTCGACCTGCTGTTCGAGGCCGAGGCGAAGAACGTCTCCCCGGTCGACCTCGTCGCCGAGCGCCGCGAACTGGTGCGCTCCGACGAGAGCATCGGTGTCGTCGCGGAGTACACCGAGCGCATCGTCGCCGGTGTCGCCGCGGACGGCCCCCAGCTCGATGCCGTGCTGACGTCGCACCTGAAGGAGTGGACGCTGCCGCGGCTGCCCGCCGTCGACCGCGCGATCCTGCGCCTCGCCGCATGGGAGCTGTTCAACACCCCCGACGTGCCGCCGGTGGTCGTCGTCGACGAGGCGGTCGAACTGGCCAAGGAGCTCTCCACCGACGACTCGCCCGCGTTCGTCAACGGCGTGCTCGGCCGCATGGTCCACCTGGCCCCACAGGTGCGCGCCGCCGCCGCGGCGCAGCTGCAGGGCGAGACGCGCGACACAACCGGCTGATCGCCGCTCGGCGGGTCGGCGTGGCGCTGCTACTCTCACACCCGCCGGATGCACATCCGGCCCAGACATCCTTTAACGATCCGTCCCGTGAGGCGGAGAAGGAGGTCTCCCTTCGGTGAGCCCGTCGCATCCCGCGTCACCCGGACAGTCCCGCGTCCTGTTGGACGCCTCCGACGTCACCCGCACCATCGCGCGCATGGCGCACCAGATCATCGAGAAGACCGCCGTCGACTCCGACGACGCACCCAGGGTGCAGATCATCGGGATCCCCAGCCGTGGACCCATCCTCGCGCAACGCCTCGCCGACAAGATCGCCGAGTTCTCCGGGGTGCGACCCGGAGTCGGCTTCCTCGACATCACGCTCTACCGCGACGACCTGCGCGGCAAGCCCCACCGCCCGCTCGAGCGGACCTCGGTCCCCGCGGGCGGCATCGACGGCGCGCTCGTCGTCCTCGTCGACGACGTCCTGTACTCCGGGCGGACGGTCCGCGCCGCCCTCGACGCACTGCGCGACCTGGGCCGGCCCGCCGTGGTGCAGCTCGCGGTCCTCGTCGACCGCGGTCACCGGGAGCTCCCGATCCGCGCGGACTACGTCGGCAAGAACATCCCAACAGCCCGCTCGGAGGACGTCGGTGTGCGCCTCGTCGAACAGGACGGGCTCGACGAGGTCGTCATCACCGACGGTCCCCGGGCCGTGGGCGGGGGTGGTCGCTGATGCGTCACCTCCTCGGCGTCGACGATCTCGACGCAACCACCGCCACCGAGATCCTCGACGACGCCGAGAGTTTCGAGCAGGCACTGCTCGGGCGCGAGGTCCGCAAGCTCCCGACGCTGCGGGGCCGGACCGTGATGACCGTCTTCTACGAGAACTCCACCCGCACCCGGGTGTCGTTCGAGGTCGCCGGCAAGTGGATGAGCGCCGACGTCATCAACGTCAGCGCCTCGAGCTCCTCGGCCGGCAAGGGGGAGTCGTTGCGCGACACCGCGAAGACCCTGCACGCCGCCGGCGCCGACGCGCTGATCGTGCGCCATCCCGCCTCGGGCGCGGCCCACCAGATCGCACGGTGGACGTCCGAGGACGGGCCGGGCCCCTCGGTCATCAACGCCGGCGACGGCACCCACGAACACCCGACCCAGGCACTGCTCGACGCCCTCACCCTGCGGCAGCGACTCGGGTCGCTGGAGGGGAAGCGGATCGGCATCGTCGGGGACGTTCTGCACTCGCGGGTTGCCCGGTCGAACGCACACCTGCTCGCGACGCTGGGCGCGACCGTCGTCCTCGTCGCACCGCCCACCCTGCTGCCCGTCGGCGTCGAGCAGTGGCCGGTCCTCGTCGAGCACCACCTCGACGCGGCGTTGCCCTCCCTCGACGCGGTGATGATGCTGCGCGTGCAGGCCGAACGCATGAACGGCGGGTTCTTCCCGTCGACGCGGGAGTACTCGATCCGCTACGGCCTGAACGACCGCCGGCTCGCGCTGCTCCCCGACGAGGCGGTCGTACTGCACCCCGGTCCGATGCTGCGGGGCATGGAGATCGGCTTCTCCGTGGCCGACTCCCCGCGGGCGACCGTGCTGCAGCAGGTGACCAACGGAGTCCACGTCCGGATGGCGGTCCTGTTCCGACTGCTCGTCGGGACCGACGGAGAGGTGGGATGAGCGTGACCGGCTCCACAGGCGACGTGCTGCTCACCGACGTCCGCCCCTACGGCGAGGGCAACGCCCTCGACGTGCTCGTGCGCGACGGGGTCATCGTCGAGATGGGCCCCGACCTGTCGGCGCAGGCCGACGAGACCGTCGACGGCCGGGGCGGGGTGCTGCTGCCGGGCTTCGTCGACCTGCACACGCATCTGCGCGAACCCGGCCGCGAGGACACCGAGACCATCGAGACCGGTTCGCGCGCCGCCGCTCTGGGCGGGTACACGGCCGTGTTCGCGATGGCCAACACCGATCCCGTCGCCGACACCGCGGTCCTCACCGACCACGTCTGGGCACGCGGACGGCAGGTCGGACTGGTCGACGTCCACCCGGTCGGGGCGGTCACCGTCGGGCTCGGCGGCACGCAGCTCGCCGAACTCGGGGCCATGGCCGACGGCGTCGCCGGGGTGCGGATGTTCTCCGACGACGGCAAGTGCGTCCACGACCCGCTGCTCATGCGGCGGGCGCTGGAGTACGCGCGCGGACTCGACGTGCTCATCGCCCAGCACGCCGAGGAGCCGCGCCTCACCGTCGGCGCCGTGGCGCACGAGGGTGCGGCCGCCGCGCGGCTCGGCCTGGCGGGGTGGCCACGGTCCGCGGAGGAGTCCATCGTCGCCCGCGACGCGATCCTCGCCCGCGACGCCGGTGCGCGCGTGCACATCTGCCACGCCTCCACCGCGGGCACCGTCGAGCTGCTGCGCTGGGCCAAGGCGCAGGGCATCGCGATCACCGCCGAGGTGACGCCGCATCACCTGCTGCTCGACGACTCGCGCCTGGCGACCTACGACCCGGTGAACAAGGTCAACCCGCCGCTGCGGGAGTCGTCGGATTGCGCGGCGCTGCGCGCGGCGCTGGCGGAGGGCGTGATCGACTGCGTCGCCACCGATCACGCGCCGCACGCCGACCAGGACAAGTGCTGTGAGTTCGCGGTCGCCCGTCCCGGGATGCTCGGCCTGCAGACGGCGCTGTCGGTCGTCGTGGCGACGATGGTCGCTCCCGAGGACGGCACCGGAGCGCTCGACTGGCGCGGCGTCGCCCGGGTCATGAGCGAACGCCCCGCCGCGATCGTCGGACTGCCGGACCAGGGCCGTCCGGTCGAGGTCGGGGAGCCCGCGAACCTCACCCTCGTCGACCCGACGGCGTCGTGGACCGTCGACGCCGGCGCGCTCGCCAGCATCGGGCGCAACTCGCCGTTCGACGGGATGGAGCTGCCCGCCCGGGTGCGCGCGACCCTGCTGCGCGGCCGGGTGACCGCCCTCGACGGAACGGTGCGTGACCGGTGACCAGCATCCTGATCGTCCTCGTCGTCCTGCTCGCCTGGGTGGGTGTCGTCGGGCTGATGCTGCGGGGCTGGCGCAACCGCGGCCACCGCCAGACCCAGCTCATCGGCGCGTTCCCCGAGGTGCCGAACACGTTGCCCGCCTCGGAGGTCGGACCACACACGGGGCTCTACCTCGGCTCGACCATCGCCCCGAGCTGGCAGGACCGTGTCGCGGTCGGTGACTACGGTGACCGCGCGACCGCGGAGTTCTCCGCCTACCCCGACGGCGTCCTCATCGCACGCTCCGGTGCCAACCCCATCTGGATCCCGGCGACGTCGATCACCGCGATCCGCACCGAGCGGGGCATCGCCGGGAAGGTGATGACCGCCGACGGTGTCCTCGTCATCCGCTGGACCCTGCCGTCGGGCACCGAGATCGACTCCGGCGTCCGCGCCGACGACAAGGCCGTCTACGCCGAGTGGGTCGCGCGCGACCCCCGCCGACGACCACCTCCCGCCCCGACCGACTCTCAGCCCGACACCACACCCACCGACCCGACCCCACCGGAGGACGACCGCCCATGACCGCCGCCGTACTGGTACTCGAGAACGGGCAGGTCTTCACCGGCTCCGCGTTCGGCGCGACCGGCCAGACCCTCGGCGAGGCCGTGTTCTGCACCGCGATGACCGGTTACCAGGAGACCCTCACCGACCCCAGCTACCACCGCCAGATCGTGGTCGCGACCGCGCCGCAGATCGGCAACACCGGCTGGAACGATGAAGACGGCGAGAGCCGCGAGGGTGCCACCGACGGGACGAGCACCGGCGGCCACATCTGGGTCGCCGGGTACGCAGTGCGCAATCCCGCTCGGCGCGTGTCGAACTGGCGCGCGAACCGCAGCCTCGACGACGAGCTCGAGCGCCAGGGGATCGTCGGCATCGCCGGCATCGACACCCGCGCGGTGACCCGCGTCCTGCGCGACCACGGGTCGATGCGGGCCGGGATCTTCTCCGGCGACGCCCTGACACAGGGACCGTCGGGCACCGACACCGACGCCCTGCTCGACCGCATCCGGGCACAGCCGTCCATGGCCGGGGCCGACCTCGCCGGTGAGGTGAGCGCCGACGGCGACTACGTCGTCGAGCCGGCCGGGGGGCATCGGCACACCGTCGTCGCCGTCGATCTCGGCATCAAGACCAACACCCCACGGATGTTCGCGCAGCGGGGGATCCGCGTGCACGTGGTGCCCGCCGGCACCGACGTCGGCGCGATCGACGACATCGCCCCCGACGGGGTGTTCCTGTCCAACGGTCCGGGCGACCCCGCCACCGCCGACGGTCCCGTCGCGCTGGCACAGGGCGTTCTCGAGCGGGGGATCCCGCTGTTCGGCATCTGCTTCGGCAACCAGATCCTCGGCCGCGCACTGGGTCTGGGCACGTACAAGATGCGCTTCGGGCACCGGGGCATCAACATCCCGGTGATCGACCACACCACCGGGCTCGTCTCGATCACCGCGCAGAACCACGGGTTCGCCCTCGAGGGCGAGGCGGGCGCGGAGTTCGACACGCCGTACGGCCGCGCGCGTGTCAGCCACACCTGCGCCAACGACGGCACCGTCGAGGGTGTGGAGCTGATCGACGGCGGCGCCTTCTCCGTGCAGTACCACCCGGAGGCCGCGGCGGGACCCCACGACGCCGCATACCTCTTCGACCGTTTCCTCGCTCAGCTGGACGCGCGCGCCGCGCAGAAAGGCCGGGGCTGATGCCACGCCGCACCGATCTGTCCCACGTCCTCGTCATCGGGTCCGGCCCGATCGTCATCGGACAGGCCTGCGAGTTCGACTACTCGGGCACCCAGGCGTGCCGGGTGTTGCGCGCCGAGGGTCTGCGCGTCAGCCTGGTGAACTCGAACCCGGCGACGATCATGACCGACCCCGAGTTCGCCGACGCCACCTACGTCGAGCCGATCACCCCGGAGTTCATCGAGAAGGTCATCGAGGCCGAACGCGACGGCGGCCACCCGATCGACGCGGTGCTGGCCACCCTCGGCGGGCAGACCGCGCTGAACGCCGCGGTGCAACTGCACGAGCGAGGCATCCTCGCCAAGCACGACATCGAGCTCATCGGCGCCGACTTCGACGCGATCCAGCGCGGTGAGGACCGACAGAAGTTCAAGGACATCGTCGAGAAGGTCGGCGGGTCCAGTGCCCGCAGCCGCGTCTGTTTCACGATGGACGAGGTCCGCGAGACCGTCGCCGACCTCGGCTTCCCCGTCGTCGTGCGGCCCTCCTTCACCATGGGCGGGCTCGGCTCGGGCATGGCCTACGACGACGCCGACCTCGACCGCATCGCCGGCGGCGGCCTCGCCGCGTCGCCGACGGCCAACGTGCTCATCGAGGAGTCGATCCTCGGGTGGAAGGAGTACGAGCTCGAGCTGATGCGCGACGGCAACGACAACGTCGTCGTCGTGTGCTCCATCGAGAACGTCGACCCGGTCGGCGTGCACACCGGCGACTCGGTGACCGTGGCGCCGGCCATGACCCTCACCGACCGCGAGTACCAGGAGATGCGCGACCTGTCGCTGGCGATCATCCGCGAGGTCGGCGTGGACACCGGCGGCTGCAACATCCAGTTCGCCGTCGACCCGACCGACGGCCGCATCGTCGTCATCGAGATGAACCCCCGCGTGTCGCGGTCGTCGGCGCTGGCGTCGAAGGCGACCGGGTTCCCGATCGCCAAGATCGCCGCGAAGCTCGCCGTGGGGTATCGCCTCGACGAGATCCTCAACGACATCACCGGCGAGACCCCCGCCTGCTTCGAGCCGACCCTCGACTACGTCGTGGTGAAGGCGCCCCGCTTCGCGTTCGAGAAGTTCCCCGGCGCCGACGACACCCTCACCACCACGATGAAGTCCGTCGGCGAGGCGATGGCCCTGGGCCGCAGCTTCGCCGAGGCACTCGGCAAGGTGATGCGCTCGCTGGAGACCAAGGCCGCCGGCTTCTGGACAGAGACCCGACCGGAGGCCACGGTCGACGAGATCCTCACGGAGATCGCCACACCCCGCGACGGGCGCCTCTACCGCGTGATGGCTGCCTTCGACGCCGGCGCGAGCATCGAGCAGGTCTTCGACGCCACCAAGATCGACCCCTGGTTCCTCGCCGAGATCGCCGCGGTCGGTGAGATGGGCCGAACGGTCCGGGACGCGGACACCCTCGACGCGGACCTGCTCCGCGAGGCGAAGGGCACCGGCCTGTCCGATCGCCAGATCGCCGCGCTGCGTGACGATCTCGCCGACGAGGCCGCCGTCGCCGCGCTGCGCCGGGAGATGGGCGTGACGCCGGTCTACAAGACGGTCGACACCTGTGCCGCCGAGTTCGAGGCCACGACGCCGTACCACTACTCGACCTACGAGACCGATCCCGCGGCCACCAGCGAGATCGCCCCGCAGCCCGACCGCGAGAAGGTGCTGATCCTCGGGTCGGGTCCCAACCGCATCGGTCAGGGCATCGAGTTCGACTACTCGTGCGTGCACGCCGCGCTGACCCTGTCGGAGGCCGGGTTCGAGACGGTGATGGTCAACTGCAACCCCGAGACCGTCTCCACCGACTACGACACCGCCGACCGCCTCTACTTCGAGCCGCTGACGTTCGAGGACGTCATGGAGGTCTACCGGGCCGAGTGCGCGTCGGGCACGGTGCGCGGCGTCATCGTGCAGCTCGGCGGACAGACCCCCCTCGGCCTCGCGCGACGACTCGAGGACGCGGGCGTCCCGATCGTCGGGACGTCACCGGCCGCCATCGACCTCGCCGAGGATCGCGGCGAGTTCGGGCGCGTGCTCGACGAGGCCGGCCTCCCGGCCGCGAAGTACGGCATGGCCACCAGCTTCGACGAGGCGCGCACCATCGCGTCCGACATCGGCTACCCGGTGCTGGTGCGCCCGTCCTACGTCCTCGGCGGGCGCGGCATGGAGATCGTCTACGACGAGCCGTCGCTGGAGGGCTACATCTCCCGCGCCACCGAGCTCACGCCCGAGCACCCGGTGCTGGTCGACCGGTTCCTCGAGGACGCCGTCGAGATCGACGTCGACGCCCTCTGCGACGGCACCGAGGTGTACATCGGGGGCGTGATGGAACACATCGAGGAGGCCGGGATCCACTCCGGTGACTCCGCCTGCACGTTGCCGCCGGTGGCGCTCGGACGCACCGACGTGGCGGCGGTCCGCCGCTCCACCGAGGCCCTCGCGAAGGGCATCGGGGTGAAGGGTCTGCTCAACGTGCAGTTCGCGCTCAAGGACGACATCCTCTACGTCCTCGAGGCCAACCCGCGAGCCAGCCGGACCGTGCCGTTCGTGTCGAAGGCGACCGCGGTGCAGCTGGCCAAGGCGTGCGCCCGGGTGATGCTCGGCGCGACGATCGCCGAGTTGCGCGAGCAGGGGATCCTGCCCGCGACCGGCGACGGCGGCGAGCTCCCGCCGGGCGCACCCATCGCGGTGAAGGAGGCGGTGCTGCCCTTCAACCGGTTCCGGCGTCTCGACGGCTCCGGTGTCGACTCGCTGCTGAGCCCGGAGATGAAGTCCACCGGTGAGGTGATGGGCATCGACGCCGACTTCGGGCGGTCGTTCGCGAAGTCGCAGACCGCCGTCTCGGGGTCGCTGCCGACCGCGGGTGCGATCTTCGTGTCGGTGGCCAACAAGGACAAGCGCGCGCTGCTGTTCCCGGTGAAACGCCTGGCCGACCTCGGCTTCGAGATCCTTGCCACCGAGGGAACGGCAGAGGCGTTGCGGCGCAACGGAGTCGCGTGCACGCAGGTGTACAAGCACTCCGACACCGACCTGCCGCCGGGGGAGCGGACCATCGTCGAGACGATCCGCGCCGGCGAGGTGTCCATGGTCATCAACACACCGTTCGGCAACTCCGGCCCGCGCGTCGACGGGTACGAGATCCGCAGCGCCGCGGTGTCGCAGAACATCCCGTGCATCACCACGGTGCAGGGCGCGAGCGCCGCGGTGCAGGGCATCGAGGCCGCGCTCGTCGGCGACATCGGGGTCCGATCGCTGCAGGAGCGACACGCGGCGATGCGCGGGAAATGACCGCGGACTTCGCGACCCGCGTCCGCGCGGCCGTCGGCCGTCGGGGGCGGCTGTGCGTCGGCATCGACCCGCACGCGCAGCTCCTGACGGCGTGGGGTCTGCCCGACGACGCGACCGGGCTGCGGACGTTCACCGAGACGGTGGTGGGCGCGATCGGCCCCCACGTCGCGGTGGCCAAGCCACAGGTCGCCTTCTACGAACGCCACGGGTCGGCGGGCGTCGCGGTGCTCGAGGACGCACTCGCCGCGCTGCGGGACGCCGGGGTGCTCGTCATCGCCGACGCCAAGCGCGGGGACATCGGATCCACGATGGCGGCCTACGCCGACACCTGGCTCGGCGACACCTCGCCGCTGCGCGCCGACGCCCTGACGGCCTCGCCGTACCTCGGGTTCGGATCGCTCGACCCCGCCGTCGGGCTCGCCGACGCGACCGGCCGGGGTGTCGTCGTGCTGGCCCGCACGTCCAATCCCGAGGGCGGCGGACTGCAGACCGCGGTCGACGCCGACGGACGGTCGGTGGCGCAGTCGATCGTCGACGCCGCGGCGCTCCACAACGGCTCGGGGCGCGCGAGCGTCGGGCTCGTGGTGGGCGCGACCCGCGAGCACGGGCTCGATCTCACCGGCGTCGGCGGCCCGATCCTGGCGCCGGGACTCGGTGCGCAGGGGGCCACACCGGCCGACCTCGCACGCGTCTTCGCCGGTGCCACCGACCTCCTGCTGCCCTCGGCGTCGCGGCAGGTCCTCTCCGCCGGCCCGGACGGCTCCGCGGTCGCCGCGGTGGCGCAGCGTCTGCGCGACGAGGTCGAGGCCGCGCTCCGCTGACGTCGGTCCGACCGCAGGTCAGGGCCGTGTCCGACACGCGCGGGCGCACATCCGATCGCGAATTGCGGGCGAACTGATCCCCTGTCACACCCGTCACAGACACGACATCCCACGCGCGACCTGGGCCGTGGCCGTCCCGGTCGCCAATATGCCTGTGCCACAGGTGGATCGAGCTCCGACGTAGCAGTCCGCGGCTCGTCGACGCCGGTGGACCCGCAGGGGGCGTGAAAGGCCCTACAACACCCTCTGTGGTGCGGAAATGCCGGGGTGGGGCTCGCAAACGGCACGGTCCGTGGGTACGGTCTGGAATCGCTGTCGGCGATCGGTGACACCGGACGTCGACAGGCACATGGACCAATGAGTGCTGCGAGACGCAGTTCTATGAGTACGGAGGAACCCGTGGCCCTTCCCCAGTTGACCGCCGAGCAGCGCGCCGCTGCTCTCGAGAAGGCAGCTGCTGCCCGCAAGGCGCGCGCCGAGCTCAAGGAGCGGCTCAAGCGTGGAGGCACCGACCTGACGCAGGTGCTGAAGGACGCCGAGACCGACGAGATCCTCGGCAAGATGAAGGTGTCGGCGCTGCTCGAGGCCCTGCCGAAGGTGGGCAAGGTCAAGGCGCAGGAGATCATGACCGAGCTGGAGATCGCGCCGACGCGCCGTCTGCGGGGACTCGGCGATCGGCAGCGCAAGGCGCTGCTGGCCAAGTTCGACCAGAACTGAGGCCGACGTAGAAGCTCGAGGAGGGCCGGCGGCGGGGGACACCCCGCCCCGGGCGTCCGACCGGAGGGGCCGACTGCTGGTGCTGGTCGGCCCCTCCGCCGTCGGTAAGTCCAGCGTCGTGCGGCGCGTGCGTGAGCTGCTGCCCGAGCTCGTGTTCAGCGTCTCGGCCACCACGCGGGCGCCGCGTGCCGGCGAGGTCGACGGCGTCGACTACCACTTCGTCACCGAGGACCGGTTCCAGGCGATGATCGCCGACGGCGAGTTGCTCGAATGGGCCGAGATCCACGGCGGGCTGCAGCGGTCGGGGACACCGGCCGCGCCGGTCGTGGCCGCGATGGACGCAGGCTCCCCGGTCCTCGTCGAGGTCGACATCGCCGGTGCCCGCGCCGTCCGCGCCGCGCTGCCGGACTCGGTCTCGGTCTTCCTGGCCCCGCCGAGTTGGGACGAGCTGGTGCGCCGACTGACCGGTCGCGGCACCGAGAACGCCGACGTGATCGCCCGCCGCCTGCAGACCGCGCGGGAGGAGATGGCGATCGCCGACGAGTTCGACCACGTCATCGTGAACGACCATGTCGACCGCGTGGCCCGCGAGTTGGTATCCTTGCTGGTCGGACATGACCACAGCGCGCCCGCGTCGGACGCCGGTCGTCCCCGCTGATCGAAGTCCGGACGTCAGAACCATCCCGCCGCACCGTGCGGCGACATCCCGCGGCCGCCACACAGACGGCCGCAGACCGTGAGGAACACATCTCGTGAGCACGCCCCTGAGCACGGACGCCACCACCCCCGCGTACGACACCCCGCTCGGCATCACCAACCCGCCGATCGACGAGCTGCTCGACCGTGCGTCCTCGAAGTACGCGCTGGTCATCTACGCGGCCAAGCGCGCGCGGCAGATCAACGACTACTACAACCAGCTCGGCGACGGCATCCTCGAGTACGTCGGCCCGCTGGTCGAGCCGGGTCTGCAGGAGAAGCCGCTCTCCATCGCGATGCGCGAGATCCACTCCGACCTGCTCGAGCACACCGAGGGCGAGTGACCCCCTCCGGAACCGTCCCGGCACCCCACGCCCCTCGGTGACCGCACCGGTCGGCCCGCGCCGCATCGTCGTCGGTGTCGGCGGGGGCATCGCGGCCTACAAGGCGTGCTCGCTGATCCGGCACTTCACCGAGGCGGGCCACAGCGTCCGGGTGATCCCGACCCGGTCTGCGCTGGAGTTCGTCGGCGCGGCCACCTTCGAGGCGCTGTCCGGCAGCCCGGTCACCCCGGAGGTCTTCGCCGACGTCGAGCACGTCCCCCACGTGCGGCTCGGCCAGGAGGCTGATCTCGTCGTCGTGGCGCCCGCCACCGCCGACCTCATGGCCCGTGCGGCCTCGGGTCGCGCGGACGACCTGCTCACCGCGACGCTGCTCACCGCGCGTTGTCCCGTCGTCTACGCGCCGGCGATGCACACCGAGATGTGGGAGCACCCGGCCACCCAGGCGAACGTCGCGACGCTGCGCGCTCACGGAGCGACCGTCCTGCGGCCCGCGTCCGGTCGGTTGACGGGCCGTGACTCCGGTGCCGGGCGCCTGCCGGAGCCCACCGAGATCGGGCTCCTCGGCGACGTCCTGCTCGAACGTCCCGACGCCCTCCCGTTCGACCTCGCGGGTCGACGGGTCCTCATCAGCGCCGGCGGTACCCGCGAGCCCCTGGACCCCGTGCGGTTCCTCGGGAACCGGAGCTCAGGCAAGCAGGGTTTCGCGCTCGCCCGGGCGGCCACGCACCGCGGTGCGCAGGTGACCCTCGTCGCGGGGTCGTCGACCGGACTGGAGGCCCCGGCCGGGGTCGATCGTGTCGACATCACCACCGCCGAACAGCTCGCGACGGAGATCACCACCCGCGCGGCCGACGCCGACGTCGTCATCATGGCCGCCGCCGTCGCCGACTTCCGGCCGGTCCACGTCGCGGCGTCCAAGATCAAGAAAGAGCCGGGCGCCGACGCGACCCCGGCGCCGGTCGAGCTGACCACCAACCCCGACATCCTCCGGGGACTGGTCGCGGCACGGTCCGCGGGCGACGTCGCCGCCGGCACCGTGATCGTCGGTTTCGCGGCCGAGACCGGGGACGAGCGCGGCGGTGTGCTCGACCACGGACGCGAGAAGCTGGCCCGCAAGGGGTGCGACCTCCTCGTCGTGAACGCCGTCGGCGACGGCAAGGCGTTCGGCACCGACGACAACACCGGTTGGGTGTTGGCGTCGACGGGCGCGGAGACCGCTCTGCCGCTCGGGTCGAAAACACTCATGGCGAGTCGAATACTGGACGCCGTGACAGTGCTCCTGTCCGGTCGTCGGACCGACTGACACCCACCCCGTCGCGGTGACCCTGCGGGTCACCGACCAGCGGGGAGGGT
This sequence comes from uncultured Williamsia sp., assembly GCF_947494875.1. Classification (GTDB taxonomy): domain Bacteria; phylum Actinomycetota; class Actinomycetes; order Mycobacteriales; family Mycobacteriaceae; genus Williamsia_A. The sequence goes on from NZ_CANLWM010000005.1 coordinate 391,885, forward strand.
GTGTAGGTTGTTGCTCTGGCAGGGGGAGAGACCACACGGGGACGGGCCACCACCGCGGCGGGACGCACCCGCCGCACCGCCCCATGCGACGTCGACCGGCGTCGGACTTCGAGAGGAAATGATGACTTCAGGCCAGAGTTCCGCGGGGACGTCGCGACTGTTCACCAGTGAGTCGGTGACCGAGGGTCATCCCGACAAGATCTGTGACGCGATCAGCGACTCGATCCTCGACGCCCTCCTCGAGCAGGACCCGACCTCGCGCGTCGCGGTCGAGACGCTCGTGACCACCGGCCAGGTGCACGTCGCCGGTGAGGTCACCACCTCGGCCTACGCCGACATCCCCAAGATCGTCCGCGAGAAGGTCCTCGAGATCGGGTACGACTCGTCGTCGAAGGGCTTCGACGGCGCCACCGCCGGCGTCAACGTCGCGATCGGTGCGCAGTCGCCCGACATCGCGCAGGGCGTGGACAACGCCTACGAGGCACGCGTCGACGGCCAGACCGACGAGATCGACAAGCAGGGCGCCGGCGACCAGGGCCTGATGTTCGGGTACGCCACGAACGAGACCCCGGAGTTCATGCCGGTCCCGATCGCGCTGGCCCACCGGCTGTCGCGCAAGCTGACCGAGGTCCGCAAGAACGGCACGCTGCCGTACCTGCGCCCGGACGGCAAGACCCAGGTCACCATCGAGTACGACGGTGACACCCCGGTCCGCCTCGACACGGTCGTGCTCTCCACCCAGCACGCCGCCGACATCGACCTGGTCAACATGCTGACCCCGGACATCAAGACCCACGTCGTCGACGCGGTCCTGGCCGACCTGCAGCTGCCCTCGCTCGACACGTCGAACCCGCGCCTGCTGGTCAACCCGACCGGCAAGTTCGTCCTCGGCGGCCCGATGGGCGACGCCGGTCTCACCGGCCGCAAGATCATCGTCGACACCTACGGCGGCATGGCCCGCCACGGCGGCGGCGCGTTCTCCGGCAAGGACCCCTCGAAGGTCGACCGCAGCGCCGCGTACGCCATGCGCTGGGTCGCCAAGAACGCCGTGGCCGCGGGCCTCGCGAAGCGCATCGAGGTCCAGGTCGCCTACGCAATCGGCAAGGCGGCCCCGGTCGGTCTGTTCGTCGAGACGTTCGGCACCGAGGCCATCGACCCGGTGACGATCCGCGCCGCGATCTCCGAGGTCTTCGACCTCCGCCCGGGTGCGATCGTCCGCGATCTGGATCTGCTGCGCCCGATCTACGCGCCGACCGCGGCCTACGGTCACTTCGGTCGCACCGATCTCGACCTGCCCTGGGAGCGCACCGACCGCGCCGACAAGTTGAAGGCGGCTGCGGGCATCTGAGTCCGTTCCCCGTCCCCGGCGCCGCCGGGATCGTCTCCCGACACCGACGCCACCGTCGATGAGCCCGCGCGCAGCCTCCGCCGCGCCCGCCGCCCATCTGCCGGTGGCGTCGGTGCTCGTCATGCTGGGGTTGTCCCACCTCGACCGGCTCTTCGACTACGAGGTCGGTGCCGATCAGGACGCCGACGCGGTCCCCGGGGCACGGGTGCGCGTGCGGTTCGCCGGCCGTCTCGTCGACGGATTCGTCGTCGACCGCCTCGAGTCGAGTGACCACCCCGGGAAGCTCGGTCGGCTCGACCGGGTGGTCTCGCCCGAGCCGGTGCTCACCCCCGAGGTGGCGGCGCTGTGTCGCGCGGTCGCCGACCGGTACGCCGGGACGCTGACCGACGTCGTGCGCCTGGCGATCCCGCCCCGTCACGCCCGCACCGAGGCCGCACTGCCGACCGAGGCGCCCCAGCACCCCGCGCCGCCACCCCTCGACGAGACCGCCTGGTCGTCGTATCGGACCGGGCCGGCCCTGCTGGCCGCCGTCGGAGGCGGTGGTGCCCCCCGCGCCGCGTGGCAGGCGCTGCCGGGGGAGGACTGGCCCGCGCGGATCGCCGACCTCGCGCTGGCGACCGTCGCCGGTGGGAGGGGCGTGATCGTGGTCGTGCCCGACCAGCGTGACCTCGACCGCGTCGACGCGGCCTGCCGGGCACTGCTGGGCGACCGCGTCGTGTCCCTGTCGGCCGGGCTGGGACCGACGGCGCGCTACCGACGGTGGCTGCAGGCCCTGCGCGGCCACGCCGATGTGGTGGTCGGGACCCGCAGCGCGGCGTTCGCCCCCGTCCGCGACCTCGGTCTGATGGTGGTGTGGGACGACGGCGACGACAGCCTCACCGAACCGCGGGCGCCGTACCCGCACCCGCGGGAGGTCGCCGTGCTGCGCACCGCCGCGGCGTCCTCGGCGCTCGTCGTCGGGGGCATCGCGCGGACGGCCGAGACGCAGGTGCTCGTCGCCTCGGGCTGGATGCACGACGTCGTCGCCGACCGTGCGGTGATCCGCGACCACGCACCACGCATCCGGGCCATCAGCGACGACGACCGCACCGTCATGCGCGACCCGCTGGCGCGCGTCGCCCGCCTGCCGGCCATCGCGTTCGACGCCGCCCGCGCCGCGATCGCCGCAGGCGCGCCGGTGCTCGTCAGCGTGCCCCGACGCGGGTATCACCCGTCCCTGGCGTGCGCCCGCTGCCGGACCCGTGCGCGCTGCCGTCGCTGTCACGGCCCGCTGCGCGCGGACTCCGCTGCCGCGACCCGGGACTCCGCCCCGACCGTCACCTGCAACTGGTGCGGACGCCGCGAGGCGTTCCGCTGTGTCGAGTGCGGCGACACGCACCTGCGGGCCACCAGCAGCGGCGCCCGGCGCACCGCGGAGGAACTCGGCAAGGCGTTCCCGGGGGTTCCCGTCCTCACCTCCGGTGGTGACGCGATCACCGACCACGTCGACCCCGGCGCGCGCCTGGTGGTCGCCACACCGGGCTCCGAACCCGTCGTCGACGGCGGATACGGCGCGGCGATCCTCCTCGACACGTGGGCACAACTCGACCGTGCCGACCTACGCGCCGGCGAGCAGACGTTCCGACGGTGGACGTCGGTCCTCGCCGCACTGCGCCCGGCGCGAGAGGGCGGCACCGCGGTGGTCGTCGCCGACGCCGGGCTGCCCGTCGTCCAGGCCGCCATCCGCTGGGACCCGGTCGGGTTCGCCGAACAGGAACTGGCACAGCGCGCGGAACTGGGTCTCCCGCCCGCGGTGACGATGGTGTCCGTCGACGGCACCGACCGCTCGGTGGCGGCCTTCGTCGACAGCCTCGACCTCCCCGACGGCGCCGAGACACTCGGACCTGTCGACCTGCCGACCGACGCACGCCCGCCCGCCGGGTGGGATGGCGAGACCGAGGGCCCGCTGAGCCGCGTGCTGCTCCGCACGCCCCGGACGCACGGCCGGGCTCTGGTCCGCGCGCTCAAGGTGGCGCAGGTGCACCGCGCCGCCCAGCACGACACCGGTCCGCTGCGCATCCAGGTGGACCCACCGACCATCGGGTGAGCGCAGGGAAGGGGCGGACCGACGCGGCGCCTAGACTCGACAGCCGGCCCCGGACGTCCGGGCGCAGGACGAGGAGGCTGTCGGTGGCGGTACGAGCTATCCGGTTGTTCGGCGACCCGGTCCTGCGGACGCCGACCCCCGAGGTCACCGACTTCGGCCCCGATCTGCACCGCCTCGTCGACGACATGTTCGAGACGATGGACACCCACCACGGTGCCGGGCTGGCGGCGCCGCAGGTCGGGGTGAGCACGCGGGTCTTCGTGTTCGACTGCGGCGGACGACGCGGGCACGTCGTCAACCCGGTCTGGACCGCGGTGGACGACGAGACCCAGACCGGCCCGGAGGGCTGCCTGTCGATCCCCGGGGTGCAGGCCGCGTGCACCCGAGCGGCGCGGGTGCGGGTGCACGGCGTCGACCGCGACGGCGCGCCGCTGTCCATGGAGGTCGACGGCATCCTCGCCCGCGCGGTGCAGCACGAGACCGACCACCTCGACGGGGTGCTCTTCCCGCAGCGACTGTCCCCGCAGGCGCGGAGGGCGGCGATGCGCGTCGTCCGCGAGTCCGACTGGTTCGTCGCCGGGGAGACCGTCACCGACACCCCTCGCGGCGGCCGCGCGGTGTGGGTCGGCGACGGGCAACCTGCCGTCGACACCGCGGAGGCGTTGCGATGAGGATCGTCTTCGCGGGCACACCCGAGCCGGCCGTGCCGTCGCTGCGGCAGCTGATCGCGTCGCCACACCACGAGGTGGTCGGCGTGCTCACCCGGCCCGACGCTGTCGCCGGCCGCGGACGCACGGTCACCCGGTCACCGGTCGGGCTCGTCGCCGACGACGAGGGGATCGAGGTCGCCACCCCGCGACGCCTGCGCGATCCCGACGCGCACGAGACCCTGACGCGCTGGGCGCCCGACTGTGTCGCCGTCGTGGCCTACGGGGCGCTGGTCCCGCCCGATCTGCTCGATCTCCCCCGCCACGGGTGGATCAACCTGCACTTCTCGCTGCTACCGGCCTGGCGGGGTGCCGCGCCGGTGCAGGCCGCGATCGCCGCGGGCGACGAGTTCACCGGCGCGAGCACCTTCCGCATCGAGGAGGGACTCGACACCGGCCCGGTGTTCGGGACGCTCACCGAACGCATCCGCCCCGACGACACCAGTGGCGCCCTGCTCGCCCGCCTCGCCGACGCCGGGGCGCACCTCCTCGCCTCGACGCTGGACGGCATCGACCGTGGCGAGCTCGTCGCGGTGCCGCAGCCCGCCGACGGCGTCAGCACCGCCCCGAAGATCGAGGTCGCCGACGCCCAGGTGACGTGGAACCGTCCCGCGCACGTGGTCGACCGCCTGATCCGCTCCCGCACCCCCGACCCGGGCGCGTGGACCCTGCTCGGTGACACCCGCGTCAAGCTCGGACCGGTCACGGTGGCCACCGACGGCGACGTGCCCGACGAGATCGGACCGCTCGCACCCGGCGCGGTCGCGGCGACGAAGAAGGCGGTGTTCGTCGGCACCGCGTCGGCGCCGGTCCGGCTCGGACAGGTGCAGCCGCCGGGCAAGAAGCCGATCGCCGCGGCCGACTGGGCGCGCGGGGCCCGGCTCGACGCGAACACGGTGTTCGCGTGACCCGCCCGGCGCACCTGCGCGACAAGCCCGTCGACGCCGCCCGCGCGGTCGCGCGCGACGTGCTGCGCGCCGTCCGGGAGCGGGACTCCTACGCCAACCTCGTCCTGCCCCGGTTGTTGCGCGAACGCCACATCACCGGTCGCGATGCCGCGTTCGCCACCGAGCTCGCCTACGGCACCTGCCGTGCCGCCGGGGTCCTCGACGAGGTGATCGCCGCCGCGGCTCGTCGCCCCGTCGCCGAGATCGACCCGACGCTGCTCGACGTGCTCCGGCTCGGCACCTACCAGTTGCTGCGCACCCGCGTGGGGTCCCATGCGGCGGTGTCCACCTCGGTCGACCTCGTGCGGTCCGAGGCGGGACAGGGTCCCGCCGGCTTCTGCAACGCGGTGCTGCGCAAGGTCTCCCAGCGCGACGACGAACTGTGGACCGAGGAGCTCGCCCCGCCGATCGCGGACGACCTCGTCGGCCACCTGGCGTTCCGGTACGCGCACCCGCGATGGGTCGCCGAGGTGTTCGCCGACGCCTTGAGCACGCCCGAGCGTCGTGTCGGGGCGGGCGAACTGCAGGCCGCTCTCTCCGCCGACGACGAGCGGCCCGAGGTGCACCTCGTCGCCCGGCCGGGGTTGATCACGGCCGATGAGCTCGCCGCGGTCACCGGGGGCGACGTCGGGCGGTGGTCGCCGTATTGCGTATACCTGCCCGGCGGCGATCCCGGTGATCTCGACGCCGTCCGCGAGCACCTGGCCGGGGTGCAGGACGAGGGATCGCAGCTGGTGGCCCGGGCACTGTCGCTCGCGCCGGTCGACGGGCCGGACTCCGGCCGCTGGCTCGACCTCTGTGCCGGGCCGGGGGGCAAGGCGGCGCTGCTGGGGGCGCTCGCCGACATCGACGGCGCCCACCTCGACGCGGTCGAACCCGCCGAGCACCGCGCCGAGCTCATCCGGCAGGCGACGGACGGACTGCCCGTCACCGTGCACGTCGCCGACGGTCGCGACAGCGGTCTCACCCCCGGCTACGACCGCATCCTCGTCGACGCGCCGTGCACCGGCCTGGGTTCGCTGCGGCGTCGACCCGAGGCCCGCTGGCGACGGACCCCCGACGACGTCGCGCCCCTCGTCGACCTGCAACGACAGCTGCTGCGCGCGGCGGTCGGTCTGCTGCGGCCGGGCGGAGCGCTGGTCTACTCGACGTGCTCACCGCATCCCGCCGAGACCCGCGGCGTCGTGGAGGCGGTGGTCGCCGAGACCGGTGCCCGCGTGCTCGACGCCCGCCCGGTCGTCGGCGTCGACGCCGGGGACGGGCCGATCGAGGGCACCGTCCAGATGTGGCCGCATCGGCACGGGACCGACGCGATGTTCCTGGCGCTGCTCACCGTCCCCGCCGCGGCGACCGACGACGGTCCCGGCGACCCGGCCTCATAGACTGCGCGCCATGCCTGCCGACGCCTCCGCGCGCCCCGATCAGCCGATGATCGCGCCGTCGATCCTGTCCGCCGACTTCGCCAACCTGGCCGCCGAGGCCGACGCCGTCCGCGGCAGCGACTGGCTGCACGTCGACGTGATGGACGCGCATTTCGTGCCGAACCTGACGCTGGGACTGCCCGTGGTGCAGAGCCTCCTCGGGGCGACCGACATCCCCATCGACTGCCACCTCATGATCGAGGACCCGGGGCGATGGGCACCGCCCTACGCCGAGGCCGGCGCCCACAACGTCACCTTCCACGCCGAGGCCACGAACGACCCGACCGCGGTCGCCCGCGACATCCGCGCCGCCGGGGCGAAGGCGGGCCTGAGCATCAAGCCCGGCACCGCGCTGGACCCGTACCTGGAGATCCTGCCGTCGTTCGACACGCTGCTCGTGATGAGCGTCGAGCCCGGCTTCGGCGGCCAGTCGTTCATGCCCGAGGTGCTCGACAAGGTCCGCACGCTGCGCACCCGGATCGACAGCGACGGCCTGCGGATCCTCGTCGAGATCGACGGGGGCATCAACGCCGACACCATCGAGCAGGCCGCCGTGGCCGGCGTCGACTGCTTCGTCGCGGGCTCGGCCGTGTACGGCGCCGACGACCCCGCCGCAGCCGTCTCCGCGCTGCGCGCACAGGCCGCCCGCGCCCGCGGCTGACCCCATGGCACCCGACCCGCGCGGAGCCCGTCCGGTCGACCTCGGTGCCGCGATGGCTCTCGCGCTCGAGCAGGGGCTCGCCGCGTGCGGGATCAGCACCCCGAACCCGCCGGTCGGGGCCGTCGTCCTCGACGGCGACGGCGTCGTCGTGGGGGCAGGACACACCCAGCCGGTGGGCGGCCCGCACGCCGAGGTGATGGCCCTGCGCCAGGCCGGGACCGCCGCCCGCGGCGGTACGGCCGTGGTCACCCTCGAGCCGTGCGACCACGTCGGACGCACCGGTCCGTGCACCGGTGCACTTCTCGACGCCGGCGTCGCCCGGGTGGTCTACGCCGCCGACGATCCAGACCCGGTGGCCGGCGGGGGAGCGCGGACGCTGCGCGCGGCCGGGGTCGACGTGGTCGCCGGTGAGTCCGCGGATGCCGCCACCGCCGGCGCGCTGGCCGGATGGTTGCACCGACGCCGTACCGGCCGACCGCGCGTGACCGCGAAGATCGCCGCCACTCTCGACGGGCGGGTCGCCGCCCCCGACGGCACCAGTCGCTGGATCACCGGCCCGGTGGCCCGGGAGCATGTCCACGCGGAGCGCGCTCGGATCGACGCGATCGTCGTGGGCACCGGCACGGTGCGCGTCGACGACCCCGAACTGACAGCCCGCCACGCCGACGGGACCCTCCGGCACCGACAACCCCGTCGGATCGTGCTGGGGCGCGGCGGCATCCCCGACGACGCGCGCCTCCGCGGGGCCGGTGATCCCCCGGTGGAGGTCCTCTCCCACGACCCCCACGACGTGCTGGCCGCCGCCGGGGACGCCCTCGACGTCCTCGTCGAGGGCGGGCCCACCGTGCTCGGCGCGTTCTTCGCGGCCGGCCTCGTCGACCGCGTGCGGGTCTACCTCGCCCCGACCGTGCTCGGCGCCGGACGCGCCGCCGTCGACGACGTGACCGTCGGGACCCTCACCGATGCCCACCGCATGCGGCGGGAGTCGGTGCTGGAGCTGGGTGACGACATTCTCATCACGCTGGTCGCAACGCGCTGACCGGCGGTTTCAGGGTGAGCGCGCTCCGATCCGATCCGTTCGCTGTGCTAGCGTCGAATCAGCGAGTTCTCAGGGCGGGGTGCGATTCCCCACCGGCGGTGACGGCCCACGGGTCGAAGCCCGCGAGCGCCCGGATCCTCACCGGTCCGGGGTCAGCAGATCCGGTGTGATTCCGGAGCCGACGGTCACAGTCCGGATGAGAGAGAACGGTCGTGGCCGCCATGGCCACCGGACGTGCTTCCCTGAGCTGACGACAGGAGGCACGGTGTTCACCGGGATCATCGAGGAACGTGGCGAGATCGTGCGCCGCGAGGACCTCACGGACGCGGCCCGATTCGTCATCCGGGGCCCGCTCGTCACCAGCGACGCCTCCCACGGCGACTCCATCGCCGTCAACGGCGTCTGTCTCACCGTCGTCTCCGCGCCCACCGACGGCACCTTCGCCGTCGACGTCATGGCCGAGACGCTGCGACGCAGTTCGCTGACCGCCCTCGACGCGGGTGCACCCGTCAACCTCGAGCGCGCGATGGCCGCGGGTGGGCGCTTCGGCGGCCACATCGTGCAGGGCCACGTCGACGGCACGGGCACCGTCGCCGCGATCAGCCCGTCGAAGAACTGGACCGTCATCCGCATCGCGATCCCCGCAGACCTCGCCCGCTACGTCGTCGAGAAGGGGTCGATCACCGTCGACGGGGTGTCGCTGACGGTCTCGGCCACCCCGCCCGACCCGACCGGCGACAGCTGGTTCGAGATCTCCCTCATACCCACGACCCTGGACGTCACCACGCTGGGTCGACTCGCGCTGGGGGACACTGTCAACCTGGAGGTCGACGTAATCGCGAAGTACGTCGAACGACTGGCCGTCCCGCACGCGCGGACGCAGCACGAGAGCGAGGCGTCGGCATGACCGACATCCATCCCGAGACCGAGACGACGCGGTCGGTCGTCCTCGACTCGATCGAGCGTGCGATCGCCGACATCGCCGCCGGCAAGGCCGTCGTCGTCGTCGACGACGAGGACCGCGAGAACGAGGGCGACCTCATCTTCGCCGCCGAGAAGGCCACCCCCGAGCTGGTGGCGTTCATGGTCCGCTACACCTCGGGCTACCTCTGCGTCCCGCTCGACGGGAACGACTGCGACCGTCTCGGTCTGCCCCCGATGTACTCGGTGAACCAGGACAAGCACGGCACCGCGTACACGGTCACCGTCGACGCGCGGGAGGGCATCGGCACCGGCATCTCCGCCTCCGACCGCGCCGCCACCATGCGTCTGCTCGCGCAGCCGTCGAGCACCGCCGCCGACTTCACCCGACCCGGCCACGTGGTCCCGCTGCGCGCGCGGGAGGGCGGCGTGCTGCGGCGCCCCGGACACACCGAGGCCGCCGTCGACCTCGCCCGCCTCGCGGGTCTCACCCCCGCCGGGGTCATCTGCGAGATCGTCTCGCAGAAGGACGAGGGCGACATGGCGCAGAGCGAGGAGCTGCGGGCGTTCGCCGACGAGCACGGGCTGTCGATGATCTCGATCGCCGACCTCATCGCGTGGCGCCGGCGCAACGAGAAGCATGTCGTCCGGGTCGCCGACGCCCGCATCCCCACCGCGCACGGCACCTTCCGGGCCATCGGCTACACCAGCGTCTACGACGACGCCGAGCACGTCGCGCTCGTCCTCGGTGACATCGCCGGACCGCCGCGCCCGGGTCAGGACGTCCTGGTGCGCGTGCACTCCGAGTGCCTCACCGGTGACGTGTTCGGATCGTTGCGCTGCGACTGCGGCCCCCAACTCGACGCGGCCATGGCGATGGTCGCTCAGGAGGGTCGCGGCATCGTGCTCTACATGCGGGGTCACGAGGGGCGCGGGATCGGCCTCATGCACAAGCTGCAGGCCTATCAGCTGCAGGACGACGGGTCCGACACCGTCGACGCCAACCTGCAGCTCGGACTGCCCGCCGACGCCCGCGATTACGGGCTGGGGGCGCAGATCCTCGTCGACCTCGGAGTCCGCTCGATGCGGCTGCTGACCAACAACCCCGCCAAACGGGTGGGCCTCGAGGGCTATGGGCTGCAGATCGTCGAGCGGGTGCCGATGCCTGTGCGCGCCACCCCCGAGAACCTGCGATACCTGCGGACCAAGCGTGACCGGATGGGCCACGACCTCGTCGGCCTCGACGACATCGATCCCGGCGACCTGACGTCGGGGACGGGCGCGTGAGCGGCTCGGGTGAACCCGTCGTCGAGCTCGGGTCGGCGTCGGGGATGCGGCTGGCCATCGCCGCGTCGCAGTGGCACGCCGAGATCTGCACCGCCCTGCTGGACGGGGCACTGCGCGTGGCGAAGGACGCCGGTCTCGCGGACCCCACCGTCGTGCGCGTCGCCGGAGCCATCGAACTGCCCGTCATCGTGCAGGCGCTCGCCCGCACCCACGACGCCGTGGTCGCTCTCGGTGTCGTGATCCGCGGCGAGACACCGCATTTCGAGTACGTCTGCGACGCGGTGACCGCCGGCCTGACGCGGGTCTCGCTCGACGAGTCGACGCCGGTCGGCAACGGAGTCCTGACGACGCTGGACGAGGCGCAGGCACTCGCGCGCGCCGGGCTGCCCGGGTCGAGCGAGGACAAGGGCGCGCAGGCCGCCACCGCGGCGTTGGCGTCGGCGATCACGTTGGCGGAGCTGTCCGCCCGGTCGGCGCGGTGAGCGACACCTCGACCGGCGGCACCGGTGAGTGGGAACTGGAGTACCGGTCGACGCGCACCCCGCGGATCGCGGTGGTCGTGGCCGTCGTGGTGGTCGCCCTGCACGTGCTGGTAGGTGTGCTGCTGCGGGTCTCGGACACCGGTGTGACCTTCCGCCTCTCCGACCAGATCGGGTTCGCGCTGATCGGGGTCGTGATCGGTGCCGCGATCCTCACCTTCACCCGTCCGCGGATCCGGGCGGGGGAACGCGGCGTCGAGATCCGCAACCTGGTGGGGGAGAAGACCTTCGACTGGGACGTCGTCGAGGGCATCTGGTACCCCGACAAGGGCCGCTGGGCCCGCCTCGAACTGCCTGCCTACGAGAACGTCCCGGTGATGGCCATCCAGGCCTCCGACGGCCAGCTCGCCGTCGACGCGATGGAGCGTTTCCGCGAGATCCACGCCCGCCACCGCGCCGACGCCCCCACCTGATCCAGGGACAGACTGACTGACAGGCACACCCCGCCCGGTCCCACCCCGTCGAGTGGGCGCCAGGACCCGTCGAGTGGGCGCGAGGACCCGTCGAGTGGGCGGCGGGACCCGTCGAGTGGGCGCGAGCGGCCTCGATGAGCCGCCGAACGCCCAGTCGACCTCTCCAGCCGCCCACTCGACGTCTCCAGCTGCCCAGTCGACGGGTGGAACCGGTCGCTCAGCGGGTGTCGCCTGCGACGACCCCTTCGCGGCGGGGGTCGGCGCCACCGATCCAGCCGTCGCCGTCGCGCATGATCGCGCCGAGACCGGAGCTCTGGTCGGCCACCGACACCTGATGGCCCTTCGCGCGCAGCTGCTGCACCAGCGGGTCCTGATCGCCGTTGTCGGCGGCGTCGATGTCGGGGTGCTCGCCGCCGACGTTCGTGGTCGGTGAGTTCGCGGCCCCGAAGTCGACGGCGCCGACAGCCTGCTGGGGGTCGAGGCCCCAGTCGAGCATCGCCACGAGCGTCTTCACGACGAACCGGATGATGACCGACCCACCGGGCGAACCCATCGTCCCGACGGGCGATCCGCGGGAGCCGTCGGGTTGCGCGGCGAAGAGCAGCGTCGGGGACATCGAACTGCGCGGCCGCTTCCCAGGCGCGACGCGGTTCGCCAGCGGCCGACCGTCGTCACCGGTCGGGGCGGCGGAGAAGTCGGTCAGCTGGTTGTTGAGCACGAACCCGTCGACGAGGTGGAACGACCCGAACGACGACTCGACGGTCGTCGTCATCGACGCCATGTTCCCCTGCCGGTCGACGATGGAGATCTGGCTGGTGCCGTGCTCGGGGGTGTCACGCCCGACGGGCACGTCGCCGAGGTCCCCATGCTTCGCGGTCCCCATGGACCGGTTCGGGTCGATCAGTGCCGCGCGGGCCTTCAGGTACGCCGGGTTCAGCAGCGCCGCCGGCGACCCACCGGGCAGGGGGACGAAATCGGTGTCGGCGACGTAGGCGTCGCGGTCGGCGTAGGCGAGCCGCTCGGCCTCGGAGATCAGGTGCACGGCCTCGGCGGTCGGCCGTCCGCCGTTACGGTCGAGGTCGGTGGGTCGCTGCTTCGCGAGGTCGAACGACGAGAGCATGCCCAGCGTCGAGGCCACGGTGATCCCGCCCGACGAGGGCGGCGGCATGCCGCACAACACGTGGTCCCGATACCGCGTGCACAGCGCGGTGCGCTTCTTCGCCTGGTATCCGGCCAGATCGGCGAGCGTGGTGACGCCCGGGGTCATGGGCGTGGGCGCGCCGGTGGGGGACAGCCGCGTCGTGCGCCCGATCGCCTCGACGACGTCGCGCGCGATGGCGCCGGTGTAGAAGGCGTCGGGTCCGTCGGAGGCGATGGCGCCCAACGTCTTCGCGTACGCCGGGTTGGTCAGGACGGTGCCCGCGCGCTTCGGTGCGCCGTCGGGCTCCAGCAGGTACGACCGCGCCTGCTCGTCCGACGCGAGGTCGTCGCGGCTGTCGGCGATGGCCGCGGCCATGCGGGGACTGATCGCGAAACCGTTGTCCGACAGTGCGATCGCCGGGTCGAACAACGACCGCCACGACTTCGCACCGTGGTCGTCATGGGCCATCTGCAGCATGCGGAGCACGCCGGGGGTCCCGATGGACCGTCCACTCGCCCGCGCCGACGGGATCGGGGTACGGGGGTCGACCGGGCTGATCTGTCGGAGGTACTCGCCGGTCGCCGCCGCAGGCGCGGTCTCGCGGCCGTCGTAGGCCTGCACCGAGTTCGACGCCCTGTCGAAGTAGACGAGGAACGCGCCCCCACCGATCCCGGTGGCCTGCGGTTCGACGAGCCCGAGCACCGCCTGCGCGGCCACGAGACCGTCGGCAGCGGTGCCACCGTCGGCGACCACCTCGCACGCCGCCCGGGTGGCGAGCGGATTCGCGGTCACCACCGCGAACGATCTCGTCCGCACCGGGGCCAGGCCCGCGCGGTATCCGGTCGCGACCTCCGGGGCCGTGGAGATGTCGCGGGACGACGAGCCCGCCGACGAGGGGGCGCCCGCCGCCGCGGAGGACGCCGGTGCCGCGGTGGCACACACCCCGGGGCCGGCGGCGTCGGGTGTCGACGACGACGAACACGCCCCGACGCCGAGCGCGACCACGGCGACGAGACACCCGACCCGCACCGCCGATCGTGCCGATCGCGACCGTTCCCGCATGAGGTCCCGCCTTCCCGCCGGGCCGCCCGAGGCACAGGCGCAGGCGGCGTATGTCCCGGCGACGCTAGCCCACCCGGGTCGTCGGAGTGGCGTACTAACCTGGACCGGTGCCCGATCCGACCACGTACCGCCCGGCTCCGGGGAGCATCCCCACCGACCCGGGCGTCTACAAGTTCCGGGATCCCCACGGACGTGTGATCTACGTGGGCAAGGCGAAGAACCTGCGGTCGCGGCTGACCTCGTACTTCCAGGATCTGTCCGGCCTGCACCCCCGCACCCGCCGCATGGTCACGACCGCCGGCTCGGTCGAGTGGACGGTCGTGACCACCGAGGTGGAGGCGCTGCAACTCGAGTACAACTGGATCAAACAGTTCGACCCGCGCTTCAACGTCCGCTACCGCGACGACAAGTCGTACCCGATGCTCGCGGTGACCCTCAACGAGGAGTACCCGCGGCTGTTCGTCTACCGCGGGCCGCGACGCAAGGGAGTCCGCTACTTCGGGCCCTACGCGCACGCCTGGGCGATCCGCGAGACGCTGGATCTCCTGACGCGCGTCTTCCCCGCACGCACCTGCTCGGCCGGGGTGTTCAAGCGCCACGGTCAGATCGACCGGCCCTGCCTGCTGGGCTACATCGACAAGTGCTCGGCGCCGTGCGTCGGCCGGGTCGACGCCGCCGAGCACCGGCAGATCGTCGAGGACTTCTGCGACTTCCTCGCCGGGCGCACCGACCGCATGATCCGCAACCTCGAGTCCCAGATGGCCACCGCGGCCGAGGATCTCGACTTCGAGCGCGCCGCGCGGCTGCGCGACGACGTCGGCGCGCTGAAGCGGGCACTCGAGAAGCAGGCCGTCGTCCTCGGTGACGGCACCGACGCCGACGTCATCGCGATGGTCGCCGACGACCTCGAGGTGTCGGTCCAGATGTTCCACGTCCGCGGCGGACGTGTCCGCGGCCAACGGGGGTGGGTCGTCGAGCGCGTCGACGACCTGTCCGGCCGCGACGACGACGACGACGGATCCGACGGACCCGACCTGTCCGAACAGGTCGCGCAGTTCCTCACCCAGTTCTACGGCGAACAGGTCGACCAGGCGTCCACCGTCGCCGACGGCGAGCCCGGTGGTCTCGAGTCGGTGCCGCGCCAGGTCCTGGTTCCGGTGTTGCCGCCCGACGCCGACGAGTTCTCGACGTGGCTGTCGGGGTTGCGGGGCGCGCACGTGAGTCTGCGGGTGCCGCAACGGGGCGACAAGAAGGCACTCTTCGACACCGTGGCGCGCAACGCCGGCGAGGCGTTGACACAGCACAAGCTCAAGCGCGCAGGCGATCTCACCACCCGTTCCGCGGCGCTCACCGAGATCCAGGAGACCCTCGGCCTCGACGACGCGCCGCTGCGCATCGAGTGCATCGACATCTCCCACGTGCAGGGCACCGACGTCGTCGCGTCGCTCGTCGTGTTCGAGGACGGCCTGCCCCGCAAGTCCGACTACCGGCACTACGGCATCAAGGAGGCCGCCGGCGACGGCCGCAGTGACGACGTCGCGTCGATCGCCGAGGTCACCCGCCGACGGTTCCTCCGCCACCGCGCCGATGCGCACCGCAGCGACCCGGCAGACCCCTCGGCGACCGTCTCGACCGGCGACGGTCTCGACCCCGCCCTCGACAACGGCGGGGACATGGCGCCCGAGGCCGCGATCGACCCGGCGACCGGCCGACCGCGACGGTTCGCCTACCCGCCCAACCTGTTCGTCGTCGACGGCGGTGGACCCCAGGTCCGCGCCGCGGCCGACGTCCTCGACGAGCTCGGCGTCACCGACGTCGCGGTGATCGGCCTCGCCAAGCGCCTCGAGGAGGTGTGGACCCCCGACGACGAGGACCCGGTGATCTTCCCGCGCACCAGCGAGGCGCTCTTCCTGCTGCAGCGGGTCCGAGACGAGGCGCACCGCTTCGCCATCACCTACCACCGCAGCAAGCGCAGCAAGCGGATGACGGCCTCCGCGCTCGACGGTGTGCCGGGGCTGGGGGAGACACGGCGCAAGGCGCTGGTGACGCATTTCGGTTCCGTCGCCCGGCTCAAGCAGGCGTCGGTCGAGGAGATCGCCGGCGTGCCGGGCATCGGCCCGTCCACCGCGGCCGCCGTCCAGCGGGCGCTGGGGGAGCCGGCGTCGTGAGCGACCACGACGGGCACGGTCTGCCGCTGGAGGACGGCGCCGGGCGCGACATGGACGTGCTGCTCGTCACCGGCATGTCCGGCGCAGGGCGGGGGACCGTGGCGCGGCTGCTCGAGGACCTCGGGTGGTACGTCACCGACAACGTCCCGTCACCGCTCATCCCGCGCACGGTCATCGTGGCGCGGCAGGAGACCCCCGGCACCGATCAGGTCGCGGTCGTGATGCGCACGCCCACAGCGGCATTCGCCGCCGGGGTCAGCGACGTTCGTGCCGGCCTGGAGTCGACGGGCGCCGCCGTGCGACTGCTCTTCCTCGACGCCAGCGACGCCGCCCTGGTCCGTCGCTACGAGCAGGTGCGACGCAGTCACCCGTTCCAGCAGGACGGCACCCTCGTCGACGCCATCGCCCGGGAGCGTGCCGCGTTGGCCGGGGTGTCGGACTCGGCCGACCTCGCCGTCGACACCTCCGGGTTGTCGGTGACGGCGCTGCGGACCATCGTCGACAACGCGTTCGCGCAACCGTCGGGCACCGACGTGCGGATCACGGTGCAGTCGTTCGGGTTCAAGTACGGGCTCCCCATCGACGCGGACCTCGTCGCCGACGTCCGCTTCCTGCCGAACCCCTACTGGGTGGCCGACCTGCGCGACCTCACCGGTCGCGACGCCCCGGTGTCGACATACGTCCTCGGGCAGCCGGGCGCGGACGCCTGGCTCGAGGCCTACGAGCGCATCGTGCGGCTCACCGCGGAGGGCTACACCCGAGAGGGCAAGCGCTACATGACCGTCGCGATCGGCTGCACCGGCGGCAAGCACCGCAGCGTCGCGATGTCGACCGAGCTGGCCCGCCGTCTGTGTGCGCCCGCGGCCGACACGTCGTGGGCTGGTGCCGACCGCGCCGACCTCACCCCCTTCGACGCCCGCGCCGTCCACCGCGACCTGGGCCGCGAATGAGCGCGCCCGGTTCGCTGTCGGCCGTCGCGCTCGGGGGCGGTCATGGGCTCTACGCGACCGTCACGGCCCTGCGTCAGGTGTGTGACCACGTCACCGCGGTCGTCACCGTCGCCGACGACGGCGGCTCGTCGGGTCGGCTGCGTTCCGAGCTCGCGGTGATCCCGCCCGGGGACCTCCGGATGGCGGTGGCCGCCCTGCTCGAGGCGGACGCATCCGGTCCCGACGATCCCGCCGCACGCTGGGCGGCCGTGCTGCAGCACCGCTTCCGCGGGCGTGGAGCCCTCGCCGGGCACCCCGTCGGCAACCTGCTTTTGGCCGGCCTCCAGGAACACCTCGGCGATCCCGTCGCCGCGCTCGACGCGATGGTCGAGCTGTTCGGGGTCACCGGGCGTGTGCTGCCCATGTCGACGGTGCCGCTCGGGATCGAGGCCGACGTCTCCGGTCTCGAGGACGACCCGCGGATCAGTCGGTCGATCGCGGGACAGGTCGCGGTCGCGACGACGCCCGGCACGGTCCGGCGCGTCCGCCTGCTTCCCCCCGACCCGCCCGCGTGCGAGGCCGCACTCGAGGCGATCGCCACCGCCGACCTCGTCACGCTGGGGCCAGGGTCGTGGTTCTCCAGCGTCATCCCGCACGTCCTGGTCCCCGCCCAACTCGCGGCGCTGCGGGTGACGTCCGCGCGTCGTGTGCTGTTCGTGAACCTCGCGCCGGAACCGGGTGAGACGAGCGGTTTCTCGGTCGAGAGACACCTGCACGTGCTCCACGCACACGCCGACGACCTGCGCATCGACGACGTCGTCATCGACGGCGGATCGGTCCCGTCGGAGCGCGAACGCGACCACGTCCGCCGCGCCGCCGACCGCTTCGGCGCGATCCTGCACGTGGCCGATCTCGCCCGACCGGGCACACAGACCCACGACCCGGCCCGAGTCGCGGCCATGGTGCATACGCTGACCGGGGCCGGGCAGGATGGCTACTCTGACGGGGCCGACCGGTCGGGCGGGGGTGACGCCGAGGGGACCGGACCGTCGCCGGGGTGATCCCCCGGCGCGACGGGGCACCACGCGGGGGCACGAGCACGCGACGAGAGACTCCGGGCACACCCGGGCAGGAGGACGACAACCGGTGGCGATGACAGCGGCCGTCAAGGACGAGCTCAGTCGGCTCGTCGTGACCCAGACGAGTTGCCGGAAGGCCGAGGTCTCCGCGTTGCTCCGCTTCGCCGGCGGTCTGCACATCGTCGCGGGGCGTGTGATCGTCGAGGCCGAGGTGGACCTCGGCAACGTCGCACGACGCCTGCGCAAGGAGATCTTCGACCTCTACGGCTACAACTCCGAGGTGCACGTGCTCCGCAGCGGTGGGATCCGCAAGGGCTCGCGGTACGTCGTCCGTGTCACCAAGGACGGTGAGGCCCTCGCACGGCAGACGGGTCTGCTCGACATGCGCGGTCGCCCGGTGCGCGGTCTGCCGGCCCAGGTCGTCGGCGGCGGCGTCGCCGACGCGGAGGCCGCCTGGCGCGGCGCGTTCCTCGCCCACGGGTCCCTCACCGAGCCCGGGCGGTCGTCGGCGCTGGAGGTCAGCTGCCCCGGCCCGGAGGCCGCACTCGCCCTCGTCGGCGCCGCCCGACGTCTGGGCGTACCGGCGAAGGCCCGCGAGGTCCGCGGCGCCGACCGCGTCGTGATCCGTGACGGCGAGGCGATCGGTGCGCTCCTGACCCGCATGGGTGCCCAGGACACGCGACTGACGTGGGAGGAGCGGCGGATGCGCCGCGAGGTCCGCGCCACCGCCAACCGCCTCGCCAACTTCGACGACGCCAACCTGCGTCGGTCCGCCCGGGCGGCGGTGGCCGCGGCGGCCCGCGTCGAACGCGCGTTGCAGATCCTCGGTGACACCGTTCCCGACCACCTGCTCAACGCGGGCCGGCTCCGTGTGGAGCACCGCCAGGCGTCGTTAGAGGAGCTCGGTCAGCTGGCCGACCCGCCGATGACGAAGGACGCCGTCGCCGGCCGTATCCGTCGGCTGCTGTCCATGGCGGACAAGAAGGCCGCGGCCGAGGGCATCCCCGACACGGAGTCAGCGGTCACCGCGGACCTGCTCGACGAGGCCTGACGGTCCGACCCGGTGGTCGCCGCGGGGCACGGGCCGCCCGTCGCGGCTGACCGGTGCCCCGATTAGGGTGATCGGTGACGCGGGCCGGGCGGCTCGCACCACCGGCACAGCACAAGGGAGCACACAGTGACCGTTCGGGTAGGCGTCAACGGATTCGGCCGGATCGGCCGGAACTTCTTCCGCGCGGTCGAGGCCCAGAAGGCCCTCGGCACCACCGACATCGAGATCGTCGCGGTCAACGACCTCACCGACAACGACACCCTGGCGCACCTGCTCAAGTTCGACTCCATCCTCGGCCGCCTGCCGCAGGACGTGAGCGCCTCGGGCGACACCATCACCGTCGGGGACCAGGAGATCAAGGGTCTGTCGGTCAAGGAGGGCCCGTCGGCGCTGCCGTGGGGCGACCTCGGTGTGGACGTGGTCGTCGAGTCCACAGGCATCTTCACCGCGCGCGACAAGGCCCAGGGCCACCTCGACGCCGGCGCCAAGAAGGTCATCATCTCCGCGCCCGCCTCCGACGAGGACATCACGATCGTCATGGGCGTCAACGACGACAAGTACGACGGCAGCCAGAACATCATCTCGAACGCCTCGTGCACCACGAACTGCCTCGGCCCGTTGGCCAAGGTCCTCAACGACGAGTTCGGCATCGTCAAGGGCCTGATGACCACGGTCCACGCCTACACCCAGGACCAGAACCTGCAGGACGGCCCGCACAAGGATCTCCGTCGTGCGCGTGCCGCCGCCATCAACGTCGTCCCGACGTCCACCGGCGCAGCCAAGGCGATCGGCCTGGTCCTCCCGGAGCTCAAGGGCAAGCTCGACGGCTACGCGCTGCGCGTGCCGATCCCGACCGGTTCGGTCACCGATCTCACCGCGCACCTGTCGAAGTCGGCGTCGGTCGAGGACATCAACGCCGCGATGAAGTCCGCCGCCGAGGGGAAGCTGAAGGGCATCCTCAAGTACTACGACGCGCCGATCGTCTCCTCCGACATCGTCACCGACCCGCACAGCTCGCTGTTCGACGCCGGCCTGACCAAGGTCATCGACGACCAGGCCAAGGTCGTCTCCTGGTACGACAACGAGTGGGGCTACTCCAACCGCCTGGTCGATCTCATCGGCCTCGTCGGCAAGTCCCTCTGAGGCGCGCGTCGATGGCGCTGCAGACGCTGCAGGATCTCCTGGACGCCGGGGTGTCCGGCCGTATCGTGCTGGTGCGGTCGGACCTCAACGTCCCGCTCGACGGCTCGACGATCACCGACCCGGGGCGCATCGTCGCCTCGGCGCCGACCATCGCGAAGCTGGCCGATGCCGGTGCGTCGGTGATCGTGACCGCGCACCTCGGGCGCCCGAAGGGCGAGCCGGACCCGAAGTTCTCCCTCGCTCCGGTCGCGAAGCGTCTCGGTGAGGAGTTGGGCCGCAACGTCCAGCTCGCCTCCGACGTCGTCGGCACCGACGCGCTGGCCCGGGCGGAGGGTCTCACCGACGGGGACGTGCTGCTGCTGGAGAACATCCGCTTCGACCCGCGGGAGACGTCGAAGGACGCGACCGAGCGCGGCAAGCTGGCCCAGGCGCTCGTCGAGCTCGTCGGCGACGACGGTGCGTTCGTCTCGGACGGCTTCGGTGTCGTCCATCGCGAGCAGGCATCGGTCTACGACGTCGCGAAGTTGTTGCCGCACTACGCCGGTGACCTCGTGCGGTCCGAGGTGGAGGTGCTGCGCAAGCTCACCGCCGACGTCGAGCGTCCCTACGCCGTCGTGCTCGGCGGGTCGAAGGTCTCCGACAAGCTCGGGGTGATCGAGGCACTCGCGCCGAAGGTCGACACCCTCGTCATCGGTGGCGGCATGGCGTTCACCTTCCTGGTGGCACAGGGCTACTCGGTGGGGACGTCACTGCTGCAGGACGACCAGGTCGACGTCTGCAAGGACCTGCTCGAGCGTTTCGGCGACGTGATCCACCTGCCGGTGGACGTCGTCGTCGCCGACTCGTTCTCCGCCGACGCCGAGGCGAAGACCGTCGCATCGTCGGAGATCCCGGACGGCTGGATGGGTCTCGACATCGGACCGGAGTCGGTCAACCGGTTCGCCGCGGTGCTCTCGGGCGCGCGGACCATCTTCTGGAACGGCCCGTCAGGTGTGTTCGAGTTCGAGAAGTTCGCGGCCGGCACCCGCGGTGTCGCCGAGGCGATCGCAGCGGCGACGAAGCAGGGTGCGTTCAGCGTCGTCGGTGGTGGGGACTCCGCCGCGGCCGTGCGGTCGCTGGGGCTTCCCGACTCCGACTTCTCGCACATCTCGACCGGCGGCGGCGCGTCGCTGGAATACCTGGAGGGCAAGGAACTGCCCGGCCTGACCGTTCTGGAGGACTGACCCGATCGTGGCCACCCGCAAGCCGCTCATCGCCGGCAACTGGAAGTGCAACCTCAACCACCTCGAGGCCATCGCGCTGGTGCAGAAGATCGCTTTCGCGTTGCCCGCGAAGTACTTCGACCACGTCGACGTGACGGTGATCCCGCCGTTCACCGACATCCGCAGCGTGCAGACCGTCGTCGACGGCGACAAGCTCCTGATCACCTACGGTGCGCAGGACCTGTCGCAGCACGACTCGGGCGCGTACACCGGCGAGATCAGCGGTGCGTTCCTCGCCAAGCTCGGCTGCACCTTC
Source organism: uncultured Williamsia sp. (assembly GCF_947494875.1). Classification (GTDB taxonomy): domain Bacteria; phylum Actinomycetota; class Actinomycetes; order Mycobacteriales; family Mycobacteriaceae; genus Williamsia_A. Next base: position 413,345 of record NZ_CANLWM010000005.1, read on the forward strand.
GTCGTCGTCGGTCACTCCGAGCGTCGGACGTTGCACGGCGAGACCGACGAGGTCGTCCTGGCGAAGACCACGGCGGCGCTGCGGCACGAGCTCATCCCGATCGTGTGCATCGGGGAGGGCCTCGAGGTCCGCGAGGCCGGCGACCACGTCGCGCACAACGTGGCGCAGCTGCGGGGGTCGCTCGCCGGGCTGACGTCGGAGCAGATCGCCCGTGTCGTCATCGCCTACGAGCCCGTCTGGGCGATCGGGACCGGGCGGGTGGCCTCGGCCGCCGACGCGCAGGAGGTGTGCGGCGCGGTCCGCGCGACGCTGGCTGAGCTCGCCGGCGACGACGTGGCGGGGTCGGTGCGTGTCCTGTACGGCGGATCGGTGAACGCCAAGAACGTCGGCGAGATCGTCGGCCAACCCGACATCGACGGCGCGTTGGTCGGTGGGGCGTCGCTGAAGTCCGACGAGTTCGCGACGCTGTCGGCGATCGCCGCGGGCGGACCCCTGCCCTGATCGGTCAGGTTCGGCACGTACACTTCCACGGTGCACGGCCGGGGTCCGGTCGTGCCCGCGATCGGAGAGGATTCGAGTGAAGCTCGCGCTGGACATCGGACTGGTGGTCACCAGTGTGCTGATGGTCGTCCTGGTGCTCCTGCACCGCGGCAAGGGCGGCGGCCTGTCGTCGCTGTTCGGCGGCGGCGTGCAGTCGAGTCTGTCCGGATCGAGCGTCGTCGAGCGCAACCTCGACCGCCTGACGATCTTCGTCGGCATCATCTGGTTCATCTTCATCCTGGGCATCGGGCTCGACATCAAGCTGTCCTGACCCCGCCGACGCCCGCGCGCTGAGGCGCGTGGTGCGCGCGGGACGGCATCGCACGCGATACTGATGCGATGACCGACACCTCCACCGAATCCGAGACATTCGCGGCGCCCTCTGACGCCCCGGTCACCTCGACGGCCACCGGCCGTGCGGCGACCGAGCCCCTGCGCCAGGACATCCGGCTCCTCGGTGGTCTCCTCGGCGACGTGGTCCGCGAGCACGCCGGAGATCAGATCTTCGAGCTCGTCGAGAAGGCCCGTGTCGAGTCGTTCCGGGTGCGGCGCTCCGAGATCGACCGGGGAGAACTCGCCGACGCCCTCGCCCGCGTCGACACCGCCGAGGCGATCCCCGTCATCCGCGCCTTCTCGCACTTCGGTCTGCTGGCCAACCTCGCCGAGGACATCCACCGGGAGCGACGTCGCGCGATCCACGTCCGCGCGGGAGAGCCCCCGGTCCCGAGTTCGCTGGCCGCCACGTGGTCGAAACTCGCCGCGGCGGACCTCACCGACGAGCGGGTGGGGGAGGCGCTGTCGTCGGCGGCCGTGATCCCGGTGATCACCGCACACCCCACCGAGACGCGTCGCCGGACCGTGTTCGAGGTGCAGCGGCGCATCACCGACCTCATGCGGTACCGCGACCGCACGGACCTCACCCCGGACGAGGACGCCGAGGTGACCGCGGCGTTGCGCAGGCAGGTCCTCAGCCTGTGGCAGACCGCGCTGATCCGCCTGGAGCGCTTGCGGATCGAGGACGAGATCGAGGTGGGCCTGCGCTACTACGACGCGTCCTTCTTCGACGTGATCCCGTCGCTGAACGCCTCGCTGCGCGACCACCTCCGCGAGCAGTACCCGTCGGCCGGGCTGCCCGAGACGCCGATCGTGCGGATGGGGTCGTGGATCGGCGGTGACCGCGACGGCAACCCCTTCGTCACCGGCGACGTCGTCGCGCTGGCCACGGGCCGTGCCGCACGGACCGCGTTGGACCATCACCTCACCGAGCTGACGCTGTTGGCGCAGGAGCTGAGCATGTCCTCGCGCCTGGTCACCGTGAGTGACGCCGTGATCGAACTGGGCGGCGCCGACTCCGGAGACGTCGCCGCCGACGAGCCGTATCGACTCGCATTGCGTCACATCCGATCCCGTCTGCTCGCGACCGTGCACGACCGGTTCGGCGATGACGCGGAGGCGCCGGGTCCTCTCGACGACCCCCACGCACCCGCGTACCGCACCGCGGCGGAGCTGCTGGCCGATCTCGACCTCGTCGACGAGTCGCTGCGGTCCAACCGGGACGGGGCGCTCGCCGACGACCGGTTGCTGCGACTGCGGGAGTCGGTGCGCACGTTCGGTTTCCACCTCTCGGGTCTGGACATGCGGCAGAACTCCGACGTGCACGAGGAGGTCGTGACCGAGTTGTTCGCGTGGGCCGGTGTGCACGACGACTACGCATCGCTGTCCGAGGACGAGCGCGTCGAGGTGCTCACCCGCGAGTTGTCGCACCGGCGGCCGTTGCTCGGTGCGGGCGCCGAGCTCGGGGAGCTCGCGACCAAGGAGATCGGGATCGTGCTGTCGGCGGCGCGGGCGGTCGCGGCCTACGGCCCCGAGGCGGTGCCGAACTACGTCATCAGCATGTGCACCTCGGTGAGCGACATGTTCGAGGCGCTGCTGCTCCTCAAGGAGGCCGGCCTGTTCGACCCGGCCGGCGGTGAGCCGCGCTGCACCGTGCGCGTCGTCCCGCTCTTCGAGACGATCGAGGATCTGCACCAGGGCGCGACGACGTTGCGTGCCGTGCTCGACGTGCCGCTCTACCGGGCGCTCGTCGCCGCCCAGGGCGACACGCAGGAGATCATGCTGGGGTACTCCGACTCGAACAAGGACGGCGGCTACATGGCCGCGAACTGGGCGCTCTACCGCGCCGAGCTCGATCTCGTCGAGGCCGCACGGGAGGCCGGCATCCGGCTCCGCCTGTTCCACGGCCGGGGTGGCACCGTCGGCCGCGGTGGCGGCCCCAGCTACGACGCGATCCTGGCGCAGCCCCCCGGCGCGGTGCAGGGTGCGCTCCGGATCACCGAGCAGGGCGAGGTCATCGCGGCCAAGTACGCCGAACCCGTTCTCGCGCGGCGGAATCTGGAGACCCTGGTCGCCGCGACGCTGGAGTCGACCCTGCTCGACACCGAGGGTCTCGGGGACGACGCCGGGTCCGCCTACACCGATCTCGACGAGATCGCCGCGGCGGCCCGGTCGGCGTACTCGGCGCTGGTGCACGAGACGCCGGGTTTCGTCGAGTACTTCACCACCTCGACCCCGCTGTCGGAGATCGGTGCGCTGAACATCGGCAGCCGCCCGGCGTCGCGGAAGCAGACCGAGAAGATCTCCGACCTCCGCGCCATCCCGTGGGTGCTGTCGTGGACGCAGTGCCGCGTCATGCTGCCCGGCTGGTACGGGACGGGCTCGGCGTTCGAGACCTGGATCGGTGGCGACGACGACCGTCTCGAGACCCTGCGGACGTACTACCGTCGGTGGCCGTTCTTCCGGACCGTCATGTCGAACATGGCGCAGGTGTTGGCGAAATCGGATCTCGGCCTCGCAGAGCGCTACTCACACCTCGTCGCCGACGAGGACCTGCGGGCCCGGGTGTTCGGGATGATCACCGAGGAACACCGCCGCACGGTGCAGATGTACTTCGCGATCACCGAGACCGACGACCTGCTGGCCGACAACCCAGCGTTGGCGCGATCGGTGTTCAACCGGTTCCCGTACCTCGAACCGCTCAATCTGCTGCAGCTGGAGCTGTTGCGTCGCTTCCGATCCGGCGACGACTCACCGCAGGTGCGTCGCGGCATCCAGCTCACCATGAACGGTCTCGCGACGGCTCTCCGTAACAGCGGCTAGGTGTAGCGACCCGAGAGGTTGTTGACGGCGTGCCGTCTTGAAATGGGGAGGACCTCCTGACGGAGTGGATGTGTCTGGCATCAACCCGT
>NZ_CANLWM010000006.1 GCF_947494875.1 uncultured Williamsia sp.
ATGTGGATCTGACCGGTGAGCGGGCGGTGGTGGTGGGCAACGGCAACGTCGCCCTGGATGTGGCGCGGATCCTGCTCGCCGATCCCGACCACCTGGGAAAGACTGACATCGCCGATCATGCGATCGAGAAACTCCGCGCATCGAACGTCCGCGAGGTCGTGTTGCTGGGGCGCCGCGGCATCGCGCAGGCCGCCTACACCAATGGTGAGTTCCTCGCGATGGGCGACATCCCCGGGGTGGATGTGATCATCGATCCCGATGAGCTGATCCTGGATGCCGCCTCGGCCGAGGCCGAGTCGAGTGGGTCGTTGGATTCGACGGTCGCGACGAAGATCCGGATCGCGCGGGAGTTCGCCGAGCGCGGCGACACGGGCGCGGAGCGGCGGGTGGTGTTCCGCTACCTCGTCTCCCCGGTCGAACTGACCGGTGACGGCGCGGTGTCGTCGGTGACGTGTGTGCGCAACGAACTCGTCGACGGTGAGCGCGTCGCGGTCGCCCCGACCGGGGAGCGGTTCGAGATCGAGGCGTCGGTGGTGTTGCGGGCGATCGGGTACCGGGGTCTGCCGGTGAAGGATCTGCCGTTCGACGAGGGCCACGGGGTCATCCCCAACGAGGGGGGTCGTGTGTTGAGTGAACCGGGCGGGGAGCCGGTGGGCGGTGTATACGTCTCGGGGTGGATCAAGCGTGGCGCGACCGGTGGTATCGGCATGAATCGGCTCGATGGTCAGCAGACCGCGCAGGCCGTCCTCGCCGATTTCACCGAGGGTCGTCTGGGCGAGCCGGACAACTCCCGTGAGGCCATCGCCGACCTCGTCGCCGGTCGTGGCGCGACGCGCGTGGACAACACCGGGTGGAAGAGCATCGACACCGCGGAGAAACAGGCCGGCAAGGACGCCGGGCGACGCCGCGTGAAGATCACATCGATCCCCGAACTCGAATCCGTGGCAACGGGATTGGTCGACGCGTGACCGACGCGCAGCGCGCCACCGGGCCCGTCCTCGTGACCGGCGCGATGGGATTGGTGGGTTCCGCGGTCGTCCGGGAACTCTGCGGGCGCGGAATCACCGTCGTGGCGACCGATCTCGACACCCCCGGGAATCGGCAGACGCTCGAGCGACTGCAGGCGAGCCCCGGCGCATCCGGCCTCACGTCGCGGTGGGCGGACCTCTGCAACCACGATGACGTCGAGCACCTCGTGGCGTCGACCGCGCCGTCGGCGATCATCCACCTCGCAGCGCTCATCCCTCCGCGCTGCTACGCGAATCCAGACCTGTCCCATCGCATCAACGTCGGTGTCACACGCGATCTGGTGGCGACCGCGGAGCAGGCGACCGTGCCGCCGCGCTTCGTGCTGGCCTCGAGCATCGCCGTGTACGGTTCGCGCAACCCGCACACCGTCGACGAGCCGCTCACGCCGGACACGCCACGCCGCCCCTCGGACCTGTACGGGCACAACAAGGTCGAGGCGGAGGACGCCGCGATGGCCTCGTCCCTCGATTGGACCGTGCTGCGTCTCGGGGGCGTGATGGGCGTGGGAGCCTATGTCGCCGACCGCAGCCTGATCGCGTTCGAGAGCGTCCTCCCCGCCGACGGTCGCATCCAGACCGTCGACGTCCGTGATGTGGCACGGGCTTTCGCGACGGCGGCGACGAGCCCGCGACCGTCGGGACGGGTGTACCTGATCGGCGGAGACGACTCGCACCGTCTACTGCAGTCGGAGGTCGGGGAACGGTTGACCCGGGCGATGGGGATCCCGGGGATCCTGCCCACGGGCCGTCCGGGCGACCCGGACGACGACGCGGCGTGGTTCGCGACGGATTGGATGGACACGTCGACAGCCGCCGCGGAACTCGATTTCCAGCGTGTGAGCTTCCCTGCGTTCCTGGACGAGGTCCGACGGTCCTCGAGTCTGCTCCAGCGACTCCTGGGTCGCTTCATCGTGCCGTTCGGGTGGGTGTTCCTGCGGGCGACGTCATCTCAACGACACAACCCCGGCTCGTATGCCGATCCATGGCGCCTGATCCTCGACAGGTACGGTCCGCGAGCTGTTCACACGCCCACGTTCGACGGCTGACCTGTCGACGGCGATGAACTGGGAGTGAGGACCGGTCCCACGAACCGCTCGAGGATCTCCCGTTCGACGTCCTCGTCGCCGACCGGCCACTGGCACAACGCGAGAACCGAACGGATGAACCACTTCACGGCCACGTCCTCGGGTGCACACCCGATCATCTCGGCGGTGACCGCGGCGATCACCGACGAGTTCTCCACCCAGTGCGGCGGGGCGGTGGTCGTGGTCATCATCCGCTGGGTGATCGGCTCGGTGCGGATACGGTCGATCCCGATCCGCATGGCGGTCACGATGCGGTCGGCGCCGCTGAGGCCGTCGATGGCGGCGAACACGTCGCCGACGATGCGGGCCGACATCTGCGTGAGAACCGCTTCGCGGATCTGGTCCTTGCCGCCCGCGTGGCGATACACGGTGGCCGGCGAACAATGCACCATCGCCGCGATCTCGTTGATGGTGAAGTCGTCGGTACCGCGACGTGCGATGAGCGTCGCGGCCGCGCGGTGGATGCGCTGCGCCGCCGCCGACGCCCTCGTCTGTCCGACCAACCAGTCCGTCGCCATCCGGTCCCACGCCTCTCAGGTCGATCGCACGAACCTCGCCGTGAGAATTCGACGGGGATCCTTCCGGATCAAAGTACCTGATGAACGCACTGGCGTGAGAGAGTCGCCGAGTGTCGCGGGCAGACTGTCCTGTCGACTTCGTGTCGCACCTTGACCGCCGTCCGACCTCACGTCGACGCTGATCCCATGCACAACCCCGAGCGTGGTCGACGATGAGCACACAGTCCGTGATGGCGGCCGCCCGTGACATCGGGAGCCCACTCCTCGGTGCCGCGAAGATGAACCTGGAGATGACCGCGCGCACGAAATTGCGGGGCAGCCGTGCGTGGGCCGGTGCCACCAACACCGGGTACGACCCGCTCGACCCGGCCACCGCGGCGCAGCCGTTCGAGGCGTATCGGGGTCTCCACGAACACGGCGCCCGTGTGTTCTACAACCCACGCCGTGCGACGTGGATCATCCCGGGACACGAGGATGTCCGGACCGCGCTGCGCAGCACCGACTCCGTCACCAGCACGCAGGGTGTGACGCGGTTCAAGATCTCGGCACCCGTGCTCGTCCTGTCGGACGGGGCGGAGCACGTGCGACTTCGCAAGCAGGTGCAGCCCGCGTTCACCAAGGGCGCGATGAACGCCTGGCAGGAGACGGTCGACCGCATGGCCGAGGAGCTCGTGGCGGCCGTGCTCGCCGACCCCGGCTGCGACGTCGTGACAAAGCTCGCGATCCCGCTGCCGATCCGCGTGATCGCGAACATCCTCGGCATCCCCGAGAGCGACGGACCACAGTTCCGTCGGTGGTCGGAGGAGGGTGTCGGCTTCGTCAACGCGTCGGCGAGCCCAGCCGGGATGGCGCAGGCGTACACCGGGTTGACGGCGATCCTGGCCCTCCGTCGCTACTTCAAGGAGCAGTTCGCGAGCGGCAGGCTCACGGCCTCGGACACCGTCTTCGGGCGGCTCCTCGAGTACAACGAGGGCGGGGACCTCGACGAGAACGGTCTGTTCTTCATCGCGATGCTGCTGCTCTTCGCCGGCAACGAGACGACGACCAACTTGATCGGCGGGATGATGGACACGCTCGCCCACCGTCCCGACGACTTCGAGGCGATCCGTGCGGATCCGGACCTCATCCCTGCCGCGGTCGAGGAACAGTTGCGCTTCACATCGCCGATCCAGAACCTGTACCGCTACACGCGGGCACCGCACCAGGTGGGCGAGGTGACCATCCCCACCGGCTCGCGTCTCATGATGTCGTTCGGGGCCGCCAACCGCGACCCGTCGGTCTTCGACGACCCGGACACCTACCGCGTCGACCGGAATCCCCGTACCCACATCGCTTTCGGGTACGGACCGCACATGTGCATCGGGGCGATTCTCGCGCGGATGGAGGCTCAGGCCGTGCTGCGGGAACTGACCCGCCAGGCGTCCGCGATCACCGCGGACGGTCCGACGACGTGGTCGACCCACAGTTCGCTGCGCGGCCCGACCCGGCTCCCGATCCGCCTGACACCGGCCTGAGGCCGGTCGCCTCGGCTCAGCCGAGCGCCGCGCGGATCACCTCGCACTGACGCTCGAAGAAGGACACGGACACAGGCGCTTTCGGCGCCACCGCGTCGAAACCATGGAACGCACCGTCGACCACGTCCACGTCGCAGCTCACCCCGGCGGCGCGCAGCGCGTACGCGTAGGCGATGTCCTCGTCGTGCAGGGGGTCGAGGCTCCCCACGCCGATCCATGCGGGCGCCACACCGGCGAGATCGGTTCGGCGAGCCGGGGCGGCGACCGTCGGATCGGCGCCCCGGAGGTATGCCTTCCAGCCCAGGTCGTTGCTCCGCGGATTCCACATGCGGTAGCGCGGATCGTCCCGGCTCGCGCTGCCGGGCGCACGGTCGTCCACCATCGGGTAGACGAGTACCTGGAATCGCGGTGTCACCACACCGCGGTCCCGTGCCGCCAGCGCGAGCGCCGCGGTCAGGCCGCCACCTGCGCTGGCCCCCGCGATGACGATGTTCTCTGCGTCCACCCCGGGAAGCTCCGCGGCCCAGACCAATGCCTCATGGCAGTCGTCGAGCGCCGCGGGATACGGGTTCCTGGGCGCGAGCCGGTAGTCGACGGAGACGACCGTGATTCCCAGGGCCGCGGCGAATCGGGCGCAGAGACCGTCGTCCTGCGCGGCTGACCCGATGACATAGCCGCCGCCGTGCATCCACAGCAACGCTGGACCGTCGTCCGCGGAGCGAGCCGTCCGGTGCACACGAACAGCGCCTCCGCTCGGGAGCTTCACGCGCGTCACCGAATCGGGTACGCGCCGCTCCATCAGTCGTGTGACGCCGCGGAGCAGGGGGATCGTCGTCGCGGTGAACGCCCCTGACGGCAGGAACCGCGCCTGTCGACGGAGGTCGGGATGGATGCCGTCGAGTTGCCGTCCCATCAGATCGGGAAGGTGACGCCGGTCATTTCCTCGGAGACCGTCCACAGACGCTCCTGGACCTCCACGTCGTGCGAGCGCTTGTTCGACGACACGAGAACGGGTTTCCCGCGCATCTCGAGGAAGCCGTCCGGCCCCCAGTACTGACCGCCGTGGACCTCGGGATCGGTCGCGGCCCGGAGTTGCGGTAGCGCACCGACACTCGGGTCCTGCCCCACGATCGGTCCGGTCACCCGCATCAGGGGACGGGCGATGGGCCAGACGTGGCGCATGAGGTCCGAGTCGGTGAAGCCGGGGTGCGCGGCGACGGCGATGGTCGGAGCGCCCGCCGCCTCGAGACGTCGCTGCAATGCGTAGCAGAACATGAGATTGGCCAGCTTCGACTGAGCGTAGGCGCGGGACCTGCTGTAGCTCTTCGACCAGTTCAGATCGTCGAAGTGGATGTCCCCGCGCAGTTTGTGGCCGAGGCTGGCGACGACGACGACACGCGAACCCGCTGTCCCGGTGAGCGTCTCGAGCAGCAAGCCGGTCAGGACGAAGTGTCCGAGGTGATTCGTGCCGAACTGCAACTCGAACCCGTCCGGGGTGATCTCCTTCGGCGGGATCATGACGCCCGCGTTGTTGATCAGCAGATCGATGCGCGGGTGACGGCCCCGCAACTCGTCCGCCGCTTTCCGTACCGACTCCAGCGACCCGAGATCCAGCTGCTGCACGCTGACGTCGGCGTCGGGAACCGTGGAGCGGATCCGCTCCACGGCATCCTCACCCTTCGCAGGGTCCCGGACGGCGAGCACCACGTGCGCGCCTCGGTCGGCCAACACGCGTGCGGTGTCGAATCCCAGTCCCGTGTTGGACCCGGTCACGACGGCGACCTTGCCCGCCTGGGTGGGGACGTCCTGCTCGGTCCAACGCTGCGCGGTCACTCGCCGCTCGTCTCGGTGTGCACGGCATCAGCGTCGACCGAGCCGGGGGCCAGATCAAGCGCGCTCGCACAAGTCGATGGAGAGCGGTGTCACCGAGGCGTGTGGTCCTATCGCGTCAGGGCCCCCACCTGCACGGAGAACGGGTCGTGTCTTCGTGGGCCTCTCACGGTGAGAGCGTCAGAGGGCTCGAGGTGCCACCAGAGTCGGACGACACGGTCAGGAGCGTGCGCGCTCCGACGCGCGGAGGATCATCGTCAGCCGGCCGGCCGAGACCAGGAAGAAGAGTCCGCCCAGAAGCGCGTACCCGCCGACACCGGTGATGCTGTCGGAGCCCGCCACTGCCTGCGCGACGAACGACGTCCCGGCCGCCACCGAGATCGCGCCGCTGAGGATCTGCGGGGTCTGGCCCCCGGCGCGTCGACGCTGAACTGCGGTGATCAGCTGTGTGGCCCCCGACAGCACAGCCCAGGCGCCCCACACTCCGACGGCTGCTGCGATGGACATGGTCGACGCCACCCCGACCGCGATGGCCACGAGGCAGCTGACGACGATGTTGGCCTTCTCGGCGATCCGCGGCGACGACGCGCGGCCGTCGGATCGGGCGGCGACGACCACGGCGCCGGCGTCGACGACGGGGTAGACGACCAGGAGCGCCGTCAGCACCGGGCCGAGATCTGGCATGGCGACGACGACCGCCAGGGCCCACGCCACCGCGAAGACCGCACGAGCGAGGTAGACGCCGCGGAGTCCGGCGAGAGAGCGGGGGGACGGTCGGGTGGCGGAGATGGTCATGGCGGCTTCTTCCGTCGTGGGGTCGATGAGTGAGTAGAGTTACTAGTACGTCTACATCGAACGCTAGACCGAAGGAGTCGCGAACGCAATCGCAGGGAGGCTCTGCCGCATGGCTGGTCCGTAGGGTGACCGTGAGGCGCGCGGAGGTCCGGCAGGTGCCGTGTCCGCGACGAGGAGGAGACAGGAGCGAGGCATGTCCGGCGATTCGCCAGGGGGCACCGTCGGCACGCGGTCGGGGTCCGCCACCCGAGACCGCATCCTCGGTGTGGCGAATGAGCTGTTCTATGCCGACGGGATCCGTGCGACCAGTGCGGATCGGATCATCGAGCGGGTCGGCATCACGAAAGTCACCTTCTACCGCCACTTCCGGACCAAGAGCGATCTCGTCGTCGCCTACCTCGAGCAGCAGGCCGCGGGTGAACGTCGGTGGATGGAAGGGCTCCGCGACTCGGGCGACCCCCCGGGATCGCTGCGTGCTCTCGCCACCGACCTCGGCGCGGCGAGCTGCGGACCCGGTTTCCGGGGCTGTGCGTTCATCAACGCCGCGGCGGAGTTCGCCGACGGTGACGACCCGGTCCGCGTGGTGGTCGACGAGCACCGTCGGTGGACGCTCGGCTGGTTCGCCGGGATCGCCGCCGACGCCGGGGTCCGCGACATCGACTCCACCGCACGCCAGTTGATGCTCCTCCGCGACGGCGCGATGGTGAACGGTTACCTCGGCACGCCCTCCACGGTCGCGGACTCGGTGGCCGCGGCCTTCGTCTCCGTCATCGCCGCGAACAGGAGGTGAGCGCTGCGACCTCGCGTGGTGCGCTCAGGCCTTCGGGGCCGCGTCCGCCGGTGCCGGGGATGTCGCGGTGCGCGACGTCCAGCGGTACAGCCATCCGACGAGGGCCACGAACACTATCGCTCCGATGATCTGGGCGGGATTGTCGAAGCCGTCGCCGACGATCGCCAGCGGTGAATCGTCGCCCGTCGCCGCGACGATGGCGGCGAACACGACGCCGAACAGCGACTCCCCGACGATCAGACCGCATGCGAGCAGTGTGCCCATCCGCTTCGTGCGGCCCGGGTTGGCGCGGCCGTCGGCCCAGCGGTTGTAGAAGAACCCGAGGACCGCACCGATCGGGATGATGATCGTCAGCGAGATGGGCAGGTACATGCCGAGGCCCACGGCCAGCGGCGGCACGCGGAAACGGGTTGTCTTGCCGAGGATCTCGTCGACGATGATGACACCGATCCCGATCAACGCGCCGACGCCGATGAGCGCCCAGTCGATGGACCCACCGAACACGCCGTCGACCAGCGACGAGATGAGCGACGCCTGCGGCGCGGCGAGGGCGTCGTCACCCGCGCCGGGGGCACCGACGAACCCGAATGCGGTCTGCATCAGCTGCAGGATCGGCGGGATGACCGCCGAGCCGAACAGCACGCCGATGATCAACGCCACCTGCTGTTTCCACGGCGTCGAACCCACGAGCTGACCTGTCTTGAGGTCCTGCAGGTTGTCGTTGGAGATGGTCGCCACGCCGAACACGACCGCGGTGGTGAACAGCGTGAATGCGACGAGCGCTGTCGACTGCCCCGGGTCGGCGCTACCGAACGTCAGCTTGATCAGCAGGGCGGCACCGATCGCGACGAGGATGCCGACACCGGAGATGGGGCTGTTCGACGAGCCGATGAGGCCGGCCATGTAGCCGCACACCGCGGCGATCAGCAGGCCGAGGACAAGGACGAAGGCGAGGCTGACCGCGATGATTCCGCCCGCGTTCCCCTCGAGCTGTGTTCCGCTGACGAAGTCGTACAGCAGGAACGCGATGGGGATGAGCATGAGAACGGCGACGCCACCGACGATCTGAATCGGCATGTCCCGCTCGGTGATGTCGACGGTCTCGCCGCCGCGGCGCAGCCGCGCGGAACGCAGGGAGCCGACGATGCCGGTCGCGATGGGCCGCAGGATGCGGAGCAGGGTCCAGATGGCGGCGACGGCGATGGTGCCTGCGCCGATGAACCGGACGTCGGAGGAGAACACCGACGAGACCGCGTCGGACAGCGTCTCACCGGCAGGCAGATCGCCCCACGTCCGGATGGGGACGAGCACGCCGTAGGAGATGAGCAGGCCGATGAAGATCGCGATGCCGACGGTGAGACCCACCAGGTGCCCGACGCCGATGAGCGCCAGCGAGAGGCTGGCGCCGAACATCGTGCCGCCGGACCCCACCCGGAACGCCGCCGACACCGAGTTGCTGAGGACCTTGAGCGATGCGACGAGCGAGAACGCGGCCGCCGCGAGGCCCGCGACGGTGAGGATCCGCAGGCCACCACGGTTGTCCTCGGCGCCCGACGCCGAGTCGCCCACCTTGAGGACCTCTGCACCCGCGACACCCTCGGGATAGGGCAGGTCGGATCCGGTGACGAGTGCCCGTCGGAGCGGGATCGAGTACATCACGCCGAGGATCCCGCCGGTGGCGCAGACCGCCACGGTGGTCCAGTAGGGGAAGCCGGTCCACCACCCGACCATGATCAGGCCGGGGAGCACGAAGATGATGGCCGACAACGTGCCCGCCGCCGACGCGATGGTCTGCACGATGTTGTTCTCGACGATCGTGTGGTCGTGGAAGTAGCGCAGCACACTCATCGAGATGACCGCGGCGGGGATCGATGTCGCGAAGGTCAGACCGACCTTGAGGCCCAGGTAGACGTTGGCCGCCGTGAACACCAGCGTGATCAGCCCACCGAGGATCACCCCTCGGACGGTCAACTCCTTGATGCTGCTCCGGCTCTCGGTGCTCAACGCCATCGGTGACTCCTTCTCGTCGATGTGCCCGTCGAGTATGCGACGGTCGGCGTCGCCTCGTGTGGTTCCCGTGTGATCGTCGAGGCGGATGTTCCTCGAGATGGACACCTCGCCGCGCGCACGGGGTCGCGGGTGGCTGTCACCTACGCGCGGTCAGCAGCCCACCGAGTTCGGCGATCGCGGCATCGTCACGCCGGTAGTGGATCCACTTGCCGATCCTCGTGGAACGAACGAGACCCGCGCGCTCGAGGATCGCCATGTGCGACGAGATGGTCGACTGCGCCAGGCCCGACTTGGCCTGCAGGTGACTGACACAGACTCCGTATTCGGAACGGTCCGCGATGGGCTCCCAGGCGGCGAACTCGGTGTCGGGGTCGCGGAGCCAGTCCATGATCTGCAGCCTCGCGGGGTTCGCCAGGGCCTTGAACGCCGTCACCGCGCCATCCAACCGGGCCGACTCGTCGAACGGTTCCGTGGTGCTCATCCGACCCCCTCCGTCGCGTCCGGGTCGGACCACTGTAAGTCGAGACGACCGGCTCGCGGTCGCAGGTCACCACTCGCATCGACAAATCGCGATTCCGCGATATGATTTCCGCGTTCGCATCGCTCGGCACCCACCTGTGGCTCAGACGAGGACGCAGCTCGAGAGGAAGAAACCACCATGTCGGATCTCCGTGCACCGTTGGCCGTCGTCGCCGGGGCGACGAGCAAGCAGGGCAGAAGTGTGGTCGACTCGCTGCTCGCCAGTGGCGATTTCCGTGTGCGTGCACTCACGCGTGACCCCCACTCGGCCCAGGCCCGTCAGCTCTCCGCACGGGGCGCGGAGGTCGTCGCGGTCCCGCTCGCGCGGGGGCACCGGCGACAGCTGACGGATGCGTTCCGATCCGCTCAGGCTGCGTTCCTGATGACGCCTCCGGTCGCCCCGCCCTCGGACGACGAGTACGTCCTGGGCTGCGAACTCGCTGACGCGGCCGTCGAGGCAGGTGTCGAGCACGTGGTGTTCAGCACGTTGGAGAACGTCGACGAACGAACCGCGGGAAGGCACTATGCACCGCATTTCACCGACAAGGCCCGCGTCGCAGAACACATTCGGACGCTGCCCGTCACCCACACCTTCGTCATGCTGTCGTTCTTCTACACCAACGCTCTCGAGTACTACCCGCCTCACATGGAGGGCGACACGACCGTCTTACCCTTCTACCTGCCCGAGCATGTTCGTGCGCCGTTCGTGGATCCGACCACGGCCACGGGCCCGGCGGTGCTGGAAGTGCTGTCGCGTCCCGACAGCTATCGCGGTGTTTCCCTGCCGATCGTCGGCGAGTTCCTCTCTCCCGGCGAGATGATCGAGATCTACTCGCGCGTCACGGGTCAGCACGCGGAGTACCGTGACGCGACCTCGCGAGAGGGCCTCGTCGCGTGCTTTCCCGAGATGGACGTCAACCCCCTCCTCGTGGACGAGACCATCGGCATGGCGCACTATGCAGTTGAGTACGGCTACTTCGCGCCCGGCCGAGATGTGCAGTGGAGCAGGGCGATCGATCCCACGGCTCGCAGCTGGGAGCAGTTCCTGCGGGCAACCGACTGGCGCGGTGGCCGGATGTCCTTCGCACGGTCGTGACGCAGCACCGGACGGGCGGGTCGGTCGACTCAGCCGACGCCGGTCGCGGTGCGGACCGCGTCGAGGAGGTCGTCGATGTCGGCGTCGCGATGGACGAAGCTGGTCACGAGACGGACGACGCCGGGCTTCCAGCGGTCGGAGTAGAACGCATAGCCCTGCTGCCGCAGAGTGGTGGTGAGCCCGTCCGGGAACCGACAGAACAGGATGTTGGCACCCGGGTCGCCGAGCACGTCGACGCCGGGCATCTCGCTCAGGCCGTCGCGTAGTCGCCGGGCCATCGCATTCGCGTGCCGGGCTGTGGTCAGCCACAGGTCGTCGCGTAGGTGTGCGCCGAGTTGGGCGGTCTGGAACCGCATCTTGGCGGTCAGCTGACCGCCCCGCTTGTGCCGGTAGGAGAGTTCTGTCGCCAGGGACGGGTCGAACGAGACGATCGCGTCGGCGGTCATGGTGCCGTTCTTCGTCGCCCCGAACGAGAGGATGTCGATGCCGACGTGCCAGGTCATCTCGGCCGGCGAGACGTCCAGCGCCACCAGGGCGTTCGCGAACCGTGCGCCGTCCATGTGTACGCGTAGGCCGGCGTCGTGGGCGATGTCGGCGAGGGTGCGCAGGTGGTCGACGGTGTAGATGCTGCCGGTCTCGGTGGCCTGGGTGAGGCTGACGACGGACGGCTGCACGCTGTGGACGTCACCGCGACGACGAACCACCGCTGCGCCGAGGAGATCGGGATCGATCGTCGAGTCGGGGCCGTCGACATGGGCGAATTTCGCTCCAGCGGTGAAGAACTCGGGCGCACCGGCCTCGTCGGTGGTGATGTGGGCGTTCGGGTGCGCGAGTATCGCGCCCCACGGGGGAGTCAGTGCGGCCAGGGCGATCCCGTTCGCCGCTGACCCGGACCCGACGGGGAACACGTCGACGGGTCGTTCGAAGACCTCCGCGAACTGCGCGGTGACGGATCGGGACAGGTCGTCTCCGCCGTAGGGGGCGGCGAGTCCCGCCGACGCCTCCGCCACGGCGGCGAGGACCTCCGGGGTGGCGCCGGCGGTGTTGTCGCTGGCGTAGCCGCGGAGGATCGGGCGGGCCATCACAGGTCCCAGGTGTGCACGGGCTGACCGTCGTGCATGCGCTCGACGTAGTCGCGCAGCATCCCCGCCAGCGCCGACTCCCGTGATTCACCGGCGCGTTCGCGTGCCGCGACCGCGTCACGCTGCCACACCGATCCGGTCTGTCGACTCTGGCAGCGGCCCTCGATGATGCCGAGGTAGCGACGTCGCGCCTTGTCCCCGACGCCGTAGGCGGCCAGTCCGCGATCGGCCGCGGGGAGCAGTCGACGCAGGGTGAGCTCGTCGGGTCGGATCCATCCCACCGTGGGCCAATAGATTTGGGCCTCCAGCCCGTCGCGGGCACCCGCGGTGAGGTTCTCCGTCGCGGCGTCGAAGGACATCTGCGACCACAGCGGGCGGTCTGCGTCGACGAGGCCGCGCATCAACCCGTAGAAGAACGCGGCGTCGGCCATGGTGTCGACGACGCTGGGACCGGCGGGCAGCACACGGTTCTCGATGCGGACATGCGCATGGCCGTCGACGACGTCGTAGATGGGTCGGTTCCAGCGGTACACGGTGCCGTTGTGCAGGTTCAGCTCCGACAGCGCGGGGATGCGCCCGGCGTCGAGGGCCTCGAGTGGATCCTCGTCGTCGCAGACCGGCAGCAGGGCCGGGAAGTACCGGGTGTTCTCCTCGAACAGGTCGAAGATCGTGGTGATCCATCGTTCGCCGAACCAGACGCGCGGTCGGACGCCCTGATTCTTCAACTCCAGCGGTCGGGTGTCGGTGGCCTGGGCGAACACCGGGATGCGGGTCTCGTGCCACAATGCCTTGCCGGCGAAGAAGGGCGAGTTGCCCGCGACGGCCACCTGGATGCCTGCGATCGCCTGCGCCGCGTTCCAGTGGTCGGCGAAGTCCTCGGGGGCGACGCGCAGGTGCAGCTGCACCGACGTACACGCGGCCTCGGGGAGGATGGATTCAGTGGTGGCGCTGAGCCTCTCGCCGATCCGTGCGTCGCCGAGGGGGACGCCGTCGATGTCGAGCTCGATGTCCTCGCCCCGCGCGGCGACGATCTGATCGTTGAGCAGCTCATACCGCGGGTCGGCAGAGATCCACTCCGGGGTGAGGTGCTCGAGCCGGACGGTGGGGAGCATGCCGATCATCGCGAGCCGGTTGTCGGTGGCGGCGGCCTGGGCCTCTGCGCGGTTCAGCGAGGCACGCAGGGCGCTCTCCAGCGAGAGCATCTCGTCGTCGGCGAAGGGACGCGGTGCCACGTTGATCTCGACGTTGAACTGGCCCAGCTCGGTCTGGTAGTCGGGGTCGGCGATCGCCTGCAGGACAGTGTCGTTCGCCATCGCGGGGTTCATCGCGCGGTCGACGAGATTGAGCTCGATCTCCATGCCGAGCAGCGGTGCGGGGGCGCCGTCGGTGTCGACGAACGCGCCGTCGGCGAGCATTCGCGCGATCGCTTCGGTGCCGCGCGTCACCTGCGTCCGGAACCGTCGCCGGTCCTCCCGGGTGAACTCGCGTCTGCTGACCTCGGCGCCCATCGCTCGATCGTGTCACCGCGACGGGGGCTCGAGCCACCGAAACGGACATCGTGTCGCCCGTCGACCTCCCCGAGCGTGCAGAAAATCCCGGCGAGCGTGCGGAAAAGCCATGCCGAACGTGTACTCGAGTCCTGTTCGCTCGCAGAACTGCACGATCGCGGGCATCCGCCACACGGTCGACGAGATCTGGTGCACGGTCGAGGATCGGGCGCCGTCCTGTCGGGGGCTGGGATGATCGGGTGATGCCCTCGAAGTCCGTGGACCCCGCCGAGATGCGTACGGCCGTGCTCGCCGTCGGCCCGTGGCTGCGCGGCGAGACCGACGAGACCCCGGCCCGTCCGGAGCTCGCGCTGGCCGTCCGGACCACCGCCCGCACGCTCGCGCAGATCGCCCCGGGGTCGTCCGTCGAGGTGCGGGTGCCGCCGTTCGTCGCCGTGCAGTGCATCGAGGGCCCCCGCCACACCCGTGGGACCCCTCCGAACGTCGTCGAGACCGATGCCCGCACCTGGCTGCGCCTCGCAGCCGGGTTGACCGACCTCGCCGACGAGATCGCCGCGGCCACGGTGTCGGCCTCGGGGAGCCGCGCCCCGGAGGTCGGGGACCACCTGCCGCTGGTCCGGATCTGATCCCGCGCGCCGGATTCGCCGTCGCTGCACGTCGGCCCGTAAACTCACCTGCAGGTCCGACCGCCGCCCACCGCATCGGAGTGCCCTGTGACCGAGCTGTCCGTCCACAGCCCGAACCTCCTCGCCGACCATGCCTCCGCAGCCCCTCTCGACGACCGCGGCGAGAACGAGCCCCGCGAGGAATGTGGCGTCTTCGGGGTCTGGGCCCCAGGTGAGGACGTCGCGAAGCTGACCTACTACGGCCTGTACGCCCTGCAGCACCGCGGCCAGGAGGCCGCCGGGATCGCGGTCGGCGACGGCTCGCAGGTGCTCGTGTTCAAGGATCTCGGTCTCGTGTCCCAGGTCTTCGACGAGCAGACGTTGGCCTCCATGCCGGGCCACGTCGCCATCGGCCACTGCCGCTACAGCACCACCGGGTCGACGACGTGGGAGAACTCACAGCCGATCTTCCGGACCACCGCGGCCGGCACCGGTGTGGCGTTGGGCCACAACGGCAACCTCGTCAACACCGCCGATCTCGCGGCGATCGCCCGCGAGGCCGGGTTGATGGCCTCGCGGATCCACGGCGGCGCGACGTCGGATTCCGACGTCGTCGGCGCGCTGCTGGCGCACGGTGCCGCCGACAGCACCATCGAGCAGGCCGCGATGGAGCTGCTGCCCACCCTCGACGGCGCCTTCTGTCTCACCTTCATGGACGAGCACACTCTCTACGCCGCTCGTGACCCCTACGGTGTGCGGCCGCTCTGTCTCGGTCGTCTCGACCGCGGGTGGGTCGTCGCGTCGGAGACCGCCGCCCTCGACATCGTCGGCGCGTCCTACGTCCGTGAGATCGAGCCGGGAGAGCTCCTCGCGATCGATGCCGACGGCGTCCGCAGCTCCCGCTTCGCCCAGCCCACCCCCAAGGGCTGCGTCTTCGAGTACGTCTACCTCGCGCGTCCCGACAGCGTGATCAACGGCCGGTCGGTGCACTCGTCGCGGGTCGAGATCGGTCGTCGCCTCGCACGCGAGCATCCCACCGACGCCGACCTGGTGATCCCGGTTCCCGAGTCGGGCACCCCCGCAGCCACCGGGTACGCGCAGGAGTCCGGCATCCCCTACGGCCAGGGGTTGATGAAGAACGCCTACGTCGGCCGCACCTTCATCCAGCCGTCGCAGACCATCCGTCAGCTCGGCATCCGGCTCAAGCTCAACCCGCTGCGCGAGGTGATCCGCGGCAAGCGGCTCGTCGTGGTCGACGACTCGATCGTGCGCGGCAACACCCAGCGGGCGCTGATCCGCATGCTGCGTGAGGCGGGCGCCGCGGAGATCCACGTCCGCATCGCCTCCAGCCCCGTGCGGTGGCCGTGCTTCTACGGCATCGACTTCGCCTCACCCGCCGAGCTCATCGCCAACGGGATGGAGTCCGAGCAGGGGATGGTCGAGGGCGTCCGCCAGGCCATCGGCGCGGACTCGCTGGGCTACATCAGCATCGACGAGATGATCGCCGCGACCGAGCAGCCGGCCGGACAGCTCTGTGCGGCCTGTTTCGACGGCAAGTACCCGATCGACCTGCCGACCGAGACGCAGATGGGCAAGGCCGTCCTGGAGGCCATGCTGTCCTCGACCGCCGGCGACGATCCGCTGGTCGCCCACAACGACAACGTCAGCGCCCTGCGTCGTCCCTGAGGGGGCCCGACGGCGCCGGGTCCCGCCACCGTGCCCGTCGCGTGTGCTCCGGTAGCGTGACCCGCGTGCCGAACCAGGAGACCGCGCCCGACGACGGACAGTCCATCCGCGGCGCGTCCTACGCCGAAGCGGGCGTCGACATCGATGCCGGTGACCGCGCGGTCCGCCTCTTCAGCCCCCACGCCAAGCGTGCCTCCCGACCTGAGGTGCTCGGTGGACTGGGCGGCTTCGCAGGTCTGTTCTCGCTGCGCGGCACCTACCGCGAGCCCGTGCTCGCCTCCTCGACCGACGGCGTCGGAACCAAGCTCGCGGTCGCGCAGGCCATGGACAAGCACGACACCGTCGGCCGCGACCTGGTCGCGATGGTCGTCGACGATCTCGTCGTGTGCGGCGCGGAGCCGCTCTTCCTCCAGGACTACATCGCCGTCGGCAAGGTCGTGCCCGAGACGGTCGCCGAGCTGGTGAAGGGCATCGCCGACGGCTGCGTCGAGGCGGGTTGCGCCCTGCTGGGCGGCGAGACCGCCGAGCACCCGGGCCTGATGGAGCAGTCGCACTACGACCTCTCGGCCACCGGAGTCGGCGTGGTCGAGGCCGACGCGGTGCTCTCACCCGACCGCGTCCGCCCCGGGGACGTCGTCATCGCGATGGGCTCCTCGGGACTGCACTCCAACGGCTACTCGCTCGCCCGCAAGGTGCTGCTCGAGTGGGGTCACATGGACCTCGGCGGGCACGTCGAGGAGTTCGGTCGCACACTCGGCGAGGAACTGCTCGAGCCGACGCGGATCTACGCGAAGGACTGCCTCGCGCTGATCGCCGAGACCGATGTGCGGACGTTCGCGCACGTCACCGGTGGTGGGCTCGCCGAGAACCTGGCGCGCGTCATCCCCGACGGGCTGCGCGCCGAACTCGATCGTGGCACCTGGACGCCGGCGCCGGTGTTCGCCATGATCGCGCAGCGCGGCCGCGTCGAACGCCTCGAGATGGAACGCACCTTCAACATGGGCGTCGGGATGGTCGCGATCGTCGCGCCCGAGGACACCGACCGAGCCCTGGCGGTGCTGACGGCACGACACATCGACAGCTGGGTGCTGGGAGCGATCAAGAAGTCGCACGAGGGTCGCGACTCCGCGGGCGAGGTCGACCTGCACGGCGAGCACCCGCGGTTCTAGAAAAAAGATGTTCCCGACCGGGAGGCCACCGTCACCGCAGGTGGAGGGCGATCTTCCGGCCGGGAACGATCAGACGGCGCTCAGGCGCGGCGCCACTCGTCCTCGTCGGCCCACGCTTCCGCGGGGTCCGGGCGATCCGAGGGGCGTTCCGGCTCACCGGCCAGCTCTCGTTGGAGGCTGGTGAGGTCCATGTTCGGTGAGCTGTACTTCAACTCCCGAGCCACTTTCGTCTGCTTCGCTTTTGCTCTGCCGCGGCCCATAGGGGACCCCCTCGCACGATGACGGGGCGGCCAATCACGATTGGCGGCCCCGCTCTGAGTTAACAAATCTTGTCGTGTGCAACAGTCTAGCGCGGCCTGGGGCGGTCTGCGGACCAGCCTGGACAAGACCCGCCGGGGAAGATGCCGGTCTCAGCGGCGCGCGCGGCGTCGCGCGATCTTGCCGGCCTCGCGAGCGACCTTGCCGTCGTAGCGGGGATCGGTGGTGAGCAGCTCGACGCCGGCGTCGTCGACGTCTCCGGTGAGCAGCGCGCGGACCGTGATCCCGTGGTCGGGGCGGTCGGTGACGGTGATCGCGTCGCCCTGGGTGATGTGTCCCTCGCGGTGCACCCGCAGGTAGGCCCCCACGTCACCACGCTCGAGGAAGCGCGCGATCCACCGCGGCTCCTCGGCCCAGGCGACGAAGGTCTTGCAGGGGGTCCGGAAGATCGTGACCTCGAGGTGGACCTCGTCGCCGATGTGCCAGTGCTCACCGACGACCGCGTCGGTGACGTCGATCCCGTCGACGCGGAGGTTCTCGCCGAACCAGCCGTGCGGCAGCGACCGGCCCAGCTCGTCGGCCCACCGTCGGGCCTCGGCGTCGCTGTAGGCGTAGACCGCCTGGTCCCGACCGCCGTGGTGCTTGGTGTCGACGATGGTGTCGCCGTGCACGCCCTCGGTGGTCACGCGGACGGGGCCGGAGATCTCGGTCTTGCCGATGCCGCTGTCACCGATGCGGTCGAGGTGGACGGGCCGATCGGCCGCGCAGACCGCCAGGACGCGACCGGTCATCGCGAACGCAACCCCTCGACGGCGGCGCGGCCGGCGCGTACGCGGTCGTCGGCGCGCAGCGATGCGGGGTCGATGGCGACGGCGGCACCGCCCGCCTCCAGCGCGGTTCCCGGCTCGATCGAGCGCTTGACCAGGGCCAGCGCGATGGGTCCGTACTCGAAGTGCTCGACGACGGTCCCGACCCGGCCGACCGTGCGGCCGGCGGCGGTCACCGGGTCGCCGGTGGCGGGTCCGCCGTCGGCGCTGCCGTCGATCTGCAGCAGGACGAGCCGCCGGGGCGGACTGCCGAGGTTGTGCACCCGCGCGACCGTCTCCTGACCGCGGTAGCAGCCCTTCTCGAGGTGGACCGCGCCGAACGTCTCGGGCCCACCGATCCAGTCGACCTCGTGGGGGATCGTCCGCTCGTCGGTGTCGAGGCCCAGCCGGGGCGAGACCGCGGCCACGCGTAGCGCCTCGAAGGCCCAGGTGCCCGCCGGCCGCGCGCCGGCTTCGACGATCGCGTCCCACCACCGGTCGAACTGCGCCTCGGGGACGAGGACGTCGACGCGCGGGACGACGGGGTGGCCGTCGGCGCCGCGCTCACCCAGCGGCGGCATGATCCGCCAGAAGCCCGACGGCTCGTCGTCGTGGTGGAGTTCGGGGATCCGACCGGCGGCGTACACCGGCGCGTCCGGCGTGATCTCGAGGAGTTCGGCGACCGGGCCGCTGACGGCCGCGGGGCCCAGCAGGGTGAGCACGCGTAGGTCAGGGCGGTCGACGGGCTCGGCCTTGGCCCAGAAGACCATGCGCTGCAGGAACGTCAGCAGTTGCTGTGCGCGGTGGGGTTCGGTGTCGGCGATGGTCAGGCCATCGATGTCGGTGAGGACGAAGTGGTCCTCCACCCGACCGTTCGCGTCCAGGCTGAGGTTCTCCGCCGACGTGCGGTCGGCGAGGTTGGTGACGAACTGGCTGGAGATGGTGTGCAGCCAGCTGAGCCGTTCGTCGCCGCTGATCTCGAAGACACCGCGATGCGAGCGGTCGACGACGCCGACGGAGGTCGCGGCGGCACGCTGCTCGCCGAACGGGTCACCGTGATGCCAGGCGACACCCTGGTCGAGGGAGTCCTCCGGGGGTGGGACTGCGCCGGATTCACGCTGATGGCGTCGCAGTGCGGGCTGGTCGGGCTCGGGTTGTCCGATCGAGTCGGTCACGTCCTCATCGTACGAGCCCCCCGCTAGGGTGATCGCCATGCCGCAGTCGATCCTGGTGACCCACGACGGTGCAGTCCTCGACCCCGACGTCCCATTCCTCCACGCCGACGACCTCGCAGCGGTGCGCGGCGACGGTGTGTTCGAGACCCTGCTGGTGCGAGACGGGCGGGCGCGCAACGTGTCCCGCCATCTCGAGCGGCTCGAAACGAGCGCCAAGGCACTCGACCTCCCCGCGCCCGATCTCGACCGGTGGCGCACCGCGATCAGGACCGGACAGCGGACGTGGGCCGAGAAGAACGGCCGTGACACCGAGGGTCTGCTGCGCATCGTCTACTCGCGTGGCCGGGAGAGCGCGCCGGTCGGTCAGGCCGCACCCCGCGAGCACGCCGAGACCGGCATCACCCGGGAGTCCAACGAGGCGACGGCCTACCTGACCGTCGGCCCGGTCGCCGACCGCATCGCGACCGTGCGGACGGAGGGGACGTCGGTCATCACGCTGACGCGGGGCTACTCGGTCGACCTCGGGGCGTTGGCCCCGTGGCAGCTTCTGGGCGCGAAGACGCTCAGCTACGCGACGAACATGGCCGCGCAGCGGCACGCTGCCGCGCAGGGCGTCGACGACGTCATCTACACCTCGAGCGAGGGGCAGGTCCTCGAGAGCCCGCGGTCGACGGTGATCGTGCTGAACGGCGACACGCTGACCACGCCGCCCGTCGAGGACGGGATCCTCCCGGGGACCACGCAGCAGGCGCTGTTCGAGACGGCCGAGAAGGAGGGGCTGCGCACCGAGTACCGCTCGCTCCGTGTGGCCGACCTCGTCGTCGCCGACGGCGTGTGGCTGCTGTCGAGTGTCACCCTCGCCGCGCGCGTCCGAGAGCTGAACGGCTACGAGATGCCGGAGCCCGCACGCGCGGCGGAGTTCGCCCAGCTCGTCGAGAAGTCGATCGAGGACTGACCGGCCTTTACCCGTCGAGGCGGAGCTTTCGATCCAAATTTATACCGGGGGTTGTTCTGTCCAATCTCCTCCGATGCCAAGATAGGTTTGGACTATTCCCCGATAGCCGCGTGGGATGGTCGAACACCATTCTTCGGGTACTTTACGAACTACAATCTTTCCATCGATTAGAAAGTGCAGGCTCAGCCGCCAATTGGCCGCTACAGTGGTCGAAACGTTCGATACTCTAAGCTCCAACGGGTCTGCGAAGGTTACGTTAAAATCAATTGGCAAATAATGGGCGTCCGCCAAGTTTCGAGAGTCACGGCACCGGACTTCTCTAGCATCGAGGTCGACTTCAAGATTGAGCGCCTCAACCGGGCCTCCAATTGCGCGAGTTAAAGCAATCCCTGGCACCTGCTCAACCGGGGTCACGTCGACTGACACCTGCTTTAGAATGGCTGACGTCTGTTGGCGAGCCTGAATTGTAAGATTGAAAATAGTGAAGCCCAATGGTAACGCCCTGTTTCTCTGCACCCAGCCTGGCGGCGGAAAGTTCATGTCAGGTCCTGGAGCGACCGCGAGTTCGCGGATACTTCTCACACCCGGCACGAAGTAACTCGAAACCGGACTTCGAGGCTGGTCGAATGATATCGAGATTCTCCGACCTGGCGTGTAGTGCGAGAACAATTTGCCGATCCCCGAAGCAAATATTCGGCCTGTAGAAGCAAAAATCGATACTGGTTCCAAGGGGTTCCCCGTTTCTAGCAAAGTTGAAGGAACGATATACGAAATGCCAACACCTCAAACGGAGGTGGCGCCCGCAACAGTGCGCCGGGGTCGCAGTCCCCGGCGTGACCGGGGTCTCTGTGTCCTAGGGAACACCTAAACCGCTGGTCATCACGACCTGGCCGGTCTACGTTCATCGGTAGTACTACGTCTAGTAGTAGCTCTCGCGGATGACTCCGCGAGCCGTGTCGACGACGAGGTCGGCGATGAACGCACTCGACATCTCCCGATGGCAGTTCGGGATCACCACCGTCTACCACTTCATCCTGGTCCCGCTGACGATCGGCCTCGCGCCGATGATCGCGGTGATGCAGTCCGTGTGGACGGTCACCGGCAACGAGCAGTGGTACCGCGCGACCAAGTTCTTCGGGAAGCTCTTCCTGGTCAATTTCGCTCTCGGGGTCGCGACGGGGATCGTGCAGGAGTTCCAGTTCGGGATGAACTGGAGCGCCTACAGCCGGTTCGTCGGCGACGTGTTCGGCGCGCCACTCGCGCTCGAGGGGCTCGTCGCGTTCTTCCTCGAGTCGACCTTCCTCGGGCTGTGGATCTTCGGCTGGGGCCGGTTGCCGAAGAAGGTTCACCTCGCGTGCATCTGGCTCGTGGCGATCGCGGTGAACGCGTCGGCGTACTTCATCATCGCGGCCAACTCGTGGATGCAGCATCCCGTCGGGGCGCGGTTCAACCCGGAGACGAATCGGCCCGAGCTGACCGACTTCTGGGCCGTCATGACCAACAGCACGACGCTGGCGGCGTTCCCGCACGCGGTGGCCGGATCGTTTCTCACCGCAGGGACATTCGTCGCCGGGATCGGCCTCTGGTGGATGATCCGGGCGCGCCGCAAGGCCGACGTCGCGTCGTCGCCGGCGGACGCGGCCGTGCTGCGCCACGACGCCCGGACACTGCACCGGCCGATCACTCGGATGGCGCTGTGGATCATCGTCGCGTCGGGCATCGCGTTGGGGATCACCGGTGACATGCAGGGCAAGCTCATGTTCGAACAGCAGCCCATGAAGATGGCGTCCGCGGAGTCGCTGTGCCACACCGAGACCGGGGCGTCGTTCTCGGTGCTGACGATCGGTACGCACAACAACTGCGACTCGGTCACCCACCTCATCCAGATCCCCTACCTCACATCGTTCCTCGCGACGAACACCTTCGACGCCACGTTGCCCGGTGTCGCGGAGATGCAGCAGCACTACGCGCAGACGGTCGGGCCCGGCGACTACCGCCCGAACCTGTTCGTCACCTACTGGGCCTTTCGCGCGATGATCGGCTGGGCCGCGGGCTCGGCGCTGCTCGCGCTGGCCGGCCTCTGGTTCACCCGAGGCGGTCGCGTCCCCCAGGCACGCTGGCTGGGACGTCTGGCGCTGCTCGCGATCCCGACACCCTTCCTGGCGAACAGCTCCGGGTGGGTCTTCACCGAGATGGGCAGGCAACCGTGGATGGTCGCGCCCAACCCTGACGGTGACCCCGCCATCCATCTGACCGTCCAACAGGGGGTCTCGGCGACGTCCGTCGCCACCGTCGCCACGTCGCTCACCGTGTTCACGCTCGTCTACGGCGTCCTCGCCGTCGCCTGGTTCGTGCTCATCAAGCGCCACGCCGAGACCGGACCGTCCGCGGCGACGTCGCCGACCAGCGAGGACGAACCCGGCATGCACGACGACGCCGCGGACGACGAACCCGCCGAACACCTCTCGTTCGCCTACTAGGAGATCGCCATGTCACTGCCCGAGATCTGGTTCCTCGCCATCGCGGTACTCTTCGGCGGCTACTTCCTGCTCGAGGGGTTCGACTTCGGCGTCGGAATGCTGATGCCGTTCCTCGGCCGCCGTCGCGGGGAGACGTCCGCCGAGGCCGACACCCGACGCCGCGTGGTGCTCAACACCATCGGACCGGTGTGGGACGGCAACGAGGTGTGGGTGATCACCGCCGTCGGAGCGATGTTCGCGGCGTTCCCCGCCTGGTATGCGGGCATGCTCAGCGCCCTCTACCTCCCGATGTTGCTCGTACTGGTGGGCCTCATCCTGCGGGTGGTCGCGATCGAGTGGCGCGGCAAGATCGACGACCCGCGGTGGCGACGCTGGTGTGACGTCGGCATCGGCGCCGGGTCATGGATCCCCGCATTCGTCTGGGGACTGGCGTTCGCGAACCTGGTGCGCGGTATACCGATCGACGGCGACGGACGGTTCGTCGGCGGCATCGGTGATCTGCTGAGTCCGTACGCCCTGCTCGGCGGGCTCACGACCGTCGCACTGTTCGCGGTCCACGGCGCGGTCTTCCTCGCGCTCAAGACCGACGGCACCATGCGGGTCGCGGCGACACACATGGCACGACGGCTCGCACCGCCGGCGGCGGTCGTGGTCGCCGCGTTCGCCGGCTGGACCCAGGTCGACCACGGGGGCGGACCGACCGTCGCGGCTGCCGCGGTCTGCGTCGGCGCACTCGTCGCGACGACCGTCGCGGTCGCCGGTGGACACGGGCTGCCGAGTGTGCGACGCGAGGTGGTCGCATTCGCCACCACCGCCACCGCCATCGTCGCGATGACGGTGTTGCTGTTCGGGTCGCTCTGGTCCGCGGTCATCCCGTCGACGCTGGACCCCGCGTTCTCCCTGACGATCGCGGACGCCGCGTCCAGCGCGTACACACTGCGGATCATCTCCTGGGCGTCTCTGGTGGTGCTGCCCGTCGTGATCGGGTATCAAGCCTGGACGTACTGGGTTTTCCGACAGCGCATCTCACTGCAGCAGATCCCGGCCTCGGTCGGCATCCCCCTCCGTCGTGATGCGAGCGCGCGATGAGCGCGGCGCCGATCGACCCGCGGCTGCTGCGGACGTCACCCGCGGCCGTGCGCACGATCGTGGTCACGGCGGTCTGCGGCATCATCTCCGCCGCAACGGTCGTGGTGACCGCGGTGATGGTCGCCTCGATCCTGTCCGACCTCGTGAGCGACCCGGCCGCACGGACGGTCGCCGCGCAGCGGACACACCTGCTGGTGCTCGTCGCAGCGATCGCGGTGCGTGCGGCGACTGCGGTCGTCCACGACCGCCTGGCCACCCGCGCAGCCGGGCGGGTGATCGCCGACCTGCGTCGCCGGGCACTGGACTCGCTCACCGACCCGGCGCGCACCGCACCGCGAGACCTGCACCGCCGTCGCGCCGACGCGCTCATCACCCTCACCCGCGGACTCGACGCGCTGGAGCCGTATCTGACGTCGTTCGTCCCCACACTCGCTCTCACCGTGACCGTGACTCCGGCCGTGCTGGTGGTGATCGCGCTGGTGGATCCGCTCTCGGCGCTGATCATCGTCGTCACGCTGCCGCTGATTCCCGTGTTCATGGTGCTCATCGGGAAGCTCACCCGCGACCGCACCCGCGCCCGCCTGGACGCCATGAACCGTCAGGGCGCAGCGACTCTCGACCTGATGGCCGGTGCCCCGACGCTGCGGGCGTTGCACCGGGCACAGGCGCCCGCGGAGCGGATCACCGAGCTGGGGGAGCGGTCGCGTCGGACCACGATGAGCGCGCTCCGGCTGGCGTTCCTGTCGGGTGCGGTGCTCGAACTCCTGGCCACGCTGTGTGTCGCTCTGGTCGCCGTCGGGATCGGCCTGCGGCTGCTCTACGGCGAGATGTCGCTGTACGACGGTGTTCTCGCGCTCGTCCTCGCGCCGGAGGTCTACCTGCCGCTGCGAGCGGTGGGTGCACGGTTCCACGAGTCCGACGCCGGCCGCACGGCCGCCGCCGACGTCCTCGACCTCGTCGACACATCCCGGCCGACGTCCCGCCACGGCGTACAACCGTCACCGGTGGGGGAGATGACCGTCGTCCTCGACGGCGTCGGTGTCCGCGACCGGGACGGCTGGGCGCCGCGTGCTGTGACCGGGGTGCTGCGTCCGGGCACCCTGACCGTCGTCACGGGTGTGAACGGGGTCGGCAAGACCACCCTCCTGCACCTCATCGCCGGACTCGTCCGCCCGGACGCGGGCCGCGTGAGCATCGACGGCGTCACCGTCACCGACATTCCCCGGTCCGGGCTCGTGGGCCGGATCGCGATGACCGCGCAACCGCCGCTGCTC
The DNA here is from genome assembly GCF_947494875.1 of uncultured Williamsia sp. Classification (GTDB taxonomy): domain Bacteria; phylum Actinomycetota; class Actinomycetes; order Mycobacteriales; family Mycobacteriaceae; genus Williamsia_A. The sequence continues at coordinate 25,273 of NZ_CANLWM010000006.1, forward strand.
GTCCCGGGCACGGTCGACGCGAATCTCGCGGCGACCGGACCGCTCTCGTCGGCTGCGCTCGACGAGGCGGCCTCAGCGGTCGGATTCGACGCCGTGCTCGCAGAACTCCCCGACGGGCCCGCGACGTGGATCGGGGCCGGTGGGGTCGGACTCTCGAGCGGGCAGCGCCAACGCCTCGCCCTCACCCGTGCGATCGCCGCAGACGCCGACCTCCTGCTGCTCGACGAGCCGACCGCCCACCTCGACTCCGACGCCGAGGCCGACGTGATCGCCGCGCTCCGGGCACGCGCCCGCGCCGGGGCGACCGTCGTCGCGGTGAGCCACCGGCCCGCGGTCGTCGCAGCCGCCGACCAGGTGCTCGACGTCCGCCCATCGCGGAGCGCGGTCGAGGGGGTGACCGTCGATGCGTGACGACCCGCTCGTGCGCGCCGCACGGATCGTCGGCCTGCCGATCCGGCCGCTGGCGCGATCGCTCGCGCTGGGCGCTCTGGCCGCGCTGAGTGCGCTGGCGCTGGCGGGCTTCTCGGCCTGGCTGATCACCCGCGCCTGGCAGATGCCACCGGTCCTGTCGGTGGCGATCGCCGTGACGAGCGTTCGCGCGCTGGGAATCTCGCGCGCATTGCTCCGGTACCTCGAGCGGTTGTCCACGCATGATCTCGCGTTGCGGTCGATGGCGACAGCCCGTTCGCGCATCTACGCCGCGATCGCGGGAGGTGCAGGTTCCCTCGCTGCCCGGATCCGTCCCGCCGACGTCGTCGCGCGCACCGGACGCGACGTCGACGACATGGGCGAGTCGCTGGTGCGCGCCGTCGTGCCCATCGGTTCCGCCGCGGTGAGCGCGATCGCATCCGTCGTCGTCCTCGCGGTGGTGTCGCCGTGGGCCGGTGCCGCGATCGCGGTGGCCTGGGTGGTGGCCGCCGTCGTCGCACCCTGGTGTGCGGTGCGGGGCGCCGCGCTGGTGGAAAGGTCTGCTGCGCAGGCGCGCGACGAGGCAGCGGCACTCACGATGACGCTCCTCTGGCACGCCGCGGAACTCGAGGTGTCCGGGAGGCGTGCGGAACTCGCCGCCCGTGCCGCAGCGGCGGAAGACCGTGCCCGTCGAGCCGCCGACGCCGGCACCCGTGTGCGGTCGTGGGCCGCGGGCGTCCTGCCCACGGTCTCCGGTGCCTGCGTCCTCGTCGCGTGCATCGTGGGTCTGGTCACCGCGGGTTCGGTCGACGCGACCACCCTGGGAGTACTGATCCTGCTGCCGCTCAGCGCATTCGACACCGCCACGCCCCTCGTCGACGCTGCCCGGCAACTGCATCGCAGTCGGGACGCGGCGTCGCGGGTGCTCGCCGTCGTCGACGCCGCTGGCGAACCGACCGCGGACGGTGACGTCCGGCCTGTCGAGCAGTCGACACCCAACGTGGTCGTCGGCGAGGACGTGCGGTGGGGTCATGCCGGCCGACCGGCAGCCGGACCGATCGCCGGCGGACTCACTCTGGGTCCCGGGTCCCGCGTCGCCGTCGTGGGCCCCTCGGGATCAGGGAAGACGACGCTGCTCGCGACGATCGCAGGACTGGTGCCACCCGTCGACGGAGCTGTCACGGTCCACGACGAAGACGGTCCGGTCGATCCCGCGGAGACGATCCGCTGGTTCGCCTCCGACGCACACGTCTTCGCGACGACCATCCGCGAGAACCTCCTGGTCGCCCGCGGTGACGCCGACGACGCACGGCTGTGGGACGTCCTGGACCGCGTCGGCCTCGCCGGCTGGGTCCGGGGACTCGACGGCGGTCTCGACCACGTGCTCGCATCCGGTGCGGACGCGATGAGCACCGGTCAACGCCGACGACTGCTGCTCGCGCGGGCGCTGATCTGCCCGGTGCCGGTCCTGCTCCTCGACGAGCCCTGCGAGAACGTCGACGCCGACGAGGCCGACGCGCTCACCGCGGCCCTGCTCGACCCGAACGACGGTCTCGTCGAACCGGAACGGGCCGTCGTGGTGGTGACGCACCGACTGCCGCGGGACTGTGCGGCGACCGCTGTCATCGATCTCGGCGGTTCGCCCACAGCGAAGGACCCCACGCCGAAAAGCGATTGCCGACTCCACGATCCGCGCGTAACTTCGGGTGTACACGAGGAAGGAGGTGGTCTGAAGTTGCATGACTTATGGACACGTGAGGTGACCATCAGCTAGGTGGCGCCCAACGCCCGGGTTCTCCCGGTGCGGGTCGCCCGCCTCACGGCAGCGGCGCCGTCACCCGAGCGAATCCACGGTGGTCACCCGGCCCCCGCACCCCCACCCGTCCAGGTGGGTCCGGCCACGCAAGTGGCGGTGCGGGGGTCGTCCCATTTCTGCAGAACCCCCGCACCGACGATCGGTGCGGGGGTTCTCCTGTCCCGGGGGCGTCAGCCGCGCTCGTAGCTCCTGATCGCGTCGGCGGCCAGGGTCTTCGTGGTGCTCTGGCCGTCGAGGGACTCGCGGATGAGGTCGGCGTGGCCCGAGTGGTGCGCGGTCTCCCGAAACATGTGCAGCAGGATGCGGCGGACTGTGTGGTGCTGCCGGACCGGGGCCCACGGTGCGATCGGGATGGGGATGACGGCGTCGAGATCGGGCACGGTCGCGACGAACTCGTCGGTGAGCTGGGACTGCTTCGTGTACCTCTCCAGCCATCCCGCGAACGTCTCGTCCTCCGACATCCGATACCGCTCCTCGAGGTCGACGTCGAACTCGGCGTCGGGGTCGGCCGCGAGGATGGTGGCGATCCAGTACTCCTCGAACAGCGCGAGATGCTTGATCAGGCCGCCGAGCGTCAGCGTGCCGACCGGCCCGGGAGTGCGAGCCTGCTCCTCGGAGATCCCGTTCACGGTCACCAACAGGCTCCTGCGCTGGTCGCCCCAGATCTCGATGAGGGTCTCCCGTTCGCCGGGGATGCTGGCCGTCGCGATCATCATGCGAACAGCTTCTCACCACGCATGCGGTGGTGCATCAGCCCTCCGGCGGATGTGTGTATCAGCCGACGTGCCGTGACAGCTTCGCCGACAGGCGCGGTACGAGGTCGCCGTCGGCGTCGACGCGTTCCTCCACGTACGCGAGATCGCCGTCGTCGACGAGACCGTACAGTCGCTTCGCGCCACCCACCTTGCGCCCACCCGCGGAGCCCGACGCCGACGTGATGACGACGTCGGTCACCAGTTCCCAGGACGTCTGGGTGAGGGGCTTGCCGTAGAAGAGTTCGATCCAGCCCTCGGCGTGGGTGGCCAGGAACTCGATGGTCTCGTCCGAGTCGGGTCCGGAGATCCGCCAGTACCCGGTCTCACGGAGATCGGGGCCGACGAAGTGGGCGTCGTCGTCGATGCGCCACGAGCGCGACTCCCACATCAGGTAGGGCCCGCCGTCGTGGCTGATCACGATCTGCTGGCCGAAGGGGTAGTCGCCGGTCTCGGGGTCGTTGCCCTCACCGAGACCACGCCACACACCGACCAGGGGCAGCAGGCCGAGCAGTGCGGGATTCAGGTCGGGGCCCTGCCGCAGGTTCGCGGTGTCGTCGGGCGCGTCCAGGCCGGCGAGGGACGGGATGTTGCGGTCGGCGGTGATCTCCGCACGGCGCGCCGCATCGGCGATCGCCTCGTCGGCGCTGCCCGGGACGGGGCCGTCGGGGGAGGGGTCGCTCACGTCGGACGTGTCAGGACTCGTCGGTGATGAGGCGGTACAGCGTGTACAGCCCGAACCACACGATCGCGACCGTCGCAATCACCAGCAGGATCTCGAAGAAGATGACCACGTGACCAGTCTACGACTGCGCTGTGGGGTGGGTATCGTCGGCGTCCATGTCCGACGACGCGTCCCAGCCCGGTGCGATCGCAGAGGTGATGCGGCGCAACGTGGCGGAGGTGTTCTCGATCACCGACGACGTCGCCCGCCGGCGACTCGTCGAGGAGCTCTATCACCCCGACGCCGGATTCCATGACGAGGAGGGAACGGTGTCGGGGCATGACGCGATCGACGCCAAGATCCGGTCGTTGCAGCAGGACGCTCCGGGGCTGACGTTCTCCGTCACCGTGGAACCGAGCGTGGTCGCAGACCTGGGCCGGATCTCCTGGGCCCTGGGCCCGGCCGACGGACCGGCGGTGGTGTCCGGCATGGATGTCGGCCACGTGCGGGACGGGCGGATCACGGAGCTGTACACCTTCCTCGACCCGCGGTAGGTCCCGCGACGCGACATCGCCCTCACCGCGGGTGCGGTGAGGGCGACGGTGGTCGTGCGGGAGGCGCGGTCAGCTCGTCGTGGCCACGGTGACGTCCTGGTCGTAGACGCCGGTGCCGTCGGGGCTGACGGTCACGTCGCCGTTGCCGCGAGGCGACAGCGCGCGGATCGTCCAGGTGCCCGGCGCCGCGAAGAACCGGAAGTCGCCGGTGCCGCTCGCCACGACCTCGGCGGTGAACTCGCCGGAGCCGTCGAGCAGGCGCACGAACGCGCCGCCGACGGGCTGTCCGTCACCGTCGAGGACCTGGCCGGTGAGGACCGTCTCCTTCTCCACGTCGACGCCCGCGGGCAGCTTCTGACCCTGCTTCGGTGCTGCGCACATCACTTGCCCTCCCCCAGCTCGACGGGTACACCGACCAGCGAGCCGTACTCGGTCCAGCTGCCGTCGTAGTTCTTGACGTTCTGGTGGCCGAGGATCTCCTTGAGCACGAACCAGGTGTGGCTCGACCGCTCACCGATGCGGCAGTAGGCGATGGTGTCCTTCTCGCCGTCGAGACCTGCCTCCTTGTACAGCTCGGCCAAGTCCTCGTCGGACTTGAAGGTGCCGTCCTCGTTGGCCGCCTTGCTCCACGGCACGTTGATGGCACCGGGGATGTGGCCGGGACGCTGGCTCTGCTCCTGCGGCAGGTGGGCCGGCGCGAGGATCTTGCCGGTGAACTCGTCCGGGCTGCGGACGTCGACGAGGTTCTTGCTGCCGATCGCGTCGACGACCTCGTCGCGGAACGCGCGGATCGACAGGTCGGGGTCGGAGGCCTTGTAGCTCGCCGCCGGACGCGAGACGGCGTCGGTCGACAGCGGGCGGCCGTCGAGCTCCCACTTCTTGCGACCGCCGTCGAGCAGCTTCACGTCCTGGTGGCCGTAGAGCTTGAAGTACCAGTAGGCGTAGGCGGCGAACCAGTTGTTGTTGCCGCCGTACAGCACGACGGTGTCGTCGTTGCTGATCCCGCGCGAGCTCAGCAGGTCGCCGAACTGCTCGGCGTTGACGAAGTCGCGACGGACCTGATCCTGCAGGTCGGTCTTCCAGTCGAGCTTGACGGCGCCCTGGATGTGGCCGCCGTCGTAGGCGCTGGTGTCTTCGTCGACCTCGACGAAGACGACGGAGTCGGTGGTCAGGTTCTGCTCAGCCCAGTCTGCGCTGACCAGGACATCGGAGCGAGCCATGGTGGTCCTTTCGGGTGGAACGGATCGGTGGTGCGAGATGCCGAGACGACGACCGCGACGAGCGGCGCGAGAACGGGCGTGGACCGACACGGCGGACGGTGAGGAGATCAGACCGTCGGCACGGACGGTCACGAGACGACTGCGCGTCGCGGACCGGTGTCAGCGACAGCAGCAGGTGGCGAGTCGACAGAAATCGATCGCCCGGCGGCGGGTGAGCAAGTACTCACGACGCGACTGCATGGCGCCGACAGTAACAAAGGTCACTGATGGTCAGCGGGGGAGGGCGTCGGTGTACATCATGTAGATCTCCGTGCTCTGCGCGGTCAGGAAGAGCCCGGGATCCCAGGTCCGGCTGTGCGGAGTCCCTTCGATCATGATGTCGCTCCCGCTGCTCCGGGCGGATGTCGCCGTCGCCCCCCATGCCATCGGCAGGCCGGGGACCGTGGCGGAGAAGCGCTTGAGCACCGCTGCCCGGTCCGCCTCGGCGACCGTGGTGTCGGAGTGTTCCTCGGGGCCGTCGTAGAAGCCGGTGGCGGAGAGGCGGAGGGCGCCACCGACGGTCGAGAGGTCGACGGTGACGCTGACCTTCTCGTCGGGTCGACCGGGACCCGGCGACACGCTGCCGGTGAGCAGTACGCCAGACGTGCGACTCAGCAGACCGTCCTGCGGGCCGCCACCTCCGGCGGCGCCCTCGGGTGCAGGTGTGTTCACCGTGAGGTCGTCGATCCCCAGCAGACGTCCCATCGCCACGGAGTCGAGGGTCGTCGACGCGGTCGCGGATCCGACCTCCATGAAGACCGCGCCCTGGGGGAACGGGTTCGAGATCGACGCCGCCGGGACGCGGACGTCGCGGAGGCGGGTGCGGAGGTCGGCGTGGCAGGGGTCCTTCACGGTGCAGCTGTCGCCTGCGTACACCGGCACCGCGCGCGCGGTGATCCCGATCGATGAATACCGGCCGTCGGCAACCGAGCGGAACGCGGGAAAGCCCGAGATCGTGACCTCCGGCTCGAAGGGCAGTCCGCGATTGCCGTTCGTCGGCTCCACGAACGCTCGCGCGAGGCTGCGCTCGGCGTTGATCGCGATGGCGGTGTCGGTGCCGAGGGCCCCGAGAACGGCGACGACGACCACGATCACGAGGCCCCAGACAACGCGGCGGAGGCGGGGCCGACTGCGCAGGCTGCCGACCACTCCAGGCTCCTCACCGCGCCGCCGATACGGGCTCGTCCAGGGTGAAGCGCTATCCTTTCCCTCACCCTGCATCGTCGTCGCTGCAGCGTACACACGTGAGAGACCGCCGCCGGAGATCGGAGCTCGCATGGATCTCTTGTTGCTGACGGCAGATCCCGCCCCCGAATCGGTCGTCCCGTCGCTCGCACTCCTCGCCCACACGGTCCGCGTCGCGCCGACCGAGGTGTCGTCGTTGATGGAGGCGGGCAATGCGGACGTCGCGATCGTCGACGCCCGCACCGACCTCGCCGCGGCACGCGGACTGTGCCGGCTCCTCGGGAGCACCGGGGCATCGGTTCCCGTCGTCGCCGTCCTCACCGAGGGCGGTCTCGTCGCGGTGAACGCCGAGTGGGGTCTCGACGACTTCCTGCTCCCGACCATCGGTCCGGCCGAGCTCGACGCCCGCCTGCGACTGCTCGTCGTCCGCACCCGTGGCGGCGAGAGCGAGGAGGCCGCGGGCAGGGTGTCGCTGGGGGAGTTGATCATCGACGAGGGGACGTACACCGCGCGCCTGCGCGGCCGTCCCCTGGATCTCACCTACAAGGAGTTCGAGCTCCTGAAGTACCTCGCCCAGAACGCAGGCCGCGTGTTCACCAGAGCGCAACTGCTGCAGGAGGTCTGGGGGTACGACTTCTTCGGCGGTACCCGTACCGTCGACGTGCACGTGCGGCGTCTGCGCGCGAAGCTCGGCGCCGAGCACGAGTCGCTCATCGGCACCGTCCGCAACGTCGGGTACAAGGCCGTCCGTCCGGCTCGTGGTCGAGACGCCGACGGTCGCGACGACGACCTCGACGCCGACTACGACGACACCACCGAAGATCTCGACGACGAGTTGCGATCGATGAGCAACGGTGGCTGAGGCCGGCCAGAAGGTCCTGGCTTCGCTGGACGCCGAGACCGCCCGCGCCGCACATGCTCTGGCCGAAAGGGCAGAACGTGTCGACGGGGTGGCGCCGCTCTCCGAGCAGGCCGTCGTCGGCATCGACACCGACCGGGTGACACATGTCGTGTTCCGTTCCGACGCCGGTGATCTGCTGGGGTACGCCAACATCACCCCCGGCCGCGACGGCGAGCCCGCGATGATCGAGGCGGCCGTCGACCCCGACCATCGGGGGTCCGGCCACGGGAAGTCGTTGCTGCACGCAGCATTCGACGCCGCGTCACCGCCCACGCGGGTCTGGGCACACGGTGACCTGCCGGCGGCCTCGGCACTCGCGACCTCCCTGGGCCTGAAGCCGCTGCGAGAGCTGTTGTCGATGCGACGGCCGCTGAACGACGCCGATCTGCCGCTGCCCGCTCTCGAGGTCCCCGACGACCTGGTGCTGCGCACCTATGTGGGACCGCAGGACGACGCGGAGATCCTGCGCGTCAACAATGCCGCCTTCGCGTGGCACCCGGAGCAGGGTGGCTGGACGCAGGACGACATCGACGCGCGCACCTCGTCGGGATGGTTCGACCCCGAGGGACTGTTCCTGGTGTTCGACCGATCCGACCCGGACACCCTGCTCGGTTTCCACTGGACGAAGGTGCATCCCGCGACCGACGACGAGCCCGAGATCGGCGAGGTCTACGTCGTCGGCGTCGACACGGGCACGCAGGGCAGGGGATTGGGTCGTCTGCTCACCCTCGCCGGCATCGCCCACCTCGAACGGTCGGGTCTGACCACCGTCGAGCTGTACGTCGAAGGCGACAACACGGCCGCCCTGCACACCTATGACCGCCTCGGTTTCACCCGCCACTCGGTGGACGTCGCCTACGGCTGACCGCCGCAGTAAGTGGTCCACCTCACGTCGTTGGACCGCAGTCCGGATCGTTGCGCGAAACACGTCGTCACCTCGGGTAACGACCTCGCGGCTGCGTTCGCCGCCGCGTCGTGTGCAGGCGAGATCAATTCACCCTCCGTTCACCGAGCGTCGGTCGACCGTCCACCACCGGCCCATAGCTTTCAACCGACCACACGGCACCGGGGCGGTGGTCCCCTGCCCGCGTCATCGCGAGGCGACACGGGGCAGGTGCTCGACTGCTCCCCGGCACACACTCATCGGAGGACTCTGGCGTGAATCTCAACAGGGGCTCGGCGACCCGGACCGGCGCGATCGCCGTCGGCATCGTCGCCGCAGCAACTCTCACCCTCTCGGCCTGCAGCGGCGGGGCGGACTCGAGCAGCTCGTCGGGCGGTTCGAGCGCCGACAACAGCTTCAGCGGCCAGTCGATCAGCGGCGAGGGCTCCACCGCGCAGCAGAAGGCGGTCCAGAAGTTCCAGGACGTCCTCTCCAGCAACGGTGGGATCGTCCTCAACTACACCGGCAGTGGGTCCGGCGACGGCGTGAAGAAGTTCCTCGCCGGTGACGTCGACTTCGCCGGGTCCGACTCGGCGCTGAAGACCGACGAGGCCGCGCAGGCCAAGACCCGCTGCGCCGGCAACGACGCCTGGCACATCCCGCTGGTCGCGGGCCCCGTCGCCATCGCCTACAACCTGAGCGGTGTCGAGGGCCTGACGCTCAACCCGAGCGTGCTGGCCAAGATCTTCGACTCGAAGATCACCACCTGGAACGACCCGGCGATCGCCGCGCTGAACCCGGGCAAGAACCTCCCGTCGGAGAAGATCGTCCCGGTCCACCGCAGCGACAGCTCCGGCACCACCGACAACTTCCAGCGGTTCCTGCAGGACACGGCGAAGAGCGACTGGCCCTACGAGCACGACAAGACGTTCAAGGGTCAGGGCGGCTCGGCCGCTGCCAAGTCGACCGGCGTCGGTGACACCGTGAAGAAGACCGCCGGCTCGATCACCTACGTCGAGTGGGGCTTCGCCGAGCAGAACAACCTCGGCCTGGCCCAGATGGACTTCGGCTCGGGTGCCACACAGCTGACCGGGGACACCGCGTCGAAGGCCCTGTCCGAGGTGCAGTTCAAGACCCCGGGCAGCAAGGACCTCCAGGTCGACACGGACAAGCTGTTCGAGACCAAGACCACCGGTGCGTGGCCGCTCATGCTCACGACCTACGAGGTCGTGTGCTCGAAGGGCTACACCGGCGACAAGGGTGCGGTGCTGAAGTCGGCGCTGTCCACCATTGTCGAGAAGGGTCAGAGCGGTCTGTCCGACATCGGATACGTCGCCCTGCCCGACTCGTACAAGCAGACGCTGATGGGCACCATCAACGCCCTCGGCTGATCTTCGGCTGACCCCGCCGCGGGTCTGTGATCTCACAAGTGAGATTGCGGACCCGCGGCACCGGTTGAGAGACTTGGGAGACCCCCGACATGACCGAACTGCACGGCGACGACCTGCGCGCCGGTCGTACGGCCGACCTCGAAGGATCCATGACGACATCCTCGCTCAGCGGACCCGACCCGATGGACGGGGTGATCCCCGGTCCCACCCCGACCGGTGACAACGCCGATCGCCCCGAGGACGGATCCGGCTCCGTCACCCGGCTGGGCGATCGCATCTTCCGCACTCTCTCGGTCGGATCCGGCCTTCTGGTCTCGCTGCTCATCGGCCTGATCGCACTGTTCCTGATCATCCAGGCCGTGCCGGCCCTGATGAAGAACTCCGAGAACTTCTTCACCTACACCGGCACCTGGGTGACCGACGGTGACAACCTGCAGTTCGGCATCCTCAACCTGCTCTACGCGACCGTCGTCGTCTCGGTCATCGCGCTGATCCTCGCGATGCCCGTCGCCCTCGGTATCTCGATCTTCCTGACGCAGTACGCGCCCAAGCGGCTCATCGGTCCGATCACCTACCTGGTCGACCTGCTGGCCGCGGTGCCGTCGATCGTCTACGGCCTCTGGGGCATCCTCGTCCTCGGCCCGGCGCTTGTGCCGGTCAACACGTGGCTCGTCGGCAACCTGTCGTTCCTGCCGTTCTTCAACGAGCCGACCCAGGTCGCCAACATGTCCACCGGCGGCACCATGCTCACCGGTGGCATCGTGCTGGCCGTCATGATCCTGCCGATCATCACCGCGGTGACCCGCGAGGTGTTCGTGCAGACGCCCGTCGGTCATCGCGAGGCGGCCCTCGCGCTGGGCGCGACGAAGTGGGAGGTCGTGCGGGTCGCGATCCTGCCGTTCGGGTTCTCCGGCTACATCAGCGGATCGATGCTCGGCCTCGGGCGCGCGCTCGGCGAGACGATGGCCCTGCTGCTCATCATCTCGACGGCCGGCCCGCTCGACTTCAACCTCATGGAGAGCGGCGAGACCTTCGCCACCAAGATCGCCAACAACGCGGCGGAGTTCGACTCGCCGCTGAAGACCGGTGCGTACATCTCCGCGGGCCTGTCGCTGTTCGTCCTGACGTTCGTCGTGAACGCCGCCGCCCGCTCGGTCGTGACACGGAAGGCCAAGTGATGACCGCCACCACCACCGAACGTCCCGACCTCGGACCGGTCAAACGGACCCCTGCCGGGTTCACGCAGGTCACGCTGCGCCGCAAGGTCACCGACAACGTCGCGCTCGTGCTCGTCAGCCTGGCGCTGCTGATCGCCCTCGCCCCGCTGGTGTGGCTCCTCGTGACGCTCGTCGCCCGCGGGATCGAGCCGATCCTGTCGGTGAACTGGTGGCAGTTCGACGAGCTGCACGGCGGCGCGTTCAACGCCATCATCGGCACCCTGCAGCAGACGCTGCTCGCAGCGGTCATCTCCATCCCGATCGGCATCTTCGTCGCGATCTACCTCGTCGAGTACGCCACCGGGAAGTCGGTGCTCGCGCGGGTGACCACGTTCATGGTCGACATCCTCTCGGGTGTCCCGTCGATCGTCGCCGCACTGTTCGTCTACGCCGTGTGGCGGACGACGTTGGGCCTGCCCCGTTCTGGCTTCGTCGTGGCCCTGGCCCTTGTGTTGCTGATGGTCCCGATCGTCGTGCGCTCCACCGAGGAGATGCTGAAGATCGTCCCGCAGGACCTGAGGGAGGCGTCGTACGCGCTGGGTGTCCCCAAGTGGCGGACGATCGCGTCCATCGTGCTGCCGACCGCACTGTCGGGGATCGTCACCGGTGTCATGCTCGCCGTGGCCCGCGTCATGGGTGAATCCGCGCCGGTGCTGATCCTCGTCGGCTCGACGAGAGCGATCAACAACAACCCGTTCGAGGGCAACCAGCAGTCGCTGCCGCTGATGATGGTGCAGCAGTACAACAACGGCTCCGACTCCTTCGACCAGGTGTGGGGTGCCGCGCTGACGCTCGTCATCCTCGTCGCCGTCGTCTACTTCGGCGCAAAGCTGGTGTCCAAGCTGTTCGCTCCCAAAAAGGCCTAGCGGGAACCGCTTCCCGCCCACGACCACCACCGATCGAAACGGACCGAAGACATGGCCAAGCGTCTCGACGTCAAAGACCTGAACATCTACTACAGCGCGTTCCACGCGGTGAAGAACGTGTCGCTCGAGGTGGCGCCGCGCAGCATCACCGCCTTCATCGGCCCGTCGGGCTGCGGCAAGTCGACCGTGCTGCGGACCCTGAATCGGATGCACGAGGTGACACCGGGCGCTCGCGTCGAGGGCAAGGTGCTCCTCGACGGCGAGGACATCTACGGCCGCGGGGTCGATCCGGTGAGCGTGCGCTCCACCATCGGCATGGTGTTCCAGCGCCCGAACCCGTTCCCCACCATGTCGATCCGCGACAACGTCGTGGCCGGACTGAAGCTGCAGGGCGTCCGGAACAAGAAGGAGCTCGACGAGGTCGCCGAGCGCAGCCTGCGGGGCGCGAACCTGTGGGAAGAGGTGAAGGACCGTCTGGGCAAGCCCGGTGGCGGCCTGTCGGGTGGTCAGCAGCAGCGTCTGTGCATCGCCCGTGCGATCGCCGTCTCGCCGGAGGTTCTCCTCATGGACGAGCCGTGTTCTGCGCTCGACCCGATCTCGACCCTCGCCATCGAGGACCTGATCACCGAGCTGAAGAAGGACTACACGATCGTCATCGTCACCCACAACATGCAGCAGGCTGCGCGCGTGAGTGACAAGACGGCGTTCTTCAACCTCGCCGGCGTCGGCCAGCCGGGTCAGCTCATCGAGATCAACGACACCGAGACCATGTTCTCCAACCCGGAGCAGAAGGCCACGGAAGACTACATCTCCGGCCGCTTCGGCTGATCGACTCAACTACGACGAAGGCCCCCACCGGATTCGGTGGGGGCCTTTGTCATGCCGTGACCCCGTCGACTGGGCGGTTGGCGACGTCGACTGGGCGCTCGGAGATGTTCAGTGTGCGCAACCGCCCACTCGACGCGTCCTGCCGCCCACTCGACGCGTCCTGCCGCCCACTCGACGCGGTGGTCTCGCGCGCGGCAGGTGGGGTGTCAGGCGCCGAGGTCGGCGAACTGCTCGGGGGTCTTTCCCGTCGCCTGGAAGACCACGCGCCGACCGATGAGGACGGCGTGGTCGGAGAAGCGCTCGTAGTAGCGGCCGAGCAGTGTCACGTCGACGGCGGCGGCCACGCCGTGGCTCCACTCGCGGTCCATGAGGACCGTGAAGAGGTGACGGTGCAGGTCGTCCATCGCGTCGTCGTCGCTCTGCAGGCGCAGTGCGGCGGTCGGGTCCTGGTTGTTGAGCACCTCACGGGCGTTCAGCGCCATCTGCACGGCGAGCCGGCCCATCTCGGCGAAGTAGCCGTTGACCTCTTCGGGCAGAGCCTTGTTCGGGTGCCGGCGTCGGGCGACCTTGGCGACGTGCAGAGCCAGCGCGCCCATCCGGTCCACGTCGGCGACGATCTGGAAGCCGCTGACGATGGCGCGCAGATCGCCCGCGACGGGGGCCTGCAGGGCGAGGAGTGCGAACGCGCGTTCCTCGGCGGCCGCCGACAGACGGACGATCTCCTCGTGGTCGGTGATGACGGACTCGGCGACGGCGAGATCGGCCTGCAGCAGGGCCTGGGTCGACCGTTCCATGGCCTTGCCCGCCAGCTCGGACATCTGGCCCAGGACGGCGTTCAACTCCGCCATCTGCTCGTGGTACGCAGTACGCATACGCCGAGACTACTCACACCCGGCGAGCAGCCGGTTGTGCCGCGGTGAACGGGGGGTGAACCGGGTCACGTGTTGCAGGAGGTGTCCGCCCCGTTGGTGACGCTCAGGTCGTTGGGCAGTTCCACGGTCTCGTTCGACTGCGGGTTCTGCGTGACACGCAGCGGCGACCCCTGTGTGGGGACGTCGCCGATCGAGCCGGCGAACTGGCTGCCGAGCAACACCTCGATTCCCGACTTGACCGTGCGGTCGGGTTGGATGACAGCGCCGGGGATCATCGAGGCGACGGTGGCCGCAGCCGCCTGCTCGCCGGGACCGTAGCGGACGACGGTCTGATCCTGGTTCTGCGACGCGTCGGCGACGCCGCGGACATCGAACCCCTTGGTCGACATCTCGTCGGACACCCGCGTCGCGAGTCCCGAGGTCCCGGTCGCGTTGAGCACACGCACACCGATGCTCTCCGGCGACTGTGCGGAGGCGGTGACCTCGGTCGGTGCCTCGCTGGTGGTCGGCGACGGTGTCGACGACTCCGCCCGCGACGACGACGGCGGGGCCGCAGCCTTCTGCTCGCCGGGCAGCGGGTCGTCGTTGATGATCGCGTCGAAGATGGCGTTGATATCGTCGGTGCGCGGGATCTCGTTGTTCGAACCGTCGGTGGTGGTGCCGGCGGTCGGCACCGTGAGGAACGTGACGCGCCCTGCCTGCAGGCCGTCCAGCGACTGCGCGAGGTTCAGCAGGCTGTCGGTGTCGATCCCGTCGACGAGGCTGTACTTAATGAACGTGTTGATGATCCCGTTGAGCCGCGCCGGGTTCGACAGCACCTGGCCGGACAACATGCCACGCAGCAACGACGACATGAAGAGCTGCTGTCGCTTGATGCGGCCGTAGTCGCCGTTGCCCTCGCTCTCGACGGTCCGCGCGCGCACGTAGTTCAGCGCCCGCGACCCGCGGACGATCTGCTTCCCCGGCCGCGACAGGATCTGGCCGAGTTCGTAGTCGTACAACGGCGTCGGCGAACACACCTGTACGCCGCCGAGCTTGTTCACGACCTGTTCGAAGCCGAAGAAGTCCATGGCGATGAAGTGGTTGATGTTCAGGCCGGAGAGCTGCTGGATCACCTTCACCGCGCACTCGGGGCCGCCGTCGCCATAGGCGGTGTTCAGTTTCGCGCCGGTCTCCGCCGGGACCATGTCGGTGCCGTAGGTGCCGGTGTTGTTGTCCCAGCTGCGGCACTCGGGTCGGTCGACGGCCAGGTCGCGGGGGAACGAGACCGCCACCACGCGACTGCGATTCGCCGGGACGTTCACCAGGATGACGGTGTCGGAGCGGGCTCCGTCGGCCTCGGCCGTGGTACCCGCGCCCACGCGACCGTTCTGTCCCGCACGGGTGTCGGTGCCCACGATCAGATAGGTCTGGTCACCGGTCTGCGCGCCCTTGTTGCGAATGTTCTTGTCGTCGGCGTTCACTGCGGTGATGGTGCGGAAGCCGCCGTTGGTGGTGCGCAGATAGCCCCACACGAACCCGGTGCCCACCAGCGACAGGACGCACGCGAGGGCGACGACGACGCGACCGCCGGTGGTCGCTGTGCGACGGCGTCGTGCCCGGCGGTTCGCCTCGGCCAGGCGGGATCCGCTGGCGGGCAACACCGCAGGACGGGCGGACCGTCGACGTCGTCCGCCGCCGGTGTCCGCGTTCTCCGCTACCGGGGTGTCGACGACCGGCGGGATCGTCGTCGTGGGGTCATCGGGAGAGACGGTCGACGGTCGGACGGAGCCGCTCGAAGGGGGCTGCGGCCGATCGACGACCGGCGGGATGGTCTCCGTGCGATCGGCGTCCTCGGGCGGGCGGGGGGTCGCCGGACGGTCCGCGCTCGGTGCGGTCGGACCGGGCGCGGGCGGTGCCGGTGTGGGCCGGGGAGTCGGTGCGGGTCGCGGAGTCGCCGCGGGAGGCGGGGCGGGTGCGGAGGGCGATGACCCGCCGTCACGCTGCTCGATCTCGCGGAGCAGGTCGGCGACGGTCCGACGACGCCCGTCCGCGGGGATGCGCCCGCGGTCGGTGGGTTCGCGCAGCACCTCGTCGGAGGGCTGCTCGAGGCGACGGAGGATCTCGTCGCGACTCAGTCGCCCGGAGGGTCGAGAGGGGTCGTCAGAGCGCGAGGTGTCGCCCGGACCCGGGGATCCGGGTGGTCGCTCGTCGCTCACTGAACTCCTCTAGCAGGTGCTGGGGTCACGCCATGGTACGGGCGGAACCTGGCAAGGCAGGCATGTCATCCGCCCGAGTGCATGACCTCCGCGCCGTCGGGCACACAGTCGTCGTCGGGGTCGTCGAGCCAGCCGTCGGGCAGCGCCACCGCCGCCGGCGAGCCCTGGCGTCCGCGGGGGCCGTGGCCGTCCTGCGGGAACGGCGCGTCGGCATCGAGACGTCCGACGAGGTCACGCAGCTGCTCGACGGTGGTGACCAGCGCGAGGTCACGCCGGAGGTCGGACCCCACGGGGAATCCGCGCAGATACCAGGCGACGTGCTTGCGGATCTCCCGCATGCCCTTGTCCTCGCCGTGGTGGTCGGCGAGCAGACGCCCGTGGCGGACGATGATGTCGGCGACCTCACCCAGCGTCGGCGGGGTGGGCGTGGGCAGGCCGTTGAGGTGCGCGCTGAGCTCGGCGAAGAGCCATGGGCGACCGAGGCATCCACGGCCGATCACGACTCCGTCGCATCCGGTCTGCTCCATCATCGCGACAGCGTCGGTCGGCTCGAAGATGTCGCCGTTGCCCAGCACGGGCACGTCGGTGACGTGCTCCTTCAGCGCCGCGATCTGCGACCAGTCGGCCTCGCCGGAGTACCGCTGCGATGCGGTGCGCGCATGCAGCGCAACGGCTTTGGCGCCCTCGCCGGCTGCGATGCGCCCGGCGTCGAGGTGGGTGTGGTGGTCGTCGTCGATGCCGATCCGGAACTTGACCGTGACGGGGATGTCGGTGCCCTCCACCGCGCGCACCGCCGCGGCGACGATGTTCTGGAACAGACGCCGCTTGTAGGGGATCGCCGAGCCGCCGCCCTTGCGGGTCACCTTGGGGACCGGGCAGCCGAAGTTCATGTCGATGTGGTCGGCGAGGTCCTCGTCGACGATCATCTTGGCCGCGG
Organism: uncultured Williamsia sp.; assembly: GCF_947494875.1. Lineage (GTDB taxonomy): Bacteria > Actinomycetota > Actinomycetes > Mycobacteriales > Mycobacteriaceae > Williamsia_A. The sequence goes on from NZ_CANLWM010000006.1 coordinate 42,004, forward strand.
CGTAGGTGTACTCGGGGTCCACGGTGTACAGCTGCATCGACCGCGGGTTCTCGGTCGGGCCGAACGTCGTCATGTGCATCGTCGTCGGGTGGCGCTCGACGAGCGCACGCGCGGTTACCATTTCGCACACGTACAGACCGGACACCGTTCCGGTGCGCTCCATCTCGAGCTCGCGGCACAGCGTGCGGAAGGCGACGTTGGTGACGCCGGCCATCGGGGCGAGCACGACGGGGCTCGCGAGGTCGAACGGGCCTATCCGCAGCGCCGGACGGGTGGATGCCGAAACCGCCGCGCCCGAGGTGTCGGGTGCGGCGGTCGCGGAGTCGAGAAGTGTTGTCACACGGTTCCTGTCAGGACGCGCGGGCCTCGCGCTTGGCCGCCTCGCGGGCCAGGGCGCGGTCACGCATCTCCTCGAACTTCAGGGTGTCCTCGCCGAGCTTCTCGGTGAACGCGTGCAGACGCTCGCGGTCCTTCTCGCCCTCGGGTCCGAAGTCGTCGCGGTCGAAGACGTTGAGCTTGCGGAGGATCGGCATGACGACCTCCTCGTGGTGCTGGCGCAGGTCGTAGATGCCGTGCTTGGCCATCAGCACACCGTGGCGACGGAAGTTCGGCATGCCTGCGCCGGGCATCTGGAAGTTGCAGATGACGTCGGTGATCGCGCGCAGCGTCTGGTCCGGCGTCAGGTCCATCGCCGCACCGACGATGTTGCGGTAGAAGATCATGTGCAGGTTCTCGTCGGCCGCGATGCGCTGCAGCAGCTTGTCGGCGATCGGGTCGTTGCAGGCCCGGCCGGTGTTGCGGTGGCTGACGCGGGTCGCGAGCTCCTGGAACGTCACGTACGCGACCGTGTAGAGGAGGCCGAGCTCGCCGCCGTGGGCCTCGACCTCGTCGGCGCGATCGCCGCCGACGCCGACGGAGGTGAAGCCGTTGGTCATGTGGATCATGCGCGCCTCTTCGAGCGCAACGGGATCGACGCCACGGGTCACCACGAGGTAGTCGCGCATGGCGAGGCCGTGGCGGTTCTCCTCGGCGGTCCAGCGACCGACCCAGTGACCCCATGCGTCGTCGGTGGAGAAGTTGTTCGCGATCTCGCGGTGGTACGAGGGGAGGTTGTCCTCGGTCAGCAGGTTGGTGATCATCGCGGCCTTGGCCACGTCACCGAGCTCCGACTGCTCTTCGCTCCAGTCCTGCCCGCCGAGGGCAGCGAAGTTCTGACCCTCGTCCCAGGGGATGTAGTCGTGCGGGTTCCAGTCCTTGGCCACCGAGAGGTGACGGTTGACGTTCTCCTCCGCGGCAGGCGACAGCTCCTTCAGGAGCTCGAGCTGGGTCATCTCGCGTGCCATGGGTCCACCCTCCTCGACGACGTGCGCGAACAGTGGTCCAGCCTACGGGAGGCGACAGCGGCGACCCAAGTCGTCGACGCGGTGTCGTGACCCCTCCCAAACCGGGCACGCCGGGCTCGGTCCGGGGGCGTCTCAGCCGAAGAACTTGCCCGTGGTCTCCATCCAGCGACGCGCCTCGTCGGTGAGCGCTCCCGACGCCTCGGCGCGAACGCACCAGGTCATCGCGGCCTGGCCGAACTCGAGCGGGTTGTAGACGTCCTCCTCGCACGACCACAGCCCGTCACCGGCGTAGGTGAGGATCGTGATGTTGGTGGCCGAGACCCGCGAGCCGTCACCCGGGTCGCGCATGGGGTTGTCGATCTCACAGATCACGCGTGCGGTTGCGGGGTCGCAGACGTGCCACAGCGACGGGAACGCGACCATGTGATTGCCCGGGAACGTCCCCATGGTCTTGGCGATCCAGGGGCGGATCTCCTCGCGGCCCTTCATCGTGCCCATCGCGTGCTCGATGTAGTCGGCGTCGACGGTGAACTGCTCGGCCCACGGGTTCCAATCGCCGGATGCCGCGCAGGACTCCGTCGTCGCCTCGAACCGTGCGAACGCCGCGGACAACTCCTCGGCCGTGAAACCGGACATGCGTCGATACTAAGCAAACGCTTGGTCAAATCGGCCCCGAGCGTCCCGAAACCACCCGTCGAGCGTGCAGTCGATCCCCGCGAGAGTGCAGTCGATCCGCTTCAGCGTGCACTCGTGACCGGTCGGCGGGATCTGCCGCACGCTGGGCGGGATCTACTGCACGGTCGGAGCTGGGGGAGTGGCGGTCAGCGGGCGACGAAACGGCTGAGGCGGGTCTCGGTGCGGTCCTGGACGAACGACAGAGCCAGGCAGATCACCCAGTAGTACAGCGCCGCCGTGCTGTAGAGCGCGAGGTAGTCGAAGCTCGAGGCCGCCGCGTTCTGGGCCTGGCGGAACAGCTCGGTCACCAGGATCGTCGATGCCAACGACGTGTCCTTGACCAGAGAGATCAACTCGTTCGACAGCGGCGGCACGGCCGTGCGGGCCGCCTGGGGGAGGATCACCGATCGCAACGTCTCCCACTGCGACAGCCCCAACGACTGCGACGCCTCCCACTGCCCGCGGTTGATGGAGCCGATGGCCGCGCGGATGACCTCCGCCGCATAGCCGCCGACATTGAGGCTGAACGCGACGATCGCGGCCGGAAACGGGCTCACGACGATCCCGAGTTCCGGCAGTGCGAAGAAGATGATGAACAGCTGCACCAGCAGTGGCGTGCCGCGGATGATCGAGATGTAGAGCCGGGCGATCGACGAGATGACTCGTCGCGGTGACATCCGCGCCAGGGCGACGCCCAAGGCGATCGCGAGACCGATCACGAAACTGATCGCGGTGAGCGGGATCGTCCCGGTGACCGTCGACTTGAGCAGCGGCACGAGGTTGCTGCGCACCACATCCCACGCGCTGGGGGCTCTGGCGGAGGCGTCGAAGTACTTGGCGTAGGTCTTGTCCAGGGTGCCGTCGGCGCGCAACGCGTCGATCTGGGTGTTGATGGCCGCGATCAATCCGGAGTTCTTCCGCGCGGCGAAGACCTGCCTGCTGACATCCGGTGTCGTCGCGGCGATCTTGACCGTCTTGTCACCGGTGGTGGTGAAGTAGTTCTTCGCGGTCAGTTCGTCGTTGACGGTCGCCTGGACGCGGCCCTGTTTGAGCAGCTGGATCGCGGTGTCGAAACCGCTGACCGGCTCGACGACTGCACCCGCAGACTTCGCGATCTCCGCGTAGTTGCTCGTCAACGACTGCGCCGCGGTCTTCCCGCGGAGGTCGCCGACCGACCGGATCGAGTCGTCGTTCGACCGCGCCAGGATCACGCTGGCGGTCTGCACATACGGCTGCGACAGGTCGTACTTCGCGGCGCGCTCGGCCGAGTATGAGATCTGGTTGGCGATGACGTCGAAGCGACCGGCCTCCAACGCGGGGAACAGGCTGTCGAAGTTCGCCTCCACGAACCTCACCCGCAGGCCGAGCTTCTCGGCGATGTCGGTGATGATGTCGACGTCGAAACCGGTGATCGGACCCGTGCCGTTCTGGTGGTAGGTGAAGGGTGCGTACGTGCCCTCGGTCCCGACGGTGAGGACACCCGGCTCGACGGTCGGGAGTGACGGGGCGGCGTGGGCCGGCGACGCCGACACCGTTCCGAGCGACAGACTCGCGGCCGCCGCCACGACGATCAGCATGAGCCCGAGGGTTCGGTCGACGGCTGACGATCTCCAGGTCATGACTCATCCAACCAGGCATGCCCGTCGTCTGGCGGGTACGGGACAGATCGATCTGTCCCATGTGGAGGGCTGGTGTTTTACAAATTTTTATCTATATTCAATTAAACGAGAACGAACACCGTCGATCCCCACCCGGAGGTTCACACGATGCCCGGCTTGATCCACGACAGCGACGAACACGCCTTGATCCGCGAGAGCGTCGCCAAGATCGCCCAGCGCTATGGCGCTGCGTATTTCCTGGATCGCGCCCGCGAGAACGAGTCGATCCACGAGATCTGGACGGAACTCGGCGACTCCGGACTCCTCGGGGTTCATCTGCCCGAGGAGTACGGCGGCGGTGGCGGGGGCATGGCCGAGGCCGTGGTCGTGGTGGAAGAGCTGGCGGCCAACGGCTTCCCGATGCTCATCTGGGTCATCTCACCGGCGATCTGTGGTTGCATCATCGACGCCCACGGGTCCGAGGCAATGAAGCAGGCGTGGCTGCCGGGACTCGCCGACGGCACCAGGAAGATGGCGTTCGGCCTCACCGAACCCGACGCCGGATCCAACAGCCACGCCCTCTCGACGACTGCGCGTCGTGACGGCGACGGTTGGGTCATCTCGGGCGGCAAGTACTACATCTCGGCGGTTGACGAGGCCGACGCACTGCTGCTCGTGACCAAGGACGCCGACGCCTCGACTCCCGAGCGCAATGCGCTGTCGCTGTTCGTCATCCCAACCGATTCGCCCGGGCTCACCCTGCAGAAGATCGACACGACCATCGTCTCCACCGACAAGCAGTTCACGGTGTTCCTCGACGACGTCCGTGTCGGACCCGAGGCGCTCATCGGCGAGGCGGGCAATGGCCTCCGACAGGTCTTCGCCGGGCTCAACCCCGAGCGCATCCTCGTCGGCGCACTGAGCAGCGGTATCGGTCGCTACGCGATCGCGAAGGCCGCCGAGTACGCAGGCACCCGTCAGGTGTGGTCGGAGCCGATCGGTGCCCACCAGGGTGTCGCGCACCCACTCGCGGCCGCGCACATCGACGTCGAGCTCGGTCGGCTCGCCACCGCGCGCAGCGCCGAACTGTTCGACGCCGGCCAGAACGCCGGGGAGGCCGCGAACATCGCTAAGTACGCCGCTTCCGAAGCCTCGCTGAAGGCTCTTGACCAAGCAATACAGACCCACGGCGGCAACGGTCTCACCCGGGAGTACGGCCTCGCCGAACTCTGGTTCGTCGCGCGTCTCATGCGCACCGCACCGGTCAGCCGCGAGATGGTGCTCAACTTCGTCGCCCAGACGTCGCTGGGTCTGCCCCGGTCCTATTGAACCGATCCGATTCATACGCCCCGACCACCCTGCAGAGGAGTCACCCCGCATGACCACCACGGAGAAGACCGGCACCGCCACACCCGCCCCTGATATCGAAGCGACACACTTCGACGTCGTCGTCGTCGGCGCGGGTGCGGGCGGGATGTTCGCCGCCGCGCGACTGGCGCACAAGGGATACCGGACGTTGGTCGTCGAGGCCCTCGACAAGATCGGCGGGCGAGCGTCGACCGACGAGATCGACGGCTTCAAGGTCAACAACGGGGCCATCGTGATCGAGGTCGGCGGCATCACCGAGGAGACTTTCGCCGAGGTCGAGGCGCCGTTCGACATTCGGATGCCGTCGCCCCCGATCCTGTACTCCATCAAGGGCAAGACCGTCGACGTGACCGGTGGTGGCTGGGGATTCCTGCTGTCGAAGCTCACGCGTCAGGGTGCCAAGCTCGTGTCCGGGCTGGGGGCTGCGCGCAACGACAGCGGGCTGCCGGAGGACGAGATGTCGACCGCCGAATGGGTGTCGAAGTACACCACCAACGAGGGCGTTCACGGGATCTTCCGCAACATGTGCGCATCGGTGTTCGCCGTCAGCTCCACGGAACTCCCCGCGAAGGTCTTCCTCACCTATTTCACGCGGAAGAGCGCGTTCAAGAAGTTCGGCTTCCACCCTGGTGGCACGATCGGGGTCTGGCAGGCGCTGGCCGCCGCCGTCGAGCGCGACGGCGGGGAGATCTGGATGTCGAGCCCGGTGCGCGCCATCACCACGGAGAACGGTGCGGTGACCGGGATCCGCGTGCATCACGACGGTCGCGACATCGACGTCACGTCCCCTGTCGTCATCAGTGACGTCGGTCCGGCCGCCACAGTCGACCTCGTGGGATCCGAGGCGCTGCCGGAGGCGTACGTCGACGAGGTCCGTACGGCCGACCGTCCCTGCTCGATGATCGCGGTCAACTTCGCCAGTCGCGAACGTCTCGTCGACGTCCCCGGGATGCTGAGCTTCGCGTCCTCGAGGCGTCTGGCCTACATCGCAGCCTTCACCGAGACCTGCCCCGAGATGGCTCCGGCAGGCTGGAATCTCTATGTGGGCGGGGCGATCCCGGAACCGTCGGTGGGTGATTTCGACTCTGACGCCGAAGTGGCCCTCGTCCTCGAGGATCTGCGCGAGAAGATCCACGGGTTCGACGACCGGGCGACGATCCTGTCGATCGCCGTGACCCGTGACGAATGGCCCCCTCAGCGCGCGGTGTCCGGATTCGACCTGTCGAACACGACACCGATCGAGGGGTTGTGGAACGTCGGGGACGCGGTGAAGGAATATGCCAACGGCGGCACCACAGCGTGTGCCGAGACCGCGAAGATCGTCGTCGACGCCGTCGCTGCGTCGTATCCGGTTCCCGCCGCGCGCTGAGGTCAGATCGGCGAGATCGCCCGGAATCTGTGCACGGGGCGAGCCGGGTGCCGGTCCGGCACCCGGCTCATCGCCTCGATGAGCAGGTTGCGCGTCTGTGAAGGGACCACGACGTCGTCGATCCCGAAGCCCTCGGCCGCTCGGAGGGCTCCGGTTCTCGACCGCAACTCGGTGATCAGCTCACTCCGCCGCGTCTCGGGATCGTCGGCGGTCGACCAGTCCGCCCGATAGGCGATGTCGACCGCTCCCTCGACGGGCATCGCACAGATCTCCGCGGTCGGCCAGGCGATCGCCAGGTCGGCGTCGTTGCTGCGCCCGCCGCCCATCGCGACGTAGGCGGCCCCGTAGGCCTTGCGCAGCACCACGCTGAACCGGGGCACGGTCGCCTGCCCGAGCTCGAAGGCGAGACGACCGCTGCGGCGTGCCAACTGCGATGATTCCGCGGCCGATCCGATGAGGAAACCGGGGAGGTCGATCAACGTCAGGATCGGGAGGCCGAAGGCGTCGCAGACCGCGATGAAATGCGCCGCCTTCTCGCACGCCGCGCTGTCGAGAGCGCCACCCTGGTGCAGCGACTGGTTCGCCACCACACCGATCGGCCGACCGGCGATCCGGGTCAACGCGGTGACCACGTTGGGCGCGTGGAGTTCACGGAGCTCGAGCACCGACTCGGCATCGCACAGACCGTCGATCACGTCTCGGACATCGTAGGGACGGCGCCCGTCCTCAGGCACGATCGCGTCGAGATCGACGTCGGCCGGGACGTGCGGACCGTCGGTGCGCGGCGGCGTCCGATCGCAGCTCGAGGGCAGGAACCCGAGGAACGCGCGCACCGCGTCGAGGGCTTCGTCCTCGGTGTCCGCAGCGAGGTCGGCGACGCCGTTGCCGGCCTGCACGTCGGCGCCACCGATCTCCTCGTTGGTCATCTGCTCGCCTGTCGCCGCCGCCACGAACGGCGACGACGACATCCCCAGCGTGGAGATCCCCCGCACCATCACGACGAAGTCGCTCAGCGCAGCCAGGTTGGTCCCGACACCGAACCCCGGACCCATCATCACCGACACGACGGGCACGGCTCCGGACAGTTCGACGAGTTGCATCAAGAGGGGGGATCCGGCCGCGGCCGCGCGGGCGTCGAGTCCCTCCTGCATCCGGTGACCGCCCCCGTCGCTGAGCAACACCAGAGGGATCCGGTCGATGCGGGCCCGATGGACGCAGCGTTCCATCTTGGCCATCCCGACTGCACCGTTGCTCCCGCCGAGCACCGTGAAGTCGACAGCGGCGACGGCGACCGGGCGACCGTCGACGTACGCGACACCGGTGACGACACCGTCGGCGACAGCGGCCCCGGGGTCACGCCCGCCGGGGAGCTCCGCGGGGAGAGCGAGGGCGCCGAACTCGTGGAAGCGACCGCCCGACAGGCGGGCGATGCGCTCGCGCGCAGTGTGGCGTCCCCGTCTGTGTTGTCGCGCGACGGCGTCCGGTCGGGCGCCGTCGGACACCGCGTCGTGCGCCGCGAGCACGTCGGCCACGGTGGGTCGCGGTGTCCTCACCTGTCGATGCCGCCCCGCGCCACGAGCTGCGAGACGATGACGTTCTTCTGGATCTCGTTGGTGCCCTCGCCGACGATCATCAGCGGGGCGTCGCGGAAGTAGCGCTCCACGTCGTACTCGGTCGAGTAGCCGTAGCCGCCGTGGACGCGGACCGCGTTCATGGCGATCTCCATGGCGGCCTCCGACGCGAACAGTTTCGCCATGCCCGCCTCCATGTCGCATCGGTCGCCGGCCTCGAACTTCTCGGCCGCGTACAGCACCAGTTGTCGAGCGGCGGTCAGCTTCGTCGCCATGTCCGCCAGATGATTTCCCACCGACTGGTGCTGCCAGATCGGCTTGCCGAAGCTCTGCCGGTCCTGGGCGTACGACAGCGCCGCCTCCAGCGCGGCCCTGCCCACCCCGAGCGCGCGCGCGGCCACCTGGATCCGCCCGGTCTCGAGGCCCTTCATCATCTGCGCGAAACCCTTGCCCTCGACGCCACCCAGCACGGAGGAGCCGGCGGTCCGGTAGTCGTCGAAGGACAACTCGCAGCTCTCGACGCCCTTGTAACCCAGCTTGGGCAGGTCACGGGACACGGTCAGCCCTGGGCCGTGCTCGACCAGCAGGATGCTGATGCCCTTGTGCTTGGGGGTGGCCGCGGGATCGGTCTTGCACAGAAGGGCGATCACCTGCGAGCGACGCGCATTGCTGATCCAGGTCTTGGCCCCGTTGATCACGAAATCGTCCCCCTCACGCCGGGCGACGGTCGTCATCGCCTGCAGGTCGGAGCCGCCGCCGGGCTCGGTCAGTGCCATCGTGGCCCGGATCTCACCGGTGGCCATCCGCGGGAGGTAGTGCTGCTTCTGCTCGTCGGTACCGAAGGCCAGCAACAGTTTCGCGACGACGGTGTGGCCGCCCATCGCCCCGGACAGGCTCATCCAGCCACGCGCCAGCTCCTCGGTCACCATCGCGTAGCAGGGCATGCTCACCGGCGCCTCGCCGTACGGCTCGGGGATGGCGAGGCCGTAGATCCCCATCTCCTTCATCTGTTCGATGAGGTCCTCGGGATAGGTGTTGGACTGCTCGAGGTCGTGGACGACCGGCAGCACCTCCTTGTCGACCCAGTCGCGTACCGCGTCGACGATCTGACGTTCGTCCTCGCTCAATGTGGTCATGGTGTGTCCTCTCTGGTGTCGACGGCCGGTGGGGTCAGGCGAGCAGCACGGTGAACGACCAGTCGAGAACCGCTCGCGGGGAATCGGATCCCGCGTCGTGGGCGTGGACGATCGACCGGAGGTCGGCGGTGCCGCCGCCCTGTGGCTCGGGTGAGCATGCGGTGACGGTCAGCTCGCTGCTGAGGGTGTCGCCCTCGCGCACGGGCCCCAGGTGCTCGCAGGACTCCCATCGGGTGACGGTGACGATGTCGGGGAGTGCGCGTGTGGCCTGAGCGAGCGCGACACCGATGGTGTGTCCGCCGTAGACCAGACGGTGCCCTGTCGCGCGCGCATCATGGTGCGTCGCCGCGATGTTCAGTGTTGCGCGGGCGAGTTCGGGTGCGCCGGAGACGACGTCGCCACTGCTCCGGAACACCCGACCGAGCAGGTCGGATCGGAAGTGGTCACCGGGAGCGGCGGCGCGGAAGGCCGCCAGGTCGTAGTCCGTCAGGTCGGGCCGCGTATCGGTCTCGCGATCACGTCCGATCACCGAGAGGTCGTCGTCGTGACGATGGCCCTGCGGTCCGGTTCCGCCGTGATCGGGAGAGAACGGCAACATCGCGCACCGGTGGAAGTCGAGGATGCGGCGCCCGGATTGGTCGTGCGACTCGATGTGCAGCGCGGCGAGACCGGTCGGGGCTCGGCCGGCCTTCGCCGAGTTCTCCCGCAGTCCGACCACCGTGGTGACCGTGGTGAGTGTGTCGCCGATCCTCGGCGCGCCCAGCATCCGTAGACCGCGGTAGAACAGGTTGGCGCGCACGTGGTGTGTCGCCAGGGTCGACTGTCCGATCGCCATGTCGCACACGAGTCCTGGGTGCACGAACGCCGCCCCGCCGCCGACACGTCGTGAGAGATGCGCATCGACTGGCAGTCGCATCCGGTCACCGAGGATCGACTGGTGCACGGCGGCCAGTCCGTCGGTGAACGTGACCGACGGCGCGGCATCGAACCGGTGGCCCACCTCGAAGTCGTCGAAGTACGGCCCCCCGACGTCGGTCGGTCCGCTCCCGGTCGCGGAGGCTGTCACGAGCGACCCGCCCGGGTCAGGACACGCCGGGCGGCGACGGCCACGGCCTCGTCGAGCATCATCCCGTCCATCGCGACCGCACCGGCCCCGACGCCCTCCGAGTCGGCGAGCGCGGCGAGGACCCGCTCGGCGCGCGACACCGCGTCGTCGTCAGGGGTGAAGGCGGCCGTGACGGTGGCGATCTGGGCGGGATGGATGACCCACTTCCCGTCGAAACCGAGATCGCGCACCCATGCGGTCGATCGGCGGAAGTCGCCGTCATCGGTGACGCCGAGGTATGGACCGTCGATCACCGCGACACCCGCGGCGCGCGCTGCCAGGAGCACCGAATCCTGTACGCGCAGCCAGACTTCGGGTGGTGCGGTGGGGGAGCGGCCGATCTCGGCGCCGAGATCGGCGTAGCCGATCACGACAGCGTCGAGTCGGGGTGACGCCGCGCAGATGGCTCCGACGTTCTCGATCCCACGGGCCGTCTCCACCAGCGCCGTGACCCCGATGTCCGGATCATCGAGGCGGGCCGCGACGGCGAGTACGTCGTCGGCTGATTCGACCTTCGGTACCACCACCCCCGACAGCCCCCTGAGGGATCCGACGGTCGACATGTCGTCGTCGTGCCATCGTGTGGTCCGCGCGTTGACGCGGATATTGATCGTCGCGCTGCGGTGGGGATCGGCGATCCCCGCGGAGACCAGGCCGGCCAGCGCTGCGCGCGCCTCGTCCTTGCCGGCCGGCGTGACCGCGTCCTCGAGGTCGAGGACCACCTCGTCGACCACGGTCGACAGTGCCCTGCGCGCCATGCGCTCGCTGGATACCGGTGCGACGAGCACGGCGCGGCGTGGACGGGACATGGACGTTTCCTATCCGATCAGGTCGCGGCCGATGATCTGTTTCATGATCGCCGTCGTCCCGCCGTAGATGGTCTGGACGCGGGTGTCGAGGTAGGCGCGTCCGACCGCGTACTCGGCCATGAAGCCATAACCGCCGTGCAGCTGCAGGCACCGATCGACGACACGCTTTTGCAGCTCGCTGACGTACCACTTTCCCTTGGCGGCGTCGACCGCGGTCAACTGGCCGGCGTTGTACGCCAGCACCGACCGGTCGACGTAGGCGCGGGCGACGTCGACCTCCGTGGCCATCTCCGCGAGTTCGAACGAGACGTGCTGGAAATCGGCGATCGGCTGCCCGAATGCCCTTCGGGTCTTGCAGTACTCGATGGTCGTGTCGAGCATCGCGGCGGACGTCGCGATGGCCATCGCACTGACCCCGAGGCGTTCCCGCGGGAGGTGTCCCATGAGGTAGTGCATCCCACGGCCCTCCTCACCGAGCATGTTCGCGGCGGGCACGACGGCGTCGTCGAAGAAGAGTTCGGCGGTGTCCTGGCCCGGCAGGCCGATCTTGTCGAGCTTGCGTCCTCGCTCGAAACCCGGTGTGTCCCGTTCCACCACGAAGAGACTCAGTCCGTGTGAGCCGGCGTCCGCGCGGGTGCGCACGGCCAGGACCACGAGATCGGCCATGATCCCGCTGGAGATGAAGGTCTTCTGCCCGTTGATGATCCAGTTGTCACCGTCGCGGACCGCGGTGGTGGCGATGCTCTTCAGGTCGCTTCCGGTACCGGGCTCGGTCATCGCCAACGCACCGATCAGCTCACCGGCGGTGAAGCCCGGCAACCACCGCTTCTTCTGCTCCTCGTTGGTGAGACCCAACAGGTAGGCCAGGACGAGATCGTCCTGCAGGGCGACGGTGAGGCCGAACGACAGGGCGTTGACACGGGCGATCTCCTCGCACACGACCATGCGGTAGCGGTAATCGGGTTCGCCGCTGCCCCCGTACTCCTCGGGTACCTGGATCGCGTAGAGGCCCTGGGCGGCCGCGCGGGCGAACACCTCGCGGTCGATCCACCGCGCCTCGTCCCACTTGTCCTTGTTCGGCGCCACCTCATGGGCGAGGAAGTCGCGTACCGACTCGCGATAGAGCTCATGGTCCTCGGTGTACAGGTCGCGGATCACGCGTCGAGCCTCTCGATGATGGTGACGTTGGCCTGTCCGCCGCCCTCGCACATCGTCTGCAGTCCGTAGCGTCCGCCGGTGCGCTCGAGTTCGTGCAGGAGCGAGGTCATCAGGCGAGCCCCGGTGCACCCGATCGGGTGGCCGAGGGCGATGGCGCCGCCGTTGGGGTTCACCCGCGCGTCGTCGGCGCCGATGTCGGCCAGCCATGCGAGGACCACGGGAGCGAACGCCTCGTTGATCTCGACCACGTCGATCTGGTCGATGGTCATCCCGGTCTTCTTCAGCGCGTGCTGGGTTGCCGGGATCGGAGCGGTCAGCATCATGACCGGATCGGAGCCGAGCACCGACATGTGGTGGATCCGGGCGCGGGGAACGAACCCGAAGCGCTCGACGGCCGACTCCGAGGCGATCAGCAGTGTGGCGGCGCCGTCGGAGATCTGGCTGGCTGCCGCGGCGGTGAGTGTGCCGCCGGGGGTGAGGGTTTTCAGTCCCGCCATCTTCTCGGGCGTCGTGTCGGCGCGGGGACCCTCGTCGGTGTCGATGCCCGCGAACGGCGTGATCTCACGGTCGAAGCGGCCCGCGGCGATGGCGTCGAGGGCGCGACGGTGGCTGCGATAGGCGAACGCCTCGCTGTCGGCCCGGGTGATCCCCCACCGTTCGGCGATGAGCTCGGCACCGCGGAACTGGGAGATCTCCTCGTCCCCGTACCGCTCCGCCCATCCGGTCGATCCCGTCCAGGGATCCACGGAGTCGTAGGGCGCACCGGCGCCGAACGCGGAGAGGATGGGGAACTGGCTCATCTTCTGCACGCCGCCGGCGACGATCAGGTCCGCGGTACCGCTCATCACGCCCTGAGCGGCGAAATGCACCGCCTGCTGGGCCGAACCGCACTGGCGATCGATGGTCACCCCGGGCACGGTCTCCGGCAGGCCCGCGGCGAGGGCGGCGGTGCGCGCGATGTCGCCCGCCTGCGCACCGATGTTGTCGAGACACCCGAGTATGACGTCGTCGATCGCGGCCGGATCGAACGGATTGCGCTCGGTCAGCGTGGAGATCACATGCGCCGCCATGTCCGCGGGGTGAACGTCGGAGAACCCGCCACCTCGACGTCCGACAGGGGTGCGCGTGGCGTCGACGATGTATGCCTCGGGCATGGACTGGACCTCCTCGAATGAATGTGGATTAGAATTTAACACAGATTCAAACTCGGGTCACGCCCGTCTCCTGGCCTCCGGCGAGGCCGTGGCAGACGAATGATCGCGCAGTCCGCATCAAGGTCTCCATGTCGTCCGTCGCGGCGGATCCCCACCACTCCGTGGTCCAGTTCAACGCGCCCACGACGAGCATGCGGGCCACTCCGAGGTCGAGATCGTCGCCGACCTGCCCGGATTCCGCGGCGGCGTCGAGCAGTTCCCGCCACAGGTGGTGGTATGCCTCGCTCCCGTCGTGTGCGGCGGAGGCGACGACATCCGGGACCTGTCCGGCATTGCGGGTCACGGCCCGCGCGAAATCGGACAGTTCGAGTTCCACGCGAAGGTGTGCCTCGACCGCGGTCGCGATCCGATCCATCGCATCGGCGGCCGGACCGGCACGGCGGAGTTCGTCGGTCACGTGGTCGAGGACGACGCGCTGGCCGGTGCCGATCACCTCGGCGATCAATTCCTCGCGGGACGAGAAGTAGTGATATAGCCCCGGCGGGTTGATTCCGGCGACGCGCGCGATGCAACCCAGGGTGGTCGCCGCGTAACCGCGCTCACTCAGCGACGCGGCGGTCGCGGCGAGTATCCGTGCCCGGGTTCCGCGGCCGCGCCCCTGGGCACCGTCGTCTGGATCCTCGGGCCCGGCGAGGTCGTCGGGGACATGCGACATCGTCACGGTGGCCGACTCAGGGCATCGTGTAGCCACCGCTGACCGAGAACATCTGTCCGGTCACCTGGCGTGCGGCCCGATCGGAGGAGATCCACAGCACCGAGGACGCCACGTCCTCGGCGGTGGTGAGGCGCCGCAGCGGTGTGTCCTTCTGCAGGAAGGCGATCTGGTTGTCGTCGAACACCGCGTCCTGACCCACCGACCAGAGGCTCGCGGCGCCGACCGCCTCTGGCCCCTCGGGGATCACCAGGCCCGGGCAGATGATGTTCGAGCGGATCCCGTTGCGCCCCTGTTCCTTGGCGGTCGTCCGCGCGAGGGCGACGACGGCGGCCTTGGTGGCGCCGTAGACGGCCTGGCGGATCTGGCCGAACGCGGAGTCGCTCGCGATGAAGACGATGGATCCCTTCTTCGCCGTGATCATCGGTGTCAGCGCAGCCTGCGTCGCGGCGATGGCGGTGAAGAAGTTGATCTCGACCGTCTTCTGCCAGCGATCGCGGTCCACGTCGTCGGTGAGGAATCCGGGGACACTCCACCCCGCGTTGTTGACCAGGACGTCGAGGCCGCCCCAGGACACCGCGGCCGCGGCGACCGCGGACTCGGCCACCCCGGCGACGGTGAGGTCGCCGGCGACGACCTCGACCTGGGACGCGCCCAACGCGAGGGCCTCGTCGCGGACCTTCTCGGCTTGCGGTCCGTCGATGTCGGAGATGACGATCCGGCTGCCCTCACGGGCGTAGCCGTGCACGATCCCGCGCCCGATGTTCGACCCGCCGCCGGTGACGAGCACCCGTGCGTCGGTGAGTCCGAGATCCATCCTGTGGTCCTTCCCTGGGAGGTCGGGGGTGTTGACTCGATGAAAAATCTAATCTACTTTCGATTCGAAACCTACACCGTGTCGACGGGAGTTCGAGTGAAAATGTCCGATGATCGTGGCGCCGGGGCCGTCACCCGGCTCCTCGCGTGAGCACCGTGGACACCGTGCCGCCCACGACGCTCCTCGCCGGTCGAACCGCCGTGGTCACCGGCGCGGGACAGGGCATCGGTCGTGAGATCGCGCGAACACTGCACGCACACGGGGCATCGGTGGTCGTGTCCGACATCGATCCCGACGCCGCTGCTGCCGCGGCGGAGGCGATCGGGGAGCGCGCGATCGCCCATGCGCCCGACGTCACCGACGAGGGTGGCGTCGCCGAACTCGTGCGGGGGACCGTCGACCGGTTCGGGCGCCTCGACACGTTCGTCTACAACGCCGGCATCACGCGCGACGCGTCGACGAAGAGGATGTCGATCGACGACTTCGACTCCGTGATCACCGTCCACCTGCGCGGCACGTGGCTCGGTGTCCGCGCCGCGTCGGCGGTGATGCGTGACGCGAAGAGCGGATCCATCGTCAACATCTCCTCGCTGTCGGGGAAGTCGGGCAACCCGGGGCAGAGCAACTACAGCGCGGCCAAGGCGGGCATCGTCGGCCTCACGAAGGCGGCCGCCAAAGAGGTCGCCCACCACAACGTGCGGATCCACGCGGTGCAGCCCGGCCTCATCCGGACCCCGATGACCGCGGCGATGGATCCTGCGGTCTTCGCCGAGCGTGAGGCCGCGATCCCCATGCGACGGGCGGGTGAGCCGGGAGAGGTCGCGAACGTGGTCCTCTTCCTCGCCTCGGACCTCTCCGGATACATGACCGGAGCGGTCCTCGAGGTGGGCGGGGGGCGGTTCATGTGAGCGCAGCAGCGTCGGAGGCGACGGTCGAGGTGGAGCGCGAGGGTGCCCTGGGCCGGATCTGGCTGAACCGGCCGGACGTCATGAACGCCATCTCGATCGAACTCGGCACCGAGCTCACCCGCGCACTGGACGACCTGTCCGGCGACTCGGAGGTCTCGGTCATCGTGATCCGCGGACGAGGTGGGAACTTCTGCGTGGGCGGCGATTTCGACGAGGTGCAGCGCCTCCGGGAAGGAGGTCCCGACGCCTTGATGCCGTTGTTCGACCGATTCGGTGCCGCATGTGCGCTCATCGCCGAGATCGAGGTACCGGTGGTCGCGGTCGTCGAGGGGTTTGCGATGGCGGGGGGGTTCGAACTGATGGCTGCGGTGGACATCTCGGTCGTGTCGAGTGAGGCGGTGATGGCCGACAACCACGTGCGGTACGGCCAGATCCCCGGGGGCGGGGGGTCGCAGCGATTCCCGCGCGCAGTCGGGATGCACCGGGCAATGGGACACATGTTGACCGGCGATCGTCTTCGCGGACAGCAGGCGGTGGACTGGGGTCTGGCCTACCGATGCTTTCCCGCCGAGACCTTCGACGAGGACGTCGCAGACTTCCTCGCGGCGCTTGCGGGACATCGGCGGGATGCGCTGTGCGGCATTAAGACACTGATCCGTACGGGTGCAGCGATGCCCCTCGCCCACGGGCTGGCCGCGGAGCGCGACGCGGTTGTCGCCCACATCGGCGGCGAGGCCGGTGCATCCGGCGTGGACGCCTTCGCCCGGCGATGACGACCCGCTCGATCCCAGACTTCCCCGTCGAGGAGACGATGATGACGACACATCTGATCGATTCCGGCCCCGTGCTGCTCGATCTCGACAACGACGGCGTCGCGAGGTTGCGCCTGAACCGTCCCGAGGCGTCGAACGGCATGGATGTGGGCCTGTTGATCGCCCTGCACGCCGCCGTCCTGCGAGCGCACGCAGAACCGGGCGTACGTGTGGTGGTCATCTCGGGGGAGGGTCGCAACTTCTGCACGGGTGGTGACGTCAAGACCTTCGAGTCGAAAGGCGCCGACCTGCCCGAGTACCTTCGCGAGGCGACCGCGTGGCTGCAGATCGCGACCTCGGCGATCATCGCCCTCAAGGTGCCGGTGATCGCGCAGGTGCACGGATACGCTGCCGGCGGTGGTGGGTTCGGGCTCGTGTGCGCCTCCGACCTGGTCGTGGCCGCGGAGTCGTCGAGGTTCTTCTCGGGCGCCGTGCGGGTCGGGATGGCTCCCGACGCCGGCGTCACGGTGACCCTCACACACCTCGTCGGGCTGCGCCGGGCGATGTCGATCCTTCTGACGAACGAGATCCTCACCGCCGCTGATGCACTCGCGGCCGGGTTGATCACGACTATCACCGCCGACGGTGACCTCGATTCGACGGTCTCCCAGATGGCGTCGTCGCTGGCGCGCAGTGCCCCGCTCGCCCTGGCCGCGACGAAACGCCTGGTGTGGGCTGGTGTCGGATCCGGCGTCGCCGGCCAGCTGCCTGAAGAGGCGCGCACGGTCTCGGAGCTGTCGGGTACCGCCGACTCGCTCGAGGGTCTCGCCGCCGTGCTGAGTCGCCGCACGCCGGAGTTCACGGGACGATGACCGACGCAGCCCCGGTCCTCACCGCCGACGACGGCGTCGTGCGAGTCATCACGCTGAACCGCCCCCACGTGCGCAATGCGATCGACATCCCGTTGCGGGTCGCACTCGCCGACGCGATCGAGACGGCGATGGCCGACAGGTCGATCCGCGCGATCGTGCTCACCGGGTCCGGCGGCACGTTCTGTTCCGGCGGTGACATCGCGACGATGGAACGGATGCCACCGGAGCATTCGAGGCCGCGTGCCGAGGCCGCACAGCGCGTGATCCGCGCCATCTGGACCGGTCCGACACCCGTCGTCGCCGCGGTCGAGGGCGCGGCGTTCGGCGCCGGCACCGCACTCGCGCTGGCGTGCGATCGGGTCGTCGCGTCGACGGACAGCATCTTCGGGACGACCTTCACCGGCGTGGGACTCGCCGGTGACATGGGCATCTTCTCGAGCCTGCCCGACCGTGTCGGACCGGCCGCCGCCCGCCAGCTGCTCATGTTCCCTCGACGTGTCCGCGGTGACGAGGCCGAACGGATCGGCCTGGTCGACGCGACGAGCGAGCCCGGTCAGGCACTGACACAGGCGATGTCGGACGCGCGGCGTATGGCGGCCGGGCCCCCACTGGCCCTGCGCACCATCAAGTCGATCCTCGGTGGCCCCCGTCGCGACCGGCTCGATGTCCTCGACATCGAGATCGACCACCAGGTCCGACTCTTCGACAGCGAGGACTTCGGCGAGGGCGCAGCCGCGTTCGTCGCCCGACGACAACCGACCTTCACAGGTCGCTGAGAAATGGGACCTATGAACGACTTCCCGGAGAACGACGACATCGCGGTGCGCCGCGCCGCCCTGCGCGATGCGCACCCGGTGTGGACGCCCCGGACCCTCGACGGGTTCCTCGACGTGTGCGCATGTCGACACCCCGACCGACCCTTCGTGATGACCGACGACGTCGTCCTCACCTACGCCGAGGTCGCAGACCGCTCGCGGCGGATCGCCGACGGGCTCGCCGCCCTCGGCGTGGTCCCCGGCGACAGGGTGGGGATGCTGATGGCCAATCATCCCGACTTCGTCCCCCTGAAGTTCGCCATCGCGCGCATCGGGGCCATCGCGATCCCGTTCAACTTCCTCTACCGCGAGCGCGAACTCCGCTACGTCCTCGCGCAGTCGGGGTGCCGGGTGCTCATCACGATGACCGCGCACGCAAACCTCGACTACCCCGCCATGCTCGATCTCGTCACCCCGGGGTGGGACTCGCCGTCATTCGCCGATCGGCCGGTGGATCAGGACGATCCCACGCCTGAGCTCCGCCACGTCGTGGTGCTCGACACCGGTGGCGACATGCGCCCCGGCCCCATGACACTGCCCGCGCTCACCGAACTCGGCGACGCCCACCCCGGGGCATGCGACGGTCGACAGGCCTCGCCGAGCGACGTCGGCGACATGCTGTACACCTCCGGCACGACAGGCTCGCCCAAAGGTGTTCTCGTCACTCACGACGCGGTACTCCGCACGGGCTATGCGTCCGCGCTCACCCGCGCCTACGAGGACGGTCGTCGGATCCTGTTCTCGCTGCCGTGCTATCACATGTTCGGTTACGTCGAGGGCATCATCTCGGTCATGTTCGTCGGTGGCGCGGTGGTGCTGCAGAGGACCTTCGACCCCATCGGGTACCTGTCGGGGATCCAACGTCACCGGGCGAGCGACATCCTCTGTGTCCCGACGATGGCTGTGGCGATGGTCGAGCACCCCCGTCGCCATGAGTTCGACCTGAGTTCGCTGACCGCGATCCTCTGCGGTTCGGCCCCGGCGCCGATCTGGCTGTGGGAGCGGGTCGAGCAGGAGTTCGGGGTCTCCGAGATCGTCACCGGTTACGGGATGACCGAGTGCGGTGGCGCGATGACGCTGACGCTGCCCGAGGACCCGCTGGAGCTCACCTCCACCACCGTGGGACGCCCAAAGCGTGCCGGCGCCGCGAGCGTCCCGGGAACCGACGACCTCGTGGTCTACCGCACGGTGGACCCCATCACCGCGGAGCTCCTCCCGCTCGGTGAGGAAGGCGAACTCGTCTCCCGTGGTCCGTCGACGATGGTGGGGTACTTCGGCAAACCCGACGAGACGGCGGCCGCCCTCCGTGACGGGTGGCTGCACTCCGGCGATCTCGGGATCGTGCGGGCCGACGGTTACCTGGAGGTGACCGGCAGGAGCAAGGAGTTGTACAAGAGCGGCGGAGAGCTCGTCATGCCGCGTGAGGTCGAGGATCTTCTCGCCGCCCATCCCGGGATCAGCCAGGTCTTCGCCTTCGGCATCGCCGACGACCGGTGGGGCGAGATCGGTTGTGTCGCCATCGTCCGCTCCCCGGGTTCGACGATCGACGAGGTCGACGTCATCGAGGTCTGCCGAGATGGTCTCGCGCGCTTCAAGGTTCCCAAGAGGGTGATGTTCCTCGAACCCGGTGAGCTCCCGACCACACCGACCGGCAAGGTCCAGAAGTTCCGCCTCGTCGACCTCGCGCGCGACCACAGCACGACTCCTCTGGAAGGGAGCACACGATGACCGCAGTGATCGAACCAGGTGCCAGTCGCCTCGACACGTTGATCGAACCGACTCGCGTCCACGGCTCGCTGTACACCGATCCTGACATCTTCGCCGAGGAGCTCGAGAAGATCTGGTACACGACATGGGTGTTCGTCGGGCACGAGAGCGAAGTCCCCGAGCCGAACGACTACGTGCGCAAGAAGCTCGGCCTGCAGGACATCATCATGACCCGCGACCGCGACGATCGGATCCACCTGTTGGTGAACCGGTGCGCGCATCGCGCCAATCTGGTCTGCGACGACGCAAGTGGCAACTCGAGCTCGTTCCGATGCCCGTACCACGGGTGGACCTACCGCAACACCGGGGAACTCCTCGGCTACCCGTACAACAAGGGCTACGGAGGCAAGAAGGTCCTCGATCTCCGGATGGGTTCGGTCACCAGGGTCGAGTCCTACCGCGGCTTCGTCTTCGGGAGCTTTGCCGCCGAGGGCCCGTCGCTCGTGGAGCATCTCGGTGCTGCGGCCGGGGAGATCGACCGGCTCGCCCGGCTGTCCCCCCAGGGCCGGGTGGAACTCACGGCAGGTTGGCTGCAGCACTCGACTCGCGCAAACTGGAAACTTCTGGCCGAGAACGAGACCGACGGTTACCACCCACAGTTCGTGCACGGGTCGATCTTCGGTGTCACCGGGTCGCCCATCGGTCCGCTCTACAGCGACTCGTCGACCGCGGTGACCCGCGATCTCGGCAATGGCCACAGCGAGAACGATCTGCGACCCGAGTTCTGCAAGTTCGCCGAACCGATGCGATGGTTCGGGACGACCGAGTCACGGGTGCCCGACTACGTCGCCGCGATGCGGGCTCTCCATGGCGACGACGCAGAGCGGATCCTCATCGAGGGCGCACCGCACGTCATGATCTTCCCGAATCTGTTCATCGCCGAGATCCAGGTGTTCAACATCCAACCGGTCTCGGCCGGGGAGTGCGTGCAGTACGCGACGGCTGTCCAACTCGCCGGCGCGCCGGAGTTGAACCGTCGCATGATCTCGCAGTCGATCGGATCGGTCGGCCCTGCCGGGATGCTCCTCGCCGACGACACCGAGATGTACGAGCGCAACCAGGTCGGCGTGGGTATGCGCTCGCCGGAGTGGCTCGACGTCCGACGCGGTATGGCCCGTGAGTCCGTCGACGAGAACGGCTTCACCGTCGGCTCGGCCACCGACGAGGTCGGGATGCGTGGCTTCTGGTCGCACTACAAGACGTTGATGGAGGCGCAGCGATGACGACCGTCGAGACGACCGGGCAGGGACCGGTCCCGGCGCCGGAGATCGACATCCGCGAGGTCGAACAGTTCCTGTACCGCGAAGCCCGTCTGGCCGACGAGAGCGACTACGACGGTTGGGAGGCACTGTGGACCGATGACGCGATCTACTGGGTCCCGGCATCCGAACACGATGCCGACCCGTTGCGGTGCGTGTCGATCATCTACGACAACCGGAACCGCATCTCGACGCGCATGAAGCAGGTGCGCACCGGCAAGCGCTATGCGCAGTCACCGCCGTCGAACCTCCGCCGTCTGGTGTCTAACGTGGAGATCCTCGGCGGGCACCGGGCGTCCGACGGCTCTGTGGACGTCGAGGTCGGCGCGAACGTCCTCATCTTCGAGTCCAGGGCGCGTGGCAACGAGCTGTGGGGTGGACGTGTGACATACCGTCTGCGGCCGAGTCGGGATGGGCTGCGCCTGTCCTACAAGAAGGTCGTCCTCGTCGATCATGACAAGGCCGTCCCCACACTCGGGTTCCTCGTGTGACCGCGACGGTCCCCGACCCGCAGGAGCGGATCGTCGACAGCGAGTTCGCCCAGGTTCGCGTGGCGTTCGACGACACCGGACGGTCGACGCGCCTGCGTCTGGAGGACGCCAAGACCGGCCGTGTGCGGTTCCTCGACGCGCTGGAGCTCGAGACGCTCATCTGGGTGGCCGACGAACGGATCGACGCGTTGCTCGATCCGTCGGCCGATCGGTGGAACACCCGCGGTGACTGAGCCGGCAGCCGACCTCGACCTGACCCGATGGATACGGCCGGGTGACACCGTCGTCTGGGGACAGGCTTGCGCGGAGCCCCGAGCGCTGACCGCTGCGCTGGTACAGGCCCGCCACGAACTCGACGGGATCCGCTGTGTCGTCGGCATCCCCGCCACGACCACGCTCAAACCCGACACGGTCGACGGCATCGATGTGGTGTCCTACTGCGGGAGCGGCGGGAACGCCGCACTCGACCAGGCCGGTCTGCTCGACGTCCTGCCCGTGCACTACTCGACCCTGCCGGCGCTGCTCACCACGGGTGCGCTCCGAGCCGACGTGGTGCTGGTGCAGGTGTCACCGGCGGATGCGCAGGGTCGTCACTGCCTGGGACTCGGTGACGACTACTTCTCGTCCGCGATCGACACCGCGCGCGTGGTGCTGGTCGAGGTAAACCGCCACGTGCCTTTCGTCGACGGCGCCCGCACCATCGCCACCGGCGACTGGGCTCACGCCGTGTGGTCGGACGTCCCGCCCGCACAGATGCCTGCCGGCGTCCCGTCCGACACGGTTGCCGCCGTTGCCGATTCGGTCGCCGACCTCGTCGACGACGGTGTGACGCTGCAGATCGGGATCGGTGCGCTGCCCGACGCGGTCCTCGGGCGACTGCACGACCGCACGGACCTCGGCTTCCACTCGGGCATCCTCACCGACGGGGTCATGTCGCTCATCACCTCCGGTGCGGCCTCCGGTGCGGCCAAGACCGTCGACCCCGGCGTCGCGGTCGGCGGCTCCCTCGTCGGGACCGCCGAGCTGTTCGAGTTCGCCCACCACAACCCGCGGATCACCCTGCGCCCCACCGGGTACACCCATCGGATCGACGTCCTCGCCGCGCAACACCGGCTGACCGCGATCAACTCCGCCGTCGAGGTCGACCTCACCGGCGCGGTCAACGCCGAGACCGTCGGCGATCGCTACGTGGGTGCGGTCGGCGGGGCCATGGACTTCCTGCGCGGCGCCGCCCTGTCGCCGGGCGGCACCCCGATCGTCGCACTGCCGTCCACGGCGCGCGGCCGCAGCCGGATCGTGGCGCACCTGTCCGGACCGGTCAGCACGCCCCGCGCCGACGCCGGCCTGATCGTCACCGAACACGGCCACGCGGACCTGCGCGGACTGTCGATCTCCGCGCGTGTCGAGGCGATGATCGCCGTCGCCGCCCCCGAACACCGAGACGAACTCGCCGACAGCGCAGCTCGTCTCGCGACAAGAGAGGTCACCGCATGAACCGCGCCGCCATCGTCGCTCCCGTACGCACACCGGTGGGGGGATTCGGCGGGACCCTGGCCCCTCTCACCGCCGCGGATCTCGCCACCATCGCGATCACGGCGGTGGTGGAGCGATCCGGGATCGACCCGGATGCGGTCGAGGACGTCTCGTTCGCGCAGTCCTACGCCAACTCGGAGGCCCCCTGCATCGGGCGCTGGGCCGCACTCGACGCCGGACTCCCCGTCGGTGTCCCCGGATTCTCGGTCGATCGGCGTTGCGGCGGTGGCCTCCAGTCGGTCGTGACCGCGGCGATGATGGTCCAGACCGGTGCCGCCGACGTGGTGGTCGCCGGCGGCGCCGAGTCGATGAGCAACATCGAGCACTACACGACGGGTGCACGCTGGGGCTCACGTAACGGGACGGTGTCGTTGTTCGACCGCCTCGACCGGGGACGTGAACGCTCGCAACCGGAATGGCGGTTCGGGAGGATCAGCGGGATGATCGAGACGGCCGAGAACCTCGCGCGGGAGTTCGGCATCTCCCGCGAGGACTCCGACGCCTTCGCCGTCCGCAGCCATCGTGCGGCGGCCGCCGCGCACGAGGCGGGGACCTTCGATGCCGAGATGGTCCCGGTCGAGGTCCCGCAGCGGCGTGGGGAGCCACTCGTCGTCACCCACGACGAGGGCGTGCGTCCCGACTCGTCGATGGAGACTCTCGCCCGGCTCCGCAGCGTGACGCCCGACGGCACGGTGACCGCAGGCAACGCGGCGCAGCAGAACGACGCCGCGGCAGCGTGCCTCGTCGTCGCCGAGCACCGTCTGGACGAGCTGGGACTCGAACCGATCGGCTTCCTGCACAGCTGGGCCGCGGTCGGCTGCGAGCCGTCGCACATGGGGGTCGGACCCATCGGCGCGGTCGCGAAACTCTTCGCCGCGAACGGGCTGACGTTCGACGACATGGACCTCATCGAGATCAACGAGGCGTTTGCCGTACAGGTCCTCGCGGTGCTCTCCGGTTGGGGCGTGACACTCGGTGACGTCGAGGACCGGTTGAACGTCAACGGTTCCGGCATCTCGCTGGGCCACCCGATCGGCGCGACCGGCACGCGGATCATGACCACGATGCTGCATGAGCTCGCGCGTCGTGAGGGCCGCTTCGCGTTGGCGACGATGTGCATCGGTGGCGGTCAGGGTATGGCCGCGGTCTTCGAGGGGGCCTGACGCGTGGCTGTCGAACTGATCTCCTTCGCCGCCTATCTCCCGTCCGGTCGGCTCGCCCCGACCGACGTCGGCGGGCGTGCCGGCGGGCGTGATCGTGTCGTCGCGTCCTTCGACGAGGACTCGACGACGATGGCTGTCGAGGCCGCAGCGCGGGCGTTGCGCCGTATCGACACCGCCGCGGATCCGGCCACGGTCCTCCTGGCCACCACCAGTCCCGCCTACGCCGACAAGACGAACGCCGTCGCCGTGCACGCGGCGCTCGACCTGCCGCGTTCTGCGTTCTGCGCTGATCTCGTCGGCGGCGGCAGGTCGTCTGTCGCCGCATTGCGGTTGGTGTCCCGCGACGGCGGCATCGCCGTGATGTCGGACGTCCGGGTGGGGCGCCCGGGGTCCGAGGACGAGAAGCTCGGCGGCGACGGGGCGGCCGCGTTCGTCTTCGCCGACACCGCGGAGACCGGCGACGGTGTGGCCGCGGTCATCGGGACGGCGTCGGTCTCGGCGGAATTCCTCGACCGGTGGCGTGATCCCCGCAGCGAGGTCGGTGAACAGTGGGAGGAGCGGTTCGGAGTCGAGCAGTACACCCCACTGGTGCGTGAGGCCGCCGCTGCGGCATTGGCCTGCGCCGGGATCGAGTCCGCCGATCACGTGGTGATCGCATGTCCGAACTCGGGCATCGCCAAGCGTGCTGCGACGCTCGTCACCGGCGTGGTCTCGACGACGACCTCGACGGTCGGGCACAGCGGTGCCGCCGATCTCGGGGTTGCGCTGGCCGCCGCGCTCGACGGTGCCGGACGCGACCAGTCGATCCTCGTCGTGTCGGCCGTCGACGGGTGCGACGCCCTCGTGCTGCGTACCTTGCCGGGGATCGAGCGGCTCGGCACCCAACCCACTGTGGCCGAACAACGTTCGTCGGGCACCGCGGTGCGCTACCTGGACTACCTGTCGTGGCGCGGGCTCCTCGACAAGCAGCCTCCGCGTCGTCCCGAACCCGATCGGCCGGCCGGGCCGCCGTCGCGCAGATCGGTGGCGTGGAAGTTCTCGCTCACCGGCTCCCGCTGCACGGTGTGCGACTTCCTGCACCTGCCGCCGGCGCGGGTGTGTCGCGGGTGCGGGACGACGGACGCCATGCGGCCGGAGTCGGCCCGGTCGACATCGGGCACCGTGGTCACCTCCACCATCGATCGTCTCGCGTATTCGCCGGCGCCCCCGGTGGTCGAGGTCGTCGTCGACTTCGACGGTGGAGGACGAACCACTCTCGAGGTCGCCGATGCCGCTCCCGACGGTGTCGGGGTGGGTGCGCGTGTCACACCGACGTTCCGCAGGCTGTTCACCGCCGGCGGCGTCCACAACTATTTCTGGAAGGCGAGGACAGCATGACCAGCAACGGGATCCGCGACCGGGTGGCCGTCGTGGGCATGGGCTGCACCCGGTTCGGTGAACTGTGGGATTCGTCGACCGACGACCTGGTGATCGACGCGGTCGGCGAGTGTCTGGAGTCCGCCGGTGGTCTCGACATCGACGAGGTCGACGCCTTCTGGCTCGGCACCCTGGGTTCGGGGCAGTCGGGACTGGCCCTGAGTCGCCCGTTGGGGATCGACTACAAACCCGTGACCCGGGTCGAGAACTACTGTGCGACCGGATCGGAGTCGTTCCGGAACGCCTGCTACGCCGTCGCTTCGGGCGCGTACGACACCGTGATGGCGGTGGGTGTGGAGAAACTGAAGGACTCGGGGTTCTCGGGGCTGCTGC
This sequence comes from uncultured Williamsia sp., assembly GCF_947494875.1. GTDB lineage: Bacteria > Actinomycetota > Actinomycetes > Mycobacteriales > Mycobacteriaceae > Williamsia_A. Next base: position 68,128 of record NZ_CANLWM010000006.1, read on the forward strand.
GCAGCGATCCACCCGCAGACGGTACCGCCAGTGAGCTGTCCCTGACCGCGCCGGCGGCCTTTTCGTTCCTCGATCCCGCGTACTGCGCAGCTTTCGGTGTCCACCCGGACGAGATGCGGGCCGCGATGACGCACGTGGCGTGGAAGAACCACGTCAACGGAGCGCGGAACCCGAAGGCCCAGTTCCGGTCCGAGGTGTCTCGGGAGAAGATCGACCAGGCGCCCCGTGTCGCGGGGCGGCTGGGGGTCTTCGACTGCTCGGGCGTCTCGGACGGAGCGGCGTGCGCGCTGATCGTGCGGGCCGAGGACGCCCATCGGTACACCGACACCCCGATGTACGTGAAGGGACTGTCACTGTCCGCGGGACCGGCGCGTGGCGCGCTCGATCCCGAGTTCGACTACACCACCTTTCCCGAGGTCGTCCGTAGCGCGGCCGACGCCTACCGGCAGGCGGGTGTGGACCGACCCGCCGACGACCTCTCGCTGGCCGAGGTGCACGACTGCTTCACCCCCACCGAGATCGTCCTCATGGAGGACCTCGGTTTCACCGACCGCGGGCGGTCGTGGAAGGACGTGCTAGCCGGTGAGTTCGACGCCGACGGGTCGCTCCCGGTGAACCCCGACGGCGGCCTCAAGTCCTTCGGCCATCCGGTGGGTGCGAGCGGGTTGCGCATGCTCTACGAGTGCTGGCTCCAGTTCTCCGAACGCGCGGGGGATCGCCAGATCGACGACGCTCGACTGGCTCTCACACACAACCTGGGAGGTCGCCCGGGTGCGTGCGTGTCGTTCGTGTCGATAGTCGGACGTGATCTGTCGTGAACCACCTCACAGGGGATGGCGCGGTGGCCGACGGCGCCCCGGCCGTGCTCGCGCAGGCGCTCTACGGCGCGCTCGCAGCGGGTGACAGGGAGGTGCTCGACCATGTCCTGCACGCCGACTTCAGTGGCCGGGCGACGGAGGGTCTGCCCGTCGGTCTCGGTGGTGAGCACCCCGATCCCCGCGCCATGCGGAGGGATTTCTGGGGTCGGATCGCGAAGCACTACACCGCAGCCGCTCACCCGACGGAGATGGTGGCGCTCGACGACGGCCGCCTGCTCGTGCGAGGCCGCTACACCGGGACCGCCCGTGTGTCCGGTCGCGCGCTCGACGCCGAGTTCGTGCACGTGCTGACCTTCGCCGACGGTGCCATCAGTCGACTCGAACAGCTCACCGACAGTCATCTCTGGTGCAGTGCACTGGGCGCCGACGACCGGGGGAGGACGCTGACCACGATCGACTTCTCGGTCGAGTACGGTGTCGCGACGATCCGCCTCGATCGTCCGGACCACCGCAACGCAATCGACCTCACGCTCGCCGAGGACCTGCTCGAGGCCGCCCGCCGATGCGCCGCCGACCGATCCGTGCGGGCGGTCCTGATCGAGGGTGCGGGAACGGATCTCACCGTCGGCGGTGACATCGCCTACTTCGGGGGCGACAGTTCCGACGAACTCGGGGCAGTCCTGCGTCGGATGACCGGCCCGTTCCACGAGGCGTTCGCGATCCTCGCCTCGCTCGACGCACCCGTCGTCACCGCGGCCCATGGGTCCGTCGCTGGTGGCGGCCTCGGTTTCGTCTACGCAGCCGACATCGTTCTCGCCGCCCCGGACACCCGCTTCGTCACCGCGTTCGCGGCGATCGGACTGTCCGGCGACGGCGGCGGAACGTGGCATCTCCCGCGGCTCGTCGGCGCGCGGCGTGCCGCGAAGATGTATCTCGAGAACTACCCGCTGGGCGCCGCCGAAGCCCTCGAGTGGGGTCTGATCACCGAGATCGTTCCTGCCAGCGACCTGTCGCGCATCGCACGAGAGAGGGCCCGCGCCCTGGCATCCGGACCGACACGGGCGTTCGCGCAGATGCGGATCCTGCTGCATGCGTCCTCGACCTCCACCCATACCGAACAACTCCACGCCGAGGTGGAGGGGATCGTCCGCGTGGCGTCGACCCACGACGCCTCGGAGGCGCTCACCGCCTTCGTCCAGAAACGCCGGCCCACGTTCGAGGGCCGATGACTCACCCACCGGGACCGAACACGGTGCCGGCCATCACCGAGGAGATGCCATGAAGGTCATCGTCGACCGCACCAGATGCACCGGCCTGGGGATCTGTGAATCCCTCGCGCCCGCCTTCTTCGAGGTGAACGACGACGGCGACCTGGTTCTGCTCGAGGACGAGATCGAGCCCGGGGAACGGTCGGAGGTCGACGAGGCAGTCGCGGGGTGTCCCACCGAGGCACTCCGTATCGAGGAGTGAGCCGATGAGCACCACTGACCGACGACGGCTCGTCGTGGTCGGGGCCTCACTCGCCGGTCTCCGCGCGGTCGAGGCCGCGCGCAAGGCCGGGTTCGACGGTGAGATCGTCCTGATCGGTGCCGAACAACATCTGCCGTACGATCGCCCGCCCCTGTCGAAGGCGTTCCTGGAACCGGCCGACGCCGGCACGCCGGTGCCGGACCACCCGGTCTTGAGGTCCGAGGAGATGTTGATCTCGCAACTCGGGGTGCATCTCATGCTCGGTACACGCGCTACGGGTCTCGACACCGATCGACGGGTCGTGGTCACCGCCGCCGACGACGTCGCCTACGACCTCCTGATCATCGCGACCGGCGCTGGTGCGCGCGAACTACCCGGCACACAGGGGATCTCGGGAGTGCACAGCCTGCGTACCCTCGACGACGCCATCGCGGTGCGTGCCGCGCTGGACGACGGTGCGCGCACCGTGGTGGTCGGCGCCGGATTCATCGGGAGCGAGGTCGCGTCCACCGCGTCCAAGCGCGGTCTCGCGGTGACCGTCGTCGAAGCACAACCCACCCCACTCGTGCGGGCGATCGGGCCCGTCATGGGCGAGGCGATCGCATCCCTGCACCAGCGGAACGGCACCGCATTGCGCTGCGGAGTCGGGGTCGGCCGCATCGAGAGTGTCGGGACCGCGGAGTCCCGACGCGTGGACAGCGTCGTTCTCGAGGACGGTTCGACACTCCCCGCCGATCTCGTGGTCGTCGGGATCGGTACTGCTCCCGCCGTCGGGTGGTTGCGCGACTCGCCGCTGACCCTCGAGAACGGGATCGTCTGTGACGAGACCCTGTGGACCGGCGTGGAGGGAATCTACGCGGCCGGGGACGTGGCGAACTGGTACAACCCGCTTGTCGCTCGGCGTCAACGACTCGAGCACTGGACCAGTGCGGCCGAACAGGGCGCGGCCGCCGCGCGGAACGCGGTGGATCCGAACTCCGCGAGACCGTACTCCACCGTGCCCTACTTCTGGTCGGATTGGTACGACAGCCGAATCCAGTTCGTCGGGATCACCGATGCCGACGAGGTCGCGGTGGTGGACGGAGACACCGACGTCGCCGGCCGATGGGTTGCGCTCTATCGCACCGGGGACGCGCTGGCCGGTGCGCTCACCGTGAACGGACAGGCCGACATCATGAAGTACCGCGCCCAGATCGCGAAGGGGACGTCCTGGAGCGACGCGCTCCGGTTCGCCGAGAAGCGCAGAGTTCTCGCCGCGCGGTGAAGAACGGAGGTCGTCGGCGCTCAGGCGCTCCGGGCTGCGCTCCGTCGGGATGCGGCGGTACGGCTCGCGCGGGTTCGAGGCGAGTCGGCCGAGGTGATCGACTCGGCGGTGGACGGTGACGGCGACAACCCGGCTCGCACGAGCGTCTGTGCCGACGCGACGACGGAGTCGAGGGACCCGCGGCGCGGATTCCACCACTCCACCGCCCAGTTGAGGGCGCCCATGACGAGCATGCGCGCCACCCGCTGATCCAGGTCGGCGCGGATCATCCCGGCATCGGCGGCGTTCTTGAACAGCTTCCGCCACACCTCGCCGTACAGTGCCTCCTCGGACTTCTGCCGAGCGCTGATCTGTTCGGGTACCTGCCCGGAGTTGCGGATGGACGCGGTGGTGTAGTCGGAGATCTCCAACTCATGCCGTAGATGCGCCTCGACGGCGACCATGATGCGGTCCATCGCGTCGGCGTCCGGGTCGGCGGCGTCGAGCGCCGCGAGGACATGCTCACGCATCTCGGCGATACCGACCCACATGACCTCCTCGATCAGTTCCTCGCGCGACGGGAAGTAGTAGTAGATCGCCGGGGCCTGCAGTTCGGCGTACTCGGCGACGTCGGTGAGCCGGGTGCCAGAGTACCCCTTGATGCTGAGTACGTGGGCAGCCGCATCCAGGATCCGACCGCGGGTGCGCTCGGACTTCGTCTCCCGGGGACCGGTCGGTGTCGTCGGTCCCGCGGTGCGCCTTGCTGCCATCAGGCAATAGTAGGAGGTCGACCACCACCGCATCGAGCGACGAGCCGTGGGGTCGTGCTCACGATGCCGCCGGGAGGTATCGGTCGATGGACCGGTCGTTCTCCCTTCGTAGCCGGCCCTCGTCGACGAGCACCTCGGCGTGGGCCACCGCTTCGAGAACCGCGGTCCACTGCTGGTCGTCGGCAAGCTGATCGAGTGTCTGCTCACGGCGGGTCCATCGCATCCCCCGAGCGATGTCGAGTCCGGTCCGGCATCCGTCGTCGACGAGTTCGGCGACGGTGGCCAGGCGCCTGCGGTGGTGGTCGATGAGTTCGAGCGCTCGATCACCCGATGAGCCCCCGGGCGCGCCGTGTGCAGGCAGGAGGGTCGTGCGGGGCCGGTCCGCGATCAACCGCAACGAGGACAGATACGACTGGAGCGCAAGGCGGTCCGGTGCCCGCTCGTAGGCGATGGACGGGGTGATCCGCGGGAGGATGTGGTCGCCGCTGAACAGGAAACGGCCGTCGGCGTCCTCGAACGCGAGGTGCCCCCGGGTGTGGCCAGGCGTCGCGATCACGTCCAGACAGACCCCACCACAGTCGATCCCCTCGCCGCCGTCGAGGTACCGGGTGGGGTCGCCGTAGGCGATCCCCTGCTCGAACTCGGCGATCGGCCGCTCGTACATTTCCCGTGCCCGGATGGGATCACCGGCGCGCTCGAGGAGGGTCACCTGGTTTGGGAAGGCACCGTCGAGCTCGACCCAGGCGGCGATGCTGTGACGCTCACCGGAACCGACCGCCAACGGGATGTCGCGTCGGGTGGACATCGCGAACGCCGCGCTGTAGTGATCCCAGTGCGAGTGGGTGACGAGGATCTGTGACACCTCGTCGATCGACGTACCGATCTGAGACAGGCCCCGTGACAGGGCATCTCGCGTCTCCGGCGAGGCCCAGCCCGGATCGATGAGGGTCGTTCCCGAGGTCGAGGCGATCGCGTAGCAGTTCACGGATCGGAGCTCGGCCAGCGGGAGGGGGAGCGGGATGCGGGTGATCCTGTCGGAGATCGCATCCGAAGCATCGTCGTCACTCATCGCATCCTCCTCGGCCACAGCGCATTCACGCACGACACGGAATTAATTTAATATATGATAAAAATTGGCGGACAACTGCGATCAGGGAGTGATGTCATGGGTGGAGTCGTCGACAGGGTCATCGTCGTCACGGGGGCCGGTGGAGGGCTCGGCCGCGACTACGCGCGCCTCCTTGCGTCAGAGGGTGCACTGGTCGTCGTGAACGATCTCGGCGGCGCGCGCGACGGCAGCGGTGGCGGGTCGTCGATGGCCGACGCCGTGGTCGCGGAGATCACCGCCGACGGCGGTCGCGCGGTGGCCGACTACAACGACGTGTCCAGCGCGTCTGGAGGGGAAGCGTTGGTGCAGAACGCCATCGACTCATTCGGCGCGGTCCACGGGATCGTGAACAACGCGGGCATCCTCCGTGACGCCAGCTTCGCCAAGTCGACGCCGCAGGGATGGGACGCGGTGCTGCGGGTCCACCTCCACGGCAGTTTCCATGTCACCCGAGCGGCGTGGCCGCACCTGAGGGAACAGGGACACGGCCGCATCGTGATGGCCACGTCGACGAGTGGATTGTTCGGGAACTTCGGCCAGTACAACTACGCGGCGGCCAAGTCCGGGCTGATCGGTTTGACGAACACCCTCGCGATCGAGGGTGCACGGGCGAACATCATCGTGAACGCCATCGCGCCGATGGCTGCGACACGGATGACCGAGGACATCGCCCCGAGAGAACTTCTCGACTCCCTACCGCCCGCGTTCGTGTCGCCGGTGGTGGGCTATCTCATGACCGACGAGTGCGCCGAGAGCGGGTCGGTGCTGGTGGCCGGCGGCGGCTCGGTCTATCGCGTCGCCCAATTCGCCAACACGGGGGTCAGGTTCGATACGCCGCCGGCCGTGGACGACGTGGCGCGGAGATGGTCGGAGATCGTCGACATGTCCGTTGCGAGTCTGGGCGCAAACCCACTCGCCTGAGAAATTTATTCCAGATTTTAAAAATGCTTGCCCGCGGTCGGGGCGTCCCCTATCGTCAGCACCAGGCCAGAGCGCAATGCGAAGCCGGCCCTGTCCCAGAGCCCACCGCCGGCCGCGACTACAAGATCCTGAGCGGAGTGTCCAGATCTGATGTTGCTCAACGATTCCGCCCTGTTGACCGAGGCCCATCGGCCCGCTGACACCTCGGTCGAGATCCTCGAGGTCACCGTGGGACAACTCCTCGTCGACCGTGCCGCGACCCACGCCGACACGCTCGCGTTGGTGGGAACTCGGCATGGTGACCACGCGCCCGTCCGGCTGACCTACGCAGAACTGCTCGATGAGGCGCTCCGTGTGGCCACCGCGCTACGCACGATGGTCGAACCCGGCGCGTACGTGGCGATCTGGGCGCCGAACGTCGTCGAGTGGCCGGTCATCGAGTATGGGGCGGCGCTGGCAGGTGTGGTCCTTGTGGCACTCAATCCCGTCCTCCGGGCCGGTGAACTCGACTACGCGATCGGGCATTCCGGTGCGCAGGTGCTCCTCCACGCCGATCGCAGCCGCGAGTACGACATGTCCACGGTGGCGCAGGACTTGGCCGCGCACCACCCTGGCCTGACGCGGATCAGCCTGTCCGATCGCGAGCGGTGGCGGTCCGACGTGGTCGATCCGCGCGTCCTGGTGGAGGCGCCCACCGATCCGGATGCCGTCGTGATGCTGCAGTACACGTCAGGCACCACCTCCACGCCCAAAGGTGTCGTGCTCCGCCACCGATCGCTGGTGAACGTCGCTCGCCTGACGCTGGACGCCGTCGGTGTCGAGCGAGGTGCGGTCGCGGTCAACCCACTGCCCATGTTCCACACCGCGGCGTGCGTCATCGGCACACTCGGCCCGCTGTGGACAGGCGGCACCGTGGTGCTGGTCGAGCAGTTCGACCCCCGCACCGTCCTGGGACTGCTGCGCGCGGAGTCCGCCTCCGTCCTGTTCTACGTACCCGCGGTGCTGTCGGCCATCATCGAGGCCCAGCGCGGATCCGACGCGCCCGCTCCGCAACTCGCGGTGGTGATGGGTGGTGCCTCGACGGTGACCGCGCGGATGATCGCCGACGCCCGGGAACTCTTCGGAGCCTCGGTCATCAATCTCTACGGGATGACCGAGCTGTCACCGGTCGTCAGTGCGACGCGCCCCGACGACACGCAGGACGACCAGGTGGAGACCGTCGGGCGACCGCTCCCACAGGTGGAGTGCAAGATCGTCGACCCCGTCACCGGTGAGTCATGTGCCTGCGACGAGACCGGAGAGATCTGCGCCCGGGGGTACCAGCGGTTCGTGGAGTATCTGGACGATCCGGACGCGACTGCCGGCACCATCGATGCTGATGGCTTCGTCCATACCGGCGATCTGGGTGCGATGGACGCGCGCGGGTACCTGAGGATCACCGGCCGCCTGAAGGAGATGATCATCCGCGGCGGTGAGAACATCGCGCCTGCAGAGATCGAGACGTGCCTGGCGCGGCATCCGTCGGTGCTCTCCGCGACGGTCGTCGGGCTGCCCGACGAGCGTCTCGGCGAGGTGGTGGCGGCGGTCATCACGGTTCGCGGCGACGAACCCGTCGACCTGCGGGAACAACTCGTGGCTCATGTCCGCGAGCACCTGTCACCGCACAAGTGCCCGACGAGGTGGTTCATCGGGGATGAACTGCCCGTCACCCCGACCGGCAAGGTCCGCAAGTTCGAACTCGTGAGCAGGCTCGGTCGGGGCGAGTTCGGAGAGTTGCCCGACACCTGAGTGGAGATCGCGCTCGTCGGTGTGCCGCCGGCTGCACATCAGCAGTGGGCGTAGACATGACCCGCCGTCCCTGCGGGCACGAGCGCCCGGTCGCGCAGGATCGTGCGCACCGGCGTCCGTCGACACACGTCGCCGAACGAGCCACGCAGATTGTCGGTGTACTCGATGTCGAACACCGACGACCCATACACGTCCGACGCCGCGGAGCACTCGTCGTAGCGGTCGCACTCCTCGGTGACGGCGAAGTCGAAGCCGACGTCGACGCGACCGCGACGGGCGAGGTCGACGGCGTTCTTCTGCGCCACGACGAGCCCTGCGCGATGCGCGCGATCGACCAGCAGCCGAGCGAACGCCATCGCCGCGTCAGCCCCGAACGCACCGTCGGAACGGGTGTACGAGTCGAGGTTGTCGAGCTCGATCCCGGCGAAACCCGCTTGTGCACAACGGTCGACGACGTCACCGACCCGCGCGGCCGCCTGCGCCCTGCGAGCCGCTGTGCCGATGTCCAGGATGTTCTCGTCGGGCCAGTCGGGGTCGACGATCGGCCGGCCGTCGTCGCCGCGGACGAGCAGGTCGACCGGCCACCGGTCGCCCGGCTGGGTCTGGAAGGCGTTGACGTAGCAGACGGAGAACACCCCCGACGCCGGAGGCGCCGACGCGTCGCGCACCACGACGCGAGCTCCGGCGGGCACCACGGACTCCCCGCCGAGTTGGTAGTCGAACCCGCCGGTGGCGGGGATCGCGGACCGGCCGGCCGGCGTGGCGGAGCGCGTCGCGGTGGGGCCGCTGTGGCCGTCGTCCGGTGCCGCACAGCCCGCGACGACCACCGCGAGCAGCAGAGCGACCGCCGCCCTGCGGATCACTCGACGGCGACCTCGTCCCAGATGGTCATCAGTTCCTCCAGGATGTCGGTGGCCGTGTTCAGTGCGCTCAGGTGGCTGTCCCCGGGCAGCGTGTAGAACTTCGCGTCGGGCAGGCGGTTGGCGACGTGCTCGCCGTGGGCGTGCGGGATGATCCAGTCGGAGTCGCCGTGCCAGACCCGAACGGGGACAGTGATGTCGGCGAGGCGGAAGCCCCAGTCGCGGGCGAACACGATGATGTCCGACAGCGGTGCCTCCATCCGGTGCTTGCCGCCGTTGAGCAGGTCGTCGGCAAACATGGCGCGGAACTCCGGACGTGCGAGAAGCTGCCGGTCGGCGCGGTGGGAGATCATCCCGAACGCGGCGATCGCGGGGTCGGCGACCGGGCGCGCTACGCGCATGAGCGAGCTCAGCACCCGTCCGATGGGAGCGCCGGCCACCTCCAAGGTCCCGGAGAGTCGTTTGCCGAGCTCCATCGCTCCGCCGGAGATCGCGTCGGGCCCGACGGTGGGCGCGACGCCGCCGAGGACGGCGGCCGCGACCACCCGATCGGACAGCGCGTGCGCCACGCCGAGTGTGTACGGCCCGCCGCCCGACAGCCCGATCACGGCGAATCGGTCGATGCCGAGGTTGTCGGCGACGGTCCGGAGGTCGGCGGCGAACCCGACGACGTTGTCGTAGCGGTACTCGGTCGACGATCCGACGCCGGGCCGGTCGACACCCAGCAGGCGGACACCGTTCGTCGCCGCCCATCGACGGGCCTCGAGTGGGATCTGTCGCCGGGCGCCGGGTGTGCCGTGCAGCCAGAACACCGCGCGGCCCTGCGGGTCACCGAATTCGGCGAAACCCATGCGGCGGCGGCCCTCCCCGACGGCCACCGATCCCTCGATCTGGGGACGGTCGATCTCGATCATGAGAACCACTATTCCACCCGCACCGAGCGATTGATCGGGAACGGGGGTACCCGAGGATTGCGGTCCGCAGCTGTCCGCGATCACCGGCACGATCAGCCGCGTCGTCCGCACCCATGTCAGGAGCCCCCGTGAACCTCGCATCCATCCGCATCATCACCGCCGACGTCGACCGCCTGGTCGGCTTCTACGAGATGCTGACCGGCGTCACCGCCGACCGGCCCGCACCGGTGTTCGCCGAGATCGTCACCGCGGCGGGCACGCTCGCGATCGGCGACCAGGCGACCGTCGCGCTGTTCGGTGAGGGATCGGCGCACCCTGCCGACAACCGCTCGGTGATCATCGAGTTCATGGTCGCCGACGTCGACGCCGAGTACGACCGCCTGGAAGGTCGTCTCGACGCGGTCGTGCAGGTCCCGACGACGATGCCGTGGGGCAATCGCTCGCTGCTCGTCCGCGACCCGGACGGGAATCTCGTCAACCTGTTCGCGCCGGTCACGGCGGACGCGATCGCTCGTCAGGAGCGCTGAGGCGCCGCGGCGCGCAGAAGTCGCGGGCGACGCGCGAAATGCGCAGAAGTCGCGGTTACGCACTCAAGCGTGACTGTGACCGTCGACACCTCGACGCTTCGTGGGTAGCGGAGATCACTCCGGCAGTTCACGGAAGCGACGGTATCGACATGCTTGTGGCACTCGGCCTCCTGATGGTGGTCACCTTCATGGCCCTCATCATCACCAAGCGAGCGACCCCGGTGGTCGCCCTCCTCCTGGTCCCGGTGGCGTTCGGCCTGTTCGCCGGCGCGGGCCTCGGCATCAGCGACATGATCACCGACGGGATCAAGGACCTGGCCCCGACGGCGGCGATGCTCTTCTTCGCCATCGTCTTCTTCGGGATCATGATCGACGTCGGACTCTTCGACCCGGTGGTCCGCGGGGTCGTGAAGCTCGTCCGCGACGACCCGGCCAAGCTCGTGGTCGGCACCGCGGTGCTGGCGATGGTCGTCTCCCTCGACGGCGACGGTTCGACCACCTTCATCATCACCACCTCGGCGCTGCTGCCGCTGTACCTGAAGCTCGGTGTGAGTCCGGTGGTGCTGACCGTCGTCGCCGGCCTGTCGAACGCGACGATGAACATCCTCCCGTGGGGCGGGCCGACCGCCCGGGCCGCGTCGGCGCTGAAGATCTCGCCGTCGGAGGTGTTCGTCCCGATGATCCCGTCGCTGGTCGTCGGCCTCGTCATCGTGCTGCTGTTCGCCTACCACCTCGGTGTCCTCGAGCGTCGTCGCATCGGCAAGATCGAGATCCGCGAGTCGGTGCTGGCCCGTTCGGGCGGCGGAACCGGTTCGGGCGTCGCCGTTCTCGACGGCCCCGGCACCGGAACCGTTCCCCCGGCGCGCCTGTCGGGCTCGGCCGACATCTCTCTCGACGACGACTCGACCGACAACGCCTCCGACACCGGCTTCACCGCCGGCACGCTCGACCCGAACCGCCCGACGCTGCGTCCGAAGCTCCTGTGGTTCAACGCTGCCCTGACGATCGGCCTGCTGGCCGTCCTCGGCATGGACGTCATCTCGATCCCGGTGCTGTTCATGATCGCCGCGGGCATCGCCCTCGTCGTGAACTTCCCGCAGGTGAAGGACCAGTCGGCCGCCATCACACGGCATTCGTCGTCGATCGTCGCCGTCGTCTCGATGGTGCTGGCCGCCGCCGTGCTGACCGGCGTCTTCTCGGGCACCGGCATGGTCGAGGCGATCGCCGACTGGCTGACCAGCATCCTGCCGACGTTCCTCGGGCCGCACCTGGCGATCGTGATCGGTCTGCTCTCCATCCCGTTCACGTTCTTCATGACCAACGACGCGTTCTACTTCGGCATGCTCCCGGTGCTGTCCGAGACGGCGCAGAAGTACGGCATCGACCCGGCCGAGGTCGCCCGGGCCTCCATCACCGGCCAGCCGGTGCACATGCAGAGCCCGCTGGTCCCGGCGATCCTGCTGCTGGTCGCGCTGGCCGGTGTCTCCCTGGCCGACCACCACAAGAAGGTGCTGTGGCGGGCGTGCCTGGTGTCGGTGGCGATGCTGGGAGTCGGCGTGCTGGTCGGTTCCATCCCGTTCTGACGGGCGTGACTCCCGAGTCACCTCACGGCATCCGCCGGATCGCGTCGTCGCGGTCCGGCGGATGCCTACTGTTGTCGGGTGCAGGCCGGCCACGTGGGATCGCGACACGCATGAGGCTGCGCACCCAGGTCCTGCTCCTGCAGATCGTCGTGATCCTGCTCAGCCTCGGCGTCGGGTTCGGCGTCCTGATCGCGGGGTCGGGGGACCGGCTCCGCGACGAGTACGCGCAACGCGCGCTCGCCATCGCACGCTCGGTCGCGAGCGATCCCCAGGTCCGCGAGGAGACCACCCGCTATTCGACGGACGTCGCGTCCCCTCTGACGCCGACCCGTGCTGTGCTGGAAGCCTCGGCGCTGCAACGACAGTCGCAGACAATCGCCGCCCGGACGGGCGCTCTGTTCGTCGTCGTCGCCAACGACCGCGGCATCCGGCTGGCGCATCCGGAGCCCGATCAGATCGGCGGCCCGCTGTCCACCGATCCCCGACGTGCTCTGTCCGGCCAGGAGGATCTGTCCACCGACCGCGGCACCCTCGGCGAGTCGGTCCGGGCGAAGACACCGGTCTACGCCGACGACGGACGGGTCGTCGGACTCGTGAGCGTCGGCATCTCGACCGAGCGGGTACGCAAGGACGTCCGCGGCGACCTGCTGACGACCGCCGGGATCGCCGCGGGTGCACTCCTGGTGGGTGTCATCGGGTCGATCGCCCTCTCGCGGCGGTGGCGTCGTCTGACCCTCGGGTTGGAGCCGGACCAACTGTCGGAACTGGTGCGGGAGCAGGAGGCCGTCCTGCACTCGGTGGGCGACGGGGTGTTGGCGGTCGACGCGAGCGGGGTTGTGCGCGTCGTCAACGACCGTGCCCGCGGACTCCTCGCTCTCTCCGGGGACGTCGGCGACCGCGTCGAGGACATCGGGCTGACACCGCGCGTCCTCGAGGTCGCCCGCGAGCCGGTCGAGACGGCCCGCGCCGCGGCCGTGGGGGATCGCATCGTGCTGGTCTCGTCGCGCCGGGTCCGCCGCGACGGTCGGGATCTCGGACTGGTGGTGTCCGTCGTCGACCGCACCGACGTCGAGGGCCTCACCCGCGAGGTCGCGTCGATCAAGGCGATGACAGATGCGTTGCGGGCGCAACGGCACGAGTCCGCCAACCGAATCCATGTGGTGTCCGGGCTGATCCGTCAGGGTCGTGCCGACGCCGCCCTCGAGTACCTCGACGAGGTGGCCGGCACCGGACGGTTCGCGATCGACGTCCCCGGACTGGACAACGTCGCGGAGCCGCACCTGCACGCGTTCCTCGACGCGAAGGCCGCCGCGGCGCGCGAACACGGTGTGACGCTGACCCTGGGGCCCCAGACCTGGATCGACGGTGAGCTCGTCAGCCCAGTCGACGTCGTCACGATCGTGGGCAACCTCGTCGACAACGCGATCGACGCCGCACGGGAGGGATCGCGGGAACCGCGGGTGGTGGAGGTGGAGATCGTGGCCGAGGGCGACACCGTCCTCGTCACCGTCGCCGACAGCGGCGACGGCATCGGCGGCCTTCGGCTCGGCGCCGACGCCGCGATGGCCGCCGACCCGCAGTCGGTGTTCGTCGAGGGCGTGACGTCGCACGCCGACCCGACGGTTCCGGGTGGTCGGGGGATGGGTCTCGCGTTGTCGCGGCAGTCGGCGCGGGGGCACGGTGGCGACGTGGTGATCGGCGACCCCGGCGGCGCGGTCGGGCCGGAGAACCCGCTGGGCGGTGCGATCATGGTCGCGCGGATCCCCGGGGTGTTGCGAGGTGGTGGTTGATGGCGCGCACGCCGATCCGAGTCCTCGTCGTCGACGACGACTTCCGTGTCGCCGCCCTGCACGCGTCCATCGTCGACGCGGTGATCGGGTTCGAGACGGTGGCTCGCGCGGGCAGCATCGCGCAGGCACGCACGGCGGTCGCCGAGTCCGGCGACGTCGATCTCGCCCTGGTCGACGTGCACCTGCCCGACGGGTCGGGCATCGAGCTCATCCGCGAGCTCCGGTGCGACGCCTTCGTCGTGACAGCCGAGGACAGCGCCACCGCGCTGCGTCATGCCGTCACCGCCGGAGCGATGGCGTACCTGATCAAGCCGTTCGAGAACACCGAGCTCGCGCGTCGACTCGCGGGCTACGCGCAGTACCGGCGGATCGTCGAGGTGCCGACGGTGACGCAGTCGCAGGTGGATTCGGCGATGGGTGCGGTGCGTGGCGAGCGCCCGCAGGCGTCGCGCGGGTCGGAGGTGTCGCAGACCGAGAAGGCGATCCTCGCCGCCGTCGCCGGACACGACGGTCCGATGGTGGCCGACCAGATCGCGGAGGCGGTCGGGATCTCTCCCCCCACCGCGCGTCGTCATCTCGCCGGCCTCGTCGCCGACGGCCGCCTCGAGATGGCGCTCCGGTACGGGACCACCGGAAGGCCGAAGCAGGAATACAAGATAGTGAACTCTGCGTAGGGGTCACGGGGATGGGGGATCGGGGGCCGTTAGGGGATTCGGGGCAGACCCCTACACCTGTTGGGTAGGGGGTTCGAATGTCTGGTGGGCCTCGCCGGCGCGGTGTTTGCTTTCGGTCATGACCTACACCACACGCATCGCCCGCATCACCGCTCTCACCGGATCTGCCGTCGCCGCAGGTGCTTTCGCTGCTGTCTTGATCGCTTCCCCGGCGTCGGCCGACTCGCTCGGCACCGTGCTGACCAACGGTTCACAGCAGCTGGGCACCGCCCTCACCAACGGCTCACAGCAGCTGGGCACCGCGGGCACGAACGCGGGTTCGCAGCTGGGTACGGCGGGCACGAACGGTCAGACTCAGCTGGGTACCGCGGGCACGAACGCCGGCTCGCAGCTCGGTACGGCCGGAACGAACGGTCAGACTCAGCTCGGTACCGCGGGCACGAACGCGGGTTCGCAGTTGGGTACAGCCGGCACGAACGCGCTGCGCCAGCTCGGGTCGTTCCTCGGCGGCCGCTGACCCCTCGTCCACCTCACCGCCCGGTGTCGCACCCCACGCGACACCGGGCGGTCTCGCGTTCCCGCGACCCTTCCCGTCGTTCTCGCGACCGCTCCCGCATCGCGCGACCGTCCCACGGGTAGCCGGGGTCAGGGACGGTCGCGGGTGCGCAGCGCCCGCTGTCAGCCGCCCGATCGACCGATCCGATCGAGTGCGGCAAGGTCGTCGTCGTCGAGGGCGACGGCTGCGCGGGCAACGTTCTCCCGGAGGTGCGCGACCGACGACGTACCCGGGATCACCAGGATGTTCGGCGACCGTTGCAGGAGCCAGGCGAGGGAGATCGCGATCGGCGTCGAGTGCTTCGCAGTCGCCACCTCCACGAGATCGTCGGCCTGGACGGGCGTGAAACCGCCGAGAGGGAAGAACGGGACGTACGCGATCCTCGCGTCGTGGAGTTCGTCGATCAGGTCGTCGTCGTGGCGGAACGCCAGGTTGTACATGTTCTGGACGCAGACGATCGGCCCGAGGCGCCGCGCCTCCTCCACCTGCGCGGCGGTCACGTTGCTCACGCCGAGATGACGGATGAGGCCCTCCTCGCGGAGGGCGAGCACGGTCTCGAACGGCCGGGCGAGCGAACCCTCCTGGGGCCCGGTCGCGTCGCCCATCCGCAGGTTGACAACGTCGAGGGCGTCGACGCCGAGCGCGTCGAGGTTGTCGTGCACGGCCCGACGGATCTCGTCGGGCTCTCTGGCCGTCGGCCAGTTCCCGGCGGCGTCGCGCGTGGCCCCGACCTTCGTCGCGATGTGCAGCGATGCGGGGTAGGGGTGCAGTGCTTCGCGGATCAGGTCGTTGACGACGCGCGGGCCGTAGACGTCCGCGGTGTCGATGTGGGTGATCCCTAGTTCGACCGCGGCGCGCAGCACATCGAGTGCGCCCCCACGGTCCGCCGGCGGGCCGAGGACGCCGGGGCCGGTCAGCTGCATCGCCCCGTATCCGAATCGGGTGACGGTGAGGTCCCCCAGATGCCAGGTGTCGCCGGGGAGCGAGGTCTGTCGGGTCGTCATGAGTTCTCCTTCGCACGGTCTTCCGTCGCACTGCGACCAGCACGATCGTCGCCCGCTAACATCCCATCGGGAAGTAGGTACCTGAGAGTGCGTTACTCACCACGATCGCGAGGAGGCGGTGAACCATGGCGACGATGACGGCAGCGCAGAAGCGCAGCAGGGCGAAGGTCGAGTACGACGCGTTCCTCGCCGGATGCCCGAGTCGTGATCTGCTGGAACGCATCTCGAACAAGTGGGTGGCGCTCGTGATAGCGGGCCTCGCGGGGACCGGCCCGTGCGGTGGCGACGGACCGACGGCGATGCGGTACTCGGAGTTGTCGCGGTTGCTCGCGGGGATCAGTCCCAAGATGCTGACGCAGACGTTGCGCACCCTTGAGCGGGACGGGCTGGTGTCCCGCACCGTCGTCCCCACGGTCCCGGTGACGGTGTCCTACGAGCTGACACCTCTCGGGCTGTCGCTGAACGGCGTGATCAGTGCGGTCAAGACGTGGGCACAGGACAACATGGACGACGTCTTCGCCGCGCGCGCTGAGCACGACCGCGCGTGAGCGGTGCCCCCAGTAGGGCTCGAACCTACGACCTGCGGATTAAAAGTCCGTAGCTCTACCAACTGAGCTATAGGGGCTGGTGGCCTCGAAAGGCCCACTGACCGCAGGAGTCTACAGACCTCAGCGGCCCGAGCAGTCGCCGCGTGCGCCGTGTTTCGCGGCGTGGATCTGTTCTTTGGTGAGCGCGGGGACGGTCAACGGCATGCGGGTTCCGTCGGCGCGGATGGAGTCGAGCAGGAGTGACAGGTAGCGACGCCAGGTGCCCGGCACCGACGCTTCCGTGAGGTCGGCGATGGACCGCAGCATGCAGAAGATCGCGAAGAAGTCGCTCTCGGCGATGTCCTCCCGGAGGACGCCGGTCACGCGCCCACGCTCGAACACGGCGTCGACCGACGAGGTCAGCGACTGCTTGGCGGCCTCGACCGACGCCGCGCACGGGTCGACGCGCAACATGACGGCGGCGAGCCCCCTGTCGGTGGCCATGGACTCGCTGACGAACGTGACCAAGTCGACGATCCCCTCCCACGCGTCGTCGGCGTCGAGGGCTTTCTGGACGCGAGTCTGCACGTGACCGAAGTGCTCGGTCACGATCGCCTCGAGCAACTCGTCACGGTTGGCGAATCGTCGGTAGACCGTCCCGACACCGACCCCCGCATGGGCGGCGATGTCGTCGAGCGTGACGTCAGGGCCCCTCTGCGCGAACAGCTCTCGCGCGGCGTCGAGGATGCGCAACCGGTTGCGCTCGGCGTCCGCGCGCAACGGCTTGGAGGAGGTGTCGGCGGACGGCGTCGTTGCCGACCGCGAGTCAACCGTGGTCATGCTCACAGTCTAACAAGTGGAGACAAGTTCTCCGGTTGGTGTTACCGTTCTCACCAAGCGGAGGACATGCCTCCGCATAGGCCTTCTGAGAATCGCAGGTATCCACATGACGACGAGTTCTGTGACCGACGCCCCGACGGGCGTCCCGGAGACAGGTGAGGAGCGGCACCACCGGCTGCGGTGGCTGGTGCTGGGGGTCCTCGCACTGGCGCAGCTGATGGTGGTTCTCGACGTGACCATCGTGAACATCGCGCTCCCGCACGCCCAGCAGTCGCTCGGGTTCAACGACGCCGACCGCCAATGGGTGGTCACCGCATATGCACTCGCCTTCGGCAGCCTTCTGCTGCTGGGTGGGCGACTGTCCGACCTGTGGGGACGTCGCACGACGTTCACCATCGGACTGGCCGGGTTCGCCGTGATGTCGGCGGTCGGCGGCGCGGCGGTCAACTTCGAGATGCTGGTGATCGCCCGTGCCGGGCAAGGTGTATTCGGTGCCCTGCTCGCGCCGGCGGCCCTGTCGTTGCTGACCACGACGTTCACCGACCCGGCGGAACGGGGACGCGCGTTCGGCATCTTCGGCGCGATCGCCGGTGGTGGAGGTGCGCTGGGTCTGCTCCTCGGCGGCGCCCTCACCGAGTGGGTCGACTGGCGGTGGTGCCTCTACGTCAACCTGGTGATCGCCGTGATCGCGCTCATCGGTGCCTTCTCGGTCATCGGCAAGCAGCGCAGCGAGAACCGGCCCCGGCTCGACATCCCGGGCGTGATCACCGTGTCTGCGGCACTGTTCTCGATCGTCTACGGCTTCTCGAACGCTGAGCACAACGGCTGGGGTGACTGGGCGACCATCACCTGGCTGGTGGCCGGAGCCGTGCTCCTCGCGGTGTTCCTGCGGCTGCAGACCCGCACCGCGCACGCCCTGCTGCCGCTGCGGATCGTCCTCGACCGCACCCGCGGCGGCGCGTACATGACCGTCTTCATCGCGGGGATCGGGATGTTCGGGATCTTCTTGTTCCTGACCTACTACCTGCAGCAGAACCTCGGCTTCACACCAATCAAGACCGGGCTGGCGTTCCTGCCGATGATCGGTGGCCTGGTGCTCACGGCGACGACCTCGACCTCGGTGATCCTGCCGCGGTTCGGCCCGCGGTGGCTGATGGCCGGCGGCATGCTGGTCGCGGCGGCCGGCATCACGCTGCTGACGCAACTGTCCACAGACAGCACCTATGTCGCGCACATCCTGCCCGGATTGGTCGTCACCGGTATGGGCATGGGCGCCGCGATGGCACCGGCCATGCAGGGCGCGATCTCGGGTGTCTCGCCCGACGACGCGGGTGTCGCCTCGGCGACGGTCAACACCATGCAGCAGGTGGGTGGCTCGGTCGGCACGGCGCTGCTGAGCACCATCGCGTCGAGCGCACTCACCGGCTATCTCGCCGATCACCCGGCCAGTGGCGGGGCCGCCGCGATGCAGCTCGCCCAGACAGCGGCGGTGCACAGCTACACGACGTCGTTCATGTGGGTCGCGGTCATCTTCGCGATCGGCGGCGTGCTGGCCGCCGTCGTGGTGCGGCCCGGGAAGCTGCCGGCGACGCCGGAGGGCGCGGTCGCCGTCCACGCCTGATCCGATCGACAACAGGACCCGGGGTCGCTGTGGCGGCCCCGGGCCCTGTGGCCAGCGGATTTGAGAAAATTCCGGCCCATGTCCTAAGCTCGTCTAGCTCCCCACGGAGATACTGGCCCCCTTCGTTTAGCGGCCTAGGACGCCGCCCTTTCAAGGCGGTAGCGCGGGTTCGAATCCCGTAGGGGGTACGCCATCCGGCGTTCGAGGTGACATCTCGGAGACGCCGGACAGCGTGCTGTACACGCAAGGCCCTGTGGCGCAGTTGGTTAGCGCGCCGCCCTGTCACGGCGGAGGTCGCGGGTTCGAGTCCCGTCAGGGTCGCCAGATTTCTGGTGATCAACCGGAAGTCGGTGCAATCGCACCATCCGGCCAGGTAGCTCAGTTGGTACGAGCGTCCGCCTGAAAAGCGGAAGGTCGTCGGTTCGATCCCGACTCTGGCCACTACTTCGTCGGCGCTAATTTCTGCGGCCAGCGCGAGTCTGCGGACCGATTGAGTCGCTTGCAAGGTCTTATGTGACCGCCCCGTTCAAACCTGTCAGGTACCCGAGTGGCTGCGTAAAGCCGCGTCTACCAGGTAGGGATTGTGCGATTCGCGCGTTTTGCCAGTGGCTCCCTTGTTCATGATGTTGAGTGCCGCAGTCGCCGCCGCGCGAGTTACTGCGGTGTCGTCCAGCAGGCGCTCGAGCGCATCGAGATCGGTGGCATGTAGCACGGAGTTTGCGGGTCCAGATTGGGCATACCCCGCCTCAGTGTCGTAACAGCCGGGGTGCCGTCGAATGACCGACAGATATGACGCCAGAGTCTCGTCCTCGCCGAACAGCTCGACGTCGGCCACCTGGACAAAGCCCTCTATCGCGCCAGTGGCTTTGGCTTCGGTGATCACCAGGGTCTCGGTCCAAGAGGTGGTCAGGCAAGCTAGCCGCTGAAAATCCTTGTTTTGGGTTCCTGGCAGTGCGCTCACCGACCAGAATCCATACTCGGTGCGGCTGGGAAACGGTATGCACCGGGCGATATAGGCGCCGATTACTCGCTCGACTTGATTTGCATGTTTTGGGTAGGTTCGTCGGAAATTTTCGTAGTTGTGCTTTGCGCCGGGAAAATCGTCTGCGGTGCGAAACTGAGACTCTGACTTGTCTGTGTTGTTCGTCTCGACGGGTGAATTAAGCCAACGTTCTTGATCCTCGGCCGGGACAAGGTTGCGAAAGCTTTCGGTACCGGGGGTGATTGTCATGTCGCTCAGATTCCGCGCCGGCATCTTAGCTTGCTGCACACTATGGATAAGTTGCTTTTCGACAGCCAGAAGATGGCGGTTGGGAAGTGGTGAGGCCATGGCTTCGGTGTCAGTGCGCACAAATGCGACTTCAATATCCTTGAACTTCTTGGGGTGGTCGGAAGCGACTCGGCGTGGAATATATTGCGACTGCCCGACGTAGCATTCTCCGTTCTCAAACTGCAAAATGTAGTAGCCGGCGTCGCCGCATTCGCGCTCGTTGAGCGCTTCCACTATCAAGCCACGATCGATCGGTAATGGTTCGCCGAATCCGTTTTCCTTAGACCATGCGGCAATCGATTCCTTTCGTTCCAATACTGTCTTCTCATCGGGCCGCTGAGGTGCGCTGAGAGGCGCGATCTCCACAACTGATTTCGGAGAGACGCCACCCTGAGAGTGCCAGAAGCCTCCAAAATTTACTGGTTCGAGAAATGACCAAGAAGGCGCCAACAGGAGTGCAATTCTAAGAACTTCCCCAACGGAACATGCCTGAATCTCGCTGTTTGATCCGCGAATTCCTGTGGAGCCGGAGTCTAGCTTCCATGCATCGCCCCGATTCACGAAGCGCACGATCCCGGTTCCGGGTTGCGTGTTAGCCGCTGCAAGAAATATTCGCTCGAGAGTCTTCGCTTCGATGGAATCATTTGTCGGGAAGGTGGTTGTTAAGTCAAGATAAAGCTCTGCTTTGTCAGATTCGCGGCTTTCGACGACGACTTTGCATCCACACGAGGTCAATACGATTATAGCTTCAACCAGATCACCTAATTCGCGCTCGATATAATCGAAGTGCTGATGAAGATCGCCCTCTGGTAGGTTCGACCATTCGCGACGGGTACGCGCCCGGGCGCGGATTTGAGGTGGTAGCAGCAGCGCCGGAATTGGCTCGAGTTCATCCCTATCGTCAGTACTTTCCGAGTCATTGTCGAAATTCCAACCGGTCGTTTTCTTCCTCGCCATCGCCCTACCGATGTCGTCGAGCTCTAGGAATAGAACGGGATTCGAATCGTGGCCGAACGACAGGGACGCCTCTGTCTTGTAGCCGATAAAAGGAGCCAGGAGCAATTCGTTCGGCAGGTCGTCTTGGAACAAGAGAATCGATCCCGTTGCTGACTCTGCTGAAACCACGCTTCCTCCGACCGTGCACTCTGCTACGACGCGTTCGAGCGTCTCGCGCTGCCGCCATCTGCCGAAGTCAGAGTAGCCACGAGTAGAGGAAGCGGCAGGCGTTGCAAAACATTTGCCCTAAACCCGTTTGAATCGCTGATTGGTCGGCGTTTACGAGCTCATGGGTTGAGTAGTCGGCCCAACCGGTAGTGCAGCTTGGGTTCCCGGTCCCTGTCCGACGCCATGTCGGCTGTCCGCGCGATGTGGTCCGCCCCGAACCGGGCGAGCAGCAGGTCGTCGACGAGCCGGACATGGGTGGGCTCGAAGCGGTACTCCATCGCGGCCACGACAGCGTCGACGTCGGCCGACGCGAGGAAGCCGTCGAGATCCTCCCGCACGACGATCCCGTTCGCGGCGAGCAGCGTGAGCAGCCACTCGTAGGCGTCGGACCGGGCCGGTTTGATGTCGGGGAACGCTTTCGTCAGCACCTCCTGCAGCGTGCCGATCTCGATCTCCTCGGTGGCGTGCGCGTGCGCCAGGTCGGCCCTGTGCAGCGCGTCGACCTCCGCGAACTGGGCGTCGGCCAGCTCGATGAGGCCGGCGGCGAGAGTGAAGGCACGATCGATCGGCGGCGACGACGTCGTCCGCGAACCCTTGTAGCGGATGCCGTGTTCGATCTCCGCCCAGGCGTGTTGGAGGACCGTGCGGATCTGCACCTCGAAGTGGAACTCGTCGTCGGCGCGCAGGATCAGGTGGGTACCCGCGTACCCGAACATGCCGGCGTTCTGCGTGACGGACGTCCTGTCGACTCGCTGCCGCACCTCGAACGCGGAGGTCAAGGCCTGCTCCGCGCGGTCGATGTCGGAGGTGAGGTAGGTGATGACCCGTACGCCAATGAGGTCGGTGACCTCGCGGAGGGGGTCGGTGAACATGGGTTGACCGGACTCGTCGAGTCGCGCGAATTTGCCTGCGGCCGAGTCGGGTTCCTTCGTCCGGGACTGGACCGCATGCACCGCGATGTAGCTCTCGGTCAGCCGCGCCGACACCGCGCGTTCCATCTTCGCGGTGAGGCCCTGGAACCGTGCGAAGTCTCGAAGATACTGATCGATCGCGGAGGTCAACGGAGCGTCCTTCCCACGGTGACGTGGTCAGCGACCACTCTAGGAGGGACGGGGACGGTCGGGGGGCATCAGGCCTTCTGCAGGAGATCGACGAGTGCGGTCGCGGCCTCGGCGGACGAACTCGGGTTCTGGCCGGTGATGAGGATGCCGTCGCGGACGACGTACGAACCCCAGTCGGGTCCCTTGCTGTAGTCGCCGCCGAGCTTGATCAGCTCGTCCTCGACCAGGAACGGGACGACGTCGGTCAGCCCGACGCCCTCCTCCTCGCCGTTCGTGAAACCGGTGACCTTGCGGCCCTTCACCAGGGGCTCGCCGTCGGAGCCGGTGACGTGCCGCAGGACGCCCGGCGCGTGGCAGACGAGACCGACTGGGGTGTCGGCGGCGATCGCGCTCTCGATGAGGTTGATCGAGTCGCGGTCCTCTGCGAGGTCCCACAGCGGGCCGTGACCACCCGGGTAGAACACGGCGTCGAAGTCGTCGACGCTCACCGATTTCAGCGGCACCGTCTCGGCCAGTTGGGCTTTCGCGTCGTCGTCGGCCTCGAAGCGGTGGGTGTCGTCGGTCTGGAAGTCGGGCTGATTGCTCTTCGGGTCGAGCGGGGGTTGTCCGCCTGCGGGCGAGGCCACGACGATGTCGGCCCCGGCGTCCTTGAACCGGAAGTAGGGGGCGGCGAATTCCTCGAGCCAGAACCCGGTCTTCTCCCCGGTGTCGCCGAGGGTGTCGTGGGACGTCAGGACCATGAGGATCTTCATGCGGTCCATCGTGCCAGGACCCCGAGAGGCACGATGGGGGCATGACATGTCTCGTGCTCCTCGAAATGCACCTCGACCCGGCTCAGCGCGACACCGCGCCGGCGATCATCGACGAGACCCTGGTGGCCACGCGGAACTGGCCGGGCAACCAGGGCATCGAGGTGCGTGTCGACGACGACGATCCCGACCACGTGATGGTCGTCGAGCAGTGGGCGACCACCGAGGACCACGCTGCATACGCGCAGTGGCGCACCACGCCCGAGGGTGCGAGTCGGCTGCGCGAGATCGTCGCGACGCCGCCGGTCAAGACCATCTGGTCGTCGACGGTGCCGCTGCGAGACTGACCGTCGGGTCAGCGACCGCGTCGCCTCCACACCTCGACGGACTGCGACCAGACATCGGGGTCGTGGGTCTCCTGGAAGTTGCGGCCACCGCGGGCGAAGGTCTGCAGAGTCGCGGCGGGGACCTCGTGTTCCGGCACGGGCTGATCGGTCCAGGTGCAGGGTCGCACCTCGGTC
This sequence comes from uncultured Williamsia sp., assembly GCF_947494875.1. Lineage (GTDB taxonomy): Bacteria > Actinomycetota > Actinomycetes > Mycobacteriales > Mycobacteriaceae > Williamsia_A. The sequence continues at coordinate 91,907 of NZ_CANLWM010000006.1, forward strand.
AGCCCCACCGCGACGGCCTCGTCGCTGTCGTCGTGGCGTAGTGGGCCCGTGAGCCGGCCGACGAAGTACTCGCTGTCGGCGTCACGGGTCCAGACGAGGGAGCCGTCGGGAACGTCCGCGAAGCGCTCGACCCGGCGGGCACCGCGTTCGTCGACTGCGGTCATCCCGCAGATCCTGAGATCCAGAGCGCGCTGGACGCCACCGACCATCGGCGCCCGGAAGACTCGTCCGCTCACCGCGTCCCGATGAGGATCAACAGCGTGTACACCGCGACGATCGGGATCAGGACGGTCCACGCGGTGAGGAAGATTGCGCGCAGGTTGGTCGATCGGCACAGCCCCATCACCCCCACCATCGTCGGATTCGGCAGAGGCCCGTACGTGTCGGCTTTCGACGAGAACAGCAGGACCACAACCCACACACCGGCACCGATGCCGGCGACGTCGGCGAGCGGACCGAAAACCTTGTCCATCAACACCACCTGCGCACCGGTCGCGCCCGGTATGCCGATCCAGCCGATCACCGCGATGGTCATCGCGAGCAGGAACGGCGTCATGTGGCCGATGTCGTCGCCGAAGGACCCGAGCACCACCGAGAACGGGTTGATGCGCGCGATCGCGGTGAACAGGACCGCCAGCAGGAGGAACAGGAAGAACAGCCAGGCGAGTGACGACACCCCTCGGCGGACCGCGTGGGCGAACGCTGCGGGCCGCATCCCGCCCGCGATCGCCGTCACCACGGCGAGAAGAGGGAGAGCCACCAGCGGCAGCATCACGCCGATCGTGAGGACGGTCGCGACGGCCAGCACCACGACGAGCGTCACCGTGAACACCAGTGCTGCGCGCGAGGCCCGTCGACTGGCGTGGGCGTCGACGACCTGCGGCACCGCGCCGAGTTCCTCGGCGGGGTAGTGGTCGTCGGTGCGCGCGGTCCTCCGCTGGATCCAGGGCACGATCAGCATCCCGATCGCGAACGACAGGACCGGGAGCCAGATGCCGCCGCGCAGGAGGTACTCGACGTAACCGATGTCGGCGGCCTGCATCACCGCGATCGTGCCGCCGGCGAACGGTGCGATGCCGAAACCCGCACAGCCGCCGATGAACACGGCCGACGCAGTGGCGGACCGCGTGAGTCCGGCGCGGGCCGCGACGGGCAGGAGAACGGGAACGGCGACGGCGAGCGCGCCGGCGAGGGTGCCCAGTGCGGTGACCAGCACGCAGCAGGTCGTCATGATCCCCGCCGCGACAGCTGTGGTGCTGGTGGTGCCGGTCCCACGCAGCGTCGTCGAGACGATCGTCGTGGCCGCGCCGGTGACGCGGAGCACCTCAGCCAGCGCACCGCCGAAGAGGATCGCGAACCCGATGATCGTCACCTGATCGGTGACGGCGTCGCCCGCCATCTCGAGGGCCGTGCCGGGACCGGGCAGGAGGATCAGCAGGCTCGACACGACGGCGACCACCGTCGCCCGCACGATCGGCATGCCCATCGCGGCGAGCACGCCGTACAGCGCGATCGGTAGGAACCCCCACAGTGTCGAGGGGTTCACCGTGACGCCGACGACCAGCGAGACGATCAGGCTGCCCACGGCCAGCGCGTCGACGGATCGCACGCGGGGAGTCGTCCTGCCGGTGGGACGGATCCGGCCTCTCGACGTGACCTCTGTCATCACCGGATGGAGCCTATGGCACGGATGCCGGGATGGTCGTGTTCGTCCGCGGCGTTCATCCGAGGTGACCGATGTCGTCAGCGCCCCCACGCGGATCTGGACACCCTCGCGTGTCCTGGTCATCCGCGCCGCGGCGGACCACCCGCACACCGCCGAGATCCTGCGCCGATGCGAGGCCGCCGGCGTCGAGGACATCCAGATGCTGTCCGGCGACCGCCTGACCGGGCTGCGCGGCGAAACCGAGCGGCAGACCTACGCCCTGGCGAAGACGACCCTCGCCGTCGTCGTCGCGCCGCCCAGCACCCGCAAGCCGCAACCGATCCCACCGAGCGCGGACTGGCGCATCGACCTCGCCCGCGGGTGCCCGGCGCATTGTCAGTACTGCTACCTCGCCGGATCGTTGTCGGGACCACCCGTGACACGCGTCTACGCCAACCTCGACGAGGTGCTCGACGGCATCCGCACCCACGCGGGACAAGGGACGGTCACGTCGGGCACGGTGGAGCGCGGACACGAGGGCACCACCTTCGAGTTGTCCTGCTACACCGACCCGTTGGGCATCGAGCGCGTCACCGGCTCGATCGCCGAGGCGGTCCGTCGCGTCGGCGTCGGCGACTACGGCGACGGTGTCTCACTGCGGTTCACCACGAAGTTCGACGACGTCGACGACCTGCTCACCATCGACCACGGTCGCCGGACCCGGGTGCGGATGTCGGTCAACGCCGACGAGGTCGCGCATCGGTTCGAGGGTGGGACCGCGCGGATGCCCGCTCGCATCGACGCGCTGCGTCGCCTCGCGGTCGCGGGGTACCGCGTCGGACTGACGATCGCGCCGGTGATGCCGGTCCCGGATTGGCGCGAGGAGTACGGACGGCTCCTCGCCGACGTCGCCGCCGCGCTGCGGGACGTTCCCGGTCTCGACCTCACCGTCGAGATCATCACGCACCGGTTCACGGAGTCCAGCAGGGAGATCCTGCTCGGCTGGTACCCGGCGACCAAGCTCGAGATGGACGAGTCCGCGCGGACCGCCAAGCGGAACAAGTTCGGTGGCACGAAGTACGTGTATCCCAAGGACACGATGACGGCAATGCGGTCGTGGTTCCTCGCCGAGCTGGACCGTGTGCTCCCGGACGCGCGATTCCTCTACTGGACGTGAGCGCTGTCCGAGATCCGCACCGTCACGAACCTCCGTGGGCACAATGACCACGATGGACCGCCAGGATGCGGGTCTCGGACAGAAATCAGCGCGGGCGGGCCGACTTGTCGCGGTACATCCGTTCGTCGGCGACGCGGAGGAGTCCGGCGGGGTCGTCGCCGGACCAACTCGAGCCCGCCGAGACCGAGATGCGTAGGGGTGTCGCGGTGGAGGTCAGGGTGTACGGCTCGCTGAGCACCTTCTTGAGCCGCATGCGCTGCTCCTCGAGATCGTCGGCGGTGCGCGCCGACCGCACGAGCACGACGAACTCGTCACCGCCGAAACGCGAGGCGGAGTCGGCGACTCCGATCACCGCGCGGATGCGGTCGGCGACGGCGACGAGCAACTCGTCACCGACCGTGTGTCCGTGGGTGTCGTTGACGGCCTTGAAGCCGTCCAGGTCGAGGTAGAGCATGCCCACATTCGTCGTCGCCGACTGCGCGATCTCCCCGATCTGCGCGAGCAGCAGGTGACGGTTGCCCAGGCCGGTCAGGGCGTCGGTCGTCGCCTGACGCGCCAGCGCGTCCTCGGCCGTCCTGCGCCGGGTGATGTCCTGCACCTGGGCGATGATGATGTCCTCGGTGTCGGCGTGGGCCGCGCGCACGATCACCGCGTTGCGCTGGACCCAGACGACGCTGCCGTCCTTGCGTACGTAGCGCTTCTCCGACTCGATCTGGTCGCACGTGCCGTCCAGCAGCGAGGCCAGGTGGGCATCGGCATCGGCCACATCGTCGGGGTGCGTCAGCTCGCGGAACGAGGTCGCGGTCAACTCCTCCGCGGTGTAGCCGAGCAGCGCGCACATGGCGCGGTTCACCTGCAACCAGCGGCCGCTGGTGCTCACGACGGCCTTGCCGATCGGCGCGAACTCCATCGTGGTCGCGAGCAGCGACATCGACTCGTCGCGATCGAGTTCGATCACCGAGCTCGACGGGACGTCGGTCACCTGGCTGAAGAACCCGACGACGTCGCCGTCGACGACGTCCGGGACGAGAGCGACGCGGATGTGGCGCCCTCGACCCGACGCGTCGATCATCGTCCGCGTGTAGTCCTGGCGTTCTCCGCGCAGCACGGCCGCCAGGTGTGGTCGGTCGAGCGCAAACATGTCCGGACCGACGAGCTCGAGCATCCCGCGGCCCGTCGCATCCGGCAGACCGAGGAGCGTGAGGAGAGCGTCGTTGGCCACGACGTTGCGCAGGTCGGAATCCCAGTAACCGATCGCGGCAGGAACGCCGTCGAACACCCTGAGGATGGTGTCGGCCCGGTGGGCAGCACCTGCAGTCATGGGGCCTTCACCCCCTGCTGGTTCGGTGGCCGACCGTCCGAGCATCGTCACATGCCGTTCGCAAAACGTTACCTGTTCGCGGACTGTGGTCCGTGTTTGATTCCGAACACGTGCGGGCATCCCGCCGTCATGCGTGCAGTCACATGGCAGGGCAAGCGGGATGTCAGCGTCGACGAGGTCCCGGACCCCACGATCCAGAAGCCGAGCGACGCGATCATCCGCGTCACGTCCACGAACATCTGCGGGTCGGACCTGCACCTCTACGAGGTGCTCGGCCCGTTCATGACCGCAGGCGACATCCTCGGCCACGAGCCGATGGGTGTCGTCGAGGAGGTCGGATCGGCGACAGGTGACCTCAAGGTCGGCGACCGCGTCGTCATCCCGTTCCAGATCTCGTGCGGGTCGTGCCACATGTGCTCTGACACGCTGTACACCCAATGCGAGACGACTCAGGTGCGCGACCAGGGGATGGGCGCCGCCCTGTTCGGATACTCCTCGCTGTATGGCGCCGTCCCGGGCGGCCAGGCCGAGTACCTGCGCGTCCCGCAGGCTCAGTTCACCCACATCAAGGTTCCTGAGGGGCCGTCGGACGCACGGTTCGTCTACCTCTCCGACGTGCTCCCGACGGCATGGCAGGGCGTGAAGTACGCCGGTGTCCCCGATGGTGGATCCCTCACCGTGCTGGGGCTCGGGCCGATCGGCGACATGGCCGCCCGGATCGGCGCCCACTTCGGCTACCGCGTCATCGGCGTCGATCGTGTCCCCGAACGACTCGAGCGCGTGCGGTCCCGGGGGATCGAGGTCGTGAACATGGACGAGGTCGACGATCTCGGTGACGAGATCCGTTCACGCACAGGTGGTCGCGGCACGGATTCCGTCCTCGACTGTGTGGGTATGGAGGCACACGGATCGCCGGTGACGAAGGCGGTCCAGCAGGTCGCCGGGCTCCTGCCCGACGCGATCTCCGGACCGATGATGGAACACGCCGGCGTCGACCGGCTCGGCGCGCTGTACTCGGCGATCGACATCGTCCGGCGGGGCGGCACGATCTCGTTGACCGGCGTATACGGCGGCATGGCCGACCCGCTGCCGATGCTGACCCTGTTCGACAAGCAGATCCAGCTGCGCATGGGCCAGGCCAACGTGAAGAAGTGGGCCCCGGAGATCATGCCGCTGCTCACCGACGACGACCCGTTGGGCGTCGACTCCTTCGCCACGCACGAGCTGCCGCTCGAGGACGCGCCCCACGCCTACGACATCTTCCAGAAGAAGCAGGACGGCGCGATCAAGATCGTGCTCAAGCCCTGACACGTCACCAGTCGAGGCGGGGCTCCTCGACGAGAGGCGCGACTCCGTGGTCGTCGGCGTCGCGGCGCAGGACGGGGAACAGGTCCTCGGCCAGCGTCGCGGCGTCGACGCCGAGTGCCCGCGCGTGGCGGTGAGTGCGGGAATCCGCTCGAGTGGAACGGATCTCCACGATCACCTCGTCGTCGGCGACGACATCCAGTCGCCCCGCCCGAGCCGTGTCGAGTTCGGCGACCAGCGCTGGGAGTGAGCCTGTCTCGGCGTCGATCGGCCGACGGACACGCATCGTGATGCGCGACCGGGCATCCTCGGTCGGTGGTCCCACGACGATGCGGGGGTCGGCATCACCCCATGCGGCACGCAGGGTCGTTGCGCCCTCGCCGACGAGGTGGACGACGGCGTCCAGCTCGGTCAGGATCGTGCCGACCGTCACGAGAAGTGTTGCTGCCGAATGGCCGTCGGTGTCGACGACGACACGGACCTCCGGCAGGGCGAATCGGATCCCGTGTCGCCGCGCGGCGGGGTCCGTGATGCGGGACGCCAGCGCCAGTGCCTCGGCGTTCTTCCCCACCCGATCGGACGTCGACCGCTCGGCCCAGTCGGGTCCGTCGTGCCATGCGACCGCGTCGACGACGTGCGCGAGCACTGCGCCGCGTTCCCAGGCACGCGCCGCGAACTCCCAGTCCTCGCCGCCGTAGCCGATGAAGCCCTCGTCGAAACCCCCCGCGGTCCAGAAGAAGTCGCGATCGCAGGTGAGCACGGCACTGATGACGTGGCGATACGACCGGTGGTCGGCGTGCAGCAGGTCCGCGGAGTCGCGATAGGCATCCCGCAACCACGTCGGCTCGGTCAGCTCTGTCGGCGCCGTTCCGCCGCGGAACCACGCGAGGAGGCCATCGGGCGACCAGCCCGTCAGATCAGCGTGCCGCCGACGTCCCACCGCGACGATGTCGGCAGCTGCGGCCGAGAGCCGCACGGCGCGTTCGACATACGTCGGCTCGGGCACCGTGTCCGCATCGAGGAAGCACAGCACCGACCCGTCCGCGGCTCGGGCGCCGAGGTTCCGCGCCGCGGCGGCGCGGAAGCCTCTGTCCTCCTGACGCACGACGACAGCGCCGTCGAACGCGCGCACGTCCGGCGACACCGACGACCCGTCGTCGGCGACGACCACCTGCAGCCGGGAGCCCGGGTGGGTCTGCATCGACAGCGCGGCGAGGACCAGGTCGAGCTGACGCTGCTGCTCGTAGAACGGGATCACCACCGACACGGTCGGCGGCTCGACGTCCCGGGGCGCGAGGTCCCAGCGATTGCCGGGCAACACCGACCGCCCGTCGGGAAGCACCCACCGGCCGTCGGGGAGTCGTCGGGTCACGCGGCCCACCGCGCGAACACCTCGCGATGCATGGTCACCACGTCGTCCCAGGAGGGCCGGACGTCGACGTCACCGAGCCATGTCCGCGTGGGCTCGGCGAGAGCCGACCGCAGCGCGCCGACGAGATCCTCGTCGGCATAGGTGGTCAGCACGCCGGGGGAACGGTCGGCGAACTCGTCGATGTACCGCCCGTGTGGTGCCAGCGGTCGGCGACCGGCAGCGATCCAGGTCGGGATGGAACCCGACGCCGAGATGTGACGGTGGTGTGCGACGGGCACTGCCACCGCGGCGAGCGTGGCGTGCAGTGCCTCGTCCTCGACGAACCCGGTGACGCGGAACCGACGACCGAGACGGTCCGCGCGACGACGCAGGTCGTCGACGAGATCGTCGTGGCCGGGGGACGGCGACCCGATGGCGACCACGCCGACATCGGGATCGAGATGCGCTGTCGCCTCCACCACCTCGTCGTGGCCCTTGCCGGGGTAGATGAAGCCGAACACGCCGATCTCACGATCGATCGACGGCGGTCGCACCACGCCGCGCGGTGGACTGGTCAGGGCCAGCGGGATGACATCGGGGTCCGGTCCGGTCCAGCCCGCCTCGCGCAACAGGGACCGCTCGTGCCGGCTGCTGACGACGAGTCCCCGGCACGCGCCGGCGATGCGGAGGTAGGCCGCGGCACGACGTCCGTAGGCGGCGCCGTCCGATGGTTGCGGGATGTCGTGCAGGGTCGCCCCGACAGGCACGCCGAGCTCGCGGACGAGCTCGACGAAGCGGTCCGCGGCCGCGGTGGCGTCGCGGCCGAACAGGCGGTCGGTGACATGGACGTGCAGCGGCCCGCGCCCCGGTGAGGTCGGGTCGACGTCGTCCGGCGTGCCCGCTCGGACCACGGGAGCGCCGAGCGCGGCGGCGATGTCGCGCGCCCATCGGACGACGCCGTGTCGGTCGGGCCCGACGACGAGGTGCACGACGTCGGTCACCGTGGACCGAGCCCGAGGATCTCCATGACCTCACCGTGCCGGGCCTGCGCCGCCGCGACGAACCCCGGATACCGCTCGTAGCACCGCATCTGGACACGATGGATCTCGTCCGGCGTCATCGTGCGCAGATGCACGGACCACTCCGATCGGGTCTTCCCGTGCAGTCCCAACGCGTCGAGGACGCGCTGCTCTACCGGCGCACGGATCCCACCCAGCAGTGTCCGGCCCGGGTCGCTCACCGCTCCGGGCCATCCGAGCGCCTCGAGGATGCGATGACCGAGCCGGACCAGCACCGCGTTCTGGGGATGGTTGATGGTGTGTGTCGCCTCCGCACCGACGTCGTCGAGGATGTCGGACACGGCGACGTCGGTGTCGCGCGCCTCCCGACGACGCAGCTCGTCGGCACTGCGTCGCGCCACCTCGCGGAACGCGTCGGCGGGCACGTCGACGTCCCAGGGCTCGTCGGCGGATCGGCCGTCACGGGCCGCGGCGATCGTGCGCAGGTCGTGGTACGGGACGCCCGGCGGGTCCATCGACGGGTCGTCGGGGTGACGCACGATGGCCTGGAAGGGGTGCAGCGCCGACCAGCGCACCACCGGCCAGCGGAGGATGGGCACGTCTGCGGGCAGGCGATCGCGCAGGTCGTCCAGGCCGATCGGCAGCCCGCGATAGCCCCGGGAGACGGGCTGCGACAGCACGGCACGCGTGCGGCGAAGCAGTCGAGCGAGGTGGGGGAGGTCGTCGGAGGTGAGCTCGTGCACCGGAGGTACCCGTAGGGTCCGAGGGGGGGTAGTGTTCACTGTGTTCAGTACGACCCGGAGTGCTTCGGCCTGGCAGTTGCCCCAGACGAGCACCACCGGGAGATCGGTCGAGCCAGCGGCCACCGGACCGCCCTCTACGCCGTAGAAGCCGCCGTAGTGGCGTGTCCGACCGTCAATCTCCATCGGCGCCCACGGTACACCCCGGCGCGCACCACTTTTCGCTTTGCCCGGCTGTGACCCCCTGTGGCACAGCCTTTCTCGCTCGGGTGCAGCAGTGCGGCCCGGCCCTTCGTCGTGGCCGAGAGGACGTATGCTCACCGTGGGATCGGTCCCATCCGCGCACATCTACGTGCAGCACCTGCAACCCGTCGACGCCGTCGGTGACGACGAACGCGTCGTCCGCCCACCGGATCCGACGCCGGTCGGTGCCACCTCACCCGGCCAGTGGTGGCCGCCTGTCATGTTGCGTCCGGACTGGATCGCCGAGCACGCCATCGAGATCGACGTGCTGCACGTGCATTTCGGGTTCGAGTCGTCGACACCCGCGGAGCTGTCCGACACGGTCGCGGCGCTGACGACGCACCGCGTGCCGCTGGTGCTCACCGTGCACGACCTCCACAACCCCCACGAGGTCGACCCGACCGCACATCTCGCCCGTCTGGCCGTGCTGGTCCCCGCCGCGGCCGAGGTCATCACCCTGACCGACGGCGCAGCGCGGGAGATCGCCGACCGGTGGGGTGTACGCGCCACTGTCGTCCCGCACCCGCACGTCGTCCCCCTCGACTCCTTCGCCGGACGCGCACGAACCGGTGCTCCGACGGTCCTGGGCGTGCACGCGAAACACCTCCGCGCCAACAGTGATCCGGTCCCCGTCGCCCGCGCGCTGCTCGCCATCGCCCGCGATCGCGACGACGTGTGCGTCCGCGTCGACCTAGACGACGCCGTCGTCGACCCCGCGAGCACCTGGTTCGCGCCCACCGTCGTCGACAGACTCCGTTCTCTCGCGGACGATCCCCGCCTGGAACTGCGTGTGCATCCCCGGTTCGACGACGACGCACTGTGGGCCTACCTGCGGGAGATCGACGCGTCAGTGCTGCCGTACAGGTTCGGGACGCACTCGGGGTGGCTCGAGGCATGCCACGACCTGGGCACGCCGGTGATCGCACCGCGGTGCGGCTACTTCGACGAGCAACACGGCTGCACCACCTACGGATTCGACGACGCCGGCGTCGACATCGCTTCGCTGGCGACGGCGGTGGACGCGGTCGTGGCGTGCGTGGGCACGTCGCGTGCCGCGGATCCGGACGAGCGTCGGCGCGAACGGGATGCCGTCGCCGCCGCGCACGCCGAGATCTACCGCCGGGCCATGGTGAGCCTGTGAGCCGGGCGGGTGCGCTGCGGATCGCGGTGCTCGCGTCCTCGAGCTTCCCCATCGAGCAGCCGTTCGCGGGTGGGTTGGAGGCGCACGTCTACAACCTCTCGCGGGCCCTGCGCGAACGTGGCCACGAGGTCAGTCTGTTCGCCGCACCCGGATCGTCGCTCGACCACGACATCACGACCCTGCCGGTGCACACCCTCGACCTCAGTCCCGCGTCGCTCCTCGACCCCGCGATGACCCCGACCGCCGTGAAGGAGCACCACGCCTACCTCGGCGTCATGCTCGATTTCGCCGGCCATCTCGCCGAGGACTTCGACGTCATCCACAACCATTCGCTGCACTACCTGCCGCCCGCGATGTCGGCGACGTTGCCGATGCCGATGATCACCACGCTGCACACCCCGCCGGTCCCGTGGCTGGAATCGGCTGTGGCGCTGGCGCCGCGGGACGTGAACACGTACGCGGCGGTCAGCCACTTCAACGCCGCCGAATGGTCGTCGGTGGTGCCCGAACTGACGGTCATCCGCAACGGGATCCCGTTGTCGGACTGGCCCGTCGGACCCGGTGGGACGGAGGCGGTGTGGTCGGGACGGATCACGCCGGAGAAGGGCACACACCTGGCGATCGACGCCGCGCGGATGGCGGGCGTGCGACTGCGGGTCGCCGGACCCGTCTACGACCCGGCGTACTTCGCGGACCAGGTGGAGCCCCGTCTCGGCGACGACGTCGAGTACGTCGGGCATCTCGATCGCGCCGACCTCGCGGCGCTGGTGGGGTCGTCGTCGGTCGCGCTGGTGACACCGGTGTGGGCGGAGCCGTACGGGCTCGTCGTCGCCGAGGCGCTCGCCTGTGGCACGCCCGTGGCCGCGTTCAGTCGCGGAGGGGTGCCGGAGATCGTCGACGCCGAGTGCGGTGTGCTCGCCCCCGGGGACGACGTCGCCGCCCTGGCCGCCGCCATCCCGCGAGCGGCACGGCTCTCGCGGGCCGCCGCGCGTCGTCGGGCCGAGAAGCACTGCTCGTCGGAGCAGATGGTCGATGCCTACGTCGACCTCTACCGCGAGGTCGTGGCCCGGGGCCGAGGGGTCCGCGAGGACGAGAGGTCCATCGCATGATCGGCTGGTACGTCCACCACCAGGGGATGGGTCACGCGCACCGGTCGGACTCGATCGCACGAGCGCTGGACGAGCCCGTCACCGTGCTCTCGTCCCGACCCCGCCCGGCCGGCCACGCGGCCGCGGTCTGGTTCCGGCTGCCCATGGACGTGGCCCCGGGTTCGGAGGCCGCGGACCCGAGCGCCGGCGGCGTCGTGCACTGGGCGCCCCGGCAGACGCCCGGGCTGACGGCGCGGATGGCCGCGATCGCGTCCTGGGTGGAGCGGACGAGGCCCTCGCTGGTCGTCGTCGACGTCTCCGTCGAGGTGGCGCTGTTCGTGCGGCTGATGGGCGTGCCGGTCGTCGTGATGGCCATGCCCGGCGACCGCGACGACCGCGCACACGCCGCGGCGTACGACGCCGCCGACGCCATCATCGCGCCGTGGTCGCGCGCGGTGTACGACCCGCCGTGGCTGGCCGCGCGCGCCGCCACCACCACCTGGGTCGGCAGCATCAGCAGGTTCGAGGGTCGACCGCGACCGACCCCGAGCCTCGAGGGCCGCCCCGTGGTCACGGTGCTCGGAGGTGCAGGCGGCGGAGCGGTCACCCTCGACGACGTCGCCCGCTGGCAGGCCGCGGACCAGCGATTCCGGTTCCGTGCCGTCGGTGCGCAGGGCGCCCCGTGGACCGCGGACGTCTGGCCGGTGCTCACCTCGTCGGCGGTCGTGGTGACCCACGCCGGCCAGAACGCGGTGGCCGACGTGGCCGTGGCCGCGCGACCTGCGGTGATCGTGCCGCAGGCGCGGCCCTTCGCCGAGCAGTCACGGACCGCCGCCGCGCTCGCCGATCACGGCGTCGCCGCTGTCCGCGGCGAGTGGCCGACACCCGCGAGCATCGCCGACGCCATCGACGACGCCCTCGCGCTCGGGACCTCGCGGTGGGCCGATCTGCAGACCACCGGTGCCGCCCGACGGGCAGCCGAGGCGATCGCCGGTGTGGCCGCATGACACCGACCGTCGCCGTGGTCACCGTGGTGTCGGGACGGCACGCTCATCTGCGCGCGCAGCGGCGCGGACTCGCGGCCTCGACCACAGCGGCGATGCACGTCGTGGTGGCCATGGACGACCCCCAGATCGCTGATGTCGTCCGGGACGCCGATGTCCCGACCGTCGTCGTGGACTGTCCCCGTGATCCGGACGGCCGCCTCCCTCTCGCCCGGGCACGCAACCTCGGCGCCGAGGCCGCCTCCGCGGCGGGCGGCACGCTCGTGGTGTTCCTCGACGTCGACTGCATCCCCGCTCCGGACACCCTGCGCCGCTACGTCGAGGCCGGCGCCATCCGACCGGACGAGATCCTCTGCGGCCCGGTCACCTATCTGCCGCCGGGAATCCCGGGCGATGCGTGGCCGGACGACTGGTCGGTGCACACCGACCCTCATCCGGCGCGTCCGGCGCCGCCCGTCGGAGAACTGTGGCGCGTCGACGATCCCGACCTGTTCTGGTCCCTGTCCTTCGCGCTGCACCCCGACGTGTTCCTCCGCGTCGGCGGGTTCTGCGACGAGTACGCCGGATACGGCTGCGAGGACACCGATTTCGCGGCCACAGCCGCAGGTGTGGGCGTGGCGATGTCGTGGGTGGGCGGCGCCGACGCCTACCACCAGCACCACCCCGTGTCGCGGCCGCCGCGCGAACACCTCGCCGACATAGTGTCCAATTCGGCGGTGTTCCACAGACGTTGGGGTCGATGGCCGATGGAGGGATGGCTCTCGGCGTTCGAGTCCGAAGGGCTGATCAGGCGGTCTGACGACGGCGTCATCGCGATGGAGTCGTGAGGGGTGGTGATGGAGCGTTTCGGGGTCGGCGCGGACCGCGCGTTCTCGATGCTGGCGACGCTGTCGCAGGAGTCGAACATCCCGGTCGCGCAGGTGTCCCGCAGGTTGGTCGACGCATCGTCCCGATCGGGTGCCGTGACCGCCGCCGACGCCGAGGGTGCACAGTGATCGGGTGACCCCCGAGCAGATCGCCGCGCGCCTCGACGCGTTCGAGGTGCGCCGGATCGATCTCCCCGGCGCGCGGCGGGCCGCGGTGGCCGTCACGGTGACCGTGGTCGAGGGCCGGTGCGGCATCTGGGTGCTGCGGCGCCCCGAGCAGATGCGAAACCACCCCGGCCAGTTCGCGCTCCCGGGTGGATCGATCGACCCCGGTGAGGACGAGGTCGATGCGGCGCTGCGAGAACTGGACGAGGAGGTCGGCGTCCACGTCGGTCGCGACGCCGTGCTCGGCCGACTCGACGACTACGCCACCCGTTCGGGTTTCGTGATGTCACCCGTCGTGTGCTGGGCCGGCGCCGACCGGGAAGTCGCGCCCAACCCCGACGAGGTGGCCCACCTCTACTTCGCGGGCCTCGACGAGATCGCCGTCGAGCCGCGGTTCGTCACGATCCCGGAGTCACCGCGGCCGGTGATCCAATTACCGATCCTCGGTGCACTCATCCATGCGCCGACCGCCGCCGTGATCTACCAGTTCGCCGAGGTCCTCGCGGGTCGTGCGACCCGCGTCGCCGATCTCGAGCAACCCGTCTTCGCCTGGCGCTGACCGTCACTCGTCCCGGCCGCAGGCCGCCACGATGCGATCCAGCCAGTCCAGGAGCAGGGACCGTTCCGCGTCGCTGAGGCCGCCGACATGCGGAGCGACGGTACGGAATCCGACCACGGCGGCGCTGACCGCATCTCGCGGATCGTCCGGGGCGTCGGTCAGGATCGCCGCGGCCACCGCGTGCCAGAGATCGTCGGCCAGAGGTGAGTCCGCGGCCGCGTCGGGAGTCGACAACAACACGCGGACGGCGCCGTTGGCCGCGGCCGACATCATGTCCGCGGCACGCGACTCGTCCACCCGCAGTCGACCCGTGGCGGCGGCCCGACGCACCCGTCGAGCCAACACGTGGCGGCCCTCCCGCGCGGCCTCCGACCGGACGACGCGCTCGGGATCACCGAAGAGGTGGAACAGCGACGGATGGGCGAGACCGAACTCGACCTGCCGGTACCACCCGTCGCGGAGGTCGTCGACGGGATCGACACCGTGCGGTGTCGCGGCGACCTCGGCAGCCTTGTGGGCGACGAACTCGGCCATGACGTGCTCGGCGACCGCCTCGAGCAGCCCGTCCTTGTCACCGAACAGGCGATAGATCGTCGGTGGCTGGACGCCCGCCGCCTGGGCGACGCCGCGCGTCGTGACCGCCGACGGGCCGTGGTCGGTGAGCAGGTGGGCGGCGGCCTCGACGATGCGGACACGGACGTCGTCGCGGTCCTCGTCGTGCTGCGCGCTCGTCATGTTCCGACGATAACAACGATCTGTTATCGTCGATGTTATCAACGGAAACGCTTGTACCGAATCAATGATAGGACCAGCATGATCATCGTCACCGGCGCCACGGGTGCCCTCAACGGCGCGACCACGGACCACCTGCTTGCGAGCCTGCCGGCCGAGGACCTCGCCGTCGTGACCCGTGACCCCGCCAAGGCGCGTCATCTCGCCGAGCGTGGTGTCGGGGTCCGGCGTGGCAACTACGCGGACCCCGCATCGCTGCCCGCCGCGTTCGACGGTGCCGACCAGCTGCTCCTGGTGTCGTCGAACGACCCGTTCGCCGACGCCGTGGTGTCGCACCGCGCGGCGATCGCCGCCGCAGTGGACGTCGGCGTGGGTCGGATCCTCTACACCAGCCATCAGGGGGCCGCCGCCAACAGTCCGTTCGCCCCCGCGCGCGACCACGCCGCGACCGAGGAGACGCTGGCGCGCTGCGGACTCCCCTGGACGTCTCTGCGCAACGGGTTCTACGCCCACAGCCTCGGGTGGCTGGCCGGACCGTGGCGATCGACAGGCGTCATCCGCATCCCCGCTGATGGGCCCGTCTCGTGGACCGCACGCGAGGACGCGGCCGAGGCCGCGGCGGCGATCATCCTGTCCGACGGGGCGTACGACGGGCCCGTGACGATCACCGCGCCCGAGGCGCCGACCTTCGCGGACGTGGCGGAGTCGGCCTCGACGCTCGTCGGGCGGGCGGTCGGCGTCGAGGTCGTCGACTCCGAGCAGTGGGTCGGCGAACAGGTCGCCGCCGGGGCGCCGGAGCCGCA
Organism: uncultured Williamsia sp.; assembly: GCF_947494875.1. Lineage (GTDB taxonomy): Bacteria > Actinomycetota > Actinomycetes > Mycobacteriales > Mycobacteriaceae > Williamsia_A. The sequence goes on from NZ_CANLWM010000006.1 coordinate 107,066, forward strand.
GGTGCGGTTCTCCCTCGGCATGTACGAGGCGGCAGCCGGGGGCTTTTTCGCGGGCGTGGACCGGCTGCTCACCGACCTGCTAGGCCGCGCACCTCGAACCGCCCGGGACGCGCTCGTGGCGTGACCCCGATCACGATCGGCGGGCGAGGAATGATTCGGACCGCGGTCCGCTTATAGTTCTCGACGGGCCGGACAGGCCGACCCACCGCGCTTCGAGGAGTTCCCATGACCACCGCAACCGCCGCCGGTCTCGCCGCCGGCACCTGGACCATCGACACCGTCCACTCCGCCATCGCTTTCTCGGTCCGCCACCTCATGGTGAGCAAGGTCCGCGGCACGTTCGACACCTTCGGCGGCGAGATCACCGTCGCCGAGGACGGCACGCCGTCGGTGCGCGCCGAGATCGACGTCCGCTCGATCAATACCAAGAACGAGCAGCGCGACGCCCACATCCGGTCCGCCGATTTCTTCGACGCCGACAACCACCCCACCGCGACCTTCGTCTCGACGTCGGTGACCGGCGACAACGGTGACTACGTGCTCACCGGTGACTTCACCCTGCGCGGTGTCACCAAGACCGTCTCGATGCCGCTCGAGTTCAACGGCGTCAACCCCGGCATGGGCCACGGCGAGGTCGCGGGCTTCGAGGCGTCGATCGAGTTGAACCGCAAGGACTTCGGGATCTCGATCGACATGCCGCTGGAGACCGGCGGGACCGTCGTCGGCGACAAGGTGACCATCACCCTCGAGATCGAGGCGACCAAAGCCGCGTGATCACGCGGAAATTCGGATGACAGTCGGCTGACCGACGTCCTACCGTCCTCGGTGTCACGTCCCACACCGACCCGAGGAGGCAGCCCATGGTCATCACGACCCGCATCCCGGCGCCGGCGGTCTCCAGCCGCCTGTCGCCGACAACCGTTCTGACGCAGCTGGTCTCGCGTCTCACGCGGCATCGCGTCGCGGCGAGCCGCGCCGACCGGGAGCGCCATCACCGCCTGCGCCGTGAACGGATCGAACAGGAACGACGCTCCGCGCGATCCGATCTGGCGATGCTGTACCTCGGCGTCCGCCGGTAGTCAGCGGGCGCGGATGCCGTTCAAGAACAGGTCGACGAGGCCCTCCAGGTAGGCCTCGTCGACCTGTTCGTGTGCCAGGAGCCTGCGCGCGTAGATCGGTCCGTACATCGCCTCCAGAGCGAGGCGGTGATCGACGCCGGACGCGATCTCGCCGCGCTCGACGCCGCGGTCGAGGATCGTCGCGACCTCGGTCATGCGCTCGTCGGCGATACGACGACGCGCCTCCTCGAGACGCTCGATCTCGATTGGCATCGTCGCGAGACGCAGCAGAGCCCAGTTCTGGGGCGACGACATGGACTCGTCGAGGCCGGCCAGCAGGGCGATGAGGTCGTCGCGGACCGACCCCGTGTCGGGGACCTCGATCGCGAGCGGGTCCAGGTGGCTCAGCACCGCGTCGGTGATGAGCTGCTCCCGGGTGCGCCAGCGCCGGTAGATGGATGTCACATGCACGCCGGCGGCCTCCGCCACGGATGCGACCGTCACGCCGTCGACACCCACGTTGAGCAGCTCGTTCAGGGCTGCGGAGAGGACGTTGTCGCGGACTGCCTTGCCGCGACGGTGGCCCGCTGTGGCTGACGACACGGAATGAGCCTAACGCAACCGTAGTTGCGCTCTGTAAGCTGATTGCAACTCGACTTGCGATGGCTGCCTGACCAAGACTGCCGAGACGAAACGAGCTGCACCATGACCGGACACGATCACCATCAGGACAGGCGCGTCGTCGCCTCGCGCCTGATGGGTTTCGCGACGGTGGGCATCATCCTCGCCAACGTGGCCGTCGGTCTCGAGACCGCGCTCCTCGTCGCTCTCACGACCTCCGGTGGCCACCTCACACTCGGCGCCGGCGGCCAAAGCGTGTCCGGCGTCTTCTGGGGTCTGCTCGTCGGTGCGACCATCGACTTCGTCGCCGCCATCGCGGTGCTCCGTCCCCACATCCAGTGGTATCTCTCCGGTGCGGCCGCGGACAAGCGACGCCGACTCTCCCTGCAGCGCATGCCGTTGACCGGTGTCGTCGCCACGGGCGTCGGGTGGGTCGCTGGGGTCGTGGCCTACGCGGCCGTCGCGGGGCGGGACCTCGGCGGGATCGACCTCCTGATCATCGCGACGGCCTTCGCGTTCGGTGGGGCGTCGTGCGCTGCGGCTACGTACATGATCCTCGAGCGCGTCGGCCGTCCGTTGGTGGCCGCCGCGATGCGGGACTCCCCGCCGCCGGAGCCGATCCTCGGTGTCCGCGAGCGGATGATCGTGCTGTGGATCGCCGTCAGCGGTGTCCCGCTGGGTGGCATCGTCCTGGTCAACGTCGGGCGTGCCATCGGCTGGGTACCGCCGAGCGACACCGTGCTCGACATCCCCACCGTCGTCCTGGCGATCATCTGTCTCGCCAGCGGCGTCAGGGCGATCGCGCTGGTCACCCGGTCCATCACCGACCCGCTGCGCGACATCCGCGGCGCGGTCGAACGCGTCGCCGACGGCGACTACTCCACGCGCGTCGACGTGTACGACTCGTCGGAGCTGGGCGTACTGCAGGACGGTTTCAACACCATGGTCGACGGCCTCGCCGAGCGGGACCGGCTACGCGACCTGTTCGCGCGGCACGTCGGCACCGAGGTCGCCGCCCGAGCGCTGCGCACCGACATCGGGATGCACGGATCGCAGGCCGATGTCGGCGTGCTGTTCGTCGACATCGAGGGGTCGACGCGGTTCGCCGAGTCGACCGATCCCGAGACCGTCGCGGCCAGCCTCAACCGGTTCTTCACCATCGTCGCCGACGTCGTCGCCCGCCACGACGGCTTCATCAACAAGTTCGAGGGCGACGCGGCGTTGGCCGTGTTCGGCGCCCCGAACGCCGTGCCCGATCCCGCCGCGGCCGCCCTGGCCGCGGCACGGGAGCTCGGCGCCGAACTCGAGGAGATCCATCCGCTGCGCGTCGGGATCGGCGTGTCCAGCGGTCGGGTGTTCGCCGGCAACATCGGCGCCGAGTCCCGCTACGAGTACACCGTCATCGGCGACCCGGTGAACGAGTGCGCGCGTCTGGCCGACGTCGCGAAGCAGAGCCGGTCCAACGTGCTCGCCAGCGGTGCCGCCGTGAGCAGCCTCGTCGCGGACGCCGTCGACGACGACGGCGAGCCGACCGTGATCGCCGAGCACGACGAGTACTTCGAGTGGACCGCCATCGGTCAGGTGTCGCTGCGCGGACGCGCTGCGCCGACCGACGTCCACGCGCCGGTCGAGCTCGTCGGCGACTCGGACGTGAGCTTCACCGACCTCGTCGACGGGTTCCTCCGTCGACCGCTGTCGATGCTGTGGAGCAAGCGCGCCTGACCCGGCCCCGCGCCACCTGTTTGGCAGCCGGGAGCCGTCTGTTGGGCAGCCGGGACCAGTCGTTGGGCGCCCGGAACCGTTTGTTGGGCGCCCGGAACCGTTTGTTGGGCGCCCGGGACCAATTGTTGGGCAGCCGGAGCATCTTTCAGCGCGAGCGGGTGCTCCAAGTGCCCAACGAACGGCTCCGAGTGCCCAACGAACGGCCCCAACTGCCCAATGAACGGCTCCGAGTGCCAACGAACGGCTGCAGGTGCCCACCACGAGGTGGAGACGACGCGACCCCCGCCTGCCGGGCAGACGGGGGTCGGGCGAGAGAACTCAGCGCCAGCCGAGTTCCGGCGCCACGTGGGTCAGGATCGACTCGATGACGTGGGCGTTGTACTCGACGCCGAGTTGGTTGGGAACGGTCAGCAGCAGCGTGTCGGCCTCGGCGATCGCGGAGTCCTCGGCCAACTGCTCGACGAGCTTGTCCGGCTCGTCGGCATAGGACCGGCCGAACCGGGCGATGCCGCCGTCGATGTGGCCGACCTGATCCGACTCCTCGCCCCCGTGACCGAAGTACGCGCGGTCACGGTCGTCGGTGATCGCGAAGATGCTGCGGCTCACCGACACCCGCGGCGTGAACGCGTGTCCGGCGTTCTGCCACTCCTTGCGGAACACGCGGATCTGTTCGGCCTGCAGCTCGTGGAACGGGACACCCGTGTCCTCGGTGAGCAGTGTCGAGCTCATCAGGTTCATGCCCTGCTGCGCAGTCCATTCCGCGGTCGCCCGTGTCCCGGCGCCCCACCAGATCCGCTCCCGCAGACCCGCGGAGTGCGGCTCGAGCCGGAGCAGTCCCGGCGGGTTGGGAAACATCGGCCGCGGGTTGGGGCGGGCGAAGCCCTCGCCCTCGAGGCCCTGCAGGAACACCGCGGTGTGGCGCCGGGCCATGTCGGCGTCGGTCTCGCCCTCCGCGGGCGCATAGCCGAAGTACTTGTAGCCCTCGATCACCTGCTCCGGCGATCCCCGGCTGATGCCGAGCTGCAGCCTGCCGCCGGAGATGAGGTCGGCCGCACCGGCGTCCTCCACCATGTACAGCGGGTTCTCGTAGCGCATGTCGATGACGCCGGTGCCGATCTCGATGCGCGACGTGCGTGCCCCGACCGCGGACAGCAGCGGGAACGGCGACGCGAGCTGGCGCGCGAAGTGGTGCACACGGAAGTAGGCGCCGTCCGCGCCGAGCTCCTCGGCGGCGACGGCGAGGTCGATGGACTGGAGGAGCACATCGGCCGCGGACCGCGTCGCAGACTGCGGAGAGGGCGTCCAGTGCCCGAACGACAGGAAACCGATGTTCTTCATGTCCCTATAATGGACCGCGGTCCGTTTGTATTCCAGTCGCAGGTCAGCCCGCGGTGGCGAACAGAGTCGGGTCGACGTTCCCGCCCGAGATGACGATGCCCACACGACTGCCCGCGAACCGGTCGCGGTGACCGATCGCCGCGGCGAGACCGAGGGCACCCGTCGGCTCGACGACGAGTTTCGCGCGGGTGGCCAACAGCCCCATCGCGTGGCGCAGCGCGTCGTCGTCGGCGGTGAGGATGTCTGTGACGTGCTCCCGGATGATCGGGAACGTGCGGTCGCCGAGGCGGGTGGTCTGTGCGCCGTCGGCGATGGTCCGCGGCGTCGGGATCTCGACGATGTGCCCTGCTCGCAGTGACTGCAGCGCGTCGTCGCCGGCGGCCGGTTCGACGCCGTAGACCTCGGTGGTCGGAGACAGCGCGCCGGCCGACAGCAGTGACCCGCTGAGCAACCCGCCGCCGCCCAGCGGGACCAGCAGGACATCGAGGTCGTCGACGTCGGAGAGCAGTTCGGCGACGGCGGTGCCCTGCCCCGCGATGACGTCTGGATGGTCGAACGGCGGGATGATCGACGCTCCCGTCCGCTCGGCGATCTCACCCGCCACCGCGACACGGTCCTGGGTGTAGCGGTCGTAGCGGATGACCGTCGCGCCGTAGCCCTGCGTCGCCGCCACCTTCGGCGCGGGCGCATCGTGCGGCATGACGATGGTCGCGGGGACGTCGTGCAGCTGCGCGGCCAGGCTGAGGCCCTGGGCGTGGTTGCCCGACGAGTAGGCGAGCACACCGGCGCGACGGCGGTCGGCGGGCAGTCGGGACACGGCGGTGTAGGCCCCGCGGAACTTGAACGCGCCTGCGCGCTGCAGGTTCTCGCACTTGAGGAACAACGTGGCCCCGACCATCTCGTCGAGCAGCCGAGAGGTCACCGCGGGGGTGCGGTGGGCGACGCCGGCGATGGTCGCGGCCGCCGCGGCGACGGAGTCGTAGGTCGGCGCGGTCATGTCCGCAGCATAGGAGCGGCCCCGCCCGGCTGTGACCGCGGCACGAGTTCACGTTCGCCGCACGTAGGATCGCGACCGTGAGCTGGACGACGAGCGACATCCCTGATCAGACCGGCCGGACGTTCGTGATCACCGGCGCCAACAGCGGACTCGGCGCCGAGGCGGCGAAGGCGATCGGCGCCGCGGGCGGGTCGGTGATCCTGGCGTGCCGTTCCACCGAGAAGGCGCAGCCCGTCGCGCAGGAGATCGGTGCGAACGCCACGGTCTCGCGACTCGACCTCGCCGACCTCGCGTCGGTGCGGGAGTTCGCCGACAGCGTCGAGAAGGTCGACGTGCTCGTCAACAACGCCGGCGTGATGGCCGTGCCGAAGGGCCGCACCGCCGACGGCTTCGAGATGCAGTTCGGTACCAACCATCTCGGTCACTTCGCCCTGACCGGACTGCTGCTGCCCAAGATCACCGACCGCGTCGTCACGGTGTCGTCGTTCGCGCACGCTCTCGGGAAGATCGGTCTCGACGACCTCAACTACGACCGCCGTCGATACGAGCGGTGGACCGCCTACGGACAGTCGAAGCTCGCGAACCTGCACTTCGCGTTCGAGCTGGCTCGCCGCCTGGGCCGGTCGGGGTCGACCATCGGCTCGATGGCCGCGCACCCCGGCTACGCGAGCACGAATCTGCAGTCCCACACGGAGTCGCTCTACGACCGCCTCATGACGGTGAGCAACTTCCTCGTCGGCCAGTCCGCGGCCAACGGTGCGCTGCCGGAGCTGTACGCCGCGACCTCGCCCGATGCGGCGTCGGGTGCGTTCTACGGGCCGAAGGACCTCGGTGGCATGCGCGGCGAACCGGTGCTGACCAAGCCGCTGTCGAAGGCACGGGACGAGTCCGTCGCGCAGGCGCTGTGGATCGCCTCGGAGAAGCTCACCGGCGTCACCTACGACCTCTGACGCCCCGTCTCAGAACACTCCGACAGGCCGGAACTGCACACTGATGCGGGGGCCCACACCCGAGACCTTCGGGACGGCGTGCTCCCAGGTGCGCTGGCAGCTGCCGCCCATGACCAGCAGGTCGCCGTGCGAGACGACGAATCGCAGCGACGCGCCACCACCACGGGGGCGCAGCATCAGCGGCCGCGGTGACCCCAGCGAGATGATCGCGACCATCGTGTCCTCGGTGCTGCCGCGGCCGATGGTGTCGCCGTGCCACGTGACGCTGTCAGAACCGTCTCGGTAGCAACACATCCCGGCCGTCGCGAACCCCTCCGGTAGTTGCTCGCGATAGTGCGCGGAGAGCGCGGCGCGCGCCTCGACGAGAACGGGGTGGGGGAGGGGCTCGTCCTCGTGATACGTGCACAGCAGGCGCGGGACGTCGACGACGCGGTCGTACATCTGGCGGCGCTCGGCGCGCCAGGGCACCGTGGCGCGCAGATGGTCGAACAGGGCGTCGGCGCCGTCGAGGAATCCGGGGCGGACGTCGACCCAGGCGCCGTCGGTGAGGACCCGCCGACGCACGGACGAGCCGAGGGAGGCGACGGTCGGTTCGGCGTCGTCGGCGGCGAACAACGACCCCTGGGTGCCCGCGGAGGTCATGACCGCCAGATTACCCATGATCGAACGTGTGTGCGAGCGGTTTCTCGCGACCGGTCGAGAAGGTCAGCCGGCGAGTCGGCGGAGGCGTTCGATCCCCTCGTGCAGCACCTCGTCGCGCTTGGCGAACGCGAAGCGGATGAGGTGCTGCCAGGGTTCACGACGGTCGACGAAGGCGCTGACCGGCACACCGGCCACGCCGTACGTGCCGGGCAGGTCGCGGCACAGGGCCTCGCCGTCGGTGATGCCCAGCGGACGCGGGTCGGCGCAGACGAAGAACGTGCCCTCCGTGCGGTGGACGCGGAACCCGATGTCGACCAATGCTTCCGAGATCAGGTCACGCTTGCGCTGCAGGTCCTTGCGATTGGCGTGCACCCACTCCATCTCGGCGTCGAGTGCGCCGGCGACCGCCGGCTGGAACGGGCCGCTGCCGACGAACGTCATGAACTGCTTGGCCGTACGCACGGCCGCGACCAGACGTTCCGGGCCGCTCACCCACCCGACCTTCCAGCCGGTCACGTTGAACGTCTTGGCCGCGCTGGAGATGCGGAGCGTGCGGTCGCGCATCCCGGGGAGGGACGCGATGGAGCGATGCTCGCGGTCGTCGAAGACGAGGTACTCGTAGACCTCGTCACTGATGACGATGATGTCGTGCTCGACGCATTCGGCGGCGATCGCCGCGAGATCGTCGTCGGAGAGGACCGAACCGGTCGGGTTGTGCGGGCTGTTGACGACGATCGCCGCGGTCTTGTCGCTGACCGTCGCGGCGAGAGCCTCGCGGTCGAGGACGAACCCGTCGCCGTCGGCGACGAGCGGTACGGACCGCCGGAACCCGCCGGCCATCGCGACCGCGGCGGCGTAGGCGTCGTAGAAGGGCTCGACGAGCACCACCTCGCTGCCCGGCTCGACCAGCCCGACGACGGACGCGGCGATCGCCTCGGTGGCGCCGACGGTGACCAGGACCTCGGTGTCGGGGTCGTAGTCGAGTCCGTAGGTGCGGGACTGCTGATCGGCGACGGCGCGGCGCAGCGCGGGCACACCCGGGCCCGGCGGGTACTGGTTCGCGCCCGAGGTGATCGCCGCACAGGCGGCGTCGAGCAGGGACCGCGGGCCGTCGGTGTCCGGGAAGCCCTGCCCCAGGTTGATCGCCTCGTGCGCCACCGCGAGCTGCGACATCTCCGCGAACACGGTGGTGGCGAAGGGGGCGAGACGGGCGACGGTGCTCATCCGACCAGGCTGTCACAGCGCCGACGGACCGCTCGGTCGTAGGGTCGCTCGGGTGACCGACGTGCGAAGACGGCGGACGCGACCGCTGCTCGTCGCGGTCGTGGTGATCGTGGTGCTGCTGGTCGCCGTCGCGGTGGTCGCGGTCATCGGTGGTCGGGGTGCGGTCCGCACCTCGGCCGACGTCACCGTCGGCGGGTGTGTGGTGGTGAACGATCGTGGCAACGACGCGGTGGCCGTCGACGCCGTCGGCTGCACCGGTGACGGCATGACCTTCTACGTGGCGGCGAGGCCCACCGGCCGGGCCGGGTGCCCCGCGACGGTCTCCGGCTCCCCGCAACTCGCCCCCGATCTCCGGGTGGAGATCGGGGGCGACGCGATCTGTCTCGTGCCCGACCTCCGACAGGGCCGGTGCTATCTGCTGCCCACCGGGGGTGACGGATCGGCGGCCCGTCGCGCCGCCCGGCACGAGCGCAAAGGGTGTTCGACGGTGGCGGGTGCCGCGGACTCGCCGATCTACGCGGTGACGCGTCGCGCCGACGGCACCGCGCGCATCGCCTGCCCGGGCGGACAGGCGGCGTGGGGGACCGAACACCCCCGCGCGATCGCGTACTGCCTGGCGCCGACGCGCGGCTAGGGTGAACCGATGAGCGGTCCGCAGGACGGCCCCGACGACCAGGGCCGCACCCCCGACAACGGCGCGCCCGAGGGATGGGAGCCCGCGCCCGGGTCATCCGGTCCGTCCGACGGGCAGCCGCCGTCGTATCCGCAGTACGGGTCGCCCGAGTCCGCGACGCCACCGCAGTACGGCTCGCCACCGCAGTACGGGAGCACTCCCCAGTACGGGTCTGAGCCCCAGTACGGTTCGCCGCCGCAGTACGGTTCGCCGCCGCAGTACGGGGCGGCGCCCCAGTACGGTTCGCCGCCGCAGTACGGGGCGCCGCAGTACGGCGGTCCACCGTCGTACCCGCAGCAGCCGTATCCGGGCGCGTACCCCGGACCGGGTGGACCGCCGCCCGGCGCGTATCCCGGTGCGCCGACGGCGTTCCCGGGTGGTCCGCCCCCGCCGTGGGGCGATCAGCCGCAGCGGCGACGTCCCTGGGTGAAGTGGGTCGTGGTCGCGTCGGTCATCGCGGTGGTCCTGCTCGCCGCGGTCGTCGTCGCCGGGCTGTTCGTGCAGTCGCGGGACATCTCCGACATCGACGACACCGCTGTCGGCCAGTGCATCACCGTCTCCGGCACCAGTGACGCCGCGACGCCGCACCGTGCGAACTGCTCGTCGACCGACTTCAGCTTCTACGTCGGGCAGAAGGTCGGGGAGAGCGCGCAGTGCACCGACGACTACGCCCTGCACCTCACCCAGCGCGGCAAGGGGCGGCTCTGTCTGACGCCGAACCTGCGCGAGGGCAAGTGCTATTCGCTGCCCGGTGAGACCGGCTCGGTCACCGACTTCGCCGAGGTCGACTGCTCCGCAACGGGTCTCGCGGTGTCGAAGACCGTGATCAAGGTGCAGCAGCGCGTCGAGTCGTCGGCGTCGAACGTGTGCTCCACCGGTGAGCAGCTGTCCTACCGGCTGCCCAGTCCGGTCAGCTACTGCGCCGACGTCCTGACGTCAGGCTGACCCGGATCCCTCACCGATGGCGGGTCCGAGCAGGTCGTCGGCGTCGGTGATCCGATACGCGTAGCCCTGCTCGGCGAGGAACCGCTGACGGTGCGCGGCGTAGTCGGCGTCGAGGGTGTCGCGCGAGACCACCGAGTAGAAGTGGGCCTGGCCCCCGTCCTTCTTCGGCCGCAGCAGGCGGCCGAGGCGCTGCGCCTCCTCCTGCCGCGACCCGAACGTGCCCGACACCTGCACGGCGACCGACGCCTCGGGCAGGTCGATGGAGAAGTTCGCGACCTTGCTGACGACGAGGGTCGAGATCTCGCCGTTGCGGAACCGGTCGAACAGGATCTCGCGATCCTTGTTCTTGGTGGACCCCTGGATCACCGGGGCGTCGAGCGCCTGCCCGAGTTCCTCGAGCTGGTCGATGTAGGCGCCGATGACCAGCGTCGGTGACCCCTGGTGGCGGGCCAGGATCGACTTCACGACGTTGACCTTGGTGTGGGCGGTGGAGCAGAGCTTGTACTTCTCCTCCGCCTCGGCGACCGCGTACTGCAGGCGCTCGTTGTCGGTGAGGGTGACCCGGACCTCGATGCAGTCGGCCGGGGCGATCCAGCCCTGGTTCTCGATGTCCTTCCACGGCGCGTCGTAGCGCTTCGGGCCGATGAGGCTGAACACGTCGCCTTCGCGGCCGTCCTCGCGGACCAGGGTGGCGGTGAGCCCGAGGCGACGACGTGACTGGAGGTCGGCGGTCATCCGGAACACCGGCGCGGGGAGCAGGTGGACCTCGTCGTAGATGATGAGGCCCCAGTCGCGGGAGTCGAAGAGTTCGAGATTCCTGTACTCGCCCTTCGACTTCCGCGTCATCACCTGGTAGGTCGCGATGGTGACGGGCCGGATCTCCTTGCGCTCGCCGGAGTACTCGCCGATCTCCTCCTCGGTGAGCGAGGTGCGCGCGATCAGCTCACGCTTCCACTGCCGGCCGGCAACGGTGTTGGTCACCATGATCAGCGTCGTCGCGCCGGCCCGGGCCATCGCGGCCGCACCGACCATGGTCTTGCCCGCGCCGCAGGGGAGCACGACGACGCCGGATCCGCCGTCCCAGAACGAGTCCGCGGCGAGCTGCTGGTAGTCGCGCAGCTCCCAGTCGTCCTGGACGAGCTCGATCGCGTGCGCCTCACCGTCGACGTATCCGGCGAGATCCTCGGCGGGCCAACCGATCTTGAGCAGCATCTGCTTGATGTGGCCGCGCTCGGAGGGGTGGACGATGATCGTGTCGTCGTCGATGCGCGCGCCGAGCATGGGGGCGATCTTCTTGTTGCGCATCACCTCCTCGAGGACGGCGCGGTCGAGCGAGACCAGGGTGAGCCCGTGCACGGGGCTCTTGACCAGCTGCAGACGGCCGAAACGGCCCATGGTGTCGACGATGTCCATCAGCAGCGGCTGCGGCACGGCGTAGCGGGAGTGCGACACCAGGGCGTCGACCACCTGCTCGGCGTCGTGCCCGGCGGCACGCGCGTTCCACAGGGCCAGCGGGGTCACGCGGTAGGTGTGGACATGTTCGGGTGCGCGCTCGAGTTCGGCGAACGGCGCGATCGCGGCACGGGCCTCCCCGGCCTGGGGGTGGTCGACCTCGAGCAGCAGGGTCTTGTCGGACTGGACGATCAACGGGCCATCGGTCACCCATCCATTGTCCACACCTGCTCGGACGCCACAGCTCCGGCGGCGATCGACGCAGGTCAGAGTCAGTTCTCGAGCAACTCCACCGAGGTGATGCGGTGCAGGGAGTACCGCTCGCCGCCGTCGTCGTCGGCCGCCCCGGTCACGAGTTGCCCCGCGCCGACCGAGGACGGCACCACGACGTGCTTGCTCGCGGACCCGTGCGCGTCGACGTAGCCGATCCGCACCCGTCGGCCTGTGCGGACCGCGAGCGCCAGCAGCGCGGTCGCCGACTCCCCGCCGCCCGCGCTGACCGCCGCCGCGCCGCGGGCCGGGGTGGCGGACTCGGCCGCGTCGTGGGAACGCATGCGCTCGACGACGGCGCCGAGGCGGTCGGGGCCGATCTGCCCGGGCCGCCGGGTGGGTGCGCGGCGCGGACCGCGGCCGCCGGGCAGGCGCACACCGTGGTCCCGCATGTCGACGAGCGCTCCGCGTGAGTCCTCTCCGGCCGGGGCGAACCCCGCGGCGCGCAACTCGTCGAGCACCTGACGGAGGGGTGCCTGCGACACGGCGACGGTCGGTGCGAGCGCGCGCAGCGCCAGCGACTCGGCCACCGGCGCGGCGAGCACCGCCGCGAGTGTCGTGGCGTCCTCACACCGGACGAACGACGTGGCGACCCCGACCCGGAGCTGTCCGTGGCGGCGGGCGACGTCGGCGACGAGGTACTCCAGCGACTGCGGCACCGGTGTGCGGGAGTGGGCGGCGACGAAACCGGTGATCTCGGTGCCGGTCCGTCCGGTGTCCAGCGCGCGCCGCACCGAGTCCTCGGTGACGCGGTACACCGATGCGGCACCGCCGGATTCGAGGTCGGCCAGTGCCGACAGCTCGGCCGCGAGCTCGGGTGTCAACGGACCGGGCACGGTGATGGTGAGGTCGGCCTGGGTGAGGAAGAAGTCGATCGGCTCGGGCAGGGCGGCCGCCATCGCCAGACGCAACGTCTTGTCGACGTCGGACTCGGGGGCCGTCGGGCGCGGGTCCCGGTCGACGGTGATGTCGAGCAGGGCCCGTCCGACCGACGAGAGCGCCCCCCGCGCGACGACGCCGACCATCCGCGCCTCGTCGAGCGTCGCCTCGACCGAGCGACGGTGCAGGCGGCGCTGCCAGCGGGGATGACGCCACGCCAGCAGCTCCATCAGGGAGTCGACGTCGACGGAGGTGCCGGGCTCCGCCCCGGCGAGCGCGGCGACGACCATCCGTCGTTCCAGCGGTGCGGCGACGTCGTGCAGGTCGCCGGCCAGCGCGGGTGTGGGGGAGCCCTCGGTGCTCGGCTCGCCGATCAGCCAGGCCCGGCGCGGCATCGTCCACCACGCCTCGAGGACGGTCTGCCAACGCTTCTCGGCCGGCTGGTGCGTCCAGGTGTCGACCGCGACGGTCGGTGCCCACACCGCCTCCCCGACACCGGTCGGCGGATCGGGGAACCCGTTGTCCAGCAGTCGCGCAGCCACGGCGACCTCGACGACGAAGGCCAGCAGCGTCGTGTCGAGACCGGTCGCCTTGGCGACGCGCCGCAGTTCGCGGACGCCCAGCCCGCCCGACCGCAACACCGCGGCCGGCGCCGCGCCGAGGACGTCGAGCGTGTCGGCGACGTGGCGGAGCAGTTCGAGCGCCTCGCCACCCGCTGCGGCGTCGACGTCCTTCACCCCGGACCGTCGCCGTCCGGCCGTCGGACCGTCGGCGGCCTCGAGGACGGGTTCGCGCAGGTCGTGGGGACCCCGGGTGCGCTCGCCCCGGACCACGGCGCCGACGACGGGCGCGAGTTCGACGGTCTGGTCGTCGACGCGGGCGAGCAGGTCGAGGGCGAGCAGTCGGGGGACGGGGCGCGAGGGGTCCGCGGTCGGCGCGGCGTCGCGGGTCCGGCCGAGTGGCGATCCCTGCGCGAGGGTGTCGAGGAGTTCGCGCTCACGCTCGTCGAGACCGTCGATGCGGGAGCGCAGTGCCTCGGTGTCGAGGTCGGCGAGAGGCCCCGTCAGGTGCAGGCTGCGTCCAGGCAGCGCTGCGGGGGCGTGGGCAGCGGTCCGCAGCGCGTCGTCGGGGCCCCAGACGAGCGCGCGGTCGCGCAGGAGGTCGATCCGCGCGGCGATGTCGGCGTCGTCGGCCCGACCCGCGAGGGCCGCGCGGACGTCGTCGGCCGAGGTGGTCCCGAGGCCGGGTGCCTCGTCGCCGCGGCGGCCGGCCGCAGCCGAGCAGAGCCGGATGATCTGCTCGAGCACGGCGACACCGAGCAGATCGAGGTCGTCGGCGACGAGGTTGATCGACGGGGCGGCCAGCGCGCGCTGGGCGAGGACGGCCGTTCCCGCAGGCGGCGGGCTGGCGAGATCGGGGCGGGCCGCGAGCAGCGCGACGAGCGCGTCGTCGGAGCGGGCGGCGAGATCCTCGGCGAGGGTGCCGGGCGCAGACGCCGTAGCGGTACGCCGCGCACGCTCGGACGAGGTCATCTCATCGATCATAGGGAGGGGGCCGCATGGCAGAATGAGCCCGTGGCCGAGAAGAGCAGCAAGAAGCGGTACGTCGACAACGGGTGGCCCCAGAGCGACGAGGGCGATCACGAGCACGCGGTGTCGGAGTTCGCCGCCTCGATCTCCGGTGCGCTGTCGCCGTTCGGGGAGACGGAGTTCCCGCTCCCGGTCGACCAGCTGCCGTACACGCACGCCAAGACCACGGTCAATCGCTGACCCCGTGACCGAATCGGCCCGTCGGCTGTCGCACGTCGACGCCGACGGCGCCGCCCGCATGGTCGACGTCGGCGGCAAGCCCGTCACCGACCGTGTCGCCGTCGCGGCCGGCTCGTTCCGGACGACCCCGGAGGTCGTCGCGGCCATCGCCGACGGATCCGTCGCCAAGGGTGACGTCCTCGCGACCGCCCGTATCGCCGCGATCATGGGCGCCAAGCACACGCCCGACCTCATCCCGCTGTGCCACCAGGTGGCGTTGTCGTCGGTCACCGTCGACCTGCGCGTCGGCGAGTCCTCCGTCGAGGTGGTCGCGACCGCGGCGACCGCCGATCGCACCGGGGTCGAGATGGAGGCGCTGACCGCCGTCGCGGTCGCCGGACTCACGTTGCACGACATGGTGAAGGCCCTCGACCCACGGGCCTCCATGACCGACATCCGGCTGATCGAGAAGACCGGTGGCAAGCACGGTCGGTGGACGCGTGACTGATCGCCTCGCCCACGTCGTGGTCGCGTCCACCCGCGCCGCGTCGGGCACCTACCCCGACCGCACCGGCCCGATCATCGACGCCTGGCTGACCGAACGCGGTTTCGTCGTGCACGTCGACGTCGTCGCCGACGGGGACGCCGTCGGAACCTCGCTGCGTGCGGCGCTCGACGCCGGTGCCACGCTCGTCCTGACCACCGGCGGCACCGGACTCACCCCCACCGACGTCACCCCGGAGCAGACCCGCCCGCTCCTCGACCGCGAGATCCCCGGCCTGGCCGACGCGGTGCGCGCCGCCGGGTCCGATCAGGTGCCGACGGCGATCCTGTCGCGCGGGGTAGCGGGGATCGCCGGGACCACGCTGGTCGTCAACCTGCCGGGATCCACCGGTGGCGTGCGCGACGGGTTGTCGGTGCTGGAGCCCGTCCTCGACCACGCGCTCGACCAGATCCGCGGCGGCGACCACCGATGAGCGGCGCCCGCGTCGTGCGGACCGTCGTGACCGACGCCGTCCTCGACCCCGACGAGCACCAGCGGGCCGTCGCCGACGACGCCGCCGGCGCGATCGTGTGCTTCACCGGGGCCGTGCGCGACCACGACAGCGCGCGCTCGGTGCGCGCGCTGCACTACACGGCCCATCCGACGGCGGATCAGGTGCTCGCCGACGTGGTCGCGGGCATCGCGGCACAGTCCGACGGGGTCCGCGCCGTCGCCGTCTCGCACCGGGTCGGGGACCTGGCGATCGGTGACGTGGCGTTCGTCGTGGCGGTCGCCGCCGACCATCGTCGCGCGGCCTTCGAGACCTGCTCGCGTCTCGTCGACGACGTGAAGGCCGCGCTGCCGGTCTGGAAGCACCAGCACTTCGCCGACGGCACCGACGAATGGGTCGGCTCCGCCTGACTTGGCACCCCACCGCGTCGAGTGGGCGGTCGGAGACGTCGAGTGTGCGGTAGGAGCAGTCGAGTGGGCGTCTGCTGCCCACTGGACGCGTCCGAGCGCCCACTCGACGCCTCCGACTGCCCACTCGACGGGTGAGGGCGGCGGGAACCGGGAACCGGGAACCGGGAAGCACGGGGGCTGTGGAATGGAAAAGGACCCCGCACGGACCAGAGGTCTCGTGCGGGGCCCTTCGTCTGTGTGGCCCTGCTCAGATCACGGGGTGATCACTGGAAGGGGATCAGTCCCTTGTTCTGGTTGAACAGGGCGATCTGGTCGGCGGAGAGGGTGATGCCGCTGCGCTTGGCCTGCTCCCACAGTCCGACGATCGCCGGGTCGATCTTGTTCTGCTTCTGGGCGTTCTCGACGATCTCGTCGACCTGCTTCTTCACGTCGTCGGTCGACTTGGCGACCTGATCCTTCACGTCCTGGACCGAGGGCAGCTTCGGCGCCTTCGGCAGGTCGGTCGGGGCGGAACGCGGGGTCGGCGCGCCGAGGCCGGTGCCGCACACGGGCCAGGCACCCTTGCCCTGGCCGGCGAGCACGCGCTCGGCGACGGTGATCTGCTGCTCCTTGGTGGCCTGATTGGCGGTCGGCGCGAACTCGGTGCCGCCGTGGCCGGCCCAGGTGCTCGGGCTGAACTGCAGGCCGCCCTGGTAACCGTTGCCGGTGTTGATGGCCCAGTTGCCGCCCGACTCGCACTGGGCGACCTGGTTCCACTGGTCGTCGGTGGCCGCGGAGGCGGCGCCGACACCGAAGAAGGCGCTCGCGCCGCCGCCGATGACGGCGGAGGTGAGAACGACCTTGGCGGCGGTACGGGTGGCGGAGGACTGCTTGCGATGACGTCCGGACATAGGTGCTGTTTTTCCTCTCCCCACGCGCCTGCGAGGTGAGCTGTCGGGTTCGGGCTGAGAGGTTGCCCGGCTCCGCGTCGCGGAGCTTCACCCCAAGGGATCCGGATCTCGCGATCCGGCCCGATCCTCGTCGACCCCGTTCACCGTCTGGTGTCCGTCGACGAGGTGGGTCCCCCGTCCTCGTTCCTGAAGTCTGGTCTGACGTGGCCCTGTCCGTGGAACGAGGTTCGGCGCGGTGAACAGGGCCTGGCTTGGTGGTGGCCACGGGTGTGACCGCCACGGACGCTACGTGGTCGACGGCGCCGAGTCATACCTTCGGGTGACGCATGTCCGCGCCTGTCAGGGCCGTGTTTCGACGGCGTGACCGCGTCGATGCTGGTGAGCGCGTCGATACCCATCCCGTATCCGATCCGTGACCCCACCGTTATGTGAAGAACCTCACAGTTCTCGCGACACGCTGCGGGAAGAAATCAGCCGTGATCCGCGCCCACCGGTGTTCGATGATGTGCCACACACGATTTCGCAGATCGGACCATCGGGACGAGCCCGACGGGTCAACCGCCTGCGAACGGCGGCAGCACCTCGATGACCGAGGCGTCGCCGAGCGGGATGTCGAACTCGCGCACCACCACCGAGTCGCGCAGGAACGAGCTCCGGTCGAGGACGCGGGCCAGTCCGGGGTGCGCGGCGCCGAGCTGCGTACGCAGCTGCGTGAGCGTCGTCGACGGGTCGATCTCGACGACTTCGGATGCGAGCCCGGCGGCGGCCTCCGCGGCCGCGAAGTACCGCACCTCGACGGGGCGCCGTGGCTTTCCGGTCATCCGCCGATCGCCGACATCGGACGGTCGGGCTGCAGGAACGACGGGTCGTCGATGGCGTGCCCCGGCAGCTTCCCCCACGACGCGACCCGCCACGCCTGCCCGACGGCCTCGTCGTCGGCGCCGGCACGGAGCAGTGCGCGCAGGTCGGTCTCGGTGGTGGAGAACAGGCAGGTGCGCACCTGGCCGTCGGCGGTCAGGCGGGTGCGGTCGCAGTCGCCGCAGAACGGGCGGGTCACCGACGCGATGATCCCGACGCGGGCGGGGACCTCGGCACCATCGGCGTCGACGGCGGTGTGTCCGTCGACCAGCCACGTCTGGGCCGGTGAGGCCCCCCGGGGGCGCGGGTCGGGGAGCAGCTCGAAGTCCCGCGAGAGCCGCTCGTGGATCTGTGTGGCCGTGATCATCCGCTCCCGCGACCACGCGTGGTCGGCGTCGAGCGGCATCTGCTCGATGATCCGCAGCGAGTACCCCTTCTCGAGGCACATGCGGAGCAGGGCAGGCGCGTCCTCGAGGCCCCCGTCGGGATCGAGGACCGCGTTGACCTTAACCGGACGCAGGCCGGCCTCGTGGGCGGCGGCCAGTCCGTCGAGGACGTCGTGCAGCCGGTCGCGGCGGGTGATCGCGGCGAAGCGCTCACGGTCGACGGTGTCCAGGGAGACGTTCACGCGGGACAGGCCGGCGTCGGCGAGGGCGCGGGCGTGGCGACGCAGCGACAGCCCGTTCGTCGTCACCGACATCTCGGGCGCGTCCGGCAGTGCGCTCACGGCGCCGACGATGTCGACGAGGTCGCGGCGGAGCAACGGCTCACCACCGGTGAACCGCACCGACGTCACCCCGAACTCGTCGACCGCGATCCGGATGAGGCGGACCATCTCCGTCGCGGACAGCAACTCGGTGTCCGGCATCCAGTCGAGGCCGTCGGCGGGCATGCAGTACGTGCAGCGCAGATTGCACCGGTCGGTCACCGACACCCGCAGGTCACGCGTCACCCGGCCGTGGGTGTCCACCATGGGTCCGGCCGTCGGCATGCCCGTGACGTCGGGCTGTCGGGGCGACGCCGCGACGGGCATGCCCAGGCCGATGGAGGTCATCCCCCCAGCGTAGACGTCTCCGAGCGGGCTTCCAGGGCACGGAAGGTGCTGGCGTGGAACACCAGAGGCTCCACCGACGGATCGGCGTCGAGCGTGTCGATCCGCAGCAGCACCAGGACGTGGTCCCCCGCGGGCACCTCGTTGTAGACGGTGCAGTCGAGGACGGCGGCCGCGCCGGGCACGAACACCGACCCGGTGTCGGCGACGAGCGGGGTGAACCCGTCGAACCGGTGCTCGGCCGGACCGGCGAGGCGCGTGCACAGCGACTCCTGGTCGGCGGCGAAGACCGACAGACCCAGGCTCGGTGCCGATCGGAGTCGCGGCCACGTCGACGACGTGTGTTGCACGCACAGCGACACCAGCGCGGGCTCCAGCGACACCGTCGCGAACGAGCTGGCGGCCATCCCGACGGGCACGCCGTCGATCTGTGCGCACACCCCGACCACGCCGGACGGGAAACAGCTGTAGGCGCGGCGCAGGGCCGTGCCGTCGGTCGCGGGTTGCAGTGCGTCGAGAGCGTGGAAGGTCATCGCGCACCCCGGCTGTCGTCGACGTCGCCGTGCAGATCGGGCCGGCGACGACCGGACCGGAGCGCGAACACGATCGCGAGGACGAACCCGATCGGCAGTCCGAGGGTCGCGGCGTACACCCAGACGGGGGCGCGTACGCCGTCGTCGAGGGCGGGCACCGCGAACATAGTGACCGTGGCGACGAGGCCGATCGCGAAGAAGGCGAGGGCGACGTGGAGGAGCCGGTCGCTCGGCTGTTCTCGCATGCTCAAACGGTAGATCAGCGGCGCGGGGCCCGGCCATTCGCGGGGTCGGGCGACGTCGTGACGAGTGCGGACTTTCCGACGGCGCGCGGTAGAATGGGAGGCCGATGCGTCCTCCGAGGGGCTTCCACCCCTCCGGTGGGCGCATTCGTCATGATGCGACTCGCGACATGACACCAGCGACCAGAGTTGAAGGTGACACGGTGCCGACCGGCAAGGTGAAGTGGTACGACGCGGAGAAGGGCTTCGGGTTCCTCTCCCAGGACGACGGTGAGGACGTCTACGTCCGGTCGGGTGCGCTGCCCGCCGGCGTGGAGTCGCTCAAGCCCGGCCAGCGCGTCGAGTTCGGGATGGCCGCGGGCCGTCGGGGCCCGCAGGCGCTGTCGGTGACGGTCCTCGACCCCGCGCCGAGCGTCGCGAAGAACCACCGCGAGGCCGCGCGCGAAGCCGCCAAGCGGCACACCCCCGACGAGCTGCACGGCATGGTCGCCGATCTCATCACGCTGCTCGAGGC
Source organism: uncultured Williamsia sp. (assembly GCF_947494875.1). Taxonomy (GTDB): domain Bacteria; phylum Actinomycetota; class Actinomycetes; order Mycobacteriales; family Mycobacteriaceae; genus Williamsia_A. Next base: position 127,078 of record NZ_CANLWM010000006.1, read on the forward strand.
GAAGGTCCAGCCCGACCTACGCAAGGGGCGATACCCCGATCGCAAGACCGCGCAACGCATCTCGGAGGTCGTCCGCGCGGTCGCGCGCGAACTCGACCACTGACTCCACGCCGCGTCCGGCCAGGGTCAGGACGCGCCGGCCGGCACCTTCGTGCCCGGCGGCAGGGTGCCGATCGACCAGAACGCGCGGGTGATCGGTGCCCCTGAGGTGTCGACGCGACTCGACGGCAACCGCACCTCGATGGTGCTGAGCACCGCGTCGGATGTGGACCGTGCGGTGAACGAGAACTTCTCGTTCGGCCCGAAGAACTGCGGCGGGCGCTGCTCGAAGCCGCGGGGGGTCAGGTACTCGAGGGTGAGGACCCACGGTGCGGACGCGATCTCCTTGCTCACCGACACCAGCACGCTCTGGCCGGCCGGAACGGGGAGCTTCTTGGCGAAGGTGCCGGGCTCGCCCTGCCGACAGTCGCTGAGGTCGATGCCGCAGTAGATCGTCGGCTCGACGGTGATCAGGCTCTTCCCGGTGGTCGCCTGCACGTAGGGCCTCTCGTCGAACCCGTCGCGGGTGAGCAGGTACACCGAGACGACCACGACGAGTGCGGCGACCACGATCACCGCCCCCGCGACCAGTCCGAACTTCTTCTCGCCTCGCGTCAGCGAGCCCACGTGCGCTCCTCCCGTCCGCCGCGCGTGCCCGTCGGGATGCCCCCGGTCGGCATGGCCTGGTCCGGACGGCGTCCGCCGAGACCGGGGATCAGCGTCGCACCACGGTCGGTGACGATCGTCTGCACGGCTCCGACGGCCATGATGACCGAGACGACGGTGAACCCGATCCACAGGGTCGGCGGCAGCAGCACGCCGAGTGCGGCACCGAGGACCCAGCACAGCTGCATGACCGACTCCGAGCGGCCGAACGCCGAGGCGCGCGACTCGTCGGGCAGGTCGTCCTGGATCGACGAGTCGAGGCAGACCTTGCCGATCGCGCTGGTGCCCGCCGCGACGAGGGCGGCGAGGGCGGCCACGACGATCGAGCCGAACACCGCGGCGAGCACACACACCACGAGGCTCGCCACCGTCGACGCGACGACGATCCGCTGCGGGTTCCGCAACTCGAGTCGGGTGCCGGCGGCGTTGCCGGCGAAGTTGCCGATGCCGGCGGCGGCGCCGACCGACCCGATGAGCGCGAGCTGCACCCACCCGGAGTGGTTGCCCTGGTTCGACTTCGCGTAGAACGCGATGTACAGCGTCAGGAAGCCGGTGAGCACCCGGATCGTTCCGTTGCCCCACAGCCCGGTCAGCACCCGGCGGCCCAGCGGCTGCCGCATGGTGGCGGCGAGGGCAGAAGGGGTGAACGACTTGCGTGCCGGCTCGGGTGCCGGCGGTTCACCGTGATAGGTCAGCGTCGTGGGGATCTCGCCCGCGGTCGACTCGACCCACGACGGGATGCGCATGCACGCGTAGGACGCGATCGCGGCGAGGATCAGCAGCAGCACGAACGCGCCCGGGAGATGCAGCGGCAGAACACGTCCCAGCGCGGTCTCGAACAACGCCGCCAACGCACCACCGATGACGGTGCCCGCGACGAGCCCCCAGGTCGTCAGTCGCGAGTTCACCCGCACCAGGTCGATCGACGGGGGCAGCACGCGCGGGGTGACCGCCGACTTGAGCACCCCGAACGACTTCGAGAGCACCAGCAGGCCCAGTGCGCAGGGGTAGAGCACCCAGGGGTCGTAGGTGAGCTGGTTCGACGCCGAGTCCCACCCCGAGTTGGCCATGATCAGCAGCGCCAGCACGGCGCGCAGCCCGAAGGTGGTCGCCATCGCGATGCGTCGACCGCGCTGCAGCTTGTCGAGCATGGGACCGATCAACGGGGCGATCAACGCGAACGGCGCGATCGTCAACGCGAGGTACAGGGCGACCTTGCCCTTGCTCTCGGCGCTCGCGGCCGCGAAGAACAGGGTGTTCGCCAGCGCGACGGTCATCGCCGCGTCGACCGCGTAGTTCAGGACCACCGGCAGCGTCAGCGCGGTCAGCCCCGACCGGTCCGCCCCGTCGGCGGTCGCCGCGGCGCGCACGCGACCGACGCCCTTCGAGGTCAGCTGGCGGCCACGGAACGCGGCGACCCGCGTCACCGTCAGCTTGCGCGGCATCGCGCGACCGTCGGGATCGACCGGGCCGGGCGGCTCGGGATCGTCGACTCGGGGTGTGTCGATCGGGTCGAGGTGGGGGTTGCGCGTCGGCGGCGGTCGGTAGGCGTCGGCCTTCGACGGGCCGCTCCGCGGCGGCTTCGACGGGCCGCGTCGTGGTGGGACCGGCGGCGGCTGCGGCCGACCGCCGCGGCGCGGCGGGACCTCGCGACCGTCGTCGACGGGATAGTTCACGGCACCGGGGTGTTCCTCGGGACGCCGTGGGGCACCGGGCATCCGACGGGTCGCGTCACCGCGGCGCTCGCGCGGATCGAGACGCGCGCGCCGGGGTGCGCCCGCGTGTCGGTCGCCTGGCCGGTTCATCGGCACCATTGTTCCCTATCCCGCGGCCCGGTCGCACTGTGCCACGCGGCGCGCTGACCTCGACGCGTACGCACCCGCACGGGTGCCACGAGGTGCGGATACGGCAGACTGGAGGGCGTGGACACCGACGTGACCGACGCCGATTCGCAGACGACCCCGCCCGCCGACGACACGTCGGGCACGGCGTCTGCCGCCCCGGAGACGGCTGTGCCGGACACGGCCGACGCCGACTCGTCCGGCGACGCCGCCGCCGAGCGGCCCGCGATCGACCCCGAGGTGCGAGCGCATCTGGAGGCTGTCGTGTCCGCCGCCGTCGACATCGCGCGAGAGGCGGCCGTGGCCGTCGGCGAGACGTCGGTGGGCGAGCACCTCGACGCCGTCGTCGAGGGCGAGTGCACCGTCAGTCATCACTTCTCTGCCGACCTCCCGGGCTATCGGGGGTGGGTCTGGTGCGTGGTGCTGGCGACCTGCCCGACCGACGACGCCGACAGTGACCCCGTCGTCACCGTCAGCGAGGTCGCGCTGCTCCCCGGCGACGACGCCCTCACCGCACCGGAGTGGGTGCCGTGGGCGGAGCGTCTCGCGCCCGGCGATCTCGGTCCCGGCGACACCCTCGCCGCCCCGCCGGAGGATCCCCGTCTCGTCCCCAACCAGGTCGACGCCGACGAACTCGAGTCGACGGGACTGCTCGACGAGGCCACCGACACTCACCTCGCGCTCGGACTCGGCCGCCGCCGTGTCCTGAGCCGCGAGGGTCGCGACGAGGCCGCCGAGCGCTGGTACACCGGCGACCACGGCCCGGACAGCGAGATGGCATCGGCCACCCGGTTCTCGTGCGGCACATGCGGTTTCTACCTCCCGCTGGCCGGAGCCCTGCGTGTCGCCTTCGGTGTCTGCGCCAACCGGTACGCCGCGGACGGCCACGTCGTCTCGGCCGAGTACGGCTGCGGCGCACACTCCGACGCCGTGGCGCCGTCGGGTGAGGGATCACCCGCGTACGACGCCTACGACGACGGCGCCATCGAGGTCGTCGCCCCGCACGCCGTCGCCACCGACAGCCGCCACTGACGCCGCCGGCGGTGACGCCCGACCCGTTCGACACCGCGTCGCTGCGGGCGGCGGTCCTGGCCGCCTGGACCGCCTCGCCCACCCGGCTGGCCGAGGATGCCGCGGCCGAGGACGACCTGGCGCGCATTGGGTACCGCGATCGCGTCGTCACCGAGCTCGCCGCCAACGCCGCCGACGCCGCGGGGATCGCCGGATCACCCGGCCGACTGGACGTCTCGAGTGCCGGCGACGGCACGGTGTCCCTGGCGAACACCGGCGCCCCACTCACCGCGGACGGTGTGCGATCCCTCGCTGCCCTCCGGGTCTCGGCCAAGGTCGGCGACGACATCGTCGGACGCTTCGGGGTCGGGTTCAGCGCCGTGGTGGCCGTCGCCGACGAGGTCGCGATCCGATCGCGGCACGGGGGAGTGGTGTTCTCGCGCGCCCGCACGGCCGACGCACTCGCCGACGCGGGCATCGACGTCCCGCGCGCGGGCGCGCCGCTGCTGCGACTGCCCTGGCCCGACATGACCCCACCCGCACAGGGTTTCGACACCGAGGTGGTGCTGACGCCGCGCGGCGACGCCGCGACGATCGTGGCGGTGGCGGCCGACCAGGCGCCGATGTTGCTCGTCGAACTGGTCGCGCTCGAGTCGATCACCGTGCAGGGCAGAACCATCCGCCGCGAGGTCGAGACGGTCGCGGATCCCGCGCACGACGTCCTCACGGTCGGCGACGCCTCCTGGGTGCAGATCGCGTCCGGCCGCTCCCGGTGGTTGATGCCGGGGACGTCCGACGCCCCGCGTCCCCTGGAACGAGAGCGCTTGCGAGCGCCCACGGTGACCGACGTCGAGGTGACGCTGCCCGCCCTGTGCGTTGCCGACGTCGCGCTGACCCCGGACCGACGATCCCTTGACCCGGCCGCCGAGATCGGAACGGTGGCACGCGGATACCACCTCCTCGCCCTCGCGCTGGACGCCGCGGTCCGGCTGGCCGTCGTGCCGTCCCCGACCATCCCGGCCGGACCCGTCGACGCGCAGCTGCGGGCGGCCGTCACCGCGGATCTGACGACCGGTCCGTGGCTGCCGACCGCGACCGGTGACACCGTGGCGCCTTACCGCGCCGTCGTCGTGCCGGGTGCCCCACCCGCGCTCACCGACATCCTCGCCGACATCGTCGACGGCGTGGTGGACGCCCGTGTCGGACACCCGGCGCTCGGCGACCAGGCGGCACTGTCGCTGCTGCGGTCCGTCGGTGTGCGGGAACTGTCGTGGGATGCGCTGTGCGACACACTGACCGGCGTCGACCGACCACCGACATGGTGGCGCGACCTGTACGAGGCGCTCTCGTCCGTCGTCGTCGACGATCGTGTGCGTGAGGCCGTCGCGACCGTCCCCGTGCCCCGCGCGGACGGGCGGATGGCCGTCGGTGCTCGCGGACTCGTCGTGATCGACGCACCGACTCCGGAGGTCGCGGCCGCCCTGGGGGAGGTCGAGGTCTCGTGGGTCGCCACGGTCCACCCCGACGCCGACCACCCTCTCCTCGACCGGTTGGGTGCGCGACGGGTCACGGTGTCCGAGGTCCTCGCCGATCCCGCCCTCGAGGCGATCATTGCGAACGGTGAACCGGAACCCGCTGTCGCACAAGCGGTCCTCGCACTCGTCGCGGCCGATCCCGACGCCGCGACCCCGCCGTGGCTCGGTGGTCTGCCACTGCTCGACGACGACGGCGAGGATCGTCCCGCCGACGAACTGCTGCTGCCCGACAGCCCGCTGCGTCGGGTACTGGTCGACGACTCCCCGTTCGGGGTCGTGGCCGACGCCGTCGTCGACCGGTGGGGACCGGACGTGGTGCGGCGGATCGGCGTCGGGTGGGGGTTCACCGTCGTCACCGACGAGATGCCCGTCGGCCCCGACCACGACCTCCCCGACGAGGAGCTGTGGTGGGACACCCGCGTCGACGAACCGCAGCGGGTGGTCGCCGTCCGTGACCTCGATCTCGTCGAGCCCGACCGGTGGCGAGATGCGTTGAGCCTGCTGGCCTCTCAGGAGAACTGTCGCGACGCACTCGCCGACCGGGACGGCTACACCGCCTGGTGGCTGCGCCGGTTCGCACAGCTCGACGGCGTCCCGCTCGGCCACCTCCGTGCCCCCGACGACACCACGTTCGTCGGTCTCCTCGACGTCGCAGACCACCCCGACGCCGACGCCGTCGCGGGCGTCTTCGCGGGCACCGAGATCACCACCACGGATCTCGCGGAGCTCGTCCTCGACCGCCTCGGTGACCCCGACCGGCCCGTCGCGCCGGGGGTGGCCGCCACGGCGCACGCGGCGCTGGTGCGGGCCCTGCGGCGCGCCGACCTCGACCTCGACCGCCTCGACCCGCCCACCCGGGTCCGCACGATCACCGGGCGCACCAGCGCCGACGGCATCGTCGTCGACCTCCCCTGGATGCTTCCCGTGGTGGGGTCGGCCGACGCCGTCGTCCTCACACCGCCGGTGACCGCCGACGCCGCCCGCGACCTCGCGACCGTCCTCGACCTCCCCACCGCCTCGGAGGCGTTGCGCGTCACCCCGACCGACCCCGGTGTCGCCTCGACCTGGTCCGACAGCCCCGAGGCGATCGCGACGGCCGTCGCGCGCGGCACCGACCTCCCGTCCGGGGAGGTCCGTCTGCACGACGAGCTGCGCCTCGAGGTCGTCCGTGACGGCGACCGTCGCACCGTGACCGCCGACTGGTGGGTCGACGACGCGGGGGTCCACCACCTCACGCGGCAGGAGACCCGACGATGACCCCGGCATTCGACCGCGACGTCACGCAGTGGGTCGCCGACCACCGCGTCGACTGGCTGACCACCGTGTTCCGGGTGATCACCACGGTCGGCAACACGGCCGCGATGACGCTGATCGCGATCGTCGCGACCGTCGTGCTGTGGCGCCGCGACCGCGGGCTCGCCCTGACCGTCCTGCTCGGTTCGGCGAGTGGGTGGCTGCTGATGCAGGCCCTGAAGTACGGGGTCGCGCGACCGCGACCGCCGGAACGGTTCCGTGTGCTCGCCATCGACACGTACTCGTTCCCGTCGGGCCACGCGATGATGTCCGCGATCGTGCTGGGATTGGTGGCCGTCGCCGCGTGGCGGACGTCGGCGTGGGTGCGCGGGCACCGGGCAGTGCTCGCGATCGCGCCTGTCGCGTCGGCGCTGATCGGTGCCAGCCGTGTCTATCTCGGCGTCCACTGGACCACCGACGTGGTCGCGGGATGGGTGATCGGCGCGCTGTGGGTGGTGGTGGCGTTGGTCGTCGGCGGTGTGCTCAGTCGAGGCCGCGCTGCGCGGCGCGGTCGCCCCGTCGACTCGCCCGGCGCTGCACCGTGAACACCGCGGTGCCGAACAGCCCCACCGCGAGTCCGACGAGGCAGCTCACGAGTGTCGACGTGGTGCCGAGCCCGGTCGCCGCGACGACCACGGTCGCGACCAGCCAGCAGGCCATCCCGACGTAGACGACGTTCGCCGGCTCGGCCAGCCACTGCGGCAGGCGCGGCAGGTCGTCCGGGCCGGGTGCACCGGTGGTCTGCGGACCCTCGCTCGTGCTCACGACGGCCAGCGTAAGGTCCCCCGCGACGGGTGGACAACGTCCGCCCCCGGTTGCCTCCGAGAGGGAGGCGAGGAGGTAGGCGTGTCCGGCGAACCCGACTCTGGGGAACTCGACAAGCTGACGACGAGCACCGACGAGACCCCCGCCCAGACGCCCGACGGTGTCCGCGGCCGGCTGGACCGCTATTTCCGCATCACCGAACGCAGTTCGTCGTTCGGTCAGGAGATCCGCGGCGGGCTCGTCACCTTCTTCACGATGGCCTACATCGTGGTCCTGAACCCGATCATCATCGGCGGCGTCGCGGGCAGCGAACGCAACGCCGACGTCGTCGGCAACGTCCTCCCGATCGCCGCCGTCGCCGCGGTGACCGCGCTCGTCGCCGGCATCATGTCGATCCTGTTCGGGGCGATCGCCAACTACCCGTTCGCCATCGCCACCGGACTGGGCATCAACAGCCTTCTCGCGGTGAGCATCGCCCCGCAGGTCACCTGGCCCGAGGCGATGGGCCTCGTGGTCATCGACGGGATCATCATCGTGCTGCTCGCCGTGACCGGACTGCGGACGCGGGTCTTCACCGCCATCCCCACGGAACTCAAGGCGTCCATCGCCGCAGGGATCGGCTGCTTCATCGCGTTCATCGGACTCGTCGACGCGGGCTTCGTCACGCGCGTCCCCGACGCGGCGGGCACCACCGTCCCGGTGGGCCTCGGCAACGGCAACTCGATCACCACGCTGCCGACGCTGATCTTCGTCCTCGGCGTCCTCATCATGGGTGTGCTCGTGGTCCGGAGGGTCCGCGGCGGCCTGCTCATCGGCATCGTCGTCACGACGATCATCGCGGTGATCGTGCAGGCGTTCGCCGATCTCCCCGCCTCGGGCAACGGCAGGTCGGGGTGGAGTCTCAACATCCCCGAGTGGCCGAAGGCGGTCGGTGATCTGCCGGACCTGTCGCTCGTGGGCGACGTCGACCTGTTCGGGGCCTTCGTGCGCATCGGCGTCCTGTCGGCGTCGGTGTTCGTGTTCACCCTGGTGCTGTCGAACTTCTTCGACGCGATGGGGACGATGACCGGGCTGGGCCGCGAGGCCGGTCTCGCCGACTCCGACGGCAACCTCCCGAACATCGGCCGCGCGCTCGCGGTGGAGGGCGCGGGCGCGATCGTCGGTGGCGCCGCGTCGTCGTCGTCGAACACCGTCTTCGTCGAGTCGGCATCCGGCATCGCGGAAGGCGCGCGCACCGGCCTGGCGAACATCGTCACCGGTGCGCTGTTCCTCGTCGCGATGTTCTTCACGCCGCTGTACTCGATCGTCCCGCTGGAGGCGGCTGCCCCGGCGCTGGTCGTGGTGGGCGCGTTGATGATCGCCCAGATCCGGCACATCGACCTCACGCGGTTCGAGGTCGCCCTCCCGTGCTTCCTCACCATCGTGGTGATGCCGTTCACCTACTCGATCGCCAACGGGATCGGTGTCGGGTTCATCAGCTGGGTGGTGCTCGCGACGGCCCGCGGGAAGTTCAAGACAGTGCATCCGCTGTTGTGGGTGGTGGCTGTCCTGTTCGTCCTGTATTTCGCGAAAGGCCCGATCGAGTCGCTGATCGACTCCTGACGTGTCGTCCGTGCGACGGACACGACACGCCGCGGCGTCGCCACCGGCGTGTTCACACACGTAGTTTGTCGTGCATTCGAGTTGCGGTGTCCTATTGTTAGGCGCGTGAGCGGTAAAGACGACAATCTGGCCAGCGACTTGTCGCTGGCAGTGGTCCGCCTGGCCAGGCATCTGCGCGGGCGCCGCGCGGCGTCGACCGTGTCGCTGACCCAGCTCTCCGCACTGAACACCCTCTCCCAGCAGGGGCCGATGACCCCGGGCGCGATGGCTGCGCAGGAGCGTGTGCAGCCGCCGTCGATGACCCGCGTCATCGCCTCCCTCGCCGACCTCGGGATGGTGAAGCGCGACCCGCACCCCACCGACGGACGCCAGATCATCGTCACCCTGTCCGATCTGGGACAGAAGGTGATCGCCGACGAGACCCACGCCCGCGAGGCGTGGCTGCGCGGTCAGCTCGAGAAGCTCGGCGCCGACGACCTCACCACCCTGCGCAGCGCGGTCGACATCATGTCCGGCATCGTCGCCGGTGACGACTGACCGACCCCCGCACCGACTGACCCCCGGGAACGGCTGCGGCATTCCTCATTAGCGGCGGTTACCATCGTTCGAGTGCCGCTGCCCACGATGTTCTCGTCCCTCGGGGTACGGAACTATCGTCTCTGGGCCGGCGGCCAGGTCGTGTCGCTCGTCGGGACGTGGATGCAGCGCATCGCCCAGGACTGGTTGGTGCTGCACCTGTCCGGCAACAGCGGCATCGCCATCGGCATCGTGATGGCACTGCAGTTCGGTCCGACCGCGGTGCTGTCGATGCCCGCGGGCGCGCTGGCCGACCGCTTCGACAAGCGCAAGCTCCTCGTGCTGACCCAGATCGGCATGGCGGTGTGCGCACTCGTCCTCGGTGTCACCGACACCCTCGGCGTCGCCACCCTCGGTCTCGTGTATGCGATGTCGTTGGCGCTCGGCTGCATCTCGGCGGTCGACGCGCCGATCCGTCAGTCCTTCACCGTCGAGATGGTCGGGCCCGAGCACCTGCCGAACGCGGTGGCGCTGAACTCGATGACGTTCAACACCGCCCGCATCATCGGGCCGGCGATCGCGGGCGTGCTCATCACGGTGATCGGCACCGGACCGGTGTTCCTGGTGAACACGGCGACGTTCGTCGCGGTGCTCACCGGTCTGCTGATGATGCGCACGGGGGAACTGCACCGCAGCGAGAAGGCGCGGGGCCGGGGCTCGGTGGTGGACGGGCTGCGGTACATCCGCGCCCGTCCGCATCTGGTCGCGCTGTTCACGACGGTGTTCTTCGTGTCGACCTTCGGGCTGAACTTCCCCCTGTCCCTGGCGTTGCTGACGAAGAACACCTTCGCGGGATCGGCCGGCGGGTACGGCTTGCTGTCGACGGTGCTCGCTGTCGGGACCCTGGCCGGGGCCACGATGGCCGCCCGCCGGAACCGCCCCGCGCGGGTGCGGCAGTTGATGATCGCCGCCCTCGCCTTCGGTGTCCTCGAGGTGGTCGCCGGACTCATGCCGAGCTTCGCGCTGGTGGCGATCCTGCTCGTCCCCGTCGGTGCCGCGCAGCTGACGTTCAGCACCACGGCGATGAACATCGTTCAACTGTCCGTGGATTCGACGATGCGCGGCCGGGTGATGGGCGTCTACATGCTGGCGTTCCTCGGTGGGACGCCACTGGGCAGCCCGCTGCTCGGGTGGCTCGCCCAGGTCACCGACCCTCGCGCGCCGCTCGTCGTCGGCGGTGCCGTCAGCGCCGTGTCGGCGGTGATCGCGGCCGTGGTGTTCGGCGCGGCCGCGCGACGCCGGGTGCAGGCGGCCGACGACGCGGTGATGACCCCCGACGCGACCGCCGAGGTCGGTGTCACCCGCTGAGCGCCGCCGAGCGTGCGTCAGATCCCGTCGACCGTGCGGTAGATCCCGTCGAGTGGGCCAAAACTGGCCGCCGACCGTGCCGAAACTCCCCGCCGAGTGGACCGATCCGGTCAGCGCAGTGCTGCGCGCACGACGTCGACGCCGTCGCCCGACAGGTCGTCGACGGCGACGGCACGACGGGTGAGCGAGAGCATCACTGCCTCCGCGGGGCCGGAGACCGTCGGACGTCCGTCGTCGGGACCCGACGACCAGTCGACGTCCTCGGCGACCCAGCGGACCGGGACGGTCAGCGGCGCGAATCCCCGACGTGACTTGGGGGAGTTCAGGAAGTCGAGTGCGGCGCGCCGGCGGTCGGCGTCGACAGAGCGTTCGATGCGCAGCGGTCGGCGGATGTCCTGCCCGTGTATCAGCAGGTCCGTGAGGGGTGCGATCGGTCCGGTTCCCGGCGGAGTGAACCGGTGATGCGCGTTGTCGCGCAGCATCTGTGGGAGCTCGTGTCCGTACCGCCGCACGACGCGGGCGGTCAGTGCCACGTTCGACTTCTCGAAGTCCCCCCGTGCTCGCAACACCAGCCAGACGATCTCGGGGATCCCCGTGACGGTGGGAGCGAGCAGGTGTGCGGCGACACCCCGCACGTCCCATTCACCGCACAGTGACTGCGTCGCCCACTGCGCGTCGTCGAGGCCGTCGAGCACATCGGCGAGCGCCCGACGTTCGTCCGCGATCGCGTCGAAGATCTGTGCGTCGTCCATGGGTCTCCTAGAAGAACGTGCCGGAGAACGGCTTCCGATCGGTGAGGAACGCCTGATCGAGTTCGCACAGTGTGGAGTGGTCGGATGCCCACAACCGGTTCGCGGCCGCGAACTCCGTCGCGCGGTAGCCGCCGAGGTAGATGCTCGACAGCACCGACACGTCCATCCGCACGGTCGCCGGGTCGTCGGTGACCGACACGGTGGCGACACCGTCGCGCACCGTGAACGCGAAACGTCCACCGTTGCCGCGGAACTGGTCGATGATCTCGAGGACGGCGTCGACGTCCTCGGAGTAGGTGCGTGCCTCGAGCGCGGCGGGGATGTCGATGATGCGCAACCACATCGAGTCCGACAGTGCGGTCATCTTCGGTGCCCGCAGGTTCGTCAGCTTCATGGGAAGCGGGTCGTCGACGGGCATCGAGACGTGGATCGTCGGGATGAGATCGAGACCGAGCAGCACGCGCCAGAGATCGGTGTGGGCGGCGTCGGTGACGGCGAAGAACTCCGACACGTTGGCCGACGCCGTGCCGCCCTCGTGGCTGATGCGATAGCTCGCGTACCCGTCCGGGTGCACCAGGTAGTGCAGCGCACTCTGCCCGTCCCGCAGCAGTTCCCGGTCGGCGAAGATCATGTTCCACCACACCCGCGACCGCACGATCGCGCCCGGGTTCATCGCGGCCCACCGGTCGTGCAGATCGGGGACGAGCTCGCGGACCTGCTCGGCGGTCGCGAAGCGCACGGGCGTCCACGACGGAGGTGGTTCCCGCAGCTCGGCCTTCGACAGGTCGATCTCGGCCTTCTGCTCGAAACACGCCGGTCCGTAACCGAACCGCTCGTAGATGGTCGCCTCGCTGGCGGTGAGGATCGAGAAGACCGACTTCTCCTGCTCCCACTGGTCGAACAGTTCGGTGATCATCCGCCGCAGGATGCCCCGGCGGCGGTGCGTCGCCGCCACCGAGACCCACGAGAGCCCCGGCAGTTCGATGCGCGCGCCACCCGGCAGCGTCAACGTCATCCGGTAGAACATCGCGACGCCGGCCAGCACCGGCCCCACCGGACCGGACTCGTCGTAGACCACGACGACGTCGCCGTCCCGCAGCTTGCTGCGGATGTCGGCCTCGGCCTCGGCGTCGAGGGGATGGATGAACGCGAACGCGCGAGCGTCGGCGGCGATGATCGCGGGCCAGTCGTCGTCGTGCGCCCGGCGCAGGACGAGTTCGGAGTCGGTCACCGTCACAACCTATCGGGTGTGACGAATCCGTCCTGGTACCGCTGCTGACCACACGGAATGGCCGAGAGCCCCGATGAGCTTGTATATCCACATGTCCTCCGCCACCACCTCCGCCGCCACGGCGACGGACCCCGGGAGCCGCGCCCCGCAGACCGTCGGCCTGATGGTCGTGTTGGCGACCGTGATGGTCGGCACGACGATGCCCACGCCGCTGTACGCCGACTACGAACGCGCTTTCGGGTTCTCGCTGCTCACGGTGACCGTCGTCTACGCCATGTACGCGGTCGGCGTCCTCGCGGCACTTCTCGCGTTCGGCACCTGGTCCGACGTCCTGGGTCGTCGCCCCGTCCTGGCGCTCGGCGTCTTCTTCGCCGCCGCCAGTGACGTCGTCTTCCTGCTCGCGGACGACACCGCCGTCCTCCTGGTGGCGCGCGTCGTGTCCGGGCTGTCGGCGGGTGTGTTCGTCGGCACGGCGTCGGTCGCGATCATCGAGATGGCGCAGGGTCGGTTGTCCTCCCGCGCGCCGCTGCTGGCCAGCCTGGCCACGATCGGCGGGCTCGGCATGGGCCCGATCGTCGCGTCGCTGCTGGTCACGTGGGCACCGAGTCCGCTGCGCACCACGTACTGGGTGCATCTCGGACTGATGGTGATCGCGGCGCTCATCGTCGTCGCCGTGCCGGAGACCCGCGGTCGGCACCGCGACGAGAAGCTCGGATTCATGCCGCTGACCGTGCCCGCCGAGATCCGCGCCTTCTTCATCCGGGCCGCGATCCTGGGCTTCGCCGGCTTCGCGGTGATGGGCCTGTTCACGGCGCTCGCACCGACGATCGCGTCGCGGTTCGCCGGGGTCGACTCCGTGATCGGCCAGGCGCTGCTCGTCGCCGCGGTGATGGGCGGCTCACTGGCCGGTCAGATCGCCGGCCGCGCCCTCGACGACCGCATCTCCGAGGTCGTCGCGATCGCGATGATGATCGCCGGCATGGCGCTGCTCGTCGCGACCCTGCTCGCCGGGCACTGGCCGCTGCTCGCGGCCGCCGGACTCGTCGGCGGGTTCGGTCAGGGCGTCGCGTTCGCGCGCGGGCTGTCGGGGATCGCCACCGGCGCCCCCGCCGACCGCAAGGCGGCGACCACGTCGGCGTACTTCGTCATCACCTACATCGCCATCAGCATCCCGGTAGTCGCCGAGGGGCTGCTGTCGCGGGCGGTCGGGGTGCGCACCGCGGGCATCGTGTTCGCGTGCGTGGTGTCCGCGCTCGCGCTGACGGCCGGCGTCCTCGCGTGGCGTGAACAGACCCGCGTCGACGACGACGCCGAGAAGGCCGACGCACCCGCCCACTGAACTGCTCCGCCTGCCCAACGAAGGGCTCCGAGTGCCCAACGAACGGCTCCAACTGCCCAACGAACGGCTCCAACTGCCCAACGAACGGCTCCAACTGCCCAACGAACGGCTCCAACTGCCTAACGAACGGGGCGACGCCGTTCGTTGGGCGGCAGGAACCATCGGTTGGGCGGCCGGAACCGTCGAGTGGGCGGCAGGAACCGTCGAGTGGGCGGTCCGGACTCGTCGGGCAGACTGACGCGATGCCCGTCGACGTCATCGACATCGCCGACCCTGACGACCCGCGCGTCGACGACTTCCGCGACCTGAACTCCGTCGACCGCCGCCCCGACCTGCCGGTGCTGCCGGGTGGCCGCCCGGGCCGCGGGCTCGTCGTCGCCGAGGGTGTGCTGGTGGTGCAGCGGATGATCGCGTCGCGGTTCACCCCGCACGCCTTCCTGGGTGTCGAGAAGCGGCGCGCCGAACTCGACGCCGACCTCAGCGACCCGTCCGTCGACGGCCTGCCGTTCTACCGCGCGACCGCCGAGGTCATGGCCGAGGTCGTCGGATTCCACCTGAATCGCGGCGTGCTCGGCGTCGCCCGCCGGCCCGAGCGTCTGTCCCTCGACGCCGTCGTCGCCGGGGCGCGCACGGTGGCGGTCCTCGAGGGCGTCAACGACCACGAGAACATCGGCAGCATCTTCCGCAATGCCGCCGGTCTCGGCGTCGACGCGGTGGTCTTCGGTCGCGGCTGCGCGGACCCGCTCTACCGTCGTGCGGTCCGGGTCTCGATGGGCCACGCGCTGCTGGTGCCGTTCGCGATGGCCGACGAATGGCCGGGCGACCTGCACACGTTGCGCGACAACGGGTTCACCGTCGTGTCGCTCACCCCTGACCCCGACGCCGTGCCCCTCGCCGAGGCCGTCGACGCCGACCGCGTCGCGTTCATGGTGGGTGCCGAGGGTCCAGGCCTGTCCGAGACGGCGATGCGAGCGGGAGACGTCCGGACCCGGATCCCCATGGCGCGCGGTACCGACTCCCTCAACGTCGCGACCGCCGCGGCGATCGCTTTCTACGCCCGCGCCGCCCGGTGACGACCATCGATCACCGGTGCAGGTGCCGTAGCGCCGATTCGGCTGCGTTGTAGCCGCACATGCCGTGCGCGCCGGCGCCGGGTGGGGTCGACGCCGAGCACAGATAGACGCCGTCGATCCCGGTCGCGTACGGGTCGATCGCGGGTCGCGGCCGCAGCAGCACCTGCAGTCCGCCGTTGGACCCGCCGATCACGTCGCCACCGGCGAGGTTCGGGTTCGACTGCGCGAACTCGGTCGTCGTGGTCACCGCGGTCGCGCGGATCCGATCGCGGAACCCGGGCGCGAACCGCTCGATCTGGGCGGTGATCGCCTCCGTGGCGTCGCCGGTGTACCCATGTGGCACATGGGCATACGCGTACAGGGGGTTCACCCCATCCGCCGACCGTGTCGGGTCGGCGACGTACTGCTGCCCGACGATGAGGAACGGGCGTTCCGGCATGACGCCCTGCGCCACCTGACGTTCCGCCGCGACGACCTCGTCGGCGTCGCCGCAGACGTGCACCGTGCCCGCGGCCGCGACGCCCTCGGCGATCCAGGGGACGGCCCCCTCGACGGCGTAGTCGACCTTGAACGCGCCCGGAGCGCGACGAAAGCGGTTGTAGGACCGCCGGATCCGACGGGGAAGCGCGTCGCCGTAGATGTCGACCGCGACCTGCGGTGAGGTGTCGAGCAGCACGACGTCGGCGGACGGGATCTCCGCGGCGGACCGGATGTGGCGCCCGGTCTCGATCACACCGCCGAGGTCGGTGAGCATGGCGGCGAGTGCGGTGGTGATCGACGCCGACCCACCGCGGGCCACCGGCCAGCCGAACCGGTGGCCCGACGCGGCGAGCATCAACCCGACCGCGGACGTGAGTGGTCGGTCCAGACGCGTGTAGGCATGGGCGGCGGCACCCGCGAAGGCGGCGCGGCCCTGCGGGGTACCGAACAGTCGCATGGTCACCGTGGCGGGTGGCAGCGCGCGCGGACCCAGTGTCGCGAGGGCGAGCAGATGCCGCGGCATGTGCGCGATCGGGCGCATGACCTCGGCCGCCAGGTCGTCGAAGCGGGAGGCCAGCGGACCGACGAGGGCCCGCCACCGGGCGCCGTCGCGGCCGAGACCGTCGACCGTCGCGTCGATCGACCGGTACAGCAGCGCCGCGGTGCCGTCGTCGAGTGGATGGGCGCAGTCGACCGGGGCGTGGTCCCAGAGCAACCCGTACCGCTCGAGATCGAGCCCGGCGAGGAACGGTGACCCGACGCCGAGCGGGTGGAAACCGGAGCAGTGATCGTGGATCAGGCCCGGGAGTGTCAGCTCACCCGACCGTGTGCCGCCGCCGATCGAGTCCGCCGCCTCCAGGACGGTCACCGACACGCCCGACCGCGCGAGGTGCACGGCGGCGGCCAGCCCGTTCGGGCCGGATCCGACGACGACGGCGGTGGTCATGATCTCGACGGTAGCCGACCGGCACGTCGTCCCCGGCCGGTCGGAGTCCGGCGCGAGAATGGACCGATGACCGCCGCCGAGCCGACGCCGTGGGGACCGGGCATCACGCTGGCCGCCGTGTGCGCTGTCGTCGTCGCCGGCACGGTCGGAGGCGTCTACAGCGTCGTCGCCGAGGCGGGCCGACTCCTCGGGGTCCTCGCGGTCGTCGTCGTGTGTGGCGGTCTGGGACCGTCGGCCTGGGTGTGGCGACGGCGACCGGTACTGCGCTGGATCGGCTCCGGCGCTCTCGTCGGCCTGGTCATCGGACTGGTGATCGCGACCGCGCTCGCCGCCGAACGGTGACCACACCCACGCTTGACGATCGTTAGCCGGTCGAATTTATAATCGGTGCACTGCCGACGTCGCCGCAGAACTCGTGGGGTGTGACGACTTCGGCGATCAGGGTCGGTGCCGGCAGCAGTACGCCGCCGGCGCCGCCCCGGTTCCTCGCGTCGGGTCAGCGTCGCCCGAAACCGAACCACCGCGCGACCTTCGTCGGCGCGGACACGTCCTCGCCGTCCTCGGTCTGCTCGGCGTCGTGGGCCGGCTCGGGATTCCGGGTCTCCGCGCGGTGTGGATCGCGCAGGTCGTCGGCGGTCGGTTGATGACCAGGGGGCCGGATCGCGAAGCGCGACACGGTGATCGCCTCGGGGGAGATGACGTCCGGGCCGAACGGCGGCGTGAGGCGGAGACCCACCCAGTTCGTCGACGCCTGGTCGGCGAACTCGGTGGGGTGGAACGGAAGTGCCTGGGGGTCGGGCATCGCGCCCTCGCTGTAGCGCAGGGGCCGTTCGCCGGCCCAGAATTCCCGCTCGAACACGTACGGCAGTCCGATGTTCTCGGCGATGTCGACCGGGTTCGACGCGAACGACCGTCGGAGCGTGCCGTTCTCCCACGACGCGAAGGCCCCGAAGGACCGTTCGATGTCGGTGACGATGAGGTGGACGACCTGGGCGGGACGCGCGGCGATCACCGAGTCGGGCAGGTGCGACGGGTGATCGGTCGCGACGGGTGCGCCGACGACCACCGCGATCCGGCCGAACGAGCCGACCGCGACCTCGTCGTCGCCACCGGCGGCGGCACGGTCGAGGGTGGTCTCGCCGCGCGGGACCAGGACGGAGTCGCCGACGACGGCCCGCGCCAGATGTGCTGCGGCCTCGGGATCGTTACGGACACCGAACCGCAGGTCGGCGATCGGGTCATCGCTGTCGACGAACCAGAGCATCCCCGCGTTCGCTCCCACACCAACCCTTCCGGTCGTGTCCTACTGGCTGCCGTTGCTGCGCACCCCGAGAAGGACATCTTCCCACGCGGGTACGGCCGGCTTCCGCGAGGCCTTGCGCGGCCTGCGCGCAGGGGTCGAGGTGTCAGGGGTCGTCGCCGCCGGGTCGTCGTCCGTTGCGGCGGTGGACTCGTCGGCTCCCGGGTCCCGGCGGGTGGGGACGTCGTCGGGATCGAAGTCGGCGGCCTCGAGGTCCTCGATCGTGTCGGTGGCGCGGGCGGCGACGGGATCGGCTGCGGCACTGGCCACCTCGGGCTCCGGGGCGTCGATCGCCGTCTCGGCGTCGACGTGTCGCGACCGGGATCGCTGGGCGTGGATGAGGTCGTCGGCGCCGACGGTGACCTCGTCGGCGACGGGTGTCGGGCGGCCGGACGGGCGTGCGGTGGGTGGCGTCGCGAACGAGACGACGGACCCGGATCCGCTGAGGGGACGCGTGAGGTCGGCGTCGGTGAGTTCGTCGGCCATCTCGTCGAGCGGCTCGGTGGTGCCCCCGCTGGACCCCGGCAGGAAACGCCAGTGCGCACGGTTCTCCGATCGGCCGACGCGCCAGGCGACCTGCACGATCCACCGGTTGTCGTCGCCCTTCCAGGCGTCCCAGGCGGTGTTGTCGGGGTCGTGTCCGCGGGCTCCGAGCGCCGCCGCGACCACCTCGCCGAGCGTGGACAGCGCGGGACCGTCGATGCGGATCGGGTGCGACGACGCCGCCATCTCGGTGGCGCGGGAGCGCTCGAGAAGCACCGGGTGCGCGAAGCGATCGATCTTGTCGACGGAGACCCCGGCGGCGGCCGCGACCTGTGCGACCGAGGCGCCGGAGCGGATGCGGGCCTGGATCTCGCGCGGCCGCAGGGCGCTCTCCATCTCGATCTCGATCTGACCGATGCGGGAGATGTCGCCACGGAGTGCGGCGCGGAGCCGATCGTCCGCCGGGACGGTGAACTCCTCACCGGAGACGGGGTCGCGGCAGATCACCGAACCACTCTCGGCGTCGACGCCGATGACACGCAGTTCGCGCATCTGCCCTCCTCACCACACCAGAGTTGGGGGTTCTGCCGACTCTAGTGCAGCGCACACCCCGCGCGGGCCCGACACGCAGGTCGGATGCACGGGGTGGACCCGCAGCGGCGGTCGGTCAGAGAGCGGCGACGACGTGGTCGATGCACTGCGTGAGCGCGGTGACGTCGTCGGGCTCGATGGCCGGGAACATGCCGATGCGGAGCTGGTTGCGGCCCAGCTTCCGGTACGGCTCGGTGTCGACGACGCCGTTGGCGCGCAACGTCTTCGCGACGGCCGCGGCGTCGACGGAGTCGTCGAAGTCGATGGTCCCGACGACCTGGCTGCGCAACGCCGGGTCGGTGACGAACGGCCGGGCGAACTCGCTCTTCTCGGCCCATTCGTAGAGGCGCGAGCTGCTGTCGGCCGTGCGCGCGACGCACCAGTCGAGGCCGCCCTGGGCGAGCATCCAGTCGATCTGGTTCGCGAACAACAGCAGCGACGCGACAGCCGGGGTGTTGTAGGTCTGGTCCTTGCTGCTGTTGTCGACGGCGGTCGGCAGCGACAGGAACTCCGGCACCCAGCGGTCGGTGGCACCGATGCGCGCGACGCGCTCGAGCGCCGCCGGGCTCATCAGGGCGACCCAGATCCCGCCGTCGGAGGCGAAGCACTTCTGCGGCGCGAAGTAGTAGGCGTCGGTGTCGGCGACGTTCACCGGCAGGCCGCCGGCGCCGGAGGTGGCGTCGATGGCGATCAGGGCGTCACCGGCGGCAGCGGGACGCGACACCGGCACGGCGACGCCGGTCGAGGTCTCGTTGTGGGCCCACCCGACGAGGTCGACGTCGGCGGTCTGCTCGGCGGTGATGTCCGACGGGCTCGGCGCGGTGCCCGGATCGGTGGAGATCACCGTCGGGTCGTCGAGGAAGGGGGCCTTCTTGGTCACCGAGGCGAACTTCGACGAGAACTCGCCGTAGGTCAGGTGCAGCGACTTCTTCTCCACCAGTCCGAGCGCGGCGGCGTCCCAGAACGCGGTGCTGCCGCCGTTCGACAGGACCACCTCGTAGCCCTCGGGCAGCGAGAACAGGTCGGCCAGGCCGGCGCGGATGCGTCCGACGACGTTCTTCACCGGCTTCTGGCGGTGGCTGGTGCCGAAGACGGAGGCGCCGGTGTCGACGAGCGACTGCAGCTGTTCGGGGCGGACCTTCGATGGCCCGCAACCGAATCGGCCGTCGGCGGGCAGGAGATCGGCGGGGATGGTGATCTGCGCCGTCGTGGTGTCGCTCATGGTCACGATCGTAGAGGGGCGTGTGTGGGCGTCCCCTTCCCGTCCGTTGAACAAGCGTTTAGCATCTTGATCATGCGTTCAGCCGACGATGCCGACCTCACCGCCCGCGCCCGCATCCGCGACGCGGCCATCACCGTGTTCGTCCGTGACGGCTTCGGTGCGACCGTGCGCGCGGTCGCCGCCACGGCCGACGTGAGCCCCGGTCTCGTCATCCACCACTTCGGCAGCAAGGCCGGGTTGCGCGCGGAATGCGACGCCCACGTGCTCGCCCACGGCAGAGAACGTGCCGACTCCCTGCTCGGCGACCGGGCGCGGATGGGCGACGCGATCGGGGCGGCACTGGCCCGACTGGCCGACGAGGGCCCGATGCTCGGCTACCTCACGCGGGTCCTTGCCGAGGGCGGTGAGGTCGCCCGCTCGTTCCTCGATCGCCTCGTCGCCGACACCGAACGGTCGATGCGCGTCGCGGTCGCCGCGGGCACGGTCCGACCGTCCGTCGACGAGGCCGCGCGGGCGCGGCACATCGTCGCGATGTCGCTGGGCACGCTGTCGATGGACCTGGTGATGAACCCGCCCGACGACCCGACCGACGGTGCGGCGATCGTCGCGGCGTACGCCGATCGCATGCTCGTCCCGGCCACGGAGTACGCGACCCACGGCCTCTTCACCGACACCGCGGCCCTCGACGCCGTGCTCACCGCTCGCGCCACGGAGGAGCAGGCATGAACACGGATCCCGTCGTCGAGGTCGACGGCCTGGTGAAGTCGTTCGGTCGCACCCGTGCACTCGACGGCCTGTCACTGCGGGTCGGCCGCGGCGAGGTCGCCGGTTTCCTCGGCCCCAACGGCGCGGGCAAGTCGACCACGATCCGCGTCCTCCTCGGTCTCGTGCACCCCGACGCGGGGACGGTCCGGGTGTTCGGTGCCGATCCGGTGCGCGACGCGGTGGCGATCCATCGGCGCCTCGCCTACGTGCCCGGCGACGTCGCGCTCTGGCCCCGTCTCACCGGCGGCGAGTGCATCGACCTGCTGCTGGGGATGCGGGGCGTCACGGTCTCCGCCGACCGTCGTTCCGAACTGCTCGACCGGTTCCGGCTGGACCCGACCCGGCGGGTGTCGACGTACTCGAAGGGCAACCGCCAGAAGGTGGTGCTGGTGGCCGCGTTCGCCGCACCCGTCGACCTGCTGGTCCTCGACGAGCCCACCTCGGGCCTCGACCCGGTGATGGAGACCGTCTTCGCCGACTGCGTCCGCGAGGCCGTCGACACGGGGTCATCGGTGCTGCTGTCGAGCCACATCCTCAGCGAGGTGGAGAAGCTCTGCGACTCGGTGACGATCGTCAGAGACGGCGCGACCGTCGAGGCCGGCGCCCTGTCCCGCCTGCGGCGGATGACGCGACTGCGGGTCTCCGCCGAGATCGGCGCCACGGGCACGCCGGTCGGCGACGGGATCGACGACCTGCAGGTGGAGGCCGGCCCCGGAGGGCGACGGAGGATCAGTTTCCTCGCCGATCGCACGCGGATCGCGGCGATCGTCGCGGGCCTCGACGCGCTCGACGTCACCGACCTGACCGTCACGCCGCCGTCGCTGGAGGAACTGTTCCTGCGCTACTACGGCGGCGCCCCGGCGCAGGAGTCGCTGTGACGGCACCCGCGGGCGTGGGCGGTCTGCTCCGACTCGCCGCTCGGACCGAACGCATCCCCGGAGTCGCCGGGGCGCTGGTGGTGCCGGTGCTGCTCGGGGCGACGGCAGCCGCGCTGACGCCGCTCTATCCCGATCGGGCGTCGCGCCTCGACCTCGCTGCGGGCGCGGCCGCGAACCCGGTGTTCCGGGTGCTGCTCGGGCCGCTGCGCGACGTCTCGGGGGTCGGGGTGCTGTCGGTGTGGCGGATCGGCCTGCCCGCGCTGCTGGTGATCGCGATCCTCGCCGCGGCCACCGTCACCCGGAACCTGCGCGGCGCCGAGGCCACCGGTCGGATGGAACTGCTCCGGTCGGCCGCCGTCGCGCCCCTCGCGCCTCTGGTGTCGGCAGTCGCGGTCGCGCTGTCATGGGCGGTGGCGACAGCTGCACCGGTCGTCGTCGTGGCGGCGGCGGTCGGGGTCCCGATCGACACCGCGGCCGGGGTGGGCGCGCAGGTCCTCGCCGCAGCGGTCGCCGGGATCGGGATCGCTGTCGTCGTCGACCAGGTGGTGACCACCTCCCGGACCGCGCTGGCCACGTCGGCGGGGGTGCTGGTGGTGGCCTTCCTGGTCCGGGGTGTCGCCGATGCCGCCGACGGCTGGTCGTGGCTCGCCTGGGTGTCGCCGCTCGGGTGGGTCGAGCGGATCGACCCACTGGGTGGGTTCTCGCCGACCGGACTCGTCGCGTGCCTGGTGCTCCTCGTCGTCGGTGTCGCGACGGCGACGGTGATCGCCCGGCGCCGGGATCTCGGTGCAGGGCTGGTGCATCCGCGACCGGGCCCGGACCGTGCGCGGCTGCCGATGCGACTGCCGACGGTCACCGCGGTGACGATCGGCCCGTCGCTGCGACCCTGGCTCGGGGGGTCCTTCGCCTACTGCGTTCTCGTCGGGTTGCTGCTCGCGTCCGCCGGCTCCCTCGTCGGCTCCGGCGGCACGGCCGATCTCGTCGAGAAGCTCGGGCGCCAGGCCGATCTCACCGACGCCCTCGCGAACACGGTCCTCGGCATCGTCGGGGTGGTCGCCGCGGCCGCAGGGGTTGCGGTGGTCGGTGCGACGCGTGGCGACGACCGAGCGGGACGCGGGGAGATGCTGCTCGCCACCGCGGTCTCACCGGTCGGGAGATACCTGGCCGCAACGGGTCTCGTCGTCGTCGCGACGATCACGGTCCCGGTGCTCGCGGCCTGCGGGATGGGTCTGGGGCGCGCGCTCACCGGCACCGCGGACGGCCCGTCGACGGGCGAGATGATCGCGGCAGCGACCGTGGGGATGCCCGCAACGTGGGTCGTTGCGTCGATCGGGCTCGCCGCGTACGGGCTCCGCCCGCGCCTGGTCGCCCTGGGGTGGGTGGCCGTCGTCGTCGACCTGCTTCTCGGACCGCTGGGAGTGCTTCTCGGAGCGCCCTCCTGGCTGCGGGACGTCGCGCCCCACACGCACCTGGCCGCGACGGTGGGATCGGCGGTTCCCGGTGTGCCCGTGGCGAGCTGCCTCGCGGTCGGTGTCGTGCTCGCGGCGGTCGGGGCGGCCGCGCTCCGACGGCGCGACCTCACCTGAGGTGATCAGTGCTGGGTGACCGACTCCCAGCCGACGACGTCCTCGGGGCGACGCGGCGCGGGACCGACGTAGAGCGCGGCGGGCCGGACCAGTTTGGCGAGACGCTTCTGCTCGAGGATGTGCGCGCACCAGCCGGCCGTGCGGCCGCAGGTGAACATGGCGGGCATCATGTGCGGCGGCACCTCGGCGAAGTCGAGGATGACCGCGGCCCAGAACTCGACGTTCGTCTCGATCGCGCGGTCCGGGCGACGCTCGCGCAGTTCGGTCAACGCGGCCTGCTCGAGCGCCGAGGCGACCTCGAAGCGCGGGACGCCGAGTTCCTGGGCCGTTCGTCGCAGCACGCGGGCGCGCGGGTCCTCGGCCCGGTAGACCCGATGGCCGAAGCCCATGAGCTTCTCCTTGCGGTCGAGGATCCCCTTGACCAGGCCGCGAGCGTCTCCTGTGCGCTCGACCTCCTCGATCATCGGCAGCACGCGCGCGGGGGCGCCTCCGTGCAGCGGACCGGACATCGCACCGATCGCCCCGGACAGCGACGCGGCGACGTCGGCGCCGGTGGAGGCGATGACGCGGGCGGTGAACGTCGACGCGTTGAGGCCGTGTTCGGCCGCACTCACCCAGTAGGCGTCGATCGCGCGGACGTGCTTGGGGTCGGGGTTGCCCTTCCAGCGCGTCATGAACCGTGCGGTGACGGTGTCGCAGCCGTCGATCTCCTTCTGCGGCACCGCCGGCTGGTGGATGCCGCGCGCGGACTGCGCGACGTACGACAGCGCCATCACCGACGCCCGGGCGAGGTTGTCGCGGGCGGTGGCGTCGTCGATGTCGAGCAGTGGGCGGTACCCCCAGATCGGGGCGAGCATCGCGAGCGCGGCCTGCACGTCGACGCGGACGTCGCCGGTGTGCACGGGCAGCGGGAACGGCTCGGCCGGCGGGAGGCCGTCGCCGAAGCGGCCGTCGACGAGCAGCGCCCAGACGTCGGAGAAGGTGACGCGGTTCTCGACGAGGTCCTCGATGTCGACGCCGCGGTAGCGCAGGTTGCCACCGGCCTTGTCCGGCTCGGCGATCTCGGTGGTGAAGGCGGTGACGCCCTCCAACCCCGGGACGAAGTCGTCGGGGACACCCGCTGACCTGGTCGGCGTCTCTGCGGTTCCTGCCATGGTGGCGACTCCCTCGTCGGAGATCTCACGCTGTCACCAGGACTGTAGTGCTCTCCGCCGGCGGCACGGCCGACTCCCCGGCTCGTCACCGTCGTCCCGGGCTGACTGACCTAGGCTTTCCCTCGTGAGCGCAACCGACTTCCACTCCGAGGTGCGGGCTCTGCGTCTGGAGCGGGTGCTGGACGCGTCGGTCGAGATCATCACCGAGCAGGGCTGGGACGGGCTCAGCATGACCGCGGTCGCGAAGCGGTCCGGGGTACCCAGGCAAAGCCTGTACAAGGAGGTGGGGACCCGCGAGGAGCTCGGCAACGCAGTGGTGTTCCGCGAGGTCGACCGCTTCCTGGAGCGTGTCCGCACCGGTCTCGACGCCCATCCCGACGACTTCGAGGCGGGCGTCTCCGCCGCCGTGCGAGGCGTCCTGGAACACGGCCGGTCCAACGCCGCACTCGCGGCCGTCCTGCGGCCCGGCCACGATGCGGGCCTGCTCGCACTGCTCACCGTGAACCCCGACGCCGTACTGGGCCAGGCCACCAGCGCCCTCGAATCGCTGCTGCAGGGCGCCGTGTCCGCGGCGCTCGTCGACACCGTTGTGCGACTGACGATGAGCCATCTTCTGCAACCGACGGTGGACGTCGACGAGGCGGTCGACCGCATCGATCGGGTGGTCCGCGGATTCGACTGACCGCCCGCGAATCGTGCGCTCGCCCCGCTTACAGGTCGAGCGTCAGTTTCTGCGAGAGCGATCGGGACACGCACAGCATCACCGTGTCCCCGCGCTCACGTTCCGCCCGCGTGAGGACGGAGTCGCGGTGGTCCGGGGTCCCGTCGAGGACGTCGGCCTGGCAGGTGCCGCAGATGCCCTCCATGCACGACCCCATCACGTCGACACCGGCCTCCTCGACCGCCTCGAACATCGTCGTCCCCGCGGGGACGGTGACCGTCACGCCGGACTCGACGCACTCGACCTCGAAGGAGTCCAACGCACCCTCGGGAGCGTCGATCGCCTTGGGGGCGAACCGTTCCAGGTGCAGGCTCTCGGACGGCCAGACGGCGCACCTCTCCTCGACGGCGTCGAGGAGGACGTCGGGGCCGCAGCAGTAGACGAGTGTGTCGGGCCGGGGGTCGGCGAGGAGCGTGTCGAGGTCGAAGCGTGTGCCGCGGTCGTCCTTGGCCCACACCGTCACTCGGTCGTCGCCGTCGAACTCGTCGAGGTACGCCATCGTCGACCGGGACTTGCCGACGTAGACCATCTCCCACTTCGCCCCGTGCCCTTCCGCGGCGGCGATCATCGTGCGGATCGGGGTGACGCCGATGCCGCCGGCGATGAACAGGTAGCGCGGCGAGTCGACGAGCGCGAAGTGGTTGTCGGGACCCGTCACCCGGAGGGTCGTCCCCTCGGCGAGCTCGTCGTGGACGAAGGCCGACCCACCACGGCCGTCCGGTTCGCGGAGGACCGCGACCGTCCACGACGACCGGTCGGCGGGATCACCACACAGCGAGTAGTGACGCGTCAGTCCCGGGCGGAGGAGGAGTTCGACGTGCGCACCCGGAGCCCACTGCGGCAGGGGTTCTCCCGCCGGGGCGGTGAGCGTCAGCTCGACGACACCGTCGGCCGCATCCCGTCGCCGGGCGACCTGGACGTCGAGCACCGTCCGCTCGACGCGGCCCGTGCGCTGCGGTCGGGCCGGCGCCGGCGTCTCTGCGGCCTGTGCCCTCCCGCGCCTGCGCCGCTCCTGGTGCATGGCGCGATAGGTGCCGTGCTGTCGCCGCTCGGCGCCCTTCGGCGTGAGCTGCACCATCATCGAGCTGTAACCGCGAACGAAGTTCGACTGCACCCGTTCGGGTTCGGCGAGGACCTCGATGTCGTCGAAGCGCTCGAGCAGCTCCTCCCACAGGATCCGCAGCTGCAGCTCGGCAAGTCGGCTGCCCATGCAGCGGTGCGTGCCGATACCGAACGCCAGGTGGTGGCGGGCGTTTCGACGGTCGATGACGAAGCTGTCCGGATCGTCGAACGTGCGCTCGTCGCGGTTGGCCGAGGCGTACCACATGACGACCTTGTCGCCCTTGCGGATGAACTGACCGTTGAGAACGGTGTCGCGCGTGGCGATCCGGCGCATGTAGGCGAGCGGCGTCTGCCAGCGGAGGATCTCGTGGACCATCTTCGGCACGAGCGCAGGGTCCTCGCGGAGGCGGTCGAACTGCTCGGGGAACTGGTTGAGCGCCAACA
Organism: uncultured Williamsia sp.; assembly: GCF_947494875.1. Taxonomy (GTDB): domain Bacteria; phylum Actinomycetota; class Actinomycetes; order Mycobacteriales; family Mycobacteriaceae; genus Williamsia_A. The sequence goes on from NZ_CANLWM010000006.1 coordinate 153,741, forward strand.
GGCCACCGGTCATGGAGTTGCGGGTGGTGTCGTTGCCGCCGATGACGAGCAGCACGATGTTGCCGAGGAACTCCATCGGGCGCTCGATGAGGTCCTTGGTGTCCTCGGACATCTGCATCAGCGTGATGAGGTCGTACCCCGGCTTCTCGCCGGCCTTCAGACGCGCGGCCTTGTCGTGCCACAGGGCGCTGAAGCTCTTCGCGGCGTCGGCCGCGGCCCGGTAGGCCGCGTCGGTGTCGGTGGATCCGCCGGTGGCCGATGCGCTGGCGGCGACCAGATCGGTCCACTCGACCAGCTTGCGCCGCTCGTCGTACGGGAAGTCCAGCAGCGTGGCGAGCATGCGGGAGGTCAACTCGATGCTGACCCGGTCGACCCAGTCGAAGGGCCTGTCGGTCGGCAGCTCATCGAGGACCTCCTGCACCCGCGAGCGGATGAGGGCTTCCATCTCCTCGAGGTTCTGCGGGGCGACGACGCCCTGCACCGCACCGCGCTGCTGGTCGTGGCGCGGTGGGTCCATGGCGATGAACATCTCGATGTCGAGTCCCTCGGGCGGCGCACCGAGGATGATCTGCGGTTCGGCGGAGAAGGTCTCGAAGTCCTTGTCGACCTGCACGATGTCGTCGTACCGGGTGACCGACCAGTACGGGCCGAACGCGCTGTTCGCCTGGAAGTGCACCGGCGCCTCGTCGCGCAATCGCGCGAAGTACGGCTGCCACTGCTGCTGACGCCACAGGAACGGGTTGCTGACGTCGATCTGGGTCAGGTCGAGGTCCGCGACGTCCGGGATCTCGGCCTCGGTGAAACGCGGCTGCCCGTCGCCCACGACGAGCTTCTTCGCCCGCTGCGCCAGGTGCAGCGCCTGGATCTGGCGCTCCATCGGGATCGTCGCCTGGGCCTTGTTCCGGACCTGATCGAGAACGCGCATACCTGTGACCACCTTCACTCGTCGTCGTGACAACAGTGAAGCAGATGTCAGTCGCGGTGACAATAGTGCTTGTTTTGTCGCAAGCCGTCAGCCGGGCGGGCGACCGTCCGGGTTCCGCGACTGGTCGATCGCGAACGTGACCACTGTCAGCGTCGCAACCGCAGGCGTCTCCGGGTAATGGTTTGCGCGGAGTTGCTCGACGAAATCGCGCATGCCGTCTCGGCGGACGCCCCGACGTCGGTGGGGGAGATCGCGTCGGATCGGTGACTGGTGATCGTGACGATTCGCTCGGGATGCGTTGCCGACCCGGTCATCTGTCTCGTCCCACTACAGTGCTGCCATGCCGAGGCGCTCGTCGTCGCAGTCCGTCGGACTTCATCGGGACTCTGCCGCATGACGCCGCGTCGGGTGTGTGAGTCCGTCCACGTGGTGGCCACGCTCGCGATCCCATGGGCGTTCGCCGCCTGGTTCTTCGTGCCGCGGGGGCGGTCGCAGACCATCGCCGACGAAGCGCACTTCGTCTTCGTGTTCTTCAGTGCCGCTGCGATCGCGGCGGGCGTGCTCCTCTGTAGTTCGGCGATGTTGCGGGTGGGCGGGCGCGCTGTCGCGGCGTCCATCCCGTTCACGATCTTCTGGGCGCTCGCACTCGCCGCGGCTCTCTACGAGATGCACGAGTTCGGCGAGCCCTATCGCTGCGACGTCGACCTGTGCATGCCGTCGTTCGGGCTGTTCCTGGTCGTGGTGCCCTTCGCTTTCGTCGTCACGGCCGGTGTCGCCGGATCCATGGCGTTCACCCGGTCTCGCGACGCAGACCGGTCTCGCGACGATGCAGTCGGCGACCTACCCCGACATCCCTGAACGCGCCACCGAGGTGGTGGTCGACGACAGAAACACATCCGCGACGGACGGGGAGTCCGCCGCGCCGGCGGTAGGTACAGACTCTCGCGGCAACCCCATTGGCTCCCGGGAGTAGCGTCGATGCGCGTGACTGGCGAAGCGGTGAACGTCTCGGCGATGCGCGTCGGGTACCGGCCGGGTGGTGACGACGACCTCGAGCCCGACTGGCTGAGCGGCGACCCGATCTGGCTCGACCTGTTCGAGCGGTGGCTCGCCGAGGCGGTCGAGGCCGCCGTACCCGAGCCGAACGCGATGGTCGTCGCCACCGTCGGCGCCGATGGCGCGCCCGCCACACGGACCGTGCTGTGCAAGGCCGTCGACGAGCGCGGCATCGTCTTCTACACCAACTTCGGGTCCGGCAAGGGTCATCACCTCGCCGAGCGGCCGGTCGCGTCGGCGACCTTCCCGTGGATCGCGATGGAACGCCAGGTGCACGTCCGTGGCCCGGTCGTCCGCGTCGCCCGCGACGAGACGCAGGCCTACTGGGACAGTCGTCCGCGCGGCTCCCGCCTCGGAGCCGTCGCGTCCGACCAGTCGCGCCCCATCGACTCGCGAGACGCACTGCGCCGCAGGGCCGAGGAGGTCGAGCAGCGCTTCGGGGCCTCCGACGACGACGGCCCGGTTCCCCTGCCCGACGGGTGGGGCGGGTTCCGGATCGAACCGGCGTCGGTCGAGTTCTGGCAGGGCCGTGCGAACCGTCTCCACAACCGGGTGCTCGCCACACGGACGGACGACGGCTGGACCGTCGCCCGCCTCCAGCCCTGATGGCGCGGCTCCTCGCCGACACCGCACCCCTGCGCAGTCCGCAGTTCCGACGGCTGTGGACCGCCAACATCGTCACCGTCATCGGTGCCCAGCTGACCGTCGTCGCGGTTCCCGCCCAGATCTACTCCGTCACCGGCAGTTCCGCGTACGTCGGACTCGCCGGACTCTTCGGACTCGTCCCGCTCGTCGTGTTCGGGCTGTGGGGCGGTGCGGTCGCCGACGTCGTCGATCGTCGTGTGCTGCTGATCATCACGACCCTCGGGCTCATCGGCTGCAGCGCGCTGTTCTGGCTGCAGGCGGCCGTCGGGGTGGACAACGTGTGGGTGATCCTCACGCTGTTCGCGGTGCAGCAGGCGTTCTTCGCGGTGAACCAGCCGACGAAATCGGCCATCCTGCCCAAGATCGTCCCCATCGCCGATCTCCCCGCGGCGAACTCCTTGAACATGACGGTGATGCAGGCCGGCGCGATCGTCGGTCCCGTCGTGGGCGGGGCGCTCATCCCACAACTCGGGTACTCGACGCTGTATCTCGTCGACACGATCTTCCTGTTCGCGACGCTGTGGGCGGTCGTCGCGCTGCCGTCGCTGAAGCCCGAGCGCGACGCGTCGGCGCCCCGGGTGGCCGGATTGCGCTCGGTGATCGACGGTTTCGTCTACCTGCGCGGCCACAAGGTGTTGCTCATGTCGTTCGTCGTCGACCTGATCGCGATGGTGTTCGGCATGCCGCGGGCGCTGTTCCCGCAGATGGCACACGAGAACTTCGGCGGGCCCGAGGACGGCGGCCTCGCCTTCGCGCTGTTGTTCGCGGCGATCGGCGCGGGAGCGGTTGTCGGAGGTGTCTTCTCGGGCTGGGTGTCCCGTGTGGAGCGGCAGGGACTCGCGGTGATCGTCTGCATCGTCGTGTGGGGTCTGGCGATCGCGGGCGCAGGTATCGCGGTGGCGTTCGCCGGGGGCTCCGCGCTGCCCGTGCTGCCGATCGTGATCGCACTGCTGATGGTCGGCGGAGCCGCGGACATGGCGTCGGCCGCGTTCCGGCAGTCCATGCTGCAGTCCGCGGCCAACGACGACGTGCGCGGGCGCCTGCAGGGAGTGTTCACCGTGGTCGTCGCGGGCGGTCCGCGGATCGCCGACGTCGCGCACGGCGGTGTCGCCGCGGTCGCGGGTGTGGCCGTCACCACTGCCGGCGGCGGCATCCTGGTGGTCGTCTTCACAGTGGTGGCGGCACTGGCCGTCCCGGCCTTCGTCCGCTATCGCGTCACCCACTGATCGCGCCGGTAGCGTGGCTCCGATGAGAGAGATGGCCGCGCGCGTCACCGGGAGCATCGTGTTGCTCGCGGCGATGGCCGCGGTCTACCTCGTCGCCGTCTGGACCCGAGGCGGACAGTCCGTCGATCAGCGGCTCTACGAGGAGATGTTCGGCGCCAGTTCGTGGCGGGAGCTGCTGCATCGCATCGGTTTCGAACGTGTCACCGACCCCCGACTGTGGGTGGTCGCCGGCGTCGTGGTGATCGGCCTCGGGCTGCTGTCCCGACGGCGCGCGAGCATCATCCCGCTGCTGGTCCTGCCCGTCGTCGGTGTGGTGGTCGCGCGGGCCCTCCGGACCGTGATCCTTCCCCGCCCTGAGCTCATCGACATCGTCCGGGCCGCCTACAACACCTTTCCCAGCGGCCACACCGCCGCAGCCGCCGGATGCGTGGCGGCCGCGATCCGTGCCGCGCCACGGCCGCTCACGCCGATCGGGGCCGTCGTCGGCGCCATGTGGGTGACCGTCGTCGGGCAGGGCCTCATGGAGGTCGGGGCGCACCGCCCGAGCGACGTCATCGGGTCGCTGTTCATGGTCGGGGCGCTGCTGATCCTGGTGCCGACGTCCTCGCGTGAGCGCGGGTGGGGTCCGGTGACCGCAGTCGGCACCGCGGTCGTCGGGTTGGTCGGGCCGGTCCTGTGGGCCGCCTACACCGGCCACCCCGTCGTCGCCGCGGTCGGCGTCGTCGCGTCGGTGGTGTTCGCGATCCTGACCCTCGGCCCGTCCCGCGAGGGTGTCGCGCCCCTCGCCCAGCGGGACAGACGCGAGGTCACGGCTCGGACGCCATGACGCGGGTCTTTCGGACGTAGACCTCGCGGGACACCTCCGCGACGACGGTGCCGGATTCGTCGACGATGTCCGTCCGGAACCACCGCAGGTGCTTCCGGCCGCCATCGGTGGCCTCCCGGATCGCGTCGACGACCTCGTCGGTGACCACGAAAGTCGCGCGAAGTCGGCCGTGTCCCGGTGTGCGGAACAGGATGTGTCCCTGCGTGTCCCACACGCGGTAGCCGGAGCCCAGCCGGTGGGCGATCAGGAGGCAGAAGAACGGGTCTGTCATCGACGCCATGGTCCCGCCGAACGCGGTGCCGAACGCGTTGCGGGTCAGCCGCGTGACGCGGTGCTCCACGGTGAGGTGGCGGCCCGCGGGGTCGGCTTCGACCACGCGGACACCCGCGCCGAGATAAGGGGGCCACCACCGCATCACCCGACGCAACGTCGAGGGTGTGTTCGCCATCACTGGACTCCTACTCAATTGCCGTTACTATGCGTCACACCATAATGATTGTGTCGGCGGTGGTCGATCGGGAGGGGACACATGGCGCACGGACGGAGTGCCCGGTTCGCGCGGATCGGTCAGCAGATGACGCGTCGTCGGTGGTGGGTCATCGCGTTCTGGGTGCTCCTCGTCGCCGGACTGAACGTCGCTGTGCCGCAACTGGAGTCGACGGTCGCCCAGCGGTCGGCGCCGTTCCTGCCGTCGGACATGCCGTCCCAGGACGCACTGCGTGAGATGTCGCGTGACTTCGGGTCGCCCGCGTCGACCGCGCTCGGGAGCATCGTGGCGGCAGACGACGGCGGTTTCGATTCCGCCGATGAGCGGTGGTATCGCACGCTCGTGAACCGGCTCACCGACGATCACGAGAACGTCGCCTACGTCCTCGACATGGACGGGAACCCCGCGACCCGCTCCGCGGCACGCAGCCCCGACGGGAAAGCCGTCCACCTCACGGTCGCGGCGGAGGGCGACGTCGGCAGCACCCGGGCACATCACAGCACCGTCGCGATCCGCGCCCTCGTCGACGACATCCCGCGCCCGGACGGTCTGCAGGTGCACTACACCGGGCCGTCGCCGACCCTGGCCGACCTGTTCAGCTCGATCGACCTGTCGCTCCTGATCATCACCGGGGTGTCGATCCTCCTCATCACCCTGCTGCTGGTGATCGCGTACCGCTCGGTGATCACCGCGCTCGTCCCGCTCATCACGATCGGCATCGCGCTGGGGGTGGCCCGCCCGATCGTGTCCCTCCTGGGTGTCCACGACGTCGTCGGGGTCTCGAACTTCTCCATCGCGATCATGACCGCCCTGGTCCTGGGGGCCGGAACCGATTACGCGATCTTCCTCATCGCGGGCCACCACGACGCGCGTCGTCGCGGGCGATCGCCCGACGGCGCGGTGACCGAGGCGACGGCGCGGACCTCGGCCATCGTCGTCGCCTCGGCGGCGACCATCGCTGCCGCGGCCGGGGCGATGGCCTTCACCCAGGTCGGCATGTTCCGCACCTCCGGACCGCCGACGGCGGTCGGTGTCCTCGTCACGATGGCGGTGTGTCTCACCCTGACCCCGGCACTGATGTCCGTGGTGGCACGCCGCGGGCACCTCGAACCGCGCCGCTCGACCGAGCGGCGGTGGCGTCGGCTCGGAGCGCGTGTCGTGCGTCGCTCCGGCGCACTGGCGGCGGCCGCCATCGTCCTGCTCCTGGCGCTCGCCGCGGTCATCCCCACCTTCCGGGTCAGCTATGACGAGTCGGCGGTGCAGATCTACGGAAGCGACTCGACGCGTGGCTACGACATGGTGCGCGACCACTGGGGTGTCAACGAGGTGGTCCCGGAGTACCTGCTCGTGCGGTCGGACCACGACATGCGGAACACGACCGACCTCGCCGCCCTCGAGCTGATGGCGATGTCGGTGTCGAAGGTTCCGGGGATCGCCTACGTCCGATCGATCACCCGGCCGGACGGGCGCCCCCTGGCCGAGTCGGCGACGGGTTTCTCGACCGGGGCAGTCGGTGGTCAGCTCTCCGAGGCGCACCGTCGCGTCGAGGCGGCCACACCCGAACTCCAGCGGCTCGCGGCCGGGGTGACCGCTCTGCGTGACGGGGCCGACGAGGCGTCCCGACAGATGCCGCAGCTGGTCGCCGGCACCGACGAGGTCGTGTCACTCGCCGACGGTGTCCTCTCGGCGGTGGGGACCGCGGAACGGATCGTGGCGATCGCCTCGGACGGGACCACCACTCTTCCGTCGAGCGTGCGGACGCTGGCCGCGCTCGCGGACACGGTCTCGGCGTTGCTCACCGAGATCGGCGACGACGCACGACGTTCCGCCGGTGTCGCCGCCGGGCTCCAGTCGGTGTTCGGTCCCATGTTGGCAGGCCCTGACGGTCCAGGATGCTCCCGCGACCCGGCCTGCGCGGCGGCCCGCGCCGCATTCCTGGCCGTCGACCGGGCCACCGGTGGACGGGCGGGGCAGGCTCTGCGCGAGGCGACGTCGGCAGCGTCGGCGCCGTCGGGCGCCGTCGAGCGGGCACGTGCGCTGCTCCCCGAACTGCGGACCGGGTTGTCGCAGCTGCAGACTCTGCTCGACCGCCTCGACGGACGCTCGCCGGCAGAGCTGCGTGCTGAGCTGGGGGAGCTGACAGATGGCGTCTCGCGGTTGTCGACAGGACTCGACAGCCTCGCGGGCGGACTCCGGCAGGTCGAGGCCGGTACCGACCAGACCGTCGCGCTGACGGCCGAGCTGACTGCCGGACTGCGCCGGGCAGGCGACTATCTCACCACCATGTCCGACGCGACACGGTCGGGTGCGGGTGCCGGGTTCTACCTGCCGCCGCAGGCGCTGTCGGACCCTCGCTTCGTCGCTGGGACGCGACTGCTGATGTCCCCCGACGGGCGGTCGGCGCGAATGCTGGTCGTCCGATCCGTGAACCCCTACGGACATCGCGCGCTGTCGGAGGTCGGAGCCATCGCCGACGCCGCCCGCGCCGGTGCGCGCGGTACCGTCCTCGCGCGCGCCGCCGTGTCCTCGACCGGCCTGACGTCGCTGTCGGCGGACATGAACAGGCAGGTGCAGCGCGACTTCGCCCTGTACGCCGCAGTCGCGGTGCTGGCCGTCCTCGCGATCCTGATCCTGTTGCTGCGCAGTCTCCTCGCGCCCGTCCTGCTGGTCGCGGCCGTGCTGCTGTCGTTCGCCGCGACGGTCGGGCTGAGCATCCTCTTCTGGCAGCACCTTCTCGGGATCGACCTCGACTGGTCGGTGATCCCGGTGTCCTTCATGGCGCTCGTCGCGGTCGGCGCCGACTACAGCATGTTGTTCGCGTCCCGCATCCGAGAACACGCGCGGCACGGCATGATCGGTGGTGTGATCCGCGGGTTCGGGACCACGGGTGGCGTGATCACCACCGCAGGAGTGGTTTTCGCGGTCACCATGTTCGCGTTGATGAGCGCGACGGTGACCAATCTGTTGCAGATCGGCTTCACCGTGGGCGTCGGACTGATTCTCGACGTCGCCGTCGTGCGGACCGTCCTGGTGCCCGCGGCGATGGCCGCGATCGGCAACCGGATCTGGTGGCCGGCCCGGGCGTGACGTCATGCCCGGCGGGGTCGGTGGCGGGTGATCACGACCCCGGACGCCGTCGTCGACGACTCCACCAGGTCCATCGGCACGGGGGTCTTCTCCGGCCCGAACAGCCGTCGCCCCGAGCCGAGGACGAGCGGGTGGATCATCAGCAGCATCTCGTCGACGAGACCTCGGGGGAGCAGGGACCGCACCAGCTCCCCGCTGCCCATCACGACGAGAGCCCCGCCCTCCTGTCGGCGGAGCTCGGCGACGTGATCGACAGCGTTCCCGGCGAGCAGGACCGAGTTCGGCCACGGCAGCGCCGTGTCGAGACCGGACGAGACGACGTACTTGGTCGTCGCGTTCAGACCGTCGCGGAACGGTCCACCGACGGTGTTCCAGTGCGCGAGCATGTCGTCGTAGCTGCGGCGACCGAGCAGCCATGAGAACTCGGTACCCATCACGGCGCCCATCGCCGCACCGATCGCGGGATCCGCGGCGGCGGACTGGGCCCAACCGCCGTGCCGGAAACCGTCTCGCCCGTCCTCGTCCTCGCGTCCGGGGGACTGGATCACCCCGTCGAGACTCATGTGCTCGATGACCACCACGCGCATCCCTGCTCCCTTCGTCGGTGTCACGGGGACAGACCGGCGCGGGCGACCGATCTCATCGGGTCAGGCGGGGATTGCCGCCTCGAGCAGCGTGCGTAGTTCCCCGGCCACATCGTGCAGGGGTTGCATCGACCGCTGTGACCGCGACAGCAGCAACGCTCCCTCGACCGCCGCGATGGCCGTCGAAGCCAGCGTCCGCGCGCGGGTCTCGTCGACCCCGCTCTCGGTCAGCGCCGCCGCCAGGGTGCGGTGCCAGGTCGTGAAGATGTCCGCCACCAGTTCGGCGAGGTGCGGGTCGACCTCGGGGCCGCTGACCGCGGCCCCGACAACCGGGCACCCCGCGGTGAAGTCGCTGTCGACGAGTTGACGCGTCCAGAACGCGACGAAGACGTCGAGCAGTTCGGCGGGGCCGCGGTGTTCTGGCGAGGTGAGGATCGCACCGATCACGTCGCCGGATGCCTGCAGGGCGGCGGCCACGATCTCGTCCCGGCCCCCCGGGAAGTGGTGGTAGACCGAGCCGCGCGGTGCGCCGCTGTCGGCGAGGACGGCGTCGACGGTGACAGCGGCCGCGCCACGACGCTGCATCAGCCCGATGGCGCTGTGCACCATCCGGTTGCGCGTCTCACCTCGCCGTGCCATCCGCGTCCGTCCCGTCCGTCGACTATGCGCCCGAGCATAGTGCGGTGGGCGAGGTGCGTGGTCGCGTCGTCGTGGTGGGGCCGGGGACGAGCTCCGGCACGGGAGACCGCCGAACGCCAGAACGCCCCGCCGGCGAGGGCGGGGCGTTCTGGTCGATCGGTGCGAGGTGGTCTCAGCGCTTGCTGTAGGTGAGACAGTTCGCGGTGTCCGAGCTCTCGCCGGCGCCGATGCGGACCGCGGCGGCGGTGCACTCGAGGTTCGCGTTGTGCTGGCAGTCGGACCGCTGGCACGCGCCCACCTGCGGGGAGACGACGTCGAGGCCGCCCTTCACCGACAGCGGGATGAACGTGCCGCAGTCCGCGGTGCCGTTGGAGCCGCCGACGTTGATCGCGAAGGCGTGGCAGCCGTCGTGGTTGTAGGAGCAGCTGCTGACGCTGCACTCGCTGACGTGGGGCATCTCGAGGGTGGCCATGTGAACCTCCGGGTCTCGCGGTCGATCGGGGCTGTCGAACACGCGGTGCGGATCGTCGAACCGCATGTCTGGCAGCGACGATAGGAGAGATGTCCGACTCGCACCAGCAAGGTCAGGCAACCCTTCGAATCGGACATCGACGGCGAAAAGGCAACCCTTACCTCACTTTTGGGCGGTGCGCTCCCACGGCAGATCGGCCCGACGGGTGGCGGTGACAGGGCAGTAGTGCATCGAGGAGCCCCACTCGCTCCGAGGCGGGAGGTTGCGAACCGGCGTCTCGACCGGAGGGGTGTCGGGTGTGAGACGTCCTGTCGCCCTGTCCCATCCGTCACGGGCGCGAGGATGCATGCGCAGCCGGTGGGGGAGCAGTCGGAAGGTGCGGTCGAACCAGCGGCCGGCGAACCGCAGCATCTTCTCGTCGCGGTCCGACCACGCGAGGCCGAGCGTCTCGCGGACGGGTTCGTCGTAGAGACCGGTGGTGATCCACAGGAACGCGCGGCCGATCGGCTTCGCCATCTGCCGCCACAGCGCGTCGGGGACGCGGGACAGGAACGGTGGCGGCGGGAGTTCGGAGATGTCGAGCACCGTGCGCACCGCGGGGTGGTCCTGCAGGACGTCTCGACACATGTGGTCCCAGTAGACGAGGAAGTCCTCGTAGGTCTCCGGACACGGCCGCATGCTCACCCCGTAGCGGGCGTACCAGGCGCTCGACTCGTCGAACATCGCGCGCTTGTCGGCCTCGGTGATCGGCGGACCGAAGTACTCCGCGCACCGCACCGCGCCGTACCAGAAGGTCGCGTGCGCCCAGTAGAAGACGTCGGGGTCCAGGGCGTGGTAGCGCGACCCGTCGGGCATCGTGCCCTTGACGTCGCGGTGGTAGTCGCGGATCTCGTGACCGGTCTCGACCAGACCCGATGAACCCGCCGGATCGAAGACGACGCCGATGATCGGGTAGAGCGAGCGCATGAGGCGCTGCCACCGTTCACCGAAGAAGTCCGAGTGCTCCCACACCGCCTCGCCCAGTTTCGGGTGCATGTTCTGCATCGACCCCGACCACAGCCCCATGAGCATCCCGTGCCACCCGCCGAAGAAACGCCAGCTCGCGGAATGCGGGCCGAAGACGGCGACATCGGTGGCCGGCGGGGACGACGTCATGAGACGGAATCGTATTGTCGTCTCAAAGGGGCGTCAACGACGGTGCGCCCCGGCCCGTCGACCGGACGCTCACCGATTCGACTGGGTGGCTGCGTACGCCGACTGGGCGAGACCGCACACTCGATCGCTCCGAGCGCCCACCGGACGCCCGCAACCGCCCACTCGACGGGTCGGGATCAGGACCGCAGACGCACGCGCTGCCCGGGGACGAGTTGGGCGGCACGGTCGGTCGAGTCGGCGGTGAGCACGGCGACCACGGGATAGCCGCCGGTCACGGGGTGGTCGGCGAGGAAGAGCACCGGCTGCCCGCTGGGCGGGATCTGCACCGACCCGAGCGCGACGCCCTCCGACTGCAGCTCGTCCCGACCCGGCAGCAGTTCGACGGGAGGGTCCTGGCGGTCGGGATCGCGATTCAGCCGGACGCCGACGCGATCGCTGTGGGGATCGACGAGCCAGTCGCCGGTCACCAGGGAGCCGCGGTCGCGGAGGGCGTCGTCCCGCGGACCTGCGACGGCGTGCAGGACGACGACGTCGGCGCCGCCGGACCCCACGTCACCGAACGCGATCGTCTCGCTCGGCCACCCGACGGTGTCGGTGCCGATCGGCAGTCGGGCGCCCGCGGCAAGCACGTCGGGACCGATCCCCGACAGGGTGTCGGTGGACCGCGATGCGAGCACCGGCGGGACGTCGATGCCGCCACGCACCGCGAGGTAGGCGCGCAGGCCGGACACGGCTGTACCCACCTCGATCAGGGCGCCGTCGGGGACGACGACCGTCGACGCGTGTCCGACCGGCGTGCCCGCGACGGTGACCGGGCACCGCGCTCCGGTGACCGCGACGGTGACGGTCCCCTCCGCGACGGCGGCGAGGCCGCCCATCGTCACCTCGAGCACCGCGGCGCGGGCGTGGTTGCCCACCAACCGGTTCGCGGTCGCCGCCGACGCGCGGTCGGCCACACCCGACTGCGGGACACCGAGATGCGCGAACCCGCGACGTCCCAGGTCCTGCACCGTGGTCAGCGGCCCCGCGCGCGTGACGACGAGCGTGGTCATGACGCCGTGAACCGCACCCGACGACCGGGCTCGAGCAGTGCGGGAGGGTCGCGGTCGAGGTCCCAGAGCGTGACGTCGGTGCGCCCCAGCAGGTTCCATCCCCCGGGTGACGATCGGGGGTAGACAGCGGAGTGGCCCGCGGCCACGGCGACAGCGCCGACCGGGACCTTCGGGCGTGACTCCGATCGCCGCGGGACGGCGCACAGCTGCCGCATCAGGTCGTCGCCGGGCGTCTCGTCGGGCACGAGGTAGCCGAAACCCGGTGCGAAGCCCATGAACTGCACACGCCAGAGGATCCCGGTGTGCGCGGCGACCACCGCGTCGGCGTCGGTTCCCAGGCGGGCGGCGACGTCCGCCAGGTCCTCGCCGTCGTAGGTGACCGCGATGTCGAGCGGTGCTGGGCTCTGCACGCTCGACTCCGTCGGCACGTCACCCGCGGCGCGCAGGACCCGCCGGACACCGAGGCGGTCCATCCCGCCCCCCGGTCGCGACTGCACCAGCACCGCCTGGGCGGTCGGGATCACGTCGACGACGTCGGGCAGGCGTCCGTCGGCGGCCGCCGCACGCAGCACCTCCCCGGCGTGCAGGGCGCGACGCCAGGGCATCTCGTCGTCGGCGAAGTCGAGCAGGAGTGCGTCGTGGCCGGCCGATGTCTCGCGCACGCCTTCACCGTACGACGCCCGAGTGCGGGCCGAGGTGCCTCGGCGCATGCCGGTCCGGAGGACCGATCCGGTGTGCCAGACTCGGACCGTGGGTGAGTTCGCTGTCTCCGCCGGTGACTACTCGGCCGTCGTGGTCTCGCAGGGTGCCGGTCTGCGCGAGGTCCGCCATGCGGGCCGCCTGCTGACCGAGTCGCCGCCCGTCGGCCCCGACGAGAAGCCCCCGCTGTCCGCGGGTCTGGTGCTCGCACCGTGGCCGAACCGGACCGCCGACGGACGGTTCACCTTCGACGGTGTCGAGCACCGACTCGAGATCACCGAGGTCGACCGGAACAACGCCAACCACGGCTTCGTCCGGACCGTCGAGTGGGCGCTGTACGACGCCACCGAACGCTCGGTCACGCTCGGCGTGCCGATCGGGCAGCACCCTGGCTGGCCCTTCGATCTCACGCTGGTCGTGGACTACACGCTCGACGAGACCACCGGTTTGACGGTCACCAGCACGGTGACGAACAGCGGGGACGTCCGCGCGCCGTTCGCCCTCGGCTTCCACACGTTCGTCCGCGCCGGAGACGCCGCCACCGACGACTGCACCCTCACCGTCCCGGCCGGCCGCACACTGCCACTGGATCCCGAACGGCAACTGCCGCAGGGGGATCCGACCCCCGTCGACGGCACCGATCACGACTTCCGCGCGGGACGACGCCTCGCCGGGCTCTGGCTCGACACCCCGTTCACCGACTTCACCGCGACCGACGGCCGGTACGTCAGCACTCTCGCCGATCCCGACGGCATGACCACCGAACTGTGGACCAGCCCGGCGTTTCGGTGGGCGCAGGTGTTCACCGCTGATCCCGACCACGACCAGAGCTTCCCTGGCCGCGGCCGTGCGGTGGCCGTCGAACCGATGACCGCGCCGCCGAACGCGTTGGCGTCGGGTGACGACCTCGTCGTCCTCGAGCCCGGGCAGACCTGGTCGGGGGAGTGGGGTATGCGACACCGGGACTCGGCGGCATGAGCCGGACGGGTGTCACCGCGTGAGCCGCATCGTCGTCTGCGGCGAGTCGCTGGTCGACCTCGTGCTCGACGCGCGTGGCCGGGACGCCGACGACCGCGGTCTCGCGCCGCTGCAGCCGGCGCTGGGCGGCGGCCCGTTCAACGCCGCGATCGCGCTCGGCCGACTCGGGTCCTCGGTGTCGTTCTTCTCGCGCGTCTCCGGCGACCACTTCGGCGACGCGCTCATGGCCTCCCTGCGTGACGCCGGCGTCGACACCGCGCTGGTCCAGCGCGACCCGGCCCCGACGTCGCTCGCGCTCGCCACCGTCGGCGCCGACGGGTCCGCGGCCTACAGCTTCTACGTCGAGGGCACCGCCGACCGCCGAGTCGTGGACCCCGGGGCGCTCCCGGACTCCGTGGGGGCGCTGGCCTTCGGCACCCTGTCGCTCGTGCTGGAACCCGGCGCATCGGTGTACGCGCGGATGATGGCCGATCACCACGCCCGCGGACGACTCGTCCTGCTGGACCCGAACATCCGCAGCGCCGTCATCGACGACCCCGACGCCTACCGCCGCCGGTTCCGTGGCTGGTTGGAGTCCGTCGACGTCGTGAAGGTCTCCGACGACGACGCCGACTGGTTGGCACGGGGGCCCGAGGGTTCCACCCCGCAGGACTGGCTCGAATCCGGTGTCGCCGCGGTGGTCTCGACCCGCGGCGCCGACGGTATCGCGGTGTCGACGTCGACGGGGACCGTCGCGGTGCCCGCCCCGCCGGTCACCGCCGTCGACACCATCGGAGCGGGCGACACCACCGTCGGGGCGCTGCTGCACTGGCTCGACACCCGCGACGCGCTGAGCCCTGACGCCGTCCGTCGCCTGACCGACGAGGACTGGCGTGCGGGCGCCGCTTTCGCCGCCCGTGCGGCCGCGATCACCGTGTCGCGGCCCGGCGCCGACCCTCCGTGGGCGGGTGAGCTGACCAGCGACTAGTTTGGTCGCAGGGATACGCACATCTGGATCACCGTTCACGAGACGGCTCCAGCCAGTCGAAAAGGGGCCCGAGTGTCCGCCGAAGCAGTGTCTGACGGGTCGCAGACCCGGTCCGCGAAGTTCGAGTACCCAGGGGGCAGTCTCGACCTCCCGATCGTCGAGGCCACCGAGGGTGCCGACGGCGTCGCGCTGGGCAAGTTCCTCTCCGAGACGGGGATGACCACCTTCGACGGTGGTTTCGTGAACACCTCGTCGACGAAGTCGGCGATCACCTACATCGACGGCGAGGCCGGGATCCTGCGGTACCGCGGGTACCCGATCGACCAGCTCGCGGAGAAGTCGACCTTCATCGAGGTCAGCTACCTGCTCATCTACGGAGAGCTCCCGACCGCGTCGCAGCTCGAGGAGTTCACCACCCGGATCCAGCGGCACACCCTGCTGCACGAGGACCTGAAGCGGTTCTTCGACGGGTTCCCGCGCAACGCGCACCCGATGCCGGTGCTGTCCAGCGCGGTGAACGCGCTCAGCGCCTACTACCAGGACTCGCTCGACCCGAAGGACCCCGAGCAGGTCGAGCTGTCGACGATCCGCCTGCTGGCGAAGCTGCCGACGATCGCGGCCTACGCCTACAAGAAGTCGGTCGGCCAGCCGTTCCTCTACCCGGACAACTCGCTGTCGCTGGTCGAGAACTTCCTGCGCATGACGTTCGGCTTCCCCGCCGAGCCCTACGAGGTCGACCCCCGCGTCGCCAAGGCGCTCGACATGCTGTTCATCCTCCACGCCGACCACGAGCAGAACTGCTCCACCTCGACGGTGCGCCTCGTCGGGTCGTCGCAGGCCAACCTGTTCACGTCGATCTCCGGTGGCATCAACGCGCTGTGGGGCCCGCTGCACGGCGGCGCGAACCAGGCCGTGCTGGAGATGCTCGACGACATCAAGGCCGGCGGCGGTGACACCACCGACTTCATGAAGCGGGTCAAGAACAAGGAGCCCGGCGTCAAGCTGATGGGCTTCGGACACCGGGTCTACAAGAACTACGACCCGCGCGCGGCGATCGTGAAGAAGACGGCCGACCAGATCCTCGAGACGCTCGGCGTCACCGACGACCTGCTCGACATCGCGAAGGGTCTCGAGGAGGTCGCCCTCTCCGACGACTACTTCATCGAGCGCAAGCTGTACCCGAACGTCGACTTCTACACCGGTCTCATCTACCGCGCGATGGGTTTCCCGACGCGCATGTTCACGGTGCTGTTCGCGCTGGGCCGCCTGCCCGGCTGGATCGCGCACTGGCAGGAGATGAACTCCGACCCGACCACGAAGATCGGTCGCCCGCGTCAGATCTACACCGGGTACACCGAGCGCGACTTCACCGAGATGGGCGACCGCTGAGCGGTCGACCCTGACCGTCGATCACAGGGGTCGCCGGTTCCGCAGGACGGGCAGGGTGGCCCGGACCGAGTCGACCAGGTCGGAGTCGAGGTCGACGACGAGCAGGCCGGGCCCGTCGCCGAGCTGATCGGTGACGGTTCCGGTGGGGGACACCACCATCGAGTGCCCGACTCCGCGTGGTGCGGGGGAGTCGAGCACGTCGGCCGGGAGGGCCTGATCACAGGCCATCACATGACTGGTGGAATCCAGCGCTCGCGCCCGCGCGAGCAGGGTCCACTGGTCCACCTTGCCCGCACCGGCGCCCCACGACGCCGCGACCACGATTACCGACGCGCCGAGATCGGCCAGTCGATGGAACAGGGCCGGGAACCGGATGTCGTAGCAGGTCGCGAACCCGACGCGGACGCCGGCGACATCGACGACAAGCGGGTCCGAACCCGGTGCGACGGTGTCGGATTCGAGGAATCCGAACGCGTCGAACAGGTGGATCTTGTCGTAGTGCGCCTCCACGCCGCCGCCGGTGACGAGCAGCGTGTTGCGGACCCGGCCCGCGTCGGCCGGGGTGAACATCCCTGCCACGACGGTGATCCCGACGCGGGCCGCGATCGCGCGGACCGCGTCCGCCCACGGTCCGTCGATCGGTTCGGCGACGTCGGCCAGCGGCCCGCCGAAGCACCGCATCATCGCCTCGGGGAAGACGACCATCGCGGCCCCGGACTCGGCGGCGCGGGTCGCGTGGTCGTCGATGATCGCGAGGTTCTTCACGGCGTCGGCGCTGCTGCAGACCTGGGCGAGGCCGATGCGGATGGTGGTCGTCACGGTGTCACTCCTGGTGCGGTGGGTGTGGGCCGGATATACATGTCGTATGCAAGCGATGTCGGGTCGGGAGAAGGCGTACCTGTTCGTGCGCGACGAGGTCCTCACGTCCCCCGCTGCCACCGGGACGTTCCTCAACGAGCAGGAACTCGCGACCCGCATCGGGGTCTCGCGCACCCCGGTCCGCGAGGCGCTGCTCATGCTCCAGTCGGAGGGGCTCGTCGAGATGGTCCCCAAGCGGGGTGCCCACGTCCCGGCGATGTCGGGGCGTCAGATCGGTGAGCTGATGGACCTGCGCGGTGTGCTCGAACGGCACGCCGCGTCCCGGGCTCTCGCCGACGGCCGGGCGCCTGTCGACCTGATGTCGGCCGCGCTCGCCGAACAGGAGGCGCTCGCGGACTCGCGGGACACCGATGCGGCGACGCGCTTCATCGAGATCGACGGCCGCTTCCATCAGACCCTCGTCGACTCGGCCGGCAGCGAGCTGCTCTCCCGCACCTACGCGGGACTGCGTGCCCGACAGCTCCGCGTCGGCGTGAGCGCGCTGTTCAGCGCGTCCGACCGGCAGCACCGGGTGTGCGCGGAACACCGGACGATCGTCGACGCGCTCGCCGCGGGCGACGAGGCGTCGGCGCACGCCGCGATCGACGATCACCTGGAGGTCACGCTCGGAGTCCTGCTGCGGGCGTGAGCAACTCGCTCTCGGCGTGCATCGTCGCGTAGTGCTCGTCCTCGGACGGGTCGGGGTCGCGGCCGAGGGCCAGTCCGATCAGCGTGAGCACTCCGACGACGGCGATGTATCCGGAGATCGGGATCCAACTGTCGGTCTGGTCGAGCAGGTACACGAAGATCAGCGGCGCCATCGCGCCGCCGAAGACGCCGGCGATCGTGTAGGCCAGCGAGCTGCCCGTCGACCGCAGGCGCACGGAGAACTGCTCGGTGACGAAGGCGGCCTGCGGTCCGTACATGAACGAGTGGAACGCGAGCCCCACCACGACGCCGAGGACGAGCAGCGGCAGTGAGTTGCCGCCGATGACGAGGAAGAACACGGCGCTCCACACGACACCGCCGACGGCCGCCACGGCATAGACCAGCCGACGGTTCACCCGGTCGGAGATCGCCCCGGCGAGCGGGATCAGTCCGAGCTGACACGCGGACCCGACGAGGATCGCGGTGAGGACCTCGCCACGGTCGAAGTCGAGGTGCTTGGTGCCGTACGTGATCGAGAAGACGGTGAACAGCGCGTAGATGACGTCGGGTGCGATACGGGAGAGGATCCCGGCGACCAGGGGTCGGAGCTGCGTGCGGAACACCTCACTGATCGGCGCCTGCGCTCGGTCACCACTCTCCTGCAGCGCCTGGAACACCGGGGTGTCCTCCAGCTTGAGGCGGATCCACAGACCGAAGCCGACGAGCACCGCGGAGAACAGGAAGGCGATGCGCCACCCCCACGACTCGAACTGCGCCTCCGTCGTCGCGACCGTGAGCAGGGCCAGCGCACCGTTGGCGAGGAGGTTGCCGGCCGGCGGACCGATCTGGGCGGCCGACGACCAGAACCCGCGTTTGCGCGGATCGCCGTACTCGCTGGAGAGGAGGACGGCACCGCCCCATTCGCCACCGACCGCGACGCCCTGGGCGAAGCGCATCGCGACGAGGATGATCGGTGCGGCGACACCGATGCTCGCGTAGGAGGGGATGAGGCCGATCGCGAACGTCGTGACCCCGATGAGGAGCAGCGTGATGACGAGGAGCTGTTTGCGGCCGATCACGTCGCCGAGTCGCCCGAACACGAAGCCGCCGATCGGCCGGGCGACGTATCCGACCGCGTAGGTCGAGAACGCCAGCAGCGTGCCGGTCAGCGGGTCGTTGTCGGGGAAGAAGATGTCGGGGAAGACCAGCGCGGCGGCGGCGGAGTAGACGGCGAAGTCGTACCACTCCAGCGCGGTCCCCGTGAGGCTGGCCGCGAATGCCTTGGCCAAGCCTTTCCTGTCTCCCGCGACGTGCGTGGTCATCCGTGCTCCTTCGACTTCTCGGCGGGTCTCGCCCGTTGTCCGCTTCACATACTTGATGTATACAAGGCGTATGCGCAAGGGTTTCGGCGTATCGGCAACGAGAAAGTAACGAGGAGGGCCCCACACGATGCTCACGTTCACGCTCCCCGACGGGTCGACCGAATCCGTGGAACCCGTCGCGGTGCTCAACGCCGGGTACGCCGGTCGTGATCAGGAGTGGGTCGCCGCGCACATCGCCGAGCTCGCGGAACTCGGCGTCCCGGCGCCGACGGTCACCCCGGCGCTGTACCCCATCGCGCCGTACCTGGCGCAGCAGACCGACGAGGTCTTCGTCCAGCACGGGCGGACGTCCGGCGAGGCGGAGTGGGCGCTGGTCGTCCTCGGCGACACCGACGACGACGTGTTGCTCACCGTCGCATGCGATCACACCGACCGGGACCTGGAGGTCCACAGCGTCGCGTGGAGCAAGAACGCGGCACCCGACGTCGTCGGACGCGGTGCGTGGCGGCTGGCGGAGATCGCCGGGCGCCTCGACGAGATCCGTCTGCAGGCGTGGGCCGACGACGTCCTCATCCAGTCGGGATCGCTCGGTGATCTGCTCGCGCCGCAGTACTGGCTCGACGTCCTGCGCGGCCGCGGCCTCCTGCGCCGGGGGACCGTGCTGGTGTCGGGGACGATCCCGATGCGCAGCGGGGTCGACCAGTTCGCGGGGTCCTGGCGGGTCGAGATGTCGGATCCCGTCACCGGTGACGTCCTCACGTGCGCCTACCGCACCGTCGCGATGCCCGCACCGATCGGATGAGGCCCACGCCGTAGAGTCGGTCATCGAACGCACCGAGTGTTCGACGACGAGATGAACGCAGGAGACGTCAGGTGACCAAACCAGAGGTGGATTTCCCCGAGGGTCCCGCGCCCAGCGAGTTGGTCACGGAGGACATCATCGTCGGCGACGGTGACGAGGCCGTGCCGCACGGCATGGTCGACGTGCACTACGTGGGTGTGGAGTACGAGACGGGCGAGGAGTTCGACTCGTCGTGGGATCGCGGGCAGTCCGCCAACTTCCCCCTCGACCGCCTGATCGTCGGCTGGCAGAACGGCATCCCGGGGATGCGCGTCAACGGCCGCCGCAAGCTCGTCGTCCCGCCGGAGCAGGCCTACGGGCCCGCGGGCGCCGGACATCGGCTGTCGGGCAAGACCCTGGTGTTCGTCATCGATCTGCTCGGCGTCGGCTGACGCCGGCGGTCACGGCGTCCGGCGTCGGAGGACGAGTGGGAGTGCGACCCACAGGGTGACGGCGACCGCCGCGATCACGATGCCGACGGTCAGTCCGGTCTGTGGGTCGACGACCACGTCGAAGATGAGTGTGATCACTCCGATGACCGCGACCCCGAGCAGTCCGAAACCGGCGACCGCGAACCTGTTCGCCCAGCGGACGACAGTGGCTATCGCGTGGCGGCGGAACAGGATCCGGTGCATCGCCACCGGTGCGACCACCAGGACCGTCGCGAGGACCGACGCTGTCGTCGTGACGAGGTAGATCGCGACGTCGCGATCGGAGATCTGCGCGAACCGCGCCTGGAACGGCAGCGTCAGCAGGAACCCGGTGAGCAGCTGGATGCCGGTCTGCATGACGCGCATCTCCTGCAGCAGGAACGACCAGTTCCGGTCGAGGCGTTCGGTGGGCGTCTCGCCCCGCGCTCTCTCGTTCCACCTGTCGTCGTCCACCGGTCGATCTCAACACAGCCGACACCGCCCACACGGCGGGAACCACTCCTCGAGCGTGCAGCAGATCCCGCCGAGGGCCGCGAACAGGCACGATCGCTCGGATCCACTGCACGGTCGCGGCGATCGAGTGCACGCTCGACGGCGGGGTCAGGACGCCTCGGCGCGTTCCAGGAGGAGCCGGACGCCGAAGTGCACCGTCGCCGCGAGGACGTCCGCGGGGTCGCCGTCGAACTCGACGCGGTCGGCGCTCGCCTGACCCCGGTCGACGACGCCGACCCACACGGTTCCGGGCGGGACGTCCTCGTCGGTGTCCGGGCCGGCCTCACCGGTCAGGGCGATGGTGAGGTCGGCGCCGAACATCGTCGCCGTGGAGTGCGCCATCGCGCGGGCGGACTCCTCGCTGACGACGGGACCGTCGGGCACGTGCAGCAGCGAGTGCTTCACCGACGACCGGTAGGCGATGACGCCCCCCGCGTACCACTCGCCCGACGACGGTGCGCGACCCATCTGGGCGGCGAGATTCCCGGCGGTGAGGGACTCACACGTGGCGATCGAACGCCCGGTCCGCTGCGCCACCTCGGCGAGCCGCTCGCACAGCTCGGTGGTCTCCGCGTCGACGGGCAGGTGCTGTTCCGGTTGGACGGTCATGCAGACGCGGATGGCCCCGCCGCCGGGGTCCCAAACATCGCGCTCCGGCCGCCGGGGCACCCGTGACAGACTTCGACGATGAGCAAGCACGGGCACGGCCTGGTGGCGGGCGTCGACGTCGGCGGGACCAACATCGAGGTCGGGTTGGTCGACGCGCACCACGCCGTCGTCGGGCGCGCCAAGGCGCACACCCCCACCGACGGCCCCGATGCCGTGCTCGACACCATCGCCGATCTGATCGGCTCGCTCGGCGACCGGCCCGCCGCGGTCGGCGTCGGGATCCCGGGCGTCGTGCATCGCGGTGACGTGCTCACCGTGCCGAATCTGGCCAACTGGACCGAAAAGGTGCAGATCGGCGAGGAGCTCGGCGACCGTCTCGGTCTCCCGATCGCGCTCGGCAACGACGCGAACGTCGGGCTTCTCGGCGAGCACGTCGCCGGTGCCGCGCAGGGCGTCGACGACGCGCTGGGCGTGTGGATGGGGACGGGGATCGGCGGGGCGTTGGTCCTCGGCGGCGAGCTGTACAGCGGCACCCGCGGCGCCGCCGGCGAGATCGGCCACGTCGTCGTCCAGGAGCGCGGCGCGCTGTGTGGGTGCGGACGTCGGGGCTGCGTCGAGGCCTACGCCGGGCGGCGTCAAATGGAGGTCACCGCGACCGCCTTGCAGGAGGCGGGTCGGGAGACACGACTGTTCGCGATCCGCGACGAGGTGGGCAAGACCAGTGTGACGTCGAAGGTGTGGAAGCACGCCCTCGACGAAGGCGACCCCGTCGCCGTCGAGCTGTTCGCGACGGCGCTCGACGCGCTGGGTGTCGCGATCGGCTCCACGCTCAACGTGCTCGACGTCGGTCTCGTCGTCGTCGGCGGTGGACTGGCGGAGAAGCTGGGGCAGGACCTCGCCGACCGCATCGCGACGGCGACCGCCCCCTGGGTGCTCCAGTCCGACCCCGACCGCCGGTTCGTGGTGTCCGCGCTCGGTGACGACGCCGGGATCGTCGGGGCGGCGACGCTGGCGCGCGGCGCGCTCTGAGCGACCCCGGCGTCACCGGGTCAGTAGCGGTTGCAGGTCGAGAAGACCAGCGCCACACGCTGATCGACCAGCGGGCGGTACTGGCGTACCAGGCCGGCGATGCGCGGGTTGCGCTCGAGCAGCCGGTTCACCTCGGCGGTGCGCTGCGGCTCGGGAAGGACGACGATGCGCTCGAACTCGCCGCGCACCCGCGGGTTGTCGAGGTAGCGGGCCACCTCCGGGGATGTCGCGGCGACGGCACGCTCGACCTGGGCGGTGGTGCAGTCGGTGCCGGGGACACGGTCCTGCGGTGCGGCCGACGCGGATGCGGCCGGGATGGCGAGGGCTGCCGCGGCTCCCAGGGTCGCCGCGCCGAGGGACAGGGCGCGGGTGAACGGACGTCGAGTGGTCGTGCGTCGAGTGGTCATCGAGGAGAACCCTTCGCGGATCGAGCAGGACGCGCTCATCGGAGCCGGGGGTCTGCAGCGGCGCGCTCACTCCCGACGGTACCGGCGCCGATCGTGACGGTCAGTCGGGTGCCGCCCCACGGGCTGTCGGACAGCGTGGCGTCGCCGCCGTGCAGCCGGGCCTGCTGTGCGATCAGCGCCAGGCCGAGGCCGGATCCCGACTGTCGGCTGGTGCCCCGTTCGAAGCGACGGAACACCCGTTCGCGGTCGGCGGGTGGGATGCCGCGGCCGTCGTCGTCCACGACGATCGCGACGGCGTCCCCGCGCTCTTCGACACCGACACGCACCCGTCGGGCCTCGCCGTGGCGTACGCCGTTGGTCACGGCGTTGCCGACGGCCATCCGGATCCCGGTCTCGACGGCGTGCACGGGCACCGACTGCGGTGAGGCGAGGTCGATCTCGACGCCGCGGTGGTGTGCCCGTGCCTCGGTGACGACACGGTCCAGGATGTCGGCGAGATCGACCGGCACACGGTCGCGGCCGCCGAGGTCGCCCTGCGCGAGGCTCTCCAGCGCGGCCAGCGTCTCCTGCACGCGCGCGTGGGACCGACGCAGGTCGGCGACGATCTCGGCGCGGGCCGCGGCGTCCGGGGCGAACGACTCGAGCACCTCGAGGTCGGTCCGCATAGCGGTCAGCGGTGTCCGCAGCTCGTGCGCGGACACGGACGCGAAATCGCGGGCGGTCACCAGCGCCTCGTGGGTGCGGGCGCGTTCGGTGTCGACTCGACGCAGCAGCGACTCCATCGCCGACGCGAGTTCCTCGGCCTCGCGCGCACCCCGGACCTGAGCCAGCGCAGCACGTTCCGGTGCCTCGGGCCCCGCCTCGACGGGGATGGTCTCGGTCTGCCGGGTGAGACGTCGCAGGGGCCGGATCGCCAGGCCGCCGAGCAGCCATGCCAGCAGTGCCGACGCGGCCACGGCGGACAGACCGATGTAGAGCAACGCTCGGTGCTGAGAGGCGACGCGATCGAGGGTGGGCTGCAGGGGGACCGCCACCGAGGTCATGACCAGCCCGTTCAGCAGACCCGAGTTCGCCGCGCTCGTCGTCTTCACCCGGTAGCGCGTGCCGTCGATCGTGATGTCGGCCTCACCGACGCCGCGCGCCGGGATCTGCCTGCTCGTGGTCTGCAGGACGATCCCGCCGAGACGGCCGGTGGCCAGCGCACCGTCGGAGACACCGGAGGTGATGGTCTCGGTGTTCGACGTCGACAGGCTCGGCTGGAACGCCGCCGACAGGGTGTCGACGCGGGCGTCGAGCTCGCGGTAGGCGCCGGCGCCCACCTGCACCCATGCGACCGTCCCGATCGCCAGCACGATCAGGACGGTCACCAGCGCCGCGGCCGCGGTCACGCGCGTCCGGAGCGACGGTGAACGCCTGCGGCCGCCGATCACGGGTGCGCCCGCAGGACGAACCCGACGCCGCGCACGGTCTGGACGACGCGCGGTTGTCCCTCTGCCTCGAGCTTGCGCCGCAGGTAGCCGATGAACACGTCGACGACGTTGGTGTCGGCGGCGAAGTCGTAGCCCCACACCTGACTCAGCAGCTGCGTCCGGCTGAGCACCATGCCGGGGTGCTCGGCCAGCGCGACCAGCAGCTCGAACTCGCGGCGTGTCAGGTCGACGGGGTGACCGTCACTGGTGACCTGCCGGGCGTCGACGTCGACGGTCACGTGCTCGACGACCAACGTCCGATGGGGTGCGCTCGGGGTCGTCTCCACGGCGGGTGTCACCGGTCGTCGTCGCAGCAGTGCCCGCAGCCGGGCGACGAGCTCCCCGAGGTCGAACGGCTTGGTGAGGTAGTCGTCGGCGCCGGCCTCCAGGCCGGTGATGCGATCGTCGACGGTGGTCCGTGCGGACAGGACACAGACGGGGATGTCGTCGCCGAGCGCACGCAGTGCCGTCACGACCGCGACCCCGTCGAGCCCGGGCATGTTGATGTCGAGGACCAGCAGCGACGGACGGTGCTCGGTGATGCTGCGCAACGCCTGCGCGCCACCGGTGGCGGTGTGGACACGGAACCCGGCCAGGCGCAGCCCGCGCTCCAGCGAGTGCAGCACGTCGGGGTCGTCGTCGACCACCAGGACGTCGGGCGTCCCTGCGTCCGGGGCGCCGGTCTCGTCGGTCGGCGGTGGCGTCATGGCGGCCATTGTGCCGAAGACCGCTGGTCGGGACCCGTGACCCACCGGCTGCGGCAGGATGGGGTGATGACGACCACCGCGCTGCTCTGGTTCCGCCGTGACCTGCGTCTGTCCGATCTGCCGTCGCTGCTCGACGCGACCGAGGCGGCCGATCGGGTGCTGGCGTGTTTCGTCCTCGACCCGACGCTGCTGTCGTCGTCGGGTGAGCGCCGAGTGCAGTTCCTCGGCGACTCGCTGCGCGACCTGTCCGAGCAGCTCGACGGTCGGCTGCTCGTCGTGCGGGGCAAACCGGAGAGCCGCATCCCCGAGCTCGCGAAGGCCGTCGACGCGACCAGCGTCCACATCTCCAGCGATCACACGCCCTACGGCGTCGCCCGCGACAAGCGTGTCGCCGAGGCGCTCGGGGACGTCGAGCTGGCCGCGCAGGGGTCGCCGTACGCCGTGACCCCGGGCCGCCTGACGAAGAACGACGGCGAGCCGTACAAGGTCTACACGCCCTACTTCCGGGCCTGGCGGGACCACGGGTGGCATTCGCCGGCCGACACCGGAGCGAAGTCCGCCACCTGGGTGGACCCGAAGGACGTCACGTCCTCGAAGCTCAAGGCCGCCGACATCCCCGACCCCGGCGCCGATCTGCCGCAGGCCGCCGGTGAGACCGCCGCGCTCGCGCGGTGGAAGCAGTTCGTCGACGGGACGAAGGACTTCTCCGAGCACTCCGTCGCCGACTACGACGACGTCCGCAACCGCCCCGACCTCGACGCGACGAGCAGGATGTCGGCGCACCTGAAGTTCGGCAACATCCACCCCCGCACGATGCTCGCCGACCTCGTCGACCTGGAGAAGAAGACGACGACGAAAGACGGTGCGACGGGATACATCAGGGAGATCTGCTTCCGGGACTTCTACGCGACGATCATGCATCACTGGCCGCGCAGTTCCTGGTGGAACTGGAACTCGCAGTTCGACGACATCGAGCTCGACACCGGCAAGGACGCCGAGAAGGCGTTCGAGCAGTGGAAGAGGGGGGAGACCGGGTTCCCCATCGTCGACGCCGCGATGCGGCAGCTCAACGAGTCGGGCTGGATGCACAACCGGCTGCGGATGATCGTCGCGTCGTTCCTCGTGAAGGACCTGCACCTGCCGTGGCAGTGGGGTGCGAAGTACTTCCTCTCCCAACTCACCGACGGTGACATGTCGAGCAATCAGCACGGGTGGCAGTGGACCGCGGGCTGCGGCACCGACGCCTCTCCCTACTTCCGGGTGTTCAACCCGACGACGCAGGGCGAGAAGTTCGACCCGAACGGCGACTTCGTCCGGCAATGGGTGCCGGAACTGTCCGAGATCGCGGGCAAGGCGGTCCATCAGCCCGGTGACGATCGTCCCGACGGGTACCCGGAACCGATGGTCGACCACAAGGCCGAGCGCGAAGAGGCCCTCGCCCGGTACCAGAAGGTCAAGAACTGACGCATCGAGTTCGGCTCGCCTAACTTTTTTCTTCGACCTGGTTTGAAACCGCTCATCGGCTGTGACACGCTGGGCCGATGGCGTTGGGGACCGGTCCGCAGCTGAGTCCGGCTCCGTTGCGGCGGTCCCGGTTCGCTGGGGTCGCCCTGCTGGGCCCGGCGTTCGTCGCCGCCATCGCCTATGTCGACCCGGGCAACGTCGCCGCGAACGTCACCGCCGGTGCCCGCTACGGGTTCCTGCTCGTCTGGGTGCTGGTGGTCGCGTGCGCGATGGCGGTGGTGATCCAATACCAGTCGGCCAAGCTCGGCATCGTCACGGGCAAGACGCTGCCCGGGTTGCTCGGGGAGCGGCTTCCCCGGCGTCGCCGGCTCGCGTTCTGGGCGCAGGCCGAGGTGGTGGCGGCGGCCACCGACATCGCCGAGGTCGTCGGCGGCGCGATCGCCCTGCACCTGCTTTTCGACCTGCCCCTCGTTGTCGGCGGGGTGATCGTCGGCGCGATCTCCATGGCGCTGTTGGGTTTCCAGTCACGCAGTCGGCAGCGGACGTTCGAATCCGCGATCGGTGCGTTGCTCCTGATCATCGTTGTCGGGTTCCTGGCCGGTCTCGTCGTGGGCCCGCCGTCACCCGGCGACGTGCTCGGCGGACTGGTGCCGCGCCTGCAGGGCACCGACACCGTGCTGCTCGCCGCGAGCATGCTCGGCGCGACGGTGATGCCGCACGCGATCTACCTGCACTCCAGCCTCGTCATCGACCGCCACGGGCCCAGCGTCGACGACACGCGTCGTCGACGGCTCATCCGGGCGACACGCTGGGACGTCACCGTCGCGTTGGTGATCGCCGGTGCGGTGAACATCGCGCTGCTGCTGCTGGCCGCGCAGAACCTGCAGGGCCGCGCGGGGACCGACACCATCGAGGGTGCGCAGCGAGCTGTGGGCGACGCGATGGGTCCGGTGATGGCCGTCGTGTTCGCCGTCGGCCTGCTCGCGTCGGGTCTCGCGTCCACCTCGATCGGGTGCTACGCGGGCGCGTCGATCATGCAGGGACTGTTGCGCGTTCGCGTGCCGGTGTGGATACGCCGGATGGTCACCCTCGTCCCCGCGCTGATCGTCCTCGGCAGCGGGGTCGACCCGACATGGGCGCTGGTGATCAGTCAGGTCGTGCTGAGCTTCGGCATCCCGTTCGCGGTCATCCCGCTCGGCCGCTTCACCCGCGATCGTGCGCTGATGGGCTCCTTCGCCGACTCCGGTGTGCTGCGCGTCGTCGCGATCGCGATCGCCACGGTGGTCGTCGTGCTCAACGTCGCGCTGATCTGGCTGACCGTGACCGGCACGGCCTGAAACCGCTCCGCCTATGCCTTCTTCAGGTCCGGGTTCTCCTGGTACACCTCGGCGAGGACCGACATGTCGAAGATGTCAGCGGCCTTGATGGTGTAGCCGGCCTTGGCGAGCGCCTCGATGTTCTCGGCGATCAAAGCGTCGGTCATGGTGAGGAGGCCGTTGGCCTTCGTGTCGGCGGAGACGACGAGGTCGTTCTGCGCGATCGCCTCCTTGGTCTGGTCGTCGACCTTGAGGCCGAGGTTCTTGCCGTAGACGTTCACGGCGAGTTCCGCGGAGCCCTGGGGATCGGCGACGGCGTCGTTCCAGCCCTGGACCTCCGCCTTCAGGAACTTCTTCAGCAGGTCGCGCTCGGAGTCGATGGTCTCCTGGCGCACCACCAGCGTCTCGGCGACCAGCGGCAGGTTGTGGTCGGCGAACAGCAGGGTCGCCGTCGGGAAACCCTGTGCGGCCAAGGTGATCGGCTCGTTGGTGCTGTAGGCCACCCAGCCGTCGACCTCGCCCTTCGTGAGGGGGGTGGGGTCGTACTGGACGGTGATCTTGTCGACGTCGCTCTCGCGGAGGTTGTTCGCCGTGAGCAGTGCCTTGAAGACGTTCTCGTTCGACGCCTGCACGCCGATCTTCTTGCCCTTCATCTCGGCCGGGGTGGTGATGGGGGTCTTCGCCGAGGACATGATGCAGAACGGGTTCTTCTGGTAGGTCGCGGCGACCGTCTTGAGCTTGGCGCCCTGCAGGATCACCGGAGCGGTGAGCTGCGGGGCGGTCATCCCGATCCACACCTTGTTCGACGTCAGACCCGTCTCGACGCCGGTGCCCGCACCGCCGCCGGTGACGAGCTCGGGGTCCGGGGTGAACCCCGCCGCCTTGTAGTATCCCTTGTTCAGCGCGTGGTACTCACCGGCGAACTCGATGTTCTTGATCCACGACAGCTGGACCTTCTTCGCACCGCCCGACGACGAGGACGACGACCCGCTGCTGCACGCGGCGAGGACACCGGACGCGCCGAGCGCGCCGGCGGCGCCGCCCGCGAGCAGGGAGTAGCGGAGGAAGTTGCGGCGGTCGACGCTGGGGGACATGGGTTCTCCGTTCGGATGGGGTGAGGGACGAGGTGGTGGGTGGGTCAGGACGTGGCGGTGCCCATGCGGGACAACACCAGGGCCTCGCACACGCCGACGACGGCGTACAGGACGATCGAGCTGACGGTGATGACGACAACCGAGGCCCACAGCTCGTCGTAGGCGGCGGCGGGCAGTGCCTGCTGAAGACTGGCGCCGAGTCCCTTGTTCGTGCCGAGCCATTCGCTGACCGTCGCGCCGATCATGGCGCCGGGAACCGAGATCTTGGCCGCCGCGAACAGCGACGGGACCGCGGCGGGCAGCGAGGCGAGACGCAACGTGGTGGTGCGGGAACCGCCGTAGGCGCTGATGACGTCGGCGATCTGACGCGGCGCGCCGGCCAACCCGGTCATGATCATCACGAGAGCGGGGAAGAACACGATGATCCCGCCCATCACCGCCACACATGCGGGTCCACGCCCCACGATCATCGTGATGAGCGGTGTGACCGCGACCAGCGGCACCGAGCGCATCAGCATCGCCAGCGGCATGAAGGTCTGGGCTGCGGGCCGGGACAGAGTGAACACCGCGGCGACCACGATCGCGGCCACCATCCCGGTGACGAAACCGATCCCGGTGTCGGCCAGCGTGATCCACAGGCGGTCGAACAGGTCACCGCGGTTGGCGGCGGCGTCGGGGTCGGTGAACAGGTAGGCGAACACGTCGAGCGGGGTGCGTCCGATGATCGGTCCGACGTCCGGGAAGGCCAGCAGGAACGCCACCCAGATCACGACGATGAGCACCAGGGAACCCAGGAGCGACAGGAGGAGTCGCGTCGCGGAGCCCGCCCCGCGGATGCGCGGGCCGGCGATCGCGGCGGTCATCGAATCGCCTCCCCCCGCGCCCAGCGGTCGACGAAGCGGGCGATGACGGCGACGATCGCGTATCCGACGCCCGCGACGACGCCGGCGATGAGCGCGATCGCCCACACCTGCGGGATGGCCGCCTGCTGCTGGGCCAGGATCATGGACGGACCGATGCCCTGCTCGGGCATGGACAGGAACTCCCCGAGCACGGCACCGAGCACCGCGGCCGGGGCGGCGATCTTCAGCGCGGCCAGCGTGTTCGGCAACGCCGAGACGATCCGCACCCGCACGAGCTGTGCGAACGGGCCGCCCCCATAGACCCGGACGAGGTCGAGTTCGGCGGCGTTGGGCGACCGCAGCCCGGACAGCACGCCGATCATGGTCGTGAAGAACACCGAGATCGCGGCGAGGAACACGATCATCGTCTGCACCTCGCTGAACGCGACCTGGATGATCGGCGCCACGGCGATCAGCGGTGTGCAGTAGCTGATGATCGCCAGCTGCGTCGCGAGGCCCTCCACGGCGGGGATGAGGACCACGAGGAGCGCGATCGCGATGGCGAGCCCGTTGCCCCAGAGGAAGCCACGCAGCGCCAGCTCGACGGTCGGCGTCACGTTCGTGGCGTAGAAGTCGCCGCCCTGCTCGCCGATCGCACGCAGCACGGCGACCGGTGTCGGGATGGTGCCTCGGAACCACTGGAAGACGCCCGCGAGGGTCCAGACGGCCAGGACCACGACGATCCCGAGCGCGCCTGCGCCCCAGCGTGACCCGGCGGTCCGCGCACCCGACCACCGCGTGCCGGGGAGCGGACCCGGCTCGGCGGCGAGGTCGGGCCGGGGCTCGGCGAGCGTGGTCATCGCGATGTCCCGGCGGGCGCCGCCGTCTCGTCGGTCCGGCGCCCGAAGAGGACGCCGCTGAGGTGGTCGTGCAGGGCGTGGAACTCGGGTGTGCGCAGCATCTCCGGCACACGCGGGCGGGGCAGGTCGATGGGGAGCACCTCGACGATCCTCCCGGGGCGGGGGCTCATGACGGCGACCTCGTCGGACAGGAACACCGCCTCGGCGATGCCGTGGGTGACCATCAATGTCGTCGCGGGCTTCTCGGTCCAGATCCGGAGCAGCTCGTCGTTCAGGCGCTGACGCGTCATGTCGTCGAGGGCGCCGAAGGGTTCGTCGAGCAGGAGCGCGGTGGGCCGGACGACGAGCGCGCGTGCGATGGAGACACGTTGACGCATACCGCCGGACAGGGTGGCGGGCTTGGCCTTCTCGAACCCGGAGAGCCCGACGAGCTCGATGAGTTCGGCGACGAGGTCGTCGTCGGCGGGCATCCGCGCCACCTGCAGCGGGAGCTTGATGTTCGCCTCGACGCTGCGCCACGGGAGCAGGGCCGAGTCCTGGAACGCGATGCCGAGACCGTGGTCCCGCTGCAGATCGCGCGGTGACTTGCCGTTCATCAGGGCCGTGCCCGCGCTCGGGGTCTCCAGGCCGGCGAGGATCCGCAACACCGTGGACTTCCCGCAGCCCGACGGGCCGAGGAGGGACAGGAACGATCCCTCGGGGGTCTTCAGCGTCACGTCCTCGAGCGCCGTCACCGGGGTCTTTCGCGAACCGAAAGTCTTGGTGAGTCCCGAGATGTCGACACCGGTGCCGGCCGGGGGAACCCGTGCCGGCACCGGTGCCGGGGTGGTCGGCTCCTGCGTCATGAGGGCTGACGGTAGGAGCCGCCTGTTGCTGCGGTGTTACCTCACGATTACGCCGTCTCGACCGGGGTCCGTTTCGCCTCCGGTGTGCGGGAGAACAGGGCCTCCGACCACTTCACGCGCGACCCGGTCCGCAGGATCGACCGCTGGTAGATGCGCGACGCGGCCCAGGTGCTGGCCGCGCAGGCGGCCATCATGATGAGCACGGTCCCGATGATCTGCACGACGCTCGCGTCGCCCGTCGCGATGCGCATCGGCATCAACGAGGCGGAGAACGGCGGGATCCAGGACAGGATCGTCATCGGCGTCGACGTGATCGCGTTGATGCCGAAGATGCCCGCGTAGAGGACGCCCAGCGCGAGGAAGGTCAACGGAAGCGTCGTCGAGGCCGCCTCCTCCTGGCGCGAGACCATCGATCCCGCGGCGGCGTAGAGCGTGGCGAAGAACAGGAAGCCGAGGAGGAACCACACGATCACGGCGACGAACATCGACACCGCGGTCGTGGGGACCGTGAGCAACCCGGTCGCCGTGCCCGTGATCAACCCGGCCCCGGCGAGGACCACCAACTGCCCCAGCAGGATGGCGCCGATACCGAGGATCTTGCCCCACAGCAGGTGCAGCGGCTTGATGGTGGCGAGCAGGATCTCGACGATCCGCGACGACTTCTCCTCCACGACACCGGAGGAGATCATGCCGCCGCCCTGCATGATGACGATGAGCAGCAGGACGACGCCGATGTAGGCGATCGCGACGCGCTGTCCCTCATCGGGTTTGGTCACCTTCGTCTCGGTCACCGACAGCGTCGATGCCGCGGCCGCCTGCGAGGTGACCGCGACGGGGTTCGCCCCGGCCGAGGTGATCGCCGCACGCAGGCCCGACTGCGAGACCGCGGTGCGGAGCAACGTCTCGGTCGAGCCGGACAACCCGTCCTTCGTGATCGCGGTGAAGGCCGTCGACGATCCCGGGGCGTTGGCGACGAGAGCCGCTGAGACGTCACCCGACTCGACCTTCGAGCGCGCCTCGTCGGCCGAGGCGAACGATCGGATGTCGACGCCGCTGCCGGTGACGCGACCGGCCTGGGTGAGTGCGTCGGACACAGTGCTGCCCGAGGCTGCGACGACGCCGATCTTCGGTGCGTCGTCGCCGCCCTTGCCGACGAACTGTGCGGCGACGATCAGGCCGCCGACGATGAGCACCAGCAGCAGTGCGTTGATGATCCGGAACGACTTCGTCGAGACGCGGGTGGTGATCTCGCGGCGGGCCACGAGCGCGACGGACCGTGCCGCGCCGGCGGCGGTGCCCGTCGTCGGGACGGTCGGGGTCGGGTCGGGGGTCAGGGTGCTGGTCATGCCGACACCACCTCTCGGAAGAGCTCGGTCAGGTCGGGGGTACGCGGCGTGAAGCGGCGCACGGGGCCGTGGGCGAGCGCGGCCCGCAGGATCTGCTGGTCGTCGGCGCCGGGCGCCACACCGACGACGGTGGTGTCCGGGCCGGTGTGACGGACCGACGTGACGCCGGGCAGACCGTCGGCCCAGTTCTCGACGGTGGACGGGCCGGCGACCTCGATCTCGGTCCCGCCGTGCGATCGCAACTCGTCGACCGTGCCCAGGGCGCGCATCTCACCCTTGGCGATGATGCCGACCCTGTCGCACAAGCGCTGCACGAGATCGAGCTGGTGGCTGGAGAAGATCACCGGGACTCCCTGTGCGGCCTTCTCTTTGAGGACATCGCTCATGACGTCGACCGCGACGGGGTCGAGTCCCGAGAAGGGCTCGTCGAGGACGAGCACCGCGGGATCGTGCACCAGCGCGGCGGCGAGCTGGGCCCGCTGCTGGTTCCCCAGACTGAGGTCGTCGACGGTGTCGTCGATGCGGTCGGCGATGCCGAGTCGGGTCAGCCAGTCCCGCACGGTCGACGCGGCGTCGGACCGGGAGAGGCCGTGCAGCTCCGCGAGGTACTGCAGCTGTTCGCCGACCTTCATCTTCGGGTACAGGCCGCGTTCCTCGGGCATGTAGCCGATACGGCGGCGCAGGGCGAGGTCGATGGGCTGGGTGCCGAGGGAGACGGTGCCGGAGTCGGCCGAGAGCACACCGAGCACGATGCGCATCGTCGTGGACTTTCCGGCGCCGTTGCTGCCGACGAACCCGAAGATCTCTCCCGGGTGCACGGTGAAGGTCATGTCCCGCAACGCGGTCAGGTCGCCGTATCTCTTGCTGAGACGGTCGATGATCAGGGAGTCACTCACGATCGTCCTCTCTGTGGTGGGGTCTGTGGTCCGGGGTCACCAGGGGGCCGGTGCCGGCGGGTCGAGGGGTGTGTCGTCGGGTCGGGTGGACGGGCGTGCGTCGGCGCTGACACGGGGTGGTTCGACAGGCGCTGCCGCAGGGGCGGGCGTGTCCGGATCGGCGAAGTCCTCGGGGTCGGGGTCCTCGGTCCACCAGGCGAGAAGCAGAGTGGGAGTGCAGGTCCCGATCAACAGGAACGTGATGAGCAGGATCCCGAAGCCGTAGACGGTGTCACCGCTGACGGAGTCCGCTGCCGATCCCACGAAGATGAGGACGAGGTAGGGGATGAACATGAGGCTGAACACCGCGAGGTAGCCGATGGACCGGGCCGAGTTCCGTTTGGCGAGCTGGAGTTCGTCGAGCGACGCGACGGGCGCCTCGGCGATGTTGCCGGTGACGATGCCCAGCAGCTTGAGGAAGGTCAGGACCCCGGCCAGTCCGAGGACGAACGGCAGGAAGAACCACGGCTGGAGCACGAACGACATGGCCGACGCGATCAGGAGCAGCACCAGCGAGAACAGCACGCCCGCGGCCAGGATCCGCGCGCCGCGGCGATTGCGCATGCCCACGAGGCGGTGCGCGTTCTTTGCCTGCGTCTTCTCGTAGTACCGGACTCGCCACGCCTCGTAGCGCACCCAGAACGCGGGCTTGACGTGCTCCGGGATGGCGGAGTTCGGATCGGTCATGAGGCGCCTCCGTTGCGGTTCGCGTACAGCTCGGTCGACATGGCCGTGAACTCCGTCCGACTGAACACCGCTTCGACGGGGAGATCGAAGACGGCGCAGATCCGGAACGCGAGATCGAGGCTCGGGTAGTTGTCGCCGCGTTCGAGCGCACCGACCGACTGCACGTTGATGCCGACGGCGTCGGCGAGCTCTGCACGCGACATGCGCCGCTCGGCGCGCAGGACACCGATGCGGTTGTAGATGGGGAGCTGCGCTCCCCGTCGGACTGGGCTCACGCAACACAGTGTTAGGAAAACACAACACAATGTCAAGACTTTCCGACGTACGGACGTTTGGCTAAGCCCGTCGTCGGCGCGGTCTGCGTAAAGCTGTCGTTATGTAGGCTGGGAAGCATGAGTGGCACCCCAGAGCCGGACGGCGACGGCCGTCCGGCGCCGATGACCTTCGGCCCGGCGCTGGCCGACCGGAGCCGATGGAGCACCGAGAGATGTTCCATCGCAGCCGTTCTGGACGTGCTGAACACCCGGGCGGCGTTCCTGGTGATCCGCGAGTGCTTCTACGGCACCACACGGTTCGACGACTTCGTCGACCGTGTCGGGATGTCCGCCCCGGCGGTGTCCCGGGCGCTGAAGCGACTCGAGGACGCCGGCGTCGTCGCCGGTTCGCCCTACCGCGAGCCCGGGGCGCGGACGAGGACCGAGTACGTCCTGACGCCGGCGGGGGAGGAGCTGCTGCCGCTGCTCATCGCGCTCGCCCAGTGGGGTGACGCGCACCTGCGGGACGGTCGGGGGCCGCTGTCCTACACCGAGATCGCCTCCGGGCGTGCAGTGCGAGCGGTGGTGACCACCGATGACGCCGACGACGCCATCCCCGCCGACGCGATCCTGGTCGAACCGGGTCCGGGCTCCCGTCGTTGAGCATTTCTGTCTGTCCCGTCACATCGGCTGGATAATGCTTGCGTTGGTCAGCCGATCGGCGTCTACTGGCTGGGTAACGATAACATGATCCAGAATGTCTGGGTGATCTGGGGAAGAGGGACGTCATGGCCACAGCCGTCATCGTCGACGCGGTCCGCACTCCGATCGGGAAGGGCAAGGCCTCCGGGGCTCTGCACGACGTGCACCCCGTCGACCTGCTCGCGCACAGCCTGCGCGCGATCGTCGACCGCACCGGCATCGACCCCGCCGAGATCGACGACGTCATCACCGGCGTCGTCACCCAGAGCGGGGAGCAGAGCGTCAACATCGCCCGACGCGGTCTGTTGGCGGCCGGGTATCCGGAGTCGGTTCCCGGGGTCAGCGTCGACCGCCAGTGCGGGAGTGGGCAGCAGGCGATCGCGTTCGCCGCGCAGGCGGTCGCGTCGGGTGCCGCCGATGTGGTGGTCGCGGCCGGTGTCGAGTCGATGTCGCGGGTTCCGATGGGATCGGCGGCGTTCGGCACCGAGAACCTGAACGGGCAGGCGTTCGAGGATCGGTACCCCGAGGGGCTCGTAGGTCAGGGGATCTCTGCGGAGCTGATCGCCGCGCGCTACGACATCTCCCGTACGGCGATCGACGAGTTCTCGTTGCGCTCGCACGAGTTGGCCGCGACCGCGACGAAGAACGGACTGTTCGACGGAGAACTGGCGCCGCTGGCAGGACTCGCCGCGGACGAGGGGATCCGCACCGGGAGCACCCTGGAGCAGCTGGCCGGTCTGCGGCCCGCCTACTACGACGAGGCGATCGCGCGGCGATTCCCCGAGATCGACTGGCGGATCACGGCGGCCGGCGCGAGCCAGATCAGCGACGGTTCGGCCGCGCTCCTGGTGACCAGCGAGGAGGCCGCCGCGCGTCTGGGGCTGCGGCCGCGTGCTCGTGTCCACACCGCATCGGTGGTCGGCGACGACCCGCTGTTGATGTTGACCGCGATCATGCCCGCGACGCGAAAAGTGCTCGCGCGCAGCGGTCTGTCGCTGTCGGACATCGACGTGTTCGAGGTGAACGAGGCGTTCGCGCCGGTGGTCCTCGCATGGCAGAGGGAGCTGGGTGTCGACCTGGATCGGGTCAACGTGCACGGCGGGGCGATCGCTCTCGGCCACCCGTTGGGGGCCAGCGGCGCACGTCTGGCGACGACCGGACTCTCGGCGCTCGAGCAGCGCGGTGGGCGCTACCTGCTGCAGACGATGTGTGAAGCAGGCGGACTGGCGAACGCCACGATCTACGAGCGGATCAGCTGACCGTCGCCGCTGCGTCGTCGTCGAGGAGGTCGGCGACGACGCGGGCGGCCTCACGGCCGGCGCGGTTGGCGCCGATGGTCGACGCAGACGGCCCGTACCCGAGCAGCTGCACGCGAGGGTCGTCGGCGACGACGGTGGCCAACCGGCCGGTCATCGTGATGCCGCCTCCGGGGCCGCGCAGCCGGAGCGGTGCGAGGTGGTCGAGCGCGCTGCGGAACCCGGTGTTCCAGAAGATCGTGTCCAGCGGCAGGTCGGGGCGGGAGCCGTCGCGCCAGCGCACACCCTCTGGGGTGATCTCGTCGAAGATCGGCATCCAGGTGAGGATCCCGTCGGCCTCGGCGGCCGCGATCGCCGGGGTGCGCCGGAGTCCGGTCACCGACACGACGGACGTCGGCGGCAGTCCGGCGCGCACCCGACGCTCCACGCGGGCGACCGCCTCGCGGCCCTCCGCGGGGGTGAACGGCCCGTCGGAGAAGACGGGCTCGCGGCGGCTGCACCAGAACGTGGTGACGTCGTCGGCCGTACGGGCGATCTCGATGAGCAACTGCACCGCTGAGATGCCCGCCCCGACGACGAGGACGCGCTCGCCGTCGAAGTCGTGGGGACTGGCGTAGTCGTGGGTGTGCAGCTGGCGACCGGCGAACGTGTCGATGCCCGGTACGTGCGGGATGAACGGTCTGTCCCAGGTTCCGGTGGCGTTGACGACAGCCTTCGTCCGCATGGTGCACGGACCGTCGGCGGACACGGCGGCGATGGTGAAGTGGTCGGGTCCGTCGTGGCGGACGGCGCGGACGTGCACCGGCCGTCGGATGGGCAGGTCGAAGCGGCGCTCGTAGCGGCCGTAGTAGTCGGCGACGGCGGTGGACGCGGGCCAAGCATCGCAGTCCACACCGAGCGCCTCGGTGAGGCCCCAGCCGGGGAGGTCGTGCACGCGGTTCGCGCCGGCGAGGGTGAGCGTCGGCCAGCGGAACTGCCACGCGCCGCCGGAGGCGGGGCTGTGGTCGAGGACGACGAACCGGTCGCCGAGGCCGAACCGCTGCAGGAAGTATGCCGCCGACAACCCGGCCTGTCCGCCGCCGATGACGACGCAGTCGTACTCGTCGGTGGTCACGGACGGCACTCTACGCAGCGCTGTCCGGCCACCACCGGATGTCGGCACGTCGCCGCGTGCTCTCCGCGAGAACGAGGTTCAGACGGTGCTCGGCGACAGACCAGTCGGGGTCGGGTGGTGCGGTGTCGTTGAGGATGCGGTCGGGCCGGTGGAGGTGGTTGGTGCGCGGTGGGTCGGTGGTGCCGTTGGCGATCCATCCGTATTTGCCGCGGTCGGGCCCGTCGGTGATCTTGACGGTCTGCCAGCCGCCGGGCCCGTCGTGGACGGCCCGGTTGTGCGGGCCGCACGCCGGTGCGAGGTCGGTGATGTCGGTGTGCCCACCGGTGGCCCAGTCTTGTTCGGCGTGGTGGGCCTCGGTGTGGGAGAACGGGCGCGGGCAGCCCGGCTTGGAGCAGCCGCCGTATTCGGCGAAGGTGACGAACCTCTGCGACTCCGACGCCAGCCGCTTCGCGCGCCCGAAATACAGCGGCTCGCCGGTGTGGTCGTCGAACACCGAGAGGTACATCTGCGCCTGCGCCGCGAGCTTCACGATCTCGGACATGGGCAGGTCGGTGCCGGTGGTGGTGTGTCCGATCCCGGCCCGGTCGCGCAACTGGGCTTCGGTGATCGAGACGACGATGTGCGGCGGCAGTCCGCGATGCGACGCGCCGTACAACCCACCATCAGCCGCTGCCTTGAGCAGTGCGTGGAACGCGTCGTGGTTGCGTTGGGTCTGGGTGCGGCAATCGCGCTGTGCGGCCTCGCGCAGCGCCTCCTGATCGACGCTGTCGTCGTCGGCACCGCTGCGTGGCGACTCGTCGTCGTCGGGATTGTTCATCCCCGGTTTCGCCCACGACGCGAGGAGCACCTCGAACAGTGCCCGCGTCGTCGGATCCAGGGTGCCCATCAGTTTCGACATGCCCAGCGTGTCCTGCGAACCCAGCGACACGCTGCGATTCCGGGCTCGGTCGCGCTCATCGGGGAGGTCACCATCAGGGTCGAGGTGCTGCAGAATCCTGGCGCCCGCCCGGGTGATGTCCCGCGGCGAATGATGCCGCGCGATCTCGGCGAGTTGCTCCTCGGCGAGATCCCGCACCTCCGGTGGTGTCGCCGTGGGCACCTTGGCCAGTACGTCCAGCACCGCATCGACATGCTCGTGGGTGAGGTCGCCACCAGCGAACGCATCCGCGGTCTCCGGGCAGCGCGGCGGCAACTTCTCCCCGGTCATCGAATGCATCGCAGTCAGCTCGGTCACCTGCCGCAACCGCTTGCGTGGGTTCGCGATACGCAGCCGCTGACCGACGAACTCGTCGAGCTTCGTACACTGCACCGCCCGGTATGCCTCGCGGTCACTGACATCCAGGATGCGCTGCAGACCAATCGAACCGAGCTTTCGCACGATCCGTTCATGGGTGATTGCCAACTCGGCAACCTCCACCTCGGAGCACGCATTCGAGGAGGCGAGCGCGATTTCGTCGACCAACGATTCGAGCGCGTCGTACGCGGCGACCAGACCGTCGCTCACAATGCACCTCCCCGACCCGCAGCTGTACGTCCATACTAGAACGTATGTTCGAACAATGCTGTAGTCTGAACAGTGGAATCCTCACGGCGGCGGCTACATTCGCCCCGTGATCGAACTCCGGCCGGCCGTGCTCACGGACGCAGAGGCGATGGCAGAGGTGCAGAACGCGATCCATCGCGCCGGGCTGCGATCGAGCCCGGTCGACGTCGACGAGATCCGCGGACGCTACCTCGAGCACGAGCACTCGATCGCGTGCACGGTGGCGGTCGAGGGGCAGCGGGTCGTCGGATTTCAATCCCTGAAACGGGCGTGGGTGGACAACCCCTACGACGTCGCCGTCGGTTGGGGGATCATCGGCACCCACATCGACCCGGATGCAGGCCGGGGTGGCATCGGGCGCCGGCTGTTCGTCGTCACCCGCGCGGCGGCGGAGACAGTCGGCCTGCGACACGTCGACGCGACGATCGGCGTCGACAATCGTGCTGCGCTCGCCTTCTACGCGGCCATCGGCTTCACGCCGTATCGGGAACGCGACAGCGCAGGCGCCGTCGGGTATCGCTTCGACGTCGACGGGCCGCCGTTAGTGTGACGCCCATGATCGTCAGCTCGACGGAGGGCTCCGTCACGACCATCCAGCTGAACCGCCCGGAGAAGCGCAACGCGCTCGACCATGCGATGGTCGCGGACCTCGGAGCGGCGTTCGACGACGCGGTGTCGGCGGGTGCGCGCGCCATCGTCCTGACGGGCGCCGGCGACGTCTTCTGTGCGGGCGCCGACCTCTCGGGTCCCGTCTACGACCCGGAATTCCTCGCATCGCTGGTCGCCACGCTCACCCGCCTGGAGGCGGTGCAGGTGCCGGTGATCGCTGCGCTCAACGGGAGCGCGCTCGGCGCAGGCCTGCAACTCGCGATGATCGCCGATCTCCGGGTGATGGCGCCCGGTGCCACGGCGGGCATCCCGGCTGCCAAGATCGGTGTCGCCGTGGACGAGTGGACCATCCGTCGCCTGATATCCCTGGTGGGGGCCGGAACTGCGCGCGGGATGCTCATCGGGTGCGATCCCCTCACCGCAGATCACGCGCTGGCAACGGGTTTCGCCAACCGTCTGGGTGACCTCGCTGCCGCGCAGGAGTGGGCTGCGACGATCGCCGCCCTCGCGCCTCTGACGCTCGCGCACTACAAGGCGGTCTTCACCGGTGACGGCGCGCGGGACGCTGCGCCCGAGGATCGACAGGCCGCGATGATGCGGGCGTGGGAGAGCGAGGATCTCGTCGAGGGGCGGACGGCGCGGACCGAGAGGCGCGCACCGAGGTTCCGCGGACGCTGACGGGGCGCCGTCAGCCCTTCTTCTTCTTTTTCTTGGTGCCCTTCGTCGACGACCCGGGCCGGTAGACCAGCCGCTCGACGGCGGGCGGCGGGATCGCCGCCCCGGGACCGCCGGCGTGCAGCCACTCGCCGATGTCCTGCATCGCCGAGACCGTCAGCACCTTCTGCAGCCACACCGGTCGGCCGCCCTCGGCGCGTCCGGCGCGGGACGGCGACACCACCATGACGTTGGATCGCTTGCAGTCGTCGAGGCAATCGCTGGTGCGGACCCGCGCGGCGTCCTGCACCGATCGCCGGAGCTCGTCGAGCTGGGCGTCGTGATCGACGTCGGGGTGCTTCTTGCGGGTACCGCAGCAGCATCCGCGACAGACGGTCACGGTCGGCACCTTGTTGCTCATCGTCGTCCACAGTACGAGAGCGGTCGAAGAATGCTTTACGGCACCCGGCAAAGCTACGCAAGGCTAAGCGCTGGGAGTTTTCCTGCCGGAAACACGGGTGCACAGCGATCGACACACGGCGTCCCTACTTTCGCGCTATTGCCCAGCAGCGGGCGAGATCCCCACTGCGCGAACAGGAGCATCCATGACAGACGTGGCCGAACCGCCGAACACCACCACCCTCGCGACCGGACCAGCGGCCGCCGCGACCCGGGAGACCCTGGAGGACTACACCCTCCGGTTCGCACCCCGCAGCTACCGCAAATGGGGGCCAGGTGTCGTCGCGATCTCCGCGCTCGGCGGTATCGCCTACCTGGCCGACTTCGCCATCGGCGCGAACATCGGCATCGCCAACGGCACCGGGAACGCGCTGTGGGGCATCCTCTTCTTCGCCGTGGTCATCGTCCTCACCGGATATCCGCTGGCCTACTACGCGGCGCGGTACAACATCGACCTCGACCTCATCACGCGCGGAAGCGGTTTCGGGTACTACGGCTCGGTCGTCACCAACGTGATCTTCGCGTCGTTCACGTTCATCTTCTTCGCCCTCGAGGGCTCGATCATGGCGCAGGGCCTCAAACTCGGCCTGCACATCCCACTCTGGCTGGGCTATCTGCTCTCGTCGGTGTTGATCATCCCGCTCGTCATCTACGGGATGAACACCCTGGCCAAGCTGCAGGTGTGGACCACCCCGCTGTGGCTGGTCATGATGGTCCTGCCGTTCCTGTACCTGCTCATCAGCCACCCCGACGCGATCGGTGACTTCCTCGCCTACAGCGGCGGCACCGACGCCAAGGGCGGACAGGGTGTCTCGTTCGCCGGGACCATGCTCGCCGCGGGTGTCTGCCTGTCGCTGATCGCCCAGATCGCCGAGCAGATCGACTACCTCCGCTTCATGCCGCCGCGCACCGCGGAGAACCGCCGCAAGTGGTGGACCGCCGTCATCACGGCCGGCCCGGGCTGGGTGTTCTTCGGTGCGATCAAGCAGGTCGTCGGGCTCTTCCTCGCCGTGTACCTGATCCTGAACTTCTCGGCGCAGGCCGGCGTCGCGAACCAGCCGGTCGAGCAGTTCCTCGCCATCTACGACGACTTCATGCCGCACTGGCTCGCATTGACCCTGGCCGTGATCCTCGTCGTCATCAGCCAGATCAAGATCAACGTCACCAACGCCTACTCCGGCTCACTCGCGTGGACGAACAGCTTCACCCGCGTCACGAAGACCTACCCGGGTCGCATCGTGTTCCTGGTGTTCAACGTCGCCATCGCGATCGTGCTGATGGAGGCGGACATGTTCAGCTTCCTCAACAACCTGCTGAACTTCTACGCCAACTGCGGCATCGCGTGGATCGTCGCCGTCGCCTCGGACATCGCGATCAACAAGTTCCTGCTCAACCTGTCGCCGAAGCAGCCCGAGTTCCGACGCGGGATGCTCTACAACGTCAACCCCGTCGGCTTCGTCTCGGTGATCGTCGCCGCCGGCGCGTCGATCCTGGTGTACTTCCACGTCTTCGGGGATGCGATCCAGCCGTACTCGCCGATCGTCGCGCTCGTCCTCGCGCTGGTGCTCCCGCCGATCATCGCGCTGGCGACCAAGGGCAAGTACTACCTGCGGCGCACCGACGACGGCATCGACATCCCGATGCTGGACGAGGACGGCAACCCCACCGACGTCAAACTGCTGTGCTGTGTGACCGGTGTCGAGTTCGAGCGCCCGGACATGATCGCCTCGGCGAAGCCGGGTCCGAACGGGGAGAAGCAGTACATCTCGTCGCTCGCCCTCTCCTGCGACAAGACGGGAGAGCACGTCCTGCCCGCGCAGAAGTGACGGCTCGACGATGATGGGCGGGTGACCCGACGCAGCGCCCGCCAGGTGATCGACGTCCTCGCCGACGACGGCACCTGGGAGAGCTGGGACACCCCGGTCGTCGTCGCAACCGACGACGTCGCGTACGCCGACGATCTGAACAGCGCTCGCCAGACGACCGGTGAGGACGAATCCGTCCTCACCGGTCGTCTGTCACTCCGGGGGTGGCGGGTCGCGGTCGTCGTGAGCGAATTCGGGTTCCTGGCCGGATCGATCGGCCGGGACGCAGGACTCCGGGTGACCACCGCGATCCGTCGCGCCACAGCCGAGCGACTGCCGGTGCTGGTCCTCCCCGCCTCCGGCGGCACGCGTATGCAGGAGGGGACACCCGCCTTCCTGCAGATAATGACGATCACGGCCGCGGTGGTCGACCACAAGGCCGCGCATCTGCCGTACCTCGTGTACCTGCGCCACCCGACGACCGGGGGCGTGTTCGCGTCGTGGGCCTCGCTGGGACATGTGACGATCGCGGAACCGGATGCGCTCGTGGGCTTCCTGGGGCCTCGCGTCTTCGAGGGCCTCTACGGTGAGCCCTTCCCCGACGGTGTTCAGCGTTCCGAGAACCTCAGACGGCACGGGATCGTCGACATCGTCAGCGCGGTCGACGACCTCCCGGTGATAGTCGAGGTGGTGCTCAGGGTCACCCGCTCGAGCGGCGGCGACGGTGTCGCGGTCCCGGCACGCGTCGATCGGGAAGCGGTCTCGGTGGACCCGTGGGACGCGGTCGTCGCATCTCGTCGTGGTGACCGGCCCGGTGCGCGAGAGGTGTTGTCGCGGATGTCGTCCGACCTCGTCGACCTCAGTGGTACCGGGGAGGGTGAGAACGACCACGGGGTGATCGTGGTGTTGGCTCGGACAGGTGGCGTCGGTGCGGTCGTCGTGGCCCAGG
The DNA here is from genome assembly GCF_947494875.1 of uncultured Williamsia sp. Taxonomy (GTDB): domain Bacteria; phylum Actinomycetota; class Actinomycetes; order Mycobacteriales; family Mycobacteriaceae; genus Williamsia_A. Next base: position 197,475 of record NZ_CANLWM010000006.1, read on the forward strand.
ACCGTCGGCAGCAACGACCGGGATCACGACTGGGGCCGGCCGCCCTGCGCATCGCCCGCCGGGGCATGCAGATCGCGGCCGACCTCCGGCTCCCCCTGGTGACGATGATCGACACGCCGGGCGCCGACCTGTCGGTCGCCGCGGAAGAGGGTGGTCTGGCCGGGGAGATCGCCCGGTGTCTGGCCGATCTCGTCGCGCTACCGACCGTCACCGTGTCGGTGCTGCTCGGGGAGGGCGCCGGGGGAGGTGCGTTGGCGTTGCTCCCGGCCGACCGGATCGTGGCCGCCTCGCACGCATGGCTCGCGCCGCTGCCGCCGGAGGGCGCGAGTCTCATCGTCTTCCGCGACACCGATCACGCCGACGTGATGGCCCGCCGTCAGGGGATCGAGGCGCCCGCGCTCGCCGCGCGCGGTCTCGTCGACACGGTCGTCGACGAGGGCGCCGACCCGGCCAGGGACCCCGAGGGCTTCGCACGGGCGATCGGTGCCGCGATCGTCGCGGCGATCGGCGAGGCTCGCACGATTCCCGACGATCGTCGCCGAGCCGATCGTGCCGCCCGCTTCGCCGGCTGATCCCCACTCGTCGAGTGGGCGTCACCGGAAGTCGGTTGGGCGGGCGGTGTCACGAATCGTCCGGAACCGCCCAGTCGACGGGTGGCGTCAGGGGCCGCTGACGATCAGGGCGGGAGGGCTCAGGGCCAGAAGATCGTGCCGCCTGCGAAGTCCTGCGCGAACCGGTTGCCGACGCGGTACTCGTCGGTCTGCGGCATGCCGTAGTACCCGGTCGAACCACCCATCGACGCCCAGCGGCCCAGGATCCTGCCCCACACCTGGTGGGCTCCCGCCGACGACGACCAGTAGACGTTCCCGCCCTGGAAGTCCTGGCGCTTGCCGCGGCCCGGAACGTCCTTCTCGTCGCTGATCGGGTAACCGAGGGCCTTGCGCTCGAAGCCGAGAGCGCCCCACTTGGTGCGGATGGCCCCGCCGACGAAGTGGGCCTTCCCGCTGTCGACGCCGCCGTTCCAGTAGAACGAGACGTTCTTCTCGAACACCTGGAAGCGACCGTTGCGAAGCGCGACGCGCTCAGGCGTGACCGGGTTGCCCCACTTGTCGACGCCGCCGGTGGCGTCGAACGCCTCCTCGATGCGTCCGCCGACGGTGAACTCCCCGTAGACGGTGTCGGCGGAGGCGGGTGCCGCGGTGCAGACCGTGGCGGCTGCGGCACCGGCGAGGACGACGCCCAGGACACGGGCGCGGAGGGTGGGTCGAGACGTGTGCATGCCGCATATGGTCACATCTCCCGCCCGGCGGCGCGGCACCACCCGAAGGTCCCGGTCCGAACGGCTCTCGCGGCGGGAAAAGGGAGAAGCGGGCGTCGGTCCCGAGCTGTAGCGTTCTGGAGGTGCCGCCTCCACCTGTCCCGACGCCGGAGACGCGATCGTGCTGATCCGCCTCCTGCGGACCTACCTCGCCCCCTACCGCCGTGAACTGGGGGCGGTTGTCGTCGTACAGGTCATCGCGACGGTCGCGATGCTCTACCTCCCGACGCTCAACGCCGACATCATCGACAACGGCATCGCCCGCGGGGACACCGACTACATCCTCCGCATGGGCGGCTGGATGCTGCTGTTCTCCGTCGTCCAGGTGGTGGGCAGCGTCGCGTCGAGCTTCTTCGGGGCGCGGGCGTCCCTGGGCGCCGGCCGCGACCTGCGCCGCGACCTCATGCGCCGCGTCGGGTCGTTCTCGGCCCGCGAGGTGGGCACGTTCGGTGCGCCGTCGCTCATCACCCGCACCACCAACGACGTCCAGCAGGTGCAGCTGCTCGGCGTGATGGCCGCGACGATCCTCGTCACCGCACCGATCATGTGCATCGGCGGCATCGTGATGGGTGTGCGCGTCGGCGCCTCGCTGGCCTGGGTGCTCGTCGTCGCGGTCCCCGTCCTCGGCGGCGCGATGGCGCTCATCATCGCGCGGATGATCCCGCAGTTCCGGGCGATGCAGGTCCGCATCGACGCGGTGAACCGGGTTCTGCGCGAACAGATCACGGGTATCCGGGTCGTGCGGGCGTTCGTCCGCGAGGACCACGAGCGCCGCCGCTTCGCCGACGCCAACGACGACCTCACCTCGGCGTCACTCCGGGTCGGTCGGCTCGTCGCGCTCATGTTCCCGACGGTCCTGCTCATCACCAACGTGACGATGGTCGCGATCGTGTGGGTCGGCGGCTACCGAATCTCCGACGGCGCCGTCGAGATCGGCGCACTCACCGCGATGATCAGCTACGTCATGCAGATCCTGATGTCGGTGATGATGGCGTCGTTCCTCGCGATGATGGCGCCGCGCGCGTCGGTCTGCGCCGAGCGCATCACCGAGGTCCTCGCCACCGACAGCTCCGTCGTCCCCGCCGCTGCCCCGGTCCGCTTCGCCGGCGACCCCGGCCACGTCGAGTTCCGTGACGCGCAGTTCCGCTACCCCGGCGCCGACGCCCCCGTCCTCTGCGACCTCACCCTGACCGCCCGCCCAGGCACGACGACGGCCATCGTCGGGTCCACCGGCGCGGGCAAGACGACGATGCTCTCCCTCATCCCGCGGCTCATCGACGTCACCGCCGGGGCGGTGTTCGTCGGCGGCACCGACGTCCGCGACCTCGACCCCGAGGTCCTGCGCGCCGCGATCGGCGTCGTCCCTCAGAAGCCGTACCTGTTCTCCGGGACCATCGCGTCGAACCTGCGGTACGGCAAGGCCGACGCCACCGACGACGAGATCTGGGAGGCGCTGCGCATCGCCCAGGCCGACGGCTTCGTCCGCGAGATGCCCGACGGCCTCGACACCGCCGTCGCCCAGGGCGGCACCACGGTCTCCGGCGGGCAGCGGCAACGCCTCGCGATCGCCCGCGCCGTCATCCGCCGGCCGTCGATCCTGCTCTTCGACGACTCGTTCTCCGCGCTCGACCTCGCCACCGACGCCCGCGTGCGTGCCGCGCTGAAGCCGGTCACCCGGGACGCCTGCGTGATCGTCGTCGCCCAGCGCGTCTCGACGGTCGTCGACGCCGACCAGATCGTCGTCCTCGAACACGGTCGCATCGTCGGCATCGGCACCCACGACGAACTGCTCGCGGGGTGCCCCACCTACGCCGAGATCGTCGACTCCCAACTCGCGGCGCAGGGAACGCGGTGAGCAGCCCGGCCGGTGGGATGCCGGGGGAGAAGGCGCGGTCGTTCCGGCCGTCCGTGCGGCGCCTCCTCACGCTCCTCGCGCGTCGCCGGATGTCGCTGGTGGTCGTCGTCGCGTGCACCGTCGGATCGGTTGTCCTCAGCGCGATCTCGCCGCGGATCCTCGGTCACGCCACCGACATCATCTTCGCGGGCGTCATCGGGGCGCAGCTGCCGTCGGGGATCACGAAGGCGCAGGCGGTCGAGGGCCTGCGCGAGCGTGGTCAGAGCACCTTCGCCGACCTCGTCGCCTCGACCGATCTGACCCCCGGCGTCGGCGTCGACTTCAGCGCGCTCGGCCGCACGCTGACCCTCGTGCTCGCCCTGTACGTGGTCTCGGCGATCCTGGCGTGGGCGATGGGCCTGCTGCTCAACGTGACCGTGCAGCAGACGGTCCGGGAACTCCGCGCCGACGTCGAGGACAAGATCCACCGACTGCCGCTGGCGTACTTCGACCGCACGCCGCGCGGGGAACTGCTCTCCCGCGTCACCAACGACATCGACAACCTCGCGCAGTCGATGCAGCAGACCATCTCACAGCTGCTGAACTCCGTGCTGACGGTGGTCGCGGTGCTGGTCGTCATGGTCGTCATCTCGCCGCTGCTGTCGCTGATCGCCCTGGCCACCGTGCCGCTCGCGGTCCTCGCGACGGCGCTGGTCGCCAAGCGGTCCAAGCCGCACTTCCTGGCGCAGTGGAAGAACACCGGTCGGCTCAACGCACAGGTGGAGGAGGCCTTCACCGGCCACGAGGTCATCACGCTGTTCGGTCGCCGCGAGGAGGTGCAGCAGCGCTTCGACGAGCGCAACGAGACCCTCTACGCCGCGAGCTGGAAAGCCCAGTTCATCAGCGGGATCATCATGCCCGCGATCATGTTCCTCGGGAACCTCAACTACGTCGCGATCGCCGTCGTGGGCGGGCTGCGCGTCGCGTCGGGGTCGTTGAGTCTCGGCGAGGTGCAGGCCTTCGTGCAGTACTCGCGTCAGTTCACCCAGCCGCTGACGCAGATCGGGTCGATGTTCAACCTGATGCAGAGCGGTGTCGCATCGGCCGAGCGCATCTTCGACATCCTCGACGAGGAGATCGAGACCCCCGACCCGGCGTCGCCCGCCACACCGCGCGCCGACGGCCGCGGTGCGGTCTCGTTCACGGACGTCGACTTCCGCTACCGCGAGGACCAGCCGCTCATCACCCAGCTGTCGCTGGCCGCCCAGCCGGGGAACATGGTGGCGATCGTCGGGCCGACGGGCGCGGGCAAGACCACTGTCGTCAACCTGCTCATGCGGTTCTACGACATCCACTCCGGGTCCATCGAACTCGACGGCGTGGAGACGCGGACGATGACACGGGCCGACCTGCGTGCGCGCACCGGCATGGTGCTGCAGGACTCGTGGCTGTTCGGCGGCACCATCTGGGACAACATCGCCTACGGCGACCCCACCGCGAGCCGGGAGGCGGTCCTCGAGGCTGCGCGGGCGGGCCACGTCGACCGGCTGGTCGCGACCCTGCCCGACGGGTACGACACCGTCATCGACGAGGAGGGCGGCGGCGTCAGCGCCGGCGAGAAACAGCTCATCACCATCGCGCGGGCGTTCCTCGCCCGGCCGCGACTGCTCATCCTCGACGAGGCGACGAGTTCCGTCGACACCCGCACCGAGCTGCTCATCCAGAAGGCGATGGTCGCGCTCCGGGCCGACCGCACGAGTTTCGTGATCGCACACCGACTCTCGACCGTGCGCGACGCCGACCTGATCCTCGTCATGGAGTCCGGGCGGATCGTCGAACAGGGCACCCACGACGAGCTCCTGGATGCGCGGGGCGCCTACCACCGGCTCTACACCAGCCAGTTCACCGGTCCCGTCGACGACCTCGACACCACCGTCGCCGCGCGCTGAGCCGGGACGCCCCGCTCAAGCGTGGACGGAGCCGGGCAGGCCGGCGATCACCGGGATGACCGCGTGCACCACAGCGTGGCGGCGGTCCTCGACGGTCACCGTGAACGAGTCCCCGTCGACGAGGGGTGCCGCCGGCACGTACACGAAGTTGCCGCTCTCGGACACGGTGACCGTTCCCCGCGACGGCGCCGCCGCGAGCGTGAACCGACAGGGGTTCGCGTCGTCGGCGACGATCGTCCCGTAGAGCGGACCCCCGACGGCGGTGATACCCGCGGCCGTCGTGACATAGCCGCGGCCGTCGGGTCCGGCGAGGACATGTCGGGCGAACTCGCCGGTGACGGCGGCCGAGGTCACCGCGCCGGTCTCGGTGTCGACGATGCGCACGCAGTCGTCGAAGGCGGCGGCGACGAGGACCCACCGACCGTCGGGCGTGACCGCGACACCGGTGTGGAACGTCTCCAGCGGGGTGGTCGCGACGACGGCCATGGACGAGAGATCGACCGTCATCAACGAGCGGGTGCCGTCTTCGACGAAGTGCGCGCGAGTCCCGTCGGGGGAGACGACGACGTCGAACACGAAGCCGTCGGCGCGGAACGTGCCGTTCCTCCGCGGGTCGTGCAGCGGCGAGCGCACCACGTGCAGGAGGGCGTCGGTGGCCGACTCGTCGAGCACGAGCGCCGTGCGGGAGTCGGCGGTGAGGACGAGCGCGCGGGGCCGTCCGCACCCGCTGATGCGGGCCAGGATCGCGTGGTCGGTCACGTCGACGGTGACGAGGTCACCGGTGTCGGTGGCGACGACCACCGCGCGGCCGTCGACGGCGGCGATCGCACGGGGACTCGGCAGGCCGATGGCGTCGACGACCTCGAGGGCGGCGACGTCGACGACCTCGACGAGATTCAGTTCGGGCAGTGTCACGTAGAGACGCCCGGTGGAGCGGTCGAGGGCGAGGTCGGAGGGTCGACCGATGAGGGCGACGGTGCCGACGACGGTCATGGTCTCGGTGTCGATCGCGACGACGCTCGCGGCGGTGGCGCTGACCGTGTAGAGGCGGGTGCCGTCGGCCGACAGGGTCAGACCGCACGGGTGCTCGTCGACCGCGACGTCCGTCGACCCCATCGAGTTCGCCGTGTAGGCGACCGGCCAGGGATGGCCGGCCGCGGCGACGACCGGCGCGATCGCGACGGCGGTCTGCCGACCACGGTCGTCGGCGACGGCGGACCGGAAGGTGTCGGTGACGGGCACCCGGGCGGACGCACGGAGCCGTTCGGCGGTGCGGGGAAGGTACGAGAAGGTGCCGTCGGCGGAGACGGTGACCGTGCCGCGATGGGGCGGCGAGGTGACCGTCAACGTGTCGTGTGCCTCCGGGGCGGTCGTGATGCGCCCGTGCACACCACCGTCGCCCGGCGCACGACGTGCCGTCGGCACGGGCGCGCGGTGGCGGCGCAGGCCACCCCAGCGGGGGCGGATCGGCGCCACGACCACACGAGACGGTGCCACCACAGACGCGCTGACCAGGGCATATGTTGTCGGTTTGGTGCGTGAGGGGACCAGGTCACCGACAGTGACCACCTCGTCGTGCATGGGGCTCGCCTTCCGACTCGAACACGTCAGGTGAGCGAACCGCGTCGTTCATCTGTCAGGTCTCATCCTGACACAGAATTCACTCAGATTCCGCACAGGATTCAGAATCGGTGAGAAGTCCTATGTCGTTGTGGGGGAGAACATTTCGCCGACGTAAAAAGTTCAGTAGGTAACCAACTCCGAGTTTGCTGTAGTGGACCTCTGGACAGGTCTCTTAGGCTCGTCCGGTGCCCGCCGTCATCGCGACGCTGAACCTCAAAGGCGGGGTCGGGAAGACCACCGTGACCGCCGGCCTCGGTGAGTTCCTCGCGGGCGAGTTCGGACGGCGGGTGCTGCTCGTCGACCTCGACAGCCAGATGAACCTGACCGCGGTGATGATCGGGCCGGATCGGTGGATGGGGCTCAACAGCCGCGGCGCGACGCTCGCGGCGCTGTTCGCCGACGCCGTCGACGGGACCAGCACATTCCGCCTGGCCGACGCGCTGCAGCGTGACGTGTCGACGGTGTCCGGTGTCACCGGCGTCGACCTGATGCCGTCGTCGCTCGACCTCATCGAGCTGGCCGAGGAGCTCAGTGCGCTGCGGGTGCGCCGCGACGACACCCTGGCCGCCGTCGGGATCCTGGGCGACGCGCTCGCGCCCGTCCTCGGCGACTACGACATCGTGCTGCTCGACTGCCCGCCGTCGATGGGTCCGATGACGCTGAACGGCCTGGCGATGTCGCACGGTTACCTGGTGCCGACGATCCCCGATGTGTTGTCCACATACGGGATCGGACAGGTGCAGACCCAGATCGCGCGGTTCGCCGCGGAGCTCGGGCGCCCGATCGTCGAACTGGGGGTGGTGGTGAGCAAGTACCGTGCGAACGCCTCGGTGCACCGCGAGACGGTGATGCGCCTACGCCGGGATCCGACCATCGCCCACGTTCTGCCGGGCTACCTCGGCGAGTCCAACGCCATCGCCGCTGCGGCCCGCTTCGATGTCTGGCCCTCGTTACGGGCGCGGTACGGCGCGCGCGGCCAGTTCGAGCAGTTCCGCGAACTCGCCCGGACGGTCCTCGTCGAGATCGACGCCAAGCTCAGCGGGGTATCGCGGCGACGGTGACCACTCGCGCGTGCGCGATCGCGCGAAACGCGCCGCGATCTGCGCGGCGAGAAGTATCTTCACGATCACGAGCCGGTACGTCAGCATCATGCGAGAAGGAATCGGGAAGCGCGACACGGGTGACGGCGTGGAGGCCACGGCGCCGCGACACCACGACGACTGACTCGCGTCAGTCACATCGTCTGTCCGGCAACCGATTCGCCGTCCTCATGATCGGGGCCCGTCGGTTGGCCGGGGAAAGGTCGCCATGACCGCCACCAGCCCGTCCGCCCAGTCCGGCGCAGCGCGCCTGTCCCGGATCACCAACAACCCCGTCGTCGGCTTCGCGCCGTGGATCGCGTTCTGGATCATCGCCTCCGGGCCGAGCACCTGGCTGCACGGCGCGATCGCGGCACTCGTCATCGCGCTGATCCTGCTCATCCCCGACGTCGCGCGACGCTCGCCGAAGATCCTCGACATGGGCACCATCGCGTTCTTCGTCGCCCTCGTGATCGCCGGGATCGCCCTGAACGCCCGCGACGGCGACTGGCTCGACCGGTACTCCAACCCCATCTCCACCGGTGTCCTCGCGGTCATCGCGCTCGGCTCGTTGGCGTTCGTGCCGTTCACCGAGCAGTACGCCCGCCAGGACACCCCGCGCGAGGTGTGGAACACGCCGGTCTTCAAGAAGATCAACCGTGTGCTCACCCTCATGTGGGGCGTCGTCTTCGTCATCAGCGCGATCTGCGGGCTCATCGCCATCTGGGCGCCGTCGACCAACGACTGGACGCAATGGGTCATCCCCATCGTGCTGCTCGTCGGGGCCATCAAGTTCACCGGCAGCTACCCCGACAGGGTCACGGCGAACCTGCCCGACCGCACCGTCGCATGACGGCACCCGCGGGGGTTCCGCCGCGTCCCGCGCCGGTGGACCTCGCCCGGCACGTCCACCTGCGCGGGGTCTTCGAACCCCAGCGCACCGAGATCGACGTCGCGGGACTGGCGGTGGCGGGGGAGATCCCTCGCGGGCTGCGCGGCACCTACCTGCGCAACGGGCCCAACCCCCGGTTCGACCCGATCGGCAGCTACCTCTATCCGCTCGACGGGGACGCGATGGTGCATCGCATCGAGCTCGCCGACGGGTCCGCGCGCTACACCAACCGATTCGTCCGGACCCCGATGGTGGTGGCCGAGGAGGCGGCGGGCCACGCGATCTGGTCGGGCATCACCGACGGGTACACGCCGTCGGCGGCTGAGGTGGGGGCCGACCTCGCCGGCACGATGCGACACCTCCCGGACATCAACATCGTTCGGCACGGTGGGCGTCTGCTCGCGATGGCCGAGGGGGACCAGCCCTACCGACTCGACCCGGGCGATCTCGCCACCCTCGGGCGTGACCCGTGCGACGGCGCGATGGCCGTCGGCAGCACCGCCCACCCGAAGATCGATCCGGCCACCGGCGAGATGGTGCTGTTCACCTACGCGCTGGAGGCGCCGTTCCTCACGTGGTCGACCGTCGCGCCCGACGGACGCGCCACCCGCGAGCCCACTCCGATCGATGGTCTCGCCGAGCCGTTGATGATCCACGACATGGCGCTGACCAGCCGATACATCGTGCTGTTCGCGTGCCCGCTGGTCTTCGACATCGCCGCCGTGATGACCGGCGGGTCGCTGCTGGACTGGCGGCCCGAGTCCGGCACCCGCATCGCACTCGTCCCGCGGGACGGTGGCCCGGTGCGATGGCTGAGCGACGAGGCGTTCTGGGTGTGGCACGTCGCCAATGCCTACGACGAACCCTCGGGTGAGGTCGTGGTCGACTACGTCGAGTGGCGGTATCCCGGCGGCCTCGCCGCGGTGTCCACACCCAACGCCGGCCGCCTCGTCCGTGCGCGTCTCGATCCCGCGGGCCGCGTCGACCGGACCGTCGTCGCGGACCGGTCGATGGAGTTCCCGCGTGTGGACGACAGGTCGCTCACGACGGAGCACCGTCACGTGGCGACCGTCGGCCTGGGGCGCGGGCCCGATCCGACGGACACGCTGCTGTTCCACGATCTGCACACCGGTACGGAGACCGAGTGGGACCCAGGGCTGTCGATGGGGGAACCGGTGTACATCCCGCACGACGACGGCGACCTCTGGGGTGTGATCGCCACCGACCCAACGGATCTGACGTCGGCGTTCCATCTTGTCGCCGTGGCCGACCCGGGAGGAGGGCCGATCGCCAGCATCGCACTGCCGCAACGGGTCCCGGCCGGACTGCACGGCGCGTGGCTGCCCGATGTCGGGATGGACGCCGCGCGAGGGTGATACGCGATCGTGGCGATTTCGTCACGCGGAAACCCCCGAGACCGTGACGTCGCCGTGCGACGATCGTCCGATGACGTCGGACATGAGGAGCGCAGAGTGGGTGTGACGGTGGCCATCACAGGACCCACCGGCGAGATCGGGATCTCCGCCGTGACAGCGCTCGAGGCCGACGACCGGGTGGAGCGGATCATCGGGATGGCCCGCCGCCCGTTCGACCCCTCCGAGCACGGGTGGACGAAGACCGAGTACCGACAGGGCGACATCCTCGACCGCGAGGCCGTCGACGGGCTGGTGCGCGACGCCGACGTCGTGGTGCACCTCGCGTTCATCGTCCTGGGTTCGCGCGACGAGGCCGCGCGGGTGAATCTCGCCGGCACCACGACCGTCTTCGAGGCGACGATCGCCGCCGAGCGACCGACCCGCATCGTCTACACGTCGTCGGTCGCGGCGTACGGCTACCACGACGAGAACCCGCTACCGCTCACCGAGGAGACCCCCATCCGCGGGTCGGACGAGCACTACTACTCGGCGCAGAAGGCCGAGTGTGAACTGGCGATCGCGGATCTCGTCGAGGGCACCGACCTCGAGGTCTACACCCTGCGGCCGTGCATCGTCGCCGGTCCGAAGTCGCCGGCACTGGCCGAGTCCATGCCGTGGAACATGCTCCCCGGACCGGCAAAATTGCTGCTCAACGCCGTCCCGGGGCTGAAGATGCCGTTCCCCGACCACGGCGTGCCGGTGCAACTGGTCCACCACGACGACGTCGCCGAGGCGATCGCGATCTGCGCGGTCGCCGAGGCGCCGCCGGGCGCCTACAACATCGCCGGTGACGGCACGGTCAGCCTCGGTGAGATCGTCGAGACGCTCGGCGGGCAACCGGTGCCGTTCCCCGCCATCGGGGTGAAGGCCGCCGCCGAGGTGGTAAAGCGGATGCCGTTCCTGCCGTCGTTCGCCGAATGGATCCACATCGGCCGGACGTCGGTCGTCATGGACACCGCCCGTGCCCGCGACGAGTTGGGGTGGACGCCGAAGCACTCCGCGCGGGAGACACTCGACGAACTGGCGGCGTCCCGCGTCTGACCCCGGTCAGGGGGTCAGACGGAAGATCGGGAACCGACGCCCCTCGGCGGTCTTCTCGTACTCCTTGAAGCCCGACGACGCCGTGGTGAATCGATCCCAGGTCTGCGCCCACTCGTCGTCGCCGATCTCGGTCACCGCTACCGACACCGTCTCCACACCCCCGTCGCCCGGCTTCTCCACGTCGATCCGCGGGTGGGCGCGCAGGTTGTGCACCCACGCGGGGTCCTTGGGAGACCCGGCCGCCGACCCGACCACCAGCCACGCGTCGCCGTCGGGCAGGGCGAACAGCGGCACCTCCCGGACCTTCCCGGACTTCGCGCCGACGGTGTGCAGTATCAGCAGGTTGTCGCCGAAGCCCGCCGTCTCCACGTGGCCGTCGTTGCTGCGGAACTCGTCGATGATGGTGGCGTTGAAATCGCTCATGGGCTGATCTTGCTCCTGACGACGGGGTCGAGGTGGCCGTTCGCGCCGGTGTCGCGTCACGTTCCCCGCCCGATCTCGTTCATCCGGATGCTCGCGGATCGCGCCGGATGGTGGTGACCCGCTCGGGATGAGCCCGACGGAACCGTCCGTCAGACTGTCCGTCATGCCGCAGAGCCCCGCCGCCCCGTCGAGCCCCGCCACGCCGCCGCCCGTCGTCGAACCCGCGGTCACCGACATGTTCCGGTGGCGTCGGGTCGGCGCCGACGACCTCGCCGACGGTGGTGTGGTCGCCCCCGGGGACCGCCTCAGCTGGCCCCGCACCGTCGGGATCGGTCTGCAGCACATCGTCGCGATGTTCGGGGCGACGTTCCTCGTGCCCGTCCTCACCGGATTCCCGCCGGCGACGACGCTGCTGTTCTCGGGCATCGGCACGATCCTGTTCCTGCTCGTCACCCGGAACCGGCTGCCGAGCTACCTCGGGTCGAGTTTCGCGATCATCGCGCCCGTCACCGCCGCGTCGGCGTCGCACGGGCAGAGCTCGGCCCTCGGCGGACTCGTCGCCGTGGGCGTGTTGCTCGTGGTGATCGGGCTGATCGTGCAGCTCGCGGGGACGGGCTGGATCGAGGCGCTGATGCCGCCGATCGTCACCGGCACCATCGTCGCGATCATCGGCCTCAACCTGGCGCCCACCGCGAAGACCAACTTCACGAAGGACGCGGTCACCGCCACGATCGTGCTCGTGCTGCTGGTCGCGGTGCTGATCTTCTTCCGCGGACTCTTCGGCCGCCTCGCGATCGTCGTGAGCGTCATCGTCGGCTACCTCATCGCGCTCGCCCGCGGGAAGGTCGAGACCGGCGGCATCGGTGACGCGTCGTGGGTGGGCCTGCCGGACTTCACCGCGCCGTCGTTCCACCTCTCGGTGCTGCCGCTGTTCATCCCGGTGGTGCTCGTGCTCGTCGTCGAGAACATCGGGCACGTCCGGTCCATCACGACGATGACCGGCGTCGACCACGACAAGCAGATCGGACGGGCACTCGCCGCGGACGGCCTGGCCACCGTCATCGCCGGGTCCGGTGGCGGTTCGGCCACCACCACCTACGCCGAGAACATCGGGGTGATGGCCGCCACGCGGGTCTACTCGACGGCCGCCTACTGGGTCGCGGGCGTGGGCGCCGTGCTGCTGGGGCTCTCACCCAAGGTCGGCGCGGTGATCGCGTCGATCCCCGCGGGCGTGCTCGGCGGCGTCACCACCGCGCTCTACGGTCTCGTCGCGGTGCTCGGCGTGAACATCTGGGTGTCGGCCCGCGTCGACTTCACCCGGCCGATCAACCAGTTCACCGCGGCCATCCCGTTGGTCATCGGCATCGCCGACTTCGCCTGGACGATCGGCGACCTCGCGTTCGGCGGCATCGCCCTGGGCGCGGTCGCCGCGCTGGTGATCTACCACGCGATGCGCGTCATCGGGGGGTGGCGGGGGACCGTCGTCGAGTCGCCGCGTGAGAACGTGAGTTCGTGATCCACTTCTTCGACGTCGACACCGGTGGGAGCGAGCCGCGCTACCGCGGCACCCAGAACTCGCTCAGCGGATGGGGTCCCGACCAGGTGGCCGGCCCCGCGGTGGTGGGATTGTTCGCCCAGGTCCTCGACGACGAGCGCGCTGTCGAGGGCTTCACGCCCGGTCGCCTGACCATCGAACTCCTCCGCCCGTTCCGCACCGCGCCGACCACGATGCACACCGAAGTGATCCGGACAGGTCGGCGGATCGTCGTCTGTCGCGCCGACGCCGTCCAGGGCGACCATCTCGTCGCGACCGCCACATGGGTCCAGTACCGCCGTACCGAGAACGCGCCCGGCGAGCGGTGGCGACCCGATCTGACCGTCCCCACGCCTCCGGCGCTCGCGACCCCACCCGCGGTCGTCCCGGGGTCGGAGGACGCGACCACCTGGTACCACTCCGATTCCGCAGGCTGGACCACCGGGGTCGTCGATCACGCGAACGCGGACCGGTTCACCGCGTGGTGGAACCCGCCGCAGGTCACCGTCGGCCGCGACCCCGGCCCGTACGCGCGGGCGATGATGGTCGGCGAGTGGACCAGTCTGGTGACCAACGTCGGCACCACCTGGGTCGGCTACATCAACGGGGATCTCACCATCGCCCTCACCCGCCTCCCGGTCGGTGACTGGGTCGGGATCCAGGCGATGTCCCACACCGACCACGACGGGATCGCCGTCGGCACGTCGACGCTCGCCGATCTGAGCGGCGTCATCGGCTCGGGGATGGTCACCGCGATCGCGAACAAGCACCCCGACTCGACCTAGGACGCGTCCTTGCGACGGGCGAGGACGGTCATGAACACCAACGCGACGATCGCGATGAGCATCAGCATCGTCGACGCCGTGTACGCGCCGTATTCGTTGCCCTGCTGGTGGCGCCCGTACACCAGCAGCGTCAACGACTGCGAGACGCCCGGCTGGTTCGACGACACCATGATGACCGCGCCGAACTCGCCGAGACTGCGTGCGACGGTGAGGATCACGCCGTACCCCAGCCCCCAGCGGATGGCGGGCAGCGTGATCCGCAGGAACGTCTGCCACGCCGACGCGCCGAGTGTCGCCGCGGCCTCCTCCTGCTCGACGCCGATCTCCCGCAGGACCGGTTCCACCTCGCGGACGACGAACGGCAGCGTCACGAAGACGGTGGCGAGGACCATGCCGGGAACGGCGAAGATGATCTGGATCCCCCAGTCGGCGAGGAAGCCGAACCAGCCGTCGACACCCCACACCAGGATCAGCGAGACGCCGACGATCACCGGCGAGATCGCGAACGGCAGGTCGACGATCGCCTGCACGATGGCGCGGCCGCGCCAGCGTCCGCGCGCCAACGCGAGGGCGATCACCACGCCGAAGACGACGTTGAGCGGCACCACGATCGCCACGATGAGCAGTGACAGGTTGATCGCCGAGATCGCCGCCGGCGACGACATCGAGTCGATGAAGGCGCCCACGCCGGGCGAGAACGTCCGGTAGAGGATCAATCCGAGCGGCACCAGCAGCAGGATCGTGAGGTAGACGAGCGTGAACGCCCGGTTCGCGTAGCGGGCGGTCCTACCGTGCTGCACGGGTCGGGGTCTCCTTCCGGGAGAGCCGGTCCGCGGTCACGCGCAGCACCAGCAGGACGAGGAACGAGATCGCCAGCAGCACGACGGACACCGCGGCCGCGGCCTGCGGGCTGTCCTGCTCGATCAGTGCGCGAATGTACTGCGACGAGACCTCTGTCTGCTTGGGGATGCCACCGCCGATGAGCACGACGGACCCGAACTCGCCGATCGCGCGGGAGAAGGCCAGCCCCGCGCCCGACAGCAACGCCGGTGCCAGAGCAGGGAACACGACGCGCCGCAGCGTCGTCGCCGTCCGTGCGCCGAGGGTGGCGGCCGCCTGCTCCGCCTCCCGGTCGAGTTCGAGGATGACCGGCTGCACCGTCCGCACCACGAACGGCAGGGTGACGAACAGCAGCGCGATGCCCAGTCCGATCTTCGTCTGCTGGACGTGGATCCCGACCGGACTGTCGGGGCCGTACAGCGACAACAGCACGATGCTCGCGACGATCGTCGGCAGGGCGAACGGGAGATCGATGAGGGCGTCGACGATCCGCTTGCCGGGGAACGAGTCCCGCGTGAGCACCCACGCGATCTGTACGCCGACGACGGAGTTGATGATCGTCACCACGACCGATGTGCCGACGGTGACCTCGAACGCGGCGACCGCGGCGTCGGAGGAGACGGCGTCGACGAACGCCGACCACCCGCCGTCGACCGACCGGGCGACGATGGCGGCGATCGGGATGAGCACGATGAGGCTGAGCCAGAGCGTGCCCGCACCGATGCCGAGCGCGGTGCCCACGCCGGCGCGCCGCCCACGCCCCGGCGGGGGCGTGGGCGGCGCGACGAGCGAGGCGGGGACCGCCACTATCCGGTCGCCTTGGCGTACACCTGGGTCAGCAGACCGTTCTGCTTGTCGAAGAGTTCCTTGTCGACCGTCTTCCACCCGCCCAGGTCGCTGATCGTGTAGACGGTGCCGAGGCTCGGGAACTGGCCGGCGGTCTCGCTCGCCACCTGCGGGTCGACCGGTCGGAAACCGGCCTGCGCCCAGAGCTTCTGCCCGTCGGACGAGGTGATGTAGTCGACGAAGGCCTTCGCCTGCGTCTCGTGGCTGCCCTTCACCACCGCGACGGGGTTCTCGATCTTGAAGGTCGTCGGGGGATCGATGAAGTCGATGTCCTTGCCCTGGCGCTGCAGGTTGATGGCCTCGTTCTCGTAGGAGATGAGGACGTCGGCGGAGCCCTGCAGGAAGAGATCGGAGGCGTCACGACCCGAGCCGGGGCGGGCCTTGACGTGGTCGGTGACGAGCTTGCTGACGAAGTCGATGCCCGCCTGCTTGTTCTTGCCGCCGTCACTCGCCGCGGCGTAGGGCGCCAACAGGTTCCACTTCGCCGACCCCGACGAGCGCGGGTCCGGGCTGATGACCGTGATGCCTGGGCGCAGCAGGTCGTCCCAGGTGCGGATGTTCTTGGGGTTGCCCTTGCGCACGACGAGGGACACCACCGAGCCGAATCCGACGCCCTTGTACTGGCCGGTGTTCCACGACGCGTCGACCTTGCCGGCCGTCACGAGTCGGGTCACGTCGGGTTCGACGGAGAACGCGACGACGTCGGCGGCGAGACCCTGGACCACCTTGCGCGACTGGTCGCCGGAGGCACCGTAGCTCTGGTTGAAGCCGACACCCTTGCCGGCGGCGGTCGCTTGGAAGCCGGGGATCACCTTCTCGAACCCGGGTTGTGGGACCGCGTAGCCGACCAGCGAGAGCGTCGTGGTCGTCGCGGCCTGACTGCCGCCGCCGTCCGCGCTGTCGCTGGTGCCGCCACCGCATGCGGTGAGTCCCACGGTCGCGGCCAGGGCGACCACCATCGGGGCGAGAATCCGTGATCGCGTCACACGAGCACCTTTCGTTGCCGGGTCCGATGAAGGATCCGTCGGAGGAGGGGGACGTCGGGGTGCCGACGCGGGCGACCCGGCGGAGGTCGCCGATTCGAGCAGGGACGCTAGCAGAGACCGACGGCGCCACCGGCAGCCGAAAAGTACTGTGCAGAGCGAACTTCTGGGCGGTGGTGCACGTGGCGCGGTGTCGTCCCGGGATAGCCGCAGTTCACACCCCGACGCACGATGAGGGATGTGGGCGACGGAACGGGCGCGGGTGATCCCGCAAGCGTCAGAATCCCGCTGATCGCAATCTGGGGCATCTGCACCGATCGACGGGGATCCACAGAGGCACCGTCGTCGATCGCGCTCAGCGCCGGCGTGATCGGTTGACGATCCTACGGTGACGACATGCCGGACGGGTTGAGGATGGATGCCGATGCCGTGGTCGAGTTCGCCGCGGTGCAACGGGCGGTCGGTGCCGATCTCGGTGCCGTCGATCCGCGCGGCGTGGGACTGCACCCCGGTGAGCTCGCGGGTTCCCTGACCGCGGACGCGCTGGGCCGCGGCGTCGACGCGATCGCGCTGGCGCTGGCGCACGTCGCGGAGCGGGTCGAGGATCTGGGCCGCCGAACCGCGTGGGGCGCGGCGGAGTTGCGTGAGACCGATGCCGCCGGCGCTGACGGACTGCGGCGGGGTGGCGGGTGACGGTCCCGCCGTCGGTCGCCGTGGTCGCCGGATGGAGCCGTGACACCCATCGTCTCGACGAGGTGGCGGTCGCCCTCGACACCCTCGTCGACCGCTGCGACGAGCGGATCGCCGCGGTGGTGCGCGGGTCGGACGCTGTCGCCGAGCGGTGGACGGGGACCGCGGCAGAGTCCCACCGGGCCGCGCTGCAGGAACGACGGGCAGATGCCGCCCGTGCCGCGATGGCGGCGCAGGAGGTGATCGCCGCGGTGCGCCGAGGGGGTCCGGAGCTCACGCAGACGGTGGCGGCCGCGGCCGCGTTCCTGCGCGCGCTGGAGACCGATGGTTACCGGGTCGACGTCGACGGTCGGGTCGACACCGAGCCCGGGCGCCGACCGGCCGACGTCCCCCACGATGCGAGTACCGCTCTCGCGCAGTCGATCGCGTCGATCAACGCGGCTGGACACGGTGACACCCTGCGTCGGCTGATCGGCGCGGCGCGCGAGGCCGATGCGTCCCTCGCCGCCGCGCTCGACGCAGTGGCGCCTGCGGTGGCCGCCGACACCGGGTCGGTCCTGCCACGCGCGCTTCCGCTCGGTCCGCCGGCCGCCGTCGCCCGGGTGTGGCGCGCCGCCTCGGTGGGTCAGCGGATGGCCTGGGCTGCTGCGGATCCGGAGATCGGCAACCGGGCCGGGATCCCCGTCGCCGACCGCGACCGGCTGAACCGGGTGCGGTTGTCGGCGGCGCGCACGACCACCGCCGCGCAGCGCGCGCTCCGACGCCGACTGTCCCAGCCCGATCGATTCCTGCTCACACTGCGCGACGACGGGCGGGCGGTCGTGGCCGTCGGCGACCCGGACATCGCGCGCGATGTGGCCGTGATGGTCCCGGGGACAGGGACGACGCTCGCGTCGCTGTCGACCAACCTCGATCGTGCCGACCGCCTGCGAACTGCGGCCGGCGGTGGCACGGCGACCAGCGTGGTCGTGTGGCAGGACTACTCCGCCCCACCCGATCTAGCGACGGCCGCGAGTCCGTCCGCGGCGCGCGCCGCTGCGTCCGGTCTCGCCGCCTTGACCACGGACCTGCGCACCACGCACGTCGGGGCAGCCGCGCATCAGACGGTGATCGGGCACAGTTACGGCAGCACCGTCGTCGGGGTCACGGCGTCCCGGCCCGAGGGCATCGACGCCTCCGACGTCATCCTGGTCGCGAGTCCCGGTGCCGGTGGCGTGGCGACGGCGGCAGGCCTGCACCTCGCGGGGGTGGCCCCCGGGTCTGTCCCGGACCACGTCTGGGCCGTCACGGCCGACCGGGACCCGATCCGTCTGGCGTCCCCCTACGTGCTCGGTCGCGACCCGACGTCACCGCTGTTCGGTGCGCGGGAATTGCCGTCGGCACCGGGTGATCCGCCGTGGGATCCGCACAGTCGCTACGGGATCGAGAACCACTCGGGTTACTGGGACACAGACTCGCCCACGCTCGCGGCGATGGGTGCGGTCATCGCCGGTCGCGGGGATCGCTGAGGTGCGGCGGACGCTGATCCCGCGGTGGGCGCTGATCGCGGGGGCGGTGTTCGTGGCTGTGCTCCTCCCGGCGACGCGGGTCCACCGTCCGCGACGGGGTGCGTCGTCGGTCGATCAGGACCACCCGCAACGCCCCGCGCAGCGAGCGGGCCACGTCCTCCCACCTCCACGACTCGACGAGACACGCGTGGGCCTCCTCGACGTCGTCTCGGTCGGCCGCGGCGTCGGCGGCGGTCTCCCACTCGTCCCGCTGACCGATGCACACCCGGTGGCACCGCAGGATGACGTCGCGATCGCGTTCCATCACCCCGGCGACCTGGTCCGGCCGAAGGGCCGCGGACTGCGTGGTCGCGACCAGCAGGAGTGCCTCGAGCTGCACCGGGAGCGTCACCGTACGGCCGGTTGTCGTCGTGACGTCGGATGTTCGGATCATCGACGGCGACTCCGGCGCGACGTCGTCGCACTCGCCCGGCGCCCCGGCCTCCACCTCGTCGAGGGCGTCGCGGATCTCCTGCGTGCCCTTCTCGAGGAACGTGAACCATCGGGTGAGCTCCGACCGCAGGTTCGCCGGCGAGAAGTCCGCGGCCTCGATCCGCATCCGCGCGACCAGGGCACCCGACCGCACGGTGACGGCCACGCCCGGCCAGCGGTCGGCCACGCCGAACAGCATCTCGGCGGTGACCGCGTCACCGGAACAGATACGGGTGCAGAACACCTCGACAGCAGCCTCGTCCTCGCTGACGCGCAGCCACGACGGGACCGCGGTGGGCATCGGGATGTCGCCGTCGGCGTCCTTGCTGACCGGGTGACCGGAGATCTCGGCGATGGTCGCGTCGACCATGTGCTGCAGCGCTTCCGGGCTGTCGGGGCGCCCACCGGCGATCGGTGCGGGAGACGCGGCCGGTGTGCCGTCGACGAAGCTGGCGTCCGCGACCGCGAACACGCCGCGCAGCACGTCGACCGTGCACCGGGCGAGTCGGTCGGCACGTCGCCGGGTGGCCTCCATCGTGCGCGGGAACGTGCCGCGAGGACGCCATCCCCACTCGGCGAGGATCGCGTCCTCGGCGGCCGTCGCGTTGCAGACGGTGACACGGACGCGCGTCGTGCCGTGGGGGGTGATCACGACGAACGGCGGGTGCTCGCGTGACAGTCCCTCGTCGCAGAGGAAGTCGAGGCGGATGACGTGGGAGTCCCCGGGCTCCATCGTCGCGAGCCGGTCGCCGAGGTCGACGGTGAACCGTCGCCACCCCGCCTCGACCGCGCCGTCGAAGTCGTCCATGATCGCCCTCCCTTCCCCGTGTGCACCGTCGTGGTGATGGGGAGAAGGTAGCGATCGGGTCCGACAGTCCGACTCGTCTCAGACGGTCAACAGATGCGGGATCGGGAGGATGTAGCTCGGCGTGGGGATGAGTCCGGTCTGCGGGGGGAACGGCCCGTAGACGACGAGCGCGACAGGGCCGGTTCCGGTGCGCAGCACAGCGCCACGGTCGGGGTAGTCGAGTGGATTTGCCGGCGCCACACGATCGGGGAGACCGGTGCTGCCCGCGGCGCCGGTGCGGAGGTTCACCCACGCCACGGTCAGCTGCGAGGGTTCGATGAGGAAGCGCTGCAGCACGGTGATCGTGCCGTGACCGTGGTCGACGGCCGCGTCGACCCGCTGTCCGGGATTGCCCCCGGGGTGCAGGGTGATGACCTGCGGAGCCGGTGCGGCAGCGGCTGTTCCGGCGCCGACCAGGCCCAGGCCGAGTGCCAGGACGGTGGCGACGGCGGCGACGAGACCTCGGAGTGTGGTCATGGTGATTCCTCTCAGGGGGTGGGTGGGGCGGTCAGGACAGGAGGACAGGTGCCGGTGCGTTCGCCGATGGAGTTGATCTCGGCGTTCGACCGCGGGTCGCCGGCGTAGTTCGTCTGGTTGGTGCAGCGCGAGTAGTCGACGCTGGGGAGGGTGCCGGGTGTGATGACCGGCGGACAGGTGCCGGTGCGTTCGCCGATGGAGTTGATCTCGGCGTTCGACCGCGGGTCGCCGGCGTAGTTCGTGCGGTTGGTGCAGCGCGAGTAGTCCACCCCTGTCGGGGCGACGTCGGTGGGGGTGACGGCAGGCGCGGTCGTCGTCGTCACGGGGGCGTCGGTTGTCGGTGGCGCCGACGCCGGTGTCGCCGACGTCGACGACGTGGACGGGCTGAGCGACACCGACGAACTCGACGAGGCGGTGCCCGCACCGTCGGAGCCGCCGGTCGAGCACGCGGAGAGTCCGGCGATGGCAAGCACCGACCACACCGCGATCGTGGCCCACATCAGCAGGGTCGTGATGCGTCGGCGAGCAGGCGTCGACAGGACGGATGTACGGATCATGTCCAGATCGTCGGATACGGACGCTCCGCCGTTACTTCGCGCCGCAAAAATTCACGCGATCGCACGACGGTCTGTCCGCGATCTGCACCGACGGCAGTCGCCGCGGTCGTGGTGACCGCGGCGACCGCTCAGGATGCGGATCTCGGACAGGTCAGGGACGCGACGCGTACCGCTCGTCCTCGGCGAGGGCCTCGCGCGCGAGCACCGCCTCCGATGCGTCGGCCGGTACCTGCGCGACGGCACGCTCGGCGTCCGCGCGCTCGTGCGACACGGGTTGCGTCTCCTCGACGTCGGCGGCGTCGATGTCGCGACGGACCGTGAAGAGCACCACCGCGGCCAGCAGGGCGGTGACCGCACCGAGGACGAACGGGACGTGGGCGTTGAAATGCTCCACGAGTTTGCCCGCCGCGAACGGCGCCAGGCCGCCGCCGATGAAGCGAACGAACCCGTACGTCGCCGACGCCACGGACCGCTCGACCGGCGCGATGCTCATGACGGCGGTCGTGACGAGGGTGTTGTTCAGGCCCACCACGATTCCCGACGCGATGGTCGCGCCGATCACGACGGCCGGGTTGTCGGAGAAGATGCCGATGAGCAGGCAGGCGATCACCATGCCGCTGAGCGCTCCGTACAGGGTGTGCGTGGTCCCGAAGCGCGCCTTCAGCATCGGTGCACCGAACACGGCGAAGATCGCGACGAGGATGCCCCAGGCGAAGAACACCGCGCCCAGCTTCAGCGCCGACAGGCCCATGAGGAACGGGGCGTACCCGAGGATGGTGAAGAACGCCCAGTTGTAGAGCAGCCCGGTGACGCTGGTGGTCGCGAGGCTGCGGTGACGCAACGCCGTGATCGGCTCACTGATCGACGACTTCGTCTGCGGCGCAGGGGTTGCCGGGACCAGCACGATGGTCGCGACGAGCGCGATCATCATCAGCACGGCGACCCCGAAGAACGGACCGCGCCAGGAGATGTTGCCCAGCAGTCCACCGAGCAGCGGACCCGACGCGATACCCACACCGAGCGCCGCCTCGTACAGGATGATCGCCCCGCCGAAGCCGCCCGACGCCGAGCCGACGATGACCGCGAGCGACGTCGCGATGAACAGCGCGTTGCCCAGCCCCCATCCGGCGCGGAAGCCCACGATCTCGGCGATGCTGCCCGAGAAGCCCGCCAGGGCGGCGAACGCCACGATGAGCACCAGGCCGGCGATGAGGGTGCGCTTCGCGCCGATGCGGCTCGACACCCAGCCGGTGACGAGCATCGCGACCGCGGTGACCACGAGGTAGCTGGTGAACAGCAGCGTCACCTGCGACGGCGACGCGTTCAGCTGCGACGACAGCGAGGGCAGGATCGGGTCGACGAGACCGATGCCCATGAAGGAGATGACGCAGGCGAACGCGACCGCCCACACCGCCTTCGGCTGGCGGAATGCGTCGGTGAACGATCCGGACGAGTGCGACACGGTGACACCCCTGACTCGACGACTGTGGTGCTTCCATAGGTACTCTATATAAATCGTCTATGCAATGGTCTGAAGGAGTCCTATGCTGACCGGCATGAGCGAGGTGCTGACGGAGGAGATCGGGGAAGCCGTCTATGCGCTCGCCACCGAGGTGGTGCGACAGATGCCCCGGGACCTGAGCCTGACCTCGGTGGCGACGCTGTCGACGCTGGCGCGGCGCGGCCCCCGTCGGGTCACCGAGCTCGCGGCGTCCGAGGGTGTGGCACAGCCGTCGATGACCGCGCTGGTCACGTCGCTGGAACGCGACGGGCTCGTCGAACGCCGGCCGGATCCGCGGGACAGGCGGGCGGCCCTGGTGACGGTCACCGAGGCCGGACGGGAGTACGTCGCGCATCGCCGACGCATCGGTACCGACCTGGTGTCGTCGACCCTGGCGGAGCTGTCGGACGAGGATCGCGCGGCGCTCGCCGACGCGGTCGGCGCGCTGCGTCGCGTGCGCGAGATCCGCGCCGCCCATCGAGAGGACACCACCACCGCCACGGGGTGACGGGCGGTCGGGTCAGCGCGTCGCGCCGCCGGAATCGCGGGAACGGCCCGTCGCGGACCGGACGTCGCGTTCGCGCAGGAGGTCGACCGCGCCGCTGACCGACATCAACATGGTCCGGCACACCTGGCGGTCCTCTTCCAGGCTGCCGGCGAGCGGGGTGTCGCCCTCGTCGGCCGCCTGTCGCTTCGCCGCCCCGATCGCGAGAAGCCGCCGAGCCCCGGTGATCAGGCACCGGCGGGCGATGATCGCGTTGCTGTCGCAGAGGCGCGCGACACCCGCGGCGGGTAGCGGGGCGCCCACCGTGGTGAGCGCGGTCATCGTGTCGAGGAGTCGCTCGACCTGGTCGGGTGTGGGTTCGCGCCCGCGGCGGGCGGCCATCGGGTCGGCGGCGTCGGCGATGCGGGCGGTGATCGCCGGCGCGCCGTCGCGCAGGAAGTCCCGCCACGACTCGATCGCGGCGATCACGTTGGTGGCGACGAACGTCGGGACGACGAGACGCTGTGTGGCCCAGACGTGTCCGTCGAGCACGTGCACCGCGACACCGGTCCAGCGGGCTCCCTCGGCGACGACGATCTCGTTCACGGTGCGGTCGTCGACGCAGACCGCCGCGACGCACGCGACGAACTCGACGACCGGTCGCGCCGGGTGAACGCGCAGCTGGATGGTCTGGGTCCCCATGTGCACGCGGATGTCGCCGTCGGCGTCGACGAACGCGTCGTCGGCGTGCGCGGCGAGGGTGTCGAGCAGGAGCTCCTGGAGGTGCTCGGTGTCGGCGACGGGATGCGCCGTGGACGCGGTCGCGGCGGTTCCGGGATCACGCCGAGACGATCGCTGGATCGTCGCGTGGTGCGAGGTGTCGGCGTCGAGGGGGTCGAGGAACGTGGGGTGCAGTACGCCGCACACCTCGCGCAGGACGTCGGTGGCCGCGGCGCACACCTCGTCGACGCGACGACGTCCGACCTCGAGGATCACGCGGCCGTCACGAAGACGCCGCCACCCGTCGCCGATGAGGACCGCGGTCTGGTCGGCGGAGAGATCGCCGCGCACCACCGTGCAGCGGATACGGCGCGCGCCGGTGCCGACGAAGGACAGCAGGGGAGTCCAGGGGGAGGACGCGTCGTGCGCCCACCGGACGACCACCTCCTCGTCGACGGCGACGTCGACGAGGAGGTCGGCCAGGCCCGTCCGGAAGTCGAGCCACGCGGCCTCGAGCGCGGCATCGAACCGTGTGCTCGTGGTCATGGCGTGACCTCCTCGGTCATGGACGGGTGAAGCGGGATGGTGCGGTGTGTCAGCGCTTGACGGAGCGGCGCCCGGTCGCGGCGACGAACAGTCCGATGAGGATCGCTGCGACGACGATGCCGACGACGA
Source organism: uncultured Williamsia sp. (assembly GCF_947494875.1). Classification (GTDB taxonomy): domain Bacteria; phylum Actinomycetota; class Actinomycetes; order Mycobacteriales; family Mycobacteriaceae; genus Williamsia_A. Next base: position 221,967 of record NZ_CANLWM010000006.1, read on the forward strand.
ACGGGACGACCTCCCACCCGCCGTTGCTGTTGTTGTAGCCGACCTTGTAGGTGACCCACGATCCGATCAGGGATCCGAGGATGCCCAGGATGATCGTCATGATCACCCCGATGTTCTGCTTGCCCGGGAGGATCAGGCGCGCGAGGGCGCCCACGATCAAACCGACGACGATCGCGCTGATGATGGTGCCGATCATGATGACGCTCCTTTGCGTGCGCCCGGTCGTCCGACCGAGCGGGGATGCCCGACCGGGACCACGGGTCGACGTGTCTGGTCCTCCCCGATGACGGCCGTGCAGGGCAAGTCTCGTCGCGCCGTCGGTGGCGGGGAACCCCCGCGCGCCGAACGGCACCAGATCGTGTCGCCGTGTCGGATGAGGTCACGAATCGGCAACGGCCCGCGTGCCGCGCGGTGCTCTGGCACGGTGGGTGGGGCGGGTGACGCCCCACCCGTACCGACACTCCCGGGGCGGCGAAAGCGAGTGCAGGATGGCCGAGTTCACGCAGTACATCGCCGAGGAGATCGCGCTCGACCACGCCGACGGGATGTTCGGCCGCCGGGAGGCGATCCGACGTCTCGGGATGCTCGGCCTGTCGGCGGCCGCCGCGTCGAGTGTCCTCGCTGCGTGCAGCAGTGGGGGCGAGTCGGCGAGTGCGACGTCCTCGTCCGCGGCGCCGGGGGGATCCTCCGGGTCGGCGGTCACGACGACGTCGTCGGGATCCCCCGACGCGCCGGGCGCCGCGGCCGCGCTGCCCACGCGGACCATCACGTTCCCCGGTCAGAACGGCGAGCTGCAGGGCGCCTACGCCGCGGCGGCGAACCCGAAGGGCGTCGTCCTCGTGATCCACGAGAACAAGGGTCTGACCCCGCACATCGCGTCGATCGCGGGACGTCTCGCGGGCGCCGGCTACGCCGCGCTCGCCGTCGACCTGCTCTCGGAGGAGGGCGGCACGTCGACGTTCGGTGACACCGCGAGGGCCACCGCGGCCCTCGGCACCATCCCCAACCAGCGGTTCGTCTCCGACGAGAAGTCGGCGATCGCGGAGCTCCAGCGCCGCGTTCCCGGGAAGAAGGTCGGCGTCATCGGGTTCTGCTTCGGCGGCGGTCAGGTGTGGTCGCTGTTGGCCTCGAGCGAACCGCAGCTCTCCGCCGCGATCCCGCTGTACGGGCCGCTCCCGCAGGACCACGACTTCGCGGGCTCGAAGAACGCCGCGGTCCTCGCCGTCTACGCGGGTCTCGACAACCGCGTCAACGCCGGACGCGCCGAGGCGGAGGCCGCGCTCACCCGGGCCGGGCTGACCCACGAGATCCTCACCGTCCCGAACGTCGACCACGCCTTCTTCAACGACACCGGTGGCCGCTACAACCAGGCCGCGGCCACGGAGGTGTGGGGCCGCGCGCTCGACTGGTTCGGCAAGTACCTCGCCTGACCGCCGAGCGGGCCAGAACTCCTCGCCGACCGTGCGGTAGATCCCGCCGACCGTGCGGTAGATCCCGCCGACTGTGCCAAAACCCCTCGCCGAGCGGGCCGATACTCTCCGCCGAGCGGACGTGCGGTAGACCGAGATCATGACTGCTCTCCTCCAACCCACCTCCGCCCCCGAGACCGGAGCCCAGCAGATCGGGCGGGTCGCGCTCGGATCGGCGATGGTGTTCGCCGGGATCGGACATCTGACCTTCGCGCGGCAGGAGTTCCGCGCCCAGGTGCCGCGGTTCGTCCCGCGCGTCACGAAACTCTCCGTCGACGACGTCGTCCTCGCGTCGGGTGTCGTCGAGATCGCGCTGGGCGGGTCGCTCATCGTGCTGCGCAGCCGTCGTGCCGCGGTCGGGCTCTTCCTGGCCCTGTTCTTCGTCGCGATCGTCCCCGGCAACCTCGCCCAGTGGCGCCACCACCGGGACGGGTTCGGACTGAACTCCGACCGCGCTCGCGCACTCCGCCTCGTCTTCCAGCCGGTCCTCGTCGCGTGGGCGCTGTGGTCGACGGGGGCCTGGGCGGAACTGCGCGGCTGAGCAACGATCGATTCCGTACTCGACCAGGCTGAGTGAACACCTGTACTCTCAATCGCATGGACACGCTCGAGCGGCAGCGGCGGACGGAGCTCCGTGAGATGGGGCGGCTCGCGTTCGCCGAGCTCGGGGACGCGACCACCGGGATCGCGAAGGTGCACTCGGCCGTCAGCGAACACCTGTTCACCGGCTTCCGGCTCGGCCTGCGCCCGGTCGGTCTGGCCGACTTCGTGGCCCCGGCCAAGCTCGTGCACGACGCGATCGCCGGCGGTACCTACTCGACCATCGCCGCCGTCTGCGACACCGCGTCCGAGGTCGCCGGACAGTCCGCCGACGGCTGGGGTCGCCCGCCCTCGCAGACCGTGAAGGGTGGGGCGCTCATCGCTGCCATCAACGGCCTCATCGGCGACGAGCTCCACGCCGCCCGCAGCCCGCTGGCCGAACCCATGGCGGTGCGCGTCGACGGGGCGATGATCCCACCCATGCCCGACGCTCTCCGGCATGCATTCCCGACCGCCACCGACCATCTCGTCGTCTTCCTGCACGGATTGATGGAGACGGAGGCCGCCTGGCGCATTGGCGGACGGCCCACCTACGGCGCGCGGCTCGCCGAGGACGTCGGTGCGACGGAGATCCAGGTCCGCTACAACACCGGTCGGCACATCTCGCAGAACGGGCGGGAACTCGACCGCTTGATGACGACGCTGGTCGACGCGTGGCCGATCCCCGTCCGGACCATCACGCTGATCGGTCATTCGATGGGCGGTCTCGTCGCGCGCTCCGCGTGCCACCGCGCCGGGCTCGAGGGCGCCGACTGGGTGCGCTCGGTCGAGACCGTCGTGTCGCTCGGTTCGCCCCACCTCGGCGCACCGCTCGCGAGATCGGTCCACTACCTCGCCGCCGCACTGCATCTGGTGCCGGAGTCGCGGCCGTTCGCCCACCTGCTCCGCCGCCGCAGCGCCGGCGTGCGGGACCTCTTCCACGGCTCCCTCGTCGACGAGGACTGGTCCGGCCGCGACCTCGACGCGCTGCGTGTCGCAGCGGTCGAGGAGGTGCCTCTCGTCGACCACGCGACGCACCTGTTCGTCTCGGCGACGATCACGCGCAACGCCCGTCATCCGCTCGGGCGAGTCGTCGGCGACGGCCTGGTGCTCACGCCCAGCGCGATCGGCCGGAACAAGAAGCGTCACATCGGTTTCCGTGACGAGGACGGTTTCGCGATCAGTTCGGCGAACCACTTCACCCTGCTGAACGACGACTCGATCTACGAGTGGCTCCTGCCGCGCCTGCGAGGGGTTGGCGCGGACGAGGAGCGCGCGCTCGTCGGGGCCGAGCCCGTGCGCCCGCCCGACACCGACCTCGGACGGTGTTGAGGCGGGCGTTCGGGATCTGATCAGGCCCGGGCGACGACCTCGTCGGGGTACCAGCGCTCGACCACGTCGGGATGCGCGCGGGTCCGGCTCTTCCACGTGTTCTGGCCGTAGCTGTCGAACAGCGGGTTGTCGGGGTCGTCGGTGATCCGAGACGGTCCGCCGTCCCGGGTGGGGATCCTAGGCATCACCGCGTCCAGCGACGGCGCGTAGAAGTACGGGATCGACAGCCGCTCGGGGGCGCCGGGCGGGGTGACGACGCGATGACGGGTGGCGACGAGCCGCCCGTCGGTGGCGACCTCGAGCATCTCGCCGATGTTGACGATGAAGGTGCCCGGCTGCGGCGTGGCCTCGAGCCAGGCGCCGTCGGTGCGTTCCACCTGCAGGCCCGACGAACCCTCCTGCGCCAGCAGCACCGTCAGCACGCCCGAGTCCTTGTGCGCGCCGACTCCCTGATCGGTGAAGCCGTCCTCGCCGACCGGACGTGCGGGATAGCGCACCACCTTCATCAGGGTCGCCGGCAGCGCGAACGCGTCGTCGAAGAAGTCCGATCGGGCGCCCAATGCCTCTGCCCACCGCCCGAGCAGCGTCCGCGACACCCGCGCCAGCTCGTGCTGGTACTCGACGACCACGGTCCGCAGTTCCGGCAGCGCGGCCGGCCACTGGTTGCGGCCCTGCAGTCGCATCGGTCCGACGGCGTCGGGGATCGGGTCGCGGTCGGGTGCGATGTCGATCTGTTCCCGACGGTCGACGCGGCCGTTCGTCAGTTCCCCGCCGAGCCGGTTGTACCCGCGGAAGTGCGGGCTGTTCACCATCGCGATGGCGTCCTTGTCGGCCTGCGGCAGCGCGAAGAACCGGCCCGCGACGTCGACCATCTGCTGTTGCACGGCGTCCGGGACGCCGTGGTCGGTGAGGTAGAAGAACCCCACGGTCCGCGACACCTCGGCGAGATGGGCACGGCCGCCGGCCGTCTCGAGGTCGGTCAGCGAGATCAGCGGCAACACAGCTCCGAGCGTAGGTCGCGTCCGAGGCGGACGCCCGGGTTCGCCTCGCGCTGATCGGGACGCGGGTAGACAAGTGGCGAGCCCATCGAAGGAGATCCCATGGCCCGGCCGACCGTCGCGTTCCTCGACGTGAACGACACCCTCTCCGACCTCACGTCGGTCGAACCGGCGTTCGTCGACGCCGGTCTGCAGCGACACGACGTGCGGATCTGGTACCTCTCGGTCCTCCGCGACGGCTTCGCGCTGGCCGTGTTCGGTGAGAACGCGTCGTTCGCGGACCTGGGTCGTGACCAGCTGCGGTCGATGTTGTGGCTCGCCGACCCGTCGCGGGGCGATCTCGACAGCACGGCCGACGTGCTGCTGCAGGCGTTCATCGACGCAGCGCCCCACGCCGACGTCGTGCCGGGGATCGTCGCGCTCGCTGACGCCGGGCTGCGCGTCTACACGCTGAGCAACGGGTCGGCCGACGTCGCCCGGCGCCTTCTCGAGTCGACCGACGCCGGCCCGGCGATCACCGACTACCTGTCCGTCGCCGACGCCGCCACGTGGAAGCCGGGGCCGACGTCCTACCGGCACGGGCTGCAGGCCGCGGGCGTCGAGGCGGGGGAGGCGCTGATGGTCGCGGTGCACCCGTGGGACCTCGACGGCGCCCGGCGCGCCGGACTGCAGACCGCATGGATCAACCGCGACGGTGTGGCCTACCCCGACGCCTTCGTTTCACCCGACCACACGGTCGCGTCGTTCATCGACCTCGTCCCCGAGCTGACCCGTCACCACTCGTGACCGCAGTTCCCGCAGTGGAAGTCGGGAACCTCGTCGGGAGGCGCCGACGATGCGGTGACGCCGATCGGTAGCGGTGCGTCCGAGTGATTCACCGCGACGACGTCGGCGTGCCGCGCCGCGCAGCTCGGGCACGGTGGCCGCAAGCCGTACATCAGCTCCGACGCTGTGGGGGCGAGGGGCTGATGCAGGATCTCGTGACACGACGGACATACGGCGACGGTGATGTCGAGGTCGATGCGAGCGTCGATGCGCATGCCGGTGCGGTGTGCCTCGAACCGCGGGGTGAACTCGGTGCGGGGGTCCCGGCCGCACATGTTGCACCCCCACGTCCGGGCGATGGCGGCGTCGTAGTCGGTCAAACTGTCAGCGGCGCAACTCTGGTCGACGCGGTGCCACGGCGTGGGTGACACGGTCTCGGCACGTACCGCGGCGATGGTCAGATCGGCCCATCCGACCTCGAGGGTCGCCGTGAACCGTGGGAGTGCCCGCCGGACGCGAGCCTCGACCGCCGGCACGGAGACCCCACAATGGTCGACGAAGGGCTCGATCGCCTGCAGGGTCGGAGTGGTTCGGCGTAGCTCTGGGCTGACGAGCTCGTAGACGCCGTCGATCGCCCACAAGTGTGTGGCCACCACCCCGATGACGCGGTTGCCCACCTCGATCCATGACGGGATGACGTATGACGCGTCGGTCGGCTCACGCACGAGGATGTGCGTCGGCGGTACCCAGGGGTCGCCAGGGTCGTCCATGGTGTCGGTCCGATCTCGTCAGGGGAGGGGCGATCCGGGTACGGGTCGCGTGGCGCGGGGGCACTTCGGAACGGGCGCAGGACATCTCGGCGTTGCTCGAGACGTCGGTGCGTTCATCGGTGCCCTCTCGTGACAGGACCGTACGGACGGGGTCCGACAGATTTCCTCGCCGCTCTCGGCGTGGCGTCGCGCGATCGCAGCCCGATCATGATAGCCATGCTCACGTTTGTCGTGGCGTACCGGTGCCCGTTTCGTCCGACCTGATCGCAACTTCGGGGTACGCGCCTACCCTCGGGCAGTGCACGGGCCCGACCCCGGTCGGGCGAGAAGCGAACGGAAGCGGTGGACACGCATGGCGTATCGGTATCTGGGCAGCAGCGGTCTCAAGGTCTCGGAGATCACCTACGGCAACTGGCTCACGCACGGTTCGCAGGTGGAGAACGACGTCGCCGAGAAGTGTGTCCACGCGGCGCTCGACGCCGGGATCACCACGTTCGACACCGCTGACGTCTACGCGAACGGGGCCGCGGAGGAAGTGCTCGGCCGCGCCCTGAAGGGGCAGCGCCGCGAGGGTCTCGAGATCTTCACCAAGGTCTACTTCCCGGTCGGCGAGCGCGGCCCCAACGACACGGGACTGTCGCGCAAGCACATCCGCGAGGGAATCGACAACTCGCTGCGCCGCCTCGGCGTCGACTACGTCGACCTCTACCAGGCGCACCGCTACGACCACGAGACGCCGCTGGAGGAGACGATCGCGGCCTTCGCCGACGTCGTCCGGTCCGGCAAGGCGCTCTACATCGGTGTGTCGGAGTGGACCGCCGACCAGCTGCGTGCCGGCCAGACCCTGGCCCGCCAGGCCGGCTTCTCCATCGTCTCGAACCAGCCGCAGTACTCGGCGCTGTGGCGGGTCATCGAGGAGCGGGTGGTTCCCACCTCGCGTGAACTGGGGATCGGGCAGATCGTGTGGTCGCCGATCGCTCAGGGCGTGCTCACCGGCAAGTACAAGCCGGGTCAGGCGCCGCCGGCCGGGTCACGCGCGACCGATGAGAAGGGTGGCGACGAGATGATCAAGCGCTACCTCACCGACGACGTGCTCAGCCGCGTGCAGGACCTGCAGCCCATCGCCGACGACCTCGGCATCACGATGGCGCAGCTCGCCGTGGCGTGGGTCCTGGCCAACGACAACGTGTCCGCCGCGCTGGTCGGTGCGTCGCGGCCCGAACAGCTCATCGAGAACGTGAAGGCGTCCGAGGTGACACTCGACGCCGACGTGCTGTCGCGGATCGACGCCGCGCTCGGCGACGCGATCATCACCGACCCCGAGCTCACGCGCAGCCCCGGGAAGCGTTTGGCCTGACGACGGTGTTGTCGGGAGGGTGACCGCCCTCCCGACGCCACCGCCGCCCCGCCCCGACGGCGACCACGCCGAGTCCGTCGCGTGGGTCACCGAGCACCTCGGCGACCTCGCCCGCGAGGAGCCGACGGACATCGCAGCCGGGGCGTTCACCGGCGGGCAGACCGCCGCCGACATCGCGCTCGGCGCGCTCGACATCACCGGGTACGCGTCCCGTCGCAACGAGGTCCTGCCGGTCGCCCGTCGCGGCGCGAGCCGCATGTCCCCGTACATCCGGCACGGCCTCACGCCGTTGCCCGAGGTGTGGGACGCGGTGTCGGGCGCGCCCGGCCGTGACCGCACCAAGTACCGCGACGAACTGCTGTGGCAGGAGTACGCGCGGCACCTCTACTCCCGCGTCGGCACCGACCTCGGGCAGGCGTTGCGCTACGAGCAGCCGCGTCGTGACCTGCCCGCCGGCGACCGCCCGTTCGGCGGCGATCCTTGGCCGCGCGAGATGACGTGCATGGACCTCGTCGTCGACGAACTCCACGAGAACGGCTGGCTGGTCAATCAGACCCGCATGTGGGCGGCGTCCCAGTGGACCGTCCGCGTCGGTGCGACGTGGCGGGACGGCGAGGACGAGATGTTCGCTCACCTGATCGATGGATCCCGCGCCGCCAACCGCCTCGGCTGGCAGTGGACCGTGGGCACCGGGTCGGGCAAGCCCTACGGATTCAGTCGATGGCAGGTGAAGAAGCGGTCCCCGAAGCTGTGCGATCAGTGTTCGCTGAACTCCAACTGCCCCATCCAGGACTGGCCGTCCGACGACCACGGCGCCCCCGTCGACGGTCCGTACCTCGGTCCGGAGGACATCCCGTCGGGGCCGGACGAACCGTCGAACAGCGGCGAGGCCGACGCGGTGTGGCTCACGGCGGAGTCCCTGGGTGACTCGGATCCTGCTCTCGCGGTGGACGAGTCCCGACCCGCCGTGTTCGTCTTCGACGAGCCGCTGTTGCGTCGACTCCGGTTGTCGGGCAAGCGATTGGTGTTCCTCGCCGAGTGCCTCGGCGATCTCGCTGAACGACGCGAGGTCGAGGTCCGTCGCGGAATTGTCGCCGACGAACTCGAGGGCCGATCGCTGGCGTCGACCTGGGCGCCGGTTCCCGGATACACGCGCATCGCCGACCGGCTGCAGCCCACCGAGGTCCACCCCTGGCCCTGGCTGGTCCACCCCAAGCGCGCCCCGGTCCGCTCGTTCAGCGCCTGGCGCAAAGCAGTCGGCGCCCCCCGCTGACCCCGGGGTCACTTCGCCGACCGTGCCAAAACCACTCGCCGAGTGGGCCAAAACCCACCGCCGAGCGTGCGGTAGATCTCGCCGATCGTGCGGTAGATCTCGCCGACCGTGCGGTAGATTCCGCCGATCGTGCGGAAGATCCCGTCGAGCGGGCGGAAACCCCTCGCCGAGCGAGCCGGTCTTTCCGCCACGCGTGACCTACTGGTGCGACACTGACCGCCATGACGCGCCCCACCGCCGACGACCTCGACGCCGCCGACGCTCTCGCCGAGTTTCGCGCGCAGTTCGTCGACGGCGACGGCGTTCTGGCCTACCTCGACGGCAACTCCCTCGGCCGGCCGCTCAAGGTGACAGCCGACCACATGCGCGAGTTCATCGAGCACGAGTGGGGCGGTCGATTGATCCGCGGTTGGGACGAGCGGTGGCTGGACCTGCCGACGGGCCTCGGTGACCGCCTCGGCGCGGCGGTTCTCGGCGCGGCGCCCGGGCAGACGGTGGTCGCCGACTCGACGAGCGTCCTGATCTACAAGCTCGCCCGCGCTGCGCTCGCGATGCGGCCGAACCGCAGCGAGATCGTCATCGACCGCGACAACTTCCCGACCGACCGCTACCTGGTGGAGGGCATTGCCGCCGAGACCGGCACGACCATCCGGTGGATCGACACCGACCATGACGGCGGCGTCACCGTCGACCTCCTCGACGAGGCGGTCTCCGATCGCACCGCCCTCGTCCTCGTCAGCCACGTCGCCTACCGCTCGGGGTACCTGCTCGACGCGCCCGGAGTCACGCAGCTCATCCACGATCGCGGTGCGCTGCTGTTGCTCGACGTGTCGCACTCGGTCGGGTCGGTGCCGATGCAGCTCGACGCCTGGGGTGTCGACTTCGCCGCCGGCTGCAGCTACAAGTACCTGAACGGTGGGCCAGGTGCGCCCGCGTTCGCGTACGTCCGGCAGGGTCTCGTCGACGATGTCGCACAACCGATCTGGGGCTGGCTCGGCGCGGCGGACCCGTTCGAGATGGGTCAGGGATACGTCCCCGGGCCGGGTGTCCGACGCCTGCTCAGCGGCACTCCGCCGATCCTCGGGATGCTGCCGATCGCCGACATGCTCGACCTGATCGAGCGGGCGGGGATCGACGCCATCCGCACGAAGTCGGTGGCGCTGACCGAGCTCGCGATCACGTTGTCCGAGAGCGTCCTCCGACCCCTCGGCGCCACACTGGCCTCACCTCGCGACCCGGATCGCCGCGGCGGACACATCACCGTCGACCACCCGAACTCCCGGCAGGCCGTCACGCGGCTGTGGCGCCAGGGCGTCATCCCCGACTTCCGGACGCCCGACGGAGTGCGTCTGGGCTTCAGCCCCCTGACCACCAGCTTCGACGAGGTCGAACGCGGCATCGAAGCCCTCGCCCTCGCACTCGGCTGACTCGCCGACCGGACCGAAACCTCCCGCCGAGCGGGCAGAAACTGCGCGCCGAGCGGGCAGAAACTACGACGCGACGCGGTGCTCGACGGCCGCCAACACTTGCGCCCACAGGCGATGCTGTGGGGCGATGATGTCGAAGTGGTCGCCGGGTGCGGAGACCTCGTCGATGTCGTCCCCGGCCTCGATGGCCGTGCGCGCATAGTCCCGACTGATCGCGAGCAGGTGCGGGTCGTCGTCGTGCCCGCAGGCGATCACCTGCGGCACCCGCAACGGCAGGCGGTGCCGCGGCGAGGACGCGACGTCGTCGGCGTCGTCCGCCGACCACGGATGCCCGAGCGCGTTCTCGACCGCCCCGTCACCGAGCCCGAGCTGGTGGGCCTTCTCGAGGTCGATGACACCGGCGAGGGACACCGCCAGAGCCGGCGGAGACGACGCGTCGGCCGCGACCCGCAGCGCCAACTGCCCACCGGCCGAGTGCCCGATCACCACGACCGGCGTCTCCGACCCGACCGCGGCCAGTGCGTCCGCCAGGTCCGATGTCGTTGCTGCCCAGCCGTGCTGGTCGGGACGGCGGTACTCGACGTTCCACGCCGTCACCCCTGATGCGGCCAGGGCGTCGGCCATCGGTTCCATCAGCTCGGCCGTGTACTTCGACCGCCAGTACCCGCCGTGGACGAGCACCGCCGACCATCGCGACTCTCCGTCTGGACGCGTGATGTCGATGTACTGATCGGGATGGGAGCCGTAGCGAATGGTGTCCTGGGCCATGACACCAGTGTGCTCGCATCACCCGCCGGTGAGACATCACCCACCGAGCATCTGCGCGATGTCGTCGCCTGTGATGGCCGACCCGAACACGTCACCGTCACCGATGACCGCGTCGAACAGGGCCCGCTTGCGCTCCTGCAACGCGACGACCTTCTCCTCGACGGTGTCCGCGGAGACCAGGCGGAACACCGTCACCGGCTTGGTCTGCCCGATCCGGTGCGCGCGGTCGACCGCCTGGGCCTCCGCGGCCGGGTTCCACCACGGGTCGCAGACGAAGCAGTAGTCGGCCTCGGTGAGGTTCATCCCGAAGCCGCCCGCCTTCAGGCTGATCAGGAACACCGACGGCCCACCCGCGCGGAACTGCTCCACCTCCGACGCCCGGGCATGGGCCGACATCGACCCGTCGATGTAGCAGGTGCGCACACCGCCGGCGTGCAATCGATCCCGGATGATCCGGAGGAAGCCGGTGAACTGGCTGAACACCAGCGCGCTGTGCCCTTCGGCCAGGAGCTCGGGCACCACCCGGGCCAGGTGGTCCACCTTCGCCGACGTCACCTCGGCGTGCTCGTCGTCGACGAGACCGGCGTGCAGACTCAGTTGGCGGAGCATGGTGAGTGAACTGAGGATCGCGATCCGATTGCGCCCGAAGTCGTCGAGCAGACCGAGCAGGCGTTGACGTTCCCGGTTGAGGCGGGCGCGGTAGATGCGCTCGTGCTCAGGGTCTAGCGCGAGCGCCACGGTCTGCTCCTGCTTCGGTGGCAGATCGGTTGCCACCTCGGTCTTGCTGCGGCGCAAGACGACCGGCCTGATCCGCCGCTGCAGCAACGACAACCTCGCCGAGTCACCAAAAGTCTCGATGGGCCGCCGGAAGTACTGCGTGAAGATGTCCGACGACGGGAACAGGCCGGGAACCGTCAGCGACAGCAATGCCCACAGCTCCGAGAGGTTGTTCTCCATCGGGGTACCGGTGATCGCCAGGGTGAACGGCGCCTGCAGCCGGCGCGCGAGCAGGTGGGTCTTGCTCGCGGGGTTCTTCACGAACTGCGCCTCGTCGAACACGGCACCGGCCCAGCCGATCTGCGACAACTGGTCGAACTGCAACCGGAACAGGGCATACGACGTCACGACGATCCGCGCCCCGGACACGACGTCGACGACACGACGCCCGGACTTCTTCTCCGTCTCCATGAGTCCGACCGCGGCGAGATGAGGCACGAAACGTTCCGTCTCCGACAGCCAGTTCCCGACGACGCTGGTGGGCGCGACGACCAGGAAGGGGGCGCGGCTGTCGACGTGCGCCATGAACGCGAGCGTCTGCAGGGTCTTGCCCAGACCCATGTCGTCGGCGAGGATCCCGCCGATCCCGTTCTCCCACAGGAAGGTCAGCCAGTCGAGCCCGTGCCGCTGATACTCCCGGAGGTCGGCGCGGACCGTCGGCGGCACATCCACCGCCGCGGGCGGTGCGGCCGATGCCAGGCGCGCTGTGCGCTCGCGCCACGCGGACAGCTGTGATTCCACGGTCCCGAGTCCCAGCACCTCGTCCCAGAGGGTGGCATTCATCGAGTCCCGGCGGACCCGACCCCCGTCGATCTCCCCGAGTGCCCGCGCCTCGGCCAACAGGTCGGACAGTCGCCGCAGCTCGGGGGTGTCGAGGCGAAAGTACGTCCCGGACGGCAGCAGCATGTGCGACGCCCCACTCGCCAGTTCCGACATCACCTCGGCCAGCGACACCTGCTCGCCGTCGATCTCCACGTCGACGGTCAGGTCCAGCCAGTCGGTGCGTGTGTCGTCGTCACCGAGGCCGAACGTCACGGTGGCCGGAACTCGCGCCGGTCGAAACCGATCGACGTCGCCGTGCACCTCGACGACGATGTCGCCGCGGGCCCGGAGCTCGGGGATGACCTCGCCGATCAGCACGGCCGCCTCCACCGGCGCCAGCGTGTAAACGCGTGACAGCACGGATGTCGGTGCCTGCGCGATGGACCGGGGCAGCGGGTCGAGCCGTTCCATCCAGAGTCCTGCTGCCCGGATGTCGTGCGCCTCGTGCCGGACCGCCTGCTCTCGCCACCGCGTAGCAACCGAGACGGTCCGCTCGAGCGCGTCGCGGATCCTGTCCCACATCGTCAGTTCCGCCGCGATGTCGCGCAGCGGGTCCGCGTCGATCTCGTACCTGGGATCGAATTCCCGCCAGGTGTCGTCGATCTGGTAGCGGACCGTCCACTCGATGCGGGCGGCACCGTCGGCCGCGAGGTGTACGACCAGCGCAGGCGTGGGCGGTTCGATGACCTGCCCCTCGAGCACTTCGTCGTCCATCCGGACGTGCACACGCGCGTGGATCGCGGGAAGGAACGACGACGTGAACTCGTCGAGGTCCCGACGCGGCACGCGTAGGGGTGGGCCCGAGATGAGGTCGAGTACGAGGGGATCGGCCGACGCGAAGCCGGCGAGGTAGAGGGTCGTCACGCCGATGACGGCGACTCCGTGCGGTGGCGCACCGAACGTCATCGCCGACGACGTCCCGCGGTGCGGCACCCGCAGCGTCACTGCCGGCGCGACGGTGATCCCTCCATTCGGGTCGGCCATCAGCTGCAGTCCGGGTTCGATCGGCTCGACCACCTCGACTGCGTGGACGGCCAGCGATGGCGCCGGCTCGAGAGTGACCCCGGCATCGACCGCCCGTCGCAGGAACTCCCACACGGGCGCCGCCGCCTCGTTCAGACACGTCGTCGACGACCGGTGGCGGGGCCGTCCGCACGACATGACCGCGGCGAGCGCGCGCACCGCCGAGAGGTGGTCAGGGTCGATCGGCGGTACGTCTACCGACCACAGGTCGTGGCGTCCGCCGATCGCCCAGATCTCATCCCAGTCGATCTCGCGCCGACCGTGCAGGCCGAACTCGCTCGGGACGGTGATGCGCAGCGACAGGTCGCACAGACCCGTCGTGTCGCGGACGGGTTCGACGACGATCGTCAAGGCTCGGTGGGTGGGTGCGTCGGTTGCGTGGGTCAATCGTGCACGCCAGTCCTGCTGTGCGGCAGGCTCACTGATCTCGGGGAACATGCCCGCCACGGTGGTGTCGGACACCGACAGCGGCGCCATCACCACCCCTCCCGACGCGCCGTTGTCCACAGATCGGCCCATGTCCCCACCCGGTTGCCACGTCGCAGCGACTGCGTGATGCTGACCCCATGACCTGGGAGACCCATCCGGTCACACCCGACCGGTTCGACGACTTCGCCGACGTCATCAACCCGAACCGTCGGACGACGCACTGCTGGTGCCTCTCGCACCGACTGCAGGCAAAGCAGATCGAGGAACTGGGGAAGGGTTCGCGCGAACAGGCCGCCCGCGCCCTGTGCGAGCGCGAGCACCCGCCCGGCGTCGTCGCCTACCGCGACGGGACACCCGTCGGCTGGTGCAGCATCAACCCCCGCGCCGACACCCCGCGCCTGGAGCGCAGCAAGCTCATCCGACCCCTCGACGGCCTGCCGGTGTGGAGCATCATCTGCGTCGTCGTGCGCGCCGGGCACCGCAAGCAGGGCGTCGCCGGTCAGGTGATCCAAGGTGCCGTCGACTACGCCGCCGCCAACGGCGCACCGGCCGTCGAGGCCTACCCCGTCGACCCACCCTGTCGGATGGATCTCACGATGGCGTTCGTCGGGACACGGAAGATGTTCGAGGCGGTCGGTTTCGAGGTGGTCGGTCAGACCGACGCCGTGGCGTCGAAGATGCCGCGGCTGATCATGCGCCGCTACCTCTGATCGAACGGCCACGGCACGTTGTGCTCGGCGTAGTCGATGGGCTCGAGCGGATCATGCGTCGGCAACTCGAGCCCCGCCTGCGCCAGCAACATCGCGTCCACGAGATGCACCGACAGCAGCTCGCCCCCGGACACGTCGGACCCTCCCACCCGGATGTCGATCCGCGACGCACCCTCGGCCGGCGCGGTCAGTTGCGCCCTTGACCCGTCGAGCCGCCGGCACCGGTCGATCCACGGGTCGTGCGGGGCGAGACACAGCGTCTCCGGCCCGCCGTCGCGGGACACCCGCACCGGCAGCGACGCCCGCACCGTCGACGTGAAGTCCAACCACACCGCGTCGCCGCGCCACACCGGCGCCAGGAACTCCGCACCGCCGCGCTGACCGACGTCGTCGGCCGGCCGCAGTTCCAGTGGACCCAGATCGGGGAGCAGGCCGAACCGCTCCGCAGCGATGACCGTCCGGCGCACACCGATCACGAGGCACCCCTCGAGCCCCGTCTCGTCGAGCGTCAGCTGGATCCCGTCGGCCCCGATCTCCGCGACCACGTCATGCCTCTCGTCAACCCTCATGACCGTTAGATGTGCGTCGGGGCCATCTGGTTCCACCCCTCTCGAAGGCGGACGGGCTCCGAGCCCTGTGCGACCGCGATTTGGCATGCGAAATTCGTGTAACGCCCGACCCTCCCGTTTGCGACAATCCCACCGAGATTCATCAAAGTCACGACCCAATGCGCGATAGCAAAGGGTCACCGTGGAGATTCGGGCACCTCCCAGTGGTCGGGCGACACCTCGCGATGAGCTCGTCTCTTCCCGACCGCGGCCACCCACGGCTGCCTTCTCACCGAGGACCACCATGAATCGCAACACCAAAGGCGCGCTGGCCGCCGGAGCCGCCGTCGTCGTCCTGCTCGGAGGGGCGGGCTCGTTCGCACTGTGGAGTGACAACGCCAGCAGCACGCCGGGCAACCTCACCACCGGTCAGCTGAAGCTCACCGCGGTGGGGACGCCCTCGTGGAAGGACGTCTCGGCGAACGGGATCATCGGCGGCACGACGGTGAACCCCGCCACCGACTTCCTCGTCCCGCAGGACACCTGGGAGTACACGGCCAGTTACACCGCGCTCGCGACCGGCAAGAACATGAAGGCGCAGGTCACCGTGAACCCCGGAACCGCCGGCACCCTCCCGACCGGCGTCACCATCACCCCGACGGCCACCGTCGCGGGCAACGCGGCCACCGGCGGCACCGCCGTCGACATCGCCCCCGGCGCCGCGCGCACCGTGGAGGTGAAGGTGACCGTGGCCTTCGCCGACGTGACCGGTCAGACGAGCCAGAACTCGGCGGTCAACGTCTCGAACATGTCCGTCAGCCTGAACCAGGTCCGTCCCTGACGATGGACATGTCGGGCAGAGCCCGGCTGCTGCTCGTCGGGATCGTGGTCGTGGTGGTCGGGCTGTCGCTCGCGGCGGTGCAATCCACGGGAGCGCTGTGGTCGGGTAGCGCCGCGACCGGTGCGACCACCGCCACCACCGGCCAGCTGCGGCTCGTCGCGGGCGGCGGAGCGGGATCGACCTATCAGTTCCCGGGTCTCACGGGTTCGGCGATCCTGCCCGGTGCGCAGGCGCAAGCGCCGCTGGTGATCAGCAACGGCGGCACCACGCCGCTGCGGTATCGGCTGACCGCCGCCGGCCCCGAGGTGTCCTCGGGGCCGGGGGTGACGGTCGTGCTGTCCGGAGCTGTCGGGGGGACCTGCTCGACGGGTCCTCTCACCGGTACCACGGCATTCCCGACGACGACGAGCTCGGCGTCCACCACCGCGATCGCGGGCACCTGGCGATCACTGGCCAGAGGGGCCTCCGAGACCTGGTGCATCCGCACTGTCCTGCAATCGGTCTCGGGTGCAGGCTCGTCGACCTACTCCCACCTTTTCACCTTCGCCACGGAGCAGACACGATCATGACCACCGAAGCCACGGAGCGGACACGCACCGGTCCGCTGTGGTGGATCTGGCAGATCGTGACGTGGGTGCTTCTGCTTGCCGCGGTCGCCGTCCTCCTCGCGACGATTGTCGTGCCGAAGATCGCCGGCGCGCAGCCCTACACGGTTCTCACCTCGTCGATGAAGGACAAGTACCCGCCCGGCACGCTGATCGTCGTCAAGAAGGTCGACCCGGCGACGCTCCAGATCGGTGACGTGGTCACCTACCAGATCCGTTCCGGCGAGCCGGATGTCATCACCCACCGCGTCGTCGGCTTCACCTTCGACCAGCGCGGCAACCGATTGCTCACCACACAGGGCGACGCTGTGCCCACCCCTGACGAGCGACCGGTCCAGGCGGGTCAGGTGCGGGGGAAACTCTGGTACTCCATCCCGTATCTCGGCTACGTCAACAACTGGATCACCGGGTCGACGCGGATGGTGGTCGTCTACGCGATCGCCGGGGTCCTGATCGTCTACGCCGCCGCGCAGTTCGTCGGGTCGGCCCGCGATCGACGGGCGGCGAGGGCAGCGCGGTGAATCGTGTTCTCGCCGCAGCCATCAGTCGGCGCACCAGGGCGCTGCTGTCGATCGGGATGGTCGTCGGTATCAGCGTTGTCGGCACATTGGCGCTGTGGTCGTCAACAGTCTCGACACGGTCGGGAGTCTTCACCACGGCGACGATCAACCTTCTCGCGGACGGGGCGAAGGCATCGACCTTCACGTTCACCCCCAGTGGTCTGCTGCCCGGACAGTCGGCCGCTAAGGTTGTCGCCGTCACCAACACGGGCACCGCGCCCCTGACCTATTCGGCCGCGGTGTCGAGCCCTGACTCACTCGGCCGCGCGATGACCCTCACCGTGGTCGCCGGCGCCACCGCAGCCAACGGCGTCTGCGGTTCGGGTACATTGCTGACCTCCGGCACGGCGATCACCGCCACCGCGACGACCTTCGCGACCAATCGTGGTCCTCTGGCCGCCACGAACGGTGCTGAGAACCTCTGCGTGCAGGTGGGTCTTCCGTTGGCCGCCGACGCGTCACTGGCGGGTACCGCGGGATCCGTTGCGCTGACGTTCACAGGGAGCGCCGGCACATGAGCGCGCGCAGTAGGAAAATTGTGGTCGAGACGGCGCTGACGGTCGGGGCGCTCGCCGGGGTGCTGTGTGTCGTCGTCGCGATCGTCAGTGTCGCGTTCGGGCTGTCGCCGCTCGTGGTGCGCTCGGGCTCGATGACCCCCACCATCGCCACCGGTGACATCGCCGTCGCGCGATCGGTTGCGGCGACAGACGTCCGCGTCGGCGACATCGTGAGCGTCACCCGACCCGACGGGACCCGCGTCACCCACCGCGTCACGACGATCGATGCGCGCGTAGGCAATTCGACGACCATGACCCTGCGTGGCGACGCCAATCCCGTCGCCGACGCCGAGCCCTACACCGTCACCTCGGTCGACAGGGTGGCATTCCACATCCCGAAGGCCGGATACGTCCTCACCTGGTTCGCGACGCCGTGGGTGTGGGCCCTCGCGACGATGGCTGTGCTCGGTCTGCTGTGGGTGGCGTTCCGTCCCGATCGGCTGTGGCACGCCCGTCGACACGGCCGCCATGCGAAGGTCAGCCGTACAGCCGATCGCCGCTCGATCGCCGTCCAGGTGATCGCCGTGGCCGTCGTCGTCGCGTCTGCGCTGACCGGATACGCCCGCACCAGCGGCACATTCGCGGCGCTGACCGACACCGCGACCGCAACGGGCAGCGTCTCGGCGATCCGGCCCACCGCGCCGGCGTCGTTGAGCTGCACCACCGTGGGCACCTTGGTCACGTCCGCGCGGTTGTCGTGGCCGAACCCCGTCGCAAGCCAGGGCTACGACTATCAACTCGTCTTTACGCCCAGGTTGTTGGGGACGTCGCGGACGGTCACCGTGCCCGCGTCCACCACCGACCCGACGACGCTGAACGTCACCAGCAGCTACGTCACCACCATCCTCGGGCTGTCGGTCCTCGGTACCTACGACGTCGAACTGCGCAGCAAGGTCGGCAACTTCACCTCGAGCGGTCGGCTCACGATCGCACTCGGCGTGGTGCTCGGCAGCGTCTCCTGCGGGGCGTCGACGGGTACGTCGTCCGCTGCGGCCGCGCCCCCCGCAGCTCGCCAGACCGCGCCCACGTCGTCCGCCTCGACGACCCCGTCCACCTCGACGACGAGTAGTGTGCCGCCGAGCTCGATGACGACCGCCCCGACCACGACGACCTCCCCGTCCTCGACTCCGCCGGCGACCACGACGACCACGCCACCGGCGATCCCGGCGGGAGTGCCGTCACCGGACGGCTCCTATGTCGCGCTGGTGTCCGACGGCGTCGTCGTCATCCGCACCGCCGCCGGCGTGGAGGAGTACCGGGGGAGTGGGACGTCGGCGACGTGGATCGGCCCGTCGACCCTGCGTGTCATCGCATCCGACGGCACCACCACGGATCTCGTCCGCTCCGGCGGCCAGTGGACGGCCGTGTCTGCCGCCGCATCGGACACGTCCAGCGCGACCACGACGACCGACGTCGTGGGCTGACGGCAACGGGTCTACCGTTCCGGATCGTGAACACCGTCGCGGTCCTCTATGTCGGCGACCTGGTGCGCATGCGCCGCTTCTACGAGGTCTGCTTCGGCTGGCAGGTCGTCGACGAGGGCAATCGGTACTGCGGGATGCGGTCTCGGGCGGGTCTGGTCACCCTCGTCGAGACGGCTGACGCGCGGGTCGAGATCAGCCCGTCGCCCCGTCGTTTGGCCACCGCGATCAAGCTGGTCGTCGAGGTCGACAGCATCGACGACGCCGCAAAAGCGGTGGCCGAATCCGGTGGCCGGATCGACTCCGCCGACCGCCCGTGGATGTTCCGTGGGACCGCACATCTTGACGTCATCGATCCCGAGGGCAACGTCGTGCAACTGGTCCAGAGTGCCCCCTGACGGTCGTCTAGTATCCGTACGCCACACGAACGAGCGGAGGACGTCGTGAGAAGGATCGCGCTGACCGGGACCGTCGCGCTGTCGGTACTGACTGCGGCGGCGTGCAGTTCCGGGACCACGACGTCGACGGCGCAGGGCGGTGCCGCTGCCACCTCGTCGCAGACGTCGTCGAAGCCGTTGTCCGCCTACCTCCTCCAGCAGTCCGACATCCCGAGCGGCTACCAGCAGCAACAACTGCCGCCGGGCGCCGCCGACGCGGTCGGCTCCATCACCGCCGCGACGAAGGGTGCCAAGGTGACCCCGACGTCGTGCCAGCCCGACCTGTCGGGTTTCGATGCGCAGCAGGCCCTCTCGACCCCGAAGGCCATCTTCGCGAACACCGCGACCGGGGCCGCGATCGTGACGGCGGTCAGCACCAAGTCGGCCGGCGCCAACGGATCGGTCGAGGACTTCCGCCGGTACAACCTCGGTGACTGCGCGACCCACCAGATCACCACGACGGTCGGCGCGAACTCCGTCACCGCGACGCAGAAGGCGACGCAGCTGACCGTCGACACCCCGGGCGTCAGCGGGGCGCTGGCCGCCCGCCTCGAGACCACCGCGCAGGTCCCGGGAGCGCCGGAGCGGACCAGCGAGCAGCTCGTGGCCCTTCTGCCCATCCCCGACGGCGCCGTCCTCGTCAGCGTCAACAACCTCACCGCTCAGCCCGACGAGGCCGTCTTCCGACAGGTCGTCACCGCCGCGGCGAAGAAGATCAGCGGCTGACCATCGCCTGCATCAGCACCAGAGTCGGCACGACGAGAATCAGCCCACCGATCACCCGAGCCGTCGCGTTGCCGATCGCCACGCCGACCGCGGCGAACACAACGGTGGCGACCGCGAGGCCTTTCGCGATCGCCACGCCGCTGTAGTCGGCGGTGTGGGTGCCGCTCTCGAAGTCGCTCGCGAACTCGGTGCTGGAGAGCAGCTCCAGGATGGGGATAGCCGCGAGCAGCGCGCAGAGAACCGCGGCGAGTGCGCACGTCAGTCCCAGCTTCTGCCGAGGTGTCAGATCGTCGTTCGTCATGGTCGACAGTCCATCGGCTCCGGAGCACGGCGACCAGCGCGGAACTACTCAGGCGACGCCACATCTGACACCCTGTTCCGGACACGACCGGGGGTGACGGTGGATTTCACGCAGGAGCGAGCGGCGTTCCTCGCCGGGTACGGCGACCCCGTCTCGCTGCTGACGGCGCTGCGCGAACAGGCGCTGTACGTACCGCTCGACGTCGACGACCAGTTCTTCACGCTCGTCGTCGACGACATGCCGTGGAACGTCGCATTCACCACCTGGGAGCGCGCCCAGGACTTCGCCCGAGCGGCTGGTCGCGATCTCGCATCCGTAAACGTGTACGAGGTGACCGGCGGACCGTTCATCGATACAGTCACCACCGAGGGGCCGGTGCCGACGGGGCTCGTCGTCGACGCGCACCAGGCCGACACGATGGTGTTCCCGCCGGACGCGCTGACGCCCGGCCCGAGCAACTAGGGGGTCGCGATGGGCGTGAACGTACAGCCCGAGGTGCTGCACCAGGCCGCGAAGGGCATCAACGGGGTCATCGACGGACTGTCGGGCACACCCGTGATCGGTGCGTACGCGGGACAGACCGGTCGCGGTTTCAACGACCTCGCGCTCTCCGGCGAACAGATGAGCCGCCCCGAGGCCAAGGCCGCGATGGACGACTTCTGCGAACGCTGGGAGTGGGGAATGCGCGCGCTGGTGCAGACCGCCAACGACATCGCCCATCACCTGAACCTCGGCGCCGGCATGTACGAGAACCAGGAGAAGTACAACGCCGACGCCTTGAGAGACTTCGCCAACGACCTTGTCGGCGACCCGAGCCTGCAGAAGGAGAGCGTCCGCGACGGCGACGGGAACATCGTCGTGAAGGGCACCGACGACATGTCCGCCGGCGAACTGGTCGACTACAACCGCGACCGTCTCACCCACCCCGACGTGTCGGCCGAGTCCTTCGCGGCGGTGAAGGACGACGTCGAGAACAACCTGAAGTCCGCCGCCGGCGACATCCCGCAGGCCCTCGGCAACGTCAGCGCCGTCGGCACCGCGAACGCACTGTCCGGCGGGTAGCCGGTGGGCTGGTTCGACGATGTCGTCGACACAGGTGAGGGCCTCCTCGACTCCGGCGAAAAGTTCCTTGGCAAGGCAGTCGACAAGGGAACCGATCTCGTCGGCGACGGCCTGCGCGCAGTCGGTCTGGACGGTGCCGCCGATGCAGTCGAAGACTTCGGTGATTCTGTCGCCGACCAGCTCGGCGCCACCCCCGAAGAGAAGTCGCTCGACGAGACCGACGATCCGAAGGAACTCGTCCACGGTGACCCGGGCGCGCTACGCGACCGCGCCTCGTCGCTGAGCACCATGGCCGGCTCGCTGAACGACGGCGGATCGGGGCTGCGCGGGATCTCAGTCGGCGACTGGACCGGTGAGGCCGCCGACGGATACCACGCGAAGACGTCTGCGGAGTTCCCCAAATGGTTCACCGCATCCGACGCGTGCGACGCAGCGTCCGGGGCGCTCACGTCACTTGCGGGCGCGGTGGAGTCCGCCCAACAGCAGGCGGCCGAGGCCGTACGGCTGTGGAAAGAGGCCCAGCGACAACACGATGCATGGCTCGCCGACGTCAACCGTCGCACCGACGCCTACAACGCGGCGGCGGATGCATACAACGCGGGCGCCACCGATGTGAAGCCGACCATGCCGACGTTCGGCCCCGACCCCGGTCCCGCGCTGAAACAGCAGGCGAACGACGTCCTGAAACGAGCTCGGACACAACGCAATGCAGCCGCCTCCGACGCTGCCGGGGCGCTGCACGGTGCTGCCGGTGAGGCGCCGCCGCTGCCTGCCGCCGGCGACAGGCTGCTCGATTCGATCGGCGACTACGGCCAGGCCTTCGACATCGCCAAGGACCACTTCGCCATGGGATTCGCCGGCGTCGCCACCGACACGGTCAAGATGGTCCGCACGGTCAACCCGTTCGACGCGTACAACCAGGCGCACCCCGCCGAATACCTCAAGAACTCGACGCAGCTCGGCGCTGGACTCGTCCACGCCGCCGCGAATCCCGAAGAGCTCGTGAAGGGCTTCGTCGGCACGGGTTGGAGCAAGGATCCCGCGCAGGCGTCGGGCGCGTTGACCGCCAACATCATGTCTCTCGTCGCGCCCGGGCCGAAGGGCGCCGGCGCACTGTCGGGGGCGGGTCGTGTCGCCGGTGCCGCCGGTCGTGACGCCGCGTCCGCGGCTTCCGGCGCCGCTCGGTCCGCGGCGAGTGCGGGCACCCGCGATGCGGCCGCTGCAGCGGGCCGGGGCCTGTCCGACGTCAAGGCGCCGGTGACCAAGATCGGTGACTCGGTCGCCGGCGACACCCGTGCAGCTACACCGTCGGCCGGTGCGCCGCGGTCTGACGGTCCCGTCGCCGCCCGTCAGGACACGGCGGCTGCGCCGGCGAAACCGGAACCCACCACGCAGCCCGTCTCTCATCGAGCCGATTCCGATACGCCCGCGTCGGGCGATCCTCCCCTGTCGAAGCCGGACGCCGACGCCCAACCAGGACACGGGGACCACCCATCGTCCGACACCACGCCCGGCACACAACCGAAGCCCGAGCCGGACCAGCCAAGGCCGCCCGACAACGGTGACACCCCGGCTCCCGACCGCGACAGCCAGCAGGGCCGCGACGACACGAACCAGCCCGTCCGCGAACAGGATCCGTCAGCCGGCCGTGATCCGGACACGACTGCGAACCACCCGGCAGACGATCCGACACCCCCGCGATCCGACGACCCGTCGTCTCCGCGGGACGGCGACACGCCGCAAGTGCGGGACCACGACCCGTCGACACCGCGCGATCCTGAAACGCCGCAACTGCGCGATCACGACCCGGCGCCCGATCGGACACCAGAACCCTCGGCTCGACCCGACAACCCCGACGGCCGCGCGCCCGTCGACCACGGTGGTCCCGCCCCTGACAGACCGGCTGACCCCGGTGCCACTCACCCCTCGGCGGCGGAGAAGGCGGACCCCCCGCCCGTTGCGTCGACGACGCCGGCCGCGGCCCACACGCCGACCGCACCGGCGCATTCGCCACATCTCGCGGACACCAAACCCGTCGAGACGCGCCCGGTTGGCGACGCTCCGCGGGTCGATTCACCCCGTGTCGACCAGCCCTCCCCGGCAACCCCGTCGACGACGACGGCGGCGCCGCGAGGCGACATGTCCGGTCGTCCGTTCGACAGCGGTATGGCGTCGCGTCCCCTGGGGTCGGAGCCCATCGGACAGCCGCCCGGCCGACTGGGCGATGCGCCTCCGACTGGTCACCCGGCGCCCGGGCACGGCCGGTCGGACTCCACCCCGCCTGCGGCAGTTGCCACCAAGCCTCTCGACACCACCGAGACCGCACCGGCGCGAACCGATCCGGGAGCGCCGACAAAGGAGGCATCGGCCGGGTCGGGAGACCGCGGGGTTGGGCAGAACGATCATCAGGTGTTCGACCCGAAGGAGACGCTGACCCCGAACGGTCAACTGGACCGGGACAACCCGAACGCGTCCGTCGACCGAGAACTGTGCCCCAGAGCCGGCGAGCCTGTCGATGTCGCCACCGGTGAGTACTTTCTCCCCGCAACAGATGTCGACCTACCGGGGATCCTGCCGCTGACACTGGTGCGCACACACCGGTCGAACTTCCGTGGCGGGCAGTGGTTCGGCCTGTCGTGGACCAGCACTCTCGACAGCCGACTTCTCGTCGACGCCGACGGCGTGACCACCGTCGACCCCGACGGCGTCGTCCTGCGCTTCCCGCCTGTCGACGGTGACGACGTCGTCGTGGCCGAACGCGGTGCGCTGTTTACCCTGCAACGCACCCCCGTCGGCGGATACGTCCTGACCGACGGAACGGGCGACCGGCATCACTGGTTCGACCCGAAGCCCCAGCTGGCCGGTGCCGACGTCGCCGCGGGTGCATACACGCTCAGTGCCATCACCGACCGCAACCGCAACCGGATCCTGTTCGGCTACAGCGACAAAGGTGTCCCGGTCAGCGTCGAGCACTCCGGCGGCTACCGGATCGCCATCGACACCGTCGGCGGCCGCGTGGTCCGGTACCGCGCGATCACCCTCGACGCGGACGGCGTCACCTCCACCACTCTGCGCGAGTTCGGCTACACCGACGGCGATCTCACGTCGAGCACCACCGCAGTCGGCGCCACCACGCGATTCACCTACGACGACCACCGCATCGTCGGCTGGGTCGACTCCATCGGCCAGACCTACGAGAACGTCTACGACCCCGATGGCCGGGTCGTCTTCCAGACCGGCACCGACGGCATCTGGGCGAGCCGCTTCGACTACCGCGACCTCCCCGACGGGACCGGCAGCGTCACCGCGGTGACCGACGCGCTTGGCGCGACCACCTTCTACGCCATCGACGTCGACGGCCGCCCACAGCGGGTCGCCGACCCGATGGGCCGCGAAACCGTCACCCGCTGGGACGTCCGGCGCAACCCGATCAGCACGACGGACCCGGCGGGGAACACCACGACGTTCGACCACGACGAGAACGGTGACCTCGTTCGCGTCGTCGGACCGACAGGATCGACGACCGTCGCCTCCTACGCCCAGCCCGGCCGGCCGTCGCGTATCGCGCGCACCGACGGGTCGGTCGAGACGGTCGGTTACGACGACCGGGGGAACCCCGTCGAGTACACCGACGCCAGCGGTGCGACCCGCCTGCTCGAGCGGTCACTCAATGGTGCCGTCACCGGGCAGACCGATCCCGATGGGCGACGCGTCACCGTCTTAACGGACACCGCTGGGCTCCCTGTTCGCGTGGAGGACGCGCAGGGCCACGCGACGGCCGTCGACTACGACGCCTTCGGTCGCCCCGTGCGGATCACCGCACCCGATGGCGCCGTCACGACGCGGAGCTACGACCTCGAGGGACGGCTCGTCGCCGAGACCGCGCCGGATGGTGGCATCCAACGATGGACCTACGACGGCGAGGGCAACCGTGTCGCGCACGTCGATGCCGTCGGTGCCGAGACCCGCTGGGAGTACGGCTACTACGACCTCCCGGTCGCTCGTATCGAACCCGACGGAACACGTACCGCGTTCGAGTACGACCGGGCGCGTCGGCTCGCCGGCGTCGTCAACGCACTCGGGGATCGCTGGATCTACGAGTACCACCCGGATGGACGTGTTGCTCGCGAGGTCGACTTCTCCGGCGCCGAGACCACATTCGGCTACGACGAGGTCGGTCGACTCGCGTGGAAGCAGAACGGTGCCGGCCAGCGCATCGACTACCGCTACGACGCCGCCGGGTCACTCGTCGAGGAGCGGTCGGGCGACGAGGTGGTCACCTACGAGCGCGATCGGGTCGGCCGGATGGTCTCGGCGCAGAACACTTTCGGTCGTGTGGAGTTCGGTCGCGATGCAGTCGGACGAATGGTGTCGGAGTCGTGGAACGCTGCCGCTGTGTTGTCCGCGTGGAGCGCCGGCGGTGACTTGGGGCGCCGGTCGATGCCGGGTGGATCCACGGTCACCTACGGGTACGACCCCCGCGGTGCGCTCGCGAGCGTCGACATCGACGACCGCTCCATCGAGCTGACAGTGGATGCGGTCGGCCGTGAGACCCGCCGCGCGTTCGGGACCGTCGCGATCGACTCCGCCTGGGACAGCGTCGGGCGGCTGCGTCGTCGTGCCGTCGTCGACGGCCTCGCCGACGCCGGGCGGCTCAACCTGGCACTCGGCCCGTCCGCCTTGTCTGAGAATGTCCGCGCCGCCAGCGACTTCACCTATCGCGCCGACGGCGCACTGCTCGAGGTCGTGAGGGAGGGACCCGCGACTGAGAGTCTTGCTCCGGCTGCACGCTTCGGTCTCGACGGCGCGGGGCGTGTCCACACGGTCACCGACCCGGCCGGCCAGGTCCGCGAGTCCTTCACCTACGACGCGAACCACAACATTGCCCGGGCTGGTTCGCCTGACGGGGAGTCGGGGTGGGAGTACCGGAATGGCCGACTTGTCGATGACGGCCGCAGCACCTACGGCTACGACGGCGCAGGTCGCGTCGTCCAGGTCGTCCGGCGGCGGCTCAGTCGGAAACCGGATGTGTGGCGATACGGCTGGGATGCGTGGGACCGACTGAGGTGGGTGATCGATCCGTCTGGCCGTCGGTGGGAGTACGAGTACGACCCGCTCGGTCGCCGCACGGCCAAGATCGCCGACGACGGGTCGCGTGTTCTGTTCCGCTGGTCGGGAACCCAGCTCGTCGAGCAACTCGACGCATCGACTGGCGAACTCACCTCATGGGTGTACGCGCCGGGTGGTCTCACCCCGGTGGCGCAGGTGTCCGGCCCAGTGGCGTCTCGCGAAACCGGCGGTCTCCTCAACCTCGCCGGGGCAGATGGAGACGCTGCGCCTCTCACGCAGTCGGAGGTCGACCGTCGGTTCTTCGCGATCGTCAGCGACCAGATCGGTATGCCCGTCGGGCTCCTGGATCCCGACTCAGGTGAGATGGCCGGCCGCGCCACCACCACTCTGTGGGGACAGGCCACCTGGACCGGCGAATCGACGCCCATCCGCTTTCCAGGCCAGTACGCCGACGACGAATCCGGGTTGGTCTACAACCTCTTCCGCTACTACCACCCGGGCTCGGGCCGATATCTGACGCCAGATCCTCTCGGTCTTGCTCCGGCCCCCAATCCCTATGCGTATCCGACCAACCCGACGACCACAGCCGATCCGTTTGGTCTGATGCCCGATGGCTGTAAGCAAGACTTCCCCGGCGGGTCGCTGGAAGCACACGAGAATGCAGGCGGACACACCATCGAGAAGCACGTGGGAAAGTCTGATGACTATCTGCGCAACCGCCTCGGGACCTCCGGAGTTCAGGCGGCGTCGACCTTTTCGGATCTCGCTACCGCGGAGAGGGCGATAGCGAAGTTGCTCGGCGACAGGTCCGGGGACATCGGTTCGTGGTTGAACGGCGCGCGACGGCGTCTCGTCCTCACCGGCGATGTCGGCGACATCGTGGGAAGAGTGCTCGAGCGTGGTGTCCCCAGTCCGTCGGCGGCTTCCGCGATCCGTGTCGTGCTTGATCGCGGCGGTCCAGAGAATCTCGCGTACCTCATCAGAACCGCCTTCCCCGTATTGGAGTGACCATGAATTATCTCGAGACGCTTGTGCGGGACTATTACCACCAGGACTACGAGATGGATGGTGGAAGGTGGGGCGCCCTGGATGTGTTCATAGACAACTTCGGGGGCTCTGAGGCCGCAGTCGCGCTGATTCGTGAGATCGATCGGCTATTTGAGGCATCGGGCTCGGACGATGACCGCGTGTCAGATCATATCGCCAAGCTTGGTATCCAGATCATGCCGAGCGCTTCGGAAAAGAATTACGCTGGTTGGCTGCGCCAAGTTCGGGCACGAGCCGAGAACATGCTGCTCGCGCAGCCGGGCGGCCGGCGAGAGGACCGCGATGACGCGGAGTGAGGGCGGCCCGACCAGAATGAGTGCCGTCTTTCACGAGGCGCACTCCGAGACACGGTCGAGTTTCGCGAAGTGAGTTGTTGATGACCGACGATCGGTGGACCTTGGTTGATGTCGAGACCTCTGGCCTGAGTGTGCAGCGGGATCGTGTGCTGAGCATCGCGGTTCTCAATCTGGATGGCGACACGGTCGTGGACGAATACAGCACGCTCGTGAACCCCGGTTGCGATCCCGGACCGGTGCATGTCCATGGCCTTACTCCGGCGCGGCTGCGTGACGCTCCGCGATATGACGAAGTAGCCGCCGAGATTCATGGCAGGCTTCAATCGCGAATCCTAGTTGCCCATAATGCGGCCTTTGATCACGGCTTTCTTTCTGCAGAGGCCGTGCGACTCGGCGACGCGCTCCCCACGCAGCAGCGTTTGTGCACGGTGGCGTTGACCCGCCGATTGCAGCTGAACGTACCCAACGCGAAGCTCTCGACGCTGACCCGCTACTGGAGGATTCCGCACCGCCGGGCGCACGACGCGCGGGAGGACGTCGTCGCGTTGGCCGGAGTTTTCCGCCAGAGTCGTAGTTTGGCGGCCTCGTTGGGTCTGCCACTCCCGATCGTTTCCTGCGGTGTGGATGCCAAGGCAAGCCCGTCGCGAAGCGGCACCACGCGAGCGCCGCGTCCGCCCAAGCGGAATTGCCCATTCCGCAATCCAGGTCGCTTTCATGAGTCGACGGGACTGATTCAGGGCATGCGTGTCGCGATCACGGGACCGCTGTCGCGGCCTCGCGGCGAAGTGGTCGACGCGCTGACCACAGCCGGCCTCGACGTCACGGGTTCTGTGAGCGCGCGAACCAGCGTGCTGGTCACGAACGAGCCGTCTGACTCCACCAAGTCACGTGCTGCCGACGCGCATGGTGTTCCGATCATCGACGAGCGGACACTGTTTCGGCTTCTCGATCGAGTGCGCCCGGGTACGCCTGCGGACGCCCCGGTGGAAGTCGAGCCGCATCAGCCCGTTCGCGCGTCGGGCAATGCTCATGCGAATCCGATTGCGTCGGGCGTACAGCGCGGCCCATGGAGCCGTCGCCGCGTACTGCTCGTCGGTGGTCGCCATGTGGAGGCGACCATCATGCGTTCCCGGCTGATCCAGTTGGGTGCGCTCCCGGCGGTGAACCTGACGGCGGGGGTCACTGATGTTCTGGTACTCGACGGCGGTGACGGCGATCCCCGCATGCCGCGCATCCGCGAGCGCGGGCTCACCGTGCTCGCGCCGCGAGATGTCAACGCACTGCTCGGAACGGCTGCCGGTGATCCGCCGTCGGCGCCGATGACGCCGCCATCTGATGAGCACGAGCCGGTGGTCGTGCCGGCAGGGGGAGTGGTCGATCTGCCGCCTGAGGTCGACGATCTGACCGTGAACGTCTCGTGGTCGGTCGCGTCGGATGCCGATGTCGACGTCGTCGCCTTCGAGCTCGGCACGGACGACTTGGTCCCGTCGGATTCTCATTTCGTGTTCTACAACCAACCGTATGGGCCGACCAGCGCGACTCAGTTGAGCATTGACGGTGACCGCGAGCAAGCCATTCACATCGACCTGGCGGCGATCGACGACGGCATCTCCCGTGTAACCGTCGCTGCTGCGCTGGACGGGCCTGGATCATTCGGTGACATCGGGGCGTTGGGTGTGACTGTCGATGGGGGAGAACGACTTCTCGCATCATCGGTGCTGGACGCTGCGACGACCGAACGCACGATGATCGTCGCCGAGATCTACCGGCGGAGCGGGCTCTGGCGTGTTCGGGCGGTGGGGCAGGGATACGACCACGGCCTCGCGGAACTCGTGGTGGGATATGGAGTCGAGGTGGATCAGTAGGCGACGTAGCGCAAGTTCGGACTGATTCGGGTTGGCGTGGACCACCAATCGTCGCGGGAAGCTGAACAGCAGCCGCGGTGGATCGAACGACGCTATGAAATTGACGCGTCGCACGCACTGTCACCACTCCGTGTCGCAGACGCCGCACACCCAGCGTGTGACATCCATGTCGGTGATGTCGCACCCGCGGAGGGAGGTCCCGAAGGGCGGCGGCCCGGGCGGGAAACCGCGGAGAATCGAGAACGCCTGATGCTCGCCGCATTCGGGGCAGGCCGGACGGTTGCTGAACATCAGTTCCTCCACCGTCGGACCGAGCGGCTGGTGCAGGATGTCGTGGCACGACGGGCAGACGCCGACTGCGCCGGAGTCCGCCGGTGACCAGTCGTCCGGTCGGTGAGCGCCGACATGGGTCTCGAACCGTGGCGCGAACCGACGGCTGGTGTCGCGACCGCACCCGCCACACCCCCACAGACGTGCCTTCTGAATTGCGTCGTCGTCGTGCGCCCGGTCGCAGGCGTTGTCGAGGTCGCGCCACGGGGTCGGTGAGTCGGCTTCGGCGCGGATCCCCGCGGTCAACGCAGCGGCGTCGCTCGAGGCCAGTGTTCCTGTGCGTCGCGGAATGCTGACAGCCACCCGCCGCTCGACAGCCTCCAGAGAAGCGCCATCAGGAAGGTGGGGGCCGACGTGATGCAGAGCTCCTTCGCCGTTCATCTCGGTCCACACCGAGACGCGTGCGACGGCCCACTCTCGAGCATCGACCAGAGTCACAACCGCGTCCCCGACCTCGATCCCGTCCGGGAGATCCCAGGACACGTCGGTGGCGTCAGCCCCTCTCTGGAACGCGGTCCACGGTTCGGCGATCGCGATGTGCAGAGGGCGCGACGGGTCGATCTCGGGTTGACGCCGTGCCGGCCGTCGACGGGAGATGGGGACGCGCTTCCTGGGCGCGTTGCGCGCGCCTGCTGTCGGCTCTCTCATGCGTGCTCCTTTCGCGGTCTCGTGCACCATAGGGCGACCCACCGACATCTCTGGGTGCGAGCCGACATCGCGCCCGCGGCCGTAGTGGGTGTCCTTGTTGCGACACAACGTCCGACGAACACGCGCAGGATCACGACCCCGACGGCTCTCGATCCGCTTCGCCCGACCACGGGGCGGTCAGCCCCGACAGCGCGGCGGGACGCGCCATGAGCGCCGACGCGTGGAGTCAGCTGTGGTCGGCCGTGTGGGTTCCCGCCGTGGCATCACCCGGTCGTGCCCGGCCGGTAGGCGGTGGTGCCCTCCGATCCGCGGCTGTTGCTGACGAGCTTGGCGAAGCACTGGTTCGGGGCGATCGCCTTCGAGTCACACCACGCGTTCGCGCCCGCGGCGTCGAGGACGTTGGGCTGCGCCACGGTGATCCACCACCCGCGGAGGTCGAAGGTCCGCCACTCGTCGGACCACAGCAGCCGTACCTCGGGATAGCGGGCCCGCAGATCGAGGTGTTGCCGGAGGATCTGCTCGGGCGTCCAGGCGACCATGGTGCGGTCGTCGACGTCGGTGGCCATCATCGGCGGCGTGCGGACCTGCTTGGCCGAGATCTGAGCCAGCCACCGGTCGAGGTACTGCGACTGCACCAGCGGGCGGTCGGCGTTCGCCTGGGCGCGGAGCGCGTCGACGGCGTTGACCGACAGGTCGACTCCGGTCTGGGCGGCCACCTGGGGTGCCCCGACGATCGCACTGCTCCCTCCCGTCGACCCGGAGAACTCCTGTCCCGGGGCGACGCTGTCGACACCGACGCCTGAGCACTCCACAGTCTCGCCACCGGCGCCGACCGACGTGCTCGATCCGCTCCCACCGGCCAGCGACGACGGCAACCGGAAATACGTGCCTGCGGGGAAGGCGAAGTCGCGCAGGGTGTCCTGCTTGCCGGGCATCGCGAGGGGCGATTTTGCCAGGTCGAACGTCGACGACGCGACGACGCTTCTCTGATCGCGGACGGTGACCTGGTACATCGAGTTCGACAGCACGTCACCCCCCGCGCAGCCGGGCGTGAACTTCAATCGCACGACGAGGCTCTGCGCGTCCACGGAGAAGGTGACCGGTGTGACCGTCGGCGGTGTGGTGCACCGCGTCACCGGACCCGACGCGTCCTGTGCGGCGGAAGGGATGACGCCGCCGAACAGTTCGGCTGCACCGCCCGTCGGGTGGAAGCCGACGATCGCACGCGTCCCGACGACCACGAGATCGTCGCCGACGGCGACGACCTTCTGGTAGTCGCCGGTGTCGGGCAGACCGACCGACCAGGACGTGTCCCCGGTGGCGACATCCATCGCGAACAGTGACCGGTCGCCCACGTCGGACGTCCCGAAGACCCGCTGCCCGTCGGTGGCGAGGTCGTAGGAGAACGACGTCGCCGGCTTCTCCCAGAGCGTTCGCCCGCTTCGGATGTCGATCCCCACGGACCGGCCCTGGTCCGAGGAGTTGAACACGGCGACGGTTCCGACGACGGCGACCACGTCGCCGCCGAAGCTGTCAGAGGACGTCCACGGCAGCGTCCACAGGACGTGGCCGTCCGTGGGGTCGATGGCGGAGTCGTAGGTGAAGGCCACGTCGACACCGCTTGCCGGCGCATACAGACGTGGCTGCGTGGGTGTCGACGAGGTGAAGTAGAGCCGCTTCCCGGTGTCGTCGAACATCAGAGCCGAGTCGCCCGGCGGGTGTGCGGTGTAGCGGTCGCGCGTGATCAGCGACCCCTGATCTGTTCTGCCCCCGATCTTCTGGCCCTGCTCGGTGTAGGCGAGAGACCACCCACCGGTGGCGCTGCCGTCGGTGAAGACGACGACGTCGTCCGACGCGGTCAGCGTCGTGCGGGTACCACCGGGGATCTGCTCGGTGCGGGTCCAGAAGGCGGTCGGGTTGGTGCGTGTCCCCAGGGACACCGTCGCCGTGGTGTCGTCGTGCTTCGCGTACGCGTACTTGTCGCCGAGCTTCTGCACCACCTGATAGTCGCCGGCGAGCTTCGCGATCTCGGATCCGTCTCGCGCCGAGAGCAATACGAGACCGTTGGGGGCGGTCGCGCATCCGATGGTGTCGTCGTCGAACACGTCGGAGCAGTTGAGTCCGCTGTAGCTGGTCTGGCGCCAGGCCTCCTGTCCCGTGCGGGGATCGACGGCCACCAGCGCACCGTTTCCCATGCCGGTGATGAGAAACCGGTCGGACCGGAGGAACCCGGTGGATTCCTCACCCCCGACGAGGTAGTTCGGTCGGGTGAACGCCTGGGCGCCGAGTTGCTCGGGTACGACGGCGAACGCCGGTGACGGGACTGTCGGGAACGCGCGGTGGACCATTCCCGACGGGAACGCGGTCGCTGCGGCTTCGGTGCTGTCGCTCCGTGACTGCCATGCACGCCATCCCACGAACGCTCCCGCGCCGACGACGAGGATCACCACGACGGTGAGCGCGGCGGCGATCACCGGCATCCGCGATCGGGTGGACCGTGGCCCGGGGGAAAGCTGCTGCGGCGGGGACATCGACGTGGTGACCGGAGGAGGGAGGGGGTCGGTCGGCTGCGGGGGAGCGCCCGCTCCACCGAACGCCGGGTCGCCGGCCGGAGTTGTCTTGACCAACGACACCGGCGGTGTGGCCGGACTCTGCGTCGGTGGTTCCTCGGCCGGCGGGGGCGAGGGTGTCAGCGGAGCCGACGGCGTGATGGAGGCAGGCGGTGTCGTGGCCGGACCGCTCGTCGCCCCCGGGGCATGCGGCGAGGGTGGTTGTGTCGCGACGGGCGGTGTGGGCTGCGGCCACGCGGGCGGCATCGGTTGGCCACCGTCCCGAGTGGTGCCGGCGGGCACCCTGGTCGCCTGCAGCGCCCCGCGGAAGCGCGAGACCGCGCCGGTGAGGTGCATTGCCGTGTCACCCAGTCCGGCATGGGCGTTCATCCCGGTGATCAGGCACAGCGAGTACGCCCCGCACAGCAGGACGAGTAGCACACCGAAGGCCGTCCCGGCGGGGATGAGGAACGCCACGATCGCGCCTGCGCCCATCGCGACGGCGATCAGCGGGCCGGCGATGTACCGGTTCGTGGTCATGAACAGACTCCTGCGATGTGGGTGGTGGCCGACGAGAACGTGGACGGGCTGAACATCCCGTCGATGTCCTCGAGTTCGCCACCGTCGTCGCGGACCTTGCCGTCGTCGTAGCCCTTCGCCTTGTCTGCCAGATCACTCACCTCGTCGGTGACGTCGATCGTCGTGTCGTCGTTGACGACGCCGCGCGCCGACTCGTACGACGAACACAGTTCGGCCTTCGTCGTCGTGTGGAAGGTTCCCGAACCGACGGCGAGCGCGACGACCACGGCAAGCGCGAGGACGACGATCGCTGCCGTCGGGATGGCTGGGAGGTGGCGGGCGACCGAACTCGACTGACGACGGTGGTTCGGCCAGGCGGTGGCCGGGGCCGGTGCGAGGCGCGTCGCGACACCAGAACCAGATCCGCCCGTCGGTGCGCTCGCCACCGCCAGCTGTGGGGTGATGGCGTGCAGCGCCGGGAACACCGTGTCCAAGAGGTCGTGGTGCGCAGCGAGTGCGGCGCGGGGTGGGCCGCTCCACCACAGCACGGTCACCTCGCCCAGGGTGTCTCCGTCGTCGCCGGCGTGGACGGCCACCGAAGCCTCGTAGAGTCCCTGCGTGTCGTTGCCGACTGCGATCACGACGCGACCGTTCGCGTGATGGCGGTAGTGCGGCATGAGCGGCCCGGGCGTCGCTGCCTCCGCGACGCCGGGGAGTGTCGAGATCACCTGCGACGCCTCTTCGGCCGACATCGCGACTCGGAACGACTGTGCGGTTCCTAGCTCGTGGGCGTACCGATTGGTCTCGGCCTGCCTCCACAGGCCGCGGAAGGGCAGGGCCACCAGGGCGATCGCCGCGTCTGCGACCCCGTCGACCACCTTGTCGAGCACCCAGATCCCGACCGCGATCGCACCGATGATTCCCAGCGCCAGCAGGAGTGTCATTGCGGGCTCGCGTCGTGATACCGGGGGGCGCCCCCCGAGGGGTTGTAGCTCATCCCGGGATGCTCGCAGCCGCGATTCCCCGTCGCTATCGGCTGATCGTGGGATTCATGTGTGGGTCCGCGGAAACGGAAGGTACTTCGCTTCAGTATTCAGTCTTCCCTCACCGCAACGTGATTCATCCGATCAGCGGATCGCGTTTTCAGGTGTGCGACCTCGACGATCGAGGTGCCTCGTCCGAGGCTGTCGGCGCCAGGGGGCGATCGGAGTCAGTCTGCTCCGGTGCGACCATCGCTGTCGCCATCTCATCGCGAGCAAGGAACCACATGAACATTCGACGAATCGTCGCCTCAGCGATGGTCTCGACTGCCGCCGCCGCAACTCTCGCCGCCGCGCCTGCGGCTGCGGCGCCGGCGGGCCCCAGCGTCATCACCGACCTCCTCAACACGGGCTCGGCGATCCTGCGCTCCGCTCCGCAGACCCCGCGGGCGCCGCAGTCGCCGGGCAACTTGCGCAACGGGGTCGCGAGCATGAACCTGACGGTCACGAACTATTACGGAAGGAAGTACGGACCCGATCTCTACGCGACCGGATTCGCGCCAGGTGTCACCTGGTCGGCGCGGGATCGTGGGAACGGCGAGGTGAAGGGCCAGAACTGCCAGGTCGAGGTGTCCTTCCCGGGAACGAGTTTCGCGACCTATCGCTCGGCGGCGTGCCAGGGCGACGTCGGATTCACCAGCTTCTTCTATCGCACGCCCGGCACGTACACGATCGCTGTGGTGGATCGGGTGTCCGGCGCCTCGAGCAGCAAGACCTTCCGGATCAGCTGACGGGATCGGGCGGGGTCGAGCGTCGACCCCGCCCGTTCGCGTCAGGCGCCGTCAGGCGCGGGAGGAGAGTGTCTCCGTCAATGGCGCCAGCGAGTCCATTTAGACGGCGGCGAGCGCGTCGGAAATGGACGCCGCCTCACGGATCTGGGTCGTCTCGTGGCGGTCCATGCTGTCGTCGACGAGCAGCTCGAGGTCGTCGATGCCGTTGAGTCGCGCCAGATAGTCGTACTTGTTCTTTCGGCGCTGGATGCTGGCGACGACGTCGCAGTAGCTGTCGAGAGCGGTCAGCCGTTCGTACAGCGCACCGACGGCCCGCTCGATCGCCGTCGCTTTCTCGACGTACAACCGGACCACCTCGTCGTCGCTGCGCAGTTCGCCTTGTGGCTGCGGGCCGAGCACCTTCTGCTGGTGCCGGAGGCGTCGAGCGCGCTTCGTCACCTGGTTGACTTCTTCGGTCAGGTCGACGCGGACGGAGTGTTCGTCGAAGAACTCGAGCCGCCATACGCGGTACGTGTTGATTCGGGCCGCGAGCGTTCCCGCTGTCGCGGCGATGGTGCCGACGGGGTCGACGAGCATGTCTGCGTGCTCAGCCTTTTCGTCACCGCCGAGCGCGTAGGTTCGGGCGACCCGCGCGGCGACGGTCTCGTCGGTGTCCGGGGTCGCGTCGAGGTCGCCGGTGTAGAACGGCACCCAGTTCCACCCACGAGACCTGTTGCGATCGGTGAACTCTCGTCCGCACCAGACGTCGAGCGCCATGGCCTCATATCCCAGGACGTGTCCGTTCTCGGGCCGGCGCTCCTTCGGGAAGGACCGCCGCGCCGAGCTCCGCGTCGACTCGCACCACGTCGTCCGCTCAGCGTTCGCGGCTTTCAGGTCGGCCGCGAGCCGGACCAGAGGGGGCTTCGGCGTAGTCGGCTGAGCCGACGCAGCAGCCCGTCGCGCGCCCGCCCACCGCCTGCGACCCCGCTCGTTCATGCCGCCAGTGAAGCACCCGATTCAGACACAGGGTAGGCACCCGCCGGTTGCAGGCGGCGGAGCGCTCGGGTGGCTCACCGAAGCCACCCGAGACCCCTCATGACCGTCTTCGCCGCCGGCGCCGTTCGTTGACACCAGTCAACGCTTGGGCTCGATGGGCGAGTGAGTTGCAGGTCGGGGAGCACGATGACCGTGATTGCTTGGTCGGTCGGCCCGGTTCTCGCCGTGAACTCGGCCTGGCACATCGCATC
Organism: uncultured Williamsia sp.; assembly: GCF_947494875.1. Lineage (GTDB taxonomy): Bacteria > Actinomycetota > Actinomycetes > Mycobacteriales > Mycobacteriaceae > Williamsia_A. Next base: position 258,845 of record NZ_CANLWM010000006.1, read on the forward strand.
GGTCTGTCTCGGCGGAAAGAGCTCGACGCCGTCGCCCACATCGACCGGACCCGTGGAGATCGATGCCAACCGATCCCGTCCGCCTGCGACCTGGACGACGTTGATCCCCAGAGTGTTCTCCCCGGTAGACCACCTACACCCGGGCGCGGTGCCTGACATCGATGTGTCGACCTCGCTTCTCACCTGCGCGTCTCCAGGCTGGCCGCCGGAGCCGGGCTGCAGGTCGAACAGCTTCACCACCTCCGCCGACGGAAGGCCTTGGCACAGTGACTCTGAGGCAGCGTTTGGCGCGCCCGCGTCGCCGGCGGTCGTGCATGCGGACGCGGTCGCGACGATCGCCGCCGAGCCCAACGACGCAACGAGTCGTTCGACTCTCACCCTCGGCGCCTCATCCGGGACCAGGCGCTCGGACGCTTGACCCGTGGCGGTGCCTTCCGCCCCGTTGCCGCTTCGAACTCCTCTGTCGAGATGTACTTCTGCAGCAGACCGACGACAAGGGCGACAAGTACACCCACGACGAACAGTTGGGCGATGATCACGAGGCCACCGCCGAAAAGCCCAGCCCTGTATCCGGCGGACCCCGCTTGGCGGTGCTGCTCGACAGTGGTGCCGGCGCGCATGATCATCGGTACGCCGAGCTTTTTCTCTTCTTCTGACCGGCGCATCAAGGAGAAGCCCCAGACAAAGCTGCCCGCCACAGCGAGCGACATGGCCCCCACCAACAGAACTCTTCCGACCCCAGTGGTGCCGTTCGCCGCTGCAGCGAAGAGCCCGACGATGATCCACACGACGAATGCGAGGATCGCGCTCCAAAAGACAAGCAGCGCTGCACGCCGAATCCAATAGCGGAACCCGCGTTCGTACCAGGTCGTTCCGAGTAGGCGGATTGGCTTGATCTCGAGATTGTCGCGAGTGCTCACCCGAAGACCGACTTCCACAGGGAGGCTGTCGTGTTCCCGACGCCCTTGCCCATGTCGACCATGTCCGACCACGTGTTGGAAGCGGTGTTGCCGGATCCATGAATGATCCCGGCGACGACGCCGTGATCGTGGATGTCTTCGGACCAATGCTCGTGAAACGCGTTGTAGCCGACTCCGCCGACAGCGATCCCCGTGAAGCCGGCCAGCGCGGAAACTGCGACCACAGGAGCTTCGATGGGCGCGGCCGCAACGGCCAGAGCGCCTGCAGCAAGCCCGACACCACCTGCCGCGTAATCGTTGACGTGGGCGGTGGTCTCGCTCCATCCCTTCTGGTGGTCGTCGATGGCCTGCAGTTCGGCGACGACGCCGGTTGCGGCGACGTCGATGACCGGGATGTCGCTGAGAAACTTCAGCTTGCCGGGCAGCTTCTCAGACAGGCCGGCGATCCCCTTGAGGTCGGACATCTTGGTGTTGAGGATCTGTGACATGGGCAGCTCGCCCTTGCCCGCCTGGGCGTCCGCGAGCTGGGTCTTCAGGTCGTCCAGCGCCTGCGAACCGGCGAGGTGATCGAGGCGTGCTTGGGTTCCCTCCGGAACCGCCATTCCGCGTTGCTTGTAGGCGGCCTGCTCGGCTTTCAGCTTCCATCGGAGTTCGCGGAAGTTCTCCCGCGACTTCGCGATCTCCTGCGGCAGAGCCTGTTTGACCCGGGCGTTTCTGTCGTTCGGCACCACGTAGAACGCCTTGAAGTAGTCGCCCATCGTGATAGCACCGTCGAGGGTCAAACCTTTGCCACCCTCGGACACGACCGGTTCCGCGAGGCCGGCGAGGTCGGACGCCGCGTCGAGGCGGAATCCCTGCGCCAACTGTTTGGCCTCTGCGTAGGCGGCTTGGTAATCCTCCTGCGCCTGCAGGGCTGCCACAGCTGCCGGCGAAGTCGGGTCGCCTGTGATCACGAGCGGGAGTGGCTGCCCTTCGGCGCCGATCTGCGCGCCGCGGGACTGTGCGTCGTGGGCGCTGTTGTAGAGAGCGGACTCCAGCGCGGCAAGGTGGTCTCCCAGTCCGGCGATGATGTCGCCTGCCTTGCCTGCCATCGCACCGATCCCTCCGGCACGGACCGCATCGGAGGTCCACAGTTTGCGGAACGCCTGCGCGGCCTCACCCGACCAGCTCGCGTCGTCTCTTAACTTGTCGACGCCATCGGTCAGCTTCGCCACGATCGGTTCGATCAACCCGGGAGCGCGCTGCAGCGTGCTGCCCATGGACTGCAGGCCGGCGATGTCGCCGCCGATCCAGCTCATCGGAAGTCCTTGTTCAGGTTGTCCCAAAGGAAGCGGTTCTTGTTGACGTCCTCCGTGCGGTCGTACTCGTCGCGGGCATCGTGCAGCTTGGCGGAGTGGTCCTCGATGGATGCGGCCATGGACTTGTGAAGCACGTCGAGCATCTCCATGACGGCGGTCATCGCGCTGTTGCAACTCCCGTCGCCGCTGTCGACGACAGGCGGGGTCACGCTGGCGGCAGCGGATCGGTAGTCGCCGGCTGCACCGGCAAATCGCGCCGACAGTGCGTCGAGATCCTGGAGGACGACGGAGAACGTGCTCATCGGACTTCCTCTTGCAGAGCGGCCAGGCGGTCGGCGCTCCACAACTTCTGAACGACCCTGGGAACGGGGTCGAGAACGATGGAGATGCCGGAGTAGACGGCGCCGATCTGGGCGGGAGTCAGTCCCAACCACGGCTGATGCTCGCCGAGCGTCTCGACCAGTCCGTCGACGGACGAGAACGCTGGGATCAGTGGCCGCCCGTTCGACTCCGTCAGTTCGATGTCGAAGCCTCTCGATCCATCGGGTCGCGGATGAGCAGGCACGACGACGACCTCCGGCAGCTGTGTACCGACGGTCGTGGTTTCGGCCTCTTCCACCGAGCTCGCTGCGGCTGCGTGGGCTGCCTCGGCGGCAGCGACCTCGCGCCACCTGGCGACGCTCGACTCCGGCGGCTCGACTGCCCACCCGTGCTCCTCGACCCACTCGTCCTGCAGCTGTGCCGCCGTCAGGTCACCTGGTTGCCACCGCACCCGTGTCCACCCCTGTGTCGTACGGAAGTTCTGCTCGAGGACAACTTAGCGGTGCGAAGCGCGCCCGTCGTGCTCTGGGTCGGAGTTGTCCACAGGAGTCGCGTGGTGTTTATATCGCACGCGATAACCCTCGGCGATACGCTGACGACATGGACCTGCGCGGGGAACGATTGGCGGCTGGGATGAGTCAGTCGCAATTGGCTCGTGCTGCGAAGGTCTCGCAGCCCAATCTGTCTGCCTATGAGAACGGGCGGCGGGTCCCGAGTCCTGACGTGCTCGTGCGGATCGCGGCCGCGTTGGAGGGCCGACCGTCCGCGAGGGTCGAGCGTCATCGTGACGAGATCCGCGCCACCGTCGAGAGGTTTCGTGGCCACCGTCCACGAATCGTCGGCTCGGTCGCCAGGGGGGAGGATCGTCCGGGGTCCGACGTCGACATTCTCGTCGACTTCACCGACGAGGCGACCCTCCTCGACGAGGTCGGGATGCGCCTCGCGCTCACCGATTTGTTGCGGGTGAAGGTCGACGTCATCGCGTCGGACTCCCTGCGCGGTGAGATCCGCGATCGATTGTTGAGCGAAGCGGTGGCCGTGTGAATGACGGTTGCAAGGCCCGGGACGCGGTGCACGCTGTGATCGGTGTGTGCGACAGACTGATCGAGCTGACCGACGTCGGCTTCGAGTCCTTTCGAACGGACACCCGCAGTCAGTGGGCTGTGGAGATGGGGTTGATCCGCATCGGGGAGGGGATCAACCGAATCCCCCATGACGTCCTCAAGCGGTTCGACGGCCAGCCGTGGCGGGAGATCGTGGGGATGCGGAACTTCGCTGCTCATCAATACGACGATCTCGACCCGAAGCGGGTCTGGCGTACCGCCACCCTCGATGTACCCGCGCTCCGCGCCTATCTCTCCGACACCGTGCTGCCAGGAATGGATTGACGAGCAGCGTGGCCCAGATGCGAACGGTGGTCAGGGTTTCTGTTCCGAGATCGTTGTGTCCGCAAGGAACGACGGGTGCACGCAATCCCAGGTCGCGAGCAGGGCGTCGTCGATGATGTGCCGGGCGACAGCCTCGGCGTCCGAGCCGCCGATGGTCAACCACGCCCCGTCGTCCGACCAGCCGGCCTCGAACAGCAACTCCGACTGCTCGTTTGAGCACTCCTGATCGGGGTGCAGGGTCGTCGCGTCGATGGCGGCAGTGAACCCGCCGGTGTCCGACGCGGTCACCACAACCACACCGTGCGGGCCTTCGGGGTACTCCCACGACTGCGCGACGGTCAGCCGCTGCCCGGGCTCGAGGGCCTCGATCTCCGCGGACAGCTCCTCGACGTAGCCCTCCCACGCCTCGGCCACCATGAGATCCACCGACGGTCGGGCAACTCGACTGGCAGTGGGCGTCCCGTCGGGCTCGTCGCCGATGCCGAGTGCGTTGCGCAGCAGGGGAAGACCCTCGTCGAGGAACTCGAACCACCGACGGAGGTACCAGCAGAAGTAGAGGAAGTTGTACCCGTCGCAGGGCGCGAACGTCGCGGCGTGCAGGTCGCCGTCTCGGACCACGAGGGTGATGTGGTCGAACTTCTTCCCGATCAGGCGCGTCAACGTCTCCGTCGAGACGTCGAACGGCAGGTCGGTGATGACGCGCGCGAAGATGTCGAGCTGCGGCTTCTCCATCGACACCGCCACCGACGTCGGGAAGTCGGCGCCGGGGATCCGGATGATGAAGTCGGGGCCGATGACTGGTGCCCCGCCGATGAACGCGGCGATGTCGTCGCGCACGCGTCGCCGCAGGGCGTCGGGACCGAGACGCCGCGGCGGCGGCGTACCGTCCGGCTGGTAGTCGCCGAGGGGTGCGATCTCGTCGGGATGGTCGAGCAGCCAATGGGTCCGGGCGATCTCGACGACGGTCACGGCGATGTCGTACGCCTGATACCCGATCTGGGTGAGCCGGTCGGATCGAACCTCCGCCCATTCCGGCGCGGCCCCGTCGTCCGGGCGCGGCCCGGTGAGCCGCATACCCTGCCCCGTCCGCAGATCGATCCGCAGACCGGCACCCGCGTCACCCTCGGCGGGCGCGACGAACATCCAGTCCATGATGGTGTCCCGGTCGATCCGGCGGGCCAGTGAATCGGTGAACGCCTCCCACGCGGCGTCGGCGAGCGTCAGTTGGTCGATCATGGTGACCTCCTCAGATGCTGACGCGGGCCGGTCATCAGCAAGGTCGATCGGGGCCGTCGGGTCCGCGATGCGGAACCCGAACTCGGCGGAAGAACCACCGTTCACCTGCAGGTTAGGGGAGGGGTCCGACAAGCCCCGCGGGCTCGTTCGGTAGCGCGGGGAACGAACGCGGCCAGGTGATCGTTCAGAAAGTGAAAGACAGTGGAGACGGAACCGAGGGGATGAGCGACATGTTGTCGACAGTCGTGAACGTTGCCGAGCAGGCGGCCGACGCCGCACTGGGGATGGTGGGGATCCGTGTGCTGACAGAGGAGCCGTCGCACACCACGCGCCGGTTGACCGACAGCGTCGAGATCCGACGCTACGGCCCGCGGATCGCGGCCGAGACCACCGTGGAGGGTGTCGACGAGGAGAAGGCGCGGTCGGACGGGTTCCGTCGCCTGGCCGGCTACATCTTCGGTGGCAACCAGGCGGGCGAGAAGGTTGCGATGACCGCGCCGGTCAGCCAGGGCGCGACGAGCGGTCAGAAGATCGCGATGACCGCGCCGGTGTCGACGTCGAGTGACGAGAACGGCTGGGCCATCCGGTTCTTCATGCCGTCGAAGTGGACCATGGCGACGTTGCCGACGCCGAAGGAAGACCGCGTGCGTCTCGTCGAGGTGCCGGAGGAGGCCGTCGCCGCGGTGCGCTTCAGCGGCTCCCGCAGCCCCGAGGCGGTCGCGACGAAGACGAAGGAGCTGCTCGACGTGCTCGCCGCGAAAGGCGTCGAGACTGCCGGCGAGCCGGTCAGCTGGTTCTACGACCCGCCGTGGACCCTGCCCTTCCGTCGCCGCAACGAGGTGGTTGTCCCGATCGCGGAGTGACCAGCACTCACGCACGGAGCATCGGGGGATGCAATGCGGTCGCCGAGCCGGCCCGATATAGCTGTGCGTGGCGTCCTCGCGATCCGGTGGAAGCGGTCCGGCCGACGACGGGACGTACGAAGTCCGGTGTGGCGAGGACCTTGCGCCGAAAGTTGGCCCGGTCCCACGTGGTTCCCCACACCGTCTCGTACACGGTCTGCAGGTCGCGCATGGTGAAGGTCTCCTCGACGAACTCGGTTGCCAACGTGGAGTACTCGAGTTTCGAGCGGACGCGTTCGAGCGCGTCGTCGACCATCTCGCGGTGGTCGAACGCCATCTCGCTCGGGAGGTCGTCCACCTCGATCCACATGGCCTCTGCGGCATCCGTTCCTGCGACCGGGTCGGGAAGATTGGGCGCGAACGCAACGTACGCGACCGAGACCACACGCATCCGGGGGTCGCGATCGGGTGACCCGTAGGTGGCCAACTGCTCGATGTGACCGTCGAACAACGCGAGCCCGGTCTCCTCGAGAAGCTCGCGCGACGCGGCGTCGTCGATGGACTCGTCCGCGCGGACGAAGCCTCCGGGGAGGGCGAGGTCTCCACGGAACGGCTCCTCGCCGCGGGTGATCAGCATCAGGCACAGCCGGTTTCGGCGGATCGTCAGGATGGTGAGGTCGACGGTGACGGCGAACGGCGGGAAGTCAGCACTGCTGTAAGTCACTGCATCACCGTCGGAGGGGTGAACTGAGAGCGATGAGTGAGCATTCGGTCGACGACTCGTGTCGCCAGGTCGAGTCTGTCGTCGAGGCTTCCTGTCAGCAGAACCCACGACAAACCCTGCCGCGTGAGCGCGTCGATGAACCAGCCGGTCATCTCCGCGCGGATGTGTTCGCCGTCGCGAATGCCGTCCTGCACGAACGGAACCCCGTGATGGTCGGTGACGAGGTAGATGCGTCCTCGGTCGTCGGCAGTGTGGCAGGCGAAGCGGCTGTGTGGACCGAGATACCGGCGCTCCCAGACGGTGGTCGCGAATGCGTCGGTGTCGCAGACGAGGAGGGGTGATCCATCGCGGGCTGCTGCGTCCTCCAGTGCCTGCTGGGTGCGGGCGATAAGTGCGAAGTCCTCGCCGGTCCACGTCAGCTCTGACATGTCGGCGGTCGGGTCCTGCTCACGGAGCGCGTGCAGTTTCGCGTCGGTGGTGTCTCGGCCGTATTCGGGGACCCAGCGGGTTTCGGTCCAGATCCCTCCACGCTCTCGGAACCTCTGCGCCAGTGCCTGACTGACGGTCGTGGTTCCCGTCGACTCGGAACCCAGAACCACGGCGCGGGTGGTGAGGCCGGCCCGTGCGGGGGCGTCCAGACGGCGCCAGTTGCCGGCCAGATCTGCGCGGCACGCGGTACCGGAGATCGGTACGCGGAGTCGTGCAGGATCGACGGCGACGTGGTCGGCGTCGAACCACCGGGCCAGCTCCGGACCGTAGGCCTCGCTGCTGACGACGACGTCGATCGACTCGTCGGTGACGGTGCGGATGGCCGCCCGCATGCAGGCGACCTGCGCTGCCCACACCGGTGTGGAGGTCAGGTCGACCGGCGCGTCGCACCGGATGCCGGTGACAGCAACGTTGGGATCGTGGCTACGCGATTCACGCAACCATGCGACGCGGTCGGCGAGCGAGATCGTCTCTGCTGCTGTCGACATCGCCACCACGACGACACGATCGGCGATCTCGGCCGCGTGCCTGATCAGCATGTGGTGGCCGGCGTGTGGCGGATAGAACTTCCCGATCACCAGGGCACGGCGGAACATGTCGGCGCTACCTCTGTGCGACCAGCACGGCGTCGTGGGCGATCTCGGCGCTGTCTCGACGCCAGGCGCGCAGGCCCATGACGCAGAGGGCGAGGAAGCCGACGTAGAGGATCGCGGTGAGGACGAGGTCCTTGTAGAGGTAGAGAGGGACGTAGATCAGGTCGGCGGTGATCCACACTAGCCACGACTCCCAGCGCTTCTTCGCCTGACCCCACGTCGCCATCAGCGACAGCGTCGTGGTGAGCGCGTCCCAGAACGGCACCACCGATTCGGTGGCGAGCGCGAGCAGCGTCGTGATGAGGATGGTCCCGACGACCCCGGCGCCGATGAGCCAGAACCACTCTCGACGCGATGTGCCCGTCACCGCCGACGGCGACGCATCCCGTCCCGCGACCCACAGGTACCAGCCCCACAGGGCGAGCGCGATGTAGACGACCTGCAGTGCGGAGTCCGCATACAGCCCGGCGGTGATGAACAACAGGATGAATGTGACGTTGTTCGCGATGCCGATGGGCCAGTTCCACACGTTCTGCCGCGCAACCAGATAAACGCAGACGGCGCCGGTGGCGAAGCCGATCACCTCGACCCATGACGTGGGCGCGCCGAACGATGTGAACGCAGTCGACCCCAGCCAGTCGATGACCCCCACGACGACCTCCTCAATTTGTAGTCGATCTGACTACGAAAGTGGACGATAGCACCCCTCGCGGCTGTTCATCTCCATGATTTGTCGGTGGCCGTCGCTACCGTCAGGTTGTCGAGACGAGGAGGAACAGATGACACGGGATACCGAGCCGGCGGGTACACGCGAGTGGTCCGACATGACGGAGTGGGTCGTCGATTCCGTATCAGACAAGCCGGTGGGTTTCGTCTTCGACCTGGGTCCGCGCGACTACGGACCGGCCGAGGAGGAAGAGGGCGTCGAAGCTATCTGCGCTCAGGTGGTCGTCCTGCGAGATGACGTCCTCATGCTTCGTCGCTCGCGGACGGTGCTGCACCGTCTGAACCTCGGCGACCACTCCGCCGACGACCTGCCGCTCGAGGAGTGGCTCGACGGCGAGCACTTCGAGGACTGCACGGACGGCTACATCTTCACCCAGGACGTCGACCTGGTCGCCGACGCGGTGACGTCGTGGTTCCGCGACTGCGGCCTCGTCACGACGCCCGATGAACTCGGCTGCAGCTATGAGTTCCCGGACGAGCTCCTGCCGGGTTAAGTAAACGATCCAGAACCTTACGAAAGTCGCGCTAACGTTGCGTCATCGGTCAATAGTGAACTGGAGGACGGCTACCGTGCCAAAAACGCCTGGACTGCTATGTCTCGAAGGTGAATGGGATGAGGATGATCCCGCGATCCGCATCAGTGTGGAACCGACACTTCGAGTCCTAGAGAAGTCCGGATACTTCGACGTCGTCCATCGTGATGTCTGCACCGAGCAGGAGCTTTGGCGCCACCTAGATCGCTGGTCCCACCACAAAGCGTTTAAGGGATACACGACTCTATACCTCGGGTTTCATGGCTCGCCTAACGAATTCTACGTTGGTGACGTTGCCGTCGGATTGGAGCAGCTTTCCCAGCGACTCGAGGGCAAATGCGACGATCGTGTGATCTACTTCGCTTCATGTGGTGTGCTTAAAGCGGACGACTCAACTTTGAAGGCGTTCTGCAAGCGAACTGGCGCAAAGGCCGTTATGGGTTATACAGAAGAGGTGGATTGGCTCGAATCTGCCGCCTTCGAACTCGTAAATATTGGAACTATCGCGACTACTTCTAGTCCAAAAATGGCTCACAAATCGATCGTCAAAGGCTACGGAGAGCTGGCCTCCCGGCTAGGCTTCCGTGTCGCAACCGCGACATGGGCTTCCGACTGGGGTTACTAGGCACGTGTGCATGGCCGACATGAGGGCTCTACGGGTGTGGTCCGGGTGTCCACCTACCGTGGGGACTATGGCATTAGTGAGAAGTCTGGCTCGTGGCACCGGCGTGGTTCGGCCGATTCAGTCCGAGGTTGATGCGACCTGGGTTGTCGCGCACGACGATTACTATGGGACTGTCCTTAAGATCTCGACGTACGGCTCGGACAGCCGAGCCTCCTCGCCGAAGCCGAGTCAGGTAATCGAGGTCAACGCGGACGTTGCGCACGAACTGGTTGACCTTTTGACCGAGACGTTCGGACCTCGCTCGCAGGGCAAGGCGCGATGAGGCAGACGTTGCCTTCGGGAAATGGGTATGAGTGGAGCGACACCGTCCACCGCGTTCATTCGTGTTCGACCGGCAATCGGTTCAATCAGGTCATCGCGACCTGGTAGTTGTGGTTGCAGGACAACGCTTCTCGGGTGGAGCCCTTACGAGAATCGCCACGCTAGTGGGCCGCGTCGAATACTGTTTCCATGCAGTAGCAGCACGTGCCTTCCTGTCGCAGTCCCAGCCGCCAGCTTTTTTCATTTTCTTCGCGCGTTCCCCTCGCTGCCGACCTGCCAAGCAGCACGGCGCACCACGGCGTCCTAACGTCTGCTGTTCTGACCACCGCACCGTTGCCTGGTGAAAATTAGCGCGGACACGAGCGCCTCTTGGTGAGGTCGCGTCGGGTGGAGGCATGTCCGTCGGAAAGTTTGTCGGGCCGAAGCTGTTGGCAGTGGGCCGATTCAGTTGTGAGGTGATGCAGTGCTTCTCGAGTTTGAGGATCGGTGGCGTCGATGACGCACCCCTTCATCCCTCCTGTGAGCAGCACCTTGTAGAAGTTGCGGACGAGCTGGTTGAACCGCGCGTCGGAAACTCGGGTTGCCGGCGCGTGCCTTGCGAACGGCGTGGTGAACGGTCTGGACAGCGGCCTGCTGGTCGCCGAGCAGATTAAAGCGCTCGCGAATTTGCACTTCATCGGCTGCCACCTTCAGCAGCTGCCGCGATGGTGCGATGGCAGAGCGGAGCAGGGTGTCGGCAGCCGCTGCTCCGGACGCCGGCGCGAGCCGGGAACGAAGGAACTCGATGAACTTGCCGAGAGCCGCGCCGGTGAACAACCGTCCCGTCGTCGACACCGGCACTGCGGACAGGTCCGCAACAGTTGCGGTGTTCGTCGCGTTGTGCAGGTACGCCGCACCTGCGAGCGCATCCGGCTGATCCGCCAAAGCCCGGACGAAGTCCGCGAGGTAGCTGCAGTAGCCCTGAACCTGCCGTACCGGACGCAATTTTGGACCACCGTTCATCCCGGGAACCGTCACGAGCTCCGGATCGCCCTCGAACATCGTCGCTGCCGACCATTGCTTGAGTTCGAGGACGACGTAGGAAGCCTGCCCAGTCGCTGGATGGATACCGGCGAGTACGACGTCGGCGCGTTGCGATGTGAGGGGCAGGTGGATGAGCATCTCGACGTCTCCGAGGCCGGCAGAACGCAGGTCGGACGCGAGCGCCGGCAGACTCCGCCGCCACGACTGCTGCTCTGAGGGCGAGGCGCGGTATCCGCGAGTGATGAGCATCTGTCCCAGCAACTGCTCGACGAGCGAGTCCGGGTCAGCAACGCCGAGCTCGTCCGCAGTCCTGCGTAGCAGTGTCAAGAACCGTCCCCAAGGAACCACGAAACAAGTCGTGCGGTGGGGACATGCCCTCACGGGGAGTCCGTCGAGCCGTGCTTCTACGCTACCGCCTGCCGGTTCGGTCGATCTCACGCCAGGACGTGGGAGCGAGTTCTCGCTCAAGTCGCGCCACGGTCACGACCTATAGACCACCCTGGATCGCTGCGAGTCTTTCCGTAATCGCGTTGATGGGGACCGCATCTGTAAGCGGCCCCCAGGAGAGTCGCAGTGCCCCGTCGATTCTCGATTGTGGCAATCCGGCTGCTGTCAGGACGTGACTCGATGTGTAGCTCTGCGATGTGCATGCCGAGCCATTGGAAAGCGCGGCCACATCCTTCAGCGCCACGATTGCAGCCTCGGAGTCGACGCCCGGAATGGAGACGTTGAGCGTGGTGGCGATCGTCCGGCCGAGATCGCCGTTGAATTCGGCCCCTAGTGCGATGAGGGCGTCTGCGAGGGCTTCTCTAATCGCCATCGCTGCTGACTCGCGCTGGGAGTGCTCAGACAATGCCAGTGCGGATGCCATTCCGAGTCCAGCGATCAATGCGACGGGAAGGGTGCCGGGCCGTAGTCCGCGCTCCTGGCCTCCGCCAAACATGAGCGGTTGGAGGGGTGGGCGCTTGTATCCTCTGCGCCGGCCGATCAATGCTCCGACCCCTTTTGGTCCGCCCACTTTGTGGCCCGATAGTGACAGCAAGTCGATACGTTGGTGACGCAACGGGTGGATCAGCTTGCCGAAGGCCTGTGCTGCGTCGACGTGGAAATACGCCTCATGATCTGCCAGAAGGTCGGCGGCTTCGTCAACAGGCTGAATGACGCCCGTTTCATTGTTTACGGCCATAATCGATACAAGTAGCGTGTCGCCCCGAAGAGCGGAAGCTATGTCGGTCGCCGACACCCACCCGCCCTCTGTGGGATCGACCAGGGTGACTTCGAAGCCAGACTTCGCGAGCTGCTCGAGGGGTTCGAGAACCGCCTTATGTTCGATCTTTGTCGACACGATGTGCATGCGTCCCGTCCGCCGACCATGGTCGGCGAGCCCCAAGATTGCGAGGTTGTTGCTCTCAGTAGCTCCGCTGGTAAAGGTGACCTCGTCGGAGTTCGCAGCTACGACGTCCGCGACCTCCTCACGTGCGCGGTTCACGCGCTCTTTGGCGATTTGACCGAATGTGTGCGTTCGGCTGCCGCTGTTGCCGAACTCCAGCGTCATGAACCGCATCACCTCGGCGGCCACTCGCTCGTCCATCGGAGTCGTTGCGTTGTGGTCGAGATACGCAGGCCGAGAGGGGGTTGTGGACAGATCTGCCCGCGTGTCGGAGTCGCTCGCTACGGTCATGTTCGGATCCTACCGCGTTGTATGGGTCGTGTTCGGGTAAGTTCGGCAGATGTTTGGATGTGTGGTCCGAACATGATAGGAGTGGAGCATGACCGGAGACGGGGCGGCTGCGACGACGCCAGCAATGTCTGGAACTGGTTCGCGCGCCGGAGAGTTCGAGTACGTCTTCCCGGCCATTCGAGGTGTTCAGGCTGGTCGTCAGTACTACGTCACGATGTGCCCCTTGCGAATCATCCCGCGGCTCTTTCTCTTCAACGAGGAAGAGCTTCCGCCCGAGATGCGTGCACAACGTTCACTTAATCGAAACCGAATTCCTGAAATTGCCCGGTATATTGTCGAGAATCCAGACTCCTACGTTTTTTCCGCGCTCACCGCAAGTGTAAACGCCGAAGTTCGATTCGAGTCAATCGTTGACGGTACCGGCCCCGCTGCTCGTGTCGGAACGCTAACCATCCCAATGTCTGCGACCTTCGTAATCAACGACGGTCAGCACCGGCGGGCGGCGATACAACAAGCGCTTACTGAAAATCCGGATATCGGGGACGAGACGATCGCGATAGTCATGTTCGTCGACGTCGAGTTGGATCGTTGTCAGCAGATGTTTGCAGATCTCAATCGACACGCTATTCGTCCGGCCCCTTCGATTGGGGTGCTCTACGACCACCGGGATCCTCTGGCTGAGCTGACACGCACCGTCGTGACACGGACGCCCTTCCTGCGGGACGTCACCGAGATGGAAAGCAGTAGTCTCGCACAGCGATCGCGGAAGCTGTTCACCCTCTCTGCAATCCATACCGCAACGGGATCACTTCTCGAAGACGTGGAGCACGATTCGGAATCCAGGCGGGTTGAGCTTGCATCCCTGTATTGGGAGTCAGTTGCACGTCAGTTTCCGCTTTGGCAGCAGGTGTACCGAGGCTACGTGACGGCTGGCGAGGTACGTCGGGATTTCATCCACACGCACAGCATCGTGCTTCACGCACTCGGACGTGTGGGCAACTCGTTGCTGCGGGAGTCTCCTGATCCGAAATCTTGGGTGGGCCGACTCGACAAGTTGCAAAGTATCGACTGGCACCGCGCCAATCGCGAAGTGTGGGAAGGCCGAGCAATGTCCGGTGGAAATGTGAGTAAGAGCCGTCGCAATGTTGATTTGACGACCGCCTACATTCGAACACGACTCGGCATGCCGTTGCCCCCAGACGAACAACGCGCAGAAGACGCATTCAATCGAGGGGAGAACAAGTGACTACCAAGCTTCCGATTCGACCGAGGTCGGCGTTCGACGACCTGGGATTCAAGGGCTCAGTTGATGCGCTCGTTGCGCAGACGCAGCAGCTATATCTTGCTGACGGTGTTCCCTGGGTAGTCGGTTACTCGGGGGGAAAAGACTCGACCGCGACGCTTCAGCTCGTCTGGCTCGCACTCGAAGGCCTCGACCCTGAGAAGCGCACAAAGCCCGTACACGTCATAAGCACCGACACCCTGGTGGAGAACCCAGTCGTCGCCGCGTGGGTGACCCATTCGCTGGATGTCATGGCTGAAGCGGCGGCTGAGAGGTCGCTCCCGCTGACACCCCATCGTCTGACCCCGGCAGTCACTGACACCTTTTGGGTGAACCTCATTGGTCGCGGTTATCCGGCACCTCGGCCGAAGTTTCGCTGGTGCACGGAGCGCCTGAAGATCAAACCCTCCAACACGTTCATCCGTCAGATGGTGCGGTCTCACGGCGAGGCGATACTTGTTCTCGGCACGCGGAAGGCAGAGAGTTCGGGTCGCCATGCGCGGATGGCAGCGCTGCAGTCACGACGTATGCGCGACCTCTTGAGTCCTAATGACTCACTTCCCAATGCACTGGTTTATTCACCAGTGGAGGATTGGTCGAACGATGATGTGTGGACCTTCTTGATGCAGTCACCCAACCCGTGGGGCTACTCCAACAAGGAACTTCTCACCATGTATCAGGGCGCATCTGCTGACGGCGAGTGCCCGTTGGTCGTGGACTCCACCACACCGAGTTGTGGTGACAGCCGATTCGGCTGCTGGACATGCACTCTCGTCGAGCAGGACAAATCCATGGCCGCAATGATACAGAACGACGAAGAGAAGGAATGGATGCTTCCACTTCTTGATCTTCGTAACGCGCTGGACGTCGCCGACGATCGGCACTTGCGCGACTTCCGCCGAATGAACGGCTCTGTGCAGCTCTTCCACGACCGACCAATCCCTGGCCCTTACAAGCAGAGTGCGCGCGAGGACTGGCTGAAGCGACTATTGGAGGCCCAAGCATGGATTCGGAAGAACGGTCCAGACTACGTAAACAAGCTGGATCTCATCACCCTCGCTGAGCTCGAAGAAATTCGTCGGATATGGGTGGTGGACAAGCACGAGTTCGAGGACAGTCTTCCGGGGATCTACCAATCCGCTATGGGTGAGGTCTACCCGGGCGGCAAGCTCGACGAGCACCTGCCTCTTGGCGCTGACATGATCGATGCGCTGCGTCAGGTAGCCGGGGACGACCGGCTCCATTTCGAACTTGTCCGAGAGCTGCTGGATATCGAGCAGCGGCATCGTGCGCAAGTACGCCGGGCTGGCTTGTTCGAGTCGCTCGAGAAAGCGATGCGACGGGGCTTCTACGACGACGAGGCCGACGCCACACAGCGTGCGCAGCACCGTAAGGCGGCGACGGAGCGCGCTAACTCCGATGTGTCAGAACATGATCAGCCCAATGTGATCGACGTAGCTGATGGCTACGTTCGGCCAGTTCCTGAGGCGGGCCTGTGATTCTCAACGAGCTTGTCCTGCACAACGTCGGTACTTTCGCTGGACGCCAAGCCATCGATTTGACGCCTCCGTCTGCTGCCAAGCCGATCGTGCTTGTAGGTGGGCTGAATGGAGCGGGAAAGACAACAATTCTCGAGGCTATTCAGCTGGCGCTCTACGGGTCTCTTGCGCATCAAGCGGGCCGGCGGGCTGGTAGCTACGAGAAGTATATCCGCGGTTTGATTCACCGCGGTGTGCCGGCCAGCGAGGGTGCCGCTGTCGAATTGACGTTTACGGCCCATCAAGAGGGGCAAGAGCATACTTACTGGATTCGGCGTAGTTGGAAGTCGGAGTCCTTTCGCGAAATCCTGCTGGTGTCGGTGGACGGACGTCACCACCCATCTTTGGCATCGACTTGGAACGAACATGTCGAGACGTTTCTCCCGCGTGGAATAACAGGGCTCTTTTTCTTCGACGGCGAGCAAATCGAAGCTCTGGCAGACCTAGACAGGTCGCGTCAGGTACTCGCTTCGGCTCTAGCAGCGCTCCTCGGCTTGGATCTCGTGGAGCGTTTAGCGACTGACCTGTCGGTTCTCAAGCGTCGTCATCGTGGCGAACACGTTCCGGAGGGCCTGCGTCAAGAGGTCGAAGAAAAAATGCAGGCGGTCACCCTGAGCCGGCAGTCGGAAGAGACCGCAGCCCAGGCCGAGCGTGATCGGCATTCCGATCTCGAACGAGCGAAGAAGCTATTCCATGAAGCGACTGAGGCTTACCGCGCGGCGGGTGGTGAGTTGCTCGAGCAACGCGAAAGTGCCGAAGCTAAATCCGCAATGGTGCGGGCAAGTTTGACTCAGTGCGAGGACGATATTCGCCACGAGTTATCAGAAGTTTCGCCGCTTCTGCAGCTTGACGAACTAATGCTCCAACTGGCCAACCAGGCGCGAGACGAGGAGGTGGCGCGGCAGAACGCCGCCCTAATTCACGAGCTGGCTTCCCGCGACGACGCTGTGGTGCAGGAGTTGCAGGGTGCGGATGTCAACTCGAAAGCCATCGCAACCATACGAGAGTATTTCGAGGCGGACAGGCTTCGGCGAGAGGCTTCGGCCAGCATCAGCGAGGTTGGGGACCTAGTCAGCTACGCCGTCGTCGATGGGCTGCGCAGCGGGTCGATTCCTGAAGCAAGGAGGCGTCTGCAGCTTGCGATAGACCGTCGGTCGGCCTTGAAGACCGATCTCGACCAGGCCGAGCGGGTACTGGTCGCGATACCTGACCCTGAAGCGTTGGCTCCACTCCTCCGGGTGCGCGAGGCGACCAGAGACGGCCTTCGGAAAGCTGAAGCTGCCGCTGACCTTGCCACCGGAGTAGCCGGCATTGCGCGATCCGAAAGGATTAAGCGTGCTGAAGCCTACGAAGCGGCCCTCGACAAGGCGGCGCACGCAAATTTCGCCGCGGACGACGATCGGCGTCTAGTCGACCACGTCGATCGCGTCCGGCAGACCCTCGAAGGACTGCGGGTGGCGGCGACTACTCGCCACCTCGAGAGGATCTCGAGCCTGGTTCTCGAAGCCCTTGGAATGCTCCTCAGGAAGCAGCAGCTCGTGACCGAGGTGCGGATTGATCCATACGACTACACGGTCTCGCTGACCGGCGCTGACGGCCACGCGCTTCCAGCGAAGGACCTGTCAGCAGGCGAACGCCAGCTATTGGCTGTCGCGCTTCTCTGGGGGTTGGCGCGCGCCTCCGGACAGCCCCTTCCAGTCGTCATCGACACACCGCTAGGGCGACTCGATTCATCGCATCGCGGTCACCTCATGGACCGGTACTTTCCGCATGCGAGTCATCAGGTCGTCCTGTTGTCGACTGACACCGAGATTGACGAGGACGCCTACCGGCGGATCGCGCCCAAGGTCGGGCGTAGCTACCACCTCAAGTTCGATGGCGACAGAAATGCCACGACCGTTCGCGACGGATACTTTTGGGAGCAATGATGCCGATCGAACACGTGCGAGTTAACCAACAGGCGCGAGATCAGTTGATCACGTTGAAGCGTCGTACTGGGGTGCAGCAGTGGAACGTTCTGTGCCGCTGGGCCCTGTGCAGATCACTCGCCGAACCCGCGCCGCCGCCGATCATTCGACTGACTCTCGACAGCAACGTCGAGATGAGTTGGCGAACCTTTGGTGGGGACCTTGGTGATGTGCTGTGGTCGCTCGTTCGGTTACGAGCACGAAATGACGGGCTGGAGCTCGATGACGACACGCTGGGTCAACAATTTCGGCTTCATCTTCATCGCGGTATCGGCTACCTGGTCGGCGACCCACGGGTGTCGGATGTCGCCGGACTAGCAAGTCTGGGGCTGGCTGAACAACCTGCTTCTGCATGACCGAAATGCGTATTGCGCGCCACAAGACTGCGCTCAGCCGCAGCTCGTTGTCACGACCGATCGCTACCGCCATTGCGGACGGTCTAATCGGTCAGGAAAGCACTCTTTTCGACTACGGCTGCGGTAAAGGTGATGACATTCGCTATCTGGCCGCGATGGGCTACCTTGTCGAAGGCTGGGACCCAACCCACCGATCGAATGTCAAACCGCGGCCGGCCGAGGTGGTGAACCTTGGGTTTGTGCTTAATGTGATCGAAGACCCTCTTGAGCGAGTACACGTACTAAATCGAGCATGGTCATTAACTGAAAAAGTCCTTGTTGTGGCCGCTCGAATGGTGTGGGACGCTCGCGGCCTTTCGGGCCGACCGATGGGCGACGGGGTGCTCACACGAAATGGGACATTTCAGAAATTCTACGAACAAGCTGAACTTGCGCAATGGATTGAGTCGGCTAGTGATGTAAAGCCTTACGCTGCGGCGCCCGGGATATTCTACCTCATCCGGGACGAGTCGTTGGCGCAGCGATTCCTCGCGTCGCGGGTGTACTCTTATCGTCCGCGGATCACAATAAGTTCGCAAGACCAATACGCGGCGAACGAGACAATTTTGCAACCGCTTCTGGAATTCATGAACCATCATGCCAGGCCTCCGAAGTCTCACGAACTAGCGCCCGACGTGGTGCAGGCACTAACTGAAGCGATCGGCGGAGTTGGAAAAGCGCAGCGGCTCATTCGTCGCGTGACGGACGATGAACATTGGGAACAGGTAGCGCAGCATCGTCGGGCCGAGCTTCTTACGTACGTTGCATTGTCGAGGTTTGGGCGTCGACCGAAATTCGGTCAGCTTGACAACACCCTCGCTGGTGATCTTCGTGCGACTTTCGGGACGTACCAACGTGCGTGCCTCGAGGCGGACCGCTTACTACTCGCGTGTGGCGACCAAGCTTTGCTCCAGGTCAACGCACGTGGTTCCAAGATCGGCAAACAGACACCGACCGCGCTCTACGTACATCGATCAGCAATGCCGGAAGTTTCGCCCGTTCTTCAGGTGTACGAGGGCTGCGCGCGCGTGTTGGCAGGGACAGTCCCGAGTGCGAATATGATTAAGTTATCGGTTGTCGAACCTCAGATTTCCTTCCTGACCTATCCGGAATTTGATCGCGATCCCCATCCACGGTTGCAATCGTCCGTGACGGTAAACCTTCGTCGCCTGAGCGTCGAGTGGCGTGACTACTCTCGCTCCGAGAATCCGCCGTTGCTGCACCGAAAAGAGGAGTTCCTCGGATCAGATGACCCACGACGTCCACTCTATTCGCGTCTTACGCGAGCGGAAGTCCAGGCGGGATTGTACCGTACTCCAGAGAAGATAGGAACGACTCTGGGTTGGCTTGACACTCTAAAGAATGCTGGGTTGACGCACCGTGGTCACAAATTGGTGCCGTGGGAGCCGGGGTAGCTCCGTCAGCTCCAGCTAACCCCTCGGAGGAGTTCATCAACACTGGCCGGTGCAGCACCTCCGCCGCTAGCAAGCGCTTCTGAAATCAGGGCATCAACAACTAGATCCGCCGTGAGGTGTCGGACGTTAACCTGCTCCTGGATCACATCTAGACCGCCGTTCGCGAACTCCTCAAAAATGCGAACACGCTCTTCCAGCCTCGGGGCGTCCAAAATTTCAGGATCATTGCCAACTATATTCGCTGCAATCATATTTATCAACGCCTCGGAATGGACAGGTGCGGTCATTGTCTCATAACGGATTGGATCACCAGCAGCATCGGAGTAGGACGCCCGGCGGTTGAAGTGGAAACCTATACCTGCAGCTAAAAGCAGTATGTCGCGAAAGGTGCCGAAGCCGGCATCTTCCTGCAGCTCTTTCATCAGACGTTCGTGCTGTTGGGGTCTGCGTATGCGAACGTCGGAAGGAACTGAACTCATGAGATCTCCATTAGTAATGCGAAGTCATCCTCGGCGGATCGGATATACGGGTAAGAATTTCCTCTTAGCAAGATGTCTTCTTCACGAGCTTCGGCGAGACTGCTGTGTGCCTCGATGACTCCGAGGTTGCTGACGTAGGGGTCAAGGACATTGACGACCTTTCCCAAGCCTTGGCTCTTGCTTACCAGGACTACCAACTGAGGCGCAAGCTGCGCTAGCGCCCGGGCGACTGTTTCCTGATAGTTCTCATCCAGAGAGCCGAACGCCGCATCCATCACAATCGGGTAGGTTCCCGAGTCGGGGCCTGGATCGCCCTCGGCTCGGCTCTCGCTCCGAACCTCGCGCGCGACTTTGGAAACTGCCGCGACGAAGCTCAGGCTCAAGATTTGGTTCTCTCCCGTGGATTTACCCACTGGTAGGTGCACGCCGTCCACAATCGTGTGCAAGTTGAGCTCAAAGGAACTGCTTAGCGACGGGACATAGTTCTTGTATGTGATGCCGCGGTATATTGACTTCAACTCCGAGTCTAGACGTAGACGCATCCGCTCTGCACGTATCTCAAGAATCTCCTCGAGAGCTCGCTTTACATTCTGAACAACGTCGGATCGGGATCGCGCCTTCGCCGCCAAGTGGTCTGTGACCTCGGCATTCTTACGATCTCTTATCTTCTGCTCAATCTCTTTGCTGATCGTGTCCAAGTCATGAATTACTGCTCCGATTTTTCGCTGCTTCAGCGAATGACGTTCATTTAAATCGATACGCTTGGACTCCAGAGCTTGCACGTCCTCAAGCCCTGGTCCTTTGAGTTTTCCGTCGAGTTCCGACAGTGTCTCCTCAAGGTCCGATATCTGGGATCGAAGATCACTGATTTGTTTCACGTGACGACCTAAGTTTTCCTCGAAATCTCCCCGCGCAGAGTCCATCGGTTCAATCTGAGCACTGAGCTTCTGCCACGCTGTTTCAACGGCTTGTAACCCTGCGTGCTGTCGCCAGCTAGTAACTTTCTCCCATGGCCCGGTGCCGACCTGAAGCGTTGTACCGCAAATACACTCACCCTCGAC
Source organism: uncultured Williamsia sp. (assembly GCF_947494875.1). Taxonomy (GTDB): domain Bacteria; phylum Actinomycetota; class Actinomycetes; order Mycobacteriales; family Mycobacteriaceae; genus Williamsia_A. Next base: position 279,702 of record NZ_CANLWM010000006.1, read on the forward strand.
CAGGAGTTTGTCGACGAACTCGCGCTTAAGGGGTGTGGGGAGAGCGCCCCTCTCGTATAGCGACGTCGCCATTGCGTTGGTGGCTGCGCCAAGATCCTCGGTGAAGGCGAGAAACCCGCGCGTAGCGAGGAGATTCGCCTTCTCTCTGCGCGCAGAGTTGAGTGCCAGACGCGATTCACCAAGCGCCTTCGAGGTGGCATCACGCTGGAGCTGAATGGGCGCAACTCGTTCGTGCTTCCTAAGAAGATCGGTCACCTTCTCTCTCTCGTCGGCTAGCACGGCGAGATCCGCTTCTAAGATCCTATTCTCTTCGTTAAGTGCCGCTTCCCGATCCCGGAGGTCGTCAATAGCGGACTGGATCTCGCTGGCTTTATCGCCGCCATGCTTACGAATATCAGCCGCAAATCGTTTGTCAACTTTTGGCAAATGCAATATCGCACGCTCTACTTGTTCTAGATCCAGGAGGACCTTTATATCTTGCTGGACCTCGCTATATGCACTCTTTTCTACCAGCTTTTCAATTCTTTCACCGTTGAAGAAAAAGAATCTGCTGATGCTTTGTGGGAGGATCGATAGGATGCGTTCCTGGGGGGCTCGGACCGTATCAGTTGTACCGTCAAGCCGAGTTTTCCATAATTGAATGTCGGGTGACATTCGGCTCTGATCCTCGCTATCCTTGAACAGAGTCGCTCGCCGCAACAGACGAAAGCGCTCACCATCGTGGTCGAAAACGACCTCTACATGAGCTGTGACGGAACTGCCGACGCGGGCGGCTTGCCAGACAGTGTTCGTTACGAACTGTTGTTGTTGCTCGACATCGTCCGAGAACTCCCCGTAAAGAGCCCATGTAAACGCGTTCAGAAGGGTCGTTTTTCCTGCGCCGTTCGCGCCAAATATCAAGTTCACGGGCTTAACAGTGTCTGACTCGAGGTTGAATCTCTGAATGCCTTTGAACTGTCTGAAGTTATTCAACTCGATTGACAAGAGTCTCACGGGAGCGCCTCCTTGACGGCAGCTAACAGATCTTCAGTGGCTTCATACTTTGCAACGTGAAGTTTGGATCGCTCTATTTCCAAAACTTTCTTGAGAAGCTGCCGCTCAACTAGAGACAGCTCCTGCACTACCTGCTCCTCAGTGCGATCATCCGTTGACATTGGGTCCTTCATTGTTGATAACCTCACATATCCATAAGTTGGTAGCGCTCTTTTAATGGCCGAAGAACCCGCAATGTCTCCTCGTAGTTTTGCGAAAGTTTTCCAAACTCGTTCGCCCTCGACAGTTCACGAACGAGCAGACGGCGCTCGAGCTCGAAATTTATGGGTATGCCGTCTCTGGGAACCGCCAAGTAGTCAAAAATCTCCGCTCGCTCCTTTCCGTCGGCTTTCCGAAGCAAACGTCCGCGACGCTGAATGAACTGTCGGGGATTACTGCTGCTTGCCAACAGGTAGCCAGTACGTGCGTCCGGTATATCGACCCCCTCATCTAGGCAACGCATCGCGATCAGCACCTGAAGATCGTCGCCCCGTCCAAATCGTCGTAGTAGTTCTTTTCGTTCGGTTCTTGGTGTGTCGGAGACGTAGACGTGTGCGGTGAGTCGCATTTGGTTACCGATCAAGTCGGTGACCTCCCGCAGTTGATTAGGTCCGTCGGGCTCACCTGTGTTTGCTGGCCGTGCACCCTCGGCGCAATAGACAAGTTGGAACCAGGCGTCGCGGTGAGCTTTCAGATCACCGGCCAACGCGGCCAACTTGCCTGCCGCGTGCCCCAGTACTCCCGCTCGTTTGCGAAGAAGCAGTCCGAGCATGGATTCGGGATCTGCAGCCCCCAGTTCCTCGCCAGCAGCCATACGTACGGCAATTTTTGCTGAAAGCTCCGCGTAAAGCTCGGTTTCAGCCTCGTCCAGGGTGATTAGACGCGGATGGTAGTTATACCTACAAAGCGCGCCAATTTGAATCGCTTGATCGAGTCCGAGCTCGAAAAGCACGTTTCCAAAGTATGTGACTAGCGCGCTTGTCCCCAAATCGTCGTTCCAACGCTCTGGTGTTGCTGAAAGACCCAGTCGATAAGTGGCTTTAGCTGGCAGCATTGACCTCAACGACGCCGATCCGAGGTTATGTACCTCATCGGCGATGATGAGAAACGGCTGACCTATGCGGTCCATGATTGCCTGAAACTTATCGCCCGAAAATGACTTGTTGGTGGCTACCATCGCTACGAGCGGCCGGAGACCGAGCCTCATCTGGGTGAGCTGCTCTTCTACCACGGGCAGCCATGCGCGACTCGCTTCGTATACCGGAATTCCGCGTATTCCGAATTCACGCAGTTCTTTCATCCATTGATCGACTAGATGTTGAAGCGGTGCAACAATTAACACCACAAGAGGCTCTTCTCGTTGCTGCGAAATTGCTTCTGCAAGCTTGCACGCGGCTATCAGCGATGTCTTAGTTTTGCCGGTGCCTGTCGCCATCTTCAAGATTCCGCGACCTTGCTCAGCGAACCATGCGTCCACCGCCTTGCGTTGATAGTCGCGGATCCTTAAGGCCTCGGGTATCGCAAAGCGTTCCGGAGAGTCTTCGTCGGAAGCAGGGAATGCTAGAGCATCGGCGGTTGCTGGAAGGATGTATTTCCTCTCTTTTCCTAAGTCGATCAATCTATCTCGAGAAACTTCGGGAAAGTCCTCGACAGAGAGCATAGGCGTATTGTTTGCCCACAGAGTGTTGAAGTCATGTTCCAAACTAGCCGCGCGTTCCCCGTCGCCGTCGAGCCACCCCCGATACACTTCGATCGACTCAAAATTCGCCACCAGTCCGCCCGCCGTCTCGTTGCTGCTGCCTGTGAACGCGACCAGGTCCCCTGATGGGTCTCGAAATATGCCAAGCTTTTCATGATATATTCCGATGCGTCCTTCGTGTCTCACGAACGCGAGCTTGATATCAAGCTTCTCATCGGCAATTAGTCGACCAAGAAGCCCGAGCCCATCCAATACCGAAGCCGCATCTTCCAAATTCAAGACCCGCTCTGTGGCCCGTGTCAAGATGTCGCGGAGGCTGTAACCGCGCTCGATGTCGAGAACATCGTCTTGCGTCAAATTCGGCGAAGCAATGAGACGCATTTGACCGCCGTTTCTCGCGAATTTCTCGATCCCTCGTGAGTAGAGAGCCAAACTAGTAGAAGTAAAATATCCCACCGCTCGCGAGTAAGTGGAAGCAACTCGGAAAGCGGGCAAATAGAAGTCCTTGACAACGTCCCCGCGGTTGCTCCGATAGCGAGCATTTAGTGGAAGGTCACGAAGCCCCGGCTTCGTCTTCTTCTCCGTTGAGGTCATAGGAGATCCATAATCTCGTGCACATCAACATCGACATCAACTCTTGCAGCTTCCGTTGCGGACACGAAAAGATGGCGCGCATCCGTCAGAAGTTTCGCGATATCTTCGTCCCCACGCTCCCGGTAAGCCCCGATAATGCTATCCATGGGAGAGTCGTCGGGAAGTTCAACAGCCCGCGCTAGAGATAATCGAGCGCTTTCGATATCGCCAAAAGGTTCGGCGTCGATAAGGGTGAGGGCATCTTTAAGGGGCTCGCCGACCAGACTTCGGGCGAGTCTGAAACCGAATCTGCCTGACTCCTCAAGAACGAGAAATGCCTCTGCGTTAAGTTTCGCATCCGCGGCCAGGAGGAACCGCCGGATGGTTCCGAAGCTGGGTTGTATTCCTGTCCATGTAACTGTTTGCGGTCCGAGTGGAGATTCAAGTTGAACCATCTCTCCCGCGTTCAAACTAAGCAATGTCGCCACCGCCCTGGGAGCGATTGAGCCGCTGCCACGAAGATGGTCCGCGGTGACTTGAACCCGATACGCCCATCCATCATTTACTCTGAAAAGTCGACGTGTATTTGTGGGCGTTTTACGAGCGATCCGATCTGAGTCGCCAAACTGGACAAATCCATTTTTAATACTGAATGGAGGTGCGGACGCGTAGGCGACCACGCTATTAGCACTGACGCTATAGTTACGTGTGATAGATTCAACAATTTCCGACAAACGGATGTGGCCGCCTCCCGCGACAACTTGTTCCGTAATCAGGGACCGGATCCCCCCGTAAGCGTCCAAGCCCCACTCTTTCAGCGCCCATTTGTCGCGATCAACCCTCTCCAACCGCGGATCTAGGCCCATCGCGTTACGCAGAGCACCGAGTGTTCGTTCATGCGTGAACTCTTCGATTATTTCCTGAGCACTGAGTGGTCGTCCGCTAAGTGATAGGATCGCAGCAGCATAGTCACCTACGGACGACGTGCGCGTTAGGGCATAATCTTTGTAGACGACATACCCGCATTCCGACAGCCAGCGTGCACTTATTGCCGCTCTGCGAGACGCGTGTTGTGTTTCAATTATTGAAATCGTCTTCAAGTCGACGACTCCGTATGGATCTGAGAGTTCCTGCAAATGTGTGTTGGTAAGTTCGCGCACCGCATTAATGGTGGGAACGACACACCAGTCGCCCTCGATCTCGTACGCGTCGTCAAGTCGGTCAAAGAACCTCCAAGCTGGCTGACCTAATTGGGGAACGGTGTATCCAAGTGCAGGAAGGAGATCAACAATCTCGTCAAGCGGACGAATTGTCGACGTCATTCCCCGCACCGTCTTCGCTACAGCGGCCAGTGGAGCAGATTCTGATACTGCACTAGTCAGTGTGCCGCGAGCTTTTGCCTCAATCTGACGAATGCGCTCTCGGGTAACGCCGTGCTGGTGACCGATATCATCGAGGGTCATAGGTTTGTCGGCGAACAGACGCGCCGCGAGCACCTCTATTGCCCGCGAGTCGAGACGCAGTAATGTCTGGTCAATAAGAGAAGCAGCGTCTGCGACAGGTTTGTCGGCAACAACTTCTTTGGCAGTAAGCTGCTCGATTCGCTTTCTTGCGTCCACGATTCGGGCCGGTGTTCCAAGAGGAAACGGATCACCGAGAAGTTCCCTCTCAGGCAATCCGATAGTCGCAAACCAATGTGAAGCATAGATTAGGTCATCAATGAGCGATTTTGCCCAATCTGCAATAAAATTCGCATCATCTAGGCGTCGGCGATCGGTCGGCGCGTTTCTTGGGACGGTATCGCTAACCGCCGATGTTGGCTGACGCGTGGAAATTTCGGCCAGCACGCGAAACATCGATTCCGCAGTTCCGACGCCTATTTGGCGCCAGTCCAGCAACTCTTCTATAGAAATTCCTAGAATTTGCTCAGTAGTAACTGCTTCGAATCGAATAAAGGCATTGAGGGCCCGAGCTGGGAGGTTAAGCTTGAGGAGCTGGACGTCCGGGGAGAGCCCAGGAAAAATCTGGCCGACAGTCCACCGTGGAAGACGCTCCATCGCTAGTTCGACGACGGTTGCCATGCGTTGCTGCCGCGTGGCCGGGTCGACAGAGTCCAGCCGCTCGCTTGACCAGGAAATCTCGTTGGGTTGGTCAGCCTCTATGACGCCGGGAAGCCATGGGAACGCGTCCCCCCACGTTTGAGGATGAGTGTCCTCGTTTCGTTCAGCTGCCAGGGACATAGATCGGTTCTTCAACTTCCTGTAGTGCAGGTATGGCGCGAACCGCGGGGGAACGGAGTGCTCCCGCAACTGGTCAACCGAGAGGTATCAACGGCTGGGCTCGGGTTGGCGCCGGGTTAAACGATTGGTTCGGCTCACTCGGTTTGGTTGCGCACACGCGGTTGACTCTACGGCTACACCGGAAGCGTGTATCTGAAACGGACTCTCGCGGTACGGTCTAGACGGATGGCAACTAACTCTTCTCAGCCAGCGCACGCGCCAGAGCGGTTCACGGCACTGAACTCGGACCTGGCGCCGGCAGGGCCCGGAATCTACGCGTGGTATGCGCACGTGCCACTAGGCGTGAATGATTGGCGTCCGAACTTGGTCGATGGATCGGATGCGGCGGCTTCGGCGTTCCACCGAGGCCTATCGAAGTACGCCAGTGCTCATCGTCCGCCTCCGATCGAGCTAGTCGGTTCTGGAACCTACGATCTGAGGTGGGAGGGAACGCTTCACTTAGGTGCGGTCACAGATGCTCGCGCCGGTGAAGCGTCGTCGCTGCTGGGAGCGCGGATGGACTTCGTCATGGAGGACCCCGATTCTAGGCAGCGCCTGCTCAGCCTGATGCGCGCAGCTCCGCCAATTTTCGCTACACCCCTTTACATTGGGGTTGCCACCAACCTTCGCGCGCGTCTTGGTGAGCACAAGCGTGACTACGAGTCGGCAAAGGCCGCAATTCGTTCTGACCCGACTCGGAGTGCGCACATGCAATTCGAGGGAAAGTCGTTTGGTGAGAGATTGGCGGGTTGTGGGCTGACACTCGATTCTGTGGAGGTCTGGGTACTGCAAGCCCAGCTTCACGAGCCTGATCGGTCAGCGGAAACTCGTGCAGCAATGCCTGCGCGCGTGGTTGCACAGGCTGCCGAGTGGATCCTGCAACGAGTATTTCAACCTGCGCTCGGAAGGAAGTAACGTGGGTATCGGAAGCGCTAAGAATACTAGATCGTTTCAAGAGCGAGTTCAGGGCACTTTAGGCACCTTCGCAACGCCGGCCGGTCGAGTTGATTACCTTATGACCAAGGCTCGGCTGGGGGAGGACGCTACTGATCCGGAACGGCGTCTCACTCGACATCTAGTTCCTTTCCGCGAAGTCATTCCTTCGGAGGACCTCGACTTTAATCAGCTTTTGCAGAGGGACCTTGACGATCATCGCGTGGCCATAAATCTCGTACCGTATCTACTGAATCCGGCCAAAAATGGTCCCGCATTCTTTCCCCCAATTCTGGCGATTCTTCTGCCGTTTCAGTATCAGAGGCCATCTTCTTTCCCCGTATTAGACAACGTCGGCTCTGTCACAGATTCAGGTTTAGACTGGGATGAGAGTGTGGCGGGTGACGCCGTCAAGATGCGTCGGCTTCTCGTTGACGGCTCTCGCGAGGTTAATCCGATCCCGCTGGGAGAGGTTCATTGGAACTCCGAGTTTGCTCGCCTGGTCGTTGTCGATGGTCAACATCGCGCCATGGCCTTGTTAGCGGTAGATCGAACGATGCGATCGGCATGGCAAGGGACCCGGGGGGCTCGATATAAGTACTTTTACGAGTCCACTATTACGGATATGCTCAGCGACGGCGCGTCTGTCAGTGATCTCGAGGTGCCAGTAACTATTGTGTGGTTCCCCGAGATGTTTGGACCCGGGCATGAACCACATAAAGCGGCGCGAAAACTATTCGTCGATGTCAATAAGGAGGCGCGGACGCCAAGCGAGTCGCGCCTGATTCTTCTGTCGGACACGCAGCTGTCTAATATCTTTGTTCGGACGGCGCTGTCAACACTTCGGAACGATGCTGGAGGCGGGTTCCTGCCGCTTTATTCAATCGAGTACGACAACCCCGATACTAAGACAACCCAGTCCGCACGATGGTCCGCGATGACCAATATTCACGCACTCAAGCTCATGGTCCTAAGGGCAGTATTTGGTCCGCCAAAATATATCAATGATATGACGGCACAGATTGGCCGAAGAGAGCCGTTGGATGAAATGGACACATTCATGCGGATGCAGCTCGATGTCGAGACGCTATTTCCGGCAGTCGTCGATGAGAGCGAAGAGTTCGCGAGAACCTCGCTTGGAAATGCGGATTTCCCGGAATCGGCTGTCGAACCTATGTCGGCCCGATTTATGGAGACATGGGGTTTCTCCCTGCTAACTTTGCTGAGCGAAATCCACCCCTATCGGGCTCACGCCCAAGCTCTTAGGGTGCTAAAGCAAAATTGGATCGCCGATGACGCAATCTCGTCGTTGGCATTCGATGCAGTTTTCGGCGGCGTAGGGATGTTCTGGACTCTGCGTGAGGCTGCGACGCACTGGCAAGAAAACGTCGCAGCTCCTGGACGCTCTTCTACAGCTGAGAAGCCGGATGTCGTGCGAGCGTGGGAGCTTATCGCGGTGCGGCAGACTGAATTTGAGGAGTTGCGAGCAAAAGAGCTTCTTGGTTCTGCGTCGCGGAAGGACGATGCTGCCCGGGTCTATCAGGCGGTTAATACACACGCGTGCCAGCTTGGACTTGCGCTCTCGTTTGCAAGCTTATTCTGTGTGGCCCGCGAAGATGGTCTAACTCCCCAGGAGCTAGCCATTCCCCTGGCTTCGACGGTTAATTTCTGGATGAACAGTCGAACTCACGGAAAGTACGACAGACGATTGGCTCTATCGAAGCGAGCTTCTAATTCACCGAAGTGGCCGCTTAACCTTATCGCGAACATGGATATGCCGAGGGCAGTACAGTTCAGGTATTTTTGGCTAGAAATTTTCGCGTGTCCGGCTGGGGAGGAACATCTGACTGGTCTCATTCGCCGCGACAAGCTCGAAATTCTGAGAGACGAGGCACGAAGCGCTTATGTGGCTTATGTTACTCAAGAGAAGCAGAAGGCGTTGCGGACTACACGCCCGGAGCTCAATCTGCAGAATCGAGAGGAGCTTGCGCGGCGGGAAGCGAATCGTGAGATTCGAGAGGCACTTTTAAAATGGTTTGATTTAGATGAGGAAAAATTGGAGGCGTGGTTTTCGAGTTTGTCTGCTTCTCAGGAGTCGGTGATCGACCCAGAAAATGAAGTGGATGAGCCTTCTACCTTCGATGAGAATGATGCTTCGGTGGAATAGGTTCTTTTACTTTAGATATTGAGTCCGAGAATCGATTGCCGAGACCAGGTAGATGAAGATTTCCTTCGCAGGTCCTTGCGAATTTCGAGCGAAGCTCCTGAGCTCCTGAGCCCTTGAGCCTAATGATTTCACAAGCAAGCATTGTTCTAGTGCCGGGCGAGGCAGCGCGAAGTGATCTTATTTTGAGGATGATCGCCCGGCGTGGTTTGGTAAACACCGTCATTTCCTCGCAACCGGCCTTTAGCGCAGAGGTAGGGCGTCGGCTATTTGTCCGTCTAGCTGCACTCAAGCCTGAGACGCTTGCTGTTGCGATCGGTGCCCGGCTCGCGTGGTAGCCCGGTCTGTCCGACGAGACCGTCGACGAGCCGATCACGGCTCACACCCTGGTGGCGGCGTCGTGGGAGATCGCGCACCTGGACCGCTCGGCGATCTCTGCGCCGACACCGCTTGTGGCGGAGCTGCTGCGGATTCACGACGCGGCGGTGGCCTCGCTCGGCGATCGCTACTACCTGCCATGCGAAGCGCACCGTGCCGCGATGGCGAACCTTGACTCGCTCGGTGAGGTGCTCGTCTACTGCCCGACGCCGCGGACGCCGCAGGAAAAGGAACTGCTCGACGCGCTAGCTGCTCGGGGGACGGTGATTGATCCGCCCGAGCCGACGTTCGGGACGCAGGTCATCCATGCGTCGGACGCAGACGACGAGGTGCGGGCGATCGCGCGGCTTGTTCGGCAGCATCTGGCCGATGGGACGCCTGCACATCGGATCGGGATTCACTACGGATCGCGTGAGCCGTACCTGCGTCTACTGCACGAGCACCTTGGGGCCGCCGGTGTCGTATTCAATGGGCCGGCCGCAGAGGGTCTCGCGGACCGGCCGATTGCGCGTGCCCTTCGCACGTTGCTGAGCTTCGATCCCGACGACATCCCGCGACGGGAACTGCTCGACGCATCGTCCGAACGCGTTCTGATCCAGCCGCCGTTGGCCGACGAAGTGATGGGTCAGCCGCTCATCGAGAGACTGACCCGCAAGAAGGTCCCGATTGTGCGAGGTGACGATTGGGAACGGCTCGCGCCCGGACGGGTAGAGGGCAGCCACACGGCCGCCGCTGAAGCCCTGCATGCATGGGTCACTGAACTACGCCGTCAGCTCACGAAGATCCGCCAGGCAGCTAGTTGGACCGAGGTGTCCACAGCCCTCTCCGGCCTGATCGACTCGATGTTCCGATCGCCGGCCGATGAACTCGCCGCGCGAGACCTCGAGGCGATCCGCACCTTCATCGCCGACCTCACTCAGATCGACGGCATCGCGCCGGCGCCGACAGCCGCACGGATCGCAGATGCGGTGGACCGACGCATCCGATCGCACGTCGGGCGCGTCGGCACACGCGGCGTCGGCGTCAGCATCGGACCGCACAGCGACGGCGTCGGACGCGACCTCGACGTCAGCATCATCGTCGGCGCGGCGGAGGGGATCGTCCCCGCACGCCGCACCCCGAACCCGCTGCTCCCGCCCGAGGTCACCGGCATCACGCCCGCCGACGACATCGCCTACCAACGCGCCGTCTTCGAACGCACCCTCGCCGCCGGCGAACACCACCGCGTCATCACCTTCCCCCGCGGCAGCCTCCGCGGAGGCGCCGAGAAGGTCCCGTCACGCTGGCTGCTCCCGACGCTGGAACACCTCGCCGGCCACCCCGTCGGCATCACCAGCTGGGGCGACGACACCCGCGGCGTCGACGCCATCGTCACCGTCGAGTCCTTCGACTCAGCCGTCCAATCCGTCGACCCACGCCTCGGGACCAGCGCCGCGTCGGCCACCGAGTGGCGACAACGCGCCCTTGCCGTCGTCCCTGCACGCGAGCGCCGCGGTGTCCTCGACGACCCGATCGTCACCCTCGGCATGGCCATGCGCAGCGATCGCCTCAACGGCCGCTTCACTCGGTTCAACGGCAACGTCTCCGACGTTGCTGATCTGATCCGCGTATTCGACGAGCCCATCGCGGCAACCACACTCGAACGGTGGGTCGCCAGCCCGTATCGCTACTTCCTCACCGACATCCTCAAGGTGCGCGTCCTCGACGATCCCGACGCCGACCCGCAGATCGACGCGCTCACCAGCGGCAACGTCATCCACCGAACGCTGGAGAAGTACATCCAGGAGCGGATCGACGGCGGCGAGCCATCCCTGGACCGACTGCTGACACTGGCCGACGCCGAACTCGCACGGGAGCGCAATGATTCACCCGGCTGGCTCGCCCAGCTGTGGGAGCGCGACCGGGCGCGCATCCGCGCCGACATCGAGGACTTCTACGAACACGACCTCGCCGACCACGGCACCGGCTGGCGACCCCACGCCGTCGAGCACAAATTCGACGCGCTCGAGCTCGTTCTGCCCGGAGCGCCGATTACCCTGAGCGGTTTCATCGACCGCATCGACCTCCGTGAGGGAGCCGTACGCGTCACGGACTACAAGAGCGGCTCACCCAAGCCGTTCGGCGGGATCACCGCCGACGCACCCACCGACGGCGGAACCAAGTTCCAGCTCCCGATCTACGCTCACGCCGCCCGCGATCTCGGCGCCCCCGTCGACACCCGCTACTGGTTCATCACCCGCCAGGGTGGCTACGCGGAAGTCGGGTATCAGATCGACGATGCGGTTCAGGCCATCCTCGTCGACGACTTGCGCCTGGTCTGCGACGCGATCCGCGCCGGGTATTTCCCGCCGAAACCCGTCGAAAGTCATTGGGGTGACGACCTGCTCGAGCTCATCGGGATCGCCGGCCTCCGACGCAGCTGGACCAACCTCGACGACGTCGACGAGATCGCCGAGTACACAACGAAGTACGGGAAGTGACGATGACCGAGCAGGCACTCGTCGACGCCGCGGCCCGTCGACGCATCACCACCGACACCCGCAGCACGCTGTTCGTCGAAGCCGGCGCCGGTAGCGGCAAGACCCACGCGATGGTGTCGCGCATCTGCCGGCTCGTGATCGAGGACGGCGTCGACCTCGACCGCATCGCCGCCATCACCTTCACCGAGAAGGCCGCCGCCGAACTCCGCGAACGCGTGCGCGTCGAACTCGCCCAGCACAGTGGGGCCCACGCCGAACGAGCACTGCTCGCCGTCGACACAGCCGCACTCGGCACCCTGCACGCGTTCGCGGCGCGAGTCATCAGCGAACACCCGCTGGAGGCGCACGTGCCACCGCGGATCTCCGTCGTCGACGCACTCGGCTCGCAGCTCGGCTTCGACCACCGCTGGCAGCGGATCCGTGCGCAGCTCTTCGGTGACCGCGGCATGTGCCCACCGGATCTGGTCGCCGCGACAAGCATCATCCTCGCCGCCGGGGCGTCCATCGACCAGGTGCGCGGGTACGCCGATGCGCTCGACCAGAGCTGGGACAGGCTCGTCGTCGGCGAGTCAGCGCCAGCTCTCGCCGAAGCCGACATCAGCGAGATCGAGTCGCTCGTCGACGATCTCCGCCGACTGTTGGGCGACTGCTCTGACATGGAAGACGGACTCGCCGTGCGAATCTCCGAGGTGCTCGCTTGGCGTGATGATCTGCGCGCAGGAATCGACACAGATCGCTGGGTGGCCCTGGCGCTCGCTGCGCCGGGCGCGCCGAACAAGGGGAAGGGAGCGTGCTGGACCGGTGGCGCCGCGCGCGTCAAGGAGATCAAGGAACAGCTGCGCGAGCTGAAGGCCCTCGGTCCAGAGGTGGCCGGACGCTACATCGGCAGCGCCGTCGCCGTTCTGACTCATCACCTGTCGCGGACCATTCTCGACGAGGCCGACGCGCGACGGCGGACAGGCGCGTTGGAGTTCCACTACCTGTTGGTACTGGGTCGCAACGTCACTCGTGACCCGGCGGTGCAGGAGGCGGTGCACGCACGGTACGAGCGGATCATGCTCGACGAGTTCCAGGACACCGGCCCGCTGCAGCTCGAACTGGTGAACAACATCGTCGCCGGGGCCGACGTCACGGGGCGCCTGTTCACCGTCGGTGATCCGAAGCAGTCCATCTACCGCTTCCGTCGCGCCGACATCGCCGCGTACATGACTGCACGGGAGGCGACGCCGGCGTCCGACATCGTCAGCCTCACGACAAACTTCCGGTCGACGGTGCCCGTCATCTCCTGGGTGAACCAGGTGTTCGGCGCGCTCATCGCTGCAGAGCCGCGGATCCAGCCGGAGTATCAACCGCTCGACGCCGCATCGGGTCGCCCGGAGTGGGGCCCCGCCGGCGGATCGGGTGCGTTCGTCTTCGCGGACACGGCCGACGTCACTGAGGACGAGGCGACCCTCAGCGGCAGCGAGCTCGCGCGGACGCGGGAAGCCCGCGACGTCGCGCAGATCATCTACACCGCGGTGACCGCCGGGTGGCGCAAGGAGGTGCGTGCCGGCGCCGGCTACACGCACGAGCCGATCAATCTGCGGGACATCTGCATCCTCATCCCGTCGCGCACGGTGTTGCCCTACCTCGAACGGTCGCTCGACGGCGCGGGTATCGAGTTCCGCTCCGAGGCATCGTCGCTCGTGTACTCGACGCAGGAGGTCCACGATCTGCTGCTGACTGCGCGGGCGCTGGCGAACACGGCCGACGAGGCGGCCCTCGTCGGTGCGCTGCGTACTCCGCTGTTCGGGTGTGGTGACGACGACCTGCTGCGCTGGAATACCGCAGGGGGTCAATGGAACTGGTACGGCGATCCCCCGGCCGGACAGGAGGAGTCACCCGTCGCCGCCGGGTTGCGCTACCTGCGCGAGGTGTGGTTCGAGCTGGGGCAGCTGACGCCGGGGCGCCTGCTGAGCAAGCTCGCCGTCGATCGCCGGGTGTTCGAGGTGTCGATGGATTCACCGCGACACCGAGACGTCTGGCGGCGGCTGCGGTTCGTCGTCGATCAGGCGCACGCCTGGTACGAGGAGGACCGCGGATCGCTGCGCGAGTACCTCGACTGGGCGGCGACGCAGCAGGAGGAGACCGCGCGCGTCGCCGAGGCGGTGCTGCCGGAGATCGGCGTGAATGCGGTCCGCATCATGACGATTCACGCCGCGAAGGGTCTGCAGTTCCCGATGGTGGTGCTCGCCGGGATGAGTGGGGGAGTGCGGCGTGCGGCCGAGGCGCTGATCGTCGACGACGACGGCGTCATGCACTCCTACATCTCGAAGGGTGCCAAGAGCGTCGACTATGACACTGCAAACGCACGCGAGAAGCAGCATGCGATGGCCGAGCGGATCCGGCTGCTGTACGTCGCGTGCACGCGGGCCGAGTCGCAGCTTGCGGTGTCGGGGTACGGCGGCACTCGCGATGCGTGGAGCGCGGTCCTGCAGCCCGGGCTCGACGCCGTCGTCGATCCGGTGACGCCGGAGCTTCGCGACGTTCAGCGGCTCGAGGAGCCGGTCGTCGAGCGGTCGACGGGCGGGGAAACCTGGGATGAGTGGGTCGCGACGACCGCAGTGGTGCAGGAGAACTCGTCGAAGGTGTCGCTGATGTCGGTGACGTCGATCGTGCACGGGGAGTCGCCGGCTCAGGCTGCCGTGAAAGGTGGGTACGCGGTGCCGCCGCGACCGGACGACGAGGTGTTGCCGGCGTTGACCGGAGCTGTCGATCACGGCAAGCAGGTCGGGACCGCGCTGCACGCTGTCCTCGACACGATTGGGCTCGTCGAGCCGGATGACCCGTCGGTGGCGGAGGTCGCCGAGGCCATCGGCCGGAGAGCGGGTGTCTTCGACATCGAGGCGTTCACTGCGATGGTGCGATCGACGCTGGCGAGCGACGTCGTTCGACGAGCTGCCGCCTCCGAGCACTGGACCGAGATGCCGCTGTACGGAATGGCGCCGAATGGTGAGACCGCGATCGAGGGCATCGCCGACCTCGTCTACCGCGACAACGGTGACCTGGTCATCGCCGACTACAAGACCGACCTCGGCGTCACCGCCGCCACCTTCGACGCCTACTTCACCCAGCCCGGCATTTACGCGTCGCCGCTGTCGAAGGCGACGGGGGAGCGAGTAGGCCGAGTTGAACTCGTCTTATGTCGCGCAAACGGCTCATCCGTGATGACTCGCGTGTTGGACTGAATAGTGATCGAAATCGGGAAACCCTTGCCTGCGTCGAACGCGCGACGAGTCGCCCCGCGAACGTCGAGCCATCGCATAGATGCGTCGACTCGTACAGTTCGAGAAATGGCTGTTCGTCGAGCGCGAAAGAATTCGGTAGACGGGACGATCCCGCGACCGTGCGGCAAGATCGCCTAACATGTGTGTGTATCCGATGCCGATTTCCCAGACGGAGCGGCTGGACCCATCTTTACTCGGCAACGAGCCAGAGTCGCTCGACCCGTACCAAGCGTTGACAACCAGCCTGACCACGTTTCGGTCGATCGTCGACGGGCTTCGCGACCGCGCTGTCCACGAGGCGGAGGATGCCTTCGTCGCCGGGACCAATGCTCTCAGCCACATCGAGTCAACTGCAACGCCCACACAGCCAGAGCAAACTCGGCCGCTGATGCGTGTGGTGATGATGGGGCGGACCATGGCAGGCAAGTCATCCCTGCTCGCCGCATTGACGGACTCGCATCAGGATCGAATAGGTGACGGGCGCCAGCGCTTCTCCCGAGACGTTCTCGGAGCAGCGGCCTCTGCGGGGGGTCAGATCGAGGTGGTTGACACTCCGGGGGTCGGGGCCCAAGACGGCGCTGATGACACGGAGATGGCCCTCGATGCTGCGCGAACCGCAGATGTAATTCTGTGGGTGAACAGCAGCGACTCAATCCAGCAGGAGTCTGCCACTACCTTGAAGTACCTGGCAGCGATTGGGAAGCCGATCATCGTTGTGATCAACTGCCGACAATCGCTCGGGGGCGTCGGCGAACTGAACCTCCTCCGTTTTCCCAACCGCGTCTTCGGCGACAAGGAGGGTCTTGTCGACGAGATCAAACGGCATTTGGCTGACGTGGGCGTGCAACCCCTTGCGGTCGTGCGCGTCCACGCGCTCGCCGCGTCGCAATCATTCGTCGGTGGCGCCCGCGGTACCCAACTTCGAGATGCGAGTCGAATTGACGACCTGACGGCAGCACTCCAGCGGGAGCACGATGCCAACCGTGAGATCCGCCGTACCCTCCGCCTCGTCGACCGGGAGCGCGCACATGCGCACGCTATCGCCTGTTCCCTTGAGGCAGGAGCGGCCACTTTTCGCCAACAGGCGGAGCAGGACCGTGCTTCAACGGAAGATGCGCACGCGCGACTCCAGCGTGTGGTGCGCGCGACAGGCGAAAAAATGGAGTCGGACATCGAAATCTTGGTGGGCCGACGTCGCGATTGGCACCTCAAAGTAACCGACTTCGGGAAGTCACTCGAAGCGCGATGGTTCCGTACGCTGGCCGCTCTCAGGGACGAATTACAAACGACCCTGCAAGAGCGGCTGATCGGCCTCGCTGATGAGATCAAGTCCACGATCGAAGAAGCCAACACGGAGTGGGCAGAGGTGGCTCACGAGCAGTTTCATTTTCGCGAGCTTTCGGACCCAGACGCTGTGTGGGGCAACCGGATTCTGCGAGCAGGGGTCGGGATAGGCGGCGCAGCGGCCATGATCGGAATCGGCGCGCTGGCGGCAGGCCCGGTGGGATTTGCGATCGCCGCCGTCGGCAGTCCCGTGCTCGGCGCCGTGTTGAGACCGTTGAAGCGGGTCCCTGACCGCGTTTTTCAGGGCAAGGCCGCCGTACTGCGAAAGAGACGCGGCGAGGTGGGTAAACAGGTCGGCCCGATCCTGGATGACCTCGCTGAGCACTATCGGACGGCGATAGGAGCTCGACTCGCGGATTTGTATGACTTTCTGTCGCGGGAGCGTGCGCGCGACGACCGACATTGCGCCGCGCTGGATCGTCTGGCCGAAGTGTGGGCCGACGGCGCCGACGAATTGCGTGCGCTGTTACGCAAACTCGACCGAGACACTGCCTCGGCTCTACTCCGCATCGGAGGCTGCGAGGACCTCGCGAGTTCCGTCAAAAAAGCGACCCGGGTCCCAGGAGTCTGCATTCTGGTCGAGTTCGAGCAGTCTGCTTCTGTCGAGTCACTCCCGGCCAATATCGGCGAGCGCCTCGCCGGCGGCAGCACTCAGACGCTCGGAAGCGAGCCATCAAGCGCAGTGTCGTATGTGCGCGGTCTCGTCGACGCAGCAGTTGAGATCGTCAAGGTGGATAACACCTGCGCCGTGATTCGCGTCGACGCTGACGTTCCAAGTTCGGTCACCCGAGCGTGGTCTGAAGGTCTGAGTTCTCACGTCGGGAAGCAGATTCAGATCGAGTCAAGCCGAAGGACCAGAACCCCATGACTCCGAACTTGTTCAAAGAATCCTCGCGCGCTGCACGCGTCCTGAGTACCGAGCTCCGAAACATCCTTGAGGATCTCGATCCAATGCTCGGCCAGCCACTGCTTGATCGTATGTCGGTAGAAGCGCACCCCACTCCGCTCTTGGTGTTCACGGGTTATCACAGCGCAGGCAAATCGACGCTGATCGAGGCGCTGACGAATAGAGCATTCAGGATCCCAATCGGCTCGGGCGTCACCACCGACAAGGTCACCGAGTACGACTGGGACGGCGACGTGCGGCTGGTGGACACGCCTGGTGTGCACGCCGATCGGCCAGGCCACGACGAACTTGCCGAGCGAGCGCTGGCAGCGGCGGACCTCGTGCTGTTCGCCGTGCCCGTCGAACTTTTCGACGATGTGCTCGTCACGCATCTCCGCGACGTGCTCGGGAGGCTCGCGAAGTCGCGTCAGACGCTTATCGTCATCACGAAGGCGGGGACGATGGACGCTGCTCCCGGGCACCGCGAAGCGGCGATCAAGGATGCACTTGGCTCGTTCGAAGAAGTGCCCTGGGTCGAGTGCGACGCTCAGTATTACCTCGATGGCCTCGACTTGAGTGAAACCTCCCCGAGCGACTCCCAAGCCTTCATCCAGGCGTCCGGATTGGCGAAATTGTCAGCCCTCATCAACAGCTTCGCCAGCCGGAACGGCGAACTAGGCAGGTTGAGCCAGCCACTGCAGCTCCTCGTAGCCATCTCGCTCGAGGCGTCGGCCTTGCTAACTGAAGACCCGAGCGCCCAAGCAGCCCTCTCGGTTCTTGCGCGCCATCGTCTCACGCTGTCCAAGAGGCGGATCCATCTCAGTGATCTCCTGAGTGAACGATCAGCTGTGTTCTGTAATGACGCCATACGAGCCGCAACCGAATTCGCGGACGCCATCGAGCGCGACGAAGAATCCGGCGAGCTCTCGGACGTGGTGCTTTCGACCCACACGGCAGCACTCAACGAGGCCCTCGGCGCGGCGCTCGAGCGGTTCCGGACCTCCGTGAAGCAGGTTCTCGAGATTCAGTTCGATGACCTTGCCTCAGAGGTTCTTGCGATCGCAGCGACCCCGTACGGCCGCATCGCAGGCAATATCGCCGACCCGGAGACCGCCGACTTCGAAAGCCAAGAGGTGCTTGTACGGCCGGGCAAAGCGGGAGCGCCAGCTGCTCCGCGTTGGAGAGGTGACCTCTCGAAGTACCTGAACCAGTTTGGCAAGTTCTGGGGTGCCGGGAGCGGAGTTAAGGGTGCCGCCGGAAGCAATGGGCACGGGGTCGTGCTGAAGATTGGCCACGCTTTCGGCAAGAAATTCAAGCCATGGGAGGCTGTCAAAGCCGCGAACTCAATCGGCAAAGCAGCCAAGGTCGGCGGAGCCGTCGTCGGTGTCGGGCTTGAAGCTTACGGTGTCTACGCCCACGAGCGCGCAGCCGTCAAGGCGGAGAACGCCCGTAACGATCGGCGTCGAAGCGTCACGCAGCAGATCATGGCTCAAGCTGAAGCCATCGTTACTGATGCAATTGACACGATCGGGAAGGATTTGGACGGAATTTTCAGGCCCGAGTTTCAACGCATCGACGCGATGGCTGAGGAGATACAAGAAGCGCAGTCAACACGCACCGACCTTCGTGATCGCCTCGTTTCGATCCGGGCCCAGGCCAGCTCAACCCTAGTCGCGTTGGCGTCGTCAACCGCCGAAGTCGACCAAGTCGCCCTAGAGGGGGAGCCGTGAGCCACCCCCCCCGGGGAGTACGACCGCCGGCTTCAGCCAGGTCGGCCGGCGTGAGCTTCAGGGCGACGTTTGAAAGGTTGTCGACGGCCACTGGTGAGAGATCGTCGATGGCGCTGTCGAGTCTCTCGGCGAGGGACTGGCAGATGCACTTCTGAGATTCCGAATTGCCCTCCTGCCAACAAGAGCCGATTGCTCGCAGTTGGAGAAGGTCGCAATGTCGGCTCCCAGGGGGTTCCGGAACCGGAGCGTTGTTTCTGTGGGAGCGTCTTCCGTCACCCCTCCTCCTGGCCACCACTTCGCTGTCCGTAGAGGACCGACAAGCGATAAAGGCTGTTGAGAGGCGCGCGCGGCTCATTAATGCAGCGGTTACATGGCCGCGGCCTGCGGGATTGTCGAGAGAGTCACCTCGTCAGTGAATGCTCTGGAATGTTCCTCGTGCGTTGTCATGCTTGGGCGGTAGAGCGACGGCGGATTCGAGCGCGACAGCGTGCTTCTCTCGACCTATCTACTCACGAGCGCCCCCCGCTGCTACCACTCACTGGTCTCAAGAGCCGTCTGATGCGTCTCGGCGATGGACACCAGCTGCCCGACGGTCAGGTTCGCCGCCGGAATGCTTCGGTAGATAAAGGCTGGATCGAAGCGATTGAATCCGTCGACGGGTCCAGCAGACGCCGCCGATGTCCCGAGGGTCGCCGCGATACTGTTGAATTCGAACAGCCCGGGGTGGGCGCTCCCCCAGTCGATCCGCTTCTGGCGTGCTGCATCGGTGCTGCCTGCCAGCGTCGGGATGTTCGCGAAGAGGCGCAGTCTTCCGCCTTGCAGCTGCCAACCTGCAGCTGTCGTCTTCTTGTATCCGGTCTTCGTGTAGAACGCCTCGACGAGCGGGAGCGAGTTCGACATCCCCGGTCTTACCGACCGGCGAAGTTTGGTCTCCGCAAGACGCGACCTGACGTAGGCGGCGATCGCGTCGGCCTGAAGCTTCGCCAGTGACCTCCGGATCTGATTACCGAAGGAGTCGTCGTCGGGGACCAGGATTCCCGCGTACGGGATGGAGTCGTCTGAGATATGAGTGACACTGCTGGCGAGTTCGTCCAGGGACTCGATCAACGAACAGTACAGAGCGACCGTCAACCACTCGTACGACGTCGAGTCACCAGGAATGCTGCTCCGCATCATCTTCGCGAGATCGGCGTAGGAGACGCGCGTCCACGTCACCTTCTCGTCGTTCTTCCGCCCTTTGGCGGTGTACTCGCCCTCCGGCCAGCCGGGATCGGCAAGGCTGAGCAGCACGGGTCGTGCTCCGGACAGATCTTTCGACTTCCGGATCTTCGCCGAGTAGAGGTGCAGCTGTTCCGTGTCAGGGAGGCTGAACACTTTGTTCTCGAGGACGAAGCCCTTGCCTGCGTCGTCCAGAACCACCAGATCCAGGTTCTTGCTCTCCCGTTGAATCGATGCGGCATGGTTCGGCGTCTCGTCGAGGCCGGCAAGTGATTGAAAGACGGGCATTGCCTCCGGGGCCATGACGTCGAAATACCAAGCAAGGAGGTTCGAGTGGAAAAGCTCCCTCGAACCAGGCATGAGCCGAGCGAGTGGATTGGAACGAAGGTCGGAGATCGCGGTGGTCACCGGGCCCGGCGCGGGTGCGTCCCCAGCGGAGCCGTCGGAGATGATGACATCAAACATCCGCGGGTCCGTCTGCCACCTATTGGTGGGGCCCACGGCCTCGTCGTCGAGCACGTACATCGCGATGGCTACTCGGGAGAGGGTCGTCCCTGTTTTCTCCGCGACGTCCCACTCGACCACGGCAAGCTGATCGACGCGAACGGACTCGTAGTCGAGCAGATCAAAGGGCAGATTATCGTCGGGGTGCATGGGTATCCAGTCGCCCAGATCTCGATAGAAGCACCCTGATGTGGTGCTCAGATAGAGGATCCTGGCGACCTTGTCGTCAGCGTCGATCAGCGCCTCGAACGAATCCGTACTCACGCGCTTCACGATGCCCGATGTTGCCCACCCCGGTAGGGCGATCTGATCGATCAGGGCGGCCACGATTCAGCGCTGGTCGTTCTCCAGATCGATCTGCTGGGCGTCCGCCGGCACCAGTCCGTTGCTCTCGAGGAATGTAACCAGGTTGCGGGCCAGGTCTCGCTCCGCGATTAGGGCGGTGAGGGATCGGGACTTCGGGTCGCTGATCGGCTCCACCGTGTTCACCTGTGCCGAAAGCTCGGCGGAGACCGCAGTTGCTTTTCGCCAGATGTCCTCGTCGTAGTCGTGTCCGAACTTGTGCTGCGCATATGCGACTGCGGTAGCGAGCAGCAGCTGACCGGAGTTCAGTCGTGCGCCGTCGACTCTTCCGCCGACAGCGGCTGCGGTCGTGATCGCCGCGCCGGTTCCTGCGATCCCGCCGATCGCCGCAATACCGCCGGCCATTCCGCCGGGTCCGAGCGCGGCCAACCCGCCGCTCAGGGCAGCCGCGCCGGCCGCCCCCGTAGGTGCCAGGGCGAACAGGCTGTAGGGCGCAATCGCGATGACCGCGACCCCGGCGGCCGCGAAAGCAATACGGCCCCAATTCGCCCCGGGCTTGGTCATCTTGGTGATCGTCGCGTTGAACGCGCGAACGACTGACTCCAACTCGCCACCGAAGCCGGGCGGTAGCCCGGACTTCGAAGCGATCGACGGAAGCGCCTTGAACGCAGCATCCTCGATGTCGATCTCAAACGGAGCGATGAGGTCACTGAGCGCGAGGATCGTCAGCTGCTCGATCAGTCCCTTGACCGTCCAGTAGTTCGGGATGCCGGGAGTCTTCCCCTCGGCGAGCTGGTGGAATTCGCGGGGGAGTGGGATCCCGTTCGAGTCGGCCTCCCAGATCTCTGCGACCAGTTCGGCGCGCTTGATGCGTGCTGCTTCTGCGTAACGCGGCTGTACCTTTTTGTCTGTGATCGCATCTCGAACTGCATAGCGAAAATGCAGCTCGAGAATCAGCGCTGCCAGATCATCGTTCAGCGACGTCGTGACGCGGCTGGTGCGAGGAGGCGTCAGCGGTGAACTGTGGAACGCAGTTCCGACGGCGCGCGCTACGGCGGTGTTTCGCAGATACACCTTCGAGCGGTGTCCGGCCCCACCGATGTCGACGCGGAAGTCTTGGACGTCGGCGAAGACGCCCGCGAGTCCGCGAGCACGTGTCACCGGATCGCGAGGGCTGAAGAAGTTCAGCCAGGAATCTGTCGAACCGTAGGGGAAGTTCCCGATCAGTTCTCGCCTCGACGTGGTGAAGAGCGCTGTGTTGGCCGGGCTTCCGATGGTGACCACCCGTCGGACATCGATGTTCCTGGGGAGACGACTGATCAGATCGACGGTCACCACGCTGCCCAAGCTGTGTCCGACGATGACGACCTCACCCTCGGCGGGCAGTTGCGAGAGCACTCGTTGCAGGACGGCTCCGCGGATGCCCTTCTGGTAGGCGTATGCCTTGATCTGGCCGATCTCGTTGGCAAAAAGTTTCTCGGGAAGGGCACCTTTCAACTTGCCAAGCGCCCACTCTGGTGGTTCGACGTCCAGAAGCGGAAATCCCAGGCTTTGCACCGACGGGTCTGCGCCGACGGCCCTTGCGGCCTCGATCTGCCGGTTCAGGAATTCGGCGCGCTCGGCGGAGACATCGGCCTTGGCGCCCTGAGCTGTCGGCTTCGGGATGGGAGCTTCCGCGTCAGGCGACAACAAGATGTCTGCGTACAGCGGCGCGATGATGTCGTCATCGCTGATCGGAGAAAGTTTCTGCGCTTCGAGGCCCTCGTTGAGGCCGGCGAGCCATCCGCGGTCGACGTCACCGTCGCCGACGCCGTGCAGATACACAAGTTTCATCAAGGCCCTTCGGCTCGTACAGATACACCGTCGACGTGCTGCCGTGTTCAGCGAATCCGTCGGAGCCGGCACCGCTGTCAGGATTACGGAGCTTAGGTCGACACCCCGACACATTCCCCATGTCGTGTTTGTCCGTCCTGTTTTATCAGATCGCTAACCGACGACATTGCTTCGTGAAGATGAACCTGCCAGCGAGATGGCGTGGATGAGTTGTGGCAACCGAGCCTGTGGACAGTGCAACGCGCTCGCCGACGTCGAACTGTACTGTCTTACGGCGAACGGTTGACGACGCAGAGGAGGGCTCGTGTCATCAGTCTGGGTTGACCCTGAGCGGTTACGTGCGCTCGCGGACAAGGCGACCTCAGCCGCGGACACCGCTCAGTCCGCACACGTCGATCGTGCGGTCGAGGCCGGTTGCGACGGCCTCCCGGGTTCGTCGCTGCAGTGGGCGGCGCAGCAGATCGGTCATCAGCTAGGCCAGCAGGTGACGGCGTACGCCGAATCCGCCCGCGGCACGGCCGGCCATGTCGCCGGCGCAGCCCGGGACTACCGGATGACCGACCAAGACGCGGCCACCGTCCTGAACAAGGCGTGGCCGGCGCAGTGATCCCGTCACGCTCGAGGCTCGAGACCTGGCGCCCAGAAGGGCTTGCAAACGCCGCACCCGGGATCACCGCCGGCGGCGACAGCATCGAGCAAGCTTCATCGGCGGCCCGCACCTATTGCGCGGCATTGCCCGTCGATCAGGGATGGACCGGTGTCGCGCACGACGCTGCGCAAGGCGCCTTCGACCGAGGGTTCAAGTTCGCCGCTTACGTCTCCGACATCTGCTCGGCGGTCGCGTCCGCATTGACCACTGCGTACCACGCGGTCTCGCGAGCGAAGAACGATCTGCTCGATGCGACACACGGCGTCGAGGCGACAGGCAAGTTCACCGTCGACGACCAGTGGGTGGTCGAACTGGCAGCGATTCCATGGACTGCAGACGAGATCGACGACGCACGGGGAGCGCAGCGCGAAGCGCAGACGGTGATCAACGAGCGCCTCGTCGCGTTGGCCGACGCGGACAATCCTCAGACACTTCTGGGTGCGGTGAAGGCGCTTGGGATCACTCCGCCAAGTGAGCTCTTCGGAATGCCTCTGCCGGGTTCGCTTCCCCCGTCCGATGAGGCGCCCAACCCTGCGAGCCCGGTCACCGGACTGCTGCAGCAGGACACCATCCGGCGGCAATGGGAGGCATCCACGCCGCGCAAGGTCAGTGAGGAGCACGTGCCCGAGCATGACGGCTATCAGGGGTACCGCAGGAAGACCTTGGAGATGCAGGACGGCAGCCGTCAGGTGATCGACACCGTCGATCCTCCTGCCCGTCCATGGGAAGAGAATCCGAACACCGCTCAGCACGACAAGGTCTCGGTGACGACCTTCGATCCGTCCGGCAAATACGTGTCCACGGTGTCGTCGTACAAGTGGGTGGACGGAACTCAGAACACCGAGACCCATTTTGCGAGCGGAACGACGATCGTCTACACGCAGACACCGAACGGTGTGAAGTCGGCCAGGATCGACGTCGGCGGTTACAGCCGCGAGATCCCGGCGGATGACAAGCTCTGGCAGCATCCTGTGTCCGACACGGTGGGGAGCGCACTCACCGGCGTGGAAAATGGGCTTGAGAAGTCCGACGACATCCCCCGTGTTTCTGCCGCCACCGCCAGCAAAGTGGAGGTCGGGTCGCGGTATGCCGGGCCTGCCGTCGGCATCGCAACCTCACTCGTCGACGTGTACCAAGCGCGGACCCTGGAGGACAAGTGTGTCGCGGTCGCATCCGGGACCGGAGGGTTCGTCGGGGGCGAGGTCGGCGGACAGGCCGGCGCTTGGGGGCTCGGTTTGTTCACCGAGAATCCGGTGGGTGCTGGTTTCGGTGCCTTCGCCGGAAGCCTGGGTGGAGGCTGGATTGGGTCATCCCTCGGTGAGAAGGTGGGTGACATGCTGTGTCGGTGACGTCAGAACTGCCGCCGCCGAACGGGTTTCAGCCGAAATGGAATCCGTATTCACTGAAAGCCGTCGCAGGGCTGTTGATGTTCACAGCGTTCGGAGTGTTCTTTGCCTTTCTCAGTGTCCGTGCAGTGGTCGAGACCCGTTGGCCGTACCTTCTTTTCTACGTGCCCGCCGCAGTGGTGTGCCTGATCCCGACGTTGCTCATCGGACGCGTCCGGCCTGGCGCCGACAGTTCCGCCATGCAGGAGTTCACGGCTGAGCACGGAGATGGTGAGCTACGCCTTCAGCGTGAGCTCGGTGCCACGGTGGGGCTGATCGCCGTATCCCTCATTGCGACCCTCGGTTGCGCGACCTTCTCGATCGGTGTGTGGACTGGGTCGCTCGAGTTCGATCTGTCGCGCCGCCAGCACGGCAGCTTTCCGGTGCTGGTGGCGATGCTCGGTCTCTTCTTCGCGTCGGTCGCCATCGCAACTGCGCTGCGCGGAACGAGTGGATGGCTCGCGCTGACGCCGACTGAGATCGACTTCATGGAATGGGGCATCAGCCGTCGCCGGATCGCGTGGGACGAGATTGCCGACATGACGTTGACGCCGCAGCAGAAAAAGAAGCGCGACCGCATGTACTCGCCGAGTCGTGCGTGGTTGCTGAAGAAGGGCCCTCAGAAGCGCCCGACTTCGATCGCGATCAACTGGCCGATGGGCAACCGCGCAGCGTTCTGGCTCATTCACTTCTACTGGTCGCACCCGGAGCTTCGGGACGAACTTGCCGACGACCGAGTTGTCGACCGAATCGCAGCCGGCCGAATCCTCGACGAAGTGGCCTGACGAACCGTACGGCCGTGTCAGGGTGGTGGGATGGCGCAGACCATCCCGGCTGAACCCCGCTTCGCGAACTCCGCAGAGAAGAAGGTCTACCGGTGCCTCGTCGACCAGTTCGTCGGCGATGACCTGATCGTCGTCGGGCAGCGGGTCACCGATCACGACAAGGATCACGAGATCGACTTCGTCGTCGCCATCGACGGCGTCGGGATCGTGTGTCTCGAGGTGAAGGCCGGCGAGATCACCCACGACGGTGCCGATTGGTGGCAGGGCAGGGACGACGGCCGGCACCGGATCGACCCGGTGGCTCAGGTCCTGGGTGCGTGTTACGCATTGCGGAGTTTCGTCGAGGCCGATCCGCGGTGGACGCAGGGCCGTGTGCGGTGGACCCACATGGTGGTCTTCCCGCACACGTCGATCGCGGCGGACTTTGCATTGCCCGACTGCCCGCGGTGGAAGGTGATCGACCGCGATCAGCTCGACCAGTTCTTGCCACTGCTGCGTGCTGCGCTGGTCGATCGTGACACCGGTGAGCTGTTCATCGGCTCGAAGGGGATCGAAGAGCTGCAGCTCGCGTTGGGCGGGCGTGGTCTCCCGCAACACGACGTCGTCGCGCGTGCGCAGGAGAACGAGGACAGTGCCGACATCCTCTCGGAGCAGCAGGTCATGATCTTGCACGCGGCGTCGCTTCTACCGCGCGTCGAGGTCCGCGGTGGCGCCGGCAGTGGCAAGACGTTTTTGGCCATGGAGAAGGCGCGGCGGATGGGTCGCGACGGTAAGCGCGTCGCGCTGATCTGCTACTCGCACGGCCTTGCGTCGTTCCTGCGTCGGTCCACCGACCGCTGGTCTCGTCGTGAGCAACCCGCGTACGTGGGCGAGTTCCATGAGCTCGGCAAGCAGTGGGGTGCGCCGGCCGGACCAGACGAAGGTGTGCGCACCGACGACACGGTTCGGTTCTGGGAGCACGAGTTGCCCGCGATCATGGCGGGTCTCGCCGGCGAGCTGCCGCCAGGTAAGCGTTTCGACGCGATCGTCGTCGACGAGGCGCAGGACTTCGCCGACGACTGGTGGACACCTCTGTTGGCGTGCCTTCGTGATCCCGAGAACGGGGGTGTGTACGTGTTCAGCGACGAGGGCCAGCGCGTGTTCGACCGGCAGGGATCGCCGCCGGTCCCCCTGGTGCCGTTGATCCTTGACGCGAACATCCGCAACACGCGTCAGATCGCCGAGGCGTTCACGCCGCTGGTCGGCCAGCGGATGCGCATGCACGGTGGTGACGGCCCGGCGGTCCGCTTCATCTCGTGTAGTCCGCAGGATGCGGTCGACGAAGCCGACGGCCAGGTCGAGCTGTTGATCGACGAGGGGTGGCGCTCCGAGGACATCGCACTCCTCACCACGGGGAGTAGACATCCCGTTCAGGCCGAGAGGCAAGCCGACGGCAACGCGGCCTACTGGGACACGTTCTGGGACGGGGACGACATCTTCTACGGGCACGTCCTCGGATTCAAGGGTCTCGAACGCAATGTCGTGGTGCTCGCCATGAATCAGACTGCAGCACATGACCGCTCGAAGGAGCGCCTGTACGTCGGATTGTCCCGCGCACGCGAACAACTCGTCGTCTGTGGTGACCCGGCTTTCGTTCTCGAGGTCGGTGGATCGGAACTTGCTCGCCGGCTCGGTGTGGCGTGACGGGCCGATCCATCGCCGATGTTGAATGCGTGCGCACGCCACCGCCCACCGTCACTCGTGGAAGTAGTCCGGTCACCACTGCGTAGCTGCAGTGGACGCACGTCCACGGCTGGTCGCAGGCTGTCCGGCGTGGCTCGCCGATACAGGTGGCGGAACGGGATGACACCTCGCTGCCCCCGGCTTCGCCGCGCTGCCGGGCACCCGTATCGAGACCGGAAATCGACCAAAGCTGTCGTGGTCTGCGGATATCGTCGGGCCGTGCCTCAGCTCCCTAATTCGATCGAGCCCAACTGGACGCCGGGCCCGAAGGTCGCCCAGTGGGCGAAGAAGCATGGGTTCGGCGACCCAGTGCCCGCGACGGACTCAGACTTCCGCGCCTTTTCGAAGGCTCACGGTGGGGCGGCGCCTGGCCTTTACCTCTGGGGGGACTCGGAGCACCGCATCTACATCGGTATCGCGACACAGCACGTCGTGAAACGCATGAGATCGCACGTCAAGGAGTTCCTACCGGTGTCGAACATCCAGAACTTTAGGTATCGGCCGATGGCGAAAACGTCGGCGGAGCTTCGTGAGGTCGAGCGCAAGCTGGTCCACAAAGCCGTGGAGGACTCATCCAACTTTGTCGTCATGAATCGTGAGCATGCAGCGGTCATCGTGGGTGACTCTGTACTAGATGACGTCATGAGCCAGGCGGATCAAGCCGCCTGGCTCGAGGATCCGATCTCTACCTGGCGTTCCTCGTCTAGTTCGCAGGCTGTGGATCGCGCGGCTGCTGCGGAAAAGGCCTGGAGAAAGTTTGAGAAGCGGTCGGATAAGGCCGACATTGTCGAAGCAGTG
This sequence comes from uncultured Williamsia sp., assembly GCF_947494875.1. Classification (GTDB taxonomy): domain Bacteria; phylum Actinomycetota; class Actinomycetes; order Mycobacteriales; family Mycobacteriaceae; genus Williamsia_A. Next base: position 307,663 of record NZ_CANLWM010000006.1, read on the forward strand.
GCGCTCTACGCCCGACTATGTATCCCCTACGCCCCGCAGACGGTGTACGACTGGTGGGTCATCACATGCCCGGGTTGGAAGAACAAGGACTTCGAGCGAGTTTGCACCGTGAACATGGCATTCCTCGAGTTGCTCTGGTTTGTGGAGGACCGGAAGTCCGGCAAGCTCACGGTGTCAGTCGGAACTGACAAAAACTTCCTGCCGACTCTGTGGTCGACTGTGCAGCTGAGGATGTTTCCGATCGGCCAGCAGCACCAGTCCGGTGGTTCATATGAGGAGGTCATTCAGTTTGCGTCCATCGCTGATTTCAAGGACGCGCTGACACGGTCTGGTGCCCTGCGACGTGGAGCCGCGAGATTCGCACTGAATCGAATGCGACGCGGGAAAGTGGGTGGGCGATATATGTCGTCACACAGCCCGCAGCTTGCAAACGCGGTACTCGACCGCGCGAATGAGCTGAATGTGAAGCCGGTCGAGGAGAAGAGTCTCAAGACACGCCTCCCCAAGGGCTGGTTCAAGAACTTTTTCAGGTGATGGCGGGGAATGAAAGCACGGGCCGATCGGATCTTGTGCAGATCGCAGACGCCATCGCAGTCGAGGCGCACCGTGGACAGATGGACAAGCTAGGCGTCGACTACATCGAACATCCGCGAGCGGTATCGCGTCGGGTCGATCCCGAGCGGCCGGACCTCGTGGCTGCGGCGCTTCTGCACGACGTGATCGAGGACTCGGAGTTCACCGCGTCCGACCTGCTCGAGCGGGGTATCCCGCAGGCCGTGATCGACGTCGTCGGCAAGGTGACGCGTCGCGACGACCAGTCCCCCGACGATTACTACGCCGAGATCAGCCGCGACCCCGACGCGACCGCGGTGAAGCTCGCCGACCTGGGCGAGAACACCGACCCCGGCCGGATGGGGCGGCTGCCGCCGGAGATGCAGGTGAAGCTCCGGACGAAGTACACGAAAGCGTTCCGGGCGCTTGGACGTCATGACCTCGCCGATGAACTCGACGGGCGTCAACCATGAGCACCTCAGCGGATGTCGACGCGGTTCTGCGCGGCGACCGCTCCTATGACTTCGTCTCAGCCCGTGACCAGGAGGAAGTGCGGGTGCGTTGGGCAGCTGACTTCGACCGGCGAATCGAGTCAATCGACCTCTCTGGCCGGTTCATCGCTGAGGGTCGTCCGTTCGTCGAACTTGATTCCGACGGTCAGCTTGCCATCAGGCGCCCACGGTGACTAGCGGACCCGGCGTATCGCGGGGATGCCGCGAGCTCACATCTCCTAAACAGACATTGGCTTGACGGTCGTTGCCGGTCCTCGTGAGGACGGGACCAAAACCGGACTCTCGTTGGTTGAGAGGGAGGACGACGCAGCCAGCGTCGTCGGAGGAGGTTCTCTTGAACTCGCGTTACAGCAAGACCGACGAGGCCGTGAAGGCGTTGACCCCCGATCAGTACCGGGTCACCCAGAAGGACGGCACCGAGCCGGCGTTCCACAACGAGTACTGGGACAACCACGAGCCCGGCATCTACGTCGACGTGGTGTCCGGCGAGCCGCTGTTCTCCTCGACCGACAAGTACGACAGCGGGACCGGGTGGCCCAGCTTCACCCGACCCATCGAGGACGACGCGGTGACCACCAAGTCCGACCGCAAGCTGTTGATGAAGCGCACCGAGGTGCGCTCGGCGTCGGCCGACAGCCACTTGGGCCACGTCTTCGGCGACGGCCCCCGCTCGGCGGGCGGGCAGCGATACTGCATGAACAGTGCTGCGCTGCGGTTTGTCCCCGTCGACCAGCTCGAGGAGCAGGGTTACGGCGAGTACCGCGCCCTGTTCACCACCACGACCACCGAGGAGAACGCACGATGAGCACCGACACCGGCCAGGTCACCACCCGCCCCGGCACCGAGACCGCCGTCCTCGCGGGCGGCTGCTTCTGGGGCATGGAGGACCTGATCCGCCGCCAGCCCGGCGTCATCTCGACGCGCGTCGGCTACACCGGCGGCAGCAACGACCACGCCACCTACCGTCGCCACCCCGGTCACGCGGAGGCGGTGGAGATCGTGTTCGACCCGACGCAGACCACCTATCGCGACATCCTGGCGTTCTTCTTCCAGGCGCACGACCCGACGACGAAGGACCGTCAGGGCAACGACGTGGGGTCGAGCTACCGGTCGGCGATCTTCCCGCAGAGCGATGAGCAGGAGCGGGTTGCCCGCGACACCATCGCCGATGTGAACGCCTCAGGGCTGTGGCCCGGGCCGGCGGTCACCACGATCGAGCCCGCGGGCCCGTTCTGGGAGGCCGAGCCGGAGCACCAGGACTACCTGATCCGCAACCCCGGCGGCTACACCTGCCACTACGTCCGTCCGAACTGGGTCCTGCCCAAGCGTGACGAGGCGACGGCACAGTAAGTCGTTCGACGCAGCGCCCCCGTTCTCTTCGGAACGGGGGCGTTGTGCTGTGTTGTGGTTGTCGGGCCTGTCGTGCGTTTGTGCGGCGTGCCGATGTAGATTCCACAGTCGGACACGACGGGGCGTGATGGGGGAGTCGACGTCGAATACCCTGACCCCCGACAAGTCGTTCTGACCGCTAAGGAGCACTCCGTGGGGACTCGGGTTCGGGCCTGTTCCACATGTGCGCGAAGCGGCAACGGCGCTGATTATCTGGCGTTGATGGATCGCCCCGCCCCGGCGAAGTACCTGTGGTTCGCGAAGAGCGGCCAGCGTCGGTTATGAGTTCCGGGGATGCATGGACGCTCTCGACTCACGAGTTTCGCCTCTTGTGGGAGGCGCAGGCCGACGCGGCTCCGTACCCCCAGACTTTCGCCTACGGCGGTGTCGGGGAGGTGTTCCAGGACGCCGATGAGCGGCGAAGCGTCGAGAAGAAGTTGCTCGAGCGGCTTCGTTCGACTTCGACGCCGGCGAAAGAAGCGGCGTTTGCGGCCTTCACCAGGCCACGGCTAAGTCTGGACGTGATCGGTGGTTACGCAGGCAAATTCGGTCCTGCCCACTTTCGCATCCATGGGGCGTGGCGGGGTAAGCCTGAGAACGCATTCGTGGCGGTACAGGGGTCGACGCCTGACCTCACGATCGGCGGCGACGTGTCCATCACGACCCACCCGTCGGAGGATTGGACCCGAGCAGTGGTTCAACGGTTCCCGACGCGACCGGCTGCAGGGCGCCGCCAGGTCGACAACGCAGTGCCAACGTCCACGCAGCTGATGGGGGAGTCCGTAGTGAGGACCGTGATTGCCAACGCGTCGAGTACATCGGCGGCCGCTGCTTTCGTCCACCTCAAACCGGTTCTAGGTGCTGTCATCACCGTGCGTGTCGGGGCGCTGGCGGACGGGGTCACGCCAGGCGAGGCTGAGATCCACGTCGCGGATATCGAGGACGAGGGCCGGTATGCACTGGTGATGGACAGCCCCGCTACGGCGCTCGGAGTAGACGCCGAAGGCTTGGCTCGTTTGATCAATAAGGTGTTCAACTCCGTTCGTGACCGCCGTCGTCGACGAGTGGATGCGCTGTGAAGTACTTAGCTGGCGTCGATGGCATCATCTTTTGGCGTACAGCTGTTCGAGATTTAGGGGGCGATATGGCGGCTCGGAGATATCAGCGACGATTTTGGGTGCCGATTGCTCTCGTCACGGCGCTTGGCTTCCTCGCGACCGGCTGCTCGTCGTCTGGCGGTGCGGCTCCAACCGGCGCGTCTTCGTCGTCGAACTCGTCTCTCCTCCCGACACCTCCGGGTACCGTCCCTGATTCGATCGAGGACGTGAACTCGACGAAGGACATGACCGGCGTCGTTACAACACTCAGCGATCACGACTCACCGAGAAATCCGTATTTTGATCTCATTCCGAATGTTTGCGCTTTCCTGCCTGACTCGCTGACCAAGGATCGGCTGGGTATGGCAGAGAAGAACACGGGATTTGCTGGGAAACACTCTTTACTGCAGCTCTGCAATATGGCTACTACGAGCGGCCCAAACTACGAGCAGCTGGGTCTGGTAGTGACCATCCAGGCGACAAGCATTGCAGACGTCTCGTCTAATCCTGAACACCGCGACATCGACAAGAGCGTCCCTGTTTGGCGGAACGTGACTGGGGTTCTCTATAAGAATCCCGCCGACGATACGCAAGGGGACCAAGTCTGCAATTTAGCTTGGGGTACCTTCTATGGATCTGCGGTCGTAACGGTATCCACGACAGGCGGGTACAAGGCAGACCCGTGCAGTAAGGCGCGCGAATTTTCGGCGGAGATCGCGCCGTACCTACCATCCCGTCCTGTGCAAATGCGACCTTCGGAGGGCTGAAATGTCGGATTCGCCGCTTAGCTCAATAAAATCAGATACAACGCTCAAATTTGACCCTGATACGGCCCGCGCCATATCGCAGCAGTGCAATTCGGCAGCAGCCGCTTTTGAGCAAATTCTACGCTCTGCGCGTCGATTGACAGATACGGGTACGGCGGGCAATTTCGGTTCAGCTCAAAGCATCCAGTCCTCCTTAAAAACTCTTGGAGAGACATGTACTTCGGCGGCGACGGGCTTGAGGGAAATGGCTCGCGAACTTGGCGATGCAGTTCGGGCGGCAGGACAGCGGATCGAGACCACCGACGCCATGACGGCGGCGGCGCTCCGTTCAACATCCGATAAGGCCGACAACTACCCAGCCGTAGGCCAATCATCCGCTGGAGCAGTGAATTGTCAACCAGGGGACCCTGGTAAGGGGGATGCCTTTCTGGGGCGGTTTCCCTGCGACACAAAGTTCGAGACGTCACCGGGTGGTGGCGTCGTCGATTGGGGATTCACTAATAGCCAGCCCGCCGACGTTGGAAAACTCCAGGCGCTCGTGGAGGCATGGATGTCCGTCGCGCGCGACATCGCCGCGACGGCTCAGGCAATGGAGGCCGGGATTGGCGGCATTCTGAACAGCGGGAGCTGGACGGGCACAGCGGCCGAAGGCATCCGGGCTGGGTCACAGAACGTAGTCAACATCGCGTCGAGCACTGGTAACAACGCCTTTTCGAACGCCAATGTGGTCGCTGGATGGGCGGCCGCGGTGATCGGAACCCGCAGCGGCTTCGAGGGTCTGAAGCAGCAGCTCGAGCAGCAGAAGTTCGCGTACAACACCGCGATTGCGTCGTCGGGGTTCAGCCCGACGCTGGTCGCGCAGCAGCAGGCTGCGTTGCAGGCACTCGATCAACAGGGCCGGGTCCTCATGAACTCGACCTACAACCCAGGGTCTGTCCACACCTCGACGAGCTTGCTCAACTTGCCCGACCCGGGTAGCCCGATCGGAACGATCCTGCCCATGGGGTTCGCTCAGTCCGGAGGCGGCGGCGGCGGCGCCGGCGGAGGAGCGGGTACGGCTGCCGCATCTTCCGGTGGTGGTGGGGGCGGAGGAGCTTCCGGCGGGGGTGGAGGCGGCGGCGGTTCGACTGCAGCCAGAAACGGCACCGATGCTGCGGGTCAGTTGGCGCGTCAGGGGACCGGTGATCCGGTGAGCAACGCTGCGAAGAACGCGTCGTCGCAGGCGGGTCAGAATCCGGCGGCGGCTGCGCAGCAGGCGATGTCGAAGGCCGGTGACGGCGCGAAGAGCTTGGGCGGTTCTCGGTCGGGGGCTGGGTCGATGACGCGGCCATCGGGTCTGGGTGCGTTGAGTGAGGCGGAGAGAAACGCTGCGAAGGCTGCTGCCGGCGGCATGAAGGGCGCTGGAGGCGGAGGCGGCGGCGCCGGGAAGCTCGGTGGCGCCGGTGGTCTGGGTGGTGCGGCTGCAGCGGAGAGTGCGTTGTCGCGCAACAGTTCGTCGCTCTCGGCGGCGGAGAAGGCGTTGGCGGGCCAGCAGGGTGCGACGGCATCTCGGGCGGCGACGCCCGCTTCGGGCGGCCCGATGGGTGCGCGTGGCGCGGGTGCCAAGGGCGAGGAGGACAAGGAGCACAGGGCTGCCAAGTACCTCAAGCACGCCGAGAACGGTGAGGAGATCGCTGGCGACCTCCCGGACACCGCACCTCCGGTGCTGGGCGGGCTGAACCTGGACACCAGCGACGACGCCGAGACCTCGTCGAAACCCGGCGATCGCTCGTGAGACCGAAGCGGACCTGATTGCCCGAACGGACAATGCGTGCAGACGCACCAGATTCCTGGGCGTTCCGTGGCAATCGTCTGCCGGTATGCGTCGCTGAGGTGTCTGGGCCGAAGGCCGGTGGGACTGTGCAGGTATGCCTTCTGCTCAATGGTCGAAAAGAGTTGCCGCACTCGCAGTGACGGTCGGCTCTGCCGTGGCGATCCTGTGTGCGACTGTCCCGTCGGCGCAGGCTGCCCCGTCACTGACTGACATCCCCGCGATCGCCAACGGCGGTATCGCTTTCGCCCGCGGCGCGACCATGCTGCACAGCAACGACTTCGGCGAGTACGGCTGCGAGGACTTCGTCGACGCCGCCTACGGCAAGACCACCGCTACCGGCATCCCCCACGACGGCGCGCTTGCGTTCTACCGCCAACTCGAGGCGAACGGCCAAGGTCACACCTCGCTACCGGCACCGCCTGGTGCGCTGGTGTTCTCGCAGGGCGAGGACGGCGACCACGTCGACATCTCCCTTGGCAACGGCCAGTACGAAAGCGGCGGGGTGCAGGGCTTCGCGCCCGGCTGGGGCGACGGCACCGACATCCAGATCTTGCCCGCACCGAACCTGGGGAATTGGAACTTGGTCGGCTGGGCGTACGCGCCATGGAGCGCCATCTGACCCAAGCCCAGATACGCCGAAGCCGGTGCGGCGAAGCGATGGTGGTCGCTCGCGGCACCGGCTTCGGTGATCGACTGGGTTAGGCGTCCTGCGTGGCCAGCGTGGGGTAGTCGATGTACCCCTCGGGGCCGGGTGCGTAGAACGTCGCCTGGTTGGGCTCGGCGAGCTCGGCGCCCTGCTTGAGGCGGTCGACTAGGTCGGGGTTCGAGATGTACCAACGACCCACCACCACCGCATCAGCGGTGCCATCGGCGACGAGCTTCTCGAGCTGCGAGAAGTCGGACTCGATCGCGAAGCCGGTGTTCAGCAGGAACGGCACTGTGATCTCGGGACGCAGCGCGGTGAGGACCTCGTCCTGCGGCTCGATGAGGAAGTGCACGTAGGCCAGCGGGATGTCGGCGATGGCCTTGAGCAGTGCCTGGTGCACCGGGACGGTGTCGGCCTCGTTCATGCCGTTGGCCTTGTGGCCGGGGGAGAGGCGGATGCCGGTGCGGTCGGCGCCGATCTCGTCGACGACAGCCTTCACGATCTCGACGACGATGCGCGCCCGATTCTCCGGCGAGCCGCCGTACTGGTCAGTGCGCTGATTGGTGTCGTCACCAAGGAACTGGTGCAGCAGGTAGCCGTTGGCGGCGTGGATCTCGACGCCGTCGAGGCCGGCGTCCACAGCGCGACGGGCCGAGCTGCGGAAGGCGTCGACGATGCCGGGGATCTCGTCGGTCTCCAGTGCACGCGGCGTCACCAGGGGCACCTTGCCGTTGGGGCCGTGGGTCTCACCGTCGGCGCGGATGGCCGACGGGGCGACGGGGTCCCCGCCGGGGAGGTCGGGGTGCGCGACGCGTCCGACGTGCCAGGTCTGCACGAAGATCCGCCCACCCTCGCCGTGGACGGCGTCGGCGATCTCCGACCACTTCGCCTGCTGGGCGTCGTTGTGGATGCCCGGGGTGTTCATGTACGCGCCGCCCGCGGTCGCGCTGGACTGCGTGGCCTCGGTGATGACCAAGCCGGCGCCTGCACGCTGGCGGTAGTACTCGGTCTGCAGGTCGGTCGGGGTTCCGTCCGACTCAGCACGCAGGCGCGTCAGCGGCGCCATGAAGATGCGGTGCGGGGTGTCGATCACGCCGGAGGTGAACGGCCGGAGCAGGGGTGAATCAGGTTCCAGGCGGTAAGTCATGCGAGAGGTAACGCGCCTGAACCGGACCGCAGTCCCGGGTGAGAGGGAGGTCACTGCGCCCTGGTCTGACACTCAATGGTTGGCCACTGCACCGCAAACACAATTCTTCTGGCTCCGCCCCGGCCAACGGTCGAGGCGTGCGGTGCCATGCACGCCTGCCGCCGTCCGGTTTCGTCTAGTTTGCTTCTACCGACGATCGGGAGACGAAAATGACCGAGGCAACAATCAAGGCCGACATTGCTGCGCTTCTGAAGCGGTACGTTTACGCACTGGTCGACCCTCTCAACGGTGAACCGTTCTACATCGGCAAGGGCACGGAGGCGCGTGTCCTTCAGCACGGCTGGGATGCGGACAAGTGGGCCTCGGCGGTGGACGAGAGCAAGGCCGGGTCTGCTGACGATAGTGTCAAGGCCGAGCAAAACTCTAAGTTGGCGCGCATATCTGAGATCCGGTCGGCCGGACACGAACCCGAAATCTGGATACTTCGGTACGGACTGACTCCGGAGCAATACTCGCTGATCGAGTCGACCGCGATCGATCTGCTGTTGACATTTCCGGTGGCACCGCTCGTAACCGACGGGCGCCGGTCAGCACTCGTCGGTGGAACTCCACTGACGAACAAGGTTCGCGGCGCTGATGCTGCCAAAGGAATAGTTCGTCTCATCGATCTTGTCCGAGAGTTCTCCGCTCCGGACTTGACCAGCGACGTTCCACTTTTGCTGGTGACACTGGGGCCCTGGGACTCTTCGGACGAGGTCTTGCCGGGCGGGGGTAGGCGCAGCGGTCACGGGTTCAAGCCAGAGTGGACTGATCCCGCGGTCCTCGAACCGGAGTTAAACGTCCTCGGTGAATCGGTTTGCTGCTGGTGGAAGATGAGCGAGAAGCATGTTGAAGAGGCGGGGATCGAACACATGGTGGCCTGTTATCGCGGAGTAACTCGTGGACTGTTCGAGATCGAACCGGGCTCTTTGGGGAAAGCAAAGGTGCACAATAGTTTTCGGAAGGGTTACACCGTGAGTCCGGTGAAGTCCGGCACCTTGTGGGACGAGGTAGTGGGCCCCAATGGGCACCGCATCCCGAAGAAGAAGCGAGGTGAACAGGCTCAGTTTCGGTACTGGCCTTTCTGAACTTTTCATCCGGTCCCGTGTGTCGTTGAAGCCGCGCGAGCATGTGCGGCGCGCGACGACTTGCAGAGGTGGGCCCCTCTACTGGGCCCCTGGCCGGAGAACGGCGCCCTACTGCGGAATAAAGGGTGTGCCCCGGTTCCAGCCGGGCTGCAGAATCAGTAGGTCGTCATGTTCGCGGCGCCGGCACGCGTCCGCGAAATCCCTTGCGGCGCGCGGTTCCTGGAGGAATCGCGCGTATTGGTCATCGCCGATCCGGTAGTACTCCTCGTAATCCATCATGTTCGAGCCGACAGGTATCGACAGATAGAGGTTGCCCGAGTCGGTGTCCCGACCCAGCGAGTACAAATCGGCCTTTGAGAAGAACTCGTCTTCGAACATGCAGGTGGCTCCTAGTTGACCTTTGACACGATCTTAAGCGCATCGGGCACGTTGCCCGCGTCGATGACGGCCTCCGGCATGCCGCCTGGGAGGTAGCCTCCAGGAATCCACATTTCGTTCGCGCCGGCTTCGTTGCCCGACGGCATCCTGACACCGAACTGCGTCGCGTCATCGATGTCGACTCTCATGATCGACGAGTTTTGTAGTTGGCCCTCCGGCAACCCCATGAATTCTTCCAGCTTGCGCGGATCTCCCTTGGCTGACTGGAGCAACGCGTCCACGTCGGCTTTGGGCATCACAAAGGAGGTGCCGTCCTCGACGCGAGCGATCCCATATTTGTTCAGGTCATTTTCTTTCATCAACCGGGAGACACCATTTTGGAACTGAGCCTCATGGTCTGCGTAGGGGCCAGGATCGACGTAGGACCTCGGGTCTGGTCGATTCCCCTTGCCCAGGTCGATGACTTCTTGAACCTTGGATGCCGTCAAGCCAGAAGGCGTGACCGCGGGATCGTCTATCGGTTTCGGGCCGTGGGCAGACGCCGAGGTCGCACGCTTGACCGCGCCTTCCTCCATCGGCTTCAGCTTGCTGAGAAGCTCGCCTGCTCGGCCCGCGACGCGACCGATCGATGCCGCGACGGCACGCGCGGCGGCGATGAGTGCCTCGATGATCGCGCGGATCTTGGCTGCGGCAGCGGAGAGTCGAGCGGTCTCGACGGCCTGGCCGGCGAATTCGCCAATGCCGGCGGTGAAGAATCCGGCAATGGCACTGACGGCCTCGATGGCAACCGTCTGGGCGAGGAGGACCTCGAGTTCGTGGATGATCTCGTGGTGCGCCTGGTCGAGGTGGCTGGCGTACTCCGAGCAGGACGAGCCGAGTTCGGTGAACACCGAGGACAACTCGCGCAGATGGGATCCGGCGTCGGTGCACGCCTGCGCGGCGGCCGCGGCTTCTGGGCTCTGCTGCGCGGACACCGCCGAAGCTGCTGCGCTGGTCGGTCCGGCAGCGTCCTGCAGTTGTGCCGCAGCAGCTTTCCAGGCCGCGTCCGCAGCGTGAAGACGGTCCTGGTGGCCGTTGGGCCAGACGTAGCCGACGAGGCCCTCCACCATCGACCACCCAGGCGGACCGCCACCGCTGCCACCCGCTGACGACGGGATCGACGGCGCCGACATCGTCGGGGGAGCGGGGGCCGCGCCGAGCGACCCGTCACCGCCGCCACCGATGACCGACGATGCATCGGCATGGGCGTGATTGTCGCCGGTGGCGTGCAGTCGAGTCGCGATGTTGCCCACCGCCCCGACCGCTGAGGCAGCGGCGCTGAGTGCCGCCCGCGCGCCCTGGTCGTAACCGTCGGCCCAGGTGGTTCCGGCGTTGTCGGAGCCGGCCATCCCCGACGACGCGCCCAGTTCACCGGCCAGCGAGCTGACGGCGGAATGGGCGGAGTGTGCCACCGACGTCATGCCCTCGGCGGCGTGCGCATACTGCGCGGGGTCGACGACGAGCGTCGGCATCAGCCCCACATCTCCTGGTTGGCCTGCACCGCGGCGGTGTAGTTGGCGTGTGCGGTGTCACCCGCCTTGCGCAGATCGGCCACGGCCGAACGCATCTCGGCCGCACCGTGGGTCCAGCGTTCGTGAGCGGCCCGCTGGGCGTTCGCCGCCTCGCCCGTCCAGGATCCGTGAAGTCGTTCGACGGTCTGCTCCGCTTCGCGGCAGATCGACTCGGCGTCGGAATCGAACTTCGCCATGTCGGCGACGATGTCCGCCAACAGTTCGGTGTTGACGGTGAACTTCTGCGCCATCGCTCAGACCGCCAGGTTCAGGCCGGAAGCCGATTGGCCGACGGCGGACGTGTTCGCGGATTCCTGCGAGGAGTAGCTCTGCGCGCTCGACGCCAGCAGCGCGGCCATCGAGTCCAGACCGCCCACCACGTCCTTAGCACCGTGCAGCCACTGCTCCCAGTCGCGACGGAAGGCGTCCGCGGCCTGCCCCTTCCATCCGCTGCCGAGCAGTTCCTCCACCCTCGAGGTGAGGGCACGCACGCGATCGTCGAGCGTGTCGGCGGCGGAGCGGATGCCGTTTGAGGCCGAGGTGACCTCGGCCGGCGTGACGGCGAGCTCGGACATCGGACGTCCTCTCCTGGCGATCTGGGCAAGCGTGCGAATCGGCCAACCGAGAATACGATACGCATCGCGAAGGAACCACTCTCACCAGCGGAAATCGGACAAACGTCGCCAACTGCCTGTCGATCCCTCGTACCAAGAAGTCGCTAGCGGTTGCCGACCGCGGTCAACGATCTAACATTCGACCGATGAGGCCCCACGGCGCCGAACAGCGTCGGTCATCGCCGGTACGTCGGACCCTCCGTCTCCTGGCCATCGCGACTCTCCTGGCGTCCATCGCCGGACTGCTGCAGCCCGTCGTCGCGTCCGCGGCCCCGCCCGCCGCGAACGCCGGCGTGAAGTGTGTGGGCTCCGCCGACGTCACCCTTCCCGAGGTCTACGACGCCATCGTCGAATCGCTAGCGCCGTCGCTGCCGTCCGGCGCGCGGGCGCAGGCTCTGGCGAGCCGCCCGGGGGTCCTGAAGCAACTGAAGTCGATGGGCGTCTCGGACACGACGATCTCCGAGCACCCGTCCGAGCTCGGCGTCACCGCGGACTCCCCGTACCCCAGCTACCGCGACCCGGTGAGCACCTTCATCGTCACCCAGCTGATCCGGGCGCGAGAAGGCAAGTCCGGCGCCCGGATCCGGCTCGACCAGATGACGCTGTCGCAGGCCGTGGAGACCGCCTACTTCTACATCTACGTGTCGTTCATCGTCCCGGCGTCGCTCATCTCCGCGACCGTGCCGCCGCTGTTCCCCGTCAACGGCGTCGGACTGGGCACCCTCATCACCCTGCCGCTGTCGTTGGGCGCGACGGGCATGAGCCTCATCCTCGGACAACTCAGCGACCGTCTCGCGTCGGCGTGCCTGGCCCGCAAGACGCAGAAACAGATCGACGACGTGCACGCCGCGCAGCAGACCGATCTCCGATTCACCAAACAGGTGCCGAAGATGCTGTACGACCTCGCGAGCCAGGTCCGCCTCGCCGACCGCTCGACGTGTCCGTCGATCGGCGTGCAGCCCCTGTCGCGCATCGTGACCCGCGCATCGGACTACCTGCGGCGCTCGGATCCGAAGTCCGCTCCGCGTGTCACCGACGCCGAGCGCAAGATCCAGTCCGCGCTGCGGACCACGCGCATCAACCGGGCGATCATCCCGACCGACCAGGCCGAGTTCACCACGGTCGAGTCGGTACTGGCGACGGTTCTCTCGTTCGCGCCGACCATCGGTGGTCCGATCACCAACGCGATCGTCGGACTCGGCGACCGCAACCTGGGCCCGGCGAACAAGCGGAACATCGTGCCGCTGGCCGACCTCCCGGTCCAGGACGCGCTCACCGGGATCGGGTACGGCTACGCGGTGACGACGCAGATCCTCGCGTACGTGACGGGCAACATCGGCAGTGGGATCGGCGCCGCGCTCGCCCCGGCGACCGGGGGACTGAACGTGTGGAACCTGGTCCCGTCGCCGTGGGGTCTCATCAACGCGCCCAACACCTACGGCATCTCCACCTACAACAACGTGCTGCGGTCACTGTGCTTCGCGGAGGACTACCGACCGCGGTGACCGCGGGACTAGGGTTCCCCCATGAGTGACTGGCGTGAGGACACCGGCGAGCACATCCGTGGCCTGATCCTGGCCGCCGACGCGGGGATCACCGAGGAACGCAAGTGGAAGAAACCGTCGAATCCCGATGGTGTGCCCACGTTCTCGTGTGACGGCCTGATCTGCACGCTGGAGACCTACAAGGACAAGCTGAAAGTCACCTTCGCCAAGGGTGCCTCGCTGCCGGATCCGTCGACGGTCTTCAATGCCAGCCTCGACGCCGGCACGCGCCGAGCCGTCGACATCAAGCAGACCGACACCATCGACGACGACGCCTTCACCGCTCTCATCCAGGCCGCGGTCGCGCTCAATCGGAGCTGATCAGAGTAGTTCCCGAACCGCGTCCGCGGCGGTGATGGACAAGGGATCCGCGGCCAGCTCGGCCAATGCCCCACGGAGACGGGCAATGTAGTCGCGCTCGGAACGCTCGACAATCGCGTCGTCAAGGTCGGCCGGGAAATGGTCGACTGCGAAACGAAACATGGGAAGCCTGGACTTTCGGTCGCCGGACATGGACGGACGCACCGATCGATCACGGTCGGGAGTCACGAGACGTCCGGCGCCGTCAGAGACCGACGCCAGGAACCGTAAGCAAAGCAAAGCCGGCGCCGCCGGGCAAGTGAAACGCTCAGACGATCCCGGGATGCCCCTGGTCGTCGACCGGAACGGGATCGGGTTCGTCGGACCTGCCCCGGACGGCCATCTGCAGGATCAGCAGCGGCGGATCCGAGTCGGGCACGAGCTCGCCGGCCGCATCGACGACGAGCCACCCGCCCTCGAGGAATCTCAGCCGGATGTTCTCCAGCGAGCCACGGACGATGTCCCCGTTGAGTGCTGCGCCCGCCTTCTCGAAGATCCGCTTGACGTCGTCCGGATGTGGGGTGTCCCGGTTGTCGCGCACATCCTTCCATGCCACTCCGGGGGGTGGATCGGTCAGCCATCGCAGTGCGCGCATGCGATGCACGTCCATGAGGACGACGTGGACGGGTGCGACTCGGGACAAGGCGGCCATCGCGAGCGCCTCCACCGACTTCGTCGTCTCGATGTGATCGACCTCGAACAGCACGCCGGGGATCCGCTTCTCGCCTGCGACGGGAAGCAGGTCGAGCACACCGTTGATCGACGTGTCTCTCAGGGGAGCGCGCACCGTTCCCCGCCACCGTCGAGGTGGTCGCGCCAGCATCGCCTGCGCCAAGGCGATGGTGTCCGCGACGTCGACGTTCCGGAGGGCTTCGGCGCTGGTGATCTGATTCCCGCCGGGGCCGGTGTCATCGCGAGCGAACAAGATGCGGGCCTCGTCCGACTCGGTGACCAAGCGGGCCGCCGGATCCCACAGCAGAGACGTCGCGAACGGAGGTACGCCCTGTCCTCCTCGGGGACGTACCCACGCTGCGGAGAGACTCCCGGCCGCCCCGGGAACCGGCCGGACATCGAGGTCGGTGGGTGGCGCGCCGGCACGGCCTCCACCACTCCAGCGAGCGAAGTCGGAGGCCAGCTCGCGGCCTCGAGTGCCGCCGGTGAGTTCGCCCAGGGCCCGGGCCAGCGACGTGCGATCCCGGGCGGTGCCGTCGCGACACAAGACTGCCGGCTCATCGGGCACGCGCAGGTCGACGAGGATCCACGAGCTCTGCGCCATAGCCGGACGGTACGGCACAAATGTGCGAGAAGCGCGCTCGCGACATGCGTGCGGCAGGATCGAGACCATGGCAGGTGAAGGAGTGGTCCGCGTCGCCGCTCGCCCGGTCCCGATGCAGGCGTGCGCGCATGTGCTCGCCGACGCATTCGCCGACGACCCCCTGATGTCGTCGATCTGGCCCGACCGCTCGCGCCGCGCAGTCGCGCTTCGTACCTACTTCACTGCGACCCTGTCCCACGAACACAGCGTGGTCGGCGTCGTCGAGTTCGTCGCGGTGGAGGGACGACCCGTGGCGGTCGCGGCATGGGACGGCCCGAACCGCGGGTCGGCCCTTGCCGGACTGTGGCGGACGCTCCGTGCCGCACCCGAACTGCTCTCAGCCCTGAGGACCCGTCTGCCCGTCGGGGTCGACGTTCGAAGACGCCTCGACGAGCACGAACCAGGTTCTCCGCATTGGACTCTTGTGAACCTCGGCGTGCATCCCGATCATCAGGGCAGCGGGCTGGCGCGCACCCTGCTGAATCACCGCCTCGCGGCGATCGACGCCGATGCCGCCGCGTCACACCTCGTATGCACCCGAGCAAAGAACGTCTCGCTCTACGAACGGTTCGGCTTCACCACCACAAAGGAATTCGGTCTGCGTGACGGCACGCCCCTGTGGGCGATGGATCGCCGATGGCGTGCTCTTTGTGACGCTCCTCCTCGCTACCCGGCGTGACTGCACATGACATGACCGATGGGCGTACATCTGTTCGGATGGTGCAGAATCGACTGCGATGAACGTCGAGCAACCCGCAGTGATGACGTGGACGCGACATACGAAGAGCGTGCAGTCACGCCACCCGTGGCTCGGAGCCTTCAATCTCGTGATCAGTTGCTTCATCGCATACTTTGCTGCGTCAGAACGGGTATGGGCGCCGGTAGCGTTCGCAGTCGTCCTTGCGTCGCCGACACCAGTGATGTTCACCAGGGCGGTCCTGCGCTTGACGGTGGACAAGGTTGCGGTGCATGTTCGACGCCAGCCTGCCACTCGCAACTCGGCCGTGTACCTCGGCGCAGGCACCGTCGCGGCCGGCCTCGTGCTGGTGGTGGGATATGCAGCGCAGCGTCGTCTGGACGTCTGTGGGTGCGGCAATCTCTGTTCTGGGGACGCTGCTCGCAGCATGGGCGTGGCGGGTCCAACCGTTCCGAATCACGCATGACGCCATCATTTTCGCGAATGAGGTGACGTTTCCGCTTGCCACCCTCACGGCGGCGATCGACTACGGGATCCGTAGCGACGACATTGCTCAGCTGAATGCGAACCGGACGCTGACAGGAGGCCCGAGGCGCTATCTGGCAGAGCGCGCTTACGGAATTCACCCGAACACCTCGCTGTCGACCATTCACCAGATTCAGGCGTGGATGCGGGATGGGGTGTCTGTCTCGCTCCACACCGTCGCCGACATGTTGTCGATTCCCGACCAGCCAGACGTGCCTGTGAGAGGCAGCGTCGAGTTCGAGCTTCGCGCAGGTACCACCCCGATCCGGGTCAGTGATCCATGTTCAGGCCCGGACCCGACGGATTCCCAGAGGCCCTGAGGCGCTCAGCATTGCGACGTTCCGTCGACTCATAGTGCCGGGCCGCATATCGGATGCGGTCCGCGCGCACATGCATCTCGTCCGTGATCTCCTTCGAGTGCTTCTCCAGCTTCTGGACCGCTTCTTCCAGCGCCCTCTTCGAGTCGCCCACCCAGCCCACGGCCTCACCGCGCATCGCGCCATACGCCGAGGACGCCGCGCGGCGGAACGCAATCTGCGCCTCGTCCACCTGATGGGCCGCGAAGAACAGATCGGCCGAGCGAACTGTGAGCTTGTCTCCGCCATCCACAGGGCGACCTCCGGTCAGACGATGCGTGTACGTCAGTACGGTAGCGTCGTTCGGCGTCAGAGGTTTGCCGGGTTCGACACTGGAGGAGCTGCAGGGTGGGTGGTCTCAGCGTGGCCGACATCGCCAGGTGGGATCCGGCCGCGCTGGGGCAAGTTGCCGACACAGCGAAGAAGTTGGCCGTGTCGGTCGACGAAACGGTGCAGCCCCTGCCAAACCTGCACGTCTTCGGCGTCTGGACCGGAACTGCGGCCGACAGCGCCCGCTGGGCGATGAAGGACACCCACACGAAAGCAGACGGCTTCGAAGGCGCCGTGAAGATCCTGGGCGGTGCGGCCTCCATCGCGCAGGGCGTCGTCGAGGGGCTGGTCCGCGCGCTGGTCGACATTCGTATCCAGGCGTCTGCACACGGATTCCGGATCAACGAGGCGGCCAACACGGTGGAGATCGCCATCTCCACTGCGCACTGGTCGGATGAGGACTTCGCGCAGCTGAAAGCCGACCAGCGAGAACTACAGGCGCGGGTGGACAAGCTCGTCGAGGAGGCGAATCGCGTCGACGACGATTTGGCGAAGGCGCTGTCGGTCGTGGGTGACGAGAAGGTCTTCTCGCAATCCGGTGAAAAGCTGACTTCGTTGGTGGTTGGCACGCTGGTGGGTGCGAAGACGGACCTCCTCGCAAAATACGGTTCCAAGGCGCTGGAGGCAGCGGACAGCAGCTTGAAGCCGTGGCTGAAAGAGATCAGCCTGCTGCAGACCAGCCGGATCGGAGTGGTCGGCAACGTCGCCATGATGATTCCCGCCGTCATCCAGGATGTCGGACAGGGCGACTCTGTCGCGAAGGCAGTCACCCGGGAAGCGGCGGGTACCGCAGCCGGTGTTGCTGCCTCGGCGGGCGCGGGGTGGCTCGCTTCGGCCGCAACGGGGGCAATTGCTGGATCTGCCTTGCCGGGGCCCGGAACTGTCATCGGGGCAGGAGTGGGTATCGCGGTTGCCGCGCTCGCCGGTGACGCGGTGTCCGGCGAAGTGTCCGACTGGGTGGGAAAACTGTGGGGATGACACAGTCTGCGAAGTACGTCTGGCAGCACGCCTCTCGGTCATGGATGCGGGATTGGCGGGCGCCACTCATCTGGGCCGCCGTGACCGTGATCCCTGGGATCAGCGCGTTTTGGTTGGGCAGATCGTGGTCAGGTGCAGGACTTCTCGTGCTGTCACTTGCTGCCTCACCTCCTTTGTTCCGGCCGCGGCCGCGCGTCGATGTCGTCGATGGCACCGCGGTCCGAGTTCGACAGAAGCCCTGGTTCATCAACACCTACTGCATGTTTCCGCTCTCTTTCTGGGCCGGTGCTGTGTTGATGACCTGCGAGCGGATAATCGGATCCCTGGACTCGACCGGCGTGCGCTACGCGTTCCTCCTCGTGTGTGCGTACGCAGGTGCGATCTTGTCGACCGTCCTGTGGTGGCGCTTTCGCGGAACCCTCATCGTCACGCCGATGACGGTGTCAGTGGATGCGCGCTACGAGGCGTCATTCCCCGGTCTCGAGGTGGACATCTCGAAGGCCGTCCGGGGCGGATTTCCATTCCTGGTACTGAAGCCTTCCGAGGGAAGACACCGAAACCTGTACCCCACCATGAGTTACGGCCTCGAGGCGAACTCCGTCTACTCGACATTGCGACACCTGGCGGAGACGGACGAGGCGACGCGGAAGACCTACAGCCCCGAGTTGATCCGAGAGATGTTGTTGTTCACTCCCGATCGTGAGGTCGCGGTGGGGGAGAGCATCGAGGTGCGGGTTGTCGCGCAGCCGGAGGTCCGGACGGCGTGACCGCACCCATCGATCCGCGGGCCCTCGGCCACCCGATGGCCACGGTGACACTGTTCGACGACTTCGCCACAACGGGTCTCGTCGTCGACGGTCTGCCCGACGGGTGGCGCAAAGTCCGTCGTGATGCCGAGATCGTCACCGTCTCAGACCTGTGGATCGACGTTGCGGAGGCCGAACAACAGGCGGACCGCGACCCCGCCGAGCGGTTCGTGTCGAACGCGCTCGCGACCGCGTGGCACCTCGCCGACCTCCCGGTCCCCGCCGAGCACCTGCTGGAGTTCGCCGAGGCGATGACCACGGGCGTGACGGGGTGGCACCTGCGACACCGCGAGGTCGACCCGATCAACGAGTGCGGTTCGACGCTCTGCGGAACGCTCGACTCGCCCTTCGGACCACTCGTCTCGAACTCACATGCGGTGATCCAGCAGAAGCCCGACGGGTCGTATGTCCTCGCCCAACTCGCGGTCACCGCGCTGCCTCACCACGGCGATGCCCTCGACGCGGTTCGGCTCCGCCCTGTCTGACCGTCGCGAGACCATGGACCCATGAGCGACACAGCCGTCACCCGCGCCGTCGAGGCCATCCGCTCTGCCACGACGGTGACCGTCCTGACCGGTGCCGGCATGTCGGCCGAGAGCGGGGTCCCCACCTTTCGTGACGTGCAGACCGGACTGTGGGCCAAATACGACCCGATGACCCTCGCGACAACGGACGCCTGGGACGACGACCCGGCCCTCGTCTGGGCCTGGTATCAGCGCCGCCGCGCGATGGTCCAGGCCGTCGAGCCGAACGACGGACATCGCGCCCTCGCTGACTGGGCGTCGACGGCAGACGTGCGTGTGGTGACGCAGAACGTCGACGACCTCCACGAGCGCGCGGGCAGCACCGACGTCGTCCACGTTCACGGCAGCTTGTTCGCCTGCCGCTGCGACACGTGTGGACGCGCGCACGAGGTCGAGGCGAGTGAGCCCGACGGCGATCGCGTCGACCCGCCCCGGTGCGAGTGCGGCGGCCGGGTGCGCCCAGGCGTCGTGTGATTCGGGGAGATGTTGCCGCGGAACGCGTTCGCCGAGGCGGAGACGCGTGCGGAGGCGTGCGACGTGTTCCTCCTCGTCGGCACGTCCGGTGTCGTCTATCCCGCGGCCGGTCTCCCCCACATCGCGCGGGGGTCCGGTGCGACGATCGTCGAGATCAACCCGCAGGAGACCGATCTGTCCGACGCCTGTGACATCACCGTCCGCGCGACGGCCGCGACCGCGCTACCGGAGATCGTGTCCGCGCTGCACTGACGATGGTCAGGTGCGGCTGGACAGCGTCTCCGTCAGCTTGGCGATGGCGAATCCCCACGCCTGACCCGCTGTCGGACGAGCCGGCACCGACACCTCGTCGGGATTCGTCATCATGTCGAGCAGCGCCGGACCGGGGTGGGCGAGCGCGGTGCGCACCGCCTCGGCGACGTCCCCGGGACGCGTGACCCGCTGCGCGTACAGGCCCATCGCCTGTGCCACGGCGGCGATGTCGGGGTTGTCGAGCTCAGTCCCGAACTCGGCCATCCCGGTCTGCTCCTGCTCGAGTTTCACCATGCCCAGGCGCTGATTGTCGAAGACGACGAACGTCACCGGCAGCGAGTAGGTGACCGCGGTGCGCAGATCCCCGAGGAGCATCATGAGCCCGCCGTCGCCGCAGAACGCGATGACCTGACGGTTCCGGTCGAGCGCCTGGATCCCCAGTGCCTGGGGCATCGCGTTCGCCATCGATCCGAGGTTGAACGACCCGACCAGCCGCCGGCGGTCACGGATCGTGACGAAGCGCGACAGCCACACCGTGGACATGCCCGTGTCCGAGGTGAAGACGGCGTCGTCGGCGGCGGTCTCGTCGACCGCGGCGGCGACGACCTCGGGTCGGATCAGCTCGTCGGGGTTGTCGAGGTGCTTGCGCACGCGACCCACGAGGGTGGAGTCATGGGCGGGATCGGCGAGTCGCTGCTGCGCGGCGTGCCACAGCTCGAACTCGGTTCGGTGATGGTCCAGGAACGACCGGCTCGTCTTGGGGGCAACTCGTTCGACGAGTCGGGCCACGGCGTCACCGGCATCGCCGACAACTCCGACGGACACCGACACCCGCCGGCCGATGTGCTCTGCGCGCGTGTCGATCTGGACCACAAGCTTGTCGTGCGGTAGCCAGTCGCGGTACGGGAAGTCGGTGCCGACCAGAAGCAGAGCATCCGCCTGATGCAGGGCGAGGTGTGCGGCCGGGTTCCCGATGAGACCGGACTGTCCGATCTGGAAGGGGTTGTCACCCTCGAAGCCGTCTTTGGCCTTCAGCGTCAGCACCATGGGGGCGGCGAGGCGGTCGGCCAGTCGCAGAACGTCCGCGCGGGCGTTCCGCGCGCCGTGGCCGACGAGCATGGCCACCGACGACGCCTCGTCGAGGATCTTCACGGCGTCGGCGATGTCGTCGGCGTCGGCGATGGAGCCCGCATGGCGCGGGGCGAACCGCGGCGTTCCCTCAGGGGCGTCCATCGCGCCGATGTCACCGGGGATGGTCAGGATGGCGACGCCGGACAATGCCAACGCCGAGTTGACCGCCTGCTCCAGCAGATACGGCATCTGCGCCGGCGACGACACCGTGGCCCGATAGACCGCGACGTCGGCGAAGACGGCGTCGTTGTCCACCTCCTGGAAGAAATCGGTACCCATGTTCTCGCTGGGCACCTGACCGCAGATCGCGAGCATCGGCGCGTGTGACTTCTTCGCGTCGTACATCCCGTTGATGAGGTGCAGCGAACCCGGCCCGACGGTGCCCATGCACACCCCGAGGGTCCCCGAGATCTGGGCCTGCGCACCGGCAGCGAACGCGGCCGCCTCCTCGTGCCGTACGCCGATCCACTCGAGGCGGTCGTCGTCGCGGATGGCGTCGGTGATCGGGTTCAGGGCGTCACCGACGACACCCCACACCTGGCGCACCCCCAGATCACCGAGGGCCGAGACGATCATGTGCGCGATGTCAGGCATGGGGTTCCTGTCTTGTCGGTGGTCAGACGTGCGTGGGGACGAAACTGTCGGCGTCTGCGTGAGACCAGTCGTCGGCCCAGCCGACCGGCGGATCGCGAAGCAGGACACCGGGTTCGAGCCACTCGTAGATCTCGGCGTAGGACCGCTGCATCACCGGGCCCAGCCGTTTGCGCAACATGGACGGGGACAGCGCGCTGGGGTCGGTGACACCCATCGACGCCATGATCCGCATCGCCTCGGACACGGTGGCCTGCTGGTAGCGGTACACCCGCGCGCTCTTGTCGGTGACGTCGAGAGCGCGCGCCCGTGCGGGGTCCTGCGTGGCGACGCCGACGGGGCAGTGGTTGGTGTGGCACCGCTGGGACTGGATGCAGCCGACGGCCATCATCATCGCGCGGGCGGCGTTCGTGTAGTCGGCACCCTGGATGAGGCGTTTGACGATGTCGGTACCGGTCGCGACCTTGCCGCTCGCGCCGATCGTGATGCGATCACGCAGCCCCGCCCCGACGAGCGCGTTGTGCACGGTCATCAGTCCGTCCGTGAGGGGGAGCCCGACGTGGTCCTCGTACTCGAGAGGCGCTGCGGCCGTTCCACCTTCGGCGCCGTCGACGATGATGAAGTCCGGGGTGACGTTCTCGTCGAGCATGGCCTTGCAGATGCCGAGCAGCTCCACGCGCGACCCGACGCACAGCTTGAACCCGACGGGCTTGCCGTCGGCCAGCTCGCGCATCCGGGCGATGAAGCGGATCAGCCCGCGGGGCGTCGAGAACTCGCTGTGCCCGGCCGGACTGACACACTTCTCACCCTGGGGGACACCGCGGTACTCCGCGATCTCGGCGCTCACCTTCGACGCGGGGAGCACGCCGCCGATGCCTGGCTTCGCACCCTGGCTCAGCTTGAGCGACAGGCATTTGACGTTCTCGTCCGCGGCCTTGCGGGCGAACTCGTCGGGGTCGAAGCGGCCGTCGTCGGTGCGGCACCCGAAGTAGCCCGACCCGATCTCCCAGACGACGTCCGCGCCACCCAGGTGATACGGCGTGAGGCCACCCTCACCGGTGTCGTGGGCGAAGCCGCCCCGCTGTGCACCGGCGTTCAACGCGCGCAACGCGTTCGCCGACAGCGCACCGAAGCTCATCGACGAGACGTTCAGCAGCGACATCTCGTAGGGCTGGGTGCAGTCGGGCCCGCCGATCCGGACGCGCGGCGGGTTGTCGGGGGGATCGAGCGGTGCGGTCGAGTGCGTGAGGTACTCGTACCCGTCCTGGTCGAGGTCGCGCTCGGTGCCGAAGGACAGCTCCGCCGCAGTGCCCTTGGCACGCTCGTAGATCAACGATCGGACGTCGCGGTCGAACGGGCGACCGTCGAAGTTCCGTTCGATGAAATACTGCTGCAGTTCCGGGCGCAGTGCCTCCAGCAGGTACCGCATGTGGCCCAGCACGGGATAGTTCCGCAGCACCGAGTGGCGTCGTTGGATCAGGTCGTATACGCCGACGACGGCCACGATCCCGACGACAACGGCCGGGATGATCCATCCCCACCCGACGAACACCGCGCCGACGATGCATCCCGCGGTGGCAAGCACCAGCGCCGCGACGAGGGCGACGCGCATCATCGCGAGCACCGTCCGTCAGGCGGGACGCTCACGAGTGCGACGATTCGTCGTCCGGGGTGGGCGAGGCTGTCGCCGCCCGGATGTCCCGATCCTGTCGTTCGGCCACTGTTGTCCGCTCCCGTCCACGCGCTCAGGCACGTCGTGATCACGACAGTCGCGGGTGCTTCACGACAGGCGCGGCGAACGCTACCCCCCGACCGACCGGCGGGCAACGACGGATCCCGGAACGTCCTGTGCCGGCGGGGGTTCAGGTCGGGGTTGCGGGATTTGCCGCTTTGACCTGCGTGCGGTCGCCCGCGTCAGGCGGCGTTCTCCTCGCGGTCGGCGATCACCTTGGCGGGCGGGAGGCCGATGCTGTCGTCGTGGCCGCGGAAGTTCTCCAGCCACCAGCGCCAGTCGTCGCAGACGAGCTCGAACGGGGTCTCGTGTCCGAGTTCGCGTGCGGCCCAGACGGGCCAGTGGGGGTTGGCGAGTGCGGGACGGCCCAGCAGGACGAGGTCGATCAGCTCGTCGCGGATCACGCTGTCGGCCATCTCCGGCACGCCGAGATTCCAGCTGGTGGCGACGGGGATCCCGATCTCGCGCTTGACCCGCGTCGCCCGTGACAGCATGAAACCGGGCTTGTCCATGACGTTCTCGCGCATGTCGTCGGTGTTGAAGCCCAGAGAGATGTCGGCGAGGTCGAGGCCGTGCTCGGCCATCCAGCCGATCGCGGTGACGGAGTCGTCGAACTGTGTGCCGTCGGGGTGCAGGTCGTCGGAGCCGAGGCGCATCGTCAGTGGGAACTCCTCCGGCCACACGGCGCGGACGGCGTCGAGCGCCTCGAGGTGGAACCGCGCACGGTTCTCCAGGCTGCCGCCGTACTGGTCGGTCCGCTGGTTGGCCAGCGGCGAGAAGAAGCTCGCGCCGAGATAGCCGTGGGCGTAGTGCATCTCGAGCCACTGGTAGCCGGCCTCGGCGGCGCGACGGGCGGCGTCGGCGTAACTCTGCATGAGGTCGGCGATCTCCTCGACGGTCAGCTCGTGCACGTCGAACGAGTGGTCACCGCCGTAGGGGATGGCGGACGGTGCGCGGCAGGTCCAGCCCTGCGGGTGGTCCGGCGGGAGTTGTGCGCCGCCGGGGAAACCGTCGATGGTCTTGTACTTCGGCACCTCGCTGCCCTTGCGGCCGGTGTGGCCGAGCTGGATGGCAGGCACGCCGCCGAAGCTCTTGATGATGTCGGTGACGCGCTTGTGTCCCTCGATCTGGCTGTCGTCCCAGATCCCGGCGCACGACGTCGACGTGCGGCCGTCGGGGGTGATGGCGATCTGTTCGGGGAAGACGAGACCGAAGCCGCCGGCGGCGCGGGCGCCGAGATAGCTGACGTGGAAGTCGTCCATCGTCCCGTCGGTGGAGCGGTACATGGTCATCGGTGACATCGCGATGCGGTTGCGCAGCGTGACGCCCTTGAGGGTGAACGGGGAGAAGAGGTCGGGCACGGCGAGCTCCTGGGGTGAGCGGGTGATCCGGATGCGCCTCTGCACCCGCGGACCCCCATTACCGCATGCGTGAGAGACGGTCCGATTACGCCGGACTACGGTCTCCGTTACGCCCGTCTCACCTGGCCGGAGGTCGACGCGTGAGGCGCTGTGATCAGCGCGCGTCGGGTGCTGCGGAGGTGTCGCCGTGGTGGCGCCAGTCCGCGTCGTACTCGGCGAGCTGCTCGGGGCTGGGCCGCCCGGCGGGAGCGATGGAACCGTTGGTCAGGATCGCCCGTCGGAGGATGGTCGCCGAGGTCGCGAAGCCGACCACCATCACCAGCAGGCAGACGACGGCGGTGAGGTCGTCGCCGCGGGCGAAGCGCCACACGGTGAGACCGAATGCGGCGAGACCGATCACCATGCAGACGTACCCGAACCAGACGGTCGGGGCGGACATCGACTTCTGGGGTGTGCTCACAGCGGAACCTCTCGTCGGGCCCGCCGTGGCGAGCGTCATCGCGTCATCTGCATCACTATCCACGGTACGCCGCCGTCAGGTGGGCCGCCACGATCTGTGATGTCTATTCCGTTGTCGCAGTGGCGATTAGACCGCTTGGTCTGATTCCGCACGTCGGGCGAATGGCAGGTCGACGAGGCGCCCGCGCCGGCGGGCTCGGTATGTCCGGAAAACGACTTTCCCGATGTCGTTGCCCCTGCGTACTGTCGGGGCGATGTCCCTCGCACCCGCCCCGGAACGCACGCTGAGCGCTGCGTCGGTGGCTCGTGCCGACGATCCGCGGCAGACGGTCGACTGGCGCCGGATGCGGGGTCGCGCGATGGGCGTCGCGCTGACCCTCCTCGTGGTCGCGTCGATCGCCGAGGCCATCGGCACGGTCGTGGTCGGACGCGTCGCCGACGGGCCGACCCTGAGCCTCGTCGTCGTCCTCGGCATTGCGCTTATCGGGTCCGCCGTGCTCGACGCGATCGGCCGCACGGTGTGGACGTCGGTGTCCGACCGCGCCGAGGGCGCCCTGCGCGACGACCTGCTGACCGCCGCGCTGGGCCAGCCGCTGTCGGTGCTGTCCGAGACGGCCGTGGGCGAGATCCTCGACCGCGTCGACGACGACACCCACGAGGTCGGGTCCCTCGTCCGCCTCCAGCTGTGGGACGCGCTGCGGACCGTCGTGCTTGTCCTCCCGATGTGGATCGTCGCGGGCCTCACGTGGTGGCCCGCCTGGATCCTCTTCCCGATCGTCGCGTCGGCGGTGCTGCTCTCGATCCGTCCGCTCCTGGGCGTCCTCACCGACCGCAAGGTCGTCGAGGAGATGGCGTGGACCGACCACGCGGCGGCGCTGGAGGAGGGCATCGCCGCCCGCGACGACCTCCGCACCAGCCTCGGCCAGGCGTTCGTGCTGCGGCGCAACGGCGAACTCGCCGCCGCGGTGCACCGCGCGTTCCTCACGGTGGTGCGGATCCAGGCGCGGATGACCGTCCGCGCCGGACTGCTGCTGCACCTGCTGATGGCCGTCATCGCGGTGGCCGGGGCGCTGCTCGTCGCGGGTCGCCACCTCGAGGTCGGCGCGCTGGTGACGCTGTTCCTGGTGTCGACGACGTTCGTCGGCCAGATCAACCAGCTCGCCCGGCACCTCCCGGACCTGCAGGCCGGCATGGGTGCGATCGTCCGCCTGCGGCAGCTGCTGGCCGCGCCGCCCGAGCCGGTCGGCGGCCTGTCGCTGCCCGACGGGCCGCTCGACGTCACCATCACCGACCTCGAGTTCGCCTACGACGAGGGCACGTTCGCCCTGTCCGGCATCGATCTGCACATCGCGGCCGGCACCACCTGCGCCCTCGTCGGTAGGACGGGGTCAGGCAAGTCGACACTCGCCGCACTCATCTCCCGTGCGGTCGACCCGCCCGTCGGGACGGTGCGCCTCGGCGGGGTCGACGTCACCGAACTCGACCTGCACCGCCTGCGCGCCGCCGTCGGTGTCGTCACCCAGCGGACCGAGATCGTCGCGGGCACGCTCGCCCAGAACATCGCCCTGTTCGGCGACGTCCACCGCGAGCGCATCGCCGAGGCTGTCGCCGACCTGCAGCTCACCGACTGGGTCGCCGGACTTCCCGCGGGCCTCGACACCCCGCTCGGCCCGGGCGGCACGACGCTCTCGGCGGGGGAGGAGCAGCTCGTCGCGTTCGCCCGCCTGCTGGTGCGCGACGTGCGCATCGTCGTGCTCGACGAGGCGACGGCCCGCATGGACCCGCTCACCGAGGCGCGGGTGGTCCGCGCCGCCGACCGGCTGCTCGCCCGCCGCACCGGTCTGCTGATCGCTCACCGACTCACCACGGTCGCCCGCGCCGACACCGTCGCGGTCCTCGACCGCGGCAGGCTCATCGACCACGGACCACAGTCGGTGCTCGCGCAGCGTCCGGGACCGTTCCGGACCCTGCTCGACGCGGCCGCCACGCACACCTCGTCGGAACCGGTCGAGACGACCGGCGGATCGGTCGGAGCCGTTCGGCGACAAGGTGATCCACCGCCGACCCGCGGCGTCGAGAGCGGCCCCAGCCTCGGGCGCGGGGTCGTCTCGCTGCTTCGCGTGCACCCCGAGTGGGGCCTGTTCGGTGCCGCACTGTTCCTCAGCGCCGCGCTCACCGGTGCGTTCGGTGCGGTCACCGCCGCCCTGTGGGGTCACGTCGTGGCCGCAGTCGGTCGCGGCGACGTCCCGACCCTCCTGCTGGTGGGTGTGGTGGTCAGCCTGATCGTCTCGCCGTTCCTCGTGGCCGGCGCCGTCCTGCGCTACACCCGCTGGTGGGTCGACGGGTTGCTGCGCGTGCGCACCTCGGTGCTCATGGCGCAGACCGAACAGCACCGCCTGCCGCGGACGCCGCCGGGCGAGATCGTCGCGCGCGCACTCGACGCCGACCGCTTCATCCGCTACGCCGACCGCTGGGTCGACGTCGTCAACGGCATCATCGTCGTGGTCGTCACGACGATCATGGCCGGCAGCCTCCTGGCCGGATCGGTCCTGATGGTCGTGATGGTCGCCGCCGCAGCGGCTTCCGCGGTCGGCCGTCCGTTCGCCGGGAGGTCGGCGGCCGCGGCGTCGGCGACCCGCGCCGCCTTCGGACGGTCGCTGGTCTCGGTGCTGGAGAGTGCGCGCACCATCAAGCTCGCCGCCGCGACCGAGGACGCCCACCGCCACCTCACCCGCACCGACGCCGGTCGCGTCGACGCGGCGGTGCGCGAACACCGCATCCAGTCGATCCTCATCGGCGTGCCCGTCGTGCTGGTGTACGCCGGAGTGGTCGCCGCGTGGGCCGTCTTCCTGGCCGGCGGCTGGGGCCTGGCGACCGCACTCCTGGTGTCGGGCACGGTGATCGGCTTCGACTGGTTCGGCCGGGTCGCGGGTGCGGTGATCACCGAAGCCCCCGGCACGAGAGCGTGGCAGCGGGTCACAGCCCGCTTCGCGGGCGGTCGGGACCTCATGGCCGTGCCGCGCGCCGTCGACCTCCTCCGCGGGTCGTCGCCGCCCCCGGAATCACCGACACGTGTCCCTCTCGAGCGCCTGTCGGTGCACTCCTTCGACGCCGTCCACTCCGACGGCACCATCGGTGCCACAGGCATCGACATCCACGTCGACGCGGGCGAACTCGTCCTGCTCCTCGGACAGGTCGGGTCGGGCAAGTCGAGCCTGCTGTCCGCGCTCGCCGGTCTCATCGACCACCGCGGTGAGATCCGCTGGAACGACGAGACCGTCACCGACACGCAGGCGTTCCTGCGTCCGGGTCAGGTGGCGCACGTCGCTCAGGTGCCGCGGGTGCTGTCGGGGACTTTCGCCGAGAACATCCGCGTCGACCACGACCGTCGCATCGACGGTGCCGTCGATGACGCGCGCCTCGCCCCCGACGTCGCCGCGGCCGGCGGGGTCGACGCGGTGATCGGCCACCGCGGGGTGCGACTGTCCGGCGGTCAGGTCCAGCGGCTCGCCCTCGCGCGGGCACTCGCCAGTGAGCCCGAGCTGCTCCTCGCCGACGACGTGTCGTCGGCGTTGGACGCGACCACGGAGGTCGAGCTGTGGCGGTCGCTGCGCGAGCGGGGGACCGCGGTGCTCGGCGCCACCAGCAAGCGTGCCGCGCTCGCCCAGGCCGATCGGGTGGTGGTGCTCGTCGACGGGACTGTCGCGGCGATGGGTGCGTGGCGCGACCTCGAGTCGTCGTGGGGTCACCTCGCCGGCTGATGCGGCGGAGAAAACGCGACAATCACTCTTGACTCAGTCCAGAAAACTGACATAGTGGTGAGCGTGGCCACACGAGGAGATGCAGAGCAGCAGTTGCGCTCGGCGTCGCTCCGTGTCACCCGCCCGCGGGTGGCGGTGCTCGACGTCGTCGACGCACACCCGCATGCCGACACCGATTCCATCTTCACGGCCGTTCGCGAGACTCTGCCCGACGTGTCTCGGCAGGCCGTGTACGACGTCCTCGGCGCACTGTCCGCGTCGGGGCTCGTCCGCAAGATCCAGCCCACGGGATCGGTGGCCCGGTACGAGTCACGCGTGGGGGACAACCACCACCACGTCGTGTGCCGGGTGTGCGGGGCCATCGCCGACGTCGACTGCGCCGTCGGTGACTCCCCGTGTCTGCACGCCTCGGACGACAACGGTTTCGTCATCGACGAGGCCGAGGTCATCTACTGGGGCACCTGCCCCGATTGCACACCCACGCTCCGATCGCAGCCGTGATCGAGATCAGCTCAGTTCACCACCCCCGGAAGGAAAGCTGTGTCTGAAGACCACACAACCCGCGAAAAAGAGATGAACCAGGATCAGCCCGAGGAGCATGCCGGTTCGCATGCGCCCGGCTGCCCGGTCGTCGGCGGTCACCGCAAGTACCCCGTCGAGGGGTCCAGCTCGCGGGACTGGTGGCCGGAGAAGGTGAACCTGCGGATCCTGGCGAAGAACCCCGACGTCATCAACCCCGAGGGCGCCGACTTCGACTACGCATCCGAGTTCGCCAAGCTCGACCTGGCCGAGGTCAAGTCCGACCTCACCGCGGTCATGACCGACTCCAAGTCGTGGTGGCCCGCCGACTGGGGTCACTACGGCCCCTTCTTCATCCGCATGGCGTGGCACTCGGCCGGCACCTACCGCGTGCACGACGGTCGCGGTGGCGCGGGCGCCGGCATGCAGCGCTTCGCGCCGCTGAACAGCTGGCCGGACAACGCCTCGCTCGACAAGGCCCGCCGCCTGCTGTGGCCGGTCAAGCAGAAGTACGGCCGCCAGCTGTCCTGGGCCGACCTCATCGTGCTCACCGGCAACGTCGCACTGGAGTCGATGGGCTTCCAGACCTTTGGGTTCGCCGGCGGCCGCGAGGACCGCTGGGAGCCCGAGGAGGACGTCTACTGGGGCCCCGAGCACACCTGGCTCGGCGACGAGCGTTACACCGGCAACCGTGAGCTCGAGGAGCCGCTCGGTGCCGTGCAGATGGGCCTCATCTACGTCAATCCCGAAGGCCCCAACGGCAACCCGGATCCGCAGCTGTCGGCCAACGACATCCGCGAGACCTTCGGCCGCATGGCGATGAACGACGTGGAGACCGCGGCGCTCGTCGTCGGCGGCCACACGTTCGGCAAGGTGCACGGCGCCGGTGACCCCGAGAAGTACATCGGGCCCGAGCCCGAGGGTGCCCCGATCGAGCAGCAGGGCCTCGGCTGGAAGAACAGCTTCGGCACCGGCAACGCGGAGTACACCATCACGTCCGGCATCGAGGGCGCATGGACGCCGACGCCGACGAAGTGGGACAACTCCTACCTCGAGACGCTGTACGGCTACGAGTGGGAGGTCCACAAGGGTCCCGGTGGCGCCAACCAGTGGCGTCCGAAGGACGGTGCCGCAACCGATCTCATCGACGACGCCCATGTCGAGGGCAAGAAGAACCCGCCGATGATGCTCACCAGCGACATGGCGATGCGCGTCGACCCGATCTACGAGAAGATCACGCGTCGCTGGCTGGAGAACCCGGCCGAGCTGGCCGACGAGTTCGCCAAGGCCTGGTACAAGCTGACCCACCGCGACATGGGCCCCATCGAGCGCTATCTCGGACCCGAGGTGCCCTCGGAGGAGCTGCTGTGGCAGGACCCGGTTCCGGCCGTCGAGGGCCAGCTCATCGGTGACGCCGAGATCGCTCAGCTCAAGGAGCAGATCCTGTCGTCGGGCCTCACCATCTCGCAGCTGGTGAAGACCGCGTGGGCGTCCGCGTCGTCGTTCCGCAACTCCGACAAGCGCGGTGGCGCCAACGGCGGTCGCATCCGTCTGCAGCCGCAGGCCGGGTGGGAGGCCAACGAGCCCGACGAGCTCGCCCAGGTGATCAGCAAGCTGGAGAGCATCCAGGAGTCGTTCAGCGGCACCGTGTCGTTCGCCGACCTCGTCGTCCTCGGTGGCGTCGCGGCGGTCGAGAAGGCCGCGAAGAACGCCGGTGTCGACATCACCGTGCCGTTCACGCCGGGTCGCACCGACGCCACCCAGGAGAAGACCGACGTCGAGTCGTTCTCCTACCTGGAGCCGCGGGCCGACGGGTTCCGCAACTACCTCGGCAAGGGACTTCGCCTCTCGGCGGAGTACCTGCTGGTCGACAAGGCCAACCTGCTGGGCATCTCGGCCCCGCAGATGACGGTCCTCGTCGGTGGCCTGCGTGCCCTGGGTGCGAACTACAAGGACTCGAAGCTGGGTGTCTTCACCGACAAGTCCGAGACGTTGAGCAACGACTTCTTTGTCGAGCTGCTCGACATGGACACCGTGTGGGAGCCCACCGACGACGAGAACGGCACGTTCGTCGGCAAGGACCGGGAGACCGGTGCCGAGAAGTTCACCGCGAGCCGCGTCGACCTGATCTTCGGGTCGAACTCGGAGCTGCGGGCGATCAGCGAGGTCTACGGCGCGAGCGACGCCAAGGACAAGTTCGTCCGCGACTTCGTCGCCGCGTGGACCAAGGTCATGGAGGCCGATCGTTTCGACCTGCACCGCTGAGGTCGTGACGGCTGACTGACAGCCACACCCGGACGCCCCGTGAACCACTCGGTTCGCGGGGCGTCCGTCGTCTGCGCGTCGTCCGTGCTCAGACCGCGCCGGGCGGTGCGGCCCAGGGGATGACGGCGACCTGTCGGTCACCGCGATCCTCGACCACGAGCACCGTCGCGCCCACCTCGATCTCCACCTCGGCGGACGCGAGGTACGTCTCGCGCGTCCCTCCGACACGGATCTCCACCTCGCCGATGCATCGCGAGGTCCCACGCCCAGCCGCATATGCCGGTCCGCGAGCACTCCGAGATCGCTCTCGCGGTTCGAGACGCAGGCGGTGGCCGCTCGGCGACGTCGGGCGAACACGACGTCGATCTGATCCCGTCGGGCGGGCGCAAGCTCGGCCCGATCGACTGGATCTCCTTCACTGAGCTGCCGGCGAGAAAGCCGTGGCGGCGGCGAATCACTGGCCGCCGCCACGAAGTGCGATCCGAACATTCGGTCATCATCGCTGTCAGGAGGTTGACGCTTGATGCTGCCGACCTCACGTTTCGGAGTTCCGATCCGTCGTATCTGATGAGAGTGTCGTGGGTTGTCATGGTCCGCAGGGCCGCGAAGCGGTCCTCTCAGAGAGGCGGAAGATGTCGCACGAGGAGCCGGCAGTGGTCCCATCCGGGGGTGACGCGGACGTTGTTGCCGAACGCCGTCGCCTCGTTTCCCTGGCCTACAGGATGACGGGAACTCTGGCAGATGCGGAAGACGTCGTTCAGGAGACTTACATTCGGTGGTACCGGCTGACAGAACAGGAACGCGGCGAGATCCGCAGTCCTGCAGCCTGGCTGACCCGAGCCGCCGGCCGAATCGCACTCGACGTGCTCAGTTCGGCCAGAGCTCGTCGCGAGAAGCAGATCGGACAGTGGCTGCCGGAACCGATCCCATCCGACCTCTTCCTCGGCACGGGAGCAGCCTCAGACGCCGCTGTCGGTGTGGTGGAGGATCCGCTGGACCGAGTGACCCTCGACGACGCGGTGAGTACTGCGCTCCTGATGGTGCTGGAGTCCATGACTCCGGCAGAGCGCGTCGCGTTCGTGCTGCATGACGTATTCGGCACTCCGTTCGACGAGATCGCAGACCTGGTTGGACGTTCGCCCGAAGCCACCCGTCAGTTGGCTTCCTCTGCGCGGCGACACGTGCGTGAGCGGCGTACTTCTGTAGTCGCCTCGAAGACACATGACGACGTGGTTCGCGCGTTCCTGGCCGCGAGTCAGGGAGGGGACATGCGACTTCTGATGAGAACTCTCGCGCCTGAGGTCGAGTTGCGGGCTGATGGCGGCGGAGTGGTGCGCGCCGCTCCCAACGTCGTCACGGGATCCGATCGCGTTGCGCGTTTCCTCATGGGCGTCATGCAGAAACAGCCGGAGCTCGTGTTCGAGGAACGGCGCACCGCGGACGGCTTGGGATACGCCTTGACTCTGGGCGGACGACTTTTCGGCATTGCCAGCTTCCACGTTGAGGGGGAGCAGATCACCGACGTTTGGCTTGTGCTGGACCCTCGCAAGCTCGGCGAGTGGGTGACCCCCGGTCAGATCACCGAGTGAGCCTGACATTCACCGTGCCTGTGCCGTCAAGTACATGAGGGCATCGAGCCGCTCGCGCTGCGGGAGGTTCCTGCTGCGCTGAGAAAGGGAGTCGAAGATGAAGATTGCAGTCGCGGGTGGAACCGGCACCGTGGGAAAATACGTTGTGCAGGCGGCGCGTCGTCGTGGTCACGAGGTGGTCCTCTTGACACGCAGCAACGGCGTAGATGTCCTTCAGGGCAGTGGCATCGACAAAGCCATCGCAGGGGCGGATGCGGTCGTCGATGTGCTCAACGCGACCACGCTGTCGACCAGAAAGGCGGTCGAGTTCTTCGAGTCGGCGTCGCGACAGTTGCTGAGCGCGGAGACTCGTGCGGGAACGCCGCACCATGTGGCGTTGTCGATCGTGGGAATCGACAATATCGACACGTCGTACTACGCCGGAAAGCTCGCTCAGGAACGTCTCGTTGCCGCATCCGATGTGCCTCACACCATCGCTCGTACCGGCCAGTTCCACGAGTTCGCTGAGCAGATCGTCGCGCAGACCACCATGGGTGCGCTGACCCTGATTCCGAAGACTCTTACTCGGCCCGTTGCCGCCGAGGAGGTCGGCGAACACCTCATCGCTGTCGCCGAGAACGAACCCACTGGTCGGGCAATCGATCTGCTCGGTCCTCGGGACGAGTCCTTGGCCGACATGGTTCGCCGGATGTACGCGCACGACGGAACGCGACGTCGGGTGCTGGAGTTGCGTTTCCCTGGCACTTACGGGCGAGGTCTGGCTTCCGGCGAGCTCCGCGGCGGCACCTCGAAGACAACTGCGCGCAGAACGTTTGACGAGTGGCTGCGCACCGGGCATCACGCCGAGTAGTCCGCCGGGTTCGGCTCTTCCTCGTGTCAACTGCGCCGAGCACCGACAGACGTGCGTCACTCCCTTCCACATGGTCTACCGACGCCCGGCGTCGAGAACGGGATTTTCATGAGCAACCGCGCCCACCTTCCCGGTGACACTGCGAGCGATGACCCACGCGTCGGCAGAATCCAGCTGGCTGCTCTCATCGGCTCCATCGTCATCGCCGCCGTCGTCGGTACATGGGCATACTTCTTCCCGGCGCAGTTCTACGATCACTTCCCGGCAGTCCTGGGCGAGTGGATCTCGCAAGACGGGCCGTACAACGAGCACCTGATCCGCGACCACGGCGCCCAGTACCTCGCACTCGGGCTGGCGAGCGTCTTCGGCCTGTTCTGGCACTCCCAGATCGGCTACCGGCTCCTCGGTATCGCATGGACCACTTTCGGGGTGCTCCACTTCCTCTATCACGTCACGCATCTCAGCCACTTGTCCGTATCGGACCGGATCAGCCAGGTCATCGTTCTCGGCTTCGCTGTCCTACTCGGTGTCGGCCTCTTCATCCCGCCGCGGCGCCGTCCTCGCCCTGCGTGATGGATACATCGGCGCATCAGGCGGCGCTCGGCACCCATGGCGGCAGCTGACCTGACGGCCACGTTCTCGAGGAGCGACAGATGCCGAAAAGAGCCTCACCTTCCACGCTCATAGATCGTGGGAGGTGAGGCTCTTCGACTCGAGATCAGGTCGGGCCCGGCGGGTGGAATGGGTCAGCTCGCGAGCGGGATGTCGCGGATCGGGTACAAGGTCTTTCCCACGTGGTACTCGCCGCGAGGCACCATCGCGTCCTCAGCGCCAAGGCTTTCCACCGTGACGACGTCTCTGGGGTCGCCGGTGGCTGCCAGCGTGCCGCGGAGCAGGTCGTCCATGTGGAACCGCTCGGGCCCGGCGATCTCGACGTCGCCGAGGGGGCCGCCGGACAGCGTCACCTCGACCAACAATGCAGCGAGTTCGTCGAGCTCTACCGGCTGGATCAGGTCCCTCGGAGCGAGAACCTTGCCGTCCACCGTGTGCTGGTCGGCCAGCACGGGAACGTAACTCTGGAACTGCGTCGAGCGAACAACGGTGTAGGGAATCGAGCCCGCCTTGAGCGCCCGCTCTTGCGCCACCTTTGCCAGGTAGTAGCCGATGTCCGACCCGTCTTCGTCGCCGACGCCCACGATGGACAGGAGGATGTGGTGCCTCACACCTGCCTCCTCACCGGCGGCCGTCAGCGCGCGGGTCGTACCGTCGAAGAAGCTGACCGCGCCTTCTTCGTCGAAGCGATTGGTGTTGAGGACATTGACGATGGTGTCCACGCCCTCCAGAACCTCAGCCACTCTCGTGCCCTCGATGTAGTCGACCCCGTCATCCAGGCCGCCGGACACGACCTCCACGCCGCGCGACTCGAGAAGATCTGCAACCTTCGATCCGACTCGACCTCGTCCACCGGCAATGAGAACTTTCACTTTCGCTGGCTCCTTCACGTGGGGTGGCGTTTCCACCCTCTACATGAGTGACGACGCGAACGCTCCCGATGTGAGGTTCGATCTGCCTACCGCAGAACACAACCACGCCCGTGCGCTCCGTGCGGATACAGCACTCGTGACAAAAAGGCTGCACACAAACGGGTTTCGGCAATATCGGCCATGCTCTCACGAACAATGCTGCGAGCCTGGCGTCCCTGATCCGGACCCGGCCGCACGGTCGGCGGCTGTGACCTCGCTCGAGGTGAGGACCGGTGACGAAAGTCCGACGAGATCGTTGCCCCAGGACAGGGTGCGCGGAGCTCTCGCCGCTGCGCGGTGGACTGTGCGACGAGGCGACGCCTCACCCCACGCCGCGAGCGTCACCACCACACCGACCCCACACCGAGACGGACACCGCCAACCCGTGCGACCCGGCCACGAACACGCCGATCGCTACGACAGCGAACCCGGCACCGGTGGCCGGCGCGACCAGCCGGTGTCGCCGACGCCTTCTTCTGAGCCGGCCGGCCAACTCGACGGTGTGCTGATCGTTGCGCGGAGCGGCTCGCTGAGACCCCCCAAAGACCTGTAGGCAACGCCGGAATCGTCGGATTGACCCGGATCGCGAGATCCGCTGCGCGCGAACGGGTGACGCCATCTGATCGGCGGCCTACCATCGCGCTGACGGTGACGGACCGGCCGATGTGCCCGCCGCCTCGAGCGAGCGGAGGTCCGCATGGTGAGACGACTGCTGAGCGTGGTGGTGGCGATCGCCGCCGTCGCGCTCGTCGCGGGCTGTTCGTCGAGCTCGACCTCGGCGCCGCCCACGTCGTCCGTGGCATCGTCGTCGGCCGGGTTCGTCGCGCCACTGACGCAGTTCGTGCTGCAGGAGCGCGACATGCCTGCGGGTTTCCGGTCGATGTCGCTGACCGACCAGCAGCGGTCGGCCACGATCGCGGACGTCGGCGGGCCGGCACCGGGATCGACGGTGAGTCCGGCGCAGTGTCAGCCGGATCCGTCTCTCGTCCCGGCGCCGACCGCCAGCCGTCACGCGGTTTCGGCGTTCGTCGACCAGGCTTCCGGTGTGCTGGTGACCAGCACCGCGTCCCGTGAGGACCCGACATCGGCGATCTACGCCCGCTACCACGTCGACGGGTGTGGGACACGCACCGTCAGGACGTCGTCAGGGACCGTGTCCGTCACCGAGACCCGGATACCGATCGTGATCCGCGGGGTCACCGATCCCGTTGTGGTGGAACAGACGTCCAGTGTTTCGCTTGCCGGGTTCGCGCAGTCGACGACCCACGCGTTGATCGCCGTGTTCGACGTGAAGGGCACGACGGTGACGGTGAGCCGGCGCTCGCTCACCGGCGTCGACCTGAACCGTGTCGCTTTTCAGCAGTTGGTCGGGATCGCGGCGGCCCAGGCGTTGGGGACCTGAAAGTCGGCTGAGGGATCCGACTCTGGCGCTGCGAATCTCAGATTCCCGGCCCACAGTCACAGGCGCATGACCGATGCATTCCGTGAGGAGACACCATGACCGACATCCGACACCCCGCCCGATGGACACGACGGATCGGTGCCGCCGCCGCCGTGACGGTGGGCATCGGCCTCGCCGCCGGTATCCCGGCTGCGACCGCGTCCGCCGCGCCGATCCAGTGCTCGCCGCAGGCCCACGCAGCCGCCGTCGCCCAGGCGGCGCCCGCGATCGCCGGTGTGCTGGCGCGCCACCCTGATCTGGCCGCCGAGCTCGCGCATCTGCGGACGCTGCCGAAGAACCAGCGCCGCGCCGAGCTGAAGGAGTTCCGCAAGGCCCACCGCGAGGAGTTCAAGGAACTGCGCCAGGCGCGGACCCCGATCCGCGACTACCGGCAAGCGTGTCACCCCAAGCGCAAGTGACCTGATCCGGAGTCCCGCCGTGCCCGGTCGACCACATGGTCGGCCGGGCACGGTCGTGTCTCAGGCCTCCATGACCTTCTCGGTGGGGAGGTCACCGACGGGGCAGTCCGCGACGCCGATGGTCTCCCGGGTGATCGACTCGACGGCATGCTGCGTCGCCTCGGCGTCGTTCACCCAGTTCCGGTAGAAGTCGAAGGGGCACTCGGCGACTCCCTTGTCGCCGTCACCGCCGGCGTGGACTCCGGTGTATCCGCGGTGCAAAAGCTTGAACAGGTGGTTCTGCGACTGGTCGTTGGCGCGTGCGTCGCGGATGGTCGACAGCGACAGCTGCGCGTACTGGACGCCGTACTCCTCCTCACCGCACTCGCCGAGCGTCCGGCCGTCGAACCCGATGATCGCGCTGTGCCCGAAGTACGAGTACACCCCGTCCCATCCGGTCGCGTTGGCGACCGCGACGTAGCAGTTGTTCGCCCACGCCATGGCCTTCGCCATCAGCACCTGCTGCTCCTTGGCCGGGTACATGTAGCCCTGCGGGCGCACGATGAGCTCGGCGCCCTTCATCGCGCAGTCCCGCCAGATCTCCGGGTAGTTGCCGTCGTCGCAGATGATCAGCGAGATCTTCAGGCCCTTCGGCCCGTCGGAGACGTAGGTCTGACCACCGGGATACCACCCCTCGATCGGCGTCCACGGCAGGATCTTCCGGTACTTCTGCCGGATCTCGCCCTGGTCGTCGATGAGCACCAGCGTGTTGTACGGCGGCTTGTTCGGGTGGTCCTCGTGGCGCTCACCGGTGATGGAAAAGACGCCCCACGTGCGCGCCTCCCGGCATGCGGCGGAGAAGATGTCGGTCTCGTCGCCGGGGATCACCGACGCGGTCGCGTACATCTCGTCGGGGTCGTACATGATGCCCTGCGTCGAGTACTCGGGGAACACGACGAGGTCCATCCCCGGCAGTCCGCTCTTCATGCCGACCACCATCTCGGCGATCGTGTGTGCGTTGGCGATCACCTCGTCGCGGGTGTGCAGCCGCGGCATCTTGTAGTTGACCACCGCGACCCCGACGGTGTCGGGGCTGGACGAGATGTCTCCGTGGCGCATGGATGGCTCCTGATCTGGCGATGATGCTTCCATCCGGAAGCGTATTGAGAACGGTATCGAGACAGCGATGACCAGCGTGTTGCGCTGGTGTTCACAACTCATGACACGGCCCACCGCCGTGTATTTTCATCTGGAACGAGAGGGGTCCGAGTGTCCGGCTTCGCCACCCAGCGCTTCCACGACCTGTCGACGGGGGCCGGTTTCCGGCTCGGTGACCTGCGCTCGCCTGCGGCGCTCCGAGACGGGCTGCGGGGCGCGGTCGTCGGGCAGGACGAGGCGGTCGAGGCCGTCGTCCGAGCGCTGACCATCGCCGCCGTCGGGCTGCGGGATCCCCACCGGCCCATCGCCTCACTGCTGCTGGTCGGCCCCACCGGGGTCGGAAAGACCGAGCTGGCCCGGCAGGTCGCGCACCACGTGCGGGGCGACGTCGACAACCTGTGCCGCATCGACATGAACTCGCTCGCCCAGGAGCACTACGCCGCGGCGCTGTCGGGAGCACCGCCCGGATACGCCGGGTCGAAGGAGCAGTTCTCCCTCTTCGACCGGGACGCGGTGGAGGGCACGGCGAGTCGGCCGGGCGTGGTCCTGTTCGACGAGGTCGAGAAGGCTCACCCCACGGTGCTGCGCGCCCTGTTGCAGATCCTCGACACCGGCCGGCTGCGTCTCGCGTCCGGCACCACGACGATCGACTTCCGCAACGCCATCGTGCTTCTCACGTCGAACCTCGGATCGAGGGAGGTCCACGACCTGCAGCGCCGGTCCCTGCGGCGGCTGACCGCCGCGGTGCGCGGACGGGGCCCGCGTGAGGTCGTGACCGAGCGCGTGCGCTCGTTCTTCGATCCCGAGCTGCTGAACCGTTTCGACGAGATCGTCGTGTTCGACTCCGTCGAGCGCGGCACGGCGCGGACCGTCGTGGACCGCGAGATCGACCGTCTCGTCGCGACCGTCGCCCATCGTGGCGTGGAATGCCGGGTCAGCGACGACGCACGAGAAGCGCTGCTGCAGAGGGCCTTCGACGTCCGGTACGGTGTCCGCGCCCTGCACCGCTCGCTCCGGGTGCATCTCGTCGCCCCGATCGCGGCGGTCCTCGCCGACCGCGACGGCGACGGACCTGCCCGGCTGCTGGTCGACGTCGTCGGCGGGGACGTGGTCGTCACCGTCCTGGACGGAGGTGCATCGTGACCTCCGACGACACCCCGTCCGTGGGCGTCCTGCTCGCGCGCGCGACGCGCGCCGTCGAGGAGCGGATGGCGCCGGTCCTCGACACGCTGGGTGTGACCGCCGACCAGTGGCGCGTCCTCGTCGTGCTGGGAACGTCCGCCGGCATCACGATGAGCGACCTCGCCCGGCTGTCGGTGCTCTCGGCGGCCGGCGCCACGCGCGCCGTCGACAGCCTGACCGAGCGCGCGCTCGTCTATCGACGCGCGGACCCCACGGACCGGCGACGGGTCGTCGTGTTCCTCAGCGCGCACGGCGCGTCGAGGATGGCCCCCGCGCTGGAGGCCGCCGCGCGGATCGACGCGGCGATCGCCGCCGAGATCGGGTCCGCGCGGTTCCTGGCCCTCGGTGACGGGTTGATCCACCTCGTCTCCGCGGCGGACGGTGCGCTCGCCGGCGAAACGTCGGCGTAATCGGGCGGTGTCACCCTGGGGTCGAGATCCTCGACGACGGACGGCGGGTGAGGCGATGCGTATGGGAGTGGTGATCCCGCGCAGTGGTCCGTCCGGGATCTTCGGACCCTCGTGTGCGGCCGCGGTCCAGGTCGCGGTAGACGAACTGAACGACGGCGACGGAGTGCTCGGTGAGCCCGTCGAGGTCAGCGTCGTCGACGGCGGAGCCGGCCCGGACGCGGTGGTCCGCGAGGTCGCCGAGATGTGCGGTGAGGTCGACGCGCTGGTGGGCTGGCACGACTCGGCGGTCCGACGCGCGCTGGTCGCGGCGCGCACACCGACGGTTCCCTACGTCTACACCGCGACCTACGAGGGCGGCGAGGCGTCCGACGGGGTGTTCCTCACCGGCGAGACGCCTGACCGTCACGTGCTGCCGGCGATGCGGTGGATGGGCGAGGAGCTCTCCGTCCGGCGATGGGCGGTCGTGGGGAGCGACTACGTCTGGCCACGGCGCACCGCGGCGCGGGTTCGTCAGGCCGCTCGTCGGTCCCGCGATCTCGAGGTGGTGTCGACGACGTTCGTGCCACTCGGGTCCACGCGCTTCGGCCCGGTACTCGACGCCGTCGAGCGGGCCGAGGCCGACGGTGTGCTGGTCCTGCTGCTGGGGTCGGACGCCGTCGCGTTCAACCGGGCATTCGCGCGCCGGGGCCTCGCCGATCGCTGCGTGCGCCTCGGACCGCTGATGGACGAGAACATGCTCCTCGCGTCGGGTGCGAGTCGGGGTCTGTACTCGACGGCCGGATTCTTCGAGAACCTCACCAGCGCAGACGGGTTGGCGCTGGGCGCACGGTACTTCGGGCGGCTCGGCAGCTGTGCGCCGCCGCTGACGTCACCGGGCGAGTCGTGCTACGAGGGCGTCCGACTGCTCGTCGAACTGGCCCGGCGCGCCGGCTCGCTCGACAGCGCGGCGATCAATCGGGCTGCGGCGGAGGGGTTCCGCTACGTCAGTCCCCGCGGGGACGTCGTGTTCGACGGCCGCCACCTCGCCCAGGACGTCTACATCGCGGCAGCGGACGCTCTCGAGTTCGACGTCGTGGCGCAGGTGAGTGCCGTCGCCTGACCCGTGGAGGTCAGGACTCCTCGGGGTTGGGACGTGTCTGCTCGGTCCACCCCTCGCCGTCGTGGTAGCGCTCGATCGACGGATCGTGCAGGTCGGGGTACCAGCCCTCGGGCGTGGGGGGAGGGGTGGAGCGGGCGAATCGGATCGCCGGGCGGATCGCGCCCACCAGCACGGACACCACCAGCACCACGATGACGATGATCAGCCAGGTCTGCACTCGTCGAGTATGACGGTTTGTCCGCTATATGTACTCAAGTCTCATCGTCCCCTCGTGCACCGTCTGTACCCGTGTTAGGTTCAGCCGTCTGAATTGCCGGTGGTGGATGAGGTATGTCTGTGATGCGCCGAACCGTGTACGTGGCGATGGCAAGTTGTGCGTTGGTGCCCTTCGCCGTCGCTGCTCCCGCCGTCGCCGCGCCCGCCGCCGCGGCGGTGCTCCCCAGCTCGGGATGTGTCAACGACCTCCCGCAGCCGGCGCGCCCCGGCAGCCCGCTGCGCCCGCGGATCGACTTCGGTCTGCCGTACCTGCAGTTCAAACCGGTTCCGCAGTTCGGGCCGCAGAACTCGCGCCAGCGCATCCCGTCGCCACCGCCGCCGAAGGACCCGTGCAAGGACCCCTGCCCGGACATCACCGATCCGCCGCCGCCGGCGGCCTCCGTCGGATCCGGGTCGGGCTCCATCGCCGTCCCCAAGATCACCTTCACCCCGCGGCCCATCGCGACGATCCCGGTGCCGGTCCCCGGGGGCACGCCCCCTCCCGCGCAGGCACGCCCGCCGGCGCAGAACCCCGCCGCCGTCGCGGGCGCCGTCACCGCGAAGCTTCCGAACCCGCGCGCGGGTGGGCTGAACTACGTCGGCCAGGTCACCGGCCACGGGTCGACCAGCCGCACCGACAAGCGATACCAGGTGAACGGCACCGACCTCGGCATCATGTGGGAGGCGTCGCCGGACAGGGTCGCCGTCGCGTTCGGTGACACCTTCGGCAAGGGCTTCCGCCCGCCCGGCGCCAACGGTGGCGACTGGCGGTCGAACACGCTCGGCTTCTCGACGAACAAGAACCTCGCGCGCGGCCTCACCATCGACTCCATGGTGCAGGACAGCCGCTGCCACGCGGCCGAGGTGATCGCGAGCCGCAAGATCAACTACGTCGAGCAGACCGTCATCCCCACATCGGGTTTCGCGGTCGGCAAGCGGCAGTACATGAGCTACATGTCGGTCAACAACTTCACGGTCCCCGGCCAGTGGTTCACCAACTACGGCGGACTCGCCTGGTCCGACGACGGCGGATCCACGTGGACCAACTCGCAGTACGCGCGCTGGGACAACTTCTTCGGGCAGTCCAAGTTCCAGGTGTCGTCGATGGTCCCGGCGGGCGGCTACGTCTACATGTTCGGCACGCCCAACGGTCGACTCGGCACCACCGCCCTGGCGCGCGTCCCCGCGTCGGACGTGCTGAACAAGACCGCGTATCAGTACTGGGTCAACGGCACCTGGCGGCCCACGGCCAACGGGGACCAGGCGACGCCGCTGTTCGGCGGGCCGACCGGTGAGCTGTCGGTGCGGTACGACGCGGCGGCGCAGCTGTGGCAGGCGACCTATCTCGACGTCGTGCGCGGCGGCATCGTGCTGCGACAGTCGAAGTCACCGCAGGGTCTGTGGTCCGAGCCGACGCTGCTGATGTCGACCGCGCAGTACCCGCAGCTCTACGGCGGGTTCATGCACCCGTGGTCGACCGACAAGGACCTGTTCTTCACGGCGACGACGTACACCTCGTACAACGTCGACCTGATGCACATCCGCACGAACTGATCCGGCGCGGGCGCGGCTACCGTCCGCGCGGTGCGGTGAGGTCGTACAGCGTCACCCCGTCGACGACGCGCGGGGTGAAGTGCGTGGTCACCCAGCGCGTGATCTGCGCCGACGCGCGGTCGGGGTCTCGGCCGCCGAACAGCGCGAATCCGCCGATGAACCAGTGGATCTCCCGGTCGCGCACCAGGTGCTGGAAGCGGGACAGTGTCGGCGCCGGGTCGCTCCCGGCGAACCCCCCGATCGGCATGACGGGGCGCTGCGTCGCGAGCTGATACCCGGCCGCCGACAGCGAACTGACGGTCGCGGCCGCCCACCGGAAACGATCGCCGCCCGCGGTGAGCAGGTCGGTGACAGACCTCGGCGGTGCCTCGCCGGTGAACAGCCGGCGCGCGGTGCGTGCGGCGGCGGCGCCTCCGGGAAGCTGCGGCGCGCGGGAGCCGCTGCGCGCGAACGGGAACGACGTCGTCGCCGGGCCTGCACTGACGAGGCCACCGATTCGCGGGGTGGCGACGGTGTCGATGGAATAGGCGACGGGGCCGGCGAGCCCCGCGACGAGGGCGGCGGCCACCATGGCGACACCGATGCGACGCCCGGGGCGCACGGCGTCGACGAGGAGTGCTCCCGTGGCGACGACGGCCGCGACCACGACGAGCCAGGGCAGCCAGCCGACGAATCCCGGTGTGCGCCGCAGAAACACCACGGCCACGACGGCGGTGATGATCAGAGTGGTCACGAGTGACGCCCGGACCCGGCGGCGCCGGCGTGCCTGCCACCCGCGGACGGCACCGACGCCGACGAGGATCGCGATCGGCGGCGCGAACGCCAGCGTGTAGTAGGGGTGGAAGATGCCGGCCATGTAGCTCATCAGCAGGGCGTTCGACGTGAGCCACAACCACGAGAACACGAGTGCCGCACGCTCGGGGTCGGTGCGAGGGGCCCGGCCCCGCAGCGCGATCGCCACCACTCCGAGGATCAGCGCGGCGGGGATCAGCCAGGCGATCTGTCCGCCGACGGCCGGTGAGAACATGCGCAGCGGGCCGGTCTCGCCGCCGAACATCGCCATCATGTGGCCCATGCCCGCGCCACCCGGTGCGCCGCCGATCCCGCTCGCCTCGTCGCCGGTGACCCGACCGAGGCCGTTGTAGCCGACGGTCAGCTCGATGATCGAGTTGTGTTGCGTGCCGCCGATGTACGGCCGTGACCCCGCCGGCCACAGCTCGACGACGAGCACCCACCATCCGGCGGCGACGACCAGCGCCGCGAGCGCGGTGAGGAGCACGACGATCCGGCGACCCAGCGGTGCCGCGGCGACCACGAGGTAGGTGACGGCGATCGCCGGGA
The DNA here is from genome assembly GCF_947494875.1 of uncultured Williamsia sp. Lineage (GTDB taxonomy): Bacteria > Actinomycetota > Actinomycetes > Mycobacteriales > Mycobacteriaceae > Williamsia_A. Next base: position 352,035 of record NZ_CANLWM010000006.1, read on the forward strand.
CGATGATCAGGGCCTGCATCTGCTTGGTGAGGAACGCCAGACCCAGCAGGCCACCGGCGAGGACGGCCCAGCGCAGACGCCCGTCGTCGAGGATCCGGACGGTCGCCCATGCCGCTGCCGTGAGCAGCAGGACAAGCAGTGCGTCGGGGTTGTCGAAGCGGGACATCACCACGAGGACCGGGGTGAGCGCGAACGCCGTGCCGGCGAGCAGGCCCGCGGTGGTGCCGGCGATGCGTCGACCGATCGCGTACACGATCGCGACCGTGGCCACACCCATCAGGGCCTGCGGCACCAGCACCGCCCACGAGTCGAGGCCGAACACCCGGACCGCGAGACCGGGGATCCACAGGGAGAGTGGGGGTTTGTCGACGGTGATCGAGTTGGCCGCGTCGGACGAGCCGAAGAACCAGGCCTTCCAACTCTGGGAACCCGCCTGGATCGCGGCGGCGTAGAAGTCGTTGGCGTAGCGGTTGATCGAGAGGTCCCACAGGTAGAGGGCCGCGCTCCCGACGAGCAGCGCCACGAGGCCGAGACGGTGCCACGACCGACCCGGCGTCGGGGTGTCGACGGCCTCGGCGGGCGCGTCGGCGACGGCGGTCACGCCGCTGCCTCCGTCCGGATGTGGCGTCGGAACACCCACCGCAGCGCGACGAACCGGATGACCGTGGCCACGAGGTTGGCGACGATCAAGACGGTGAGGTCGACGTGCTTGTCGGCATGGGGGAAATCGACGTGCAGGACGTACAGCGCGCCGGCGGAGATCGCCCAGCCGACCAGGAAGATCACGATGCCCTGCAGATGGTGGCCTGCGGCACCGTCCCGCCCACGCACCCCGAAGGTGAAGGCGCGGTTGGCCCACGTGTTCAGCACGGCCGTGATCAGCAGCGCGAAGAAGTTCGCCGGCTGCGCACCGACGACGGGATGCAGCAGCAGGTAGAGGACGGCGAAACCGATCGTCGACGCGACGCCGATGATCCCGAAACGCACCAGGTGCCCGATCATCCCGCGGGGGACACCGGTGACCTCGGGTTCGTCGAGGCGGTCGCGCCCGATCGTCCGCCGCAGCTCCGCGATGGGCAGGTCACCGCGGCTGATGGCGCGGGCCACCCGCCAACACCCGCGTAGATCGTCGGTGGCGGTGCGGACGATGTCGACCGAGGAGTCGGGGTCGTCGACCCAGTCGACGGGGATCTCCGCGATGCGCAGGCCGACGCGTTCGGCGAGCACGAGCACCTCGGTGTCGAAGAACCAGCCGGTGTCGGCGACGAGCGGGAGCAGACGTCGTGCGACGTCGGTGCGCATCGCCTTGAAACCGCACTGCGCGTCACGGAAATGGGTGCGGAGCGCGGTGCGCAGGATCAGGTTGTACCCGCGGGAGATGACCTCACGCTTGGTCCCCCGCACCACGCGGGACGAATACGACAGCCGCGATCCGATCGCGATGTCCGAGTGACCCGACAGCAACGGCGCGACAAGCGGGACAAGCGCGTTGAGGTCGGTGGAGAGGTCGACGTCCATGTAGCAGACGACCTCGGCGTCGCTGTCCCGCCAGGCGGCGTTGAGAGCGCGGCCACGGCCCTTCGCGTCGAGGTGGACGGCGCGCACGCCGCCGATGCGCTCGGCGAGCGAGCGTGCGACGTCGAGCGTCCCGTCGGTGCTCGCGTTGTCCGCGATGGTGATCCGGGCCGAGAACGGCACCGAGGTCCGCAGGTGCGACGCGAGCCGGCGCACGCAGCGCTCGAGACCGGCCTCCTCGTTGTACACGGGTACGACGATGTCGAGCGTCGGCGACGGGTCGGTGTGGTCGAGGACGACGACCATCCCGGGACGGTCGACCTTCGGTGGGGTCGTCATGCGGCGAGCCTCGCTGTGCCGGAGCGGATGTCGGATATGTCGCGGTCGTGAGTACCGCTAATGATCCGAGTGTACGTGCGTGCGCCCGGCCCGACTGCTCGCGCGAGCTCAGTCCGCGGTGGTCTCCGCCACAGTCGCGGGAGCCTGCTCGCTCCCGGCCAGGCGCGCGTGCCGTCGTCCGTAGACGAGGTAGACGACCATGCCGATCAGGAGCCAGACCAGGAACCGGATCCAGGTCGCCACGACGAGATTCGTCATCAGGTAGATGCACGCCAGGGCGGAGACGATCGGCACCACCGGGGAGAAGGGGACCCGGAAGGGGCGCTTCATGTCGGGCTTGGTGCGCCGCAGCACCGGCACCGCGATGGACACCACGAGGAACGCGAACAGCGTTCCGATGCTGACCATCTCCGACAGCTCGGTCAGGGGCACCAGGCCACCCAGGATCGCGACGAAGATCGTGGTGCCGACGGTGAAGCGGAACGGTGTGCCGAACCGCGGGTGCGACTTCGCCACCGCCTGGGGCAGCAGACCGTCGCGGCCGAGGGCGAACCCGATACGACTCATGGCGATGATGTCGACCAGCGTCACCGAGGTCAGTCCGGCGACCGCGGCGATCGCGATGAGCGTCCCGGCCCAACTCGCGTCGTTGGCGTCGAACGCCTTCGCGATGGGTGCGCTGACGTCGAGGTCGGTGTACTTCTGCATGCCGGTGACGACGAACGCGACGAGCACGTACAGCGTCGTACACAGACCCAGGACGATGAGCAGCGCGCGGGGGATGTCGCGCGCCGGATTACGCGTCTCCTCACTGAGATTCGCGACCGCCTCGAACCCGGTGTAGGCGAAGAACACGACCGCCGCGGCGGTGAAGATCCCCGCGACACCGTAGGTCGCGGGCTCGAAACCGCCGATCCACCGCAGCAGTGGCTGATCGAGTGTGCCGACGGATTCGGTCGACGACACGGACTTCGGGATGAACGGGACGAGGTTGGCCTTCGTGACGAAGAACGCGCCGACGACGATGATGAACACCGAGATCGCCACCTTCACGAGGACGAGGGTGTTGGTCACCCGCGCGGACTCTTTCACCCCGATGGCCGCGACCGCGCCGAGCACCAGGACCAGGGCGACCGCACCGATGTTCACCGGCGCGTCCTCGGTGAAGAGGGACTTCGGGAGGTCGAACAGGTCGGCGAGATACCCCGACCAGCTGCGCGCGACCACCGCTGCGCCCAGGGCGAACTCGAGGACGAGGTCCCACCCGATGATCCACGCGAAGACCTCGCCCAGCGTCGCGTACGCGTAGGTGTAGGCGCTGCCGGCCGTGGGGACCGACGACGCGAGCTCGGCGTAACAGACCGCGGCGAGCATGCTGACGACGCCGGCGACGAGGAACGAGATGACGACGGCGGGCCCGGCGTTCTCCTTCGCCTGGAGGCCCGTCAGGGTGAAGATGCCCGTCCCGATGACGATGCCGACACCGAAGCCGACGAGGTCCCTCGTGGTGAGGGTCTTCTTCAGACCCCGCCCCTCGCCGTCGCCGGCGCCGCTCTCGACGTCGCGGTTGATGGCCTCGACGCTCTTCGTCCGCAGTATGCCCACCGACCTGACGCTACTGCGCATGTCCGGTTGGCCGACGTGGACCGCGCCAACGGAGGCGAAAATGTCCGACTCGCAGGGCATGATCGCGACCATGCAACTGGATGAGGAGCAGCGGGATCGAGCAGTCGGCGCCCTGCTGGGGAGTGCTGTCGGCGACGCGGTCGGGGCGGGCTACGAGTTCACCCATCCGCCGCAGGACGTCGTCGTCGACATGATCGGTGGCGGTCCGTTCGACTGGGCGCCCGGGGAGTGGACCGACGACACGTCGATGGCCACCGGCGTCACGGCGGGGCTGTCGACCGGCGCGGTCGATCTCGACGCCGTCGCGGAGGCCTTCGTCGCCTGGTACGACACCCGGCCCGCCGACATCGGGAATCAGACACGGTCGGTGCTCACCCATCGCGACACCACCGCCGCGTCGATGGCCGCCCGCGCGGCGTCACTGTCGGGACGGACCGGAGGCAACGGGTCGCTCATGCGGACCGGCCCGGTCGGCGTCGCGTTCGTCCGGTCCGACGACGCGGCGTGCGCGCAGGCCGCCGGTGACATCAGCGACCTCACGCATTCCGACCCGCAGGCACGCCAGGCCTGCGAGCTGTGGTCGGTGGCCATCGCCCGGGGGATCCGCACGGGACAGCGGTCCGGTCTGCGGGAGTACCTGACCGAGCGCGAGGCCGACGTGCGCGCCTTCTGGGAGCCCCTGCTCGACGCGGCCGAGTCCGGCAATCCGTCGGACTTCTCGAACAACGGCTGGGTGGTGCACGCCCTGCAGACAGCGTGGTGGGCGCTGACCAGGGCCGACGGCGACGTCGTCGGGACCATCGAGAACTGCGTGCGTGCCGGTGGCGACACCGACACCACCGCGGCCATCGCCGCGGCGTTGGCCGGCGCGTGCGCGGGGACCTCCGGGATCCCGTCCCGGTGGACCGACATGCTGCACGGGTACCCGGACTGGACCGCGACGGACCTCCGGGCCGCCGCGTTGCGTGTCCTCGGGGAGGACCCGGTCGACACGCTCGGGCACTCCTGAACCGATCCGCCGACGCCATCGATGCAGGTGAGGCGTAGTGTCAGGGAGGTACCGACGCGTGAGACACCAGCTGGTGTCCTGTGATTCTCGGTGCGGCATCGCCCGGTCACTCCGCCGGGTAGATCGGAGCGTCTGATGACGCCGTCCCCCTCCACCAGCACCGTGTCCGTCGAGCGCGAGACGGGCCGTGTCGCCCTCAAGGGCAGGCCCACCCCCAGCGACCAGGTCGACGGGGCGTGGTGGCCGTTCTCCCGCGACCTCCCCGAGGAGGTCGACCTGCTGCTGCCCGCCCTCGGGGATCGTGTCGTCGCCGTCGGGCGTGTGGTGTTCCACGCCGGCGACTGGGACTCGCCCCGCGGGCGAATGCAGCACGCGGGCTCGGTGATCCGTCTCGACGGGTACCGCTTCTGGCCCTCGCACCTGGTGAAGATCCGCGCCGTCGCGGACACCGATGCCCTCACCCTGATGGTCATCCCGCCGGAGACCGCGGCGGACACCGCGGCGACCATCCTCGAGCAGTGCTCGGCCGACGGCTCGGTCGTCACGGTCGACGACATGACCGCGTTGCTCCAGCGATCCGCGACCTGAGACGACCCGCCCGGACAGGGCCCCTGACGGTGATCGACCACAGGCCCGGTAGGGCAGTATTGGGCCCATGGCCGACTCGCGACCCCATGTCCTGATCATCGGCGGCGGATTCGGCGGGGTGTACGCCGCGCGTCGGCTGAAGCGCGCCGATGTCCGCGTCACCCTGCTCGACCGGGGGACGTCGCACGTGTTCCAGCCGCTGCTCTACCAGTGCGCGACCGGGTTGCTGTCCGAAGGTGAGATCGCGAGCCCGCTGCGACACCTGTTGCGGCGCAACAAGAACCTGTCGGTGCTGCTCGGTGAGGCGTCGGGCATCGACGTCGACGCGAAGGTCGTGACGGCGACACGCTTCGACGGCACGACGTTCGAGGTCGACTACGACCACGTCATCGTCGCGGCGGGGATGCGGCAGAGCTACCACGGCAACGAACAGTTCGCGATGTACGCGCCGGGCATGAAGACCGTCGACGACGCGCTCGCCATCCGCCGGAAGATCATCTCGTCGTTCGAGATCGCCGAGACCCTGCCGACCGCCGACCTGCGCAAGCCGTGGCTCACCTTCGTCGTCAGCGGTGGCGGCCCGACCGGCGTCGAACTCGCCGGGCAGATCCGCGAGATGGCGACGCGATCGCTGTCGAAGGAGTTCGACACCATCGACCCGACCGAGGCCGACGTGATCCTGGTCCACGGCGGCGAGCGGGTGCTCGAGTCGTTCCACCCGAAGCTGTCGGGGAAGGCACAGAAGATCCTCGACCGGATCGGCGTCCGCACCCTGTTGGGCCGCCATGTCACCGACGTGTGCAGCGACTACGTCGTCACCACCGACAAGAAGACCAAGGCCACCGAACAGATCGACGCGCACACCATCCTGTGGACCGCGGGCGTCGAGGCGGTGCCGTTCGCGCACGCTCTCGCCGAGGCGACGGGAGTGACACAGGGCCGCGGCGGCACGATCCCCGTGCAGCCGGACCTGACCATCGCCGGCCACCCGAGCATCTCCGTCGTCGGCGACGTGATGAGCCTCGACGAGCTCCCCGGCGTCGCCGAGGTCGCCATGCAGTCGGGGTTCCACGCCGCCGGCAACATCGCGCGTGTCGTCGAGGGCAAGTCGGACCCGCGGACACCGTTCACGTACCGCGACCTCGGCACGGCTGCCTACATCGCCCGCTACCACGCGCTGCTGCAGTCGGGCCCGATCCGGCTGTCGGGTTTCCTCGGCTGGCTCGGGTGGGGCGGCATCCACATCACGTTCCTGGCGGGGACGCGGAACCGCGCATGGACGCTGGCCAGCTGGGCCACGACCATCATCGCCGGCAGCCGCGGCGAACGCGCCATCACCTACGGCGACCCCGACACCGCCCGCCGGCCCTACGCCTGACGGATCGGCCCGCTCGGCGGGGAGTTTTGTCCCGCTCGGCGGGGAGTATCGGCACTGTCGGCGGGATCTGCCGCACGGTCGGCGGGATCTACTGCACGGTCGGGGAGTTGCTGCCGTCGTCGGCGGCGGCCTCGTCGCCGTCGTTCTGGCTGACGATCTCGTAGGTCGGGTCGATGATGACGGTGCCCTTGCGACCCTGACGGGCCTTGCCGCCGGCGCGGACCAGCTGGCCCGGCACCAGATCGCTGCCGGTGCTCCCGTCCTTGCCGGTGAACCGCAGCCGCATGAGCCCGCTGTCGTCGGTGACCTCGACGATGTGCACCTCGTCGTCGTCGATGACGCGGTCGAAGGTGTCGCGGACGCGGCCCTCGATGGTCCCGCGGTGCCCGGGGATGAGGCCGCTGATGGCCAGCACCGACGACGAGCTCTCCGGGGCGTCGTGGTCGGCGATGTCGCGATCGGTCTCCTCGGCCAGTCGGGCCTGGAAGGACTCGACGCGGCGTGCGAGCCGCTCCTCCATGAGATCCGGGAACGCCTTGCGGATCTCGGCCTGCACGTCGAACGGGATGATCGTCGCCGCCGCGTGCGGGATCTCGCTGATCGCGCGGGAGATCTTGTCGGCGCTGCGGTCGTGCAGGAGGCGGCCGAGCAACGGCGCGTACGTCCGTCGCGGGAGCAGCACGGTCACGTGCGATCGCGGCGCGGCCGACAGGGCCTCGACGACCAGTCGCTGCACGCCGCGGGTGATGCGGCGGTCGGGGCAGTCGATGATCTTCAGCGGCGTCGTCAGCCCGTAGTGCTCCCACCGCTCGCGCAGCTTGCGGGCCTGCGCGGCGTCGACGACGAGGTGCACCGCGATGAGGTCGTCGGCGCGCAGACCGTGCCCGTAGCGCAGCGCCTCCAGGACGGCGAGGTCGACGGAGTTCACCAGCACGAACGCGGTGTGGCGGGCGTAGTTGACCTGCTCGGGCCGGTTCGACCGGAACTCCTCGAGGATCGCGGCCTCCGCGCGGTACTCGCGGTTGAGCCGGATCAGGATGAACACCAGCAGCGGGAACACCACGACGACGAGCCAGGCGCCCTCGGTGAACTTGGCGACCGCGAAGATCGCGACCACGATCGTCGACAGGATTCCGGCGCTGAGGTTGATCGCCAGCCGGTACCGCCACCCCGACTCCTTGTGCGTCAGATGGTGTTTCGTCATCCCGAAGCCGGCCATCGCGAAGCCGGTGAACACGCCGATCGCGTAGAAGGGGATCAGCGCGTTGACCGAGCCGCCGGTGACCAGCAGCAGCACCACCGCGAGGACGGTCAGCACGATGATGCCGTTGGAGAACACCAGTCGGTGCCCGCGTTTGCCGAGCTGTCGGGGCAGGAAGCGGTCGGCGGCGACGAAGTTCGCCAGTGCCGGGAACCCGTTGAAGCTGGTGTTGGCGCCGGTGAACAGGATGGCCGCGGTCGCGATCTGCAGCAGGACGTACAGCGTGGTGCCCACCGCGCCCGACCCGAACACCGCGCGGGCTATCTCGCTGAGCACCGACGGGTACCCGTCGACGTACGGCGTCGCGTGGGTCTCGTGCGCCAGCCAGGCGACACCGCTGAGGAGGACGAACAGGATTGTCGCCATCACCGTGAGCACCCGACGGGCGTTGGTGCCCTCCGGCTTCCGGAACGAGCCGACGGTGTTGCTGATCGCCTCGACGCCGGTGAGCGACGAACCGCCGTTGGCGAACGCCCGCAGCAGCACGAGGATCGTCGCACCGGCGATCAGTCCGCCGCCCTGGTGGACCTCGACGGTCCCGGGCAGCTCCGACGGGATGTACCGCGGCAGGCCGGTGGTGAAGTCCTTCACCAGACCCACGGCGATCAGCAGCAGCACCATTCCGGTGAAGAAGTAGGTCGGCAAAGCGAACGGTCGACCCGCCTCACGCAGGCCACGCAGGTTCATCAGGCACATCAGCAGCACGACGGCGACGGTGATCTCGAGGCTGTACGGCCCGAGCACCTTCACCGCCGACACCACCGCGACGGTCCCGGCGGCCGCCTGGACGGCGACGGTGACGACGTAGTCGATGAGCAGCGCGGCCGCGGCGATCTGCGCGACCCGGGGGCCGAAGTTCTCCCGGGCGACGACGTAGGAGCCGCCCGCCCGGGTGTATGCCATCACCACCTGGCGGTACGACGCCGCGACGAGCACGAGGATCGCCAGGATGACGCCGGTGATCGGCAACAACAGCGAGAACGCGGCGATGCCGGCGTAGGGGAGCAGCTCGACGAGGATCAGCTCGCTGCCGTACGCGGTGGACGAGATGGCGTCCGGCGCGAGGACACCGAGGGCGACCGGGTTGGTGAGCCGTTCGTCGCGCAGCTGATCGGTGATCATCGGCTTGCCGAGGAACAACCTCTTGAAGCCGTACCCGAGCGATTCGGGCACGTCCCGCGACAGCTGGAGGTCGACGGCGCGGCGGGAACGCGACGCGGGTTGCTGCGACATGACGACCCTCTCGAAAGTGCTCGACCGCCGAGACATTACGCAGCCGTGACCGGCCCCGTGGCGGCAGTGGCACGCCGCGTGAGCAGGTCCGGACATATCCGGCGCGTCCGGTCGGCGGACACGCCTCCGTCGGGTGTCGCGAAGGTCCGATTACGCCGACTTCTCGCTGCTAGTCTCGGTTTTCATGTCCGCCGCACCGACGCTCGACCGCCCCGACGGCAGCGACGCACGCCCCACCCCGTCGACGGCCCCGGCGCGCCGACCGCGACCGTCGCGAAACCGTCAGGACACCTTCGCCGAGCACGTCGCCCGGTGGTCGTCGCGGCTTCTCACCCTCGCCGCGGTCGTCTCGCTGCTGTCTATCCCGCTGCGGCACTTCCGCGTCACCGATGTCGTCACCGACATCCTCGGAGCGCTGAACCTCCCGGCCGACCCGAGCATCTTCGTCGTGTGTCTGGTGCTGGCGCTGGCGGGCGCGGTCCGGCGCCGGTTCAAAGGCGCCCACACCGCGCTGATGCTCGTGATGGCGTTGTCGGTGCTCGACGACCTGCTCGCGCTGATCACCTTCTACACCGACGACATCACCGTCGACGACGGCTACGGACAGTTCCGTACGTCCGTGGTGACCGCGTCGGTCGTCTTGGCGATCGGCGTCGTGGTCTTCGTGGCGGTGGCGTTCTCGCGCCGCGCCTACACCGCGGAACTCGCGCCCGGATCGGTTCGGACGGCGCTGGCGGTGCTCGTGGGCGGCATCCTCACGTCGTTCGTCGTCACGTTCGTGCTCACGATGCTGTTCCCCCGTCGACTCCGCGGGCTCGACGAGAAGGCCGTCTGGTCGCTGCGGTCGACCTTCGGTGACCGCGCCGACCTCGGCGACGCGGTGCTCCAGGGACACGAGGGGCACCACTGGATCTACGCGGCCGCGGGATGGATGTCGGCCATCGCGCTGATCCTCGCGCTGGTGACGCTGTACCGGGCCAACCGCGACAACGACTTCGTCGACGCCGACGAGGAACTGCGCGTGCGCGAGCTGCTCCTGCGCTTCGGCGAGGACGACTCGCTCGGGTATTTCGCGACGCGCCGCGACAAGTCGGCCGTGTTCTCCCCGGACGGCAAGGCGGCCGTCACCTTCCGCGTGGTCGGCAGCACCAGCGTGGCCAGCGCCGACCCCATCGGTGATCGGGAGTCGTGGCCGGCCGCCGTGCAGGCATGGCTGGAGAACTGCCGCGTCCACTCGCTGCACGCCGCGGTGCTCGCGGCGAGCGAGGCGGGCGGTCGGGTGTACCGCGGGGCGGGGCTGCGGACGCTCGCGATCGGCGACGAGGCCATCATCGACGTCGACGACTTCACGCTGCGCGGGCAGTCGATGAAGCCGGTCCGTCAGGCCGTGAACCGCGTGACCGCGGCGGGGTACACCACCACCATCCGCCGCCACGGCGACCTCACCGCCGAGCAGCTCGCCGAGGTGGAACGGCTCGCCGACGAGTGGCGCGGCGAGGAGACCGAGCGCGGGTTCTCCATGGCGCTCAACCGTGTCGGCGACCCCGTCGACGATCGCTGCCTGATCATCTGCGCCCACGACACCGACGGCCGCATCCGCGCGTTCCTGTCGTTCGTGCCGTGGGGCCTGCGGGGTGTGTCGCTGGACCTGATGCGCCGCGACCGCGCCGCGGAGAACGGTGTCAACGAGTACCTCGTGGCCCGACTCATCGAGGCCTCGCACGACCTCGGGGTCCGACGGATCTCGTTGAACTTCGCCGTGTTCCGGTCGGTGTTCTCCAGCGCCGAGCGTGAGGGCGCCGGCCCGATCACCCGCGCCGTCGACGGTCTGCTCGGATTCGCCTCGCGCTTCTATCAGCTCGAGTCGCTGTACCGGTCGAACCAGAAGTACCACCCGGTGTGGGTGCCCCGGCTGCTCTGCTACCACCCGTCGCTGACGGTGATGCGCGCCGCCATCGCCGTCGGTGTCGCCGAGGGTTTCCTACCGCATCTGGGCCCGAAGTTCCTCGTCGGCGACAAGACGCCGGAGGAACAACCGCGACGCACCGATGCCGAGTTCCTCGCGCGCGTCGCCGAGCTCGACGACCGGTTCCTCGTCGCCCGCGCACCCGCGCCGCGCCTCAACGACCAACAGCGCGTGCGGATGTCGAAGCTCGAGCGGATCCGCGCCGAGGGCGACGAGGCGTACCCGGTGTCGGTGCCGCGCACCGACCGCGTGGCCGACGTCGTCGCCGCGCACGCAGGTCTCGCCGCGCGGGAGCGCACGGGCACGACGGTGTCCGTGGCGGGCCGCATCCGCGCGATCCGCGACCTCGGCGGCGTCGAGTTCGCCGTCCTCGAGGACGACCGCGCGCGCATCCAGATCCTGTCCGACGCGCGCGTCGCCGAGCGCGGCATGCACGAGACCTTCCGCCGTCGCGTCGACACCGGTGACCTGGTGAGCGTGACCGGTGAGGTGGTCGCGTCGCGCTCGGGAGAGCTGTCGATCGCGATGTCGTCGTGGCGGATGGCGGGCAAGTGCCTCAACCCGTTGCCGACGCTCGGCGCGGAGATCGGCGACGACGTCCGCGTCCGGGACCGGCCGCTGGACCTGCTGACCAACCCCGACGCCGTCGACCTGCTCCAGAAGCGGTCGCGCGGGGTCCGGGCGCTGCGCGACACCCTGCAGGGCAACGGCTTCGACGAGGTCGAGACACCGATGCTGCAGACCGTGCACGGCGGCGCCTCGGCCCGACCGTTCAAGACGCACATCAACGCCTACGACCAGCAGCTGTTCCTGCGCATCGCGCCCGAGCTGTACCTCAAGCGACTGTGCGTGAGCGGGATGGGCGCGATCTTCGAGCTGAACCGCAACTTCCGCAACGAGGGCGCCGACGCCACACACAACCCGGAGTTCACCTCACTCGAGGCGTACCAGGCCTACGGCGACTACAACTCGATGCGCGAGCTGACCCGCGAGTTGATCCTCGCGATGGCCGTCGCGATCAACGGCGAGCCGGTGGCCTACCAGCCCGACGAGAACGGTGAGCGTCAGAAGGTCCGGCTCGACGGCGCCTGGCCGATCATGACCGTGCACGAGGCGGTGTCGCGGGCTGCCGGGACGTCGCTGACGTCGTCGAGCACCCAGGCCGAGGTCGCCGCGGTGTGCGCCGAGCACGGCGTCGAGGTCGCCTCCGAGATGCCCGCCGGGAAGATGGTGATGGAGCTCTACGAGGCGCTCGTGGAGAAGCAGACCCGTTTCCCGACGTTCTACTGCGACTTCCCCAAGGAGGTGTCTCCGCTCGCGCGGCGTCACCGCACCGACCCCAGGCTGACCGAGCAGTGGGACCTCGTCGGGTTCGGCGCCGAGCTGGGCACCGCCTACTCCGAGCTCACCGATCCCGTCGACCAGCGCGACCGCCTCACGTCGCAGTCGATGCAGGCCGCGGGCGGGGACCCGGAGGCGATGAGCCTCGACGAGGACTTCCTGCACGCGCTCGGGTACGCCATGCCGCCGACCGGCGGTCTCGGGCTCGGCGTCGACCGCCTGGTGATGATGCTGACCGGCGTCACCATCCGGCCCACGCTGACGTTCCCGTTCGTCCGACCCACCCAGTAGCGCACGCGTGTCGGTACCGTCGTCGGCATGGTGATCGCGGACACGCACGGGCAGCAGATCCACGGCGTCGGCGGCGCCGAATGGCAGGCATGACGTCCGCGACGCCCGGCCCGCACCCGCCGGTCCTGCACCGGATCCACCACGTCGCGGCGCCGGCGGTCGTGGTGCTCGTCCTGCACGGCGGCAAGGTGCGCAGTACCGAACCGGCCCAGACGAACCACCTGTCCGCCGCGCGGATGCGGCCCTTCGCGCGGGCGGTCGCCCGCACGATGCCCGACGCCGCGGTGCTGATGCTGCAGTACCGCTTCCGGGGGTGGAACGGCGCCGACCGCAGCCCCGTCGCCGACGTGCGGTGGGCCCTGGACAAGATCCGCGACCGCCACGGTGACGTGCCCGTCGTGCTGCTGGCCCACTCGATGGGCGCCCGTGCCGCGGCCGCCGTCGCCGACGACCCGTCGGTCGACTCGATCGTCGCGCTGGCCCCCTGGTGGCCCGACGGCACCGAGACCGACCTCATGCGGCCCGGCCAGCACCTCCAGGTGCTGCACGGCCGACTCGACCGGTGGACCAGTCCCAAGCTCTCGCTGCAGGCGACCCTGCGCGCGGCCGACCGCGGCGTCGATGCCCGCTGGCTGTCGATGGGACTGGCCGGACACTTCATGCTCATGCGGCCCTGGGTCTGGACCCGCCGCGTGGTCGCGGCGGTCGGTGCCGCGGCCGCCCGCATCGCCGATGAGAACCACGAACCCCAGGAGAACCTGCGATGACCGCCACCCAGACCGCGACGACGCGCACCACGACCGGTGCGGCACAGACCATCGCCGAGCTCCTCGCGCCCTACGTCGGCGGCGAGCTGCCCGTGCACCTACGCGCGTGGGACGGCAGCGAGGCCGGCCCCGCCGACGCGCCCGTCGTGGTGCTGCGCAGCCCGGACGCGCTGCGTCGCCTCCTGTGGAGCCCGGGCGAACTCGGGGCCGCGCAGGCCTACGTCACGAACGAACTCGACGTCGAGGGTGATCTGAACGCGGCGCTGACCCACGTGTGGTCGGTGATCGCCGAGCGTGATCTCGCGCGTATCTCGATCACCCCGTCGCGGCTGGCGCGTCTCGTCCGGTCCGCGGCGAAGCTCGGTGCGATCGGCCGACCGCTGCCCGCCCCGGCGAGTCAGGCCGTCGTGAAGGGCAAGCTGCACACCCTCGCGCGCGACCGCGCCGCGATCAGCCACCACTACGACCTCTCGAACGACTTCTACGCCCTCGTCCTCGACCCGAACATGGCGTACTCGAGCGCCTACTTCACCTCCGACGCACCCGATTACACGCTGGAGCAGGCGCAGCGAGACAAGCTGGACATGGTGTGCCGCAAGATCGGGCTCGACGCACGCCCGGGCATGCGGTTCCTCGACGTCGGATGCGGCTGGGGATCGCTGAGCCTCTACGCGGCGCAGACCTACGGCGCGCAGGTCACCGGCGTCACCATCTCGAAGGAACAGAAGGCGTTCATCGACGCCCGGATCGCCGAGCGCGGCCTCGGCGACCGCGTCGAGATCCGCATCCAGGACTACCGCGAGATCCCCGACGGTCCGTTCGACGCCGTCGCGTCGATCGAGATGGGCGAGCACGTCGGTCAGGAGAACTACCCGACGTACACGAAGGCGTTGCACGACAACGTGATCGAGGGCGGGCGCGTGCTCATCCAGCAGATGTCGCGCAAGAAGGGCGACAACCCCGGTGGCGGCCCGTTCATCGAGCAGTTCATCGCCCCGGACATGTTCATGCGCCCCGTCGGTGAGACGGTCGCGATGATCGAGGAGTCCGGGCTCGAGGTCCGCGACGTGCACGCCATGCGCGAGCACTACGTGCGCACCGTCGACGTCTGGTACGAGACGTTCGAGAACCGCTGGGACGATGTGGTCGCCATGGTCGGTGAGGAGGTCGCCCGCGTGTGGCGGCTGTACCTCGTCGGCGGCGGGATGGCGTTCCGTGACGGCCGTATGGGTGTCGATCAGATCCTGTCGGTGCGGCCCGACGCCCGCGGCCGCTCGTCGATGCCGCCGGTCCGGAATTTCTGAGCGACGCCCCGACGCTGACCTCGACGTCAGCGTGCATCACCCGAGCCGGAGGTGTCGGCAATGAGTTTCGACTGGAGTCAGTTCGGCATCGTGACCGGCGCGAGCATCGCCGGCGTGATCATCCTGCTGGCGATCACCGCGGCCATCGGCTTCTCGATCGGTCGGCACAACGTCGTCGACGTGACGTGGGGTCTCGGCTTCGTGCTGATCGCGGCGATCACCGCGATCCTCGGCAACGGCGACCTCTGGCGTCGACTGCTCGTCCTCGTCCTCATCGGTGTCTGGGGTCTGCGATTGGCGTCGTCGATGTTCCGACGCTCGCGCGGCAAGGGTGAGGACCCGCGCTACGAGAAGCTCCTCGACGACGCGGGCGGCAACCGTGCTCTGACCGCCATCACCAAGATCTACGCGACGCAGGGCCCCGCGCTGTGGTTCGTCTCGCTGCCGCTGCAGGTGTCCTCGGTCGCGCACGGCACGCTCTGGTACCTCGCCGTCATCGGGGTGCTGGTCTGGGTTCTCGGCGTCACGTTCGAGACCGTCGGCGACCTGCAGATGGACCGGTTCAAGGCCGATCCCTCGAACAAGGGCACGGTCATGGACACGGGTCTGTGGCGCTACACGCGACATCCCAACTATTTCGGCGACGCCTGCGTCTGGTGGGGCACGTTCCTGGTGTGCTGCACCTTCTGGCCCACCGTCGCGACGATCTTGTCGCCGGTCGCCATGACCTACTTCCTGGTGTTCGCGACCGGCGCGCGACTGCTCGAGCAGCACATGGCGGAGCGACCCGGCTATCGCGAATATCAACAGCGCACCAGCTACTTCGTCCCGCTGCCACCGAAGAAGGCCTGATCGTCCCTGCCGCCGGCGTGACGCCGCACGCCATGTCCGATTGGCGGCAGTTCACTACCTTCACCCGTCGTTCACCTTCGCGCCTCCTGCCCGACACCGTGGTGCCGGGCCGGGACGGTGGTCTCATATGCATGGCCGACACTGTGTCCCCCGCGCGCGCGAACCCCCTCGGAGAAACCGTCGACACCGGCATCCCGCGGGAGGTCGCGGCGTCGATGACCACCGCCGAACAGCACGAGTGGCACCGCTGGAACCTCAAGCGCCACAGCGTCAGCCGACGCAATTTCCTGTACGGGTCCGCCGCCGTCGCCGCTGCCGCCGGGATGGGCAACCTCGCGTGGTCGGGCATCGCCTACGCCGCGGACGCCCCGATCGCCGTCGGCGGCCGGCACGTGGCGTTCGGCAACGACGCCGCCAGCCAGCTCCGCTTCTCCGCGCAGCTCTCCCGCAACCCGGGCGGGGCAAAGGTCTTCCTCGACCACGGCCCGACGCCCGCACTCGGTGCCACCACCGTCGCCGAGGTCCGCAACCTGGTCAGCCAGGTGCCGATCAGTTCCGGCGGAATCCTCGGCGCCGAGCAGTTCTACGTCCACGCCGCGGTCGACGGCCTGCCCCCGCACCTTCCGCACTTCTACCGCTGGCGCACCGCCGACGGGCGCACCACCGACATCCGCAGCGCATCGACCGGTCTGCGTCCGGGACGCAGCCTGCCGTTCCGGTTCACGATGATGGGCGACCAGGGCACCGACACCACCCCGACGCAGCCGCCCGGCCTCAAGGCCGGCGACTACGACGATCGCTACTACAAGGCGGACAACGACCCCACCGCACCGCACGCCGCGAACATCGTGAACGCGATCGCCGCGCGTAACCCGGCCTTCCACATCCTCGCCGGCGACATCGCCTACGCGGACCCCTCGGGTGGCGGCAAGCCGCTGCAGTTCGTGCCCAGCGGTGGCAGCGCGGCGTCGGGCTTCGACAAGTACAACCCCTACGTCTGGGACGGCTACCTCGCCGCCATCGAGAAGAGCGCGTCGCGCGCGCCGTGGATGTTCGCCACCGGCAACCACGACATGGAGGCCCTCTACTCGCCCCACGGCTACGGCGGTCACGCGGCGCGCCTCGACATGCCCACGAACGGTCCCGCCGGGTGCCCGTCGGTGTTCTCGGTCACCTACGGCAACGTCGCTGTGCTGTCGCTCGACGCGAACGACGTTTCCTTCGAGATCACGGCCAACACCGGGTACAGCGGCGGCGCGCAGACGTCGTGGGTCGCCTCGACGCTCGCCCACTTGCGGAACGACCCGAACATCGACTTCATCGTCTGCTTCTTCCATCACTGCGCGTACTCGACGACCGCGCAGCACGCGAGCGACGGCGGCGTCCGGGCGGCGTGGGCGAAGCTGTTCGACCAGTACCAGGTCGACGCCGTCTTCCAGGCGCACAACCACATCTTCGAGCGCACCGACCCGATCCGGAACGGTCAGCCGCGCAAGGCCGCCCCCGACCGCTCGACGGTGTCGCCGAAGGTCGACGGGACCGTCTACTACACCGTCGGTGGGGGCGGTCGGCCCCGCTACGAGTTCCAGCCGGGGGAGTCGGAGAGCTACCGCGGCAAGGTCGTCGCCGACGACACCGTGCCGAACAGCTATGTGTGGACCTCCGACGGGAAGAAGCAGACCGAGAGCGTCGAGTGGTCGCGGGTGCGGTTCCGCAACTACTCGTTCATCAGCATCGACGTCACCCCGGGCCTGCCCGGATTCGACTCGCGCATGGACATCTCGGCGATCGACGAGTACGGCCGCGAGTTCGACCGCCTGACGTTCGCCCGCCGCGTTCCGCTGGGCGTGGGCTTCGGGTCCTGACGTCCGGGGCGTCGCCGTTCGTGAGCGGCGACGACCCCGCCGGGCCGTAGGCTTGCCGCCATGGGCCGGCCGCGGGGGATGACGTCACGCGGCGTCGGTGACACCCCCGCCCGACTCGTCCGGTTCCTCGTCGTCTCCGACCCGGGGCAGTTGCGGCTGCGCAGCGCCAGTCAGACGACGTCGACGCTGGTCGTCGCCCTCGTCTGCCTCGTCGTCACGACGAAGGCGCTGGGCCAACCCATCACGGTGGCGATGCTCGGGTCCGTGGTGGCGATGTTCTCGTCGTTCGTCGTGCGGGACCGCACGGCCCGGGGACGGTTGCTCACGACGGGGTTGATCGCGGTGCCCGCGGCGATCGCCGTGACCGTGTCGACCCTGCTCGGCCCGTACCGCGTCGCCGCCGACGCCGGGTTCATCGTCGTGCTGTTCACCGCCGTGTACGTGCGGCGGTTCGGGCCCCGCGGTTTCGCGCTCGGCATGGGCGCCTTCATCTCCTACTTCTTCGCGCTGTTCCTCCGCGCCCAGACGGCGCAGCTGCCGTACCTGCTGATGGCCATCGTGATCGGGATCGCGGCGTCGCTGACGGTGCGCTACCTCTTCCAACGGGAGTGGGCCGGAGCCGAACTCACCCGTCTCACCCGGGCGCTGCGCGCGTCGGCGCTCGACGTCGTCGACACCATCGACCCCCTGGGGGCGGACGGTCACGCCCCGGCGATCCCCGGACGTCACGAGGCCGGGCCTCGGCGGGCCGTCGCCGAGAAGCTCGAGCGGCTGGCCAACACCGCGCTCATGATCGAGGACTGGCTCGACCGCAACGTCGCCGGCGCACACGTGTCGGTGACCGGGAACGACCTGTCGCGCCGCATCTTCGACGCGCAGCAGGCCACCGAGCAGGTCGCGTTCGCGATGCGCGGTGCCGACCCGACGAGACTGTCGGACCCGGTGCGCCGGGTGTTCGCGGCGCTGCGCGTCGCCCTGCACAACACACCCACCGACGAGGAACTCCGGTCCGCACGGCGGGTCGTGACGAAGGCCGAGGCCGCGGCGACCGGCAGCGACCAGGAGTCCATCGTCATCCGGTCCGTCGCGCGCGCGGTGCGGGCGCACACCGCCGTGCACCGTGTCGCCGCGCACGCGATCGAGCGGGAGGCGGCGGGGGAGCGGTCGAGTGCACCGGAGCCCGCGCCCACGACAGCGGCCGGGCCCGGTGACAAGGACGAGACGTCGCCGTCGGAGCCTCGGCGCTGGTTCTCGTCGTCGGAGACGGCAGGGTGGTTCGGCCGCCTCGAGCCGACGACCCGCACCGCCATCCAGGTGGCCATCGCCACGTCCGTCGCGACCGTGCTGGGCGAGCTGGTGTCGCCGGCGCGGTGGTACTGGGCGGTGCTGTCGGCGTTCGTCGTCTTCACCGGCACCACGACCCGCGGTGAGATCCTCACCCGCGCAGGGCATCGCATCGTCGGGACCGTCGTCGGGGTGATCGCGGGCGTGCTGCTCGCCGCCCTCGTCGGACACAATCCGCCGGTGCAGTTGGCGCTCATCGTCGTCTGCGTGTTCTTCGCGTTCTATCTCGTCGCGGTGGCCAACGGGCTGCTCGTCTTCTTCATCACGGTGCTGTTGGCGATGCTCTACGGGCTGCTCGGGACGTTCAGCGTCGCTGTTCTGGAGCTGCGGATCGTCGAGACGTGCGTCGGAGCGAGCGTCGGCATCGCGGCCGCCTACTTCATCCTGCCGACCCGAACGCGGGAAACCGTGCGCGAGAAGGTCGACGACTACCTCGAGGCCCTCGACGAGCTCATCGTGCAGTGCGTCGACTCGGTCGTCGAACCGGGGCGCGAGGTGGACCTCGTGCCCGCCGCCCGTCGACTCGACCTGGCGTTGCAGGCCCTGCAGACCGCGGCGCGACCGCTACAGGTGGGCACCTCCGACCGGCGGTCGTTGCGGGTGGCGCCGGCCAGCCGGGCGCGGCGGTCCACCGCGCGGCTGGTGCGCGTGCTCGAGGCGTGTGATCGGGCCGCGCACGCGTTGACGCGCGCCGGGATCGTCGCTGCCGGAGCCGATCCCGGGACCGCGCCGTCACCGGAGGTCCGCGAGGCGTTGCGGTCGGGGAGGGACGACGTGCGCGAGTCGGTCGCCGCGCTGCGGTCGGTGGTGCGGGAGGCCGGCGGCGAGTCCGACGGTTACGAAGGCACCCGCTCCCACGCCATGGAGCAGACGCCGGTGACCGCGCTCGTCGCCCGCGACCCCGAACAGCTGCCGACGGCGACCCGCATCGCCGTCCGCGCGCTCGATCGTCTCGACCACGCGGCGGCCCTGACACGGGTGCGTATCTGAGCCGCATCAGCTCTTCCGTTCGGCCGTACGAATGTGCTATTCATGACGTGGGTCGGGGACCTGTCGAGAGGAACCCCGAATGCGCAGAATGCTCACCGCCGCTGCCGGACTCGCCATGATCGGTGCCGCGATCGTCGTCGCACCGACTGCTTCCGCGGCACCCGGCATCCCGGATCTCAGTCTGTCGATCACCCGGAACTCGTGCGACATCACCGTGACGAACGTCGGCGGTGCCACCGCGACGGGCGTGTCGCTCTACTCACTCACGTTCGGCCGTCTGTCGACCTTCCCGACGACCCTCGCGGCCGGCCAGTCGTCGACGTACCACATCCTGGATTGCCCTCCGGGGTCGCCGTATCCGAATGCGTTTCTCACCACTTCCGGCAACGGCGACCTGAACCCGTTCAACAACGTCGGCGTGCTGATCTGACCGATCCGGGCACCCTGTCGCCGGGCCGCCGAATCCACTGTCGTGCATCCGGAACCACTCATCGGGCGGTCGGCGCCGCCAGGCGCTCCTACCGCCCAACGAACGGTTCCAGCCGCCCAACGAACGGTTCCAGCCGCCCAACGAACGGTTCCAGCCGCCCAACGAACGGTTCCTGCCGCCCAACGAACGGGGATGGAGGGGGTCAGGTCAGGGAGAGGGCGAGGGTGGCGACGACGGCCTTCGCGATGCCCTCGCTGCCCGCCGGGGTCGGGTGCGTCGACGGGACCCCCTCTGCCGGACGGACTCCCGTGAACCAACGCTGCCCGGGGGCGGCGCACGAGTCGTGACCGACCGCCGCGGCCCCGACATCGACGAACCCGGCGCCGGCCCGCTCTGCCGCGGCCAGGTAGACGCCGTCGAGCTGACGGAAGAACCCGGCGACCACGGGTGCGTCGGCGTCGCTGAACGGGGCCTCTCCAGGACACCCGCGCGGCCCGAAGTATCCGCCGTGGCCCACCACCAGGAGGCGTGCGGACGGCGCGTGCGCTCGGACGCCGGCGAGGACGTGATCGAGCCGAGTCGACAGCGTCGCCAGCCGCCCGGCGATCAGCCCCGGCAGTGCCGGGTCGGCGCGGCAGTCGCGGTCCCGGCCGGGCGTGGCCTCCATGCAGTGGTCGACGATGCCGAACCAGCGGATGTCGTTGCCGCCGACGGACAGGGTCACCAGGGTGGTGTCCGGACGCAACACGGCGGTCTGCACCGGGACGCGCCGACCGTTGCTCGTCGACTGTCCGCGATCGACGACGTCGGCCGCCACCGCGCCGCCGCAGGCGACGGTGGTGAACGACGCGACCCCGAGTGCCCGCGCCACCAGTTCCGGGTACCCGGCGTCGGTCCGACCGCACCCGTCACCGCCCGCCTGGGACGTGGTGGTCAGACCCGCTGCGCGCGAGTCACCGAGGGCGACGTAGTGCACGGCCGACGTCGCCGGGGCGCTCGCCTCGCCGCTGGGGTCCGGCAGCGGGGTCGCCGACGCCGCCGTCAGGTGGCCGACGAGCACCGCGATCACGGCGAGCAGGACGGCAGCCGACGACCGCCGGCGCGCGGTGGCGCGGCGAGGCGTTCTCATGAGTTCAGGATCGTAGGGCGCGCACCACGAGATCACCCATCGACGCGCTGCCGAGCGGCGTCGGATGGTTCGGGGGAGTCAGGCCCGACGGGAACTGCCCCGCGAACCAGCGGGTGCCGACCGGTGCGCACGCGTCGTGTCCGACGGCGGGGCCGGCGATGTCGACGAAGGTCGCCCCGCGTGAGGCCGCGCCCTGCGCGAGGGTCGCGTCGAAGCGGCGGAAGAAGTCGGCCACGAAAACCATGTCGGCGCGGCTGACGGTCGCGGTGGGGAAGCAGCCGACCGGTCCGTAGTAGCCACCGTGGCCCACGACGACGACACGCGCCTGCGGCGAACGCTGCCGGATGGCGTCGAGTACACGCTGCAGCTTCGGCAGGAGACCGGCGAGCGCGGCGTCCTGCCGGGCGCGTAGTCCCGCGTCTCGGCGACATCCGCTGTCGATCTGGTCGCTCACGCCGAAACAGGGCTGGATGAGAGACGCCCAGGCGATGTCGTTGCCGCCGATCGACAGCGTCACCAGGTTCGTGTCCGGGCGCAGGGCCTCGATCTGCGGGCGCGTCGTCCGGAACGGCGGCACCGGGGTCCGCTGGCCGCGGTCGACGATGTCGTCGGTCGTCGCGGCGACGCAGGTCGCATCGGTGAACGAGGAGGGCTTCAGCGCGGCCCGCACGCGGTACGGGTAGCCCTGGCCCGACCGCGCGCACCCACTCGGTTCGAGGAGGGTGGTGAGCGACGGGGCGGCGCCACGGGAGTCACCCAGCGCGACGTAGCGGATGGGTCCGGACCCGGCCGGTTCGGCACCGGCGGGGGCGGTGCCGGCCATCACCGGCAGGGCGACCGCTCCGATCATGGCGGCCATCGCGGCCCGCATCCATCCCGATCGCAGCACTGCTCGCACGTCTCCCCCTCGCGTCCCCGGCGCCGACGCACCAGAAGGTCCAGCCCCCGACCGGATCATGCACCATCGCGGTGTCCAGGACCCCAACGCCTGTCGAACTCGAGGCGGGCTTGTGAGAGATCACGAGATCCGGACCTTCAGAACCGGACACGCTGTCATCTCACCAGGTGACACCGAGGTGGCGGGGCCCGCGCACGACCATCTCCGACTTCCAGTCGACGTCGGTGACCCGCAGGTCGGGGAAGGCGCCACTGAGGGCCGTCAGCGCTTCCTGCAGCTCGACACGGGCCAGCGCGGCGCCGAGGCAGTGGTGCGCGCCGTGGCCGAAGCCGATGTGCCCCGATCGCCCGCGAGAGGGGTCGAACTCCTCGGGCCGGTCGAACACCTCGGGGTCCCGGTTGGCTGCGGCCACGCTCACGAGCACCGGTTCGCCGGCCCGTACGACCACACCGGACAGCTCGACGTCCTCGGTGGCGTATCGGGCCTGGCCGCCGCCGAGGCCCAGCGGCACCAGACGCATCAGCTCCTCCACGACCCCGGGCACCATCGACGGGTCGTCGTGCAGGGACCGCCACGCGTCGTCGGAGATCGGCAACGACCCGAACTCGTCGGGGCGCCCCATGAGGAACAGCAGGAAGTTGGGGATCTGCGACGCGGTGGTCTCGTGGCCGGCGACGAGGATGCCGTTGCACAGGTCGATCAGTTCGAGCTCGGTGAGGCGGTCCTCGCCGTCGCGGGCGTCGAGCAGCGCGCACATGAGATCGTCAGGGGCCTCGCCGGCGGCACGACGAGACCGTTTGTCGGCCAGCAGGTCCCGCATGTACGCGCGGAACTCCTCACGGCTGGCGTCGAACTCCTCCGAGGTGAGTGTCGTCGTCGACATCGCGTCGTCGCTCCACCGGCGGAACCGGTCCCGATCGGCCGTCGGGACGCCGAGGAGCTCACAGATCACCTGCACCGGCAGGGGGAGCGCGAAGCCGTCGACGAGGTCGACCGGCCGCCCGGTGCGGGCGTGCTCGGCACGCATCCCCTCGACGAGGTCGGCACAGATGGACGCGGCCTTGGGGCGCAGCGACTCGATGCGGCGAGGGGTGAAGGCACGCGACACCAGGGTCCGCAGACGCGAGTGGTCCGGCGGGTCCATCGAGAGGATCCCCGAGGTCACCCGACCGGCCCGCATCCGGGGTTCGTCGTGGTGGGCGGCGACAGCACGGCTGAAGCGCGGGTCGGCCAGGACGGTCCGGACGTCCTCGTACCGCGTGGCCAGCCACCCCTCCTCCCCGAACGGCATGCGGACCCGGGCGAGGCCGGTGGTCCGTCGGATGTGTGCGTACTCGTCCGCGAGGCGCAACGAGTCCGGGCGGTTGAACGGGTAGTCGAGCACCTGGTCGAGATCGGATTCACGGGTGATGGTCACGGCTGGTTCCTTCCGTCGGGGCCGCCCGACGACGGCGACAGTTGCTCATGACAACGTCTTGCTTAGCGACACGAAACAATCTATCGACCGGGCGGCGGGACGGCAAGAGAAATGTGCGGACGGGCGGAGACGTTGGCACGGTCCGACGGGTCGAGAACGGGCCGAAGAGATCGCCGACGAGCACACGAGCGGCGATCAGACGACGTCGCCGACCGCGGCGACACGAGGAGGACCACATGTCACGCATCGCCATCATCGGAGGTCACGGCAAGATCGCACTGCAGGCGGCGAAGCTCCTCACCGATGACGGCCACGAGGTGTCGTCGGTGATCCGCGACGCCGGCCAGTCCGACGACGTCGCCGCCCGGGGCGCGACGCCGATCGTCCTCGACGTCGAGAAGGCGTCCACCGAGGACATCGTCGAGGCACTGGACGGTCACGACGCGATCGTCTTCTCGGCCGGAGCGGGCGGTGGCAACCCCGACCGCACCTACGCCGTCGACCGGGACGCCGCGATGCGGACCATCGACGCCGCGTCGGCCGCGTCGATCACGCGCTACGTGATGGTGTCGTACTTCGGGGCCTCGACCGACCACGGCGTCGACCCGGACGACTCCTTCTACGCCTACGCCGAGGCGAAGGGTGACGCGGACCAGTACCTGCGCGCCAGCGACCTCGACTGGACCATCGTCGCTCCCAGCACCCTCTCCGACGACGACGCCACCGGCACCATCACCACCAAGGAGCAGGGTGCCGAGCGCGGGACGAAGGTCTCGCGTGCCGATGTCGCCGCGGTCATCACGGCGGTCCTCGAGACCCCCGGTAGCGTCGGCCGGATGATCGAGTTCACCGCGGGGGACACCCCGATCGCGGACGCCGTGGCGGGCGCATGACGCCGCTGCGCAGGCTGGTCACCACGGCGGGTGTGGGCACCGTCGAGGCCGTGACGTCGGGGCTGGCGGCGGCGGGATCCGCCACCGGCCGCGCGTTCGGCGCGTCACCGGAACAGATCGCGCCCCACGTCGCGCGATCGCCCCACCAGACCGAGGGCTTCTTCGCCAACCGCGAGCCGGCGTCGGAGATCAATCCCGACCGCGGCACGGCCGTCGACATGATCCGCCAGCGACGTCGCGGTGAACCGCCGCGACCGGTGCCGGTGGTCACCCCGGACCTCCGCGCCGACGCCGCGTCGCTGGCCGTGACCTGGCTCGGGCACGCGAGTGCGATCGTCGAGATCGACGGGCGTCGCGTGCTTACCGACCCGGTCTTCTCCCGGCGGTGCTCGCCGTCGCAGCTGGTCGGTCCCGCCCGTATGCACGACGTCCCCCTGACGGTGGCCGAACTGCCCGCGCTGGACGTCGTCCTCATCAGCCACGACCACTACGACCACCTCGACATGGCCACGGTCGTCGCGATCGCACGCTCGCAGCCGTCGGCGCGATTCGTCGCCCCGGTGGGTGTGGGCGCGCACCTCGAGTACTGGGGCATCGCCGCCGACCGCATCGACGAGGGTGACTGGGGTGAGCGGATCACGGTCGGGGATCTGTCGTTCGACTGCATTTCCGCCCGGCACTTCTCCGGACGCGGCGTGGTCCGCAACCTGACGCAGTGGGTGAGCTGGGGCATCCACGGCCCCACGCGCTCGGCGTTCTTCACCGGCGACACCGGTTTCACCGAGAGCTACGCGGACGCCGGCCGAGACACCGGTCCATACGAGCTGACGCTGGTCCCGATCGGCGCCTACGACCGTTCATGGCCCGACGCCCATGTGGACCCGGAGGAGGCCGTCGCCCTGCACACGATGCTCGCCGGCGACGAGCGGACGAACTCGCTGATGGTCCCCATCCACTGGGCGACGTTCAACCTCGCGCTGCACCCGTGGGCCGAGCCCGTCGCGCGGATGCTCGCCGTTGCGGCCGAGCACGACGTCGTCACCGCGACCCCGGCGCCCGGCGCCCGGATCGACGTCAGCGACCGCACCGGCCCGGGCATCGACACGGCCTCGTGGTGGCGATCGGTGGCGGGATAGTCCGTTTCGGGAACTCGGCAGGCGTCTGGGGCGTTCCCCCTTCGACAACCCGCACTATCCGACGAGGTGGAAGACATGAACTTCAAGCAGCTCGCCGACAAGGCCAAGGCCGTCGTGCAGAAGAACCCGCAATACATCGACAAGGGCGCCGACGCGGTGAACAAGGCGACCAAGGGCAAGTACGCCAGCCAGGTCGACAAGGGCCGCGACGCCGCGAAGAAGTTCGGCCAGCAGCGCTAGTGCACCCCTCGCGGGTCGCCCGCGTCACGACGGCCGCGATCACCCTGGTGGTGGTCGCGGCCGCGTGTTCTCCGGATGCCCCACCCGACGGCGCGCGATCGTCGTCGAACCCCGCGACGGCGTCGGCGTCGTTGCCGGCGCCCGTGGCCGCGTCCGACCGGGGCAGTGTCCTCTCGCAGTCACCGATGGCGGTCGACGCGGACGGACCGCTGGCGTCCTTCGACGTCACCCGCGTCGTGTATCGGTCGAACTCGGGGTACGCCCCGGGCGATCCCGACGGCGACTTCGGCGTCCGCGTCTCCGGTGTGGTCGTGGCACCCCAGGGGTCCCCGCCCGCCGGCGGGTGGCCGGTGGTCGCCTTCGGCCACGGCACCACCGGCACCGACGAACAGTGCGGACCGTCCCTGCACCCCGACCTGCTCGGGCAGGCGTCGCAGATCGCCCGGCTCGTCCGCGCGGGCAACGTCGTGACCGCCACGGACTACGTCGGTCTCGGGGAACCCGGTACCCCGCACCCGTACCTGATCGCGCGCAGCGCCGCGTACTCGATGATCGACGCGGTCCGCGCCGCGCGGCAGGTCGTCCCCGGCACCTCCGACCGGTGGGCGGCGCTCGGCAGTTCGCAAGGGGGACAGGCGGCCTGGGCCGCCGCCGAGTGGGCGGGCACCGACTACGGTGCCGGGCTGCGGTTCGTCGGTGCGGCTGCACTCGCGCCCGCCGCCGACGTCGCGCCGATCGCCGACGGCTATGACGCGACACCCTTCCGCGCGCCGACGTTCACCACCCTGCAACTCGGGTTGATCCCCCTCGTGCTCGACGGGCTGCGCACCGTCGACCCCGGGCTCGACGAGTCGCAGTACATCCGGGGCGGTCTGGCAGCCGGCGCCGCGGCGCTGGCGTCGTGCGGGGAGAGCAGTGAGTTCCGGAAGTACTCGGCCCTCACACAGATCCGCCCGGGCGACGCGACGGTCACGTCCCCGGCGGCGTTGCGGTCGCTGCACGACATGCTGGCCCGGTCGTCGCTGCCGCAGCGGCGCGCGGCCGGTCCGCTGTTCGTCGCGTACGGCGATCGCGACCAGCTCGTCACCCCGGCGTGGACGGCCGGCGCGGTCCGTCGGGCCTGCGCGACAGGAGACACCGTCGCGGTGACCGTCGAGGCGGGACGCGGTCACACCGACCTGCAGTCGGGACCGGACGCGGTCACATGGATCGGCGACCGGTTCGCGGGCCAGGCGGCCCCGTCCTCCTGTTGACGCCCGTCGCCCGTGCGTCGACCCCTATCCTGATCGCCATGGCATCCGTGAAGGAAACCGTCACCGTCCCACTGAGTCCCGACGTCGCCTGGGGTCACGTGCAGGACCTGTCCCGCTTCGACGAGTGGCTCACCATCCACGACGGCTGGCGCAGCGACCTCCCGTCTCCCGACCAGATGAGCAAGGGCACCAAGGTGGCCAGCGTCGTCGCCGTGAAGGGCACCCGCGTGCGCTTCGACTGGACCGTCGATTCCTACGACCCGCCGACGAAGGTCGGGCTGAAGGGCAGCGGCAAGGGCGGGGTGAAGGTGAAGCTCGCGCTGTCGGTCGCGCCCTCGGGGGACGGCTCCACCGTCGCCATCGATCTCGACCTGGGCGGTCTGCCGATGATGGGTCCCGCGGGCAAGGCCGCGGCCAAGCTCGTCTCGTCCGATCTGCGCGAGTCGTTGCAGAAGTTCACGGCCACCTTCGCCGACTAGTGGGCCTCCGTCCCGTCCGATAGCATCCGTCCGATTCGACGGGTTCGTCCGGGGACGGGGGAGGAATGGGTCGCCACGCTGTGGGCGCGACACCGCAGGACAGGGGTCGTGCCGGTCGTCCACGCCGTCACGGCAGATGGCTGGTCCTCGGTGTCGTCGTCGCGCTGGCCGTCGCCGGTGGCGTCGCCTGGGCGGTGACGCGCGACAGCGGCCCCGACTGTGCGACACGGACACCCATCACCATCGCCGCCGACCCCGCGATGACGACCGCCCTCAAGGCGGTCGCGCCCACCGTCTCGGCTGACTCGTGTGTCGATTACACCGTCGCGGCCGTCTCCGGCGCGGGCATCGCGGGTGAGCTCAGCACCGGTACCGCCCCCGACCTGTGGGTGGCCGATTCGTCGCGGCGTGCCGCCGACGTCACGGGACAGGTACGCATCCCGCTCGACACCGTCGGGTCGTTGGCCTCGTCACCGGCCGTCGTCGTCGGCAAGCAGCTGCCCGCACTCGCGACGTGGGTCGACGTGATGCGGCTGCCCGGACTGCGCATCGGCAGTCCCATCACCACCAGCACCGGCAACGCCCCCATCGCCGGTGCGGTCGCGGCGGTGGAGAAGGGGACGCTGACGAGCAAGCAGCTCACCGACGCGATGACCGTCCTGGCGATCCAGCAGGGCAACATCCGCGCCGACGACGACAGCGAGGAGAACCGCCTCGACCTCGCCGACGGCCAGGGGTCGCCCACGGTCACCAGCGAACAGCAGTTCGTCGCGCACAAGCGCGCCACCGCGACCTCGACACTGACCGCGACCGTCCCGAGGGACGGCACCACGTTCCTCGACTTCCCGCTGGTCGTGACCGCCGGTGCCGGCGAGCGCGACGCTGCCCGCGATGCGGGACGACGCTTCGCCGACGCCATGGCGAGCCCGGAGGGTGTCGCCGCCCTGCGCGACGCCGGGTACCGGCCCGCGTCGAAGGAGCCGCTGCCGGGAGTGGGTGTCGGACGGGTTCCGGAGGTCACCGTCCGGGACACCGCCGCGCAGGAGAAGACGCTGCGGCAGTGGGCGGTGGTCGCCGAACCGATCCGCACCCTGGTCGCGATGGACGTGTCGGGGTCGATGACCGAGGAGGTGGGGTCCACCACCCGGGCACAGCTGCTGGTGCAGGCCGCGCTCGCGGGGAACAAGCTGTTCCCCAACAACACCGAGATCGGTCTGTGGTTCTTCTCCACCGACAAGGGTGGCCCCGGGCAGGACTGGACCGAGATCGCCCCGATCGCGCGGGAGGACTCCGTGCGTCCGGACGGGACCACGCAGCGGGACTACCTGAACTCCCGCGCGGAGAACTTCACGCGGTACATCGGCGGCGGGACCGGCCTCTACGACACGACGTTGGCCGCGTACCGGAAGGTGCTCGACTCCTACGACCCGAACTACTCGAACAGCATCATCGTGCTGACCGACGGTCGCAACGACGATCCCGAGTCCATCTCCCTGGACGAGTTGAGCCGGCGCATCCGAGCCCTGGCAGACCCGGCCCGTCCGGTCGAGATCGTCACCATCGGCATCTCCGACGACGTCGACACCGACGCCCTGAGGACGATCTCCGCGCTGTCTCCCGGCGGGACCAGCTACGTCGCCCGCGACCCCGGGGACATCGGGAACGTGCTGGTCAACGCGGTCGCAGCTCGAGTCACGGCCGCTGGTCGCTGACCATTGGTGCGAGCCCGGAATTCGCGCTCGTCCCACCCATCCGGGTCTGTATTGGTAGCGAACAGGTCGCCTGCTGCCACTCCGGTGCGAGGTGAGCAATCCGCGCTCGTCCCACCCATCCGGCTGTGTGTTGGTGGCGAACAGGTCGCCTGCTGCCACTCCGGTGCGAGGTGAGCAATCCGCGCTCGTCTCACCCATCCGGCTGTGTATTGGTAGCGAACACAGTGTGCGGCGCCCGTTGCATGTAACGGGGAGGGGTCGTCGCGCGACTGACGAGACAACTCGCCGAGCCGGAGGAGACACAGCGTGCCGATCCCCGACGACCTCACGCCCCGCGGCGTCCGCGCCGCGGTTCCCTCGGTGACCACCCTGTCCGTCGCCGGCTCCGCCGGCGTCCGGGCGCTCGCCGCCGACCACCGCATCAGCACGGAGACCGTCGTCGCGGCCGCACTCGTCGCCTACCGCGGGCCCGGTCCCGAGACCGCCACGCCGCGTGTCGGCGTCGCCGTCTCGGACGGTTCCCGGATCGCCCCGGTCGACCTGCCGGTGGGCGCGCGGCACAGCGCGTCGGGCCTCGTCGTGCGTGTCGGCGCCTGTGTCGACAGTCCCGTCGACCCCGATCCCGCGGTCGCCCCCCGCGACGTCGTCGTCGCCGAGGGCGGCCCCGCCGACACCACGGCCGCGCTCGCCGGTGTCCCCGTCGTCGTCTGGTGCCGCGCCACCGAGGGCGGGCTGCTGACCCTCGAGATCGCCGCCACGGCCGGATCGTCCTCGCTGGATCTGCACCTGCGGCGCTTCGTCGAGTTCCTCGAACGCTTCACCCGCGCGGGCCGCGCCCCCGTCGGCAGCCTGCAGATCGTGTCCGAGGCCGAACACGTGCTCCTCGACGACTGGAACGACAGCGCCGAACTCCTCGCCCCCAGCACGCTGGTCGACCTCGTCGACATGGGGATCGCCCGCGACCCCGACCGCGCGGCGGTCGTCACCCGCGACGGCGTCGTGACCCACGGCGACATCGACCGCTTCGCCAACCGCATCGCCCGCGCGCTGCTCGCCTCCGGCGTCGGGCCCGGGTCGGTGGTCGGCGTGCTGTGCGAATCGGCACCCGCGGCGATGATCGCGTCCCTGGCCGTCCTGCGCGCCGGCGGTGCGGTTCTGATGTTGTCGACGCGCGTCGGCGCCCCGGAGACGATCGTGCGGATCGCCGAAGCCCGCGCCACCCGCGTCGTCACGGACAGCCCCGCCGCCGCGATCGTCCCGCCGTGGGTGGAGGTCGTCGCCATGGACGACGAGGAACTCGACCACCATCCCGACGAGCCCGTCACCGCCGATGACGGCGCGGGGCTGGGCCACCTGCTCGCGACCGCAGAGGTGACGGTCAGCAGCACCGGTGACGACCTCGCCGCACTCGCCCACACCCACGCCGCGCTCGCCAACCGTCTGCAGTGGACGATCAGCGACTGGGAGGCAGCGCGGGCCCCGGGCGTGCAGCAGGTGCTGATACCCGCCGACGCGCATCGCCTCCGTGACCTGTGCGATGTGCTCTGGCCGTTGGTGATCGGTGCGACCGCGCACACCACGGTGGGTACCGGCGTCGACCGCGTCACCGCCGGAACCGGCAGCGTCATCGAGGCCGCCGGCGCCGCGTTCCGTGTGTCCGACGACGAGCGGCCCGGATGGAACGTCGAGGCCTACGTCCTCGACGAGCACCTGCGGCTGGTGCCGCCGGGAGCGTCCGGGGACCTCTACGTCGGCGGCGCCCAGGTCGCGCTCGGGTGGCCGCGCGACACCGGTGCCACCGCAGATCACTTCGTGGCCAACCCGTTCCGGCCCGGCGAGCGCATGGTGCGTGTCGGGATGGTCGCCGCCCGCGGGAAGTCCGCGGCCGACGACGTGGACGTGCTGCGTCGTGTCGTCGCGGCCGTCGGCGTGACCGACCACACCGGGACCGCAGCATCCCACGCGGACGCCGCGCTCCCCGACGAGATCCGCCCGGCCCGCAGCGGGCCCACGCTCTAGCGGGGACCGCCGGCGAACCGGGCGGCGAGTCGATCGATCGGCGGGGCGACTACAGGATGGTCAGCATCTCGTTGTAGGTCGGCAGCGGCCACAGGTCGTCGGCCACCAGGGTCTCCAGGGTGTCCGCGGCATCGCGCACCGCGGCCATCGCGGGGATCAACGTCTCCAGCGCGTACGTCGACTCCTCGAGTTCGGACTCACCGTGGAACGAGTCGATGCCCTTCTCGAGCGTGGCCAGTGCCGTGCTCAACGCGCCGATGGCCGTGGTGATGTCGGACAACAGCGGGTTGGTGGCGTCGAGTCCGGCCGCCTTCACGTTCACCGCGATGCCGGCCAACTCGCCCTGGTACCGCAGCGCGGTCGGCAGGATCATCGTCTTGGCGATCTCGGCGGTCTCCTTGGCCTCCACGAGGATCGTGAGTGCGTACTGCTCGAGGATGACGTCCTTGCGGGCCTCGAGCTCGCGCGCGGACAGGACTCCGTAGCGCTCGAAGAGTTCCTCGTTCTCCTTCTCCGCCATGAACGGGATGGCGTCGACGGTCGTGCGCAGGTTCTTCAGTCCGCGGGAGGCGGCCTCCTCCTGCCACGCGTCGGCGTACCCGTCGCCGTTGAAGATCACGGCCCCGTGGTCGATGACGATCTGCTGGAGGACGGTCTGCACCGCAGAGTTGAACTCGGTTCCGTCGGTGGTCAGCTTCTCGATCTCGGTGGCCAGGTAGTCGATCGAGTCCGCCAGGATCGTGTTGATCGCGACCATCGGGTCCGAGATGGACTGGTTCGACCCCGGCGCACGGAACTCGAACCTGTTGCCGGTGAACGCGAACGGGCTGGTGCGGTTGCGGTCGCCCGGGTCGGCCTTGAGCGGCGGCAGGCTGTCGACGCCGAGCTCGAGCACACCGGACTCCTTGGACTGCGTCGCGCCGCCCTTGGCGATCTGGTCGAACACGTCCATCAGCTGGTCGCCGAGGAAGATCGAGATGATCGCCGGCGGAGCCTCGTTCGCGCCGAGACGGTGGTCGTTGCTGGCCGACGCGACCGACGCGCGCAGCAGCCCGCCGTACTTGTGGACGCCGCGGATGATGGCCGCGCAGAACACCAGGAACTGCACGTTCTCGTGCGGGGTGTCACCGGGGTTGAGGAGGTTGCCCTGGTTGCTGTTGCCGAGCGAGAAGTTGACGTGCTTGCCCGAGCCGTTGACGCCGGCGAACGGCTTCTCGTGCAGCAGGCAGGTCATGCCGTGGTTCTCGGCGACCTTCTTCATGATCGTCATCATCAGCTGCTGGTGATCGTGTGCGAGCACCGAGCGCTCGAAGACCGGTGCCAGCTCGAACTGGCCGGGGGCGACCTCGTTGTGGCGGGTCTTCGACGGGATGCCGTGCTTGAACAGCTCGCGGTCGAGATCGATCATGTAGCCCAGCACCCGGTCCGGGATGGCACCGAAGTAGTGGTCGTCGAACTCCTGACCCTTGGACGGCTTGGCGCCGAACAGGGTCCGCGACGTGGTCATGATGTCGGGACGCGCGTAGTAGAAGTGCTCGTCGATGAGGAAGTACTCCTGCTCGGCGCCCGCGTACGACACGACCGTGTCGACGTCGTTGTGGCCGAACAGCTTCAGCAGACGCATGGCCTGCTTGCTCATCGCCTGCTGGCTGCGCAGCAGCGGGGTCTTCTTGTCCAGCGCCTCACCGGTCCACGAGATGAACACGGTCGGGATGCACAGCGTGTTCCCGGCCGGGTTCTCCAGGATGTAGGCCGGGCTGGTGACGTCCCACCCGGTGTAGCCGCGGGCCTCGAACGTGCCGCGCAGGCCACCGTTGGGGAAGCTCGACGCGTCGGGCTCGCCCTGCAGCAGGGTCTTGCCCTGGAACTCGGCGAGGGATGCGCCGGAGGAGTCGGGCTCGAGGAACGAGTCGTGCTTCTCGGCGGTGAAACCGGTGAGCGGATAGAAGACGTGCGCGTAGTGCGACGCACCCTTCTCGATCGCCCAGTCCTTCATCGCGTTGGCGACGACATCGGCGATCGTCGGGTCGAGCGCGACGCCCTCGTCGATGGTGGCGGAGACCTTCTTGAAGACGCTCTTCGGGAGACGGTCCTTCATGGCCGCCTTGTCGAAGACGTTGACGCCGAAGAGCTCGGCGAGTGGAGCCTCCGCCGTGGCACACTCCGGCGTGCTGTGGGCGGTTACCGCCTTGATCGCCTCACGGCGGGAAATGCTGCCACTCATCTGTTCACCCCTGTGTCCGATCCGCCCCGATGGGCCGAATGCTGGTGTCGAAACCTCAGGCGACGGTAGGGCTGACACATCGCCGCGGCGTTTCCACCGTGTGACGCCCAGGAAACACGGCCGGTGACAGACCCGACCCGTTAGGAGTGCTACGGAGCCTACGGCAGGTCGCCGGCTGTGTCTTGCGCAGCTGCCGCAGCGGCGAGCGCGGCGACGAAGTCCTCGACGGCGCGGCGAGTACCGCCGGCCGGTCGCCAGGCGGCGAGGATCGTCGACGGTGGCACACCGGGGATCCGGCGGAACACCACGCCGGGGTGCGCGACACGCGACCAGATGAGCTCGGGCACAGCGCTGATCCCACGACCCGCTGCCGTCAGCTCGATCCACTCGTCGAAGTTGCTGCAGCGCACCACGACCCGGCCCGGATCGGGATGCGCCCAGGAGTCCGGGCGGGTGGTGCCCGACGCGGTGTTGACGATGACCGGCTCGGCGGCGAGGTCGTCCCAGGTGAGGTCGGCACGAGTCACGAGGTCCGAGGACGCGCAGAGGGCGACGACGCGCTGCTCGGTCGCGAGCACGCGCGTGGCCAGGCCGGCGCCCGGGTCGGGCTCGACGCGGCTGATCGCCACGTCGACGGTCCCGGCCGCCACCGCCGCGACGGGATCGTCGAGGCGACGCACGGTGACGCCGCCGCCGTCGGACTCCGCATCCCGCACCGCGCCGGCGAACCAGTGCGGCAGCAGCCATGCGAACCCGACGGTGATGTCCGAGCCGGCCCGCATTCGTGCGACGAGGGCGTCGAGGTCGGTCAGGATCCGCCGGGCGTGCTCCACGAACTCGACACCGGCGTCGGACAGCCCCGACGACCGCGACGTCCGGACGACGAGGTCGCGGCCCACCATCCTCTCGAGGTGCTGGATCGTGCGCGTCAAGGCGGGTTGACTGACAGCGAGCGACGACGCTGCCGCGGTGAAGGTCCCCTCGTCCGCCAGCGCCACGAGCGCGCGCAGGTGCCGCACGTCGGGATCCATGCGTCCACGTTATACCTGATGCTCAGAAGGCATTTCCGCGCGCGGGACCGGATACCTAGCGTGGCGGTCGTGAACATCGTGGGTGCGCATCAACGGGTCGCGTGGGCCGGTGCCGGGGGACTGGTCGCCGCGATGGGGGTGGGGCGGTTCGCCTTCACCCCGCTGCTGCCGGTGATGGAGTCCGACCACGCGCTCACCTCGTCGGGAGGCGCTCTGGTCGCCACCGCCAACTACGCCGGTTACCTCGTCGGCGCGGCCGCGCTCGCGGTGCGGCCGGGGGTCAACACGTCGCTGCACCTGCGCGCCTGGGCTGCGCTGCTCATCGCCTCCGAGGCGTTGATGGCCGTGGTGTCCGGGGTGGGCGCGTTCTCCGCGCTGCGCTTCGTGGCCGGGGTGGCCAGCGCGGTCGTCTTCGTCGGATGCATCAGCACCGTCACGGCGGCGCGACGCCACGGTGCGTCGACGGCCGTGACCTTCTCCGGCGTGGGAATCGGGATCGCGCTGAGCGGGGCCGTCGTCGCCGCGGTCGGTGGTCGACTCGGCTGGCAGGACCTCTGGCTGGTGTCCGCCGCACTGACGGCGGTGTTCCTCCTGCCGATGCTGCTGACAGCCGTCGAGCCCGAGGCCTCCGCGGTGGCAGCGCATCGTGATCGGTCGACCGCGCACCACCTCACCTGGCGGTTCCTGCTGGTGTCCTACTTCCTCGAGGGCGTGGGCTACATCGTGATCGGCACGTTCCTCGTCGCCGCGGTGAGCGCGGGATCGTCGGCGGGCGAGGTCGGTCCACTCGTCTGGGTGGTGGTGGGAGTGGCCGCCGCGCCGTCGGTGGCCCTGTGGACCCGATGCGCTCGACGACTGGGCGCGCACCGCGTGCTGGTGATGGCGCTGGTGGTGCAGGCCGTGGGTGCCGCCCTGCCCGCGGTGTCGTCGAGTCCGGTGGTCGCGGTGATCGCCGCCGCGATGTTCGGTTCGACCTTCCTGGGGGTGGTGGCGGTGACCATGGCCGTCGGGTCGGCGCTGCCCGTCGCCCGGACGGCGGCGATCCTCACCGCCGTCTACGGGGTGGGGCAGATGCTGGGACCGCTCGTCGTGGCGCCGGTCATCGGATCGTCGTACGCGATCGCCTTCGCGCTCGCGGCGGGAGTCCTCGTCGCCGCCGCGGCAGCGGCGGTCGGCGTCGCCCGGACGATGCCGTCGGGCCGGTCGGCGACCTCGCCTGCCGTAGACTCCCCGACGCCAGCCTTCGTAGCTCAGGGGATAGAGCAACCCTCTCCTAAAGGGTAGGTCGCAGGTTCGAATCCTGCCGAGGGCACACACACGGTCGGTCGCTGCGTGACCGACGGTCACGCTCACGCACCCCCCGCTGTGAGAGTCCACGACGTCGGGGGCAGACCGTCGCCGTCGCCGCACGCGTGTCGTTACGGTGCCGCGCATGTCACCGACCTCGCGCCTCACACCCCTCGACGTCACGCTCATCGGGTTCGGCACCGCCTACGCGCTGTCGGAGCTGAACCTGATGCGCATGGTCGGCCCGGCGGCGGGCGGCGTCTACCGGGAGATCCAGACGTCGCCGTCGGCGGCCGCCTACCGGAAGTCCGTCGCCCGACTCACCCCGACGATGCGAAAGCGTCTGCGCAGTCACTACTTCCCCAACTTCGGTCACCCGCTGCTGTACGCGATCGCGCTGCGCACCGGTGGGCAGCGCCTGGCGCAGCTCGTCCCGCTGGCGCCGGCGGTGCAGACGTTCCTCACCGTCGGCCCGTGCGTCGGCGCGGCCGCCGACATCACCGAGAACGTCGTCCGGCTGCGGCTTCTCGCCGACGACGACGCGGTGACCGACCTGTCGGTGCGGACCGCCAGCGCTCTGGCCGTCACGAAATGGACCCTGGCCGTCGTCCCATTGGCCTACATGTCGACGCGCTTTGTCCCCTTCTGGCTGCGCATCCTCCGCGACCGCTGAGCTCGCCGAGCGGACTGTCTGGTCGATGGTGTACTGATTGTCTGATTCGCGGGAACGCATCCGCGACAGACGCACGGAGATCGAATGACGCGCCCCGCCCGGGTATCTCGTCCCCTCGCCCGCACGGTGGTCGCCGCGACGGCGCTCGTCCTGCTCGGTGCCGCCGCCGGCCAGGCGTTGATGCCGGGAGGTGCCGCCCCGCAGCGCCCGGCCGTCACCGCGGCGGTGATGCCCGTCGCCGACATCATCGAGAAGGCCGACACCCTCGGCATCGCCGACAGCGACCTCTACTTCAAGACCCAGGCCGAGATCGACGCCTCGCTCGACCGGATGCAGGCCCTCGGCGTCCGCAACGTCCGCGTGCTGATCCCCTGGTACGACGTCGAGCCCGACGAGGGTGTCTACAAGTGGGACAACATCGATCGCGTCGTGGCTGCGGCCGACAAGCGGGGGATCGGCGTACTGGCCACCATCACCCACTCGCCGTACTGGGCCGTGCGTCCCGGCGACACCCCGGTCACCAGCCCTCCCGCCGACGCGACGGTCTTCGGTGACTTCACCGGCCTCGTCGCGCAGCGGTTCGCCGGGAAGATCGCCGCCTACGAGGTGTGGAACGAGCCCAACGGGGCCATCGCGTTCACGCCCACGCCCGACGCAGCCCGCTACACGGAGCTGCTGAAGGACGCCTACGCCAAGATCAAGGCAGCCGACCCGTCGGTGACCGTCATCGGCGGGATCCTCGGCGCGGTGCCGACCCGCCCCGGCGAGTCGATCGACTCGCCGACGTTCCTCCAGCAGATGTACGACGCCGGCGCGCACGGGTACTTCGACGCGATCGCGTTCCACCCGTACCAGTTCACGACGCCCTACTCGCAGGGTCTGGACCTCACCGGGTCGCCGCTCAACGAGGTCACCGCGATGCGTGCGCTCATGGTGGCGAAAGGTGATGGCGGCAAGCTGATCTGGGCGACCGAATACGGCCTGGCGACCATCGCACCGATCAAGCCCGCCGACCAGGCGGTCACCGAGGAACACCAGGCGGCCTACATCAAGGACTTCGTCGCCGCGTGGAGCGCGCAGTCGTTCGCCGGCCCGATGTTCATCTACACGATGCAGGACAAGCCGCAGTACACCGGATCGCTGGAGGACTCGTTCGGCCTCTACCGCGCCGACGGCACCCCGAAGCCCGCCGCGCAGGTGATCGCCGACTTCATCGCCGCGCACCCGCAGTACGCACCCGGTCCGAACCTGCTGGCCGTCGTGACGCAGGCGGTGCAGCGGTTCTTCTCGCAGATCGCGGCGAGCATCACCGCGGTCGTCCAGAACACGATTCGCGCGATCGTCGACGCCATCAGCGCGGTCTTCGTACCGAAGGTGTCCGCGCCGATGACGGTGGCGGCACGGTCCCTCGCCGCGCCGTCGAGCACGGCAGAGACCGCTGTCCAGGAGGCCGCGTCTGTCCCGTCCTCGGCGGCCGGGACGTCGACGGCCACGTCGACCGCCGGGCGGTCTGCGGCTGATCCGTCGACGACAGAGCCGTCAAGCGCACCCGCGACGACCGCGACGACGCCGTCGACGACGGTCGCGACCACGACGTCCACGTCGCAGTCGGGGCAGACCTCGACATCGGAACGGGCCGCACCGCAGTCGGAGTCGACGACCCAGACGACGACGGAGGTGGTCCCGACGACCACCACCGGCACGACGTCGTCGGCGACGTCCTCGACCGCAGAGCGCTCGACCGAGACGACCAGCGCGGTCGAGTGACGACGGGGGTCAGAAACCCAGACCCATCCAGTCGGTCGCGATGAAGCGGCGCTCGAGATCGGCCGCCTCGACAGCGATCTCGTCGGGATCGGGGTCGAGGCCGGCTGTCTCGATGTCCGACGCGGCGAACGCACGCAGCGACGCCTCGACGGCGTCGCGGTAGCTGCCGAAGGCACCGAAGATCTCGCTGTCGGTGTGGGCGTCGGTGGTGTCGCGCCACCACGCGAACAGCCGCATCCCGTCCGGGGACGGGCTGAACCCGATGGTCTGGCCGTCGCGGGTGATGGTCGGGCAGTCGTCGGGGAAGCGATCCGGCATGGCGCCCAGGCTAGGACGCCGGTGCGACAGCGTCGGGTGGCGGCTCGGTCCGCGCAGCAGGCGGCGTCCACCCCTGTTGTCTGGAACAGTGGACGGTATGACCGTTTTGCGACCGAGCGTCGGCGACTCGCAGACGACAGGGCGCGAACCGCGGCAGCCGGCTGTGACAACTCTGTGAGCCCGTTTCGGTCCCGTCGCAGACAAGGCGACACCGGCTCTGCGCCCCTGCTGTATCTGATCGCGCCTGCCGGCATCCCGAATTTCGGGGACGAACTCATCGCCCGCAGTTGGATCCGGCACCTCGCACGACGTCACCCCGGAGCCCGTGTCGTCCTGGACTGCCACACCCCGGGCACCGCCGCGGTCCTGCTCCGCGACGAACACCCCCGCCTGCTCGTCGTGGACACGGTGTGGCGAATCGCGAACAGCCACCCGCACTCGTCGTTGACCGACGCGATCCGTCACATGCGTGACGCGGTCATCGACCCCGGGGTGGAGCCCCATCTCGCGAGCGGACTCCGCCTGCTCCAGCAGGCCAGCGTCGTGCATGTGGTGGGTGGTGGCTACATCAACGCGATCTGGCCGCACCACCTGCAGCTCCTGGAAGCCGCTCGGGCGGCGGCGGTCGTCGGCGGGGCA
Source organism: uncultured Williamsia sp. (assembly GCF_947494875.1). Taxonomy (GTDB): domain Bacteria; phylum Actinomycetota; class Actinomycetes; order Mycobacteriales; family Mycobacteriaceae; genus Williamsia_A. Next base: position 391,249 of record NZ_CANLWM010000006.1, read on the forward strand.
CGAACAGCTGCCACCGGCCAGGGACTGCTCCCGGAGTCGACGTCGTCGTGGGTGGCCGCTCTGACCGACATCGTCGGCGACTTCGACCTCGTCGACGTGCGCGACGCCGCGTCCGCGCAGCTGCTGGACGGGTTGCCGCTGCCCGTGTCTCACAGCGGTGACGATGCGTGGCTGGTCCGCGAGCAGCCGACGTCCGTCTACGCCGCGCCCCACACAGCCGCCCGCCGATGGATGTTCGTCGTCCAGTCCGACCTGGTCGGCGACGACGCCACGTCGTCGGACACCGCGTCTGCGCACATCGAGAGCGAACTCCGAGAACTGATCACCCGCTGGGGGATCCGAGGTGACGACTGCGCCTTCGTGGAGGGGATCCCGCGAACCGATCGCCACACCTTCGACCGTCTCGCCCCGCTTCTCCCGGGAGCACAGTTCATCTCGTTCGAGGAGCTGTGGAACACAGGCCTACCGGCACGCCCTGGTCAGGTGTGGGTCTCCTCCAGGTTCCACTTCCACCTGCTGGCCGCGGCCGCCGGCGCAGCAGGCGTCCACCTACCCGGCCGGACCGACTACTACCCGATCAAACACACGTCTCTCGTCGACGCCGGATCGCGGTGGATCGGCCTCGACGAGACCGGTTCCGAACCTCCGTCGACGCCGGGGTTCGATCCCACGACCGTCAACCGACTCCACGCCGCCAAGCGAGCGGTCGCCGACGCGATCTACGAGGACATCGTCCCCACATGAGCCGCGAGCGGGTCAGAGCACCTTCTCGATCGCGTCGCGCATGTTCTCCGGCTTGGTGATGGGGGAGAAGCGATCGACCACCTGGCCGTCCTTGCCGACGAGGAACTTGGTGAAGTTCCATTTGATCCGGCTGCCGAGCAGAGAACCCTTCTCCGACTTCAGCCAGTCGTAGAGGGGGTGTGCGCCCTTGCCGTTGACGTCGATCTTCTCGAACATCGGGAAGGTGACGTCGTAGCGGAGGTTGCAGAAGTTCTTGATCTCGTCGGCGTCGCCCGGCTCCTGGTGGCCGAACTGGTTGCACGGGAAGCCCAGCACCACCAGTCCGCGGTCGCCGTACTCACGGTTCAGCTTCTCCAGGCCCTCGTACTGCGGGGTGAATCCGCACTGTGAGGCGGTGTTGACGATGAGAAGAGGCTTGCCCCGGTACTGCTCGAGGCTGACCTCCTCGCCGTCGATGGTGGTGGCCGAGAAGTCGTAGGCGGTGCTCATGTCATCCGTTCGTAGCAGGTGAGCAGGTGGATGGCGAACCGTCCGCGGCAAGGACGGGCAGGTGGATCTCGTTCTCCGTGGTCGACCGCTCGGCCTCCGACGACCCGAACAGGGCGACGAGGACGGCGCCGATCACGGCGAGCAGGAAGCCGAGTGCCCCGAGCCACCCCAGACCGGGGACGGTGGAGTCGCCGAGCAGCCAGACACCCACGATGCCGGGTACTGCGGTCTCGCCGACCACCATCGCGGCCGTCGACCCGTTCACCGCCCCGAGCTGCAGCGCGACGGTGTGGAGATAGAACCCGAACGCCCCGGCCACCGCGATGGTCCACGCGGCGGGGTCGGAGAGGAGGGCGGTGATCGAGAACGGCGCAACGCCGTCCAGCACCCGCACCGCGATGGCGATCGCCCCGAACAGCAGGCCGGCGGACATGCCGGCCACCACCGATCCCGTGTGGCCGAGACGGCGCACCACGAGCAGCGAGATGGTGATGATCGCGATGGTGGCGACGAGGAGTCCGAGCTTGAACGGCAGGTCGGCGTGGGTCGCCCCGTGCGCGTGCGACGCGGTGCCGAGCATGCACAGCGCCACCAGGACGGTGACCATGGCGGCCCAGTCGCGGGGGTGCAGGCGGATGCCGAGGAATGTCGCGCCGAGGACCGCGGTGATGATGAGGTTCCCGGCGACGATGGTCTGTGACAGGAACAGCGGCAGCATCCGGGCCGCCCCCGCGCCCGCGGCGAACCCGAGGACGTCCATGATCGCGCCGAGCACGAACACACCGGTCATCGCCGCGGCGAGGGTCGAGCGGAGGGTGGGGCTCCCTGACTCGGTGGTCATGCCGGTCCCATCGGACGCGGCGGTCGCCTGTCGGGCCCCGAGGGCCTGCATCACCGACGAGAGGCCGTAGCCGATCGCTGCCAACACGGCCAGGACGATTCCGACCAGCACCGACCCCACCCCTTTCACTCCGACGATCTCGTCGGATCACGATCCGGCGGCGCTCAGTCGGCGACATCGATGGCGCACGACGAGCTGCTCGGACGGGGTCAACGCCTGAGAAATCCCTGAGATTCCCTCATGACCACACCGGTCTGTGGGTGCGGACCGCGGGTCCTAGAGTTGTCGCCGTGGCAGCAGCAACCGACAAGGCCGTTCGCCGTGTCCTCGTGACCGGTGTGTCCAGCGGGATCGGGGCCGAGGTGGCCCGACTCCTCGTCGCCCGCGGACACGAGGTGATCGGGACCAGCCGTCGTCCGGCCGCGATCGCCGACGACGTGCGCGTCCCCGGCGTGCGGTACATCGCCCTCGATCAGACGGAGCCCGCGAGCATCGCGGCGTGCGTCGCCGAGGCCGGAGAGATCGACGTCCTGATCAACAACGCGGGCGTCAGCCACATGGGACCGCTCGAGGACGTCCCGATGAAGTCGCTGGAGAACGTGTTCGCGACGAACGTGTTCGGTCCGATCGCCCTGACGAAGGCGTTCCTTCCGGGCATGCGGGCGCGGCGGTCGGGGACGATCGTGATGGTCGGGTCGATGCTGGGCAGCTTCCCGCTGCCGTTCCGATCGGTGTACGGCGCCACGAAGAGTGCCATCAAGGCCTTCTCCGACGCGATGCGGCGGGAACTCGCACCGTTCGGGATCGCGATCACCACCGTCGAACCGGGCACCATCGCGACGGGTATCGGCGACCGGCGCATCTACGACGTCGCCGACGACTCCGCGTACCGCGCCGACTACGACACCGTCGCCGCGGCCACCCGCCGCAACGAGGACAAGGGTCTCGCCGTCGAGCCGATGGCGAAGGTCATCGTCGAGGCCGCGCTCGCGTCGAACCCGAAACCGCTGTACGCCTTGGGCAACAACGCGTCGATGGTGTTCGCGCTGAAGCGGATCCTGCCCACCCAGGCGATGCTCGACGTGATGTCCCGCTTCCACGGTCTGCGTCGCGTCCGCCCGTGACCCGCACCCTACGGGTGATCGGGATCGGCCCCGGCGGTGTCCGGCAGGTGACCCTCGAGGCGGTCGACGCGATGCAGGGTGTCGACGTCTTCTTCGTCCTGGACAAGGGTGCCGCGTCGGCGCCGCTGCGCGACGTCCGACGCCAGATGTGCGACGAGCACATCGGTCCCGGGCGGTATCGGTTCGTCGAGATCGCCGACCCGCCGCGTGATCGGGACCCCGTCGACTACGACGCCGAGGTGCGTCGCTGGCACGACGCGCGATCGGAGGCGATCGAGGAGGCGCTGCTGGCCGAGCTGCCCGACTCCGGAGTCGGCGCGATCCTCGTCTGGGGTGACCCGAGCCTGTACGACTCGACGCTGCGCATCACCGACGCGATCGTCGAACGCGGCCGCGTGGCCCTCGACGTCGAGGTGGTCGCCGGGGTGACCAGCGCGTCGGCGCTCACCGCGGCCCATCGGATCCTGGCCAACCGCATCGGCGAACCGATCCACATCACCACCGGAAGGCGGCTCGCGTCGACGCCGGAGGGTGCGGACACCAACCAGATCGTGATGCTCGACGCCGACTGCACCTTCCTGCGGACGGCCGATCCCGACGACCGGATCTGGTGGGGTGCCTACCTCGGCACCCCCGACGAGATCGTGCTGTCGGGGACCGTCGGGGAGATCGGCGAGACGATCCGGTCGACACGCACCGCGGCCCGCGAGCGGCACGGCTGGATCATGGACATCTACCTTCTCCGCACGCCCTGACCGCACGCTCGGCGACGGGTTTCGGCCCACTCGACGGAGAGTTTCGGCCCGCTCGGCGGTGAGTTTTGGCCCAGTGATACTCGAGGGGCCTGGTTCGTGGGTCGGTCTGGCTCATTTTGGCCCTGACACCACCCGGTG
>NZ_CANLWM010000007.1 GCF_947494875.1 uncultured Williamsia sp.
AGTACTACCGTGAGAACACCTCCCACCGCGAACCCGCGCTGGGATAACCCGCCCTCCACAAAACCCGGGGCGATTCAGAACCCTCGTCGAACGCACGACCCGGTTCACGATCCTGCTGCACCTGCCGACCACCCGCACCGGTGAGGATCTGCGGGCGGCGATCAGCGAGGCGATCGGGCTGTTGCCGGCGCATCTGAAACGGTCGATCACCTGGGATCAGGGCACCGAGATGCGGGGCGCGTACCCCGACATCGCTCTGGACCATGATCTACAAGTCTGGTTCTGCGACCCGCACTCGCCGTGGCAGCGGGGCACGAACGAGAACACCAATGGGTTGCTGCGCCAATACTTCCCGAAGGGCACCGACCTGTCAGTCCACACTCGCGACGATCTCGACCAGGTCGCCGCGGCATTCAACAACCGACCCCGCGCCGTCCTGGGTTTCCGCACCCCCACCGAGGCATTCACCGAACTGCTAGCGTCACCCCACTGACCACGGTGTTGCGATGACCGATGGAAACCGCCCCGCCGAGCGTGCACCAGATCTCGCCGACCGTGCTCTGGATGCGGCCCCATCGCACGTTCTGCACGAGCTGCGTGCATCATCTGCACGGTCGGCAGCATCTACCGCACGGTCGATGGCATCTGCTGCACGCTCGGCGGACATGACGGAGCGGCGCCCGGTCCCCTCTCTCGGGGGCCGGGCGCCGTCGTCGTGATCGGGTGGATCAGCCCGCGAGGAGTCCCTTCGCCACGTGGGTCACCTGGATCTCGTTGCTGCCGGCGTAGATCATCAGCGACTTCGCATCCCGGGCGAGCTGCTCGACGCGGTACTCCGCCATGTAGCCGTTGCCACCGAAGAGCTGCACGGCCTCCATGGCGACGTCGGTGGCGGCCTTCGAGGAGTACAGCTTCATCGCCGACGCCTCGGCGAGGCTGATCGACTTGCGGTCCTTGCCGCGCTCAAGGGCGCTGAAGATCATGTTCTGCACGTTGATCCGCGCGATCTCCATCTCGGCGAGCTTGAGCTGGATGAGCTGGAACTGCCCGATGTTCTTGCCCCACAGCGTGCGGTTGCGGGCGTAGTCGACCGAGAGCCGCAGGCACTCGTTGATGATGCCCAGTGACAGCGCGGCGATACCGACGCGCTCCATCGTGAAGCCGGCCTTCGCGCCCTCGCCGCCGCGGGTGTCGGCCCCGGTGTCCTCGGTCTCGCCGAGGAGGCGGTCCGGCGACACGCGCACGTTGTCGAAGAACAACTCACCGGTGGGTGAGCTCATCATGCCCATCTTCTTGAACGGCTTGCCCTGGGTGAGACCCTCCATGCCCTTGTCGAGCACGAAGGACAGGACCTTGCGGTCGCGGATCGGGGTGCCGTCGCCCTCGTCGAGCTTGGCGAACACGACGATGGTGTCGGCGTAGGGACCGTTCGTGATGAAGGTCTTCTGGCCCTTGAGGATGTAGTCGTCACCGTCGCGCTTGACGGTGGTCTTCATGCCGCCGAGAGCATCCGAGCCGGAGTCGGGTTCGGTGATCGCCCACGCGCCGATCTTCTCCAGGGTCACCAGCTCGGGCAACCAGCGCTTCTTCTGCGCAAGCGTGCCCTTGGACCGGATGGTCCCGACGGTCAGCTGGCAGACACCCAGCGACGCGATGATGCCGAGGCTGACGCCCGCGAGCTCGGTGTTGAGCAGCATGAAGGTGCTGTCACCCATCCCGCCGCTGACCGCACCGGGCTTGGCCTCGCCGGTCGCCTCGGACTCCAGTTCCTTCTCCAGGCCCTCGCGGGCCATCTGGTCGACGCCGAAGGTGGTGTACAGCTTCCGCGCGATGTCGTAGGGCGGGAGCACGCCGGTCTCGAGCTCGTCGAGGTGCGGCCGCACCTCTTTGTCGATGAAACCCCGCAGGGCATCGCGGATCATCAGATCCTCGTCGGACCACTCGTACATGCCACTCCTCGTCGTGTCTGCCCGTGAACTGAATGATGTTTCAGTTTCTACCCGCCACGATGTCATCCGCCGATGGAAATGTCCACCGTCCACGTCGTCGCGGGCGCGATGTCGAGGCCGAAGAATCCGGCGGCACCGACACCACCGTGCAGCGCGACCGCCGCCTGGACCACCGGCATGGCGGCCACGACCACGGTCCCGGGCACCAGCGCGACGAGGCGCCGATGGATGCGATCGACGAACGCGGTGACCGACTCACCCCCGTGCGGGATGGCGTCGGGGTCGGCGAACCAGGCGCCGAGCTCGACCGGCGCGACCTCCTCGGGACGTCGGCCGACCCAGGAACCGAGATCGATGCTGCGGAGTTCATCGTCGACGACGACCTCGTCGGCGATCAGCGCGCCGCTCTCGACGACCGAGGCCTCCGGACCGCTGCGGACGACGGGTGACCGCACACCGAGCGCGGCGACGTCCCGTCGACCACGCTCGTCGAGAGACGCGCCCTCGCCGCCGAAGGACAGGGCCCGGTTGGGGCCGGTGCGTCCCGCGGCGACGAGGGTGAGGGTCAGCGCAGCGCCCCGGCCTCGGCGGCCGCGGAGGTCCGGTCCGCGCCGGCGCGGCGGGCGATGCGGGTGAGGACGATCGCGAACACCAGTCCGAGCACCGTCCACAGGATCATCTGGTTCGCCAACGACAGGAACCGGAAGTCGCCGACGACGTCGCCGGGGAACCCCGGGTAGACGATGGTCTCGCCCGACCGCAGCGCCGTCGGCACCTCGTCGAACGACGGCAGCAGGGCCATCGCCACACCGGTCCCGACGACGTAGGCGGCTGCACCGCACACCAGTGCCCACAGGCCACCGATGCGGGGCAGCAACCAGAACGCGAGGACCACGGCGGCGATCGCCAGGATCACCGACGCCAGCGTCATCGTGAGGTACGAGCCGCTGCGCGCACCGATCGTGTCGTCGTTCCCGACGGCGGGCGGGTTGGCCGGGTACTTCGCGAACGGCACCAGGTACACGGCGACGAAGCCGCCGAAGGCCAGCGCCGCCGCGACCCAGCGGGGGTCGACCAGCGGGTGGCGGCGACCCACGTACGCCCACAGGACCGTGAACACGACGGCGAACAACGCGCCCATCGCGAGCCCGAACACCACCGACCCGACGCCCGCCCCGATGTTCTCCTGCACCGACCGGGTGAAGAGCTCCCCGTGCTCGTGGGCGCCGTGCTCCCCGGCGAGCATCTCCTCGGCGTGGCTGCGGCCGCTCTCGTAGTCGATGGCCTTGGCGACCTGCGGTTCGATGAACACGCGGGCGAACACGTACGCGACGATGCCGGCGACCAGACCCGCGATCAGTCCGGCGCCGATGAATTTCTTCTCCATCTGCTGTGTGCCCCGCTCAGTGGCAGGGGAAGCCGAGGAAGTGCCGTGCGTCGTGCACGAACTCGTGGACGTGGGTGTCGGCACCGAACACCGACACCGCGCCCTGGTCGTACCCGAGGAAGTAGTAGGCGAGCGCCGCGAGCGCGGTGGTCGCGGTCAGCCACAACGCGGTCTCCATCGCAGAGACGTCTGCGGTGTCGAGCTGCAGCACCCGGGCCGTTCCGCGGGGCGCGGACAGCGAGGACATCTGGGACATGTGTGGAACTCCTCTCGTGGGATGACGCGTCCCACGTTGTGGTCGATGAGATGACCGTGCGGCGGCGATCTGACTCGACGTGCGGTTACCCGCACCCCTCACAGTGGCGCGACCGTCCCGGATTCCCACCGGATTCCCCGCCCGCTCGGCTGCGCTGACCTTATGTGTCCGATTCCCGGGTGGCAACAGACCCGCCCCCGTCTGACGGCGACAGACCCGCCTCCGGCGAGGGGGCGACGGACCCCGCCGGTGCCGACGGCGTGTCGGACCGCAGGGGGATGATGGACCGATGAGCACGGCCACCGCCGAGGTGCTGGAACGGTTCAGCGCGCCGACCCGCGACTGGTTCACCGGCGCCTTCACCGCCCCGACCGCCGCGCAGCTCGGCGCGTGGTCGTCCATCGCCGACGGCGACAACACCCTCGTCGTCGCGCCGACGGGCTCGGGCAAGACGCTGTCGGCGTTCCTGTGGGCACTCGACCGGCTCGCCCGCGATCCCGGCGAGGGCCACACGACCTCGGTCCTCTACATCTCACCGCTCAAGGCGCTGGCGGTCGACGTCGAGCGCAACCTGCGGGCCCCCCTCGCCGGACTGCAGAGGTCGGCCGCCGCGCTCGGCCTGCCCGCCCCGGACATCACCGTCGGCGTGCGGTCGGGTGACACCCCTGCGACGCAGCGCCGTCAGTTGCTCCGCACTCCCCCGGACATCCTCATCACCACGCCCGAGTCCCTGTTCCTCATGTTGACCTCGTCGGCGCGCGACACCCTGCGGCAGGTGCACACGGTCATCGTCGACGAGGTCCACGCCGTGGCGGCGACGAAGCGCGGTACCCACCTCGCGCTGTCGCTGGAACGCCTCGACGCACTGCTCGACCAGCCGGCGCAGCGGATCGGTCTGTCGGCGACGGTCCGACCGCCGGAGCGGGTCGCGCAGTTCCTCGCCGGGTCCGCGCCCTGCACGGTGGTGGCGCCACCGGCGGAGAAGACCTTCGACCTCACCGTGGACGTACCCGTGCCGGACATGGCGAACATCCCGCCGCCGCCCGGTGTGAACGATCTCGACGACGAGATGACCCCGACCGCCGGCTCGTTGTGGCCCTACGTCGAGAACGGCATCGTCGACCTCGTCGAGAAGAACCGTTCGACCATCGTGTTCTCGAACTCACGCCGCCTCGCCGAGCGACTCACGGCCCGGCTCAACGAGATCCACGCCGAACGCCTGGGGATCGACCTCGAGGACGGCGGGAACGATGCCGTGCCCGGTGGTGCGCCCGCGTACGTCATGGGCAGCGGCGCCAGCCAAGGCGCCCCGCCCGTCCTCGCCCGCGCCCACCACGGATCGGTGTCGAAGGAACAACGCGCGCTCATCGAGGACGACCTCAAGGCGGGTCGGCTACGGTGCGTCGTCGCGACCAGCTCGCTCGAGCTCGGGATCGACATGGGCGCCGTCGATCTCGTCGTCCAGGTGGAGACACCGCCCTCGGTCGCCGGCGGCCTGCAGCGCATCGGACGCGCCGGGCACCAGGTCGGTGAGATCAGCCGCGGAGTCGTGTTCCCCAAGCACCGCGCCGATCTGGTCCACGCCACCGTCGCCGTACGACGGATGCGCGACGGTCTCATCGAGGAGGTCGCGGTCCCCACGAACCCGCTCGACATCCTCGCGCAGCACACCGTCGCGGCGAGTGCTGTGGACGTCCTCGACGTGCAGGACTGGTACGAGACCGTCCGCCGCGCCGCGCCGTACTCGACGCTGTCGTGGTCGGTCTACGAGGCCACACTCGATCTCCTCTCGGGCCGGTACCCGTCCGACGAGTTCGCCGAACTGCGCCCGCGCGTCGTGTGGGACCGCGACGCGAACACCATCACGGGCAGGCCGGGCGCCCAGCGGCTCGCCGTCACCTCCGGTGGTTCCATCCCCGACCGCGGGATGTTCGGTGTCTTCATGGTCGGCGAGAAGGCCACGCGCGTCGGCGAACTCGACGAGGAGATGGTCTACGAGTCGCGCGTCGGTGACGTGTTCGCGCTGGGGGCGTCCAGCTGGCGTATCGAGGACATCACCCATGACCGCGTCCTGGTCTCCCCCGCCCCCGGCGTCCCCGGTCGGTTGCCGTTCTGGATTGGCGACGCGGTCGGACGGCCCAGCGAGCTCGGCCAGGCGATCGGCGCGTTCATCGGCGAGGTCGGCGACGCCATCACCCGCGGCGACACCGGCACCCTCGCCGCCTCCACCGAGCAGCTCGGTCTCACCGCGTTCGCCCGCGACAACCTCGTGACGCTGATCTCCGAGCAGCGCGAGGCGACCGGTCACCTCCCCACCGACCGCACGCTGGTGCTCGAACGGTTCCGGGACGAACTCGGCGACTGGCGCCTGGTCCTGCACTCCCCCTACGGATTACGGGTTCATGCACCGTGGGCGTCGGCGATCGGCGCGCGTCTGCGGGATCGCGTCGGCGTGGACGGGGCGGTCACCGCCTCCGACGACGGCATCATCATCCGCCTGCCCGACACCGACGACGAGCCACCGGGCGCGTCCGTCGTCGCCCTCGACCCCGACGAGATCGAGGACCTGGTCACCGACGAGCTGGGCGGATCAGCGTTGTTCGCCAGCCGTTTCCGCGAGTGCGCCGCGCGGGCACTGCTGCTCCCCCGCCGCAACCCCGGCCGACGCGCGCCCCTGTGGCAGCAACGGCAGCGCAGCGCGCAACTGCTCCAGGTGGCGTCGCGCTACCCGCAGTTCCCGATCATCCTGGAGACCCTGCGCGAGTGCCTGCAGGACGTCTACGACCTGCCCGCTCTCGTCGACCTCCTGCGGTCGATCAGCGGGCGCCGGGTCCGCATCGTCGAGGTCGCCACCGAGACACCGTCACCCTTCGCGGCGTCGCTCCTGTTCGGTTACGTCGGCGCGTTCATGTACGAGGACGACGCGCCCCTCGCGGAACGTCGCGCCGCCGCACTGTCGCTGGACACCGCTCTGCTCGCCCAGTTGCTGGGTCGCATCGACCTGCGGGAGCTGCTCGACCCGGCCGTCATCGCCGACGTCGAGGCGCGTCTGCAGCGGACCCACCCCGACCGCCGCGCGCACGACGCCGAGGGGATCACCGACCTTCTCCGCTGGCTCGGCCCCCTCACCGACGCCGAGATCGCCCAGCGGTACGACACGCGCGACGACGACGTCGACGCCGCCGACGCGATCCGCCCGTTGCTGGAGAACCTGCACGTCACGGGCCGCATCATCACGGTCAACCACGGGGGCCGCGTCCTGTGGGCGAGTGTCGAGGACACCTCACGCCTCCGCGATGCGCTGGGAATCCCCGCGCCGCAGGGGGTCCCGGCGGCGTTCACCGAGCCCGTCGAGGACCCGGTCGGCGATCTCGTCGGTCGGTTCGCCCGCACCCACGGACCGTTCACCGCCACCCAGGTGACCGAGTCGCTCGGGATGGCGCCGGCCGTCGTCCGCGACACCCTCGCGCGTCTGGCCGCGCAGCGGCGGGTGGTGGAGGGGGACTTCCGCGCCGACCTGCCCGGAGGGTCCGCCGGCGACACCCGCCAGTGGTGCAACACGGAGGTGCTCTCGCAGATCCGGCGGGCATCGCTGGCCGCGAGCCGGGCCGAGATCGCGCCCGTGCCGACCGACGCGTTCACCAGATTCCTCCTCGACTGGCAGCACGTCACCGGGTCCGACCGCTCCAGGCTCCGCGGTGTCGACGGCGTCGCCACCGTGATCGACCAACTCGCCGGTGTGCCGCTGCCCGCGTCGGCGTGGGAGACGCTGGTACTGCCGTCCCGTGTGGTCGACTACCGCCCCGCGATGCTCGACGAGCTCGTCGCCTCCGGCGAGATGGTGTGGTCCGGCCACGGTGCGCTCGGGTCGTCGGACGGGTGGATCGCGCTGCACCCCGCCGATCTCGCGCCGCTGACCGTCGGCGAACCCGGCGCCCTGGACACCACCGCCGTGCACGAGGAGATCCTCGACCGCCTCGCCGCGGGCGGTGCGTACCAGTTCCGGCAGCTGTACGTGCCGCGCACCGACGAGAGCGCCGCGCCCACACCCACCGACGAGGACCTCGAACGCGCACTGTGGGACCTGGTGTGGACGGGTCGTGTCGGAAACGACTCGTTCGCGCCGGTCCGGGCTCTGCTCGGCCGGAGGTCGTCCGGTCCGCGCGGCACGCCCGCACATCGTCAGCGGGCCCGACCGCCCCGTCTGCGCGCCCACCGGCTCACCACGCGGTCGCTGGTGTCCGACCCCGCTGTCGCCCGCGCCGCCTCTCCCACGGTCACCGGGCGCTGGTTCGCGTTCGACGCCCGGGTCACCGATCCGACCGTCGAGACGCACGGCCTGTGCGAGCAGCTGCTCGAGCGCTACGGCGTGGTGACCAAGGGCGCGGTGATGACCGAGGAGATCCTCGGCGGCTTCGCGCGGATCTATCGCGGTCTCTCCGGATTCGAGGACACCGGGAAGGTCCGTCGCGGCTACTTCGTCGACGGCCTCGGCGGGGCCCAGTTCGCCGCCGTCTCGACCGTCGACGCGCTGAGAGAACACGCCGGCGACATCACCGACGACCGCGATCGCCCGTCGGACGACGGCGGAGACCGCAGGGGCGTCGTCGTCGCGTCGTGCGATCCCGCCAACCCCTACGGCGCGACACTCCCCTGGCCGGAGACCGAGGGTCACCGACCGGGCCGCAAGCCCGGGGCGCTCGTCGTGCTCGTGGACGGGCGTCTGACCCTGTTCGTCGAACGCGGCGGCAAGACGGTCCTCACCTTCTCCGAGGACGACCTGTCCGCGGCGGCGGCGGCGCTGGCCGAGACCGTCCGGGCCGGGCGCGTCGACCGGGTGCAGATCGAGCGGGTCGACGGCGAGAACGTCCTCGGCACCGCGGTCGCCGCCGTGTTCACCGAGGCGGGTTTCACCGCGACGCCGCGCGGGATCCGGCTGCGCCACATGGCCCGCTGACGTGCCCGAAGGTGACACCGCGTACCAGGCCGCCGCGTCCATCGCGGCCGCGTTCGCCGGGAAACCGTTGACCTACAGCCAGTTCCGCGTCCCTCGGTACGCCACGGTCGACCTGTCGGGCCGGACCGTGCTGGCCGCGCGGTCGATCGGCAAACATGTCGTCGTCGACGTCGGGGACGACTGGGCGATCCACACCCACATGAAGATGGAGGGGGTGTGGCGGGTCCACCCGGTCGGCACCCGGTGGACGAAACCCGCCTACACCGCCCGGCTGGTGCTGCGCACCGACACCCACGAGGCGGTCGGGTTCGACCTCGGCGTCTGCGAGATGCTGCGCCACCCCGACGAGGCCCTGTCCCATCTCGGACCGGACCTGCTCGGACCCGGGTGGGACCCCGAGCTCGCGGTCGCGAACCTCGCACGCGATCCCGCCCGACCGATCGGGCTGGCCCTGCTCGACCAGCGACTGATGGCCGGTGTCGGCAACGTCTACCGCTGCGAGGTCTGCTTCCTGCGCGGCGTGCACCCGCACACCCCGGCGGGCGAGGTGGACCTGCCCGCCATCGTCGACCTGTGTCACCGCCTGCTCGTGGCGAACAGAGCGCGCGTGCGGACGACCACCGGACATGCGCGCGCCCGGCGGTACTGGGTCTACGGACGCGGCGGACGCCCCTGCATGCGGTGCGGCACACCGGTGGAACGCAGCTTCCTGGGCACGGCCGACACCACGGAGGAGCGGGTGCTCTACCACTGCCCGCACTGTCAGCCCGCCCCGTCGCAGTCGTCGCTACGCTCGAGGCCATGACAGCGCCGTCGCCCAGCCGTCCGTGGAGCCCCGACCGTCTCGGTGACCGGTCCGGTCAACGGGTGATCGTCACCGGCGCCACCAACGGCGTCGGGTTCGCCACCGCCCGCGCGCTCGCCCGTGCCGGGGCGCACGTCATCCTCGCCGTCCGGGACACGACGCGCGGCGAACAGCGCGCGCGGGAGATCGGCGGGTCGACCGAGGTGTCGCATCTCGACCTCGCCGACCTGTCCACCGTCCGAGCCTTCGCCGATCGCCTCACCGAGCCCGTCGACATCCTGGTGAACAACGCCGGCGTCGTCCTGGTCTCCCGCCGCGACACCGTCGACGGGTTCGAGGCGACCATCGGGACGAACTTCCTCGGCCCGTTCGCGCTGACCAACCTCATCGCCGACCGCGTCACCGACGCCGTCGTGATCGTCGGCTCCGACGCCCACCGGATGACGTCGCTGCGACTCGACGACCTCGACCTGCGGTCGGGCTGGAACGCCCAGCGCGCCTACGCGCAGTCGAAGCTGGCCGACATGCTGTGGGGCCTCGAACTCGACCGCCGGTACCGCGAGGCCGGGTCGTCGGTGTCGGTGACCCTGACCCATCCCGGGTGGGTGCGGTCGAACCTGTCGTCCGTCGGCGACGGCTTGCTCGCGAAGGTCGGTCACACCGTGGTGTCGACGGTCGGACGGGTGTTCGCCAACGACATCGACGCCGGTGCCGCTCCCACCCTCTACGCGCTCACCGAACCGCTGCCGTCGGGGAGTTTCGTCGGCGTCGAGGGTCGTCTCGGCCTGAAGGGCGCACCGGCGTTGGCGGGGCGGACCGCCGAGGCGTCGAACCACGAACTCGCCGCGGCACTCTGGGACATCGCCGAACGACGCACCAGCACCCACTGGCCGCTGTAGGACGCGCCTCAGTCGGGGACGGGGACCGGCTCGAGTATCTCACCGCGCGATTCCGGGGCCGCGGCGCGCAGCGCGTCGGCCGAGGCGTCGTCGGGTTGACGCTGCGACTCGATCTCCGCCTCGACGCGGCTGCGGTAGGTCTCGACCTCGGTCGCGATGTCGGTCGCCGACCAGCCCAGCAGCGGGGCGACGATCTCGGCGACCTCGCGTGCGCAGTCGACGCCGCGGTGTGCGTACTCGATCGAGATCCGGGTGCGCCGCGCGAGCAGGTCTTCCAGGTGCAGGGCGCCCTCGCACCGCGCCGCGTAGTCGATCTCGACGCGGAGGTACTGCGGAGCCGCGACGAGCGGGTCCAGCAGGGTCGGGTCCGTGGCAGCGGGGGCGAGTACCTCGTCGATCAGCGAGCCGTAGCGGTTCAGAAGACGTCGGATCCGGTACGGGTGCAGGCCGTAGCGCTCCCCGAGGTGGTCGCACTGGTTGACCAGCGCGTAGTACCCGTCTGCCCCGATCAGCGGGACGCGCTCGGTGATGGAGTCCGCGACGCGCGTCGGGATGAAGTCGGCGCAGGCGTCGACCGCGTCGGCCGCCATCACGCGGTACGTCGTGTACTTCCCTCCGGCGATGGACACGAGACCCGGTGATGGCGAGGCGACGGCGTGCTCGCGTGACAACTTCGAGGTCTCGTCGCTCTCGCCGGCCAGCAGGGGACGCAGTCCTGCGTAGACACCTTCGATGTCACCGTGGGTGAGTGGGGTGACCAGCACCTCGTTCACCCGCTCCAGGATGTAGTCGATGTCGGCGCGCGTGGCCGCGGGGTGGGCGAGGTCGAGGTTCCAGTCGGTGTCGGTGGTACCGATGATCCAGTGGGTCTCCCACGGGATCACGAACAGCACCGACGACGGTGTCCGCAGGATGATCGCGGTCTCGCTGACGATGCGATCACGCGGGACCACGACGTGCACGCCCTTCGACGCACGCACCCGGAAACGGCCGCGCTCCTTCGACAGCGCCTGCACCTCGTCGGTCCACACCCCGGCGGCGTTGATGACGCAGTGCGACCGGATGGAGGTCTCCTCACCGGTCTCGGTGTCCCGCACGCGGACACCGCTCACCCGGTCGGCCTCCTTGAGAAACGAGACGACCTGCGTCGAGAGACGCACCACCGCACCGTAGTTCGCGGCGGTGCGGGCCACCGTGAGACTGTGCCGGGCGTCGTCGACGACGGTGTCGTGATAGCGGATGCCGCCGGTCAGCGCCGAGCGCTTGAGAGCCGGAGCGGCCCGCAGCGCTCCCGACCGGGTGACGTGACGCTGACCCGGCAGGCTGCGCGACCCGCCGAGGGTGTCGTAGAGGAACAGCCCGGCGGCGACATACGGCCGCTCCCAGACGCGGTGGGTCAGCGGGTAGAGGAACGGCAAAGGCTTCACCAGGTGCGGCGCGAGGGTCCGAAGCGACAGCTCGCGCTCGTGCAACGCCTCCCGGACCAGCCCGAACTCGAGTTGCTCGAGGTAGCGCAGCCCGCCGTGGAACATCTTCGACGACCGGCTCGACGTCCCCGACGCGATGTCGCGGGCCTCGACGAGCGCGACACGCAACCCGCGCGTGGCGGCGTCGAGCGCGGCGCCGGCACCGACGACGCCCGCGCCGATGACGACGACGTCGAACTTCTCGTCCGTGAGGCGCCGCCACGTGTCCTGGCGCCGGGCCGGGCTGAGATCGGCCGGGCGATCGCCGAGGTCGGACGCGATGGACGGGAGGTCGGTCATGGGCGCGGGGATCCTCACACGAGACAGCGGGACCGGGGATGTCCCAGGCCCGATGTTACCCGCGGGTAGCACCCACCGGGTGCGTCTCGGGAGCGTCGGTGCGGCGTTCGGCGTCTCCGAATGTCTCTCATGGTGGGAATTGGATATCGCTCACTGGGATGTGAACGGTACCGTGTGCAGGACGGGCGACCCCCGAGTCCACGGTGACCACCAGCATCACCCCACCGAGTCCTCCCGGAGTCGTCATGTCCCACACCGCTCTCGAGCCCCGCCCGTCCGCCGCAGCCCGGTCCGTCCGCAGCTCGGCCATCCGCGACCTGCTCGCCGTCACCGAACGCCCCGACATCCTCGGTCTGGCCGGCGGGCTGCCCGCGACCGAGCTCATCCCCGTCGACCGCATCGCGGCCGCGACCACCGCAGCCCTCAACGATCCGTCGTCGCTGCAGTACACGGTCAGCGCGGGTACCGGCGTCGCCCGCGCCGCGATCGGGCGCCACGAGGACGTCCCGGCGGACCACGTCCTGGTGACCCACGGTTCCCAACAGGCGCTGTCGCTGCTGGCCACCGCGCTCGTCGACCCCGGTGACGTCGTCGTCGTCGACGACCCTGTCTACGTCGGGGCCCGCCAGGCGTTCGAGGCGGTCCGCGCCGACATCCGCGGTCTCCCGTTGACGCCGACCGGCATCGACACCGAACTCCTCGAGCGCTGGTGTCGGGCAGGACTGCGACCGCGTGTGGTCCACAGCGTCGCCACGTTCCACAACCCCGGCGGCGTCAGCGCCGACGCCGCCCGACGCCGCCACCTCGCGGAACTGGCCGACGCCTACGGGTTCTGGGTCGTCGACGACGACCCCTACGGACGGCTGCGATTCCGCGGCGAGGACTCCGGCCCGATCCGCCGCCACGGCGAGCGGGTCATCTCACTCGGGTCCGCGTCGAAGATCCTGGCGCCGGCGCTACGCGTCGGGTGGCTGCTCGCACCGCCACCGGTGGTCGCGACGGTCGAGCGGCTGCGTCAGTCGGCAGACCTGTGCGGCTCGACGCTCACCCAGTCGGTCACCGCCGCACTCCTCGACGACCGCGAGTGGCTCGCGGGCCACCTGACAGACCTGCGCATGGCCTACCGCGACCGTGCCACGGCACTGGTCGACGCACTGCGCGCCGAACTCCCGCACGACACCGAGATCTCCGACCCCGACGGCGGGATGTTCTGCTGGCTCCGCATCCCCGGACTCGACGCGACGGCCTGCCTCGCGACCGCCGCCGAGCAGGGGGTCGCGTTCGTGCCCGGCCCGGCGTTCGCGGTCGAGCGCGACCTGTCGGACTGCCTCCGCGTCAGCTACGCGACGCTCGACCCGGACACGCTGCGGATCGCGGCGGCACGGCTCGGGCGGGCGGTCGCGGTCAGTCGAGGTCGTCGTGCCGGATCAGCTGCC
The DNA here is from genome assembly GCF_947494875.1 of uncultured Williamsia sp. Lineage (GTDB taxonomy): Bacteria > Actinomycetota > Actinomycetes > Mycobacteriales > Mycobacteriaceae > Williamsia_A. The sequence goes on from NZ_CANLWM010000007.1 coordinate 13,456, forward strand.
GCGCGGCCTCGGTGACCGATCCGGTCAACGACGGGTAGACCGAGAACGTCTGCGCGAGGTCGTTGACCGGCAGCTTGTTCTGCACGGCGAGCGCGATCGGGAGGATCAGCTCGGACGCGTTCGGCGCCACGACGACACCGCCGATCACCACGCCCGTCGCGGGGCGGCAGAAGATCTTCACGAACCCGCGACGCAGGCCGCTCATCTTGGCGCGGGGGTTGGTGGCCAGCGGCAACATCACCGTGCGCGCCGGGTACTCACCGTCGTCGATGGCCTGCTGACTCACGCCGACCGTCGCGATCTCCGGGCGGGTGAAGATGGCCGACGCGACCGTCTTGAGCTTGATCGGCGCGACGCCCTCGCCCAGCGAGTGGTACATCGCGATGCGGCCCTGCATGGCCGCCACCGAGGCGAGCGGCAGCAGACCGGTGCAGTCACCCGCGGCGTAGACGCCGGGCGCCGACGTCCGCGACACCCGGTCGACAGAGATGTAGCCGCCCGGCGAGAGTTCGATGCCGACCTTGTCGAGCCCGAGGTTCCCGGTGTTCGGGACCGACCCGACCGTCATGAGCGCGTGCGTCCCGACCACGACGCGACCGTCGGACAGGTGCACCTCGATGCCGTCGCCGACCCGCTTCACCTCGTCGGCCCGGGCGTGCTTGACGAGCTCGACACCGCGCTCGGCGAGGACCTCCTCCAGCACCAGGGCGGCGTCCTCGTCCTCGCCGGGCAACACGCGGTCGCGGCTGGAGACCAGGGTCACCTTCACGCCGAGCTCGGTGTAGGCGTGGACGAACTCCGCACCGGTGACGCCGGACCCCACGACGACGAGATGCTGGGGCAGCTCCTCGAGATCGTAGAGCTGTCGCCAGGTGAGGATGCGTTCGCCGTCGGGCTGCGCCGACGGAAGTACGCGCGGGGAGGCGCCGGTGGCGATGAGCACCACGTCGGCGGTCAAGGTCTCCTCGGGCGCGTCCGGGATGGGCTGACCGTTCGCGTCGGTCGGGGTGACGACGACGCTGTGGGTCGACAGGCCTGTCTCCGCGTCGGCCAGACGTCCCCGCCCGGCCACGATGGTGACGCCCTCGCTCATCAGGCGCGAGCGGATGTCAGCGGACTGCGCGTACGCCAGGTCGCGGACCCGCTGGTGGATCTGCGGGAGCGACACGAGCGCGTCGTCGTGCGACAGGTTGATGCCGAGGTCGACCGCGCGACGGACCTCGGTGCGGATGCCGGTGGAGGCGATGAAGGTCTTCGACGGCACGCAGTCCCACAGCACACAGGCACCGCCCACGCCGTCGGCGTCGACGACGGTCACGTCCGCGCCGTAGGCGGCTCCGGCGAGTGCTGCCTCGTAGCCGGCGGGGCCGCCTCCGATGATCACGATCCTCGTCACGCGTACCTCACCGTCACCTGTCGTCTCACTCCCGTCGTTCACCGCCCCCGGCACCCCGTCGTGATCGAAACTAGTCGATCCGGACTCCCACTGCCGACAGGCGGAGTTCCCGCGCCCGGCCCGACCATCTAGGCTCCTCCCGTGCCGATCTACGCCGCCTACGGGTCGAACATGCACCCGGACCAGATGTCGGAACGGGCGCCGCACTCCCCGATGGCGGGCACCGGTTGGCTCTCCGGGTGGCGGCTCACCTTCGGCGGCGGTGACATCGGCTGGGAGGGCGCTCTCGCGACCGTCACCGAGGACAAGTCGGATCCCGACGCGAAGGTCTTCGTCGTCCTCTACGACGTGACCGAGGAGGACGAGTCGTCGCTGGACTCGTGGGAGGGTTCCGAGCTCGGCATCCACCGCAAGATCCGCGCCCGCGTCGACACCGACGACGGCCCGGTTCTCGCGTGGCTGTACGTGCTCGACGCCTTCGAGGGCGGGCTCCCGTCGGCGCGCTACCTCGGCGTGATGGCCGAGGCGGCCGAGATCGCCGGCGCGCCCGCCGAATACGTGCACGCGCTCCGCGTGAGGGACGCCCGCAACGTCGGGCCCGGCCCGGGCGCCGACCCGGACCTCTAGGAGCGCCGACCCCGCACGACCCGCATCCCCGGGTGCACCTCCGGGGCGACGCCTCGGCGGTCGGCCACCGTGCGCAGGGCCGCGATCAGCGCGTCGCGAGTGTCGGCGTCGAGCCCGTCGGCGAGCGTCGCATCGGCGCGGGCGACCGCGCCCCGCAACCGCGCCATGAGGGCGGTGCCCTGCTCGGTCAGTCGGACCCGGTTGACCCGCCTGTCGTCGCTCTTCTCGCGGACGATGACGTCCAGTGCCTCCAACTCGTCGAGGTGCACCACGATCCGGCTCGGGGCGGCCCCCATCGTCAGTGCCAGCTCGCGCTGGCTGACCCCGGGTGTCGTGGCGATCAGCCGGAGGACACCCGCGAGTGGCGGTGTGAGCCCCAACGGCGCGATCGCAGTCGCGAACTCCTCGGTCGCCACCGACCCCAGCTGGGACAGCAGGAGCGCGAGGCCGGTGGGGTGGGACGCCATGGCCGCACCGTACCGCGACGCAATCGTTCTTATGCAGAACTATTCTGTGCAAGAATGGTTTGATGACGACGTGCGCAGTGATCACGGGGGCATCCGGGACGATCGGCGGGGCGCTGGTCCGGCGGTGGGCTGGTCGGGGGCGACGGCTCGTCCTCGTCGGGCGAGACGGCGACCGTCTCGACGAGGCCGTCGCGACGACGGTCGACGCCGGCGGGAACGCGTCCGCGGTCGTCGCGGACCTCAGCGATCTGTCATCGGCCGAGGCGGTCCGGCACGCGGTCGCAGAGGACGACGTCGACGCGCTGGTGTGCGCCGCCGGTGGCGGCGGTCGTCCGCTCCCCGTCGCCGATCTCACCGCCTCGGACTGGTCGGATGCGCTCGCCGGGAACCTCACCACGACGACCACCGCACTCGCCGCCCTGCTGCCCGGGATGCTGGCCCGCGGTCGCGGCACGATCGTGCTCGTCGGCTCCGACGCCGGGCACACCGGCGTCGACGCCTCGCTCCCCTACGCCACCGCGAAGGCCGCGGTGGCCGCGCTCGGTCGACACCTCGCGGCCCGCGCCGCACCGCAGGGCCTGCGCGTGAACGTTGTCGCACCGGGGACCGTCCGGACGCCGCGGATCGACCGACTCGGCGATGCAGTGCTCCGGTCGCTCGCCGACGCGCATCCCGTCGGGCGCATCGGGGACCCGGACGAGATCGCGGCCCTCATCGACTTCCTCACGTCGGACGACGCGTCGTGGATCACCGGGGAGACCATCGCGCCGGGTGGCCGATCACTGCGGTGACGGCGCTCAGGCGCCGAGCACGATCCCGGCCAACGTGCTGACACCGACGTCCAGGGCGCGTTCGTCGAGGTCGAAGTTGGGCTGGTGGAGATCGACGGGATCGCCCTCGCCGTTCCACACGCCGAGACGGGCCATCGCGCCCGGCACGTGCTCGAGATACCACGAGAAGTCCTCGCCGCCACCGGATTGCGGGGTGTCGGTGACCGTGCCGGGGGCGAACGCCTCGGCGCTGCGGCGGATCATGTCGGTGGCGACCGGATCGTTCACGACCGGCGGCACACCGCGGCGATAGTGCAGTTCGTGCGCCACGCCGAGCGGACGGAGGAGTCCCTCGACGGCGTCGGAGACGAGCGGCTCGAGCAGGGCCCACGTCGCGTGGTCGCCGGTGCGGACGGTCCCGCGGATGCGGCCCTCCTGCGGGATCGCGTTGGGCGCGTTGCCCGCATGTGCCGCACCCCACACCATGACCGTCCCGGTTCGCGGGTCCACGCGCCGGGAGAGCACCGCGGGCAGGCCGGTGATCACGGTGCCCATCGCGTGCACGAGGTCACCGGTGAGATGGGGCCGTGAGGTGTGACCGCCCGGCGAGTGCAGGACGACCTCGATGTGATCGGCCGCCGACGTGATCGCACCCTCGCGCAGTCCGACCCGCCCGACGACGAGCTTCGGGTCGCAGTGCAGCGCGAAGATGCGCGAGATGTTCTGTGTGACACCGGCGTCGACCGCGTCGAGGGCGCCACCCGGCATCACCTCCTCGGCCGCCTGGAACAGCAGTCGCACCCCGACTGGCAGCTCGCCCACCTCCACCAGGACCGACGCGACCGCCATGAGCACGGCGGTGTGTGCGTCGTGTCCACAGGAGTGGGAGACGCCGTCGACCGTCGAGGAGAACGGCAGTCCGGTGCGTTCGGCGACCGGCAGGGCGTCCATGTCGGCGCGCAGCGCGATCCGCGGCTCGGACGGCCCGAGGTCGCAGACCACGCCCGTGCCGAGAGGCAGTCGTTGCGGGTCGAGGCCGAGGGAGCGCAGGTGACTCAGCACCACGTCGGTCGTCCGGTGCTCCTGGCGGGACAGCTCGGGGTGGGCGTGCAGGTCGCGTCGCCACCCGATCATCGTGGCCCGGTGGGTGTCGAGCCACCGGGCGGCGGCGCCCGCCCGGGGATCCGACCCGGGTGCGGGGACCGTCATCGAGTCGCGGTCGGTGCCAGGTCGGCGAGCACGGCACGGCGCATCGAGCGCTTCACCGCGGCGAGGTTCGCCCCCGCGTGACCGGCACGCGCCTGCGCCACCTCGCGGGCGTGGGTCAGGAGGTCGTCGACGGCCACGGCCTCCTCGACGACGCCGGCCGCGACGGCGTCGTCGGATCCGTAGCGGCGGCTCGTCGTCATCGCCTCGGTCCGCGTGCTCTCCGGGAGCCGCTCGGCCAGCAACGACGCCATCCCGTCGGGGAAAGGCATGCCCAGCGCCACCTCGGGGAGCGACCAGAAGCCGCGCTCGGTGCGCATCACGCGGTGGTCGGCGCAGAGGGCGAGCATCGCGCCCGCCCCGAACGCGTGCCCGTTGATCGCGGCGACCGTCGCCACCGGCAGCGTCAGCATCCGCGCGTAGAGACCGTGCACCCGATCGATGTAGGCGTCGAGGCCCGACGGATCGGACAACTCGGCGAGCTCGAGCCCGTTGCTGAAGAACTTGCCCGTGGCGGTGATGACGAGCGCACCGGTCGCCGCGCTCTCGATCTGTTCGAGGGCGGTCTCGAGACCGGTGATCCACGCCGACGAGAAACGATTCTCCGGGTTGTCGGGGTCGAGTTCGTGTCCCTCGGTCCCGAGATACAGCTCCCAGACGTCTCCGGAGCGGGTCAGATACGGCATCGCATGACCATATCGCGGGGGCCGCGGACCCCGACCACGCCGTCGATCCCACCCGGCTCGTCGTCGGCACCGGTTCTAGGCTCGACGCATGAGCACCCCTGCGCCCGCGGTCGATCCCGCCGACGATCCCGACGGAGCAGCGGCGGAGGCCGCCGCGGTCCTCGCCGAGCGTCTCGGTTCGCCCGCACACGATGTCGCGGTGGTCCTCGGATCGGGGTGGTCGCCCGCAGCGGACAACATCGGCGAGACACGGGCGACCGTGTCGATGGCCGACGTCCCGGGCTTCACGCCACCGCGCGCGGCCGGACACGCGGGCACCGTGCAGTCCGTCGACGTGTCGGGACGACGCGTGCTGGTGCTCCTGGGCCGCACGCACGCCTACGAGGGCCACCCCCTCGAGCGGGTCGTGCACGGCGTCCGCACGGCCGCCGCGGCCGGCGTACACACCGTCGTGCTGACCAACGCCGCCGGCGGCATCCGCGGCGACATGACCGTCGGCCAGCCCGTCCTCATCTCCGACCACCTGAACCTGACCGCCCGCTCACCACTGCGCGGGGCACAGTTCGTCGACATGGTCGACGCGTACTCGCCCCGCCTCCGTGACGTCGCCCGCCGCGTCGACCCGGACCTGGCCGAGGGCGTGTACGCCGGGCTGCCGGGACCGCACTACGAGACGCCCGCCGAGATCCGCATGCTCGCCGGGATGGGTGCCGACCTGGTCGGCATGTCGACCGTGCACGAGACGATCGCGGCGCGCTCCGCCGGTCTCGACGTCCTCGGCATCTCCCTGGTGACCAACCTGGCCGCCGGGATCACCGGCGCCCCGCTCGACCACACCGAGGTCCTGGAGGCCGGGCAGGCCTCCGCGCCCGCGCTCGGCGGCCTGCTGGGTCGCGTGATCGGCGCCCTGTGACCGACGGGACACGCCCGCCCACAGGCGAATCCCTCGTCGAGGCGGTCCACGCCTGGATCGCCGCCGACCCCGACCCGACCACGCGGGCGGAGCTCGTCGCGCTCGACGACGACGCTCTGGCCGAGCGCTTCACCGCCCCACTGCGATTCGGCACCGCCGGCCTGCGCGGACCGGTCCGGGCAGGTCCGTCGGGCATGAACCGCCTGGTGGTGCACCGAGCCACCGACGCCCTCGCGACCTTCCTGCGACGGCACCCCGGTGCGACCGAGACCGTGGTGATCGGGCGCGACGCCCGACACGGGTCGCAGGCGTTCGCCTCCGAGGCCGCGACCGTGATGCGACAGCGGGGCTTCGACGTCGTCGAGATCCCCGAGCCGGTTCCCACTCCCGTCGTCGCGCACGCCACGCGCGCTCTGTACGCCGTGGCCGGGATCATGATCACCGCCTCGCACAACCCGCCGGCCGACAACGGGTACAAGGTCTACCTCGGCGGCGACGACCTGGTCCGCGGCGCACAGCTCGTCCCGCCCGCCGACGCCGAGATCGAAGCACTCATGGACGTCGTCGGCGGCGAGGCGTCCTCCGACGATCCCGCTCCGACCGCGCGCACCACCGATTCCCGCGCCGACGAGGCCGTGGCCCGCCATCTCGCCTCCATCGCCGATCGTTTCGGCCCCGGTCCCCGCCCGGTCCGCGTCGCGTTGACCGCGATGCACGGCGTCGGCGGGGAGGCCGCACTCGCGGCGCTGCGGTCCGCCGGCGTCACCGACATCGCCGTCGTCGACGAGCAGTTCGCACCCGACCCCGACTTCCCCACCGTCGCGTTCCCCAACCCCGAGGAGCCCGGGGCCGCGGACATGCTGCTCGACCTCGCCCGCACCGCCGGCGCCGACGTCGCGATCGCCCTCGACCCCGACGCCGATCGCTGTGCCGTCGGTGCCGAGATCGACGGCACCTGGCGCATGCTCACCGGTGACGAGACCGGCGCCCTGCTGGCAGACAATCTGCTGTCGCACACCCCGACTCGCGGTGACACGGTCCCGTTGGTCGCCACCACGATCGTGTCCGGCTCGTTGGTCGAGAGGGTGTGCGAACACCACGGCGCCCGGTTCGCCCGCACGCTCACCGGCTTCAAGTGGCTGGTCCGTGCGGGTGACGGCCTTCTGTACGCCTACGAGGAGGCCATCGGCCACTGCGTCGACCCGGATTCGGTCCGCGACAAGGACGGTATCGGCGCCGCCGTCGCGGTGGTCGATCTCGTCGCATCCCGCGCGGCGTCGGGAACCCCCGCGAGCGCGGCGATCGCGACCGCGCTGGACGATCTCTCCGACCGCCACGGCGTCCACCTGACCGCCCAGGTCTCCCACCGCACCGACGACCTCGCGTCGATCACCGCCGCGATGGACCGGCTGCGCACCGCTCCCCCGACGACACTCCTCGGTGTCCCGGCGACCGTCGACGACCACGCGACCCGCGCGGACGCACTCCGCACCGACGCCGTGGCTGTCACCGCGCGCGACGACGAGCTCCGGCTGCGGGTCATCGTGCGACCGTCCGGCACCGAACCGAAGGTGAAGGCCTACCTCGAGGTCGCCCTCCGCCCCGACGCCGACCGACGTGCGGCACGCGACCGCGCGCGCCGACTGCTCGACGAATTGCGTGGTGTCGCCGCCGACCTGGTCGGCGGCGACGGATGACAGCCTCGGTCGACCGCACCCCCGTCGTCGCGACCGACCGGGTCGACGTGGTCCGTGGCGGCCGCCATCTGCTGTCCGACATCACCGTCCGCGTGCACCCGGGTGAGCACTGGGCTTTACTGGGCCCGAACGGCGCGGGGAAGTCGACGCTGCTGAACATCCTCGGCGCCTTCGGACACCCGACCCACGGCACGGTCGACGTGTTGGGTGCGCGGCTCGGTCGCGTCGACATGCGCGAACTGCGTACGCACATCGGCCACGTCGACCCACGCCACCGCCTCGATCTCCCGTCGAGTGCCCACGACGTCGTCCTGACCGGACTGACCAACACCCCCGAACTCGACCGACGTCGCACCTACACCGACGCCGAGCACCTCCGCGCCGACGAGCTCCTCGACATCCTCGGCATGGCGTCGCGGCGCCATCTGCCGTGGACGACGATGAGCCAGGGCGAACGTGGCCGCACCCTCGTCGCCCGCGCACTGATCGGATCGCCGTCTCTGGTCCTGCTCGACGAACCCGCCACCGGACTCGACCTCGCGGCACGTGAACAGCTGCTGATCGGGATCGACGAACTGCGCTCGCAGGTACCGGATCTGGCGAGCATCATGGTCACCCACCATCTCGAGGACCTGCCCACCAGCACGTCTCATGCGCTGCTGCTCCGCGACGGCCGCAGCGTCGCACAGGGTCCCGTCGACGAGGCACTGACCTCGTCGACCGTGAGCGCCTGCTTCGACCATCCCGTCGAGCTCGGACGTGTCCGCGGGCGATGGTCGGCGACCACCCGTCAGGTGGACGTCAGGAACTGACCAGTTCACCGTCGCGGAACACGACCGACCGGACGGCGGATCCGGCGTCGAACAGCAGCGGCGCCAACCGCATCGGCTCGAACGCGCTGTGCGTCAGCGCGTCTCGCGTCCGCCAGCGGAACGTGTGATCGACACCCCATCCCCGCGCGTCGTCGAGGTCGAGGTCGGCGCCGTCCACGTCGAAGCAGAACACGATCTCGTGCACGTCGTCCCCCGGCGTCGACACGAAGTTCTCCACCATGAGGTGCAGCCGACCGATCGGCAGCGGTACGCCGATCTCCTCCATGAGCTCGCGTTCACAGGCGTGATAGGCGCTCTCCGTCCGCCGGACACGCCCACCCGGCAGGAACTCCGAGAGACGGGAGCCGTGCGCGCAGGTGAGCACCGCGTCGCCGGAGCGGACCACCGCGGCGGACCGCACGCGGAACACCCCGTCCCCGATGACGGTCGGCGGCCCGTCGGCGACGGGATCCGCACCCCCGGTCATCGCGGACCGAACTGGCGGTCGCCGGCGTCGCCGAGACCCGGGAGGATGTAGGCGTTCTCGTTCAGCCTGTCGTCGACGGCCGCGGTCACCAGCCGCACCGCGGGTGTGCAGCTCGCCAACTCCGCGATCCCCTCGGGCGCGGCCACCACGCACACCGCCGTCACGTCGCGGGCCCCTCGGCCGGCGAGCAGACCGATGGTGTGCACCATCGACCCGCCGGTGGCGAGCATGGGGTCGAGGACGAAGACCGGTGTCCGCGACAGGTCGGCGGGCAGCGACTCCAGATACGGAACAGGCTCGTGGGTGTCCTCGTCACGCGCGATCCCGACGAAACCCACGTTGGATTCCGGGATCATCGCGTGCGCCTGCTCGACCATCCCGAGGCCGGCCCGCAGGACGGGCACCAGCAGCGGCGGGCTCGCCAGCCGCGACCCCGTGGTCGCCACGAGCGGCGTCTCGATCTCGACGGGATCCTCGGCCGCACCCCGCAGCGCCTCGTAGATCAGCATCTGGGTGAGATCGGCCAATGCGCCGCGGAACGCGGCGTTGTCGGTGCGGCGATCACGCAGGGTGGTCAGGCGCGCGTGCGCAAGAGGATGGTCGACGACGATCACCGCGTCCGACCCGGATGGGTCGGCGTTCGGCGGGGTCGCGTCTGCGTCCATCGCTGCATCGTAGGCGTGTCCACGCCGCGAACCGAACCCACGCGGCGGACGGGCGGGTCGGCACGGAGTGGAACCAGCCGACGACGATGCGCGTCCAATCGAGCATGGACAGCACCCCGCTCTCGGTCCGCACCACCCCGCTCGCGGACCTCTCCGCCGGTCTCGACGAGTCCGGCGCGACCCTCGCCCGGATCCCCGCCGTCACGGGCCTCGGCGCGACAGACGCCACCGCACTGGCCCTCGGACTGATCGCCTGCGACCTCGTCGCCACCCTCCTGCGCCTCGCGGTGGAGAACCACAGGGCAACCGTCGACGCCGGGACGGCGGTGAGCCGGATCGCCGAGGCGACGTCGACGTCCGCACGGGCATACGGCGCCACCGACGTCGACGCCGCCGGGCGGCTCCGCACCGCCGGGTCCGCGGCATGAGCGGGATGGTCACGGCGCTGGCCGCACCGATCCGCGCTCTTCTCGACGCCGTCGGGTCCGGCAGCCTCCCCGGGGACGGGCCGCTGGCCGGTCTGCGGACCGCCGCCGACGGGCTCGACCGCGTTGCCGCCGACGTCGGACGGTTCACCGCGGCGACAGAAGACGTGTGGGCCTCGACCGGAGCCGACGGCGCACGGCAGACGGCCGACGCGCAGCGGACCCATCTCGCGGGCCTCGCCGACGACGCACGGACCGTCGCGGACATCGGCGACGAGGCCGGCGTCGCGGTGGCGGAGGCGGCGACCGGTCTCCGCGGAGTGCTGGACTCCTTCACCGCTGCCGCCGACGCACTCGGCCCGGCCATCTCGCAGCCGCCCGGGCTCCTCGCGCTGGTCGGACTTGCGGCGACGCACCTCGCTCGGGCCCTCGTGATCGTCGGCCGTGCGCAGGCCACGCTGGCCGGCCTGCAGCGTCGCGCGGAGGCGATCGGTCGACGCCGGGCACCGGCCCTGCCAGACCTCACCCGGCTCCGTCGCGTCACAGGTGATCACGGCGCCGACACCCGCGGGGCGAGCGCCGGCAGCCCGACCGCTGGCACGGCGCACGGCGCGTCGACGTCGGCGGCGTCGGCGAACGGCAGGGTCGCCATCACACTGCCCGACGGGTCGGTGGCGTACGCCCCGAACGAACGGGCGGCGACCGCCGTCCGAGCCGCCCTGTCGCAGCGCGGGGTGCCGTACGCCTGGGGTGGCACCACCCCGGGTCGCGGGCTCGACTGCAGCGCGCTCACCCAGTACGCGTACCGGCAGGCGGGCGTGGAGTTGCCCCGTCTCGCCCAGGACCAGGACACCGCCGGCTACCGCGTCGACCGGGGCGAGCTTCTCCCGGGTGACCTGGCCGTCTGGTCGGGACACGTGGCGATGGTCGTCGGCAACGGCCAGATGATCGAGGCGGGCGACCCGGTCGGGATCTCACCGATCCGCACCAGCAACGCCGGGCAGCGTTTCGAGGGCTTCTTCCGACCCCGATGAGACACGTCCGCGCCGGTCAGCAGGCCACTGCGCTGATCCACAGGTGCTCCCGCTAGGGTTGCGAGCCATGGCCGGAGACATCGTCCCGATCGAGCTCGGACTGACCGACGGAAACGTGGTCACGCTGTGGGCGCCGCGGTGGCGTGAGGGTGACGACGAGTGGGAGGCATTCCTCGGCCTCGACGAGGACCTCTACGGGTTCCCGGGCGTTGCCCAACTCGTCGCGTTCGTCCGGTCCGACGACGACAACGACCTCGTCGAACACCCTGCGTGGGAGACCATCTCCGGTGTGCAGGCCGAGGAGCTCGTCCCGGCGAAGGACAAGACATACGACCTCATCGGCGTCCCCGAGCTCGCGGCCGAGGACCCGACACCCGAGGTCGTCGCCGAACTCGAGGACGCGCTGGAGATCGTGCGCATCATCGGTGAGGTGTGCGAGCTGTCCACCGTCACACGCTTCTTCAACGGCAACCCCATCCTCGGCGCGGTCACCGTCGGGACGACGAACTTCGTCGGCAAGGAGGGTCTCGAGCTCTGGGGCCGCATCGGCACCCTGATCGACAAGCACTGGGACAGCGTGGTCGACGCCATCGACGAGGTCATCACCACACCGGACGTCGACGCGACCGCGGTCGCGACCGCCGAGGCCGAGCTCGAGGCGGCGTCCAGCGCTGAGGACGAGGACGAGCCCGACGACGAGGACGTCGAGATCGTTGCGGGTGCCGGTGCCGTCGACGAGGAGGACGTCGCCGACGAGCCCGACGACGACGAGGAGGGCGACCTCGAGGACGACTTCTGGTCGGCGGTCGGCATCGATCCCATCCGTATCGTCACCGACGCTGCCGAGTACCTCACCCTGCGCTGTTATCTCGGCGACGACCCGGTGTTCCTCGGCAAGGACGGCACGATCTTCGTGTTCACCTCGGAACGGGCCCTGTCCCGCTTCGTGGCGCAGTCCGACGATCACGACCTGGCCGAGGTCAGCACCTTCGAGGAGGTGCGGGTAGCCGCCACGGACGGGTCGCTCGAGGTCGACGTCTACGAGGAGAACGTCTACGTGCTCCCCGGCATCGCGACCGACATCCTCGACGGGCCCCGCCGGATGGACCGCAAGCAGGTGGAGCTCGCCGTCGAACTCCTCAGCGACGCAGCGGATTTCGCCGACGACGACTCCGTCGCCGAGGCGTTGGCGTCCACCACTCCGCTGGGCTGGTTCATCAGCTACACCGTGAACCCCGACCCCAAGCGCCTCGCGCCGAGCGGGCCGTTCGACAACGAGTCCGAGGAGTTCCGGGCCCTCGTCCACGAGTTCGAGGCCCGACTCGTCAAGAAGGCCTGACGCGGCCCCGGTCGATCAGCCGATCAGGACGGCATAACCGGGCTTGATGATGTCGTCGATGAACCGCAGGCGTTCGTCGAAGTGGATGAACGCCGACTTCATCGCGTTGACCGTGAACCGCTCGAAATCGGCCCAGCCGTAGCCGAACTGGTCTGCGAGGACACCGAATTCCTTGCTCATGGTGGTGTCGCTCATCAGCCGGTTGTCGGTGTTCACGGTGACGCGGAACCGGAGGCGCGCCAGCACGTCGAACGGGTGCTCGGCGATGCTCGCGACGGCGCCGGTCTGCACGTTCGAACTCGGACACATCTCGAGGGGTATCCGCTTGTCGCGCACATAGTTCGCGACGCGCCCGAGCGCCGCCCCGCGCACGTCACGTCCCGAGGGCCCGGTCCCGGCCGGCAGCTCGATGTCGTCCATGACCCGCACGCCGTGGCCCAGGCGGTCGGTGCCGCAGAAGCTGATCGCCTCGTGGATCGACGGCAGCCCGAACGCCTCGCCCGCGTGGATGGTGAACGGCGCGTTGTTCGCCCGCATGTACTCGAAGGCGTCGAGGTGTCGGCTGGGCGGGTGGCCGGCCTCGGCGCCGGCGATGTCGAACCCGACGACGCCACGGTCGCGAAAGCGAACGGCCAGCTCGGCGATCTCGCGCGACCGGGCCGCGTGCCGCATCGCGGTCACGAGGCACCGGACCGTGATCGACCGGCCGGTTCTTCCCGCGGCCGCGCTCCCCTCGTCGAATCCCTCGAGCACCGCCTCGACGACCTCGTCGAGCGAGAGACCGGTCGTGAGGTGCTGCTCCGGCGCGAAGCGGACCTCGGCGTAGACGACGCCGTCGGCGGCGAGGTCCTCGGCGCACTCGCGGGCCACGCGACGCAGCGCCGGGGCGGTCTGCATGACCGCGACGGTGTGCGTGAAGGTCTCCAGGTAGCGGACCAGCGAACCGCTGTCGGCACTGTCGCGGAACCATCGGGCCAGGCCGTCCACGTCGGCCGCGGGGAGCTCGTCGTACCCGTTCTCCCGGGCGAGGTCGAGGACGGTCGCGGGGCGCAGTCCGCCGTCGAGGTGGTCGTGCAGGAGCACCTTGGGGGCGAGCACCGCCGACGCGCGGTCGACAGCGGAGGTCCGGGGCTCGGACGACGCAGCGTGGGTCATGAACCGACGGTAATACGTTCGCGCACCAGTTCCCGGGCGGCCGGAGCAGTGTCACCGAGGATGACCGCGGTCTCCAGCGCGGCGCGAGCGGCGGCGAAGCGCTCCGGCGTCCGGGTGTGCATCGTCATCAGCGCCTGTCCTCGACGGACGCGATCACCCGGCCGGACATGCCAGACGACGCCCGCCTCCGACTGCACCGCGTCGCCGGGACGCGCGCGGCCGGCGCCCAGACGCCAGGCCGCGAGTCCGACGGCCTGCGCGTCGAGGCCGGTCACGATCCCGTCGGTGGCTGCGGTGACGGTGTCCGTGTGCGCGGCGGTCGGCAGCGCGGCGTCGGGGTCGCCGCCCTGCGCCGCGATCATCGCGCGCCACGTGTCCATGGCCTGCCCGCCCGCGAGGTGGTCGGCGGGGTCGTCGTCGATCCCGACCGCAGCGAGCATCTCGCGGGCGAGCACCAGGGTGAGGTGTACGACGTCGGGCGGTCCCCCGCCGGAGAGCACCTCGAGCGCCTCGGCGACCTCGACGGCGTTGCCGGCGGTGTGGCCCAACGGCGTCGACATGTCGGTGACGAGCGCGACGGTGTCGACACCTGCGTCCGCGCCGAGCGCGACCATCGTCCGCGCGAGTTCCCGGGCGTCCTCGGGGTCGGCGAGGAAGGCGCCACTGCCGACCTTCACGTCGAGTACCAGCGCGCCGGTGCCCTCGGCGATCTTCTTGCTCATGATCGACGAGGCCAGCAACGGGATCGACTCGACGGTGCCGGTGACGTCGCGCAGCGCGTACAGCTTCTTGTCCGCGGGGGCGAGTCCCGCCCCGGCCGCGCAGATCACGGCGCCGACCTCCTGCAGCTGCGCGGTCATGTCGGCCGTGGTCACCTCCGCCCGCCACCCGGGGATGGACTCGAGCTTGTCGAGGGTGCCGCCCGTCAGTCCCAGTCCGCGACCGGACAGTTGGGGAACGGCGACACCGTAGGACGCGACCAGCGGGGTCAGCGGCAGCGTGATCTTGTCGCCCACGCCCCCGGTGGAGTGCTTGTCGACGGTGCGCAGCGGCCGGCCGGCCCGGCGCAGCCCGGAGAAGTCCAGGCGGTCGCCGGTGGCGACCATGGCTGCGGTCCACCGCGCGATCTCCCGGCGGTCCATACCCCGCAGGAGGACGGCCATCGCCAGGGCCGACATCTGCTCCGGTGCCATCTCCCCGTCGGTGAAGGCGCGGATCGCCCAGTCGATCTGCGCGTCGTCGAGTGCCCGGCCGTCCCGCTTGGCGGTGATGACCGACACCGCGTCGGGCGTGATCTCCGCGCTCACGCGCGCCCCGCGGCGAGGTCGTCGGGGCCGAACGCGTCGGGAAGCAGCTCGGCGAGGCGCCGCGGGCCGTGCGGGTGGTCGACCAGCAACTCCGGTCCCCCGAACTCGAGCAACACCTGGCGGCAGCGGCCGCACGGCATGAGGACGGCGCCCGACCGGTTCGCCACCGACACCGCCGTCAGCCTCCCGCCACCGCTGCGGCACAGGTCGGTGACCAGCGCGACCTCCGCACACACGCCCAGTCCGTATGAGACATTCTCCACATTGCATCCGGAGACGATCCGGCCCTCGTCGGTGATCCCGGCGGCCCCCACCGGGTGGTCGGAGTACGGCGCATACGCGGTCGCGCATGCGGTTGCGGCCATGTCCCGCAGTGTTTTCCACGTCGCGTCGGACGCCATCGACAGATCCTTCCCGGTCACCGCGGGGCGTCTCGACGGCCGCCGCGCCACAAGTCGGGTCATGTTAGGCAAACCTAAGTCCAAATGGTCTGCACCCGAGTAGAACTCAGTTGATTCCAAGGCTTGTCTGGAGTGGGTCTACTCTCGGAAGGGTAGGTCGCCGGACCGGGCCGCACCGATCTGGCGCTCGCATCATCGACGATGTTGGAGGCCCGTGGGATGACAGCTCAGACCGAGGTCGCGCCGGAGCCGGTCCGCCGCCGCTCCCTGTACCGCGGAGACCCCGGCATGTGGTCGTGGGTGCTGCACCGCATCACCGGCGTGTCGATCTTCTTCTTCCTGTTCGTGCACGTGTTGGACACCGCGATGATCCGCGTGAACCCCAACACGTACGACCAGATCATCGACACGTACAAGAGCCCGATCATCGGTCTCATGGAGATCGGCCTGGTCGCCTGTGTGCTCTACCACGCGCTGAACGGCGTGCGCATCATCCTCGTCGACTTCTGGTCGAAGGGCCCGAAGTACCAGCGACAGATGCTCTGGGTGATCTCGGCGATCTTCGTCGTCGTCTTCGCCGCGGGCGCCATCCGCATGCTGGCCATCCTCGTCGACAACCTCTGAGAGGCGAGTTCTCGATGACAACCTCCGAAGCCCCCAAGCTCGCGAAGACGGTCGGCACCGACCACGACCGCCCGGCGAGTCTCGACAACCCGCGCTCGCCGCGTCGCCCCAAGGGCGGCAACTTCGAGAAGAACGCCTGGCTGTTCATGCGCTTCTCCGGCATCGCGCTCATCTTCCTGACCCTGGGTCACATGACGATCATGTTGACCTTCGACAACGGCGTGCACCGCATCGACTCCGCGTTCGTCGCGCAGCGCTGGGGTCAGCCGTTCTGGCAGGTCTGGGACCTGTCCATGCTGTGGCTCGCCCAGCTCCACGGCGGCAACGGTGTCCGCACGGTCATCGCCGACTACTCGCGCAAGGACTCGACGCGCTTCTGGCTGAACACGCTGTTGGTGCTGTCGATGATCCTGGTTCTCGTCCTCGGCACCTACGCCATCCTCACGTTCGACGTGAACTCCGTCAGCTAGCGCGCACAAGGAGAGAAGATCCATGCAAGAGCATCGCTATGACGTCCTCATCGTCGGCGCGGGCGGCGCGGGCATGCGTGCCGCGATCGAGGCCGGTCCTCGCGCGCGCACCGCAGTGCTGACGAAGCTGTACCCCACGCGCAGCCACACCGGCGCCGCGCAGGGCGGCATGTGTGCCGCCCTCGCGAACGTCGAGGAGGACAACTGGGAGT
This sequence comes from uncultured Williamsia sp., assembly GCF_947494875.1. Classification (GTDB taxonomy): domain Bacteria; phylum Actinomycetota; class Actinomycetes; order Mycobacteriales; family Mycobacteriaceae; genus Williamsia_A. Next base: position 30,149 of record NZ_CANLWM010000007.1, read on the forward strand.
GGCACACCTTCGACACCGTCAAGGGCGGCGACTACATCGTCGACCAGGACGCGGCCGAGATCATGTGCAAGGAGGCGATCGACGCCGTCCTCGACCTCGAGAAGATGGGCCTGCCCTTCAACCGCACGCCCGAGGGCAAGATCGACCAGCGCCGCTTCGGTGGGCACACGCGTGACCATGGCAAGAGCCCGGTCCGCCGCTCCTGCTACGCCGCGGACCGCACGGGTCACATGATCCTGCAGACGCTGTACCAGAACTGCGTGAAGAACGACGTCGAGTTCTTCAACGAGTTCTACGCCCTGGACCTCTGCCTCTCGGAGAACGAGGCGGGTGAGAAGGTCGCCACGGGCGTCGTCGCCTACGAGCTGGCCACCGGAGAGATCCACGTCTTCCACGCGAAGTCGGTGATCCTCGCGACCGGCGGTTCGGGTCGCATGTACAAGACCACATCCAACGCGCACACGCTCACCGGTGACGGCATGGGCATCGTCTTCCGCAAGGGTCTGCCGCTGGAGGACATGGAGTTCCACCAGTTCCACCCGACGGGCCTGGCCGGACTCGGCATCCTCATCTCCGAGGCGGTGCGCGGTGAGGGCGGCATCCTGCGCAACGCCGACGGCGAGCGCTTCATGGAGCGCTACGCCCCCACCATCAAGGACCTCGCGCCGCGCGACATCGTCGCCCGGTCGATGGTTCTCGAGGTCCTCGAGGGTCGTGGCGCCGGTCCGAACAAGGACTACGTCTACATCGACGTCACCCACCTCGGCGAGGACGTCCTCAACGAGAAGCTGCCGGACATCACCGAGTTCGCACGCACCTATCTCGGTGTCGACCCGGTCACCGAGTACGTGCCGGTCTTCCCGACCTGCCACTACGCGATGGGCGGCATCCCGACCAACATCAAGGGTGAGGTCCTCTCCGACCCCGACACCGTGGTCAAGGGCCTGTTCGCCGCCGGCGAGTGCGCCTGCGTCTCGGTGCACGGTGCGAACCGTCTCGGCACCAACTCGCTGCTGGACATCAACGTGTTCGGTCGTCGCGCCGGCATCTACGCGTCGGAGTACGCGAACGGTTCGGAGTTCGTGCCGCTGCCGGAGAACCCGACGACCATGGTCGACGAGTGGCTCGAGCTGATCCTCTCCGAGCACGGACACGAGCGTGTGGCCGACATCCGCACGGAGATGCAGGCGTCGATGGACGCCAACGCGTCGGTGTTCCGCACGGAGGAGACGCTCAAGCAGGCACTCACCGACATCCACGCGCTGAAGGAGCGGTACAACCACATCCGCGTGCAGGACAAGGGCTCCCGCTACAACAGTGATCTGCTCGAGGCCATCGAGCTGGGCTTCCTGCTCGAGATGGCGGAGGTCACCGTCGTCGGCGCGCTGAACCGCAAGGAGACCCGCGGCGGTCACGCCCGCGAGGACTACCCCGACCGCGACGACACGAACTACATGCGCCACACCATGGCGTACAAGAAGGGGACCGGCCTGCTCTCGGACATCGAGCTGGGCTGGAAGCCGGTGGTGCAGACCCGTTACGAGCCGATGGAGCGCAAGTACTGATGACCGCCACGCCCGACATCGCGTCCGACCCGCGCAGCGACGAGCCGCCGTTGCCGCCCGTCCCCGACGAAGCGACGATGGTCACGCTGAAGATCTCCCGGTTCGATCCGGACAACCCGGATGCGCAGGGATGGGAGAGCTTTCGTGTCCCGGCCCTGCCGACGGACCGCATGCTCAACCTGCTGCTGTACGTGAAGGGTTATCTCGACGGCACGCTCACGTTCCGTCGCAGCTGCGCACACGGTGTGTGTGGTTCGGACGCGATGCGCATCAACGGCGTGAACCGGTTGGCGTGCAAGCTCCTCATGAAGGACCTGCTGCCGAAGGACAAGAACAAAGAGATCACCATCACCGTCGAGCCCATCCGCGGCCTGCCGGTGGAGAAGGATCTCGTCGTCGACATGGAGCCCTTCTTCGACGCCTACCGCGCCGTGAAGCCGTTCTTGATGACCAGTGGCAACGAGCCGACCCGTGAGCGGATCCAGAGTCAGAGCGATCGTCATCGCTTCGACGACACCACCAAGTGCATCCTCTGTGCGTGCTGCACCACGAGTTGCCCGGTGTTCTGGAACGAGGGCAGCTACTTCGGCCCCGCCGCGATCGTGAACGCGCACCGCTTCATCTTCGACAGCCGTGACGAGGGTGCCGCCGAGCGCCTCGACATCCTCAACGGCGTCGACGGTGTGTGGCGCTGCCGCACCACGTTCAACTGCACCGACGCCTGCCCGCGTGGCATCCAGGTGACGCAGGCCATCCAGGAGGTCAAGCGCGCGCTCATGTTCTCGCGCTGACCCACAGCTCCGTCACAGCGCCCGCGCAGTGACGACGCCTACCGTGATCGGTCATGGAGGCCTCGTCGATGCGCGGGCGTCTGTGTGTTCGCGTCGCCTCCCTGCTGATGGTGGTCGCCGTCGCGGGATGTGGAGGGTCCGTGGGTCATGAGGTCTACGGCGCGGCCGTCGCGGTTCCCGGGGTGGCCGCCACTCCCCCGATGGGGTGGAACAGCTGGAACACGTTCGGCTGCGGCGTGTCCGAGCAGATCGTCCGCGCGCAGGCCGACGCGCTCGTGTCCTCGGGACTCGCCGCGGCCGGCTTCCGGTACGTCGTCGTGGACGATTGCTGGCAGGCGCCGTCGCGCGACGCGTCCGGACGACTGACGGCGGCCACCGACCGCTTCCCCTCGGGGATGGCAGCGCTCGGGGCCTACCTGCACGATCGCGGCCTGCTGTTCGGGATCTACACCGGGGCCGGCGCACGCACCTGCGCGCAGGTGAACGGGAACTACCCCGGCGACACCGGCAGTCGGGGGCACGAGACCGTCGACGCCGCGACGTTCGCCTCCTGGGGCGTGGACTACGTCAAGGACGACTGGTGCTCGTCGGACTCCGATCCGGTTGCACAACGTGAGGCGTTCACGGCGATGCGCGACGCGATCCGTGCGACCGGTCGCCCGATGGTGCTGGCGATCAACCCCAACAGCGGGATCACGGCCACCGACGGGGTACCCGGCGCCACCCACGACTGGGGCGGTGTGGCGACGACGACGCGTCTGACGAACGACATCGAACCCGTGTGGCGCTCGGGTGAGGACGCGTCGGGATATCAAGGTGTCGCCGACATCGCCGATGCCGCACGGGATCCAGACGCCGCGATCGGGCCGGGCCGCTGGGTGGACCTCGACATGCTGGAGATCGGGGTGGGCGACTCACTGACCGCGGCCGAGCAACGGAGCCATCTGGCGCTGTGGGCGATGGCCGCGTCGCCTCTGATCGCCGGCAACGACCTGACGCAGATGACCACCGCGACACGGGATCTGTTGGCGTCGCCCGGGATCGTCGCGATCGATCAGGACCCCGCTGGTGAGATGGCCCGCGCGGTGTCGACCGACGGGTGGACGCGTGTTCGCCGGTTGGCCGACGGCGCCGTGGCGGTGTCGGTGACGAACCCGGGCGACCAGACTGCGACGATCCGGGTGAACCGTTCCGTCGTAGGCTCACGCGGATCGGCCGTCGACGTGTGGTCGGGCCGCAAGGTCGCCGACGCCGGGCAACCCATCACCCTGACGGTCGCGTCGCACGACACCGCCGTCCTCCGGATCAGCGGGACGGGCTGACCGGCGACCGGTAGTCGATGACACGGATGATCACCGGTTCGGGTGGTCGCGGCTCCGAATGGTGTTCGGCAAGCATCAGTTCGAGTCGGTGCTCGATGTCGGACCAGTCCGGGTCCGGTGGCGCGGTCTCGTCGAGGATGCGATCGGGCCGGTGCAGGTGATTCGTGCGCGGCGGGTCGCTGGTGCCGTTGGCGACCCAGCCGTACTTGCCGCGGTCGGGCCCGTCGGTGATCTTGACCGTCTGCCAGCCGCCGGGTCCGTCATGGACGGCCCGGTTGTGCGGTCCGCAGGCGGGGGCGAGGTCGGTGACGTCGGTGAGCCCACCTGTGGCCCAGTCTTGTTCGGCGTGGTGGGCCTCGGTGTGGGAGAACGGCCGTGGGCAGCCGGGTTTGGAGCAGCCGCCGTATTCGGCGAAGGTCACGAACCGCTGTGATTCGCTCGCGAGCCGCTTGGCGCGTCCGAAGTAGAGCGGCTCACCGGTGTGGTCGTCGAAGACGGCCAGGTACATCTGCGCCTGCGCGGCGAGCTTCACGATCTCGGACATGGGGAGGTCGGTGCCGGTGGTGGTGTGCCCGATCCCGGCCCGGTCGCGCAGCTGCGACTCGGTGATCGACACGACGATGTGCGGCGGCAACCCGCGATGCGACGCGCCATACAGCCCACCATCGGCCGCCGCTGTGAGCAGGGCGTGTAAGGCGTCGTGGTTGCGTTGGGCCTGGGTGCGGCAATCCCGCGACGCCGCCTCCCGCAGGACGTCTGTGTCGACGCCGTCGTCGTCGGCGCCGCCGCGCGGCGACGCCTCGTCGTCGGGATTGTTCATACCCGGCTTCGCCCACGACGCCAGCAGCACCTCGAACAACGCCCGCGTCGTCGGATCCAACGTGCCCATCAGTTTCGACATGCCCAGGGTGTCCTGCGAACCGAGTGACACATTGCGATTCCGCGCCCGGTCACGCTCGTCGGGGAGGTCGCCGTCGGGATCGAGGTGCTGCAGGATCCGTGCCCCGGCCCGGGTGATGTCCTTCGGCGAGTGATGCCGCGCGATCTCGGCGAGCTGCTCCTCGGCCAGGTCGCGCACCTCCGGTGGTGTCGCCGTGGGCACCTTGGCCAGTACGTCCAGCACCGCGTCCACGTGCTCGTGGGTGAGGTCGCCGTCAGCCATCGCATCGGCGGTCTCCGGGCAGCGCGGCGGGAGCTTCTCGCCGGTCATCGAATGCATCGCGGTCAACTGAGTCACCTGCCGCAACCTTCTGCGCGAGTTCGCGATACGCAGCCGCTGGCCGACGAACTCGTCGAGCTTCGTACACTGCACCGCCCGGTATGCCTCGCGGTCACTGACATCCAGGATGCGCTGCAGGCCCATCGAACCCATCCGACGAACAGCGTGCTCGTGGGTGATCGCCAACTCCGCGACCTCCGCCTCCGAACACGCATCCGAGGTCCGCTCAGCGATCCGATCCAACAGGGCATGCAACTCGGCGTAGTCCTCGATCAGACTGTCGCTCACGATGCACCTCCCCGACCCGCAGCTGTACGTCCATACTAGAACACATGTTCGATGAGAGCTGTGGTCTGAACGGATGAATCCCGGCGTGGACAGGACGGGCGAAGCACGGACTCCGCAGCGCGCACGGAGCGGCCTCCGACCGCTCGAGCCGTCCTCCCACCGACCGCACCCCCGGCACGGCAAGATCGTCCCCGACCACCTCGTGACGGCGGAAGGACAGGCGTGGCCAGGTACGTGGGCGCGATCGACCAGGGCACCACCAGCACGCGGTTCATGATCTTCGATCACGAGGGCGCAGAGGTGGCGCGGCATCAGCTGGAACACCAGCAGGTGATGCCGCGGGCCGGGTGGGTCGAGCACGACCCCGTGGAGATCTGGGAACGCACGTCGTCGGTGCTGCAGACCGCCCTGCGCCGCGCCGGGATCGCCGCCGACGACCTCGCCGCGCTCGGCATCACCAACCAGCGCGAGACGACGGTGGTCTGGAACCGTCGCACGGGCCGGCCCTACTACAACGCGATCGTCTGGCAGGACACGCGAACCGACCGCATCGCCAAGGCGCTCGACGACGACGGTCACGGTGACCTCATCCGCCGCAAGGCCGGGATCCCGCCGGCCACCTACTTCGCTGCGGGCAAGGTGCAGTGGATCCTCGAGAACGTCGACGGGGTGCGTGCCGACGCCGAGGCGGGAGATGCGATCTTCGGCACCATCGACAGCTGGCTGATCTGGCACCTCACCGGCGCGGTCGAGGGCGGGGTGCACGTCACCGACGTCACCAACGCCAGCCGCACCATGCTCATGGACCTCGAGACGCTCGACTGGGACGACGAACTGCTCGCACTCTTCGACATCCCGCGAGAGATGTTGCCGCGCATCGTCTCGTCGTCCCCGACCGAGCCCTACGGACACACCACTCGCACCGGACCCCTGGCCGCCGAGGTGCCGATCGCCGCGGCGCTCGGTGATCAGCAGGCGGCGATGGTCGGTCAGGTGTGTTTCTCACCCGGCCAGGCCAAGAACACCTACGGCACCGGCAACTTCCTGCTGCTGAACACCGGCGAGGAGCTGGTCCGGTCCGAGAACGGACTCCTCACCACCGTCTGCTATCGGTTCGGCGACGACAAGCCCGTGTACGCGCTCGAGGGATCCATCGCCGTCACAGGCTCCGCGGTGCTGTGGCTTCGCGACCAGCTGGGGATCATCTCCGGTGCGGCGCAGAGCGAGTCACTCGCCCGCGAGGTGCCCGACAACGGCGGCGTGTACTTCGTCCCCGCGTTCTCCGGACTGTTCGCGCCCTATTGGCGCTCGGACGCGCGCGGTGCGATCGTCGGCCTGTCGCGCTTCAACAACAACGCGCACATCGCCCGCGCCACACTGGAGTCGATCTGCTTCCAGAGCCGCGACGTCGCCGACGCGATGTGCAAGGACTCCGGTGTCGAGCTCGAGGTCCTGCGCGTCGACGGCGGCGTCACCGCGAACTCACTCTGCATGCAGATCCAATCCGACGTGCTCGGCATCCCCGTGAGCCGGCCGGTCGTGGCCGAGACCACCGCACTCGGAGCCGCGTACGCCGCCGGCCTGTCGGTCGGGTTCTTCGCCGACACCGAGGAACTCGAGGCGCAGTGGCGCGAGGACCGACGGTGGGAACCGCGATGGGACGACGAGCACCGCGCCGAGCAGTACGCGCGCTGGCAGAAAGCGATCACCCGCACCCTCGACTGGGTCGACGTCTGATCCGTCGACTCAGGTCGGCGGCGGGTCGTCGGGATCGTCGCCCCGCCGGGCGTCGAGGTCGAACGTGACATCGATCTGTTCGAAGCCCTTGGCCCGCTGCGCCTGTGCCTGCGCCGTGTACGCCCGTCGGTCACCCTGGGTCATGACGATGTCGTCGGTGAACGGGGTCAACAGCGCACGCGGATAGAGCTTCTGCACACGGACGCTGTTGATCTCGGCCGTGAACACGACGGCGATCGACGTCAGGTACAGGAACGCGAGCATGCCGAGGACGACGGCGAACACACTGTTCGTCGCGCTCGCATGGCGGACGACCTGACCGACGTACACCGCACCGAACGTCTGCAAGAGCTGCCAGAGGACCGCCATGACAGCCGCGCCGGGCAGGACGTCGCGCGTGGAGAGGGTCCGCGCGGTGCTGATGCGGTAACCCAGCGAGAACACGAAGGTGTTGATGACGACCGCGGCGACGGCGAGGCCCAGCGTCGAGAACGTGCCGAACCCGTCGACGAACCTGCCCAGCAACGACAACGCGGTGGTCCCGGCCAGGGCGAGCGCCAGGACGACCAGCAGTCGCAGACTGCGCCAGCGCGCGACGATCGGGTTGCCGCGCACGTTGCGCGGCACGGACCACATCACGTTCATCGCGTTCTGCGTGGCCTGCCCGACGCCCGAGCCGCCGTACAGGGCACCGACCACACCGATGACCACGCCGGCGACGCCGCCGCTGAGTCGCCGCGGCTCCCCGAGCTGGTCGCCGATGATGGGGAACTCCCCGAGCGCCGAGTCGACCAGACGCTGTTGCAGCGAGGGGTGATCGGCGAGCACGACCCCCAGACCGGTCGTCAGCAACAGAAGCAGCGGGAACAGCGAGATGAAGGCGTAGTACGCGATCAGTGCGGCGAGATACCCGCCCTGGTCGTCGATGAACTTGTAGACGACGGCGAGGACGAAACCCACCCCGCGGTTGCGGCGCTGAGACGCGTCGAGGCGTCGGATGACCACGGGTGGTCGCTCAGTAGTGGTAGGTGTCCGACGGCGCCGGGACGTGGTCCGGCTCGTCGTACTCGGCGGCCTGCACCTCGATGCCGTAGGAGCGTGCGAGGTCGATGATCTTCGTCGCTCGGGCGATGCGCGGCAGGTCGGACCCGTTCCGGATCTCGCCGCCGTCGCGCTCGAACTCGGCGAAGAACTCACGCGCCCAGGCGATCTCCTCCTGCGACGGGGACAGGCCCTCGTTGACGGCGGCGCACTGGTCGGGGGTGAGACAGATCTTGCCGGTCATCCCGAACTCACGGGAGACCGCGGTGGCCTCCGACAGCCGGAGCGCCGAGGAGCCGACCGTCGGTCCGTCGATGGCGCTCGGGAGGTGGGCGGCCTTGGCGGCGATCGTGAACCGCGATCGGGCGTAGGCCAGCGTCGTCGGGTTCTCACCGAAACCGGTGTCGCGGCGGAAGTCACCGATACCGAAGGCCAGACGGAACGTGCCCTTCGCGGAGGCGATCTCGCCGATCCGCTCGAGGCCACGGGCGGTCTCGACGAGGGCGACTATCGGGACGCCCGGCAGGCGCTTCGCGGTCTCGGTGACATGGTCGACGGACTCGACCATCGCCAGCATCACGCCTCCGACGCCCGACCCCAGCGCGCGCAGGGCGTCGAGATCGCCCTCCCACCACTGGGTGCCGAAGCCGTTGACGCGGACCCAGTCGGGGTTGCCGTCGGCGATCCAGCGCACGACGTTGTCGCGGGCGGCGACCTTGTCCTTCGGCGCGACGGCGTCCTCGATGTCGAGGACGACGATGTCGGCGCGCGAGTGCGCGGCCGCCTGGAACCGCTCGGCTCCCGCCCCGTTGACCAGCAGCCAACTCCGGGCGAGGACGGGATCGATACGCGAGCCGATATCGTCGGGCTCGACGTCGGTGTCGGTGATCGGTGGCGGGTTCATCACCCCATATAGTCGCCCACCCGCCACGTGGGAGCAAAAAGCACCCGCCGCGACGCGGGTGGTGACGAGAGGCGGCGATGGCCAGCGATCAGGATCTGCGATTGACGGACTTCGCGGTGCATCGGCCGATGACCACCCGATGGGCCGACAACGACATGTACGGGCACCTGAACAACGCCGTCTACTACCAGCTGTTCGACACCGCGATCAACGGCTGGCTGGCAGAGACCCTGTCGGCGGCCGGCACCCCGCTCGACCCCGCCCACGACACGGTGAACAACGTGGTCGTCGAGTCGGGCTGTCGTTTCCTCGCCTCGATCGCCTTCCCCGAGCCGATCGTGGTGGCCCTCGCCGTCGACCGGCTCGGGACCTCGAGCGTCACCTACGATCTCGCCGTCTTCGGCGGTTCCGACGGCCCGGACGGTCCGCCCGCGGCGCGCGGACGATGGGTGCACGTCTACGTCGACGCGCGGACCCGCCGACCGGTGGCGATCCCCGACACCGTGCGCGGTGTGCTCACCACCGCCGTGCGCCCGCCGAGCACCTCCGACAGCTCCACCTCCGACCGAACGGGAGAACGACAGTGAAGATCCGCGCAGCGGTGCTCCAGGAGTCCGGACGGGCCCGCCCCTACGCCGAGTCGCGGCCGATCGTCGTCGAGGTCCTCGAACTCGACGGGCCCGGCCCCCACGAGGTGGCGGTGCGCATCGAGGCCGCCGGCGTGTGCCACTCGGATCTGTCCGTCGTCGACGGCAACCGCCCGCGCCCGCTGCCGATGGCGTTGGGACACGAGGCCGCCGGCCGGGTGGTGGCGGTCGGTGCGGAGGTCGACGACCTCGAGATCGGCACACGCGTGGTCATGGCGTTCCTCCCCCGCTGCGGCGACTGCCCGCAGTGCGCCACCGACGGGCGCCTGCCCTGCGGCCCCGGATCGGTGGCGAACAACGCGGGGACCCTCCTCGACGGTGACCGTCGACTGCACCCGGCCGATCCCGGTGACGACCACGTCGTCCACCACCACCTGGGCGTCTCGGGCTTCGCCGACCACGCTGTGGTGGACCGCCGCTCGGTGACCCCCGTCGGTGACGACGTCCCGCCCGAGGTCGCGGCCGTACTCGGATGCGCCGTCCTCACCGGCGGCGGGGCGGTGCTCAACGCCGGGAAGCCCACCGACGGCCAGTCGGTGATGGTGGTCGGGCTCGGCGGTGTCGGCATGGCCGCGGTGCTCACCGCGCTGTCGCTGCGGACCGGTGACGTGATCGGCGTCGACGCCGTCGACGACAAGCTCGCCACCGCACGCGAACTCGGCGCGACCGCGACGTACACGCCGGCGGAGGTGGCCGAGCAGGGCATCACCGCCGACGTCGTGATCGAGGCCGCGGGCAACGCGCGGGCGTTCGAGACGGCTGTCGCCGCGACGGCACCCGGCGGCATCTGCGTCACCGTCGGACTCCCCGCACCGGATGCGCGATCGTCGATCTCGCCGCTGGCCCTGGTGGCGGGTGCGCGCACGATCGTCGGGAGTTACCTCGGGTCCGCGGTGCCGTCGCGCGACATCCCCGTCTACGCCGACCTGTGGCGTCAGGGGCGGTTGCCGGTGGAGAAGCTGGTGTCCGCGCGGATCGGTCTCGACGACGTCAACGCCGCGATGGACTCACTCGCCGACGGGGCGGCGATCCGCCAGGTGATCCTCTTCGACTGACATCTCGGAGGACGCCCCAGGCTCTGCGGCACGGCGTCGCTTGCGCACCTGGTTGCGCACCACGAGCGCGACGATCGCCAGCACGACGACGCCGATCAGGATCTCCGACGCGTACCCGAGGCTGCTCTCGACGGTCTTGTACGACGACCCCGCCACGTAGCCGAGGCTCGCGACCGCGCTCGCCCAGATGGCGCCGCCTATCGCGTTCGCGATCACGAAGGTGCGCAGTCGCATTCCCGACATCCCCGCCAGACCGGGCATCAGGGCACGCAGCGCGGCGATCCACCGGCCGATGAGCACGGCGATCGCGCCGCGCTTGCGCAGTTCCTCGCGCCCGCGGTCGACGTGCTCGGGCTTGACGAGCCGTTCGGGCAGCTTCGCCAGCAGGACGGTGCCCCACCGTCGGCCGACCTCGAACCCGACGAAGTCGCCGATGATCGCTCCGGCGATGGCGACGACCAGCACCTCCCACAGCTGCAGCCGGCCGCCGCTGGCGATCACGCCCGCGATGAGCACGGCGATCTCGCCCGGGATCACCACGCCGACGAAGATCGACGCCTCCAGCGCCGGGAACAGGAACGCCATGACGAGGGCCACCCACGGGGGGAGGCCGAGCAGCCACTGCACCAGTGCATCGATCACGCGTGCACAGTAGTCTCGCCGGACCGGTCCACGCCCGTGTCGTCACAGCACGGGTCGTTCGCATGGGTGATGATCGTGGCCGTGACCGATCTCGAGATCGCCCGACCGGGCGCCGTCCTCGCCTGTGACCGCCCCGCAGCCGGCCTGCCCGTCACCGTCGTCGCGCACGGCATGTCGTCGAGCCGGGAGGCGATGGACGGCGACGGCGTGTTCGATTGGAGCCCCGCCGGTTCGGGCTCGCGCAGCCTGGTCCGCTACGACGCCCGCGGGCACGGTCGGTCGACGGGAGGCAGCGACCCCGTCGACTACACCTGGCCGCGGCTCGCCGACGACCTCCTCGCCGTGCTCGACGCGGTGTCTCCCGACGCCCCCGTGGACGTGATCGGCATGTCGATGGGCACCGCGAGCGCCCTGTACGCGACGCTGCGTGCCCCGCACCGCATCCGCCGTCTCGTCCTGGCCATCCCGCCGACCGCGTGGGAGACCCGGGCACCGCACGTCGCGGGATATCGCGACGGCGCCGACATCGTGGACGCGTCCGGGGTCGACGCGTTTCTCGCGGCGGCTGCCGAGCAACCCCAGCCGCCCATCCTCGAGCCGTTGCAGCAGCGGCCCTACACCGCCGATGTCCGCGAGGAGTGCTTCGCCGCGCTGCTGCGCGGCGCTGCGGACTCCGACCTGCCCGACCCGGGCGACCTCGCCCGCATCACCCATCCGACGCTGCTGCTGCCGTGGGACACCGACCCGGGCCACCCCGTCAGCACCGCCGAACGGCTTGCGGAGACACTGCCGACCGCCATCCTGCAGGTCGCCCGGACACCGGACGAGGTGCGCGGATGGGGGCTCGACGCGGCGCGGTTCCTCACCCGGGCCTGATGCGCCCGGTAGGTTCGGCGCTCATGCGAGGTGTGTCCCGGTCGGTGCGGGTGACGATCGCGGCGGGCCTGATCGCCGGGTCGAGCCTGCTGCCTGTGGCGGTGGCCGGTACCGCGGCCGCCGAGCCCGTCGCCCCGGTCGCCGCACCGTCGACGCCGGACACCGCGGCGTGCCCCTACCGTGTGTCCCCGGCCCCCGCCGTCGACACCTCCGAGGTCCCGCCGTCCGGACAGCAGGCACCGTCTGCACTCCCCGTCCCGCAGCCGCCGGTGGGCGGCGAGAAGCTCGCCGCGTGCGGTGTGGTGACGCCGTCCTCCGCCGCTCCGGTCCCGCGTGGTCTGACCTCCGCGGGATGGCTGGTCGCCGACGCGACGGACGGCACCGTCGTCGCGGCGAAGGACCCGCATGGCCGCTACCGCCCGGCGTCGACGATCAAGACGCTGCTGGCGCTCGTCGCCCTGCGCGACCTCGACCTGAACACGGTGGTGACGGGCACCCGCGAGGACTACGGCATGGAGGGCGACTCCGCCGGCATCGGCCCGGGCGGGCAGTACACCGTCCGGCAGTTGCTGCAGGGCCTGCTGATGGTGTCGGGCAACGACTGCGCCAACGCGCTCGCCCGGCAGCTCGGGGGGTACGAAGCCGCGGTCGGGAAGATGAACGACCTCGCCCACTCACTCGGCGCCGAGGACACCCGGGCGGCGTCCCCGTCGGGGCTCGACGCACCCGGGATGAGCACGTCGCCGTACGACCTCGCACTCATCTTCCGTGCGGGACTCCAGAACTCGACGTTCCGCGACCTCATCTCGCATGTGGACGCCCCGTTCCCCGGATACCCGCCGCTACCCGACGTGCCCGGCGACAAGCCGCACGTCGGCTACCAGATGCAGAGCCAGAACCGCCTCCTCGTGGACGGGTTTCCCGGTGTGATCGGCGGCAAGACCGGCTACACCGACGACGCCCGCAAGACCTACGTCGGCGCCGTCGAGCGGGACGGTCGCACCCTGGTGGTCGTGCAGATGTATGGCCTGAACGAGGCCGGCGACCTGTACTGGGATCAGGCGAAGTCGTTGTTCGACTGGGGTTTCGCGACCCCCCGGACGGAATCGGTCGGCACCCTCGTCGACGGGCCCGCGACGGCGAGCGGGGCGACCAGCACGGCGAGACGCTCGAACTCCGGCCCCGCGCTCGCCCAGAACGTGTCCGACGAGGGCCCGTCGAACAGCGGGGTGAGCTATCGGCTCGTCGTCGGCGGGATCGGCGCGCTCGTGGTGCTCGGTCTCGTGGTCGCCGCGGTGAGGATCAACCGCCGCACGCGGTGATCCGGCGTCGAGTGCCCTAGCGGCGTCGTCCGCTGCGACTCAGGCGTCGCCAGCCGGCCACGACCGCAGCGCCGGCGGCGACCGCGGTCACGACCCGCACGGGCCCCGCGCCGGGGGTGACGGCGACGCGCGGCTCGATGACGACGGGATCCGGCACGGCGGCCGTCGCGAAGACCTGGTTCTGCGGGTCGGTCGCCGCCCAGGCCGTCGCGAACAACACGATCCGCGTGGTGAAGAAGGCGAACACCATGATGCCGATGATCGGCCCGAACGTGGCGCCCGCCGGTCCCGAGAGCACGGACTTCAGATAGAAGGTCGCGATGCCCTTGAAGATCTCGAACACCACCGCGGTGAGCAGCCCCGCCTTCAGCGCGTTGCGGTAGGGCAGCGGGATCCGCGGCAGGCGGGCGATGGCCCAGGTGAACAGAAGGGTCGACGCGGCGAGCGACACCACGATCGACACGACACGCACGACGATGAACACACCGGGGACATCACCCAGACCGATGTGGTCGAGCAGCCACTTGGTCAGACCGCTGCCCGCCACCGCCGACAGCCCGAAGGAGACGGCCAGGGCCAGGAAGAGGCCGAAGAGCGCACCGAGATCGCCGATCTTGGTCCGGACGAACGACTGGGACGGCGGTTCCGGTCCCCACTGGACGGTCAACGCGTTGCGCAGGTTGGCCATCCAGCCCAGACCCGAGTAGACGGCGAGCAGCAGGCCGATGATGCCGATCGACGTGCGGGACGCGATGGCCTGGTCGATGAGGTCGTTGAGCTGGTTGCCCATGTCCCCCGAGACCGAGTCGGTGATCTGCTGCTTGGCCTGGTCGAGCAGATCGGGGCTGTAGACGAACACGAACCCGGCGATCGCGAACGCCACCATGAGAAGGGGGAACAGCGCCAGCACGCTGAAGTAGGTCGCGCCCGCGGCGAAGAAGTCGCCCTTCGAGCTCTGGTAGCGCGATCCGGCCGCGACGAGGTGGTCCAGCCAGGCGTGCCGGGCGCGGAGTTCGTCGAGGCGGGAGGGTTTGTCGTCCTGCGGTGTGGTCGTGTCCGCCATCCTGACCCGTCTCCTCCTCGCCGCTAGGGGCGAGTCGCACCCAGCAATCCCACCCTGTCATAGACGCGGGCGAGCGTCCGCGACGCGACCTCGCGGGCCCGTTCGGCGCCCTGCGCCAGGATCCCGTCGAGCTGCGCGGGATCCGCCATGAGCTCGTCGACGCGACTGCGCAGCGGTGCGACGAAGTCGGTGAGGACCTGCGCGGTCTCGACCTTCAGGTCTCCGTACCCCTTGCCCTCGAAGTGCGCCTCGAGGTCGGCGACAGGCGTGCCGGACAGCGCCGAGTGGATCGTGAGGAGATTGCTCACCCCCGGCTTCTCCGCGGGGTCGTACACGACCTCGCGGCCTGCGTCGGTGACCGCCGACCGCACCTTCTTCGCCGAGCGCTTCGGGTCGTCGAGGAGGTTGATGAGCCCGGCGTCGGACTCGGCGGACTTGCTCATCTTCGCGGTCGGGTTCTGCAGGTCATAGATCTTCGCCGTCTCGGCGACGATGTGCGCCTCGGGAACGACGAACGTCTCACCGAACCGGGAGTTGAAGCGCTGTGCCAGGTTTCGCGTCAGCTCGAGGTGTTGACGCTGATCTTCCCCGACGGGCACACGGTTCACGTCGAAGGCGAGGATGTCGGCGGCCATGAGGATCGGGTAGGTGAACAACCCGACCCCGGCCGCGTCGGCACCGCCCTTCGCCGACTTGTCCTTGAACTGCGTCATCCGGCCGGCCTCGCCGAATCCGGTGATGCAGGACAGGACCCACGTCAGCTGGGAGATCTCCGGAACGTGGGACTGCACGTAGAGCGTCGCCGACGACGGGTCGACGCCGACGGCGATCATCTGCGCGACCGTCCGGCGGGTCCGTTCTGCCAGTGTCGCGGGGTCGAACGTCGCGGTGAGGGCGTGCAGGTCGGGGATGAAGTAGAAGGCGTCGTCGTACTCGTCCTGCAGTGCGACCCACTGCTTCAACGCACCCAGGTAGTTCCCGAGGTGGACCGAGTCGCTGGTCGGCTGGATGCCGGAGAGCACGCGCTGGGTGGTCATGGAACGAATTGTCTCAGAACGGCTCAATCGAATTCGACGGTGACCGGCGCGTGGTCGGACCAGCGACGGTCGTAGGCGTCGGGTCGCTCGACACGTGCATCGCGCACCCGTTGCGCCATCACGGCATTGGCTAGGTGATAGTCGATCCGCCATCCGGCGTCGGTGTCGAACGCCTTGCCCCGCCACGACCACCACGAGTACGGGCCGTCGACGTCGCCGACGACCTCACGCAGGACATCGTTCCAGCGTCCTGCGAGGACCTCGTCGACCCAGGCCCGTTCCTCGGGCAGGAAACCCGGGCTCTTCTGGTTGCCCTTCCAGTTCTTGATGTCCCGGTTGTCGTGCGCGATGTTCCAGTCCCCCGCGACCACGACGCCACGACGCTTGCGACCCAGACCCGACAGGTGTTCGGCGAAGGCGTCGAGGAAGCGGAACTTCTCGTCGCGTTTCTCGCCGTCGGCGGCGCCCTTCGGCAGGTACAGCGACCCGAGTGTCAGTGCGGGGTCGTCCCCGGACGCGGCGACGTCGACCTCGAGATACCGCCCCGTGTCGTCGAACTCGTCGTTGCCGAACCCGACGCGGACGGCATCGACGTCGACCGTCGACAACACACCGACGCCCGCGTGGCCCTTCTTCACCGACTCGCACATGGAGAGCTGCCACCCGGCGTCGAGTGCCGGCGCGAGTGCCTCCTGCGCCTGGTCGAGCGACGCACGGATCTCCTGGATCAGCACGAACCGCCGTCCGACCGGCTCACCGAGCCACGGCAGGATCCCCGGGTTGTCGGGATTGCGCTCCTTGACCGCCGCGCGGATCCCGTTGACGTTGGCCGTGGTGACGATGGTGGACACGGGCAGCGAGTCTAGGCAGAGGCGCCGACACGACCGCGGCGGGTCGCGGCCACGGCGACGGCGAGCACCACGAGACCGGCGACGGCGAGGCCCGCACCCAGCACCGACGGCGCCCGGTAGCCCAGGCCTGCGCCGATCACGACGCCACCGAGCCACGCGCCGGCCGCGTTGGCGACGTTGAGTGCGGAGTGGTTGAGCGCTGCGGCCAGTGTCTGTGCGTCCTCGGCGGTGTCCATCAGGCGGGTCTGCAGTGCGGGCACCAGCGCAGACCCGGTGACACCGACGGCGAACACGAGAGGCACGGCCACCCACACGATCCCGGCGAACGTCGCGAAGGCCAGCAGCACCGCGGCGATGGCGGTGAGACCGACGGCGAGCGTCATCGTCACCGACCGGTCGGCCAGTGCACCGCCGACCACGTTGCCGACGACCATGCCGAGGCCGAACAGCATCAGCGCGATCGGCACCAGTGCGCCGGGAAGACCGGAGACGTCGGTGAGGGTGGTGTGGATGTAGGTGTAGAAGGCGAACATGCCGCCGAAACCGACGATGCCGATGAGGACGGTGAACAGCACCTGGGGACGGCGCAGCGCACCCAGTTCGGTGAGCGGATTGGTGATCGTCATCGACCCCAGCGTCGGCAGGTACCGCAGCAGCGCGACCAGTGTCGCCAGTCCGATGACGACGACGAGCGCGAACGCCGATCGCCAACCGAAGTGTTCACCGAGCCAGGTGGCGACGGGGACGCCGACGACGTTGGCGACCGAGAGCCCCAACATCACCTGTCCGACGGCCTTCGCGCGACTGCCGGGACCGGCGAGGTGGGACGCGACCAGCGCTGCCACACCGAAATACGCGCCGTGCGGGAGCCCGGAGACGAAGCGCGCGATCATCAGCGTCGTCTGGTCGGGCGCGACCACGCTCGCCAGGTTGCCGACGGTGAACGCGATCATCAGGCCGATCAACAGACGACGGCGTGACACCCGCGCGGTGAGTGCGGCGATCACCGGGGCACCGACCACGACACCGAGCGCATAGGCCGAGATGACGTGTCCTGCCGAGGGTTCCGACACCCCGAGAGACGACGCGATGTCGGGCAGGAGCCCCATCGCGACGAACTCGGTGGTGCCGATGCCGAACCCGCCGAGAGCCAATGCCAGGATCGCCCAGCGCCGCACCGACCGCGACACCGGCGCACCGAGCGGCGCCGCATCGGTGGTCGCGGTGTCGGTGCGGTCGGTGAGGTTCTGGTCGGTGACGGTCACGAGGGAATCGAACCGCAGCCGCGGCCGCGAGCATCCCTCACGCAGCGGTGAGACTGTTCACACCGCGGGACGGGGGCTGCGCGCGCGTCAGTTCTCGCGGCGCGCGGCGGCGAGGTTCTCGTCGATCGCGCCGAGGAACTCCTCGGTGGTCAGGTACGACTGGTCGCCGCCGACGAGCAGCGCGAGGTCCTTCGTCATCTTGCCGCTCTCGACGGTGTTGATGACGACGTCCTCGAGCTGATGAGCGAACTCGATGACCTCGGGGGTGTTGTCGAGCTTGCCGCGGTGGTCGAGTCCCCGGGTCCAGGCGAAGATCGACGCGATCGGGTTGGTCGAGGTCGGCTTGCCCTGCTGGTGCTGGCGGAAGTGACGCGTCACGGTGCCGTGGGCGGCCTCGGCCTCGCAGATGCCGCCGTCCGGGGTCAGCAGGACGGAGGTCATCAGGCCCAGCGAGCCGTAACCCTGCGCGACGGTGTCGGACTGGACGTCACCGTCGTAGTTCTTGCACGCCCAGACGTAGCCGCCCTCCCACTTCAGGGAGGAGGCGACCATGTCGTCGATGAGGCGGTGCTCGTAGTGGATCCCGGCGGCGTCGAACTCCGACTTGAACTCCTTCTCGAAGACGTCGGCGAAGATGTCCTTGAACGCGCCGTCGTACGCCTTGAGGATCGTGTTCTTGGTGGACAGGTACACCGGGTAGTTGCGCTGCAGGCCGTAGTTGAAGGAGGCGCGCGCGAAGTCCTCGATGGACTTGTTGAAGTTGTACATCCCCATCACGACGCCACCCTCCTTGTCCATCTGCACGATCTCGTGCTCGATGGGCTCGGAGCCGTCCTCGGGTGTGTAGGTGATGGTGACGGTGCCCGCGCCGGGGACCTTGAAGTCGGTCGCGCGGTACTGGTCACCGAAGGCGTGACGTCCGACGACGACGGGCTTGGTCCATCCGGGGACCAGACGCGGGACGTTCGAGATGATGATGGGCGCGCGGAAGATGGTGCCGCCGAGGATGTTGCGGATGGTGCCGTTGGGCGAGCGCCACATCTTCTTCAGACCGAACTCCTCGACGCGGGCCTCGTCGGGGGTGATGGTGGCGCACTTGACGCCGACGCCGTGCTTCTGGATCGCGTGCGCCGCGTCGACCGTGACCTGGTCGTCGGTCTCGTCGCGGTACTCGATGCCGAGGTCGTAATAGTCGAGGTTCACGTCGAGGTAGGGGTGGATCAGCTTCTCTTTGATGAACTGCCAGATGATCCGGGTCATCTCGTCGCCGTCCAGTTCGACGACCGTGCCCTCTACCTTGATCTTGCCCATGTGACTGAACGTCCTCCTCGGCGTGGTGGCCGGCCCCCGGCGGGGCACCTCGTGAGTGCTGATGTGGAGCCACGTCCACCGTAGTCCGCCGCCCTCTCGCCGTCCGCACCGAGTGCTCGGTCGGGACCGTCGGGGTTCCGATCAGCGCGAACGAGAAGGCTGACCGAATCGGATTCGCGATGCTATATCCTTGGCGCCAGGTCATGAGTGTCAGCGACAAGCCCCGGCTCGGCTGACCGGCAACCCTCCAACCGCGGTGGGGTGCTCCGGGTGAAAGACCAGGTTGTGGGACCGCGTGCGGTCCCCACGGCAAGCGCGGGTCCGATGGTCGGACCCCCCGGGCGGCGATGCCCGGTGCGACCACAAGGAAGCCCTCACCGATGAGCGATCTCCCCTACGACGGCACCCTCGAGCCCGAAGACCCCACCGCCTCGTGGAGCTTCGAGACCAAGCAGATCCACGCCGGCCAGACGGCGGACGCCGCCACCTCCGCGCGGGCGCTGCCGATCTACCAGACCACCTCGTACACCTTCCGCGACACCCAGCACGCCGCGGACCTGTTCGGACTCGCCGAGCCGGGCAACATCTACACGCGCATCATGAACCCGACCCAGGACGCGGTCGAGCAGCGCATCGCCGCTCTCGAGGGGGGTGTCGCCGCCCTGCTCGTCTCGTCGGGTCAGGCGGCCGAGACCTACGCGATCCTGAACATCGTCGAGACCGGCGGCCACGTCGTCTCGAGCCCGCGGCTCTACGGCGGCACGTACAACCTCTTCCACTACACACTGCCGAAGCTCGGCATCGAGGTGTCGTTCGTCGAGAACCCCGACGACATCGAGTCGTGGCGGGCGGCGGTGCGGCCGAACACCCGCGCGTTCTACGGCGAGACGATCGCCAACCCGAACAACGAGATCCTCGACATCCCCGCGGTGTCGGCGCTGGCGCACGAGAACGGTGTGCCGCTCATCGTCGACAACACCGTGGCGACGCCGTACCTGATCCAGCCGTTCACGCACGGCGCCGACATCGTCGTGCACTCGGCGACCAAGTACATCGGTGGACACGGCACCGCTGTCGGCGGTGTCATCGTCGACGGCGGCACGTTCGACTGGCGCGTGCAGCGCGACGGCCAGGATCTGTTCCCCGGCTTCACCACCCCGGACCCCAGCTACCACGGCGCGGTGTTCGCCGACCTCGGGGCGCCGGCGTTCGCGCTGAAGGCCCGCGTGCAGTGGTTGCGCGACACCGGTTCCGCGATCGCACCGTTCAACGCCTTCCTCATCTCGCAGGGCCTGGAGACGCTGAGCCTGCGCATCGAGCGGCACGTCGAGAACGCCCGCAAGGTCGCCGAGTTCCTCGAGAAGCATGACCAGGTGGAGTCGGTCGCGTACGCCGGTCTGCCGTCGTCGCCGTGGTACGAGCGCGGCCAGAAGCTGGCCCCGCGCGGCCAGGGCGCCATCGTCGCCTTCGAGATCGTCGGTGGCGTCGACGCCGGCAAACGCTTCGTCGACGCCCTCACCCTGCACAGTCACGTCGCCAACATCGGCGACGTCCGGTCGCTGGTGATCCACCCGGCGTCCACGACCCATTCGCAGTTGATCGCCGAGGAGCAGCTCGCCGCCGGCGTGACCCCCGGTCTCGTCCGCCTGGCGGTCGGACTGGAGGGTGTCGACGACATCGTCGCCGACCTCGAGCAGGGATTCCGAGCGGCACGCTGAGGTGACGATCGACCCGCGGACACGCCCCGAGACCGACTGGGAGACACTCCCGGACGGTGAACTGACGCGCGTGTCCGTCGGGTCGGTCGCGCTCGACAACGGCGAGGTCATCGACGACGTGACCATCGCGTTCCAGCGTTGGGGGCGGTTGTCCCCCGCACGCGACAACGTCGTCGTCACGCTGCACGCCCTCACCGGCGATTCCCATGTCATCGGGCCGCCGGGGCCCGGACATCCGCTGCCCGGGTGGTGGGACGGGTTGATCGGGCCCGGCTGCGCCGTCGACACCGACGAGTGGTGCGTCATCTCGGCCAACGTCCTCGGCGGGTGCGGTGGCTCCACCGGTCCGTCGTCGCCCGGGCCCGACGGGATGCCGTGGGGGTCCCGTTTCCCGCACATCACCGTGCTCGACCAGGTCCGTGCCGAGGTCGCCCTGATGGACGTGCTCGGGATCGACTCCGTCGCATCGGTTCTCGGCGGATCGATGGGCGGGGCCCGATCGCTGGAGTGGATGATCGGCTTCCCCGACCGCGTCCGCAGCGCGCTGGTGCTCGCCGTCGGACCCCGCGCCACGGCGGACCAGATCGGTACGCAGACCACCCAGATCGCCGCGATCACCGCCGACCCGGCCTGGCAGGGTGGCGATTACCACGGGACCGGGCAGGCTCCGACGGCCGGTTTGGGCGTCGCGCGGCGTGTCGCGCACATGTACTACCGCTCGGAGATCGAGCTGGACAACCGGTTCCAGAACAACGTCCAGGGCGACGAGAACCCGTTGGCCGGCGGTCGGTACGCGGTGCAGAGCTACCTCGAGCACCAGGCCGACAAGCTCGCCGCCCGGTTCGACCCTGGCAGCTACGTCGTGCTCAGCGAGGTGCTCAACAACCACGACGTGGGTCGCAATCGGGGCGGCACTCGCGCAGCCCTCGAGTCCTGCCACGTCCCCTGCATCGTCGGGGGCATCTCCTCGGATCGTCTGTACCCGTTGCGGACCCAGGCCGAGCTCGCCGAGCAACTCCCCGGCTGCGTGGGAGGACTGCACGTGGTGCAGTCCGACAGCGGCCACGACGGCTTCCTCACCGAGTTCGACGCCGTCGCGGATCTCCTCAAGCGCACCATGGAACTCGCCCGCGCCTGAGACCGCCGGCCCGCGGGGACATCTCACCCGCGACGTTCTCGATCAGCGCGCGGCCGGTGCGCCGGTGGTGGGTTGCGGCTGTGCCGAGAAACCCTGCACGCCCACGCCGTCGGGGTCGACGGACTCGGGAGCTGTGGTCGGGCCCGGGATCGGCGTGAACGGGTAGGGCGTGAGCGGTGCGGACTCCACCGACGACTCCAGCGGCGCGGACGTCGACGGCGGGGTGATCGTGGAGGTGGGGACGTTCGTCCCCTCGCTGGTCGGCAACACGGTGGTGGCCCAGGGACGCGGCGTGCGCTGCGATCCACCGCTGTAGTCGTCCGGGGTCGAGGTGGTGGTGACGACGCCCGCCTCGCCCTCGTCGGTGACAGTGGTGGTGGTCCGGTCGGTCGTCGTTCGTCCGGTGGTCTGCGCCGCGGCGGGGCGCGTGGTGGTCGACGAGGTCGCCGCGGTCGTCGTGGCGACGACCGTCGAGGAGGCCGGTGTGTCACCGTCACCGGTGACCGACGCTCCCTGGACGTGCACCCCGACCACGACGGCGGTGAGCATCGCGGCGACCAGGACGGCGCCGATCACCGCGACGGGCACGACCGACAGCAGATCGCGGTGTCGACGACCACCGATGAACTCCAGTGCCGTCGGCGCGCCCTGTCCGGGACGGGCGGCCAGTGCGGCGCCGACCGCACCGACGAGCTCCGGGGCGTCGGGAACCGAGGGCTCTTCCCCCAGCGCACGGGCGAACGCCGCCCGCACCGACGCCATCGTCGCCAGACCGCCGACGAGGACGACCGGCGAGTCGATCAGCGCGGGGTCACCCGCACGGATGCCGGTGACGATGTCGGTGACATCGGCGACCCCGCCCGCGACGAGCTCCTCGACCATCGCCGCTGTGACGGTGAAGCGCTGGCCGGCGACGGTGACGATGGCCGTATCTGCCTCCGCCAGTTCCTCTTTCGCTGTCCGACAGGCGCTGCGCAATTCGGCACGACGCCGCCTGCCGAGATCGGTCATCGTCGCGGACGCCCGCTCGGCGAGTGCGGTGTCGATCGCCGCACCGGACAGCCCGGTGGTGCGCTCGGGTGTGGTCGCGGTGCCGTCGCGGGTGTCGATGACGAACACCGAGGTCCCGCTGTCGCCGGCGTCGACCACGATGACGCGCGGGTGCGCGGCGACCGCACCCGACTGCGCGAGCGCGCGCCCGACTGCCTCGGGATCGTCGATGACGTGGACCTGCCGACGTGTCCCGGCACCGCCGGTCGGGATCTCGCCGCCGCGCGCCGCCACGCCGATCGCGCCGACCGAGAGGTCTGCGGCCGCGGCGCGGTCGAGCATGAGGGCGATGCCGGAGTTGAGACGGCCGGCGCGGTCGAGACGGTCGGTGGGATCGATGTCGATGACGCGGGAATCGACCCGGATGCGGTCGTGATCGTCCACCGTGACGAGCGCGCAGTGGACCATGCCGCTGCCGGCCGACAGGCCGAGGGTCGTCGTGGTGGGGTGCGTCATCGTCTTCCGGTGTCGGGGCCGGGCGCGGGGTCCTCACGCGCCGATCTGGTCGTCGAACCCGTCAAGGATAGTGGGTCGACGCCGGTCGGGGCGACCTACTATTGATCGATACCGGTGCCCAGCGCGTCGATCGAGGCGGCCATCCAGATGATGATCCCGCCGGCGACCGCGGTCGCGACGACGTCCGCGAACCGGCCTCTCACCTGCAGCAATCCGACGCGCGAGCTCGGTAGTACCGCGCGGAGGACCGAGGCGAGCAGCGAGGCCGCGCCGAAGACGAAGGCGCCACGACGCCACCGGTCGACGATGACGAACACGAACGCCAGGACGATCAGGGCCGCGACGAGGACGAAGGGGATCTGGACGAGGACCCAGCGGACGCGCCGCGCCCGGTGGACCGAGGCGGCGGTGCGTCCCCCGGCCGGGATGGCCTGCGGGGTCCGCGACCGTGTCACACCGGCGCCCCGACGGTCGACGCGAGGTCGGCCTCGGCCTGCTCGACCACGTTGGCCAGCAGGAACGCCCGGGTGAGCGGCCCGACGCCACCCGGGTTGGGCGACACGTGACCGGCGACGTCCCAGACGTCGGGGTGCACGTCGCCGACGAGACCCGACTCGGTGCGGCTCACACCCACGTCGACGACAGCCGCGCCGGGCGCCACCATGTCCGCGGTGATCAGGTGCGGGGAGCCTGCGGCGGCGACCACGATGTCGGCGCGCGACACCTCTCCGGCCAGATCGCGGGTGCCCGTGTGGCACAGCGTGACCGTGGCGTTCTCGCTGCGGCGGGTGAGCAGCAGTCCGATCGTGCGGCCGATGGTGACACCACGCCCGACCACGACGACGCGGGCGCCGTCCAGGGGGATGTCGTAACGGCGCAGCAGGTGGATGACCCCGCGCGGGGTGCACGGCAGCGGCGCGGGCGCGCCCAACACCAGGCGTCCCAGGTTGACCGGGTGCAGTCCGTCGGCGTCCTTGCGCGGGTCGATGCGCTCGAGTGCCGCGGTCGCGTCGACGTCCTTCGGCAGCGGAAGCTGGACGATGTAGCCCGTGCAGGCGGGATCGGCGTTGAGCTCGTCGATGGCGGCGTCGATGTCGGCGGCGGTCGCATCCGCCGGGAGGTCACGGCGGATCGACGCGATGCCGACCTTGGCGCAGTCGGAGTGCTTGCCGCGGACGTACGCCTGCGAGCCGGGGTCGTCGCCGACGAGGATCGTGCCGAGACCAGGCGTCCGACCGGCGGCGGTGAGCGCCTCGACCCGGCCGCGGAGGTCGGTGAAGAGCTCGTCGCGCGTGGCCTTGCCGTCCAGTGCTGTCGCCGTCACGCCGTCCATTGTCGCCGATCGCGCGCCGGCCGCCGGGATCAGGCCCGCCGCACTCGGCTCACCCGGGATGCCGATGCCGCCAATGTCGTCACGCGGACGCGCACGGCCGCGACCGGGCGCAGGTGGGGCAGGGCCGCGACCAGCGGGTCGGCGGCGAGATCCGACTCGGCGACCCGTTCGACGATGTGCGGCGACACCGGCGGCAGGGGTGCGTCGACCCGTTCGACGATGTGCGGCGACACCGGCGGGAGTTCCACGCGGACGCTGGGCTCGCGCATCCCGAGCCGGACGAGCGGGTACGAGCCCAACCCGATCAGCACGGCGCACAGGTGCCCGATGTCGGTGAACGTCGGGTGACCACCGCTGAACAGCGGCCACACGACCGGGGTGAGGGCCAGCGCGACGAGTCCGACCAGGTAGGGCGCGCGCCACCGCCGGGCGAGCCGGTACACGAGGATGCCCGCGACGCCGGCGAGTCCGTAGCTGACGCCGATGTCGATGACGTTGATGGACGACTGCGGGGCGCGGCCGGTGTCGATGGCCCACAGCAGGACGCTCTGGCTGATGTAGGTGGCGCCGACGTGGGCGACGACCACCACGAGCAGCCACCGGGCCGTGCCGAGCCACCGTTCGACCGTGGCGTGGATGGTGGCGTAGGCGATCGCGTAGAGGAACCAGCCGTCGCCGTCGATCCAGAGGGCGCTGCGGACGAGGCTGGGGACCGGGTCGTGCATGAGGTGGCGGAGGTTCGTCGACCGGCTGCGCAGGATGTCGGTGAGGTCGTGCGCGCCGACGCGGTGCGCCACGATCGTGGTCACGAAGAGGATCGCGAGCCAGATGAAGGTCCCGGGGGCCGACCGCACGTACCGACCGACCGCGCCGCCGAGACGGCGGACGGTGTCGCGGGTGAATGCTGAGGCCATCGGATCTCTCTCGTGTGCTCGACAGGAGGCGGTGTCCGCTGGTCGTCGGCCATCCCCATCCGGCACAGTGAGCGTCCGTGTTCCGCATTTTGTTCCACGAGCCGTGCATACCGCCCAATACCGGCAACGCCATCCGCCTGGCCGCCAACACGGGCTCGGAGCTGCACCTCGTCGAGCCGCTCGGGTTCGACCTCGACGAGGCAAAGGTCCGCCGTGCGGGCCTCGATTACCACGACATGGCCTCGGTCACGGTCCACCGCGATCTGGACGCGGCGTGGACGGCGCTGCAGCCCGAGCGGGTGTTCGCGTTCACCGCGCACGCCACCGACAACTTCGCGGCCGTGGACTACCGCCCTGGCGACGTGCTGCTGTTCGGCCCGGAGCCGACGGGACTGTCACAGGAGGTCCTCGCCGACCCGCACGTGACCGCCCGCCTGCGCATCCCGATGCTCGCCGGACGACGGTCGCTCAACCTCGCCAACGCCGCGAGCATCGTCGTCTACGAGGCCTGGCGACAGAACGGCTTCGACGGCGCGGTGTGACGGTTCGCGTCGCCCGCGAGGTGATGGGTTCGCCCGCGATCTGGGCTCTGCGCCACCCGGTGGCGGGTTCGCCCGGAACATCCGGCGGGCGAACCCCGGTTGGGAAGGCGAAACGCATGGATCAGGTCGATTCGGGTCCCCAGTCGACCTCGGACGCCATCGCGCGGAGCCGGGCCCGTCGCACCGGACTCGTGGCGCCGACCCACGCGATTCGGCCGTAGACGTGGGCACGGAACTCTGGCAGTCCGTCGCGGTTCTGGGCGGCGGCCCCGGTACGCGCGGCGTTGTGGAGAAGGGCGCGGAGCGCGTCGTACTCGGAACGTGCGACGCGAGGGCGATCGTTGACCACCAGACCGGCCAGGGCTTGCCGTTGGTGGGCGTGCATCACCCGCGTCTTGTCCGGGTGGACGCGGAACCCCTCGGCGTCGACGATCTGTCCGACGGTCCAGAGCACGCGCTCACCGTCGATGCGCTCGCCGGAGAACGCGAGATCGTCGCCGTACCGCGTGTAGCGCAGAGCGTTGTGTCGTGCGTATCCGTCGAGGCGACGATCGAGCCGTCGCAGGACCAGGTTCGCGAGATGCGGCGAGGTCGGCGCGCCCTGCGGGAGATGCCGGGACCTCAGCAGTCCCGCGTGGACGGGGTCGAGGCCGTGGAGCTCCGACGGTGGGGTCGCGGTCGTGCACAGGTCGGCGAGGATGCGGGCGATGGACGGCCGGTACCCGGTGCCGGTGAAGACGCCGCGGACCCGCGCCACACCGATCGACTCGAAGCAGTGGCGGAGGTCGACGCGGAGCACCACGGGCCGATCGGCATGGGGCGCGGCGAAATCGGCGGTCGACGATCCGCGCACGAACCCGTGGGCGGCCGGATGCGGTGGGATCCGCTCGATCAGCCGACGCAGCAACCGGCGTTGGGTCTCGCGCATCCGCGGCTTGGGTGCCTCGATGACGCGATGCCCGTCACGCTTCTCCCGACGGTGGATCCGGTAGTGGCGCAGCGGTTGTCGCGCGATGCGCAGCCAGCCTCCGTCGTCGGCGAACCACTCCAGTTCCGGGACGGTGACGTTCAGCCAGTGGGCGAGCTGCTCCACGTCGTAGATGTCGGGGAGGTCATCGGGCACCAAACCTGTCGACGTCGGTCCCTGCAGTTCGGGTGTGCCCCCCATCAGTGACGTGAGGTCGGGGTCGGGGGTCATGTGCGGGCCGAGCGCGCGCCGGACGACCTCTCGTGCATCGGCTGGATCGACGCCGAGGACGAACAGCGCATCCTCCGGTGTGAACAGACGCTCACCCACCGCGGTTGCTGTCTCGACGTCCACACCCGCGGCCAGCAGTGCCCTCTGCACCTCGGGCCACGTCCATGCGGTGAACGCCGCCGCGAACCGTGCGGCCACCGCGTCGGCCTCGTCTGCGGAGAAGTGACGAGGGGTCATGGCAGGTGACGGACGGTGGGCGAGGTGACCGGGAACTTCTCATCGCGGCGCCGCGAGGCACGCGCAGCGTGCTGTACGGCGTCGGACGCAGGGACCAACTGTGGCGTGCACCCAGGGGTTGCCCCTGGGACGGGTTCTGCGAACCCACTCTCTCCTCGACCGCCGTCCATCGCGACCGATGGTGCCACGGTCGCTACCGCCAGTCGCGCGATCGTGTCCCGACGCGGAGGTCCATGCGTTCGAGGTGTTCGGCGACGACGGTGACCGCCCCCTCGGCGTTCTGGACGGTGCCGCGGATGATCAGCGCCGACGCGCTCGAGGCGAGGCGGCGGTAGCGCTTCCACAGCCCGACCGAGCAGACGACGTTCACCATGCCGGTCTCGTCCTCGAGGTTGATGAACGTGACGCCGGAGGCGGTCGCCGGCCGCTGTCGGTGGGTGACCGCTCCCCCGACCACCACACGCGACCCGTCCGGCACCGACAACAACCCGTCCGCGGGCACGACGCCCATCGCGTCGAGCCGGGGTCGGAGGAACTGAGTGGGATACGAGTTCGGCGTGACGCCGGTCGCCCAGGCGTCTGCGGCGGCCAGTTCGACGTCGCCGAGTCCGGGCAACACCGGCGCCTGCGACGCCGCCACCAGCTCCAGCTGGTCGTCGCGTTCGAGCGCCGCGGCCCCGGCGTCCCACAACGCCTGTCGCCGACTGCCGCCGAAGCAGTCGAACGCGCCCGCGGTGGCCAACGCCTCGAGTTGCCGCTCGGTGAGTCGGGTGCGTCGGGCGAGGTCGGCCGGGCTGCGATACGGGCCGCCGGCCTCCCGCCGGTCGACGATGAGCTGCGCGACGTCGTCACCGATGTGCCGCACCGAGCCCAGCGCCATCCGCACCTCGAGGCCCTCGTTCTCCAGGTTCGCGTACGCCAGCGAGATGTTGATGTCGGGACCGTGCACCCGCACCCCGTGCCGGCGGGCATCGGCCACCAGCGACTGCGGCGAGTAGAAACCCATCGGCTGCGCCCGTAACAGCGCGGCGCAGAACGCCGCTGGGTGGTGCAGCTTGAACCAGGACGAGTAGTAGACCAGCGCGGCGAAACTCTGCGAATGGCTCTCCGGGAAGCCGAAGTTGGCGAACGCGGCCATCTTCTCGAAGACGCGGTCGGCGACGTCTCCGGTGATGCCGTGCGTGATGCGCATCCCGTCGTAGAACCGCTGCTTGAGACGTTCCATCTTCTCCGGCGACCGCTTGCTGCCCATCGCGCGACGCAGCTGGTCGGCCTCGGCGGCGTCGAACCCGGCGACGTCGACCGCGAGCTGCATCAGCTGTTCCTGGAACAGCGGCACACCCAGGGTGCGTTCGAGCGCACCGCGCATCGACGGGTGCTCGAACAGGACCGGCTCGAGTCCGTTGCGCCGCCGGACATACGGGTGCACCGACCCACCCTGGATCGGTCCGGGGCGGATCAGCGCGACCTCGACGACGAGGTCGTAGAACTCCCGCGGCTTCAGCCGGGGCAGCGTCGCCATCTGTGCGCGCGACTCCACCTGGAACACCCCGACCGAGTCGGCGGCGCAGAGCATCTCGTACACCGCCGACTCACCGAGGTCGATGCGGGCGAGGTCGACGTGGAGGTCCTTGTGCTCGGCGACGAGGTCGATCGCATAGTGCAGCGCCGACAGCATGCCGAGCCCGAGGAGGTCGAACTTGACCAGTCCGATCGCGGCGCAGTCGTCCTTGTCCCACTGCAGCACACTGCGTCCCGGCATCCGGGCCCACTCGGTGGGGCAGACGTCGGCGATGGGGCGGTCGCAGATCACCATGCCGCCGGAGTGGATCCCCATGTGCCGCGGAAGGTCCTCGATCTGCTCGGCGAGCTCGATCACCTCGGCGGGGATGTCGTGTTCGGGGTTGCGCTTCTCGTCGACGGTGCGCCCGAACCGGCTGACCTGGGAGCTCCACGCGTCCTGCTGTCCCAACGAATACCCCAGCGCACGGGCCATGTCCCGCACCGACGACCGCCCGCGGTAGGTGATGACGTTGGCCACCTGGGCGCTGTACTCGCGTCCGTACCGGGAGTAGACGTGCTGGATGGCCTCCTCGCGGCGGTCGGACTCGATGTCGACGTCGATGTCGGGTGGACCGTCGCGCTCCGGTGACAGGAACCGTTCGAAGAGCAGGGCGTTGCGCACCGGGTCGACGTTGGTGATGCCCAGGGCGTAACAGACCGCGGAGTTCGCGGCACTCCCCCGGCCCTGACACAGGATGGAACTGCGCTTGCAGAAGTCGACGATGTCATGGACGACGAGGAAGTAGCCGGGGAAGTTGAGGGTGGCGATGACGGCGAGTTCGTGCTCGATCTGGCTGTACGCCTTCGGGTGTGACGTCGGGGTGCCGTAGCGGTCGAGCGCACCGCGCATCGTCAACTCCCGCAGCCAGGTGTTCTCGGTGTGGCCGTCGGGCACGTCGAACGGGGGCAGTTCCGGGGCGATGAGCCGCAGCTCGAAGGCGCAGTCGCGGCCGAGCTTCGCCGCGGTGTCGATGGCCTCGGGGTGGGCCGAGAGCAGTCGCGCCATCTCGTCACCGCTGCGCAGGTGCGCCCCACCGAGCGGGCCGAGCCACCCGGCGATCTCGTCGAGGGTGGACCGGGCGCGCACCGCGGCCATCGCCATCGCGAGGCGTCGACGGTCGGGCGCCGCGAAATGGGCGCCGGTGGTGGCGACCGTCGCGACCCGGTGCGCGGCGGCGACGTCGGCGAGGACCGCGTTGCGCTCGTCGTCGGTCGGCATCGACTGCGCCGTGAGTTCGACGACGACGTTGTCGCGGCCGAACCGGTCGAGCAGCGACCGCAGTTCGCGCACGGCGCCGGATCGACCCTCGGCGTCGAGGGCGGCGCGCACGGCACCCTTGCGACATCCGGTGAGGATCAGCAGGTTGCCGTCCGCCGCGTCGGCGAGAGCGTCGACGTCGTGGCGGACCAATCCCTTCTCCCCCGCCGCCATCTGCGCGACGGCGATCCGTCGGGACAGCGTGCGGTACCCCTCCTGCCCGCGGGCGAGCACCAGCAGGTGATGCCCCTGCGGGTCGGGGACGCCGGTGCGGGCGACGTCGTGCTCGAGCGACAGTTCCGCACCGAACACCGTCGGCAGACCCCACTCGCGGGCCGCCTCGGCGAACCGGACGACGCCGTAGAGGCCGTCGTGGTCGGTGACGGCAAGCGCCTCGAGTCCCAGCCGGTGCGCCTCGGTGACCATGTCCTCCGGCGAACTGGCACCGTCGAGGAAGCTGTAGGAGGTGTGGGCGTGCAGCTCGGCGTAGGGAACAGTGCTGCGGACCGGCTCGACGTCGGAGGCCTGGTAGGGCTCGCGTTTGCGCGACCAGGCGGGGCTGTCACCACCGTCGCCGAGGTACCCCTCCCCGGGACGGCCGCCGGCGGGAGCACGGCCCGAGAGGACCCGCTCCATCTCCGCCCAGGTCGGCGGACCCTCGTTCCAGCCCACCTCCCGACGATACCGCGTGGTCGAACATGTTTTCGAACAACGGTCATCGCACAGGGATCAGCCCAGTGCGGCCCCGTAGACGTGCTCGACGGTCATCGTCATGAGCACGCGCCGGTCGTCGACCATGACCTGGCGGTACTCCTCCCAGTCGGGGTGCTCGCCGCCGCTGCCGAGCCGGTAGTACTCGACGAGGGCGTCGACCTCGGGGCCGTGTGGATCGGTTCCCGGGCCGTCGAGGGTGACCGGCCCCTGCGCCGTCGCCCACGACCGGCCGTCGGCGGACGTGAACTCGATGGCCGCCCGCGGATCACGCCGCAGGTTCGCTGTCTTGGCCCGCCCCTCGGTCATCGAGACGCGGATGCTGTCGGTCCCGCGGTCGTACACCGCGGTGACCGGCGACAGCTGCGGCAGACCGTCGGACCGGATGGTGGCCAGGACACCGAGACTGGACGCCGCGATCAGGTCCCGGGGGTCGAAGTCGCTCATGTGGTGCTCAACCCCCGGCCCCGCCTGACGATTCCGGTCAGTCGGCGTGGCTGACGACGTTGACCACCGTCCCGTCCGGTGCGCGGACGAAGAACCGGCGGACGCCCCACTCCTCGGTGGTGAGCGGATGGACGATCTCCAGCCCGCGACGCTGCGCGTCGGCGTAGGCCTCCTCCACGCCGTCGCCGACGTGGACCGAGATGTGCGAGTCCTCGGGCGCGCTCGCGTCGCGCGTCACCAGCTGGAGCTGGGCCCGACCGTCGGGGGTGGCGACTCGCGCGACCCACCCCTGATCCATGGTGATGTCGCTCAGCCCGAGGAAGTCGGTGTAGAACTCCCGCGCTCCCGGGGAGTCCGGTACGGCGATGTTCGTGACGATCCCGGTGGGTCGCATGGCATGTCCTCTCGACGAGCAGCGGTGTCCACACGACTCGTCGTCGTGGGCCGCGGCAATCCGTCGGTCTAGGGTTGCGCTCGATGGACACCCCCTACGTCGCGGTCGACCTCGCCGTGCTGCGAGCCAACATCGCCGCGATGACGGACGCCACCGGCGCCGCGGGGTTGTCGCTCCGCCCGCACGCGAAGACGCACAAGTGCGCGCAGATCGCCGGGATGCAGCGGGACGCGGGTGCCGTCGGCCTGACCGTCGCGACGATCGGTGAGGCGGAGGCGTTCGCCGCCGCCGGATTCGACGACCTGTTCATCGCGTACCCGCTGTACCTGAGCGGAACCAAGGCCCGCCGACTCGCCGACGTCGCCGCGTCCGCCGCCGTGCGGGTGGCCGTCGACTCGGTCGAGGGTGCGGGCGCGATGGCGTCGGCACTCGGCGCCGACCGTGACCGTGTCGAGGTGCTCGTCGAGATCGACAGCGGCCACCACCGCACCGGTGGCGAGCCGACGAGGGCCGGTGAGGTCGCGCAGGCCGCCCGCGACCACGGCCTGCGGGTGGTCGGGGTGTTCACCTTCCCCGGCCACGGGTACTCCCCCGACGCACGTATGGCGGCGGCCCATCAGGAACGCGACGCGATCGCTGCCGCGGCCGATGCGCTCGCCGCGCGGGACATCGAGCCGAGAGTCCGCAGCGGCGGATCCACCCCGACCGTGGAGGCCGCCACCGGTGACGTCCTCACCGAGGTGCGGCCGGGCGTCTACCCGTTCAACGACGCCCAGCAGTTCCACCTCGGTCGGATCGGCGTCGACGACATCGCGCTGAGCGCGACGGCGACGGTGGTCCGCCGGGCCGGGGACCGGTTCGTCCTCGACGCCGGCAGCAAGGTCTTGGGGACCGAGAGGCCGGCCTACGTCGACGGTTTCGCGCTCCTCCCCGACCATCCCGGCGCCCGCGTCGTCGCCCTCTCCGAACACCATGCGACGGTCGAGACGACCGGGGACGTCCCCGATCTCGGCGCGCAGGTCCGTGTGGTGCCGAACCACGTGTGCATCACCGTCAACCTCGTCGACGAGCTGGTGGTCACCGAGGGCGGGCGTGCGGTCGATCGGTGGCCGGTCATCGGCCGAGGGGCCAACGCGTGAGGCGCATCCTGCGGTCGTTGACATTCCTCGTGGTGGTCGGTGTGTCCGGATGCGCTGTGGCGCAACCGCCTCCGGACACCGCGCAGCTCAGTCGGGCGCCGAGCGTCACGTTCACCCAACGCGGCATCGACTCGGTGCGGGACGCGAGCGTCGTCGTGGTCGACGGCACCCGTCGCCTCGGCGTGGCACTCGCCCGCTCCGGCGGCTCGGCCGGACGGTCCCCCAACGTGCTCGTCGCACCGTTCAGCGCGATGACCGCCCTACAGACGGTGCGGGCCGGGGCGTCGGGCCGCGCGGCCGACGAGATCGACGCCGCCGTCGGCCCCTACCGTCCGGCCGCGGTCGCCGCACTGCTCGGCCAGTTGGCGGTCGTCGCGGGCGATCCCGGGACCGTCGACACCGGCAACCCGCCGCCGGTCCCGCTGTACCACCAGGGAACCGGTGTGTTCCTGCGCTCCGGGAACCCGCCGCGCCGTCCGTATCTCGACGAGTTGAGCCGCTACCTCGACACGGGCGTCTACCCGTTGGCGTTCGGGACCGAGCAGGCCGACCGCGCGCTCGACGAGTGGGCCACGGTGAACACCGGCAGCCAGCAGACACGGCCCCCGATCACGACCGACCGCTCCACCGCGCTCGCCGTGGCCGCCACCGCGTTCCTGGCGGCGTCGTGGACACAGCCGTTCCTGCCGAACGACACCGAGGACGGCACCTTCACGACCGACTCGGGACGCGCCGTGCAGACACCGATCATGCGGGGGTCCACGACGGCGCGCCTCGCCCGTGGTGACGGATGGTCGGCGCTGGAACTTCCCTTCGAGGGCGCCGACCTCGCCCTGCAGATCGTGCTCCCCGACCGTCCCGGTGACGTGACCACCGTGCTCGACGACGGCGTCCTCGCCGACGTCGCCACCGCGCTGCGCCGGGCGCCGAGCGGATCCGACGTCGCGGTGAGCCTGCCGCGGTGGACGACCTCGATGTCGACGAACATGCGACCGGCGCTCGCCGATCTCGGTGTGCGGTCGGTCTTCTCGGGGGGACTCGACGCGATCGCACGAGACGCGGATGTCAGCTCCATCGGGGTGTCGGGTGCACTGACCGTCGCCGAACGCGGGACCGCCGGGTTCGCCGACACGTCGACCACCGGTCCGTCGACCGCCCCGACCACGTCCGCCGCGGGCCCGGGGTTCACCGCCGATCGCCCGTTCGCCTACCAGGTGGTCGACACGTCGACGTCGTTGCCGTTGCTCGTCGGGGTCCTGCGCGACCCCACGGTGTCCTGAGCCCGCCCCGTCTCCCACCCGTGGTGACCTCTCACTCGTAGACGCCCTCGACCGTCCACCGCTGTCGGCTGTACCGCAGCAGCAGCGCCCGGGAGTCCTCGAGGAGCACCTGCGCGCGGGCGTGGGTGCCCACCTGTTCCTCCGCTGCGCCCCACCACCGTTCGTCGGCCGGCCACGGCCCGGCCCACCACCGCAGGACCCACCGTCGGGAACCCCAGGTCACGCTGGCCGGTTCAGCACTGAAGCCACCCCGGGAGGTCACCTGCACCGGCTCCTCCTCGTCGTCGAGGACGGTGACGGGGGTGTCGAGCACGACGGCCGGCGCCGGGTCGGGGATGCGACCGGGCCAGGGCGCGGACGGGTCGGCGGCGGGGACGAGTTCGTCGCCGAGGGGCACCAGCGTGACCCGTTCGGCCACACCGCGTCCCCCGCTGGCCACCGGCACCCGTACCGCGTCACCGCCGAGCAGACCCTGCACCCGCACCAGCGCGCGCCGCGCCCGCTCGGCCACCTCCCCGTCGCCACCGGGGATGCCCGCCCCGCGGAAACCGAACTGCAGCGCCCCCGAGTCGACGAGTTCCACCGGTTCCAGGCGCAGGGTCGCGATCGGTGAGTCCGGTCGTTCCCCGGCCCGCCCGGTGAGCCACCCGTCGAGCTGCCAGCGGATCCGGTCGGCGGTGGCCTCCGGGGTCAGCGGTTCGGCGCAGCGCCACGTCCGCGACGACTGCTGGCCACCGGTCGTGGTGGCGTGCACGGTCAGTCGGGTGCAGGCCACCGCCGCGGACATCAGCGCACGGTGCAGCTCGTCCGCGAGACGACGTCCGACGAACGCCGCCGCGTCCACACGGTCGATCGGGGGGTCGCACCGGTGCTCGATGACGACGTCGGTGGACTGCATACGCCCCGACGGGCGACGGCCGGGTTCGGCCCGGGCGGCCCGGTGTGCGATCACGGCGTCGGTGCCGAACCGGTTGGCGACGTCGGTCGGCGACAGTTGCGCGAACGCGCCGACGCTGCGGATCCCCAAGCGCCACAACAGGTCGACGAGTTGCTCGCGGTCGTCGGTGACGAGGCTCGGCTCGGCGTTCAGCTCACCGACGGGCAGGGCGGCGAGGAACTCCGCGTCACCGCCGGGCGGCACGATTCGACCGTGCCGGGCCGCGGCCGCGCAGGTGAACAGCTCGTCGGCGATGCCCGTCTGCGACTCGACACCGTGCGCGGCGATCACGTCGATGAGCTTCTCCGCGGCCACCTCCTCCCCGCCGAAGTACCGGGCCGCACCGTCGGCCGGCAACACCATGAGCCCCGGTCGCAGCACCTCGACGGTGGGGATCACCTCGGCCACCGACGCCACGAGCGGCTCGAAGAAGCGGGCGTCGCGGCCGGGGTCGGCGACGACCACGTGCAGGTCGGGGCAGCGCGCCTGCGACTCCCGCTTCTTCATGCCGCGTCGGACACCGACGGCGCGGGCCGTCGCCGAACAGGTGACCACGCGGTTGGCCGAGATCACCGCGACCGGACGGTCCGGGGAGAGATCGGCGTCGGCCGCGGCGGCCGCGGCGGGCCAGTCGGGGCACCAGACACCGAGGGTGCGTCGAGCCGTCATCGTCGCCGGCTCAGTTCGCGACCGACAGCGGCGACGTCCGCGACGGCGTCTCGGGCCTGGCCGCGGCGACCACCTGCACCCGTCCGTCGAGGTGGGTCACGTCGACACGCGTGTCGACGCCGGGGGCGCCGCGATCGCTCACGCGCACCGTCAGCGACAGCCCCGCGATGCGCCCGTGGCCCAGGTGCCGGAACGGGGTGTGGCGGTAGTCGTCGACGCGGGCCGTCACCGTCGCCCGGGATCCCGGCCACCGGCCGTCGGTGACGACGAGGGCCGACCCCTTGGCCCGCGCGCGGGCCGTCACCGCCCGCGACCGCGACGGTGGCACGCTGACCCCGCCGAGTCCGACGATCACCAGGTCCAGTCCGTCCAACAGGACGGCCGCGACCTCCACCGGGTCGAACGTGGGTGTCCCTGTCCGGCCCGGCGTCGACGGACCGGGCACCGTCGCGACGCGCGACAGGTCCGCACCCATCTCTGCCGCGGCGTGCAGGCTCAGGTGCGGGTGTCCGACCACCGCGACGTAGCCGCCGGCGGCGGTGACCGAGGCGATCATCGCCACCAGCACCGACCGCGCGCCGTCGACCGTCGTCACCGCCCCACGCGCGATCCCGCCGCCCGGCATCACCCCGGCGAGCGCCTGCGGCACGGGCAGCACCTCCCGCTGCCGCTGCTGGGAGGCCACCACCGCTACCGACTGCTGATCGTCGGGGACGACAGATGCCGTCCGCTTCGCCGAGACCGTCGCCAGACGGGCCCGCAACCGCGCGACGGTGTCGGCCACATCCGCCCGGTCGTGCCCGTCCGGGTTCATCGGGTCCTGCGATCCCACCGACGTCATGACGCCTCCTCGCCCAACCCGCGTCCGCACACGGGTCGGCAGCTCTCGGGCCGCGGGGAAGGTGCCCACACCCGGGGGTGTGACCACGCACGACGTTGTCGAACATGCTTTCGAAAACCGATGCTAGGGCGGGGGTCCGACAGCCGTCAATCGCCACGTCGGGGCACCGGACAGACATGCGAACCACTGGGGCAGGAGTCCACTAACCTTGCTCACTGTGACATCTCCCCACCGCCCCCGACACGTCCCCGGACCGGGCTCGCTGGTCGCCGGACGCTATCGGCTGACGTCGAAACTGGGCGGTGGCGGCATGGGTGCCGTGTGGCTCGCCAACGACCAACTGCTCGACCGCGAGGTCGCGGTGAAGCAGGTCGTCTCCACCGACGGCCTGTCCGACGAGGGCGCCGACGACGTGCGCACCCGCGCCCTGCGCGAGGGCCGCATGGCCGCGCGTCTCTCCCACCCCAACGCGATCGCCATGCACGACATCGCGGTCGACGGCGGCGAGCCGTGGCTGGTGATGGAGTACGTGCCCTCCCGCAGCGTCGCGCAGATCCTGCACTCCACCGGCACGCTGCCGGTCGTGCACTCGGCGCAGATCGGCGCCCAGGTGGCCGCGGCGATGGCCGCCGCGCACGACGAGGGCATCGTCCACCGCGACATCAAGCCCGGCAACATCCTCGTCGCCACCACCGGTCGCGACGCCGGCCTGGTCAAGATCTCCGACTTCGGCATCTCCCGCGCCAAGGACGAGGTCCAGGTCGCGGAGAACGGCGTCATCACCGGCACCCCGGCGTACTTCGCACCGGAGGTGGCCCGGGGCGCCGAGCCGACGGAGGCGTCGGACGTGTACTCGCTGGGCGCGACGGTCTACACCGCCGTCGAGGGCGCACCGCCGTTCGGCGTCGACGAGGACTCGCTGGTGCTCCTGCACCGGGTCGCCCGCGGCGAGATCACCCCGCCGACCCGCGCGGGCGACCTGTCCCCCGCGCTGCTGGCCATGCTGGAGCCGAGTCCCACCCGTCGCCCCACCATGGCGCAGGCCCGCGACATGCTCGCCCGTGTCGCCGCCGGGCCGGGCGGCAACCCCGCGACCGTCCTGACCGCACCGCTGCCCCGCAGCGAGGGCGGCATGCCCATCTGGGGTGGGCGTCCCGCGGCCCGCGGCCGCGACCGCACCGGTGTGTCGGCCCGCACCGAGACCGGTCTCCCCGCCGCCCGGGTGCGTCCGACGACGACCCACGCCGATCAGTCCTCGCCCACACCCCGGCCGACGCCCGACCCCGCGCCGGCACAGCCCGCCCCGCCCCGGGCCGAACCGGAGGCGACGGGTTCACCGATCCACTCCGCGGCGGCGCAGATACGGCCGGGGGCGCCGACCCCACCGGACTCCGCCGATCGCACCGTGCCCCTGCGAGCCCTGCTTCTCGGACTGGGCCTCGTCGTCCTCGTCGTCGTGCTGCTCCTCCTGCTGTTCCTCTGACTCAGCCGTCGGATCCGACGACCAGCAGGTGGCGCGCGGTGAGGGCCACCTCCGGCTGCGGGTCGTCCACCAGCCCGGCCAGCACGGTCGACACCAACGACGGGGGCAGTTCCCCGAGCGCCTGCACGAGACGTCCACGCGCACCGCTCCCGGAAGCGCCGTCGAGTTCCTGCCGCACGACGGCCACGACGACGTCACCGGCGCCGTGATCTCTCGCGAGATGGCCGAGTGTCTCCGCGGCGACGACGTCGTCCTCGCCGCGGACCACCATCGACACGAGCTGCTCGACGACGTCCGCCACACCCAGGCCGCCGAGGGCTACAGCGGCTCGGTCGCGGACGGCGCGGTCCGGATGGGTCGATGCCTCGCGCAAGAGCGGGAGCACGGCTGCGGGATCAGACCGTGCACCGGCCGCGGCGACCGCGATCGCCCGGCGGCGAGCGACTGCGTCGTCCGATCGCAGCGCCGCGGCCAGGTGACCGGCCGCGTCGCCGATCGATCGGATCACCGCCCACTGCAGGGCACCCGCCACGTTCACGTCGTCCTCGGCGAGCAGGGCCGCGACCGCTGCCCCGACCGGCACGGGGCGGTCCGTGGACAACGCGACCTGGTTGCGCCGCAGCGGGTCCGGCGACTGCAGTTCCTGCAGCAGTGCGATGACGTCGACGACGTCCCGCCAGGATCCGGCACCACTCGCCCGGACGTCGGTCAACCGCTCGAGGAGCCGCTGCTCACGCGCGATCCGATCCCGCGAACGGTCCATCAGCTCGTCCATCAACGCCGTCGGAGGAGTGTCCGGCCCCGACAACGCGTCACGGATGGCCTGCAACGGCATACCGAGGGAGCGCAACCCCTCCACACGGAACAGCCGTTCGATGTCCGCGTCGGTGTAGTCGCGATAGTCGTTGCCAGGGCGACGCTCCGGAGAGACAAGCCCCATCGCGTCGTAGTGACGCAACATGCGCGTGCTGATGCCGCTGATCCGCGACAGCTCACCGATGCGCATCGGGACCCATCGCCGCCACCCGGCGGGCCTCGTCGACGGCGTCGTCGAGAGCCGCGTCGGGATCGTCGAGCACCCGGACCGTCCGCGCGGCATGCCGTGCGACATCCTCGTCGGCGGACGAGACCGCCCCGCGCACAGCGTCGTCGGCTACCCAGGCCAGGGCGACAAGGGCGCGGGTGAGACGCCGCTGCCGTTCGAGGTCGCCGCGACCGAGGTGGCGGAGC
The DNA here is from genome assembly GCF_947494875.1 of uncultured Williamsia sp. Lineage (GTDB taxonomy): Bacteria > Actinomycetota > Actinomycetes > Mycobacteriales > Mycobacteriaceae > Williamsia_A. The sequence continues at coordinate 69,623 of NZ_CANLWM010000007.1, forward strand.
AGAGCGTCCACGAGGGCCCGCTCATGACCCTCCGGCACCAACGCCACCGCTGCGCGCCAGGCGGTCGTCGCGACCTCGTCGTCCGGGTCGTCGACGAGATGGAGCACGCGCGGCCAGAGTCCGGGCGTCGCGGACGACCCGGGGATCTTGGTCAGCGTGTGCAACGCCTGGCTGCGCGCCTGCGGCAGGTCGTCGTCGAGTTCGGTGATCAGACGGGGAACCGTCACCGACGCAGGGTGCCGGGTCACCGCCCACGTGAGCATGTCCCGCACGAAGAAGTCCGGCTCCACGGCACAGCGTCGGACGATCGCGTCGAGGGTCGACGGATCGGGGTTCGCCCCCAGGTGCATCGCGGCACGCAGGCGTGCCGACGGGTCGCGGTGCTGTAGAGCGGTGATCACGGGCAGGGTGGGTGTCATGGTCGTCCTCCTCGGCTCCCACCGAAGACCTTGACACTGTGTCACGGTCAAGAACTCACCCGATGTGGCGCGTCGCGGCCCATCGGGTCAGGGCGTTGCGGTTCGACTGCTGGGTCTTGCGGAGCACGTTGGACGCGTGGGTCTCGACCGTCTTCACCGAGATGAACAGCTCCTCGGCGATCTCGCGGTAGGTGTAGCCGCGCGCCAGCAATCGCAGCACCTCGAGTTCCCGAGGGGTGAGCGAGTCGAGGTCGGGATCGAGATGCGGCTCGGGCATCGGCGACCGGCCGGTGAAGGAGTCGAGCACGAAACCGGCCAGCCTCGGGCTGAACACGGCGTCCCCGTCGGCGACACGTCGCACGGCGTCGGCGAGATCGGGACCGGCGATGGTCTTGGTGACGTATCCGCGTGCACCGGCGCGGATGGTCGCGATGACGTCCTCGGCGGCGTCGGAGACGCTGAGCGCCAGGTATACCGGCTCGACGCCGCGTCGGGTGTCGGCCACCCCGCGGATCACCGCGACACCTCCCCCGGACGGCATGTGCACGTCGAGCAGCACCACGTCGGGTGCGGTGTCGACGATCCCGGCGACCGCCTCGGCGACACCGCCTGCCTCGCCGACGATCTCGAGACCGTCCTCACGCGACAACTCGGCGCGCACCCCGGAGCGGAAGACGGCGTGATCGTCGACGAGGTAGACAGTGCGGGCGGTCCCGGTGCTCGCGGTCCCCGCGTTCGTCGTCACTGTGTGGTCCCTTCCTCTGTGTCGGATCCCGGTGCGGGGGTGTCGAAGTGGACGCGCAACGCCACCTCCGTGCCCCGCTCGGCGCTCGATCGGATGTCGACGGTGCCGCCGTGCCGTTCGATGCGACCGCGGATCGACCGGGCGATCCCCTGCCGGTCGGCGGCCACTGTGGACGGGTCGAAGCCACGGCCCCGGTCACGCACGAACACCTCTGCGCCGTCGTCGGACAACTCGGCGTAGACGTCGACACGTCTCTGGCCGGAGTGTTTGGCCGCGTTGACGAGTGCTTCGCGGGTGGCGCCCACGAGTGCGTCGCAGCGGCGATCGGTCTCGCCGACGGTGACGAGATCGATCTCGATGCCGTAGCCGTCCTCCACTTCTGCGGCGACCGTCGCGAGCGCGGCGGTCACCGATGTCTCCTGGCCGCGCGGTCCGTCGAAGAGCCACCGGCGCAGTTCCCGTTCCTGGCTGCGGGCCAGTCGGGCGACCTCGTCGGGGCTGTCGGATCGCTTCTGGATGAGAGCGAGGGTCTGCAGCACCGAATCGTGCAGGTGTGCCGCGATCTCCTCGCGTTCGGCGGTGCGGATCCGCGCCGACCGTTCGGCGTCGATGGTGCGCACCAGGCGCATCCACAGCGGGATGGTCAGCACGACGACGCCGACGAGCGTCGCCGCGACCGCGAGCAGCGTCGAGTTCAGGCCTCCGAACGACCGGTTACCGGCGACCACGACGACGACCAGGCCCACCACCACGAGCGCCGCGCCGCCGACGAGACGTGCCCACGTGAGGACCGAGGTGCGTCGTCGGTCGCCGAGGTCGACCTCACGCCACACCACCGCCGCGCCGATCGCGATCACCGCTATCGGGATGAGATACCCGGCGGGCGTCCCCGAGGCCGTCGATCCGACGACCACCAGTCCGACGGCGCCGATGACCGCGAGACCCAGTGCCTGCGAACGCTCTCCGGGCGCGGGCGGTTCGGTGTCATGGCCGGGTGGGCAGAAGAACCACAGGAGCGCGTAGGCCATCACGCCGGCGCCCGCCAACACGGTGAGGGCGACGAACACCAGGCGCACGACGACCGGGCGCAGGCCGAGGTGGTCGGCGACACCCCCGGCGACGCCGCCGACGACGCGACCGCCGTTGCGCCGCAGGATGCGGGCCGGGGCGCCGCCACCCCGCGGCGACGACGCGTCCGCACGCGTGTACCGGGTGGTCATGCACCGATCGTGGCACGGCGAGGGCGGGTGCGGCATCGGGGAGCACCCCGACACGGACACGGTCTCCGCGGTCGAATATCAGGGTTGATCCCGATTCACCTCGCCGTCGCCACACCCGACGATGGGTGCATGAGTCCGACAGTGGCACCCCCGACGACCGACGAACTGCATGACATCTGGCGCACCCGGCCCGTGCGCTCGGGCGGGGACGCCATGATCGCCGGCGTGTGCAGTGGCATCGCCCGCCGGTACGACGTCGACCCGACCCTGGTGCGTGTCGCGCTGGTGGTGGCCGCGACGTTCGGCGGCAGCGGCGTGCTCGCGTACATCGCGTGCTGGTTCGCGCTCCCGTCCGACGGCGTCGAGAACCCCCGTCGCCGTGGTCCGCTCGGTCGACACGGGATGCCGCGGGATCTCCACCGGCCCGGGACGGTGGGTCTCGTCGTGGTGGCGATCATCGCGCTGGCGATACTGCCGAGCCCCGCGTGGGGGTCCAGCGGACTCGTCGGCGCCGCGTTGCTGGTGGTCGGTGTGTGGGCGCTGCACCGCCGGACACCGGAACCCCCGCCCGGGACGTCCGCCGACACCGTCACCACGGTGTCGTTGACCAAGCCGGCCGCGCCGACCGGCGCCCCGGCCGACGCGGACGCGACGACAGAGCGCGTCGTCCCGCCCGCGTGGGATCCGCTGGGAGCGGCCCCGTTCGCGTGGGACCTCCCCGACCCCCCGACCACACAGACCCCCGCCCCACGTCCGGCGCGCGACACGGCGCTCGCGGCGGTCGTCGTCGGTGTCGCTCTGCTCGTCGCGGCTGTCGGGGTGGCGCTCTGGTCGGCGGTCGGCGTCGCGGCCGTCACACCGGTGCGGATCGCCGGCGCCGTGCTCGCGGTGCTGGCGGTCGGGGTGATCGCCGGGGCGCTCCGCGGGCGCCGTACCGGTTTGACCGGTCTGGCGGTGCTGGTCGGGGTGGTGGTCGTCGTGCTCGGCGTGGCCGACCGGAGTCCGCAATTCCCGTCCGGCGGTGTGGGGGAACGGAACTGGAAGCCGCTCAGCGAAGGTGACCTCGCGCCGGAGTACACGGTCACCGTCGGCTCGGGGACGCTCGACCTCCGGTCGGTAACCCTGACGGGCGATCGCACCGTGCGGGTCGAGGCCGGTGTCGGACAGGTCGTCATCGAGGTACCGCGGGACATGAACGTCCGGGCCGTCTGTCACACGACCGTCGGCAAGCAGGACTGTGCGTCAGGCGTCCAGGGTGGGGACGACGGGGCAGCCGGTCCCGTGCTGACCGTCGACGCCTCCACCGTCGCCGGGGACATCGAGGTGCGGCGTGGCTGACCGAGGCGTTCGTGGCCCGGTGGACTTCGGTCAGGTGGTGGTCGGCGTGATCGCGTTCGTGGTGGCGGTGTGGGGACTGCTCGGCGCCCCGTCCCTCGACGATGTCTCGGTGCTCCCGTGGATCGCGGTCGGTGTCGCCGGGGCGGTCGGTGTCAGCCTGATCGTCGGCGGCGGCATCCGCTCCCGCAAGCGCTGATCCCATCTCCCCGAGCGGGCAGAAACCCCTCGCCGAGCGGGCAGAAAATCCCGTCGATCGTGCAATGGATCCCGTCGATCGTGCAGAACTGTCACCTACGCGAGCTGATGTGCACGCTCGATGCGATCTGCCGCACGCTCGCGTGAATTAAGTGCCCGCTCGGCGGGGGGTTTTAGCCCGGTCGGCGGGATCAGGTGAGCGCCGAGGTCACTCCCACTCGATGGTGCCCGGGGGCTTGCTGGTGACGTCGAGGACGACGCGGTTGACGTCGGCGACCTCGTTGGTGATGCGGGTGGAGATGAGTTCCAGCGTCTCGTAGGGCACGCGGGTCCAGTCCGCGGTCATCGCGTCCTCGCTCGACACCGGGCGCAGCACGATCGGGTGCCCGTAGGTGCGCCCGTCACCCTGGACGCCCACGCTGCGCACGTCGGCGAGCAGCACCACCGGGCACTGCCAGATGGTGGAGTCGAGACCGGCCGCGGTCAGCTCTTCGCGGGCGATCCGGTCGGCCGCGCGTAGCGTCTCCAGACGCTCGGCGGTCACCTCGCCGACGATACGGATCGCTAGACCGGGGCCCGGGAACGGTTGGCGCGCAACGATCTCCTCGGGCAGACCCAGCTCACGGCCGACGGCGCGCACCTCGTCCTTGAACAGCAGGCGCAACGGCTCGACGAGGGAGAACTCGAGGTCCTCGGGCAGCCCGCCGACGTTGTGGTGGCTCTTGATGTTGGCGGTGCCGCTTCCACCGCCGGACTCGACGACGTCCGGGTACAGCGTCCCCTGCACCAGGAAGTCGATCGTCCCGTCGCTGCCGTCGAGCACCTCGGTGACCGCGCCCTCGAACGAGCGGATGAACTCGCGGCCGATGACCTTTCGCTTGGTCTCCGGGTCGGTCTGCCCCGACAGCTCGCGCAGGAACGTCTCCTCCGCGTCGACGGTGACCAGACGCGCACCGGTGGCGGCGACGAAGTCGGTCTGCACCTGCTCGCGTTCGCCCGCGCGGAGCAGACCGTGGTCGACGAAGACGCAGGTCAACCGATCGCCGATCGCACGTTGGACCAGTGCCGCCGCGACCGCCGAGTCGACGCCGCCCGACAGTCCGCAGATCGCCTGACCGTCGCCGACCTGCTCGCGAACCTGCTCGATCAGCGACTCGGCGATGTTCGCGGGGGTCCAGCTCGGCTCGAGTCCGGCGATCTCGTAGAGGAATCGCGTGAGCACCTGCTGGCCGTGCGGTGTGTGCATCACCTCGGGGTGGTACTGCACACCCGCCATGTGCCGCTCCAGGTTCTCGAACGCGGCGACCGGCGCGCCCGGCGTCGATGCCGTGACGGTGAACCCCTCCGGCGGCTGCTGCACGGCGTCGTTGTGGCTCATCCAGACCGGTTGCGTCTCCGGCAGTCCCGCGTGCAGGACCGACTCGCCGGTCACCGACAACGTCGTCCTGCCGAACTCCCGACCGCCCGTGTTGGCGACGACACCACCGAGCTCCGATGCCATCGCCTGATATCCGTAACAGATTCCGAACGCCGGCAGACCGAGTGTCAGCATCGCCGGGTCCAGCCCGGGCGCATCCTCGGCGTAGACCGAGGCCGGACCACCCGACAGGATCAGTGCGACAGGGTTTTTGGCCTGGATCTCCTCGATCGTGGCGGTGTGCGGGATCACCTCGGAGTAGATCCGCGCCTCACGGACCCGACGCGCGATCAGCTGCGCGTACTGCGCTCCGAAGTCGACGACCAGGACTGGTCGGGGGGCGGCTGCGGCGATCGGGTCGTCGTGCGTCACCCGCGTGAGTCTAGGCGCTGACGTCGGCCCGACCCGCATCCGCGGCGACCGGCGGGAACAGCGACTGCGACGACCCGTGGTTCACCGCGACGATCGGCAGGCGCAGCGCGCCCGGGGCATCGGCGGGGACCACCGGCTCGACGGGTGCGACGGGGTCCAGGCGGCGGTAGGGCTCCGCCTGCGAGGGCCGCAGATCGGCCTCACCCTTGTTCGGCCACAGCGCGATCGCCCGTTCGGCCTGTGCGCTGATGCTCAACGACGGATTGACGCCCAGGTTCGCGCTGATGGCCGCACCGTCGGTGATGTGCAGCGTCGGGTAGTTCCACACGCGGTGGTACGGGTCGATGACACCGGTCGACGGGTCGTCGGCGATGACGCACCCGCCCAGGTAGTGGGCGGTCAGCGGCATGTTGAACACGTCGCCCCACGTGCCGCCGGCCAGACCGTTCAGCTTCTCGGCGGCACGCTGGGTGGCCTCGTTGCCGGCGGGGATCCACGTCGGGTTCGGCTCGCCGTGGCCCTGGCGGCTGTTGACGAAACGGTACTTGCCGATCTTCTGGACGAACGTGGTGAGCGAGTTGTCCTTGTTCTGCATCACCAGCATGATCACGGTCCGTTGCGACCAGTTCTTCACCCAGAACAGGCGGCGCAGCGCACCGGGGTTCTTGCGGAGCTCGTCGAGCCACTTGAGCACGCGCGGACGCCCGGGGGCACCGTCGGTGAGCAGCGTCTGCAGCAGCGCCATCGCGTTCGATCCCTTGCCGTAGCGGCAGGGCTCGATGTGGGTGTCCGGCGCGGGGTGGATGGACGACGTGATGGCCACGCCCTCGGAGAAGTCGTCCGACGGATCGACCTCGTGCCGCATCGCACCGAGGATCGACTCGGAGTTCGTCCGGGTGAGCCGGCCGATCGTGTCCGACAGCTCCGGCAGCGATCCGTCGTCCTTGGCCAGGTGCAGCAGTCGCTGAGTGTTGTAGGTACCCGCCGCGACGATGACGTGGGCGGCGGTGAGCGTGCGGGGCTTGCGGCCCAGGCGGGTCCACGCGCCGGTGCGGGCGGTCTCGACCCACCAGGTGTCCTTGGTGCGGTTGGTGCGCAGGCCGGTCACCGTCGTGCGGTCCAGGATGTCGGCACCGGCGCGCTCGGCCAGGCCGAGGTAGTTCTTCATCAGGGTGTTCTTCGCACCGACGCGGCAGCCGGTCATGCACGAGCCGCACTCGGTGCAGGCGACGCGGTCGGGGCCGACGCCACCGAAGTACGGGTCGGGGACGGTCTCCCCCGGTGCGCCCTGTCCTCCGGTCTTCGCGCCGAAGAACACCCCGACCGGCGTGGGACCGAACGTCTCGCCGACGCCCATGTCGTCGGCGATCTCCTTGAGGATGCGATCCGACGGCGTGAACGTGGGGTTCGACACCACGCCCAGCATCCGACGCGCCTGCTCGTAGTGCGGGGTGAGCTCGGCCTCCCAGTCGGTGATGTGCCCCCACTGCGGGTCGGTGAAGAACGGGGTCGGCGGCTTGTAGAGCGTGTTCGCGTAGTTGAGCGACCCTCCGCCCACGCCGGCGCCGGCGAGCACCATCACGTCACGCAGCATGTGGATGCGTTGAATGCCGAAGAGGTGCAGCTTGGGCGCCCACAGGAACTTGTTGAGACGCCAGCTGGTCTTCGCGAAGTCCTCGTCCTCGAACCGTCGACCTGCCTCGACGACGGCGACGCGGTACCCCTTCTCGACCAGACGCAGGGCGCTGACGCTGCCGCCGAAACCCGATCCGATGATCAGGACGTCGTAGTCGTGACTGAGATTCCCGGACAGGGGTTCGGACACCGTGCCACCTCGCGTTCCGTGCTGGTCCACGTCACGGGGCTGCGACCGGGTCGCTGTGACGCGCGCCCCATCGTACAACGCGCGTTGTCAGATTCCAGCACTCGCCGACGACCGGGTCAGGAGCTGTTCGGAGAGCTCCCACAGTCGTTCGGCGTTCGCGGCGTCGAGCGCGAACGGGGCGACCCCGTGCCGGCCATCGGCCTCCGATCGCGCGTGGAGGACGGGCGCCGGCGCGCAGTCCTCGAGGTACACACCCCCGAGACCCGCGAGGTCGGGGTGCACAGCGGCGAGCACGGTCGTCGCCGCACCCTGCGCCACCGTCTTGAGGTCCTCCGGCGCACCGGCCGACCGACGTGCCGCCGCCAACGCCTCGGGGTCGACGTGACGCTGCAGGCCCGTCGCGATGCCCCCGGGCATCACCGCGTTCACCCGGATCCCTTCGCTCGCCCATCGCCGGTCGGCCTCGACGGCGAACAGCGTCGTCGCGCTCTTCGACTGGCCGTAGGCGAGGAACGGGCTGTACTCCACGAACGAGAAGTCCAGGTCATCGAACAGCACCGGGCACATCTGGTGTGCCGCCGACGTCACGACGACGACCCGTGCGCCGTGGGCCGCCACGAGAGCGTCGTGCAGGCCCGTCACGAGCCGGAAGTGACCGAGATGGTTGACGGCGAGATGCATCTCGACGCCGTCCGCGGTCAGGGTGCGCTCGGGCAGCGCCATGATGCCGGCGTTGGCGATCAGCACGTGGAGTGATCCGGACCACGTCTCCAGGAATGCGTCGACGCTGCCGAGGTCGGCGAGGTCGAGGTGGCGGACCTCGATCCGGGCGCCGGGGTGCGCGGTCCGGATGTCGTCGGCGACCGATTCGCCCGCCGCGACGTCCCGCACCGCCATGACGACGTGTGCGCCCTTCGCGGCGAGGACGCGGGCGGTCTCCACGCCGATCCCCGACGACGCGCCGGTGACGACGACGGTGCGACCGGTCAGGTCGAGACCGTCGGCGACCTCGTCGGCGCTGGTGGTGGCATCGAATCGGGTCGGGAACGCGGCTGCGCCGGACTGTGTGCGGTTCGTCATGGGATCTCCTCGGTCAGCAAACGTAGGGTTCCTACGCTTGAAGGAGACTGTATCACCGAAACGAAGGGTGACTACGGTTGTGGGATGTCCCCTGCTCGGTCCGACGCCCGCGCCAACCGCGAGTCCCTCGTCACGGCGGCGGCGGAGTTGTTCGCCGAGGTCGGCCCCGCTGTACCCCTCGATGCGATCGCCCGCCGGGCCGGCGTGAGCATCGCGACGCTCTACCGCCACTTCCCGAGCCGAGAGGCGCTGGTGGTCGAGGTGTACCGATCCGAGATCGAGCGACTCGGCGAGGCCGACGACCTCCTCGCGCACAGCGCCACCGCGGCCGAGGCGATGGGTGCGTGGACACGGCGATTCCTCGCCTACGCCGACACGAAACAGGTTCTGGGAGAGGTGATCCACGCTCTGCCCGACGACGAGCGTCCGTCGGCACGGGCGACGGTGACCGGCGCGATCGACCGACTGCTCGACGCCGGCCGTCGCGACGGGTCGCTCCGGGCCGACCTCGACGCCGACGACGTGCTGTTGCTGTTCAGCGGTGTGTGGTCACTGCCCGACGACGATCGTCGTCGCGAGCGCGTGGACCGTCTCGCTGCGTTCGTGATCGACGGGCTGCGCACCGATGGCTGACCATCGGCGAATCCGTCAGGACCGCGCGGTGAGGCCCACCTTCTGGAACTCCTTGAGGTCGGAGTAGCCGGTCTTGGCCATCGACCGGCGGAGACCGCCGACGACGTTGCGGTCCCCGAACGGCACCGACGACGGGCCGTGCAGGACGCATTCGAGGCTGGGGTTCTCGCCCTCCACCGCGACCTGCATCAGCGCGCCGCGCGGCAGCGACGGATGGGCGGCGGCGGCCGTCCAGAACCATCCGCGGCCGGGCGCCTCGGCGGCCGCGGCGAGCGGGGTACCGAGCATCGCGGCGTCGGCGCCGCATGCGATGGCCTTCGCGAGGTCACCGGACGTGTGGATGTCGCCGTCGGCGATGACGTGGACGTAGCGCCCACCGGTCTCGTCGAGGTACTCCCGGCGTGCGGCGGCGGCGTCGGCGATGGCCGTGGCCATGGGCACACCGATGCCGAGCACCTCCCCCGTCGTCGTGGAGCCCTCGGTGGAGCCGTACCCGACGATCACGCCGGCCGCACCGGTGCGCATGAGATGCAGGGCCGTGCGGTGGTCGTGCACACCGCCGGCGACGACGGGGATGTCGAGGTCGGCGATGAAGGTCTTCAGGTTGAGCGGTTCGCGGTCGTTCTTGCTCACGTGCTCGGCCGAGATGATCGTGCCGTGCACCACCAGCAGGTCGATTCCCGCCGACAGCAGGGTGGGGGTCAGCTCCTGCGCGTGCTGTGGACTGACCCGGACCGCGGTGGTGACGCCGGCGTCGCGGATGCGGGCGACGGCCTCGCCGAGCAGCGCCGCGTCGAGCGGGGCGGCGTGCAACTCCTGCAGTCGCGCGATGGCGGCGGCAGGATCGGGGTCGTTCGTGGCGATCTCGGCGACCTCGGCCAGACGCGCATCGGCGTCACGATGCCGCGACCAGAGCCCTTCGCCGTTGAGCACACCGAGCGCACCGGCCCGACCGAGCGCGATGGCGGTCTCCGGGGAGACCACCGCGTCGGTCGGGTGCGTCAGGATCGGGGTGTCGAAGCGGTAGGCGTCGAGCTGCCAGGCGGTCGACACCTCGCTCGACGACCGGGTCCGCCGGGACGGGACGATCGTGATGTCGTCGAGTTCGAACGTCTGCCGGGCAGTTCTGCCCATGCCGATGTCCACCAGGTCACGCACCGGTGCGCCTTTCGTCGGATTCCGCCCCCGTCACCGCCCCCGGGGACTTCACCGGGGAGACGGTCACCGCGAATAGTAGTTGGGGGCCTCGACGGTCATCGTGATGTCGTGCGGGTGGCTCTCCTTGAGACCGGCCGCGGTGATCTGCACGAAGCGCGCCTGCTGCAGGTGCTCGATGGTCGACGACCCCGTGTACCCCATCGCCGCGCGCAACCCGCCGCGCAGCTGGTGGATCACCTGCGTCAGCGGCCCACGGAAGGGGACCCGCCCCTCGATGCCCTCGGGCACCAGCTTCTCCTCCGAGAGCACGTCGTCCTGGAAGTAGCGGTCCTTCGAGAACGACTTCTTCTCGCCCCGGCCCTGCATCGCGCCCAGCGACCCCATCCCGCGGTAGCTCTTGAACTGCTTGCCGTTCACCAGGATCAGCTCGCCAGGGGCCTCGGCCGTCCCGGCCAGCAGCGATCCGAGCATCACCGTCGACGCGCCGGCGGCGAGCGCCTTGGCGATGTCGCCGGAGAACTGCAGACCGCCGTCGGCGATCACCGGGACGCCGGCGCGCTTGCACACCGCGACCGCCTCCATGACGGCGGTGATCTGCGGGGCACCGACGCCGGCGACGACGCGTGTGGTGCAGATGGAGCCCGGACCGACGCCGACCTTGACGGCGTCCGCACCGGCGTCGACGAGGGCCTGCGCGGCCTCGCGCGTCGCGACGTTGCCGCCGACGATCTGCACGCGATCGCCGACCTCGGCCTTGAGCTTGGCCACCATGTCCAGGACGAGGCGATTGTGGGCGTGCGCGGTGTCGACGATGATCACGTCCACCCCGGCGTCGGTCAGCGCCATGGCGCGGGTCCACTGGGTGTCACCCGTGCCGATCGCGGCCCCGACCAGCAGGCGACCGTCGGAGTCCTTCGTGGCGTCCGGGTGCTGCTCGGTCTTGACGAAGTCCTTGACGGTGATGAGGCCGGTGAGGCGCCCGTCGCCGTCGACGATGGGCAGCTTCTCCAGCTTGTTGCGACGCAGGAGTCCGAGGGCGGCCTCGGCCGACACACCCTCCTGGGCGGTGATCAGCGGCGCCTTGGTCATGACCTCGGCCACCGGCCGGTTCTGGTCGACCTCGAAGCGCATGTCGCGGTTGGTGATGATGCCGAGCAGGTTGTTGTCGTCGTCGGTGACGGGCAGGCCCGAGATCCGGAAGCGTGCGCACATCGCGTCGACCTCGGCGAGGGTGTTCGTCGGACGACAGGTCACCGGGTCGGTCACCATGCCCGCCTCGGATCGCTTCACCGTCTCGACCTGACCGGCCTGGTCGTCGATCGAGAGGTTGCGGTGCAGCACGCCCATGCCGCCGGCACGGGCCATCGCGATGGCCATGCGCGACTCGGTGACGGTGTCCATCGCGGAACTGACCAGCGGGACCCGCAGGCGGATCTGCTTGGTCACCTGCGACGAGGTGTCGACCTCGCTGGGGATGACGTCGGACGCGGCGGGGAGCAGCAGGACGTCGTCGAAGGTGAGCCCGAGCATCGCGACCTTGTTCGGGTCGTCGCCGCCCGTGCGCACGAGCGGGGTCACCGCGTCGGCGATCGGTGGCGTGTCGAGGTGGGAGGTCATGGATCTGCACCCTCTCCTTGTCGAGGCGTGTCCGCAGGCCGACGGCAGTCGCCGGGGAGAACAGCGGCGGTCACGGTGGGATGCACGCATCGTATAAGGCCGGGGCCGTCGCGCCCGGCGGTCCCACCCGCATGGCGCCCGACACCTGTGCTCACGCGTGCGTGGAAGTGGCGCCGGGACACCCCCGCTGACTACGGTTGTCAGCGTGCGTGACCACCTCCCGCCCGGCCTCCCGCCGGACCCGTTCGCCGACGACCCGAGCGATCCCTGCGCCGCGCTGGACTCGGTGGAACCCGCCGCACCCCTGGATCCCGACGAGCGGCTCGCCGTCGAGGAGGATCTCGCCGACCTCGCCGTCTACGAGGCCCTGCTCGGCCGCCACGGGGTGCGCGGCCTGGTCGTGGTGTGCGACGACTGTCAGCAGGACCACTATCACGACTGGGACATGCTGCGCGCCAACCTGTTGCAGCTGTTGGTCGAGGGAACGGTCCGCCCGCACGAGCCCGCCGTGGACCCGTCGCCGGACGCCTACGTCACATGGGACTACTGCCGCGGCTACGCCGACGCGATGATGCACACCGACGACGACTGATCGCCGTACGCCGGCGACGGCGAGTCTCAGCCTGCCGGCGTCGTCGTCGTGGTCGTGGTCTCCGAGTCCGACGGTGCGGGCGACCCGGTCTGCGGAGGTGCCTGCCTCGGAGTGGTCGTCGGCGGCGTCACCGGGGCCCGCAGCAACATCCGTGGGTCGACCGACGTGGTGGGCGGGCTCGGGATCGATGTGATCTCGCTGGGCACAGAGATCGACGGCAGCGTCGACGGGATCGGCACCGATGTGATCGCCGTCAGCGGATTCTGCGGGATGGGCCCGACCTGCTCGGCGAGACGCTGCGCCCAGTCCTGCATCCGCTGCTTGGCGTCGGTGCCGGACATCTTGCCGACGTCCTTCTGAGCGGCGACGAGGTACTCGGCGGCCGCACGCTTGTCACCGCCGGCGAGGGCCTGCTCGGCCTTCTCCATGTTCGACTGCACGTTCGACGAGGCGATGGTGGCGCTGGCCTCCGAGCCGAACATCGTCTCCTTGACGTTCCACAGCGGATCGCCGGGCTCGGCGTTCTGCGCGAGCACGGTCACCGCACCGAAGGCGACGACGGCGACCGCGGCCGCACCGGCGACATAACGCAGGCGGCGGAAGGCCCCCCGATGGGTCGTGGCACGGTCGATCCGCGTGATCTCCGCCTCGACCTCGTCGACGGTCGGGTGCAACGGCATCGGCCGCGCCTCGACGTCGTGCCGCCACCCGGCGAGCATCGAGGCGAGCTGGTGGTCGGCGTCGGTGAGTTCCCATCCGCCGGGCAGTCGGTCGCGGGCGAGGGCGTCGAGCAGCGCGTCGTCGGCGCGCACGGCTGCGACGTCGAGGGGTTCGGCGTCCATCGACCCGTGGTCGCGGCCGGGGAAGGCCGAAGTGCGATCGTCGTCGGTCATCGACCCTCACCTGCTCTCATCATCTCGTTCTTCAGCTTGTTCAGGGCCCGGTGCTGGGCCACGCGGACCGCACCGGGAGTGCTCCCGACCGCCTCGGCGGTCTCCTCGGCGGACATCCCCACCACCAGTCGCAACACGAGGATCTCGCGCTGTTTCTCGGGTAGGCGGCCGAGCAGTTCGCCCATCCGGCGGCTGGCGTCGGAGTTCAGGGCCAGTTGTTCGGGCCCGTCGTCGACGTCCATCGCCTCGGGGATGGTCTCCACCGGATCGGACTTGATCCGTGCGGCCCCCCGGTGCGCGTCGGCGACCTTGTGCGCCGCGATGCCGTACACGAAGGCCATGAACGGCCGCCCCTGGTCGGAATACCTGGGCAGCGCGGTCATCACGGCCATGCAGACCTCCTGCGCCACATCGTCGGCGGACAGCGTGTGCCGTTCGCCTGCCCCCACCCTGGCCCTGCAATAGCGCACGACCAGCGGACGGACTGTCTCCAGTACGTCGGCGAGAGCTGACCGATCGCCCCGCCCTGCGGCGGCGACAGCACGGTCGAGCTCGTCACCTGTGAGATTCATCGTCGCGTCGGGGTTCCTGCGTTACATCGCGGTCGGGGACTGTGGTCGGCTCGGCGCAGCTGCGCTACGGGGATCCACGCCATGGCGTGATGGTCAGCTTAGCCACCGTCACCATCTGCCTCGGGGGTTCCTCCCGGACGCGCGAACGGAATCCGGCGAACTCGTGTCTCCCCGGCCGTCAGGTGGCCGACGAGGCGAACCCGCCGCCCTGACGCCGTAACCACCGTCCGAGGTCCTCGTGCCGAGAGCCTGCGGCCGCGCGCTCGTCGGGATCAGGGGCCAGATCGATGAGCAGACCCCATGCCGCCCACGCCAGTGGCCGCTGGTCCAACGCATCCGCACGGGACGCGACGTCGGTGGCGTCGTCTCGGGCGCGGTCAATGTCCCCGGACGCGGCGGAACACGCGGCGAGCAGGAGGTCCGTCTTGAGCCGGTGCCGCGCCGAGGGGCAGTCGGCGGCGAGGTCGGCGGCAAACACGGCGACCCGGTACGCCTCGGTGCCGCGGCCCGAGTAGAGATGCCACTCGGCGCGTACCCACGCGGTGCGGAGAACAGGACGACCACCACGGACCCAGTCGACGTCCGGCCTCATGTCGTCGGCGATCGCCTCGGCACGGCCGAGCAGGCGGTCGGAGCCGGCGAGGTCCCCGACCCCGAGACGATCGGCGGCGAGCCCGGTGAGCGCATCGACGAGCGCGGCTCGCCGACCGGCACCGTCCGGCGCGGCTACGGCCGACGCGACGGCGGCCCCGTCGTCGACCAGGGCCCGTCGATGCCCACCCGCCTGACGACGGTGCGACGCCACGGCGCAGCGTGCCGCGGACCGGAGGAGCAGCCCGTCGGTGCTCCGAGCGTCCCGCAGGACGCGCTGCAGATCGGCGGCCGCTCGCGCGTACCTCCCCTGCGCGGCGAGGGCGATCGCCCGGAGCAGCAGGTCGTCCGGATCCTGCGCCGTGACGACCTCCGTCGGATCATCGACGTGTGCATTCACCAATTCGCCAAATGCGATTTCGTGCAGCGACACGAGTGCCATCGGCAACCAATCTTCTCAATTAGCCAGAATTTAACCTGAGCGACACATCTTTTTTCACCCGCCGACGTCACCTCCGCGTCACGCGGTCATGTCATGGATGTGTCGTGAGTGCCCTCCTGTGATGTCGCGATTTCCGGTCTCGGACGGTCGGTGGAGAAGACCCACGATCGACAAGGCCGCTGTTCAGGGGATGTTTTCGAATGCAGGTCGACCCCATTTGTCCGTCATCCGAACGACGCATTCCGCACGCGTTTCGGAGAAACGCAGAGTTAACACCGGTCGGGCTTGGGCACATTTCCGGTCGCGCTGGTGCTTTGTTGACTCGTTTTCCGGCGTTGTCCTACCGTGATCTCGACGGGCGGGACAACGAGGTTCCCGAACCCCGACGCTTGTTTCTTCGGAGCACGAGGGCGCCTCTCATCGGGGCGCACACCGGTCTCCCGGCATCTCAAGGAGAGCCCATGCCTCAGCCGAATCACCTCCCCGGTCCGAACGCCGACATCTGGGACTGGCAGATGAAGGGATTGTGCCGCGGGGTGGACTCGTCGATGTTCTTCCACCCCGACGGTGAGCGTGGCCGCGCCCGGGCGCACCGTGAGCGCCGAGCCAAGGAGCTGTGCAACGCCTGCCCGGTGATCGCGCAGTGCCGCGAGCACGCCTTGGCCGTCGCCGAGCCGTACGGGATCTGGGGCGGACTCTCCGAGTCCGAGCGCGGCATGTTGATGAAGCGCGGTCTCGGTCGCCGGATGGCCGGCTGAGGGGCCCACTCACATCCCTGGTCTCCGACCAGGGACCCACGACACGCAGAAGGGGCACCCGGGATTCCCGGGTGCCCCTTCACGTGTCCGCGGTCGGTCAGTGCGCGTGACCGTGGTGACCACCGGATGCGTCGGCGTCGGACGGCTTGTCGACGACCGCGCTCTCCGTGGTCAGCACCATCCGCGCGACGGATGCGGCGTTGACGACGGCCGACCGGGTGACCTTCACCGGGTCCACGACACCCTGCGCGAGCAGGTCGCCGTACTCCAGCGTGGCGGCGTTGAACCCGTGACCCCGCTCGGCGGCGGCGACGGTCGCGGTGACGACGGCACCGTCGACACCGGCGTTCGTCGCGATCCAGTGCAGCGGCGCTCGCACCGCCTGCCGCACCACCGCGACGCCGAGCGCCTCGTCGCCGGACAACGATGCCTCGAGGTCGTCGAGAGTGGTCGACGCCTGCACGATGGCCGAACCGCCACCGGGGATGACGCCCTCCTCGACGGCCGCCTTCGCCGCGGCGACGGCGTCTTCGACACGGTGCTTGCGCTCCTTGAGGGCGGTCTCGGTGGCCGCACCCACGCGGATCACCGCGACGCCGCCGGCGAGCTTCGCGAGCCGCTCGGACAGCTTCTCGCGGTCCCAGTCGGAATCGCTGGCCTCGATCTCACGACGCAGCTGCTCCGAGCGGGCGGCGATGGCGTCCGAGGTGCCGGCGCCGTCGACGATGGTGGTCGAGTCCTTGGTGACCACCACGCGCCGGACCGTGCCCAGCAGGTCCAGGTCGGCGTCGGCGAGGCTGATGCCGATGTCGGAGCTGATGACGGTGCCGTCGGTGACGACGGCGAGGTCCTCGAGGAACGCCTTGCGACGGTCGCCGAAGTAGGGCGCCTTCACCGCGACGACGCGCAGCGTCTTGCGGATCGAGTTGACGACCAGGGTCGAGAGCGGCTCGCCCTCGACGTCCTCGGCGATGACGAGCAGCGGCTTGCCCGCCTCGGCCACCTTCTCCAGCAGCGGCAGGAAGTCGGGCAGGGAGCTGATCTTGTCGCGGTAGAGCAGGACGCGGGCGTCCTCCAGCACGGCCTCCTGCGCGTCGACGTCGGTGACGAAGTAGGGCGAGAGGAAGCCCTTGTCGAACTGCACGCCCTCGGTGATCTCCAGCTCCGTCGACAGGCCGGAGCCCTCCTCGACGGTGACGACACCGTCGGCGCCGACGGTGGCCATCGCGCGGCCGACCATCTCGCCGACCTCGGGGTCGCGCGACGAGACGGTCGCGACCTGGCCGATCGCCTCCGCGCCCACGACCGGGGTGGCCGCCGCGAGCAGCGCCTCCGACAGCGCCTCGGCGGCCTTTCCGATCCCGGCGCCGAGGGCGATCGGGTTCGCGCCGGCGGTGACGTTGCGCAGGCCCGCTCGGACGATGGCCTGGGCGAGGACGGTCGCGGTGGTGGTGCCGTCACCGGCGACGTCGTTGGTCTTCGTCGCCACCGACTTCACCAGCTGGGCGCCGAGGTCCTCGAACGGGTCGGACAGGTCGATCTCGCGGGCGATGGACACGCCGTCGTTGGTGACGGTCGGTCCGCCGAACGCCTTCGCGAGCACGACGTGCCGCCCGCGGGGGCCGAGGGTCACCTTGACCGCGTCGGCGAGCTTGTCGACGCCGCGCTCGAGTGAGCGTCGGGCGTCGTCGGAGAATTCGAGTTGCTTGGCCATGGATGCGTCTCCTGGAGTCCGGGAACAAGTCCGCCCCGGTGCCTGAGTTCAGGACCGGGGCGGAACGTACAGGGGTCTTACTTGCCGACGACGGCGAGGACGTCGCGCGCCGACAGGATCAGGTACTCCTCACCGGCGTACTTGATCTCGGTGCCGCCGTACTTGGAGTAGATGACGGTGTCACCCTCCTTGACGTCGACCGGGACACGGTTGCCCTGCTCGGTCACGCGACCCTCGCCCACGGCGATGACGGTGCCCTCCTGGGGCTTCTCCTTGGCCGTGTCGGGGATGACCAGGCCGGAGGCGGTCGTCGTCTCGGCCTCGTTGGCCTGGACGAGGATCTTGTCCTCGAGCGGCTTGATGTTCACGCTCGCCACGATGTGAGCCCTCCACTTTCAGCAGTCACGGGCAGGCATCCTGCCTGACCCGGTTGTCGATGAGTTCCACGCATGTGGCTCCGCGCTCGGTCCCGTCGTCGCGGGTGCCGGAACCGCACTCGGTGCCGATTGGCACTCTATACATGAGAGTGCCAGCACTCAAGTGTCGTCAATGCCAATCCTCGGCGGTCCCGAGAGCTGCGGGCTCAGCCGGCTCATACATGAGACTGCCAGCACTCAAGTGTCGTCAATGCCAATCCTCGGCGGTCCCGAGAGCTGCGGGCTCAGCCGGCTCATGCATGAGAGTGCCAGCACTCAAGTGTCGTCAATGCCAATCCTCGGCCGTTCCCGGAGTTCCGGGCTCAGCCGGTCCATACACGTGAGCGCCGGCACTCGAGTACTACCGAGTGCCGGCACCCGCATGTACGGAGCAGCCGCGTCAGG
Source organism: uncultured Williamsia sp. (assembly GCF_947494875.1). Classification (GTDB taxonomy): domain Bacteria; phylum Actinomycetota; class Actinomycetes; order Mycobacteriales; family Mycobacteriaceae; genus Williamsia_A. The sequence goes on from NZ_CANLWM010000007.1 coordinate 88,025, forward strand.
CGGCCTCGACCACCTCCCGTCGGCGCCGCTTCAGTGCGATCACGACGAGGCTGTAGACCATCGCGACGATCGACAGACCCGAGATGACCATGATCGCGGTGTCGACGCCGCCGGGCAGGGCACCGGGCGCGACCGTGGCCCGCGAACTGGTGACGATCGCGGTGACCACGGCGAGCATGATGGCCCCACCCACCTGCACCGACGTGTTCACCAGACCGGACGCCAGGCCCTGTTCGTGGTCGGCGACGCCCGACGTCGCCTGCGCGTTGACGGCCGGGAAGCACAGGGCGAAGCCCACGCCCAGAAGGACGATCGTGGGCAGCAGGAACTGGGCGTACCCCTGCCCCGGCTCGGTCCGCAGGAACAGCAGGTACCCGGCGACGAACGCCGTGAGCCCGACCGCGATGAGCACGGGCGTCGCGATGCGTGCCTGCACACGGTCCATGCCGGTCGCACTGATGGCGACCAGGAGCCCGGCGGGCAGGAAACCGAGCGCCATCGCGATCGGCGACCAGCCGAGGGTGTTCTGCAGGTAGATGGTCACCAGGAACTGGAAGGCGACGTACCCGCCGAACATCGCGGCCGCCGCGACGTTGGCGTGGACCAGGGTCGTCGACCGCAGGATGCCGAGACGGAGCAGCGGTGCGCCGTGGCGTCGCTCGACGACGACGAACGCGCCGAACAGCACCGCGGCGGCGGCGAACAGCACGATCGTCTGCGTGCTGGCCCACCCCGAGGTCGGGGCCTGGACCACCGCGTAGACCAGCGCGAGCAACGCGCCCGTGCTTGTCAGGGCACCGGCGAGGTCGAACTGGGCGAACCGCACCGGCGTGCGCCGCGTCCGCGGGATGACGCGCATGCCGGCGAGCAGCAGCGCGGCCGCGATCGGCCCGGGGAACAGCAGTGTCGCCTGCCATGAGACCTCGGTGAGCAGGCCGCCGAACACGAGCCCCAGCGAGAAGCCGCTGGCGCCGCAGACGGTGTAGATGCTCAGTGCCTTGTTGCGGGCCGGCCCCTCGGCGAACGTCGTCGTGATGATCGACAGGCCGGCCGGGACGGTGAACGCCGCGGCGATGCCCTTGACGAACCGCAGGGCGACGATCGCCTCGTCGACCTGCACCACGGCACTGACGACCGATGCCGCCGCGAAGACGGCCAGCGCCCAGAGGAAGACGCGCCGCCGGCCGAAGAGGTCGCTGGCGCGGCCGCCGAGCAGCAGGAAACCGCCGTACCCCAGGACGTATCCCGACACGATCCACTGCAGCTGCGACTGCGTCATGGACAGGTCGGCACCGATCGAGGGCAGGGCGACACCCACCATCGAGACGTCGAGGCCGTCGAGGAACAGGACGCCGGCCAACACCACCAGCAGGATCCACGTGCGGGCGGCCCATCCCCCGGCGGTGGTGACCGTCATGTGCGCCGGCGTCGCACCGGCTCCGTCGTACGTGGTGTCTTCTCGTCGTGTCCCCGCGTGTCGATCCCGCGCCGTCCGAGCGGCGGTGTCGTCCACCGCGTCCACGGTCGGCCAGGGTTCCCCCGGGCGGATGTCCTCGAGTCTCACAGTCATGCGGGGACTATATGCACACGCATTGGATGTGTCTACAAATAATTTGTCTGCAACAAATGCAGGGACAAGGGGTATGATGCGGCCATGACCGCAGATGTGTCCGCGTCGACGATGACGACGACGCCATGCGCCGACGACCGACTCGCCGCCGCCTGGCAGCAGCTCTCCGTCCGGTATCACCGGGTGTCGTGCGAGATCGATCGCACGTTGCAGGCGGCGCACGGACTCACCGGCAGCGAGTTCGAGGTCCTCGAACTCCTCGCCGCCGCGGACGACCATTCACTGCGCATGAGCGAACTCGCCGCGCAGGTGCACCTGAGCCAGAGCGCACTGTCGCGGTTGGTCGCGGGCCTCGAGAAGGACGGGCTGGCGCAGCGATCGATGTGCGCGGCAGACCGCCGGTCGGTGTTCACCGCGCTGACGCCCCAGGGGCTGTCGCGCTACGAGGAGGCCAAGCCCGCCCACCGGGCCGTGCTCCGCGCCACCGCCGTCGACTCCGACGGTCGCACCCTGTGCGGCGCAACCGATCTCACGGACTGACCGCGGTCAGCGGTACGCACTGATCTGGACGGACATGCCGGGGTCGGTCGCCACCGACAACGCCGACGGCGGGGTGCCACCGGCGATGACGTGCGCACCGAGCGTCGCGATCATGACGCCGTTGTCGGTGCACAGTCGCGGTCGGGGGACGCGCAGGGTGACACCGGCGGCCGCGCACCGTTCCTGCGCCAACGACCGGATCCGGGAGTTGGCCGTCGCTCCCCCGCCGAGGACGAGGGTGTCGACGTCGAGGTCCTCGCAGGCCCGCATGGCCTTCAGCGTCAGCACGTCGGCGACGGACTCCTGGAACGACGCGGCGATGTCGGCGACGGGGATCGGATCGCCCGCCCGCGTGCACTTCTCGACGAAGCGGGCGACGGCGGTCTTCACCCCGCTGAACGAGAAGTCGTAGCGGGCGTCCCGCGGGCCGGTCATGCCCCGCGGGAAGGCGATCGCAGTCGGATCACCCTCGCGGGCGGCGGCATCGAGTGCGGGACCGCCGGGGTAACCGAGGTCGAGGAGGCGCGCCACCTTGTCGAAGGCCTCGCCGGCGGCGTCGTCGACGGTGGTCCCCAGCTCGCCGATCGGCGACCCGAGATCGTCGACGCGCAGGAGGTGGGTGTGACCACCGGACACCAGCAGCGCCACGCACGGCGGCATCGGGCCGTGTTCGAGGGTGTCCACGGCCACGTGCCCACCGAGGTGGTTCAGGGCGTAGAGCGGTACATCCCACGCCGCCGCATAGGCTTTCGCCGCCGAGACGCCCACCAGGAGCGCGCCGGCCAGACCCGGGCCGATGGTGACGCACACCGCGTCGGGCCGGTCGATGTCGGCGGTCTGACGGGCGCGTCGCATCGTCGGCACGATCGCCTCGAGGTGGGCACGTGAGGCAACCTCCGGCACCACCCCACCGAAGCGGGCGTGCTCGTCGACGCTGGAGGCGACCTCGTCGGCCAGCATGGTCACGGTGCCGTCGTCGGCGAGGTCGACGATGCCGACACCGGTCTCGTCGCAGGAACTCTCGATGCCCATGACGATCACCGGGCAACCCCCTCGCTTCGGGGGCCGGCCCCGAGCGGCGGCCGACGCATCGTGTACGCATCCGCGCCGATCGGCTGGTAGTAGCCCTTGCGTAATCCGAGACGTTCGAAACCCACGGACTCGTACAGCGAGATCGCCGCGTCGTTGTCGGTGCGAACCTCGAGGAACGTCTCCGCCTGTCTGTCGTCGGCGACGTCGAGGAGCGAGCGGAGCAGTGCGCGACCGACTCCCGACCCGCGATGGTCCGGATCGAGGGCGATGGTGTGGATCTCGCACTCGTAGCCGCCGACGCGGCCGAGGACGCTGATGCCGGCGTACCCCACGAGAACGCCCCTGTCGTCGCGGACACCGACGTACCGGTTCCTCGACGAGCCGATCTCGGCGACGAACGCCTCGACGGGCCAGGGTGATTCGTCGGCGAAGATGGCGCGCTCGAGTTCGGCGCACCGCGGTGCGTCGTCGACGGTGAGGGGTGCGATCGTGGTCACGGCCGTGCCCGTTCGACGGCGTCGGGGCGACGTAGGTACAGCGGGACGAGAGGCTCCGGCTCGTGGTCGTCGACAAGGGCGTCCCGGGCGGCGGCGATGAGCCCGGCCACCGTGGGCGCCTCGGTGTCCGGCTCCGCGGTCAGGCCGATGAGCCCGGCGTGGTCAGGGGAACCGACCACGGTGTCCGGGTGGTCGAGGTCGTCGGCGAGCGTCGCGGGCGCCTGCACCGCCGGGCCGTCGGTCCGGACGCCGTCGACGTAGCGCGCCCAGTAGATCTCACGACGGCGGGCGTCGGTGACGGCGAGCGTGGTCCCACGCCGGGCGACGTCGGTCCCGGCGACGATCGCGTCGAGCGAGCAGACACCCACCGCACGGAGATCCAGCGCGTCGGCGAAGGCGGCGGCGCTCGCCATCCCGACCCGCAGTCCGGTGAACGGGCCGGGTCCGCATCCGACGACGACGGCGTCGAGATCGCTTCGCGCGACGTCGGCCTCAGCGAGGCAGTCGAGGGCGAGGCCGCTGAGGACCTCTGCGTGCCCGCGGGCGGTCGGGACACGGCGCTCGGCGAGCGTGCTCACGGTCCCGTCGACACGTCCGACGCCGACGACGAGGACCGGGGTCGCGGTGTCGATGGCCAGGACGAGCACGGTGACCCAGGGTAGTCGGCACCCGCACCCGACCCCGAATCCCGCCGTCTCCCACCCGTCGAGTGGGCGGTTGGCGGCGTCGAGTGGGCGATTGGCGGCGTCGAGTGGGCGGTAGGGGTCACGCGGCGCGTCCGAACGCCCAGTCGACCTCGCCAACCGCCCAGTCGACGCGTCCAACCGCCCAGTCGACGGGGTGGTGGGGAGGGGCCGGGTCAGGTCAGGCGTGGGCGTCGATCCAATCCCAGGCGGCGGTGCGCTCGTCGGTGTCGTGCCCGCGGCGGAGGCGGACCAGCAGGTGGCGGTCGGCGAGACGTTCGACGACGCCGGCGCCCCACTCGACCACCACGACCCGTTCGGTGAGATCGGTGTCGAGGTCGAGGGCGTCGAGGTCGGCGAGGACGTCGCCGCCGGTCGACCCGAGCCGGTAGGCGTCGACGTGCACCATGCCGACCCCGCCGGGCCGCCCCGGACGGTGGTCGCGGGCCATGATGAACGTGGGTGAGCTGATCCGGCCCTCCACGCCCAGGCCGGCACCGATCCCCCGGGCCAGCGCGGTCTTGCCCGCCCCCAGCGGGCCGTCCAGGACGACGAGGTCACCCGCGTGCAGGCCGGCGCCGAGTTCGGCCCCGAGCGCCTCGGTGTCGGCGACGGTGGGCAGCAGCCGTCGGTTGCCGAGGTCGGTCATCGCCGCACGCTGTGGGCGACGAGCCGCTCGATCGCGTCGGAGACGACATCGGGTCTCTCCAACAGGACGAGATGCCCGCAATCGGGGATGCCGACGAGGTCGCAGTCACCGAGCTGTCCGTGCAGCTCGACCGAGCGCGCCAGCGGGGTGAGGCAGTCCTCGTAGCCGCACGCCACCATCGTCGGGATGCGGCGTAGCGCCTCGAGACCGGCTGTCTCGTCGTGGTTCTCGAGCGCCCGGAGGAACGGGACGACGGTGTCGACGGGGGTCTCGTGGATCATCGACGACGCGAACGCGCTCAGCGACGGCGAGTGGAACGTCGACCCGAAGCTCGCCGCGGTGAGGACCGGCGCCAACAGCGCACGTGTCGCCCCACGACCGGTCGCGACGGTCTTCGGTGCGCGTCGCACTGAATACCGGACCGCGTTCAGCAGCGGGTTGCGCAGTCCCTGGCCGACGCCCATGTCGGCGATCCCGCGCGCCGCGGTCGCCACGAGTCCCGCTGCGATCACCTTGTCACCGAACAGCTCCGGCTCCCGCGCGGCGAGAGCCATGACGGCCATGCCGCCCATCGAGTGCCCGACGACCACGACGGGACCATGCGGGGCGACGGCCCGGATCACCGCGGCGGTGTCCGCCCCGGCCTGCGGGATGGTCAGCGTCTCGGCCGGCGCGTCCCCGGACTCACCGTGCCCCCGGTGGTCGAAGAAGACCAGGCGGGCGTTGTCGCCCCAGACCTGCTGGAGGCGCACCCGCTGGAAGTGCCAGCTCGACATGCGCAGGGCGAAGCCGTGGACGAACACGACGGAGATCGGTGCCTCGGCGGGGCCGACCTCGCGGACCGCCAGCGGCACACCGTCGTCGGCGATGACGATGCTGGCGCGGTCGTCGTAGACGGCGTCGAAGTCGACGTCGACGTTCGGGTCCTCCCGCGACGACCCTCGGGTGAGGTCCCGCGCGAGTCCGCCGAGCGCGACCGCGCCCAGTGTCGCGACGCCGGCCGCGCCGGCCAGGACCCCGATCCTGCGCTGACGGTCCTGGCTCATCGGCCGAGCACCCGGGAGTCGACGTGGCGCCGCACCGCGCGACCGCGGATGCCCGAGACGATCTCGTAGTCGATGGTGCCGACGGTGTCGGCCCATTCGGTGGCGGTGGGGCCACCGTCGGCGCCGGTCCCGAACAGCACTGCTCGATCACCCGGCCGCACGTCGGTGACCGGTCCGAGATCGACGACCATCTGGTCCATGCACACCCGTCCCACACCCGGCACGATGCTGCCGTTCACGGCCACGCGCAACCGGTTCGAGAGGAGTCGTGGGACACCGTCGGCGTAGCCGGCGGGCAGCAGGCCCAGCGTGGTGTCGCGCGGGGCGACCCAGGTGTGGCCGTACGACACGCCCTGACCTGCGGACACCCTCTTCACGGCAGACACCTCTGCGGTGAGCGTCATGGCCGGGACCAGCCCGGGGTCGGCGTGGTCGCCGACGAGCGGGGAGAAGCCGTAGATCGCGATGCCCGCACGCACCATGTCACGCGAGAGGTCCGGACGGGTCAGCGCCGCAGCACTGTTGGAGATGTGGACGACCTCGGGTGCCGCACCGGCCGCGGCCAGCTCGACGACGCAGGCGTCGAGGCGGGCCGCCTGCTCGTCGTTGAGGGGATGGTCGGGGATGTCGCCGTGGGCGAGGTGACACATCGCCGTCCCGAGCACGATCAGCCCGTCGGCGACGGCACGGACGAGGGCGTCGCGGACGCCGGGCCACTCGTGGATCCCGACACCGTTGCGACCCAGACCGGTGTCGATCTTGACCCCTGCCCGCACCGCACGCCCCGAGCTGCGGGCCACGTCCAGCAGCGAGTCCAGTTGAGCCTGCGAGGAGACGACGATCTCGACGTCGGCGGCGACGGCCGGCGCGAAGTCGGTCGACGGGGTGTGCAGCCAGGCGATGAGCGGGGACGCGATCCCCCCGGCGCGGACCGCCAGCGCCTCCGCGACGGTGGCGACACCGAGGGCGACGGCTCCGGCGTCGAGCGCTGCACGCGCGACCTCCACCGCACCGTGGCCGTAGCCGTCTGCCTTGACGACGGCGAGCACGGGCGCCCCGGCTCGCCGTCCGACCACCCCGACGTTGTGGGCGATGGCCGAGAGGTCGACGCAGGCGTCGAGGGCAGCGGTCACCGGCGTCCCGATACGGTTGCGGTGGAACGGATCTCGCGGATCGCGGACGGCACCGCGGCCAGCAGGTCCGACGCACCGATGGGCGCGCCGGGCCCGTCTCCGTCGCTACCGGGCACACCATGGGCGGCGAGCAGGGCCGCGCGAGCGTGCACCCGAGCCGCGGCCGCCGCGGCGACGCGAGGGGCGAGGCCGGCCGCCAGGAGTGACCCGGCGATCCCCGACAACACGTCCCCCGCACCGGCTGTCGCCGCCCACGAGGACCCGGCGTCGTTGGCGATGACCGGTCCGGCCGCGTCCGCGACGAGAGTGATGCGGCCCTTGAGCAGCACCGTGACGCCGAGGTCGGCGGCGAGATCGGTGGCGGCACCGACCCGATCGGCACCGACCTCGTGACCGGCCAGGCGCGCGAACTCACCGGCGTGCGGGGTGAGCAGGGTGGGCGCGGAACGACCGGCCAGCCAGTCGCGGTGGCGGGACAACACGGTCAACCCGTCGGCGTCCACGAGGACGGGGACGTCGGTGGCGAGGATCCGCTGCACCAGGTCCTCGGCGGTGTCGTCGGTCCCGGCGCCCGGCCCGACGACCCACGCCTGCACGCGACCGGCGGTGGCGAGATCGGGTGCGGCGACGATCTCGGGGTGCCGCGCCACCACCTGCCCGGCGGCCGAGCCGACGTAGCGGACCATGCCCGACGTCGCGGCGACGGCGGCACTGCTACACAGCACGGCGGCCCCGGGGTAGCGGTCGGAACCAGCGATCACCCCGACCACGCCCTGGGTGTACTTGTCGTCCGACGGCCCCGGGACAGGCCATTCCTGGGCGATGTCGGCGTCGGACAGGGAGACGAGTTCCGCTGTGCCCGGGTCGATCCCGATGTCGACGACCTCGACCCGGCCGCACTGCGGGGCCGCGAGGACGTGTGCGCGACGCAGTGCGCCGAACGTCACGGTGACCGCGGCGTGCACCGCGGGTGCGTTGACGAGTCCGGTGTCGGCGTCGACACCGGACGGTAGGTCGACGGCGACGATCGGGGCGCGGACCCGGCTGAACACGGCGGCCGCGGCCGGACGCAGCGGCCCGGTGCCCCCGAGTCCCACCACACCGTCGACGACGAGGTCGAGATCGGCGGGAAGCGTTGTCGCCCAACGGCCACCCGCGGCGTCGAAGGCCGCGGACCCGCCGGGGTGGACGCGGTCGGGGTCGAGGGCGAGCGCGACGACGAACACGCCGCGCCGGGCCAGCCGTGCTCCCGCGTGCAACGCGTCGCCGCCGTTGTCACCGGAGCCGACGACGATCCCGACCCTGGTTCCGTAGACGGCCCCGCACCGGTCGCGGAGTTCGTTCAGCAGCACCGCGGCCAGACCGCCCGACGCGCGGCGCATCAGCACCCCGTCGGTCAGCAGCGAGCCCGTCGCCTCCTCGGCGGCGCGGATCGACGACACCGTGTGGTGGCTCCGCATCGTCTACTCGACCGTGACGGACTTGGCCAGGTTGCGAGGCTTGTCGACGTCGTAGCCCCGGGCCTGTGCCACCGCGGCGGCGAAGACCTGCAACGGCACCGTCGAGACGAGTGGTTGCAGGAGGGTGGTCGTCGCGGGGATCTCCACGAGGTGGTCGGCGAACTCGGCGGCGACACCGTCGCCCTCTTCGGCGATGACGATGGTGCGGGCACCGCGGGCCTGGATCTCCCGGATGTTGCTCACCATCTTCGAGTGCAGCAGCGGGCGGCCCTGCTGGGACGGCATCACGACGATCACCGGTACGCCGTCCTCGATGAGCGCGATCGGTCCGTGCTTGAGCTCACCCGCCGCGAAACCCTCGGCGTGCATGTACGCCAGTTCCTTCAGCTTCAGCGCGCCCTCGAGGGCGACCGGGTAGCCGACGTGACGGCCCAGGAACAGCACGGTGCGGCTGTCGGCCAGGCCCCGCGCGAGCTCACGCACGGGTTCGACGGTGGTGAGGACCTTCTCGACCGCCTCCGGCATCCGCTCGAGCTCACGGAACTCCCGTGCGACCTCGTCGGGGTACTTGGTCCCGCGGGCCTGGGCCAGCGCGAGACCCACGAGGTAGGCGGCGGCGATCTGGGCGAGGAAGCACTTCGTCGACGCGACACCGATCTCCGGACCGGCGTGGGTGTAGAGCACGGCGTCGGACTCGCGGGGGATCTGCGCGCCGTTGGTGTTGCAGATCGCCAGCACCCGCGCCTTCTGCTCCTTGGCGTGGCGGACGGCCTCCAGCGTGTCGGCGGTCTCCCCCGACTGCGAGATCGCCACCACCAGCGTCGACCGGTCCAGCACGGGGTCGCGGTAGCGGAACTCGCTGGCCAGCTCCACCTCGACCGGCAGCCGCGTCCAGTGCTCGATCGCGTACTTCGCCAGCAACCCCGCGTGATACGCGGTGCCACACGCGACGACGAAGACCTTGTCGGTGTCACGCAGGTCCTGGTCGGTGATCCGCTGCTCGTCGAGGATCACGCGGCCGTTCTCGAAGTGGCCCACGAGGGTGTCGGCGAGGGCCTGCGGCTGCTCGGCGATCTCCTTGAGCATGAAGTAGTCGTGGCCGCCCTTCTCGGCGGCGGCGAGATCCCAGTCGATGTGGAACGGCGTACCCGTCCGCGGCGACCCGTCGAACCCGGTGATCGTGTAGCCGTCGGTGGTGATCACGACGACCTCGTCGTGCCCGAGCTCCACCGCGTCGCGGGTGTGGTCGATGAAGGCGGCGACGTCGGACCCGACGAACATCTCCCCGTCGCCGACGCCCACGACCAGCGGCGTCGACCTGCGCGCGGCGACGATGGTGTCCGGGTGGTCGGAGTGGGTGAAGACCAGGGTGAACGCGCCCTCCAGCCGGGCGAGGACGGCGTAGGCGGAGGCGATGAAGTCACCGGCGTGGGGACCCTTGGTGTACTCGAGGTCGAGCAGGTGCACCGCGACCTCGGTGTCGGTGTCGGAACTGAACTCGACGCCGGCCGCCTCGACCTCGGCGCGCAGCGGCGCGTAGTTCTCGATGATGCCGTTGTGCACCACCGCGACCTTGCCGTCGCGCGAGGTGTGCGGGTGCGCGTTGCGGTCGGTGGGCCGGCCGTGCGTCGCCCAGCGGGTGTGGCCCATGCCGGTGGTCCCGGCGAAGGCCTCACGCCCGACGGTCGCGAGCTGCTTGTCGAGGTTCTCGAGCCGTCCGGCCCGCTTCTCGACGGCGGTTCCGCCGTGCCCGTCGAGGATGGCCACCCCGGCCGAGTCGTAGCCGCGGTACTCCATCCGGCGCAGCGCCTCGACGACGATCTCCAGCGCATCGCGCCGACCGACGTATCCGACGATTCCACACATTCGTGACAGGGTACTGCGACGGCCCATACGCTCGCGAAACCGTGTCCGGCGCCGTCGCGTGACCCGCGGCACGTCGCCTGTCATAGGGTCGACGCGTGGCCTCGGTGAAGAAGCTCGTCTCCCAGTTGTCCCGACGCGGTCCGCACCGCGTCCTGCGGGGCGACATGGCCGTCGTCGGCCTGCCCGGCATCGTCTACACCCCCGAGGCCGGGTCCGACCTGCCCGGCATCGCGTTTGGGCACGGCTGGCTGACCCACAGCAGGCAGTACATCGGCACCCTGGAGCATCTCGCGTCCTGGGGCATCGTCGTCGCCGTCCCCGACACCGAGCGCGGACCGCTGGCGTCCGACCGGGCCCTGGCCGCCGACCTGGGCACCGCCCTGCAGGTGATCTCGTCGGTCCGGTTGGGTCCGGGCCGTATCACCGTCCACCCCGAGCGTCTCGGAGTCGCGGGCCACGGGTTGGGCGCCTCCGCCGCGGTCCTCGCCGCCGGTGACTCCGACCGCGCCCGCGCACTGGCCGCGCTGTTCCCGGCCCCGACGTCACCGGCCGTGTTGCCGGCGGCACACCGCGCCCGCGTCCCCGCGCTGGTCCTCGCCGCGCCCGACGACCTCGACGGCGTCACGTCCAACGCGCTCGCGCTGCGGCGCTCGCTGCAGGGTGACCAGGTCGCCCTGCGCACGGTCCCGAAGTCGTCGAACCGCGGGCTGGCCGAGGGTTTCAGCATCCGCAAGCGTCTCGGCGACGACTCCGACCAGAAGAAGACCCAGCGCGCCACCCGCGCCGTGCTGACCGGCTTCCTGCTCGCGACCCTCGGTGACCCCGGCCGGCGCCGCGGCGTCCAGGGCGACGCGACCTACGCGGCGTTCGCCGACCCGTCGGAGGAGATCGGCACGCTCGTCACGGTGGACCCGGAGACCGTCGAGGACCCCGACGCCGACCAGCTCACCCGCCTGCTGCGTCGCTGAGCGCAGCGATCTCCGCTGGTCCCAGCACGGGCCGGTTCCTCTCGTCGACGCTGTCCTCGTCGGGATCCTGCGTCGTCTCGTCCTCGTCGTCGACGGCGGGGTCGCGCCACCGGGCCGCCGCGACGTCCTGGTCCGCGCGGTGCCGTCGCTCCACCGACCGCAGCGTGGCGACGGCGCGCGCGACGATCGCCTCGATCTGATCCGCGGGGTTCACGACCGCACTCTCGTCGTCGTCACCGGTCCCCCGCCAACGCCAGCCCCCCGCCGTCGTCGGGGTCCGGTGTGGCCACGGGCCCGGGACGCGTGGCGACGGCGGGCGCCTCGTGTTTCTCCGGAGGCGCCACCGGTGTCTCCCGATCGTCGTCGACCGGCGCCGGCGGCCTGTCGGGGACGGGATCCGACGTGGCCGGGTCACGAAGCGCCGGCGCCGCCGGCTCCTCGTCGTCGTATCGGAGGTTGAGCTGTGGGCGCGTCCCGGTGGCAGGGGCGTTCGGCGTCTCCGCTCGATCCTTGCCCGGGTCGCCCTGCGGGTGCGGGGGCGCCGCGATGTCCGGTGGTGGCACAGGGGTGTCGGAGGGCGCGGTCGGCGACGGCCGGGGCTCGTCGGGTTCTGCGGGTGTGTCGGGTTCTGCGGGTGTGTCGGGTTCTGCGGGTGTGTCGAGAGCGGTCTCGACGAGCTGCGCGACGACCCCGGCGGCCCCGACAGCCGCCATCCCCACGGCGGCGGCGGTCGCCGCGCCCGCCCCGGCGAGTGCTCCCACGACGCCTGTCAGGGCCACCGTCGGTCGCCGATCGTGGACGACGTCGGTGCGGTCGACGCCCGGGTCGGGCGTCTGCGCCAGTCGGCCGCTGCAGTCGGCGAGGACGGTGAGGACCTCGGTGATCGCGGATTCCGTGACGGCCAACGCGGTCTCGACTGTGGTGACCGCGGTCTGCAGCAGGGCCGCGATCACCGCGCGGTTGGTCTGCAGGTCAAGCCGGGTCAGTTCGGCGATCGCCCGCCCGGCGAGGACGGGGCCGGGGACCACGGCGAGGGTCGAGTGCAGTGCGGCACGCAGGTCCGTGACACCGCGTGCCGCGGCAGCCGTGGCACCGGCCGCGACGCGTAGTCGGTGGCCGGTCTCCCCGCAGGAGCGGTGGATCTCCGCGACGGCGGTGTGGGCGTTCTGTCCGGCGATGCCGTGCCAGGCGGCAGGCAGGTCGTCCGCGACGGCCCCGACGGCGTCGGCGACTGCGGTCACGGAATCCGCGAGGGATCGCAGCCGCCGGGACTCCTCGACCAGCACGTCGACGTCGACGCCGTCGATCGCGGCGAGTCGATCCGTCCACGCCTGCGAGGACGGGAGCGTCACACCGACCTCGCGGGCGACCGGGGTGAGGGCGGCCACGAATGCCGCGACCGGCACGGTCACGACCGCTCCCCCGATGCGTCGGCGATGGACCGCGCGGTCTGTGCGTCCTGGGCCCGGGTGGCCCCGACCGCGGCGACGAGCGCGTCCGCGACGGTCGCGGCGCGGTCGGCGAGGACACCGAGCGTGTCCGCGACGGCCGCGAGTCCCGCGTCGTGTCGCGCCGCGGCGTCGGCCCAGGCCGTCGGCGACGGGCCGAGCGGCGGGACGTCCGCGGCGGTGCGTGCGGCCGCGGACAGGCCGTCGGCAGCGTCGGCGAGGACACGTGCGAGTGACCGCACCCGGTCGGTGTCGATCTCCATCCGCCCGCTCATCACGCCTCCCCTCTGCGGCACGGCCGGGCGACCGTGTCTCCTGCGTTGGACGCAGGAGACACGGATCCGGTTCCGATGCGGGTCAGGGTAGCGGCCGCCGGGCCGCGCCGGTCATCCGTTCAGCAGGCCGTGTGCACGGACGGCGTCGAGCAGTGCGTGCGGGCGGTCCGGGATGGGATCCGGCGCGACCAGCGCGAACCGGCAACCCAGGGCCCGCGCGCCGCCGTCGGCCTCGTCGCTGTCGCCGACCATGAGCGTCCGATCGGCGGGGACGCCGAGTGCGTCGAGTGCGGCGGCGAAGATCCCCGCGTCGGGCTTGATCCGCCCGACCTCGTGCGAGAGCGCCCAGGCCCCCACCAGCCCGTCGAGGTCGAACCGGGCCAGGACACGCCGCAGGTCGAAGGCGATGTTGCTGACGATGCCGATGCCGACGCCGTCCGCGTGCAGTCGCGTGAGCACCTCGACGGTGTCGGGGTAGGGATCCCACGACCGTGGGTCGAGCACACGCTCGTACAACGACTCCGCGTGCCCGGGCACGCTGAGTCCGCTCGAGCGCAGGACGGCGAGGTAGGCCCGTCGGTGCAGCTCGGGATCGAGGTCTCGCCGCTCCCACGCTGCGCGCTCGTCGTGTCCGAGGTCGGCCGGGATCCCTGTCGGGGCGGTCATGCGCCGGATCAGCTCGGCCTGCAGACCGACGTCGATCGGGGCGCCGTCCGCGTCGTGGAGATCGGCGAACCACTCCGCTCGTTCGGTGAAGCGGAACAGCGTGCCGGAGAAGTCGAACAGGACCGCCTCCAGGGCGGGACCCGCGGCGCCCGCGGTCATCGACCGACCCCGCCGACGACCTCGGCGATCCGCCCGGCGACCTGCTGGGCATGGGACTGCGTGGACGCCTCGACCATCACGCGGACGAGTTGTTCCGTCCCCGAGGGCCGCAACAGCACCCGCCCGGCGTCGCCGAGCTCGGCCTCCGCCCCGGCGACGGCCGCTCGGACGACGTCGGCCTCGGCGACGGAACGCTTGTCGACGACGGGCACGTTGATGAGCACCTGCGGCAGCGCCGAGACGACCGAGGCGAGGTCGGCGAGACTGCGTCCCGTCGTGGTCATCCGGGACATCAGCAGCAGTGCGGTGAGGATGCCGTCACCGGTCGTCGCGTGGTCGGGGACGACGACGTGGCCCGACTGCTCGCCACCGAGCGAGAACGCCCCCGATCGCAACTCCTCGACGACGTAGCGGTCGCCGACGGCCGTCGTGCGGACGGTGACTCCCGCTGCGCGCATGGCGATGTGGAGTCCGAGATTGCTCATGACGGTCGCGACGAGCGTGTCCTCGCGCAGCGTTCCCGCGTCTTTCATCGCCAGGGCCAGCACGGCGAGGATCGCGTCACCGTCGACCGGTGTCCCCGTGTGATCGACGGCGAGGCAGCGGTCGGCGTCACCGTCGTGGGCGATGCCGAGATCGGCGCCGTGCTCGCGCACGGCCGCGGCGACGACATCGATGTGGGTCGAGCCGCACCCGTCGTTGATCGAGTACCCGTCGGTGTCGGCGTTGATCGCGACGACCCGGGCACCGGCGGTCTCATATGCCTGCGGCGCAACGGAGCTCGCGGCGCCGTTGGCACAGTCGACCACGACCGTCAGCCCCGTGGCCGCGCTCGGGGCCACGTCCGCGAGGTGTGCGAGGTAGACCCCTGCCGCATCCGCGCCGGCGTCGAGAACCCGTCCGATACGGTCACCGGTGGGTGGTTCGACGACCTCGCCCTCGCCGTCCATGCGGGCCTCGATCGCGTCCTCGACGTCGTCGGCGAGCTTGTGGCCGCCGGCTGCGAAGAGCTTGATCCCGTTGTCCGGCATGGGATTGTGCGAGGCGGAGATCATGACGCCGAACGCGGCGCGGTGGTGGGCGGTGAGATGCGCGACCGCCGGGGTCGGCAGCACGCCCACACGCAGCGCGTCGACGCCGGCCGCCGTCAGTCCCGCGCAGACCGCCGCCTCCAGCATCTCGCCGGAGGCACGGGGGTCGCGACCGACCACGGCCACCGCTCGGGACCCGTCGCCCGCGGCGGCCTGACCGCCGAGCACCTGCGCTGCCGACCGCGCGATCCTCAGCGCGAGTTCGGGACCCAGCTCGGCGTTCGCCAGTCCACGGACACCGTCGGTGCCGAAATACCGTCCCACAGTTGATCTCCCACCCGTCGTCGTCGCGATGCGGCTCGTCGTGAACGCACACGAGCAGGTGTCCGGTGTTGCGTGGACACCTGCTCGGTGTGGTCGTGATGCACCGGTCGCCCGGTGCGGCGCGTCAGCGCTTGGAGTACTGCGACGCCTTACGGGCCTTCTTCAGGCCGTACTTCTTGCGCTCGACAGCACGCGGGTCGCGGGTCAGGAAGCCCGCCTTCTTCAGCGCCGGGCGATCGTCGGGCGCGGCCTCGATGAGGGCGCGGGCGATGGCCAGACGCAGCGCGCCGGCCTGGCCCGAGGGGCCGCCGCCGACGAGCTTGGCGTGGATGTCGAACGACTCGGTGCGCTCGACGGTGACCAGCGGCGCCTTGATGAGCTGCTGGTGCACCTTGTTCGGGAAGTACGCCTCCAGCGACCGGCCGTTGAGGGTGAACTCACCGCTGCCGGGGGCCATGCGGACACGGACGACGGCCTCCTTGCGGCGGCCGACGGTCTGGATCGGGCGGTCGAAGAGGACCGGGGCCGGGGTGGCGACGGCCTCGGCGAGGTCGGCGCCGGTCACCTCGGTGCCGGTGGTCTCGTCCACGACGTAGTCGTCGGTGGCGACCTCGACGTTCTCGGCGGTTGCGTTCTCGAGGGGCTCGGTCACTGCGACACCTGCTTGATCTCGTAGGGGGCCGGGCGCTGCGCGGCGTGGGGATGGTCGGGGCCGGCGTAGACCTTGAGCTTGCTGATCATGGCGCGCCCCAGCTTGTTCTTGGGCAGCATGCCGTTCACGGCCTTCTCGATGACCCGCTCGGGGCGGGTCGCGAGCAGCTCGGCGGTGGTGCGCTTGGTGAGACCACCCGGGTGGCCGGAGTGCCGGTAGTGGAAGGTGCGCTCGGCCTTGTTGCTGGTGACCGCGACCTTCTCGGCGTTGATGATGATGACGAAGTCGCCACCGTCCATGTGCGGGGCGTAGGTCGGCTTGTGCTTGCCGCGCAGCAGGTTCGCGGTCTGCACGGCGAGACGGCCGAGCACCACGTCGCTGGCGTCGATGACATGCCACGTGCGCGTGACGTCACCGGCCTTCGGTGTGTACGTAGACACAGATGTATCCGTTCCGTGTTCGGGTGGTCCGGTCCTCGAGGTGAGGATCGGGGCTGGTCAGGCGCGGACGGCGAGGCGATTCCCGGCGACCAGTGGGGACCCGGGGCCCGGTTACCCGACGAACCAGGACATGCCGGCTCGCGGGTGCCACGCACCAGCGGTCCAGAGTACGTCTGCAGAGGTAGGGGGTCAAAACGCCCCGATGCGGTCAGAGGGGCGCGATCGTGACCGACCCGACGGCGGCCGCGCAGGCGTCGTCGATCGACTCGCCCTGCGACCCCGGCTGACAGCCGACGCTCGCCTGCAGGGCCGACGAGACGACGACGTACCAGCGGATCGGCGCGCCGGACCCGGGCGTCTCCCGATAACTGATGACGCGTCGGCCGGCGAACGTGGTGTCGGCGGAGAACTCGGCGACGGCGTCGGTACCGCGCTGACCCAGCCGGTTGCGGAGGCTGGTGGCGACGGAGTCGAGGGTCGAGTCGACCCGGACGGCGTTCTGGACGAGCAGGAGCCGTCGGTCGTCCGCCGGGGAGGCGATGCTGGTGAAGCCGATCGCCCCGGTGGCGTCGGGCGGGTCCGACGTGCGACGCCATCCCTGCGGCACGGTGAGGGACACCCGCCCGATCTGGGCGGTCTCCGTCGCCGCACGCGGAGCGGGGTCATCACCCCCGCCCCGCCAGACGACCAGACCGACCACCACGGCGACGGCCATCACGAACACTCCTGCCGCGACGAGGATGCGTGCCGGACCCGGCTTTCCCAGCCTCGGCGAGGGAGGAGGTGACGGCCGCGGGGCGCGCGGCGGACCGAATCGGTGCAGCAGGGCGCGGTCGACGGCGGCGATCCGTCCTGTGGGTGTGGCGTCGGCGACGAGGTCCACGACGGTGTCGACTCGATCGGCACGGTCGCCGTCGACGAGGACCACCTCGACCGCGTCGTCGACGAGGTCGGCGAGCTCGTCGGGGGTGCAGTCGGCGTCGAGCACGACGGTCCGGCCGATGCGCCAGCCGTCGGCGGATCGCTGCAGCCGGTGCACGTCGACCCGGTCGTCGTGCGCCTCGAGCAGGACACACGCCAGCACCGACGACTCGAGATTCGTCGCGGCCAGCAGCGTGGCGCGGGGCTGCGCAGTCACCGTCGCGGTGCCCCCGACCACCGCCTCGACGGCATCCAGGAGAACCCCGACGCGGCGACGACCCCAGGTGCTCGGGTGCGCGAGGATCACCCTCGTGGGCAGGTCACGTCCGACGGCCTCGGCGACCGCCGACGCCCATGCGTCCCGCGGATGCCGCCGACGGCCACCGACCACGACGGAACCCGCGTCGATGGCGGAGACCAGAGCACCGACGCGCAGGCCCGTACCCGCCGAGCTCTCCAACCGGCCGTAGGCGACGTCGAGCACGGTCGCACCGCGTGCGGCGACCGCGGGGACCACCGTGGATCAGCCCGCGGTGCGGGCGGGGCGCAGTTCGCGCGGCAGCGCGAAGGTGAGGGTCTCGTTGGCGGTGGTGACGGTCTCGACCGAGTCGTAGCCGTGCTCGGCCAGACGGTCGAGCACGCCGCGCACCAGCACCTCGGGCACCGAGGCACCCGACGTGACGCCGACGGTGGTGACGTCCTCGAGCCACGCCGCGTCGATGTCGCGCGCGTAGTCGACCAGGTGGGACGCACGAGCGCCGGCCTGCAGGGCCACCTCCACGAGTCGCACCGAGTTCGAGGAGTTCCGTGACCCGACCACGATGACGAGATCGCAGTCCGGCGCCATCGCCTTCACCGCGACCTGACGGTTCTGGGTGGCGTAGCAGATGTCGTCGCTGGGCGGGTCCTGCAACTGCGGGAACCGCTCGCGCAGTCGGGACACGGTCTCCATGGTCTCGTCGACCGAGAGCGTCGTCTGCGACAGCCACACCAACTTCGACTCGTCCCGCACCTCCAGGGAGGCGACGCTGCCGGGGCCGTCGACGAGCTGGATGTGCTCCGGCGCCTCGCCGGCGGTGCCCTCGACCTCCTCGTGCCCCTCGTGGCCGATCAGCAGGATCTCGTAGTCGTCCCGGGCGAAGCGCTTGGCCTCCTGGTGCACCTTGGTGACCAGCGGGCAGGCCGCGTCGATGGTGCGCAGGCCACGCTCGGCGGCCGACGCGTGGACCGCCGGGGACACACCGTGCGCCGAGAAGACCACCAGGGCACCCTCGGGCACCTCGTCGGTCTCCTCCACGAAGACGACGCCGCGCTCGGTGAGGGTCTCCACGACGTGCTTGTTGTGGACGATCTCCTTGCGCACGTAGACGGGGGCACCGTGTTTCTCGAGGGCGCGCTCCACCGTCTCGATCGCGCGATCGACCCCCGCGCAGTACCCACGCGGCTCGGCCAGCAGGACACGTTTGCCGGAATCGCTCATGCCCACAGGGTACGGGCCGCCCGCGGCCGCGGGGACGCGCCGGGCGTCCCCGCGCTGGTGACGTCGGTGACGATGAGGCAAGGTTGTGCCATGGTCCGCCCACCTTTCGCCGCGCGCGTGATGACCGGTCTCCTCGTGACGGCCATCGAGGAGACGCGGAAGCTGCCCACCACTGCTGTGACGCTGCCGATGACCGCGGTGAGCACCACCGTCCAGGTGGCCATGCGGCTGCAGCAGAACATCGCGGAGCTGGCCATCAAGGGCGACGACGCGCTCGACCATTGGTTCCACCGGGCACAGGAGCAGCCGTCGTGGGCGACGTTCGACGACGACCTCGACGCCCTGCGCGTCGACGACGAGCCCGACGAGCCACCGACCCTGACCGCGGTCCCCGACGCCGAGCCCACCGGCACGGCGGACGCACCGGTCCCCGCCGACCCGCCGACGCCGGCGGCCGCGGCGACGACCCCGGTCGCGAAGGCGCCCCCGAAGAAGTCGCCCGCCAAGGCCCCGGCGAAGAAGGCCGCGGTGACGAAGGCGCCCGACGCCACGGCGCCGACGAAGAAGTCTTCGGCGAAGAAAGCCCCTGCGAAGAAGGCCCCCGCCGCGACGACCGCGTCCGCCTCCGCGGGCGACACGTCGTCGGAGGACACCATGACCGCCAAGGGGCGGTTCGCGCTGTACAGCTCGGCACCCGACACCGTGCTGCAGTCGGAGGTCGAGGCCGCGCCGACGCCGACGCCCTCCGACGCGCCGGAGATCGTCGAGTACCTCGACTACGACTCGCTCACGTTGGCGCAGCTGCGCGCGAAGATCCGCAGCATCGACGTCGACGACCTGCGGACGCTCGCGGAGTACGAGCGCAGCCACCGCGGTCGGGCCCCGTTCGCGACGATGCTCGACAACCGGATCACCGCCGCCGGCGCCAAGTGACGCCGGGTCCGGGGCCCTCGAGTCCCGACGCCCCGTGGCCGGTCCGGACGCTCAACGCGAAGATCGGTGACTGGATCCACCGGCTCGGTCAGGTGTGGGTCGAGGGGCAGATCACCCAGATCAGTCGACGTCCTGGCACCAAGACCGCATTCCTGCAGTTGCGGGACCCGTCGGCGGACATGTCGATCACGGTGACGTGCCAGCCGATCGTCCTCGACCGCGCCGAGGTGCCGCTCACCGAGGGCGCCCGCGTCGTCATGGCCGGTCGACCGTCCTTCTACCCCGGGCGCGCGTCGTTGTCGTTGCGCGTCACCGAGATCCGGCCTGTCGGGATCGGTGAGCTGCTCGCGCGGATCGAACGACTCCGTCGTCTCCTCGACGCGGAGGGCTTGTTCGACCCGCGCCTCAAACGCCCGATCCCCTTCCTGCCCCGGGGCGTCGGACTCATCACGGGTCGGGCCGGCGCTGCCGAGCGCGACGTGGTGTCGGTGGCGCGCAGTCGGTGGCCGGCCGTCCACGTGGAGATCCGCAACACCCCGGTGCAGGGTCCGACGGCCGTCCCGGCGATCCTGCGCGCGCTCGCCGAGCTCGACGCCGACGGAGGCGTCGACGTCATCGTCATCGCGCGCGGCGGCGGGTCGGTGGAGGACCTCCTTCCCTTCTCCGACGAGACACTTTGTCGCGCAGTCTCATCCGCGACCACGCCGGTCGTCTCAGCGATCGGCCACGAACCCGACCACCCGCTTCTCGACCTGGTCGCCGACCTGCGCGCGGCCACCCCCACCGACGCCGCGAAGCGGATCGTCCCCGATGTTGCCGCGGAACTGGCGGGCCTGGCCGAGATGCGTGCCCGGAGCGCCGGTGCCCTGCGCAACTGGGTCGCCCGCGAGAAACATGCCCTCGACGCCCTCCGCAACCGACCGGTCATCGCCGATCCGGTGCGCCTCGTCGACGCCCGTGTGGCCGAGGTGGAGCGGGCCGTCGTCTCGGCCCGGCGCGAGATCGCCCGCTTCGTGGGTTTCGAGGAGCACCGCGTCGAGAACTATGCTGCGCGCCTGGCGACGTTGGGACCCGCGCAGACCCTCGCCCGCGGCTACGCGGTGGTGCAGCGACTGTCCGGGGACGATCCGCCGCACGTCGTGGGATCGGTGGAGGACATGCCGATCGGAACCCAGCTGCGTGTCCGCGTCGCCGACGGTGCGATGCGCGCCGCGGTGATGCAGCCCGACGCGCCGCTCGCGGCGCCCTCGAGACGGAAGAAGACCGATGAGCGCTGAGGAACCCACCCCCATCGAGGAACTGGGCTACGAGCAGGCCCGCGACGAACTCGTCTCGGTCGTCCGCACCCTCGAGCAGGGCGGTCTCGACCTCGATGCCTCGTTGGCGCTGTGGGAGCGCGGAGAGGCGTTGGCGCGGCGGTGCGAGGACCACCTGGAGGGTGCGCGTCGTCGTATAGAGACCGCGCTCGGCGAGGTCCCCGACGACGAGGACGGGGACCTCGAGGGCGAGGACGGGGACCTCGAGGGCGAGGACGACTCCGAGGACTGATCGGCGTCGACGACCGGCGTGGGTCGGTCAGCCGACAGGGACGGGACGGGTGCCGCGCGGCAGCACCGGCGCCGCCAGGACCGCCTGGGCCAACGTCGTGAAGTCCTTCTCGCCGCCCTTGCTGTACAGCCCGATCCGCACGTCGCCGAGATCGACGACCCAGATCGATCGGCTGTCGGAGGTGGAGTACTGCACCCACTGCTTCCCGCCGACCTGGGTGGTGCCGGCCCCGATCGGCCGGTTGTCGTCGAGGTAGCCGACGAGGCCGTCCTCGGTCGCGTCGGTCTGGCTCAACTGCATGTAGACGCCGTCGGCGGTGAGGTAGCCCGTGTTGGAGACGACACGTCCGTCGATCCCGGCGCGACTGCCCGAGTTGGGCTTCCAGCCGGCCGGGGTCTGCGGCAGGCGGACCGGGAACGGCATGGTCTGCGCGTCGGCGGTGAGACCGCCGCGGACGTCGTAGGCGGGGGTGCGGTCGTCGCTCGCGCCGCCCGTGAGCCCCACCGAACAGTTGCCGGAGACCACCGCGATGATGAGGCAGATCACGATCAACGGGATCAGCGACCACACCATGTCCTTGTGGTCGGTGAGGATCCGTGGTTTGCCGGGCACCACACCAGTATCCACGCCGGTCATGACAGGATCAGTGACGACCCCGAGCGGCCGCGCGCCTGTGTGGCGCACGCCGGTGCCCGTCCCAGGAGGAATCGATGTCGCAGCCCGTCCGCAACCCGCAGGCCCCCGATCGCAACCTGGCGATGGAGTTGGTGCGGGTCACCGAGGCCGCGGCCCTGGCCGCCGGACGCTGGGTGGGACGGGGCGACAAGAACGGTGGCGACGGCGCCGCGGTCGACGCCATGCGCCAGCTGCTCTCGACGGTGTCGATGCGCGGTGTCGTCGTGATCGGTGAGGGCGAGAAGGACGAGGCGCCGATGCTCTACAACGGCGAGGAGGTCGGCAACGGCGAGGGCCCCGAGGTCGACGTCGCCGTCGACCCGATCGACGGCACCACGCTGATGGCCGAGGGCCGCCCGAACTCCATCGCCGTGATCGCGGTCTCCGAGCGCGGCACCATGTTCGACCCGTCGGCCGTGTTCTACATGGAGAAGATCGCCGTGGGCCCGGAGGCCGCGGGGTCGATCGACATCACCAAGCCCGTCGAGTGGAACGTCCAGGCCGTCGCGAAGGCGAAGGGCATCGACGTGGGCGACGTGACCGTCGTCGTGCTCGACCGCCCTCGTCACGCCGACCTGATCGGCGAGATCCGCGCCGCGGGCGCGAAGATCCGCCTCATCTCCGACGGTGACGTCGCCGGTGCGATCGCCGCGGCCGGCGAGTACAGCTCGGTCGACATGCTGCTCGGCATCGGCGGCACCCCCGAGGGCATCATCACCGCCGTCGCGATGAAGTGCATGGGCGGCGAGATCCAGGGCCGGCTGTGGCCCAAGGACGACGCCGAGCGGCAGAAGGCCATCGACGCCGGCCACGACCTCGACCGCGTGTTGAAGACCGACGACCTGGTCAGCGGCGAGAACATGTTCTTCTGCGCGACGGGCGTCACCAACGGCGACATGCTGCGCGGTGTCACCTACCGCTCCAACGGCGCCACCACCCGATCGCTGGTCATGCGCTCGAAGTCGGGCACGATCCGCCACATCGAAGGCACCCACAAGCTCACCAAACTGCGCGAGTTCGCCTCGGTCGACTTCGGCGGGTGAGCATCGGCGGGCCACCGCCGACCACACGTCACCTGCACCGGACGCCCCCGTTAGGGTTGCCTGCATGAGCAATGAGGCTGCTTCCGGCGAGTACCGCATCGAGCACGACACCATGGGTGAGGTCCGCGTCCCCGCGGCCGCGCTGTGGCGCGCGCAGACCCAGCGCGCGGTGGAGAACTTCCCCATCTCACACCGCCCGCTCGAGCGCACCCAGATCCGCGCGATGGGCCTGCTCAAGGCCGCGTGCGCGCAGGTGAACAAGGACCTCGGGCTGCTCGACGCCGAGAAGGCCGACGCCATCATCGCCGCCGCCACCGAGATCGCCGACGGCGCGCACGACGACCAGTTCCCCATCGACGTGTTCCAGACCGGTTCGGGTACGAGCTCGAACATGAACGCCAACGAGGTCATCGCGTCGATCGCGAAGTCGAACGGCGTCGAGGTGCACCCGAACGACCACGTCAACATGTCGCAGTCGTCGAACGACACCTTCCCCACCGCCACGCACGTCGCGGCGACGGAAGCCGCTGCGACGGACCTGATCCCGGCCCTGCAGCACCTCCACGAGTCCCTTGCGGGCAAGGCGTCGGAGTGGCGTGAGGTCGTCAAGTCCGGTCGCACTCACCTCATGGACGCCGTGCCCGTCACGCTCGGTCAGGAATTCGGCGGGTACGCGCGCCAGGTCGAGGCCGGCATCGAGCGCGTCGAGGCGTCCTTGTTGCGGGTGGGTGAGCTGCCCATCGGCGGCACCGCCGTCGGCACCGGCCTGAACGCTCCCGAGGGGTTCGGCACCAAGGTCGTCGCAGACCTGGTGTCGCGCACCGGCGTCGAGCAGCTCAGTCTCGCCAAGGACAACTTCGAGGCCCAGGCCGCGCGCGACGGTCTCGTCGAGCTGTCCGGGGTCCTCAAGACGATCGCGGTGTCGCTGACGAAGATCGCCAACGACGTCCGCTGGATGGGTTCGGGTCCGCTGACCGGCCTCGGTGAGATCCGCCTCCCCGACCTGCAACCAGGCAGCTCGATCATGCCCGGCAAGGTGAACCCCGTTCTGCCCGAGGCGGTCACGCAGGTCGCGGCGCAGGTCATCGGCAACGACGCCGCCGTCACCTGGGGCGGTGGCAACGGCGCGTTCGAGCTGAACGTCTACATCCCGATGATGGCGCGCAACGTGCTCGAGTCGCTCAAGCTGCTGGCCAACGTGTCCCGTCTGTTCGCCGATCGGTGCATCAGCGGACTCGAGGCCAACACCGATCGCCTGAAGACCCTCGCCGAGAGCTCGCCGTCGATCGTGACGCCGCTGAACTCGGCGATCGGTTACGAGGAGGCGGCGGCCGTCGCGAAGCAGGCTCTCAAGGAGGGCAAGACCATTCGCGAGACGGTGATCGACCGCGGGCTCATCGGCGACAAGCTCTCCGAGGCCGAACTCGACAAGCGCCTCGACGTGCTGAAGATGGCCAACCTCGACCACGAGCGCTGAGCCAACCCCCTCCCGCGACGAGAAACGACTCCCGCGACTGTGATCACAGTCGCGGGAGTCGTTTCATGTCGCGGGTGCGTGGCGCCCGCGGGCGTCAGCGCTTGAGCAGGAAGAACGTCGGCTTCAGCTTGTAGTCGAACGTCAGCAGCGACCCGAAACGCGTCTCGCGGTTGTTCAGCGAGCCGGGATCGTTGGCGGTGTCCCGGATCGTGTAGATGAACGCCGGTCCGGCGAAGGGCATCTGGGCGAACGCCGCCAGCTGCGACGCGATGATGTCGCGCTGCTGCTCGGGGGTGTTGCCGCCGTTGCGGGGGCCGTTGGTCGGCGCACCGAACTCGGTGAACCAGACCTTCTTTCCGGCGTCCCCGTTGCGGACCATGAGCCCACGGACTGCCGCGATGTCGCTCCACGCGCCGTTCGGGTTGGCACCGATCCCGCCCGGGAACACGTACGGGTGCAGGGCGAGTGCGTCGAACGAGCCCTTCGCGCCGAAGCGGTAGAGGTCGTTGACGAACGCCACCGGCGAATCGGATCCCTGCATCGGGCTGAGGCCGGCGGCGATCACCGTCGAGTTCGGCTGCACGCGCTTGATCGCGCCGTACGTGGCCTTGAGAAGACGCGAGTACGCCGCCGACTTGTTCGGGATGTTGCCGAAGAAGATCGGCAGGTTCGGCTCGTTCCAGATCTCCCAGTTGTTCACCTGGCCGCCGTAGCGCTGGACGGCACGCTGGGCGAACGTCGCGAAGTCGTTCACGTTCGCCGGCGGGGCGGTCCGCAGGAGACCCCCACCCTGCAGGACCGGCGTGTAGGCGATGAGCGCCAACACCTTCAGACCACGCGCCCGGGCCGCGTTGATGACCCGGTCGGAGGTGCTCCAGTTGTAGACCCCCGGGCCCGTCTCGATCTGGCTGCGGTCGATGCCGAGGCGGATCCAGCCCGCGCTGGTCTGCCTTACCGTGTCGAGCGTCCGGTCGAGATCGGCCTGCGAGTACTGCAGGAACTCGGCACCGGTCGCGAACCCGTACCCCGCGGCGGGGGCGACCGGGGCGGCGTTCGCCGGTGTGGCGAGGCCGAGCACGAGCGCGACCGCCGCGACGGCACTGAGTACGGCGGCGCGCAGGGAGGGTCTGTTCATGCGCACATTGTTACATCGCCGATATCGAAGTGACGCATCGAGAACGCTGATTCACAGGTTCCGCGATCCGCGGTCACGCCTGCTGCGACGCCAACCCGATCCGGATGACCGGATCGCGCCCGGGATCCAGCCACTGCAGGACCCGCACCATCGTCGCCTTGTCGACCGCGACGCAACCCTGCGTGGGGTTCCCGTCCGTCACGTGCAGGAAGATCCCCGACGCGTAGCCGGGCCGCCGCTGCGGGTTGTGGGCGATGTTGACCGCGTAGTCGTACACCGGCCCGCTGTCGTAGAGGTTCTCGCTGTCGCCACCGGGGCTCGCGACCTGACGGACGTGGGTGTTGTAGGTGGGCGAGTTGGGGTTCTCGTCCCACCAGTCCTGCTTGTCGGCCTGGAAGTACGGCAGTTTCGTGCCCGGGTTGGCCTGGCGACCGAAGGCCTGGTCGAACGCGAAGGTCCCCTCGGGTGTGCGCGGCACGTCGTCGCGCGGCGCACCGATGCCCTGCGACCCGACGAACGCCTTCACCGGCCCGATGACGGGCTTCCACGCTCCGTCGACCTTGTCGAACGCCGTCAGCGTTCCCGTCGTGTCCGAGCGGGAGTTCACCGTCACGGTGACCATCTGCGTGGTCGTCGGGAAGTCCGCGGGTCCGGCGACGGTGTCACCGGGAGCAGCCGACGCCGGCGCGGCGGCCAACGTCATCCCCACGGCGACCGCCACGGCCGGTACCGACACCATCGCGACCGCAGACCTCAGTCGCCTCATCAACCACATACGTCTCTCAAGCACCAGAGAAGTATGCGAGCGGACACCCCCTCAGGCGATATCCGTCCGGTCACAAGCAGGACGCCGATTCGTCACCACCGGCGTGTCGCGCCGACACGCGGTCACGCCGGTGGGTGACGCGTGTCACGCCCCGGGAGCGAACTCCTCGAGCATCTCCGTGACCAGCGCGGCGATCGGCGACCGCTCGCTGCGGGTGAGGGTGATGTGCGCGAAGAGCGGATGACCCTTGAGCTTCTCGATCACCGCGGCGACGCCGTCGTGCCGTCCGACGCGGAGGTTGTCGCGCTGGGCGACGTCGTGGGTGAGCACGACGCGCGACCCGGCGCCGAGGCGGGAGAGCACCGTCAGCAGCACGTTGCGCTCCAACGACTGGGCCTCGTCGACGATGACGAAGGAGTCGTGCAGCGACCGCCCGCGGATGTGCGTGAGCGGCAGCACCTCGAGCATCCCGCGCGAGAGGACCTCCTCGATCACCTCGGTGGACGCGAGGCCCTCGAGGGTGTCGAACACGGCCTGCGCCCAGGGGCCCATCTTGTCGGCCTCGCTGCCGGGCAGGTAGCCCAGTTGCTGCCCGCCGACGGCGTACAGCGGCCGGAACACGACGACCTTGCGGTGGGTGCGGCGCTCCAGGACGGCCTCGAGTCCGGCACACAGCGCGAGTGCCGACTTGCCGGTGCCGGCCTTGCCGCCCAGCGACACGATGCCGACGGACTCGTCGAGCAGGAGGTCGAGCGCCACGCGCTGCTCGGCGGAGCGACCCCGGAGGCCGAACGCCTCCCGCTCCCCGCGGACCAGTTGCACCCGCTTCTCCGGGGTGACACGTCCGAGTGCACTCGACGACCCGCCGAGCAGGCGGACACCGGTGTGGCAGGGCAGTTCTCGGGCATCGTCGATGTCGACGACCCCCTCGGAGAACAACGCGTCGATGCTGGAGCCGGCGACGTCGAGCTCGGTCATCCCGGACCATCCGGAGACGACGACGTCCTGGGCGCGGTACTCGTCGGCGGCGAGTCCGACCGCACCGGCCTTGACGCGCAACGGGATGTCCTTGGACACCAACGTCACGTCCTTGCCCTCGGCGCGAAGGTTCAACGCGCAGGCCAGGATCCGCGAGTCGTTGGTCTCGGTCCGGAATCCGGCGGGCAGCACGCGGGGGTCGGTGTGGTTGAGCTCCACCTGCAGGGTGCCGCCCTCGGTGCCGATCGGTACCGGCAGATCGAGGCGGCCGTGTTCCAGACGGAGGTCGTCGAGCATGCGCAACGACTCCCGGGCGAACCAGCCCAGTTCGTGATGGTGTCGTTTGCCCTCGAGTTCCCCGATCACGACCAGCGGGAGGACCACGCTGTGCTCCGCGAAGCGCGACACCGCCCAGGGGTCGGACAGCAGCACGGAGGTGTCAAGGACGTAGGTGCGAGTGGTCACGAGGGCTCCTCATGTCGACGCGGCGCCCGCGTTGACGGATGTCGACACCGACCGGCCGGTCCTCGGGACCGGGGCCGGTCCGCCTCGCGCTGGGTGACCAGCTCACGAATAGAACCTCCCGGACGAACCGCTTCCCCACGGCCCGTCAGACGTCAACGTACGCCCGCCGACGCGCCCGCCACGCGATCCGCGCACCGCGTGTTCGTGAACAACAGGTAACCGGGGGCGACGGCCGGGAGACGCCTGTGGTGACCCGTCACCGGATGGTCACCGCGGGGTCGTCGGCGCTCGACCTCGCCGTCGATCACGGCTGGTCGGCTGGGTGCCATGACGCACGCAGACGCCCCGATCGTGACCGTCGGCCCGGACAAGACACTGCGCACAGGGCTGTCCCGTCGGCGGTTCCTCACGTGGACCGGCGTCGCCGGCGCGCTCGCCGTGACCCCCGGCCTGTTCGCCGACTCCTTCTCCGCCGCGGCACCGGCGTCGCCGGGCGACCATCTGTTCACCCTCGGCGTCGCCTCGGGTGACCCACTCCCCGACGGCGTCGTGCTCTGGACCCGGCTGGCATCGGCACCGCTGGCCCGCGGCGCCGGGATGGGCGTGGTGCCCGTCCGCGTCGACTGGCAGGTGGCGACCGACGAGGCCATGTCCCGGGTGGTCCGCTCCGGCAGCGAGATCGCCACCGCGGCCGACGGTTTCAGTGTCCACGCCGACGTCCGGGGACTGCGAACCGACAGCGAGTACTTCTTCCGGTTCCGCGCGAACGGCCAGCTCTCCGACGTCGGTCGCACCCGGACCGCACCTCGACCCGGCGCCCCGCTGGCCGGACTCACATTCGCCTGGGCCTCCTGCCAGTCGTGGTCGGATGGGTACTTCCCCGCCTACGCCGACATGGCCTCCGCCGCACCTGATGTCGTGTTCTTCCTCGGCGACTACGTGTACGAGAAGAGCGTCGGCGCAACCGGTGGTCGGCGCAACACCGCCGCACTGCCGGCCTCGGCGCTGACCGAGATGACGACACTGGACGACTACCGGGAGCGCTATGCGCTCTACAAGCTCGACCCACAACTGCAGGCGGCGCACCGGACCAGCCCGTTCATCACCGTCTTCGACGACCACGAGGTCGAGAACAACTGGGCGGGGGCGATCTCCGAGGACGACGCCCCGATCCCGCAGTTCCTGGCGCGGCGGGCGCAGGCGTTCAAGGCGTGGTGGGAGAACACCCCGGTCCGTGCCACGCAGCGACCGCGCGGCGCGGACGTGCAGGCGTTCCGACGATTCGACTACGGCGACCTCGTGCGGTTCAGCGTGCTCGACACCCGGCAATACCGCAGCGATCAGGTCAACGGTGACACGGACTCCCCGCAGGACGCGCAGACCGCCGACCCGCGACGCACCATCACGGGTGCCCGCCAGGAACGATGGATTCTC
Organism: uncultured Williamsia sp.; assembly: GCF_947494875.1. Lineage (GTDB taxonomy): Bacteria > Actinomycetota > Actinomycetes > Mycobacteriales > Mycobacteriaceae > Williamsia_A. Next base: position 117,319 of record NZ_CANLWM010000007.1, read on the forward strand.
GACGGATTCGCGTCGAGCCGTCAGCGGTGGAACGTGCTGGCGCACCAGACGACGATCGCCGACCTGGCGCGGGAGAAGAACGGGGCCCGCGCGGTGAGCATGGACGGGTGGAGCGGCTACGAGGCATCGCGCGCACGCATCCTCGACGGCGCACGCGAGCGCGGCACCCGCAACCTGGTGTCCATCGTCGGCGACATCCACCGCAACGTCGTGTCCGACCTGCGGTCGACCTACACGCGCGAATCCCCCACCGTCGGCGTCGAACTGGCGGGGACGTCGATCGCGTCGGGTAAGGACGGGGCCGACAGTGACAGCAGCGACCAGCAGCTCAAGGCGGCGTCACCGCACGTGCGGTTCGGCAACGCCCAGCGCGGCTACGTGCTCAACCGGGTGTCCCCCGACCGGTGGGAGGCGGAGTTCCGTGTCGCCGACTCCATCGCATCACCGTCCGAGAGGCTGCATCGACGCGCACTGGTGACCATCCCCGACGGGCGGCCGCAGGTGGACGTGCAGGCGTGAATCAGGCCTCGGTGCGCGCGAGGATCTTCTGGCGAGCCGCCTCGGCGTCGGCGCCGAGCCCGTCGAGCGTCCGCAGGCCCAGACCGTCGACGAGCGCCGTCGCCGCCGTGCGGAATGCCTCCGCCCCCGTGTAGCTCTCGGGGATGAGGTGGATCTTGTCGGCGAGGTCCGCGATGTCGCTGCCGATGGGCCGGTTCAGCGCGAAGGCCTCCTCGACGGCGATGACGGTGGCGTCCGGCTGCGCGGTCAGGGCGGCGTTGAGGAAGTTCGTGAACGTCGACGCCTGCACGGCGTCGTCGGTGGCGACGTTGCGCAGGATGCCCGAGAGGCTCTCGGACTCGACGTCCTCGGCCAACCGCGAGGCGAACCAGGTGCTCAGGTTCTCGTGCACCGCCATCACCGCGAGGCAGGCCGCCGGCGACAGCGACCGCGACTTCTCGTTCTGCTCGTACCCGTGCGTGACATGCGACAGCCGCAGCGCCTCGAGCCACTCGGGATCGACGGCGCGGGTGACGATGAGGTGGTCGCGCAGCGCGATCGAGTGACGGTTGTCCTCGGCTGTCCAGCGACCGACCAGTGCGCGCCACTCCGAGAAGGGCGGGAAGTTCACACCGAGGATGCGGTGGAACGACGGCAGGTTGTCCTTGGTGAGCACCAGGGCGAGCACCGCGACACCGGTGGCCTCGGGAACCGTCGAGTCCGACTCCTCCCAGTCGCTGCCGCCGAGGAACGCGTAGTTGCGGCCGTCGTCCCACGGGACGAGGTCATGCGGGTTCCAGGTGATGGCGGCGCGCTCGTGCTCCTCGGTGAGCTCGGGCAGCGCCTTCTCGAGCACCAGGATCAGGTCGTCGTCAGCGTTGTCCGTCACGAGTGACCAGGATAGGCATCGGAGCGCCGCGACTCGAATCCCCCGGCCGGTTCTTGGGCGAAGTCACGGGCAGAGGGTGACGTCGCTCACCCTCGGGCTCGGTGGGTCAGGCGCGCACCGGGGTGCTGAGCATCCCCCACTCCTCGAGACCCTCGTAGAGCGGGAAGTCGAGGGCCAGCTGCGACACCCGTCCGCGCAGTGCGGACACGTCGGCGCCGGCCCCACCCGCCAGGGCGGTCGCGATGATGTCGGCGACCTCGGTGAACTGCTCGGCCCCGAACCCGCGCGTGGCCAGCGCGGGCGTGCCGATGCGCAGTCCCGAGGTGACCATCGGCGGGCGCGGGTCGAACGGGACGGCGTTGCGGTTGACGGTGATGCCGACCTGGTGCAGCAGGTCCTCGGCCTGCTGACCGTCGAGTTCGCTGTTGCGCAGGTCGACGAGGACCAGGTGCACGTCGGTGCCGCCGGTCAGCACCGACACCCCGGACGAGGCCACGTCGGAGCCGGTGAGGCGATCGGCCAGGATGCGGGCACCCTCGAGGGTGCGCTGCTGGCGGGCGACGAACTCGTCGCTCATGGCGATCTTGAACGTCACCGCCTTGGCGGCGATGGCGTGCATGAGCGGACCACCCTGCTGACCCGGGAACACCGAGGAGTTGAGCTTCTTGGCCCACTCCTTCTTGGCCAGGATGAGTCCCGACCGCGGGCCACCGAGGGTCTTGTGGACGGTGGTGGAGACGACGTCGGCGTAGGGAACCGGCGACGGGTGCACGCCGGCCGCGACCAGCCCGGCGAAGTGCGCCATGTCGACCCAGAGGTGGGCGCCCACCTCGTCGGCGATGGAGCGGAACGCCGCGAAGTCGAGGGTGCGGGGGTACGCCGACCAGCCGGCCACGATGACCTTCGGCTTCTCGGCCAGCGCGATCGACCGGACCTCGTCCATGTCGATGCGGTGGTCCTCCTTGCTCACCCCGTACGCGGCGGTCTCGTAGAGCTTGCCGGAGAAGTTGAGGCGCATGCCGTGCGTCAGGTGACCGCCGTGCGCGAGGTCGAGGCCGAGCAGCTTCTCGCCCGGCTCCATCAGCGTCATGAGGACGGCGGCGTTGGCCGACGCTCCCGAATGCGGCTGGACGTTCGCGAACTCGGCGTCGAACAGCTCCTTGGCGCGGTCGCGTGCGATGTCCTCGACGACGTCGACGTACTCGCAGCCGCCGTAGTACCGCCGACCGGGGTAGCCCTCGGCGTACTTGTTGGTCAGGACGCTGCCCTGAGCCTGCAGCACCGCGCGCGGGACGAAGTTCTCCGAGGCGATCATCTCGAGGGTGTCGCGCTGGCGGCTCAGTTCGCCGTTCATCGCGGCGGCGACGTCGGGGTCGATCTCGGCCAGCGAGGCGGTGGTCAGGTCGTCAGCGCTCATGGGGTCAGTCTATGGCGACTCCGTCAGGACGCGAGTTCGGCCCTGAGTGCGGCAGGCGTGAGCGGCTCGTCGAGGAGACGACCGAATCGGCGCAGGGCGTCGCCGTGCGGGTCGGCGTCCAGCCACGCACCGAGCAGCCGATACCCCTCGACGTAGGTGCTGATGTACGCGCGCCACAGCGGCGACGAGAGGAACCGCAGCATCTGGCGGGCTCGAGCCGGCGTGGCGAGCAGCCACCGTTGGAGGAACTCGGCGACGGTGTCGGCGTCGGCACCGCGGTCGTGCAGCAGCAGCGCTGCGTCCTGTCGGACCGCGAGCAGGCCGCCTGTCGCGCGGGAGATGCGTTCGGCGCGCTCGCCGTCGAAGCGCAGGCCGAGGTCGGCGTAGATCTCCTGCGCCCATCGGCCCCACCCGTCCCCGACCGCCGCGTGCAGGGCGTGGTCGGCGAGGCCCTCGGCCATGAGGCACTGCGGGGTGTTCACCAGGAAGATCGTCTGCTCGTCCTGTCCCCCACCGACGAGGATCTGCTCCTTGCGGCAGTGCTCGGTGTGATGACCGGGATAGGCCTCGTGGGCGATCAGGTGCGGCAGCGACGACATGTACTGCGTCAGGTCACCGTTGATCGCGACCCGGGAGCGGAAGTCGCCGAGGTAGTAGTTGAAGCCCGACCACGGCTTGTCGGAGACGACCTCGATCTCGACCGTCTCGGCCTCGGGCAGCGGATACGTCGCCCGCACCCGATCGCGCAGCGCCGAGGTGAACGCGGCGACGCAATCGTCGAGTCGGTCGGCGGGGATCTCGTCGGAGGCCCGGTGCGCCTGGTAGCGCTCACCGATCGGTCCCGCGCCCGGGAGCAGCGCGTCGAGATCGGCGTGCGCGGCGCGGTAGACGTCGGGGTCCTCCAGGGCGATGTCGACCTCGAAATAGGCACGGACCTCGTCGACGAAGCCGATCTCCTCGCCCGCGAAGTGGCGGGCCGAGCACTCCATCGCCCGCAGGTGGGCGTCGACGAAGGCCCTGCGGTCCGCCGGCAGCGACGACCCCTCGACGTCGGTCCGCAGCCCGCGGATGCGGTCACGCAGGGTCGCGGGGTCGGGTCGTGGGCCGTTCTCGCTCTCCGCGCGCAGGCGTGGGTCACCGGTGAACGCGTCGACGAATCCCTCTTCGAGGCGGTCGAACGCGAGGCCGAGGCGGAGGTACTCGGTGACGAGGGCGTCGCGGGGCATACGGCGACGGTATCGACCCCCGGGTTTCCCGGCGCGTCGGCATCGGTGACACTGGTCGGCATGTCGCGTGACACCCCGACCGGCTGCGGCCTCGTGAACGGGGTCGCATGTCACGCATGACCGAGCCGAGCCCGTACATCGAGCTCGACCGCCGACAGTGGCGCACGCTGCGCGAGTCGGTACCCCTCGCCATGAACGAGGAGGAGCTCGGCAGCTACCGCGGTCTCGGCGAGCAGATCGACCTGTCGGAGGTCGCCGACGTCTACCTGCCCCTCTCGCGTCTGATCCACCTCCAGGTCGCCGCCCGTCAGCGACTGTTCGCCGCGACGTCGACGTTCCTCGGCGAACGCAACCCCGAGCGGCAGGTGCCGTTCGTGATCGGGGTGGCCGGCAGCGTGGCCGTGGGCAAGTCGACCACTGCTCGCGTCCTGCAGGCGCTGCTGTCGCGGTGGGACGCGCACCCACGTGTCGACCTGGTCACCACCGACGGCTTCCTCTACCCGACGCGTGAGCTCCGACGTCGAGGGATCATGCACCGCAAGGGTTTTCCCGAGTCCTACGACCGTCGTGCGCTGCTGCGATTCGTCACCGAGGTCAAGTCGGGATCACGCGACGTCAGCGCGCCGGTGTACTCGCACCTGTCCTACGACATCGTCAAAGGTGTTCGGCACCACGTGCAACAGCCCGACATCCTCATCCTCGAGGGCCTCAACGTGCTGCAGACCGGTCCGCGGCTGATGGTGTCGGACCTGTTCGACTTCTCGGTCTACGTCGACGCCCGCATCGAGGACATCGAGGACTGGTACGTCAAGCGGTTCCTCGCGATGCGCTCGACCGCCTTCGCGAACCCGAACTCGCACTTCCACGCCTACGCGTCGCTGAACGACGTCGACGCGACCGAGGCGGCCCGCGACATCTGGCACGGCATCAACCTGCCCAACCTCGTCCAGAACATCCTGCCGACCCGTCCGCGGGCGACGCTGGTGCTGCGCAAGGACGCCGACCACTCCATCAACCGGGTGCGGCTCCGCAAGATCTGAGGGTCAGCGACCGAAGCGCCGACTGCGTGCGGCGTAGTCACGCAGGGCACGTAGGAAGTCCACGCGCCGGAACTCCGGCCAGTAGGCGTCGGTGAACCAGATCTCCGAATAGGCGCTCTGCCACAACAGGAATCCCGACAGACGCTGCTCTCCCGACGTCCGGATGACGAGGTCGGGATCGGGCTGGCCGCGGGTGTAGAGGTGGGAGTCGATCGCGTCGACGGTCACCGCGTCGACGAGATCGTGCGGGTCGGTGACCTCGGAGACCTTGTCGGACAGCAGCGACCGCACGGCGTCGACGATCTCCTGGCGACCGCCGTACCCGACGGCCACGTTCACGTGCATCCCGGCGCGGTCGGCGGTGCGCTCCTCGGCGGTCTTGAGGCGCTGCGCCACCCGCTCGGGCAGCTGGTCGAGGGTGCCGACGATCTTCACCCGCCACCGCTCGTTCGGGGCGGCGATCTCGTCGACGATGTCGGGGACGATCTCCATCAGTGCGTCGAGTTCGTCCGACGCCCGGCTGAGGTTCTCGGTCGACAGCAGGTAGATGGTCACGAGCTCGATGGACAGATCCGAGCACCATCGCAGCATCTCCGCGATCTTCTGCGCACCGACGCGGTGGCCGTGACTGACGTCCTCGAAACCCGCCTCGCGCGCCCACCGCCGGTTGCCGTCGCAGATGATGGCGATGTGCCGTGGGAGCCGCTCGGCATCCATGAGCTGGACGAGCCGTCCCTCGTAGACCCGGTAGAGGGGTCCACGCACACCGGTGGGGATCAGCTTCACGCCAGCAGAGACTACTCGCGGATCGACGGGATATCGCCGCCCCGCGCCGAACCTACGGTAGCGTAGGTTCGATCCCACACATCGACCTGGGGAGGTTCTCGATGTCGCTCACCTCGGGCGCGACCGATCGCAGCCCCGAACCGACGCCACCGCTGTCGGACACCGTGGCGGATCTGCTCGCCGATCTGCGGCCGCGCATGCGTGGCTGGATTCATCTGTACGCCGGGTTCGTCGCCATCGCGACGGGCATCGCGCTGGTCGCCGTGTCGGCGGTCGTCGCCGGCGGCGCCGCGGCCGCGGCGTGTGCGATCTACGCCGTGACCGTCTGCGGCGTGTTCGGTGTCAGCGCCACGTATCACCGGGTGCAGTGGACGACTCAGTCCGCACGAACGTGGATGAAGCGCGCCGACCACTCGATGATCTTCCTGTTCATCGCGGGCAGTTACACACCGTTCTGCGTCCTGGGCCTGCCGTCGCCGACGCGGTGGATCGTGCTGGGCGTGGTGTGGGGTGGCGCGCTGGCGGGCGTCGCGCTCAAGACGGCGTGGCCGAGCGCACCCCGCTGGGTGGGTGTCCCCCTGTACATCCTGCTCGGCTGGACGATAGTGGTGGTCGCGCCGACCCTCGTCGACCACGTCGGCGTCGCCGTGCTGGTCCTGCTCGCCGTCGGCGGTGTGTTCTACAGCGGCGGCGCGATCCTCTACGCGACGCGCTGGCCGAACCCCTGGCCGACGACGTTCGGTCACCACGAGTTCTTCCACGCCGCAACGGTTGTCGCCGCGCTGGTGCACTACGTCGCGATCTGGCTGGTGGTCGCGAACGCCGCCTGATGGCGTTCCGGTGTGCGTACGTGTCGCCGAGCGACACGTACGCACACCGGAACGGCCGTCACACCTCGGCGGTCCGATCCGCGCGGCGCGCCCGACCCGATCGTCGTGCGGTGGCGAGGTCGCGCAGGACGTCGACGGTCGTGTCGAAGTCCATGCAGGCGTCGGTCACCGACTGCCCGTAGACCAGCGGTCGCGCCGACGGAGACTGCGCACCTTCGACGAGGAAGCTCTCGAGCATCACGCCCGCGATCGACGCGCTGCCTCCCGCGACCTGGGCGGCGACGTCCGCCGCGACCACCGGCTGTCGGCGGTGGTCCTTGCCCGAGTTCGCGTGGGAGCAGTCGACCATGACCCGAGCGGTGACCCCCGCCGTCGCGCACGCCGCGCTCGCCGCGGCGACCGATCCGGTGTCGGCGTTCGTCCCGGACCGCCCGCCGCGCAGGATGACGTGGCAGTCCTCGTTGCCCACGGTCTCGACCACGGCGGCACGACCGTCCTCGTCGACGCCGAAGAAGGTGTGGGCACCGGCCGCGGCCCGGACGCCGTCGATCGCCGCCTGCAGGTCGCCGTCGGTGCCGTTCTTGAAGCCGATCGGCATCGACAGTCCCGACGCGAGCTGCCGATGCACCTGCGACTCGGTTGTCCGCGCGCCGATGGCACCCCACGCGACGGTGTCGGCGATGTACTGCGGACTCGTCGGTTCGAGGAACTCGCATCCGATGGGCAGGCCGCGGTCGACGATGTCGAGCAGCAACGACCGCGCGGTGCGCAGCCCGCGCTCGATGTCATGGCTGCCGTCCATGCCGGGGTCGTTGATGAGGCCCTTCCACCCCACCGTGGTGCGGGGCTTCTCGAAGTACACGCGCATCACGACGAGGAGGTCGTCCGCGAGATCCCGCGCCTGGACCGCGAGTCGATCCGCGTAGTCGAGCGCGGCGGCGGGGTCGTGGACGGAGCAGGGCCCGACCACCACGAGCAACCGGTCGTCGCGTCCGGCGAGCACGTCGGCGACCTCGCGACGGTGAGCCGCCACGCGCGCGGCGGACCCGGCCGGCAACGGCAGCTCGTCGAGCAGTTCTCGTGGCCCGGGCAACGGGCGGATCCGCGCGACGCGGGTGTCGGTGACCGGGGATCGGTCCGAGATGACGGTCATGAGAGTGCCTTTCGTGGGGCGGGCACTCGTCGTCTCACATCCGGTGCCCTGATGACAGGAAGAGCAGCGACCAAATCGGTCACTGCTCTCGGGGCTCCGGGGAAGGTGTGGCGGCTACGTCCGGCGGGACGCTCCATCGTCGGCTCCACCCGGAGCCTCGATAAAGCGCCAGCGATAGGCGCAGCCGGTGGTGATCACGCACCCACGCTAACAGATGGCGACATGTCCATTTTTCGCGAAACCGAACTGTGGGTTCTCACCAAGTTGTTGAGGCGAACGAGTTTTCTCCCGCGAACCGCCCTACCGTTCCGATTCGGAAGTGACCGACATCACGGTCCTTCGTCACGAATCCACCCAGGAGGATCGCCCGTCATGCGCACTCTCTCGTCCCGTTCGCGTTCGCTGACCACCGCTGTCGGCTCGATGGCCGCCGCTGTCGCCGTCGTCGGTGTGACCCTGGGAGCGGGGGTCGCCGGTGCGGCGACCATCTCACCCGCCAACACCACCTTCACCGCGCCCGGCACGATCACGGTGACCACACCGGCGTCCTTCAACGTGCCCGTCACCTGCAACATCGTGTTCTCGGGGTCGGTGAACGCCGACGGGTCGGCGGCCACCATCACCGACGCGAAGGTCAGCGGCAGCAACTTCCTCTGCACCGTGCCGAAGATCCAGAACCTCCCCTGGACCCTGACGCCCACCAGCGCGACCACAGGCACTGTCTCGAACGTCGCGTTCTCGGTGCTGTCGAGCAACTGCGGACCGGCCACGCTGTCCGGCTCCTTCGACAACATGACGAACACGCTGTCGTCGTCGAACCAGTCGCTGTCGGGGAACTGCACCATCAACAACCTGTCGGTGAACCCGAACCCGGCCTTCACCCTGTCCTGACCCACCGGACGCACACGGCCCCGGCGCAGATGCGCCGGGGCCGTGTGACGTTGGCGACTACTCGGTGTGCGGACGCCGACCGGCCGTCGTGTCGTCGTTGGCGGTGCCGGCCTCCGGCACACCGGGAGCGTCGGTGCCCTCGTCGGCGGCCTGGTCGGCGACGGGGTCGTCGCGGTCGAACTCGGTGGGCAGCTTGCGCAGGTGACGGCTCATCGACCGGATCAGGAACACCGTGGCGACGAGCAGCACCAGCACGATCAGCAGGCCGAGCGGCGACGCCTTGCCGAACTCGGGGCCGTCGGCGTCGCGGGCGAGGATGTCCACGACGGGTCCGGAGGCGAGAACACCCGTGGTCATCATGCGGTCACCTCATCGGGTTCGTCCGCGACGATCCCGGCGAACAGGTCGGTCTCCGGAATGGCGGTCTTGACCCGGGTCCGGGCGAGTTCGAACTCGTCCGTCGGCCAGAGTCGTTGCTGCCATTCCATCGGCACGGCGAAGAACATGCCGTTCGGGTCGATCTGGGTGGCGTGCGCGCGCAGCGCCTCGTCGCGCTGCGGGAAGTAGTCGCCGCTGGTCACCTGGGTGGTCACCCGACCCATCAGATCGCCGCGGCTGGGGTCCCAGTTCGACAGCCACTCCGCGAACGGGTTCTCCATGCCGTGCTTCTCGAACTCCTCGGAGAACAACAGCATCCGGTCTCGGATGAACCCGTGGGTGTAGTAGATCTTCGAGACCGTCCAGGGCTCACCGGCCTCGGGATAGCGGTCAGGGTCACCGGCCGCCTCGAACGCCGCCATCGACACCTCGTGGCATCGGATGTGGTCGGGATGGGGGTACCCGCCACGCTCGTCGTAGGTGATCATCACGTGCGGCCGGAACTGCCGGACCACCTCGACCAGCGTGCCGGTCGACTCCTCGAGCGGCACCAGCGCGAAGCAACCCTCCGGCAGCGGGGGCAGCGGGTCGCCCTCCGGCAGACCGGAATCCATGTACCCGAGCCACCGGTGCGACACCCCGAGCGCCGCGGCGGCCTTGGCCATCTCCTCGCGGCGGACCTCGACGATGTTGTCCTTGATCCCCGGCAGGTCCATCGCGGGGTTGAGGATGTCGCCGCGTTCGCCTCCGGTGAGCGTGACGACCATCACCTCGTTGCCCTCGGCGGCGTACTTGGCCATCGTGGCGGCACCCTTGCTCGACTCGTCATCGGGGTGGGCGTGGACCGCCATCAACCGAAGGCCACTCACCAGCACAGCTCCACTTCTCGCGATCTCGAACTCGACGCGGTCCATTCTCCCACCGTCTGGCGACGTGCCGGTCCGCAGGTGGCCCCGAGGACCTCGCGCACGGGGTGTCCGCAGGTTCGCGTGCTACATCTGGTGCATGACCGTCGGCCCCGATCCGTCCGCCTCGGGCAGCAGCGCACCGCCCGCCGGCCGGTACCCGACGGGCACCAGCCCCGCGCGGCGTCGCCGTTGGCTGATCGGGTTGTCGGTGCTCGTGGTGTTGGCCGGGATCGGGATCGCCTACGTCGGGTACTCGCGCTTCGCCGATCCCCCGGTGTCCGGTGAGGGCACGGGCTACTCCATCGTCGACAGCTCCACGGTGGACGTCTCCTTCACGGTCACCCGCAACGACCCGAGCAAGGCCGTCGCCTGCGTCGTGCGGGCCCGATCCCGCGACGGGGACGAGAACGGCCGTCGCGAGGTGCTCATCCCCCCGGGTGACTCGCAGCAGACCGCCGTCGACTCCCGGGTGAAGACCACCGGCCCGCCGGCGATCGGTGAGGTCTTCGGCTGCACCACCTCCGTCCCGCCGTACCTGACAGCCGACAACGGCTGACGTCCCGCGGCATGTCGTGCGATCGCACGACTTTCGGTCACGGACGGGTCTCAGCCGCTTCTGACGGCTAACGAACTGCTCCCCGTGCGCGAGATCCCGGTCACATGACCGCGAGGATCGGAGTGCAGGTGCAGATCTCGACCCGACACATCGCCGCCACAGGGGTCGTCGCCGCGGCGACCGCCCTGCTGGCCGGCTGCTCCGGCGACACCCCGCGCGCAACGCCACCCACACCCACCGTCACGGTCACCTCCACCGCGAGCGGATCGACGACGGCGCCGGCGGTCACGTCCACGTCGGCCGCGGGCGCGACCGCGTCCGGGATCGCCGACACGTCCGCTCGGAGCGGCTGCTCCCCCGACATCGGGCTCACCGCCGCCGGATCACGGGACATGGTCCGCATCACTCAGCCCGAGCGCGGGTCGTGGCGTGCATACAACGCGGGCGGGACGTGGCGCCCGGGGATGAGCTGGGTCGAGCTCACCAGTACCGCGACGCAGGCCCCCATCCGGCCGCACCAGCTGCTGATCTACCAGGACGGGTACTTCCAGGGCACGGGCATCCGCTGCGATGCGCGCTACGGCCAGTACGTCGCCGCCACCGCACCCGACGCGATAACCGTCCAGTACTCCTATCTCGACCCGACGAACCCCGAGCAGCAGCGCTCGCAAGGTGGTGTCGGCAGAGCAGTCGTCACGTTCCGCTGGAACGGTTCCCGGGTCGTGATGGACGGCTCACTCCCCTACGCGTTCACGAAAGGCCAGTGCTGACATGAGGATCTCCACCCGCGCCGGCGTCGCCGGCATCGCCTGCCTGATCGGGTTCACCGTGGCCGGCTGTTCCACCGACACACCCCGCGCGACTCCGACCACACCCACGGTCATCCGTACGGTGACCGCAGCGCCGTCGGACACCACTGCCGCGGCACCCGCCGACGACGCGAGCACGCAGGACACCGACACAGCCACCGCGACCACCGCACCCGTCACCGATGCAGACACACCGTGCGGCCCGTATCCCGATGCGGCGGAGAAGATCTCGGCGGCCAGTTCCCGCATTGCCCCTCCGTCGACGCAATTCGACTGGAAGTGGGGGACCATCCGCTCGGACATGACCTCCTGCAACCAGCTCTCGTGGGCGGAGCTCACCACCGAGCACGGGACGGCGTCCTCGTCCGATCAGCTCCTGCTCTTCGGCCCGGACGGACGCTGGCTCGGCACGGGGATCCGGTGCAACGCGAGCCTCGCGTGGGTCACCGGATCGGGCCCCGATCACGTCGATGTCCACTACGGCTACTTCCACGGGGAGAACACCAGCACGGCGAACCCCGGCGGGGGCACCGACGTCACGTTCCGGTGGAACGGCTCACGCGTCGTGATGGAGGGGACACTCCCGCAGGAGTTCCTCGACCAGTGCCAGAGCCCCAGCTGACCTCCCGGGTGGCATGATCGCCCCTCATGACCACCGCCAAGTCTGGGCGGCCGGTTCCACACACCGACGACGATCGGCGGGCGCATCGCCCGGTGGGCCCGGCCTTCGCCACCCTCTCGAGTCCGTACTTCCCCTACCTCGTCGCGCTGTTCGTCGGCGTGATGATCATCAGCAACATCACCGGCACGAAGGGCGTCCTGCTCTTCCCGTCGCTCTCGTTCGATCTCGGCCCGCTCTCGATGCACGGCCTGGTCACCGACGGCGCCTTCTACCTCTTCCCCCTGGCCTACATCCTCGGAGACGTCATCAGCGAGGTGTACGGCTTCCGCGCGATGCGCCGCGTGATCTTCTCCGGTTTCGGGGTGCTGCTCCTGGCATCGCTCTGCTTCTGGATCACCATCGAACTCCCGGCCGCGGACTTCTACGACGGCCAGGACGCGTTCCGCACCGTCGCAGGCGTCGTCCCGCAGTTCCTCCTCGCCGGCTTGTCCGGCTACCTCGTCGGGGAGTTCCTCAACTCCTACGTCATGGTGAAGATGAAGGCGCGCAGCGGTGAACGTCGCCTGTGGGCCCGGTTGATCAGTTCGACGATCGTCGGGGAGTTCGCCGACACCCTCGTCTTCTGTTCGATCGCCGCGTCCGCACTGGGCATCTCGCGGTGGCAGGACTTCGTCAACTACACCGTTGTCGGGTTCGTCTGGAAGACCCTCGTCGAGGTCGCCGTCATGCCCATCACCTACGCCGTGTGCGGTCGACTGAAGAAGGCCGAGCCGACCTATCAGGAGGCCCTCGCGGCACGCCTGCCGGAGCAGTGACCAGCACAAAAGCAGCGGTCAATTCGTACACATGGGGTAGTATCGACCGAAGCACGGCTCCGAGAGGGGCCGTGTTGCTGCATTTGAAGGTGCTACGCAGCAGGCACTGCGGCCCGACGCGGGCACGAACGAATTGGCGAGGAGCGAGACGATGACCGACACCCAGGTGACGTGGCTGACCCAGGAGTCCCACGATCGGCTGAAGAACGAGTTGGACTCACTCATCGCGAACCGACCTGTGATCGCCGCCGAGATCAACGAGCGCCGCGAAGAAGGCGACCTCAAGGAGAACGGTGGCTATCACGCCGCGCGCGAGGAGCAGGGTCAGCAGGAAGCGCGGATCCGCCAGCTGCAGGAGTTGCTCAACACCGCCAAGGTCGGCGAGGCGCCGACCCAGTCGGGTGTCGCGCTGCTCGGTTCCGTGGTGAAGGTCTACTACGACGGCGACGAGTCCGACACGGAGACCTTCCTCATCGCGACCCGCGAGGACAGCTCCGGTGACGGCAAGCTCGAGACCTACTCCCCCAGTTCGCCGCTGGGCGCGGCCCTTCTCGACGCCAAGGTCGGCGAGACCCGCGAGTACACGGTGCCCTCGGGTGCCGTCGTCAAGGTGACGCTGGTGAGTGCGGAGCCGTACCACTCCTGATCGACCCCACCCGACAGCCCGTGTCCTGACCAGGACGCGGGCTGTCGTCGTCTGCGCTCCGGCCACGCGTCTGTCAATCCGGGGTTGACACACACGGTCGGTGGGTCCATCCTTCTCCCATGCCTGTCAACTGTAGATTGACATCATGCCCTCCGACGACGACCTGGCCGCTCGCCTGCGATCGGCAGCCGCGGTGATCGCCGCTGTGGTCGGCGGCGACGCCGACGCCCCGCGCCCCATGTCCGCGGTCGCCGCCACCGACGCGCTGCAGGAGGCCCTCGACGAGTCCCGCCGTGAGACCGTCGCGCGAGCACGCGCCGCCGGGCACACGTGGGCCGAGATCGGCGCACTCCTGCACATCAGCCGGCAGGCCGCGCAACAGCGCTTCGGCAAGACGTCGCCGAACGCCGACGACCTCGCGGCCGACCGCATCGTGGCCCGCACTCGCCAGATCGCCGGCCAGTTCATCGATCACGATTTCGCGGGCATCCGGTCGGACTGGTCGCAGGTCATGCTCGACGGCATCGACGAGTCCGCGCTCGCGACGCTGTGGACCGGCCTCGAGCGCGACGGCGGACCCGTTCAGACGCTGGGCAAGCCGGTCGTCGGTGTGCGCGGGCCCTACCGCGTCGTCGACCTCCCCCTCGTGCTGACGTACGGACCGATGTGGCTGACCGTGTCGTTCGCCCACGACGACAGCGTCGCCGGGCTGTGGGTGAAGACCACCCCGACGGTCGAGGAGAAGTGAGGACGATGGCCCTCACCCGTGTAGCCATCGCGCTGTGCGCTCTCGGACTCGTCGCCGGGTGCTCCATGTTCGCACCGGACGACGCCGCACCGTCGAGTGCCCCATCATCGTCCCAGCAGGCCCTCCCCACACCGGCCGCCGAGCAGCTGCAGTGGTTCATCGGCGCCAGTGCACGACTCCCGTTGCCCGACAGCGAACTCCGCGCACACTTCGCGGATGCCAACGTGCGTGACTTCGGCGGGACCGCCGACGGGGCGAACCGGCGACTCGCCCCCTTCGCCGATCTGCGGCTCGAGCGACTCGGTCCGTCCACGTCGCCGTACGCGCGGTCGGCCGTCGTGACCACACCCGCCGGAGCCGATCTGACGATGACCGTCGGTCTCGACCGCGACGGCAAGGTGGCCACCCTGCTGTTCGCGCCGCGGCCCGCGGCCCCGACATCCTGGGCGGCGGTCGACCAGCAGCTCTCCGCGCTCGCCCCGCAGGTGTCGTTCGCGATCGACCGCGTCGACGGCGGTCGGTGCGTGCCCGTCCACCAGCTCGCCGGAGACACTCAACGGCCGCTGGGATCTGCGTTCAAGCTCTACGTCCTCGGCGCACTCGGTGACGCCGTCGCCGCGGGGCGGGTCTCGTGGGACGACACGGTCACCGTGCGCGACGACTGGAAGAGCCTGCCGTCGGGCGACCTCCGCACCGCTCCGGCCGGGACGCCCGTCACCTATCGGCGCCTTGCGGACCTGATGATCTCCGTCAGCGACAACACCGCAGCCGACCACCTGATCCACCTCATGGGTCGGGACGCCGTGCAGGCGATGCTCACGCGGTTCGGCAACACCGACCCGTCGCGGACGACACCGTTCCTCACCACCCGAGAACTGTTCGCCCTCAAGACCAGCGACTACCCGTCTCTCGCCCGGCGGTACCTCGCGGCGACCACCGCACAACGCGCTGCGATGACGGCCGAACTCGACAGGACACCGTTCGGTGACTGGCAGCACTGGACCGACCCACGCGACATCGACTCCATCGAGTGGTTCGCGTCGCCGCAGGACATGTGTCGCGCGATGGCCGGACTGGCCGGGGAGGCCGAGCGGCCGACCGGCGGTCCCATCGCGGATGCACTGTCGATCAGCGACGGCAACCTGCTGCTGGACCGGGTGGAGTATCCGACGGTCTGGTTCAAGGGTGGCTCGGAACCGGGCGTCCTCACCCTGACATATCGGGTCGTCGCGCGCGACGGGGCGACCTACGTCGCGTCGGCGATGCTCGGGAACCCGACGACGCCGTTCGACGAGGCCTCCGCGCCGGCGGCGATGCAATCGGTCATCCGGGGGGCACTCGACCTCGCCCAGCGGTGATCAGTCCAGGTAGCCGGCGGCCGCCAAGGCCGATCGGACGTCGGCCTGATGGTCGGGCCCGCGGGTCTCGAGGCTGACCGTCACCTGCACCTCGCCGAGACGCAGCTCACCGGACACCCGGGAGTGGATGACGTCGACGACGCTGGCGCCGGTGTCACGCAGCGTCTCCAGCAGCTGCGCCAGGCCGCCGGGCCTGTCGGGGACGGTCACCGCGACGGTGAGATACCGGCCCGCCGCCTGCAGGCCGTGGGTCGTCAGGTGCGACAGCAGCAGCGGGTCGACGTTGCCGCCGGAGAGCACGACGCACACCTGCCCCGAGACGGCCGGCGCATCGGGATGCATGATCGCTGCGACGGCCACCGCGCCGGCGGGTTCGACGAGCAGCTTGGCACGTTCCAGCATCAGCAGCACCGCGCGGCTGATGAGATCCTCACCGACCGTGACGATCTCGTCGACGAGCGACTCCACGTGGGCGAACGTCACCTCACCCGGCATGGCCACCGCGATACCGTCGGCCATGGTCGACATCGACTCGGCGCGGACCGGCTTGCCCGCGGCCAGCGACCCCGGCCAGGCCGCAGCCTCCTCCGCCTGGACGCCGATCACGCGGATGTCGGGACGCGACACCTTGATCGCCGCGGCGACCCCCGCGAGCAGTCCCCCGCCACCGAGCGGCACCACCACGGTGCCGACGTCGGGCATCTGCTGCAGGATCTCGACACCGACGGTGGCCTGGCCGGCGACGATGTCCTCGTGGTCGAACGGGTGGATGAGGACCGTGCCCGTCTCGTCGGCGAATCGCCGTGCCTCGACGAGGCTCTCGTCGATGATCGCCCCCGACAGCACCACCTCGGCGCCGTACGCGCGGGTCGCCGACACCTTCGGCAGCGACGCGCCGGTCGGCATGTAGACCCGGGCAGGGATCCCGAGTGTGGTGGCCGACCAGGCGACACCCTGAGCGTGGTTGCCGGCGCTGGCGGCCACGACGCCACGCGCCCGCTCCTCGGCGGACAGTCCGGCGATCCGCACGTAGGCGCCGCGAGGTTTGAACGATCCGGTGCGCTGCAGGTTCTCGCACTTGAGCCACACGTCGCCGCCGCACAGGTCCGACAGCGCACGCGACGCGACCATCGGTGTGCGTCGCATCACCGGGGCAAGGGTCTGCATCGCGTTCTCGATGCGGTCCGGTGTGATGATCACGCCCGACGGTAGCGCCGAACTGCCATCCGGTCCTGTCCGTCACGCCAGAGAACCCTTAGACGCAGCCGGTGTGCTGGACGCATGACGAACACAGCGACCCTCACCGTCACCGACGAGATCGACGTCGACATCGCCCAGTCACTGCTGCGGCGCGGACACCGCGTCGTGGTCGAGGGCGACGACCTGCTGCTGCTGTTGCAGGCCGTGCGCGGCTTCGGCGCCCCGCGGGCGACGGTCGTCGCGACCGCACCGGCGCGCGACTCCGTCGCACTCGCGGCCTGACGGCTCAGCCCAGCGCGCTCTCCAGGTCACCGATCAGGTCGGCGACGTCCTCGATGCCGACCGACAGACGCACCAGGTTCGCCGGCACCTCCAGCAGCGACCCGGCGGTCGAGGCATGGGTCATCGCGGCCGGGTGCTCGATGAGCGACTCGATGCCGCCCAGCGACTCGGCGAGCGTGAAGACCTCGGTCCGTGCGCAGAACTCCTGCGCCGCAGCGGGCCCCCCGGCCACCAGCACCGAGATCATGCCGCCGAAGCGACGCATCTGCCGAGCCGCGACCGCGTGCCCGGGATGCGACTCGACACCCGGGTAGAGCACCTTCTCGATCTTCGGGTGCCCGGCGAGGAAGTCGACGATCGCCTCGGCGTTGTCGCTGTGCCGATCCATGCGCACCGCGAGTGTCTTGATACCCCGCATCGTCAGGTACGCGTCGAACGGGCCGGGCACCGCGCCGGCACCGTTCTGCAGGAAGGCCAGGTCCGCGTCGAGGGACTCGTCGTCGGTGACCAGGGCGCCCCCGACGACGTCGGAGTGACCGCCGAGGTACTTGGTCGTCGAGTGCAGGACGACGTCGGCGCCGAGCGCCAACGGCTGCTGCAGGTACGGCGAGGCGAAGGTGTTGTCGACGACGAGCCGCGCCCCACCGTCGTGCGCGACGCCCGCCAGCACCTCGATGTCGCCGACGTTCAGCAGCGGGTTGGTGGGGGTCTCGACCCAGACGAGCTTCGTCGCCGGGGTGATCGCCGCGCGGACCGCGTCGACGTCGGAGACAGGCGCCACCGAGTAGGTGATGCCCCACTGGGTGAACACCTTGTCGATGAGGCGGAACGTGCCGCCGTACGCGTCGTTCGGGATGACGAGGTGGTCACCCGGGCGCAGCGTCGCGCGCAGGAGCGCGTCGGTGGCCGCCATGCCCGAGGCGAACGCCCGTCCGAACGCACCACCCTCGATGCCGGCGAGGTTGCCCTCGAGTGCCTGGCGGGTCGGGTTGCCGGTCCGGGCGTACTCGAATCCACCACGCAGCCCGCCGACGCCGTCCTGCGCGAACGTGGAACTCGCGTAGATGGGCGGGTTCACCGCCCCGGTCAACGGGTCGGGTTCGTATCCGGCGTGGATCGCCTTCGTCCCGAATCCCTGCCACCGGCTCGCGTCGGCCCGACTGCGCTGTTCAGACATGCACCCAGCCTATCGCCGGGCGATGCGACCCCCGGGGGCCGGGCGCAGCGGGATCAGAACCGTCCGGAGCTGACGAAGGTGAGCAGGTCGTGGCGGGTGATGACACCGATCGGCTTGCCGTCCTCGACCACCATCAACGCATCCGACTCGCCCAGTGCCTTGCGCGCGGCGGACACCTGCTCGCCCGCGCCGATCAACGGCAGGGGGTCACCCATGTGGGCCGAGACCGGGTCCGCGAGGTTGGCACGCCCCTCGAACACCGCGCTCAGCAGTTCGCGCTCGCTGACCGCACCGGCCACCTCGCCCGCCATGATCGGCGGCTCGGCACCGACCACCGGCATCTGCGACACCTCGAACTCGCGGAGGATCTCGATCGCGTCGCGCAGCGTCTCCGACGGGTGCGTGTGCACGAAGTCGGGCAGTGCACCGGACTTGCCGCGCAGCAGGTCGCCGACCGTGGGCTCGGCGGCCTCCTTGCCGTCCATCGGGGTGCTCAGGAACCCGTAGCTGCGCATCCAGGCGTCGTTGAAGATCTTGCCCATGTAGCCGCGACCGCCGTCGGGGAGCAGCACGACGACCAACGCGTCCGGACCCTCACGCTCGGCCACGCGCAGCGCGGCGACCATCGCCATGCCGCACGATCCGCCGACGAGCAGACCCTCCTCGCGGGCGAGGCGACGCGTCATCTCGAACGAGTCGGCGTCGGAGACGGCGATGATCTCGTCCGGGATCGAGGGGTCGTAGGCGCTGGGCCAGAAGTCCTCGCCCACACCCTCGACGAGGTACGGACGACCGGTGCCACCGGAGTAGACCGATCCCTCGGGGTCGGCGCCGATGATCTTCACGCGACCGTCGGACACCTCCTTGAGGTACCGGCCCGTGCCGGTGATGGTGCCGCCGGTGCCCACACCCGCGACGAAATGGGTGATCTTCCCGTCCGTGTCGGCCCAGATCTCCGGGCCGGTCGTCTCGTAGTGACTCTGCGGGCCGGCCGGGTTGGCGTACTGGTTGGGCTTCCAGGCGCCGTCGATCTCGTTCACCAGACGGTCGGAGACGCTGTAGTAGCTGTCGGGGTTGTCCGGGGCGACCGCGGTCGGGCAGACGACGACCTCGGCCCCGTAGGCGCGCAGGACGTTGCGCTTGTCCTCGCCGACCTTGTCCGGGCAGACGAAGATGCAGTGGTACCCACGCTGCTGCGCGACCAACGCCAGACCCACTCCGGTGTTGCCCGAGGTCGGTTCGACGATGGTTCCTCCGGGCTTCAGCTCACCCGACGCCTCCGCGGCGTCGACCATCTTCACCGCGATGCGGTCCTTCGACGAACCGCCCGGGTTGAGGTACTCGACCTTCGCGGCGACGGTGGCCGAGTTCGGGGCGACGACGGAGTGGACCTTGACCAGCGGGGTGCCGCCGACCAGGTCGACGATGTGATCAGCGATGCGCATGCACTCCATCGTTCCAGACACGTCGACCCGGCGGTCGCGCGATGCGCCCCCGCCCGCAGCGGATGATCGACCGCCCCGGACACGCCCACGGGCGAGGAGTCCGCAATCGGGTGTCCGTATCCTGGGGCCGTGCCCCCTTCTCGCCGACGGATCGCACGCGACGTGGCGACGACCGCGGTGGCGACGGCCGGCAGCGCCGGCGCCGGC
Source organism: uncultured Williamsia sp. (assembly GCF_947494875.1). GTDB lineage: Bacteria > Actinomycetota > Actinomycetes > Mycobacteriales > Mycobacteriaceae > Williamsia_A. The sequence goes on from NZ_CANLWM010000007.1 coordinate 137,200, forward strand.
TGGGCCGCCTGGACCTTCCTGAACGGTCAGGCGCGCATCGCCCGCGAGGTCATCCCGCACCGCACCGACAACGCCCCGAACGGCGACGGGCTGTACCGGCCCGACGGCACCGGCCCCGAGCGCATCCGGCCCGGCGTCGAGCACGACCTGCACCTGATGGTCTTCGGCGACTCGACCGCGGCCGGTCTCGGTGCCGAGTCGCCCGACGAGACGCCCGGTGTGCAGCTCACACGCATGCTCACCCGGGAGACCGGCCGCAGTGTGCGGCTGAGCACCAAGGCGATCGTCGGTGCCACCTCCCGCGGCCTGTCGGGTCAGGTCGACGCGATGCTGATCGCGGGTCCACCGCCCGACATCGCCGTCATCCTCATCGGCGCGAACGACATCACCGCCGTCAACCACATCCGTCCGTCCGCGAAGCGCCTCGGCGCCGCCGTGCGACGGCTCGTCGAGGTCGACGCGAAGGTGATCGTCGGCACGTGTCCCGACCTCGGCGTCGTCACCGCGATCCCCCAACCGCTGCGAACCGTACTGCGGCAGTGGGGGTTTCAGCTGGCGAAGGCGCAGGCCCACGAGGTCCGCGCCGCCGGCGGGCGTCCCGTCCCCCTGGCAAACCTGCTGGCGCGCGAATTCCTCGCCGCGCCCGACCGGATGTTCTCCGCCGACCACTATCACCCGTCGGCCGCGGGGTACCTGCTCGCCGCGCAGACCCTGCTGCCGGAGGTCCTCGCCTCGATCGGTGAGTGGGGGTCGGCGCCGCTGCCGGATCCGCCGGAGGTCTCGGAGTTCGCCGAGAACAACCGGGTCCTGGCGAGGATCGGCCGCGCCGTCGGTCGCCCCCTCCGTCCGCGTCGGCACATCGACGAGCCGGTGCTCCGCGAGCAGACAGAACCGACCGCGTAACGTCCGATCCGACCTGCGGACACGTGTGCACCCGGCACCCCGCCGACACCGAGGAGTATCCATGCCCGAAGCCGTCATCGTCTCCGTCGCCCGCTCGCCGATCGGCCGCGCCGGCAAGGGATCGCTGCGTGAGGTGCGTCCCGACGAGATGGGTCGTCAGATGATCCAGGCCGCCCTCGACAAGGTCCCCGCCCTCGACACCGCCGACATCGACGACCTCCACTTCGGGATCGGCCAGCCCGGCGGCCAGGGCGGGTTCAACATCGCCCGCGTCGTCGCCGTGGAGCTCGGTCTCGACCACGTTCCCGGCGTCACCGTGAACCGCTACTGCTCGTCGTCGCTGCAGACCACCCGGATGGCGTTCCACGCCATCAAGGCCGGCGAGGGCGACGTGTTCATCTCGGCCGGCGCGGAGAGCGTCTCCAGCTTCGGCTCCGGCAGCGCCGACGGCTGGCCCGACACCAAGAACCCGGTGTTCGACGAGGCCATGGCCCGGACCGACAAGGCCGCACAGGGTGGCGCCCCGGCGTGGACCGATCCGCGCGAGCAGGGCCTCATCCCCGACGTCTACATCCCGATGGGCCAGACCGCGGAGAACGTCGCGAGCTTCACCGGCATCTCCCGGGAGGACCAGGACCGCTGGGGCGTGCTCAGCCAGAACCGCGCGGAGGACGCCATCAAGGCGGGCTTCTTCGAGCGTGAGATCACCCCGATCACCCTGCCCGACGGCTCGCAGGTCAGCACCGACGACGGCCCGCGGGCCGGCACCACCTACGAGAAGGTGTCGCAGCTGCAGCCGGTGTTCCGTCCCGACGGCACCATCACCGCCGGAAACGCGTGCCCGCTCAACGACGGTGCCGCCGCCGTGGTGATCATGAGCGACACCAAGGCCAAGGAACTCGGCCTCACCCCGCTCGCGCGGATCGTGTCGACCGCCGCGACCGGCCTCTCGCCGGAGATCATGGGGCTCGGCCCGATCGAGGCGATCCGCAAGGCCCTGGCGATCGCGGGCAAGAGCGTCTCCGACATCGACCTTTTCGAGATCAACGAGGCCTTCGCCGTGCAGGTCCTCGGTTCGGCGAACGAGCTCGGCATCGACCACGACTCGCTGAACGTGTCCGGCGGCGCGATCGCGCTGGGCCACCCGTTCGGGATGACCGGTGCCCGCATCACCGCGACCCTGCTGAACAACCTCACCACCCACGACAAGACCTTCGGCGTCGAGTCGATGTGTGTCGGTGGCGGTCAGGGCATGGCGATGGTGCTCGAGCGCCTGAGCTGACACGCACGACACACGACGGCCGCCGGCGGGATCCCGCCGGCGGCCGTCGTCGTCGTGGTGTCAGACCGCGGCGACCGCCACGTCGTCGGCGATCGCCGGGTCGACCGGCTTCGGCGCGCGCAGCAGACAGACGATCCCGATCAGGACGAATCCCAGGCATCCCGCGACCGTGAACACCGTGCGCACGCCGTCGGCGATCGCGTCCGAGGCAGCGGCCTGGGTCGCGTGGTCACCCGCTGACACCACCGTCATCACGGTGACGAACAACGCGGTGCCCGCCGCACCGGCGACCTGCTGGAAGGTGCCCAACGCGGCCGACCCGTGCGAGTACCGCTCCGGTGCCACCGATCCGAGAGCGAGCGTCATCAGAGGGGTGAAGGTCGCCGCGAGGCCCAGGCAGAGCAGGACGTTCGAGCCCAACAACCACCACACGCTCGTCGACGTGTCGACGACGGAGAGCGACCACACACCGGCCGTGATGGCGATCGCGCCCGGCAACACCAGCGGGCGATGCCCCCGCAGGTCGTAGACGCGACCGATCACCGGTCCGGCCAGTCCCATCACCAGTCCGCCGGGCAGGGTGAGCAACCCCGTGGTGAACGGGCTGAAGCCGAGCACGGCCTGCGCGAAGTAGGGCACGACGATGAAGGTGCCCATCATCGTCGCCATCGCGACCACCATCGCGACGATCGACAGCGTGAACGTCGACGACGAGAACACACGCAGGTCCAGCAGCGCGCGGTCGGTGCGGCCGAGCAGGAGCTGACGCGCGACGAACGCGGCGAGCGCACAGGCGCCGACGGTGAACGGGATCCAGACCGGGACGGCCGCACCGTGATCGGCGGCCTCGCCGATGCCGACGAGCCCGTACACCAGGCCACCGAAACCGAGGACGGCGAGCGGCACGGAGAGCAGGTCGATCGGCGCGGACACCCGCGGCCCGACGGGCTTCACGAGAACCAGACCGGTGACGAGCGCTGCGGCGGCGATCGGGGCGACCACGCCGAAGATCCAGCGCCACCCGAGATTGTCGAGGACGAGACCGGACACGGTCGGCCCGAGCGCCGGCGCGACCGCGATGACGACGGAGATGTTGCCCATCATGACCCCACGCCGGTTCTCGGGGACGACGGTCATGACCGTGGTCATCAGGAGCGGCAACATGATCGCGGTGCCGAGGGCCTGCACGACCCGCGCGACGAGCAGCACCTCGAACCCCGGTGCGGCGAAGGCGATGACCGTCCCGAGCGTGAACGCCGACATGGCCGCGACGAACAGCGTCCGGGTGCCGTGGCGCTCGATGAGGAAGCCCGTCAGCGGGATGACGACCGCCATGGTCAGCATGAAGGCGGTGGTGAGCCACTGCCCCACACTCGGCGGGACACCGAGGTCGGTCTGCAACACGGGGATCGCGACGCTCATCACCGTCTCGTTGAGGATCACCACGAACGTGGCGACGAGCAGCACACCGATCACGACGAGGTGCTCGCGGGAGATGCGATCGTCGGGGGCGGCCGGGGTCGGCGCGGCGGGCGTGGTCGCGGCGGCGGTCATGTGGGGATCCCTTCGGCGTCGGGTGGCGTCACCGGGTACAGACCCGACGCGGCAGCAGAACTCATCGCCGTGATCGACAGGTGCGATCGGCGACGGTCGGGTGACGGTAGCAATCGTGGCCGACGCGGATCGACCGGTTTTCGTCGCCGAGCACGACGACGGCCTCGCACCGCGGGGGTGCGAGGCCGTCGTACGGCGGGTCCCGGTGTCACCGGGCGCCGGGTCAGTCCTGGTTGAAGTAGCTGAGCAGACGCAGGATCTCGACGTACAGCCAGACCAGGGTGACGGTCAGGCCGAGGGCGATGCCCCAGGCCGCACGCGACGGCGCGCCGGCGCGGATGAGACGGTCGGCCGAGTCGAAGTCGACGAGGAAGCTGAACGCCGCGAGGGCGATGCACAGCAGCGAGAAGCCGATCGCGAGCGGGCCGCCGTCGTAGAGGCCGAGGCCCGAGCCACCGTTGAAGAAGCCCACGACCAGGTTGCCCAGGATCAGGACGATGACACCCATCAGACCTGCGAACAGCATGCGGGTGAAACGGGGGGTGACGCGGATGGCGCCGGTCTTGTAGACGACGAGCATGCCGGCGAACACACCGAACGTGCCGAGGATCGCCTGACCGATGAGCACCCCGGCGGACGTACCGCTGACCGCCAGGTTGGCGAACACGAACGACACCGCGCCCACGAACAGGCCTTCGAGGACCGCGTACGAGAGCACGATCGCCGGATTGTCCTGTTTGCGGCCGAAGCTCGCGACCATCACCAGGGCGAAGCCACCGAGCGCACCGACGAGGAGCAGCGGCATAGCCAGCGCCACGTTCTGGTGCACGAGGAAGTAGGAGACGATCGACGACAGGATGAGGACGCCGAGCGTCATCGCCGTCTTGGTGACGACGTCGTCGATGGTGAGGGCGCGGGTGCCGACAGGCTGACTGGGCCGCGCGTACGGGTCCACCTGCTGCGGCTGGCCCGCCTGGCCGTACATCGCCTGACCGGCGCCGGCGACACCGGTACCGAACCCGGCGTAGCCCCCGGCCTTCGAGTTGTCGCGGAGCACTCCGCGCATCACCGGATTGCTGCTCTCTCGCACCGCTGGGGTCCTTTCGAAGTTCTGCCTGTCCCGACCGGCGGTCGGGCGTCGACAGAGGCCTACATCGATCCAACGACGGAGCCGTCGTCGGGGTTCCCGACCGACTTTACTTGCTCTTGACCTTCTGTGCCGTCGGACGCCCCCGCTACGGCGCGGTGATGTCCCCGGCCTCGCAGGCCAGGGCGAAACCCTTGTCGAACGCGCGGACCCGATCGGTCTCCACGTCGTAGAAGAGACGGGTCATGGCGTCGCGCATCTCCGGCAGGACCCGCCCCGACGCCCGCAGCATGCGCGGCACGAACGGCGCGGGGATCTCGGCACACAGGCGGTCGACGGCGACCGCGTACACCGGCGCCACGTCGAGGTAGTCGGCGCGGAACTCCCGGTAGTCACGCCCGTCGTCGGCGACTGCGGCATACGCCTCGGCCAGTGCCCGGGGCATGTCCTCCTCCATGTGCACGCGCGACGCGGCGATGATCCCGGTGGCCACGTGGCGGAACGAGCGCGGGTTGTCGTTCTCGTCGCAGACGGCCCACGCCTCACGCCACCCGGCGGACACGCCCCCACCCGACCGGTAGGCGTGCAGGTTCGACACGTGCCGACGGTGGAGCACCGCCATCAGGCGCATCATCCACTCGGGCTCGGTGTACCGGCCCTCATCGATACGTCGGAGCAGTTCCTCGGTCGTGAGGGCGCACATCCGGGCGAACCAGTACTTCGGGTCCGCGGCCTCGGCCAGCTCCTCGGCGACGATCTGCTGGTGACCGAGGTAGCGCTGGATCTGGGGCCGCAGCGCGGCGACCCCACCGGGACGTCGACGGGGTGCGCGACGGTAGGGCAACGGTTCAGGGTCGGCAGCGAGTCGCCGCGACTGCTCGGACAGGCCCTTGAGCGATTTCTCGATCGAGCGGCGCAGCGGCGGCTCGACGAACGGACCGACCGTGGGGACGAAGTCGACGTCGACGGTGTAGTGCACCGCGCATCCGTCGTCGGTCGGCTGGATGTCGATGGCACACGAGTACTCCCGCAGCAGCGGCGAGGCCTTGAAGATGCGGTACGCGAAACGGGTCGGCTCGTCGGCGCAGGTCACCACCTCCTGCACCCGGGGCCGCGTCGGCAGGTCGACGAGAACCTCGCGGACGGCGCCGGCGCGGTCCATCCGTCCGTCACCGCCGGCGTCCCGGGCGGTGGTGAGGCCCCGGGACCATTGGTTCTTGACGGCGGGGTCCGTCAGGAGACGCCACGCCTGCTCGACGCTGCAGTCGAGGTCGGTCGCCAGATCGAATCGGGTCATGGTGGTCCGTCGTCCATCGTTCACATGTACAGGGATGACGCATCATCCTGCGCGCCCCGACACCTGAGGGTCAACAGGTGCCGATGGCTGCGCCCCCGAACGCCGCCTCAGGACCCCACGGTGGCACAGGTCATCCGGCCCGTCGACCTCATACCGGCCGGTTCGTGACGGGTCACCGGGGACCCCGCCGTGCCGCAGTCCCCCATGTCGGCGAACATGGGACCCTGCAGGCGATTCCGCGGCGACGACGGACGCCATGCTGCTTAACGCAACAAATGATGTGTGATGTGAAACCAACGCCCCCATAGCCCAATTGGCAGAGGCAGCGGACTTAAAATCCGCCCAGTGTCGGTTCGAGCCCGACTGGGGGCACTGTCGGTCTTCGACCGAGGGGCACAAAGTCGGTCTCCGACTGGGGGCACTGTCGGTCTTCGACCGAGGGGCACAAAGCCGGTCCCCGACCGGGGGGCACTGTCGGTCTCCGACCGAGGGGCCACGGAACCTGTCAGTGTGCCGGCAGCGGGGTGAGCACCTCGCGGAGTCGGGCCGGTCCCCATCCGGCGCGGAGGCCGCGGAGCATCACGACACAGCCGAGCGCGGAGAGCACCGTCGCCGACGAGTAGAGCGCCACGTAGCCGAATGCGTCCCCGACGATCCCGGCCGCGAAGCCGGCGACGCCCTGCGTCACGACGACGGCCGAGGCCAGCAGCGTGTAGTCCGTTCCCGCGAAGGACTTCTCGGCGGAATCCATCATGAGCGCGAACACCGCGACCGTGGCGATCCCACCGCAGACGTGCTCCCCCACCGTCGCCACCACGATCATCCCGATCCCACCGACGTCGGCCGCGGCGGCGACGAACGCGATCAGCGCGACCGACTGCGCGACACCGCCCACGGTCAGGGCGGTGAGCCGACCGAGCCGGAACGCGAGCAGACCGCCGAGCGCGGCGCCCGCGAGCGCCGCGCCCGAGGACACCGCGCCGTCCAGCAGCGCGATCTGCCGCACCGACAGACCCTGATCGGACAGGAACGGGCCTAGCACCGCCGACCCCATCGAGTTCCCGAACTTGTAAGCCGCGACCACCGCGATCAGCGCGAGGACCCCGGGTCGCGTGAGACGCGTCCACCACGCGATGGGTGACGCGGCGCGACCGCCGTCGGGGGCGGACGGCGGGGTGTGACGCATCAGCATCGCGGGGATCGTCGTGAGCAGCACCAGGACCGCCATGACGACGAACAGCGCCCGCCAGCTCGCGAACGAGTACACCCAGAGCAGACCGCCTCCGCCGGCGATCATCCCGAGACGATATGCGCCGACCTGGATCCCGTTCCCGAGGCCGCGACCGTGCGCGTCGAGGGCGGTGACCGTGATGCCGTCGGTGGCGACGTCCTGTGTCGCCGCGAACACGTTGACGAGCGCGATGCCCACGAACAGCGGCGTCATCGACGCGTCGAGGTCGACCCACGCCAGCGCGAGAGCCACTGCGGCGGTGCCGATCTGCATCGACACAACCCACCGCTTGCGGGTGCCGACGCGGTCGACCCACGGCGCCCAGAGGAACTTCAGCGCCCACGGCAGGAAGAGGACGCCCGTCGCGCTGATGGCGACCAACGAGTACCCCGACTGCCGCAGGACGACGGGCAGCGCCGTCGTGAAGAAGCCGTAGGGCAGGCCCTGCGCGAAGTACAGGGAGACGAGCAGGACGACGACCGACGGCCGGACGGATCGGCTCCGCACCACGGTCATCGCACGCTCAGCGAGCGGAGATCAGCCGTCGACCTGCTCGCGCAGACCGTCGGTCGCCATCTCGATGATCGCCTTCTTGCCCTTGTTCAGGACGAAGCCGGGAACCGGGATCTTCGGGTCGAGGCTCATCTCGAACTCGACGTGGGTGCCGCCGCCGTCGGCGTCGGTGAGCTTGTACTCGGCGTGCTGGGACTTCTGCTGGCCACCCTCGATCAGATCCCAGGTGACACCCGAGTCCGACCACTCGAACGAGAGGGTCTGCTCGTCACTGATCCCCATGAGCGACACCTTCATCCACGCCTTCGCGGGCCGTCCCTCGTCGTCGCGCTCGAGGATTTTCACCTCTTTGTGGATGGGGGACCAACTCGGGAAGGTCTCGATGTCGGCGATCGCCGCGAGCACATCGGCGCGGGCGGCCTTGACATCGACCTGTGCGTTTCCGGACACCATGTCGACAACTCTAACGTGACAACGACCGTTGCAACGTCGGGTCGCCGTCCGCCGGTGCGGTTGTGGGACTGTTCACCGCGCGAGGCCCCCGGATCCCGGCACAGCACACAGCGGCGACGACGCACAAGCCCGCCGCGACCTGGAAGGCGAGGTCGTAACTGCCGTCGGCGTCCCGTATCCACCCGGCACCGAAGGCGGCGACCGCGGCACCGATCTGGTGCGAGGCGAACACCCATCCGAAGACGACAGGGGTCCGTTCCCCGAACCACTCTCGGCAGATCGAGATCGTCGGCGGCACCGTCGCCACCCAGTCGAGGCCGTAGAAGACGATGAACACCCATGTGCTCGGTTCGGCGTGCGGCGACAGCAGTGAGGGCAGCAGGACCAGCGACACCCCGCGGCCGAGGTAGTAGACCATCAGCAGGACGCGAGGACTGACCCTGTCGGTCAGCCAACCCGAGAACACCGTGCCCGCGACGTCGAAGATCCCGATGGTGGCCAGCAGGCCCGCAGCGACCGTGGTGGGCATGCCGTGATCACCCGCCGCAGGGATGAAGTGGGTCCCGATCAGTCCGTTGGTCGTCGCCCCGCAGATCGCGAAACTGGCTGCCAGGAGCCAGAACGCGCGGGTTCGCACCCCGATCGCCAGACCCGAGAACGCAGCGGAGAAGGTGCCCGCCGGCAGGGGCGTCGCGGGGGCGTCCTCGGTCGCGCCGAGCGGCCGGAGTCCGACGTCGGATGGACGGTCGCGGATGAACACGAGCACCAACGGGACGACGGCCACGGCCACGGCGGTGACGATGAGCGACGCCACGCGCCACCCGAAGCGGTCGGTGGCCGTGGCGACCACCGGGAGGAAGATCAGCTGCCCGGTGGCGCTCGCGGCGGTGAGGATGCCGGTGACGAGTCCCCGACGCTCCACGAACCAGCGGGTCGCGATCGTGGCGACGAAACCCATGGAGATCGACCCGGTTCCGAGCCCCACCAGCACGCCCCACAACAGCAGCAGTTGCCACTCGGCGGTCATCGTCGATCCCAGCCCCGTGCCCGCGGCGATGAGTGCGAGGGCCACCGCGAGGACGGGCCGTACGCCGAACCGGTCCATCAGCGCCGCGGCGAACGGTGCCGTCAGACCGAAGAGGGTCATGTTGATCGACATCGCGGCACCGACCGTGGCGTGCGACCAGCCGAACTCCATGTGCAGCGGGTCCATCATCACGCTGGGCACGGCTCGGAAGCCCGCGGCGCCCAGGATCGCGACGAACGCGACCGCCGCGACGACCCATCCCCGGTGTATCCGGCGCGTCGGTGTGAACAGCATGCGAAGAACTCTCGGTCATCGCGGCCGCGCTCGCCATTGGCACGATCGCCACAATGCGGGAAGATCGTGCCATGAACGATGGTCGACCCCACCGCGTCGTGGTCCTGCTCCTCGCCCCCGTGGTCGGCTTCGACGCGACCATCGCCCCGCTGGTGTTCGGGGAGGCCCGCGATCGGGACGGATCACCGCTCTACGAGGTGATCACCTGCGCGCCGCGTGGGCAGCCCGTCGCCACCACCACCGGCTACGGCATGGTGCCCGCCGGTGGTCTCGACGAGCTCGCGACCGCCGACACGGTCGTCGTGCCCGGCACGCGGTATCCCAGCGCCCGGGAGGACGGGACGCTCGACCCCGAGGTGTCGGCCGCGCTCGACAGCGTCCCGTCGGGGGCTCGCTGGGTGTCGATCTGCACCGGCGCGTTCGTGCTCGCCGCGTCCGGTCGGCTCGACGGTCTACCGGCGACGACGCACTGGCGCGCCGCGGATGGGTTCCGGACGCTGTTCCCGCAGGTCCGACTCGACGAGGCCGTCCTGTTCGTCGACGGTGGCACCGGCGGGCCGGAGTCGACCGGACCGTTCACCTCCGCCGGACTGTCCGCCGGGATCGACCTCTGTCTGCATCTGGTCCGACTCGATCACGGTGCCGCCCTGGCGAACACCGTCGCCCGGTACTGCGTGGTGCCGCCCGTCCGGGAGGGTGGCCAGGCGCAGTTCATCAGCCACGCCGTCGTCGACCGCCCCGACGACAGCACGGCGGCCACTCGTGCCTGGGCCCTCGAGCATCTGGTGGAGGACCTGTCCATCCGTCGTCTGGCGGAGCACGCGCACATGAGCACGCGCACCTTCAGCCGCCGATTCCGCGACGAGACAGGCGTGTCGCCCGGTGAATGGGTACGCAACCGTCGGGTCGATCGGGCCCGCGAACTGCTCGAGGCGGGCGGGGCGACCGTCGACGAGGTCGCGACGCGATCGGGGTTGGGCAGCGCCGACAACCTGCGCCATCACCTGCGGTCCGGCATCGGCATGTCTCCGACCACCTACCGAAAAGCGTTCTCGCAGGTCACCGCAATCGGGTGACCTGCGAGAACGCGAATTCAGCTCGGCGTGACCTGACTCAGGACGACGAGTCCTGGTGCTGCGGGTAGTGGCTCCGGTACCGACCCCGCTGGACCCGGGCGATGTGCTCCTGCAAGGTCCGGTCCCCACGAGCCATGGCCGAGGCCCGGATCGAGTAGACGACGGTGCCGTAGAGCACGACCCACACGACGAGCGCGACGCTGCCGGGCACGGTGTTCCCGGTCGCGAGACCTGCGATGCCCAGGGCCAGCGCCGCCGACCCGAACATGAACGCGGCGAACCCGACGCGTCCCCATTGAAGTGCCTTGCGCAGGTGTGCGCGGCGTTCCTGGGCCGGCGTCGCGACCTTGCTGCGACGCTTCTCGGCCCCGCTTCCGACTGATGCAGTCATTGCCTGCTCCTTGCTTCACGGGCGACTGGACCAACTGTCCAACACCGGACGATCTGAACTATTCCGCCGGCGGGCGGAAACAGCACGCCCCGTCCTTCGGCTGCCGGCGTCAGCGACGGCCGAAGCCGTCGATCACCGACGCCATGTCCTCACGCCCGTGACCTGCGTCGACGGTCGCCACGAAGCGATCGTGGATGGCCTGCATCACCGATGCGTCCATGCCGACCGATTCCATCGCCGCGGCGATCAGACCGGCGTCCTTCAGGGCACCGTCGGCGCCGAACGACGCCGGGAACTCCCGCGCGAGCATGGCCTTCCCCTTGAGCTGCGCGTACCCGGCGTCGAGGGGCCCGCCGGAGATCGCGTCGAGGAAGAGCTGTGGGTCGACGCCGAGCCGCTGGGCCAGGCCGATCGCCTGACCGGTCGCCGTGACCAGCGACAACACCCAGGAGTTCGCGACGAGCTTCAGCCTGTGGCCGTCGCCCAGTTCGGAGCCCACCCACACCGTCCCGGCACCGATCGCCTCGAGGACGGGTCCGACACGCTCCCGCAGCGCCTCGTCCCCACCGACGAGGACGGTCAGCGCACCCTTCTCTGCGGGCTCCTTCGTACCGAGGACCGGCGCGTCGAGCATGGCGACCCCGTGCTCACGGGCCAGCCGCGCGAGGCGATCCACCCCGTCGAGTCCGACCGTCGACGTCTGCAACCAGACGGCGTCGTCGGAGAACGCGTCGGCGACCGTGCCGAACACATCGGCGACGGAGTCGACGTCGTAGAGCATCGTGACGACGACGTCGGCACCGCGGACGGCCTCCACCGGATCGGTGACCACGGTCGCGCCGTCCTGGGCGAGCGGAGCCGCCTTGTCGTGGCTGCGATTCCAGACCGTCAGGTCGTGGCCGGCGCGGATGATGCTGCGCGCCATGCCGGCTCCCATGATCCCGGTACCGAGAAGTCCGATTCGCGCCATTGTTCCCACATCCCATCGCGTCAGGTGACAAATGCCGTGCCCGACCCGTGACGTCTGTCATGAGGGTCGGGCGACGGTCGCATCAACACTGACGCGCGTGACGAACTTCCCCTCCCGCCGGACGCGACGGGCGCCGTCGAGCGTGCAGTGGATCCCGTCGAGCGTGCAGCGGATCCCGCCGAGCGTGCAGATGACGCCGCGACGACGGCATCGACCGCACGGTCGACGGGATCAACGGCACGGTCGGCGAGATCGAGTGCACGCTCGGCGAGGTGTGTCGGCCCGCTCGGCGCCGTCGGGCCCGAGACCCACAGGGTCAGCCGACGTCGACCGTGTCGCCGTCGGCCGGCTTCTCGTCCGAGACCTCGCGGATCGGCAAGGGCCGCAGCAGGGCCCAGGCCACGAAGAGCGCGGCGACCGCGGCGAGGATCAGGCCGACCCAGAGGTTGGCCGACGTGCCAGCCTCGAGGTCGACACGGTTGGCGTCCGAGGGTTTGTGGGACTCGATGCCCAGGACACCGGGCGCCGCGCCTCCGATGATCAGGACGATGCCGTAGATACCCATCAGCGCGGCCACGATGATGCGGATGTCGAACAGTCGGGCGAGGACCGCGGCGCCCCGACCCGCGGTCGGGTGTGGTTGCTCAGTGATCATGCGAGAACTCCTGCGACTCAGTGGAAGACGATGTTGAGGGCGATGACAAGGACCAGTGCGACCCCCGCGAGGGGAACCGGCCGCGAGTACCAGGAGGCGCCGGCGTCGGCGGGGTCGGTGAAGTGCGACTTCGGGGTCTCCGAGTAGACCAGTCCGACGAGTTCCTTCGCGGGCTTGGGCTGCGTGGCCATGGTGACCACCACGCTCACGAGGATGTCGACGACGAAGGCCGCGGACGCCGCGACGAACGGCATGCCCTGCCCGGGCAGGTTGATCACCCCGACCTCGGAGAGGATGAACACCACCACGGCAGAGAGGGTTCCGGCCACCAGACCGGTCCAGCCGGCGGTCGCGGTCATCCGCTTCCAGAACATGCCGAGCAGGAACGTCGCGAACAGCGGCGCGTTGAAGAACCCGAACAGCGTCTGCAGGTAGTCCATCAGGTTCGAGTAGCCCGACGCGATGAGTGCGGTGAAGATGGCGAGCACCGTCGCACCGACCGTCGCGAGCCGACCCACGGTGATGTAGTAGCCGTCCGGACGGTTCTTGACGATGTACTGCTGCCAGATGTCGTAGCTGAACACGGTGTTGAACGCCGAGATGTTCGCGGCCATGCCGGCCATGAAGGACGCGAGCAGGCCCGCGACCGCGACGCCGAGCAGTCCGTTGGGGAGGATGTCGCGGATCATCAGCAGCATCGCGTCGTTGTAGGTGACGTTCGCGGCGTTGGGGCCGCTCTTCAGCGAGATCATGTCGCCGATGACCGCGGCGCAGATCATGCCGGGGATGACGACGACGAAGGGGATGAACATCTTCGGGATCGCACCGATGATCGGAGCGCGTCGCGAGGCGTTCATCGAGTTGGACGCCATGGCGCGCTGGACCTCGACGAAATTCGTCGTCCAGTAGCCGAAGCTGAGCACGAAGCCCAGGCCGAAGACGATGCCGATCACCGACCACACGGGACTGTCGAAGCCGCTCAACGCATTGCCCGGCCACGACGTGATCTGGTCGTGGACGCTGGCGGTGACCTTGTTGTCGCTCGTGGTCGCGACGATCTTCTCCTTCAGCCCGTTCCATCCACCCACCTTGATGAGACCGAAGACGGTGAGCGGCACCAGGGCGGCGAGGATGACGAAGAACTGCAGCACCTCGTTGTAGATCGCCGCCGACAACCCACCGAGCGCGGTGTAGGTGAGGACGATGACGGCGGCGACGATCAGCGAGACCCATTGGCTCCAGCCGAGGATCACGTTGACGATGGTCGCCAGGAGGTACAGGTTGACCCCGGCGATGAGGACCTGCGCGACCGCGAAGCTGATCGCGTTGACGAGGTGCGCTCCGGTGCCGAACCGTCGCCGCATGAACTCGGGGACACTGCGGACCTTCGAGCCGTAGTAGAACGGCATCATCACGACGCCGAGGAACAGCATCGCGGGGATGGCGCCGATCCAGTAGTAGTGCATGGTCGCCAACCCGATCTGGGCGCCATTGGCGGACATGCCCATGATCTCGACCGCGCCGAGGTTCGCCGAGACGAACGCGATGCCGGTGACCCAGGCGGGCAGTCGTCGTCCCGACAGGAAGAAGTCGAGGCTCGACGAGATCTGGCTGCGGGCCAGATACCCGATGCCGAGGACGAACACGAAGTACAGGGCGATCAACACGTAGTCCACGGCCCCGGCGTTCAGCCGGAGCACGGAGTCCGCGGCAAGCGTCATTCGACAACTCCTTCGGGTGGGTCACTGCCGTAGTGACCCGGGTCACGACGAGACACAACCTCACACATTTCCGAACAGATATCAACACAGATGGTGTTTGATACTGTGCGATTCACCCATTGGTCCCCCAGGAGGTGCCGTGCTCCCCGCAGAACGACGCCGCCGCATCCTCGACGTGCTCGACCGCGACGGCACGGCACGCGTCACCGACCTCGCCGGCGAGCTGAACGTGTCGGAGATGACCGTGCGCCGCGACCTGGACGTACTCCAGGACGACGAGGCGCTGCACAAGGTGCACGGAGGGGCGGTGGCCCGGCACAGTCGCGGCGAGGAGCCGCGGTCGTCGGCCAAGGCCACGCGGGAGACGGCCGAGAAACGGGCCATCGGCGCGACGGCCGCCGAACTCGTCGAGGACGGGATGACGGTCGCCATCAGTGCGGGCACCACCACGCTCGAGGTGGCCCGGCTGCTGCGCGACCGCGATGCGCTCACGGTGGTGACCAACTCGATCCCGATCTTCTCCGAACTCACCGATCCTGATGCGACACCTCGCCGTTCGCGGCCCACCGTGATGTTGACCGGCGGGACGCGGACCCCGTCCGACGCCCTGGTCGGACCTGTCGCCGACGCCGCTCTCGCGTCCTTCCGGGTCGACCTGACACTGCTGGGTGTGCACGGCCTCGACACCGACGCGGGCCTCACCACCCCCAACACGGCCGAGGCCGCCACCAATCGGAGGTTGATCGAGATCGGGCGCACCCTGGTGGTCGTCGCCGACCACACCAAGGTCGGTGAGGTGGGCGCCAACGTCATCGCCGGCATCGATCGCGCCGACACCCTCGTCGTCGACGACGGTCTGTCCGAGACGGCACACGCCGTGCTCGCCCGCCACATCC
Organism: uncultured Williamsia sp.; assembly: GCF_947494875.1. Taxonomy (GTDB): domain Bacteria; phylum Actinomycetota; class Actinomycetes; order Mycobacteriales; family Mycobacteriaceae; genus Williamsia_A. The sequence goes on from NZ_CANLWM010000007.1 coordinate 152,550, forward strand.
GCGACGTGCGGATCGCGCAGGTGGCTCGGTGACCCCGCCCGAGCTCCGCGCACCGGCGGTGACGACGCACCTCGCGGACGGTCGGGAGATCGACTTCTTCGCACTCGACGGGCATGTGCCGCAACCGGTTCCCGATCGCCGACCCCTCCCCGACCGCTCTGGTCTGCACTCCCAGATCCGGTACGACCGCCAGACCGGCGACTGGGTCGCGGTGGCCGCCCTCCGTCAGGACCGGACGTACAAGCCGCCGGCCGACCAGTGTCCGCTGTGCCCGTCGCCGGACGGCACCGTCAGCGAGGTGCCGGCCCCCGACTACGACGTCGTGGTGTTCGAGAACCGCTTCCCCAGCCTGTCCGGGGCCGGGCCCGACCAGCCGTTCGACCTGCCCGACCCGGCATCGGCAGACCTGGTGAGCGCCGCGGGTCACGGTCGCTGTGAGGTCATCTGCTTCTCCAGCGACCACACCGCGTCGTTCGCCTCCCTGGACCACGATCACGCGCGCCTGGTCGTCGACGCGTGGCGCACCCGCACGGCGACACTGCTCGCTCTGCCCGGCGTGGCGCAGGTGTTCTGCTTCGAGAACCGTGGGGAGGAGATCGGTGTGACGCTGACCCACCCGCACGGCCAGATCTACGCGTACCCCTACCTCACACCCCGAACGCGATCGATGATCGCGCGAGCGGACGAGCACCGGGATCGCACCGGACGCAACCTCTTCGAGGACATCGTGGCCTCCGAGGTGTCGGTCGGGTCGCGCGTCGTGGTCGACCACCCACTGGTGGTGGCGTTCGTCCCGTTCGCCGCGCGGTGGCCGGTGGAGGTCCACATCCACCCGCGGCGGCGTGTCGCGAACCTCGTCGACCTCGACGACGACGAACTCGACGCGCTGACGACGGTCTACCTCGACGTCCTCCGCCGCTTCGACCGGCTCTACGACACCCCCCTGCCGTACATCGCGGCGGTGCACCAGTACTCGGGCCGTGACGTCGACGCCGAGGGCGCACTGCACATCGAGTTGATGTCGGTGCGCCGCTCGGCGACGAAACTCAAGTTCCTCGCAGGATCGGAATCGGCCATGGACGCCTTCATCACCGACGTCACCCCCGAGGACGTCGCGGAACGCCTGCGAGCGGCGGGCGAGGCGTGACCGGCACCGTGATCGCGAGCGCACCGGGGCGCGTCAACCTCATCGGCGAACACACCGACTACAACGACGGATTCGCCCTCCCCATCGCGCTGGACCGACACACCGAGGTGACCCTGCGTCGCACCGATTACGACGCCGTCACCGTGCGCGCCGAGGGACACGGGGAGGCGCGCTTCCGGGTCGACATCGAGCCGGGCGACGTGACCGGCTGGGCAGCCTACGTGGCGGGGGTGTTCTGGGCGGCCCACGAAGCGGGTGTGACCGTCTCGGGGGCCGACCTGACGATCACGAGCACCGTGCCCGTCGGCGCGGGGCTCTCGTCCTCCGCCGCGCTCGAATGTGCCGTTCTCACGGCGATCTCGGCCGCGGCCGGCGTCGTACTCGACCCGATCCAGGCCGCCCGGATAGCGCAGACCGCCGAGAACGACTACGTCGGGGCGCCGACGGGACTCCTCGACCAGGTCGCCTCCATGTGCGGTCGGGACGGTCACGCCCTGCTTGTCGACTTCGCCGACACGTCGGTCGAGGCGGTCCCGTTCGATCCGACCGCCGACGGCGTCGAGCTCGTCGTCGTCGACTCACGGACCACCCACGGACACGCCGGCGGCGAGTACTCCGCTCGACGCGACTCCTGCGAACGCGCGGCACGCGACCTCGGGGTGGCGATGCTGCGCGAGGTCGCAGACGACGACCTCGACGAGGTCCTCGCCGCGGTCGTCGATCCCGTCGATCGTCTGCGCGCGCGGCACGTGGTCACCGAGAACCGGCGTGTGCTCGACGCCGTGCAGGCGCTGCGTGCCCGCGACCTGCCGACGTTCGGGCTGCTCATGGACTGCTCCCATGCGTCGATGCGCGACGACTTCGCGATCACGACACCGGTGATCGACCGGATCGCCGAGGTCGCGCGCCGCCACGGCGCACTCGGCGCCCGGATGACCGGCGGCGGCTTCGGCGGCAGCGTCATCGCGCTGATGCCCCCCGACGCGATCGACGGGATGACCGCCGCACTGCACGACGAGGCCCGGGCCGCCGACCGTCCGTCTCCGGAGGTCCGCGTGGCCCGGGCCGGCGCGGGGGCGCAGGTGATCACCCCGCGCTGACGACTCTCCCGTCCTCCTGGCGGACCAGGCCGCCGGCGCGGGCCAGCAGGACTCCGAGGACCGCGTAGCCGACGACGACGTGGACGCTCGGCAGCGCCATCGCGAGCGCCCCTCCGGTCATCGCCACGGGGACCAGCGCGAACCAGCTCTGCGCTCCGAGCGTCCACCAGCGGAGGATCCCGGTCCAGCGGCCGGCGATCGCGACGCGGATCCCGATGCCCAGCATGCCGAACATCGACAACGGCCAGCACGCGTCGAACACTGCCCAGACGGGCGTGCCGTGCAGTGTGCCGAGACCGTCGAGCACGGTGGACACCATCGCGCCGCCCATGAGGACGAACTCGGCGCGGTGGAAGCCGCGCGCGACGCGACCGTCACCCATCGCCGCGGTGCGGTACTGCGTCGCGAGCAGCCAGACGACACCCGCCTGGAAGGCCAGTGCGGCAAGGGCACCCATCACCCCGGAGAGGCCGTGATCGGAGGAGTCGGCGGTGAACGGCAGCATCCCGATCCAGGCCAGGGATCCGAGCGTCAGCAGCGTGCCGGCGGTACGGGTCGGCACGGTGATGCGGGAAGTGACAGTCGGGGCGGTGGTCTCGAGGGTGGTCATGGCGAGCTCCTGTGTGGGCGTCGGTGGTGGACGCCGACGACGATCACCCACCGCACCGGGATCCGACTGGGGTGGCGTTCCCAGTCACCTCCCAGCCACACAGACGACCCTGTCTCCTGTGTCCCCGTCCCGCCCGTCGCCGCGCGACCCGTCAGCCGACCGCGGCGTCGAACCGCCCGCGGACGTCGGCGCGGCTCAGATCGCGTCCGCGCTCTGCGGCCGTCGCGAACACCACGGGGTCGATGCCGTCGCGCATCTCGCGTCCGTACCGGGCGAGCTCGACGACGTCCATGGCCTCGGGGGAGAACCCGGTCGCGTCGGTGAAGCGTTCGACCACACCCAACAGCTGCCCGGCGCCCTCGGCGTCACCCCGTCGGAACACCAGGTACGCGAGGGTGAACACCGCGACCATCCACGACGTCACGTCCTCGGCGCGGTCGCAGTGGTCGACCATCTCCACGAGCCGCCGCGCCGGCGCGGCGTCGAGGACGCCCTGCTCGATGTCGCTCTTGACGTGGAGCCAGAGGGTGGATGCCGCGCACCAGTCGTAGCCCACCTCCCGCGCGACGGCGAGCGCCTCGGTGAAGCGGGCAGCGGCGCAGGCGTGGTCGCCCGCGCGGAAGTCGGCCATCCCCAGCGACATCAACGCCTCGGCGACGGTCGCCGTCGCCCCGATGCGCTGGGAGATCGCGAGTGCGCGCGTCGCGAGCACGCGGCCGTCGTCCACCGCCCCTGCGCCGGCGAGGAAGAAGCCGACGGTCTCCGCGGCGTCCGCCCGCGCCTGCAGCAACCGCTCGTCGTCGATCACGTCGTCCTCGCCGGCGGATGTGGACTCGACCAGCAACTCCCGCAGACGTGTGAGCGCGGCGAACAGTGTCTCGAGCTCGGAGCCGAGGTAGCTCATCACCACCAGCCCCGCTACCGCACGGATGCGCACGACGACGTCGATGTCGGCACCCGCCTCGAGCGCCGGCACCAGCATCCTCATCCCCTCCGCGACGTGGCCGCTGCGGAACCAGAACCAGTGCACGTCGCCGGCGATCGCGAGATGGTCGAGGCTGTGGCGGGCAGGCGTGTCCCGGGTCGAGCGGGACAGCGCCGCTCGGACATTCGGCATCTCGGCCGACAGCGACCGTGTCTGCCGGGCCGAGTCCGGGCCGCGCAGAACGTGATACGCGCGGGCGGCCAGTTCCCGGACCCATGCGACGTGTCGGTCCCCGATCTGCTCACCCCGGGTCGGGTCGAGGGCGTCGCGGGCGTACGCGCGGATGGGTTGCAGAAGTCGGTACCGCCGCGGATCTCCCCCGACCACGGTGACCAGCGACTTCGACACCAGTGCCGTGACACCGGCCACCACGTCCGCACGGCCGGTCACGGCGGTCGCCGCAGCGAGGTCGAAGCCACCGTCGAACACCGACAGGTCGGCGAACAGGGCACGCTCGTCGTCTGTCAGACCGGCGAACGACCCGTCGATCGCGGCGCGCACACTCTCATGACGCGCCACGGTGCGCGATCCGCCCCGCAGGAGTTCGATGCGGTCGTCGAGCATCTCGCGGATCTGCCGGACCGACAGCGATCGGCTCTGCGCCGCAGCCAGTTCGACGGCCAGCGGCATCCGGTCCACCGCGTCGCACAGGGCGGCGACGTCGGCGGGGTCGGCGTCGGCGGCCCAGCGGCCGGCGCGGCGGGTGAAGAGATCCTCGGCCTCGGCGAGCGGTCCGAGTTCGTGCACGCACTCACCACCGACGCCGAGCGCCTCCCGGCTCGTCGCCAGGACGTCGACGCGGGGACATGCCATGAGGATGCTCTCGACCACCGCCGCGACCGCATCGACGAGATGTTCGCAGTTGTCCGCCACCAGCAGCGTGCGCCGCGTGCCGATCGCTGCGCAGACGTCGTCGATGCCGCCGGACACGGTGAGCCCCATCGTGGCTCGCAGCACGTCGAGGATGCCCTCGGGAGCACGGACGTCGGCCAGCGGGACCCACCAGGGGCCGTCGGCGTCGCGGCGGGCCGCCGCGACGGCGAGCGCAAGACGCGTCTTGCCCATGCCTCCGGGCCCGACCACCGTCACGAGACGGTTGTCGTCGACGAGAGCGGCCACCTCCGCGACGTCGTCGTCGCGGCCGACCAGCGCGGTGAGCGGCGAGGGGATGTTCGCGATCGGTGCGGCCGACCCCCGCACGGCGATCCCTTGGGGCACGGACGATGTCACGTCGAGCGCGGGGTCTTGCGCGAGGACGGCCTCGTGCAGCCGGGCCAATGCGGGTCCCGGGTCGACACCGAGCTCGTCAGCCAGCACGCGCCGCGCGCGGTCGAGCGCGGCCAGCGCATCTCCCTGCCGACCCGCGCGGTACTGCGCGAGGGCCAGCACCTCCCAGCCCCGTTCCCGCAACGGCCACCGGTCGACATGGACCCGGGCCTCGGTGACGACGGTCGACTGATCGCCGGTGGCCGAGAGCGCCATCAGACGGTCCTCCACCGCGTCGAGGCGGATGCCGTCGAGCCGATCTGCGTCGGCGGCGGCGAAGTCCCACGCGGTGACGTCGGCGTAGGCCGGTCCCGACCACAGCGAGAGCGCGGTGGCGATCGACTCGACGGCGCCGGCCACGTCGCCCGCGTCGAGCTGCTTCCGGCCGGTGCGGGCGAGCTCGACGAAGTCGTCGGCGTCCAGGCGGTGGTGGTCGCGGGCGAGCGCGTAACCGATTCCCTTGCGGAGGAGGATGTCGACCTCGGAAGCCCGCCGTCCGGGCTCCATCGACTTGCGCAGCGTGGCGACGTACCCCTGCACGGTCACCCGTGCGGAGGGCGGCGGGTCCCCCCGCCAGAGGTCGTCGATCAGGACGTCGTCGGGGACGACGTCGCCGTGCGCGACGGCGAGACGGGCCAGCAGCGCACGCGGGACCGCGCCCCCGAGCGGCACCTCCCTGCCGTCGACGGCGGCACCGAGAGCCCCCAACACCCGGAGCGAGAGGAACGCCATGATCGAGGACTGTAAATCGGACGAGCCGGACGCGACGGATGTACAGGGCATGTCGTCGCTCCGTGCCGCGTGCCGAGAGCCGTTCCCGCGTCGGACCGGATGGGCCGACGAGGTCCGTGCGGCGGTGATGTCGATCATCGGCGCCGACGGGACGGGTTGTCGCACATCACCGCACGCCGGGCGGATCGCCGTCGCCGGGGACCGTGTCCTCGCCGCGGTCGACGCCGCGGACGCCGACGCTGTCCTCGCTGCGGTGGATCGCCTGGAAGCCCTCGTCGGAGTACCCGCACGCGTGGCGGACACAGTGGTTCGGACGACACCACCGGGTCCACCGGGGACACTGATGCGATGACGCGATCGCGATGGGTACCGGTGGCGACCGTTGCCGTGGGGGCGATCCTCACCGGCGCGCTCACCGCCTGCGGGTCCGACAGCCCGGCACCGGCGTCCGATCCGCCCGCGGTGACGGTGACAGGGACCGGCGAGGTCCGGGGCACCCCCGACACGCTCACCGCGACGGTCGGGGTGTCCACGCAGGCCGGTGACGTCTCGACCGCGATCGCGCAGGCGGGCGGCCGGGTGCAGGCGGTGACCGATGCGGTCGAGCGCGCCGGCGTCACGCGCTCGGACGTGCAGACCGAACAGGTGTCCCTGCAACCCCAGTACGCGGGTTCGTTGCCGGGGGCCGGACCGTCGATCACCGGTTACGAGGCGACGAACACGGTGCGGGTGACCGTCCGCGACCTGTCGAAGGCGTCGTCCGTTCTCGGTGCGGCCGTCGACGCCGGCGGGGACGACGCGCGGTTGTCGGGTGTCGCGTTCCGCATCGACGACGACTCCCGCCTGCTCGCCGACGCGCGGTCACGGGCGTTCGGCGACGCGAAGACGCGCGCCGAGCAGTACGCGAAGCTCTCCGGCACGTCGCTGTCGCGGGTCCTCTCGGTCCAGGAGAACGTGACCGGCCAGGACCAGCCGCTCACCTCCGACCGCAGCGCACAGGCCGCGACCGTGCCGATCGAACCGGGGCAGCAGACACTCTCGGTGTCGGTCACCGTCAAGTGGGGGCTGCGGTAGCCGCGGAGGTCCGCCGCGCGCTGGGTCGCCGGCGGGTGGTTCTCGTCGTGCTGCTGGCCGCCCTGATGCTGTGCGTGGGTGGCGCGGTCACGTCGAACGCAGAGGACGTGCAGGCGAACCGGCGCATCGGGCCGGTGTTCTTCGACGGCGACGCGCGCCACACCTGCACCGCAGGCGTCGTCCACTCGACCCATGGCGATCTCATGGTGACCGCGGCGCACTGTCTCACCGGCGAGCACGGTCTGATCACGGTCTCCCCGGGCTACGACCGCGGTCGCAGTCCGTTCGGCGTCTGGCAGGTCGCCGCGGTGTACCTCGACCCCGCGGTCGCGGCCGAGCCCGACGTCCTCGACTTCGCCGTGCTGCGCCTGCAGCCGCGGAAGGGACGGTCCCTGGAGTCGGTCACGGGCCGCGGGTGGTCGCTCGCTCCCTATCGGGCGGGTCTGCGGATCCGCGTCGTCGGATACGGTGCGGGTGAGGGGGATTCACCCGTCGGGTGTCGGGCGCGAACGGCGACCGTCGAGGGGATCCCGACCATCCGGTGCCGCGGCCTCGTCGACGGGACCAGCGGCTCGCCGTGGCTGTCGGGGCGGTCGGTGGTCGGCATCGTGGGCGGATTCCGTCAGGGCGGCTGCGTCAGCTTCATCTCCCACTCACCGCCCCTGCTCCCCCGGCTCGCGGCCCTCCTCGCGCGCGCCGACCAGGGCGGCCCCGGCGACACACCGCCCGACACCTCACCCGACGACTGCTGACGCGGGCCCTGGTCAGTAGATGTAGACCACGGCGTCGTCGCCGCCCGTGCAGGTCACGATGTCGGACCGCGCGGCGCACATCATCCTGATCCGTTGACCGGTCTCGGGACTGGTGGCGACCACCGGACGCGGCAACTGACCAGGCCGTCCGGAGTCGGCGTAGGCCTTGCGCACGCGTTCGGCGAAACCACACGTGGTCACCGAGGACCCGACCGACGACGCCCGATACAGCTGGTAGGGCGGATAGATCACGGGGCATGGCGTCGACCCGTTCGGGGCCCCCGCGACGGTCGCACGCGGGGCCGACGTCGGTGTCGAGGTGGTCGAGGCGCTCGACGACGGAGCCGACGAGGGGGCAGGACTCGCGGTGTCCTCGGTCTGGGTGGAGGTCACCGTGACCGTCGACGGGGTCACGGGGGTGACGTCGAAGTCGCCGCCGGATCCACCGCGGCCCAGCACGCTGTAGCCGACGATCGCGGCGCCGGCGAGCAGGAACACCACGATCCCCACGATGAGGACGATGACGGCGGGTCGCGTCGGTCCGGGGTGTCGAGCGGGGCGCGGCGGCTCCTCGGTCATGCCGCGATCTTACGGACCCGGGGCTGCGCTGACGGCGTCACGACGACGTCCGGGATCAGTCCGTCCGCCAGGAGTTCATGCCGAGGATGATCATCACCAACTTGCGCTCCGTGCGGGCGATGAGCTCGGCGTCGTCCTCGGGACCGCGCGAGTCCAGCAGGTCGGCCACGGCCTGCAGCATGACGGTCACGATCAGTTCGGCCGCAAGCTCGAGGTGGTCGGCCTTCCACCGCGCCATCTCCGGGATGCGGGAGAGGTCGATCGCGAGTTCCTTGACGAACAGCCGCAACTCGGTGTCGATCGCGCGCCGGATCTCGCTGACACCACCGTGCTGCTCGCGGACGAGGAAACGGAACTGCGCCTCGTTGGTGCGCACCTGACGGACGAGGATCGCCAAAGAGTTGGCGGCCGTCGGCACGGCGGCACGGGCGGCGAGGTCACGCCGCCCGTCTCGCAGCATCCGACGCAGGACCCGCATCGCGTCCTCGACGAGCGTGACGCCGAGGTCGTCCATCGACGCGAAATGGCGGTAGAAGGCGGTGGGGACGATGCCGGCGGCCTTGGCCACCTCACGCAGGCTGAGGCTGGCGAAGCTGCGCTCGGCCACGAGCTCGAGCGTCTCGTCGAGCAGGGCCTGGCGGGTCCGACTCTTGCGGGCCGAGCGCGACTCCGAGGCGTCGACCGCCGGTCGCGCGGAGTCGACGGGTCCCCGCGCGCGTCCCCGTGGACGCGCGGAGGCGTGATCCCCGGTCCGCGACACGCAGCCGAGTCTAGGCACCTGACCTGTTGTGACAGCGGTTACACGGTTCCGCTATTGACCGGCTGCCGCGACGAGGTGGCACACTGTGAGTGCACACCTGTTCACTCAAACGTCGCGGGAGTCCTCCACCGACTTCCCGATCACCCCAGGAGGCGACGATGTTCGACCGCTTGCCCAAGATGGTCGGCTCGGTCATCGAGGCCGCGCTCGCGCCGCACCCCGTCGACCGGTACCTCGAACTGGTCGACCCCATGGTGACGTGGGAGGAGATGCGGGCACGCGTGGTCGCGGTGTCGCGTCCCACCGACCGCGCCGTCCGCCTGACCCTGGCCCCCACCCGTCAGTGGACCGGTCACGACGCAGGCCAGTACGTGCAGCTCAGCGTCGTCATCGACGGCGTCCGACAGACGCGGTGCTTCTCACCCGCGAACGCCGCGAGCGGCCGCGACGGGACCATCGAGCTGACGGTCACCGCGCACGACGACGGTCACGTGTCGCGACATCTCTACGACACCGCGAAGGTCGGTGACGTCCTGGGCCTGACCCCGGCCACCGGCGACTTCGTCCTGCCCACGCGACGCCCGCACGCGGCCGTGTTCGTGAGCGGTGGCAGTGGTGTTACACCTGTTCTCTCGATGACCCGGACACTCGTCGCCGAGGGGTACCGCGAGCCGGTGCTGTTCGTCCACTACGCCGCCGGTCCCGAGGACGTCGCCTACGCCGACGAACTCCGGGAGATGGACGCACTCGACAACGTCGACGTGCGGATCGTCCACACCCGCGGGGACGGGAACGCCGGACGCACCGGTCATTTCACGCCGGAACACCTCACGACCTCGTCGGCGTTCGTCGAGGACGCTCCGGTGTTCGTGTGTGGACCCGCCGCCCTGATGGACGACGTGCGCGACTTCTACGAGTCGCGCGGCGCCGGCGACCTCGTGCACAGCGAGGCGTTCACCGCGCCCGCATCGTTCGTCCCCGACCCCGACGAGCCGGTGACCGGCGAGATCCGTTTCGCCCGTTCGGGGAAGCAGGCCGACAACGACGGCCGCACGCTGCTGGAGCAGGCCGAGTCGGCCGGGCTCTCGCCGGAGTTCGGGTGCCGCATGGGCATCTGCTTCTCCTGCACCGCACCGAAGAAATCGGGCTGCACGCGCAACGTGCTGTCCGGCGAGCTGGACACCGACAGCGACAAGCACATCCAGCTCTGCATCTCGGCGCCTGTCGGCGACGTCGAGCTCGACATCTGACCCGCACGTCCCACCCAGACATCCCAGCTCCATCGATGCGACATCCCAGGAGGACCCGATGACCATCATGACGCTCCCGACCACGGTCGAGACCGACGAGACCACCACCTCGTCGGCGCAGGACACCACGGCCGAGAACCAGATCACGCTGTCCTACGAGCAGGTCGAGAACCTCGGTCGTGACCTCGACGCCCTGCGCGCCCGCGTCGTCGGCGACCTCGGACAGTCCGACCGCGACTACATCTACAAGATCATCAAGGCGCAGCGGACCCTCGAGGTCGCCGGACGCGGGATGTTCTTCTTCGGCTGGTTCCCGCCGGCCTGGATCGCGGGCGTGGCCGCGCTGTCGGTGTCGAAGATCCTCGACAACATGGAGATCGGCCACAACGTCATGCACGGCCAGTACGACTGGATGCGGGAGCCCTCGCTGAACTCGCGCGAGTTCGAGTGGGACACCGTGTGCCCGTCCGACCAGTGGCGCCACAGCCACAACTACATGCACCACACCTTCACCAACATCGTCGGTGAGGACCGCGACATCGGCTACGGCATCCTCCGCATGGACCGTGATCAGCAGTGGAACCCCTACTACCTCGGCAACCTCGTCTACGCCTCCGCGCTGATGGTGCTCTTCGAGTGGGGCGTCATGCTGCACGACCTCGAGGTCGAGAACATCGTCGCGGGCAAGCGCAAGTGGTACGACGTCAAGGGCCTCGTGAAGGGCATGTGGCGCAAGGCCGGCAAGCAGGTCCTCAAGGACTACGTCGTCTTCCCCGCGCTCACCGGTCCGCTGTTCCCGTTGACCCTGGCGGGCAACGTCAGCGCCAACCTGGTCCGCAACCTGTGGACGTTCTCGATCATCTTCTGCGGTCACTTCCCCTCGGGCGTCCAGACGTTCACCCCGGAGGAGTGCCAGAACGAGACCAAGGGTCAGTGGTACCTGCGGCAGATGTTGGGCTCGGCCAACATCGAGGGCAGCCCGCTCTTCCACATCATGAGCGGCAACCTCTCGCACCAGATCGAGCACCACCTGTTCCCCGACATCCCGGCGAACCGCTACCCGGAGATCGCCCCCGAGGTCCGCGCGATCTGTGAGAAGTACGGATTGCCCTACAACACGGGCGGTTTCACGCACCAGATCGCGTCGACGTGGAAGAAGATCGCGAAGCTGTCGCTGCCCAACTCGTGGACGTCCGACGACGACGAGTTCAGTGTTAAGGTCGAGCGCCAGAAGGACGCGGCGAAGGCGTCGTGATGCCGGCGCGGACCCCGGGAGGTCAGATGGTCGGGCGGTTCGAGCGCAACAAGGACCTGCTGCAGGAAGCAGTCGAGTCCACCGCCACCCACGTCGGGCGGATCGCCACGATCATCACCGGTGCGGTCGCCGACATCACCCGGGAGATCGGGGATCTGGTGACCGACGGGTTCGAGATGCGGGACGCCATGAAGCGTGCCGAACTCGACTCCGACGACGCACCCGGGCTCCCGAAGGCCCGCTCCGGGCGGGACTCCCTTCTCGACGACCTCGACATCAGTGCGCGGCGCGACGACGACGTCGACGACCACCGCGTCTGACCGGAACAGACCGACGGCGGCCCACACGATGTGTGGGCCGCCGTCGTCGTCTCGCCGGGTGTCGGATCCGCCGACTATCCTCCCTGCATGACAACGGCCCACCGGCTGCGTGTGCCGGCGATGATCGTCCTGACGTTCGCGATGTTCATGGACCTCATGGACGTCACGATCGTCAACGTCGCCCTCCCCTCCATCCGTGGCGACCTGGGTGCCTCGCCCTCACAGCTCGAATGGGTCGTCGGCGGATACATCCTGGCGTTCGCCTCGGTGCTCATCACCGCGGGTCGCCTCGGCGACCGCTACGGCCGTCAGCGCGTCTTCATCGCCGGGATCGTCGGCTTCACCCTCGCGTCGCTGCTGGCCTCGCTCGCCCAGAACGGCGACGTCCTGGTCGCGTCGCGCGTCGTCCAGGGGCTCTTCGCAGGGTTGATGGTCCCGCAGGTGCTGGCCAGCGTGCAGTCGCTGTTCGCACCATCCGAGCGGGCTCCGGTCTTCGGTGCGATCGGTGTCGTCACCGCGATGGCCGCGGTGATCGGTCCGGTGCTCGGCGGCTGGCTCGTCACCTCCGACCCCTTGGGAGGCGAGTGGCGGTCGATCTTCTACATCAACGTGCCCGTCGGGATCGTCATCGTGATCGCCGCCCTGGTCGTCGTGCCGAACACCACGGTCGACCGGCCGTCACCCATCGACCCGATCGGTGTCGTCCTCGCCGTCGGCGGCATCCTCCTGCTGGTCTATCCCCTCATCGAGGGACGCCAGCTCGGCTGGCCCGCATGGTCGTTCGTGCTGATGGTCGCCTCCCCGGTGGTCCTCGCGGTGTTCGTCCTCTACGAACGACGACATGGCGCCGACTCGGCGATGATGCCGATGCGGCTGTTCACCGACCGCGGGTTCGTGGGTGGCGTCGCCATCCAGTTCCTCTTCGCCGGGTCCATCAACTCGTTCTTCCTGATCCTCGCGCTGTACGTGCAGACCGGCCTCGGGTTCTCCGCCATCGGATCCGGACTCCTCACCCTCCCCTTCAGCGTCGGCGCGGTCGTCGCCGCCGGGGTGGCAGCGGCGCTGGTGTCGCGGGTGGGCCGGTTGTTGCCGCTCATCGGGGGCGTCTTCATCTCCGGCGGCACCGCCGCGACCATCTGGGTGTTCCACCGCGAGGGCGGTGACTACTCCGGGTGGGACACCGTGATCCCGATGGCCGTCGCCGGTGTGGGCCTCGCCCTCACGCTCGTCCCCCTGCTCGACATCGCTCTCGCCACCATCGGCGGCCGCGACTCGGGCGCGGCCTCGGGCGTCATCAACACCTTCCAGCAGGTCGGCGGCGCGGTGGGCGTCGCGGTCGTGGGTGTCGTCTTCTTCGACAACGTCGGGCGATACACCCCCGACGACCTGTTGCACGCACTGGTGCTGGCCGCCGCGGTCCCGGTCGTCGGCTACGCCCTGGTGGCCGTGGCGTCCGTACTGCTGCCGTCCATCTCCTCGGTGCGAGCACACCTCGCCGAACAATCCGATGGCGACGAGACGGGATCCGACGCCGAGGGTGTCGTCGCCGCGACATAGACCCAGCGTGAGGGCAACACTGGCGCCCCGATCCGCGATGACTAGCCTGGTCCGGTGCTTCCCGAATCGCTGCGCTTCCCCAACCCCGTCAACGAGTACGCCGCCCGCTCCACCGCAGGCCTCGTCGTCGTGTTCGCCGTCGTCGCGATCATCGTGGACAACCCGATCGTCTACGGTCTCCTCGCACTCGGCTTCGCCCTCCGCGTGATCTCGGGGCCGACGCTGTCGCCGTTCGGCCAGCTGTCGGTGAAGGTGATCGTGCCCGCGCTCGGCAAGACGAAGCTCGTCCCCGGCCCGCCGAAGCGGTTCGCGCAGGCCATCGGGCTCACCATCACCGCGGTGGCGTTCGTGTTCAGCCTCGCCGGCCTCGGCACCGCCGCGCAGGTCACCGTCGGACTCGTCGTCGTCGCCGCGCTCCTGGAGTCCGTCTTCGGGATCTGCCTGGGCTGCATCGTCTTCGGCTTCCTGCAGCGTCGAGGCGTCATCCCCGAGAGCGTCTGCGAGGCCTGCAACAACATCAGCCTGCGCCAGCCCGCCTGATCGCGGTCGCGGAATCAGGCCCCACCCACCTCAGGCGCTCAGCGCGATCCCGTCGAGGATGTCCTTCTCGCTGACCACCAGTGCGTCGATCCCCGCGCGATCGGCGAACTCGCGCGCCAACTCGAGCGTCACGATCGATCCACCGCCGATGACGTCCACGCGTCCCGGATGCATCGGGCCGAGCGCCGCGCGCTGATCCCGCGTCATCGCGACGAGCCCCTCGCACACCTCGCGCAGCCGTTCCAGCGGCACGCGCGCGCGATGGATGCGGTCGGCGTCGTAGGTCTCGAGACCGTCGGCGAGCGCGGCGAGCGTCGTCATCGTCCCGGCCACCCCGACCCAGGTCCGCCCCTGCTCAACGGGGACCGCGTCGAACGCCGCCTGCAGCTCCCCGCGGGCGACCGCGTGCGCGGTGGTGACCTCGTCGGCCGTCGGGGGGTCGGAGTGCAGCACGCGCTCGGTGAGCCGCACACATCCGATGTTCACCGACCGCGCCGCGACGACCTCACCGTCGACACCGAGCACCACCTCCGTCGAGCCGCCACCCAGGTCGGTGACCACGAACGGCCCGTCGGCGGGGTCGAACTCTCCGACCGCACCCGCGAACGACAGGCGTGCCTCCTCGTCGCCGGTGATCACCTCCGCGACCGACCCGGCGACCACACCGGCGAGCACCTCCCGCGTCATGTCGAAGAACACGTGGCGGTTCTCGGCGTCACGGGTGGCCGACGTCGCGACCATCCGCAGCGCCTCGACGTCGTGCTGCCGCATGATCTCGGCGTAGTCCTCCAGTGCCTCACGGGTTCGCGCGAGGGCACCCTCGGCGAACCGGCCCGTCGCATCGACGCCCTCCCCGAGTCGCACGACGCGCATCTCGCGGTGCAGGTCGGTGAGCACACCGTCCGCGCGACGCGCGACGAGCAGCCGGATCGAGTTCGTGCCGCAGTCGACCGCTCCGACCACCGTCATGGCGTGTCCCCTTCCGGGTCGGGTTCGTCGACACCGGGCCAGTCGGCGGGCAGCGCCGTCCCCCGCAGGTGCGGCGATCGTGCCGCGGCCGCGACGGTCTCGTCACCGAGGGGGTTGACGCCGGGACCCTTCGCCAGGGAGTGCGCCATCAGGACGTGCAGGCACTTCACGCGGTCGGGCATGCCGCCACCGGTGAACTCGGTGCCCAACGACTCAATCGCGTCACGCTCGGCGAGGTAGCTCTCGTGGGCGGCGCGGTAGGCCTGCGCGAGAACAGGATCGGACTGCAGGCGCGCCGTCATCTCCCGCATCAGCCCGGCCGACTCGAGGCGACTCGCCTCCGCGGTGAGGCGCGGGTCGGTGAGGTAGTAGAGCGTGGGGAACGGCGTCCCGTCGCGCAGGCGAGGGGCGGTCGTCACCACAGCGGGGACACCGTCGGGGGTGCGATAGCTGATCTCCAGCACACCGCGCGGTTCGCGACCCAACTGCGCCGCGACGGTCGCGAGGTCCTCCGAGGTGGGCGGCTCGAAACCCGGTGTCACTGCCCCGCCGGCGTGGACACCGCGTCGAGCAGGTTGGTGTACCAGGGGTTCGACGCCTGTCGCTCGGCGCGCTTCTCGTCCGCGGACTTCTCCGGCGGGGCGGGGAACTGCATGACGAGCGGCGTCTCACCCGGCTTCACCATCAGCAGCCGGCTGCGGGCCTGTTCCTGGATGTACGACGGCTCGTTCTGCTCGTCGACCTTCTTCTGCAACGAGGCGACGTCACGACTGATCGACGCGTTCGCCGACCGCAGCTGTTCCGCCTCCGACCGCTGGGCGAAATAGGTCCGCAACGGCACCGCGAGTGTCAGCGCGACGGCGCTGACGACCAACGCGAGGATCACCGCCCTCTTGGGGCTGAGACCGCCGACGGTCAGCCCCTCCCAGGAGGCGGGCATCCGACGGCGCGGGCCGATGACCGACCGCGACCGCTCGCGGGTCTCGATCGCCTCGGGCGCATCGGCCGACGCGTCGTCGACGACCTCGGGGATGTCGGTGAGATCGGGGCCGAGCGCGTCGTCGGTCACCCGCGGGGAGCGACGCCGCTCCGGGGCCCGGCTGTCGGGCCGGCGCCCCGTGCGGCGGTCCTCGACGCGCCGACGCGCGGACGACCCGGCCGACCGGCCGTCCCGTCCCCGCGATGCGGAGCGTCGTTGCGCCATGGGGAGCCTCAGCCCTCGAACGAGAAACGCGGGAAGGCGAGGTCGCCGGCGTAGCGCGCGGCGTCACCGAGCTGCTCCTCGATCCTCAGGAGCTGGTTGTACTTGGCGACGCGCTCGCTGCGCGCGGGGGCCCCGGTCTTGATCTGACCGCAGCTGCAGGCGACCGCGAGGTCGGCGATGGTGGTGTCCTCGGTCTCGCCCGAACGGTGGCTCATCATCGTCTTGTAGCCGCTGTTGTGGGCCAGGGCGACGGCGTCGAGGGTCTCGGTGAGGGTGCCGATCTGGTTGACCTTCACCAGCAGGGCGTTGGCCGCCCCGCGGTTGATGCCCTGCTCGAGGCGCTCGGGGTTGGTGACGAAGAGGTCGTCACCGACGAGCTGCACCGTGTCGCCGATCGAGTCGGTGAGCGCGACCCATCCGTCCCAGTCGTTCTCGTCGAGTGGGTCCTCGATGGACACCAGCGGGTAGGCGCCGACCAGTTCGCCGTAGAACGCCGACATCTCCTCCGCGGTCTTGGTCTCCTTCTCGAAGGCGTAGCCCGTTCCGGCGGTGTAGAACTCGGTGGCCGCGACGTCGAGGGCGAGCGCGACGTCCCGACCGGGGGTCAGGCCGACGCCGGAGATCGCCTCGAGGATGAGGTCCAGTGCGGCGCGGGTGCCGGCGAGGTCGGGGGCGAAGCCTCCCTCGTCACCGAGACCCGTGGACAGACCCTGGGCCTTGAGCACCGACTTCAGCGAGTGGTAGACCTCGGCGCCCCAGCGCAGCGCCTCCTTGAACGTCGGAGCACCGACGGGGGCGATCATGAACTCCTGGACGTCGACGCCGCTGTCGGCGTGGGCGCCACCGTTGATGATGTTCATCATCGGCACCGGGAGGATGTGCGCGTTCGGGCCGCCGATGTAGCGGAAGAGCGGCAGACCCGCGGACTCCGCGGCACCCTTGGCGATCGCGAGCGAGACGCCCAGAAGGGCGTTGGCGCCCAGGCGCGACTTGTCGGCGGTGCCGTCGAGGTCGAGCAGGGCCTGGTCGACGACGCGCTGGTCGTCGGCCTCGATGCCGATCACCGCGGGGGCGATGTCACCGAGGACCGCCTCGACCGCCTTGGTGACGCCCTTGCCGCCGTAGCGGTCGCCGCCGTCGCGGAGTTCCACGGCCTCGTGCTCACCGGTCGATGCACCCGACGGCACGGCCGCCCGGGTGAACGTGCCGTCCTCGAGAGCGACCTCGACCTCGACGGTCGGGTTCCCCCGGGAGTCGAGGATCTCGCGGGCCCCGACCTGCTCGATGATCGCCACGTGACCTCACCTTTCGTCCTGCGCGCTCCCCCGGCGCCACCAGCCGGCCGGGTCATGTCGCGTCAAAGACTAGTGCGTGGGGGCCGATCCCCCCGGCCGGACTCGCCCGGCGGGCCGCGATGTCCGGTGATCGGCGTCAGAAGCGGACGTTGATCGAATACGCGTTGGCGTGGTCACGGACGTCGAGCACGTACTTGCGCGAGTTGTTGTAGACGCGGACCGCCTTCTGCCACCCGGCGGCCGTCGTCAGGTCACCCCCCGAGACGCACAGATAACGCGCCGCCGATAGGGCCGCGTCGTCGATGTTGTCGGGGTTCGCGACACCGTCGCCGTTCGCGTCGACGCCATAGCGCTTCCACGTCTCGGGGATGAACTGGAACGGGCCCATCGCGCGGTCGTGCTCGGGGTCGCCGTCCATCGTCCCGCCGTCGGTGTCGCGGATGGTGAGGTTGCCGGCGGTGCCGTCGAGCTTGACGCCACGGATGGGCGGGCTGACATCGCCGTTCGGCGCGATCCGCGCACCGCGGTAGGTCCCGTGTTTGCTCTCGACGCCGGCGATGCCGGCGAGTGTCGTCCAGGCCAGTCCGCACTCCGGATGCTGCTGACGCTGGATCTCCGCGGCATTGCCGTAGGCCTCCATCGCGATGAGCGGTATCCCGGTCCCCTCCGACAACGGGCGGGCCCACGCATCGAGGCGGTCGGCGGTGCGCCCGGGGGCGTTGATGTCGAGGTAGGGCACGGCGGCACCGGGTCCGGGCGGGAGGCCCTCGGGGATGTCGACGTTCGGTCTGCCGGGGAGGTCGACGCATGCGGTCGCCCCGAGTGCGGTCGCGACGACGAGGACGACGGGTGCGATCAGCCTCGCGAGCCGACGCGGCGCCCGACGGCGTGTGCCCGACATCTCGTCACTCCTCCTGCGCCCGGTGGTCACGGGTTCAGGGTGACAACTGTCGAGACCTGATTGTGGTTCCCACGCCGCGACGAGTACTGTCCGCTGAGGCCAGCCTAACCGAAGGTTGCCGAGCCTAACCTGTCTTGCCCGTGACGAAGGGATGCCGCCGTGAGCAGTCCGTCGGTCGCCTCGCAGCTGCTCGGCAGTGGCCTGATCGGTGTCCGCGAGGGTCTCGAGACCGGCATCGTCGTGATGATCCTGGTCGCCTTCCTGGTCAAGTCCGACCGACGCGACGCGCTGCGGTGGGTCTGGCTCGGCGTCGCCGCAGCCGTCGTGATGGTGCTGGCCGTGTTCGTGGGCATCCACTACGGGACGTCCACCATCTCGGGGCTCGCCGCCGAGGCGGTCGCCGGCGTCGCGTCCCTGGTCGCGGTCGTCATCGTCACGGGCATGGTGCTGTGGATGCGCAGGGCGGCCGCCCACATCTCGTCGGACCTGAAGGCGGGCATGGGTCGTGCCCTCCAGCTGGGCGCTCCGGCCGTGCTGTTGCTCGCGTTCCTCGCCGTCGGCCGCGAGGGCCTCGAGACCGCGCTGCTGATGGTGGGCTACGCCGAGAACACCTCCGGCAGCAGCTGGCCGCTCGTCGGGCTGGTGCTCGGTGTGCTGGTGGCCGTCGTACTGACGATCGGGCTGTACCAGGGGACGGTCCGCATCGACCTGCAGAAGTTCTTCACCTGGACCGGCGCCTTCCTCGTGGTCGTCGCGGCCGGCATCCTCGCCTACGGCGTCCGCGCGATCCAGACCGTCGGCTGGCTGCCCGGACTGGGCACGCGCGCCTTCGACATCTCGTCGGTGTACGACCAGTCGTCCTGGTACGGGACGCTTCTCGCCGGGATCTTCAACTTCCGGCCCGATCCGACGCTGCTCCAGGTGATCGCCTGGTGCGTCTACCTCGCCGTCGTGATGACACTGTTCTTCCGTCCCTCCCCCGCGTCGCGCGTCCGTCCCGACGCCGCGAGCACCCCCGTCCCGGCCGCCTGAGCGCGCCGACCCGTGAGAAAGGCACCATCGGTGAAGCGAAGCGTCGTCACCACCTCTGCGGCGTGCGCCGCCATCGCCGCCGTCGCGTTGACGGCCGGCTGTACCGCGAAGTCGTCGTCGTCCGACGGCGCGATCGCGGTCACCTCGACCGACTCGTCCTGTGATCTGTCGCGCACCGAGGCATCCACGGGCACCGTCGATTTCGCGGTGACGAACAACGGCGACAAGGTCACCGAGTTCTACGTGTACGGGAACAACAACCGCGTTCTCGGCGAGGTGGAGAACATCGGGCCGGGTCTCACCGGCAAGCTCACCGTCGAGGTCGTCGACCCCGGCACGTACCAGACCGCCTGCAAACCCGGCATGGTCGGCGACGGGATCCGCACCGCACTCACCGTCTCCGGCGAGAAGAAGGAGAAGCAGCAGGCGCCGGCGAGCGTGCAGCAGGCCAAGGCGACCTACCTCACCTACGTCCGCGGCCAACTCGACGGCCTGGCCGCGCAGACGAAGTCGTTCACCGACGAGATCATCGCGGGCAACCTGGACGCGGCGCGGGCCCAGTTCGGCCTGACGCGCACGTTCTACGAGCGGATCGAGCCCGTCGCGGAGTCCTTCCCCGATCTCGACCCCGCCATCGACATGCGCTGGGACGACACCGCCGACGGCGCCGAGCCCTTCACCGGTTTCCACCGCCTCGAGCGGTTCCTGTGGCCGCCGCAGCAGGCCGACGTGGGCGAGCAGCCCGGCGACGTCGCCCCGGCCGACATGGCGAACGCGAAGGCCACCGACACCAAGCAGAACATCGACGCCGTGGCCGCACAGCTGAACACCGACGTCGGTCGGCTGCGCACCGAGGTGAACAAGCCCGACTTCACCTTCGAGACACAGTCGTTCGTGAAGGGCCCGCAGGCTCTCGTCGACGAGGTCGCCGCCACCAAGGTCGGCGGTGAGGAGGATCGCTACTCCCACACCGACCTCTTCGACTTCGCCGCGAACATCGACGGGTCGGAGACGCTGATCGCCGACATGCAGCCGATCATCTCCGCCAAGAACCCCGCGCTGATGGACAAGATCACGCAGCAGTTCGCCGCGATCCGCTCCGACATCAACGCATTCCGCTCCGGCGACGGGTACGCCTCGTACGACGAGGTCCCCGAGGACAAGCGCAAGGCACTCTCCGACCAGATCGACGCGCTGTCGCAGTCGCTGAGCCAGGTGCCGGGGCTGGTCCTGCAGCAGTGAGCGGGTTCTCGCGCCGGGCCCTGCTCGGAGGCGCCGGTGCCGGCGTGGTCGCAGCCGCGGCGGCGGGCGTCGCGGTCGGTCGCAGCACCGCCGACGACCATGCGTCGATGGCGGGTGTGGTGCCGTTCCGCGGTGACCGCCAGGCCGGGATCACCACTGCGGCGCAGGATCGGCTGCACTTCGCCTCATTCGACGTCATCACCGACTCGAAGGCCGATCTCGTCGACATGCTGCAGCGGTGGACCGCCGCGGCCGAGCGGATGACCCGGGGCGAGGAGACCGTCGCCGGCGGCGCCGTCGACCACGGTGAGTACATGCCGCCCGCCGACACCGGCGAAGCCCTCGGCCTCGACGCGTCGTCGCTGACGCTGACGATCGGTTTCGGGCCCGGACTGTTCGGCCCGAGCGCGTCGGACCCGACCCACACCGACCGGTTCGGCCTCGCCGACCATCGTCCTGCGGCGCTGGTGGACCTGCCGAAGTTCGCCAAGGACGCGATCGAGCCGACACGCAGCTTCGGCGACATCTGCGTGCAGGCGTGTGCCGACGATCCGCAGGTCGCCGTCCACGCGATCCGCAACCTCGCCCGGATGGGCTTCGGAGTGGTGAGCGTGCGGTGGTCGCAGCTCGGTTTCGGTCGCACGTCGAGCACGACCTCGTCGCAGCAGACGCCACGGAACATGTTCGGGTTCAAGGACGGAACGGCCAACATCCGCGCCGACCAGACCGACGTGCTGAACCGGTGGGTCTGGGTCGACCCGGCCGACGTCCCCGGCAAGGCCGCGTGGATGGCCGGTGGTTCCTACCTCGTCGCCCGGCGTATCCGCATGGACATCGAGCCGTGGGATCGAGCCAACCTGTCCGAGCAGGAGGCGATCGTCGGGCGCACCAAGGGTGTCGGTGCGCCGCTGGGGATGTCGAACGAGAACGACACCCCCGACTTCTCGGTCGCCACCGGTGACGGACCTGTCATCGCACGGGATGCGCATGTGCGTCTGGCCCACCCCGACAACCTCGGTGGGGTGCAGATCCTACGGCGCGGCTACAACTTCACCGACGGCTCGGACGGCTTCGGTCACCTCGACGCGGGCCTGTTCTTCATCGCCTACTGCCGCGATCCGGGCAAGCAGTTCGTCCCGATGCAGCGGGCACTCGCGTCGAAGGACGCGATGATGGAGTACCTCACACACAACGGCAGCGCCCTCTTCGCCTGCCCACCCGGCCTGGGGTCCGGCGAGTGGTGGGGCCAACGACTCTTCGAGTCCTGACCCGCCTCCCGCCCGATCCGTAGCAGAACGTGTCGCCTACCGACACGAACTGCTACCAGCCGACACTGAGCCGGCATCGAACTTTCTGGCGATCCGTAGAGATTCCTCCCGCTCAGCGGGAAACATCTCTACCGATCCGCCCAGCCCGTAGCAGAACGTGTCGTCCACCGACACAAACTGCTACCTGCCGACGCCGAGCCGGCATCCGACGCAGTTGTTCCCGCCCAGCGGGAGGTATCTCTACCGATTCGGAGCCCCACGTGTCGGTAGCGTGGAGGTGTGGATCTCGGCCTCTGGCGCAGTCGGATCCCCGTGCGGCGGCCGTCGGACGGGGAGATCGTCGGGTGGACGGTCACCGACCGTGACGACGACCTCGTCGACGCGGTGAACCCCGTCGGGCAGCCCGTGGCCCACGGCCTCGAGTTCGAGCAGGCACACGACGTGCTGGTGGCGCGCGGTCTCGCGTCCCTGAGCGACCGCTGCTGGGCGCTCATGCCCACGCCCATCACCCGCGACACCGACCTCACACGGCCGCAGCCTGACTGGCGGTGGCGGCGGGTCGTGCTCACCCAGCTCGACGACACCCAGGTGTGGGTGCGTCCGGCCTACCCGTCCTGGGCGGAACGGTTCACCGAGATCCCGCTGTGGCTCCCGGCCGACGACATCCTCCGGCAGGACCCGCCGGCCACCGACGAGTGATCACCCCAGCGCGCGGCGCCAGGCGTCCCCGTCGGGTGTCGTGATGCCTGCCGCGCGCAGCGCCGACTCCGCGGTGCGTACCTGCTCGACGAACGCGATCACGCGGGAACGCTGACGGTCCTCGACGCTCGACTCGTCGTCGGTCGCCAGGTCCGCGGCGAGATGCACCGTCAGAAGTGCCTCGGGAACCATATCGCGAGGGAAACCGGCGGCGTCGAGCCGTTCGATCACCTTCTGCGTCAACGCGAGAGCGGGCTGCGCGGTCGGGACGCCGTCGAGGACGGAGTCGCGCCGCTTCTCGGTCGCCTTGTTCTGCTCCCACTGCGCGATCTGCGTGGCCAGATCGGTCTCCCCCGCCAGCACACCGGCCGACCGCGCCGAGATCTTCCCGGTGAACGCCCGGGCGACGTCGTCGATGTCGAACGGGTCGTCGTCGCGATCGGCGCCGATCCGCGCGTGGAACAGCACCTGCAGCAACAGGTCCGACAGCTCCTCGACGATGTCGTCACGGTTGCCCGAGTCGATCGCGTCGAGCAGTTCGTAGGTCTCCTCGAGCAGGTATCGCCGCAGCGAGTCGTGCGTCTGCGTGGCCTCCCACGGGCCGACCCGTCGGAGGTGGTCCATGAGTTCGACGGCCTCGAGCAGGGCCTCGCCCGAGCGCGGCCCCGGCTCGGTCACGACATCCCCGTCACGATGCTTCGGTGACGACGGGCCCGCGCATGTCCCGGGACCCGGGGTCGTTGCCGCTCACCACCGACAGCACGTCGGCCACGAACTGGATCAACTCGACGTCGCGGACGCGTGCACTGCCCAGGCCCGACGTACGCGGCACGGGCACCGTCAGCACCGAGGTGGTCGCGCGGTACGTGGACCCCTGGAACACGCGCTTGACCCGGATCTGCTGGCTGTCCATCAGGTCGACCGGCGCGATCTTCACCTGTGTGCCGGCCATACCGACCTCGGTGACGCCGCGTTCGCGGGCGAGGATCCGGAGCTTGGCCACCGACACCAGGCGTGAGACCTCCTCCGGCAGTGGGCCGTAGCGGTCGAGCATCTCGTCGACGACGGCGCGCACGTCGTCGTCGGTGGTCGCCGCCGCGAGCTTGCGGTAGGCCTCGAGTCGGAGCCGGTCGGAGTCGACGTAGTCGGCGGGGATGTGTGCGTCGACGGGCAGGTCGATGCGGACCTCCTTCGACTCCTCGGCCGCGATCGGTTGACCGTCGGCGGCCGCCCGGTAGGCCTCGACGGCCTCGCCGACAAGACGCACGTAGAGGTCGAAGCCGACGCCCGCGACGTGCCCGGACTGCTCCGCGCCGAGCACGTTGCCCGCGCCGCGCAGCTCCAGATCCTTCAGCGCCACAGCCATACCGGCGCCGAGCTCGTTGTTCTGCGCGATGGTCGACAGCCTGTCGTAGGCCGTCTCGGTGAGCGGCTTCTCCCCGCTGTAGAGCAGGTACGCGTACCCGCGCTCACGGCTGCGACCGACGCGACCACGCAGCTGGTGCAGCTGCGACAGACCCAGCGCCTCGGCGCGATCGACGATGAGCGTGTTCGCGTTCGAGATGTCCAGGCCGGTCTCGATGATGGTGGTGCACACCAGCACGTCGTACTCACGGTTCCAGAAGCCGGCGACCGTGCGTTCGAGCTGGTCCTCGTTCATCTGGCCGTGCGCCACCACGACCCGCGCCTCGGGGACCATGTCCTGCACCTGTTTCGCGGTGCGGTCGATCGAGCTCACGCGGTTGTGGACGTAGAAGACCTGCCCGTCGCGCAGCAGCTCGCGCCGGATGGCCGCGGCGACCTGCTTGGGTTGGTAGGCACCGACATACGTCAGCACCGGGTGGCGTTCCTCGGGCGGGGTGAGGATGGTCGACATCTCACGGATGCCGGCCATCGACATCTCCAGCGTGCGCGGGATCGGTGTCGCCGACATGGTGAGCACGTCGACGTGGGTCCGCAGGGACTTGATGTGCTCCTTGTGCTCGACGCCGAACCGCTGCTCCTCGTCGACGATGACCAGCCCGAGGTCCTTCCAGCGGACCGCGGTCTGCAGCAGCCGGTGGGTCCCGACGACGATGTCGACGGACCCCTCGGCCATCGCGTCGATGATCTCGCGCGAGTCCTTGGCGTCGGTGAACCGCGACAGGCCCCGGATGCGGACCGGGAAGCCGGACATGCGCTCGGTGAAGGTCTGCAGATGCTGTTGCGCCAGAATGGTCGTCGGGACGAGCACCGCCACCTGCTTGCCGTCCTGGACGGCCTTGAACGCGGCGCGCACGGCGATCTCGGTCTTGCCGTAGCCGACGTCGCCGACGATGACGCGGTCCATGGGGACCGCCTTCTCCATGTCGGATTTCACCTCGCCGATGACCGTCATCTGGTCGATGGTCTCGGTGAACCCGAACGCGTCCTCCATCTCGGCCTGCCACGGGGTGTCGGGCGCGAACGCGTGACCGGGCGCGGCGTGCCGTGCCGCGTACAGCGCGACCAGCTCACCGGCGATCTCACGAACGGCCTTGCGCGCCTTGCGCTTGGTGTTCTGCCAGTCCGAGCCACCCAGCTTCGACAACGACGGCTGCTCGCCACCGACGTAGCGGGAGAGCTGGTCGAGTGAGTCCATCGGCACGAACAGTCGGTCGCCGGGATGCCCCCGCTTCGACGCGGCGTACTCGAGCACCAGGTATTCGCGCCGGGCACCACCGATGGTCCGTTCGATCATCTCGACGAACTTGCCGATGCCGTGCTGGTCGTGCACGACGAGGTCGCCGGCGGACAGCGCCAGTGGGTCGACGGTGTTGCGACGCTTGGCGGGCATGCGCTTGCCGTCACCGGCGGCCGCGACGCGCGTCCCGGTGAGGTCGGCCTCCGACACCACGACGAGACCCGCTCCGGGACAGACGATGCCGTGCCGCAGCGGCCCACACATGACCGAGACGACACCCTCGTCGGGGACGGCGCCCTCGTCGACGATCGCCGCGGGCACCTCGGCCTCCCCGAGTCGCTCGCGGTACCGCTGCGCGGTTCCCTTGCCCTGCACCACGATCGCGGCACGACCGCCGGTGCTGACGTGGGCGCGCAGGGACGCGAACGTCGTCGCGACCTCGTCCTCGCTGCCTCGCGGCGACGGTCCGGGCGTCACGTCGACGACGAGCGTGTACTCGTCCTCCTCGGGCCCGGTCGCCAGCGGCGACACCGTCCACCAGGGACGCCGCGTGTCGATGACGGTCTCGCGCACCTCGTCGAGCGACCGGTAGGCACTGGCCTGCAGGTCCACCCCACCCAGGGCGGAGCCGTTGGCGCCCGAGTCCAGCGGCGCGTCGCCGCCGGTCGCCGCGGCGGTCCAGGACGCCTCGAGGAACTCCATGCCCGTCGCCGACAGGTCGGCGGCGCGCGTGCGCACCTTCTCGGGGTCGAGCACCACGATGTGGGTGCGCTGCGGCATCACCTCGGCGAGCAGCCGCATCCTGCCGTCGACCAGCGCAGGGATCAGCGCCTCCATCCCCTCCACGGGGATGCCCTCGGCCAGCTTCGCGAACATCTCGGCGGTCGCCCGGTCACCGGAGTTCGCCGCCCCCAACTCCTCCGCGCGTCGGCGCACCTCAGCGGTCAGCAGCAGCTCGCGGCAGGGGTGGACGTGCACCAGCGACGCGTCGACCTCGGGCTGGCTGCGCTGGTCGGCGACGGCGAACGCGCGTTGCTCGGTGATCTCGTCCCCCCAGAACTCGACACGGACCGGGTGGTCGGCGGTCGAGGGGAAGATGTCGAGGATCCCGCCGCGAACTGCGAACTCGCCGCGCTTGCCGACCATGTCGACGCGGGTGTAGGCGAGCTCCACGAGTCGGGCGAGCAGGTCGTCGAAGTCGAACTCGGCGCCCTCGCGCAGCACGATCGGCTCGACGGTCCCCGCGTCGGGCGCCATCGGCTGGATCAACGAGCGGACCGTGGTCACGACCACCTGCACGGGTGGGCCGTAGGAGTCGTCGTCGGGATGCGACAGCCGGTAGAGCACCTGCAGGCGCCGCCCCACGGTGTCGGCGCTGGGTGAGAGCCGCTCGTGCGGGAGGGTCTCCCAGGACGGGAAGTCGACGACGCCGTCGCCGAGCATCGCCTGCAGCTCGGCTGTCAGGTCCTCGGCCTCGCGGCCGTTCGCGGACACGACGAGGATCGGCGCGCCCGCTGCACCCGCCGCCGCGGCGGCGAGCAGGAAGGGACGCGCCGCGTCGGGCGCGACGATGTCGAGCTGAGGACGGCCGAGGCTGTCGCGGATCTGCGCGATGGCGGGATCTGCGCAGGCGACCTCGGTGAGGCCGGCGAGCGGGGACCCAACGGCCAGAGTGGATGGCACTCTGTCCATCCTAGAGAAAACACCTCGTCACCCCGACACCGGCGGTGCGACGATGAGCGCCATGACGACCGCGGACCCCACCGACCACACCGTCACCTCCCCGGCGCAGCTCGAGGCCATCGTCGGGGTGCCGAATCAGCGGGCCGCGACGAAGGTCCGCTCGCGGCTCACCGACATCCACCGCGAGTGGATCGCCGCCTCACCGTTCCTCGTGCTGTCGACCGTGGACTCCGACGGCCGCGTCGACGCCTCACCCAAGGGCGATCCCCCGGGATTCGTGCACGTCCTCGACGACACGACGATCGCCATCCCCGAACGACCCGGGAACCGTCGGGTCGACGGCCACCGCAACATCCTCGACACCCCGCGGGCCGGGACGCTGTTCCTCGTCCCCGGCCGCGGCGACACCCTCCGCGTCAACGGTCGGGCACGGATCGTCGCCGACGCGCCGTACTTCGACGCGATGCGGGTGCAGGATAAACGCCCGATCCTCGCCGTCGAGATCGCGGTCGAGGAGGTGTTCTTCCACTGCGCGAAGGCGTTCCTGCGATCGCATCTCTGGGACACGGAGACCTGGGAACCCGACACCCTCCCGAGCCCCGCGCAGATCGCGCACACGATCAGCGGCGACGACCTCGCCGAGCTGCAGGAGCACTACAGCGACGAGAACTACCGCCGCCTCCTGTACTGAGGCGGGGCGCGAGTCGGGGATATCGTTCGCGCCATGACCTCGACCTGGACGGCGGCGCATCTGCCCCGCCTCGACGGCCGCACGATCGTCGTCACCGGCGGCACCCGGGGGATCGGCCTCGCCACCGCCCGCGCCGCTGCGGCCGCCGGTGCGCACGTCGTCATCACGGGCCGGTCGGAGGAGGCCGCGGTCGACGTCGCGGCCGGCGTGTCCGCCGACACCGGCGCGCACGTCGTCGGCGCCGGCCTCGATCTCACCGACCGCGACTCGATCCTACGGTTCGCCGACAGCCTCGTCGACGTCGACGTCCTGCTGCACAACGCCGGGATCATCCCCGCCGCACCGGAACACACCTCCGACGGGTTCGAGTCGGGGATGGCGACGAACCTGCTCGGCCCGTTCCTGCTGACGAACTCCGTCCTGCCGCGCGTGCGTGACCGTGTCGTCGTCGTCACGTCGATCGTCCACCGGCTCGGCGTCGTCGACCCGTCCGACCTGCACTTCGCGAAGCGCCGCTGGTCACAGAAGCGCGCCTACGCCGACTCGAAACTGGCGAACGCCCAGTGGGCGCTCGAACTCGACCGACGGCTGCGGCAGGCGGGGTCACGGACGGCGGCCGTCCTGTGCCATCCCGGCGTCGCGGCGACCGAGATCACCAGCCTCACACCCCTGCAGCGGGTGAACGACGGCGTCATCTGGGCGGCCGCGCGGATCGCCAACACCGCGGAGCGCGCCGCCGACTGCGAGCTCTACGCCGCGGTGATGCCCGTCCCACCCGGCGCGTTCGTCGGGCCTCGTGGTCGCGGCATCCGTGGCGCGCCGACGCTCGTCGGGCGATCCCCGGCGGCGTCCGACCTGCGTGCCGCCGGGTTGTTGTGGGAGGCCGCGGCCGCGCAGACAGGATCGGAGTTCCCGCTGTGAGTACGACCATCCGCCCCGCCGTCGAGTCCGATCTGGGCCAGGTGGCAGAGATCTACGCCCACTACGTGGCGCACACCGTCATCACGTTCGACTACACCGCCCCCGACGTCGACGAGTGGCGCTCGCGACTGGCGACGATCACCGGGCGGGGTCGCCCGTTCCTCGTCGCCACCGACACCGAGGACCGCGACGTGGTGCTCGGCTACGCCTACCTCGGTGACTTCCGCACGAAGACCGCCTACGACTGGACCACGGAGGACAGCATCTATCTCCGGCCGGACGCGACCGGGCGCGGGCTGGGATCGGCGATGCTGCAGGCCCTGCTCGCCGATCTCGACACCGAGTCGGTCCGACGGGTGGTCGCGGTGATCTCGGTGATCGAATCCGACGCGTCGATCCGCCTGCACGAGCGGTTCGGGTTCGAGCGGACCGGCACCCTGCGGCGGATCGGGTGGAAGTTCGACCGCTGGATCGACTGCGCCGTGCTGCAGTACGAGGTCCCGGGCACCTGACGTGTCCCCGCCCGCCAGGATGGGAACATTTGCGGACCACGGTCCGTTTGGAGGGTCATGACCACAGCGACCCGACTGCCCGCGCTGTTCATCAGTCACGGCGCCCCGCCGTTGCTCGACGACGCGCGCTGGGTCGGCGAACTACGCGATCTCGCGGCGTCGCTGCCGCGACCGACGGCGATCCTCGTCCTCTCCGCGCACTGGGAGTCCGCACCGCTCACCATCGGGTCGACCGACGGCGCGACCCCGCTCACCTACGACTTCTGGGGTTTCGAGGACCGCTTCTACCGTCTGCGCTACGACTCCCCCGGCGCCCCCGATCTCGCGCGCCGGGTGGCGGCGATGATGCCCGACCCCGTCGCCGTCCGGCACGACCCCGACCGGCGCCTGGACCACGGCGCGTTCGTGCCGCTGTCGGTGATGTACCCCGACGCCGACATCCCCGTGCTGCAGGTGTCGCTGCCGACCCTGGAACCGGAGTCGCTGATCGATCTCGGTCGGCGCCTGCACGATCTGCGCGACGAGGGTGTTCTCGTCCTCGGCTCGGGGTTCACCACCCACGGCCTGCCGTACCTCACCGACCGGACGCCGGAGGCGACGCCTCCGGGATGGTCACAGGAGTTCGACGCGTGGACGGCGGAGAGGCTGGCCGACGCCGACGTCGACGCTCTCGTCGACTTCCGCACGCGCGCACCGGGAATGCCCTACGCGCACCCGACGATCGAGCACTTCGCGCCACTGTTCGTCGCCCTCGGGGCGTCCGACGATCCGGGGCAGATCCCCGACCAGGTGATCGACGGGTTCTGGATGGGCCTGTCGAAGCGGAGCATCACCCTGCGCTGACGCGTCAGGCCTCGCCGATGCGCGGGTCGATCTCCAGGTGGGTCAGGCCGTTCCAGCACAGGTTCACCAGGTGCGCCGCGACGACCTCCTTCGACGGCTCCCGCACGTCGAGCCACCACTGCGCCGTCACCGACACCATCCCCACCAGCGCCTGGGCGTAGAGCGGGGCGAGCGACGCGTCGAACCCGCGTCGTTCGAAGTCGCCGGCGAGGATGTGCTCGACCTGGCTGATGGCGTCGTTGAGGAGGCTGGAGTACTTGGGGTCACCGCCCGTGGCGGGTGACCCGTGCACCAGGATCCGGAACCCGTCGGTCCGCTCCTCCATGTAGGTCAGCAGCGCCAGCGCGACCGCCTCCAGTCGTGAGCGGGAGCGGTTGTTGGTGAGCGACGACGTGACACGCTCGAGAAGTGTCTCCATCTCGCGGTCGATGATGACCGCGTAGAGGGCCTCCTTGCCGCCGAAGTGTTCGTAGACGACCGGCTTCGACACCGACGCCCGCTGCGCGATCTCCTCGACCGAGGTGCCCTCGTACCCCCGCTCGGCGAACAGGCCGCGGGCGACCTCGATCAGTTGCAGTCGGCGCTGGGCACCGGTCATCCGGGCTCGCGGTGCCGCGCGGACCTCGCGTTCGGCATCGGCGGGTCGGTCGACGGCCATCGGTCCCTCCAGGTCAGGGCTCCATGAGAACGTGTTCACCCAGCTCGGTCTCGGCCATTACGGTGACTTCATGCTCAGTGTGCAGGAGATCTCCGACCGACTCGAACTGCAGCAGTTGCTCACCGACTACGCGACCGCGGTCGACCGTCGCCGCTTCGACGACCTCCACGAGATCTTCACCCCGGACGCCCACGTCGACTACTCCGCCGTCGGAGGGGCCGTCGGGACGCCGGGCGAGATCGTCCCGTGGCTGCGGGAGAACCTGGCGCTGTTCTCGGCGTACTACCACCTGAACGCGAACATCGACCTCCGGGTCGACGGCGACGAGGCCACCGGCACCGTCATGTGTTTCAACCCGATGGTGTTCGCCGGGGAGGAGAACACCGTGCTCACCGTCGGCGTCTGGTACCACGACACCTACCGCCGCATCGACGGTCGCTGGCGTATCGCGAGCCGGGTCGAGGAGAAGTGCTTCATGCACTGATCGGACCAGGGCTCCCCCACCAGGACTCGAACCTGGAATGCCTGAACCAAAATCAGAAGTGTTGCCGATTACACCATGGGGGACCGGCGGGCAGAGCCCGCCGCACGAGATTCTGCCACGGGTCATTCGCGAGCCCGGATCCAGTCGATCAGCTCGTCGATCGGCATCGGATGCGCGACGTGATAGCCCTGGATGAGATCGGCGTCGAGCTCGGCGGCGAGTTCCGCCATGCCCGCGTCCTCCACCCCTTCGAGCACCACCCGGGCGTCGAGTGCCTTGGCCACCTCGATCGCGGCGCGCAGGATCTTGTGCCCGCGCGCGTCCTCGACCGCTCGACGCACCAACGACCGGTCGATCTTCATCACGCCCGGCTCGAGTCGGTCGAGCAACTCCAGATTGGAGTAGCCGGTGCCGAAATCGTCGATGCTCACCGTGGCGCCGAGGCGGCGGAGGACACCGAGTGTGTCCATGGCCCGGCTCCCGGGGTCGAGGAGGGCGGACTCGACCACCTCGACGACGACTCGGCCGAGCCCGCCGGCGGGTGCCCACACCATCAGCCGGTCGACGATCTCGCGCTCGTCGAGTTCGACCGCGGACAGGTTGACGGCCACGCTCGGCCGCTTCACCCCGAGCGCGTCCTGCAGTTCGGTGATCCCCCGGTCGACCAGTGTGAGCACCGTGTGTCCCAGGGCTCGCATCTGCCCCGTCTCCACCGTGTACCCGATGAACTCGCCCGCCGGCATCAACCGCCCGTCGTCGCGTCGCCATCGCACCAGGGCCTCCACCATGGCGATCGATCCGTCACGGACGTGGACGACGGGCTGGTAGTGCATGACGAACTGGTCGGCGTCGAGGGCGGCGGCCAACTGCTGCCGCATCGCCGCGCGCTCGTCGGCGGCGGCGTTCATCTCGGAGGTGAAGTACGCGTGACGATCACGTCCGCGCTGCTTGGCGGCGTACATCGCGGTGTCCGCGTTGTGCAGCAGCTCGTCGGCGCTCGACCCGTCCTGGGGGTGCACCGCGATCCCCACCGAGGCGGACACGTACACGAGCGAGTGCTGCATGTGTATCGGTTCGCGGATGGCCGACAGGACGCGGCGGGCGAGGGCGTCGAGCCCGTCGAGATCGTCGATGCGGGGCACCAGCATCGCGAACTCGTCGCCGCCGAGCCGACCCACGACGTCGTCGGGACGCGCCGACCGATGCAGGCGCTCGGCGACCGTCGCGAGAACGAGGTCGCCGGTGCGGTGACCGAAGCGGTCGTTGACGAGCTTGAAACCGTCGAGGTCGATCCACAGCAGCGCGACACCGTGCGTCGACCCCGCCATCATCTCGTCGGCGCGCGTGCGCAGGTGCTCGCGGGTCAGCAGACCGGTCTGCGGATCGAACTGCTGGTGCCGGGCGAGGCGCGCGACCCTCTCCCACAGCGCGGTCACGTCGCGCAGCAGCACGACCGTCCGCGGTGTCGTCATTCCCGGCTCGAGGTCGGCCACCGGATGCGTGTCGACGGCGACCCACTTCGTCTCGCCGTCGACGACGATGACCTCCGCGGCCTGCTCGACGAACTCCTGGCCGCCCGAACCGTCCCGCTGGACGACCGATTCCAGCAGCATCGAGAAGGGACTGCCCAACAAGGACGCCACGGTGTGGCCGAAGATCTCCCCCACGGTCTCGTTCGCGCTCAGCACGCGATCGTCCGCGTCGAGGACGGCGACGCCGAGGCCGGGTGACGCCGAGATCGCCTCCAGCACAGCGGAACTGTATGCGGACCGACGTGCGATCTCCCAGGTCTCGGTGGTGTCCCGCGAGCTCCCGTTGATGTGCTCGGGCCCGCCGTCGTCGGACGAGACCCGTTGTGCCGACTCGCTGATCCTGCGCACACTGCCGTCCGGCCGCACGACGCGGTAGTCGAGTTGCCATCGTGACTGCGCCGACGCCCACATCATGCGGACCTGTTCGCGGTCGTCGGGATGGACGGTCGCCAGCAACAGGCCGGGCTCGGCGAGGACCGACTGGCGACTGACCCCGAACATCTCCTCGACCTGCGGGGTGACGACGGTCAGCGTCCCGTCCAGACGGCGCTGCCAGACCATCTCGCGGACCGAGGCGACGACGTCGTTGAGGTTGCGCATCGCCGCCGCGGCGATCCGTCGCTCCGTGGCGAGGTCGGCGATGTCGGTGACGGTGAGGATCGCGCCCTGCACCTCGTCGTCGGAGCCGATGTAGGGCTGGATCTGCAGCATCAGGTCACGGCGGTCGTCGGACAGCTCACGCAGACGCGTCCCGCGGCCCGTCCACGACGCCTCCAGGTCCTCCTCGAGTCCGGGCACCGGGATGGTCGTCGGGATCGCCGGCAGGGGACGACCGATGTCCTCGGCGATCAGGGAGAACAGGCGGACGGCGAGCGACGTGTACCTCGTGACCCGCATCTCCCGGTCCACGATCACCAGGCCGCTGCTGAGCGACGACTGGATGTTCTGCAGATCGACGTTGAGGCGCTGGACCTCGTCGCTGCGCAAGACCACCTCGGCGTTGAGGGTGGACAGCTCCTCGTTCGTCGCCTCGAGCTCCTCGTTGGAGGCCTGCGCCTCCTCGGTGGTCGCCTGCAGTTCCTCCGCCGACGCCTGCAACTCCTCGTTCAGCGCCTGTAGGTCCTCGTTCGACGCGGTGAGGTCGGCGATCGTCGCCTGCAGCGCGTCCTGCGTCGCGCGGAGTTCGTCGGTCAGCGCCGACCGCACCGCCGAGTCGCCCGCGTCCACCGCGTGTTCCACGGGTTCCGGGTCGCCCTCGGCGGCGAGCGCGGTGAACGAGATGACCGTCCCGACGCCCTCTCCCACGAGCCGCGTGGCCGTGATCTCCACCGGATCCGCGCCGGGGCGGTACATCGTCCGCGAGAGGGATCCCGGGGTGCTGAACCGCAGCTGGCTCAACATCGTCCGCACGACGACGCGGTAGCGCTCCCTGATCAGGTCACTGACGTGGCCGGTGTGTTGTCCCGTGCCCACGGCACACCAGGGCGACACGTCACCGATGACCTCCACCACCGACTCGGCGCCGTCGAGGACCAGTGACGGCGGGACCAGGGTCGCCAGCAGACGACGGAACAGCGTCGTGGGCGGCTGCGCCCCGCGCACCGCGGTGACGATCGACGGAGGGGCCGCCGGCGGCAGGTACGAACCGGCGGGCAGCGTCACCGGGCGCGGCATCGCCGCACGTCGGTAGACCCGGCTGGTCGCGTCGACCGTGGTGAAGAGTCGGTTCACGAAGGGTATGCGCTCCGACTGCCCCAGGACGAGGAGACCCTGCGGGACCAGAGCGAACTGACACAGAGAGAGGACCCGCTCCTGCAGATGGCTCTGGAAGTAGATCATCGTGTTGCGCAACGAGATCATCGACAGCCGGGGGAACGGTGGATCGTGCACGATGTCGTGCCAGGCGATCACCAGACACTCGCGCAGCACGGGGACGATCTCCCACTCCGCACCGCGGGCCTGCATCCACGTCGTGCGGAGGCGCTCGGGCACGGAGGCCACGGCAGCGCCGGGGAAGCGACCACGCCGCGCGACGGCGAGCGCACTCTCGTTGAGATCGGTCCCGAACACCTTCAACGACGTCCGCACGTCGCGACCTCGTCCGGAGAGCGCGTCGGCCGCGATCATGGCGACGGTGTAGGCCTCCTCGCCGGTGGCACAACCCGGCACCCAGATGCGGAGTTGCTCGTCCCGGGGGAGGTCGTCGACGAGTGCCGCGAGATGTTCCGCCACCGCCTGCCACACGGGCGGATCGCGGAAGAACGACGTCACCCCGACCAGGATGTTGGCCATGAGCGCGCGTGCCTCGCCCGGATCGTCGGCGACGCTCGCGAGGTATCCCTCGCGTCCGAGCCCGGAGATCCGTTGCCGACGCAGGACCTGCCGCTCGAGTGTCGACCGCTTGTACCCGGAGAAGTCCACACCGGTCCGCTCGCGGAGTGCCTCGACGACGTCGTGCACCAACGCCTCGTCGCCGGCGTCGTCGGCCTGCGGCGGGGTCGGAGCTCCGTCCTGCCGATCGAGCACGTCGAGGACGCCCTCGACCATGGCCGACACCGGGAGCACGAGATCGACTGCGCCCGTGGAGATCCCGGAATCGGGCATGTCCGGGAAGTCCGCCGTCGCGGGATCTTGGGCGACCACCAGCCCGCCGGCACGCTGCACCGCCTCGAGCCCCGCCGTCCCGTCGTCACCGGTGCCCGACAGCAACACCGCGATCGCACCGGCCCCGTACGCCTCTGCCACCGACGAGAACAACACGTCGATGCTGGGCGACATGCGGTGCTCCCCGACGCTGGGCGTGACGCGCAGTCGGTCGTTCTCCACCGACAAATCGGCACCCGGCGTCGGGGTGTAGACGACGTCCGCCTCGAGCACGGCACCGTCGGATCCGGCCGCGACATGCAGATCGGTGACGTTGGCGATGATCTCGGCGAGGACGCTGTCGGTCGCGGGTGAGATGTGCTGCGCGACCACGTAACACAGCCCATCGCCGATCGTCGCACCGGCGAGCATGCCGGTCAGTGCCGCGATACCCCCGGCCGAACTGCCGACAGCGATCACCGACGGCAGTCGTACGTTGTCCCCGCCGCGCCCCTCGGCAGACATGGGTACCGCCGTTCCCTTGGTTGCCCGAAGGGTAGACCGTCTGACGGACGTCCGACAGCCCTACGTCTCAGTCCTTCGGGCCGCCCGCGACGTAGACGACCTGGCCGGAGACGAATCCGGCGCCCTCACTGATGAAGAACGACGCCGTGTGGGCGATGTCCTCGGGCTGGCCCACACGCTGCACTGGGATCTCCTTGGCGTTGAACGCCTTGAAATCCTCGAACGGCATGCCGAGGCGTTCGGCGGTCTTCGCCGTCATCTCGGTCTCGATGAACCCGGGGGCGATGGCGTTGGCGGTCACACCGAACTTGCCCAGCTCGAACGCCAGCGTCTTGGTGAAGCCCTGCATACCGGCCTTGGCCGCCGAGTAGTTCACCTGGCCGCGGTTGCCGAGCGCCGAGGTGCTCGACAGGTTGACGACGCGACCCCACTTGGCCTCGACCATGTGCTTCTGCACCGCGCGGGTCATGAGGAACGCTCCGCGCAGGTGGACGCCGAGGACGGAGTCCCAGTCCTCGACGGTCATCTTGAACAGCAGGTTGTCGCGGGTGATGCCGGCGTTGTTCACGAGCACCGTGGGCCCGCCGAGTTCGGAGGCGACCTTCTCGACCGCGGCGTCCACCGAGGCCTCGTCGGCGACGTCCGCCCCCACGGCGATCGCCGACCCACCCGCGGAGGTGATCGCCTCGACCGTGTCCGCGCACGCGGCGGCGTCGAGATCGAGCACGCCGACGGCCAGCCCGTCCGACGCCAGGCGCTTCGCCACGGCCGCCCCGATACCTCGTGCCGCACCCGTCACAATTGCCGTTCTGCGCTCGCTCACCGGTACCTTCTCTCCTCGACTGATCTGGTGGCCGCCCTGGCCTCACCTAGTTCTATCAGTGCGTAACATCGCCCCCGCGCGCCCGGCGTGAGGGGCGCACGACAGGAGTTCCATGTCAGTGACGACACCCGGGGAACGCAGCGACGACGCCGTGTCGGACGGCTCAGCGGTCGCGGTCCTCGTCCTCGCCGCCGGCGCGGGGACGCGCATGCGGTCGTCCATCCCGAAGGTCCTCCACCGCATCGGTGGCCGGACCCTTCTCTCGCACGCGCTGCACGCCGCCGCAGGGGTCGACCCCGACCACCTCGTCGCCGTCGTCGGCCACGACCGTGAACGTGTCGCCGCCGCCTGCGACGAACTGTCGGACGACCTCGGTCGGCCGGTGATCACCGCCGTCCAGCAGGTCCCGAACGGCACCGGCGGCGCCGTCGCTGCCGGGATGACCGCTCTCCCTGATGATTTCGACGGCGTCGTCCTCGTCACCGCCGGCGACGTCCCGCTGCTGACCGCCGCGGCACTCGCCGACCTGCGCGACGAGCACCGCGCGGCCGGCGCCCACGTCACGCTGATGACGTCGACGGCGACCGATCCCACGGGGTACGGCCGCGTGCTGCGCACCCAGGACGGGCAGGTCACGCAGATCGTCGAGGAGTCCGACGCCACGCCGCAGCAGAAGCGGATCACCGAGGTGAACTCGGGCGTGTACGCCTTCGACGCCCGCATCCTCGCGCAGGCACTCGGCGAGCTGGGCACCCACAACGCACAGGGCGAGCTGTACCTGACCGACGTCGTCGCCCTCGCCCGCAACAAGGGCCGCACGGTGCGCGCCGCCCACATCGAGGACGCCGCGCTGGTCGCCGGCTGCAACGATCGTCTGCAGCTGTCCGAACTCGGCGCCGAGCTGAACCGACGGATCCTGCACGACCTCATGCGGTCCGGTGTCACCGTCGTCGACCCCGCCACCACCTGGGTCGACATCGACGTCCGCGTCGACGTCGACGCCACCCTGCTGCCGGGTACGCAGCTGCACGGACGCACCGTCGTCGGCGAACACGCCGTCGTCGGACCCGACACGACGCTGACCGACGTGACCGTCGGCGAGGGCGCCGAGGTGATCCGCACGCACGGCAGCGAGGCCGTCATCGGCGACAACGCTCAGGTCGGGCCGTTCGCCTACCTCCGCCCGGGGACCTCCCTCGGCACGGACGGGAAGATCGGCACCTTCGTCGAGGTCAAGAACTCCACGATCGGCGCCGGGACGAAGGTGCCCCATCTCACCTACGTGGGCGACGCGACGATCGGTGAGCAGTCGAACATCGGCGCGTCCAGCGTCTTCGTCAACTACGACGGCGTCGAGAAGAACCGCACCGTCATCGGGTCGCACTGCCGCACCGGCAGCGACACGATGTTCATCGCCCCGCTGACCGTGGGTGATGGTGCGTACACCGGTGCCGGTACGGTGCTCAGGCGAGATGTGCCACCGGGCGCGCTCGCCCTGTCGTCGGGGGACCAACGGATCATCGAGGGCTGGGTCGAGGACCGACGCCCCGGCACCGCTGCCGCCGACGCGGCGCGACGCGCCCGGGAGGCCGGCGCACAGGACGAACAGAAGGCGGACGAGCAGTGAGCTGGACAACCGACAACCAGAAGAACCTGATGCTGTTCTCCGGCCGCGCCCATCCGGAGCTCGCGGAGGCCGTCGCCAAGGAACTCGGCATCCAGGTGACGCCGCAGACCGCCCGCGACTTCGCCAACGGTGAGATCTTCGTCCGCTTCGAGGACTCCGTCCGCGGCTCGGACGCATTCGTCCTGCAGAGCTGCCCGGCGCCGCTGAACAAGTGGCTCATGGAGCAGCTCATCATGATCGACGCACTCAAGCGCGGATCGGCCAAGCGGATCACCGCGATCCTGCCGTTCTACCCCTACGCCCGTCAGGACAAGAAGCACCGTGGGCGCGAACCGATCTCGGCCCGCCTCGTCGCCGACCTGCTGAAGACCGCGGGCGCCGACCGCATCATCACCGTCGACCTGCACACCGACCAGATCCAGGGCTTCTTCGACGGTCCCGTGGACCACATGCACGCGCAGGGCCAGCTCGCCGAGTACGTCAGGGAGCACTACGGCACCGACAACGTCACCGTCGTCTCCCCCGACTCCGGTCGCGTCCGCGTCGCCGAGAAGTGGGCCGACGCCCTCAACGGCGCGCCGCTCGCCTTCATCCACAAGACGCGAGATCCGTTGGTGCCCAACCAGGTCAAGTCGAACCGGGTGGTCGGTGAGGTCGAGGGCCGCATCTGCGTGCTCATCGACGACATGATCGACACCGGCGGCACGATCGCCGGGGCGGTGCGCGTCCTCAAGGAGGCAGGCGCGGGCGACGTCATCATCGCGACCACCCACGGAGTCTTCTCGGATCCGGCCGCCGAGCGCCTCGCCACCTGCGGGGCCAAGGAGGTCATCGCGACCGACACGCTCCCGATCACCCCGGACAAGCAGTTCGCGAACCTCACCGTTCTCTCGATCGCGCCGCTGCTCGCCCAGACCATCCACCAGGTGTTCGAGAACGGCTCGGTGACAAGCCTGTTCGACGGCGTCGCCTGAGGTCGTCGTGGACGCGCGGATCTTCCACAACCCCCAGTGCTCGACGTCCCGCACGACCCTGCAGCGCCTGCGTGACGCCGGGGTCGAGCCCGAGGTGGTGCAGTACCTGAAGACGCCACCGTCCCGCGACGAGCTGGCGCAGATGATCTCGGCTGCCGGTCTCACCCCGTCGCAGGCGGTCCGGCGCCGGGAGAAGCTGTTCGCCGAACTGTCGTTGGCCGATGCCGACGACGCGGCGCTCCTCGACGCCATGGCGGAGAACCCCCGGCTCATCGAGCGCCCGTTCGTCGTCACCCCGAAGGGGACCCGCCTCGCCCGACCCGTCGAGACCGTCGACGAGATCCTCTGAACGCCTGCGCGTGATGCCTCGCGCGTGCGCTACTTGAGGGGTGACGCACGTCACGGTCGTCGACGCGGGAGGCCCCATGACCCAGACAGCTCCGGAACCCGATCTGCACGAGGCGGCGCAGGCCGCACCCGACGACGCGTCGCTGTTCGAGCGGCTCGGCGGCGTCTACGGGATCGCCGGCGCCGTCGACATCCTCGTCGACCGCCTCTTCGACAACGTCGCGGTGAACGCGAACCCCGCCGTGCACGGGCACCACGGCGATCGGGCGAACGCCGCGGGTTACAAGTTCCTCGTCACCGGCTGGTCGATCGAGGCCGCGGGCGGTCCGCCCTGCTACCCGGGTCGGGACATGGTGGCCGCGCACGACCACCTGGCCATCGACCGCGCCGGCTTCGACGCCGTCTACACCGAGATCGACGCGACGCTGAACTTCCTCGGCGTACCCGACCGTGAGCGGTCGGAGTTCATGGCCATCATCGAGAGGTACCGGCCCGAGGTCGTCACCGCCTGAGGCGTATCAGGTCCGCGGCAGGTGCGGTCGGACGCCCGGTACGACGGTCCCGAGCAGCCCGCGACCGAGCGCCGAGGTCATGACAGTGGCGCCGACGCGGTCCTCCCACACGGTGATCTTGCCGTCGCGGATCCGCGCCGTCCCCTGCACCGCGAACTGCAGGTGCATCGGACCGAGCCGGAGGTGGTCGGTGCGCAGGGTGCGCACGACGTCGACCGCGCCGCTTCGCGTCGAGGTCTCCGGATGGTCGGCGGAGACGTCGTGGATCGCCACGTCGAAGCGACCGTGTCCGCCCGCGACCCGCTGCAGCGCGTGCGACACCCGCTCTCGACCCCGACCCACCCACACCCCGGCGAACCGGTAGCGGACGTCGGGGGCCAGCAGGTGTCGCGCGATCTCCGCGTCGCCGGCGGCCAACGACTCGAGGAAGCGGACGGCGACGTCCTCGGCCGACCACAGCAGGCAGTGGTGCATCGACGTCATCGTGACCACCTCCTCTGCCGACATGTGTGCCCCGTGGGACGTCCATGGTCCGCGCGGATCGCGACACGGGCCCCAACTCGACATGACCGATCGGCGAACACTGCCTGAGGAGAGCCTGGGAGGACGACGGTCGCGATGTGACACCCCGGTCCCCGCTGCAGTAGCCTGACCGACGTTGTCACGGCGAGGGTGGGCTGGTCCCACCGTCATCGGCGCGGCTGCACCCGAAGTGGTCTCGACCTCTCCGGTGTGCTCTGTGTCTGCCGTGCGGACCTGCCACCACCGGATCGAGGAGAACCATGGCGAACGACACCCCCCAGCTCACCGTCGGACTGCGTGACGAGCGCGGCAAGGGCGCCGCTCGTCGCGCACGTCGCGCCGGCAACGTCCCCGCGGTCCTCTACGGCCACGGCTCCGACCCCCGCCACCTCGCCCTCCCTCAGCTCGAGTTCGCCGCGATCCTGCGAGCCAACGGCACCAACGCCGTCATCGAGCTCGACATCGACGGCACCAAGCAGCTCGCCCTCACCAAGCAGGTCGACGTCCACCCGGTGCGCAAGTTCATCCAGCACGCCGACCTCCTCGTGATCAAGCGCGGCGAGAAGGTCGTCGTCGAGGTGACGGTGACCGTCGAGGGCGAGGCCGCCCCGGGCACCCTCGTCACGCAGGAGCTCAACACCGTCGAGGTCGAGGCCGACGTCATGTCGATCCCGGAGCAGATCGTCGTGTCCGTCGAGGAGGCCCAAGTCGGCCTGCAGGTCACCGCGGCCGATCTGGACCTGCCGACCGGCGTCACCCTCGAGACCGATCCCGAGACGCTCATCGTCGCGGTCAACGCGGCGCCGACCGCCGAGGACCTCGAGGCCGAGCTCGACCAGGACCTGCTGCCCGACGAGGAGCCCGAGGAGGGCGCCGAGGGCGAGGACGGCGAGACCGCCGAGGGCGACGCCGAGTCCGGCGACGCCGAGGCTACGTCCGACGACGAGTAGGTGCGCCTGATCGTCGGCGCGGGGAATCCGGGCCCTCGCTACGCCACCACGCGCCACAACATCGGCGCGACGGTGGCGGACGCGATGGTCGCCCGCGCCGGCGAGCGGTACACGGTGCACAAGAAGTCGGGGGCCGAGGTCGCCTCGATTCGCGTCGGCGGCGAGGCAGTCCTCGTCGCCCGGCCGCGCGTGTACATGAACGAACTCGGTCGGCAGGTCGGCCCGCTGGCGTCCTTCTACAAGGTCACCCCCGCCGACGTCGTCGTGCTGCACGACGAGCTGGACATCGACTTCGGTCTGGTGCGGCTCAAGCGTGGCGGCGGCGAGGGTGGCCACAACGGGCTCCGCTCGATCACCTCGGCACTGGGCACCCGCGACTACCTACGGGTGCGGCTGGGGATCGGGCGACCGCCCGGACGTATGGATCCCGCCGACTTCGTCCTGAAATCGTTCCCCGCGGCCGATCGCGCCGAGGTGGAACTGCTGGTGACCAACGGCGCCGACGCCGTCGAGCTCGTCCTCACCAGCGCGCTCGAGGACGCGCAGAACACGGTGCATGCGTGGTGAGTCACAACTCGTCGCCGCGACCGTGCACGCTGTGACCGGAGGCGCGGCGATCGCGCTCGCGGGCACGGCGACACAGACAAGATTGACCCCGCCTGCGCGGGGAGGACACCGATCACCGCGTCAGCGGGGAGAGTGAGTGGGGAGCAATGGCAACCATCAAGGCGAACAGCGGACGCGAGAACGTCGCGATGCTGGGGATCGGCGCGTACCGACCGAGTCGCGTCGTCACCAACGACGAGATCTGCCAAACGCTCGACTCCACCGACGAATGGATCTACGAGCG
The DNA here is from genome assembly GCF_947494875.1 of uncultured Williamsia sp. Classification (GTDB taxonomy): domain Bacteria; phylum Actinomycetota; class Actinomycetes; order Mycobacteriales; family Mycobacteriaceae; genus Williamsia_A. The sequence goes on from NZ_CANLWM010000007.1 coordinate 194,787, forward strand.
GACCGGCATCCGCAGCCGTCGCTGGATCTCCGGTGACGAGTCGGCACGGTCGATGGCCGTCGCCGCCGCGGAGCGCGCGATCAGCAACTCCGGCGTGCCGCGGGAGAAGATCGGTGCGGTCCTGCTGTCGACGCTGAGCTGGAAGACGAAGATCCCGCACGGTGCCCCGCAGATCGCCTACGACCTCGGCATCAACGGTGTCGCCGCCGTCGACCTCGCATCGGGCTGCAGTGGTTTCGGGTACGGCCTGGGCGTCGCCGCCGACATGGTGCGCGCCGGGTCCAGCGAGTTCGTCCTGTTGATCTGTGTCGAGACCCTGTCGATCGTGCTCGACCCCACCGACCGCAACACCGCCTTCATCTTCGGCGACGGTGCCGGCGCCGTCGTCGTCGGACCGAGCGGGGAGAACGGCATCTCCCCGACTGTCTGGGGCAGCGACGGCGAGAACGGCGAGGCGATCGGCCAGAGCTACGACATCATCGAGTACATGGACCGGGCGCAGGAGATGCAGGCCCTCGACCCGGCCGAGGCCCCCCTCGACCGCATGGTCGTCACCATGCAGGGGTCGAGGGTGTTCCGGTGGGCGGCCATCGCACTGCCGAAGGCCCTGTCGAGCACGCTCGAGGAGTCGGGCATCACCGCCGACGACATCGACATCTTCATCCCGCATCAGGCCAACGCGCGCATCAACGAGCTGATGAAGAAGAATCTCGGCCTGCGCGACGAGATCCCGATGGCCAACGACATCGAGCAGACCGGCAACACCTCCGCGGCGTCGATCCCGCTCGCGATGGAGGAGATGCTGGCGACCGGCAAGGCCAAGGGCGGGCAGACCGCGCTGCTCCTCGGGTTCGGTTCCGGTCTGAGCTACGCCGGGCAGGTCGTGACGCTGCCACCGGCACCCGCCGAGACCAGTCTCTGATCACACGACACGCCGAACCCGATGGGCACGACACGCGGATTCGGTGACGGGGTTAACACCTGGGGGATCACCTGCGACAGTGATACGGGGCGACGAAAGGACACGGCATGACCGCGATCGCGGAGACCACGGGGATCAACACCATCGGCATGCTCGGGATCGGCGCGTACCGACCCGAGCGGGTGGTCACCAACGACGAGATCTGTGAGCACATCGACTCGTCCGACGAGTGGATCTACACCCGCACCGGCATCAAGACCCGTCGTTTCGCACGCCGTGACGAGGACGTCGCCGAGATGGCCGTGAAGGCCGGTCGCACCGCGATCGCCAACGCGCTGCTGCAGGGATCCGACATCGACGCGGTCATCCTCGCCACCAACACCCACCTCCTGCTGACCCCGGCCGGCGCGACGAAGGTCGCCACCGAGCTCGGCGCCAACGGTGTCCCCGCCTTCGACGTGACCGTCGGGTGCGCGGGCTTCGGCTACGGCATGGCGCTCGCGTCGGACATGGTCCGCGGCGGCAGCGCACAGCACGTGCTGGTCATCGGCGCCGAGCAGCTGTCGGTGACGATGGACATGACAGACCGCGGCAACTGCTTCATCTTCGGTGACGGTGCGGGCGCCGTGGTCGTCGGACCGACCGACGACCAGCAGCTCGGCCCCGTCGTGTGGGGCTCCGACGGCTCGCAGTACAACGCCATCCGCCAGGACTTCGACTGGGTGACCTTCCTCGACGGCGACCGCAAGCAGCGCCCGTACCTCCGCATGGAGGGCACGTCGGTGTTCCGCTGGGCCGCGTTCGAGATGGGCAAGGCCGCGCAGCGCGCGCTGGAGGCCGCCAAGATCGGCGCCGAGGACCTCGACGTCTTCGTGCCCCACCAGGCCAACGCCCGTATCAACGAGCTGCTCGCCAAGAACCTCCACCTCAAGGAGGGCACGGTGGTCGCCGACGACATCGAGTTCACCGGCAACACCTCCGCCGCCTCGATCCCGCTGGCCATGGAGAACCTCCTGTCGACCGGTCGCGCCAAGCCCGGCCAGACCGCCCTCCTCCTCGGCTACGGCGCCGGCCTCAGCTACGCCGCACAGGTCGTCAAGCTCCCCCCGATCCCCTTCGAGGGCAATCCGTAGAGATCTTTCCCAGCCAGGCCGATCCGTAGAGATCCTTCCCGCTCAGCGGGAAATATCTCTACGGATGGCGTGGCGGATGGTCGCCACGACGTATCCGGGCCGCTGTGTCAGGTCTCGCCAGGTGAAGTGCAGCACCGTCCATCCTGCGGCAACCAGTGCATTGCGCTTCTCACGGTCGCGCCGGAACGCCTCAGGGTCGGTGTGAAACGCGAAGCCGTCCAGCTCGACGACGACCCGAGCTGCATCGAACACCACGTCGCAGATGTAGCCGGACGCGGTCTTGTTCGCCTTCCACCCGCCGATGGACGCCCGACGGAGCAGGCGGTGGGCAATGCGCTCGGCCTCCGACCGCGCTCCGCCGGCGGCTGCGTCGAGGATGCGTCCGGCAGCAGTCGCACCACGTCGACCGGGGTATCGCTCGTGTGCGGCGACGACCTCGTCGAGAGTGATCTGCTTCCGGAGGAGCGCACGATCCAGGACATCGAGGGAGTCCTCCACGGCCGCGGCCTCCAGAGCAGCGAGCGGCAGCGCCACCACTCGGAGCCCATCCCGCTCGACGACATCCTCGTCGCGCAGATCGCGATGGACTGTCACTACACCGGCCACCGCACGTCCCTGTCGACCGCGCGGCGCGACGACCATCGGCCGTGAGGGCGGCCGGTCGACCCTTCGATGCCACCAGACCGCGGCCAGGCCACCGAGAGCCGCCCCGGGCCCGACGCGCGCACACGCGATACGCATGCGCGCACGGTCCGTCACGGCGTGGTCCCCGGCGACGTAGACACCCTTTCCGACTGCCTGCCACTCCCCGCTCGTCCGGAGACGTCCGATCGCGGAACTGCTCAAGCCGGCGGTGATGGCTTGCGCCCGCGTGATGACGCCGTCGTGAGCTGCGAGCAGTTCTCGCACACTTGCGTTCACGACCATTCGACGCGATCGGCAGGCGATCGGTTCCGTCCGCGAGATCCGTGGTGATGTCTCCCGCTCAGCGGGAACGATCTCTACGGATCAGCGAAACGGGCGTCGAGTATCGTGTTGCGGTGAGTTCTGAAGCCATCGCACGTGAGGTGGCACGCCGTCGCACCTTCGCGATCATCTCCCATCCGGACGCCGGCAAGTCGACGATGACCGAGGCGTTGGCGTTGCACGCCAGGGTCATCGGCGAGGCGGGTGCGATCCACGGCAAGGCCGGACGCAAGTCGACCGTCTCGGACTGGATGGAGATGGAGAAGGCGCGCGGCATCTCCGTCAGTTCCACCGCCCTGCAGTTCACCTACCGCGACGCCGTCGTCAACCTGGTCGACACCCCCGGCCACGCCGACTTCTCCGAGGACACCTACCGCGTGCTCACCGCGGTCGACGCCGCGGTGATGCTCATCGACGCCGCCAAGGGTCTCGAGCCGCAGACGCTCAAGCTGTTCCAGGTGTGCCGCCACCGCGGGATCCCCGTCATCACGGTGATCAACAAGTGGGACCGGCCCGGCCGGACCCCGCTGGAACTGATCGACGAGATCGCCGACCGCATCGGCCTGACGCCGACACCCCTGTTCTTCCCCGTGGGGATCGCCGGCGACTTCCGCGGCCTGCTGGACCGTCGCTCCGGTGACTACGTCCGTTTCACCCGCACCGCGGGCGGCGCGACGATCGCCCCCGAGGAACTGATGCCCGCCGCCGACGCCCAGGAGCGTGAGGGCGACGAATGGACGGCGGCGGTCGAGGAGTCCGAGCTGCTCACCGAGATGGGCCAGGACCACGACCAGGAACTGTTCCTCGCCGGCGAGACCTCCCCGATGATCTTCGCCTCGGCGATGCTCAACTTCGGTGTGCGACAACTGCTCGACACCCTCGTCGAACTCGCTCCCCCGCCCGCCGGCCGTACGTCCGTCGACGACGTGGTCCGCGAGGTCACCGACCCGTTCTCCGCGGTCGTGTTCAAGGTGCAGGCCGGGATGGACGCCTCGCACCGCGACCGCCTCGCCTTCATGCGCATCGTGTCCGGCGAGTTCGAGCGCGGCATGGTGGTAACCCACGCGCAGACGGGAAAACCGTTCGCGACGAAGTACGCGCAGGCGGTCTTCGGCCGCGATCGCGCCACCGTCGACACCGCCTTCCCGGGCGACGTCGTCGGCCTCGTCAACGCGATGACGCTGGCACCCGGCGACACCCTCTACACCGACCCGCCGGTGCAGTACCCGCCGATCCCGTCGTTCGCACCGGAGCACTTCGCGGTCCTGCGCGCAGACAGCGCCGGCAAGTACAAGCAGTTCCGCAAGGGTATGGACCAACTCGACTCCGAGGGCGTCGTGCAGGTGCTCCGCAACGACCTGCGGGGCGACGCGTCGCCGGTGCTCGCGGCGGTCGGGCCCATGCAGTTCGAGGTCGTCACCGCCCGCCTCAAGGCGGAGTTCGGCGTCGACACCTCGGTGGAGTTCCTCGGGTTCTCCCTCGCCCGCAGGACCGACGAGGACAGCGTCACCGAACTCGACCGTCAGCGCGGCGTCGAGGTGTTCACGCGCAGCGACGGCGTCCGACTGGCCCTGGTCAGCGACAAGTGGCGGCTGCAGTACATCGAGAAGGAACACCCCGACCTGACGCTGGAACCGCTCGTTGCAACCGCGGACTGACACGCGCGTACCGATCGTCCTGATGGCGTGCGCGCTGCTCGCGACCGCATGCGGTTCAACGGCGCAACGGACCGACGCGCCCCGCCCGGAGTCCTCGTCGACCGCACCGATCGCGGTGGCGGGACGGGTCGACGAACAGCAGTGCGCGACAGCCCCTCCGAAGGGGGAGCTGACGAAGCCGCAGGGACCCTTCCGGTTCAGCCGTGGTGAGGTGGCGGTGTCGGTGCGGCGGTTGCCTCCTCCGCTGGCTCCTGATCGCACCCCAGGCGAGTCGGGCGCCGCGTCGACCATCGGCTGCTTCCGATACCCACACTGGGGTCCCGCCGATCCCGTGCTCCCCGTCGAGAGCGTGGTGATGGCCTTCCGCGACAGCGCCACCGACGGCGTGCTCCTGGAGATGTCCCTGCCGGACTTCGTCTCCCGGCCGCGTCTCGTCGGCCAGGTGGGGGTCGTGATCGAAGGACGGCACTATCAGGCCTCGTCGTGCTCGGTCGAGACGACGGTGTTGACCGAGACCCGCGCCGCCGGTCTCTTCACCTGTCCCAGTGCGGTTCTCGCCGAGACCAACCCGTTCGCACCCGACGACGACATCGCACCGAGCGACCGGTCACCCGAACCGACCACGCAGACTCCCGCACCGCCGGCACCACCGGGACTGCCGCCGACGGCACCGCCGCCGGCCACCGAGACAGCCGCACCGAGCGCGACGATCACCGGCTGGTATCGGCTGGGCAGCTGAGCCCGGCCGTCAGTTCCCGGTGACGATCCGCACGACGTCGCTCACGTCGACCTCGTCGAGGGACGGCGGGGTGAAGGACGGGTTCCGGTCCTTGTCGACGAGGACCGCGCGCACCCCCTCGGCGAAGTCGGGGGTGGCGCAGATCCGTTCCGCGGCGTGGAGTTCCCGCTCGAAGCACTCAGCCAGCGTCGACTGTCCGCCTGCCTCGATCAGCGCGGCGGTCACCAGCAGGCTCGTCGGCGACGCCGACTCGAGCGCCGTCACCATCGATTGCGCCCACTCGTCGCCGACGGCACCCTGCAGGCCACCGACGATCCCGGCGACCGACGTGTCGTCGAAGTACTCGGCGATCGACGTCAGCGGCAGTTCGCTGCGCGGCGGATCGCCGATGTCGGCGAAGACCTCCGGCAGCGGTGCGCCGGTGCGGATACGGTCGGCGACACCGGCGAAGTCGTCGGCGGGGACGAAGTGCGTGGCCATGCCGACGGCGACGGCGTCGGCGCCGTGGATCCGAGAGCCGGTGAGGCCCAGCCACATCCCGACGCCGGCGGGCAGGCGCGGCAGGAAGTAGGTGGCGCCGACGTCGGGGAAGAACCCGATCGCGGTCTCGGGCATGGCCATCATCGTCGAGTCGGTGACCACGCGGACCTCGCCGTGCACGCTGATGCCCAGCCCGCCGCCCATCGCCGCGCCGGCGATCATCGTCACGTAGGGCTTCGGGTACTCCGCGATCAGCTGGTCGAGTTCGTACTCCGAGCCGAAATACCGTGTGATGGCTGCGGTGTCGCCGGCAAGCGCGTTGTCGCGGATCGCGCGGATGTCGCCACCCGCACAGAACGCGCGCTCCGACGACGACGTCACCAACACCGTCTCGATCGCCTCGTCGTCGGCCCAGCGACGCAGGATGTCGGTCATGTCGTCGATCATCGACTGGTCGAGGGCGTTGAGCGCCTTGGGTCGGTCGAGGACTATCTCGCCGACACCGTTGTCGACGCGGGTGGTGAGGAACGACATGGGCGTCACCCTACTGCGCACCCTTGGCCCCAGGCCCCACTCACCCCGTCAGCCCCACTGCTCGGCGAGTTCGAGCCACTGCGCCTCGGCGGCTTCCTTCTCCGCGACCACACCGGACAGCTCGGTGTCGAGCGCGGCGACCTTCGCGGCGTCGGTGGCGGCCTCGGCGAGCTGGGTGTGCAGGGTCCGTTCACGGTCGTCGAGCTTGGCGATCTGACGCTCGAGACGCTTCATCGTCTTCTGCGCGTCGCGTTCGGCGGCGGCGTCGGTACTCCGTGCGGCTCCCGATCCGGCCGACGACCCCGCGCGGCTGGCCGTCGACTCCCCCGTCGACTCGACCGCGTGCATGGCCGCGCGGCGCTGCAGGTACTGCTCGATTCCGCCGGGCAGGTTGGTGAGACCGCCGTCGCCGAAGAGCGCCCAGGTGCTGTCACAGATCCGCTCGATGAGGTAGCGGTCGTGGCTGATGACGACCATCGTTCCCGCCCAGCCGTCGAGGATGTCCTCGAGTTGCTGCAGCGTGTCGATGTCGAGATCGTTGGTGGGCTCGTCGAGGAGGAGCACGTTCGGCTGACCCATCAGCACCCGCGTCAGTTGAAGCCGACGGCGTTCGCCACCGGACAGGTCACCGACCGGAGTCCGTTGCCGCGCCGGGGAGAACCCGAGACGCTCGGCGAGCTGGCCCGCCGAGATCTCCTTCTCCTGCTTGGTGCCCGCACCGATGGTGATGCGTCCTGCGACGTCCTCCACCGCCTCGAGCACGCGCATGTCGGTGGGCAGGTCGTCGAGTTCCTGACGCAGCCAACCGATGGAGACCGTGGTGCCCTCCTTGCGGCGGCCGGGATCGACGGCCACCTCCCCGGCGAGCGCACGCAGCAGTGTGGTCTTGCCGGAGCCATTGATGCCGACGAGACCGATGCGCTCACCGGGCTGCAGGCGCCAGGTGAGGTCCTCGACGAGGACGCGGTCGTCGGGGGTGCGCAGGGTGGCGTCCTCGAGTTCGATGACGACGCGGCCGAGGCGCCGTTTGGCGAACGTCGACAACGCGACGCTGTCGCGGACGGGCGGGACGTCGGCGATCAACTTCTCGGCGGCCTCGATCCGGTACTTCGGCTTCGAGGTCCGTGCCGGCGGTCCGCGGCGCAGCCACGCCAGTTCCTTGCGGGCGAGGTTGCGGCGACGCTCCTCGGCGGCGTCGGCGAGGCGTCCGCGTTCGGCGCGCGCGTAGATCCAGTCGTTGTACCCGCCTTCGTATTCCGTCACCGATCCGTGCGCGACCTCCCAGGTGCGCGTGGCGACGGTGTCGAGGAACCACCGGTCGTGGGTGACGACGACGAGTGCGCTGCGACGGTTCACGACGTGGTCGGCGAGCCACTGCACACCCTCGACGTCGAGGTGGTTGGTGGGCTCGTCGAGGATCAGCAGGTCCAGCTCCTGCACCAGCGCCGCGGCCAGGGCGACCCGACGCCGCTGTCCACCGGAGAGCTCCTCGACACGGCGCTCGAGTCCGCCGTCGAGGCGGTCGATGCCGATTCCGGCGAGCACGGCACGGACACGCGCGTCGGATGCCCACTCGTGCTCGGCGACGTCGAGCGGTCCGAGCACGACGTCGCCGACGGTGGACCCGGGCGGCAGCACGCCGCGCTGGGTGACCGTGGCCATCCGGACGCCACCGGCGATCGACACGCGACCCGAGTCGGGTTCGGTGATGCCGGCGAGGATCTCCAGCAACGTGGTCTTGCCGCCCCCGTTGAGGCCGACGACACCGATCCGTTGGTTCTCCTGCACACCGAGACTCACCGACTCCAGCAGCGGCGCGATCCCGAAGCTCTTGCTGATCTTCTCGGCGTTGACGAGGTTGCTCACCGTGCGGCTCCTGACTCGGCGTCGACGACGCGGGCCCCTGCGACCGGCCCCGACGCGGTGCGGACGGCGCGGGCGACCCCGGCACCGGACAGTTCGGCCGCCACCCGCACGGCGTGCTGATCGTCGGCGCACAGGAAGACACACGTCGGCCCCGACCCCGACACGATCCCGGCGAGCGCGCCCGCCTCGACACCGGCGCGCAGGGTGCGCCGCAGCGCGGGCCGCATGCTCAGGGCCGCCGGTTGCAGGTCGTTGACGAGTGCGGCGGCGAGGCGACGCGCGTCGCCGGCGGCGAGGGCCGTCATCACGTCGTCGGGACCACCGGCCCGACGCAGCGGCTCCGACCGCTCCGCGGCGCGCAGGGTGTCGAGTTCGCGGTAGACCTGCGGTGTGCTCAGTTCGCCTGCGGCGACGGCGATCACCCAGTGGAACGCGCCCCGCGACAGCACGCGGGTGAGACTCTCGCCGCGCCCCGTGCCCAGCGCGGTGCCGCCCTGGACGGAGAACGGGACGTCGCTGCCGAGTCCCGCGGCGATGGTCGCGAGTTCCTCGCGTTCGAGGTCCAGGCGCCACAACCGGTTCAGGCCGACGAGCACCGCGGCGGCGTCGGCACTGCCGCCCGCCATGCCGCCGGCGACCGGGATGCCCTTGGCGATGGCGATGCCGACCTCGCCGTGGGTTCCACCGACGTGGTCGCGGACGGCGTCGACGGCCTTCCACGCGAGGTTGTCGCCGTCGAGCGGGACCGAGGCGAGGGCGCGGTCGGCGACGCCGCCGGGACCGGTGACGGTGATGCTGCGGGAGTCCGCGGGACTCAGCCGGACGAGGTCGGTGAGCGAGACGGCCTGGAACACGGTCTCCAGTTCGTGGTACCCGTCGGGGCGCAGGTCACCGACACCGAGGTGCAGGTTGATCTTCGCGGGCGCCCGGACGAGCACGGGCGTGGGGACGACGGACAGCACGTCATCCCACACTAGTGAGCGCCAGCCGGACGAAGTCGGCCACGTCCAGGCGTTCGCCCCGCAGGGACGGGTCGATGTCGGCGGCGCGCAGTCGTTCCTCGGCGGCCGTCGGCGATCCGGCCCATCCGGCCAGCGCCGCGCGGAGGGTCTTGCGGCGCTGCGCGAACGCCGCGTCGACGACGGTCCACACCGCGCGGCGGGTGGTCTCGTCGGTGGGCCACGGCATCTCGCGGCGGTCGATGCGCACCAGCCCGGACTCGACCTTGGGGACGGGCCAGAAGACCCCGGCGCCGACGGTCCCGGCGCGACGGACGTCGCCGAAGAACCGCGCCTTCACGCTCGGCACCCCGTAGGTCTTGCTGCCGGGGCCGGCGGCGAGGCGCTCGGCCACCTCGAGCTGGACCATCACCAGCGCGGTGCGGATGCCCGGACACTGCGTCATGAGGTGCAGGAGCACGGGGACCGCGACGTTGTAGGGAAGGTTCGCGACGAGGGCGGTCACGTCGCCGACGTCGGACGCCGTGACGTCGAGCGCGTCTGCCCGGATCACGGTCAGCGACGACGCCTGCGCGGGCGCCAGTTCGGCGACGGTCCGCGGGAGCGCGTCGGCGAGAACCGGATCGACCTCGACGGCGGTCACCCGGCCCGCGGCACCGAGCAGCGCGAGGGTGAGCGACCCGAGACCGGGACCCACCTCGAGCGCGTGGTCGCCCGGGCCGACGCCGGCCTCGGCGACGATCCGTCGCACCGTGTTGGCGTCGTGGACGAAGTTCTGCCCCAGCGACTTCGTCGGCCGCACACCGAGCTCGTCGGCGAGCTCACGGATCCGTACAGGTCCGAGGAGCCCGGGTGTCGGGTCGGTCAGCGCGGGCCCCTGCCGGCGGCGGGAATCACCGGAGGCCCAGCTTGGACGAGCAGGACGGCCACGCGCCCCAGCCCTGGGCGGCGAGCGTCTTCTCGGCGATCGCGATCTGCTCCTCGCGCGTCGCGAGGTCGGCACGCGGGGCGTACTCCTGGCCGCCCCAGCGGTCCCAGGTGTTCTGGTCGAACTGGACGCCACCGTAGAAACCGTTGCCGGTGTTGATGGCCCAGTTGCCGGTCGACTCGCACTGCACGAGCTGGTCCCAGACCGAGCCGAACGGCACGAACGGGGCGCCCGGCTTGGTGCCGACCTTCACCTCGGCGGCAACGGGCTGCGTCAGCTCCTTCGCGCCGAGCTTGACGCGCTTGGTCTCCTTGCCGTCCACGGTGGTGACCGAGTAGGTGACCTCCTGGCTGCCGGGGGTACCGGGCTTCGTGACCTCGCGCTTGTCCTTGACGAGCGTCGGGTCCGGGGTCTCCTCGTCCGGGGCGGTCAGCGGCTCGGTGGCCGTGACCTGCTCGGTCCGGATGCGGGTGACAGCGATCCGCATGTTCGCGCTCACCGGGGTGTCGGCGGAGGGCGTGACGATGTCGTCGCCGGACAGCGGGGCCCCGAGGTCGGAGAGGAGGTCGCCGACGGTCTTCGCCGCCACGGTGGGCTTCGAGACCTTCTTCGCGTCGACGACGGTGACCGGCTTGGGCAGGATCACCGAGACGGCGGCGCCGTCGACGGGCAGCGGCGCGGTCCGCGACGCCTCGACATCGACGGTCGGGCCACCGAGGTTCTGCTGTGCGAGCGCCTGCTCGACGGTGACGGCGTTGGTCTTGATCTCGCGCGGGGTTCCGTCGACGTTGAGCACGACGGTCTTCAGGCGGTGGAACGTGATCGTCTCGCCGTTGCCGAGGCCGGCCGACGCGGCGGGCTTCACCAGGTCACCGGAGGCCGGGTGCAGGCCCTGGTCGGCGAGCACGTCCTCGACCGAGGACCGCATCGTCGAGACGGTCATGACCTTGCCGTCGACGTCGATGGTGACCGTCTTGTGGCGGACGACGCCGAGGATGCCGCCGGCGACGATGGTCGCGAGGAGCGCGGCGATGGCGATTCGCACTCGCAGGGAGTTCGACTCGTTGATTCTGGCTAGAAAAGACACACGTCAACTTCTGGTCGGCGGCAAGGTCTCGGGTTTCCCCCACGCAGCAGCGATCACCGGTTGGGATCGCTGCGATCACAGAAATATAACGAGGGTCATCGCCGGGCGCAAAGTCGTGGGCTCAGGATCGGGGCAGACCGACCCCGTACGCACGTTCGGCGTTCATGGTCACCTGACGCGCCAGGTCGCCGGCGTCGTCCCCGCGGACCTGCGCCAACGCCCGCACCGTGTACGGCAGGCAGTAGGACTGGTTCGGGTGTCCGCGGAACGGATGCGGTGTGAGGAACGGCGCATCGGTCTCGACGAGGAGCAGCTCCGGCGGCACCACGCGGGCGGCCTCCTGCAGCGTCGAGGCGTTGGTGAAGCTGACGGTGCCGGAGAACGACAGCAGGTACCCACGGTCGACGCACTCCCGCGCGATGGCCTCGTCCTCGGAGAAGCAGTGCATGATCACCGTCTCCGGCGACCCGGCATCGTCGAGGACGTCGAGCACGTCGCGGCCGGCGTCGCGGTTGTGGATCATCAGCGGCTTGCCGACCTCCTTCGCGAGCGCGATGTGCCACCGGAACGACTCGATCTGCACCTCCCGCGGGGCGCAGTCGTCGGAGCGCTGCAGCCAGTACCAGTCGAGGCCGGTCTCCCCCACCGCGACGACGCGGGGATGTGCGGCCATGGCGCGCAATTCCTCTCCGGTCTCCTCGGTCAGGTCGTCGGCGTGGGTGGGGTGCAGGGCGGTCGCGGCCCACACGCGGTGGTCCCACTCGGCGGCCGCGACGGCCCACCGGGCGTCGACCATGTCGTCGGCGACGGTGACGACGCCTCCGACGCCGACCGACTCGGCATCATCGAGGATCACGCGGACTGCCTCTGCGTCCCGACCACCGCACGCCGCGAGGTGCGTGTGGGCGTCGATCAGCGGGGCGAGGGGTTCGGGGTCCGGGGGCGGAGGCTTGCGCGTGCTCACAGGCCCACCGTGCCCGAGATCGTGGTCGTCGACGCGCCGCCCACCCAGATGTCGGTGCCGTCGTCGTCGACGAACACGCGACCCGCGCGGCCGAGCGCCGTGCCCTGCGCCGCGACGTAGCGCGCGGGGACCTCGCCGACCGACCGCAGCCAGACGGCGAACCCGGCGTTGAGGCTGCCGGTCACCGGGTCCTCCGGCACCCCGTCGCCGGGCGCGAACGCGCGCACCTCGTAGTCGACGCCCTCGGGGCCATCGCGATGGGCACCGATGAGGCCGACCTCGTGGTGGCCGAGCGCGGCGAAGTCGGGACGGACGGCGAGAACGCGCTCCGCCGACGTGAGCATCAGGCCGATCCACCCCGGGCCGTTGTCGACCCAGTTGCTCGCGACGACGTCGGACGGGGCGAGCCCGAGTGCGGTGCGGATCTCGGCGAGCACGGTCTCGTCGACGGGCCCCGACCGCCGCAGTGGCGGCGCCGCGAACGCGAGACGGTCGCCGTCGCGCCGGATGGTGACCAGACCGATCCCGCACTCCTGCACGATCACGTCGCCGGCGGGCAGCCCGCCGGACTCGAGCCACGCGTGCGCCGACCCGAGTGTCGGATGACCGGCGAACGGCAGTTCCCCGCCCGGGGTGAAGATGCGCAGTCGGTAGTCGGCCGACGAGTCCGTCGGCGGCAGCACGAACGTCGTCTCCGACAGGTTCGTCCAGCGGGCGAACGCGGCCATGGTCGCGTCGTCGACGTCCGTGCCGTCGAGGACGACGGCCACGGGGTTGCCCGTGAGCGGACCCGACGTGAACACGTCGACCTGGGCGAAGGGACGGGTGGTCGGTGTGGTCACGAGGTCATCGTGTCAGGTGGCATCGCCTGCATGCGACGAGGTTTCCCGGCGTAGCGTTCGCGATCGATGTCCAGCCATGACTCCTCGCCGACGGTGTGGGTGTCGCGGGTCGGCGACGACGACGCCGACCTCGCCGAACTCCTCCGGCGCACGGTCGCCGAGCTCACCGCCCGCTATCCCACCTACCACCCGGAGCCGTTCGTCGACGACGCCGAATACTTCGTCGCCCGCCTCGACGGCCGACCCGTGGGGTGCATCGCCCTCGTCGTCCACGACGACCTCCCCGGCGTCGGCGAGGTGAAGCGGCTCTACGTCGACGACACCGCCCGCCGCGCCGGCGTGGCCCAGGCGTTGATGTCCTCGCTGGAGGCGCGCGCCGGGGCACGAGGGCTGACGCGGATCGTCCTCGAGACCGGGAACCGTCAACCCGAGGCGGTCGCGCTGTACGAGCGCCTGGGGTACGCCGTCGTCGACCCCTATCACCCGCAGGGCTGGAACGAGGTCAGCATCTTCATGGCCCGGGATCTGGCGCCGACGCAAGAGTGAGTGTACGGTCACTCACATGTCCGGGACCCGCACGTTGTCGACCGCCGAGGAACGCACCGACGCCCTCGTGCGGGCCGCCGTCCGCGTCTTCGCCACAGCCGGGTTCCACGCCACGCCGACCACAGCGGTCGCCCAGGAGGCCGGGATCTCCACCGCGTACGCGTTCAAGCTCTTCCCCACCAAGGTCGACCTGTTCGTCGCCGCCGTCGACGCCTGTTACGACCGCATCGAGGAGACGCTGCGCGCAGCTGCTCGCCCCGGGGTGACCGGACGCGCCGCGCTCGAGAACCTGGGCAGCGCCTACGCGGCGCTCATCGCCGACCGCACGCTGCTGATGCTGCAGGTGCACGCGGTCGCGGCGACCTCCGAGCCGCAGATCCGTGACGCCGTCCGACGCGGTGTCGCCCGTACGGTCACCGTGGCACAGGAGCTCAGCGACGCGCCGGCGGAAGAGATCCAGCGATTCCTCGCCGTCGGCCAGCTCTGCCATCTCCTGACCGCGATCGATGCGTTCGCTCTCGACGACCCGTGGGCCACGACGGTGACCGAGGGCATCGAGCACGCCGCGCCCCACCCCTGATCCCCCGACACCGCCGATGTCGGGTATCGCCGCCGCTCATAGTGAGTGACTGATCACTGAAAGGTTCACCATGTCCACCACACCCCTGCACGTCGTCCTCGGCGCCGGCCCCGCCGGCACCGCGACCGTCACCGAACTGCGTCGCCGCGGTCTGCGCACCCGCCATGTCTCCCGCTCCCCCGTCGTCGTCGAGGACCCCGCCGTCGAGACCGTCGTCGCCGACGTGTCGGACCCGGAGGCGGCGATCTCCGCGACCGACGGGGCGGCGACGATCTACCACGCGGTCAACGTGCCGTATCACCGTCAGATCGCGGAGATGCCGGTCATCGCCGACGCGATCATCGGCGCTGCAGCCCACCACGACGCGACCCTCGTCGTCCTCGACACCCTTTACCCCTACGGCACCGCCGAGGGTGACCGCATCACCGAGTCGACGCCGTGGGCCGCGACGACCCGTAAGGGCCGGATGCGTGCGGACCTCGACCGTCGCTACCTCGGCGAGCACGAGCGTGGCCGCATCCGTGTCGGTCTGGGACGCTCCGCCGACTTCTTCGGTCCCGGCGTCTGGTCGTCGACCCTGGGTGCCGGGTTCTTCCCGCAGGCGCTCACGGGGGAGCCCGTGGTGGCGTTCGGCGACATCGACCTGCCGCACTCCTACAGCTACGTCCCCGACGTCGCAGCCGGGTTGGTGACCCTCGGCACCGACAGCCGCGCCCTCGGGCGGGTCTGGCACCTGCCGACCGTGCCGGCGGTGTCGACCGCCGAGGTCCACCGTCGGGTCGGCTCGATGCTGGGCCGTTCCCTCGAGGCGCTGGTGCTCGACGAGCCGCAGCCGATCGGCGGGTTCGACGAGCAGTTCATGGCCGAGTACGCCGAGATGTTCTATCAGCACCGGATCCCGCAGAACATGGTGTCGACGGCGTTCGAGACGACCTTCGGCGTCGCGCCGACACCGCTCGACGAGGCGCTCTCGACCACACTGCGGTGGTTCAGCCAGATGACACCCGCCGTTGGGGTGCAGGAGGTCTCGAATCGCTAACGTCGTCCGCCGTGCGCGCCCGCCGATTCGTCCTCGCCGCCCTCCTGACGACACTGCTTGTCGCCGGCGCGGGCTGGGCTCCCGCCCGCCCCGCGCCGGCGTTCGACCTGCAGGCTCATCGCGGCGGCATCGGGTTGACGACGGAGTCGACGCTCGATGCGTTCGACACCGCTCTGCGTCTCGGCGTCACCACACTGGAGCTCGACACCCAGGTGACCCGCGACCTGCGCGTGGTCATCTCTCACGACCGTCAGATCTCGCGGGACAAGTGTGCCGACACCGCGCCCGCCGGCCCGGGTGACCCGCAGTTCCCGTACGTCGGGAAATACATCCGCGACCTGTCGCTCGCCCAGATCCGCACACTCGACTGCGGTTTTCGGCAGCTGCCCCAGTTCCCCACCCAGCGGCGGGTCCCCGGCGCGCGACTGCTCGAGCTGCACCAGTTGTTCGACCTCATCCGCGAGCGGCGGGCGTTCGGCGTCCGGATGAACATCGAGACGAAGGTGGAGGCAGGGTCCCCCGAACAGACCCAACCGCGCGAGCTGTTCGTCGGGCGGGTGTGGTCGGAGATCGCCCGGTCCGGTCTCGCCCGCCAGGTCACCGTCCAGAGCTTCGACTGGGGCGCGCTGCGGGTGATGCACCGCCTGGCCCCGACGATCCCGCTCGTCGCGCTCAGCAACCGCGACTTCCTGCAGGTCGGGCAACCGGGCCGGTCTCCGTGGCTCGGTGGGCTCGACGCCGACGACGTCGGAGGCGACCTGGTGCGCGCGGCCCGTGCGATCCCCGGCGTCACCGCGATCTCGCCGGTGCAGGGTTTCCCGCAGGACGGGCGGATCGGGGACGGGACGTTCACTCCCTACCCGGACCGACGGATGGTCGACGACGCCCACCGCGCCGGGCTGCGGGTCATCCCGTGGACCGTCGATGACCCCGCCACGATGCGTCACTTCATCGACCTCGGCGTCGACGGCCTCATCACCGACTACCCCGACCGCCTGCGGACCGTGATGGCGCAGGCGGGTCTCCGCCTGCCTCGCGCGGTGCCGTGACCCGTCCTGACTATCGTCGATCGCATGCAGATGCGGACGGGGAGAGCGCAGGTCGGGACCGCCGAGATCGATGGCAAGCGCCACGAGATCGAGATCTACTACGAAGACCTCGGTGACGAGACCGCCCCGCCGATCCTTCTCGTCATGGGGCTCTCGGCGCAGCTGACGGTCTGGCCCGTCGGGTTCTGCGAGGCCCTGGTGGACGCGGGGTTCCGGGTGATCCGGTTCGACAACCGCGACATCGGACTGTCGACCCACCTCGACGGTGTCCGGGTGCGCGGCTCACTGATCCCGCGCCTCATCCGCACCGAACTCGGGTTCGGCAGCCCTGTCCCCTACACGGTCGTCGACATGGCGGCCGACGCCATCGGCCTGCTCGACCACCTCGGTCTGGACCGCGTGCACGTCGTCGGGGCGTCGATGGGCGGCATGATCGCGCAGGTCGTCGCGGGCAAGTACCCCGAGCGCACCCTGTCCGCGGCGATCATCTTCTCCTCGACGCTGCAGATGTTCCTGCCGCCGCCGGCGCCGGAGAAGCTGATGGCGTTGCTGTCCGGCCCGGGCAAGGGCGCGACGCGCGAGGAGTACATCGCGGCGTCGGCGAAGGCACTGCAGACCATCGGCAGCCCCGGTTACCCGCTCTCCGACGACGAGGCGTGGGAGCTCGCGGCCTCGTTCCACGACCGCGCGTTCGACCCCGCCGGCGTCATGCGGCAGTCGGCGGCCGTCATGGGCAGCGGCAGCCTGCGCCGCTACGCCCGCGCGATCACCGCCCCGACGGTCGTCATCCACGGCCGGGCCGACACCCTGATGCGCCCGGCGGGCGGCAAGGCCATCGCCCACGCCGTCCGCGACTCCCGACTGCTCCTGCTCGACGGGATGGGCCACGACCTGCCCGAGCCGCTGTGGCCGCAGATCGTCGGCGCCATCACCGACAACATCGCCCGGACGGCGACTGTCTAAGCTGGCCCATCATGGCTGACGACACCGCGACCCCGTTCTATGTGACGACCGCCATCGCCTACCCGAACGGTGTCCCCCACATCGGCCACGCCTACGAGTACGTCTCGACCGACGCGATCGCCAGGTTCAAGCGGCTCGACGGCTTCGACGTCCGATTCCTCACCGGGACCGACGAACACGGCCAGAAGATGCAGCAGACCGCTGCCGCCGAGGGCATCCCGACTCGTGAGCTCGCCGACCGCAACGCCGCCGCGTTCCGCGCGATGCAGGAGACGCTCGGCAGCAGCTTCGACCGATTCATCCGCACCACCGACGCCGACCACGAGGTCGCGAGCCAGGAGCTGTGGCGCCGCATGGCCGACGCAGGCGACATCTACCTCGACACGTTCAGCGGGTGGTACTCCGTCCGTGACGAGGCCTACTACGGCGAGGACGAGCTGACGACGCTCGAGGACGGCAGTCGGATCGCCACCGCCACACAGACCCCCGTCGAGTGGACCGAGGAGGCCAGCTACTTCTTCCGGCTGTCGGCCTACCAGGACAAGCTGTTGGCGCTCTACGAGTCCCGGCCCGAGTTCATCGGGCCGGCCACACGGCGCAACGAGGTCGCGAGCTTCGTCGCGGGCGGCCTCCGGGACCTGTCGATCTCGCGCACCACCTTCGACTGGGGCGTCCCGGTTCCCGGCGACCCCGACCACGTCATGTACGTCTGGGTCGACGCGCTGACCAACTACCTCACCGGCGTCGGTTTCCCCGACACCGATCCCGCTCTGCTGGAACGGTTCTGGCCCGCCGACCTGCACGTCATCGGCAAGGACATCGTCCGGTTCCACTGCGTGTACTGGCCCGCGTTCCTGATGAGCGCCGGGATCGAGCTGCCGAGGCGGGTGTTCGCGCACGGCTTCCTGTTCAACAAGGGCGAGAAGATGAGCAAGTCGGTCGGCAACGTCGTCGACCCGTACGCGCTCGTCGAGCAGTACGGCCTCGACCCGCTGCGCTTCTTCCTGTTGCGCGAGGTGTCCTACGGCCAGGACGGCAGCTACTCGCACGACGCGATCGTGTCGCGGATCAACGCCGACCTCGCCAACGAGTTCGGCAACCTCGCGCAGCGCTCGCTGTCGATGATCGCGAAGAACTTCGACGGAGCGGTCCCCGAGCCCGGCGAGTTCACCGACGACGACACCGCACTGCTCGCCCGGGCCGACGGTCTGCTGGAGAAGGTGCGCGCCGAGTTCGACGTGCAGGCCATGCATCTCGCCCTCGAGGCGATGTGGGAGGTGCTCGGCGAGACGAACAGGTACATCTCGGCGCAGGAACCGTGGAAACTCGCCAAGACGGACCTGCCGCGCGCGGGAACCGTCCTCTACGTGTGCGCCGAGGTGGTGCGGATCGTCGCGATGCTGGCGCAGCCGGTGATGCCGGGATCGACGGGTCGAATCCTCGATCTCCTGGCCGTCGACGAAAACTCCCGTACCTTCGCTCACCTCGGCGACCGCCTCACCGCGGGTGCCGCACTGCCGAAACCGACACCGGTGTTCCCGCGCTACGACGACTCCCGCGACTGACAGCTGCCATGACGACCGAGGTGCTCGGTCCCGGTCGCAGCGCCGTCGACGTCCTGGGGTCCCTCGCCGATCACGCACGCACACACGGGATCCCGCCCCCGGCGGCGCTCGTCGGCGACTGGCTGGACGCCGAGGCGGTGATCGCGCCCTCGTTGGAGGTGGTCGCGGGACTCGGACCGTCGACGCACCCGGACCGGTTCTGGTTCGGCGCACTGTCTTTCCCCGACCGCACCGCTCAGGTCCGGCTGCCGGCCGTGCTCGGCGGCACGTGTGACGCCGTTCTGTTCCTGCGGGACGGGGTGTGGCACCACGCCTCGTCGACGGGTGCCCGATGTCCGGATGCACTGCGCGTCAGTGTGACCGACCACCCGCCGGTCATCGAGGAGTGGACGGCCCGGTGGCGCGCACCTGACCGGGACCACCATGAGCGCGCGATCCTCTCGTGTCTGGACGCGATCGCGGCCGGCGAGATCTACCAGGCCTGTGTGTGCAGTCGGTTCACCGGACACCTGCGCGGGGAGCCCGTCGACCTGTTCCGCGACGGGGTGACGCGGACGTCGCCCCGGAAAGCCGCGTTCCTCACGGGCGCATGGGGTTCGGTCGTCTCGTTCTCGCCCGAGACCTACCTCCGGCGGGTCGGCGACGTGGTCTCGTCGAGTCCCATCAAGGGCACATTGCCGCTGTCCGAGGACCCCGCTCTCCTGCGTGCGTCGGTCAAGGACGTCGCCGAGAACATCATGATCGTCGACCTGGTCCGCAACGACCTCGGGCGGGTCGCGGTGCCCGGCACCGTCACCGTCCCCGAGTTGCTGTCCGTGCACGCCGCGCCGGGCGTCTGGCACCTCGTGTCGACCGTGACCGCCCACGTGTCGCCGTCCGTCGACACCGACGCACTGCTCGACGCGACGTTCCCACCCGGCTCGGTGACCGGCACCCCGAAGCTCCGTGCGCGAGAACTGCTGTCGGACTGGGAGACCGACGCCCGTGGGGTCTACTGCGGCGCGATCGGGGTCCGCGCACCCGACGGCGACCTCGACCTGTCCGTCGCGATCCGCACCGTCGAGATCACCCCCGACGGCGCGATGGGTCTCGGCGTGGGCGGCGGCATCACCATCGACTCCGACCCGTCGCGGGAGTGGCAGGAATGTCTGGACAAGGCGGCGTCGATCATCGGCCTGACGCACTCCCGGTGACGGTTCAGCGCGCGGCGAGAACCGCCTCGTAGAGGTCGCGACGCCCCACGCCTGCGCGCGCGGCCACCTGGGCGCAGGCGTCCTTGAGTCGCGCGCCGTCGGCGACGAGGGCCTCGACCTCCCCGACGAGGTCGGCCGGGTCCGCCTCGGTCGCGACCGCGCCCTCCACGACGACGGTGATCTCACCGCGTACGCCATCGGCCGCCCAGGCCGCCAGCTCGGCGAGCGGGCCGCGCCGGACCTCTTCGTAGGTCTTGGTCAGCTCCCGACAGACGGCCGCGCGGCGGTCGGGACCCAGCACGGTGACCGCGTCGGCCAGACAGTCGGCCAGGCGATGCGGGGACTCGAAGAACACGACGGTCCGCGGCTGTGTGGCGAGCTCGGCCAGCCACGACCGGCGTGCGGACCCCTTCCGCGGCGCGAACCCGTCGAAGCAGAACCGTTCGACGGGCAACCCCGACAGCGCGAGCGCCGTCGTCACCGCCGACGGGCCCGGCAGACAGGTGACCGGCAGACCGGCGTCCACACAGGCGACGACGAGGCGGTACCCCGGGTCGCTGACCGACGGCATGCCCGCGTCGGTGACGAGCAGGACCCGCGATCCGGCCGCGACCTCCTCGACGAGGCCGGGGGCTCGGCGTTCCTCCACCTGGTCGTAGTAGCTGACGACACGCCCGGTGATCGTGACGTCCAGGGCGGCAGCCAGGGCACGCGTGCGCCGTGTGTCCTCGGCGGCGACGACGTCGGCGCTGCTCAATGCCTCCCGGAGCCGTGGCGAGGCGTCGTCGGCGCGGCCCATCGGGGTCGCGGCCAGGATCAGACAACCCGGGCGCGCAGCCGGGTCGGCGTCGCCGTCATCCGTGGTCCCCATCGTCGGACAGCCTACGATCGTGCGGGTGAGCACCGCCGCACCCGTCGACCCCCGAGGTCTCGTCGACGCGTCGGAACTGCTCGACGGGCGCGGACAGGCCGAGGACCTCGGTGCCCGCCCCGGTCCCTCGGTCCCGCCACCCGTGTTCGGCGCGACCGACACCCGCCGCGGATGGATCGTCGCCGCAGTGCTGACCGTCATCGCCGCGGTGACCCGCTTCTGGGGCCTCGGGCATCCCACCGACAACGGCACACCGGTCTTCGACGAGAAGCACTACGTCCCGCAGGCGTGGCAGGTGCTCACCGGCGGCAACTGGATCGAGGACAACCCCGCCTACGGGCTCGTGGTGCACCCGCCGGTCGGCAAGTGGATCATCGCGATCGGCGAGGGGATGTTCGGCTACACGCCCGTCGGGTGGCGGTTCGCATCCGCCGTCCTCGGCACGCTCATGGTGCTCATCGTCTTCCGGATGACCCGGCGACTCTCGCGCTCGACGTTGATCGGCGCGATCGCCGCGGTGTTCCTCATCTGCGACGGCGTGACGTTCGTGTCGTCGCGCGTCGGGATGCTCGACATCGTCCAGATCTTCTTCCTGCTCGCGGCGATGGCGACGCTCATCGCCGACCGCGACCAGATGCGAGCGCGGATGCACCGCGTGTGGTCGGAGGGACGGATCGCCGAGACGCCCTTCGGCCCACGTCTCGGGTTCCGGTGGTGGCGCTTCGCGACCGCCCTGCTGCTCGGCCTGGGCTGCGCGACGAAGTGGTCGGGGATCTACTTCGTCCTCTTCTACCTCGTGCTGTCGCTCGGGTTCGACGTCGCCAACCGGCGGACGTATCACGTGCAGCGACCGTGGATGGGAACACTGCGGCGCGACGTCGTCCCCGCCGGGTTCAGCCTCGCCGTCACCCCGATCCTGGTGTACCTGGCGAGCTTCGCGCCGTGGTTCGCCGGCGAGACCTCGGTGTACCGCTACGCGGTCGGCAATCAGGTCGGCTACGACGGCGCGTTCTCCTGGGTGCCCGGGGCGTGGCGATCGCTCTGGTACTACGAGGCCGGGATCCTCAAGTTCCACGAGGGACTCACGAACTCGGCGGGCAATCACCACCCCTGGGAGTCGAAGCCGTGGACGTGGCCGATGAGCCTGCGCCCCATGCTCTACGCGGTGCAGAACGGGCCGGACCAGTGCGGCGGCGGCGAGTGCATCCGTGTACAGATGCTGATCGGGACGCCGGCCATGTGGTGGCTGGCCTTCCCGATGCTGCTGTGGGGCCTGTGGCGCTGGATCGCGCGACGCGACTGGCGGTACGCCGTCGTGCTCGTCGGGTACGGCGCCGCCTGGCTGCCGTGGTTCGCCAACCTCGACCGCCAGATGTACTTCTTCTACGCCACCGCGATGGCGCCGTTCCTGGTGATCGGGCTGGCGCTGTGCGTCGGCGACCTGATCGGCGCCGACGGGCGATGGCGGTCGTTCGGACGGGAACGACGGATGCTGGGCGTGGCGCTCGCGTCGATCTACATCGGTCTGGTGGTCACGAACTTCATCTGGATGTGGCCGATCCTCACCGGCGGCCCACTCTCACTGCACGAGTGGAACCTGCAGATGTGGCTGCCCAGCTGGCGCTGACCGTGCAGCGACCGCCCCGCTGAACCCTGGCGCGACCACGTCGAGTGGGCGGTCGGAGACGTCGACTGGGCAGTTGGAGACGTCGACTGGGCAGTTGGAGACGTCGACTGGGCAGTTGGAGACGTCGACTGGGCGGCTCGGCACGCGCAAGGCGGCGTACCGCCCACTCGACGCGCCCAAGCGCCCACTCGACGCGTCCAAGCGCCCACTCGACGAGGTCGACGACGGTGACGCCGTCAGGTCGGACCTGGGCGTGCCGGCTCAGCGGGGCGGGATGACCCCGCGGAGGGTGTCGGTGGTCCCCACGTCAGAGGCGACGTAGATCTGGTCGAGGCTCGTCTGCACGTCGAAGAACGCCAGCGGCAGGTTCTTGAGCTTGTCGTCCTGCGCACGGAACTGGACCTGCCGGCCGACGTAGCGCGTCTCGGTGTCCACGATCTGGTTCCTGTCGGTCCCGACGGGGTTGAAGATCATCGGACTCGTGAACGGGGTCCCGCCGCGCACGGGAAAGCCGTCACGGATGGGCGGGCCGCTCACCGAGATCGCGGCCACCGACTGTCCCGTCCCGCCGGTGACGTTGCGGGGTCCGTAGAGGAGGACCGAGTACGTCGGCCCGGTACCGCGACCGAACCCGGGGAAACCCCGCAGGTTCAGCGTGATGTCGAGTCGGCCCGCGCCGCGGTCGTAGTCGACGGTCACCGACCGCAGATCGACGCTGCCCGGCGCGGCCTTCACCGGCGACGGCACCGTCACCGACGCCGCGGACGCCGGTGCGACACCCACGGCCACCCCCGCGGCGACGAGGACTCCGGCGAGAGCTGAGGTGGACCACCGTGCGGCACGACGCATCGAGACTCCTGTGAGATCCGCCGCCGGGATGCGGCACTGTGACGAGTATCGCATCCCGGATCAACGATCCTCAGCCGAGTCCCGCCGATTACCGACGTCGCGCCGACGACTCAGATCTTGTCGGCGGGCGGCGGCGGGTCGAGCAGAGACGCGTCGACGGGGACGCTGCCCGAGGGCAGGACGTCGGTTGTCGTGTCGGTGGCGGCCAGAGTGTTCGCGTGGATGCGGACCTTGTCGTCGATGCCCTCGGCGCGCTGCCGCGCGGCGATGATCAGCGGGTCGCGGCGCAGGTCCATGAACAGGGACACGCACATCGCGATCATCACGATCACGAACGGCAGCGCCGCGATGATCGCCATCGTCTTGATGCCCTCGAGAGCGTCGTCGCCGCTGACCCACAGCAGCAGTGCGGCGACGGCGCCGGTCAAGACACCCCAGAAGATGGTGACGCTGCGCGACGGTTCGGCACGTCCCCGCTGCGACAGCGTGGCCATCACCAGCGAGGCGGAATCCGCGCCCGACACGAAGAAGATGGCGACCAGCACCATCACCAGCACCGACGCGATCCCGGCGAGCGGAAGGTTGTTCAACATGTCGAACAGCTGCGACTCCTCGTTCTCACTGTTCGACAGGCCCTCGCCGGCCATCTCCTGACTGATGGCGGTGCCACCGAAGACGGCGAACCACACCAGGGAGACGGTCGTCGGCACGATCATCACGCCGATCACGAACTGGCGGATGGTGCGACCGCGGCTGATCTTGGCCAGGAACATACCGACGAAGGGGGTCCAGGAGACCCACCACGCCCAGTAGAAGATCGTCCAGCCCGACAACCACTCCTGGCCGGCGGCGTCGGTGGTGGCGGCGCTGCGCGCCGCGTCGGAGGTGATGTCGTTGAGGTAGCTGCCGATCGACGTCGGCATGATGTTCATGATGAAGACCGTCGGGCCGACGACGAACACGAAGAGCGCGAGCACGATGGCCAGCACCATGTTGATGTTCGAGAGCCACTGGATTCCCTTGGCCACGCCGGACACGGCCGACGCGACGAATGCCGCTGTGAGGACGGCGATCACGCCGACGAGCAGGTATTTGCCGCTCTCCCCCACCCAGTTCAGCTCCTCGAAGCCCGAACCGATCTGCGCCGCCCCGAGTCCGAGGGACGCCACGGTGCCGAACAGCGTGGCGAAGATGGCGAGGATGTCGATCACCTTGCCGCCCCAGCCGTTCGCGCGATGGCCGAGCAGCGGCGCGAACACCGCGCTCATCAACTGACCCCGACCGCAGCGGTAGGTGCTGTAGGCGATCGCGAGTCCGACGACGGCGTACATCGCCCAGGGGTGCAGACCCCAGTGGAACATGGTGGTGGCCATGGCGACACCCACGTCGCGTGCGTCGGTCCTGGGCGGGGCGTTGACGTAGTGGGTGAGCGGCTCGTAGGCGCCGTAGAACATGAGCCCGATGCCCATCCCGGCGCTGAACATCATCGCGATCCAGCTGACGGTGCGGTACTCGGGCTTCTCGCCGTCGCGGCCGAGCGGGATCTTCCCGTACTTGCTCACCGCCAGGAAGATCGCGAAGAGGACGAACGCGGTCGCCGCCAGGATGAACAGCCAACCGAGGTTGTCGGTGATGCCGGCGAGGATCGACGCCGTGCTCTCCTTCAGACCCGTCTTGTCGACGATCCCCCAGACGAGGAACCCGACCACGAGTGCCGCGGTGACACCGAAGACGACCGCGTCGACGCCGACACGGCGACGACCGTTTGGCGACGGGGCGCTGGTGGTGTCAGCGTGTTCTCCGGTGGCGGGGGTGGATGTCGTGACTGCCATACCCATCACTCTCGCAGCGAAACGCTCCAACCGCCAAAAGATCACAGAAGAGACATTCGGTCGTAACCGGACAATAACCGCAGCGCACAGCGTCGCTCACGAGGGCCGACGCACCGCCGTGGCCAGCATCGCGACGATGTCGTCGTCGGCGATGCCGAGTGCGCGCAGCGCGGCGACGTGCTCGGTGGTCGCCTGTTGTGCCTGCTCACGCGCCGAGTCGGACCGGGCGGCGACGAACGAACCGTGACGCCCCCGGGTCTCGATCACCCCGGCAGCCTCCAGTTCCCGGTAGGCGCGGGCGGCGGTGTTCGCCGCGATGCCGAGGTCGTCGGCGAGAGCGCGGACCGTCGGCAGTCGGGTCCCGACGATGAGGTCACCCCGCGCGACGAGGTCCATCACACCGCGACGCACTTGTTCGAACGGCGGTTCCGACGAGTCCGGGTCGATGACGAGGGACAGGGCCACGTCTCAGGCCCCCGACGGCAACGGGTCGCGGGTGACCGGGCAGGACATGCAGCGCGGTCCACCCCGACCGGACCCGAGCTCACTCCCGGCGATGGTGAGCACCTCGATGCCTGACTGGGACAGCCGACGATTCGTCTCGACGTTGCGGTCGTAGGCGACGACGACGCCGGGCGCGATGGCCAGGGTGTTGTTCCCGTCGTCCCACTGTTCGCGCTCGGCGGTGACGGGGTCGAGGCCGGTGTCGATCACGCGCAACTTGCCGATGCCCATCGCGTCGGCGGCGGCCTCGACGAACGGCCGTGGGCCGCTGACGGCTCCGGCGTCGCGGGTGATGGTGAACGCCGAGAGCGTGTCGTGCACAGCCGGGTACATGACGACCGCGTCGGTGTCGACCATGGTGCACACGGTGTCGAGGTGCATCGAGGCGCGGCGCTGCTCGATCGGCACCGCGAGGACGGTGTGGGCGAGATCGTCGTCGAACAGACTGTGTGCCAACGCCTCCGCTCCGGCCGGCGTCGTCCGCTCTCCGACACCGACCGCGACGACACCCGGGGCCATCAGCAGGACATCACCTCCCTCGACAGGCGCCGAGTGTGACTCGTAGGCCCGACGTGCGCCGCGGAAGCGTGGGTGGTGGGCGTAGACGATGTCGGTCAGCGACGTCTCGCGGGACCGTGCCGGCAGGGCCAGGCTGGTGATCGCGAACCGGGGCCCGATCCAGAACGAACTGTCCCGCGTGAACAGCAGGTTCGGGAGCGGGTCGATCGCGAACTCGACGCCGTGGTGCATGCGGCGTACCAGCGAGGTGCGCGCCGCGGCGGGGCTCTCCGGCAGCTCGTCGAACGTCATGCCCGCGGTCAGCACGGCGACGAGTTCCGTCGCGTCGACGCCACGGAGGTACGCGGCGAGCTCGCTCGCCAGATGCGGACCGAGCCGTCGGGCACTGACCGCCGCCGCGATGCCCTGCATCCGGGCGGCACCACTGGTCTGCATGGTCTCGACCAGCAGGTCGCCGAGCAGCAACACCTCGACGCCGTGCCCGGTGAGCAGATCGGCGAACGCGTCGTGTTCCTCCTGCGCCCGGTCGACCCAGGGCAGACCGTCGAACAACAGCTGGTCGCTGTTGCGGGGTGTCAGGCGGCGCAGTTCGTCACCGGGCCGGTGCAGCAGCACCGTTCGCAGGCGACCCACCTCCGAATCGGCGCCAGGCGGCCGCGGTGTCGACGGTTCCTCGGTCTCCATGGACCCACGGTAGTGGCGGGGCGGCGTGCCTGTCCCGGTCACACACCGTCGGTGGCGGTCGCGGTCGGGGCCGCGGACCGTGCAGGGGCTGTCTCCCGCGCCAGCGACCAGAAGACGAGCGAGACGAGCGGCACCACGCCGGTCAGCAGGAACGCCGGGCCGAAACCCGCGCTCTGCGCCACGAATCCGGCGACGACCGGTCCGCTGACCGCACCGATGTCGGAGGTCATCTGGAACGCCGCGAGCGCCGTGCCGCCCTGACCGCGCACCGACAGCAGGTCGGCGAGGGACGCCTGGTGGGTCGGGGCGAACAGACCCGACCCGATGCCGGCCGCGAAGCTCAGCAGGCCGGCGAGCACGATGTTCCCGCTGAACCCTAGGACGAGCGTCGAGGCCCCCATGATGGCCAGACCCGGCAGCATCAGCGGCTTGCGGCCGAACCGGTCCGACAGTCGTCCCGCGGCCAGGATCGCGACGACGTTGCCTGCCGCGTACACGGCCAGGAGCACACCGGCGAGTGCGGGCGACTCGTCGAGACCGTCGGAGTCGACGACGAACAGCGGCACGAGCGCGACACGGACGCCCATCGAGGCGAACCCCTGCGTGAAGTTCGACGTGAGGATCGCCCGATAGGCGCTGTCGCGCAACGCCTCGGTGAACGGCAGCGGCTGCGCGACGGGTGCCGACGCGTCGACGACCGGGCGCCCGCCGACGCCCCGCAGCAGCGTGGCGACGACCAGCGACGCGATGACGAGTGCGATCGCATAGACGACGAACGGCATGCGCAGGCCGAAGCCGACCAGGGCCCCACCGATCAGGGGCCCGGTGATGCTGCCCATGAGGAAGCCCGCACTGAAGAAGCCCGAGGCGCGACCACGGATCTCGGCCGGCGCCAACCGGATCAGCAGCGCGAGCGCGGAGACGGTGAACATCGTCGACCCGATGCCGCCGGCCGCCCGGAACAGCAGCAGTTGCCAGTAGGACTGGGCGAAGGCGCACGCCAGGGTCGACGCGGACACGATGACCAGGCCCGTCAGGTAGATCCGTCGCTCCCCCAGGCGTGAGACCAGACGGCCGCCGACCGGCGCGAACACCAGGCGCATGGCCGCGAACGCCGAGACGATCACCGACGCCGCGCCGACACCCACGTCGAAGCTGCGCGCGAACGCCGGCAGGGCCGGGGCGATCAGTCCGTACCCGAGGGCGATGACGACGTTGGCGGACAGCAGGACCCAGATCTCGCGCGGGATGGCGCGCATCAGCAGTTCTCCGTTCGCGTGCGCCGCAGCACGTGGTGGCGGGGTTCGTCGACGGGGTTGTCGGGCGGGATGTCCCCGGTCGCGACGATCGCGAACCCGGCCTTCTCCAACGCCCTCCACGACGCACGGTTCGCGGCGACGACCGGCACGAGGATCTCGGTGGCCTCGGGAAACCGTGCGAACGTGTCGTCGACGGCGGTGGCGAGGATCCGTGGGCCGAGCCCACGGCCGCGGTCGGCCTCGTCACCGATCAGGTGGTCCAGGCACCACGCGGTCGGCGGGACGGCACCGACGACGGGTTCGAGGGCGGCGACGTCCTCGGGGAAGTCATGGATCCGCGATCGCTGCAGCAGTCCGACCGGTCGCGGTGTCGCACCGTCGTCCACCTCGACGACGAGGTCCTCGCCCGGCTCGGTGCCGTCGATCTGCGGACCGAAGTCCTTCTCGAGCGCGGCGTCGTCGTGATCCTGGAACCACCAGCGGTGCACCCGCTCGTCGGCGAGCCAGCGGGCCAGCATCGGGAAGTCGTCGCGGGTGAGCCGTCGGAAGGTGATCGCCCCAGCTGATCGGTCGTCACGGGGGGATGCGCTCACCTGTCGATGGTCCGGCATCGGATCACCTCGGACAAATCCCCCGATCGTCGCGACCGTCAGGACACCTGACCCTGCTTCCGGGGCCGCTCGAACGCGGTGACCATCGGCGAGGCGTGCGAGTCGAGGGCACGTTCGGTGAGCGATCGGCCGAGCTCGATGGCCTCGCTCGCGCGGTGGAAGTCGAGCGATCGGATGGCGGTACGGGGCACCTGGATGAGGATGTCGGGCGGCAACGCGGCGAGCTGATGGCGCGCGAGTGCCTCCTGCATGATGTCCAGCGACCTGTTCATCACCGCGAATCGACTGAGCTTGCGCGCGGCGTCGCCGGCATTGCCCGACCCCGACCGCTGTTCGGCGGCGATGGCGTCGATCACCTGGTCAGAGCCGCCCATCGAGTCGCCGGCGACCCGGTCGACGATGGACCGCACGAAGTCGCTGTCGAGCGCGTGCGACCCGAGCCGGCGCAGACGCGACATCGCGTCGAGCGGCATCCCCGGGCCCGTCTCGCCCGAGCGTTGCACCGACTCCTCGGCGTCGGCGTCGGACGGCGGCCCGTTCTCGAGACGGCTGTCGTCGTCGAGGCCGACGCCCTCCGAACCGAGGTCGACGCCGATGACGACGTCGGCCGGGGCCGCGGCGAGCGGGGCGATGGGCAGCGGGTCGAGGATGCCGCCGTCGACGAGGACGCGCCCGTTCATCACGTGCGGGGTGATCACCCCGGGGATCGCGATGGACGCGCGGATCGCCACGTCGACGGGGCCGCGCTGGAACCACTGCGGGCGACCCGACGTGAGGTCGGTGGCGACGGCGGTGAACGGGATGTCGAGGTCCTCGATCACCCGGTCACCGAGGATCTCGCGCACCTTGTCGAGGATCTTGTCGGCGTGGATCATGCCCGGCGCGGTCAGCGAGACGTCGAGCAGTCGCATCACGTCGAGCTGGCCGAGCCCGGTCACCCAGTCGACGTACTCGTCGAGGTTCCCGGCGGCGTGGAGTCCCGCGACCAGCGCACCCATCGACGAGCCGCTGACGGCGACGATGTCGTAGCCGCGCTCCTGCAGAACCTCGAGGACCCCGATGTGCGCGTACCCGCGCGCTCCCCCACTGCCGAGCGCCACGGCCGCCGTCGGTTTCCTCACGGTTGCCAGATTACGGATCGCCGACGGCGCGGCCGTATCCTCACCCGCATGGACTGGGGCGGATGGGTCGTCTTCCTGGGGTTCGCCGTCGTGTTGACGCTGATCCCGGGCCCCGACACGGCCGTGTCGATCGCGAACACGCTGGCCGGCGGACGGGTTCGTGGGCTGTCGGCGGTGGTCGGGATCGGTGTCGCGAACCTCGTGCAGAGCGTCGCCGCGGCCGCCGGTCTCAGCGTCCTCGTCGTCCGGATCGAGCCGCTGTTCCTCACGATCAAGTGGGTCGGTGCGGCCTACCTCATGTTCCTGGCCGTACAGACCTTCCGCGCCATGCGTCGTCACCGGACCGGCGACGACGTGGTCGTGACCCCGGTGCGCTCCGATCGCCCCGTGCTGACCGGCCTGCGCCAGGGGTTCCTCTCGAACATCTGCAATCCGAAGGTCATCGCCTTCTACCTCGCGGTGCTGCCGCAGTTCCTCGGCACCGACCCGGCCGTCGGCACCGTCGTGGTCTACGCGGTCACCGTGCCCGCCATCGGTGTGGGCTACCTCCTGGCGATCGTCGTCGGCGTGGACCGCGCCCGGGCGGTCTTCTCCCGCAGCCGGGTCCGTGCGGCGATGGATGCCGTCACCGGCACCGCCCTGGTGGCGTTCAGCCTGCGGCTGGCGACCGAGTAGTCACCGAGGTCAGTCGGGGTCGGTGATCTCCGACGGGATCGCGAGGCGCTGAGCCCCGGGGCCGCTGCGGGCGGCGACGTCGTCGGGGTTGAGCAACTTGCACGACGTCATCGACAGGCACCCACATCCGACGCACGACCCCATGAGATCGCGCATGTGCGTGAGGAGTTCGATGCGCGCGTCGAGGTCGGCGACCCACTTCCGTGACGCCTTCTCCCACATCTTCGGCGTCGGCGACTCGGAGTCCCCGAGCACGGCGAGCACCTCGGCGATCTTCGACAGCGGGATACCCGCCGCGGCCGATGCCCGGATGAACGCGACCCGCCGCAGCATGGCCCGGTGGTAGCGACGCTGGTTGCCCGACGTGCGACGGGAGAAGATGAGGCCCTTGTCCTCGTAGAAGCGCAGTGCCGAGGTGCTCACCCCCGACCGGCGCGCGAGGTCGCCGATCGTCAGTTCGACCGCGCGCGGCGCCATGCCCTGGGAGGGTACGCGGGAACGCCGCCCACCGACGAGGCCGCGGCGATGAGTTCCGGCGCCCCACCGAGTCCACACAGGCGAGACCACCCCGCTTCCCCGAAGGAGACCACCATGGCCGCCCCGATCACCCCGTTCCTGTGGTTCGACGACGACCTCGGCGATGCGCTCGAGCTCTACGGTCGCGTCTTCCCCGACTTCGTCGTGCACGACAAGGGCATGGCCGGCGATGCCGTGTTCACCGCGACCTTCGAGTGCAACGGCCAGCGCTTCCAGGCGATGAACGCGGGCCCGCAGTTCCCGTTCACCGAGGCCGTCTCGTTCATGATCCTGTGCGACGACCAGGAGGAGACCGACCACTACTGGTACGGGCTGCTCGCCGACGGCGGGGTGGAGTCGCAGTGTGGATGGCTCAAGGACCGGTTCGGTCTGAGCTGGCAGGTGACGCCGAAGCGCCTGCTGGAACTCAACAGCGATCCCGATCCGGAACGGGCCCGGGCGTCGATGGCCGCGATGATGACCATGCAGCGCATCGTCGTCGCAGACCTCGAGGCGGCCGTCGCCGCGGTGTGACCCGGGGACGACGGCCGACCCCGAGCGGCCGAATCGGACACCGTTAGCCTCCGGAGATGACCACCGTCGACGCGTCCGTGCCCACGGTCGCCGCGCGTCTGGACCGGTTGCCCATCGTGCGGGCGCACCGGGTCGCGACAGCGGTGATCGGTCTGGGACTGTTCTTCGACCTGTACGAGAACTTCCTCGCCGCGACCATCTCCGGGGTGCTCAAGTCGGAGCTGTCGCTGGACCGCACCGAGCTGAACCTGCTCCTCGGATCGGCGTTCCTGGGACAGTTCCTCGGTGCCGCGGTGATGGGTCGCTACGCCGACCGTGTCGGACGTCGACGAGCGTTCATGGTGAACCTCGCGGTGTACTCGTTCTTCTCGCTGCTGGGGGCGTTCTCGCCCAATGCGGCGTTCCTCGTCGTCACCCGCTTCATCGCCGGTGTCGGGATCGGCGCCGAGTTCGCCCTCGCCGACTCCTACCTCTCGGACCTGCTGCCGAAGAACGCCCGCGGCCGGATGATCTCGTGGGCGTACACCGTCGCGTTCTTCGGCGTCCCCGTCGTGGGTCTGCTGGCCCGGTGGCTCGTCCCGCTGCAGCCGTTCGGCGTCGACGGGTGGCGGTGGCTGTTCGTGCTGGGGGCGCTGGGGTCGTTCGCGGTGTGGATCGTCCGGCGCGGTCTGCCGGAGTCCCCGCGGTGGTTGGAGGCGCAGGGGCGGCACGAGGAGGCCGACGCGATCTGTCGACAGTTCGAGGCGCAGGCGATCGCCGCCGGCCATCGACTGTCCGAGCCCGACCGGTCGCTGGTCGTCACCCCGACACAGGCGGTCGGGGTGCGGGCGCTGTTCCGTCCTCCCCTGACCAAGCGCACGACCATGCTGTGGATCCTGTCGGTACTCGAGGTGTTCGGGTATTACGGCTTCGGCACCCTCGCCCCGATCGTGCTGCTCGACAAAGGATTCGACCTCGTCACGTCGCTCGGCTTCCTCGCCGCGACCTACTTCGGATATCCGCTCGGGTCGGTGCTGGCGGTGCCGATCGTCGAGCGGGTCGAGCGCAAGTGGCTCGTCATCGGCTCGGCGGGGGCGATGGCCGCCTTCGGGCTGTGGTTCGGCTTTGCCGGGGCCGCGTGGGCGATCGTGGTGTCCGGGGTGCTGTACACGATGGCCAGCAACCTCTTCTCCAACGCGTACCACGTGTACCTGGCCGACTCGTATCCCACCGCGATCCGCGGGACCGCCGCCGGCGCGGCGTACTCGCTGTCGAAGCTGACGACCGGCGTCCTGCCGTTCATCTTGCTGCCGTTCCTCGACGCCAACGGCTCCGGCCCGGTCTTCGCACTGGTCGCGGCGGTCATGGTGGCGTTGATGGTCAATGTCGGCGTCCTCGGCCACCGCAGCACGGGGCTCTCCGCCGACGCCACCATCGCTCGCTGAACGCCCACTCGACCTCTCCGACCGCCCACTCGACGTGGTGATGACCCGTCGGTTGGGCGGTTGGAGACGTCGGTTGGGCGGTTGGAGACGTCGGTTGGGCGGTTGGAGACGTCGGTTGGGCGGTGCGTGATTTGTCTCGCGCTCGTTGCGCGGGATGGCAGACGTCGGGATGCTGGAGTCATCGCACCGTCACAGAACTCCCCCACCGACGATCCCCGCCCGGACCGAGGCACGACCCTGCGCTCGGCGGCGGTGTACGTCGTCTCGGTGTTCGCGTTCGCAATCGCGTTCCTCGTGGTCGGATCCCTGCTGTACGACCCCGTTCCGGTGTGGGTGGTGATCGCCTTCCCGCTGATCGTGTTCGCGGGCGCGCTCGGGTCCCTCTGGTGGACGTTCCGGATGTGGCAGTCGCAGCGATCGACAGCGACGTCGTCACGCGGTCCCTGGCAGGTGTGGCAGGGCGCGAGTTGGCTGCTGCTGGCGCTGTTCCTGCTGTCGCTCGGCGGTACCGGCGGCACGTTGATGGATCGCTGACCGCGCGGGCGCGGCCACTACTGGATCGGCGAGTCCGGGGGCGCCACCGTGTATCGCGGTGTCTGTTCGATCGAAGCGACCCCGCGTATCGCGGCGAGCGGGCCGCGGACGTCGTCGGCGACCGTCCCCGAGATGATCCCGATCGCGGTGTGGACCGAGGTGACGTGCACCCCCGCGGCACGCACCGACGCGACGACCTCGTCCAGCGCGGAGAGGTGATCGTCGTCGACGGTGATCGTGACGTCCGGCATGGATGTCGATCCTACGCCCGACGCGGACACGACGGGCCTGGTCAGCGCGGCGCCTGCACCAGTCCCGCGCCGACGTCGGACGCGGGCACGTCGAGCCTGCGGGCCTGCTGGGTCAGCGTCGTCCACAGATCGCGCCCGCGTCGGCCGGTGGTCTGCGCCCACAGCGCGGCGATCCCCGCGACGTGCGGCGTCGCCATCGAGGTCCCGCTGATGGTGTTGTACGTGCTCGCGCCCTCACCCTCGGACGATCCGGGCGGGAACACCGGCCACGACGAGTACACGTCGACGCCGGGTGCGGCGATGTCGACGTTGCCGCCGTCGACGTCGGAGCTGCGGGCCGAAAACGGGGCGATGGCGGACCGTTGATCGGTGGCCGCGACGGCGGCGATCGACGGACTGTTGGCCGGCACGCCGACGAAGCCGGGGTCGGCAGGTCGGTTCGCGTTGTTGCCCGCCGCCGCGACGATCAGGGTCCCGGCCGACAGTGCCCGTCGGCCGACCGTCTCGTAGGCGGTGGAGACCGTCCGGACGTCGGCGCCGAGCGACATCGAGACGATGTCGACGCGATTCGTCAGTGCCCAGTTCAGCCCGGCGAGGATGCCCTCGTCGGCGCCGCTGCCGTTGTCTCCGAGGACCTTGCCCACGAAGAGCCCGGCCTCGTAGGCGATGCCGTAGCGACGGCCGGTGCTCGGCGTGCGAGGACCACAGGACGTGCCCGCGCAGTGCGTGCCGTGCCCGTGGCCGTCCTGGGCGGAGGTGACACCGTCGACGAAGGCGGCCGAGGTGATGTCGCGTCCCGCGAAGTCGGGGTGGGTGAGGTCCAGGCCGGTGTCGAGGACGGCCACCCGCACACCGGAGCCCGTTGCCGTTGTGGTCGACACCCCCGTGGCCTGCAGCCCCCAGGTGAACGCGTCGGTGTCGGCGAACGACGCCGCCGCGGTCGCGGTGGCCGGCACGCCACCGAGGCGGGCCGCGAGATCGGCGACGCCGTCGGCGTAGCCGCGCAGGTAGGCGGCGCGGTCCGCGTCGGGGACACCGACCGCCGCCCGGACGCGATGCACCCGTTCGGGTTCCACCGCGAGGATGTCGCCGTCGGGAGAGCAGTTCGCCGACAGCGCGGAGGCCTGGTCGTCGTCGGCGGCGACCACCGCGACGCCGAGGTCGGCGAAGATGGTGGCCTGGGCGCGCGACGTCTGTGTGCGGTCGACGATGCGGTCACCGAAATCCGCGGTGGAGGCGACCTCGGTCAGACCCGCCACCCGCCGGAGCACGTCGGCGTATCCCGACGCCCCTGTCGCGTCACCGAAGACGACCAGTCGTCGCCCTGTCTGCCCACCGTCGGTCGATGTCCCGATCATCGAAGCCCTCCCATTGTCGTATTCGCACACCGTAATGCGGGCCTGCGACAGACGCCGGGGCCCACGGGGCGCGTTAGGGTGAGTCCCACTTCGACAGTGGAGGAGACACGCGAATGCCCGTACACGGACTCGTCGCGAAAGCGGCGTCCACGGTGGTGACCGGCGCGGTCGGCGCCGCCGCCTACGACCTCGCCCGCAAGGCCGCCCGTCGCGCACCGCTGCGCGAGGGCGCCGTCGTGGTGACGTCGTGGGGTCTGCGCGGGACGCGACGCGCCGAGACCGCCGCCGAGTCCGCGCGACTGTCCGTCGCCGATGTCGTCGCCGAGGCCCGCGAGCGCATCGGCGAGGAGGCGGAGCCGCCCGGCACGGCCGGCGCCGCCGACCACGGGCACGAGCACTGACACCGCCGGCGGTCCACGGGGGCGGCGCGGAGGTCGTCTCCGACGCAGCCGGTCGCATCCGTCTGACCGTGCCCTGGGTGCGTGGTGACAGCGTCCGCGCGGTCGCGGTCGAGGATGTGCTCGCCGAGAACCCCGGAGTCCGTGTCGCACATGCCTACCCCCGCACCGGATCGGTGGTCGTCTGGTACCGCCGCGACATCACCGCCGCCGCCGACCTGGTCGACGCGATCCTCGCGGCCCGGGACGTCCCCACCGATCTCGTCGCACGCAGGGCGCCGCACTCGTCGGAGGTCGCCAACGCCGACGTCGCCCGGATGGCCCTGGGCGGTGCCGCGTTGGTCGTCCTGGGCATCCGCCGCTACGGGTTCCGCCGCGCGCCGGTCCTCGGCCCCACCGGCCGTCTCGCCGCCACGGGCGTCACGATCATCACCGGCTACCCCTTCCTGCGCGGTGCGGTGCGATCACTCGGCGGAGGGAGATCCGCCGGCACAGATGCCCTGGTGTCCGCCGCGACCATCGCCAGCCTCCTGCTGCGGGAGAACGTCGTCGCCCTCACCGTCCTGTGGCTGTTGAACATCGGCGAGTTCCTCCAGGACCTGACGCTGCGTCGCACCCGGCGTGCCATCCGGGACCTGTTGCGTGGCAATCAGGACACCGCCTGGACACGTCTGCCCGACGGCACCGAGGTCCAGGTGGGCATCGAGACCATCGCGGTGGGGACCGAGGTCGTCGTGCACGATCGCGTCGCGGTCCCGGTCGACGGGATCGTGGTCGACGGGACCGCGCTGGTCGACCAGTCGGCCGTCACCGGCGAGAATTTACCCGTGGCAGCCGATCCGGGCGCCCGCGTGTTCGCCGGGTCGGTGGTGATGAACGGTCGGCTCGTGCTGCGGGCCGAAGCCGTCGGCGACGACACCGCCATCGGACGCATCGTCGCCCGCGTCGAGGAGGCACAGCACGACCGCGCGCCGATCCAGACCGTCGGCGAGACCTTCTCCCGGCGGTTCGTACCGGCGTCGTTCGCGTTGTCGCTGGCGACCCTGCTGGTGACGCGAGATGTCCGGCGCGCCATGACGATGTTGCTCATCGCCTGCCCGTGCGCGGTGGGCTTGGCCACGCCGACCGCGATCAGTGCCGCCATCGGCAACGGCGCCCGTCGCGGCATCCTCATCAAGGGCGGCTCGCACCTGGAGCGGTCGGGACGGTTCGACGCCGTCGTGTTCGACAAGACCGGCACCCTCACCCAGGGCCGTCCCGTGGTGACGAACGTCGTCTCGTTCGACGACGACTGGCAGCCCGAGCAGGTGCTCGCCTACGCGGCGAGCTCGGAGATCCATTCGCGACATCCGTTGGCCGAGGCGGTGATCCGGTCGACCGAGGAGCGTCACATCGCCATCCCACCGCACGAGGAGTGCGAGGTGCTCGTCGGCCTGGGGATGCGCACACGCGCGGACGGCCGCACGCTCCTGCTGGGGAGCCCCGCCCTGCTCTCCGGCGAGGGGGTGGAGGTCACCGCCGACGCCGGCGCATGGGTCGACAAGTTGCGGCTGCGCGCGGAGACGCCGCTGCTGCTCGCCGTCGACGGACAGCTCATCGGCCTCATCAGTCTGCGCGACGAGATCCGACCGGAGGCTCTCTCCGTGCTCGACGAGCTGCGCGGCGCGGGCGTCACTCGCATCCTCATGCTCACCGGTGACCACCCCGTCACCGCCGCGGCGGTCGCCGCCGAACTCGGCATCGACGAGTGGAAGGCGCAGGTGCTGCCCGAGGACAAGCTGGCAGCGGTGCAGTCGTTGAAGGCCGACGGCCACGTTGTCGCGATGGTCGGCGACGGCGTCAACGACGCCCCTGCTCTCGCCGCGGCGGACGTGGGGATCGCGATGGGTCTCGGCGGTACCGACGTCGCGGTCGAGACCGCCGACGTCGCGCTCGCCTCCGACGATCTGTCCGCCGTCGTCGATGTCCGCGAACTCGGTTCTCGTACCGTCGATCTCATCGGGCAGAATTACGCGATGTCCATCGCCGTCAACGCGATCGGACTCGCCGTCGGCGCAGGCGGCGCGCTGTCGCCCGTCGTCGCCGCGATCTTGCACAACGCGTCGTCGGTCGCTGTGGTGGCGAACAGCTCGCGGCTCATCGGACACCGGCTCCCGCACGAGCCCGCCACGAGGGCGGCAGGTCAGGGCTGAGGCCGCAGCGCGTCCTGCACACGGGCGAGCAGTGGTTGCTGGGCGGGCAGGATCTTCCGCCCGGCGGCGTCGAGGTCGAACCACTCGACGCGGTCGACCTCCGGGAAGCTCTGCACCCGGCCCGACCCTCGCGGCCACTCCATCTCGAAGGTGTTGCTGACCGAGGTCCCGGGATCCACGTTCTTCTCGATCACGAAGGCGGTGACGACCTTCCCGCTCTTCTGGGTGATCTCGCCGATCGGCGTGAGGGCGGCGGCGTCGACCGTGACACCGACCTCCTCGGCGAACTCCCGCGCGGCCGCGTCGCGCGGATCCTCGTCGGTGTACTCGCCCTTGGGGATCGACCAGGCGCCGTCGTCGCGGCGGGCCCACAGCGGGCCGCCGGGGTGGGCGAGCAACACCTGCACGGGCGTACCGGGCGCTCGGCGGACCGCGATCACACCGGCGCTACGGCGCGGCAACGCTCGTCGACTCCTCCCGGGACGCGCGACGACGTTCGGACTCGCTGCGGCGGATGGCCGCTCCTATCGTCAGCGCGGTCACGGCCGCGATCGCCATCCACACCACCACGGCTATGACGACGATCACAGTGATCATCCCGAGATCGTGTCTGCCGGAGGCGCGGAACACAAGGTCCGGATGGCAACGCCACGGTCACGACTTGCTCACGATCGAGTCCAGCATCGCGACGATCCCGTCCGCGTCGGGGTAGGAGGCGTGCGTCCCCGACGTCTGCACGGCGAGCGAGCCCGCGGCCACCGCCCATCGGATCGCATCGCCCAGTTCGCCGCCGACGGCGAGGCGCGCGGCCAGCACGCCAACGAAAGCGTCTCCGGCACCGGTGGAATCGACCACCTCGACGTCGGGCGGCGTCACGACACCACCGCCCTCGGTTGTCACCCACACAGCTCCTGCCGCTCCGAGTGTGACGACGACCGACCGTGCGCCGCGGTCGAGCACGGATCGGGCGGCCGAGCGCGCCTGCGTCGGACCGTCCACGTCGACACCGGTGAGGACGGCGAGCTCGTGCTCGTTGACCACCAACGGATCACACGACGACAGCAGATCGGTGACCTCACGAGCCGGTGCGGCGTTCACGACCAGTCGCCCTCGGCAGGCCTGAGCCACAGCGCGGTTCACGGCCGAGGGGATCTCCATCTGGCAGACGACCACCGCGGCGTCGGCGACATCGCGTCGTTCGGCGTCGTCGAGGCGGTCCCAGGCGTCGTTGGCACCGGCGTCCAGCACGATCGTGTTCTCCCCGGCGGCGACCTGGATGAACGCGGTTCCGGTCGCGGCGTCCGGGACGGTCCGCGTGTGGTCGACGTCCACCCCGTGTCCCGCGAGCTCCTCGCGGACGCCGTCTCCCTGTGCGCCGTCACCCACACGCCCGATGAACGCGACGTCGTCGTGCACCCGCCGCGCGGCGACGGCCTGGTTCGCGCCCTTGCCTCCGAGGTTGCGACGGACCGCGACGGCCCGCAGCGTCTCCCCGGGCCGCGGGAACCGATCGAGCTCGGCCACGACGTCGGTGTTCACCGAACCCACCACCACGACCGCAGCGCCCACCGGTCCGATGATGCCGGATCGACGGGCCCGGGCCGCTGAGTAAGGTCGGGTGGGTCACAGCAGCGGGCAGCGGAGGTAGGTCGTGGACGTCGACGTCATCGTGGTCGGAGCCGGTCTCGCCGGCCTGGTCACCGCACACGAGCTGACGACCGCAGGTCACCGCGTCGCCCTGCTCGACCAGGAGAACGCGGCCAACCTCGGCGGCCAGGCGTGGTGGTCGTTCGGCGGCCTGTTCTTCGTCGACAGCCCCGAGCAGCGCCGACTGCGTGTGCACGACTCCCTCGAGCTCGCGTGGCGGGACTGGCAGAACAGCGCGGGCTTCGACCGTCTCGACGACGAGGACTCCTGGGCCGTGCGGTGGGCACGCGCGTACGTCGAGTTCGCCGCCGGGGAGAAGCGGTCGTGGCTCGACGGCCACGGCGTCACGTTCCTGCCGACCGTCGGCTGGGCCGAGCGCGGCGGGATGCGCGCCGACGCGCATGGCAACTCCGTCCCCCGCTTCCACGTCGCCTGGGGCACGGGTACCGGGATCGTCAAGCCGTTCGCCGAGTCGGCGCGACGCGCGTCGACGACCGGCTCGCTCGACTTCCACCACCGCCACCGCGTCGACGACCTGATCGTCGAGGGCGGCGCCGTCGTCGGTGTCCGTGGGTCCCTGCTCGAACCAGACGTCGCCGTCCGCGGTGCCCCGTCGTCCCGGGTCGTCGTCGGGGACTTCGAGATGCGCGCACAGGCGGTCGTCATCACCTCAGGCGGCATCGGCGGCAACCACGAGATGGTCCGCAAGTTCTGGCCGGCGCGTCTCGGCACCCCGCCGACGACGATGGTCACGGGCGTGCCCGAGCACGTCGACGGCCGCATGCTGGACATCGCAGAGTCGGCCGGGGCGCGGTTGGTGAACCGGGATCGCATGTGGCACTACACCGAGGGTGTCGCGAACTGCGACGCGATCTGGCCGTCGCACGGCATCCGCATCCTGCCGGGACCGTCGTCGATGTGGTTCGACGCCCTCGGTCGGCGTCTGCCCGACCCGTGTCTTCCCGGGTTCGACACGCTCTCGACGTTGCGCCACCTGCGGACCACGCCCGACATAGCCGA
The DNA here is from genome assembly GCF_947494875.1 of uncultured Williamsia sp. GTDB lineage: Bacteria > Actinomycetota > Actinomycetes > Mycobacteriales > Mycobacteriaceae > Williamsia_A. The sequence goes on from NZ_CANLWM010000007.1 coordinate 235,226, forward strand.
GCACGACCACTCGTGGTTCGTCCTGAACCAGCGGATCATCGCCAAGGAGTTCGCCCTCTCGGGGTCCGAGCAGAACCCCGACATCACCTCCGGCGGCCGGATGGCAATGGTGCGCGAGCGGGTCCTGGGCTCCGGCGCACCGGCCCCGGTGCAGGCGTTCATCGACAACGGCGTCGACTTCGTCACGGCGTCGACGGTCGAGGAGCTCGTCGCGAAGATGAACAGCCTCACCGACTCTCCCCTGCTCGACGCGGCGGCGGTCCGCAGCCAGATCGAGGCGAGGGACGCGCAGCTCGACAATGCCTACACCAAGGACAGCCAGATCATGGCCATCCGCAACTCCCGTGCGTTCATCGGCGAGCGGCTGGGTCGCACGGCGGCGCTGGGGAAGATCCTGGACCCCGACGACGGACCGTTGATCGGTGTGAAACTGCACGTGCTGACCCGGAAGTCGTTGGGCGGCATCCAGACCGACCTGTCGTCGCGGGTGCTCGGGCTCGACGGGCAGCCCGTCGACGGTCTGTACGCCGCGGGCGAGGCGGCCGGGTTCGGCGGCGGTGGGGTGCACGGGTACAACTCCCTGGAGGGCACGTTCCTCGGCGGATGCCTGTTCTCCGGCCGCACCGCCGGTCGGGCGGCCGCCGCAGCGCTCGGCAGTCGACGTGTCGCCGTGCGGGAGAACGCCTGAGATGGCGGAGACACTGCGCGACCACGGTGACCCGGGCGACGCCCCGTCGGTCCCCGCACCGCTCGTCGAGCCGACCAACCCCGTCCGCCCCACCGCGGCGGAGGAGGCCAGGACCATCGCGGCGTCGACGAACACCGCCACCCTGGCCAGCCTGACCACCGACGGGGATCCGTGGGCGTCCTACGTGACCTTCGGTCTCCTCGGCGGTGACCCCGTGCTGTGCGTGTCCCACATGGCCGAGCACGGACGCAATCTCGCCGCGGATCCTCGCGCGAGCCTCGCCGTCGTCGCACCCACGTCGGACACGGACCCGTTGGCGGGCAGTCGCATCACGCTGGCCGGGCGCGTCGAGGAGCCGACCGGTGCCGAGTACGACGCGGCGCGCACCGCTCACCTCGCCGCCGTCCCCGCGGCCAAGTACTACGTCGACTACAGCGACTTCACGCTGTGGGTGCTCCGGGTCGATCGGGTGCGGTGGGTCGGTGGGTACGGTCGCATGGACTCCGCGACCGGACCGGATTATGCGGCGGCTCAGCCGGATCCGGTCGCACCGGCGTCGGGGCCCGCCGTCGAGCACCTCAACGCCGACCACGCGACTTCTCTCACCGACATGGCCCGTGCCTTCGGCGGTTTCCCCGACGCCACCGGCGCGGTGTGCACCAGCGCCGACCGTTACGGCCTCGACCTCAAGGTGACCACCCCGCGCGGCATCGCCTACACGCGCGTCGGGTACGCCGAGCCCATCGACGGCATCGACGACCTGCGCGCTGCCACCGTCGACCTCGCCCGTCGCGCCCGCACCACCGCCTGACCCACACCCCGCCCCCCGTTCGTTGGGCAGCAGGAACCGTTCGTTGGGCGGTTGGAACCGTTCGTTGGGCGGTTGGGACACCCGAAACCGTTTGTTCACAGCCGACTTCGCGAAGTCTGTCGTGTCGGACCCCTCGTGTACACATGTACGTATGACGAGGGCGGGCACCATCGACGCGCGGGACGCGCTGCGTGATGTGATGGCTGTGCTCGCCCACCTTCCCGCTGCCGGTGATGAAGCCGAGGCGGTTGATCGGATCTCCCTGATGGAGTCGATCAAATGGGCCTGTGCCGCGGGGCAGGCCGCCGACACTCTGCGGTTGCAGGAGTTGCGGTCCGCCGCCGAGGCCGAGCGTGGCGTGCCAGTCGAGAGACGGTGCCGCGGACTGTCGGCCGAGGTGGCGTTGGCGCGGCGAGTCTCCGGGAACGCCGGTGGCCGGCATCTCGGGTTCGCCCGCGCGATGGGCGAGATGCCCAACACCTTCGCTCGCCTGCGCGACGGCTCGTTGTCGGAGTGGCGGGCGACGATCCTGGTCCGCGAGACCGGCTACCTCCAGGTCGAGGATCGGCGCGTCATCGATCACGCACTGTGTTCCGACCCGGCCACGCTCGACGGGGTCGGTGACCGCGCTCTGGAGGCGTTGGCGAAGCAGATCGCCTACCAGCGTGACCCACACGCCGTCGTCGATCGCAACGCATCCGCGCCGAAGGACCGTCGCGTCACGATGCGGCCGAAACCCGATGCGATGGTTCAGCTCTCCGCGCTACTACCGATGAAGGCCGGGATCGCCGCCTATGCCGCACTCAAGCAGCACGCGGACGGCCTCGTCGGGGACGGTGACCGCAGCCACGCCCAGATCATGGCCGACACCGTTGTCGAACGCCTCACCGGCAAAGCCCGCGCCGAAGACGTGGCCGTCTCCGTCGATGTCGTCGTCAGCGCGGATGTCCTCGTCGGAGACTCCTCCGCCGCGGCGGAGGTTCCCGGCTACGGGCCGATCCCGGCTGATACCGCCCGGGACCTGATCGCCGATACCCTCGACGCGGACGCGCTGGTGACGCTGCGACGGCTGTTCGCAGCCCCCGACTCCGGTGCGCTCGTCGCGATGGAGTCGAAGGCCAGGATCTTCCCCTCCGGGCTGCGACGTTTCATCACCCGCCGCGACGTCTCGTGTCGCTTCCCGTACTGCGACGCCCCGATCGCCGAGATCGACCACGCACACCCCCACCACGACGGCGGACCGACGGACGCACTCAACGCGCTGGGCGAATGCCGCACCCACAACCGGCAGAAAGAGAACCCCGGCTGGGCGGTCACCACCGCGATCGACGACGACGGCACCCACGACGCGTTTATACGAACACCCACCGGACACGAACACCGCTCCCGCGCACCGGCGCGACCGGACGCCGCGTGACGACCTTCAGAAGCTGACGGTCGGCGGTGCCTGCTGGCCCTCGGGGGCCTTGTAGAACTCCCGACGGCTCACCTTGGCGATGCCGGAGAAGAACATCCACGGGATGGTCGAGACGAGGGTGTTCAGTGTGCTCACCGCATCGTTGTAATACTGCCGGGCGAAGGAAATCTGGTTCTCCGTGTCGGTGAGCTGACGCTGCAGATCGAGGAAGCTGCTGTCCGCCTTGAGGTCCGGGTAGGCCTCGGCGACCGCCATCACGTCGACGAGCGCCTTCTGCAGCTGCGCATCGGCGGCGGCCTTCTCCGGCACCGCACCACCCTGGGCGGCAGCCGCCACCCGCGACCGCGCCTCCGTGACCGCCTCCAGCACGCCCTTCTCATGTGCCGCATAGCCCTTGACGGTGTTCACGAGGTTCGGGATGAGGTCGGCCCGTCGGGTCAGCTGGACGTCGATGCCGCCGAGCGCCTCCTGCGCCCCGATGTCGGCCTTGCGCAGCTTGTTGAAGCCGACGACGCCGCCGATCACCAGGATCACCACGACGACGACGATCACGATCAGCGCGATCACCATTGCAGAACTCCTCTGTCACCGGTTGTCACCATGAACCCCCACCGCCACCGCCCCCGCCCCCGCCGCCGGAGAAGCCACCGCCGGAGAACCCGCCGCTAGAACTCGACGACGACTTCTGCGTCGCCTCGTACGACGAGATCGCCGACGACACCGACGACGAGAAGTCCGACGTGAACCCCGCGAACGTGCCTGCGCCGTAGCCGGCGTAGAAACCCGGACCGCCCGAGAACCAGCCCGGGGCGGGCGGGTCCTCACCGACGGCGACGCGGTACTTCTCGGCCCACACGTCGGCGACGCCGAACGCCACCGCCCACGGGATGTACTGCGTGTACAGCTCTTTGCGGCCGCTGAAGTCGAAGCGCGCCTCCGACGACCGCGTGCCGAGCACACGTCGGAACCCGCCCACCTGCGACCACACGTCGCGACCCTTCTTGGTGCGGAACGTGACCGCGCCGGGCTGCAACACGGGGAGGCAGATCACTGCGAACACGGCGAACGGCAGCCCCAGCAGCGACATGTCCAAGGGATTCCAGATGTAGACCACACCCGCGACGACGGCGGCGAGGATCAGTGCGAGCCGGGCAACCGAGGCAAGCCGTGCGGCCTGCAACAGCCCCGACGACGTCGCCCACGAGCTGAGGCTGCTGTCGAAGTGGGACCGGACGTCCTTGAGCTGCTTGCCTGCATCGACGTCGGACGGGTCGGCGGTGAAGGTCGCACCGGGCCGGACCCCCAACGATGCCGCGACGTCATGGGTGACGGTGTCCAGCGGCGTAGGTGGCCGGTCGCTGCCCCGGATCGACCAGCTGTCGCCCTCTTTCGCGATCGTCGCCGCCCCCCGCTCCCCCATCTCGAGGATGGTCGCGGCGAACAGGTCGTCGGAGGTGCGCTCGGTCATGACGAACGCGCCCTGCGCCGGACCGAGACCCGCCGGCGGCGCGTACATCAGCGGGAACGCGGGCGCCGGTTCGTGGGTGCTCCGCACGATGTACGCGGCGACCCCGGCCGCGAGCAGCGCGATGACCCCGACGACGACCGCCCACGGCACCGATCGTCCGAGCACCGAGTCGAAGGCAACGGTCCACGGCAGTGTGACGCGATCGGGCGTGGGGACGTCGATGCGTGTCTGGAGGGTGACCGGCGTGTGCGGTTCCAGTTCGCCCGTCGCGATCGTCAGTGCGGATCCGGCCGCTGTCGCGGTGCACCCGGTGGTCGACGCGGTCCCGACCGCGCAGCGGATGTCCTGCGGGGCCGCGGGGAGCTCGACGCGGATCTGACTACGCGCGATCGGCATCTGCCATCCGCCGGGGATGACGTTCCAGTAGAACTGCGAGCCCGTGGCGCCGTTCTCGGCGCGACCGAGCACGCCCGGGATCGTGTACTCGACGACGTAGCGGTGCGCTCCGCTGATGGTGGTGTCGGCGTCGCCGATCTTGGCGACGCGGTAGCGCCCGTTCGACTGGCTGGTCACGTCGAGGCCGTCGGGCTGCCCGTCCCGGGTCACCGTGATGTCCTCGGGGACCAGCCGGGCGTGCCGGTCGGACGGGTCGACGACGTCGAAGAAGCGGAAGATCCCGTGCTTGCTGACCGGGAAGTCGACGTCGAGGGTCTCCGTGGCGCGCAGACGGCCGTCTGCCGCGACACGGAAGTCGGCGGCGTAGTCGGTGATCCGCGCGGTCTCCGTCGTCGGCGAGCCCGAGTCGTCGCCGGCACCCGAGAGCAGCGGGATGAACATCGCGCCCACGGCGACGAGCAGCCCCACGACCACGGTGACGGCTCGCCTCATGGGTCGGCAGCGTAATCGAGTGCGCGGGGTTTGCCCGGGTTACCGGGCTCGTCCGATGACGACCTCCCGATTTCGGCCCAGCCCGACGCCTTTGCTAGCCTGGCAGAGCTTCACCAGGGGCTATAGCGCAGTTGGTAGCGCGTCTCGTTCGCATCGAGAAGGTCGGGAGTTCGATTCTCCCTAGCTCCACTCCATCCGGCGATTCATCCCGCATCTCGGTCGACCACCAGGTTCGACGAGGCGCTCACACGACAGGACGAGGACCAATCCTGTCCGCGTTGGCTTCTACCGTCGGCGCATGACCACACAGCAGCCGCGCACCGTCGCGCAGAAGATGGGCATCCGGACGGGCTCACGCGCGCTCCTCCGCGGTGCACCCGCATCCGCCGTGGCCGCGATGATGCTGCCCACGCTCGACCTCGTCGACACCCCGACCCCCGGCCTGGACCACGTGCACCTCTTCGTCCGGACGCAGCAGCAGCTGCGGTCGGAGTTCGCGACACTCCGCGACGCCGTCGGCCCGGCCGGGATGCTCTGGGTCTCCTGGCCGAAGGGTGGTCGACTGGGGACGGACCTCACGATCCGCTCGGTCATCGCGATCGGATACGACCGCGGCATGGTGGAGAGCACCTGCCTGCGCATCGACGACACCTGGTCGGGCCTGAAGTTCACCCATCCGAGGCCGGGGAAGGTCTACGCCAACAGCTACGGGACACTGCCCGGCCGGTAGCGCCCTCCCGCCGAGCACTGAGGCAGGATCTACGGCACCGCTCCGACATAGAGGTGACCATGAGCCGATCGACGCTGCCGGCCGTTCCCCCACTCCAGCTCGCCGACGCCGTCGTCCTGGTGACCGGCGCGGCCGGGGGAATCGGGCGGGCGGTCGCACGAGAACTGCACGGGCGGGGCGCGCGTCTGGTCCTGGTCGACCTCGATCTCGCCGCCGTGCAGGACGCGGCACGGGGACTGTCGCCGGATCGCGTGCTCGCCCTGGCCGCGGACGTGACCCGCCGTGAGGATCTCGACGCCGCGGTCGCCGCGGCCATCGAGACCTGGGGACGACTCGACGTGGCGTTCGCCAACGCCGGCATCTCCAGCGGGGACACCTCGGAGACCGTCGCGAGCGTCGCCGACGGCGTCTTCGAGAAGGTCATCGCGGTGAACCTGCAGGGCGTCTGGAACACCGTCCGCGCCTCGCTGCCCGCCGTGCTCGACGCGCAGGGGCATGTCCTGATCACGTCGTCGACGTACGCCTACGTCAACGGGATGGTCAACGCCCCCTATGCGGCCACCAAGGCCGCCGTGGAGCAGATCGGGCGGGCACTGCGGGTCGAGGTGCGACGGCATGGCGCCACCGCCGGAGTCCTCTACCCCGGGTGGGTGCAGACGCCCATCGCCGACGTCGCCTTCGGGAAGGACCCGCTCGCGACAGCCCTCGTCGCCCGGGCCTTCCCCGCGCCGTTGCGCCGCCCGATCGCCCCTGCGCGGGTCGGGAGTGCCGTCGCCGACGGCATCGAGGACCGGCGCGCGCGGATCCAGGTGCCGCGCCGATGGATCCCCGTCTCCGCGCTGCGTGGCATCGTCAACCCGATCTCCGACGCGGTGCTCCGGTCGGATCGCAGACTCGTCGAGCTCGTCGGCGAGGTCGAGGGTCGTACGTCCCGCTGACCCGGCTGCCGAAAATCGACAACACGGACTGGTCACAAACCAGTTCACGATCGTGAACCTGGGTACAGTCAGCAACGGACCGTATGGGGTGTCCCCCCCAATCCCCATCCGATCCGCTCCGCGCACCGCGTGGAGTATCTCCTCGGAGATGCCGACGGCCCCCTGTCTCCCCCGACCCGGGGGCCGTCGGTCCGGGGATCCGGACGGTGTCAGCGACCCGTCGGCCGCATCGCTCCCCCATCGTCCGGCCTGGTCAACGCCGTCAGGGTGTCGATGTGCGACCGCGCCTCCGACAACTCCGTGCGTCGCTCGCGGGCGTCGGCGGGGAGTCGCGGTGCGGTCCGGCAACCCGGTTCCGCCGCCGCCGTCTCGAGAGCGGAGATCTGACGCTCCAGCCGCGTCGCGACGGTGACGAGGTGATCGAGAAGCGCCTCGGCCTGGTCGCGCGTGATCCGCTCCGAGCGGCCCGCGTCGAGTGCCATACGGACAAACTACCTGTGCATCACGCGTGCTGCATCGGCTGTCGGACCCGCGCCGGTGGCACGATGGAGCGGATGGGGAACAGAGCGTGACGCGCGTCGTCGTCGTCGGGGCCGGGGTCGGGGGACTCTCCGCGGCCGTGCGCCTTGCCGCGGTCGGCCACGAGGTCACGGTCCTCGAACACGCCGACGAGCCGGGCGGCAAACTCGGCGTCATCCGTCACGACGGGTTCGTCTTCGACACCGGCCCGTCGCTGGTCACCATCCCCGACATCCTCGAGGACCTGTTCGCGGCGACCGGCGCGCCCCTGCGCGAGGTGCTCGACCTGCAGCGCCTCCCCGTCGCAGCGCAGTACCGCTTTCCCGACGGGGCGATCCTGGACATGCCCGGTCATCTCGCGGACATCCCCGACGCACTCGACGCCGCCCTCGGCCCGGGGCGCGGCGAGCAGTGGTCGTCCTTCCTGGGCCGGGCCGAACGCATGTGGGAGGCGTCGCGCGCGACGTTCCTCGAGAACCCGTTGACCGTCGAGTCGCTGCGCCACAACCACCCCCCGCTGCGGGACCTGCCGGCGATCGCGCCGCTGCGGACCCTGCGTGGCATCGGGCGGAAGTACCTCTCGGACCCCCGGTTGCTGATGCTGCTGGACCGCTATGCGACCTACACCGGGTCCGATCCCCGCCGGGCCCCGGCGGCTCTGGCCACCGTCCCCTGGGCCGAGCAGGCCTATGGGTCCTGGTACATCCGCGGCGGACTGGGGCAGATCGCCACAGCGCTGCAGGACCGACTGCTGTCGCTCGGCGGGCGCATCGAGTTCGGCACGTCGGTCGGCACCATCACCACCGAGAACGGCAGGGCGAGCGGCGTGGCACTGGTCGACGGGTCGCATGTCCCCGCCGACGTCGTCGTCGCGAACGCCGATGCGCGCTCGGTGTACGGCCACCTCCTGCGCACCCCCACCACGAAGCGGATGGCGCGGCGAGTTCTCGCGCCCACGCCGTCGTTCTCGGGTTTCGTGCTGCTGCTCGCCGTCGACGACCCCCCGGCCGACCAGCCCCACCATCAGGTGCTGTTCGCCGAGGACTACGACGCCGAGTTCGACGCGCTGTTCGGTCGAGGTGGCGGGCCCCGGCCCGTGGAACGGCCCACCGTCTACATCTCCGCACCGGACGACCCGGCGATCGTGCCCGGGCCCCGCACGGGCGCGTGGTTCGTGCTGGTGAACGCGCCACGGCACGAGCCGGGCCACGGGGTCGACTGGGACACACCGGGACTCGCCGACACCTATGCCGATCACATCCTCGACCTCATGGCCGAACGCGGGGTCGACGTGCGCGACCGCATCCGCTGGCGCGGGATCCTGTCCCCCGCCGAGCTCGAACGCCGCACGCTGACGCCGGGCGGCTCGATCTACGGCTCGTCGTCGAACGGCGCCCGGGCGGCATTCCTCCGCCCGCAGAACGCTTCTCCCGTCCCCGGGGTGTACCTCGTCGGCGGATCGTCGCATCCCGGCGGCGGACTGCCGCTGGTGATGCTGTCGGGCAAGATCGTCGCCGACCTCATCGGTCGCTGAGGTCGCCTCCGTCGTAGCCGGCCTGCAGGCGCTTCGGCGCGCGACGGCGCCAGGCGTCGGTCAGCATGTCGCGCACCACACCCGGGTCGGCGTCAGCGAGGGCGACCGCGACCGCTGAGACCTTCTGACCCCAGAGCACCGGAGTACACCAGGCGAATTCGGCGACGGCCTCGTCGATCTGGTCCGGCGCCACCATGATCCGCAGCGTCGCGGGGTCGGGGTGCGTCGCGAGGATCGAGGTCCGGAAACGCAGGCAGTCCATCCCGTGGTGGTCGCCGACGGTGACCTCGGGCAGTCGGCCTGCGTGCGCGACGACGTCCTCCCAGACGACCACCGACGCCGCCTACTGGCCGACGGCCCTGCGGTAGTCCGGCTCCTCGCGCATCATGCGCCGGTGTTGGAACGGGGGCAGGTGGTCGAACACGGGGTGCTCGTCGTCGATCTCGAGAACCACCGCGCCCGGTCGGCGGAGGTGGAAGGGGATCTCGTCGGCGAACGGATCGCCGACGTCGTCGAAGTCGCGGTGACGCCGCGGAGCGCGCGTGGCACGGGCAGCCCGACGTCGGCGGATCTGCTCCTCGATGCGCACCGCGCGACGCAGGAACGCCATGTAGAGGACCAGCAGGCCGACGGTGACACCGGTTGCCGCCCAGGCGAGACCGCCCAGCGCGATGCCGACGCCCAGGCCCGCCAGCGACAGCACGGCGAGCAGCAGGACGGTGCGCTGCCGCGCACGGTAACGCTTCTCGCTGCGGCGGGTGTCGGCGGCAGGGTCGTACCCGCCGCGTCCACGACGAGCGGGCTCGTCGTGGGCGTCGTCGATATCGTCCGAGACGTCGTCGAAGTCCTCGACCTCGTCCGAGAGATCGTCGTCCGACAGGTCGTCGCCCGAGTCGAGATCCGCGTCGTCCGCCAGGTCCTCGTCCGTCTCGAGTTCGCTGTCCGCGTCGATCAGGGCGTCGGCGTCGTCGGTCTCTTCGGTCCGCGTGACGTTCTCCACCCGCGGCTTCCCGAGGTGGATGGCGTCGAGATCGACGACGGGGCCGTCGGACTCACCGTCGGCGGGTGCGTTGTCGGAGTCGGTCGTCTCGTCGAGGTCGGCGACGGCCGTCGCGGTCCGCGCGGAGACACGCTCGCGGCGCGCGTCGACGTGGTCGTCGGCCTCGTTGATGAGGTCCCCGGCCTTGCGGTACTCCCGCTCGGGCGCGACCCAGCCGGCGTCGTGGGGATGGCGGCCGGCGGCGATGCGGCGCGTCGCGCGCGACATGGCCTTCCCGCCGCGGTCGATGACGCGGGTGGCCAGCGTCGCCTGGGTGGGTTTGCGCAGCTCGGGACGGCCCTTGATGAGCATGGGGACCAGGACGAACAGCCAGATCGCCACCAGACAGATCCACAGCACGGAGTTGGGCATGCGGGTGGCCTCCTCTCGGCGTCATCCCTGTGACCACACCAGTCACATCCGACTGCCGTGAAGGCTAGTGCTGCGGGCGGCTCCACCAGCGCAGACGCGCCGGGGTCAGGAGCGAGAGTTTCCCGCGGGGTAGGCGGCCCGACCACTGCGCACGATCGCCTCGGCGGCGCTGCCCACGATCTCCTCGACGGTGAGCGCGAACAGCAGGTGGTCACGCCACCCGCGGTCGACGTCCATGTAGCGCTCCAGGAGCCCCTCGCGCCGGAACCCGACCTTGGTGAGCACCGCCTTCGACGCCTCGTTCGCCGGCTGCACCGTCGCCTCGACGCGGTGCAGACCGACCGGACCGAAGCAGTGGTCGACGGCGAGCGCGACAGCGGCGGTCACCACACCGTTGTTGGTGCGGTCGGCGTCGATCCAGTAACCCACCCAGGCGTTCCGGAGCGCGCCACGCTGGATGTTCCCGATGGTCAGTTGCCCGACGAACTCACCGTCGAGCTCGATCGCGAGCGGGATCATGGTCCCCGCCTTGGCCTCCCGGCGGAGCACCGAGAACAGCGCGGGCCAGGCGGTGACGTGGTGACGGTCGTTCCAGTCGCCCTCACCGGTCGGCTCCCACGGGATCAGGGTTGCCTGGTTCTTGATGCGCAGCGCGCTCCACGCACGGGCATCACGCATCCGGACACCGCGCAGACTCACCGCACCGCCGGGGGTGACCAGGGGCCCGAGCTGCGTGGGCCACCCGGGATGCGGACCACCGCGCCTGTTCACCGAACGCCGGAACACCACCGAACTCTATTACGCCGCGCGACGCGGTCAGCCGCGTTGCGCGAGGAACAGGACGTCGACCTCGTCGCCGGTGTGCACCTCGTCGACGTCGGACTCGACGACCACCAGGCAGTTGGCCTCGGCGAGACCGGCGAGCAGGTGCGACGACCCGCTCTCCGACGACCCGATGACCTGGACGAGGTACTCGCCGGTCTGCTCGTCGCGCATCAGCTGACCGCGCAGGTATCCGCGACGGCCCCGGACCGAGGCGATCGGGCCGACGGTGCGGGCACGGATCACCCGTCGCATCGGCTTGCGCTTGCCCAGCGCGATACGCACGAGCGGCCGCACCATCACCTCGAACGCGACCAGCGCGCTGACGGGATTCGAGGGCAGCAGGAAGGTGGGCACCTCGTCGCGGCCGAGCTGACCGAAGCCCTGGACCGAGCCGGGATGCATGGCGATGCGGTCGATCTCGATGTCGCCGAGAGATGCCAGCGCGTCCCGGATGTTCTCCGACGCGGTGCCGCCGAGCGGCGCACAGATGACGACGATCTCCGAGCGGATCAACTGACCCTCGACGACGTCGCGCAGCTGCGACGCCTCGCGGCTGGCGATCCCGACCCGGTTCACGTCGGCGCCGGCGTCGCGGGCGGCCGCGGCCAACGAGTAGCTGTTGACGTCGAAGACCTGCCCCGGGCCGGGGGTCCGGTCGATGTCGACGAGTTCACCGCCGACGGAGATCACCGACAGCCGCGGACGTGGGTGGACGAGCACGCGCGTGCGCCCGACCGCCGCGAGCAACCCGACCTGCGCGGCACCGATGATGGTGCCCGCCCGGACCGCGACGTCACCGGGCTGTACGTCGTCGCCGACATGCCGGACATAGTCGCCGGACTCGACGGCGTGGCCGATCTTCACCTTCGAGAGCCCGCCGTCGGTCCATCGCAACGGCAGCACCGCGTCGGCCAGGGTCGGCAGCGGCGCCCCCGTCTCGACGCGGACCGCCTGGCGGGGTTGCAACCGTGTGGGCGTCCGGGAACCGGCCGACACCTCGCCGACCACCGGCAGTACGACCACGACGTGCTCCCCCGGGGTGTCGGAGTCGTCGGACGCGATGCCTGCGTCCGCGACATCCACACTGCGGACGGCGTATCCGTCGATGGCGGCCTGGTCGAACCCGGGCAGCGGGTTCTCGGTGACGACCTCCTCGGCGCAGAGCAGACCCTGCGCCTCGCTGATGGCCACCCGGACCGGGCGGGGTGCGACCGCCGCGGCGGTCACCCGTGTCAACTGGTCCTCGACCGAGCGCATCTCGCCTCCCGCCTGCTCCCCTCGCCCCGGACACGCCGGGACCCGTCGTCGGGGACTGACGTTAGCCGTGCCGGTCCGCAAACGGTGCGATCAGGAGTCCTGGGCGAGCCGTTCCACGAGGTACTCGCGCAGTTCGGGACCGATGTCGTCACGGTCGAGCGCGAAATCGACGGCAGCCTTGAGGTATCCACCCGGGTTGCCCAGATCGTGGCGGGTGCCGTGGTGGACCACCACGTGCACCGGGTGACCCTCGGAGATCAGCAGGGCGATCGCGTCGGTCAGCTGCAGCTCGCCACCCGCGCCGGGCTCGATGCGCCGCAGGGCGTCGAAGATCGCACGGTCGAGGATGTAGCGCCCCGCGGCCGCGAGGTTCGACGGCGCGTCCTCCTTCGCCGGCTTCTCGACCATGCCGGTCAACTTCATCACGTTCGGGTTGTTCGCGTCCTCGAGCTCCTCCACCTCGAACACGCCGTAGGCGCTGATCTTGTCGTGCGGCACCTCGATCGCGCAGAGCACCGTGCCGCCGCGGCGGGCGCGGGTGCGTGCCATGACCTCCAACACACCCCCGGGCAGCACCAGGTCGTCGGGGAGCAACACGGCGATGGCGTCCTCGTCGTCGCGCAACTCGGGTTCCACGCACCCCACCGCGTGGCCCAGCCCCAGCGGCTTGTCCTGGACGACGGCGGCGACCTCCATCAGCGACGGCGCCTTGCGCACCTTCGCCAGCATCGACGCCTTGCCGCGCTTCTCCAGCGTCGACTCCAGGACGAGGTCCTCGACGAAGTGCGCGACGACACCGTCCTTGCCCGGCGAGGTGACGATCAGGAGCCGTTCCGCCCCAGCCGATTTCGCCTCCTCCGCGACGAGCTCGATGCCCGGCGTGTCGACCACCGGCAGCAGTTCCTTGGGCACGGTCTTCGTCGCGGGGAGGAAACGGGTACCCAACCCAGCAGCGGGGACGATGGCCGTGCGCGGGATCGGCGGCGTGTTCGGAACGCTCTCGTATTCGACGCCCTTGGGTCCCATGACCTACCTCTCACCTCAGCGTGCGCGGTTCGTCGGAGACCCTAGGTGCGATCCCCGACCGTCGCCTGTGAACCTATCGGGTGTCCGCTGTGCGTGCGGGCCGTGCGAGCACCGCGGTCCGTGAGCCGCGAAGGTCCCAGGACACCGCACGCGTGGCTCGCCGGGCACGGTCCACCGCATCGAGGAGTGACTCCGAGTCGACGCGTGTCACCCGATCGGTCGACGCGGCCGCGAGCCGGTCGAGGTGCCTCAGGGCGTGGCGTGCGGCGGCGGCATCGGACGCCGGATCGGCCGTCGTCACGAACTCGCGTTCCTCGACGACCTGCCACCCGTTGTCGCCGATCACCTGCGCCCACGGCCCGCCGTGCAACGGCATCGACTCGCGCAGACGCATCCCGAGCGCGTCGGCCGCCCGCCGTTCGGCGGCAGCGGCGGGATCGTCGTCGGCGAGCACCAGCAACGGCAGCGCGACCTCCACCACGCAGAGCATCGCGTCGCCGTCGGAGGCGTCGCCGAGTCGTCGGAGCACCGCGCCGGCGTCGGCGACGTGGTGCAGGCAATTCGAGGCGAACACCACATCCGCCGACGACATCGGCACCTCGTGGTCGATGTCGGCGACGACGGTGTGCACCAGCGCCGCCACCCCGGCGCGCTCGGCTCGCTCGGCGAGCACAGAGAACCACGTGTCCTGTGCGTCGATCGCCGTGATCTGCGCGGTCGGCAACCGACGCGCGAGTCCGAGGGACGCGACGCCGTTCCCGGCACCCAGGTCGACGACGAACGACGGGGCTCCGGCCTGCTCGACCACCCAGTCGAGCAGGTCGTCCCAGTGCCGCGCGAACGCGGCGGTCTCGTCGTCGAGGCCGTCGAAGGTGCGGGCGTGACCGTGATGACCGTGCTCGTGCGCCATGGAGGACACCCTAGAGGTGGCTTCGCAGTATCGGCACATCATCGTGCCAAAACAGCACTTTGTTGCGTGGCGACAACGGACTCCGGATCCCAACATTTGTCATGCCAAGACCACATGAGAAATCGGCGGAAGTGCAGTTCACGGACTCGCCGACGGTAAGATCCGGTTCGATTGCGACCGTCGGCGTCGCCACCGTCGAGAGGGGTGGGTCGGTTCATGCTCCACCATCGGCCCACCACCTCGCCCGCCCGAGACGAGGGACTCTTCCACTTCCTCGACGGCCGCCAGGCGTCGTCCATCAGGCGCTACGCGGCGATGCTGACGATCGGTACGGGACTCGCAGGCCTGACGGCATGGCCGTCCGCGCGAGGCGGACCGTTCTCACCCGCCGGGTGGACGGTGGCGGTGGTGGCCCTGTCCGCGATCCCGGCAGCGTGGTTGTGGTTTCGCCAACGCCACCGGCGCCGGGCGGACCTGCTGTTCGTCGCGTATGCGAACTGCGCGACGACAGCGGTACTGCTCCTCCTGTACCCGATGTTCGGGGCGATGCCGGGAGTGGTCCTGTACGGCCCCATCGCGTTCGGCGCGCTGTTCCTCCTCGGACCGGGCTGCTTCCTGGCGAACTCCGCTGTCGGACTCGGCGTCCTGGGCGTGTTCGTGGTCGGGACCGCCGTCGAAGGCGCGCCGATCGCCAACATCGCCTGTCGCACACTGATCGTCGTGACCGCGCTGGCGATGCCCGTCGGATACTGGCTGTACCAGCGTCGGCTCCTCACATTGGTGACCAGCGTGCAGCGCGATCCCGTGACCGGGCTCTTCAATCGCGTCGGGTTCGAGGTGGCAGCCGCCGCAGCCGACACCGGCGACGTCGACTCCCCGATCTTCGTCACGGCCTCGGTCCAGATCCACGGTGACGCACTGCTGTCTGGCGGAAAGGGCGCACGGGGAGTCCCCGCGCAGGTGTTCGCCACCGCCGGGGCTTTGAGGGACATCACCCCGTACGGCGGGTTCACGGCGCGGACGTCCGCGACGGAGTTCCTCGTCGGGATCTGGGTCGACGGATGGGACGCGGCCTCGTCGACCGTCGAGGCGATGCTCTCGGCGCTCGACGAGCTCGCCGGTGTCACGGGCGAGCGGAACGCGCGCTGGGGCTGCGTCGTGACCGCCCACAATCAGGAGGGGTCGCCCACGACGACCGCGACGTGGACCGTGCAGCGGTCCATCGCCGCCGCAGAAGCGCGTCGGCGAGATCCGGACACGCGAGCGCACCGGGATTCCGGGCCCGAGATCACGTTCGACGATGTCCGCGCCGTGGTGGACGGGGCCGGCCCGATGATCGTCTTCCAGCCGATCGTCCGGGCGGGCGACCATGCCGTCCTCGGATACGAGGCCCTGTCCCGCTTCCCCGGCCATCACGCGTCTCCGCAGGCGTGGTTTCGCGCCGCCGGAGAGCTGGGCCTGTCGGTGGCCCTGGAGACGTCGGCCATCCACCGGGCACTGGACGCCGCGCAGCGCCTCCCGGCGTCGGTGTTCGTCAGCGTGAACGCCTCACCCGCGACGCTGTCGTCGCATCGGTGCCGCGAGATGCTCGTTGCCGCGGCGTCCACACGCACCGTCGTAGTGGAGATCTCCGAGACCGCCCTCGTCTCTGTCGACGACGAGGTACAGACGGCTTTGTGCGTACTCCGAGCTGCGGGGATCCTCATCGCGATGGACGACGTGGGTGCGGGCTACGCCGGCTTCCGCCAGCTGCTCGCCGTCTCACCCGACATGATCAAGGTCGATTCCGCGATCACCCGCGGCGTCGACACCGACCCCGCGCGCCAGGCGATCGCGCGCTCGATGGTCGAGTTCGCCCGCGTGACCGGCGCTCGCTGCGTCTTCGAGGGCGTGGAGACCCGGGCCGAACTCGACACTGTCACCGCCTGCGGCGTCGAGATGGTCCAGGGATACCTTCTGGGACGGCCGTCCCAGATCAGCGCCTCCGCCGACCGTCGGCGCACCCAGGGCGCCGGCGACCGATCCCCGGGGAGCGCGTAGCCGATCAGGCAGGTGACGACGCGATTTTGCCCGGCCGCGCTGTTCCGCGCCCAACAGTGCCATCGGCGAATGGCAGGATGGTCGGATGACCACGACGTCGGCCGCCCTGGGACCGCGCAAGACCCCGTTCCACCGGTGGCTGTACCGACCCGCGCGCTTCCGTGTACTGGTGAGCCTCTACCCGCCGCTGCTGGGCGCGGGTGTGCGGGTCTCGCGCATCGCCGACGACTGGACGTCGGGCACGGTGACCCTGCGTGTCCACCCCTGGACGGCGAACCTCCATGGCGCGGCGTTCGGCGGCGCGCTCTTCAGTGCGACCGACATCCTCTACGGGATGATGCTCGCCGCTCAACTCGGTCGACGATTCGAGGTCTGGACCAAGTCGGCGCACATCGAGTTCCACGCCCCCGGCCGCGGACGACTCCACCTCGGCGTCACTCTGTCCCCCGAGGAGACCGAGAAGATCCGCCGGGACACCGAACGCGACGGGTCGTCGGACGTCCTCCACCGCGTCGCGATCGTCGACGCCGATGGGACGACCGTCGCCGAGGCGGCACACACGATGCGGGTTCGCGTCCGCGCCGCATCGACGTGACCCCCGACGCCTCGGACGCGTGGGTACGGTGCGTGCGTGCAGATGCGCGAGTTCGCCTGGCGTGACGGGCAGGTCATCCGGTGGGACCGATTCGGCACCGGGCCCGCCGTCGTCTTCTGCCACGGGACGCCGTGGTCGTCGGAGCTGTGGCGGCCGATCGCGACCGCCCTCTCCTCGCGACACACGGTGTACCTCTGGGACATGCCGGGGTACGGGCGATCGACCCAGGCCGACGGTCAGGACGTGTCCCTGGCGACGCAGGGTGAGGCTCTCGCCGACCTGATCCGACACTGGGGTCTCGACGATCCCGTCGTCGTCGCACACGACTACGGCGGCGCCGTCAGTCTCCGGGCACATCTGTTGGGGCGGATGCCATATCGCGCCCTGGCCCTCGTCGACGTCGTCGCGCTCCGGCCATGGGGGTCGCCGTTCTTCCGACTCGTCGCGGAGAACGCCGAGGTGTTCGCCGCCCTCCCGGACCCATTGCACGAAGCGCTGGTCCGTGCGTACGTCGCCGTCGCGGCCCATCGTCCGCTGCGCGCCGAGGACCACGACATTCTTGTCCGACCGTGGCTCGGTGCGACCGGCAAGGCCGCCTTCTACCGCCAGATCGCCCAGGCCGGCGAGCGGTACACCGACGAGATCGAGCCGCTGTACCCGAGCCTGGACCTCCCGGTCCTCGTCGTGTGGGGTGCCGACGACACGTGGATCCCGGTCGATCGCGCGCACACCCTCGCCGAGACGATCCCGGGGGGCGAGCTCCACGTCGTCCCCGACGCGGGCCACCTGATCCAGCTCGATGCGCCCGAGAGACTCACCGCGATCCTGGCCGACTGGCTGGCCCGCGTGGGGATGGTCCGATGAGCGATCCCGCTGCCGCGAAGAAGGCGCTGCGTGCCGACCTGATCCGCCGTCGCGACGCGATGTCCGACCACGACCGCGCGCAGGTCGGCACGGCGTTGGCCGGCCACCTGGGCGAGTCACCCTTACCAATCGGCCCCGACAGCACCGTGTGCGCCTACGTGTCGATCGGGACCGAGCCGCCGACCGGCCCGCTGCTCGCCGCACTCGCCGAGACCGGCGCCCGGGTCCTGCTGCCGGTCACCCTCCCCGGCGCCCCCTCGCCGCTGGAGTGGGCGGTCGCCGACGGGCCCGAGGCGTTGGCGCCCGGCAGGTTCGGCCTTCTCGAACCCACCGGCGAACGCCTCGGACCGACCGCCGTCACCGACGCCGACCTCGTGTTCGTCCCCGCTCTCGCCGTCGACACCCGAGGGGTGCGGCTCGGACGGGGCGCGGGCTTCTACGACCGGTCGCTCGTGGGTGCCCGGGGTGCGCTCGTCGCCGTCGTCCACGACGACGAGATCCTCCCCCTGGTCCCCGGTGACGACCTCGACGTCGCGATGGACTGGGCACTGACGCCCGGGGCGGGCTTTCGCCGCCTGTCTGCCTGAGTGTTCACCACCCGGGTCCGTCGTGATTGTGAGACGTCCCACGCGTGAGGTATCGACGGGTGAACTGCGGATAGCGTTCGCGCACATGACCACCATCCGCGTCACGCGGGAAGATGCCATCGGACGTGAAGCACAGTTGTCGTGGCTCCTCGCAGCGGTGGCGGGGATGATCGGCGCGGCAGCGTTCCTGGATTCCGACGGATACTTCGTCACCTTCATGACCGGCAACACCGAGCGGGCGGTCCTGCAGGGCTTCGACACCACCCGGGAGCGGGGTGTGATCGGGCCCGTCGCCCTCAACGCGGCTTTCCTCATCCTCGCGTTCGTCCTGGGCGTCGCTGTGGCGATGTACCTGCGCCGCAAGCTGTGGAAGAACAACCCGCACGGCATCACCGTGCTCACCACGCTCGGACTCTTCGCAGCGGGGATGACCGACCTGGTCCTCAACGGGTTCGGGACCAACGACGTCACCTAGATCCCGATCATCATCGTCGCGTTCACGGTCGGCACCCTGAACACGGCGTTCGTGAAGAAGGGCGAGGTGTCCATCCCGCTGAGCTACGTCACCGGGACGCTCGTGAAACTCGGGCAGGGGGTCGAACGGCACGTCACCGGTGGGGGCACCTTCTACGACTGGCTCGTCTACGCGCTGCTGTACGCGGGTTTCATCCTCGGCGCGGTCGTCGGCGGGGTGGTCGCCTCGATCATCGGCGGCGGATACGTCCTGTTCGGCGCGGCCGGCCTGTGCGCCGTGGCCACGATCGTCGCCTACTTCCACACCGACAAGCTGCGGAAGCACGCGTGGCCGCCCGAGCCTGCGGAGCAGACCGGCGCGTGACACCGCGGTTGGCACTCGCGTCGGTCGAGTGCCAATCGCGCGCTAGACTGTTCTGCGGTCCCGCTCGGGGCCCAGGTTCTTCCCTCCCGGAGGTGAGTCGGTGCCGACCTACTCGTATGCGTGCACGGAGTGCGACAACAAGTTCGACATCGTGCAGTCCTTCAGCGACGACTCCCTGACGGAGTGCCCGCGCTGCGGCGGTCGTCTGCGCAAGCTGTTCAACTCCGTCGGCATCGTCTTCAAGGGCAGCGGCTTCTACCGCACCGACAGCCGCTCGGGTTCGACGGTCGGCAGCGACTCCGGGTCGGACTCGTCGTCGAGCTCCGACTCCTCCTCGTCGAAGGACACCTCGTCGTCGAAGGACGGTTCGTCGAGCAGCAGCTCGTCGTCCTCGTCCGGCAAGGACAGTTCGTCCTCGAGCAGCAGCTCCTCGAGCTCCTCGTCGTCGGGCAGTTCGTCCGCCAAGGCCTCCTGACCGACTCCTCCCCAGGTCGGCCCGCATCCCCAGGCTGACGGTGTGACGCCGCGCGGACCGGTTTTGACCTGAGCCGGACGACATACCGTCCGCGCATGCCGCGACCTCCTTCCCGCGATCTCCGTCTCGACCCGACGATCGTCGACCGGATCCGCGGCACACTGCGGCCCGGATGGGCCCGATCGTTGGCCGTCCGGCGGATCGCGGCGGTCGTCCTCGTCGGGGTCGCCCTCACGTCCGCGCTCATCGCGCATCGGGGCACGCGCCTGACGACAGTGATGGTCGCGGCGCGAGATCTCTCGCCGGGTACCGAACTCGTCGCGGAGGATCTGCGCGCCGTCGAGGTCGACCCAGCCGTCGTCCCACCCGGCGCCCTGCGCATGACCCGAGACGGGTTGAGCCGCACGGTCACCGGCCCCGTGCACGACGGGGAGATCCTGACCGACTGGCGACTCCTGTCGCCGCGACTGCCGGCGCTGCTTGCCGACGACGACGGCGCACGCCTCGTCCCCGTCCGCCTGGCCGACGACGCTGTCGTCGACCTGCTGCGTACCGGCGACGTCGTCGACGTCCTCACCGAATCCGACGACACGGCGGGACCGGACGAGCCGCGCCGACCGAGCCCACGTCACGACGGCACTGTCCTGGTGCGCGGCGCCGTGGTGGCGGTGGTCCCGGCCCAGCGGAGCACCCGCGACACCCGCGCGCCGGTCGTGATGCTGGCCATGCCCGAACGCGACGCCCACGCGGTCGCCGGCACCGCCCTCGCCGCGCCGGTCACCGTCGTCTTCCATTAGCGCGCGGTGCTGTCGGGACGTCGAGAACGGCCGGGGGGGGGATCGCTGGTCGGCGATCTCCCATCGCGCGTGGAATGCGGAGTGATCCCGGCAGGAGATCACCCTCTGACCGCCTCGCCGCGATTGCCCTCGCGGCGGTCGAGTGGGGCAGTGCGGGTCGGCTCATGGCCGTGCTGACCATGCGCCGACCCGCACCCCCGTGGGGTCACACGAGCGACGCCCGCACCTGCTCGGTCGCCGCGACGACATGGGCCAGCGACTCGCGGACCTCGTCGGGCCCACGGGTCTTCAACCCGCAGTCGGGATTGACCCAGAGGCGCTCGGCGGGAACGGCGTCCAGCGCCGCGCGCAGCGAGGCGACGATCTCGTCCTGCGACGGGACGCGCGGCGAGTGGATGTCGTAGACACCCGGGCCGACGCTGTTGCCGAACCCGATGGCGTTGAGGTCGTCGAGGACCT
The DNA here is from genome assembly GCF_947494875.1 of uncultured Williamsia sp. Lineage (GTDB taxonomy): Bacteria > Actinomycetota > Actinomycetes > Mycobacteriales > Mycobacteriaceae > Williamsia_A. The sequence continues at coordinate 256,303 of NZ_CANLWM010000007.1, forward strand.
CCATCTTCGACCGCGCCGCCTCGATCGAGGTCACATCCGCGTCGAGATCGGCGATCGCCGCGATGATCTCACCGAACTCCGAGTAGCAGAGATGGGTGTGGATCTGGGTCACATCCGCGACTCCCGACGTCGCGAGCCGGAAGGCGTCGACGGCCCACCTCAGGTACGCCTTCTGATCGGATCGGCGCAGCGGGAGGAGTTCGCGCAGTGCGGGTTCATCGACCTGGATGACGCCGATGCCGGCGTCCTGCAGGTCCACCGTCTCGTCCCGGATCGCCAAGGCGATCTGGTTCGCCGTGTCCGCGAGGGGTTGGTCGTCGCGGACGAACGACCACGCGAGGATCGTGACCGGACCGGTGAGCATCCCCTTCACCGGCTTCGGGGTCAGAGCCTGTGCGTAGGTGACCCATTCGACGGTCATCGGCTGCGGGCGCGACACGTCGCCGAACAGGATCGGCGGCCGAACACACCGGCTCCCATAGGACTGCACCCAGCCATGGTCGGTGGCGGCGAACCCGTCGAGCTGCTCGGCGAAGTACTGCACCATGTCGTTGCGCTCGGGCTCTCCGTGCACCAGCACATCCAGGCCGAGCTCCTCCTGCAGCCGGATCACCGATTCGACCTCGGCACGCATGCGACCGGTGTACTCGGCCTCGTCGATCTCGCCCGACCGCAGCGCGGCGCGGGCCAGTCGGATCTCCGAGGTCTGCGGGTAGGAACCGATGGTGGTGGTCGGCAGCAGCGGGAGGCCCAGACGCTCGTCCTGCTCGCGGCGCCGGTCCGCCGCGGGGCCGCGGCCGATCCCACTCCGCACGGTGTGCGCAACCCGGCTGCGGATCCGCTCGTCATGGACCCGCGGATCGGACTTGCGGGCGGCGATCGCGTCGGCCGCTGCGGCCAGTTCCGCCGACACGGCCTCGCGCCCCTCGGTCAAGGCGCGTGACAGGGTCACCACCTCTGCGACCTTCTCGGACCCGAACGCCAACCAGGGGCGCAGCGTCTGGTCGAGACGATCCTCTGCGGCCACGGTGTACGGCACATGCAGCAGCGAGCACGAGGTGGACACCGCGACGGTTCGCGCACTGCCGAGCAGCGTCGCGAGCGTCGCCGATGCCCGGTCGAGGTCGGTGCGCCAGATGTTGCGGCCGTTCACCACGCCCGCGACCAGGACCTTGTCCGCGAGACCCGTCGTCGCGACCACACGATCGAGATCCCCGCGCACGAGATCCACCGCGACACCGTCGATCTCGGTCGCGGCAAGTGCGCCGAGGGCGTCACCGAGGTCTCCGAAGTAGCCGGCCACCAGCAGCGCGGGCCGGTCGGACAGACCCCCGAGCGCGCCGTAGACGCGTGCGGCGAGTCCTGCCGCGTCGTTCGTGAGATCGGTGGCGAGCGCCGGTTCGTCGATCTGCACCCATCGCGCACCGGCGGACTTCAGCTGCCCGAGGAGATCTGCGTACAGCGGGATGAGGTCCTCGAGGCGGGAGATCGGCGCGTCCGCCCCGTCCACCGCCTTGCCGAGGAGCAGGAAGGTGATCGGACCGATGATCACCGGACGTGCAGCCACCCCGAGTTCGGTCGCCTCGACGAACTCGGCCAAGACTTTCTCCGGGTGGAGCGAGAAGGTGGTGTCCGGCGCGATCTCCGGGACGAGGTAGTGGTAGTTCGTGTCGAACCACTTCGTCATCTCCATCGCCGTCACCGACTGCACGCCGCGCGCGGCGGCGAAGTATCGGTCGAGGTCGTCAGCGATCCCGTCGTACCGCGCTGGGAGCGCGCCGAGCAGGACGCTGGTGTCGAGAACCTGGTCGTAGAAGGAGAACGTGTTGACCGGGACAGAGTCGAGGCCGCTGTCGCGGAGGCGGGCCAGGTCATTGCGGCGAAGATCGCCGGCCTGGACGAGCAGTGCCTCACGGTCGATGCGGCCCGCCCAGTACGCCTCGGTGGCGCGTTTGAGTTCGCGGTTCGGACCGATGCGTGGTGCGCCGAGAACGGTGGCGCGGAAATCGGTTGTCGTGCGATCGATGTCGGACATGGGTTGTGCTTCCTCCGGATGTGGAGCAGATGGTCATCGCCCATACCGACGGCACCCGGAGAAGCGTCGACGCCCCGTCGGGGTGACGACACGATCGCCCCACGGCATGGCCCGCCAGTACTGACGGTGCCGTGCGGCGACCCACCTGTCCGGCCACACGCCCAGTCCACGAGGCGATGAACCGTCCACCGCGGCGCGGCGGACACGGCTGGCAGGTCTTCGGACTCATGGGCAAGCGCTCACGCGCACCTACTGGTCGACGCTTCCCGGGCACGGGGCCCAGTGCTGATGCCGACGGTCGTTCCCACTCACCGCTGCGGGACAGTCCCGGATTCCCACCGGGTTCCCTCTCGCGGGGAACTGCCGGTCTCCCGGCCGGTGATCCCCACTCGATGCGACATCGCGGGCGCAGTTCCCTGCACCCGGTGACGCCGCAGACCAGCTGCGCGCGCCAGGCTAGTGGACCCCGACATCCGCGATTCGAGGGGCCGTGCGTCGCGGCCGTCGACGACAACGCCGTCGTTCCAGACCGGCCGATCAGTCGGTGGTGTCGAGTCCGTCGCCGATCGTGCATCGCGAAGCGCGTGGTCGACGTCGGGACAGCCGGAGAACGACGCCGCGCCGCTGACGAGGATCGTCAGCTGCTCCCGCATCCCGTCCACCGCAACCTCGACGAGCACCTCGCGCGGGCCGATCGCCGAACAGGACCGCCGATCCGCGCGTGCGTCCGGCTTCGACGGGCCGATGTCGATAGGGTGATCGCACACTGACCACCGCACGAGGAGGAACACATGCTCAAGGGCTTCAAAGACTTCCTGATGCGCGGTAACGTCATCGACCTGGCGGTCGCGGTCGTCATCGGCGCCGCGTTCAGCGCCATCGTGAAGGCGTTCACCGACAGCATCATCCAGCCGCTCATCAACTCGCTCGGCAGCACAAACCAGGCCGAGGGGCTCGGCTTTCTCATCCGCGACGGCAAGGCGAACACCTTCGTCGACTTCGGCACGCTGATCACCGCAGCCATCAACTTCGTCATCATCGCGGCGGTCGTGTACTTCGTCATCGTCCTGCCGTTCGAGAAGATCAAGGCACTGAGCGCCAAGAAGGGCGACGACGCCGCCGCGCTCACCGAGGCGGAGCTCCTCACCGAGATCCGCGATCTGCTCGCCACGCAGCAGAGCGGCGGAAGCGCCCCCGCGGGCAGCACCGGCGCCGCGTCGTCGACGACGGCCGACGGGCCGGGGCGCCACGAGGCCTGACCGCGGCCGCCCCATCGCCCACCGGGGCATGTCCGCCTCGCCCGATTAGGGTGCAGACGTGATCAACGCCGTTTTCGACTGGTTGCTCGAACTCCCACCGTGGCTGGTGTTGACGATGGCGTTCCTCTTCCCGGCGCTGGAGGCGTCGGTGTTCGTCGGGGTCGTCATCCCGGGCGAGATCGCCGTGCTGGTCGCGGGCGTGACTGCGAGCGGCGGGCGCCTCCAGCTGTGGGAGGTCATCGTGGCGGCCATCGCCGGTGCGATCATCGGCGATTTCATCGGCTTCGAGGTCGGTCGGCGGTGGGGTGCAGCGCTGCTCGCGAAGCTGCCGCAGCGGCTGATCAAGCCCCACCACATCGAGCGGGGACGGCACGAACTCCGCAAGCGCGGCGCCATCGCGGTGCTCGTCGGGCGATGGACAGCAGCGCTCCGCGCGCTCATGCCGGGTCTGGCGGCATGAGCGACGTGCGGTTCCGGACCTTCGCGATCGCAAACGCGATCGGCGGCATCATCTGGGTGGCCGTCGTCTCCGGTCTCGGGTTCGCGGCCGGGACGTCCTACGAGCGCATCGAGAAGATCCTCGGCAACACCTCGTGGGTGATCACGGGCGTGGTCGTGCTGGCCGTCGCGCTGCTGGTGGTGCAGCACCGGGTGCGTCGCCGACGGGCAGTCGATGCCACCGGCCCGTCGACCGAGCGCCACGAAGGCGACAACGCGGCGGAGGGGACCTGGTCGACGGCGTCGACGAGCGCGGCGGACGAACCGGGCCGGCACGAGGCCTGACCGCACCTGCTCAGACGGTGAGCACGACGCGGCCCGACGGGTGTCCGTTCTCGATCAGTTCGTGGGCGGCTGCGATCTGGTCGAGCGGGAACTCCTGAATCCGCGGGACGAGACGTGGGTTGTCGGCGGCAGCACGCGTGAGATCGTGCGCGGCCGCAAGTTTGGCGGCGATCGGGAAGTCGTCACTGCCCAGGAGCCGGATGGAGACGTTCGCGAAGAGAAGCGGCCACAGGGGGATCGCCGGCCGCGGTTCAGGACTGCCGTACACGGCGATGACGGCGTTCGGGGCGACGACCTGGCTGTCGAGATCGACGTTCGTTGACAGCGCCACCTCGACGATGCGATCGACGCCCGCGGGAGCGGCGTCCCGGATTCGGTCAGCACCGTCGGCGGCTGTCGACACGACGACGTCGGCCACACCCGGGTCCACGCCGTCGACGTCTCCGTCGCGGCGCACCGTGCCGATCACGCGGGCTCCCGCCCGGCGAGCGAGTTGCGCCGCAAGCGACCCCACCGCACCGGCGACACCATGCACGAGGACCGTGCTGTCCGCGACGGGGCCGTCGGCGAAGACTGCACGGTGAGCGGTGATCCCGGGTATCCCCAGGCAAGCGCCGACGGAGTCCGAGACCTCGTCGGGAAGGTCCACCGCGAGGCCGGTCGGCACCACGGTGCTCTCCGCCGCGGTGCCCGACGCTCGATACGACTGCGCTTTGAACACCCACACACGCTGTCCGAGGCGGCTCGCGTCCACGCCCTCGCCGACCGCGTCGATCACACCGGCACCGTCACTGTGCGGAACGATCCGATCGAACGCCATCGGTGACCCGAGCCAGGCCTGTCGCTTCTTCACGTCACCGGGGTTGATCCCCGACCGGGTCACACGCACGCGAACCTCGCCGGGGCCGGGTTCGCTCTCCGGGACGGTTCCGAGGCGGAGGACGTCGGCCGCAGGCCCCTGCTGGTCGTAGAACGCTGCACGCACGGGGACTCCTCGGCTCGCCTTGGCTCGGATTTGGTTTCCATGGAATGTACTTGGCGGCGGCAACCGAGCACCACGCAGGCCGCACTCGACCGCGTTCTCTGGACCGCGAGCTCTCTCACCGGGCGGGCGTCTACGGCCCGGGCGCGTCCTACGAGCGGGTCGAGAAGGTTCTCGGCAACGCCTCGTGGGTCATCACAGGCATCGTGATCGACGCGATCGTGGGGCTGGTTGTGCGCCACCGACTCCGCCGTACGTCACCCGAGGAGGACGTCACGATCGCATCGACAGCATCAAGCGGGAGCGCGACCGACTGATCTGCACGGGGCTCCACTCGACCGCGTCGACACTCCCGATGCCGACCCGGTCGCGGCCCTCCGCCTTCGACGCGTACAGGTGCGCATCGGCGGATCGCGACAACATGTCGATCAGTTCGCGGCCGGGGTCCATGGACGGGAGAAGGGGTGACGTGCTGACCTGGCGCACTCCGGCGTACACCGCGCCGACGCTCACCGTCACCGATGTCTCTCCTGCCACGCGTATTCGCGTCCTCTCCGCGATCGCCAGGATCTCCGTCTCGTCGTCGACGGCGGCCAGGAGGAAGAACTCCTCACCCCCGACCCGCGCGACGATCGCGCCGTGCGGGGCACTGGCCCGCACCGCCTCGGCGACGTCGACGAGGACGCGGTCGCCCGCCGAGTGACCGAGGCTGTCGTTGACCGCCTTGAAGTGGTCGATGTCGACAACCGCGGCTCCGAGCCCGCGCTCACCGAGGACGGCGCCGTCCATCAGCGCGTGTACCTGCGCCTCGACGCCGCGCCGGTTCAGCACGCCCGTCAGCGGGTCCGTGTCGCTGATCGTCTCGAGTCGCCGCACGAGGGCCATCAGGGATCGGCGCAGCGCGGCGACCAGGGTCGTCGGGATCGTCACCGCCATCGCCGTCGACCCTGCCGCGACGGCGAACTCAGGCCACGACGGCGCCACCGCAGCCGCGACCAGAAGGGCCAACGAGAGTGCGATGACGACGAATCCGACGACGATCGCGGGCCGCGAGTGCATGGCGGCGAGCGCCGGGATGGCTGCCAGGAGAACCAGAACCGCATGGGAGGTACCCGGGTCGGCGAGCACGTACGCCGAGCCCGCGACACCCACCATCCCGCCGGCGCCCAGGAGGACGAACAGGCGGTCGCTCAGACGGCCTGCGACGGCGGTGGCGATCATGGACAGCGCCGAGTACGCCCAGATCAGGATGAGCCAGGGCATGAGGCCCGGGCGGACCATGTCGGGGTAGGCAACCGGGAAGATCGGCAGCACAACCGCTCCGGACGTGCTCGCGAGGACAGCCGCGGAGCGCTGGTCGAACCGTCCGCCGACACCCGACAACCAGTCGCGCATCGTCACATCCGTCCGGCCGACCGAGCGCGGCCTCGGCGGAGGTCAGCGCAGTGGTGCCGTTGAGAGCGAAGAAGTGAGGTTCATACCAAAAACGGCACGCGTACTATATCGCGAACGGGGCGCGATGCTCAACACCCACAGAGGCCACCGCGGGGCGCGTGGGTGATCAGCCGGCGCGGGCGAGCCAGAGTCGCTTGCGGCAGACAGCCTTCATCTTCTCGACGACGTGCGGCGGCAGCGCCTCGTCGACGCCCGGACGTTCGATCGTGCTGTCGAGGTATTCGCTGAGTCGGTGGAAGAACTCGACGTCGCCGATCCCGAACTGCTCCCGGATCGCCTCGGCGGGTCCCCCGCCGCGCTGGAACCAGCCCAGCTCGAATGCCACCAGCTTCCCGTCGTCCTCGCCGCGGTTCCCCAGACCGCCGCCGACAGCCACACTCATCTTCATCCCCACTGCGTCGTGTTCCGATGTCCGTTGCGCCCGTTGAGTACCCGTCGCGTCGTGGCTCAACCACCGGGCGCTGCGCGACCCGTCCATTGTGCAGATCAAGAGTGACATGAGCCACCCTTATTGCGCACTGCGAATGAATACACAGAAAACGGGGAGCGACCCTGTGGGCCGCTCCCCGTTGTCCGAGGTCGTGCTGGATCAGCCGATGCTGAACGGCTTGCCCACGAGGGTGACGTAGCCGTCGACCGCGTCGGTCGAGACCTTCACCTTGACGTAGGCCTTGGCCTCGGCGAAGCCGGCGCATCCGTCGACCCGGAACGCCTCCTGGCTGTAGGCGAGACCGGCGCGCTTACCGGCGAACTCGAAGCCGGTGTTGTCACCGTCCTTCACGACGCTGACCGCGGTGGCCTTGCCCGGCGACAGCTCGAACGAGCTGCCGATGTTGTTTCCGGAGAAGTCTCCACCACTGCCCGTCGCGGTGTTGATGAGCGTGTCGGTGTTCAGTCCGCTGTTGGCCGTGGCACCGGCACCGAAGTTCAGCTGGCAGCCGACGATGTAACCCGCGTCGATCGCGCCACCGCTGGCACCCGATCCGCCGACGGTCACCAGGACCTTTCCGGAGACGAGGACGTTACGGCTGGTCGGCAGGGCCACGGTGGACGGCTGACGCCGATCGACCGACTCGTCGAACAGGCGGACAGTCACCTTGGTGCCGTCGACGAGGGTCTGGCTGGTGAACCCGCCCGGGAGCGGACCGGCGGCGGCGCCACCCGCGCCGAGACTGGAGAGGGCGACGGCCGAGACGGCGGCGAGGCCGGCGACTGCGCCGGCGCGACGCTTGGTGCTGGTGTTCATGATTTCCCCTTCAGGAAAGTCGTTCTGCGTGCAGCAGATGGGTCTATCGGAGATGAATGGACGGATCTGCTGCTCAGCCGAGCGTGAACGGGACGCCGTACAGGGTGGACTTGATGTAGTAGTCGCCCGTGGTCTCGAGGACGGCGATCGATCGGGCTTGCGCGAAGCCGCCGCACTGCTGCACGTCGATCTGGAAGCGCTGGAGCTGAACTGCGGCGGTGGTGCCCTTCAGCTCTTTCGCGCCGACGGCCACGGTCTGCACCTGGCCGGGCGACAGCGGCACGGTCAGGGAACCGGAGAAGCCCGCGGTCGGGAGGATGGAGACGCTGGTGTCACCGGGCCCACCGAAGGAGAATCCGAGCCCGCCCTTGAGGCCGTCGATGTTGATCTGGCATCCGATGAGGTAGCCGACGGTCAGCTTGCCCGTCGTGCCCTTGGGGTACGTGGCGAAGAAGTTGCCGAAGGTCTCCGCGGCGCGACCGGCACCGTTGTTCGCCTGCGACTTGACCGGGTAGATCCCCTCACCCGTGCGGGCAAGCTTGATCGTGGTGCCGTCGACACCGACGGTGGTCTTGGATCCGTTGGGGAGGGCACCGGCGGCAGCATTGCCCGCGCCCATGCTTGCCAGACCGACGGCCGATACCGCGACGACGGCGGCGGCCGCTGCGAGGCGGCGCAGACCGAGCTTGCTCTTCGTGCTCATTCGTTCCCTCTCAAGGACGTGCGTGAACCGGTTTGAATTCTCACTTTCGAGAAGTGAAGTGAACTCTAACCCGGTCTAACCTGGCGGTCCGCGAAATCGTGGCTGTAACACTTGACGGTGGTGTTGCCCGATGTTTCCCAGACGTTAATTCCGGGTGGGCTCAACCCCCGTGCGTGTGCCACAGCCCGACCCGCGGCGACGCCACACCTGTGGTGGGTGTGTTGTCGGGAGGAAACTTAACCCGTGCGACGTGAGCGGACAACAGATGAGTACGGGCGCGTCACGAAATGGTCGCGCCCGGCGCCTGGGCAGCACGGACACTCGTCGCCATCGGTCGATTTCGGTCAGAGCGACCGAAACGGTCAGGAGCAGGTGAAGTGTCTAGCCGTGGTGCGGTGGCCGGTTCTCCCGAAGCCACCTGTCGGAGGCGGACGATTGCCCTTCGTGATCTGCGTCACCCTTGGTTAGGGCACCCTCATCTGAGGTCTCGTCGGACGTCACCGAGGGCATGTCGTCGCCGAAGATCCGGGCCAGTCGACGACGACGCTCCCATGCGGATTCCTGCATGGGAGCGTTGTCAGATCGCTTGTCGGACACGACCTCGCGGTCAGAGCTCGGTGAGTGAGGAGATGATGCGCTCGGCGAGCGGCGCGACGGTCGCCATGCCGTCCCGCACGGCGGCCCGCGAACTGGCGAGGTTCACGACGAGCGTCTGACCGGAGATCCCCGCGACGCCGCGCGACAAGCCCGCGTCGGACGCGCCGGCGGCCAGTCCGGAGCTCCGCACCGCCTCTTCGATGCCGTACAGGCGTCGGTCGATCAGACCCGACGTCGCCTCGGGGGTGACGTCACGGGGCCTCACCCCGACGCCGCCGACCGACACCACCAGGTCGACGCCACCGATGACGGCGGTGTTCAGCGCGTTACGGATCTCGACCTCGTCGGCCGAGACCGCGATGGTCGCGTCCACGTGGAAGCCGGCCTCGGTGAGCAACTCACCGACCAGCGGCCCGATGAGGGTCTGGTCCTCGCCGTGCGCGGCGCGGTCGTCGACGACGACCACCAGGGCGCGACCGAGGTCGCTGGACTCCAGGCTCACCGATGTCATGCGGTCATCCTCGCGTGCGCCCGCCGACAGTTGCTCGGCGGCCCGGTCGGCGGCGGCGACATCCTGCGCAGAGACACCGAGACCGATCGAGGCGAGCTCGTCGTCGAGGGTGTCCGCGGCCGGCGGTTCGGGCAGGATCCGCAGGATCGTGGCGCGGTTGTCGTCGGTCATCATCGTCCTCCGGTGTCGAGCGTGTCGAGGGTGACCTGGACGGTCTTGGACTGACCGTTGGCCGTGTAGCTGATGGAGACGGTGTCCCCGGGGGCGTGCGAGCGGATGGCCGCGACCAGGGCGTCACCGGAGCTGATGACGCGGTCGTTGACCTTGGTGACCAGCGCGCCGGACGGGATGCCCGCCTTCGACGCCGCGCCGCCCGCCTGCACGGCGGAGATCAGGGCGCCGGGCGTCGAGGCGTTCTCGCCCGACGACTGCACCGACACCCCGAGACCCGCCTGGGTCGCCTTCCCGGTGCGCTGCAGTTCCTGCGCGATGCGCATCGCCTGGTCGATCGGGATGGCGAAGCCGAGCCCGATGCTGCCGCCCTGCTGGCTGGAGCTGTCCGAGAGGCTCGCGATCGCGGTGTTGATGCCGATGAGCGCACCGTTGCCGTTCACCAGCGCGCCACCGGAGTTGCCGGGGTTGATCGCGGCGTCGGTCTGGATCGCGTCGATGACAGAGGCGGTGCTGTCGTTCGCGCCCTGCGTCGACACCGGCCGGTTCAGCGAGCTGATGATGCCGGTGGTGACGGTGCCGGCCAGCCCGAGCGGCGAGCCGACGGCGATCACGTTCTGACCCACGGCCAGGTTGCCGGAGGTGCCGACGGTGATCGGGGTGAGTCCGGTCTTGTCGACCTTGATGACGGCGATGTCGGAGATCGGGTCGGCACCGACGACCGATGCCCCCGACGTGCTGCCGTCGTTGTAGCTGACGGTGAGCTGACCCGACCGTCCCGACTCGGCGGTCACGACGTGGTTGTTGGTGAGGATGAAGCCGTCCTGGCTCAGGACGACCCCGGACCCCTCCCCCTCGCGGTTGCCGACGCGCACGTCGATCGACACCACCGAGGGAAGGACCTTCGCGGCGACCTCCTGGACGGACCCCTGCTCACCCTGGACGGGTTGCGAGGTGTCGCGGTCACCGCCGAGCGGTGAGGACAGCGAGCGCGACGACGAGTCCTCCAGACCCGCGCCGACGACGCCGCCGATCCCGCCGGCCAGAGCCGTCAACACGATCACGCCGGCGACGAGACCCGCGCGCGAACCGCCGCGCTTGGGCTGGGTGGCGGTCGCCGGGTAGTACGACGGCGAGGACTGGCCCCCGCCGTACGACCCGAACGGCTGCGTCTGGCCGTACTGCTGGGCCCCGCCGTAGGGGTTGCCCGAGTAGGCCTGGCCGTACGGCTGCGAGAAGGACCCGCCGCTGCCGTACTGCCGGCCCGAGTCCTGTTGACCGGAGCCGTACTGGCCCGACCCGTAGTGCTGGCCCGAGTCGTATCGCTGACCGGAGCCGTACTGCTGCCCGGAGCCGTACTCCTGGTCCGAGCCCTGCCGGCCGCCGCCGTACTGACCGGACTCGTGCTGTCCGTAGGACGGCTGGCTCCCGTACTGCTGGGTGTCGTTCTCCCCCGACCCGTACCGGGACGTGTCGGCCGATCCGTACTGGGGTGTCGACCCCTCGTGGCGGCCGTGATCACCGGACGGCGACGAGTCCGATCCGGTGTCCCCACCCTGCTGGTTGTCGCTCATGCGTGGCTGCCCTCCATGGCTGCTCCGGGGCGGTCGGGTCGGCCTGCGTCCGTCGGACGCGGGACCCTCCGCGGGGAGTGACGCGGCGTGGCGTCGTCGTACGTGTCGACCCTAATCCTGGACGGGTGCCCTGAGAGAGGTCTGAGACCCTCCGATGAGTACCGAAAGGAACTCGGTCGACGGGGGTCCGGTCACGGACAGGTCACCGCGCGTCGCCGACGGGTCCGAACCCCGGCGTCGGGCGCCCGGGGAGTTCGATGCGGATCCGCGCACCGCCCATGGCGGACTCGCCGGCCTCCACCGAACCGCCATGGCGCGCGACGACCTGGCGGACGATCGCCAACCCGAGTCCCGATCCGGGCATCGATCGCGCGGAGTCCGATCGGTAGAACCGTTCGAACACCAGGCCGCGATCCTGTTCCGGGATGCCCGGGCCGGCGTCGGAGACGGTCAGCTCGACGCGGTCGGGTCCGATCGGACGCAGCTCCACGACGACGGGACGGTCGGGGGGACTCCACTTGGCCGCGTTGTCGAGGACGTTGAGCACCGCCCGCGACAGCCCGTTGGACTCGCCGAACACGAACCAGGGCGCCATCGACACCGAGAAGTCGACGTCGCTGCGGCGCCGTCGGACACGCTCGAGGGAACGGTCGACGACCTCGGTGAGATCGACCTCCTCGGCCACGGCCTGCGGGGCGTCGTCACGGGCGAGGTCGACGAGATCGCCGACGAGCGTGGACAATTCCTCGATCTGGGCCATCACATCGTGCTGCAGTTCGGCCATGTCGGCCTCGGGCAGCGCACGCGCCCCGGGCGCATTGCTCGCGATGAGCAGCTCGAGGTTCGTCCGCAGGGATGTGAGAGGCGTGCGCAGCTCGTGTCCGGCGTCGGCGACGAGCCGCGACTGTCTCTCCCGCGACTCGGCCAACGCCCGCAGCATCGCGTTGAAACTGTCGGTGAGCCGGGCGAGCTCGTCGTTGCCGCTGACCGGGATGGGCTCGAGAGCGTCTGTGCGGGCGACCCGTTCGGCCGCCTGGGTCAATCGCGCCACGGGTCTCAGCCCGGCGCGGGCGACGGTGGTGCCGGCCACCGCGGCGAGGATGACGCCGCACCCGCCGACGATCGCGAGCACCCACGCGAGTCGGCCCAGCACCTTGTCGGTGGGTTCGAGGCTCTGCGCCATCACCAGCGTGTTGCCGTCGGACAGCTTGCGCGCGAGCACACGCTGATCGCCGACCGTCCGCAGGCTCGACGCCGCGGGCGACGACGGGTCCGGGGCGGAGACGACGTCGCGCTCCACCGCGCCGATCGGGACCTCGCCGATCTGGAAGACCTGCCCGTTCGAGCGCACCAGGGCGACGGAGATGTCCGACGAGAAGATGGTGCCCGCGACGAGGCTCTCCGGCGAGGAATCGAGCAGTCCGAGGCGCGCCAGCTGCGTCATCCCGTCGGCGCGATTGACCAGTTGCGCGTCGACATCGGCGTACATCGCGCGGTAAACCACCGCATAGGCGCTCGCGGCCATCACCGCCACGGCGATGCCGACCACGGTCGCCGCGAGAAGGGTGACGCGCGTCCGCAGCGAGATCTCGCGCGTGAGTCCGGTCGGCTCCCGCATCCGACCGGGCACCTGGACGGGCGCCGGCTGCCACCCGGGTGGGGCGCCGTTGTGCGTGTCCTGCGGAGCGGTGACGACCACATCCCCCGTCGGGTACGGGGGGTGGGCGACGGTGTCGGGCGCGCCGCCGTCGCGTCCGGCGCCCGACGGCATCACGGTGGCGTCTCGCGGAGCACGTACCCGATGCCGCGGACGGTGTGGATCAGACGGGGCTCACCGTCGGCCTCGGTCTTGCGCCGCAGGTACCCGATGTAGACCTCGAGGGCGTTGCCCGAGGTCGGGAAGTCATAGCCCCACACCTCCTCGAGGATGCGCCCTCGGGTGAGCACGCGCCGAGGATTGGCCATGAGCATCTCCAGCAGCGCGAACTCGGTGCGGGTGAGGCTGATCGGGCGCTCACCCCGCGACACGTCCCGGGTCACCGGATCCAGACGCAGGTCGGAGAACTCCATCGACTCCGAGTCGGCCTCGACGTCGGCCCCGGCACGCCGGAGCAGCGCACGCAGCCGCGCGAGCAGTTCTTCCAACGCGAAGGGCTTCGGCAGGTAGTCGTCGGCGCCGGCGTCGAGGCCGGACACCCGCTCGGACACACTGTCGCGGGCGGTGAGCACCAGGATCGGCAGGTCGTCGCCGGTGCTGCGGAGTCGCCGGCACACCTCGAGGCCGTCCAGCCGGGGCATCATGACGTCGAGCACGACGGCGTCGGGCCGCTCGGACTTGATGGCGTCGAGGGCCTCCATGCCGTCGCTCGCGGTCTCCACGGTGTAGCCGTTGAACGACAGCGACCGCCGTAACGACTCCCGGACCGCGCGATCGTCGTCGACCACCAGGATGCGCATGCCCTCCAGTGTGGACGGGCCGACTGAGATCGTGCTGAGACGACACGATCGTTTGTTGTCCTTCGCGATCAGGTCGGGTCACAGCAGGCGACAGGAACGTCAACAGATGTTGCGTCCGGCCTCTGTGGGTACTCACAAACTTGTGCGACGGCCGTCACACTTGTCCCTTTTGCGCCGATACGGTCACTCCGCTCATGGACGTGCGACGGGGAGGTTTCGAGGGATGAATTCAGGGCTGGGATCGTCGGGTGAGTCCTTGCGGCCGGTGTGGCCGCACGCGGATGCACTCATCACCCGCGACTGCCGGAGCCTGCGCTTCGCCGGCAAGTACGCCGACGTCGTCGCGCTCAGCACCGGCGATCCGACGGCCCTGCGTCCCACGGTCGACGTCGCCACACGCCGTCGCGTCGCGACGATGCCCGAGCCCCGCCGGGACACCGCACTGGTGTTGGGCGGCAACGGGTTCCTCGGCGCCCACCTCATCGGTCAGCTGTCGCGGGACGCGCAGATCACCGAGGTGGTCGCGATGATCCGGCCGACGGAGTCGGAGTCGGCGCGACGGCGGCTGCAGGCCACCCTCGACCAGTACGAGATCAGCGTCGACATGGCCAAGGTGCGGATCGTCGAGGGCAACCCGACCGCCCGCTTCTTCGGTCTCGACCGCGAGGGCTACACCGCACTCGCCGACTCCATCGGCCTCATCTACAACTGCGCCAGCTCCACCGACTACCTGTCGAGCTACGTCGACCTGCGCGACGACTGGTTCCTCAGCCTCCTGCGGGTGCTCGAGTTCTCCATCACCCGCACGCGCAAGCACGTCACCTACGTCGGCAGCATCGGCGCCCACCTCTACCAGCGCGCCGAGGACTTCCGCCGACCCGACTCGTGGTGGTACTCCGGCTACGCCCAGATGAAGTGGGTCAACTCGGTACTGCTCGGGTGGCTCGCCGACGACGACACCTTCTCGGTGACGCTGTGTGAGGCGCCCTACATCCTCGGCAGCACGCAGCGTGGTCTCGATCCCGGTCGCGCCTACAGCTTCTGGCGGATCGTCGAGGTCGCGATCGCCGTCGGCGCGATCTGGGACGGCCCCGGGATGAACTACGTCCCCGTCGACGTGATCTGCGAGGTGATGGTCCACAACGCCAAGGCCGACGTGCCGATGGCGCGGATGCTGCCGTCGAACCCGACCGGCTACGACCACCGGCTCTACGCCGACCTGCTGGGTCTGGACCTCGTCACCTGGGACGACTTCTACCGTCGCGTCGCCGACCTCGCCGGTGAGGAGTTCGCGGCGACCATGCTCGGGGACAACATCGACGTCCTCATGCGCAAGGTGCACAAGCCCGAGGCCATCTTCCCGGCCGACCACGACGCGTCGTGGTGCGACCACCGGCGTCTGTTCGAGCTGTACTTCAGCACCGTCACCCTCAAGGACCTGCTGTCGGGCCGGCGGGCGCCCGCCATCGCCGGCGCGTGACCGGGGAGGTCACCCCGCGTGTCGGGGTGGTCGGTCGTCGCGCGGAGCCGTCCCGGGTCGCCCACGCCGACACCCCGCTGCTGCCGGAGATGGGCAACGCCGTGTTGTCCCTGGGGTTCTACGCGGTGTGCGCCGGGATCGGGCTGCTGCCGGGCGGTCTCGGTCGCCCCGCTCTCGACCGCTGGGCGTCCTGGGCCGCGTCGGTCGACGAGAGACGTGACCATTGAGCCGGGTGTCCCCTGCCGCACGGTGGACGCTCGGCGCGGTCGCTGCGACGGCGTCGGTGTTCGCCGGCGCCGTCGCGTGGTGGCGGTTGCGGTTCTTCTTCCGCGACCCGGTCCGCACTCCACCATCCGACGCGTGCGCCGTCGTCGCCCCGGCGGACGGGGTCGTCACCTACGTCAAGCGGGTCGAGCACGGCCAGGTCCCGTTCGCGGTCAAAAAGGGCCGGACCATCCCGCTGGAGGAGTTCACCGACATCGCGACCGACACGAGTGGCTTCCTGATCGGCGTCTACATGACGGAGTACTCGGTGCACCGCAACCGATCTCCCATCGCGGGGACGGTGGTCGCGCGACGTCACCGGTCCGCGGCACCGTTCAACCGGTCGATGGCCCGCGTCGGGGCGAACCTGCTGGCGCGGCAGACCCCGTACGACGAGGGCTGCGACTATCTGCTGACGAACGAGCGGTTGACGATCGGGGTGCGTCATCCGGGCGGGGCGGTCGCGACCGTCACCCAGATCGCCGACCTGTGGGTCAATCGGATCGTCGCGCACGTCGACGTCGGTGAGACCGTCGGCCGCGGTGAGCAGTACGGGATGATCCGGTTCGGTTCCCAGTGCGACGTCTTCCTGCCCGACGCCCTCGTCGAGCAGATCACCGTCCGGCCCGGTCAGTACGTGTTCGCCGGCAGCACCACCATCGCCCGGTCACCCGTCGCCGTGTCCGGCGACGCCCGGATCGACCTGGGCGCAGCAGTGTTCGAGGAGGCCCCGCTGTGATCAGCGTCGTACCGGTCCGATCCGACGCGGACTGGCAGGATTTCGCGGCCGTCTACACGACGGTCTACGCCGACGACCCCTACGGCCTGCCCGACGAGCCGTTCGACGTCGACGCGACGCTGCGCTCCCCGGCCAGGGAACTGCGGCAGATCCGCACCGTGCAGGCCTTCGTCGCGCTCGACGGCCTGCGTCCGGTGGGGCGGATCGCCGCCATCCACGACACCGGGTTCACCTCCTACACCCGGGAGTCCATCGGGTTCTTCGGCTTCTACGAGGCGGTCGACGACTTCGCCGTCGCCGAGGCCCTTCTGGACGCCGCGTCGTCGTGGTTGTCCGAGCGGGGACTCGCGAGCATGGCCGGCCCGTTCAGCCCGTCGATGTTCTACAGCGCCGGTGTCCTCGTCGACGACGCGAACAAGCTCCCCCTCATCGGGATGCCACACAACCCGCTGTACTACGCGGCGCAGCTGGAGAAGTGGGGCATGGCCGCCATCAAGGACTTCTACAGCTACCGCTTCGACGAGCCGTACGAGATGTTCTGCAGCCCGACGTTCGCGCGGCACAAGCAACTCTACGAGCGGGTCAGCGCGCGGTCGGAGGTCACGTTCCGCACCATGAGCTACCGCACGCTGCGCCGCGACGCCGAGATCGTGCGCGAGCTGTACAACACGACGTTCCAGGACTTCTGGGGGTTCTCGCCTCTGTCGCGCGCGGAGATGTGGGATCTACTGAGGATGATGCTCCCCGTACTCGACCCGGAGCTCACGCTGCTGGCCGAGTACCGCGGGAAACCCGTCGCGTTCTTCATGGGCATCCCCGACGCGAACCAGGCGATGGCACGTGCGGCGCACCATCGCAGTCGTCTCGTGCGCGACCTGACGACGTTGCGATACGTGAAGGGTCGCAGGCGGACCGAGGTGATGGACGGTGTCCGCGTCGACATGATGCTCGTCGACTCGTCCTGCCCGGACCGCTCGGTCGCATCGCAGATCGTCGTCGAGATGTGGCGTCGGATCGCCGCGCGCGGATACACGCGGATGGAGGGCGCACCCGTCCTCGACGACAGCGACTGGATGAAGGGATCGGTCCTGTCCCGGATCGAGATGAGCCCGTACCGCACCTATCGCATCTACTCGCGCGAGATCTCCGGGAGCTGAACCATGCTGGACATGGCCGACCGACCCGCGGCGACCACCGCGCGCCGTTCGCCCGGTGTCGTGTGGGGCGAGTTCGTCGCGCGCCATCGGTATGTCGTCCTCGCCGTCGGGCTGCTGTTCGTGGTGGTCGCGGCGGCGCTGTACCCGACGTTGCAGTCGCGGTTGGTCGGCGTCGACTTCGGTGTCGCCGACCGTGACTCGTCCATATCGGACAGCCTGGTCGCTCAGCACTTCGGCGACTTCGGCAGCGAACAGCTCGCGGTGACCTTCTCGTCGTCCGACCGCGACGTGTCCGACCCGCGGTTCCGCGATCGCGTCGAGTCCGTGGTGCGCGAACTGCGCGGCGAGCGCGATGTGGTGACCGTCGTCGACCCCTACCAGACACAGGGTTTCGCGCCGCAGATCTCGCAGGACAGGACGGCTGCAGTTGCGCTGGTGGGGATCTCCGGCGACGCCAGCGACCGCATCGGCATCGCCGAGCGACTCCAGGCATCGTTGTCGGGCGCCGGTCGCGACGGCATCACCGTCGCGATGACCGGGTACTCCCCGATGACCGTCGACCTCACCCGCGTCGAGTCCGACGACGCGACACGCGCCGAGAGCGTCGGCATCCCCATCGCCCTGATCGTCCTGGTGCTCGCACTCGGCGGGATCGTCGCGGGCGCCATCCCACTGATCTCGACGGGCATCGGGCTGGTGTTCGCGTTCGGCGTCATCTCCGCTCTGGCCCATGTGATGTCGTTCGACGTCCTCGTCACCACGGTGGCGTCGATGATCGGTCTGGGCCTCGGCATCGACTACTCGTTGTTCGTCGTGAGTCGGTTCCGTGAGGAACTGGCTCGACGCGGTGTGACGTCACGGTCCGACAGAGAGGGCGTCATGCGCGCGACCGGCGTCGCCCTCGGGACAGCGGGCCACACGATCGCCATCTCCGGGCTCATCGTGATGATCGCGTTGGCCTCGTTGACGATCGTCGACGTGCCGGCGATCCGGACCATCTCGTTCGTCGTCGCACTGACCATCGTGTGTGTGCTGGTGGCCGCGTGGACAGTCCTGCCCGCGGGTCTCGCGACGCTGGGGCCGGCGGTCGACAAGTTCGGCCTGCCCGAGCGGTTCCGACCGGCGGACGCGCGGATCGACGCCGGCACGAGCCGCTGGGCCCGCTGGGCCCGGCACGTGATGCGACACCCCTGGCTGTACGCCGTCGCGGGTGTGCTGCTGCTGGTCCTCTGCATCATCCCGCTTGGCTCGATCAAGTACGGCGTCGACATCGGCACCGCCGCACTCCGCGACCAACCGACCGGGCCCGCGAACACGGTGCTGGCCGAGAAGTTCGCGCCCGGCACCTCGTCCCCCATCACCACGGTGTTCACCGGACCGAACCGCGGACCGCTCAGCGACCGCCAGGCCGAGCAGGCGATCGAACTCGAGTACGCGCTCCGCAAGGACCCGCGGGTGTCGTTCACGTACTCGCAGAGCAACGACGGCCGATCGCTGATGGTGGTGATCCCGTCCGTGCCGATCGACTCGTCGAAGGCCAACGAGCTGGTGCAGTCGATCCGCGACCGGGCCGATGCGATCACCGCCGACGGCGGGCCCCGCGCATACGTCGGTGGGACGACGGCTCTCGTCGTCGACGCGTCGTCGGAGATCTCCGGCAAGTTGCCGTGGGTGATCGCCGCGATCCTCGGCTTCTCGTTCCTGTACCTCGCGATCGTGTTCCGCAGCATCGTCATCCCCGTCAAGGCCGTGCTGATGAACCTGTTGGTGACCGGCGCCGCGATGGGGTTGACGGTCGCGGTGTTCCAGTGGGGCTGGCTGTCGTCGGTGCTGGGCTTCACCAGCGTCGGCTTCGTGCAGATCTACCTGCCCATCACCGTGTTCGCCGTCGTGTTCGGTTTGTCGATGGACTACGAGGTGTTCCTCATCGGCCGGATGCGCGAGGTGTTCACCCGCACCGGCGACAACCTCGAGTCCGTCGTCGACGGCATCGAGCACACCGCCCGCCCCATCACCGCGGCCGCTGCGATCATGGTGGCGGTGTTCGCCAGCTTCCTCACCGCGGACGTGCTCGAGCTCAAGCAGTTCGGCTTCGCGCTGTCCGTTGCGGTGATCTTCGACGCCATCCTGGTCCGGATGATCCTGGTCCCGGCCATGATGCGCCTCTTCGGTGCCCGCAACTGGTGGCCGGGGAGCCGTCAGCTGACATCGACCGTCTGACGTCTGACGTCTGACGTCTGACCGGATCAGCGCACTGGGCAGTAGATGCCGCCGTGACCGTCGTCTTCGCAGTAGAAGTTGTTGCCCCCACCCCCGGTGCCGCCGGAACCACCCGTCGTGGGCGGTGTCGTGGTGGGCGGCGTCGTGATGGGCGGCGGTGGCGGGATGAACTGCGGAGTGGCGACGATGGTCGTCATCCCGTTCGTCACCACCACCGACAGGAACATCGTGGTCGTCGTCTGGACCCCGATGATCGGCACCGTGAACTGCAGCGGCGTGCTGCCCCCGTGCCCGTCGGTCATGGTCACCGTGAAGGTGTCCGTGAGCACAGACTGCGTCGACGCAGCCATGCGAGAAAAGACGGTGGGCGTGTACACGAACGACCCCGAGGATCCCCCGACCTGGCTCACTGTTCCTCGCGGCGTACCCCCGCTGGGCACACTGAAGGTGATCGCGTCACCATCGGCGTCGTTGCCGACGATGGTGAAGCCGACACTCCCCGAAGTGACGCTCGCACTGGCGACACTGCCTGCCGGACCGGAGCCGGCGCGGACGGTCGCGGTGGGGGCCGTGTTCGCCGGGGCGATGGTGACGGTGACCGGTATGGCGACGGAGCCGCCTCGGCCGTCGGTGACGTTGACGTAGAAGCTGTCGGTGGTCGGCCCGCCGCCGGCAGCGGCGTGCTGCGCGGTCGTACTCGGGGCGTAGGTGAAACCACCTGTGGGCGTGACGGTCACGCTGCCACCGTTCGTGGTCGCCCCGGTGGGCCCGGTGAACGTGAGGGGGTCGCCGTCGGGATCGGTCGCGGTGACCGACCCGGTGACCAATCCCCCCGCGCCGGGGGCATTTGTCGTGACCTGCCCGGCTACGGGGGCGCGGTCGGGGTTCGCGGGTACGAAGATGCTGATGGGGGTTATGCCACCCCGATTGTCAGTGGCGACGGCCATGATCGGTGCATAGCCCAAGACGAGGTCGGCGGCGGTCACGATAAAGGTGAGTCTCCCGTCTGCGGTGAGTGCGCCTCGACTCGGACCCGAGAACGTGATGGGGTCCCCGTCGGGATCTGTGGCATGAAGGGTGACTGTGACCACTTGACCGACGGAAGCGAACGGTGTGAACGTCGTGGCGTCCAGGATCGGTGAATGATTCACCGCGGGTGCGGATATGGGCACGGTTGCGGTGACGTTGGTGACGCCGCCGTGGCCGTCGACGACCACCACGCTGACGGTGTCGCTGGTCGCACCGCCGTTTGCGGCCGCGGTGCGTGCGTCGGTGGTGGGGGTGTAGGTGAAGGTGCCGTCGGTGTCGACGGTCACCGAACCGTTGGTGGGACTGCCGTTCTGGTACCAGGTGAGAGCGTCACCGTCGGCGTCGGTGGCGGAGAACGCGCCGGTCACGACGCCGGTGGTGGCGTTCGGTGTGCCGACGGTGGTGGTCCCGGCGACCGGGGAGGTGTTGATCGGGCTCACGGGCACGGTCACCGTGACAGGGATCGAGCCGCCGTGACTGTCGCTGACGGTCACGGTGAACGTGTCGGAGAAGTTCCCCGTCGCCGCGGCGTCGTGACGGGCTGCCGCAGTCGGGATGTAGGTGAAGGAGCCGTCGGAGTTGACGGTCACCGACCCCCTGGCGGGGGTGCCGGCGGTGTAGGTGAGGGTGTCGTTGTCGGCGTCGGTGACGGTGATCGTCCCGGTCACGGTGTTGGTGTCCGGTGTGACGCCGGTGATCGTCGACCCGTTCGTGAACGGCGCCGCCGTCGGCGGCTGGTTGGCCGGAGTGATCGGCACCGTGACACTGATCGGGGTGGTGACTCCACCGTGTCCGTCACCGGCACTGATCGTGAACGTGTCGGTGGTCGGACCGTTCGCCGCGGCGGAATGTGCCGCGGCGCCGGGGGTGTAGGTGAATGTGCCGTTGGCGTTGACCACGACCGATCCCCCGTTGACCGGAGATGTCGAGGTGTAGGTCAGCGGATCGCCATCGGGGTCGGTGATCGACACGGACCCGGTGACGGCGCCGTTCGCGCCGGCCGCGTTGACAGTGGATGTCCCGACGACCGGAGCCTGATTGGCCGGGGAGATCGGCACTGTGACGGTGATCGGCGTCGTCCCCCCGTGGCCATCGTCGACAGTTGCCACGAAAGAGTCGGCGCCGACTCCACCTGGCGCGGAAGCGGCATGGCGCGCTGCTGCTGTGGGGACGTAGGAATAGGTGCCGTCCGTCGACACCGTGATCGACCCGCCGCCGGAGGTGAGACCGGTGCTGGGAGCGTGGAACTCCAGGTGGTCGCCGTCGGCGTCGGTGGCGCCGATCGACCCGGTGACCTGACCGGTCACCGTCGACACGACTGTGGCTGATGACATTCCGGCCACCGGCGCAGCATTGACGGGGGACACGGCCACGGTCACGGTGATCGGCGTCGACCCACCACGTCCGTCGGAGGCGGTGATGGTGAACGAGTCGGTGTACCGGGAACTCGCGGACGCGGCGTGCCGAACCGTTGCGGTCGGGGTGTAGGTGAAGGTCCCGGCGCCGTCGACGACGACTGCGCCGCCCTGAGCGCTGAGACCGGTGGTGGGTGCGCTGAAGGTGACGGGGTCTCCGTCGGGGTCGGTCGCCGAGACGAACCCGGTGACAACGCCATTCGTGCCGGGTGGGTTGGCGAACGTGATCCCGGCGACGGGGGCCTGATTGTCTGCTGCGATCGGCACGGTCACGCTGATCGGGGTGGCTCCGCCGTGACCGTCGGAGGCGATAACGGTGAACGTGTCGCTGGTCGAACCGCTGCCTCCCGCTCCGGCCGCAGGGGTATAGGTGAACCCGCCACTCGAGGTGACCACCACCGTCCCCCGCGACGGGGCCGCACCCGACCCGTTCCCGGCGGAATAGGTGACGGTGTCTCCGTCGGCATCGGTCGCCGAGACCGATCCGGCCACAACACCGTTCACACCGGGTGCTCCCACTGTCGTCGTCCCGACGACCGGCGCCTGATTGGCCGGGGCGATCGGCACGACGACACTGATCGGGGTCGACCCGCCGTGCCCGTCGGAGGCGATGACGGTGAACGAATCCGATGTCGCCCCGCCGCCGGCAGCGGCGGCGTGCTGGGCGCTGCTGGCGGGCGTGTAGGTGAACCCGCCTGCCGGGGTGACCACCACCGAGCCGCGGCTCGGCGCGCCCGCGCCGCTTCCCGCGGTGTAGGTGACGGTGTCACTGTCGGCGTCGGTCGTCGAGACGGTCCCGGTGACGACACCGTTCGCCCCTGGCGTGCCCACCGTGGTGGAACCCGCGACCGGGGCCTGGTTCGCCGGGAGGACCGGGACGACCACCGAGATCGGGGTGACACCTCCGTGGCCGTCGGAGGCGGTGATGGTGAACCCGTCCGATGCCGCCGAGGTCGGCGCGGTGGTCGACGCGGCATCGTGGCGCGCGGTGGTGGTCGGGGTGTAGGTGAACCCGCCGGTGCTGCTGACCACGACGCTGCCCTTGCCGGGAGTCGACGCGGTGTAGGTGATCGGATCGTTGTCCCTGTCGGTCACCGACACCGACCCGGACACCGCACCATCGGCTCTCGGAGTGCCGACGGTCGTCGCACCCGCGACCGGAGCAGAATTGATCGGCACGATCGGCACGGTGACCACGATCGAGGACTTCGATATCGCGTTGTTCGCGGTCACGGTGAACGAGTCCGACGTGGCACCCCCCGGTGCCGCAGCGGCGTGACGGGCCGTCGCGGTCGGGGTGTAGACGAACTGTCCGTTCTTGTCGATGCTCGCGGTACCCCCGGCAGGCGCGGTGATGGTGTACCACTGCGGCAGGAAGAACGGGCTCGTGAACTGTGCACTGCCCGTCACCTGACCCGTCGTCGAGTTGATCGTCGTCGACGCGTTCTGATTCGTGCGGTACGGATCGAACACCGACTGGATCCGGCGGAAGAAGGCCGCCACCAGATCACCGAGCGGGTTGACCACCGGCGCCGGGGTGACCGGCAGTCCCGTCGTCTGGTTCGTCGCCGCGACCGGCACCCCCAACAGCGTCAATCCCACCGCAGCGATCGCCGACACCGGCGCCACCACAGCCTGCTTCTGCTGCGTCGCCGCTGCCCGCAGCACTGCCGGAGCCGAGGTGGTGGACGTCGACGCCGCCGCGGTCGGAGTGCTCGCGGTGACGATGCTCGGCGAGCTGGCGACCGAACCTGCCGGCGCCGTCGGGGCGGGGGAGGTTGTCGATCCTGCTGTCGAGGTGGCGACACCACCCGATGTCGTACCCGTCCCCGCGCTGGCTGCGGTCGACGAAGAGGGGGTGGTCGACGTCGAGGTCCTCGCGGGCGTCGACGGCGAGCTCGCACCGGGGGTCGCCCCGGACCCGGCCGTCGTGACAGCGCCGCCCGACGCAGATGACGCGCCACCGGTGGCTGCGCCGGACTGCTGTGCAGCCGGCGGCGGCGGCGCCGTCGTGCCGGCGGTCCCCGACGGAGCGGTCGATCCGGGGGTGGACGACGCCGTGTCCGATGCACCCGCCACCGGCGACCCTGTCGGCGGCTCTGTGCCGGTCGACGACGTCGAAGGCACGTCGCTCGCGGTGGACGTGGGCGACGGCACGTCGGTTGCGGTTCGCGTCGTCGCCGCACTCGACGAGGTCGACGAGTCGGTGGCCGCGACACCGCCGCTCGAGGCACCCGTCGCCGTGTCGGCGCCCGCGATCGCACCGTTGCCCGCGAACACCGCGGCACCGATCCCCATCGCGACCGCGCCGGTCTTCATCCACAGCGGCACCTCGTGCTGCGCCGATGCGCGATGCCGTCCCTGCGCGCGCTTCGCCACTCGTGCCGCTCGAGCCTTGGCCTTCGCACGGTTCTTCACCCGATGAGCACTCACGACCACGTTCCGATCTCGCCGCGCTCACGCGCACATTCCCGGCTGCCCCCGGGTATCTGCGGAAGACGGTAGAAAAAGAGTGCAAGTTTTCTGTAAATCATCAGTTGCGGCAACGGAAGTACCGGTGAGGACCTGCATGGGCACGACGACCATCTGTCACAGCACCGCCGAGGCGGTCGCCGGGATCGAGGACGGTGCGACGATCCTTGTCGGCGGGTTCGGCATGGCCGGGATGCCCGTCGCACTCATCGACGCACTGATCGACCAGGGCGCGACCGATCTCACCGTGGTCTCGAACAACGCCGGCAACGGCGACACGGGCCTCGCGGCGCTGCTGGCGAAACGCCGCGTCCGCAAGGTGATCTGCTCGTTTCCACGCCAGTCGGACTCGTGGGTGTTCGACGGCCTCTACCGCGACGGCGCCATCGAGCTCGAGGTGGTGCCGCAGGGCACCCTCGCCGAACGGATGCGCGCCGCCGGGGCCGGTATCGGCGCGTTCTTCTGCCCGACCGGCGTCGGCACATTGCTCGCCGAGGGCAAGGAGACCCGCGAGATCGACGGTCGCACCCACGTCCTCGAATACCCCATCCGCGGCGACGTCGCCCTCATCCGTGCGCACATCGCCGACCGCATGGGCAACCTCGTGTACCGCAAGACCGCCCGCAACTTCGGACCGGTGATGGCCACCGCGGCCGCCCGGACGGTCGTCGAGGTCACCGACATCGTCGAGACCGGTTCCCTCGACCCCGAATCCGTCGTCACCCCGTCGATCTACGTCGACCGCATCGTGGAGGTGCCCCGATGACCGACCACCCCCGCACCAAGGACGAGATCGCCGCGGCGATCGCCGCCGACATCCCGCGTGGCTCGTTCGTCAACCTCGGTATCGGCCAGCCCACGCTCGTCGCCGATCACCTGACCGCCGACTCCGGCGTCGTCCTGCACACCGAGAACGGGATGCTCAACATGGGGCCGGCCGCCGTCGGCGATCAGATCGACCCCGACCTCACCAACGCGGGCAAGATCCCGGTCACCGAACTGCCCGGGGCGTCGTACTTCCACCACGCCGACTCGTTCGCGATGATGCGCGGCGGCCACCTCGACGTCTGCGTGCTCGGCGCGTTCCAGGTGTCGACGCGCGGCGACCTCGCGAACTGGCACACCGGCGCCCCCGGTGCGATCCCCGCCGTCGGCGGGGCCATGGACCTCGCGATCGGGGCCAAACAGGTGTTCGTGATGATGACCCTCATGACGAAGGACGGGACGTCGAAACTCGTCGAGGAATGCAGCTACCCGCTCACCGGGATCGGTTGCGTGACACGGATCTACACCGACCTCGCGACCTTCGACATCGGCCCGGACGGCGCGACCGTCCGCGACCTGCACGGCACCACGCCAGAAGAACTGCGCAGCATTGTCGGCGTCGACCTCGCCACGTCGACCACCAACCCCTGACAGCACGAGATCGGGGCCCCGAGGAGACGAATCCTCGAGGCCCCGATCTCGGGCTCAGGTCAACGACCGACTGTCAGCGACGGTCGAGGTCGATGATGCCCATCTGCACGGCCTTCACCAGGCGGCGCGGGACACGCTGGCTGACGCCACCGGCCTTGACCTCCTGCAGAGCCGGGTTGTCGGCCTTCCACTGAGCACGACGACTCCGCGAGTTCGCCCGAGACATCCGCCGCTTCGGTACCGCCATGATCCAGCCCTTTCCTTCACTTCACGATTCGGTCGTGTCGACGTCGCCCTTGTGGCTCGCGCCGGACGACGGCCGTCCGCGGCGCCCGTATCGGCGCTCGAACTTCTGCACTCGTCCTGCGGTGTCCATCACGCGGTGCGCACCAGTCCAGAACGGATGCGAGTCGGACGTGACATCGACAACCACAAGAGGGTACCGGTTCCCGTCCTCCCATTCCAAAGTGACGTCGGACGTGACCGTCGAGCGGGTGAGGAACTGCTTGCCGGTGGACGAGTCGCGGAACACGACAGGGTGGTAGTCGGGGTGGACTCCGGGCTTCATGACTTCTCCTCGT
Organism: uncultured Williamsia sp.; assembly: GCF_947494875.1. Classification (GTDB taxonomy): domain Bacteria; phylum Actinomycetota; class Actinomycetes; order Mycobacteriales; family Mycobacteriaceae; genus Williamsia_A. The sequence goes on from NZ_CANLWM010000007.1 coordinate 282,849, forward strand.
TCTCGTGGATCGGGTGCGGGACGGACGTCTCGCACGGGTCGGCGTGGAACGTGCCGAAGGGGTCGTCCCAGGTCGACCACACGCTCTGACCTGCGGACATCTCGTCGTCGGTGAGGCAGGCCCGGCGCAGTGCTGTGCGGATGGCGTCGGGGTCGGCGCGCCAGACGAGGACGACGAGGCTGGTGTGCCGGTCGCCGAAGTCGGGGTCCCACCTCGCCGCGGCCAGTGCGACGCGTTCGGCATCGACGTCGGCGACCTCGTCGTCGGTCATCGCCGCCAACCAGGGTCCGCCCGTCGCCACGCGCAGGCCGCCGCCGGCGCTCTCCATCCACAGCGCCTCGTCGGGCTGGGTGGCGAGCCACATCCGTCCGCGCGAGCAGACGACGCCATCGAGAAGGTGGTCGAGTGCGTCGTGCAGCCGGCCGGGATGGAACGGCCGGGCGACGGTGAACTCGACGAGCTGCACGCCGCAGTCCGCCTCCAGTGGCGGCGTACCGGCCAGCAACGGGTCGAACGGGCCGACAGTCCGGTCACGACGCGCGCCTAGCGGCATGGCCGCGACGAGGAGCGACACCAGTCGCCCGTCGAGCGGGCGCCCGGGTGCCTCCATCACGACCGGCGCCTCCGGTGCGAGACGGCGGACCACCGCGCCGAACACCGCCGCATCCCAGTTCGCAGGTGCCGCACCGTGCACGACAAGGCCGTCGGCGACGGCGACGTGCCCGACGGCCACCTGGGCGAGCGTCCGCTCGTCGGCGGGGTCGCCGGAGTCGAAACCGGCCTCGGCCGTGGTCAGGTCACCGGTGGCCTCGTCCAGCCAGGTCCCCGCCGAGACGCAGCCGATGACCGCCTCGACGCAGACGTCACGGGCAGCCGGGCCGTCCATCTGCCCCGGCACCCCGACGACGTCGACGTTCTCGATCGCCCAGCACAGAGGCTCCGGCTCGATGAGCGGGTCGAGGGCCACGACGATGCGTTCCACGGTCGACCGGCGATGCAGAGCGCGCAACGTCGGCAGCAGGTCGTGCCGGAGCGCACAGGACACACACCCGTGGTCCAGGTCGATGCGGGTCACCCAGGTCTGCGTGATGCCGTCGGCGTCGACCTGTCGCACGGTCCGGGTGATGATCCCCAGCGACACCTCCACCAGGTCGTGGTGCACCACCGCCGTCCCCGGCACCGACAGGCCCGTCGCGACCGCGTCGACGGCGACCGGGTCGAGCCCGGCCACGACGAACACCGGCGTCTTCTGCACTGGACCTCCTCTTGTTGGCAATGATTGTCGACAAGCGCTACCGTAGCCACAATCGAGAACGATTTCCATTTGCATGAGGAGGGCACGTGTCCGCACGCTGCCAGGTGACCGGGCGGGTGCCCGGTTTCGGCAAGCAGGTGTCGCACTCCCACGTCCGCACGTCGCGACGGTGGGATCCGAACCTGCAGCGCAAGCGCTATTTCCTGCCCAGCGAGGGCCGCACGGTGACGCTGCGGGTCTCGGCGAAGGGCATCAAGACGATCGATCGTGACGGCATCGAGGCTGTCGTCGCGCGGATCCGCGCACGAGGAGAGAAGGTCTGATGGCCGGCAAGAGCACCGACATCCGCCCGGTGGTGAAGCTGAAGTCCACGGCGGGAACGGGATACACGTACGTGACGCGCAAGAACCGTCGCAACGACCCCGATCGCCTGGTGATCCGCAAGTACGACCCGGTCGTGCGCCGTCACGTCGATTTCCGCGAGGAGCGCTGAGGTGGCGAAGAAGTCGAAGATCAACCGCGACCTGCACCGCCGCGAGGTGGTGGCCCGGTACGCCGAGCGTCGCGCGGCACTGAAGGCGATCATCCGGGACCCGCAGGCCGACGACGACTCCCGCGCCGACGCCCAGCTCGCCCTGCAACGGCTCCCCCGCGACGCCAGCCCGACGCGGCTGCGCAACCGCGACGTCGTCGACGGCCGGCCCCGCGGCTACATCGGCAAGGCCGGTGTCTCCCGTGTCCGGTTCCGCGCCATGGCGCACAACGGCGAACTGCCCGGCATCACGAAATCGAGTTGGTGACACCGTGACGAAGAAGCCACCGCGCCGACGGCCCGAGACGGGCAAGCCCGCCGCGCCGAAGCGAAACATCCTGCGCGACCGCGGGATCACCGAGGTCGACTACAAGGACGTCGCCACGCTGCGACTGTTCCTGTCCGACCGCGGCAAGATCCGTGGTCGCCGCGTCACGGGCCTGACGCCACAACAGCAGCGTCAGGTCGCGACCGCGATCCGCAACGCCCGTGAGATGGCCCTGCTGCCGTTCGTGTCGAGCCGCTAGATCGCGACCATCACGAGCAGGGCGACCAGCGCGACGGCCTGCAAGGCGATGCGCAGCGGCGCGACGGAATCCCACCGTCGCTGGAGGTCTCGTGCGTCGGCGGGAATCACGCCGGTGCGCGCGGCCTCCTTCTGGCGCTCGTTGATCGGCTTGGCGACGACCGCGTAGACCGCCAGCCACACGAGAAGCGCAGCCACCGCGACGCCTCCTGCGATCGCGGCGGTCGCACCTCCCCAGACGGCGGCGGCGACGGTCGCCGCGAGCGCGACCACCACGCCGGGCACGCCGAACGCGGGCATCCGTCGATCCGCGAAGTGGTGCCCCCACCCTGCGGCGAGCGTCATCGTCGCGTCGTCCATCCGTCCGTAGGCCGACGTCATCACCGCACCCGCGAACATGTCGGTCCCGTAGACCACCGCATTCGCCATCACCGCGACACCTGCCAGCCCTACCACCACTGCGCTCATCGAACTGCCTTCCGTCGATATGGGTTCTACCGCTGATAGAACCACGCCCGTTCGTCGATGTCTATCGTTGATAGATTTTCTGAACGGCGGTAGATTCCGGCGCATGGCATCGACCGATCGCCGCGCGCGAGAGAGAGCGGAGCGGCACCACCGCATCGTCACGTCGGCCCGCGACCTCGCGGAGGCGGATGGTTGGGCGGCGGTGACGACGCGACGACTGGCGGACGAGATCGAGTACACGCCGCCCGTGCTCTACCAGCACTTCCCCGACGGTCGCGACGGTGTGGTGACCGCGGTGGCCGTCCTCGGGTTCGAGGAGTTCACGGTGACCGCGCGTGCTGCTGTCGACGGCGGCGGCGATCCGCTGGTCGCCCTGGTGGACGCCTACCTGGCGTTCGCGCGCGCCCACCCCGCGACCTACGAGGCGATGTTCTCGCTGGCGGTCGGCGTCCCATTCGCCAGCGAGTCGACGCCCGCCGCGCTGACTGCTGCGTTCGACGTGATCGTCGATGCGATCGGGCCCGACCGCGACGATGCCGGCGTCCGGGCGGAACTCCTCTGGAGCACGTTGCACGGCCTCTGCGAGCTCGAACGGCACAGCCGACTCGATCCACAACAAGCCGACGCCCGACGGGCGCTGGCGATCACCCAGGCACGGTGACCGCCGCCACGGCGGATCAGGCCGAGGCCAGCGCCACCCGCGCGACCTCGTCGTAGGCCGTGGTCTCGTCGCCGAGGAGGAACCGGTCGACCTTCGCGCGACGCCAGTAGAGATGGGCGTCGTGGTCCCAGGTGAAACCGATGCCACCGTGGACCTGGATGAGGGTCTCGGTGGCCTGCTGCGCAGCCGTCGCGGCGAACGCCTTCGCCGCGGCGGAGGCGAGCGGCAGCTCGTCGGGTGAGGCGTCGGCGGCCCAGGCCGCCCACCACACCAGCGACCGCAGCTGCTCGACGGCGACGTAGACGTCGACCAGTGCGTGCTTGACGGCCTGGTAGGACCCGATGGCCCGACCGAATGCGACCCGGTCCTTGGCGTACGCGACCCCGAGTTCCAGTGCGCGAGAGGCGGTGCCGAGACCCTCGGCCGCGAGGACGACACGACCGACCGCGGTGGCTCGCTCCCACCGATCGCGCGCGCCGGCCGCGAGCACCTCGGTGTCACCGAGTGTCACGCGGCCCAGCCCGCGGGTGGGATCGATCGGGTCGGGCGTCTCCACGGTCCCGGATCCCACCACGATGTCGTCACCGACAAGGGCGAGGAACGACGTCGCACCGACCGCGTCGAGGGTGGGTTCGCCGACATCGACCACCGCGAAGGCCGTCGAACCGTCGGCGAGTGAGGCCAGGCGCGTGTCGTCTCCGTCGAGGAGGATCGCGGCCCGCGCGGACGTCACCAGGGACGGTGCGGCCAGCACACGGCCCGCCTGTTCGGCGACGACGGCCAGGTCGAGCACGGAGCCACCACCACCTCCGGCCGCATCCGGGACTGTGATGGCGGCGAACCCGCTCTGCGCCAACTGCTCTCGGCCGGGTCCCAGGCCACTGGAGTCACCGTCGAGGGCGGCGCGGATGGCGTCGGTGGACGTCACCGACCGGAGGAAACCCCCTGCCGCCGAGGCGAGATCGCGCTGCTGGTCGTCGAGGTCGAAGTTCATGCGCGCTGCGCCTCCTTCTGGGCGGGGGCCTCCGAGCCACCGGCGGCGACGGCGATGCTCTCGCGGAACGTGACGTTCTTGTCGGCGCGCGGCTCGGGCGGCAGGCCGAGGACCCTCTCGCCGATCACGTTGCGCAGCACCTCGTTCGTGCCGCCCGCGATGGCCAGACCGGGCAGGCTCGCCTGGATCGCCTGCCACTGTCCGCCGCCTTCGGCCGCGAACGCACCGTCGCCGCCGAGGAGTTCGACGGCGATGTCGGCGAGTTCGCGCGCCGTGGCCGTGCCCGACAGCTTGCCGGCGGACGCCTCCGGTCCCGGCATGTCGCCGCGGCTGATCGCCGACAGCTGCCGATACCCGGTGTAGCGGGTCGCGAGCGCCTCCGCGAACGCGCGGCCGAACCGCTGCCGGACGACGCCCTGACGCGCCTCGGGAAGGGAGGACAGGTGCTCGGCGACGTGTGCGGCGACCGCGTCGGGCGAGATGCCGAGCTCTCCGCCGCCCCCGCCGAGCGAGAAGCGTTCGGCCATCAGGGTGGTGATGGCCACCGACCATCCGGCGCCGACGTCGCCGAGACGTTCGGAGTCGGGGATGACGACGTCGTCGAAGAACACCTCGTTGAACTCGGCGCCGCCGCTCATCTGGCGTAGCGGCCGTGCGGTCACGCCGGGCGCCTTCATGTCGACGACGAACATCGTGAGCCCCTTGTGCTTCGCGACGTCCGGGTCGGTGCGGGTGAGCAGGATGCCGTAGTCGGCGAGGTGGGCGACCGTCGTCCACACCTTCTGCCCGTTGACCACCCAGTCGCCGTCGGCGTTGCGGACCGCGCGGGTGCGCAGCGCGGCGAGGTCACTGCCCGAGGCGGGTTCGCTGAAGAGCTGGCACCAGATGTCGTCGGCCCGCAGCAGTCGCTTGAGGTAGCGGTCCTTCTGGTCCTGGGTGCCGTGGGCGATGACCGTCGGACCGCACATGCCGATCCCGATGAAGTTCACCAGGCCCGGTGCGCCCGCCCGCGCGAGTTCCTGGTCGACGATGGCCTGCTGCATCGGGGTGCCGCCGTGACCGCCGGCCTCCGTCGGCCAGGTGACACCGACGAGACCCCCGTCGTAGAGGACGGCCTCGCGCTGTCGCGAGCGGACGTCGTCGTGACCTCGGTCGCTGCGGTCGCCGAGTTCGTCGCGGTGCTCGGTGATGAACGACCGCACCTTCTCGCGCCAGGCCGCCTCGTCCGGGGTGTCCTCGAAATCCATCGCGCCCTTCCGTGGCCGCCGGCACGGCCTCACCGCCACTGTACGAGCGGGCAGTGAGCGGCGTCACAGGGTGGTGATGTCCACCAGCGTTTCGAGACCCGACACGTCTGCGGGATTGCGGGTGACCAATACGAGCCCGTGTGCGGCAGCAACGGCCGCGATCATCCGGTCGATGACGTGATTGCGTGGGCTTCGGCCGACCTCGATCGTGGCGCGCGCGATCCGCCCGAACTCGAGCGCGGCGGAATCGTCGAACACGAGGCCGGCGCCGAACAGGTTGGTGACCGCATCCAGCCGATCCTGGCGACGGGCACGGTCGGCGCCGTCGACGGTCGCGAGACCCATTCGCATCTCGGCGTAGCTCAGCGAGCTCACGAACAGTTCGTCGAAGCGGGTCAGATCGGGGGCCGCCTCATCGGGATTGCGCATCGCGACGAGTACCGACGTGTCCAGCAGCGCGCGACGCCTCGTCATGCCCAGGGATCGTCGGTCTCGACATCTCGGGTGTCCTCCACCTCGGCGCTCCACGCGTCGTCGACAGGGGTCCGCGTCAGCACGGCGACGAGGTCGGCCGGCGAGACCCCCCGCGCCTCCCGGTGTGGGGCCAGGTCTGCGACCGGCCGATTGTGGCTGGTGACGACCAGCGTCTTCCCCTCGCTCACAGCCTTCAACGCGGGCGCAGGGTTCTGCCGCAACTGCGCGATGGGGACTGTCTCCGTCATGACGACATCGTAGGCCGAGTGAGTAGACATATGTCTACTGGTGGCCGTGCCCGACGATCCGGTGATGCGGAGCGCCCGTAGGATCCCCCCGGTGTCCGGAGTGGTCCAGGGGTTCACCGTCATCTTCATCCTCATCGGGGTGGGATGGGTGCTCGGACGGTCCGGGACGCTCGGACCCGACGCGCACCAGACCTTGTCGCGGTTGGTGTTCTTCGTCTTCACACCGGCTCTGCTGCTGCACTCGCTGTCGGACACCGACGTCGCACAGATCTTCTCCACGACGCTCGTGATCGCCGGTGGCAGCGCGTTCGCGGTGGGTGCGGTCTACTTCGTCCTCGCCCGGACGGTGCTGCGACGGCAGGTCCCCGAGGCGGTGATCGGTGCGCTCTCGTCGAGCTACGTGAACAGCGCGAACCTGGGCATCCCCATCGCGATCTTCGTGCTCAAGGACGCGACGTTCGTCGCGCCGCTGCTGCTGTTCCAGATCATGATCTACTCCCCCATCGCGCTGACGATGCTCGACCTGACCGCCCTGCGGTCCGGCGCCGGTCGGATCACGCTGCGGGACACGGTCATCGCTCCACTGACGAACCCCATCGTCATCGGCGGCCTCATCGGACTGATCATCTCGCTGGCCGGGGTGACGCTGCCGCAGGCGGTGTCGGAACCGATCCAGATGCTCGGCGACGCATCGGTTCCCGGTGCGCTGCTCGCGTTCGGGCTCTCGCTGACGGGCGTCAGCGTGCTGCGCAAGGGCGACAACCCCCGTCGCGACGTCGCGCTGGCGTCGGTCATGAAGATGATCGTGCAGCCGATCCTGGTGTTCGTGCTCGCGTACTTCCTGTTCGACGAACGCGGCCACAACCTCTTCGCGCAGGTCGTGATCGCGGCGCTACCGACCGCGCAGAACGTCCTCGTCTACGCCACCCGGTACCAGCGCGGGGTGGTGCTCGCTCGCGACAGCGCCCTGGTCACCACCATCGTGTCCATCCCCGTCATCGCCGTCATCGCCGCGCTTCTCGCCTGACTTCACCGCGATCACGCCGACGAGGATCAGCGCGCCCCCGCCGAACTGGACGGGCCGGGGAAGCTCGGCGAGCAGGACCCAACTCCACACGACGCCGGCCACCACCTCGCTGAGACCGACGAACGACGCCACGCGCGGTCCGAGTCGTCGTGCGGCGAGGACGCCGGTGACGTACGCGGTGGCCGCGGTGACGACGCCGAGCACCGGCACGGCGACCCATGGGGACATCTCGACGCCCGCATAGGCGACGTCCGCGGTCCCGACCGTCATCGGCATCGCGCCGACCGCGCCCAGCAGGGCGAGGACGACGGTGCCGACCACCAGCCCCGCGGCGGCGAGTGCCAGTGGCGGCAGTCCGGACCGGTCGTCGGCGCTGATCAGGAAGTAGGCGGCCGCGCCGACCATCGCGCCGAACGCCCATGCGACCCCCGTCCCGGTCACCGCTGTCGACGCGGACATCAGGTCGAGGACGAGCACCAGACCGAGCGCGCAGACGCCGACGCCGGCACCCGTGACGGCCGAGGGCCGCTGCCCACGCCGCACCCAGAGCCAGAGCACGACGGCTGCGGGTGCCGTGTACTCGATCAGGAGGGCCGGGCCCACCTGCATCGACCGGACCGCGGAGAAGTAGCAGAACTGTGCACCGGCCACCGCGAGCAGGCCGTACGCGATCACCGTCGCGGCGTTGCGCCGCAGGAGCGACCACCGACCGCGCAACGACGCGACACCCACCGGGAGGACGACGAGCGCGCCCACCGCGATGCGCAGGGTGACGACGGCGCCCGGCGACCACCCGCTCTCGAGCATCGGGCGGGCGATCGCGCCCGACAGGCCGAACGAGAAGGCGGAGACGAGCGCGATCACCAGTCCCACCCCGAAACGACTGTCATGACCCATCGATCGCATGGGTGATGACGCTAGGCGCCATCGCGGTAATGTGTCAACGTGGTTTTCACCGATGACACTGAGCTGTCGCTGCAGGCCGCGGTGGCACTGGCCAACACCGCGGAAGACCCCGACACCCTGACCACCGTGGACGACCTCGGCGGGTTCGTGCGTGACCAGGGATTCACCGGACGCATCGACGGCGACGTCGCGGAGCTCGACGCGGTCCGCGCGGCTCGGCCGCGGCTGAGGGAGCTGTTCACGGCCACGACCGGCGACGCGGTCGGCCTCGTCAACGACATCCTCGCCGAGTACCGGGCCACGCCGCGGCTGGTCCGCCACGACCGGCAGGACTGGCACATCCACGCCGTCGACGACGAGGCGCCTCTCGCCGCGCGGATGCTCGTCGAGGCCGCGATGGCGATGATCGACGTGATCCGCGCCGACGAGATGTCGCGGTTCTCGATCTGCGCGGACGACACCTGCCAGGCGTTGGTGATCGACCTGTCCCGCAACCGATCCCGTCGCTACTGCTCGACGACGTGCGGCAACCGGAACGCCGTGGCGGCCTACCGGTCCCGGCAGCGCGGCGACGGGAACGGCTCCGGTCGATAGGGTCGGCGTATGAGCGATCTGCCCGCCGACCGGCCCGGGGACCGGCCCGCGATCCGTGTCTCCGACGCCGACCGTGGTCGCGTCCACGACATCCTCGCTGCGGCGATGGCCCAGGGGTATCTCAGCCCCGGCGAGTACGAGACGCGGGCGGGCGCGGCCGTCGCGGCACGTACCACCGAGGATCTCGCGCCCCTCACCGCCGACCTGCGCGTCGACGCGATCGCGGGATCGGTGCCGTCGTCCGCACCGTCCGGCCGGGCCCCGGTCCAGCGACTGATCGCGGTGATGAGCGGATCGGAACTGGCCGGTGACGTCGCGGTTGCCGGGACGCTGACGGCGGTCGCGTTCTGGGGCGGGGTCAGCATCGACCTGCGTCAGGCGCGATTCACCACCGGCACGCTCGACATCCAGGCGACGGCGGTGATGGGCGGCATCGAGATCGTGGTCCCGCCCGACGTCGAGGTCGACGTCCGAGGGGTCGGCATCATGGGCGGGTTCGATCGTCGCGCGTCGGGACCGGGCAGCCGTCCCGGCGGCCCGCGGGTCACCATCACAGGTCTGGCGTTCTGGGGCGGGGTGTCGGTGGAGCGCAAGGGTCCGCCGCGCGAGAAGCGCAAGCGGCTCAGCTGAGCCGGTCGAGGAGTCCGCGAGCGTCGAACGGCGCGTGCACCTTCACGTCGTTGTCGAAGTAGGCGTGGATGTCGCCGCGGCGACGTCGTAACCGCTGCGCCCACGCGTCGAGCGAGTCGCCGGAATAGCCGCTCTCGTAGAGCTTCTCGTCACCGTGCAGGCGAGAGTAGGAGAAGTCCGCGGTCTTCTCGTCGATCACCGGGTACCGGCCGGCCGCATCGGCGAGGACGATGGCGACCCCGGCGTCCCGCATCACCCGCACAGCCCTGCTCGACTCGAAACTGGGGTGTCGGACTTCCACCGCGTGCCGCACCGGGCGGTCGGCGTCGGTCTCGGTCCAGTCCCGCCCGTCGAGTCGTTCGTCGTGATGTCTCGCGAGGTCGGCTGCGGCGCTGGTGGTCCGGGGCAGTCGGTCCAGGAACGAGGCGAGGACCTCGGCGTCGAACTGCAGGGTCGGCGGCAGCTGCCAGAGGACCGGCCCCAGCTTGGCGCCGAGCGCGAGCACACCCGAGGCGAAGAAGTTCGCCAGCGGGGTGTCGACATCCTGCAGCTTCTTCATGTGGGTGATGAACCGCGGGCCCTTCACCGCGAACACGAAGTCGTCGGGCGTCTGATCGGTCCAGCGGCGAAAGCTGTCCGGCTTCTGCAGCGAGTAGAAGGTGCCGTTGATCTCGACCGAGTTCAGCGTCGACGACAGGTATTCGAGTTCCCGTCGCTGGACGAGGCCCTTCGGGTAGAAGGTGCCCCGCCAGGGCGGGTACACCCATCCCGAGGTGCCGACGCGGACAGTTCGTGTCACCTTTCCCCGACTACCCGCGACGGCCCCGTCGTGACCCCAGGTAGTCACCGACGACCGCGGCACCGAGGCCGTCGATGTCCGGGGCGACGACGCGTCCGCCGATCCGTCGGGCGATCTGGTCGATGAAGCGTTCCAGGCTCGGGTCGTCCCCGAGACGGAAGATGGTGACCTGTGCACCCAGACGCGAGATCGCGTCGAGTTCTCGGACCGTCATGGCCAGGGTCGCCGGGTGCGGCGGGTAGTAGAAGAACGGCTCGCCGTCGGGTTCGAGGTGGGCTGTCGGCTCACCGTCGGTGACGATGAGCACCACCGGTTGCGCATTCGGGTGCTTGCGCAGGTGCCGCCCGGCCAGCATCAACGCATGGTGCAGGTTGGTGCCCTGCTCCATCCGCGGCTGCAGCCCGGTCAGTTCGGCGATGTCGATGGTGCGGGCGTGCCGACCGAACGCGATCAGCGACAGTTCGTCGTTGCGGAACCGGGTGCTGATCAGGTGGTTCAACGCCACTGCCGTCCGCTTCATCGGCAGCCAGCGCCCCTCCATCTCCATGGAGAACGAGGTGTCGACGAGAAGGACGACGGCCGCCTTCGACCGGGCCTCGGTCTCGGCGACCTCCACGTCGCGGACGTCGATGCGCACGCCCTCGCGGGCCAGATCGACGCCGGCACCGCCGGGTTGCTCGGTGATGGTGCGCCGCACGGCATTGCCGACGGTCGCGGTGACGTCCCACGGCTCGGTGTCGCCGAACTCCCATTCGCGGGTCGCCCCCGTCGGTTCGCCCGAAGCGCCGGTGCGACGTGTCGCGCGGTCGCCCTTGCGGCCGGAGAGCTGCTCGGCGACGTCACGGAAGATCGACTGCCCCAGCTGCCGCATCGCCTTCGGAGACAACTGCAGGTTGCCGTCGGCGTCGCGGTGGAAGATGTTCTGTTCCTTGAGGGCCTTCTCCAACTCGGCGAGGGTGCGCGCATCCGCCGACGCCTCGGGGCCGAGCTGACGTGCCAGCGCGTCGAGGTCGATGTCGTCCATCTGCGCACCGGCGTACTGCTGCGAAAGCTGCTCCGAGAGCGCCTCGAGCTCGGCGAGGTCGGACAGGGCACCGGCGCCCTGACCCATGCCCATCCCCTGCTCACCGGTGAAGTCCGCCGAGTCACCCCACCCCATGTCGGGACGGGCCTGGCGCAGTTGAGAATCCATCTGCGCCAGCTGGTTCATCAGTTCCGGCGACCCGAACGCCTGCTGGGCGAGCTGGTCGAGCTCGGCACGTTGCTCGGGTGACAGCGAGTTGTAGAACGCCTGAGCCGCGGCAGCCCGCTTGGCGAGCGCCTCGACGAGTTCCTCCGTCGACTGGGGGTTGTCGGGGAAGTACTGACCGTGCTTCTCCATGAACTCGTCGAACTGCTCGGTGGTGTCCTCACCGCGGTTGTGCGCTGCGAGAAGCTCGTTGAGGTCCGAGAGCATCTCCGAGATGGCCTGGCGATCGGCGTCGGTCGCGTTCTCCAGCGCGTCCTTCATGCCCTGGAACCGCTGGTCGAGCATCTCGCGACCGAGCAGGTCGGAGATCTTGTCGTAGTCGGCTTTCGCCTCCGGCGAGCGCCACTGGTAGTCGGAGAGCTCCTGCACCGCCTGAGCCGTCGACGGGGGCAGGTTCCCGATCTGCATCTCGGCGAACCGCGCCTCGTCGTCGAGGTCGCGCGCGAGTTGCTTGCGCTCGTTCAGCACGGCCGAGTCGAGGAGTTCGCGGATCTCGTCGAAGGTGCCGTCGAGGTTGTTCTTCTCGAGCAACTCCTTGCGACGCTTGTTGATCTGCTCGCGCAGCTTGTCCAGCCCGCGCATGTCCTGCGTACCGCGACGCAGGTACTCACGCATCGCGCGCTGCGGCGACGCCCCGGCCATGATGTCCTCGCCGATCTCGTCGAGGGCGGACCGCAGGTCGACAGGTGGGGCGAGCGGATCGGGGCCGCCACGGTAGCGCTGGTAGGAGGAGCGGTGGAATCTGTTGCGTGCCATCAGGTGATGCTCTCCGTGATGCTGTGGCGGCCGGGACGCCGCGGGTCAGCCGTACATGGTGACGCCGTGGTCGTCCGCCTCCTTGCTGATGCGCCGGGCGAGGAACAACCCCTCCAGCGCGAGTTCCAGTGCGCTCGCGCGCTCGCCACCGTCGGCGGCGTCGAGGCGTTCGGCCACGGCGTCGACGACCGGGGTCGTCGTGTCCGGCGACGGGATGCTCTTCAGCAGCTCCGACGCGGTCACGCGGTCGCCGGTGACGACCGGTTCGCCGGATTCCAGCGCGGTGACCAGCGGGGCCATGTCGATGCCACCCAGGTGGGCCCGCACGGTGTCGGCGGTGGCCTTGCGGAGCAGGTGCTCGAGGATCTCGGTCTCGCGCCCCTCCTCGCCGGACTCGAACTCGACCTTGCCGCGCAGCACCTCGATGATCGACGTCAGGTCGACGACGCGCGCGACGGCCGACTCCTCGCCGGTGATCGTCGCGCGGTGCAACGCCGCCGCGCCGACGGTCTCGGCGCCGGCGATGGCGAAGCGCGCCGAGACGCCCGAGCGCTGGTCGATCGACGGGTGGTCGCGGACGTAGCGGGTGAACCGCGCGAGGATCTCGACGATGAACGTCGGGACGGTCGCGACGAGGTCCGCCTCCTGCTCGATGACGGCGATCTCGTCGTCGAGTTCGAGCGGGTAGTGGGTGCGGATCTCGGCGCCGAAGCGGTCCTTCAGCGGGGTGATGATGCGCCCGCGGTTGGTGTAGTCCTCCGGGTTCGCGCTGGCGACGAGGAGCACGTCGAGCGGGAGCCGCAGCGAGTAGCCGCGGATCTGGATGTCGCGCTCCTCCATCACGTTGAGCATCGACACCTGGATGCGCTCGGCGAGGTCGGGGAGCTCGTTGATCGCGACGATGCCGCGGTGGGCGCGCGGGATGAGCCCGAAGTGGATGGTCTCCGGGTCACCCAGGTTGCGACCGGCCGCGACCTTCATCGGGTCGACGTCACCGACGAGGTCGCCGACGGAGGTGTCCGGCGTCGCCAACTTCTCCGAGTAGCGCTCGGAGCGGTGGCGCCACTCGATCGGCAGGTCGTCGCCGAGATTCGCGGCCTTGCGGATCGCGGCCGGGGTGATCGGCTCGTAGGGGTGCTCGTCGAGTTCGGAGCCCTCGATGACGGGCGTCCATTCGTCCATCAGTCCGGCCAGGGTGCGGAGCAGGCGGGTCTTGCCCTGGCCGCGTTCGCCGAGCATGACCACGTCGTGGCCGGCGAGGAGCGCGCGCTCGAGCTGCGGGACGACGGTCGACTCGAAGCCGACGATGCCGGGCCACGGGTCGTCACCGGCCCGGAGCTTGGTGAGGAGGTTGTTGCGGATCTCGTCCTTGACCGACCGCTGTACATGGCCGGAGGCGCGGAGTTCGCCGAGAGTGCGAGCAGAGGGATGTCCGGTTGAGGCTGACGTCACCTCTCCACGCTACGAGTGTTTCGCCTGTCACGCACTGAGCCGACCCGTCCCGACCCGCGTTCTCGCTGTCAGCGAACGGCACGCCGAACCCTGCCGCACCCGGCTTCCCGCGACACCTCCTCGCATCCGCGACACCGTTCCGCTGCCGCGACTGCGATGGCAGTCGCGGCAGTCGAGGACTGTCGCGGGAGTCGACGGATCCGGACGGAGTCCCGCTGCGTCCAATGGTCATGGGTACGAACGACGACGCTGATGCTGTGCTCCGACGCCCGGCCGCGCTCGCATCCGGTCTCACCGACCGCCTTCTCGAGGCCCGGGTGCGTGCCGGCGAGCTCGAACGGCTGCGGCCGGGAGTGTGGGTGCCGACCGCGGACCGGCTCCCCGAGGCCTCGCACCGACTGCGTGTCCTCGCATGCCCGTCGCACACCCTGCCGGTGAGTCACCAGTCGGCGGCCGTCATGCACGGCCTCGGTCTCCTCCACCCCGATTTCTCGCGTGTTCACGTCACCACCGGAACGGCGTCCGGTGGGCGCGTCCATCCGACGCGGCACATCCACAGTGGGCTCCTCGGCCCCGAGGAGACCGTCGTCGTCGATGGTGTCCCGACCACCAGCATCGAACGGACAGCAGTCGACGTCGCGTGCGGGTACGACTTCGACGCCGCGCTCGTCGTCTTCGACTCTGCACTGCGAGCCGGCGCCGACAGGGAGGTGATGGCGGAGACCATCGCTCGGGGTCGTCGACGGGGAAACGCGGCCGCGCGTATCGCCCTGCCCCTCGCGGATGGGGCAGCGGAGAGCGTCGGCGAGTCGTGGAGCAGAGCTCAGATGATCACGGCGCGGCTACCCACCGCCCGACTACAGCATGAGCGTCGGGTCCGCGGACGCAGGATCGTCACGGACTTCGACTGGGACCGTCAGCTCGTCGGCGAGTTCGACGGCCACGTCAAGTACGGCCGGCTGCTCAAGCCCGGTCAGACGGTCGCAGACGTCGTCGAAGACGAGAAAGCTCGCGAAGACCTGTTGCGCTGGGACGGGTCGATGGTGGTGCGGTGGATCTGGGCCGACCTCGAGCGCCGCCGGGTCGCGTCGATCGTGCAGCCGTGGCTGGGGCGGCTGGGTCTGATCTGACCCTGTCGCGCGACAGAGATCGACTCCCGCGACTGCGATCACAGTCGCGGGAGTCGACGGGTGTCGCGGGAACGGGCATCGTCAACGAACAGCGAGCCAGACGGCGAGACCGAGGCCGGCGATGCCGATCGCGATGCGCAGGGGGCCGGCGGGCAGTCGCGCGACGATCGGGGGTCCGGCCCACCCGCCGGCCAGGCAGCCGATGCCCATGGCGAGGGCGGCGACCCAATGCACGGGGCCGGTGATCGCGAAGACGACCGCTGCAGACAGGTTCGACAGGCCCAGGAGCGCCGACTTCAGTAACGTCGCCCGCCACAGCGGTTGCGCCGACGTGACGAGCGCAAGGGCCAGGAAGATGACGCCCGCGCCGGCACCGAAGTAGCCGCCGTAGACCGCCACCGCCATCGAGGCGACGGCGAAAACCGTCGGCATCTCCCGGTGACCTGCCGCCCGCCGCAGGACGGGCTGCGCCAACACGGCGACCGCGGCGAGCGCGACGAGGACGGGAACGATCGCCTCGAACGATCCGGACGGGGACAGCAGAAGGATGCCCGCGCCGATCAGACCACCGACGACGGCGATCGCACCGAGCATCGAGAGTCGCCGACGGTCGTCGAGCAGCGACGACCCCGCCTTCGCGGTGCTCCCCACACCCACCGAGACGAGCGCGACGGTGTTCGTGACGTTGGCAGCCAGCGGCGACAGCCCGGCGAGGAGCAACGCCGGATAGCTGACGAGCGACGCCAGCCCGGTGATGTAGCCGACCAGCCCGGCACCGAATCCGGCCACGGCCAACAGCGCCAGGGTGGTGAGAGTCATCGCCACCATCTTCGCCTGCGGCGGAGTGCGCGGTTACGCGGCCTCATCGGTATCTCGCGCGGGTGCGCGGGAGCGGTGTTCGTGTCCGGTGGGTGTTCGTATCAACGCGTCGTGGGTGCCGTCGTCGTCGATCGCGGTCGTGACCTGCCAGCCGAAGCTCTCTTTCTGCCGGTTGTGCGTCCGACACTCCCCCAGCCCGTTGAGAGCGTCCGTCGCACCGCCGTCGTGATGCGGGTGTGCGTGGTCGATCTCGACGATCGGGGCATCGCAGTACGGGAACCGACACGAGATGTCGCGGCGGGTGATGAAGCGGCGCAGACCGGACGGGAAGATCCGCGCCTTCGACTCCATGGCGACGAGCGCACCGGAGTCCGGCGCTGCGAACAGCCGTCGCAGCGTGACCAGGGCGTCCGCGTCGAGGGCATCGGTGATCAGGTCCCGGGCGGTATCGGCCGGGATCGGCCCGTAGCCGGGAACCTCCGCCGCGGCGCTGGAGTCGGCGAGGAGGACATCCGCGGAGACAACTACGTCCACCGCGACCGGGAGGTCCTCGGCTCGGGCTTTGCCGGTGAGTCGTTCGACGAGTGTGTCGGCCATGATCTGCGTGTGGCTGCGATCGCCGTCGCCGACGAGTGCGTCCGCATGCTGCTTCAGCGCGGCGTACGCGGCGATCCCCGCCTTCATCGGTAGGAGCGCCGAGAGCTGCACCATGGCATCGGGTTTCGGCCGCATGCTCACGCGACGGTCCTTCGGCGCGGATGCGTTACGGTCCACGACGGCCTGCGGGTCACGCTGATAGGCGAGTTGCTTCGCCAACGCCTCCAGCGCCCGATCGCCGACACCGTCGAGCGTCGCGGCATCGGCACACAGTGCGTGGTCGATGACGCGCCGATCCTCGACCTGGAGGTAGCCGGTCTCCCGGACAAGGATCGTCGCCCGCCACTCAGAAAGGCTGCCCTCTCGGAGGCGAGCGAAGGTGTTCGGCATCTCGCCCATCGCCCGGGCGAACCCCAGATGGCGGCCACCGGCGTTGCCCGACACCCGCCGCGCCAACGCCACCTCCGCCGACAACCCCCGGCACCGTCGCTCGATCGGGACGCCCCGCTCGGCCTCCGCCGCCGACCGCAACTCCTGCAACCGCAGAGTGTCCGCCGCCTGCCCCGCGGCGCAGGCCGCTTTGATCGACTCCAACAGGGAGATCCGATCAACCGCCTCGACCTCATCACCGGCAGCGGGAATCTCAGCGAGCACAGCCATCACCTCACGCAACGCGTCTCGCGCGTCGATGATGCCCGTGCTCGTCATGAGTACATGTGTACACGAGGGGTCCGACAAGATCGGAGACTCAAAAGCATCTGTGGACAACCGTTTTCGGTGCTTCACCTGCCCAACGAACGGCTCCGACCGCCCAACAGGCGGAGGGAGGTTTTTTACTATGCCGCGATAACGGTTTCCGCTGGTCACAGCACATACAGGCGTCGCAGGCCGCACCGGAATCACCGTGATCGCAATGCTGTGTGACCGCGACGCCCGCCGTGATGATCCTCCGGTGATCGAGATCCAGGGACTCACCAAGACGTTCGGGAGCGGCCCGGGCGCCGTCACCGTCCTCGACGACATCGACTTCGCCGTCGCCGCCGGTGAGATCTTCGCCGTCGTCGGACCGTCAGGTGCGGGCAAATCGACGCTGGCGCAGTGCATCAACCTGCTCGAACGTCCGACGTCGGGGTCCGTCGTCGTGAACGGCGAGCGTCTCACCGACCTCGACGAGGCGGGTCTGCGGACAGCACGGCGACGCATCGGCACCGTGTTCCAGTCGGCGAATCTGCTGAGCCGCCGCACCGCCGCGCAGAACGTCGCTCTCCCCCTGCAGTACCTGGGCGTCACCAAGACCCAGACGCAGGAGCGGGTCGCGGAGTTGCTCGACCGCGTCGGACTGACGGCGCAGGCGAACAGGTACCCCCATCAGCTGTCGGGCGGTCAGCGCCAGCGCGTCGGCATCGCGCGCGCCCTGGCCCTGCGTCCGTCGGTGCTGTTGTCCGACGAGGCCACGTCGGGTCTGGATCCGGCCACGACGGACTCGTTCCTGGAGCTGCTCACCGAGGTCCGTGACGACCTGCAGATCGCGGTCGTCTTCATCACCCACGAGATGGACACCATCGTGAAGGTCGCCGACCGCGTCGGCCGACTGGATCACGGACGCATCGTCGAGCAGGGCGCAGTCGTCGACCTGCTCCTGGATCCCGACTCCGCGTTGGGGTCCGCGCTCCGGCCGCGCGCCGCGACCACCGCTCCGGCGCCGGGTGTCCGCGCGCTCCGGGTGACCCACACCTCACCCGCGGTGCCGGGCGACTGGATCACCCGCATCGGCACGGCGACGGGCGCCACGCTGACCGTGCTCGGTGGTCATGTGCAGGACGTCGGCGGGGTCCCCGTGGGCGAGTGGACGATCGGCGTGCCGGAGGCTGACGTCGCGGCGGTGGTCTCCGCGGCGGGACCGCTCGGACTGACCGCGCGACCCGTCGACACGACGACCCAGGTGGTCGCGGCGTGAGCGCGTCGAGCACCGTCTTGGCGGCCATCACCGTCCCGACGAACGAGATCCCCGGCCTGCTGATCCCGGCGTTCCAGGACACCGTGATCATGGTCGGCATCGTGATGGTGATCGTCGCCGTCGTCGGGATCCCGCTCGGTGCGATCGTCCACAACCTCGCTCCCGGTGGCCTGTTCGAGAACCGGGCGCTGCACACACCGCTGTCGTGGGTCATCAGCATCGGCCGGTCGCTGCCGTTCCTGGTGCTGATGACGTCGATCATCCCGTTCACGCGGCTGATCACGGGCACCAACATCGGCATCCCCGCTGCGGTGGTCCCCATGTCGATCGCGGGCATCGCGTTCTTCACCCGTATCGTCGAGAACTCACTGCGCGGGGTGCCGTCGTCTGTGGTCGCCGCCGCCACCGCGGCGGGCGGCTCGAAGTTCCAGATCATCCGCACCGCGCAGATCTCCGAGGCACTGCCGTCGATCGTCGGTGGTCTCACGATCAACACGATCGCGATGATCGAGTACTCGGCGATCGCCGGGACCATCGGCGCCGGCGGACTGGGCTACATCGCGGTCACCTACGGCTATCAGCGCTTCGACCACCAGGTGATGATCGCGACCATCATCACCCTGGTCGTCACCGTCGCGGTCATCCAGGTCGTCGGCGACGCGCTGGTCCGGTTCCTCTCCCCCGAGCAGTCGGTGCGATCGGCCCGCCTGCCGTCGAAGGTCTGACCGCCCAGGAAGAACCACCTCACAGCATCTCGCTCATCACACGGACGCGCACCGGGCGTGGCCGTGGCCCCCTGCGCACCGAAGGAGACACCATGACGCAGACCAGTCCCCCGTCCACCACCGACACCACAACCGGTTTCGAGGTGAGGAAGCGCCGTCGCGGACCGATCATCGCGGGCGTCGTCATCGTCGTCGTCGCGGTCGTCGCCGGACTCGTCGCCTGGCGATTTTTCGGGTCGGACTCGACGTCGCCGAACGAGAAGGCCGGCGCCACACTGACCGTCGTCACAGCCGAGGGCAACGCCAACGAGCAGGCTCTCGTCGACTACATCGCGAAGAACGTCGCCCCTCGCTACGGCATCAAGGTCGCGTTCAAGGGTCTCGCCGACAGCACCACGTTGAACCGCGCGGTCAGCGACGGTGAGGTCGCGGGCACCATCTACCAGCACAAGCGGTGGCTGTCGCAGGTACTCGACGCCAACCCTGATTTCAAGGAGGTCGCCTCGACGCCGGTGTTCCGCTGGGGATTCGGGATCTGGTCGGACAAGTACACCGACGTCTCGCAGCTGCCGAACGGCGCCAAGGTCTCCCTCTACTCCGACCCGGCCAACGAGGCCCAGGGCCTGTGGCTGCTCGAGCGCGCCGGTCTGATCACGCTCAAGCCGGGCATCGACAAGTCGCGGGCGACCCAGAACGACATCGCGACCAACCCGAAGAACATCCAGTTCACCCTGCTGGACTTCGCCGCCCAGTCACGCGCCCTGCCCGACCTGGACGCGACCGTCGGCTACACGGAGTACTACCTGGCCGCGGGGATCCCACTGACCAAGCAGATCTTCGCGCCCGCCGCCCCCGACGAGTTCGCCGGTCAGCTGACCATCGGGACACGCTGGCAGAACACCGACAACATCAAGAAGCTGGTCGCTGTGTTCAAGGACCCCGCAGTGCAGGACTACCTGCGCACCGACCCCCAGGTGAAGAACATCCTGCTGCCACTGCAGTCGTGACCGACTGACGCTGCCGCCTGACTCGCGAGCCGCTGACCCACCCGGGTCAGCGGCTAGCGGCGTCCCAACCGCCCAACGAACGGCTCCGACCGCCCAACAGACGGTTCCGGGTGCCCAACGAACGGCCCCGGGGTCAGCGGCTCGCGACGTGTCGGTAGCGCAGCACCGAGAGCGTCCCGAACACCACGAGGATCACCAACGAGCTGCCGATCGAGTAGGCGACGGCGTGGTCGGCCACCCAGCCGGTGGCGACCGGGAACGACGGCGGGGCCGGGTTGTCGAACAGTTGCCGGCACGCGGTCGCGACGGCGGTGACCGGGTTCCACTCGGCGATCGCGCGCAGCGGACCCGGCAGGCTCTGCGCGGAGATGAACGCACTCGACAGGAAGGTCACCGGGAACAGCCACACGAACCCGACGCTCTGCGCGACCTCGACAGTCTTCGCCATCAGACCGGTCAGTGCCCCGATCCAGGACACGGCGAACCCGAACAGCAGGACGATCGCGAACGCCAGCACGGCATCGCCGACGCTGCCCCGGATCCGCCACCCGACGGCCAACCCGCACAGCGCCATCACCGCGACGCTGACGATGCTCACCGCCAGGTCGGAGACGGTGCGCCCCAACACGACGGCGATCCGCGACATCGGCAGCGACCGGAAGCGGTCGACGATCCCGTCCTGCAGGTCCCCGGCCAACCCCACCGTCGTGAACGCTGCGTTGAACGCCACGGTCTGCGTGAAGATCCCGGCCATCAGGTACTCGCGGTAGGACCCACCGCCGAACGTGGCCCCGAAGACGTAGGCGAAGAGGAACACGAACATCAGCGGCTGGACCGTCGCGCTCACCAGCAGGGTCGGCACACGACGGATGGTGATCAGGTTGCGCTCGGCCATCATGACGCTGTCGGACACGACGCTCATGACTGCGACTCCTTCTCGGCGGTGAGTGTAAGGAACACGTCGTCGAGCGTGGGCGCGCTGACGGAGGAGTCGACCACCTCGACGCCTGCGGCGGTCAGCGCCGCGACAGCTGCTGTGGCGGAACGGGTCCCGTCGGAGACTGCGACCGTCCATCGGTCCAGACCGTCGACGCGTTCGGGGGGTGCCACGCCGATGTCGGACAGCACCCGCGTCACGGCCTGGTCGCCAGCGCCCTCGGCGACGACGACGGTCAGGATCGCCTGCGTGATGGTCGACTTCAACTCGTCGGCGGTGCCCCGCGCGATGACGACGCCCTTGTCGATGACCGTGATCTCGTCGGCGAGGGTGTCGGCCTCTTCGAGGTACTGCGTGGTCAGCAGGACGGTGGTCCCGGCCGCCACGAGGTCGGTGATGAGCGACCACATATCGCGACGCCCGCGGGGGTCGAGACCGGTGGTCGGCTCGTCCAGGATCACGAGCCGCGGGCGGGCCACCAGCGCCCCGGCGAGGTCGATACGGCGTCGCATCCCACCGGAGAAGGTCCGGGTCGGGCGATCGGCGACGTCGGCGAGGCGGAAGTCGTCCAACAGTTCCCGCGCCCGGACCCCGGCCGCACGACGGTTCATCCCATAGAGCCGACCGACCATGCTCAGGTTCTCGAACGCGGTCAGGTTGCCGTCGACGGCCGCGTACTGCCCCGACACCCCGATCGCCCGTCGCACCGCGACGGCCTCACGGGCGACGTCGTGGCCGAGGACCCGCACGGCGCCACCGTCCGGGGCGAGGAGGGTCGAGATGATGCGCACGGTCGTCGTCTTCCCGGCACCGTTGGGACCGAGCAGGGCGTGGACCGTTCCCGGGAGCACGTCGAGGTCGATGCCGTCGAGCGCGACATGCGTCGAGGCCGACCGGCCGAGTCCCCCGCCGAACACCTTGCGGAGACCCCGGATCGATACGGCGGCAGCATCGTCGAGTCGATCCGACGACGCCGAGGCGTCGGGCTCGGTGGACTCCATGGCCGCCCGTGCGGCGTGCCGCTCCCAGGGTGCGCGGTCGTCGGTGGTGTCGGTCGCGGTCATCGCCCGTCCTGTCCCTCGGTGGTCATCGCCCCGCCGACGCGCGGCGCCCACCGCGCGACGACGTCCGGGTCGAGCAGATCGCGGTGTCGGGCGTCGACGACGACCTCGGCGAGGTCACCGGCGACGACGCCGCGCCAGTCGTCGATCGCCGGCGGTCCGGGCGGATCGGCTGCGGCGGTGACGAACACGACGTCTCCCGGAACCGGCCGCGGGCGCCATCCGGCAGCCAGCGCGGTCGCGTCGCGGTAGGCGTCGTACAGCGACTCGAGCACCTCGACCGGCAGGTCCGCGATGGGTCCGGGAAGTCCGTGCATCAGTCCATGGGCCTGGGCGACGGTGAGATCGGGATCGACGTCGTCGGGGTCGGCGACACCGAACTCGACGGCGAGATCGGCCGGCGACGGCGGTTCGTCCCATCCCGGATGGTCGGCGAGCACGTACGAGTCGAGCAGAACCACGGACGCCGGCCCGGCGCCATCCTCGGCCAGCAGGCAGGCGAGCTCGGCGGCGAGCATCCCGCCGAGCGACCAGCCGAGCAGGTGCACGGGACCGTCGGGGACGAGGTCGCGGATGGTGTCCCGGTGACGTCGTGCGAGGTCACCCAGCGACGCCGCCGCCGTCTCACCGGCCAGGACGGGGTTCTGCAGGCCGTACACAGCGCGATCACCCGAGACGTGCTGCAGCAGCGATGCATACGACCACGACAGACCTATGGCGGGATGCACGACCACCAGGGGTGCCGGGCGGTCGGCGCGGGGCGAGTCCGTCGCGGGCCGCAACACGATCGCCGGGCTCATGCCCGTCGGCCCGGCGCCCACCTGCACACCGTCGATCCGCCACGCCAGTTCCTCCGGGGTCGACGCGGCGAACACCCAGGCGACCGCGACCTCCACGCCGGTGCGCCGCCGGATCTCGGTCACCGCGGTGGTCGCGGTCAGCGACGTGCCACCGAGGTCGAAGAACCCGTCCGTGGCCGAGAGCGACGGCAGGCCCAGGACGTCGGCGAACACCTCGGCGATCACCGCCTCGGTCCCCGGACGCGGCGCACGACCGGTGCCCGACCGCTCGGCGGGGACGGGCAGCGCCGCGCGATCGATCTTGCCGCTCGGCCCGACGGGGATGGCGTCGACGACGACGACCGACGCCGGCACCATGTGCCGCGGCAGGCTGCGCGCCGCGTGTGCTCGGATGTCCTCCGGCACGTCCGATCTGCCCGACGCCGGGACCACGTAGCTCACCAGCGAGGCGGCGGCGCCCTCACCCCGCACGAGCGTCACCACCTGGTGGACGCCGGGGTGATCGGCGACGACGGCGTCGATCTCGCCGGGCTCGACGCGGAACCCGCGGATCTTCACCTGGCTGTCGGCGCGGTCGACGTACTCGAGCGTCCCGTCGCGGGTCCAGCGGACCAGGTCGCCGGTCCGGTACATCCGCGACCCGTCACCGCCGTGGGGTGACGCGACGAATCGGGTGGCGGTCAGGCCCGGACGGCCGTGGTACCCGCGGGCGATCCCGTCGCCGAGCACGTACAACTCTCCGACCACCCCGACGGGCACGGGATGCAGGCGGCGGTCGAGGACAAGGGCCGACTCGCCGCGGTTGGGCGCACCCATGTCGACGCGCGCGCCCGGTCGCAACGGTGCGCTGAGCGAGGCGAACACGGTGATCTCGGTGGGGCCGTAGGCGTTGAGCAGCGTGCGCTCGCGCGACCACCGGCGGACCAGGACATCACCGACCGCCTCGCCACCGACCACCACGGTGCGCAGCGTCGGGACCCGGGTGGGGTCGATGCTGCCGAGGGCGGCCGGTGTGAGGAAGGCGTGGGTCACCGCGCGCTCCTCGAGGGTCTGCGCGAGCGGCGGCCCGCCGTAGACGTCGGTGCCGACGACCGCGGCGGTGGCCGGTCCGGCGAGGGTCAGGAGCATCTCGAGGACCGACGCGTCGAAACTCGGCGACGAGAAGTGCGCAACGGTCGCGGTCGGTCCGACCCCGGTGGCAGAGCGGAGTTCGGCGCGCAGACCGGCGAGCCCGCGGTGCGGGACGACGACCCCCTTGGGCAGTCCGGTCGATCCCGAGGTGTAGATGACGTAGGCGGCGGCGTCCACGGGCATGGCGATGTCCGACAGCGCATCCGCGGACTGCGACGATACGTCGCGCATGGTGGTCGGGTCGTCGGGCACCACCCAGCGGACCGCACCCGGCAGGGCGTCGACGTGATCGCCCGTCGTCACACCGACCGTCACCCCGCTGTCGTCGAGCATGTGCGCGATGCGGTCCGCGGGATAGAGCGGGTCGACGGGCAGCCACGCGGCACCGGTCTTCGTGATCGCCCACACGGCAGCGATCGCGTACGCCGAGCGCGGCACCGCCACCGCGACGACGTCGCCGAGCCCGACGCCCAGTCCGCGGAGGTGGCGGGCCAGTCGCGTGGTGTGCCGGTCGAGGACGCGGTAGGTGATGGGCCCGTCGGCGTCGACCACGGCGATCCCGTCCGGCCGGGCGTCGACCGCTTCGGCCAGCATCTGCGGGACCGTCCGCGGCTCGACCGCCTCGGGACCGACGACGAGAGCGGACCCCTCCCCGTCGGGGTGGACGGCGATGTCGCCGACGGCCATCGAGGAGGAGGAACCGTCGGCGACGGTCCTCAGGACGTGCAGGAGGCGATCGGCGAAGGCGTCCACGTCGGCATGGTCGTGGAGATCCCGGGCATAGGTGATCTGCATGGAACCCGTCGGCGTCCGCGGCGAGAGTCCGCGCACGGTGATCTGCAGGTCGAACTTGGCCGCCCCGGTGTCGATCTCGCGAGCGGTGACACCGGGGATGCCGTCGACGTCGAGGGCGCCGTCGTCGGCGAGGTCGTGCACCGACAACGCGATCTGCACGAGCGGTACCCGGCCGTTTACACGGGCGGGGTTCACCGCAGCGATCACGTCGTCGAACGGGATGTCCGCCATGTCGAGGTCGTCGAGGTCTGCGTCACGAACCCGCGACAAGAGCGCACCCACCTCGTCGTGCGGCGACACCGCGGTACGGAGAGCGACCGTGTTGACGAACATGCCGACCACGCGGGTGACGTCGGGGTGGTCCCGACCCGCCACGGGCGTCGCGATCACGAGGTCGTCGCCGACGCCGAGGCGGTGGAGCAGGACGACGAGGGCCGCGTGCACGACGACGAACGGCCCCGCCCGGACCGCCCGCGCCGCGGCGGCGATCGCGTCCCGCAGTTCGTCGTCGACGCGACGGTCGACGGTAGCGGTCGCCGACGCGCTGGGACGTCGCGGCGCGTCGGTGGGCAAGGTCGTCTCGGACGGGGCGTCGGCGAGACGCGTCCGCCAGTGGGAGAGCTGCTGCGCGGCGGTCGATCCCGGGTCGTCGACGGAGCCGAGGGCCGCGACCTGACGCCGCGCGTGGTCCAGGAACGTGACCGGCGCCGTCGGCAGGTCGGGTGTGCTGCCGGTGATCCGCGCGCTGTACGCGGTGAACAGGTCCTCGACGAGGATCGGCAGCGACCACCCGTCCGCGGCGATGTGATGCACGACGATCACGAGATCGGTGTGGCCGCTGCGCCGGATCACCGTCACCCGCAGGGGCCATCGCACGGCGAGATCGAACCCGGCGCGGGCCTGCCGGTGGGTGGTCGCCTCGACGGCGGCGGGATCGGTCACGTCGACGATCTCGAGGACGTCGTCGAGACCGCCTGTGCCGTCGACCCCGTCGACCGGTTCGACACGTTGCACGGGGTTGCCGTCGACGACGGGGAAGACGGTGCGCAGCGCGGCGTGCCGGGTGACGACATCCCGCCAGGCCGCCCGCAGGGCACCGAGATCGACGTCGGCGTCGATGCCCAGGACGATCGGGACGTTGTAGGCCGACGACGCCGTGTCGGCGGCCTGGACGATCCACATCCGGCGTTGCGCCGGGGCGAGCGGTCCCTCGGTCGCGCCCCCGTCGTGGTCCGGGGTTCGGACGATCTCCCCGACCGCGGGCTGGGCGTCTCCGAGGGCGGCGGCGAGGGCACCGACCCTCGGGTGGTCGAAGAGATCCCGCACGCGCACCGTGGACCCGGTGGTGTCGGCGAGGGCCGCGACGACCTGCGTCGCGCCGAGCGAGGTGCCGCCGAGATCGAAGAAGTCGTCGTCGAGGCCGATCGAGCCGCTCTCGACACCGGGGATCGCCGCGGCGAAGGCCACCGCGACCGCCGCCCCGACCGCCGTGGTCGGTGCGCGAAACGCCGGGCCGGACTGCGCGACCGGCTCCGGCAGGGCCCTGCGGTCCAGCTTGCCGTTGGTCGTCCGCGGCACCTCGTCGATGACGGTGATGCTCGCGGGGACGAAGTGGCGTGGCAGCCGCGCGGCGACCTGCCGACGCAGCGCGTCCACGTCCAGGTCGACGGCGGGGTCGGCGGGGACCACCCAGCTGACGAGCGTCGCGTCGGCGCCGGCCCCGTGGACGGCGGTGACCGCCGAGCGCACCTCGTCGCACGCGGCGAGGACAGCGTCCACCTCACCGGGTTCGATGCGGAATCCCCGCAGCTTGACCTGCGAGTCGGCGCGACCGAGATAGGTGAGGCGGCCGTGTCGGTCGTGGCGGACGACGTCGCCGGTGCGGTAGGCCACTCCCCCCGCGCCGTCGGGGTCGGCGACGAAGCGTGTCGCGGTGAGATCCGGCCGGGCCAGATATCCCTGCGCCACACCCCGTCCGGTGAGGTACAGCTCGCCTGGTGTCCCTGTGGGGACGGGGCGGAGGGTGCTGTCCAGGACGAGGGCGCGCGTGCCCGGCACCGGCGTGCCGAGCGTCACCGGTCCGCCCGGGTGAATCTCCCCCATCACCGCGACGACGGTCGTCTCGGTGGGGCCGTACGCGTTCAGCATGGTCCGCGTCGCCCCGAACCGTGCGACGAGATCCCGCGTCGGCGCCTCGCCTCCGACGGCCACGGTCCGCAGCGACGGCAGCGACACGTCGGGGACGGTCGCCAGCGCGGCGGGGGTGATGAAGGCGTGGGACACCTCGCCGGCGCGCAGGACATCCGCGAGTTCGGACCCGCCCACCACCGACGGCGCGACGATCACGAGGGTCGCCGCGGTCTCCAGCGCGAGCAGCAACTCCAGCACCGAGGCGTCGAAGCTGGGTGACGCGAAATGCAGGACACGAGAACGACGATCGGTGCCGTAGCGCCGTCGCTGATCGGCGGCGAGTGCCGAGAGACCGCGGTGGGTCACCGCGACGCCCTTGGGCGTACCGGTCGACCCCGACGTGTAGATCACGTACGCCGGACCGTCCGGTCGGATCGGCCGGACGAGGTGGCGCGGGGCGATCGCGTCGTCGGACAGGGTCGCGACGAGCTGCGCGGCCGGGGTGTCGTCGTCGACGGCGACCCACGTCACGTCCGCCGGCAACGCCTCGACGTCGGCGGCACGTGTCAGCCCGATCCGCACCTGCGCGTCGGCCAGCATGTGCGCGACCCGGGGTGCCGGGTAGGCGGGGTCGACGGGGAGGAACGCCGCGCCGGTCTTGACCACCGCCCATGTCGCGACGAGGGACTCGATGCTGCGCGCGACGGCGATCGCGACCCGATCGCCCGCCCCGACCCCCTGGCCGATCAACAGACGGGCCCACCGGTTGGAGGCCTCGTCGAGCTCGCGGTAGGTGATCGCGCGGTCGGCGGCGGGATCGACGGCGGCGAGGCCCCGCGGTGCGGCGGCAGCAGCGGCCGCGGTCATCTCGGCGAGGGTCCGCACGGGCGGCGCGGCGTCGGCGGCGTCGATCGCGGGGCCGCGATGCCGCTCCGCCTCGGTGAGGACGCCGAGGTCCCCCACCCGCACGGTCGGGTCGGCGAGGACCTGGTCGACGACGGCGAGGAACCTCTCACCGAGGTCGGCGACCGTCTGGGCGTCGAAGAGGTCCGCGGCATAGGTGAAGCGCAGCGCCGATCCGGTGACGCGCAGTTCCAGGTCGAACCGCGCTGCGCCGGTGTCGATCTCCCGCGCAACCACTTCCACGTCGCCGATGTCGACCGGTTCGGGCGCGGTGTCGGCGAAGGCCAGCGCGACGGCGAACAGGGGATGCGAGCCCGCGGAGCGATCCGGTGCGAGCGCCTGGACGAGATGCTCGAACGGCATGTCGGCGTGACTGAGGGCGCCGATGTCCGCGGCGCCGACACGGTCGACGAGATCGGTGAAGGGCTCGGACCGCGACACCGAGGTGCGCAGGACGAGGGTCGTCACGAACATCCCGACCAGGTCGGCGAGGGCGGTCGAGGGGCGCCCCGCCACCGGGGTCCCGACGACGACGTCCGCGGGGTCGCCGGCCAGAGCGACGTCGGGGTCGGTCGACATCCGCGCCAGCAGGGCGGCGAACGCGCTGTGCACCACCATGAACGGGCTGACACCCCGTGCGGCGGCGAGGCGCCGCACCCCGTCGAGGCGCGCGACACCGAGGTCGGCGTCGACGGTCCCGGCGCGAATGTCCGCGGCGGCGGTGCGGGTCCGGTCGGTCGGCAGGCTCGCCCGGGCGGGCAGGTCGGCCAGGGTCTGCGTCCACCACGACAGGAGCTCCGCGATGCGGCTGTCCTCGTCGTCGACGTCGCCGAGCGACTCGGCGAGCCAGGCCGAGTAGTCGCGATAGTCGACGGGCAGCGGCGTCCAGTCGGGCGCGGACCCGGCTGACCGGGCCGCGTAGGCGGTGGCGATGTCGCGGGCCAACGGACCCATCGACCACCCGTCGGCGGCGATGTGGTGGATCGCCAACGCCAGTTCCCACCGCTGATCGCCGCCGTTCTCGGCCATGCGAACGAGGTGTGCACGCATCGGCGGGTCGACACGGAGATCGAACGGGTGCCGCGCGAGATCGGTGTGACGCGCCTGCGCGTCGTCGGCGTCGACCGCGTCGAGGACTGGCAGCGACCCGACGGCGTCGGCGACGTCGAGCACCCGGGGATGCGGTGTCCCGTCGTGGTCGGGGAACACCGTGCGCAGCGGCTCGTGTCGCGCGACCACGTCGACGACGGCCTCACCGAGTGCCGTCGGGTCGACCGCACCACGGAGCTCGACGACGAAAGCGATGGTGTACGAACCGTTGTCGGGTTCGAGACGGTTGAGGAACCACAGTCGGCGCTGCGCGGGCGAGCAGACACCCTCGTCGGGCGCCCTGTCGCGATGGACGATCGGCACCACGGAACCGGCGCCGAAGACGTCGTCGCCGGTCGGGGTGCGCAGCCGGTCACCGAACCGCGCGGCGACGCCGGCGACACTGGGCGTCTCGAACAGCACCCGCACACCGACCCGTTCACCGACCGCGGCCTCCAGTGCGGCGACCACCGTCGTCGCCATCAGCGACGTGCCGCCGAGGTCGAAGAAGCCGGCGTCGCGGTCGATCTGGTCTGTCCGCAGCCCCAGCGCCGCGGCGAAGATCTCGGCGACACGGTGTTCGGCGTCGTCGCGCGGTGGGGTCACGGTGACGGGGGTGAGCTCGGGCTCGGGCAGGGCGTGGTGGTCCACCTTGCCCGACGGCGTGATCGGGATGGCGTCGACCGGCGTGATGCTCTGCGGCACCATGTGTCCGGGCAGCGTCTGCGCGACCGACGTGCGCACCGACGCGCCGTCCGGGACGCCCTCGTCGGTCTCGCCCACCACCACGTACGACACGAGGCGGTCGTTGCCGTCGGGGCCGGGCGCGGTGGTGGTGACCGCCTCGGCCACGCCGGGCACCGCGCTGAGGGCGGCGTCCACCTCGCCGAGCTCGATCCGGAATCCCCGGATCTTGACCTGGTCGTCGGCGCGTCCGACGAACTCGAGTTCGGTGTCCGACGTCCATCGCACGAGGTCGCCGGTGCGGTACATCCGGTCGCCGCGTTCCCCGAACGGGTTGGCCACGAACGCACTCGACGTCCGCGGGTGTCGCTCGTGATACCCCCGGGCCAGCTGCGGACCGGTCAGGTACAGCTCACCGACCGCACCCGGCGGGACCGGCGAGAGACGTTCGTCGAGGACGAGCACCCCGATCCCGCGGATCGGTCCGCCGATGGTCAGCGGGTCACCGGGCCGGATCTCGTCGGAGATGGTGGCCACCACGGTCGCCTCGGTGGGGCCGTAGGCGTTGAACACCCGGTGCTCGCGGGACCACTCGTGCAGGACCACCGGGTTCGGGGCCTCGCCACCCACCACCACCACCTCGAGGTCCGGCAGGCCGGGCGAGATCGTCGCCAGCACCGACGGCGTGAGGAACGCATGGGTGATGCGTTCCTTGCGGATCAGTTCCTCGAGGTCGCGCCCACCGACCGTCTCCGGTGGTGCGATCACCATCGTCGCGGCGGCGCCCGTGGCCATGAGCGTCTCGAGCACCGAGGCATCGAAGCTGGGGGACGCGAACTGCAGTGTGCGACTACCCGGTCCGGCGGTGAACCGCACCAGCTGCTCGGCGGCGAAGTTCGCGAGTCCGCGGTGGCTCACGACGACGCCCTTCGGCAGGCCGGTCGTGCCCGAGGTGTAGATGAGGTAGGCGGGGTTGTCGACCGAGATCGGCACGGGCCGTTCGGCGTCCGTCACGGGGTCGGCCGGGTCGGTGTCGACCGCGGCGGCCAGCTCGGCGCAGCGCTCCCCCTGGAGATCGAGTTCGGCGACGTCGACCGTGTGCGGCACCTCGACGTCCGCGGTGAGGCAGATCCGCGCGCCGGAGTCGGCGAGCATGTGGTCGATCCGATCCACGGGATACCGCGGGTCGACGGGGACCCACGCCGCGCCGGCCTTGCTGACGGCCCACATCGCGCACACCCACTCCACCGACCGGGGCATCGCGACGGCGACGACGTCCTCCGGGCCGATCCCCATGCCCAGCAGGACACGGGCCAGGGTGGTCGAGCGATGGTCGAGCTCGGCGTAGGTGACGTCCTCGTCGCGGAAACGGACCGCGACGGCGTTCGGGTCGACCGAGACCGCGTCGGCCACCATGTCCGCGAACGTCACCGCCCGCCGCGGGGCACGCCCCGTCGCGGGGACGAGCGCGGCACGTTCGTGGCGGTGGAGCACCGGGACGTCGCCGATGGCGCGCTCCGGGTCCGCGGACACCCCGCGGGCGATGCGGCGCAGGCGGTCGCCGAGGTCGACGACCGTCGCCTCATCGAACAGGTCTGCGGCGTAGGCGATCTCGACGACCACGCCGTCGGGGCGACCCTCGGCGTCGAACCGCTCGATCGCGGTGATCTCGAGGTCGAACTTCGTGGTGCCCGTCTCGACCGGCTCGGCCTCCGCCTCCAGTCCGGGGAAGTCGAGCTCGACGCGGTGTGCGGCCTCGAGCGCGACGCTCACCGCGAACAGCGGGTGTCGGCCCGGGACGCGGGGTGGGTCGACTATCTCCACGACGCGGTCGAACGGCAGGTCGGCGTGGTCGAGGGCGGCGAGATCGACCTCGCGGCACCGCTCGACCACCGAGGTGAACGAGGCGTGCTTGCTCACCGGCACCCGCAGCGTCGCCGTGTTGACGAACATCCCGACGAGCGCGTCGAGAGCGGGGTCGCCCCGGCCGCCGACCGGGGTCCCCACCACGATGTCGTCCTCGCGCGCCAACCGCCGCAGCAGCACCGCGACCAGTGCGTGGACGACCGTGAACATCCCGACCTCGGCGTCGGCCGCGATCGCGACGAGCCGGGCGTGGACCGCGGTGTTCAGATCCACCCGCACGCGACCACCGCGGTGCGACCCCACCGCCGGCCGGCGGCGGTCGACGGGCAGTTCCGTCTCGGCCGGCAGGTGTGCGAGGTGTTCTCGCCAGAACGCGGCCTGGCGGGCCGCGGTCGACGCGGGGTCGTCGGCGTCGCCGAGACGACTCAGCTGCCAGATAGCGACGTCGGCGTACTGCACCGCCGGCGCGGCTCGGACGGGATCGCGGCCGTCGCGACGGGCGGCGTAGGCGGCGGCCAGATCGCCGGCGAGGGGGATCAACGACATACCGTCCGCCGCCACGTGGTGCACCACGACCACCAGGCGATGACGCTCGGGACGGGAGGACTCCCGCACGAGCGCCGCCCGGATCGGGATCTCGTGCGCGAGATCGAACCCGCGCGCGGCGAACTGCCCGTCGTCGACGTCGCCGACCACGTGCACCACGTCGGCGGGTGGCTGCTGGATCTCCTGGCGGGGCCCGTCGGCGTCCACCCGGAACACCGTGCGCAGCGGTTCGTGCCGGGCGACGACGTCGTCGACGGCGAGACGCAGGGCGTCGACGTCGAGCGGTCCGGTGAACCGCACCAGGAAGGGGATGTTGTACGAACCGTCCGTCTGGTCACCGTGCGCGAGCAACCAGATGCGGTGCTGCACCGGCGACAGCGGGATGCGGTCCGGCCGGGGAGCGGCGACGAGCCCGTCGGGTCGCGTGTCGTGATGCCACGTCTGCACACCGCGGGATCGCAGCGCGCGGGCGAGCCGCCGCGGGGTCGGGTCGTCGAAGAGGTCACGGATCCCGACGGGGTGGTCGAGGGCGGCCGAGAGGCGACTCGCCAGTCGGGTGGCGGTCAGCGAGTTGCCGCCGGCGTCGAAGAAGGAGGTCGTCGCGCCGACCGCGGCCACACCGAGCACGTCGGCGAAGGTCGTCGCGACGCCGCGCTCGAGATCGTCGGCGGGAGCGGCGTGGTCGCCCGAGGCGACCGTCGTCCTGCCCGGCGCGGGCAGGGCGCGCCGGTCGAGTTTGCCGTTGGCGGTGGTCGGGAAACGGTCGAGGACGACCACCGCGGCGGGGACCATGAACGCCGGCAGGTGCCGGGCCACGGTCGCGCGGACCGTGGCGGGGTCGGGCCGACGGCCGGAGGTCCCGGTCACGTAGGCGACCAGCATCTGGTCCTCGCCGGACGCGCCGCGGGCGACGACGACCGTGTCCGCGACGCCGTCGACGGCCGACACCGCGGCCTCCACCTCCCCCGGCTCGATGCGCTGCCCGCGGATCTTGACCTGGAAGTCGCTGCGGCCGAGATAGATCAGCGCCCCGTCGGCGGCGGAGCGGACCAGGTCGCCCGTGCGGTACATGCGGGTGCCGTCGCCGGACGGATCCGCGACGAACCGGTCGGCGGTGAGGTCGGGCCGCGCGAGATAGCCTCGCGCGAGCTGGATCCCGGTGAGGTAGAGCTCCCCGGCGATCCCCGGCGGCACCGGGCGGAGTCGGGTGTCGAGGACACGGACCCCGGTGTTCCACACCGGTCGGCCGATCGGCACCGGCGAGACGGCCGGGTCGATCGCGTCGGCGTGGGTGACGTCGATCGAGGCCTCGGTGGGCCCGTACAGGTTGTGGACGGGCGCGTCGGACAGCTCGGCGAATCGCGCGACGGTGGCCGTGGAGAGCGCCTCGCCGCTGGTGAACACCATGCGGACGCTCTCGAGTTCACCACCGGAGCCCGCGTCGCCGTCGTCGCCGATGATCGTCGCGAAGGTGGTGAGCATCGACGGCACGAAGTGGAGCACGGTGACGCCGAGCGCGGCGATCGCCTGGTAGAGGTACCACGGGTCGCGGTGGCCGTCGGGCGTGGCGACGGCGAGGGTGGCGCCGGTGGCCGGGGGCCAGAGGAACTCCCACACGGACACGTCGAAGGTGGCGGGGGTCTTCTGCAGCACGACGTCGTCGGTGCGCAGCCGGTAGCGCCCCTGCATCCAGGCGAGCCGGTTGACGATGCCGGCGTGCGTGATCCCCACGCCTTTCGGCCGTCCCGTGGACCCCGAGGTGAACAGGACGTAGGCCAGGTCCAGCGGTCGGACGTCCCGGCGGCGACGCACCTGACGCAGCGAGCGAGGGGCGTCGCGTGCGTCGAGGCGGTCGGCGAGCCCGGGCAGGTCGACGACGACGGTCGGCCGTGCCCCGATCTCACCGATCCGCTGTGCCGCAGCCTGATCGAGGGTGAGCACGAGGACCGGGTCGGCGGTCGACACCACGTGGCGCAGACGGTCCTCCGGCTCTGCCGGGTCGATCGGGAGGAACGCGGCCCCGGCCCCGAGCACGGCGAGGATCGCCACGACCTGATCGATGCTGCGGGTCAGCATCACACCCACCACGTCACCGGGTCCGACGGCGGCGGCGACGAGGTCGTCGGCGAGCTCGGCGGCGAGACCGTGCAACCGTGCGTGGTCGAGGTCGCCCCGGTGCTCGCCGTCCGCGTCGGTGGCGACGGCCGCGGGCACACCCGCGGCGATCCCCGCCCGCCGTCCGCGCTCGAGCAGATCCAACAGCGTCCCGGCATCGACGGCGTGCGTCGTGTTGTCGGCCGCGGCGATCCGGCGGCGTTCGTCGACGGTCGTGGTGTCGAGTCGCGCGAGGGGCGTCGCCCCGTCGACGGTGACGAACGCCGCGAGACCCGCCAGGATGCGGTCGAGAGCCGCGGCGACCTCGGTCCGCCGATAGCGGCGGGGATTCGCCTCGAGGTCGACGCGCATCCCGCCGTCGAGTGTCTCGTAGACGTTGAGCGACAGGTCCTCGACCGGTCCGGTGGTCAGGACGTGGACCGTGCCCGCGGTGGCGCCGAAGTCGATCTCGGTGAGGAACAGCATGACGTTGACCATCGGTCCGAAGAAGCCACGGACGACGTCCGTTCCGGTGGTGGCCATCTCCCGGGCGATGTCCTCGTGCCGATACCGCTGGTGTAGCAGCGCATCCCGGATGGTCGCCTCGGTGTGCACGAGCAGGTCGTCGACGGTCGCCGCAGGATGCACGTCGAGGACGATCGGCAGCACCGTCGAACACATCCCGGCGGACCGGCGGAGGTCGTCGGATGTCCGCGCCGCGACCGGCAGGCTCAGCATCAGCGCGTCCCGACCGGTCAGGGCGGCGAGATGCGCTGCGACGGCGGCGGTGACCACCGTCGCGGTGCGGACCGACGCCCGGCCGGCCCGCTCGCGCACCGCGTCGACCACGTCGCGACTCGGCGTGCGGGTCTCGGTGATCGACAGCTCGGCGTCGTCGGTGACCGCCCCGGGGTGCAGCGCGTCGGCCAGGGTCGCGATCTCGGGTGCGCGGGCGACGACCTCGCGCCAGTGCGCGGCGTCGGCCGTGTGGTCCGCCGACGATCGATGTGCCCGGTCCAGGTCGGAGATCTGGCGCATGGTGAGGGCGTCGACGGGCGGCGCGCGTCGCACCCCGGTGATCTCGCCGTACCACTGGCCGACGCGGATCAGCATGAGCGCGGCCGCGTACCCGTCGAGGACGATGTGATTGCCGCGGGCGTAGAGGATGTCGTGGTCGGGTCCGAGGCGGAGCACCATCATCGACACCAGAGGGTCGGCGACGAGATCGACCGGGGCGGTGCGGTGCAGGTCCATCAGTGCCCGCGCGGTCCCCGAGGGGTCGGCGTCGTCCCGGAGGTCGACGAGGTCGACGGCCGGCGACAGGTCGTGGTCGACGACGAGCCGGACCGGGAGGTCGGCGTCGGGGTCGTCCTCGAGACCTTCCGGGGGCGGCGCCTGCGTCGCCGGGACGATGGCCAGAGCCGGCGACTGCATCTCCCGTGTCGTGCGGCGCACGGCGTCCTCGACCGCCGAGATGTCCAGTGCAGCAGGGAAGTCGAGGAAGAACGCGATGGACATCGGCGCCTCGGGCGCGAGCTCGTGGGCCAGGTACACCCCTCGTTGCGCCGCCGTCATCGGCACCGTCTCGAGGCGACGCTCCGCGTCCACGCGACCTCCCACGCCGGATCCACCGGTGTCGTCGTCGCCGTGGGTCGGTGACGAAGGCGCGGACTCGGCCGGACACCACCGCGGGGGCCTCGGCTGTGAGCGCGCCAGAGCGTCCCGAAAAGCATTGTGAGCCACAGTAACCAGCTCAGTCGTGCCCACGCGGCGTCGAACGTGTCCTCAGTCCGGGTTCACGTTAACAAACAGTTGTGACTGTCCACATGTTTTACCGCCGCATATTTGACATTGCAAATCCACCCAGAAGAACGCATTTACATTGCATGCGTGCTGTTTTCGGGCGGGAGTCAGTTCGGCGGTGTCGCCTGCGCCAGCGGGGCCACCCCGCCGCTGATGTCGGTGATGGTCCAGTTCTTGTTCTTGTCGACCGTGATCGGGTAGAGCGCGGTGGTCTTCACCCCGCCCGGGGACTGGACGTTGGTCACCTGGACGTCGACGAACACCTGCACGACGTAGACGCCGTTGTTCTGGCTCTTGATGTCGCTGCCGACGAGGTCGCCCTTCGACACCCACTGCAACTGGCCGAGCAGCTGCCGCAACACGGACTCACTCGTCGTGAACTGCTGCCGCATCTTGTCGTCGACGTTCGTCCGCAGCGCCGCGAACCACGGGTCGAAGTCGCGGTAGTTGATCAGCGCCGCCTTCACCGCGTAGTCGCTCGCGACGTCCTGCGCCCGCTGCGCGCCGGAGTTCGCGTCCCGCAGCGTCGTGTAGTCGTCGCGGTAGGACGACGCGAAGTACACGGCGACACCGGCGACGACAGCCAGGACCACCACCAGCGCGGCGAGTGCGCCCACGAGCAGCCGAGGACGACGTGAGGGCTGCGCGGCATCGGCCGGGCGGTCGTCGGCCTTCTTCTCCGGCGTCGTCGGGGTCGTGTCCGACGACGGCTTCCCCGTCGACTCCGTCGTCGCCTCCGCCGTCGTCTCGTCGGCGGACGCCTCGGTCGACGTCGCCGTGGTGTCGTCCACGGCGTCCTTCTCGTCGTCAGTCGCCATCGCCTGCATCCTCCGTCGTCGTCGTCCGCCCCGCCGCCTGCGCGCGGGACCCTCTCACCGTCGTGTGCACTATCGGGTGGTCACGCGGAAGCGCACCACACCGTTCTCGTCGACGATCCGCAGCCCCCGTCGGACCACCGACCCGATGTCGATGTCGGTCGCAGGGGCGACCGTCGACAGCAGCGGGAGCAGCACACCGATCGGCGGGGTGATCTTCGGCAGCAGGCGGACCAGGTAGTCGTCGAGGGTCTGCAGGAACGGGGAGATCACCTGCGTCCAGGCCACGGCACCGTTGGTCGCGCGGGCCAGGCCGGGGAACAGACCCCATAGTTCGGTGAACGTCGGCTGGTTGAGCAGCAGTTGCCGCGATCCCTCGGACAGTGTCGGACCGATGCCGTCGATGGTGCGCACGAAGGCCTGGGCGGTGTCGAAGAGGTCCGAGAACTCGGTGCGTTGCGTGGTGATGGTCCGCGACAGGTAGCGGGAGAACTCACCGATGCGGGTGATGTCGTCGTCGCGGCCGATCCACCCGGCGTTGACGGTGTTGGCGATGCTCTCGATCCGCCCGGGGTCGATCTGCCCGACGAGCCGCTGCAGGTTGGTCAGCGTCTCCCCGACCGTCGACCGCGCGTCGATGTTCTTCTCCAGCACGGCGCCGTTCGCGATGAAGGGGCCGTCGGCCGTCGTCGACGAGAAGTTGAGGTACTGCTCGCCCACCAGCGACAGGTTCTCGACCGTGACCGAGGCCGACGCCGGGATCTTGTAGTCGGTGTCGAGGGACAGCGTCGCCCGCAGTCCGTCGGGGCGGATGTCGATGGCGCGGACGGTTCCGACCTCGATCCCGTTCCACAGCACGCGCGATCGGGGCAACAACCCTCCCGACGAGGCCATGTCGACGGTCACCGTCGACGTCGAGGCGACGGGCCGCACCTTCAGGATCCCGACGGCCAGGTACCCGGCCAGGCCGACCGACACCACGACGAGCAACGCCAACGAGGTCTTCACGCCGAGCTTCATGACCCGCCCCGCTCTCGCCCACCCGGTTTCATGACCCACCTCGCGTCACTTCATCGCCCCGATCATCCGGAGGGTCGCGGCGATCGTCCGCAGTTCGTCGCCTGAGGCCGTCGGCGTGGACACCCCACGGGGTGAGTTCATGTCGACGATGTTCACGCTGGGTGCGGCGAGGAACGGCAGGATCCGGTCGTTCACGAGATCGCCGAGCTTCTGCAGGTCGGTCGGCAGCGTCGAATCGAGCTCGACGGCGAGATCAACCAGGGGGTCGACGGTACGGATGAGCGTCGAGAGCGGTTGGGCTCGTGTGGTGAACAGCTGGTCGACGGGCACGAGCTCGAACCCCAACGTCCCCAACACCTTGGTGAACGAGGCGAAGGAGACCAGCGCGCCACCGATGCGCTCCGGGCCGACGTCGAGGGAGAACGCGAGGTCGGGCCCACGCACCTGCACCGAGCGGGCCAGCACCGCAAGGGATTCGAGCAACTCCCCCACCGGTCCCTGGTTCTGTGCCAGCCGCGCGACGAGTTCCCGCGACACCTCGATCGCCTTGTCGCGCTGCGCGGTGTCCTGCGGGAACGCCGTGTTCGCACGGTCGACGGTGCGCTGCAGCTTCTCCAGGGTCCCGCCGTTCGCGAGCGAGGCGATGCCGCCGAGCAACTCCTCGACAGCCGGCGTGACCGTGGTCCGCGACTCCGGGATGGTGGCCCCGTTCGCCAGCGGCGGCTCGTCGCCGTCCTGGGACGGCGGGGTCAACGCGATGTAGATGTCACCGAGGAGGGTCGACTGCTCGAGCGACGCGCGCGTCCCCTGCGGGATCCGTACGGCCGCCTCCACGTCGACGGTCGCGACGGCGACGGGGGCACCGGGGGTACCCCCGATGCCGACCTCGCGGAGCACGCCGACCTTGGTGCCGTTCATGAGCACCTTGCTGCGCGCGGGCAGGTTGAGGACGTTGGAGAACTCGAGCCGTAGTTCTCTGCTCTGCCCGGAGACGCGGGTCCCCGGCAGCGGGAGGTCGACGACCTGCACGCCGCATCCGGCCAGCAGGGTCGCGACGACGACGACGAGAACCGCGGCGGCGGCGCGGCGGGTGCGGGTCATCGCCGGCCTGCCGATCCGAGCACGAGTTGCAGCAGCTTCGTGTCGACGCGGTCGGGCGCGCCGGCCACCGGTCGACAGGAGCCGGCGACGAGTCGGTTCACGACAGCACACGAGGCGGCTGACGCCGAGAGCGGTGCGCTCACGCGGACGGTCGGCGCCGCGACGGAGACCGCCAGGCCCGGCTGGGTGTCCTGGGCCTGCGCGCGGATCGCCGACATCACCGGCGGCAGCAGCTCGAGCAGCGCCACGATCTGGTCGGTGGGGAGCAGCTGCACGAGCGGGGTGATCAGCTCGAGGACCTTGAGCAGGATCGGACCGTAGCGGCCGACGTTGTCGGCGAGCTGCGGCACCACTGTCGTGATGCGCCGCAGGGCGGGGTTCAGTTCGCGGGTGAGTTCTCCCAACGCGATGGAGAACTTGCCGACGTTGTCGATGGCGGACTGCACGTCGGGCCAGCGGTCGACGAAGAACTGCGCGAGTTGTTGCCCGTTGACGATCAGGGACCGCAGCTGCGAGTCCCGCAGGGCCGGATCACCCAGCGCCCGCGACAACCCCTGCACGGCGCGGTTGAAGTCCTCGGCCGACCCCTTGAGCGCGTTGTCCACGTCGGCCAGGGCGTTCCCGACCGCCTGCTGCTGCTCGGGGGTGCGGCCCGCGACGTCGGTCAGCTGGGCCGAGAGCTTGTTGAACGCGTCGAACGCCTGGCTCAGGCTCTTCGGCGTGCGGGTGCGGTCGAGCGGGATGCACCGGGCGGTGTCCCAGGTGGGGCCACCGACGTACGGGGTGGGGATCTCCAACCGCCGATCGGTGACGATGGAGTCCGACGTCGTCACCGCGGAGACGTTCACCGGGAACCGCACGCCGCCGTCGACGTCGAAATCGACGCGGACGGCGCCGTTGTCGGGGGCGACCTTCGTGACGTGTCCGATGGTGACCCCGAGCAAGGTGAGGTTGCTGCCCGGGTAGAGACCGATCGAGTCGGACATGATGGCGCAGCCCGACCCGCTCGGCGACGAGTCGGTGGTCCGCACGGCGGCGACGATCATCGAGATGACGGCCACGATCGCGGCCACCACCACGACCCGCGCGGCGACGGTCCGCCAGCGGGACGGGGCGGGTTGTGCTGTGGCGTCGGTCATCTCAGCACCCCTTGTCCGGGGTCGGGATGCACAGTGAGGGCGCGTCGACGCGGGTCTTCGAGAGATCGACGTCGACGGCGGACCCGTCGGTGCTGAGGATGCCACCGATCTCGTTCGCCAGCTGTGTGAGTCGGTCCACGATCGGGTTGGCGCGACCGAGCTTGTCGCGCACGGCCAGTACGATCTCCTTCACCTTGTCGACCTCTGGGTTGATCGTTCCCGACAGCGCCCCCACCGGCGGCTCGAGGAAGGCGAAGAGTGCGTCGACGCCGCGGATCGTCTCCAGCGCGTCGAACCGGAACTGGTAGAAGCGGTATCCGATGAGCCCGACGAGACGGAGCAGGTTCACCAGTTGGGCGCGACCGTTGTTCAGGGCGCCGACATACTCCTCGGTGATCGCGATCGCCCGGTCGAGATCGTCGTCGCGGTCGCCGAGGGTGGTGGTGACCGTCTCGATCTGGCTGATGATCTCGCGCGCGGCGTCCGAGCGCCCGGCGAGGGCCTGACTCACCTGCGCGAAGGTCTGCCGCGTGGTGACGGCGTCGACCTTGTCCACGACCGAGCCGGAGTCCCGGATGACGTCGGTGAGCTCGTAGGGCGTGGAGGTCTGCGTGCGGGGGATGTGGCCGCGCAGCGGTTCCGATCCCTGCGGCGTCACCGCCAGATAGTGGCCGCCGATCGCGGTGGTGAGGCGGATGTCGGCGCCTGTGCGGTCGCCGAGGCGCACCGAGCCGTCGAGGCCGAACCGGATCTCGACGTGGTCGCCGACGACCGAGACGTCCCGCACCTCGCCGACCCGGATCCCGGCGACACGCACCTCGTCGCCCGACCGGAGCTGACCGCTCGAGGTGAACTCGGCGGTGTATTCGTCCTCGCCCATCGGCATGACGTAGAGCAGCCCGCACACCAGGGCGATCACCGCGATGACGGCGACCCCGGCCAGGCCGTACAGCACCTCTTTCCGACGACGGGTCATCGACAGATCACCACCGGGGCACCGGCGAGCAGCACGGTGGTGAGCGGGCCCGGGACCGACTGTCCCGCACGGCAGGTGAGGGACGCGGCCCGGGCGCTCTGCGTGGACGCGACGAGGGAGTCGAGGACGCCGGGGATCCCGGCCAGGATCTGCGAGGCGGTGTTCGTCAGTGGGATGTACTTGCGCAGCAGCCGGTCGACGTCGGCGTAGTTGCCGAAGTAGACCCCGTTCAGGCTCTGCAGCACCAGCCGTAGCGGCTTCAGCGCCCGCGCCGACTCCTTCAGTGACGCCTGCGTCTGGTCGATGTTGCCGGCCAGGGCACCGAGCGCGTCACCGGTGCGCGCGATGAGCTCGTTGAGACGCGGTGACTTGTACTGGATCTGGCGCGCCAACGACCCGAGTCCGGTGACGAACGCGGCGATGGTCTCCGACCGGTCGGCCGCGAACCGCGTGATGTCGTTGAGGCGGTCGAGGATCGAGCCGAGTTCGGGTCCGCGGCCCTGCACGACGGCGAGCACGTTGCCGACGAACTCGTTGATCTGCGCGGGGTCGAGCACGCGGAACACCGGGCGAAGTCCGTTGAACAGCACCGTGATGTCGAAGGAGGGGACGGTCCGCGACTGCGGGATGACCTGCGAGCCGGACACCCGCACCCCGGCCGGGCCGTCGGTGTACACGTCGAGGTACCGCTCGCCGACGAGGTTGAGGTACCGGACCGCGATGGTGGTGTTGTCGAACAGCGGGACCGAGCGCTCGAGGCTGAAGGTGACGCGGGCGACGCCGTCGTGCAGAGCGACCTTCTCGACCTTGCCGACGCGGACGCCGATCTCGCGCACGTCGTTGCCGGCCGCGAGACCGGACACGTCGGAGAAGTCGGCGGTCACCGTGCGCTGCGGACCCTCGACCGGCGGCGAGAGGGCACCCACGACCACCCAGCCGGCGGCGATCATCGCGACGACGAACAGCGCGAGCCCGATCATCGACCCCGCCCGCAGCCTCATCGCCCACCGCCGCCTGCGGTCGGGGGCGCGAGCAGCACCGAGGTCAGCTGCGGCATGTTCGCGAGGGTCGCGCCCACCTGCAGGGTGACCTTGCCGTCCTGCGTCGGCAGCGCCTTCGTCAACCGCCGCACCAGTTCCCGCGAGTCGTCGTAGGCGGGCGGGATGGACCGCAGGGTGCGTCCGAGCGGTGAGCCCACGGTGATGACGAAGTCGAGCAGGGTACTCAGCGAGGTGAGGTTGTCGCCGACGACGCCGCCGATGGTGCCGACGGTCTGCACGAGTCCCGACAGCGTGTCGCGGACACCGCTGACCACCTTCGGGTCGGTGTACTCGGCGGTGGTCTTCGTCAGGTTGATCAGGACGGTGTCGAACGGGCCCTCGAGGTCGGCGACACCCCGGGACGCGGGCCCGAGGATCTGCAGGAACCGCGCGAGCGGCATCTGCTGACGCGCCGCGGCGAGGTTCAGCAGGTCCGCCCCCGACCGCAGCAGCGGCTGGACGGCGTCGACCACACGGGAGAGCACGTCGATGCTCTGCGAGACCGTTGTGCCGGTGACCGTGGTCGAGATCTGACCGACCTGTCGGAGCAGCTCGGCGACCGACACGTTCGTCGAGTCCGACCCGATCCGCAGTCGTTCACCGTCGCGCAGCCGGCCCGCGCCCTGTCCGGCGGTGGCGTCGGAGCGCAGCTCGATGCCGGTGACGCCGAGGATGTTCGACGGCGCGTACGCGGCGCTCACCCGGTCGGGGATGTTCGCGGCCTGCTTCTCGTCGATGGAGAGCGTGACCTGCTGCTGCGTCCCGTCGGTGACCCGCACCGAGTCGACGCGTCCCACGATGAGGCCGCGGAACTTGACGTCGCCGCCCGCGGCGAGCCCGTCACCGACGGCGTCGGTCACGGCGACGACCGTCACCCGGTCGTCGAATCCGCCGCGCGCGTAGATCGTCAGCGGGATGGCCGCGACGACGAGCACGGCGAGGGTGGCCGCGCCGATGATCAGCAGCGTGCGTCGGGACGGACCGCGTCCGGAGGCGTCCTCGTACATCATCCGGAGAACCGGAACCCGACGTCGGACCCCCAGAACACCAGGGTCAGGATCATGTCGAGCACGACGATCATCACGAAGCTGCTCTTGATGGCCCGGCCGGACGCGATGCCCACGCCCTCGGGTCCGCCCGCCGCGTAGAACCCCTGGTAGCAGTGGATCAGGATCACCGCGACGACGAAGATCACGGCCTTGACCATCGCGAACAGCATGTCGACCGGGGACAGGAACGCCGTGAAGTAGTGGTAGTACGTGCCCGACGACTGCCCGTTGACCGTGTTCACGACGAACGCGCAGGACAGGTAGCTCAGGATCAGCGTGATGAGGAACAGCGGGATGATCGTGACCAC
This sequence comes from uncultured Williamsia sp., assembly GCF_947494875.1. Taxonomy (GTDB): domain Bacteria; phylum Actinomycetota; class Actinomycetes; order Mycobacteriales; family Mycobacteriaceae; genus Williamsia_A. The sequence continues at coordinate 326,189 of NZ_CANLWM010000007.1, forward strand.
GCCCGCGATGACGCGGGTGGACACCACGAAGGGCACCGGACGGATCGCCTGCGCCTCCAACGCGTCGATCTCCTCGGCGATGCGCATCGACCCGATCTCCGCGGTCATCCGACAGCCCGCCTGCGCGGCGAACCCGATGGCCACGACGATCGGCCCCAGTTCCCGGGTGTTGACGTAGGCGGAGAGGAACCCGCTCAGCGGCCCGATCCCGAACAGTCGCAGCGTCGCGAACGACTCGATGCCGATGGACCCGCCGACCGACAGCCCGAGCACCACCAGCACCGCGACCGACCCACCGCCGACGACGATGCCGGTGGAGCCCCACATCAGGTCGGACAGCACGGCGCCGGTCTGCGACCGGTACACACGCAGGGCGTGCGGCGTCGACCGCAGCACGTCGTAGGCGAAGTGGACCTGATGTCCGACGCGCTCGAGGGCGTTCACCGGCACGGCGGCGGCCCGGCTGGTGGCGGTGGTCCACCGCCGGGAGCGGGAGTACGTCGCGAAACCCGTCACCGCGTCACCCGACCTTCTGCTGGACGAACATCGACAGGATCTGGGTGACGGCGAGGTTCAGCAGGAACGACGCGACGACGCCGAGCACGACGGCCGCGTTCACCGCGTCGGCGACGCCGCGGGGCCCGCCGCGGGCCTCGAGTCCGCGCTGGCAGGCGATGGCCACGACGACGACCCCGAACAGGACCGACTTGGCCAGCGCGATCACGAGGTCGGTGACGCCGGCGAACTGGCCGAAGCCGCCGAGATAGCTGCCGGGGGCGCCGCCCTGGAACGACACGTTGATGACGTACCCGGCGGCGACGCCGACCGCGATGATCTCCATGCAGATGAGCGGGGCGACGACGATCACCGCGAGGATGCGGGGCGCGACCACCCGTCGTGCCGGGTCGATGCCCATCGTGCGCATCGCGTCGATCTCCTCCCGCACCGTGCGGGCACCGAGGTCGGCGGCGATCGCCGACCCCACGGCGCCGCCGATGAGCAGCGCCGCGCCGATGGGCGCGCCCTGTTGGAGGATGGCCAGCGCACCGGTGGCGCCGGACAGCGACGACGCGCCGAGCTGCTGCGTGAGGCCGCCGACCTGTACGGACAGGATGACGCCGAACGGGATCGAGACGAGGACGGCCGGCACCCCGGCGACGCCGGCGAAGAAGCTCGCCTGACTCAGCACCTCCCGCCCGGGCAGTCGGCCCCGCACGATGTCCCGGCCGAGGTGCCCGAACGCGGTGAGGGTCAACTCGACGAGGCGACCGAGGGTCGCGATCGCGGACACGACGGCATCACCGAACCGTGTCACCGCGAGCACACCGCTGCGGCGCGTGCCGACGTTCGCCATCTCTCCCCCGGGTCGTCGTGAAGCTGCTGTCGACGGCGCACGGGGAAGTGACGTCACCCGGGCTCCGTGACCGCGGTCACTGTAACGGGGTGCTCTGATCTTTTGTCCGGGTTGCGAAACGACATTGGGACGGTGGACAAACGGTCCAGGACGACGTTGGGCACGCGCGCACGACGAGTGACGGACACCGGGCTGTCGGCGGGTCGGTTGGCGCCGTGTACGGGCGATTCGTCACCCTGGACCCATGCAGAAGCACCCCGCCGTGTCCGGCGCCCTCGACGGGATCCGCGTCGTCGAGCTGGGTTCGCTCATCGCCGGGCCGTTCGGGGCGCGCCTCCTCGGCGACATGGGCGCCGACGTCGTCAAGGTGGAGTCGCCGACCTCGCCGGACCCGCTGCGGGGATGGGGTCAGGCCGAGGTCGACGGGCACCGGTTCCTGTGGACGGTCTATGCACGCAACAAGCGCGCGGTGACCATCGACCTGAGCTCCGGCGACGGGCGGGCCCTGTTCCTGGACCTCGTCGCGACCGCCGACGTGGTCGTCGAGAACTTTCGTCCCGGCACCCTCGAGCGGCTCGGCATCGGCTGGGACGTCCTGCACGAGCGCAATCCCGGCCTCGTCCTGGTGCGGGTGTCGGGCTACGGGCAGACCGGCCCTGCCGCGTCGCGTCCCGGCTACGCGTCGGTCGCCGAGGCCGTGAGCGGACTGCGGCACCTCAACGGGTACCCGGATCAGCCGCCGCCCCGGCTCGCACTGTCCCTGGGCGACACCCTCGCCGGGATGTTCGCCGCGCAGGGCGCACTCGCCGCCCTCTACCGCCGCACGGTCACCGGCGAGGGACAGGTCGTCGACGTCGCGCTCACCGAGGCCTGCCTGGCCATCCAGGAGTCCGTCATCCCCGACTACGCGATGGGCGGCGTCGTGCGCGGGCCGTCGGGCACCCGTCTCGACGGGATCGCGCCGTCGAACGTCTACCCCACCGCCGACGGGTCGCTGGTGGTCATCGGGGCCAACCAGGACACCGTGTTCCGACGGTTGTGTGGCGCGATGGGCCGGCCCGAACTCGCCGACGACCCCCGCTTCGCCACCCACGGCGCCCGTGGGACCAATCAGGACGAGATCGACGCGATCATCGCCGCATGGACCGCGACGATCGAGCGTGACGTCCTCCTGGCCCGCCTCGACGACGCGGGGGTGGTCGCCGGACCGATCAACACCGTGGCCGACATCGTCGACGACGAGCAGCTGCGCGCCCGCGGGATGCTCGTCGAGCACCCCGACGAGCGGGTGGGACGCACCGTGCTCGGACCCGGTGTCGTGCCCATGCTCCACGGCACCCCGGGATCGGTTCGCACCGCCGCACCGCCCCGCCCCGGGCACCACAACGACGAGGTGCTCGGTGCACTGCGCGACCCGGAGGCGCTCGCCCGTCTCCGCGAGGCGGGTGTCGTGTGAACGACACGCCGATCGCGACCGAGAAGGGTCGCCGCACCGAGCAGGCGTTCGTGCAGGCGGCGCGGAAGGTGTTCGCCGAGAAGGGGTACCTCGCGGCGAAGATCTCCGACATCGCGGCCGCGGCCGGCCGCTCGCCGGGGTCGTTCTACAACTATCACGAGAGCAAACGTCAACTGCTGGAACACCTCCTGGAGGAGTTCCAGGACCGGATCCTCGCCGACACCCGCAGCCGCCTCACCGCCGATCCCGGCCACAACATCGACGCGGCGGTGCGGGTGTACTGGGCGTCGTATCGGGACTACCTGCCGGAGATGATCGGTGCCTTCCAGTTGTCGATGACCGACCCCGCGTTCGGGCAGTGGTGGCGGACGCGGCGGGCGCAGGGCATCGACGCGGTGCTGGACGTGTTCCGGTCCGTGGAGCACCGCGGCACCGACATCGGGCTCGACAAACATCTCTTCGCCTCGGCGATCGTCTCGATGCTCGACTCGTTCTGTTGGAACTGGTTCGTCAGCGGCGGCGACGACATCACCCGGGGACGGACCGAGGAGGAGGCCATCGCGACACTCGTCGAGATCTGGCGACGCGGGCTCGTCGTGCCCACCGATCGGCGTGCGTCCACCGACTCGTGAGCTGATCTCACGAGGTCAGGACGGGTGCGGTGGCGGCGCACGCGGTGGACAAAGGCCACGGGACTCCCGCACAATCGCTGACGGGGAAGGCAGCGCACGTGGGGACGTGCGCCGCGCAACGAGAGTGAGACACCCGCCGTCCACGGTCGGCGGGGTGGCCAGGGGGGCCTCGTGTACGCAGATCTGCGTGCCCGTCCGCGTGTCGACGCGGCCGGGCACTCCACGCATCCGACGTCGACCGACGCCGCATCGGTGGCGGACGATCCGTCGCCACGGCCCGACGACGCGAGCCCGTACCGACCGCTCACCGCCTACACCGAGGTCGACGCCGCGGTGTTCGCCGGACGTACCGACCTGCGACGCCGCCTTCATCTGCGGGTGACGGCCGGCGAGGGCGCCGTCGTTCTGCTCGGTCCGTCCGGCTCCGGGAAGACCTCGCTGCTGCGAGCCGGTCTGATCCCCGAGGTCCGCGCATCGGGTTTGCGCACCCGCACCGACCGGGTCGACGCGTCGACGGTGATCCTCAGGCCCGGCTCCGACGCCGTCGCGTCGCTCGCCGCGGCCGTCGGCCTCGACCGGTCCGCGGTCGACGACGCCTCCGCCGCGCCCGATCTCGTGGCGGCGTCCGACGTCGTCTCCGTGACGGCCACCGGTCGGCACCGCGCCTGCCTGCTCGTCGTCGACCAGGTCGAGGAGCTGTTCCGCTGGTGCGGCTCGGCCGACCGCGCCCTGTTCCTCCGTCTGATCGACACACTGGCCGGTGACAGCCGGTTCGCCGTCGTCCTCGGGCTGGGTGCCGAGTACGCCGCGCAGGCGCTCACCGAACCCGTCCTCGCCACCGCCCTCGACACTCGGTCGGTGGTGCTCACGCCGATGAGCACCCCGGAGGTCGTCGAGGCCGTCGACCTGCCCGCGCGGGTCGCGGGCGTGCGGACCGAGTCCGGGCTCGGCGAGGCGATCGCGGCCGATCTCACCCGGGTGGACGCCGACACCCCGCCCCTCGTCGCGCTCGGCGTGATGCTCGATCACCTGTGGCACACGCGGATCGCCGACACCGACGTCGCGATGACCATGAAGGCGTACCGCGCGTCGGACCCGATCACCGAGATCACGGCGATCGCCGCCGACCGTGCCTGGTCGCGGTTCACCCCGGTCGACCGGGACACGGCCCGCATCCTCCTGCTCGCCGCGGCCGACGGATCACCGTCCGCTCGTGACACCACCCACCTGCTGCGTCGTGTCGCCCGCCCCCATCTCGACCGCGTCCTCAGCCGTCTCACCGAGGCGCACCTCGTCCGGGTCGTCGAGGGCCGGGTGGAACTCACCCACCCGGCGTTGATCACGGCCTGGCCGCGGCTGTCCGCGTGGATCGCCGACCGTCGAGTGCAGGCACCGCTGCGGGACCGCGTCACCACCGACGCGGCCCGCTGGGCGCAGGGCGGCCGGCCCGCCGACGAGCTGTACGACACCGACCGGCTCCGGCGCGCCGAGTCCGCGCTCGAACCGTTCGACGAGCTCGGATCCGATGCCGCCTCGTTCCTCGAGCGATCACGAGATCGCCTGCGGCTGCATCGTTCCCGACGTCGGGTCCTGGCCACTGTCGGGGTCCTCGTGGCGATCGTGTCGCTGGTGCTCGCGGTGGTGTTCGGGGTCGGTACCCAGCGATCGGACGCCCAGCGCGACGCCGCACGGATCACATCCCTCATCGAGCGGTCCTCGGCTCTCGCACAGACGAATCCGTCCGCGTCGGCGGCCGCCGCCCGTGCTGCGTTCGCGGCGGACCCGGCTGACGCAGGAGCCGAGGCGGCCGTCCTGGCCACCCAGACACGGCCACTCGCCCGCCCACTCGGCGTCGGCGCCACACGCGCCGTCGCCACCCCCGCGGCGGACCCGGCGGCCCCGTCGGTGGTCGTGGGACCCGCCGGTGGGCTCACCGTGGTCGGCGCGACCGGCCCGGGCGGATCGATCGTCGACGCCGGCGTCGCCGACGGTCCGCAGTCGGTGGCGATCTCCGGGACGACGGCGATGGGTGTCGTCTCCGACGGCGCGATCCGCCTGTGGCGCATCGGATCCGGGCTCGCCCCGAGCCCGGTCGGGACGGTGCCGACCTCCCGTCCCGCGGTCGCGGTGGTCGCGATCCCGGAGCCGAACCGGTTCGCCGTCGTCGACGCGGCGGGCACCCTGCGCATCGTCGCCGTCGACGATCCCGCCCGCCCGACGGTCGCCGCGACCGCCGCGCTCGGTGGGACACCCACCGCCCTCGCGGCCGGACCCGACGGCGTCGTCGTCGGTGCCACCGACGGCGGGGCGACCGTCGTCGACCCCCGAACCGGGGCCCTCGTGGGGTCGCTGCCGTCGGTCGACGGCGCCGTGACCGCCGTCGCCACCACCACCGGCTACACCGCCCTCGCGGACGGTGCCGGTCAGGTGTCCGTCGTCCGGGTCGGCGCGGACGGGCTCGCGACCGGGCCCGCGACCGATCTCGCCGGCGACCACAGCCGCGTCGGGTCGCTGTCGTTCTCACCGTCCGGCCCCGGCCGCCCGGCACCCGTTCTGGCGGTGACCGCCGACGGCATCACCGACATCGTCGACCCCGCCCGCCCCGCCGCGTCCACGCCGCAGATCTCACCGCTGCGCAGCCCGGGCGGGATCACGGCCGCCCGGTTCGCTCCCGACGGCGTACTGGTCAGCACCGGCGCCGATGGCGCGCGCTCGTGGTCGCTGCCGACGGGGACGATCCCCGGCACGATCGGGACCGCGGCGACGCCGTCGTGTTCGATCGCCCGATCCATCTGCGCCGTACCGCATCTCGACGGACCGGTCCAGGTGGTCGACATCAGCGATCCCCGGGCACCGGTGGTCGGCGGGGTCGTCGACGCACCCGACCACTTCGACGGCGCGGCGGTCGCGCCGAGTGGCCTGTGGATGATGACTGTCGATGCCGGACACCGCGCTCAGCTGTGGGACACCCGGACGTTCGCGGCGCCGGTCGCGGTGGGCGCCCCGGTGCAGCTCGGTCCCGGCCCAATCGGCGTGATCGCGTTCTCACCCACGTCGTCGTTGATCGCCATGTCGCGCAACGGTGGCGCGTCGACGGGGATCTGGTCGGTCACGCCGCGAGGACTGGTCGCGATCGGCGACCTCGACATCGGTACCCGAGCCACCGCGGCCGCCTGGTCCTCCGACGGCGGCCAGATCGCCGTGGGCGGGCCCACGGGCGTCCTGCGGTGGACTGTGTCGTCGACGGGGGTCGGTGCCATCTCCGGCCGGATCGCGCCGTCGACACCCGTCACCGCGCTCGCCTACGGACTCGCGCTCGGCGAGGGCGAACCCGGCTCGGACTCCCGGGCCGCGCTGCGCCCGGTGGTGGTGGTCGGGGACGCGACGGGTGGCGTGAGCCGCTTCGACGTGGGCACCGGCGGTGCGCTGGGTCCGCGGGTGTCCCTCGGGTCGACCGCTGTCACCTCCGTCGCCGCGGTCGGCGCGACGACGGCGACCGGCTCCGCGGACGGCTCCATCCACCGCGTCGCGGCCAACGGCAGCGCTGTCCGGGTGGCCGACCTCTACCCCGCGCAGGGATCGGGCGTCGTCCACGTCGGGCCGTCGGGCGGTGACGACATCATCGCGGTCGGGGACGAGACGGCCAGCCGCGTGATGACACTGCGGACCCAGACCGTCGACCAGCGCATCTGCGCCGCCACGGGCTGCTGACCCGTCAGCGGGGGGAGACTCCCAGCAAGGCCGAGAGCTGCGTGGCGATCGGGTTCAGGTCGAGCTTGTCGGGGTCCTTCTTGGGGATGTCGTCCCATGGCTGCCGGATGTCCGGGTCGGCCCAGACCGCGCTCTGCGCGCCGCGCACGCTGGTCGGGCTGCCCTGCGGCAGAGCGCACCTCGCGTCGGTGTTGAACGGGAAGTCGTCGTAGTTGATGTCGAAATCCGGGTTCTTCCGCTTCTCCTCGGCGATGATCTGCTGGGTCTTCTCGTAGCCGAAGGTGCACGCGGGCGGGTTGTTCGTCTCCAGGGTCGCCCCGAAATGGACCGTGCCGTCGCCCGGCGACGGCGTGTAGCTCCCGCTGGACACCGCGGAGATCACGGCGAGAGCGGGCGAGACGGCCGGGAACGTGCCCTTGATGTTCCGGATGTCGAGCGCGAGATCGCGCAGGGCCCTGGTGACGTCGCCCCCACTGCGTTCCAGCAGCGCCGACAGCTGCGTGGCCGACGTCTGACCCGTGGTGAGGAGGCGACGCAGGTCGGGGTCGCTGGTCGCGAGCTGCGCGGTGATGAGCCCGAGGCTGCGCGACCAGTTCAGGATCTCGTCCGACTGCGCGGCCTGCGTGGTGAGCACCGTGTCGGAGTTGCGGATCAGCGAGATCGTCTGCGGCAGGTTGTCGTTGCCCGACTTCGACAGGTTCGCCAGCGAGTCGACCAGCGTGCGCAGGTTCTCGCCGTTGTTGTCGAACGCCTTGCCCAGCTCCGTCACGACCGTCTTCAGATCGTCGACGGGCACCGACCCGGCGAGGTCGACCGCGGAGGACACGACGTCCTGGATCGGTACCGGGATCGCGGTGTCGCTGATCACCGAGCCGTCGGTCAGTTGTGGTCCACCCGTCGACGGCGGACGCAGGTCCACGTACTGCTCACCGATCGCCGACCGGCTCGCCACCACCGCCTGGGCCGACGCCGGGATCCGCGGGCCGTCGGAGTTCAGGTCGAGGTCGACGCGGACACCGTCGGGCCGCAGGTGGAGCGATCCGACGCGGCCCACCGGCGAACCGAGATAGGTCACCTCGGCGTTGGTGAAGATGCCGCCGGAGTCGGGGAAGTCGGCGTGGACGGTGTACGTCCCGATGCCGAAGAGCTTGTCCAGGCGGGCGTAGGTGGCGCCGACGTACGCCGTGGCGATCACCCCGACCACGGCCAGCACCGTCAGCTGCCAGCGCACACGTCTCGACCGCACCACCTGCCCGGGTCACCCTTCCCGCGTCGTTCGTCTGTCCGCGACGCGCTGTGAGCACAGTAGGACGACCGCGCGTTGATAACAGTGAATTGGACATGTTCGACGTCAAACGTGTCGGCTCGGCGGACCTCGGGTCGACGTCCCGACCTGCCCGAGCGGGCTTTGTCGGGAACGTCCGGGACGCCGGGCATCCTGACAGCGAGTTCACAGTGACCCGTCACCCGACCGTCAGCGGCAGTCGCGAGAGTCGTCACCGTGACCATCGACGCCCCTGTGCATCCGTCCCCCGCCGCGGCCGACGCTCCGTCGCCCACCGGCGGCCTGCCGCCCGCACGTCCCGTCGATCGCATCGCGCTCGCGGTGCTGCTCGTCGGCACCGCGGTGCTCTACCTCTGGAACATCACGATCAACGGGTCGGCGAACACCTTCTACGCCGGCGCCGCGTGGGCGGGGTCGAAGAGTTGGGAGGCCCTCTTCTTCGGCTCCATCGACCCGTCGAACTTCATCACCGTCGACAAGCCGCCGGTGTCGCAGTGGGTGATGGGGCTGTCCGGCCGCATCTTCGGCTACTCCAGCGCCTCGCTGCTGATCCCCGAGGCCCTCATGGGCGTCGCGACCGTCGCACTGGTCTACGCCGCGGTCACGCGTCTGGCCGGTCGGGGCGCAGGCCTGGTGGCCGGCACGGCGATGGCGCTGACGCCCGTGGCCGTCATGATGTTCCGCTTCGACAACCCCGACGCCGCGATGGTGCTGCTCATGACCGTCGCCGCGTACTGCACCGTCCGGGCGACGGCGTCCGCGTCGGGACGGTGGCTCGCGCTCGCCGGCGTCGCGGTCGGGTTCGCGTTCCTCGCCAAGATGCTCGAGGGCCTCATGGTGCTGCCCGCCCTCGGCCTGGTCTACCTCATCGCGGCCCCGACGACCCTGCGCCGCAGGATCGTCCACCTGCTCGTCGCGACGGTGGCGATGATCGCGGCGGCCGGGTGGTACGTCCTCGTCACCATCGCGTGGCCCGCGTCGTCGCGGCCCTACATCGCCGGGTCGACGGACAACTCCTTCATGAACCTCGTGCTGGGCTACAACGGGCTGCAGCGCATCGAGGGCAAGGAGCACGCAGGCAACGCCGCCCAGCGCTCGGTGATGAACTCACCGCTGACGCACGAGCTGATGCAGCGGTTCTCCCACGCCGGCGGCGGGCACCGCGGCGGGATGTTCTCCGAGAACCCCGGCATCACGCGACTGTTCCAGGGCGAGTTCGGTGTCGAGATCTCGTGGTTGCTGCCGGCGGCGCTCGTCGCACTGGTGGTGGGCCTGGTGCTCCGTGGTCGCGCGCCCCGCACCGACCCGACTCGGGTCGGGTTCATCCTGTTCGGGACGTGGCTGCTGGTCGACGGCATCGTGCTCTCGTACATGAAGAGCAATCCGCACCCCTACTACTCGCTGGCCATCGCGCCGCCCATCGCCGCGCTCGTCGGACTCGGTGTGGCGCAGTGCGTCCGCGACAGGCATCGCATCACCGCTGTGATCGGTGGCGCGGCCATCGTGGCCGCGGCGGGCGGCTGGTCGTTCGTGCTCATGCGCCGCGACCCGACCTGGCAGTCGTGGCTGTCGTGGACGGTCGCGGTCCTGACCGTGGTCGCCGTGCTGACGATCGTGGTCATCGGCCTGGCGGGTGAGTCGTCGTCGCGCGTCGGTCGACGCACCGGGCTCGCCGTCGCCGCGATCGCCGCGCTCATCGGGTTGGCCGGGATCGCCGCGCCCGCGGCGTATTCCGCCGAGGTGGTCGCCACCCCACACACCGGCGGCAGCCCGTCGGCGGACCCGACCACCGAGGACCGGGCCCACTCGCAACACGACACCGGAGGATTCGCGTCGTTCTTCGGCGGCACCACCAGCGCGCCGTCGGAGCTCACCCGCGCACTGCAGGCGACGCACACCCGGTGGGCCGCGGCCGTGAGCCGGTCGTCGACCGCGGCGGGTCTCGAGTTGTCGACGCGCACACCGATCATGGCGATCGGCGGCTTCACCGGCAGCGATCCCGCACCGACGCTCGCGCAATTCCAGCGCTACGTCGCCGATGGCGACATCGGGTACTACATCAGCACCGGCAGCACCGGCGACCGGTCACGCGGCGGATCGAGCGCGACGAGCGCGCTGGGCCTCGACCCGAGCCAGGCCGACCAGGCGGCACAGCTGCTGCGACGCTTCGAGTCCGGCGGTGTGACGGGTCAGATCCAGGAGTGGGTCCAGAGCCACTACACCGGCCACACGATCGGCAGCTACACGGTGTACGACCTGCGCGCCCCGTCCCACTGAGCGGTCCCGACAGTCTCACCCGTCGAGTGGGCGGATGGAGGCGTCGAGTGGGCGGTCGGCCGCCCACTCGACGCCTCCAACCGCCCAGTCGACGCCGGGCTCAGTGCGCGAAGTGGCGGGAGCCCGTGAGGTAGAGGGTGATCCCCGCGTCGGTGGCGGCCTCGATCACCTCGGTGTCCCGGATGGAGCCACCGGGCTGCACGATCGCCCGGACACCGCCGGCGGTCAGCACCTGCAGACCGTCGGGGAACGGGAAGAACGCATCCGACGCCGCGACACTGCCCTTCGCGCGGTCACCGGCGCGCCGGACCGCGAGGTCGGCCGAGTCGACACGGTTCACCTGTCCCATGCCGACGCCGACCGACGCGCCGTCGGCGGCGAGGAGGATCGCGTTCGACTTCACCGACCGGCACGCGATCCACGCGAAGCGCAGGTCGGCGAGGGTGGCGTCGTCGGCCGGATCCCCCGCCGCCAGAGTCCAGTTCGTGGGATCGTCGCCCTCGGCATCGAGGATGTCGCGCTGCTGCACCAGGATCCCGCCCGAGATGGGCCGCAGCTCGGTTCCTGCACGCTGTGGTGGCTGCGCCTGCAGGATGCGGATGTTCTTCTTGCGCGTCAGGACGCCCAGCGCGCCGTCGTCGAAGCCCGGTGCGACGAGGACCTCGGTGAAGATCTCGGCCACCTGCTCGGCCATCGCGACGCTGACGGTGGTGTTGGTGGCGATCACCCCGCCGTAGGCGCTCACCGGGTCGCACTCGTGCGCCTTGCGGTGGGCGGTGGCGACGTCGTCGGCGACGGCGATGCCACAGGGGTTGGCGTGCTTGATGATCGCGACGGCCGGGCCGTCGAAGTCGTGCGCGGCGCGCCAGGCGGCGTCGGCGTCGGTGTAGTTGTTGTAGCTCATCTCCTTGCCGTGCAGCTGCTCGGCGCGGGCGAGGCCACCCCCGCCGGCGTCGACCGGGTCGAGGTAGACCGACGCCGACTGGTGCGGGTTCTCGCCGTACCGCAGGGACGAGCCGAGTTCCCAGGTGCGGCCGACGAACTCGGGTGACCCGCCGTCGGAGAGGTGCTGCGAGAGCCACCCGGCCACGGCGACATCGTAGGACGCCGTGTGCGCGAACGCTTTCGCGGCGAGCGCGGTCCGGGCCCCCAGGTCGAAGCCACCGTCGACGACGGCGCCGGCGATGCGGTCGTAGTCGCCTGGATCGACCACGACGGCCACCGACGGGTGGTTCTTCGCCGCGGCGCGGACCATCGACGGCCCACCGATGTCGATCTGTTCGACGCACTCGTCGAAGCCGGCGCCCGAGGCGACGGTGTCGGTGAACGGGTACAGGTTCACCACGACGAGGTCGAACGGTGCGACACCGAGCTCCTCGAGCTGGTCGCGGTGGGAGGCCTTGCGGCGGTCGGCGAGGATGCCGGCGTGCACCCGGGGGTGCAGTGTCTTGACGCGCCCGTCGAGGCATTCGGGGAAGCCGGTGACCTCGGAGACCTCCGTCACCGGGATCCCCTCCGCCGCAATGGTCTTGGCGGTGGAACCGGTCGACACGAGCTCGACACCGGCGCCGTGGAGGGTGCGGGCGAGCTCGGCGAGTCCGGACTTGTCGTACACGCTGACGAGCGCGCGACGCAGCGGGATACGGGAGTCGGTCACGAGAAACGGGCCTTTCGTCCGTGGGTGGTGACCCCTCGGGTCACGTACGCCGCCACCGCCTGCACCAGCAGGACGTGTTCGACGCTCTTGATACGGGTGTGCAGGGAGGTCTCGTCGTCGTCGGTGTCGATCATCACCGGGGCCTGCATGAGGATCGGTCCGGTGTCGACGCCGTCGTCGACGAGGTGGATGGTCGCCCCGGTCACCGTCACGCCGTGTTCCAGGGCGTCGGCGACGGCATGCGCCCCCGGGAACGACGGCAGGAGCGCGGGATGCGAGTTGAGGATCGCCCCGCCGAACCGGGTCAGGAATGTCGGACCGAGGATCTTCATGAAGCCGGCCGTCACGACGAGGGCGGGCTCGTGACGTGCCACCGCGTCGGTGATCGCGGCGTCCCACGCCGGGCGGTCGGGGAAGTCGGACACCGCGCAGCGGACGACGGGAACATCGAATCCGGCTGCGACATCCTCGGCGCGGCAGGGGCGGTCGACCACGACCGCGACGACACGCGCGGGATAGGACTCGTCGGCGGCGGCGGTGAGGAGTGCGGTCAGCAACGTCCCGGTCCCGGAGGCCAGCACCACGACGGGTGCCCGCTCGGCGGGAGGCGTGGCGTTCAGGACGATCTCCTCGCGGCGGGCGACTGGCGGACACGAGGAGCCTAAACCGGGTGGCCCGACGCCCGGCGCGCCGGGTGAGGTGTCCTCAGCGGCGGTCGTCGTCCCAGCGGTCGTCGTCCCAGCCGTCGTCGACGTCGTGGTCGGCGAAGACGAGGGCCGCGGGAGCGCGCTGCGGGGCGTCCTCGGGGTCGATGTCGACGGTGGGGCTGTCATCGGCGGGGATCTGCGGGCTGTCCTGGGGCAGATCGTCGGCGTCCTCCGACGGCTCGTCGGCCCATCCGTCGATCTGGTCGTCGTGGTCCTCGACGGCGAGGTCGTCGTGCCAGGCGCGCTCGCGCAGGTCGCGGCGGGTCGACGGGAGCGCGACCCGGACCAGCGCGACGACGACGCCGACCACGAACCACCAGCCGACGGTGAACAGTCCGGCCGCGGGGATCGTCGCCCCCGCGGAGCCCATCTCGCCGAGGGCGCCGCCGGCCAGCCAGGTGAGGACCACCATCGCGATCGCCATGAGACCGCCGATCGCGGCTGCGAGGCGCACCGCGTGGATCAGTCCGCGGAACGGGGTGCGCGTCGCGGTGACGACGGCCGCGACAGCAGTGAGGACGAGCAGGACCGGAGCCAGGGTCGGCGCGGCGGTGGGGACGACGGCCACGATCGGCAGCGGCGGCAGGTTCCCCGGGCTCGCCGCGAACAGGTCGCCGCCGGCGGGACCGACGTGTACGGCGGCGCCGACCAGGACTGCGGCGGCGGAGATGACAGCGTTCGGCAGATAGAGGATCGACAGCACCGTCAGCCCGATGCCGCCGACGACACCGTGGCCGGTGGCGACCAGATCACCGACGGCGTCCCAGCGCCACAGCAGTCGCCCGGCTACCACCAGTCCTCCGGCGGACAGCAGGCCAAGCAGGCCGATGGCCGCGCCGCGCAGCGCTGTCGGGGCCCACGGGGCGGCACCGACGACGTCGCGCAGGCGCGGTGCGGCCGGGTCCGAGCGGTGCGCCCAGAGCAGTCCGATGCCCGCGCCGGTCCCGTGGACGGCGACGGTGGCACCGAGGGCGACGGCGATGTTCGGGATCCCGACCGTCACGACGGTGGACCCGTCCATCACCAGGGCGAGTGCGATGACCGTGATCACCAATGGGCCGGCGACGGCGGCCAGGACGACGGCGGTCACGTCGGACCGTGAGCGTCGGGACGCAGCGCGTGCGGTCACCCGGGCGACGGCGGCGACGATGCCGATCGTCGGCAGCAGCGGCAAGACACCGACGGTGACCTCGCTGACCGTCACCGGGACCTGGTGCGCGGCGAGCCAGACCGCACCGACGGCCGCGGTGAGGCCGGTCATCCCCCCGTCGGAGGAGAGCAGTGTGATCGCGACGAGGACCGCGATGCCGATGAGGACGCAGGAGCCCACGGCGAACGCGACCACGACGAGTTCGCGGGTCGAACCCGCAGACCGCGCAGCGGAGAGTCGTTGCGCGCGTCGGAGTTCCCGCAGTCGTGTGGACAGACCGGCGCCGGTGGAGGTGACCATCACCCCTCAGGGTCGCACCACCCCACCGGCGCCGGTGTCAGGCGCGCCGAGTGACCTCGGACGCGCCGTCGTGCTCTGCCGTGGTCAGGACCCGGAGGTCTGCTCCGGGAACGACTGCGTGCGTTCGCCGTACGGCGAGGCGGGCGGCGTGGTGCCCGTCGGGCCCGCGGTCGGGGCGCCCGGGACACCGGTCGAGGGCGACGCCGAGGACGTCTCCCCCGCCGGCTTGCCGAGGCCGACGGTCGGCTGGGCGGTGGGCGAGCTCGTCGACGTACCGGTGTCGGTGGTCGAGCCGGTGCTCGACGACGAGCCCGGCGTGCCGGTGGTACCCGAGGCAGTGCCGGATCCGGTCGCTGTGCCGGTGGCGCCGCCGTAGCTGTAGGCCTGGGTCGGTGCCGACGACGGCGTCTGGGTGGTGGTGGTCGTCGTGGGCGTTCCCGTGCCCGACTGTCCGGCGTCGTTCGACCCGGCGGTCGCGGGCGCCGTCTTCAGCACGCCGCCGTCGACCAGGAGCCAGACGATGGCCGCGATGGCCTCGATGATGCCGAACACCAGCAGCAGGATGAGGCCGATCGACGCGCTGACGACCTCGGGCAGTGTGACCAGCTGGAACAGCGTCACCAACGCGCCGATGAGGGCGAGGGAGGCGACGACGGGGCTGACGGTGCCGGTCAGCTTGGGCAGCAGGGTCGTCAGGGCGAGCACACCGGCTGCGGCGAGCGCGATCAGCGGGAACCCGACGACAGACTGGAACAGGGTGCTGGACGCGTCGCTGCCGTCGGCGAACTGCACCGCGGTGGTGAACCCGAGGAACAGGTTCACGATGCCGAGGACACCGATGACGTAGACGAGGTACTTGCCGATGTCGGCGGGGAGCCCGGGCTCACGCTTGGGCTTCGGTGGCTGCTGGCCGTAGCCCTGCTGGCCGTAGCCGCCCTGCTGACCGTAGTTCTGCTGGCCATAGCCCTGTTGGCCGTAGCCGGCCTGCTGGCCGTAGCCCTGTCCGTATCCACCCTGCTGTCCGTAGGGCGATCCCGTCGCGCCGTATCCGGGCTGCTGGCCGTAGCCCTGCTGACCGCTGTAGCCGGGCTGGCCGCCCTGGCCGTAGCCGGACGGGGCGCCGTACCCGGTGGGCTGTCCGCTCGCTGCCTGCCCGCCGTAGCCGTACCCGCCGGCGCCGGACTGCTGGCCGTAGGGCGACGACCCGTAGGACTGGCCGCCGTACGACTGCCCGCCGTACGACTGGCCGCCGTAGGTCTGACCCGACGGGGTCTGGCCGGTGCCGTAGGACTGTCCGTATGGCGAGCCGCCGTACTGCTGGCCGCCGTAGTTCTGGCCGCCGGTCGCCTGACCGCCCTGACCCGGAGTCGCCTGACCGCCCTGACCCGGGGTCTGCCCCCAGCCCGACTGTCCGGCCTGGTCCGCGGGCCGCGACTGGCCCTGGCCCGGCTGCGACGGTGTCGCGCCGGAGTTCTCGTCGGTGCCCCCACCGGATGGATACGTCACTGCACTCTCCTCACCGAGATCGGATGGTCGGGCGCAGGTTCGCACCGGCGCCCGGACGTACTGCCACGCTAACGTACCGGGCGCGCCTGACGAGGCCTGTCGACATCCTGTACAGGCGTTTGTCATCGCAGGTCACCAGCGGTGTGCGGCACCGGCCTCCCGGTAGAAGTCGAGCAGGTCGGGATCGTCGACCGACCGTGGGTCGAGCGCGACGTCGTCGCGTCCGGCCAGGATCCCGGTGACCGGCACCTCGAGCTTCTTGCCGGTGCGGGTGTGCGGGATGCCGGGGGCCTCGACGATCTCGTCGGGCACGTGCCGGGGCGACAGCCGGGTGCGGATGGTGTCGCGGATCCGGTCACGCAGGCCGTCGTCGAGCCCGTCGGCGTCGGGAACGAGCGTGACGAACAGCGGCATCCAGTAGGCGCCCTCGGGGCCGTCGACCCCGAGCACGAATGCCTCGGCGACCTCGGGCACGGCCTCGACCACCTCGTAGATGTCGGCGGACCCCATCCGGATGCCGTGCCGGTTGAGGGTGGCGTCACTGCGACCGTGGATGACGAGCGAGCCGCGCGCGGTGACGGTCACCCAGTCGCCGTGCCGCCACACCGGCTCCGACGACTGCTCGCCCTCCCACTCGTGCTCGAAGTAGGCAGCGCGATACCGGGACCCGTCCTCGTCGTCCCAGAAGCCGACCGGCATCGACGGCATGGGCGCGGTGATCACCATCTCCCCGACCTCGTCGACGAGCTCGCGACGGTCCGCGGACCAGCTGTGCACCGCCGCGCCGAGGTAGCGGACGGACAGCTCACCGGGGACGACGGGGATGCCGACCGATCCGCCCGCGAACGCGGTGACGACGTCGGTGCCGCCGCTCACCGACGACACGGAGACGTGAGCACCGACGGCGTCCGGGATCCACTCGAAGAGGTCGGCGGCCAACGTCGACCCGGTGCTCCCGACGGTCCGCAGCAGCGACAGTTCGTGTGTCTCGCCGGGTCGCAGTCCGGCCTTGCGCGACGCCTGGATCTGTCCCGGGCTGGTGCCGAGATAGGCGACGCGCTCGGACTCGACGATCTGCCAGAGGCGGTCGGCGTCGGGGTACAGCGGCGAGCCCGAGTAGCAGACCACGCTCACCCCGGCCAGCAGCGCGCCGACGCGGTAGTTCCACATCATCCAGCTCAACGCGGTGTGCCAGAAGAAGACGTCGCCCGGCTCCAGTCCTGCGTGCAGGAGAAGCACCTTGAGGTGCTCGAGCACCACCCCGCCGTGCCCGTGGACGATGCCCTTGGGGCGGCCTGTGGTGCCGGAACTGAACAGCACCCACAGCGGGTGGTCGAACGGCACCGCCTCGACGACGGGATCGGTGGGGTGCGCCATCACCTCACGCAGGTCGACGGTGGTGGCCCCACCGAGGGTCCACGGCTGCGCGTCGTCGGCCGTGGTGACGGTGCCGACGGTGGTGACGGTGTCCATGGCGTCGACGAGGGCCTGGGCGTCGGCGCGCTTGTCGCGCCATCTCCCGCCGAAGAGATAGCCGTCGGCGACGACGAGAACGGTCGGTTTCAGCTGTCCGAGACGGGCCGCGGCGCCCTCGGGCGCGTAGTCGGCGCCGCACCCCGACCACACTGCTCCGATGGACGCGGTCGCGAGGAACGCCACCATCGCCTCGGCGATGTCAGGCAGGTAGGCGGCGACGACATCACCCCGTCGGACCCCGGACTCGCGCAGCCACTGCGCGACCGCACCGATCTGCCCGGGCAGGTCCGCCCAGGTGTGCACGGTGCGGGTCCCGTCCTCGGCGACACCGACGATCGCAGCGGCCTCACCGTCGGCGGTCGCGCACGCGGCGAGGACGGGGTCGACGTAGTTGAGCTCCACCCCCGGGAACCACACCGCGCCGGGCATCACGTCGGATGCGAGCACCCGGTCGAGCGGGGTGGCGTCGGTGATCTGCTCGCCGGACCGGCTGCGCATCCCGGTGAACACCCACAGGGCTCGCCAGAACTCGCCGGGGTTCGCGACGCTCCACTCCCACACGCGGGCGTAGTCCCGCACCGGGTCGTCGGCGACGAGGGTCCCGTCGTCGGGTCGGGCCTGCGGCGGCAACTGGGCGACGAAACGGTCGACGGCGGACATCTCGCCGGGGTGCTCGGTCACCGCGACATCATCCCCCGCCCCGTCGAGTGACAGTGGTCACCTCACGACATACGGTGTGGGCACCGACACACAACACTCCGTCGCTGCGCCCACCACCCCCGGGCGTGGACGGACACATATGAGCAGGCCAGGAGACCCCATGACCCTCACGACCGAACCGACGCCGCGCGGCGGCGGCACCGCAGCGCCGCAGTCCCGGTACTCCCTCGACGACCGCTACACGCGCTCGTCGGGAACCGTCTACCTGACGGGCATCCAGGCGCTGGTGCGCATGATCGGCGACCGCGCCCGCATCGACCGTCGCAGCGGTCTGCACACCGCCTCCTTCGTCTCCGGCTACGAGGGGTCGCCGCTCGCCGGCTTCGACCTCGAACTCGCCCGTCGCCGTGCGCTCCTCGCACCGCTCGACGTCACCCACCGGCCCGCCCTCAACGAAGAACTCGGCGCCACGTCGGTGATGGGGTCGCAGGTCGCCGCACGCGTCGCCACCCTCGCCCCCACCGCCGACGGCACGGCGCGCGACGGCGTCGTCGGCTACTGGTACGGCAAGGCCCCCGGCCTCGACCGCGCCTCCGACGCCCTGCGGCACGCGAACCTCATCGGCACCCACCACCGCGGCGGCGCGGTCGCGCTCGTCGGCGACGACCCGGGAGCGAAGAGCTCGACGGTCCCCTGCGCGTCGGAGATGGCCCTGGCCGACCTCTACATGCCGGTGCTCTACCCGGCCGACTCGCAGGACATCCTCGACTTCGGCGTGCACGCCGCACTGATGTCCCGGGTCTCCGGTCTGTGGACGTCGCTGAAGATCTCCGCGCACGTCGCCGACGGCGCCTCGACCGCCGAGGTCTCCCCCGACAGGATCGTCCCCGACCTCGGAGCACTCGGCGACAGCCCGCACATCCCCAGCGGTCGGCTGCTCGGTGCGGAGTTGATGGAGCTCGAGCAGAACCAGCTCACCATCCGTAAGCCGCGCGCCGAGGAGTACGCCCGTCTCAACCGTCTGAACCGGATCGTGACGCGCACCGCCGACGATCGCATCGGCATCGTCGCCGCCGGCAAGACCTACCTCGACGTGCGGGAGGCGTTGCGGCTCATCGGGATCGGCGACGACGAGCTCGGACGCCTCGGCATCCGCATCCTCAAGCTCGGGATGGTCTACCCGTTCGAACGGTCGATCCTCGACGAGTTCGTGTCCGGCCTCGACGAGATCATCGTGGTCGAGGAGAAGCGTGACTTCATCGAGACGATGATGCGCGACATCCTGTTCGACCGCGCGCGAGCCGGTGGCCTGGCCTCCATCGTGGGCAAGACCGACGAGCGGGGCGCCACCCTGTTCTCACGCTTCGGCGAGCTCGACGTCGACGCCGTGACGCGGGGGCTGGCGAACCGCCTCGCCCGGGCTCATCACGTCCCGGCCGCGGTCGACTGGCTGGAGCGACAGAGCCGCCGCCGCACCCGTATCGAGCTCCCGCTCGCGGTGCGCACCCCCTATTTCTGTTCGGGCTGCCCGCACAACAGCTCGACGAAAGTCACCCCCGACACCCTCGTCGGCGCCGGGATCGGTTGTCACGCCATGGTTCTGCTGATGGATCCCGCCCAGGTCGGTGACATCACCGGCGTCACCCAGATGGGTGGCGAGGGTGCGCAGTGGCTGGGCATCGCACCGTTCGTCGGCGAGCAGCACTTCGTGCAGAACGTCGGCGACGGCACCTTCATGCACTCCGGATCGCTCGCGCTGCGTGCCGCGGTCGCCTCAGGGGAACGCATCACCTACAAGCTCCTCTACAACGGGACCGTCGCGATGACCGGTGGACAGGACGCCGTCGGCGCGCAGGGACTGGGGCCGCTGACCCGACTCCTGCAGGCGGAGGGCGTGTCCCGTGTCGTCGTCACCTCCGACGACCCCGACCGCACCCGCGCGCTCGACCTGGCGCCCGGTGTGTCCGTCCGGCACCGCGACGACATGCTCGCGGTACAGACCGAACTCGCCGCCGTCGACGGTGTGACGGTGTTGGTGCACGACCAGCACTGCGCGGCCGAGAAGCGTCGCGGCCGCAAGCGCGGGACCACGCCGACACCGACCACCCGGGTGATGATCAACGAACGCATCTGCGAGGGCTGCGGCGACTGCGGGCAGAAGAGCAACTGCCTGTCGGTACATCCGGTGCAGACGGAGTTCGGCCGCAAGACGCGGATCGACCAGAGCTCCTGCAACCTCGACATGTCCTGCCTCGACGGCGACTGCCCGTCGTTCGTGACCGTCACCCCCGGGAGCGGGGTGACCCGTCGGCGCGTCGCCGACATCGGCGCCGACGTCGTCCAGCCGCCTGTCACGCCGTCGAGGTTGTCGGAGCACGGGTTCCGGATGCGCACCACCGGCATCGGCGGCACCGGTGTCGTGACCGTCTGCCAGGTGCTGGCCACCGCGGCGTCGCTCGACGGCCTGCACGCCCGCACCGTCGACATGACGGGTCTCGCGCAGAAGGGTGGTGCGGTGGTCGGCGACCTCAAGCTGGCCACGCGCCCGCACGTCGACCAGGCCGCGAAGGTCGCGACCGGCGACTGCGACCTGTACCTCGCGTGCGATCCGCTCGTCGGTGTCGACCCGGTGAACATCCGCGTCGCCGACCCCGACCTCACCGTCGCGGTGGTGTCGACCAGCGAGATCCCCACGGG
This sequence comes from uncultured Williamsia sp., assembly GCF_947494875.1. GTDB lineage: Bacteria > Actinomycetota > Actinomycetes > Mycobacteriales > Mycobacteriaceae > Williamsia_A. Next base: position 347,057 of record NZ_CANLWM010000007.1, read on the forward strand.
TGCCATGGTGATCGACACCGCCGTCGGGTTCCCCGCGCGGTCGAGCATCGTCGATCGGGTCACCGAGCACGTCGCTCGGGCCGTCTTCGTCGACCCGGCCGCGACCGCCACCGCTCTGTTCGGCGACGAGCAGTTCGCCAACATGCTCATGGTCGGTGTCGCGTATCAGACCGGCGCGCTGCCGATCTCGGACACCGCGATCGAACAGGCCATCGGCGTCAACGGCGTCGCCGTGGACGCGAACGTCCAGGCGTTCCGGCGCGGACGACAACTCGTCGCGGATCCGTCTGCGGTCACCGCGGCGATCGAGGCCGTACACCCGGCGGCGCCGGTCGTCGAGCCGTCGGCGTTCGCCCGCGACCTCGTCGCGGGGTTCGGTGACGTCGACGACGACCTGCGTGCGGCTCTGCTGCTGCGCATCGACGACCTCGTCGGCTATCAGAGTGAGCGGTACGCCCGGCAGTTCGCCGCCGACGTCCGCGCGGTGATGGCCGCAGAACGGCCGTTCGCCTCCACCGCGGTCACCGCCGCGGCCGTGCGGGGCCTGTACAAGTTGATGGCCTACAAGGACGAGTACGAGGTGGCCCGTCTGTCCGCCGACGACGCGTTCGCCCGCGAGGTCGCCGACACCTTCGGCGCAGACGCCCGCGTGGACGTCCGTCTGCACCCACCGGCCCTGCGGGCGATGGGGATGCGTCGCAAGATCGCTCTCGGCCCGACGACGCAGAAGGCGCTGCACGGCCTGGCGCGGTTCAAGCGTCTCCGCGGGACCGCGCTGGACCCGTTCGGGCGCAGCGAGATCCGGCGGACCGAGCGCGCTCTGGTCGAGGAGTACCGCGACCTCCTGCGGACACTCACCCGGGCCCTGGGCGCCGACGGCCTGTCGCGCGACGACCTGCCGGCGGTCGCCGCCCTGCTCGACCTGCCCGACATGGTTCGCGGTTACGAGGACATCAAGATGGCCACCGTCGCCCGCTACCGCGAACAGTTCGCCGCCCAGCGGGAGCGCCTCGGCGTCTGACCCCTGATTTCTGACACCCCTGGCAAATTCTTGTCAGGGGTGTCAGAATGGGTCGGGTGAGCACCTCGGTCATCGCTCAGGCGCGGCGTCGACAACTCGTCGAGGCCGCGATCGAGGTGATCGACGAGGTCGGCGTCGGTGCTGCATCGCTGGTGCAGATCTCCCGACGTGCGGGGGTGAGCCGAGGGGTCATCAATTATCACGTCGCCGGTCGGGCACCGCTGTTCGAGGCGGTGGTCGAGCATGTCTATGCGCTCGGACGCGAGGTCGTCGCACCCGACACGGAGTCCGCGGCGACAGCGACCGCGGCGATCGCCGCGATGATCCACGGCAGCATCGCGTTCTACACCCGGTACCCCCGCGAGATGCGTGTCCTGTCAGCGCTGTTCGTGTCCGACGACCCGGACTCGCCCAACCGATCGGGACACCGTGAGCACGCCGACGAGATCGAGCGAGTCGCCGCGATCGTCGAGCGTGGCCACGCCGGCGGCGAGTTCCGAGCCGTCGACGGCCGGCTCGCCGCCGCGATGCTGCGCGCCGCGCTCGACGAAGCCCTCGCCCGCATAACCGCCGACGTCGACACCACAGGCCTCGGGGCAGAGATCGAGGCCGCCATGCGCGCGCTCCTCGGCGCAGACCACCTCTGACCGAACAGCGCACGAACCGACCAGGGAGGCATCATGTCCCACCCGTCGCGAGCCGTGATGGCCGTCGCCGTCGCAGCAACACTGCTCACCGCCGCGTGCGGTTCGGACGACCCGTCGACGCCCTCGTCGTCACCGACGCCCGCCCCCACCGTGGTCACCACCAGCAGCGGGACGCTCACCGGGGCCGATGTCGGGAACACGCGACAGTTCCTCGGTGTGCGCTACGCACAGCCGCCCACCGGCGAGCGGCGATGGACGCTCCCGCAGGCCGTCGACTCCCGCGACACACCGGTCGACGCCACCCGACCCGGCGCACCGTGCGAACAGTCGGCACCGCTGCCGGGGTTGCCCGCACCGAGCGAGGACTGTCTGTTCCTGAACGTCACGACACCACGGTCGACCGCCCCGGGCAGCCGCCTCCCGGTGATGGTGTGGTGGCACGGCGGCGGCTACACGTCCGGTTCGGGTGCCGCGTACGACGCCCAGCGGCTCGCCGACACCGGTGACGTCATGGTGGTCACGGTGAACTACCGACTGGGCATCTTCGGGTACCTCGGTCTGCCGGATCTGCAGGGCGGCGGCGACTTCGGGCTCGCCGACCAACTCGAGTCCCTGCGGTGGGTGCAGCGCAACGCGGCCGCGTTCGGCGGCGACCCCGACAACGTGACCGTCTTCGGCGAGTCCGCCGGCGGGATGTCGACCTGTGCCGCGCTGACCTCGCCGTCGGCCCGGGGCCTCATCGACAAGGCCATCGTCTCGTCGGGGTCGTGTGCGCTCGTGTTCCCGACCGGTGCGCTGTATCCCGGTGTGCCCCAGCAACGGCCGTACGCGTCGGCGCCGGAGGCGGTGGCGACCGGCGTCGACACGGCACGAACGCTCGGCTGCCAGGGCACCACCGCCGTCGCGTGCCTGCGTGCGCTGCCGGCGACCACGCTGTTGACGCAGAACGAGAATTTCAGCAACACCCTGGCCTACGGGACCCCGCTGCTCCCCCGTGATCCTCGCCAGGCCGTCGCCGACGGTGACACCTTGCGCATCCCGATCATCTCCGGCGGCAACCGCGACGAGAACGACGCCTTCGTCGCCGGCGCTCTCGCGGTGAACCCGTCGGCATTCACGACGGCGTCCTTCCCGGGTGACCTCCGCGCCGCCTACGGCGCACGGTCCGGCGAGGTTGCCGCGCGATACCCACTGTCCCGCTTCGCCTCGGCGCCGGCGGCCGTGGCACGGACCTTCACCGACGCCGGTTGGGCCTGCCCGACGGTGCGCTCGAACCGGCAGTACGCGCAGCACGCGCCCGTCTACACCTACGAGTTCTCCGACGAGACCGGCCCGAACGTGAGCGGCGGGTCGTCACCCCAGATCCCGAAGGCCGCGTTCCACGCGAACGACCTGCCCTACGTCTTCGACCTCGACGGGCGGGACCTCGTCCCCCGGGATCCGCAGGCGGCGTTGTCGCGCACGATGATCGAGTACTGGTCGTCGTTCGCGCACACCGGCACGCCGACCGCGTCGGGGGCTCCCGCGTGGCCGCGCACCACCCCGGATTCGGCTCCCGTCCTCGGGTTCACCTCGTCCGGAGTGCGCGTGGTCGACCACGCCACCGACCATCAGTGCTCTTTCTGGTCGGGCGTCAGCCCCAGGTGACGCGCCGACCGCGCGGGCGTGCCGGCTGTCCACAACCAACACCGGTCAGCAGCGGAGCGTGCATCGTGCGCGCGGCGATCCTGATCGGTGTCGGTTGTGGACGCCGGCGGTCGTGACCGTGTCGAGACCCAGGTCTCGATCTCCCGGCGACGTGGGAAGAGACCTGTACCGACGACCGGGCCGGGCATAGCGTCCACCTCATGACCATCGCGAGCGGCATCACCGACGAGCGCCTGGCTGGACTGTGGCGGTGGAACATCGGGCTCACCGTCCTGCACGCCGCACAGGCCATCGCCGTGCTGGTCCTCGCGAACGGCTTCTCGATCACCGTCACGTCGACGTTCCCGGTCGGTCCCCCGGGAACCGCGCCTCCGGCGCCAGAGAAGCTGTTCGACGTCTCGATCGGCGTCGCGATCGCGGTGTTCCTCGCGCTCGCCGCCGTCGACCACCTCGTCACCGCGACGGTCGGGCGACGGCTCTACGAGAACGACCTGCGGCGCGGAATCAACCGCTTCCGGTGGATCGAGTACTCGGTCAGTGCGTCGATCATGATCGTGCTCATCGCCTTCTATTTCGGCGTCACCAACATCGACGCGGTGGTCGCGGTGTTCGGCGCGAACGTGGCGATGATCCTGTTCGGTTGGTTGCAGGAGAAGGCCAACCCGCCGGGCCGCGACCACACGACGATGCTGCCGTTCTGGTTCGGCTGCGTCGCGGGCGTCGTGCCGTGGATCGTCATCGTCGTCAACTTCGTCGGCGCGGGGAGCGGCGTCCCCGGGTTCGTCGTCGGGGTGTTCGTCTCCCTGCTGATCTTCTTCTCGACGTTCGCGGTCAACCAGTGGCTGCAGTATCGCGAGATCGGCCCCTGGCGCAGCTACGCGTTCGGCGAGAAGACATACCTGGTGCTCAGCCTGGTCGCGAAGTCACTGCTCGCATGGCAGATCTTCGGCGGATCGCTGGCCGGGTGACGTGACATCGCCGGCAGATTTTCGTTGTCGGCGGGAATTAGTTGGGCATTGCACGTAGTTGTAGTACGCATTCATACCTCCCCTGATCGAGACGAAGGGATCCTGCGATGCTCTCCTCGCTGACCACACGCTGGCGTGCGCACTACAGCAAGCTGCCCCCGGCGCTGCAGCTGATCGGCCTCCAGCTGTGGCTGCCGGTCTTCTTCCTCATCATGTTCAGCTTCTGCTACCTCGCGGCGTTCCACTCGCCGAAGATCCACGACGCCCCGGTCGCCGTCGTGAACTCGCCGGCCGCGTCGCAGTTCACCGACCGTTTCAGCCAGGCGTCCCCGGGCATGTTCGACTTCCGGTTCGTCCAGGACCAGGCGGACGCCACCGAGGCCGTCCGGGATGGCAGCGCCGCCGCGGCGGTGACCTTCCCGACGACGCGCTCGGGCGCGCCGGAGGTGACCATCGCCAGCGCCCACCAGTTCCAGGCGGCGCAGCTGATGAAGTCGACCTTCACCACGGCCTTCAGCCAGGCGGGCACCGCACCGAAGATCACCGACATCGCCCCCCTGCCGTCGGGTGACTCCTACGGCCTCGGTGCGATGTACCTGATGCTCTCGTGGTGCATCGGCGGGTACATGGTCGCGATGTTCATCGGCATGATGGGCAACCCGCTGAGCCACCTCACCCGCGTCGGGATCCTCGCCGGTGGAGCACTCGTGGCGTCGGTCATCACGAACGTGCTCGCGTCACTCGTGATCGGCGTCTACGACAGCGCGCACATCTGGCAGATGATGGGGATCTCGTTCCTGTGGATCCTCGCGATCGGCCTGGCGGTGAACGGTCTCGCATACTTCTTCGGGCGCTTCATCACGGCGATCGCGCTGACGATGTTCGTCTTCCTCTCCATCCCGTCGTCGGGCGCGGCCTACCCGGTGTGGATGGTCCCGCGGATCTTCGGCGACCTGAACCCTCTGGTCGTCGGGCACGGCATCACCGAGATGATCAAGCGCGTCCTCTACGGCGTCGGCGAGCCCTATTGGCAGCCGTTCCTGCTGATGGCCGGATACGCGGTACTCGGCGTCGTCACGATGATCGTCGGCAAGCGGTGGCGCGAGAGCAAGGAGTTCGACCGCATCCTCGCCGGCAAGACGACGATGATGGCGGCCGCCCAGGGCGCGATGGCCGAGAAGGCCATGGCCGATCGTGAGCGCATCCTCGCCCAGCACGGCCTCGACTCCGAGTCGGACGACGACACCCAGGGTGATGACGATGCGACGGGCAGCCGCGACGACGGCGGTGTCGCCGCATCGAGCGACCGCGGACCGTCGCGCGACCGTGTCGCGGCCGGCAGCAGGCAATCGCACTACTCCATCGTCGACCTCGAGTCCGACTTCGGCGGTGACCCGATGCTCGGCGGAAACGGTCTGGGCCGCAGCGGGACCGGTGGATCGCTCGCGACCGACGAACTGGAACACCAGGTGCGCGAGATGATCAACCGCCGCCGGGTCGTCGACGCGTCGACGAACGGGCACTCGTCGAACGGCACGGCGCACCACTGAATCGGCTCGCTTCGCGCGGCCAGGTCGGCTCTACTGGAGCCATGGACGACCTGGCCGCGCGTTCCGGCGATCCCGGACACCCCGTACGGCGTCGGATCGACGACCTCATCGACGAGCACCGTGACCACCTCGCAGAGAGCCTCGACGGGCTGACCGACGAGGAGGCACGGCGTTCGCTGGTGCCGTCGCGAACCACGCTTCTGGGACTGCTGAAGCACGTCACCTTCGCCCAACGCATCTGGTACGACCAGGACATCACCGGTCGCTCGCGCGCGGACATGGGTCTGCCCGAGGCCGCCGAGGACTCCTGGATCCTCGACGACACCGACACCATCGAGTCGGTGTTGTCGGGATTCCTCACCGTCTGCGCGGAATCCCGACTGGCTATCGCGTCCATGGGTCTCGACACGATCGTCACCGGACGCCGACCGCATCCCCTGTGGGACTCGCACCTTCACGTCCTGCGCGAGTTGGCCCACCACTGCGGCCACGCCGACATCCTCCGCGAACAGATCCTCGCCGCCCGCTGACCACGCCGAGCGGGCGGAAACCCCTCGCCGAGCGGGCACCAGATCCCGTCGAGCGTGCACCAGATCGCGTCGAGCGTGCACCAGATCCCGTCGAGCGTGCACCAGATCCCGTCGAGCGTGCACCAGATCGCGTCGAGCGTGCAGTCGTACTGCCTCGCGTCATCGACATCGCGCTGGGTCGCCACGTGGTCGATCTACGCGCACAGGTGTGCCGCGGGCTCCAGGGCGTGGTCCTCGAGGTCGGGTTCGGCACCGGACCGAACATCCCCTTCTACCCACCGACGCTCACCCGGGTGCTCGCCGTCGAACCGTCGTCCGGCGCACGCGGACTGGCCGCCGACAGGATCGCCACGTCGCCGGTGCCCGTCGAGTTCGTCGGCCTCGACGGTGCGCGGATCGACCTTTCAGACGCGTCCGTCGACTGCGTCCTCAGCACCTGGACGCTGTGCACGATCCCTGACGTCGACGCCGCGGTCGCCGAGATGCACAGGGTGCTGCGCCCTGGCGGCGCAGTCCACTTCGTCGAACACGGCGTGTCCCCGCGCCCGTCCACCGCCCGGTGGCAGAGACGGATCGAGCCCGTGTGGGGTGCGGTCGCCGGCGGATGCCATCTCACGCGGGACGCGCCGGACCTCCTGCGGGCGCATGGATTCGAGCCCCACGAGGTCGCCGTCGTCCACAAGGGGCCGGACCTCGTCGCGCGGATGTCCGTCGGGACCGCGCGCCGCTGACCGTCGGCACGCTCGGAGAGATCTGGTGCCCGCTCGGCGAGATCTGGTGCCCGCTCGGCGAGATCTACCGCACGGTCGGCGGGATCTGATGCACGCTCGGGGAGTCAGCCTGCGGTGATGACGACCTTGCCGATCGTGCTCGACGACTCGAGGAGCTGGTGCGCCTCGCGCAGGGTGTCGACGCCGAGCGGCGAGAGGGTCCGGGTCAGCGTCGTCACGACCTTCCCCTCGTCGACGAGGTCGGCGACGCGGTCGAGGATGCGTTTCTGCGCATCGCTCTCGGGCTCGTGCAACGGTCGCGCGAACATGAACTCCCACCGCCAGCTCTGGGCTTTGTCCTTGAGCGGCATGGTGTCCAACCCCTCGGGGTCGTCGATCGCCACGACAGCCCCGCGCACCCGCAGCAGGTCGGCGTAAGCCTCGACGTTGCCCTCGGAGAAGGCGGAGAAGACGTGGTCGACGCCGTCCGGGGCCACCGCGTGCACCGCGGCGACGAGATCGTGGCGGTCGACGACGTGCTTGGCGCCCATCCGTGCCGCCCAGTCGCGGGACTCGTCGCGCGACGCGGTCGCGACCACGGTCAGATCGGTGAGGGACCGCGCGAGTTGAGTGACCATCGAACCCGTCCCGCCGGCACCGCCGGTGACGAGGATCGTCCCGCCCGCACCCTCCGAGATCTCGAGGACGTCGAACAACGCCTCCCACGCCGTGATCGTGGTGAGCGGCAGTGCCGCGGCCTCCGCGAAATCCAGCGAGGACGGCTTACGCCCGACGATGCGTTCGTCGACGAGGTGGTGGCTGGTGTTGGTGCCCGGTCGCGCGATGGAGCCGGCGTAGTAGACCTCGTCCCCGACCGCCCGCGTGGTCACCTCGGGACCGACGGCCACGACGACCCCGGCGGCGTCGAACCCGAGGACCTTCGGCGCCGCGTCGGCGTCGAAACTGCTGCGCACCTTCACGTCGACCGGATTGACCGACACCGCCCGCACCTCGACGAGCAGGTCGTGTCCGGTCGGGCTCGGGGTGTCGGCTTCGACGACGACGAAGGACGTGTCGGCGTCGACGGGTCCGGGGGCGGTCGCGGCGATGGAGGTGATGGTCTGCGGGATGGACGCGGTCATACCCCGACGGTAGGCGCGGCACCCCGCAGACGACGACAGCCCCGCCCGGGACCGGGCGGGGCTGTCGCGAGACCTGCTGTCAGAGAGCCTTGTACAGCTCGCGGGCGAGCTCGGCGGTCTCGGTCGGGGTCTTGCCGACCTTGACGCCGGCCGCCTCCAGCGCGTCCTTCTTGGCCTGCGCGGTGCCCGAGCTGCCGGACACGATGGCGCCGGCGTGGCCCATCGTCTTGCCCTCGGGAGCGGTGAACCCGGCGACGTACCCGACGACGGGCTTGCTCACGTTGGCCTTGATGTAGTCGGCGGCGCGCTCCTCGGCGTCGCCACCGATCTCGCCGATCATCACGATGACCTTGGTGTCGGGGTCGGCCTCGAACGCCTCGATGGCGTCGATGTGCGTGGTGCCGATCACGGGGTCACCACCGATGCCGATGGCCGTCGAGAAACCGATGTCCCGCAGCTCGTACATCATCTGGTAGGTCAGGGTGCCCGACTTCGACACGAGGCCGATGCCACCCTTGCCCGCGATGTTCGCCGGCGTGATCCCGACGAGCGACTCCTCGGGAGTGATGATGCCGGGGCAGTTGGGTCCGATGATGCGGGTCTTCTCGCCCTTGCTCTTGTTGTAGGCCCACGCGTAGGCGGAGTCCTGCACGGGGATGCCCTCGGTGATGACGACGAGCAGCGGGATCTCCGCGTCGATCGCCTCGATGATGGCGTCCTTGGCGAACTTCGGCGGGACGAACGCGATGGAGACGTCGGCGCCCGTCTTCTCCATCGCCTCCGAGACCGACCCGAACACGGGCAGCTCAACGTCGGAGCCGTCCTTGGCCTGGTGGTTGACGGTGGTGCCGGCCTTGCGGGCGTTGACGCCGCCGACGACCTGGGTGCCGGCCTTGAGCATCAACTTGGTGTGCTTGGTGCCCTCGCCGCCGGTGATGCCCTGGACGATGACCTTGGAGTCCTTGGTGAGGAAAATCGACATGTCTTCTCGTCCTTTACTTGCTCGCCAGTTCGGCGGCCTTGTCGGCGCCGAAATCCATGGTGTCGGCCAGGGTGACGAGCGGATGGTTCGCCTCGTCGAGGATCCGTCGGCCCTCCTCGACGTTGTTGCCGTCGAGACGGACCACGAGGGGCTTGTTCGCGTCGTCGCCGAGGATCTTCAGCGCGGAGACGATGCCGTTGGCGACCGCGTCGCACGCGGTGATGCCACCGAAGACGTTGACGAAGACGCTCTTGACCTGCGAGTCGCCGAGGATGACGTCGAGTCCGGCGGCCATGACCTCGGCCGAGGCGCCGCCGCCGATGTCAAGGAAGTTGGCGGGCTTCACGCCGCCGTGCTTCTCACCGGCGTAGGCGACGACGTCGAGGGTCGACATGACCAGACCCGCGCCGTTGCCGATGATGCCGACCTGGCCGTCGAGCTTGACGTAGTTGAGGTCGTTCTCCTTGGCCTTCAGCTCGAGGGGATCGGTGGCGTCCTTGTCCTCGAACTCCGCGTGGTCGGGCTGACGGAAGTCGGCGTTCGCGTCCAGGGTGACCTTGCCGTCGAGGGCGAGGATCTGGTCGTCGGGGGTGCGCACCAGCGGGTTGACCTCGACGAGGGTGGCGTCCTCGCCGATGAACACCTCCCAGAGCTTCTGGATGGTGTGTGCTGCGGCGTCGAGCACCTCGGCGGGGAGCTTGCCCTTCTCGGCGATCTCACGAGCGAAGGCGACGTCGACACCCTTCACGGCGTCGACCGGGACGCGGGCGAGCGCGTCGGGGTTCTCCTCGGCGGTCACCTCGATCTCGACGCCACCCTCGACGGAGCACATCGCGAGGTAGGTGCGGTTCGTGCGGTCGAGCAGGAAGGAGATGTAGTACTCCTCCGCGATGTCGCTGGCCTCGGCCACGAGGAGCTTCTTGACGACATGGCCCTTGATGTCGAGGCCGAGGATCGCCTCGGCGTTCGCCTGCGCCTCATCGGCGTCGGCGGAGTACTTGACGCCGCCCGCCTTGCCACGGCCGCCGACCTTCACCTGGGCCTTGACCATGACCGGCTTGCCGATTTCCTCGGCGATCTGCCGAGCTCCCTCGACGGTGTCGGTCACGCGGCCGGCGGATGTCGGAACCTCGTGCTTGGCGAAGAGTTCCTTCGCCTGGTATTCGAAGAGATCCATTCAGCTCACCATCTCCAGATTCGCCCGGGCTTCGTCTGTGGCCGCGAGCACCGTGAGAGAGGTTATCGCCGTGGTGTGCGGCCACCGGACGCGCATCCGATCGACGTGGCCCAGGTCACTCTGACGGGCGCGCGCACCTCCGTCCGAGCGCTCGTTCGGGCCGATTTGCGGCTGTTTCGGGCCGTGAGACGGAAAATTCCGGCTGTTCGCGGGGGCTGAGGAAATGTGAGGCAGCTCACATCGCTGAAGAACCGTTCGCCCGCGGTTGCACACGCTGCAATCATTTCGTTACCGTCGCCAGGGCGCCGCGACGAGACCGCGATCATTCGGGTCGGCGAGCACAGCGTTCGTTCATGGGGGACAAGCCGGAAGGCACAGCACTCGCGATGCTCCGTGCATCACGCGCGGAGTCGCTGTGTGCCGAACTCGGAAGGTGCAGTCTTGGCAGTACGAGGGAACACGGGCGTCGACGTCGACAGAACGAAGCTGGCGGACGACGCCCGCCCCGAGGAGATCACCTCGATCATCCCGATCGACTGGGACTCCACCGACGTGTCCGATTGGGACGCACCCCGCACACGCACCCCGTATCGCCCCCTCCCTGCTGACGTCACGCAGGACATCCTCATCGCCGAGGTCGAGTTCGAGGCGACCGCCGACGCCCACCGCTTCACCCTCGACGAGACCGGCTACCGGGCTCCCGCACCCCGCCCGGCCACCCAGGCCCGTCCGACGCGATCGGGTGGACGTCATCGCCTGGCTGCGCCACCGTCGGCGCTCAAGGGTCGCGCCGCCCTGCTGGCCGTTGCCGCGGGTGCGGCTGTCGTGGCCGCGACGGGTCACATCGACACCGCCCAGCCGACTGACACCGACAACGCCGACGCGCCGAACCCCGCCGTGAACCCCGCCGCCGCCGTCGCGCCCGTCGACCCGACACTGCAGGGCGACTCCGGCATCACACCGGGCACCGCGCCGTCGGACATGAAGAACTTCACCGACCAGCTCGCGCAGGGCGACAAGTACGCCAAGGACGCCGCAGCGGCCGACGCCGCCGCCCGTCGCCCCCTGTTCGCGTCGCCGGTCGCGTTCGGCGCCTACCAGTTCACGTCCGGCTTCGCGTACCGCTGGGGAGCGTTCCACGGTGGCGTCGACTTCGCCGCACCGTTGGGCACCCCCATCCACGCCGCGACCGACGGCATCGTCCGTGAGGCGGGACCGGCCGAGGGCTTCGGCAACTGGATCCAGATCGAGGCGCCCGACGGCACCATCACCATGTACGGCCACATGTACGACTCCGGTGTCGGCGTCCGCAAGGGCCAGCACGTGGAAGCCGGTGACGTCATCGGCGCGGTCGGCAGCAACGGGTTCTCCACCGGCCCCCACTGCCACTTCGAGGTGTGGCAGCACGGCATGAAGATCGACCCCACGCCCTGGCTCGCCGCACACGGCATCCGCCAGCCCGCATACACCGGCTGAGCAACCGCACCACACCTCACCCTCGACCGGCACCCCGCGACCCACGCCGTCTGTTGGGCGCTGGGAACCACCCGTTGGGCACGCGGAACTCCCGAGTGGGCAGCCACCGCGATCTGACCGGTCTCACGACGTCCCGACCGCTCAACGAATGGTTCCTACTGCCCAACAGACGGTCCCTGATGCCCAACAGACGGCGTGTCAGCCCGTCGAGTGGGCGGTTGCGGACGTCGAGTGGGCGTCTAGAGCTTCTCGACGGGGAGTCCGCCGAGCGACATCAGGGTGATGCGTCCGCCGCTGCCGAAGTCGAAGGTGACGCGCTCGGTCGCGCCTGATCCCTCCTTGGCGACGACCTTGCCCATCCCGTACTTGGCGTGCGTCACGCGGTCACCCACCGACACCGACACCTGCGCGTTGCGACCACGCGTCGGGTCCGACGAGTACGACGACCGGCCACGCATCCCCGACGAGCCCGACTCCCCCGACCCCGATCGGTACGAGCCGGCACCGAAGAAGCCACCGGAGCTGCCGAACGACCGCTCGCGGCGCCTCGGCTCGGTGCGCTGCCAGTCGATCAGGTGCTGTGGGATCTCCTGCAGGAAGCGGGATTCCGGGTTCGAGACCGGCTGTCCCCACGCCGACCGCACCATCGCCCGCGTCACGTAGAGCCGCTGGCGCGCACGGGTGATCCCGACGTAGGCGAGGCGTCGCTCCTCGCTGAGCTCCGCGGGGTCGCCGAGGGCGCGCATGTGCGGGAACTGTCCGTCCTCCCAGCCGGTGACGAACACGACCGGGAACTCGAGGCCCTTCGCGGTGTGCAGGGTCATCAGGGTGACCAGACCCGACTCGCTGTCGGGCACCTGGTCGGCGTCGGCGACGAGCGACACCCGCTCGAGGAACGCCGCCAACGACCCCGGCTCCGGTTCACCGTCGGCAGGGTCCGGCCGGTCCTCCGGCGCCAGGGACGCGGCGTCGATGCTGAACTCCCGTGCGACGGAGACGAGTTCCTCGAGGTTGTCCAGACGCGCGCCGTCCTGCGGGTCCGACGAGCCCTCGAGCTCGTCGCGGTAGCCCGACCGCGCCACGATCGCCTCGACGAGGTCACCGATGTCGGCGTTCTCCCGACCGGCGTCGACGGACACTGTGTCCGCGTCCTCGGCGTCACCGGACGCGAAGATGGCGAGGAAGTCGTTGCGCAGTCCTTCGATGAGGTCGACGAAGCCCGAGATCTGCTTCACCGCACGCGAGTTGAGCATGGGGACGTTGCCGGCGGCGGCGTCGATGAGCGCCTGGTAGTAGCTGATCCCGGCATTCTCCGAATGTACGGCGACGCACGCTTGCGCGCGGTCACCGATGGCCCGCTTGGGTACGTTGACGATCCGTCGAAGGCTGACGGTGTCCTCGGGGTTGGCCACGACACGCAGGTAGGCGACGATGTCGCGGACCTCGCGCCGCTCGTAGAAGCGCACACCGCCGACCACCTTGTAGGCGATGCCGAGACGGATGAACACCTCCTCCAGCGCACGCGAACCGCTGTTCGTGCGGTAGAACACCGCGACGTCGGAGTAGGCGAACTCGCCTGTGTCGGTGAGGCGGTCGATCTCACCGGCGATGAACGACGCCTCGTCGCGCTCCGTGTCGGCGACGTACCCGACGATCAACTCACCGTCGCCGGAGTCGGTCCACAACTTCTTCTCGCGGCGGTTCGGGTTGCGCGCGATGACGGCGTTGGCCGCCGACAGGATGGTCTGCGTCGACCGGTAGTTCTGCTCCAGCAGGATGGTCTCGGTGTCGGGGAAGTCGCGCTCGAACTCCTCGATGTTGCGGATCGTCGCACCACGGAACGCGTAGATCGACTGGTCGGCGTCACCGACGACGCACAGTTCCGACGGCGTCACCGCTCCTTCGCCGGTCCCGACGAGCTCGCGGACAAGGACGTACTGCGCGTGGTTGGTGTCCTGGTACTCGTCGACGAGGACATGGCGGAACCGGCGGCGGTAGTACTCGGCGACCTCCGGGTGGGTCTGCAGCAGTGTGACCGTCTCGCCGATGAGGTCGTCGAAGTCGAAGGCGTTCGCCGCGGCCAGGCGGCGCTGGTACTGCGTGTAGATGTCGGCGAGGGTGATCAGCGTGTCGTCGTCGGACTCCGACGCCTGCGCGCTCGCTGTCGCGGGGTCGATCAGCTCGTTCTTGAGGTTCGAGATGTGGATGCCCGCACCGCGCGGCGAGAACTTCTTCGGGTCCAGGTCGAGGTCGCGGACGATCATCGCGATCAGGCGCTTGGAGTCGTCGGCGTCGTAGATGGAGAAGTTCGAGTTCCGGCTGGCGATCAGCGCGGCCTGCGCGCGCAGGATCCGCACACACGTCGAATGGAAGGTCGAGACCCACATCCGGTTGGCCCGGGGACCGACGAGCGACGCCACCCGTTCCCGCATCTCCGCGGCGGCCTTGTTGGTGAACGTGATGGCCAGGACCTCGCCCGGCGACACGTCCCGCTGGGCCAGGAGATAGGCGATACGACGCGTCAGCACCGCGGTCTTGCCCGACCCGGCGCCGGCCACGATCAGCAGTGGCGACCCGGAATGGCGCACCGCGGCCTGCTGCTGCGGGTTGAGCCCGTCGAGGAGTTCGCGGGCGCGGTCGGTGAGGGTCTCGTCGGACACCCCCGAGACCGATGGATCGCCCCTGGTGAGTCCGGGAAGCGACGGCTGCGGTGCGGATTTCATCAGGGATCGAGACTACCCGCGTGGTCAGACAGACGGCGCGCGCCATGCGCACAGGTGTTCTATCGCGATGGCGACACTCCCGCACTGATCGCGGCGATCGTCACCGCGACCAACCGGTCGATGTACCCGTCGTCGATCTCGCCGCGGGTGACGACCAATCGCCAGTAGAGCGGCGCGAGGACGAGGTCGGCGGCGAGTTCGCGGTCGCAGTCGACGGGGAGTTCACCGCGGTCGACGGCGCGGTCGATCATCGCGATCCCGCGGTCGCGTCGCACCGACCCGACGCGCTCGTGCAGGGCCCGCGCGAAGTCCTCGTCACGGACGACGCGGGCGAGCAGGTCCGACACGATCCGCGCGACGGTCGGTTCGGCGAGGTGTTCGGCGCACCGGCCGAAGAAGGCCCTCAGGTCCTCGCCGAGGGAACCGGTGTCCGCCCACAGCTCGGTCGCCGTGGCGTACCCGCCCAGCACGTCGAGGATCATCGACTCCTTGTCGGGCCATCGTCTGTAGATGGCCGCCTTTCCCACCCCCGCCCTGCTCGCCACGGCGTCGATCGAGGTCCGGTCGACGCCGCGAGCAGCGAGTTCGACGACGAGGGCGTCCCGGATCGCGTCACTGGTCTCACTGCTGCGCGCTGGGCCGGATCGACGCGAACTGGGTACGGGGAATGCCACGAGGTCAGCATACGAGACGATACGGTCTCGTCTCGTGTAGGCTCCGCGACATGCCCACGCCACAGCTCCCGGTCGCCGTCATCGGTGCCACAGGCACCGTCGGCTCCCGCCTGACGCGTCAGCTCCATGGGCGCGGCGTCCCCGTCCGCGCCGCGAGCAGGTCGGGCACCCACCACTTCGACTGGACCGACGACGCGACGTTCCGCCCCCTGGTCGAGGGCGCGTCCGCCGTCTACCTGCTGCCCCCGGTCGGGTCCGCCGCACCCGCGGACCCCATGGGCCGACTGGTGCGTGTCGCGCTGGAGTCGGGTGTGCGCCGCTTCGTCCTGCAGAGCGCGTCGGTCATCGACCGCGGTGATCCCGGCCTGGGCGAGGTGCACGACCTCATCGCGAGCGAGACCCCCGAGTGGGCGGTGATCCGCCCGTCGTGGTTCATGCAGAACCTCGAACCCGGCCACTACCTGGGCGACCACCTCGCCGCCCACGACAGCCTCCCCACCTCGGTCGACGACGGCCGCGTGGCGTTCGTCGACGCCGAGGACATCGCGGCGGTGGCCGCCCACGCTCTCGTCGACACCACCGCGCATCAGGCAGAGCACCTCGTCACCGGCCCCGAGGCACTCACCTACGACGACGTCGCGGCCGCGCTCTCCGATGTCACCGGGCGGACCATCGTGCACGAGCGGGTCACCGTCGATCGCGTCGAACAGCTGATGCTCGCCGCGGGGATGCCGTCCGACTTCGTCCCGTTCCTCGCGGGGCTCGAGAACCATCTGCGCGTCGGCGGCGAGGGCACCGTGTCCGACGCGGTGGCCACCGTCACGGGCCGCCCGGCTCGGTCTCTGCGCGAGTACCTCACCGCGAACGCCGCGATCTGGCGGAGAGCGGCATGAGCGTTCTGCCACCTGTCCACCGACGCCACCTGCAGGCGGCCACCGGCGACGTCTCCGCACTGGTGGACATCTGGGAGCCCGACGGGACGCTCGAGTTCCCCTACGCCGGCTCCCTCGGGACGCCCACCCGCCTCGTCGGGATCGACGCGATCGTCGGCTATTTCGCCGCACTGACCGGCTGGAGCGACTGGGAGTTCAGCGACGAGGTGGTCCGCCGCGTGGCGAGCCCCGACGACGGCGAGGAGTGGGTCGTCGAGATGCACGGGTCGGCGGCCACGGGCGACGGCGGTCGCTACGAGCAGGACTACATCGTCCGGTTCGCCGTCGGCTCAGACGGGCGCATCCGCTGGATGCGCGAGTACTGGGACCCCACCCGGCTCCCGTGAGCGGTCAGCCCAGCAGCGCCGGGTCGTACACCTCGCCGACCTGGCCCGCCGAGAAGTGCACGCCGAGGCCGGGGGTCAGCGGTCGCACGGAGACGGTGTCCCCGGACCCGCGTGCCTGCACGTAGAGCGGGTGCAGACCCGACCGCACCGGCACGGTCACCGGCGCACTGTCGCCGATGCGCACCTCGATCCGCCCGTCACCGGTCGCGCAGTACCCGACCGCCACGGTCCACCGCCACCGGATCAGCGGACCGTCGAGCGGGATCGCCGTCAGCCCCGTCACCTCCGGTCTGGCGCATGTCCCCGATCCCGCGGCGAACGCGCGGGCCCGGGTCACCGCACCGTCGGTGCGACGGCCCCGCGGGTCGAGCACGAGGAGTCGGTCGGTCCAGTCACCGAAGGTCGGCCGGTCGTGGAGTCCGGCGAACACCCGCGAGATCTGGTTGTCGGGGTAAGCGACGGGCAGCAGCACCTCCAGCGGCAGCGCCTGGTCGAACATGCGGGCGTCACGCATGCCGGCGAGCGACGACGTGGCGGTCCGCAGGTAGGCGCCGGTCGGGTTGTCCGCCCAGCTGTGGGTGAACGCGACGGTCGACGCGACCGACGACATCAGCACAGCGAACGTCGCGGCGACACCCACGGTGCCGGCACGCCGCGGGGAAACCGCCCGTCGTGACGGTGACGACAGGACGAGTGCCGCGGCCACCGCGATCACCAGTGCGCTGTCGGGCAGGTAGCGCAGTGTCTGCGCCAGCTCCAGCGCGGTGCCCGTGCTGCTGCGGTTCCACGAGACCAGGGCCTGCGCGACGACGACGTATCCGGCCGTTGCGAGGACGACGAGTCCTGCCCCGCGTCGCAGCACGATCGCGGCGATCACGACGCCGACGACCACCACGGCCGACGCGACGACGAGACCGGTCGACACGACACCGAACGGTGGGCTCGGGTTCCACCTGGCCCACGACCACGGCCCGCCGAGCAACGCGGGCAGAACCCCCCGCGTGAGGCCGCGCCACACCAGTGCCCACGTCTGCGACAGCGAGTGGTCGCCGGCCGCCGGGTGGGCGAGCACGACGAACCCGACCGCCCACACCGCGGTCACCCCGGCGAGCGCACCCCACAGCGCCCGCGATCGCGCGAGTGCTGTCCGGACGGTCTGCGTCCCGCCTACCAACCGGTCCCGACGGACGCAGAGGACCGCCACCATCAGCGCGATCGGACCGATCAGCGCGGCCTTCTCGAAGAACGCCACGCCGACGGCGGCGACGATCGCCGACCGGATCGCCAGGGTCCGCAGCGCCACCGGCGGCGCCGCCCGGCAGGCGAGTACGGCGTCACCGGCCACCCACGCCGCGGCCGCGAGGAACGGCAGGCTGTTCAGCCCCGCCGCCCACCACACCGACGCGGGCACGGTCATCGGACTGGCGAGGAACAGGACGAACACGGCGAGCGTCGTCGGCCGCACTCCCCCGACGATGACGAGAAGACGCCCGACCACCAGCGACACGACCGCCTGCCCGACGACCAGCGACACCGCCGCGACCGGCCAGCTCAGCGGGGCCACCGCGGTGAGGACACGGGCGACGGCGAACGCCGCGGGCATCACGTGCCCGTCGTGGTTCTCGAACAGGTAGCCGAGTCCGTCCGACGAGCCCGCCCGCGCGATCAGGATCAGGTCGTCCCAGTAGAAGTCGCCGCGGACCAGCGTCCAGATCCGCAAGCCGAGCTGGGCTACCAGCGCGACGGCGGCGAGGAAGACCAAGGCGCGCGCAGGAGGCCGCCGCAGAGCTGCGGGCGCACGGGCGGCGGGGACCGCCGTCGGCGTCGAGAGGGCCACGGACCGTGTGTACCAGCCGTGGCAAGATCAGCAGGATGGAGACCCCCGACACGTCTGACGGTGACACCGGGATCGACCTGTCCGCCTACGACCTCGGTCCCGACGTCGAGCACATCGGCGACGACATCGACAAGCTGCGCGCGGAGATCGACCGCCTCGACGCGATCATCCTGGCCGCGGTCACCCGTCGCAGCAACGTCTCCAAGCAGGTCGGACGCACCCGGATGGCAGCGGGTGGCCCGCGGCTGGTGTACAGCCGGGAGGTGAAGGTGCTCGAACGGTTCTCCTCGCTCGGCAGCGAGGGCCACACGCTCGCGATGCTGCTGCTCCGCCTCGGTCGGGGACCGCTCGGACGATGACCTCCGACCGCGAGAACGTCCTGTTCGTCCACTGGCACGATCTCGGTCGGCATCTCGCGTGTTACGGCGCGGCCGGCGTCGTCAGCCCACACCTCGACGCACTCGCCGCCGACGGTGTCCTCCTCGCCGACGCGCATGCCGCGGCCCCGCTGTGCTCCCCGGCGCGCGGAGCGGTGTTCACCGGTCGCTACCCGCACTCGACTGGCCTCATCGGCCTCGCGCACCACGGTTTCGAGTATCACGACGACGTGCAGACCCTCCCGGCGATCCTGTCGCGGGCGGGCTGGACCACGCAGCTGTTCGGCATGCAGCACGAGAGTTCCGATCCCGCCCGGATCGGGTTCGACGACTGGGACGTCTCGGACTCCCGCTGCGACCAGGTCGTCGCGCGCAGCCAGGAGTGGTTGCGCGCCCACGCATCCGACGGTCCGTTCCTGCTCACCGCCGGGTTCTTCGAGACCCATCGGCCCTACCCCGCCGACGAGTACCCGCCGGAGGACCCCGCCGGGGTCACCGTGCCCGATTTCCTCCCCGACGCGCGTCCCGTCCGCGAGGACATCGCAGGGCTGCAGGCGTCGATCACGAAGGCCGACGCTGCTGTCGGCCGACTGCTGGCGACCGTCACCGAACTCGGCCTCGACGAGACCACCTGGATCGTGTTCATCACCGACCACGGCGTCGCCTTCCCCCGGGCGAAATCGACGCTGTACGAGGCGGGTACCGGGGTCGCCTGCATCATCCGCCCACCGACGTCCCGTCAGGTGCACGCGCATCGCTACGACGACCTGTTCAGCGGTGTCGACCTGTCCCCCACCATCCTCGACGCACTCGGGCTCGATGTGCCCGACGACATGGAAGGGTTCTCCCACGCGAGCGAGATGTTCGGTGAGCCCGCCGGATCCGTCGTGCGGTCAGAGGTGTTCACCGAGAAGACATTTCACGACAGCTTCGACCCGATCCGTGCGGTGCGCACCGCGACGCACCGCTACATCGAGAACTACGCGCGCCGGCCCGCCCTCAGCCTCCCGTTGGACATCCTCGACAGCCCGTCCGCGTTGGCGCTCGACGGCTCCCAGGACCTCCCGCGACCGGAGCGCGAGCTGTACGACCTGCGCGTCGACCCGCTCGAGCGGGTGAACCTCGCCGAGGATCCCGCGCACGCCGACATCCGCGACGACCTCGCGTCCCGCCTGCACACCTGGCGGACCGAAACGGGCGATCAGCTCCTCGACGAGACGACGGGCACCGCGATCGCCGCGGAGTTCATGCGCCGCCACCACGCCCAGCTCGACACCGACGCCGCACGCGAGAAGACCCGCAGCCTCCCCTCGCGTCGACCGCTCGGCGACCAGCGTCAGCTGAAGCGCACCCAGCGGGACTGACCGCGACGCCTCACGCGCGCACACCCGACGCCCGCCACGACGCGAGCAGGGGCAGAGCGCGGGCGGTGTCCGAGTCGGGTTCGACGGTGTAGATCACCAGGCGCTGGTCGAGATCGTGCGGGTCGACCACCGTCTCGATGGCGAAACTCAACGGCCCTGCGACGCTGTGGCGGAGGTGTTTGGTCAGCGAGGTGCGGTCGCTGACGGAGTTGTCGTCCCACCACCGCGCCACATCGGGGTCGGCGGCTCGCAGCTCGGCGATCAGCTGCACGAGCTGCGTGTCGTGTGGTCGCCGCCCCGACTCGAGCCGCAACGACCCGACCGCCGCCTCGGCGAACGCGTCCCAGTTGACGATCACGTCGCGGGCGCGGGGATCGGTGAGCAGCCAGTGTGGGAACGATGCACCCGGCGGCATGGCCGTCTCGATGACCGCCTCCAGCATCGCGGTGCGTGCCAGGACGTCACCGCGATGGCCGAGCAGGATCGCAGGGAGTCCGTCGAGCGCCGTCATCACCCGGAGCAACCCCGGCGCGGGACGCTGGTGCTCGGCCGGGCGGGACCGCGACCGACCCGGTGCCCCGGATGCGGCGGCCAGAGCGTCGAGATGCGCGATCTCGGTCGCGTCGAGGCGCAGCGCGCGGGCGAGAGCTGCGCGGACCTGCGGGCCCACGTGGCGTTGCCGGCCCTGCTCGATCCGGCTGTAGTGGTCGACGGACATGCCGGCGAGATACGCAAGTTCCTCCTTGCGCAGTCCGGGCACACGCCGCGGACCTGGGAACGCGGTGATGCCGGCCTCCGCCGGGGTCAGCCGGTCACGCCGAGCGCGGAGGAACCTCCCCAGAGAACCGTCACCGTCCACGTGGTCGACAGTAGGCACCGCGCGCCGGATGAGGGTGGTCATACGGTGCCCCGGCAGAGCACGTCGTGGCGGACGTCGCCGGCGGGATGTTGTGTGGTCGGCATGAGCACACCGACAACAGCACGGCGCACCGCACTCGTCACCGGCTCGACGAGCGGCATCGGGGCTGCGACCGCCCGGGCCCTCGCCGCCGACGGCATGCATGTCGTCATCACCGGCCGGGACCGCGCTCGAGCACAGGCGGTCATCGACGAGATCACCGACGACCGAGGATCCGCGGTCTTCGTGCCGAGCGACCTGACAGCGGACCCGGACGAGTTGCGCGCGTTCGCACATGCGGCCGTCGTGGCCGCAGGGGGCCACCTCGACCTGCTGGTGCACAACGCTGCGGTGTGCATCGTCAAGGACACCCCGGGGCTCGACGACGACGAACTCCAGACGACCTTGGCGGTCAACGTCCGTGCGCCGCATGTCCTCACCGCCGCCCTCGCCCCCGGGATGGTCGAGCGCGGGTCCGGCTCGATCATCGTCATCGGATCGTGGATGGCCGAGGTCGGCCACCCGTTCGTGGGTCTCTACGCCGCCAGCAAGGCCGCGGAACAGGAGCTCGCGCGGTGCTGGGCGGCGGAGTTCGGACCCCGGGGGGTACGGGTCAACTGTGTCGCGCCCGGGGCCACCCGCACCCCGATCAACGACGAGACCTCCGACGCGATCGACGCGCTGACCGCGGTGATCCCCGCTCGTCGATCCGGGACCCCCGACGACGTCGCGGCGGCCGTCGCCTGGTTGGCCTCGGACGCGTCGTCCTACGTGCACGGCACCGTGCTCGAGGTGGACGGCGGGATCACCGCCACGCATTCGTCCTGACGACGCCCCTACATCGACTCGATCTTCGGCAAGATGTCGTTCTTGAGGCGCTTCATGTCGTCCATCGACTTCTCGGTCGGCACGTCGGCGAACGGCGGCCACATGAGGAGCTTGGTGAGGCCGGCCTCCCGATAGCGCTTGAGCATGTCGGTCACCTGTCGCTCGGATCCGACGAGCAGGTTGGTCGCCTTGCCGGCCGGGGTGTCGTCCATGTCGACGTCGGTGATGACGGTCCAGATCATGCTGGCGATGTCGAGGTCGTCGACCGTCCGTGAGGTGTCGAGCGCGTCGAGTTCGGTGGCGATACCCGAACGCCAGGAGGCGATCTCCTCGGGCGAGTCCTGGATCCCGATCCACCCGTCGAGGCCGTACTTCGCCACCCGCTTCGCCGCGCGCTTCGCGTCCTTCAGACCGCTGAAGTACATCGGCGGACGCGGGGACTGCAGCGGCTTCATACCGAAGCCGCTCGGCCCGAAGTCGGCGAACTCGCCGTGGTACTCGAACACCTCGTTGGCCCAGATGCCCTGCATGATCTCGATCGTCTCGCGCAGGTGCTGGTGACGCCGCGGGAAGATGTGGGCGGCACTCGCGGCCGCGAACTCCTCGGGCATCCAGCCGGATCCGACGGCCACGTTCAGGCGGCCGTTGCTGAGGTGGTCGATCGTCGCGAGTTCCGCGGCGAGGACACCGGGCGCGCGGTACGGGGTGTCGATGATGCTCATCCCGATGCGGACCTCCGATGTCTTCGCCGCCAGCCAGGGGATGAGCGGGAATCCCTGCAAGAACTCGCCTCTCGACGAGACGGGCAGCTGCTTGGGCAGCTCGTGCATCATGCCGAACGCGTACTCCATCTCGGCGCGGTCGGACGCCTCCGGGACGATGATGCGGTCGAGGGTCCACACCGACTCGTATTCGAGGTCCTCCGCGAGTCGCGTCATGTCCTCGAGCTCGGCGACGGTGATCTTCTCACGGAAGTTGGGCAGGTACAGGGCGAGTTCGAGCATGGGGTCCTCCTCGGGTGGATCGGATGGTCAGTGCGGGGCGAGCGCGGAGCGGATGTCGGTCTTGAGGATCTTCCCGACGGTCGAGCGGGGCAGGTCCGGCCAGACCTCGATCTGTTTGGGCGCCTTGACCGACCCGATGCGGGACTTGACGAAGTCGATGAGGTCGCCGGGGGTCGTCGATGCGCCGTCGTGGAGAAGCACCACGGCCGTGACCTTCTCGCCCCACTTCTCGTCGGGGAGTCCCACGACGGCACAGTCGCGGACGGTGTCGTGGGCCATGAGGGCCTGCTCCACCTCCGCGGAGTACACGTTGAAGCCACCGGTGATGATCATGTCCTTGGCCCGATCGACGATGAACAGCAGTCCGTCGTCGTCGAGGTAGCCGATGTCACCGGTGTGGTGCCAGCCGTGGGATGACGCGGCCGCGGTCGCCTCGGGGTTGCGGTAGTACCCGGCCATCACCAACGGCCCACGGACGCAGACCTCCCCGCGCGTACCGGTCGGCACGGGTGTGCCGTCCTCGTCCAGGATCGCAACGGCCACCAGCGGCGACGGGAAACCCGCCGAGGCGAGCCGGGTCTCGTCGATGCTCCCGTCGGGCGATCGGTGTTCGTCGGGTGCGAGCGTGGAGATCATCATCGGCGCCTCGGACTGGCCGAACAGCTGCGCCATCGGACCCATCCGGTCCAGCGCCTCGGCCAGGCGGGTCGTCGAGATGGGTGCCGCGCCGTACCAGAAGCATTGCAGCGAGGACACATCCGTCGTGTCGAGCGCCTCGTGCGCGAGAACCATGTAGATCAGCGTGGGCGGCAGGAACGTGTGCGTGATCCGGTGTCGCTCGACGAGCGCCAAAAACTCGCCGACGTCAGGGTGGTCCATCACGACGATCTCGCCGCCGAGCGCCATGATCGGGAAGCAGAGCACCCCGGCCGCGTGGGTGAGCGGCGCCAACGCGAGATATCGGGGGCGGCCGTCGAACGGGTAGCGCATGAGGACGATCGACGACATCGTCTGCAGGTTGCGGTCGGTGAGCATCACACCCTTCGGCCGGCCGGTCGTGCCGCCTGTGCCGACGAGCGCGACCACGTCCTCGACGGGCCGGTCGTCCACGGCGTGGTCGGCGGCGGCCGCCGCACACCAGTCGTCGAAACCGACTGCGCTGTCGTCCGTGTCGCCGAAGCGCACCCGGGTGGTGAGCGTCGGCAGCCGTGGGGCGATCTCGGCGACGAGGTCGTCGAACGCGGGCTGGAACAGCAGGGTGGTGCAGTCGAACAGTTCGAGCAGGTCGGCGTTCTCCTGGGCGGCGTTGCGAGGGTTGATCGGACACCACACCGCGCCGGCGCGGGCGATGCCGAAGATGCACGCGAACGAGGTCGGATGGTTGGCCGAGAGGATGCCGACCTTGTCCCCCGGCCGCACGCCCGACCGCCGCAGCGCCCGGGCCACCGCGTGGGACAGGTCGACGACGTCGCCGTAGCTCATCGACTCGCCGCGCAGCGTCAGGCACGGCGCGTCAGGCCCGAGCGATGCGCCCTTGTCGAGGTAGAACGCCAGCGTCACAGGCGAACCCGACCTCGGTGCGGGGACCGGAGGGGTCTCACATCCCCATCCCGCCGTCGACGGGGAGGCCGGCACCGGTGATGAACTTCGCCGCGTCGGACGACAGGAAGACCACGGCGTCGGCCATGTCGTCGACCTGCCCGAGACGTCCGAGTGGGGTGAGCTCGGCGACCGCGCCCGCGGCCGCCTCGGGCGACTCGAACAGGCCGAGTCCCGCCGTCTCGACGGCGAGCTTGTTGCCCATGGCCGTCGGGGTGAGGCCCGGGTAGATGCAGTTGATCCGGACGCCGTAGCCGAGCTTGCCGGACTCGGCCGCGGCCACACGGGTCAAACGGTCGATGGCGGACTTCGACGCGGAGTACATCGCGATCCCGGGGAATGCGATCGTCGCGGCCACCGAGGCGATGTTCACGACCGCCCCACCGGCGCCCGCTGCCCCGCCGGGACGCATCGCGCGGAACGCGTGCTTGATGCCGAGCGCGGTGCCGAGGACGTTCACCGAGAGCAGGGTCGACGCCGCGTCGGCGTCGAAGTCGACGAGCAGGTCGGTCACCTCGACGCCGGCGTTGTTGACCACGATGTCCAGACCACCGAGAGCCGCCACCGCGGCCGATGTCGCCGCCTCCCACTGGGAGTCCTCGCGGACGTCGAGGTGGACGAACTCGGCCTTCGCCCCCGCCGACCGCAGACCCGCGACCGTCTCCTGCCCGAGGTCGTCGTTGATGTCGGCGACGGCGACCGCCGCGCCCGCCTCCGCCAGGGCGGACGCCATCCCGGCACCCAGGCCCTGCGCGCCGCCGGTGACCAGCGCCGTGCGGCCGGAGAGGTCGTAACTCGTCATGGGGTGTGCCCTTCTGTTCGAAGCGCGCCCGGCGCATGAGGCCGGTCACGATCAGCGGTGACTGCGATCGAGATCACACTAGGAACGTGCTTTGACAGGTGTCAAGGATTTTGTGGACACCTGTCAAGAATTCTCAGGACAGTCGTCAAGACATTCGCGTCCGGCTCACCCGAGATGCACGTCAGGACCGATTCGGGCCGTACACTCGGCCGATGACCACAGCCACGCGACCTGACGCGCGGTCGGGCCTGCGGGGCCCGGACAAGTTCGCCGCGCGGCGCAGCGAGCTCGCGACCGCGACGCTCAAGACGCTCGCCGAGCTGGGCTACGCGCGCACCAGCCTGCGGGAGATCGCACAGAACTCGGCGTTCTCACACGGCGTGCTGCACTACTACTTCCGCGACAAGCTGGACCTCATCGCCGAGGCGGTACGGATCTTCGAGGCCGTGTGCGTCACGCGGTACGACGAGGCCGTCGCCTCGGCGACCACCGCCGAGGAGCTCCGCCGCGAGTTCTCGACCATGTTCGTCGCGACGTTGCAGTCGGATTCGTCGCTGCACCGCCTCTGGTACGACCTGCGCAACCAGACCCGGTACGAGGCGTCGTTGCGCGACGAGGTGAGCGAGATCGAGGCCCGCCGGACCGACATGATCTGGAACGTCGTGAACCGGTACTGCGAGCTCCGTGGGGAACCGGCACGACTGTCCCGGCAGCTGGTGTACGTCACCCTCGACGGGATCTTCCAGCAGGGGCTCGACAACCTCCTCGACGGCACCGACCCCGAGATGACCCACGCGCGAACACTTCTCGACGAGGCCTTCGACGCCCTCTGACGGACGTCGGGCACGGCGGCCCCAGATCGACGGCTCGAACGCCTGTATTGACGTGAATGTCGGAGTTACGGTGATGAAGTGTCGATCAGTCGCAGCTCACGCCGCCTGCACGCCGTCGCGCTCGGCGCGATCACCGCGCTGGGCTGCGGCCTCGCGACGGCCGGGCCCACCCATGCCGCATCACCGCTGTCGGTGAGCACCGTCGCCTCCGGCCTCGACAAGCCCTGGGACGTGGAGGTCGCCCCGGACGGCACGATGATCACCGGCGAGCGGAGCGGCCGTTTCGTCGCGGTACGTCCCGGAGGTGCGACGCTCACGGTGCGGGCCGACCAGTCCCGGCTGTTCGTCACCAACGAGGCCGGACTCATGGGCCTGGCCCTCGACCGCGGCTTCACGTCGAACCGGACCCTCTACTCGTGCCAGGCGGAGAAGACCGCCGACGCAGCGGTGGGCACCGGGTCGCTGGTCAACCTGCCACTACCGTTCCCGAACACCGGACAGGAGATCCGGGTGGTGGCCTGGCGGGTGGCCGACGACTGGTCGTCGATGACCCGCTCGCGCACGGTCCTCGGTGGGATCCCGGTCAACTCCGGTGGCCGCCACGCAGGGTGCGGGCTCACCACCGCAGCCGACGGCACCCTGTGGATCGGTACCGGCGACAACGCCGTGCCGTCGTACCCGCAGAGCCCGACGTCGTTGGGCGGCAAGGTCCTGCACGTCACGACAGCGGGTTCCCCTGCCGGCGGGACGATCCCGGGCACACCGATTCACTCACTCGGGCACCGCAATGTCCAGGGGATCGCGCTGCAACCCGGCACCGGTCGGTTGTACTCGATCGAACAGGGCACCAGCCGCGACGACGAGCTCAATCTGTTGCAACCGGGCGGCAACTACGGCTACCGCCCAGACCGGATCCCGGGAATCTACGACGAGTCCGTGCCCATGACCGACCCCGTGCGCGTCCCGGGTGCGATCGGTGCGGTGTGGTCCTCCGGCGCTCCGACGCTCGCCACACCGGCGATCGCCTTCCTTCCTGCCGGATGGGGCGAACTGTCCGGGGCGGCGGTGATCTCGACCCAGCAGGGCCGGCGACTGGTCGTGCTGACTCTGTCCGACGACGGACGCCGGGTGGTCGAGCGCACTGATGCACTCCGGGACTCGAACGGACGCCTCCGCGGCCTCGGGATCGACCGCGACGGGTCACTGCTCGTCACCACCGACAACGGCGGCGGAGCGGACCGGATCCTGCGCGTTCGCCCGGCGGCCTGACGCCCGCCGCGGGCTCAGCGGCGCGAGACGGTCCGGAAGCCGACGTTGCCGGCGGTCGAGGTGGGGGTGCTGTGGGAGCGGGCGGCGACGCGGTAGCGGCGGCACCAGGAGTCGTCGCAGAGGTATGACCCACCGCGCAGTACGCGCGCTCCCCCGCGCTCGGCACCGGCCGGGTCGGCGTCGGGTGAGCGCCGGTAGTACCGCGGGTCGAAGCGGTCGGCGCACCACTCCCACACGTTGCCGATGACCTGACGCAGCCCGAAGCCGTTGGGCGGCAACGCCGACGCCGGCAGCGTGGGTGCCATACCGACATGCGTGCCCGGCTCGGCGGGGAACGGGGCACCCCAGAACGACGGCGTGTAGATGCGACACATGGTCCGGCCGTCGGGCGACCGCTCGTCCCCCCAGGGGAACCGCGCCCCGGGCAGCCCACCGCGCGCGGCCATCTCCCACTGCGCCTCGGTGGGCAGCGCGCGACCGGCCCACGCGCAGTATGCGATCGCGTCGTCGAAGGACACGTGCACCACAGGGTGCTCGTCGAGGCCGTCCACATCCGACGCCGGACCGGCCGGGTGCCGCCAGTCCGCGCCCGCGACGGCGAGCCACCACGGGGCGTCGAGCGAGGCGCCGAGTATCGCCCGGTCCTCGGGGGCGACCAACGCGTGGAACACCGTCGACGAGCCCGCCGTCTCCGCGGTGGTGGTGTGGCCGGTGTCCGCGACGAACGCGGCGAAATCGCGATTGCGGACCGTGGTCTCGTCGACGGCGAACCCCTCGATCACGACCGTGTGCACCGGCGTCTCACCGTCCGGCGGGAGTCCTTCGCCGTGGGTGTCACCCATCGCGAACCGTCCGCCCGGCACCGGGCGCTGGTCGACGACGTGGCGCGCGCTCACCGCTCCGTGGCGGGGACGGCGTGGGGGTGCGCGGTCGAGACCGGATAGCCGTGCTCGGCGGCCTCCTCGCGGTACCGCGCGACCCATTCGCGCGATCGGTCGTCGCCCTGCCGGTGCAGCGGTGGGGGCGGCGCGAGCTGCGGGTCGAGGCCGAGGACGTCGAGGACCCGGCCGGTGGTCGCGGTCGGGTCGGCGACGAGTTCGTCGAACTCGATCCGCACCGGATCGATCCCCTCCCGGGCGAACCAGCCGTCCCACGCACGCTGCTGCGCGACGATGTACTCGGCGAGATGGGCGATCGCGCCGAGGTGGTACTGCGCGTGCTTGTCGCGCTCGGACGCGCCGGCCGTCCACTCCTGGGTCTGCACCGCCCGCCACATCGACACGGCTTGGCCGGCGACGTCTGCGCGATGGACGTACACCCAGACCGGGTCGACACCGACCACCGCACCGACCGCCTCGCGCAGGAGGGGCTCCCGCCCACCGAGCAGGTCCCGGACCCGGTGACACAGCACCGACGTCTGGTTCCACATCAACTTGCCGCCCCACACTCCGTTCGCGCCGACACCCTGCGCGCGCACGTCGTCGCGCCAGTGCCACGCGTCGCGGGTGTCGGGACGACCGGGTCGCACGGGTGCGAGGAGCGCGTCGATCGCGGGGTCGTGGACGCCGACGAACCAGTCCGGCGACTGCGGCGGAAGGGACGTGTCGGGCAGGTACTCGAAGAATTCCGCAGGACGCCCGGCGACGCCGGTGACGCGCAGCGACTCGACGAGCAGCGTGCTACCGCTGCGCTGGCTCGCGCACACCAGATAGGCACGATCGAGTTCGGGACGATCGGGTCCGCTCACCGCCCCAGACTAGAAGCCGGACCATCGACGCGCGCCCCGTGTACCCCACACCGCCCACGGTGATCCGAACCCGACGCCACTAGGCTGGGCATCACCGGGGGGACCCCGCATCGCGGGACCGCGAGTTCGAAGGGTCGGATGCATGGCGAGCGAGCGCACGAGCAGGAACCAGGCCGAGCCGAGGCCCGAGGACCACCAGTCGGGGCACGACCACGACGTGACCGGCAGCACCGCCTGGCGGGAGCTGTCGGCCCATCAACCGCACGTGTACGCGATGCACCTGCGGGAGGTGTTCGCCGTCGACCCCGACCGCGGACGCGAGCTCACCATCGACGTCGGCGACCTCCACATCGACTACTCCAAGCACCGCGTGCTGCGCGAGACGCTCGACCTGCTGTTCTCGCTGGCCCGCGAGACCCACCTCGAGGACAAGCGCGACGCGATGTTCTGGGGCGAGCACATCAACACCTCCGAGGACCGCGCGGTGCTGCACACCGCGCTTCGGCTGCCGAGGGAGGCGACGCTCAAGGTCGACGGGCAGGACGTCGTCGCCGACGTCCACGAGGTCCTCGACCGCATGGGCGCCTTCACCGACCGTCTGCGCAGCGGTGAGTGGACCGGCCACACCGGCGAGCGCATCACCACCGTCGTCAACATCGGCATCGGCGGGTCCGACCTCGGCCCGGCGATGGTCTACCAGGCGCTGCGGCACTACGCCGACGCCGGCATCTCCTGTCGGTTCGTCTCCAACGTCGACCCCGCCGACCTCGTCGGCACCCTCGCCGACCTCGACCCGGCCACCACCCTGTTCGTCATCGCGTCGAAGACCTTCAGCACGCTGGAGACCCTCACCAACGCGGCCGCGGCGCGCGCGTGGCTGCTCCGCGGGCTCGGTCTCGACGAGTCGGACACCAAGAACGACGCCGTGGCCAAGCATTTCGTCGCCGTCAGCACGGCGGCCGAGAAGGTCGCCGACTTCGGCATCGACACCGATCAGATGTTCGGGTTCTGGGACTGGGTGGGCGGCCGCTACTCGGTCGACTCCGCGATCGGGCTGTCGGTGATGGCCGCGATCGGCAAGGAGGCGTTCGCGGACTTCCTGCACGGGTTCAACGTCGTCGACCGCCACTTCCGGTCGGCGCCGCTGCACCAGAACGCGCCGGTCATCCTCGGCCTGATCGGCCTCTGGTACAACAACTTCTGGGGCGCTCAGTCGCGGGTGGTGCTGCCGTACTCCAACGACATGGCGCGGTTCGCCGCCTACCTGCAGCAGCTGACCATGGAGTCGAACGGCAAGTCGGTCGACTCCCACGGCCACCACGTCACCACCGACACCGGTGAGATCTTCTGGGGCGAACCGGGGACCAACGGACAGCACGCCTTCTACCAGCTGCTACACCAGGGCACGCGTCTCGTCCCGGCCGACTTCATCGGATTCGCCACCCCCACCGACGATCTGCCCGTCGAGTCGTCCGACGGCGGCGAGCCGGGGTCGATGCACGACCTGCTGATGAGCAACTACTTCGCGCAGACCAAGGTGCTGGCGTTCGGCAAGACCGCCGACGAGATCGCCGCCGAGGGTGTCGACCCGCACGTGGTGGCGCACAAGGTGATGCCGGGCAATCGTCCGTCGACATCGATCATCGCGCCCGAGCTGACGCCGTCGGTGCTGGGCCAGCTCATCGCGCTCTACGAGCACCAGGTGTTCGTCGAGGGCGCGATCTGGGGGATCAACTCCTTCGACCAGTGGGGTGTGGAGCTGGGCAAGACCCAGGCCAAGGAGTTGCTGGCCGTCCTCGAACAGGCGGAGGCCCCTGCGCAGCAGGACGACTCGTCGACCGACGCGCTGATCCGCTGGTACCGCGAGCACCGGGGTCGGAGCGTCTGATCCTCTCGTGACACAGCCGGCGGCCACGCGCTTCTCCGTGGTGGACGACATGTTCTACCGCGGCCACCACGGGCGGGGTCCATCGTCGGTGATGCAGGGTGTCTGGCGGTTCACCGAACGCGTCGAGCCCGACGACCTCGCCGCGATGCACGCCGCGTTGTCCGCCGGGGCCCTCACGCGCCGGGTGTACTCGTCGCGGGTGCCCTTCGCGCGGCGGTGCCTGGTCGGCGGCGCGCGCGTCACGCCACTCGTGGTCGACGAGATCCCGATCCCGTCCGACAGCGTGGTCACCTGGGCGGACGAGCGGGCGTGCACCCCGCTCAACGTCGACCACGGACCCGTGTGGGAACTCGCGCTCGGCCACGTCGAGGGCGGCGGATCCGTTGTCACGCTGAGTTGTTCACATCTCGTCACCGGCGGTGTGGGGATGGTGGCGATCGCCGAGGCGTCGCTGGCCACCGGCCCCACGGTGAGCGATCCCCCGCCACCACCGGCGCCGCCGCGACTGCGTGACGACCTCCGCGACGCGATCACCCTGTGGTTCCACGTCGTGGTCGCGGTGGTGATGTCGCTCGCCCGTGCCTGCGTGGACCGCACGGTCCGTGACGAGCTGCTCGGGGCGGCACACACCACCGCGGCGGCCACGCCCACGCTCGCACAGGCAGTGCACCGCACCACCGTCGTCGACGTCGATGCCGACGACTTCGCGGCGGTCGTGGAGCGCGAGAACACCACGGCCACCGCCGTGTTCGTCGCGCTGGTGGCCGCGTGCGCGCGGTCGGTGCACAACCGGGACACGGTACGGGTCGCCGTGCCCGTCGCGATGCCCGACGGGTCGGTCGGCAGCTCCGTCGTGACCGTCGCCGCCGACGACGCACTCCCCGACCTCGCCGAGCGGATCCGCCGTGTCGCGGCCCGCGCGCGCGAGCACGCCGTCGCCTCCGACGCCCGGCCGTCGGATCCGCTGGCGGCGGTCATCGGTTCGCCCGGCGGTATGCCCGACGAACTGATGCAGCTCGTCGGCGACCGGATCGCCGCCCGCGTGACCGGCGACCCCGGGATGGACGACGGCCTGGCGTCGAGCCTGGGTGTGCTGCCCGACGCGTTCCTCGGCGTGGGCGGTCACCCGTCGGACGGCCTCGCGGTGCGCGCCGTGACGACGAACCGGTCCGCGGCGAAAGTCGGTGTCGGGGCGTGGATGGCACGGTCGTCGGCGCGCGTCACCATCGCCTTCGATCTGACGGGCGTCACCGACGACGACGTGATCGCAAAGACGCTGCGTACCTGGGGGCTTCGCCACCGACCCTGGTGAGCCCGGTTTCGTTCGTCCTGTCCGATCCGTATGGTCGGGGCCGATGACGACGGACACACTCGCATTCACCTGGACAGAGACCAACCGACACTGGCTGATCGAGACGCCCATCCGGATCGCCGTCTACCTGGTGGTCGCCCTCCTGGTGCGCTGGGTGGCACACCGGATGATCAACCGGGCGACGCGACGGCCCCGCGGCGTCCGCCCCGAGTCGCCGAAGGCGGTGCCGGCCCTCGTCCGGCACCTGCGCGACCGGACGCCGGCCGGTCTGCGCGACCCGACGGTCGTCGAACGCCGCCAACAACGCGCGGAGACCATCGGCTCGGTCCTGAAGTCCGTCGTCTCGGTCATCCTGCTCGTCTGGGTGGTCCTCTCGGTGTTCTCGGTGGTGGGGGTGAACATCGCCCCCTTCCTGGCGTCGGCCGGGATCATCGGGCTCGCCATCGGCTTCGGCGCACAGAACCTGGTGAAGGACTTCGTGTCCGGCGTGTTCATGCTCCTGGAGGACCAGTACGGCGTCGGTGACGTGGTCGATCTCGGCGAGGCGACCGGGGAGGTCGAGACGGTCGGACTGCGGATCACCACCGTCCGCGACATCGACGGCACGCTCTGGTACGTCCGCAACGGCGAGATCGTCCGCGTCGGCAACATGAGCCAGGACCACGCCGTCGCCCGCATCGAGATCCCGGTCGGCCACGACGCCGACGTCGCGCGGGCGCAGGTCGTCGCGCTGAGCGCGGCGCGGGAGGCCGTACGCGACGCCGCCGTCGCCGCCGACGTCCTCGGTGCGCCGCAGATGCTGGGGGTGCAGGACATCTCGGCGACCACGGTCACGCTGCGGATGACGGTCACGACCTCCCCCAGCGCGCAGTGGGCGGTGGCTCGCCGCATCCGCGAAGCCGTTCTCCTGGCGTTCGACGAGCACCAGATCGCCCGCCCGGCCACAGCCGCCCTCGCTGCCGCCGACGTCTGACGGGCACGCGGCGCCGCAGCAATCGCCGGTCCGACGCACCTGGGCCTTTACGATCTGACCATGACAGCGATGCCGTCGGCCGCCGCCGCCCGATCGATACGACGGATGCCCACCCGATGGGCGGGCGCGGTGGTCGCCGCGGCGGGTGCGGCCGCACTGGTCGCCGGGTGCACCTCGGGGACGACCGCCGACGAGTCGGGCACTCCTGCGCGGCCCAGCGTGTCCGTGCCGGTGTCGGCGAACGTCACCGCCCCCGCCGGTCCCGTCGACCGCACCGCGCCCGGCGCGACGTTGCAGTTCGGACAGAGTGCCTACCTGCCCGCGAACGCGTTCCGGCCCGGTGGGCAGCTCGCGATGGTGACGGTCACGGGGATCGAACCCGGTGTGTCCGGCGACCTCCCCGAGTCCGTGACCGACGGCGGCGTCCCCTTCTACGTGCACGTCACGGTCACCTCGTTGGTCGACCGCATCGTCGACGTGCCGTCGGTGGTCGGTCTGGCGGGCAGCCCGGACGGCAAGACCGCGACGCGGTCCGTCGACCCGCCCGACGGGCTGCGCCAGTGCGTGCAGACGGACCCGCCGAAGAACCCGACCCGCGGACAGTCGTGGGCGACGTGCTTCATCGCCGTCGCCGACAACGGCGTCGAGCTGAACCGGGTCATCTACTGGGCCCAGACGACGACCGACCCGGCCGACGACTACAAGGCCACCCCGGTCGTGTGGTCGGCGCCCGGCACCCCTGCCGCGTCGGCGGCGCCGACCTCCTGAGGCGTCACCACGACTGACCACCCTGGTGGTGGTGGACGCGGGTGCGCACGGTGTTCCCGCCCGACCGCTTCGCCTCGTACATCGCGGCGTCGGCCAGCTCGGTGTAGAGCGACGTGGTCATCAGGCGACCGGCACCGGTGATGTCACCGGTCATGTGGACCACCCCGACGCTCGCGGTGACGACGGGATCGGTCACCGTCGCGATGGTGTGCAGGACGTGGTTGGCCAGGCGCTGCGGATCGGTCCAGCGCAGGCTGTCGGCGATGACGAACTCGTCGCCGCCGATCCGCGCGACGACTCCGCTGGTGCCGACCGCCTGACGCAGTCGCGCGGCGATCTCGGCGAGCACGACGTCCCCGTGCCGGTGTCCCCACCGGTCGTTGATCTCCTTGAAGTTGTCGAGGTCGGCGACGATGATCGCGACCCCGCGGTCGTTCATCGCCGTCATCCGCTCGAGCGCGCGGTCGAGGCCGCGGCGGTTGAGGACACCGGTCAACGTGTCCACCTCCGACGCCGCCGCCTCCGACGAGAGCGTCTCCAGCAGGAACTGCGTGGCGATCGGGACGGCGACGAGGGCGGCGATCACCTGGGCGACGGCGACGGTGGCCAGAGCGGTCCCGGACTGTCCCGACTCCACCGTCCACCAGGCGACGAGCACCGTCGTCACGACGGACAGCAGCAGGTGGCCGATCAGCATGCGGGCGCCGTGGAACACGGCGATGTACCCGGCGATCACCCCGAGCACCGTGCAGCCGTAGATCCCGCCCAGGGACTTCGACTGCGCGACGATCCCGGCGACGGTCGCCACGTCACACGCGACGACCCACAGTCGTGACCGCGTCGCCGACGGCCAGGGCAGCAGCACCCACATCGCGGCGGCCCCCACGCCGAGCACCGCGCTGACGACGCCGATCGCCGTCCACACACCGGAGGTGTCGCCGCCGCTCACGTAGACGATCGGCACGAGGCACAGCAGGCCGCTGGTGACCGCGACCAGGAGCCGCGCGGGGTCGATGAGCTGGCGGTCGGCCAGATATGCGCTGAGGAACGCGAACTGGTCGCTGCGACGCCACCAGTGGCCGAGGACCCAACCGAGCTGTTCGAGCGCCACGGGCAGTCGGATCACGACTCCCCCTCCATCGCCCTCGCCCCCTGCGACCCGGGCATGCCGTCACACCCGCCGTGCACTGTGACGCCGCACAACCTGCGACGTGCGCTGATGCTAACTCACACCGCAGTCACACCATGCGGCGTGTGATGACCCCCGGGAGGTGGCTCAACGCCAGGTCGACGGCGGTCCACGGCCACCGCGGCACCGCCTCGCGCAGCGGCTCGCGTTCCACCGCGGCGACGAGGGCTGGGACACCCTTGTCCCGGTCGACCATCATCGGACTGCGGACGCCGGCGTTGATGTCGGTGGAGATGTACCCGGGCAGCAGGATGCTGACCCGGATCGGCGACGAGCGCAGCTCGGCCTGCAGCCCCTCGCCGATCGCGGTGAGGCCGGCCTTCGACGCCGAGTAGGCGGTCTGCGCCTTGGGCAGGCCGCGGACCGCACTCATGGAGCTGATGAGCACGAGATGGCCGTGGTCCTGGGCGCGGAAGATCGCCATGGCCGCCTCGACCTGCGCGAGCGCGCCGATGAGGTTGGTCTGGACGGTCTCGATGTTGGCGTCGGCACGGCCGGTTCCGAGCGGGGCGCCCTTGCCGAGGCCGGCGTTGACGATGATGCGGTCGAGCCCGCCGAGTCGGTTCGCGAGGTCGTCGAAGACGACGGGAACACGGTCGGTGTCGGTGACGTCGAGTTCGGCGACCTCGACGGTCTGTGCCGAGCCGGACAGTTCGGCGGCGAGGGTCTCGAGGCGGTCGACGCGGCGAGCGGCCAGTGCAAGGGAGCGGCCACGCTGCGCGAAGGCGCGGGCCATGCCCTCGCCGAGACCGGAACTGGCACCGGTGATGAGGATCGACTGTCGGGTCACCGGGGGGAATCTACTTGAGCAGCCGCGACATCCGTCGATCGGCGAGCACCTTCCCGCCGGTCTGACAGGTCGGGCAGTACTGGAACGAGCGGTCGGCGAAGGAGACCTCGTGCACTGTGTCGCCGCACACCGGGCAGGGCATGCCGGTCCGGGCGTGCACGCGCAGCCCGGATCGCTTCTCCGACTTCATCGTCGCCACCTCCTGGCCCTCCAGTCGGACGATCGCGTCGGAGAGCACGGCGTGCATGGCGACCCACAGCCGCTCGACGGCGTCGGTGTCGAGGGACTTCGCGGTCGCGAACGGCGAGAGCTTCGCGGTGTGGAGGATCTCGTCGCTGTAGGCGTTGCCGATCCCGCTGATGATCCGCTGGTCGGTGAGCAGGGTCTTGACCCGCGAGCCGGTCCCGGCGAGCAGGGCGGCGAACTCCTCGCGCGTCAGGGCGAGCGCGTCGGGTCCGAGGGACGCGATGCGGTCGACGTCGGCGACGGCACGGACGATCCACACGGCGAGGCGTTTCTGGGTGCCCGCCTCGGTGACGTCGAACCCTTCCCCGGGCAGACCACAGTGCACCCGCAGCGCGATCGGCCCCTTGCCGCCCGGACGTGGCGGTGTCTGCGACAGCGACGTCGACCACCGCAGCCACCCGGCCCGCGAGAGATGGATGACGAGATGGATCGGATCCGGGTCGGGTCCGGGCTCGGCGGGGTCGGTGGTGATGACCAGGTACTTGCCGATGCGGCCCACCCGGGCGACGACCCTCCCGGCGAGGGCGGAGTACGGCGGGTCGGCGGTCTTCAACACGGCGAGAGAGGCGACGTCGACCCGTCGGATCGGCAGTCCGGCAGCGCGACCGTCGACGTAGTCGGCGATGGCCTGCACCTCGGGCAGCTCCGGCATGGCATCTAGTCTGCACTGATGGCGAGGACTCCGGGGGCGGACTTCGGGGCGAGGGGTGTCCGGGCGACGCTCGACGACGCCGGGTTGGCCGCGTCGATCGCGCAGGGCGCGGGTGAGCTGCTGGTCGCCGCGCGCCACGACAGCCTGCTGGAGGGACGTCTCCTCGGCGACATGGGCGACGCGTTGGCGCAGGCCTGGATCGCCGCGGTGCTGCGTCGGCACCGTCCGGGCGACGCGGTGCTGTCGGAGGAGGCCCGCGACACCGGTGAACGCCTGGGAGCACAGCGGGTCTGGATCATCGACCCGCTCGACGGCACCCGCGAGTACGCCGCCGGCCGCGACGACTGGGCGGTGCACGTCGCCCTGACCGTCGACGGTGTACCCACCGACTGCGCGGTCTCACTACCGGCGACGGGTGAGCTGTTCTCGACCGACGACGTCGCGATCCCCGACGAGGCGTCGGGCCGGATGGTCGTCTCGCGCCACGGCCTCACCTACGAGACCAGCTGGGTCGCCGACCGACTCGCACTGCGGCCCTACTCCCTGGGTTCCGCGGGCGCGAAGGCGATGGCCGTCGTCCGAGGCGACGCCGACGCCTACGTCCACGGCGGGGGTCAGTACGAGTGGGACAACTGCGCACCCGTCGGTGTGGCCGCCGCAGCGGGGTTGCACTGCAGCACCTTCGACGGGACGCCGTTGCGCTACAACCACCCTCGGCCGTATGTACGCGACTTCGTCATCTGTCGGCCCGAGATCGCCGACCGTGTCCTCGCCGCCCTCGACGAGATCTTCTGAACCGCCCCCACCCCGATCCGCCGAGCGTGCACCCGATCCCGTCGAGCGTGCGGTACATCCCGCCCACCGTGCGATAGATCCCGCCGAGCGATGCTCCTATAAGAGTCAAGTCGCCAGCGGGGCATGTGGTGCGGTGATGTGGTGGTGGATTTCGCGG
>NZ_CANLWM010000008.1 GCF_947494875.1 uncultured Williamsia sp.
GTGTAGTAGTCGGCGTTGATCTGCAGGTACCGCTCGCCCTTCTCGTCGAGCTGATCGTCGGGGAAAATCGCCTCCACAGGACACTCGTCGATACACGCGCCACAATCGATGCAGGTGTCGGGATCGATGTACAACATCTCCGCGGTCAGGAACTCCGGCTCATCCGGCGTCGGATGAATGCAATTCACCGGACACACAGCAATACAACTCGCATCGTTGCAACACGGCTGGGTGATCACATGCGCCATGGGTGTCAGACCTCGACTCGTCCTCGTCCACGCCCCGCCGAAAAACTGGAACGTGTTCTAGATTGTAAGCGTTGTCACAACGATATCTGCATCCAGTGCCACATCTCTATCCCGCCCCGGCCGGGGACGGACCGCCGTCCGGCGAGCGTGCGATGCTGTCGCCGTGACGTCGACCTATCCGTTCAGCCCGGCGCTCGAGGACCGCCTGGAGCGTGCCCGGTACTACGAGGCCTCCTACCGCGTCCGGACCGGCGACGTCGACCAGCAGATGCGCGTCCGTCTCGACGGGACCGCGCGGTACCTCCAGGACATCGCCAACGACAACATCGAGGCGACGGACTTCCACGACAGCGACCCGTTCTGGATCGTCCGGCGGACCGTGATCGACGTGATCGAGCCGATCACGTGGCCGGCGACCGTCACGCTGCAGCGCTGGTGCGCGGCGCTGTCGACCCGGTGGACGAACATGCGCGTGCGGATCACCGCCGAGCACGAGACGAACCGGTTCAACCCGGAGATGCGGCCGCCCGGACTGATCGAGACCGAGGCGTTCTGGATCAACGTCAACGACCAGGGCATGCCGTCGCGCATCACCGACGAGGCGTTCGAGATGCTCGCCGCGATGACCGACGAGCACCGGCTTCGGTGGAAGACCATGCACCCGACGCCGCTTCCGGAGGACGACGGCACGGACCGCGCGCACGTGTTGCGCAGCACCGACTTCGACCCGTTCCGTCACCTGAACAACGCCGCCTACTGGGAGGCCGTCGAGGACGAACTCCTCGACCACACCGACATCGTCGACGCGCCCCACCGCGCCGTCATCGAGTACCTGCGGCCGATCACCCCAGGAGCGTCGATCATCCTGCGTCGCCGTCGTGTCGGTGACGAGTTGTTGCTGTGGATGATCGTCGACGAGCAGGTCGCCGCGACCGTCAGCGTCACCCGCTCGCCGCGCTGAGCGACTCCGTCGTCAGGCGGATCCGCGCAGGACCAGCTCCATCAGCTTCGTCGGTGCCGCGCACGGATCCGCGGCGGCGCCGCCGGTCCCGCGCGGTTCCACCCACCACGTGTAGATGCCGCGGTCGGGCGACTTCGCGGTCACGCCGCAGACGCCGGGGCGTTGCGGGTCACGCGAGGTGAACGCCGACGTCCCCGAGACACGGATGGTGTCGGTCGTGTAGCCCAGCTTCTCGACGGTCTGCTTCTCGACGGCCATCGTGCCCGTCTCGAACCACGTGAACGTGACGCCGAGCGGCACCGCGCCGGACACCACCCACCGACAGATGGCCCCGTTGAACGTCGACTCCGCCGCGGTCCCGCCGACGGCCGTCGCGATCTGCTCGGGGCTGAGCAGCGTGCACTCGAGGAGCAGCTTGTCGAACTGGTTCGTGTCGACCGAGCCGTTGTCGGAGCCGTCGCCCTGTGCGGTGCCCCCGCCCAGCGGCCGGGCGTCGCCGTCGACCGATCGAGTGCAGCCGGCCACCAGAAGGACGACGGCCAGCAATGCCGTCAGTGCGGCCGCGACCCTGCGCATCACTTCGCCCGCTCGATCGACATGGTGGACAGGGTCTTCGTGGCCTGGCAGACCTCGTCGGCGGAGCGCTGCTGTTGGCCGGGTTCGGCCGTGCCGTAGCTGACCGACCACTCGAAGAAGTCGCCGCCGAACGCGATGCCGATCTCGCAGATGCCCGCACTCGACGCGATGAACCCGCTGTGGCCGTCGATGGTGAGGTCGGAGACGGTGTCGCGTGAGAGCTGCTCGGTCGCCCGTTCCCGGGCGATCGGACTGCCGCGGTACCAGTTGAACGAGAACTGGGGACCGAGGACGTCGGCGCTCGTCACCCACTCGCATCCGGCGCTGTTGTCGCTGGCGGCGATGAGCCCCGAGGTCCCCGTCACCCGTGCGACGTCGTCGGTGCTGACCCCGCCGCACTTCCCGAAGAAGGGTCCGGAGCCCGCGGCGGCCGACTGTCCGGCCGCGCCGGTGGTCCCGCCGCCGCCCGAGGAGTCCGAGCAGGCGGTGAGCACCGCGATCACCACGACCACGACGAGAACCCAGGTCGAGCGACGGGCGACACGGCTCTGCACGCGCCCGAGTGTAGAGAACCGACCCCTCCGTAGCGGACCGAAACACCTCGCCGAGCGTGCAGAAAAACGCCGTCGAGCGTGCGGTCGATCGCGTCGAGCGTGCAGTCGACCGCTCAGTCGCGACCCCGGAGCCGGTCGGTCTCGCGCCGCTCGCGCTTGGTCGGGCGACCCGCTCCCCGCTCGCGGAGCGGGATCGCCGCGAGCAGTTCCTTCGGGGGCGGCGGTGGGCTGCGGTCGATCATCGCCGTCGCGGCGACCGGCGGTCCGACGCGTTTGGTCAGCACCTGCACCACCTCGACGATCCGGTCGCGGCCGGCGATCCGCAGGCGTACCTCGTCACCGACGGTGACGTGCTGTGCGGGCTTCGCCGGCGTGCCGTTCACCTTCACGTGCCCACCCCGACAGGCCGCGGCGGCCTGCGACCGCGTCTTGGTGAGCCGGACAGCCCAGATCCAGCTGTCGACGCGCACGCTGGGCTCGGCCATGGCTCCACGGTATCGCCGGCTCCCTGCGTGTTCACTCCTATCCCTGGCGCGGCACGGGGCCGTGGGTTAGCGTTCTCCCACCCAAGTGGGTCAATCGACCCACTTCTGGCGACGAGGAGCCGATCATCCCCCGGATACCGGTCGACCAACGCCGCGAACGACTCGTCGCGGCCGCGTTCCGCGTCGTCGCCACCGACGGTGTCGAGGCCGCGACCACCCGTCGCATCTGCGCGGAGGCGGGGATGTCGCAGGCGAGCTTCCACTACGCGTTCTCCTCCCGCGACGCGCTTCTCGAGGCCCTGGTCGTCTCGGGGCTCACCAGTGAGGACACCGCGATCCACGCGGTGCTCGCCGACGTGCCCGCCGACTCCTCCGACATCGAGTCGCTCCTGCGAGGGGGTCTGCGCGGTTACCTCGACAGCGTCGTGTCCGACCCGTCGCGCGAACACGCGTTGATCGCACTGTCGCAGTACGCCCGGCAGACGCCCGGTCTCGAGGGCTTCGCCGCCGACGTCTACCGGCGGTACTACGAACTGGCCGCCACGGCGCTCACGGCCGCGGCCGAC
This sequence comes from uncultured Williamsia sp., assembly GCF_947494875.1. Classification (GTDB taxonomy): domain Bacteria; phylum Actinomycetota; class Actinomycetes; order Mycobacteriales; family Mycobacteriaceae; genus Williamsia_A. Next base: position 3,391 of record NZ_CANLWM010000008.1, read on the forward strand.
GCGTCCGGTGCACGGTGGCGGACCAGCCCGGACACCCTCGCGCCGCTGGTGGTCGCGGCGACGGACGGGTTGACGCTGGCCTACCTCAACACCGGGGACCTCGACGTCGCCCATCGCATCGTCGACGCGTGCGTGAGCATGCTGCTGACCCATGTGGAGGTCGCATGACGACCGCGACGACGACACGGGTGAGCACCCGTTGGATCGCCCTGTTCGCCCTGGCCTGGACCGGGATCTGGCTCGCGCAGCTCACCCCCTTCCAGCTGACGCTGCCCCAGCAGGTGGTCGATCTCCTCGGCACCGACGACACCCAGTGGCGCACCAGCGTGACGACCTTCGGTGTGGTGTCGGGGATCTCGGCGATCTGCGCACTCATCGCCTTCCCGCTCACCGGGTCGCTCTCCGACCGCACCACCGGGCGGTTCGGCCGACGGCGCCCGTGGATCGCCGGAGGGGTCCTGGTGTTCGCCGTCGCCCTTGGGGTGCTCGGCACCCGTCACGGACTCGTCGGGCTGACGATCTGGTGGTGCGTGGCGCTGACCGGGTTCAGCGCCGCCTCGGCCGCGCTCACCGCGTTGATCGGCGACCGTGTACCCGTCGACCAGCGGGGCGTGGTGTCCAGCTGGGTGTCCGCGCCGCAGGCGATCGGGGTCATCCTCGGCGTCGCGCTCATCGCCGCGTTCGGGTTGGGCAGCGTCGGCGGGAACCTGCTCGTCGCAGCGCTTCTCGTCGTCTGCGTCCTGCCGTTCGTGCTCGTCGTCGACGACCCGCCGCACGCCGACCACGGACGAGGCGCCCTGACGATCCGCGCTGTGGTCTCGGAGTTGTGGGTGTCGCCGCGACAGCACCCCGACTTCGGGTGGACGCTGCTGGGACGGGTGCTGGTCAACCTCGGCAACGCCCTGGGCACGTCGCTGCTGCTCTACTTCCTGCAGTTCGGTCTGCGCGTCCCCGACGCCGACGGCGACCTGCTGATCCTCACCGCCGTCTACATGGTGTTCGTCATCGGCGCGGCACTCGCCTCGGGTGTGTTGTCGGACCGGATCGCCCGTCGCAAGCCGTTCGTGCTGGCCGCCGGCGTCCTGCAGGGACTCGCGGCCCTCGTCATCGCGCTCGTCGCGTCCCTGCCCACCACCATCGTCGCCGCCGCCCTGCTCGGGGCCGGCTTCGGCAGTTTCCTCGGTGTCGACCAGGCCCTGGCCACCCAGGTCCTGCCCGACGCCGACCACACCGGAAAGGACCTCGGCATCATGAACATCGCCATGGCCGTCCCCCAGGCGCTCGGACCCCTGCTGGGCGCCGGAATCGTCGCCGCGACAGGCGGGTTCACTGCACTCTTCACCGTCTCCGCGATCCTCGGCATCGCCGGCGGGGCCTCGGTCCTGCGGGTGCGGAGCGTCCGATGACCGCCACGCTGCAGCGCTCACCCGCCGTCCGCGACGTCGACTGGGCGGCGATCGGTAGGGCGGTCCGGCATCTCGACGGGCCGGTCGTCGCCCTCGACCGCGCGGCCTTCGAGTCCAACGTCGCCTACCTCCGGCGCCGCGCCGGCGGTGTACCGATCCGGGTCGCGTCGAAGTCGCTGCGGGTGCGGTCGGTGATCGACGACATCCTCTCCCGCGACGGGTTCGCCGGTGTGCTCGCCTACGACCTCGACGAGGCGATCTGGCTGGCGACGGCCTCGGGCATCACCGACGTGCTCGTCGGATACCCCAGCGCGCGGCGGGGTTCCATCGCCGCGCTCGGCGCCGACGAGGTCGCCGCCGCGCGCGTGACACTGCTCGTCGACTCCGTCGACCACCTCGACCTCATCGACGCGGCCGCGCCGCCGGGATCCCGCCCGCCGCTGCGGGTGGCGATCGATCTCGACGCGTCGCTCGACGCACCCGTGCTGGGGCACATCGGTGTCCGCCGCTCCCCCGTGCACTCGCTCGACGACGCGGTGGGGCTCGCGCGGGCGATCGTGGCGCGGCCGGGACTGCGCCTGGTCGGCGTCATGTCCTACGAGGCGCAGGTCGCCGGCGTCGGCGACGGCGTCGACGGCGGATGGCAGACCACGATGCGCAACAGCATGATCCGGGGGATGCAGCGGGTCTCGATGACCGAACTCCGGCGCCGCCGCGGCACCGTGATCAGCGCGCTGCGCGAGCTCGCCGACCTCGAGTTCGTCAACGCCGGCGGCACCGGATCACTGGAGGCCACCGCCAAGGACACGTCCGTCACCGACATCGCGGCCGGTAGTGGCTTCTTCGGCGGACACCTCTTCGACACGTACTCCCACTTCCGGCCCGCGCCGGCGGTCGGGTTCGGGCTCCAGGTGGTCCGTCGCCCCGGACCCGGCGTCGTGACCTGCCACGGCGGCGGATGGATCGCGTCGGGCCCGCCCGCTCCGGACCGGCTCCCGCTACCGGTGTGGCCGTCGGGGCTGCGCTACGAGCCGCGCGAGGCCGCCGGCGAGGTGCAGACACCACTGCTCGGTGATGCCGCCGACCATCTCGTGATCGGTGACCGGGTGTGGTTCCGCCACACCAAGTCCGGGGAGGTCTCCGAGCACGCCGACCACGTCGTGATCGTCGAGGACGGGACCGTCGTCGACACCGTGCCCACCTACCGCGGCGAAGGGAAATGCTTCCTGTGACCACCACCCGACCGACAGCCACACAGGCCGACGCGTCGCCGGCTCTCTGGCGGAACTGGGGACGTACGCAGTCCGCCGTCCCCGCCGAGGTGATCGCAGTCCGCGACGCCGACGACGTCGCCGCTGCCGTCCACCGCGCGCGGCGTGACGGGATCACCGTCAAGGCAGCGGGATCCGGCCACAGCTTCAGCGCGATCGCCGTGCCCGACGGCATCTCCCTCGACCTCGGCGCGATGACCGGCCTCGTCCACGCGGACCGGGAGCGCAGCCGCGTCACCGTCCGCGCGGGCACACCCCTGCACGCGATGCCTGCCATCCTCGAACCGCTCGGCCTCGCGATGCCGAACCTCGGTGACGTCGACGCGCAGACCCTTGCGGGCGCGACGTCGACGGGCACCCACGGAACCGGTCTCGGTTTCGGCGGTCTCGCAACCCAGATCGTCGGGGTGACCCTCGTGACGGGGACGGGCGAGGTCCTCACCGTCGGCGACGACGACCCCGCCACGCTGCAGGCCGTCGCGCTGGGACTGGGCGCGCTCGGGGTGCTCACCGAGATCACGCTGCAGTGCGTGCCCGCGTTCTGTCTCGAGGCGGTCGAGGCCGCGGTGCAGGTCGACGACGCCGCCGCCGACTTCGACGACGCCGTCCGTCGCCACGACCACCACGAGTTCTACTGGTTCCCGCACACCGACGTCGCGCTGACCAAGACGAACACCCGGATGCCGGCGGGTACACCCGCGCAGGGCCCGGGCCGCGTCGCGCGGTTCCTCTCCGACGAGGTGCTCAGCAACGGCGTGTTCGCCGCGATGTGCGAGGCGGGCGCACGATTTCCCGGCGTCGCACCGTCTCTCGCGAAGGTGGCCGGCGCGGCACAGTCCGGACGGAGGTTCGTCGACGCCTCCAACGCGGTCTTCGTGTCCCAGCGCCGCGTGCGGTTCCGGGAGATGGAGTACGCCATCCCACTCGAGGAGGTCCACGACGCCGTCGACGAGATCCGTTTGCTCATCGACCGCCGCGGGTGGCGGATCTCTTTCCCCATCGAGGTCCGGGCGGCCCCCGCCGACGACCTCATGCTGTCGACGGCGTCGGGCCGGGACAGCGGCTACATCGCCGTCCACCGCTATCACCGCGACGCCCCCGACGACTACTTCACCTCCGTCGAGGAGATCCTGACGCGACGCGGCGGTCGCCCGCACTGGGGCAAGATGCACACGCGCACCGCCGAACACCTGCGGACCGTCTACCCGCGCTTCGACGAGTTCCTCGCGGTCCGTGACAGTCTCGACCCCGACCGCGTGTTCGCGAACTCCTACCTCACCCAGGTCCTCGGCCGGTGACGGACATCTCGCGCCGGTCCGTCCTCGCCGGCGCCGCGGCGACGGCGGCCCTGGCGACCACCGTCGGAGCCCGGGCGGAGGCGGCGCCCTCGGGACTCCTGGTGGGTGCGGGCCGCGCGGACGCCACGGGAGCGGTGGCCGGCCAGGGGATGATGGGTTACTCCGAACAGGATCAGGTGTCGACGGGACTGCTCTCGCGGTGCTGGGCACGGGCGTACGTCGTCGTCGACCGCGCGACGGGCAACCGGGTCGCCTTCGTCACCGTCGACATCGCCTGCCTCTTCCAGTCGGTGCACCTGGGCGTGATGGCCGCTCTCCGTAGTCGTTTCGGTGATCTCTACACCGAGCGCAACGTCAACCTCAACGCCACCCACAACCACAACTCGTGCGGCGGGACGGCATGGGACTACGCGTACACGCTCGCCGCATACGGGTTCAAGAAGCGGTCGTACGAGGCCGAGGTGCGCGGCATCGTCACCGCCATCGCCCGCGCCCACGACGATCTCGCCCCGGGGACGATCAGCCTGGGCCGCAGCGAACTTCACGACGCCAGCGCGAACCGCTCGCGTGTCGCCTTCGATCGGAACCCCGTCGCGGAGCGGCGAGAGTTCCCGAACGCCATCGACCCCGCCGTGACGACGTTGCGTCTGCGACGGACGTCGACCGGCGCGGACATCGGCCAGATCAGCTGGTTCGCGACCCACGGCACGTCCCTCACCGATCGGAACACGCTGATCTCGGGTGACAACAAGGGATACGCGAGCTACGTGGCCGAATCACGGGATCCCGGATGCATCACCGCGTTCCCGCAGACCAACGCCGGCGACATGACACCGAACCTCTGGGTTCGGCCGCTGCACCCGGGTGGGCCGACGGCCGACAACCGCACCAACTGTCTGATCATCGGCGACCGCCAGTTCCACGCGGGCGCACGCGCCGCCGACGACGCACGCCCGATGCGCCGCAGCGGCGTCGACGCGATGGTCCGCTACGTCGACTTCTCCGCCGTGACGATCGACGGCCGCTGGACCCCCGAGGGTCGGACGGCGCGGACCGGGCCTGCCTGCATGGGCGCGGCCGCCTTCGGGACGAGCCGGGAGGACAACTGGAACCTACCGGTACCGCTGTTCGACGAGGGCCAGAAGACGCCGATCCCGCCGGGCCTGGCCGACATCCAGGCACCGAAGCTCATCGTCGCGCCGCTCGGTCTGCTCCCGCCGTGGCCGTGGATCCCCCAGGTGCTGCCGATCCAACTGATGCGCATCGGGGATCTCGTGCTCGCCGCGGCGCCTGCCGAGTTCACGGTCGTCGCCGGTCTCCGCGTCCGACGGGTCGTCGCCGATGCGTTGCGGATCAGCGTCGACGACGTCCTGCTGCAGGGGTACGCCAACGGCTACAGCCAGTACGTGACCACACCCGAGGAGTACGACGCGCAGCAGTACGAGGGCGGAGAGACGCAGTTCGGCCGGTGGACGCTGTCGGCATATCTGCAGGAGTTCGACCGTCTCGCACGGGCGTTCGCGGCAGGGTCGTCGATCGGCCGCGGTCCCGCCCCGCTCGACAAGTCGTCGCGTCAGCCCGACCTGCTGCCGCCGGTCCCGCTGGACACGCCCGTCGTCGGACACCGGTTCGGGGACGTCCTGCTCACCCCCCGCCCGCGGTACGAAGCCGGAGAGACGGTGCGGGTCGACTTCGTCGGTGCGCATCCGACTGTCGACTTCCGCACCGACGACACATATTTCCGTGTGGAGCGTCGTGGGGCGTCGGGATGGACCACGGTGTTCGACGACGACGACTGGTGCACAGAGATGCATTGGAGTCGCCCGCCGGGATCGTCGACCGCGTCGGTCATCTCGGTGCGGTGGACCGTCCCGACCGGCACGCGGGGCACGTTCCGCATCCGGTACACCGGCGACCGGCGCCGGCCCGACGGACGCGTGGAACCCATCTCGGGGACGTCGCCGACCGTCGTCGTGGGATGACCGTTCACCACACGGCAGTGTGGTGTTCGCCTACCGCGCCTAGCATCGCGGGATGCTCACGCGAGGTCTGCGCATCCTGCTGGTCGCGGCGGTGGTGATGGGCGCCGCCGTCTCCGGGGCGACCGCGGCGCCGGGGTTCGGCTCACCCGGTTTCGGCTCGTCCGGTGAGCCGTCGGTGGTGCGCGTGGCCACCTTCAACGCCAGCCTGAACCGGCCGACGCAGGGACAGCTGCTCACCGACCTCCAGTCGGACACGAACGCGCAGGCGAAGGTGATCGCCGAGATCGTCCAGCGCAACCGTCCGGACATCCTGCTGCTCAACGAGTTCGACCACGTCGCCGGCGGCGCCGCGGTCCGCGCGTTCTCCGATCGGTATCTGAAGGTCGGCCAGCGCGGGCAGCCGTCGATCGACTACCCGTACTCGTTCACCGCCCCGGTCAACACCGGCGTACCCACCGGCCGGGACCTGAACCGGGACGGGTCGACCACCGGCCCCGACGACGCATACGGGTTCGGAGCGTTCCCCGGGCAGTACGGGATGGTGGTCTACTCGCGCTTCCCCATCGACACCGCCCGGGTCCGCACGTTCCAGAAGCTGCTGTGGAAGGACCAGCCCGGCAACCTCATCCCCCGCGACTACTACGGCGCGAACGCCGACATCCTCCGGTTGTCGAGCAAGTCGCACTGGGACGTCCCCATCTCCGTTCGCGGTCGCACCGTCCACCTGCTCGCGTCGCACCCGACCCCGCCGAGCTTCGACGGCCCCGAGGACCGCAACGGTCGCCGCAACCACGACGAGGTGCGGTTGTCCGCCGACTACATCGCGGGCGGTCCACGTGCGTCCTACATCGTCGACGACTCCGGCCGACGCGGCGGTCTCGCACCAGGCTCGTCCTTCGTGATGGTCGGTGACCAGAACAGCGACCCCGCCGACGGCGGACCGCCCGGACCCGGGGTGGGTGCGATCAACCAGGTGCTGTCGTTGCCGCAGGTGACCGACACCCGTCCGACCTCGCGCGGCGCGGCGGTCGACAGCACAGGAGACGGGCACCGCACACTGCCGGAGCTGCGCACCGCCGACTTCTCGAAGCCGGACCCCGGGAACCTCCGCGTCGACTACGTGCTGCCGTCGCGCGGACTGCCGGTCGCCGGTGCGGGCGTCTTCTGGCCCGCGCCCGGCGAGTCCGGCCGCGACCTCATCCCCCCGACGGTCAGCAGCGACCACCGATTGGTGTGGGTGGATCTGCGCTTCTGATCGTGTCGGAGGAATACGGAACAGTACGGGCGTGACCACTTCCGACCCGACCATGGACCGCATCGTCGCCGCGGTGGGTGCCAGGGATCGCGACGACCTCGTCGAGCTCTGGTCGTCCCTCACCACGGGCGGGGATCCGCTCCATCGCTGCGTCGCAGCCCACCACCTCGCCGACATGTACGACGACCCCGCCGACGCGCTCGTGTGGGACGAACGCGCGTTGTCCGCGGCCGACGGCATCGATGCCAGGAGCCTCGAACAGAGCGCCCCGGGCGTGCAGGTCACCGCGCTGTACCCGTCGCTGCATCTGAACATCGCCGACGACCTGCGGCAGCTCGCGTCGTTCGACAACGCCGCTGCACACCTCGAGAAGGCGCGTGCCGCGTTGTCGTCGCTGGACGAACTCGACCCCGACCACGCGCCCTACGTCGCGATGCTGCGCGACCTCGTCGACGAGATCGACGTGATGGTGCGCGCGCGGTCGACCGAAGTGCGTACGTCGCGACCTAGCGGATGAGCACCGTCCTGAGCGGCAGGTCGAGCATCGCCCACGCACGGTCGGCGGTGTAGACCTCCGCGTTCGGCTCGCGGAGAGCGACTGCCAGACAACACCTGTCACCCAGCGACAGCGCGGTCCCGCCCGGCGACCGGCGAAGCCCAGCTGCCATCACCGCATCGGTCGGGGTCAGTTCGGTGACCACGACTCCTGCGGCGGCGAGCCGAGCCTGCACCGTCCGCGGGTCCACTCCGACGTCGACAGCCTTGCCGAGCACCTCTGCGAGAGTGACCGTGCTGAGCACTCCGCCGTCGATCACCGTGCTCACGACATCCGCGCCCTGCTCGTCGTTGAGGAGCGCGAGGAGTGCGGATGCGTCGAGAACTCTCACCGCGCCCCGTCGTCGACCTCGGCGCGCCGTTCGGCGAGGAGCTCCTCGACGAGCGAACGGCCCTGCGTGGCGGCGCTCAACACACCTCGGAGGTCGGACACCGCGTCGTCGGGTCGTTCGATCACCAGTCGACGACCGTCACGCACGACTCGGACCGTTTCGCCGGCATGCAGTCCGAGCTCATCGCGGAGATGCGCAGGGATGACGATGCGGCCCTGCCGACCGACCACGATCGTGTCACTCATGCGCCGATCGTGCCACGAATCACCGAACAGTGCCACGAAGGGATAGGGCCGTGCGCCTGCCGAAGGCGGTGGCGTCACCGTTATCGTCCGAGGCATGGTGACCCATACCACTCCCGGAGCGCCGGGGCCCGAGTCCGACCCGGACGACGGCTACCAGCGCGGTCTGTCCGCCCGAACCGTCCAGATGATCGCCCTCGGTGGCGCGATCGGCACCGGCCTCTTCTACGGCGCCGGCGGCGCGATCGAACAGGCAGGACCCGCACTGATCCTCGCCTACCTCGTGGCGGGGCTCGCGATCTTCGTCGTGATGCGCGCGCTCGGCGAACTGTTGATCTACCGACCGGTCGCCGGGTCGATCTCGGAGTACGCCCACGAGTTCCTCGGGCGTTTCCTGGGTTTCACGAACGGCTGGACCTACTGGGCCGTCTGGACAACCACCTGCATGGCCGAGATCACCGTCGCCGGGAAGTACGTCAACTACTGGCTGCCGTCGATCCCCGTGTGGGTCACCGCGCTCGTCGTGCTGATCGTCCTGTTCGGTGTCAACCTGATCTCCGTCGGCGTCTTCGGCGAGGCCGAGTTCTGGTTCTCCATGATCAAGGTGACCGCGATCGTCGGCATGATCATCGTCGGCGCCCTGGTGCTGCTGCCGATCACCGGTCTCGGCCCGGACACGGACCCGTCGGTGACGAACCTGTGGAACGACGGCGGCTTCTTCGCCACCGGGTTCGACTCCGCTCTGCTGAGTCTGCAGATCGTGCTGTTCGCCTATGTCGGTGTGGAACTCGTCGGCGTCACCGCCGGCGAGGCCGCCAACCCGAAGGTGACGCTGCGCAAGGCGATCAACACGCTTCCCTTCCGCATCGGACTGTTCTACGTCGGAGCACTGTTCGTCATCCTGTCGGTGCGCGGTTGGAGGAACTTCTCCGACGGCAACAGCCCCTTCGTGGAGGTGTTCTCCTACATCAACATCCCCGCCGCCGCGGGCATCGTGAACTTCATCCTGCTGACGGCTGCGCTCTCGTCGTGCAACTCCGGCATCTACTCGACCGGCCGCATGGTCCGCAGCCTCGCGCAGCGCGGTGAAGCCCCGCGTCGGCTCACCGCACTCTCCGGTCGCCACGTGCCGATCGGGGGCATCCTGCTGTCGGCCGGCGTGATGGTCATCGGTGTCATCGTGAACATCGTCAGTCCCGACAAGGCGTTCGCTTACATCACCTCCGTCTCGACCATCGGGATCATCTTCGTGTGGAGTTCGATCCTCGTCGCACACACGGTGTATCGCCGTCGTGTCGCGCGCGGTGAGGTCGAGGCGTCGGATTACCGGCTGCCGTGGGCGCCCTGGTCGACGGCGATCGCCCTCGCCTTCTTCGCTCTGGTCGTGGTGCTGCTGTTCTTCAGCGACTCCGGCCGCACCGCGATCGTCGTCGGTGTCGTGTGGTTTGCCGGCGTCACCGCGGCGTACTTCCTCCGCGGACGAAAGGCCGTTGCGCACAGTTCACGCTGATCCCACAGATCCTCGGGTCGCGAACCGAGTTCGTGGGCCGTGTCGGTGGGCCTGGCTAGTGTCGTACACATGTTCGACGACGTGCTCGAGGCGGCTGACCGCCTCGCCGATACCGTCCGCGAGTGCGAGGTGCCTGCCGACGATGATGTGTTGCTGGCGGGAGTGCGTGCCGCGGTGGCCGCGCGTAACGCCGCGGACGGATTGCTGGCCCGGGTGACCGGGGAGATCGAGTGCCGGGGCACTGCTAAGCGCCTGGGGTTCTCGGTGCGGGAACTGCTGCGCCGCAACGGTTGCGTCCCGGTGGTGGCGTCGCGGGCGATCCGACTCGGGCGGGCGATCGGGCACCTGCCCGCACTGGCCCGACACCTGCGGGACGGGTCACTGTCGGCGGAGTTCGCCGACGCCGTCGCCCGCGGAGTCCGCCACGTCGCCCTGCGCACCCGCTCACCGCTGGGATCGGAGGTGGCGGTCGAGACCGAGGCGGCGTTGATCGGACACGCCCTCGCCGGCCGGACACCGGTCGAGATCGACGACCGGGCCCGGGCCATCGCACTCGCGCACGAACCCGAGATGGTCGACGGCGATGAGCCGGCCACCCCGGTCGCGGAGGACACCACGCTGAATGAGGTGTCGTGGGCGCAACGCGACGACGGCCGACTGGCAGGATACATTCGACCTCGACGTCGTCACCGGGGAACGCCTCATCGCGAGCCTGGATGTGGCATCGCGTCCACGACCACTGCCGGATGGTTCACCAGATCCGCGGTCGGCGCCGCAACGCCGAGCCGACGCGTTCGCACAAGTCGTCGAAGCTGCGTCCCGCGCGCTGGGCGTCGACGGGCTGGTGGGGTCGGCGAAGACCGAGATCCTGCTGACCGTGCCCGCGACCACCACCGACTGCTGCGGAATTTCACCGGCGGGACCGGCGCATCTGCAGTGGATGGGCACCGTCACGGATCAGGCGGTGTCGCTGCTGTCGTGCGACGCCTCGGTCACCCGCATCGCCGTCGACGTCGACGCAGCACCCGTCGACATCTCCCCGACGGCGCGGTTGTTCACCGGCCGCACCCGAAAGGCGATCGTGGCCCGCGATCAGTCGTGCGTCATGTGCGGCAACCCCGCATCGTGGACCGACGTCCACCACATCGTCTTCCACTCCGACGGCGGACCCACCACCTGCGACAACGGGTGCCTGCTCTGCCGAACCTGTCACATCGCGGTCCACCAACACGGCTGGGACATCGTCATGGGCCCCGACCGCCACCCCTGGATCCGACCACCAGCATCGGTCGACCCACGACGCGAACTGCAACCCGCCTACAACCGCCGCACCCTGCGACTCGACACCATCGCCGCCTGAGAACCCATCAGCGACAGCACATTCCCCGCACCTGACCACCCGCCAGGACCGCAACAGAACCTTGACAACTCCACAGTGTGAGCCCTCCGTCGGCCCCAACGTCTCACGACGGCCGGACGCCGACGTAGACACCCTCGGGTCGGAATCGCAGGGGCGTCTCCGCGTACTCCTCGAGCGCGTGGGCGACCCATCCGACGATGCGCGCAAGCGCGAACATCGTCATCGCGGCGTCATCGCCCATGCGATAGCGGACGGCCAGGGCGGCCAGTGCGAGGTCGGACGTCACGGGAAGGGACCGTCGCGTGGCCTCGGCATGGACCGCGTCGAGAACCGCGCGGAGGCCGGCGGGCATCCCCTCCTCCTCGAGCGCCGAGAACAGCGCTTCGGCGCGGGGGTCGTGGTCGCGATAGACCACATGGCCACACCCCGGTAGTTGACTCGACGAGGAGACAGCCGTGGCGGGGTCGTCGGTCGACCGGTGGAGTTCGCGGAGGAAGTCCTGCGCGGCCTGCGCAGCGCCGCCGTGCAGGGGACCGTCGAAGGCTCCGAGCCCGGCAGACACGACGGCGTAGATGCTCCCCCGGGCGCTCGCGGCCACGCGAGCCGCCACGGCGCCCGAGGACAGGTCGTGATCCGCGAGCAGGATGAGTGCGGCGTTCAGCATCGCCACGCGCGTGGGCGTGCCGGCCATCGGCGACAGGCGCGGCCAGAGGCGACGGGCCAGGGTTCCGTCGTCCGGCGGGGCAGGTCCCCGCAACGGGAGCACCTCGACCACAGTGTCGATGATCCCGGCGGCGGCAGCGCTCACGACCGCGCGAGCGGTGTCGTGGCGCAGTGCGTCGTTCGCACCGAGTGCGTCGACCACCGCGCGGATGGTGTCGACGCCTCGCGGAGCTGCGGTCACCTCAGGCGCACCCCATCGCGTCTCCGGCCACGGACTGTCCCACAGCAGACCCGCGACCTCGGTGACGTCCATCTGCCATGCCAGGTCGACCGCTCGCCGTCCGCGGTAATACAACTCGTCCCGCTCGAGGAGGGTCAGCTCGGTGCGGATGCGTTCCACCACGCCGGCCGGTGGTCGCCGCTCGGTCCGGCGGGCGAACGCCTCGATCTCGGCGACGGCGAACAGGCTGCCCCGCAGGCCGTCGATCCGGACGCTCGTGAGCTGTCCCCGGCTGACGTAGGCGTACAGCGTGGCCGGGCGCACGCCGAGTACCCGCGCCGCCTGCGCGGTCGTCAGGTACTCCCTGCCGTCGTGGTGGATCGCGGCGGGCCACCGCCGTGTGTGGCGACGCATGAGTCCTCCTGATGTTGATCCGATCAACATTGACGATGCATCCGTACGCGCCGAACGTAGTCGCCATGACCATGATTCGTGACGGGAAGCCGACATGACACTGATCGACGCCGCACCCGGCCTGTCCGATGTCTCCGTCGCCGAGACCACCATCGGGGACGTCCGCGGCGACGAGGGCTTTTACCACTACAACCGGTACCCGGCGACGGACCTCGCGCGGTCGTCGACGTTCGAGCGGGTGTGGTTCCTGTTCGTCCACGGCCACCTGCCGGAGGCTGCGGAACTCGACGCCTTCACCGCCCGCGTCCGGGCCGAACGGGTGGTCCCGCAGGATCTCCTGTCGCTGGCGCGGACGATCGGTGCGACACCCGGGACCCACCGGGCACTCGTCGACCTGCGCACCGTCCTGTCTGCAGCGGCCCAGTACACGGGGATGCGACCGCTGTGGGACTCCGACGCCGACACCCGCCGCGAGGACGGTGTCCGTCTCTGCGCGATGGTCCCCACGTTGCTCGGGGCGGTGCATCGAGCCGCACACGGCCTCGAGCCCGTCACCCCTCGCGACGACCTCGACACCGCCGGTCACTGGCTGCATGCGGTGACCGGTGAGGTGGCAGGGCCCGACGAGACGCGCGCGATCGAGCAGTATCTCATCGCCACCGTCGAACACGGCTTCAACGCCTCGACGTTCACCGCCCGCGTGATCGCGTCCACGGGCGCGGATCTGCCGTCGGCGATCTGCGGCGCCATCGGAGCGTTCTCCGGTCCCCTGCACGGCGGCGCACCCGACCGGGCACTCGACGCCCTCGACGCCATCGTGACCCGCGGCGGGCCGGCGATGACGGTCGCCGACGCCGGTGACGTCGCCCGCCGCTGGGCGCAGGACGAGCTCGCCGCGGGGCGGCGCCTCATGGGCTTCGGGCACGCCGTCTACCGCACGCGCGATCCTCGGTCCGACCTCCTCCGGGAGGTCGCGACCCGCCTCGGTGGCCGGACGGCCGCGGTGGCCGTCGAGGTCGAACGCGCCGTCGTCGACGTCCTCGCTCAGGCGCGTCCCGATCGCCCGCGGTACGCCAACGTCGAGTTCTACGCGGGCGTCGTCATGGACCGCTGCGGACTGCCCCGCGACATGTTCACCCCCACCTTCGCGGTAAGCCGTGTCGTCGGGTGGACGGCCAACGTCCTCGAGCAGGCCCTCGACCGCCACATCATCCGGCCACGCGCCACGTACGTCGGCCCACCGGTGGACCAGCCGGTCTGACGGTTTCGTCCGGATCGCGGGAGATCCGATCCTGCCGGATGCGGCAAACCCGGTGGGCGGGGCGTCCGCGGCCTGCCATCGTCGTCGACATGCAGGAGGTACCGCCCCATGACCATCCCGACGACGCTCCGTCGGCTCGCAGGTACGGCGAGCCCGGCGACGCGGACCTGACAGCGAGTCGCGCGCGGGCGCATCGCCTGCGTCGGGCATGGCGCCGCTCGCTCGATCCGGGACAGCAGTCGGCGCTGCTCTCGTGGACGTCGTTCACGGTCACGTTCGCGTTCGTGCGCGCACTGACCCACTGGATCAAGGCCGGGCACGGTCCCGCGGGCGGCGGGATGAGCCTCAACGGGAAGCACTTCCACCACTACAACATCGGGATCGCCATGCTCGGCGGCGTCGGCGCGATCGCCGTCCGCGGCGCCGAGCACCACCGTCGCCACCCGCTCACCGCGATCAGCTACGGGGTGGGGACGGCGCTCATCGTCGACGAGCTCGCGCTTCTCCTCGACCTCGAGGACGTCTACTGGTCCAGCCAGGGCCGGGAGAGCGTCGACGCCGCGGTGACGATCATCGGCGCCGGCGGCGTGGCGATCGCGGGCACCGCGTTCTGGCCGGAGGCGCGGCGGGCCCTGCGCTGACCTCGACCCCGGACGGCCGTGACACCCTGAGTAGCCAGGACCCGACACGAGCGTGAGGTGAGGGTGGACGCGCCCCGTACGACCGACCGCGACCGCGACGACGACGGGCGCGCCCACAACGCCCGGCCACGCGACCGCCTGGGCCGCCCCCTGGCGCGCGGCTCCGTCGGGGTGACGCCACCCGGCCCCGGCGACGACGTCGTCCTCACGCCCGCGGAGTCGCTCGCCCTCGCGCAGCAACTGCTCGACACCGGCTGGCCGTTCCGCGCCCACGAGATCCTCGAGGCGACGTGGAAGCGGACGGACGGCGCCGAGCGCGCGGTGTGGAAGGGACTCGCCCAGCTCGCGGTCGGCGTCACCCACGCCGAACGGGGCAACCCGGCCGGCGCCCGACGACTGATCGAGCGCGGCCGCGACGCCATCTCCGACGGGGCGGGTGCCGCACCCGACGGCATCGACGTCCCGGGTCTGCGCACCTGGGCCGACGAGTGCCTGGACGCACTCCGCGACGCGCACGGCCCGCTCGCCCTGAGGACGCCGACCCTGGGCAGGATGGACCCGTGACCGAGCTGCACATCCCGGGGCGTTGGTCGCGATGACGCTGCCGATCGACCCCGCCACCGCGCCGGACATCGCCGCCCTCGACGCCGCAGTGGTCGACTGCCGCGCCTGCCCGCGTCTCGTCGAGTGGCGGGAACGCGTCGCGCGGGAGAAGCGACGCGCCTACGCCGACGAGACCTACTGGGGCAGGCCCGTTCCCGGCCTGGGGCCCGCCGACGCCCGGCTCATCATCGTGGGCCTCGCCCCGGCCGCACACGGCGCCAACCGGACCGGACGGATGTTCACCGGCGACCGCAGCGGCGACGTCCTGTTCGCGGCACTGCACGCCGTCGGCGTCGCGAGCCGGCCGACAGCCGTCAGCGCCGACGACGGACTCACGCTGCGCGGCGTCCGCATCACCGCACCGGTGCACTGCGCCCCGCCCGACAACAAGCCGACGACCGACGAGCGGGACACGTGCAGTCGGTGGCTCGACCGCGAGCTCACCCTGCTCGCACCGACCACCCGCGCCGTGCTGACTCTGGGCGGATTCGGGTGGCAGGCCGCCCTCACCGCGCTGCGTGGCCACGGGTACGCCGTCCCGGTACCCCGCCCGAAGTTCGGTCATGGCGCGCACGTCGACCTCGTCGCAGCTCCCGGGTACGACGTCCCGCCGATCCGCCTCTTCGGCTGCTACCACGTCAGTCAGCAGAACACCTTCACCGGGCGCCTGACCCCGGCGATGCTCGAGGAGGTCCTCTCGACGGCTGTTGAGTTCACGGGGTTGTGAGCAGTCGTCGTCGTACATCGGTGAGAATGTGGCGATGACCTCCGTGCGACATCTCCCGTTGCGACGCGCATGACCGACGGCCCCGGGTTCGACCCGATCGCCCGTGCACGCGAGAACTGGGTCGCGGCCGGGTGGGGCGACGTCGTCCCGGGGATGGTCGCCGTCACGTCGGTCATGCGTGCGCACCAGATCCTGCTCGCCCGGGTCGAATCCGCACTGCGCCCCTTCGATCTCAGTTTCTCCCGATTCGAGTTGCTTCGCCTGCTCGCCTTCAGCCGGACAGGCGCACTGCCGATCACGAAAGCCAGTGTGCGACTCCAGGTCCACGTCACCAGCGTGACCCACGCGATCCGTCGACTCGAGTCCGTCGGGCTGGTCCACCGGACACCGCACCCCACCGACGGTCGCACCACACTCGTCGCCATCACCGACATCGGCCGGTCGACGGTGGAGGAGGCGACCACCGTCCTCAACCGAGACGTGTTCGCCGACATCGGCATCTCGCCCGACGACGCCACGCATCTCGCCGAGATCATCGAGTCACTGCGCCGCAGCGCCGGCGACTTCTGACCCCACGACGACGTGGCGTGCGCGTCACGCGCGGTCGTGCAGGGTGACGTGATAGCCGTCCGGGTCGGCGAAGGTGAACGTACGCCCGAACGGTCCGTCGAACGGGTCGACGACGATCGTCGCGCCGTCGGCGACCAGCGAGTCGTGGATGTCCTGCACATCGGTCGCGTGCAGCCACAGTGCCATCCCGACACCCGGCTGCGCGGCGGCGTCGAGGTCGGTCCCCGGCGCGATGTCGCGCAGGGCGAACGCGATCGGCGTCGTGTCGAAGACGACGGCGTGGGGCGGCCCTGCCGGCGACCGCACGACGCCGAGGTGCCGCTCGTAGAACGCCTGCGACGCAACGAGGTCGCGCACCTGGACGGAGATGAAATCGGGACCGGTCACGGCCATCGCTGAGCTCCTTCGTTGGATGTCAGTTTTCTGACATCCAGAACCGTATGTCAGGATACTGACATGAGTCAAGGCGAGGAGCAGATCGATCTGTCGGTGTCGGTGGGCTACCTGCTCAAGGAGGCGTCCGCCGCGCTGCGGACGGCGATGGAGGACGTCCTGCGCCCCCTCGGGATGACCATCACCCAGTACTCGTGCATGGAACTGCTCGCCCAGCGACCGGGCCTGTCGAACTCCGAGCTGGCGCGGGGGGCGTTCGTCACCCGCCAGTCCATGAACGTGCTGTTGCAGGCCCTCGACCGCGACGGCCTCGTCACGCGCGCCGATGCGCCCGCCTCGGGCAGGGCCCTCCCCACACGTCTCACGCCCGCCGGTCGTCGCCGACTCGACAAGGCCAGCGCAGCAGTGCGATCGGTCGAGGTGCGCATGCTCGGCGACCTCACCGACACCGACCGCGCGCAGGTGGGACGACTGCTACGGACCATGGTCCGGTCGCTCTCCGCAGATCGGACACCCGGCGAGGACGGCGACCGCACCCCGTCCTGAGGGGCTACTGTCCGAGAGTTCGGACGACGTCGTGGAAGCCGGTGGGAACCCGGCGCGGTCGCGCCACTGTGTCCGGCGCCGTCACGGCGTCGGGAGTCAGACCTGCGGCGTCGTCGTCACCTCGACGGGGACGCGATGCTCCCAGAAGCGAGACGCTCGTGCCGGTGCCCACCACGCCGCCCTCCATGACCTCCATCCTGTCCTCCTGGACCCGCCGCGACTGGTGGCAGGCGTCCGGCCTGCTCGGTGTCGTCGCGCTCATGCATCTCGTCGGGTTCGGCGTTCTGGTCATCGCCATCGCACCGCACCACTACACGGCCGGCACCGCCGTGTTCGGGGTCGGCCTCGGGTTGACCGCCTACGTGTTCGGCATGCGGCACGCGTTCGACGCCGACCACATCGCGGCGATCGACAACACCACCCGAAAGCTGATGGCGGACGGCGAGAAACCGAAATCGGTCGGCTTCTGGTTCGCGATGGGGCACTCCACCATCGTGTTCGTCCTCGCCGTCCTCGTGGTCGCCGGAGCCCACGCAGCCAACGCACTTCTCGACGGGGACTCG
The DNA here is from genome assembly GCF_947494875.1 of uncultured Williamsia sp. GTDB lineage: Bacteria > Actinomycetota > Actinomycetes > Mycobacteriales > Mycobacteriaceae > Williamsia_A. Next base: position 21,203 of record NZ_CANLWM010000008.1, read on the forward strand.
CCCCTACGACACGGGCTGGGCGTCGCGGGCACCCTCGCCTCGGGCGGGTTCCTCTACGTCATCGGCGCGATCAACATCGTCGCGCTGATCGGCATCTGGCGTGTCTTCCGGCGCCTGCGCGCCGGTTCGTTCTCGGCGTCCGAACTCGACGAGGCACTTGACGGACGCGGGTTCCTGGCCCGGATCCTGCGGCCGATCATGCGGCGCATCACCCACGCCGCGCAGATGTACCCCGTCGGGATCCTGTTCGGCCTCGGCTTCGACACCGCCACCGAGGTCGCGCTGCTCGCCCTGGCCGGGACCGGCGCCGCAGCAGGCCTCCCCTGGTACGCGATCCTGGTGCTGCCGTTGCTGTTCGCGTCCGGCATGAGCCTCATGGACACCCTCGACGGCCTGTTCATGAACGTCGCCTACGACTGGGCGTTCGCCCACCCGATCCGCAAGATCTACTACAACCTGACCATCACCGTGCTCTCGATCGCGGTCGCGGTGGTCATCGGGTCGATCGAGCTGATCTCGGTGCTGCACGACGACCTCGGCCTGGTCGACCCGGTGACCGACTGGATCAGCGGGATCGACCTGAACACCGTGGGCATCGGTGTGGTCGTCATGTTCGCGGTGGCGTGGGCGTCGGCGGTGGCCTACTGGAAGCTCGCCCGGGTCGAGGAGCGCTACACCGCGAGGTAGCTCAGCGCAGTGTCTCGATGATCGCGCTGAAGTCGCGACCGCCGTTCTCCCGGGCGAACTCCGCGTAGATCTCGGCGGCGTGGGCACCGATGGGCGCGTGTGCCCCGGTGGACTCGACCGCGGCCATCGCGAGACCGAGATCCTTGGCCATCAGAGCGGTCGCGAAACCGGGCCGGAAGTCGTTCGACGAGGGCGAGCCGGGGACGGGCCCCGGGACAGGGCAGTTCGTGTGCACCGACCAGCAGTTCCCCGTGGCCCCGGTGACGACGTCGAACAGCGACTGCGCCGAAAGTCCGAGCTTCTCGGCGAGCACGAACGCCTCACCCACGACGATCTGCTGTGCGGCGAGGATCATGTTGTTGCAGACCTTGGCGGCCTGCCCGCTGCCGGTGTCGCCGCAGTGGATGACCTTGCCGGCCATGGGGTCCAACACCGGCTGCGCGGCGGCGAACGCCGCGTCGGTGCCGCCGACCATGAACGCCAACGTGCCTGCGGTGGCGCCCTTCACCCCGCCGGACACCGGCGCGTCGATCTGCAGCATGCCGGCGTCGGTGGCGCGGGCATTGACCGCGCGGGCGTCGTCGACGGAGATGGTGGAGCTGTCGACGAGAAGGGTGCCGGGCTCGACGACACCGAGGATCTCCTCGTAACAGGCCGACACCAGAGCGCCGTTGGGCAGCATCGTCACGACGACGTCGGCGCCGCGCGCCGCGTCGACGACCGATGCCTCGACGGTCACGCCGGCCTCCCGCGCACGGGACACCGCGTCGGCCACGGGGTCGTACCCATGGACCGTGTGGCCGGCCGCGACGAGGTTGGCCGCCATCGGGCCGCCCATGTTGCCCAGTCCCAGGAACGCGACGGTGACAGCGGGGTTCGGGGTCATGGTGTCCCTCCGGTTGCGGCGTCCTTGGCGATGGCCCGTCCGACGACCATCCGCATGATCTCGTTGGTGCCCTCGAGGATCCGGTGGACCCGCAGGTCGCGAACGATCTTCTCGATACCGTAGTCGTGCAGGTAGCCGTACCCGCCGTGCAGTTGCAGCGCCCGGTCGGCGATCTCCGAGCAGCGGTCGGTGACGAACAGCTTGGCCATGGCGCAGGCGGTCACCTTGTCGGGCGCGTCCGCGTCGAGCGCCGAGGCGGCGTGGGTGAGCATCAGCCGCGAGGCCTCGAGATCGGTGGCCATGTCGGCCAGGGTGAACCGGATGGTCGGCTCGTCGATGAGCTTGCCGCCGAACGCCTCCCGCTCGGCGAGATAACTGCGTGCACGGTCCAGCGCGGAACGGGCGCCCCCGAGCGAGCAGGCCGCGATGTTGATGCGGCCACCGTTGAGGCCGTTCATCGCGATCCGGAACCCGGTGCCCTCACCCGCATCACCGCCGAGCATGTTCGCCACCGGGACCCGGACGTCGTCGAAGATCACCGCGGCCGTCGGCTGGGCGTTCCACCCCATCTTCTTCTCCTGCGCACCGAACGACAGACCGGGCGTGCCGTTCTCGACGACGAACGTCGAGATCCCGCCCGGCCCGTCGCCACCGGTCCGCGCCATCACGACGTACACGTCGGAGACGCCGCCACCGGAGATGAACTGCTTCACTCCGTTCAGGACGAACTCGTCGCCCTCGCGGACCGCGCGGGTCCGCAGCGCGGCCGCGTCCGAGCCGGCCGAGGGTTCGGTCAGGCAGTAGCTCGCGACCAGCTCCATCGTCGCCATCCGCGGGATCCACCGTGCCCGTTGCTCATCGGTCCCGTAGGCGTCCACCATCCAGGTCGCCATGTTGTGGATCGACAGGAACGCCGCGGTGGTCGGGTCGGCGGCAGCGAGTTCGGTGAAGATGCGCACACCGTCGAGACGGGTCAGGCCGCTGCCGCCGAACTCCTCACGGCAGTAGATCGCCGCCATGCCCAGCTCCGCGGCCGCACGCAACTCCTCGACCGGGAAGTGCTTGTCCTCGTCCCACCGCGCGGCGTGCGGCGCGATCCGTTTGGCCGCGAACGCCGCTGCGGTGTCGACGATCACGCGCTCCTCGTCAGAGAGGGGATCGGCGACGGCTGTCATTGCATCGTGGGGATGACGAACTCGGCGCCGTCCTTGATGCCCGACGGCCACCGCGTCGTGATCGTCTTGACCTTGGTGTAGAACTGGATCGCCGCGGGCCCGTGCTGGTTGAGATCACCGAATCCGGACCGCTTCCAGCCACCGAAGGTGTGGTAGGCCACCGGAACCGGGATCGGGACGTTCACGCCCACCATGCCGACCTGCACCCGTGCGCAGAAGTCGCGGGCGGCGTCACCGTCCTGGGTGAAGATCGCGACACCGTTGCCGTACTGGTGATCCGAGGCCAGCGCGAGGGCCTCCTCGTAGTCGTCGGCACGCACCATGCACAGGACGGGACCGAAGATCTCATCGGTGTAGATCGACATGTCCTTCGACACGTGGTCGAACAGTGTGGGACCGATGAAGTACCCGTCCTGCAGCGCCGCGTCGCCGTAGGTGAGGTCGTCGGCGGCCCGGTCGCGTCCGTCGACGACGAGCTCCGCACCGGCGTCGACGCCCTGGACGATGTAGTCCCGGACCCGCTCGAGCGCGGCGGCGCTGACGAGTGGGCCGTAATCGGCCTTCGGGTCGTGGCTGTGACCGACGCGCAGCGCGGTGACCCGCTCGACGAGCCGATCGCGCAACCGGTTCGCGGTCTGCTCGCCGACGGGCACGGCCACGCTGATCGCCATGCACCGTTCGCCGGCGCTGCCGTAGCCCGCGCCGATCAACGCGTCGACGGCCTGGTCCATGTCGGCGTCGGGAAGGATGATCATGTGGTTCTTGGCGCCACCGAAGCACTGCGAGCGCTTCCCGTGGGCCGCGGCGGTGGAGTAGATGTACTGCGCGATGTCGGAGGACCCGACGAACCCGAGCGCCTGCACATCGGGGTGTTCGAGCAACGCGTCGACGGCCTCCTTGTCGCCGTGGACCACCTGGAACACCCCTGCGGGCAGACCCGCCTCGAGGAACAGCTCGGCCAGCCGCACCGGCACCGACGGATCCCGCTCGCTGGGCTTGAGGATGAACGCGTTGCCGCACGCCAACGCCGGACCGGCCTTCCACAGCGGGATCATCGCGGGGAAATTGAACGGGGTGATCCCCGCGACGACGCCGAGCGGCTGACGCACAGAGTGCACGTCGATGCCGGTGCCGGCACCCTCGGTGAACTCTCCCTTGAGCAGGTGCGGGATGCCGATCGCGAACTCGATGACCTCGACGCCGCGCTGGATGTCGCCGTGGGCGTCGGCGATGGTCTTGCCGTGCTCGATCGAGAGCAGTTCGGCGAGGTCGTCGGCGTTCTGGTTCACCAGGTCGACGAAGCGCATCATCACCCGCGCCCGCTTCTGCGGGTTCCACGCCGCCCACACCTGCTGCGCGGCGACCGACGACGCGACGACCTCGGCGACCTCCGCCGCCGACGCCAGCGGCACCGTCGCCTGCACCTCACCGGTGCTCGGGTTCATCACGTCGGCACTGCGCCCCGACGTCCCGGGCGTGCGGACACCGTCGACGAAGTGGGGGATCTCGGAGGTCATGCGTGGGTCCTTCTCGCGTGGATGGGAACCGGCGAACCGGCACCGGGAGTGACGCGCTTCACCGTACACTAGGAACTCCTAGTATTAGCCGGCGAAGGCCGGCACGTGCTTGTCGAGACGAGGCGGAGGTTCCGATGACCGCGACCGATCCCACCGAGCAGGGTGCTCCCACCGAGCGGTTCCGGGCGGCGCGGGCCGCGTTGCTCGACAACGCCGACGACCTCGACGCGGCGCGCACCGCGTTCGCCTGGCCGGAGCTCGACCGGTGGAACTGGGCGCGGGACTGGTTCGACGTGTTGGCCGCGGAGCGCGAGCGCGACCACGACCACCGACCGGCGCTGTGGCTGGTCGAGGAAGACGGGAGCGAGGACCGGTGGTCCTTCCCGCAGATGCGGGACCGGTCGGTGCGCGTCGCCGCGTGGCTCGCCGAGCAGGGCGTCGCCCCCGGGGAGCGCATCCTGTTGATGCTGGCCAACCAGGTCCAGCTGTGGGAGGTCATGCTCGCCGCGATCCGACTGGGCGCGGTCGTGATCCCCGCGACCACGCAGCTCTCGCGGGCCGACGCCGCCGACCGCATCGGCCGGGGCGGCGTGGACCACGTCATCGTGCGTGGCGAGCTGACCGCGACGATCGACGACGCCATCGCCTCCCTCGACGACGGCCGCTCCCCCACCCGCATCGCCGTCGGCGCGACGACCGATGCGGACTGGACCGCCTATCCCGACGCCGGCGCACTCCCCGACCCGGCCGGGTTCGTCGAGCACGACACACGCGCCGACGACACCCTGCTGCTGTACTTCACCTCCGGGACCACCTCGCGTCCGAAGCTGGTGGAGCACACGCACGCGTCGTACCCCGTCGGGCACCTGTCGACGATGTACTGGATCGGTCTGCAGCCCGGCGACGTGCACCTCAACGTGTCGTCGCCCGGCTGGGCGAAACACGCGTGGTCGAACGTCTTCGCGCCCTGGAACGCGGGCGCGTGCGTCTTCCTGTTCAACTACACCCGCTTCGACGCCGCGGCCCTGATGGCGCAGATGCAGCGGTGCGGGGTCACCACCTTCTGCGCGCCGCCGACGGTGTGGCGCATGCTCATCCAGAGCGACCTGAGCCGACTGTCGACGCCCCCGCGACTGGCCGTCGGCGCGGGCGAGCCCCTCAACCCCGAGGTGATCGACCGCGTCCGCGACGCCTGGGGCGTCACCATCCGCGACGGATTCGGCCAGACCGAGACCACGGTGCAGATCGCGAACACCCCTGGGCAGCCGATCAAGGACGGGTCGATGGGCCGACCGTGTCCGGGGTACACGATCGGGCTGGTCGACCCGGCCACCGGTGAGTCCGGCGTCGACGAGGGCGAGATCTGCGTGGACCTCTCGACGCGGCCACTCGGGCTGATGGTCGGTTATCACGGCGACCCCGACCGCACGGCCGCGGCGATGTCCGGCGGCTGGTACCACACCGGTGACGTCGGCAGCCGCGACGCCGACGGCTACATCACCTACGTCGGGCGCACCGACGACGTGTTCAAGTCCAGCGACTATCGCATCAGCCCCTTCGAACTGGAATCGGTTCTGCTGGAACACGACGCGGTCGCCGAGGCAGCCGTCGTCCCCGCACCCGACGAGCTGCGCCTGTCGGTCCCGAAGGCATACATCGTTCTCGCCGCGGGCTGGGCCGCCGACGCCGAGACGGCCGCCGCGATCTTCGCCCACAGCCGCGACCACCTGGCCGGCTACAAGCGTGTCCGTCGGATCACGTTCGGCGAGCTGCCCAAGACCATCAGCGGCAAGATCCGTCGTGTCGAACTCCGCGCCGCCGAGTCCACCGGCGAGGTCATCGAATTCCGCGAGGAGGACGTCCGCGCAACGGCGCCCACCGCATCTGACACGACGGATAGTCTGATGTCATGACAGCCGCTCTCGACGACCTGATCGCCGCGCTGCCCGACGGCACCGTGGTCACCGACCCCGACATCGTCGCCGGGTACCGGCAGGACAGGGCGCTCGACCCGCACGCCGGGACCCCGCTGGCGGTTGTCCGCGCGACCAGCACCGACGACGTCGCCACCGCGGTCCGCTGGTGCGCGACGAACCGGGTGGCCGTGGTGCCGCGCGGCGCCGGTACCGGCCTGTCGGGCGGGTCCAGCGCCGTCGACGGCGCCATCGTGCTGACCACCGAGAAGATGCGGCACATCCACGTCGACCCGGTGATGCGAACGGCCACCGCGCAACCCGGCCTGCTCAACGCCGAGGTGAAGGCGGCCGTCGCCGAACACGGCCTCTGGTACCCGCCGGACCCGTCGTCGTTCGAGATCTGCTCCATCGGCGGCAACGCTGCCACCAACGCCGGCGGCCTGTGCTGCGTGAAGTACGGCGTCACCACCGACTACGTCCTCGGGATGGAGGTGGTCCTCGCCGACGGGCGCGTCGTGAAACTGGGAGGGCCGCGCCTGAAGGACTCCGCGGGCCTGTCATTGGTGAAGCTGTTCGTCGGCAGTGAGGGGACGCTCGGCATCATCACCGAGCTGACGCTGCGCCTGCTGCCACCGCAGCCGCCCGCGTGCACCGTCGTCGGCAGCTTCGCCTCCGTCCACGACGCGACCGAGGCCGTCCTGTCGATCACGAACCGCATCCGTCCCGCGATGCTCGAGTTCATGGACTCCGTCGCGATCAACGCCGTCGAGGACCAGTTGAAGATGGGTCTCGACCGCGACGCCGGCGCGCTGCTCGTCGCGCAGAGCGACGCACCCGGCGCCGCGGCCGCCGAGGAGATCGCGATCATCGTCGAGGCGTTCGAATCCCACCGTGCGGCCGACGTGTTCTCCACCGACGACCCGGAGGAGGGCGAGGCGTTCACCGTCGCACGCCGCATGGCCATACCGGCGGTCGAGAAGAAGGGCACGCTGCTGCTCGAGGACGTCGGCGTGCCGCTTCCGAGCTTGCCCGCCCTCGTCGACGGGATCGCCGCCATCGCCGAGAACCGGGACGTGATGATCTCCGTCATCGCGCACGCCGGTGACGGCAACACCCACCCGCTGATCGTCGTCGACCCCGACGATCCCGAGCAGCGCGCCCGGGGTGACCTCGCGTTCGGCGAGATCATGGACCTCGCGATCGCGTTGGGCGGCACCATCACCGGCGAGCACGGCACCGGCCGCATGAAGAAGGCGTGGCTACCGAACCAGGTCGGCGAGGACGTCATGGACATCTCCCGCAAGGTCAAGGCCGCACTCGACCCCGACGGCATCCTCAACCCGGGCGCGATGTTCTGACCCCTCCTGGCGCCGCCGCGACTGCGTATTCCGATCCGATCACGCCGCGGCAAAGCGAGGTGGTGGGCGTCGGGCCCGCATAGCGTCGACGGGACCACGCCTCACCACGAGTCAGGAGACACCCATGAGCGCCGGCGACAACGTCTACCGCATCACCGAGATCGTCGGTTCGTCCACGACGAGCATCGACGACGCCATCCGCACCGCGATCTCGCGGGCGAACGAGACGCTGCGCAACCTCGAGTGGTTCGAGGTCGTCGAGACCCGCGGACACATCGAGAACGGCGAGATCGGCCATTTCCAGGTCACACTCAAGGTCGGGTTCCGCTTCGGCGAGTGACCGACTGAGGCGCTCGCCGGCTCAGTAGCCGAAGTACCCCTCGAGCAGTCGTAGGTAGATCTCGGCGGGGGTCGGGTAGCTGGGCACGGCATGCCACAGGTCGTCGACGGTGACCCTGCCGACGATCGCGACGGTGGCGGCGTGGATCAACTCACCCGCCTCGGGCCCGACGAACGTCGCACCGACGAGCGTGCGGGTGGCGTCGTCGACGACGATCTGTGCGGTCCCCGACGCGTCGTCCCGCAGCAGTCCGATGCCCGCCGCCGCGGTGATCGGTCTGCTGATCACGGTGACGCTGTCGTACTTCTCGCGCGCCTCCTTCTCGGACAGCCCGCTCGACGCGACCTCCGGGTCGGTGAACACCACCTGCGGCACCGGCGGGTCGGCCGGGACCGTCGGCGGGGTACGACCCTCGGCGATCGCGGCGATGCGCTGCCCGACGATCCGCGACTGGTATTTGCCCCAGTGGGTCAGCATGGGGCCGAACGACGCGTCGCCGACCGAGTACAGCCAGTCGACGCCGTCGTAGCCGTCGGGCGCGGACACCTGCGACGGATCGGTGATCCCGACGGTGTCGAGCCCGATGTCGTCGACGGTGCGGTGACGGCCGGCGGCGACGAGGATCTCCGCCGCGGTGATCTCGTCGCCGTCGACGGTCACGGTGACCGGTCCGCCGTGCGGCACGCCGGTGGCGCCGCCCGCCTCGTCCACCGACTCACGGTGCGCGGCGGTGATGTCGACGCCGAGGCGGATCTCGACGCCCGCATCGCGCAGGGCCTCGGCCACGGCCTCACCGGCGAAGTCGTCGAGGGAGCCCAGCAGCCCGCTGCGGACCAGCATGGTGACGGTGCTGCCCAGGGCGTTCATCCACGTCGCCGCCTCGCACGCGACGACACCCCCGCCGACGATGATCAGCGACTCCGGCACCTGACGGACACCGGTGGCGTCGCGCGAGGTCCACGGTGCGACGTCGGCGAACAGCGCGGGGACCGACGCGGTGCTGCCGGTCGCCACGATCACCGCGTGGCGGGCGTGCAGCGTGCGCGGCCCGTCGCCGGTCTCGACGGTGACGGTCTTCTCCCCCGCGAGTCGGCCGGTGCCGGTGATGACGTCGATCCCGGTGTCCTGTGCCCACTTCCGCTGTGAGCTGTCCGAGTAGTGGCTGACCCAGGTGTCGCGTCGGGCCAGCAGCGCGGTCACGTCGGTGCCGCCGGCGACGGTGATGCCGTCGAGGTGTCGCGCGGTGTTCGCGACCTCGAGCGGCCGCAGCAGCGCCTTGCTGGGCATGCACGCCCAGTACGAGCACTCGCCGCCGAGCAACTGGTTCTCGACGATCGCGGCACGGCGATCGGAGTTCGCCACGGCGAACTGCGCGGCCACCTCACCGACGGCACCACCGCCGAGGACGATCACGTCGTAGGTGTCGGGCGCGGTGTTCTGGGGATCGGTCACCCTCACACAGTGCTACGGACGCGCGGGCTTGTCATCGGGTCGGGCGTGTCCGTGGCACCGGTGCCGCGGATCGCGGAGATGCGAGCGAGCACCACGACGGCGACCACCATCACGGCCAGCGCGATCACCATGAGTCCGTTCTGCCACCAGCCGACCCGCACCGACTCACCGAGCAGGGTGACGCCCAGCGCCATCGAGACGGCCGGCTCCATGACGGTCATGGCGGGGAACGACGTCTGGAGCTCGCCGGCGACGAAGCTGCGCTGCTGCGCGACGATGCCACCGACGGCCACCACCGCGAAGAGGTACGCCTCCGGCCGTGACCAGAGGTGCAGCGGGTCGTGAACGGCCTGGTAGACGACCGCCTTGACCAGCAGGGCGCCGATGCCGAACAAGGTCCCGGCGACGAGTCCGTAACAGAGGGCGCGGTAGTGGTCGTCGGCCCTCTCCGCGACGACGACGAGACCGACCAGCAGCGCGATCGCCGCGACGACGGTGCCCGCGATCAACAGGTGATCGGGGCGGCGGTCGACCTCTTTCGGGTCGGCCAGCAGCAGGAACAGCCCGACGCAGAGGACGAGCACGCCGCCCCACCCCCACTCGTGGCGGGTCGGGCGCCGGTGGTCGAGGACGGCCTCCATGGGCAGGGCGAACAGCACCGCGAGCACCACGATCGGCTGGACCAGCAGGATGGATCCGAGGCCCAGCGCACCGGCCTGCAACCCGAATCCGAGCAAGGCCACCGCGGCACCCACCGTCCACATGACGGAGACGGCCCCGCCAATGCAGGAGGCCCGTTGTCGGAGCACGGTGCCCAGCGCGATGAGCGCGGCGGCGCCGATCGCGAGGACTGCGGGGATCCACGTGTGCACTGGGTCGAGGCTAACGGTCCGGCGCGCGTGCGGCAGGGCTCAGCGCGGGTGACGGCGCGTCGTGGTCGGAGTGGATCTCGAACTCGGTCTCCCGCTCGGCGGCGAACTTGGCCAGCACCACCACGGCGTAGCCCATGATCAGCAACACGATCCCGACGACGATGCCCTCGACGAGGTCCACGTTCGCGCGTTCACCCAGCAGCAACACGCCCAGCGCCATCGCGACCGCGGGTTCCATCACCGTCATGGCGGGGAAGGACGTCTGGAGGTCGTGGGCGGCGAACGCGAGTTGCTGTGTGATCACCGACCCCGTCGCGACCACGAGGATCAGGTACAGCTCCGGATGCGTGAACGGTCGGGCCAGGCCCTCACCGAACTGCGTCATCACCGACTTCACCAGGAACGACTGCACGCCCGTGAGCAGGCCCGAGGCGGATCCGAAGAGCAACGCGCGGTGATGCAGCGAGACGAGTCGGGCCGCGATCACCAGGCCCGCGAGCACCACCACGACGGTGACGATGGTCCCGGCGAGAACACCCGCGTCGAGCCGGTGCTTCGCCGGCGTCGGCATGGTGATCAACACGAACGCCGCGATGCACAGGGTGAGGACGATGCCCCACTTCCACTCCGGGAAGCTCAGGCGTCGGTGGTCGAGGTGTGCCTCCATCGGCAACGCGAACAGCACCGAGAGCACGATGAGCGGCTGCACCAGCAGCAGCGTCCCGAGCGACAGCGCGGCCGCCTGCAGGACGAACCCGACGGCCGCGACCGCGACCCCCAGCCACCAGCGCCGGGTGATGCCGCCGGACGGTGTGGAGGACCGCTGCCGGATCAGCGTGCCGGTGGCCACCAGCAGCGCCGACGCCACGGCCAGGACCGCGGGCAGGATCAGGTGCATCAGGCCAACGGTACTGGCCGCGACCAACGGTCGACAGTCGATGAGCGGCGCCCTGGGGAATCCTCACGCAACTCACAGACGCCGAGTTCGCGCCGCGCCGTGCCAGGTGTTTCCCACGTGTCGGACCGGCGTCCTACCGTGGTCGACATGTCTGATGACGGTGCGCTGATCCGCGAGCTGGAACTGCTCGCGACGCTGTCGCAGTCGCAGATCCGCTCCGCCCTCGACAGCGTCCCCGCCCGTGCCGAGTTGGTCGCCCTCGCCCTCGACGAGGATGTCGAGCTGCGCCGCGAGGCCGACCTCGCCCGTGATGTCGACGACGAGGAGACGGCCTGCCACCTCGAGCAGGAGGCCGCCGCATGGCGCGCGACAGCGACCGCGCTGCGGCGCGCCGGGCGCGGGGCCGCAGCGGAGTCGGGGCGTCGCTCGGCATGACCCGCACCCTGGTGCTGATGCGTCACGGCAAGTCCGGCTATCCCGACGGCGTGTCCGATCACGACCGCCCCCTGGCCGACCGCGGCCGACGTGAGGCCGCACTCGCGGGCGACTGGATGCGCCGCGACGGGATCGTCGCCGACGCCGTCGTCTGCTCGACGGCGACCCGCACCCGCCAGACCCTCGACCGGACGGGCGTCGAGGCGTCGAGCGTGGCCTTCGTCGACGACGTCTACGGCGGCATGCCCGAGGACGTCCTCGCGGCCGTCCGGTCGCACGTGCCCGCCGATGCGTCGACCGTCCTCGTCGTCGGACACGAACCTGGCATGCCGATGACCGCCCGCGCCCTCGACCCGTCGGCCGAGATCGGCCACTTCCCGACCTCCGCCTACGCGGTGCTGTCGGTGACCGCCCCCTGGGACCGCGTCGGGCTGTCCGCCGACGACCCCGCGACCTTCCAGGGGCTGTTCATCCCCCGCTGACCGCCTGGACCCGTTCGTCGGGCGCTTGGAACCGTTCGTTGGGCGCTTGGACCCGTCGAGTGGGCAGTTGGAGCCGCCGAGTGGGCGGTTCAGAGGCGCGGGAGCAGTGCCGCGGCGAGGTCGACGCCCGATCGCCACGCACTCTCGACGCGCGGCGCACCCTCGGGGCACCACTGGTCGCCGGCGAGTCCGACGACGCGATCGCCGTCGACGGCGACGTGACACGAGACATCGTGCTGCGCGGCCGGTTTCGCGAATGTCCATCGATGCGCGTGCGTCCACGCGGGATCGCCGGTCCCGAGTAGTCGCCGCAGCGCGTCGACGACAGGCACGATCACGGCGTCCGGGTCGTCGAGATGCTGTCGCGCACGGTCGGGGGTGGTGTGGACGACGAGCACCGGCGCGTCGTCGCCGCGCCGCGAGCCGTCGTCGGCGAGGAAGGCCACGTCGGGGTGATCGTTGACGAATGCGGCGTGGTCGAAGGGCAGGTCCGGTCGACCGTCGAACCCGACGACGACGGCGATGACCGGCTCGTATTCGACGGGGTCCGGCACCTCGGCGAGACGCGCGGCCTGCGGATCGGGCATGGCGACGACGACGTGGCCGGCGGGGAGGGCGTCGAGCGACGCGGTCTCGACCGGGATGTCGCCGAGGACGTCGCGGACCAGCGACCGCAGGCCACCGTCCGTCGCCCAGCGTGTGGGTCCGGACTTCGTCGAGGGGGGCCCGTCGGGCGAGAGCACCCCGAACGTGTCGGTCCACGGCCGCGTCAGTCCCCGGTCGTGCCAATCATCGACGACAGCCTGGAAGCCGCTGTCGCGCACGGTGAAGTAGCCGGCTCCGGTGTCGACGCGGCGGTCGTGCAACGTCGGCGACGCCATCCGACCGCCGGGCGCCCGCCCCCGGTCGACGACACGCACCTCGACCCCCGCGCGGACGAGTTCCGCGGCGCACGCCGCCCCCGACATGCCGGCTCCGACGACGGTCACCCCTGCGCTGCTCATGTCACACGGTAACCGCGCGCCCGCAACGACTTGCCGACGCCGCGAGCGCCCACTCGACGTCTCCAACCGCCCACTCGACGGTTCCTGGCGCCCAACGAACGGCTCCGGGTGCCCAACGAACGGTTCCTGCCGCCCACTCGACGGCTCCGGGCGCCCAACGAACGGGGGGCGGCTACTTGACCAGGGCGCGCTCGAGGATCGGCGAGAGGTCGAGGCCCGGGGGCAGTGTTCCGAACGCGCTGCCCCAGTTGCGGGCGAGGCGTGTGGCCGCGAACGCCTCTGCGACCGCCGGGTGTCCGTGCCGCAGCAGCAACGAGCCCTGCAGCCCGACGCACAGCGACTCGGCCAGGCGTCGCGCACCGATCATGATGTGGTCGAGATCGCCGAGCTGCGCCTTGATGGACGCCACGTGCGCGTCGTAACGCTCGTCGAGACCCAGCGCCGAGTCGAGCTCGTCGGTGATCGCCTCCACCGACTTCGGCGCGGTGGCCATGGCGCGCAACATGTCCAGGGCGCTGACGTTGCCGCTGCCCTCCCAGATGCCGGCGAGCGGCGACTCCCGGAACAGCCGCGCCATCCCGAAGTCCTCGATGTAGCCGTTGCCGCCGAGGCACTCCATCGCCTCCGCCGCGAACGCGGGCGCGCGCTTGCAGGTCCAGTACTTGGTGGCGGGCAACCCGATCCGCCGGATCAGCCCCTCGCGCTCGTCCCCGCGTTCGGCGGCGTCGGTCGCACCGGCCATCCGCATCGACACCGCGATCGCCGCCTCGGCCTCGATCGCGAGGTCCGCCAACACGTTCCGCATGAGCGGCTGGTCGATGAGGTAGTCGCCGAACGCGCTGCGGTGCTGCGCGTGGTGCATTGCCCGCGACAGGCCCGTCATCATCACCGACGCGCTGGCGACGGCGCAGTCGAGCCGGGTGAGGCTGACCATCTCGATGATCGTCTTGACGCCGCGACCCTCGTCGCCGACCAACCAGCCTGTGGCGTCGTCGTATTCGATCTCCGACGAGGCGTTGCCGTGGTTGCCGAGCTTGTCCTTCAGCCGCTGCAGGCGCAGTCGATTGCGGGTGCCGTCGGGCAGGACGCGCGGGACGAAGAAACACGACAGCCCGCCGGGCGCCTGCGCCAGGGTGAGGAAGAAGTCGCTCATCGGCGCCGAGGTGAACCACTTGTGGCCGACGATCGTGTACGACCCGTCGCCGTTCGGCGTCGCCGCGGTCTGGTTGGCGCGGACGTCGGACCCGCCCTGCTTCTCCGTCATCGACATGCCGGCGGTCAGTGCGCGCTTGCCGGCCGGGACGGCGAGCACCGGGTCGTAGTCACGCGCGGTCAGCAGCGGCTCGTAGACGGCCGCGAGATCCGGCGCGTGCCGCAGTGCGGGCACCACCGCGTAGGTCATCGAGACAGGGCACAGGTGACCGGCCTCGACGTTCCACACGGCCAGCTTCGCCGACCGCACCGCGTGCGCACCGGGTCGGTGATCGGTCCACGGGCCCGAGTGCAGTCCGTGCTCGGTCGCCGTCTGCATGAGGCGGTGGTAGGCGGGGTCGTACTCGACCTCGTCGACGCGGTGGCCGAACTTGTCGTGGGTGTGCAGCACCGGGCGGTTGCGGTCGGCGAGCTCGCCCCAGCGCATCGCCTCCTCGGTGCCCGCGAGCGCCCCGAGCGCCTGAACCTCGCCGAGCCCCCACTCGCCGCCCTCGCGGACGAGGGCCTCGGTGAGCGCAGGATGATCGGCGGGGTTGTGCCCGACGAACGGCGGGACCTGGTTGAACACGGAGTGGGTGTCTGCCATGACCGTCAGTGTCCTCCATCACAGCCGAGGTCACCAGCACCCACCCGATCGGCCGTACGGGGTCATCCGTCCTACCCTCGCCGGTGATGACGCGTCCACATTCCAGCACCGCCCTGGTCCTGGCTCACGAGGACGACCGCGAGCGCGGCCGCACCGAGGCCGGGTCGCTCGCCGACGCGATCCGCGCCCGCGGGCTCACGCCGGTCGTCGTCCATCCCGCCGACGACCTCCCCGACCCGGCGACGGTCGAGGCCGTCGTGGTGCTGGGGTCGGTCGACTCCGCCTACGACGACTCGCTGTCCTGGCTGCGCGCCGAGCGCGCCTACCTCGACCGCGTCGTCGAAGCCGGGACACCCACCCTCGGGGTGTGCTTCGGCGGGCAGATCATCAGCCGCGTGCTCGGCGGCGTCGTCGAACGCTCACCGCACCCCGAGATCGGTTTCGTCGATGTCACCCCCGAGGACGCGGCCGCGTCGTGGATCGACGACGGACCGTGGATGGAATGGCACTTCGACCACTTCTCCCTCCCGCCGGGAGCCCGACGCCTGGCCCACAACGACGCGGGCCTGCAGGCGTTCGTGCGGGGACGCGTCGTCGGGACGCAGTTCCACCCGGAGATCACCGCGGCGTCGTTCGCTGCGTGGCGGCTGGGCTGGTCACGTGAGTCGGAACGGGAGGTGCAGCGCGACTTCGGCATCGACGTCGACGACCTCGCCGCCCGGATCGAGGCCGATCGGGCATCCCTCGCCGCCCGCTGCGCCCGGCTGCTCGACGGCGTCCTCGACGGCGGGCTGCTGCAGGACTGACCCGACGGTCAGGCGAAGGCCACGACGCTGACGACGCCCGCGGCGAGGCAGTAGACGACGAACGGGTACATCGTCCGGGTCCGGAAGAAGCGCTCCAGGAACGCGACCGCCACGAGCGCCGCGACGAACGCGCAGATCGCACCGACGATCACCTGTCCACCGATGCCCTGCCCCTCCGGCCCGAACAGCTCGGGGATCTTCAGCACGCCGGCGGCGAGGATGACCGGCGTCGCCAACAGGAACGCGAACTTCGCCGACGACTCGTGGTTCATCCCGCGCAGCAGTCCCGCCGAGATCGTCGCCCCCGACCGCGAGATCCCCGGCAGCAGCGCAAGGATCTGCGCGGCACCGATCACGACGGCGTCGCGGTACCGCAGGTCGTCGATCTCGGCGTCGGGATCACCCGACGCGACGGCGACCGCGTGCGCGCCCGTCGCCGCGTGACGTCGGAGGAGTTCCGCGGCCAGCAGCACGAACCCGTTGGCGACGAGGAACACCGCCGACGCGAGCGGCGTCGCGAACACCTGGCGCAACGGCTTCTCCGCCACGAGTCCGACGATCCCGACCAGCACCGTGCCGGCGATGAGCAGCCAGGCGAGCTTCGCCTCCCGGGTGTCGATGCGCCGGCGGACCACGCTGTGCACGAACCCGCGGACGATGGCGACCCAGTCGCGCCGGTACCAGACGACCAGGGCCAGGGCCGTGGCGACGTGCAGCGCCACGAGGAACGCGAGGAACGGTGTGTGTCCCCTGCTGTTCGACTGGGTCACGAGTGTCTCCCAGCTGCCGCCGATCCACGCCGGGACCAGTAGCGAGTGCCCGAGGCTCGACACCGGGAACAACTCGGTCACGCCCTGCAGCAGGCCCATCACCACCGACTGGGTGTAGGTCAGCGAGCTCACGGGAGATCCTCTCGTCGCAGACCCACGGTGCTCAGTCGTCGAGCACCAGGTCCAGGCGTACACCGAGCAGCCGGACGGGCCGGTCGAGCTCGAAGCGGTCGAGAAGAGTGTGCACCGACGGCTCGATGTCGGTGAGGTGGGTTGTCGGGGTGGGCAGTTTGCGCGATTTGGTGCGGGTGAAGAACGTCGACGTCCGCACGGTCACCGCGACGTGGGACACCACCCGACCCTCGGCGCGCACCAGGGCCAGCACGTCCGCCGCGAGGTCGGACGCCCGGCGGTGCAGTTCCTCGACGTCGGTGACATCGGTGGGGAACGTCTGCACCTTCGAATGCGACCGCGCGACGTGCGGCGCCTCGGTGATCGTCGAGTCCCCACCGCCGCGCGCCAGGACGTAGAGCCACGTCCCCTGGTGGTTGCCGAACCGCTCGACGAGGGTGTCCCGCGGTGTCGCGATCAACTCGGCGACGGTGTGCACGTCCATGGCGGTGAGCTTCTGCGCCGTCTTCGGCCCGACGCTCCACAGGTCCCGGCAGGGCCGATCCCCCATCCGCGGCAGCCAGCTGTCGGCGGTGAGGATGTCGACCCGGTCGGCGCCGGGCGGCTGCTGCTTGGCGAAGTTCGTCGCCATCTTCGCGCGCTGCTTGTTGTCGCTGATGCCGACGGCGCAGGTCAGGCCGGTCTCGTCGCGGATGCGACGGATGATGGTCGCGGCGAGGGCGTGGGGGTCGTCGACATCGGCCCCGACGTAGGCCTCGTCCCACCCCCACACCTCGACCGGGTGACCGAGGCCCCGCAGCACCGTCATCACCTCGTCGGACGCGATGTCATATGTCTCGTGGTCGGTGGGCAGGTAGACGGCGTCGGGCAACTTCCGGTGCACGGCCCGCAGAGGCATGCCCGCGCGGATCCCGACGTCGCGCGCCTCATAGGACGCACAGGTCACCACGGTCCGCGGCGCCTGCGGATCACCCGTCCCGCCCACGATGACCGGGATCCCGACGAGTTCGGGGGCGCGCTGCCGCTCCACCGACACCTGGAACTGGTCGAGGTCGACGTGCAGGATCCACCGGTGCCTGTGCGTCGCGGGCGATTCGACGCGTTCGGGTGTGACCT
The DNA here is from genome assembly GCF_947494875.1 of uncultured Williamsia sp. Lineage (GTDB taxonomy): Bacteria > Actinomycetota > Actinomycetes > Mycobacteriales > Mycobacteriaceae > Williamsia_A. The sequence goes on from NZ_CANLWM010000008.1 coordinate 38,847, forward strand.
GGCCCTCGCCCGCCTTCGTCGACATTGAGCCATTGTCCCGCGTGTGGGAAGGTGTCGGGTGCCGCACAGACACAGGGCGTCAGGGGACGTGACCACGCGTGTCTGCGCAGCTCACGCGTGCTGTGTGGTGCGCCGGCACGACGAGTCGCCCTCCCGGGCCCGAGACGAAGTGGTATCCGCATGACCTACGCGAGCCGACGTGCGCCCCACGTACGCGCAGCCCTGTCCACCCTGATCGTCGCCATGATCGCGGCGTTCGGGCTGGTCACCGTGGGCACCGGGGCGGCGAACGCGTGGGGCCCTCGCCCCGCGCCGACCTTCAAGTCCGCGCAGATCAACGGCTACGGGATGCCGAACCCGGTGATCCGCACCTGGGCGTCGACCACGACGAACCCGGCGCAGGCGCCGACGGTCATCTTCCTCGACGGGCTGCGGGCCACCAACGACGTGAACGGCTGGGAGAAGGAGACGAACGTCCCGTTCCTCTCGCAGCACGGCTACAACGTGGTCATGCCCGTCGGCGGCCAGTCGAGCTTCTACGCCGACTGGGACGCCCCGAGCCCCTCGGCCGGCCAGACCCGCCCGTACCGCTGGAACAGCGTCCTCACCGGCAGCCTGCCCGCCTACCTGAACAGCCTCGGGTTCTCCCGTAACCGCACGCTCGTCGGTCTGTCGATGTCGGCGGCGCCCGCGATCATGCTCGCCACCACCCGCCCGGACCTCTACACCCGCGCGGTGTCGATGTCGGGCTTCCCGCACCCGACGGCACCCGGCATGCAGACCATGCTGCGTGCGGCCGCGTTCGATTCCGGTCGCTACGACCTGAACGACATGTGGGGCATCTTCCCGAACGTGAAGGCGTTCCAGAACGACCCGTGGCTCAACCTCGGCGCCATGCGCGGCAAGCACCTCTGGGTGTACGCGGCGGCCGGAATCTGGAACGGCCCGCCGACCAACATCGCGACCTTCGGCACCGGCCTGTCGGGGTCGGCGCTCGAGGTCGTGTCGCAGGAGCAGTCGCAGACCTTCGCCCTCGCCGCGCGCGCCGCCGGCGCGAACGTCCGCTCGAGCTTCTGGCCCGTCGGCATCCACGCCTGGCAGTTCTGGCAGGACGAGATCTGGCGCATCGATCGCGCCGGCTGGTTCCGCAACGGCTGATCGGACAATGCGGACCGTCATTGTCCGCGTTGGGTGACATCGTCCTTCTCGTCACACACCCGACGAGAGGAACGAACCGATGACCAGCACCGAGACCTCCACGACCACCGCCGGCACGATCCCGGGCGGCCCCTGGACGCTCGAGGTCGTCATGCTCCCCGTGAGCGACGCCGAGCGCGCCAAGGAGTTCTACGCGCGGATCGGCTTCACTCCTGACCACGACCACGTCGTGCCGCCGGGCGCACCCGGCAACGACGGCGACACCCCGATCCGCTTCGTGCAGATGACGCCGGTCGGCTCGAACTGCTCCATCGCGTTCGGTGACGGTCTCGTCGACGGTGAGCCCGGGTCGGTCAAGGGCCTGATGATCTGCGTGACCGACATCGAGGCTGCGCGCGAGCACCTGCTGTCCGCCGGGGTCGAGGTCGGTCCGGTCGACGTGCAGCCGTGGGGCCACTTCGTGTACTTCGCCGACCCCGACGGCAACGAGTGGTCGGTGCAGTACCTGCCCTATCGCCACGCCTGAGCAACCCCGGTGGGGCACACTGTGTCCCCATGGCCACCATCCGCACCGACGTCCTGGGTCACCTGCAGAGCGCGGGGGTCGAGATGCTCGTGGGCACCGTTGTCAACCCCGCCGGACTGATCCACGCGAAGGTCGTCGACGTCGCCCGCGTCCCCGCGTTCGCCGACGCCGGTCTCGGCGTGAGCCCGGTGTGGCACGTCTTCACCATCGACCGGACCGGGATCGCCTACACCGACCGCTTCGGCGCCGTCGGTGACCAGCGCATCCGGGTCGACCTCGAGGCCGTCCGCATCATCGGTGACCACATCGCCTGGGCCCCGGCCGATTTCGTGGACCAGTCCTTCGAGGCCGTCGGTGCGTGCACCCGGACGACCCTGCGAGGGGTCGAGGAGCGGCTCCGCGCGGCCGGGCTGACCGCGCTCGTCGGGCACGAGCTGGAGTTCACCCTCCTCGACGACGCTGCCGAGCCGGTGCCGTCGACGATGTGGGCGCAGTACGGACTGGCGGGCGTGCTGGAGCACGAGGGGTTCGTGCGCGACGTGATCGCGGCCGCACGGCGTGCCGGGGTCGAGGTCGCGCAGATGCACCCCGAGTACGGCAGCAACCAGTTCGAGGTGTCGCTGGCACCGCTGTCCCCGGTGGCCGCCGCCGACCAGCTCGTCGCTGCGCGGATGGTGATCGGGCGCGCCGCCCGCCGACACGGTCTGCGCGCCTGCTTCTCTCCGAAGCCGTTCCACGACGGCGTCGGCAACGGTGCGCACCAGCACTTCTCGTTGTCCGGTGGTGACGGTCCGCTCTTCTCCGGCGGTGACGGGCCGCGCGGTCTGACCGCGGCCGGTGGCGCCGCGATCGGCGGCGTGGTCGCCGGACTGCCCGAGGTGCAGGCCCTGCTGTGCGGGTCGATCCTGTCGGGACTGCGCGTGCTGCCGGGCTTCTGGGCCGGCGCCTACGCGTGCTGGGGCACCGAGAACCGCGAGGCATCGGTGCGCTTCATCGAGGGTGGGCCTGCGAACCCGCTGGGCGCCAACGTCGAGGTGAAGATCGTCGACCCCTCGGCCAACCCGTACCTCGCGTCCGCGGCGATCCTGGGCCTGGCGGCCGAGGGGATCGAACGCGGCACAGCGCTGCCGCCCGAGACCACCGTCGACCCGGCGTCGCTGTCGGATGCGGAGCTGGACGCCGCCGGCACCGTGCTCCTGACCGGCGACCAGACGGCGATGCTCGACGCGCTGGAGGCGTCGTCGACGGCGCGATCGGTGCTGGGTGACGAGGTGGTGGAGGCGACGCTCGCGGTCCGCCGGTACGAGGCGTCGACCTACGGTGACCGCTCCCCCGCCGAGCTCGCCGAGATGTTCCGGATGGCATGGAGTATCTGAGCGCGTGTGTCCTGTGACGCTGCGGGAGCATGTCTCCCGGGTCGAGCTCGTCGACCACCACGTCCACGGGCGGTGGGTTGCCGACGGTGACGCCGCGCGGCTCGCCGCCGCGCTGAACGAGGCGGACCCCGACCCGGTCACCGCCGCCACGTCGGGCTGGGACACCCAACTCGGGTTCGCGGTCCGCGCCCGGTGTGCACCTCTGCTGGACCTTCCCCGCCACGCGTCACCGTCGGACTACTGTGCCCGCCGCGCCGAACTCGGTGAGGACGAGGTGTCGCGGCGGTTCCTGACCGCGGCCGGCGTCTCGACGTGGCTGGTGGACACCGGGTTCCACGCCGGACTCACCGATCCGGACGACCTCGCCGCCCTCGGTGGCGGCGCCGCGCACGAGGTGGTTCGGCTCGAGGAGATCGCCGAGCAGGCCGCCGCCGCCCCGCGGAACTATGCCGACGAATTCGTCGAGATCCTGCGCCGCAGAACGGGTGCCGCCGTGGCGACGAAGTCGGTTCTGGCCTACCGCGGCGGGTTCGGCGGGGACCTGTCGGACCCGCCGGAACGACTCGTCGATCTCGCTGCCGACCGGTGGCGATCGGAGGGCGGCACCCGTCTGACCGATCGCGTGCTGCTGCGCTTCGGGCTGCACCGCGCGCTCGACGTCGGGCTGCCGCTGCAGTTCCACGTCGGGTTCGGTGACCGCGACGCGCGGTTGTCGCAGACCGATCCCCTGCTGCTCGACGAGTTCCTCCGTGGCGCAGGCGATGTGCCGATCATGCTGCTGCACTGCTACCCCTGGGAACGGCAGGCCGGCTACCTCGCCCAGGCGTTCCCGTCTGTCCATCTCGACGGCGGCTTGTCGATCCACCACCTCGGCGCGCGGTCGGGACCGTTCGTCGGGCGACTGCTGGAGATGGCGCCGTTCACGAAGGTGCTCTACTCCTCCGACGGCTGCGGCCCGGCCGAGTTCCACTACCTCGGCGCCGCGCTGTGGCGGGACGGGATGGCGTCGGTGCTGTCGGGTTTCGTCGACGCAGACGAGTGGTCGCTCGACGACGCCGTCGGTGTCGCCGACATGATCGCCCACGGCAACGCCCGCCGCGTCTACCGCCTCTGACCCCGCGCGACACTCCCCGAGCGTGCATCAGATCCCGCCCAACGTGCGGTCCATCCCGCCCACCGTGCGGTAGATCCCGCCCACCGTGCGGTAGATCCCACCCACCGTGCAGTCCAAACCCGAGTGAACCGTTCGACGACCACGTGCGTCCAACAAACATGAGCATCGACAACCGGCCGTTCGCACTTGGCGACCACAGCCTGCCGGGCCACATCCGTCCGCGCGACATCCGCAGAGACTTCCGCATGGTGCATCGAGGTGTGTACGCGGAGGCGGCGGTCCCGCTGTCCCCCGTCGAGACGATTCGCGCTGCGTGGCTGCGGGCCGGACCCGACTCCGTGGTCGGGGGCATCAGTGCAGCAGTCCTTCACGGCGCGACCTTCTTCGATCATGGTGCGACCGTCGAGCTGATCCGGCCGCCGACCGGTCAGGCACGGCGATTCAACGATGTCCGCGTCCATCGCACAGAGCTGAACCCGGCCGATGTGGTCGTCGTCGACGGCATGCCGGTGACGTCGCCGATCAGGACTGCGTTCGATCTCGGACGGCGCTCGCCCGCCTGGATTGCCCTGGCGCATCTCGACGATCTCACACGCGCGACCGACCTCGATCACATGGAACTGTGGCGGTTCGTCGTCGCCCATCCCGCGGTGCGCAACATCCGACAGCTTCGTGGGCTCGTGCCGTGGATCGACGCCGGCGCGGAGTCATCCGGCGAGAGCTGGACTCGCCACCTCATCCTCGCCGACGGACTGCCCAGGCCCGAGACGCAGGTGAAGGTCTACGACGAACACGGAACCATCATCGCGAAGTTCGACCTGGCATACCGCCGGGAGAAGATCGGCGTCGAGTTCGACGGCTTCGAATACCACTACAGCGACGACCAACGGCTCTCCAACGCCACACGTGACCGACAGACCTCCGGCCTCGGGTGGCACACCGAGCGACGGAACAGCGTGCAATTGTCGGGTGACCCGATCGGCTTTCTCTCCTGTCTTCGCGGTCTGCTCGACTCCCGCGGGCGCCGACGAGGGCGCTGAGTGCACACTCGGCAGGATCCACCGCACGGTGGGCGATATCTGGTGCACGGTCTCCTGCATCTACCGCACGGTGGGCGAGATCTGGTGCACGGTGGGCGAGATCTGGTGCACGGTGGGCGAGATCTGGTGCACGGTGGGCGATATCTGGTGCACGGTCGGCGGGTTCACGCGGGACGGGATCTGGTGCACGGTGGGCGGGTTCACGCGAGATGGGTCGGGTCGGCGGACCGGGCGGGCTCGGGTGAGCGAGCGGCTGGTTTTGGCACGGTCGCCGGTTAATTTCGGCCCACTCGGCGGCGGGTTTCGGCCCACTCGGCGAGTTGGCACGGACGCAGAACGGCCCCCACCTTCCGGTGGGGGCCGTTCTGTCGATCAGTTGTTACCGGTAGTCGCTGGAGAAGCCGTAATCGTCGAGCGGCACCGCAGCACCCGACGGGGCACCGAAGGTGCCGTCCGGGCTGTAGTAGGTGTCGTCGTAGGACGGCACCGCGTACGCGGCGGCACGCGCCTCCTCGGTCGGCTGCACCTGGATGTTCCGGTACCGGTTGATGCCGGTGCCGGCCGGGATCAGCTTGCCGATGATCACGTTCTCCTTCAGACCCACCAGCTTGTCGCTGCGGCTGTTGATCGCCGCGTCGGTCAGGACACGCGTGGTCTCCTGGAACGACGCCGCCGACAGCCACGACTCGGTGGCCAGCGAGGCCTTCGTGATGCCCATGAGCACCGGACGACCGGCGGCGGGCTCGTTGCCCTCGCCGACGACGCGACGGTTGGCCGCCTCGAACTCGGCGCGCTCGGTGAGCGAACCGGGCAGGAACTCGGTGGCGCCGGAGTCGATGATCGTCACGCGACGCAGCATCTGACGGACGATCGTCTCGATGTGCTTGTCGTGGATCGACACACCCTGGCTCCGGTACACCTCCTGCACCTCGTTGACGAGGTGCACCTGCACCTGACGCGGGCCCATGATGCGCAGCACCTCGTGCGGATCCGCGGCGCCCTCCATGAGCTGCTGTCCGACCTCGACGTGGTCGCCGTCGGCCAGCAGACGCTCGGAGCCGTCGTCGTGCTTGAACACACGCAGGCGCTGACGCTTCGAGATCTTGTCGTAGACGACCTCTTCCGAACCGTCGTCGGGGACGATGGTGATCTTGTAGAACCGATCGTCGTCCTCGAGACGGATCCGGCCGGCGACCTCGGCGATCGGGGCCTTGCCCTTGGGGACACGGGCCTCGAACAGCTCCTGGACACGCGGCAGACCACCGGTGATGTCGTCACCGACGCCACCCTGGTGGAACGTACGCATCGTCAGCTGCGTGCCGGGCTCACCGATCGACTGGGCGGCGATGATGCCGACCGCCTCGCCGATGTCGACGAGCTTGCCGGTCGCCATCGAACGGCCGTAGCACATCGCGCACACGCCGGTGCCCGTCGTGCAGGTCAGCACCGACCGCACCTTGACCTCGGTGATGCCGGCCGCGAGGAGTGCCTCGATGGCCGGGTCGCCCAGGTCGTGGCCACGCTCGACGACGACGTTGCCGTCGGCGTCGACCGCGTCGGTCGCCAGGGTCCGTGCGTACGCCGACGTCTCGACGTGCGGGTCGCGGATCAGCGAGCCGTCGGCCTGCTTCTCGGCGAGCGTCACGACGATGCCGCGCTCGGTGCCACAGTCGGTCTCGCGGACGATGACGTCCTGGCTGACGTCCACCAGACGACGGGTCAGGTAACCCGAGTCAGCGGTACGCAGAGCCGTGTCCGCCAGACCCTTGCGGGCACCGTGCGTGTTGATGAAGTACTCCGCCACCGTCAGGCCCTCACGGAACGAGGACTTGATGGGACGCGGGATGAACTCACCCTTCGGGTTGGTGACCAGACCCTTCATGCCCGACAGGTTGCGGACCTGGGTCATGTTGCCCGTCGCACCCGACTTCGGGATCATCGCGATCGGGTTGTCCTCCGGGTAGTACGCCTCCATCGCGGCGCCGACCTCTTCGGTGGCCTGCTTCCAGATCTCGACGAGGGCGTCGCGACGCTCCTCCGGGGTGAGGGCACCACGCTGGAACTTGCGTTCCAGGCCGTCGGCCCGCTCCTCGTACTTGTCGAGGATCTCCTTCTTGTTCGGCGGCACCAGCACGTCGGCCATCGACACGGTGACACCCGAGCGGGTGGCCCAGTAGAAGCCGACGTCCTTGAGCTTGTCGACGGTCTGAGCGACCACGATCATCGGGTAGCGCTCGGCCAGATCGTTGATGATCACGGCCTGACGCTTCTTCGGCATCTGCTCGTTGACGAACGGGTACTCCCGCGGCAGCAGCTCGTTGAAGAGCACACGACCCAGGGTGGTCTCGATCGTCCACGCCTGCCCGAGGGTCCAGCCGTCCGGGAAGTGCTCGGCCTCGATGTCGGCCGGCGGACGCTGATCGGTCAGCCGCACCTTGATCTTCGCCTGCACCGACAGCACGCCACGGTCCATCGCCATGATGGCCTCGGCCGGGGTGGAGTAGACGCCACGCTCGACGTCGTCGCTTGACGACGCCGAGTACTCGCCGATCGCCCCGTCCTTCTGGGTGGTCAGGAAGTACAGACCCGTGACCATGTCCAGACGCGGCATGGCGAGCGGACGACCCGACGCCGGCGACAGGATGTTGTTCGAGGACAGCATCAGGATGCGGGCCTCGGCCTGCGCCTCCGCCGACAGCGGGAGGTGCACTGCCATCTGGTCGCCGTCGAAGTCGGCGTTGAAGGCCTCACACACCAGCGGGTGCAGCTGGATCGCCTTGCCCTCGACGAGCTGCGGCTCGAACGCCTGGATGCCCAGACGGTGCAGCGTCGGCGCACGGTTCAGCAGCACCGGGTGCTCGGCGATGACCTCTTCGAGGACGTCCCACACGGCGGGGCGCTGACGCTCGACCATGCGCTTGGCCGACTTGATGTTCTGCGCCTGGTTCAGGTCGACCAGACGCTTCATCACGAACGGCTTGAACAGCTCGAGCGCCATCAGCTTCGGCAGACCGCACTGGTGCAGCTTGAGCTGCGGGCCGACGACGATGACCGAACGGCCCGAGTAGTCGACGCGCTTGCCGAGCAGGTTCTGACGGAAACGACCCTGCTTGCCCTTGAGCAGATCGCTCAGCGACTTCAGCGGGCGGTTGCCCGGTCCGGTGACCGGACGGCCGCGACGACCGTTGTCGAACAGGGCGTCGACCGACTCCTGCAGCATCCGCTTCTCGTTGTTGACGATGATCTCGGGCGCACCGAGGTCGATCAGTCGCTTGAGGCGGTTGTTGCGGTTGATGACGCGGCGGTACAGGTCGTTCAGGTCCGACGTGGCGAAGCGGCCACCGTCGAGCTGGACCATCGGACGCAGCTCCGGCGGGATCACCGGCACCGCGTCGAGGACCATGCCCAGCGGCGAGTTGCCCGACTGCTGGAACGCCGCGACGACCTTGAGTCGCTTGAGCGCGCGCAGCTTCTTCTGGCCCTTGCCGTTGCGGATGGTGTCCCGCAGGATGTCGGCCTCGGCGTCGATGTCGAAGGTCTCGAGGAGCTTCTTGATCGCCTCGGCACCCATCGCGCCGGTGAAGTACTCGCCGTAGCGGTCCTGCAGCTCACGGTAGAGCCGCTCGTCGATGATCATGTCCTTCGGGGCGAGCTTGGTGAACTTGTCCCAGATCTCGTCGAGCTCGTCGAGCGCGCGCTGCGCGGTGTCGCGGATCTTGCGCATCTCGCGCTCGCCGCCGTCCTTCACCTTGCGACGCGCGTCGGCCTTGGCACCCTCGCGCTCGAGCTCGGCGAGGTCCTCCTCGAGCTTCTTCGCGCGCTCCTCGAGGTCGGAGTCACGGGTGTCGGCGACACCCTTCTTCTCGACCTCCATCTCCGCCTGCAGCGTCGACAGCTCGTTGTGGCGGAGCTCGTCGTCGACCGAGGTGATGACGTAGGCGGCGAAGTAGATGATCTTCTCGAGATCCTTCGGCGCCAGGTCCAGCAGGTACCCCAGGCGTGACGGGACGCCCTTGAAGTACCAGATGTGGGTGACCGGTGCGGCCAGCTCGATGTGGCCCATCCGCTCACGACGCACCTTGGCGCGGGTCACCTCGACGCCGCAGCGCTCACAGATGATGCCCTTGAAGCGGACGCGCTTGTACTTGCCGCAGTAGCACTCCCAGTCCCGGGTGGGGCCGAAGATCTTCTCGCAGAAGAGCCCGTCCTTCTCCGGCTTGAGGGTGCGGTAGTTGATGGTCTCCGGCTTCTTGACCTCGCCGTAGCTCCACCGGTGGATGTCGTCGGCGGTCGCGAGACCGATCTTCAGTTCGTCGAAAAAGTTGACGTCGAGCATGTGGTTACCTTCCTAGCTCTTGTCAGTTGGCGAGATCGTCGACGGTGGCGGACTCGTTGCGGGACAGGTTGATCCCGAGGTTGGCCGCTGCGCGCTCCAGGTCCTCGTCGTCACCGTCACGCATCTCGATCGCCGCGCCGTCGGAGCTGAGCACCTCGACGTTCAGGCACAGGGACTGCAGCTCCTTGAGCAGCACCTTGAACGACTCGGGGATGCCGGGCTCGGGGATGTTCTCGCCCTTGACGATCGCCTCGTACACCTTGACGCGTCCGACGACGTCGTCGGACTTGATGGTGAGCAGCTCCTGCAGCGTGTACGCCGCACCGTAGGCCTGCATCGCCCAGCACTCCATCTCACCGAAGCGCTGTCCACCGAACTGTGCCTTACCGCCCAGCGGCTGCTGCGTGATCATCGAGTACGGACCCGTCGACCGCGCGTGGATCTTGTCGTCCACGAGGTGGTGCAGCTTGATGATGTACATGTAGCCGACCGACACGGGGTACGGGAACGGCTCGCCGGAGCGACCGTCGTACAGAGTCGCCTTGCCGTCGCCGTTGACCATCACCTCGCCGTCGCGGTTGGGCAGCGTCGAGGACAGCAGTCCGGTCAGCTCCTCCTCGCGCGCGCCGTCGAACACCGGGGTCGCGGTGCGGGTGTCGGGGCCGGCCGAGAGCATGCTCTCGTCCAGACGCGACGCCCACTCCGGCGTCCCACCCGCGACGTCGATGTTCCAGCCGGTCTTGGCGATCCACCCGAGGTGGGTCTCCAGGATCTGACCGATGTTCATACGACGCGGGACACCGTGGGTGTTCAAGATGATGTCGACCGGTGTGCCGTCGGGCATGAACGGCATGTCCTCCGCGGGGAGGATCTTGCCGATGACGCCCTTGTTGCCGTGGCGGCCGGCCAGCTTGTCGCCGTCCTGGATCTTGCGCTTCTGCGCGACGTAGACGCGGACGAGCTCGTTGACGCCCGGGGGCAGGTCGTCGTCGTCCTCGCGGCTGAACACGCGGATGCCGATCACCTTGCCGGTCTCACCGTGCGGCACCTTCAGCGAGGTGTCGCGGACCTCCCGCGCCTTCTCACCGAAGATGGCGCGCAGCAGGCGCTCCTCGGGGGTCAACTCGGTCTCGCCCTTCGGCGTGACCTTGCCGACGAGGATGTCGCCGTCACGGACCTCGGCACCGATGCGGATGATGCCGCGCTCGTCGAGGTCGGCGAGGACCTCGTCGGAGACGTTCGGGATGTCCCGGGTGATCTCCTCGGCACCGAGCTTGGTGTCGCGGGCGTCGATCTCGTGCTCCTCGATGTGGATCGAGGTGAGGACGTCCTCCTCCACGAGGCGCTGCGACAGGATGATCGCGTCCTCGTAGTTGTGACCCTCCCACGGCATGATCGCGACGAGCAGGTTCTTGCCCAGCGCCATCTCACCGCTGTCGGTGCAGGGGCCGTCGGCCAGGACCTGGCCCTCCTCGACACGCTGCCCCTCGTCCACGATCGGACGCTGGTTGGCGCAGGTGCCGTGGTTCGACCGGGCGAACTTGCGCATCCGGAACGTGTCCCGGGTGCCGTCGTCGGCCATGACGGTGACGTAGTCGGCCGAGACCTCCTCCACCACGCCGGCCTTGGCCGAGGTGATGACATCGCCGGCGTCGACGGCGGCACGCAGCTCCATGCCGGTGCCGACCAGCGGCGCCTCGCTGCGGACCAGCGGCACCGCCTGACGCTGCATGTTCGCACCCATCAGGGCACGGTTGGCGTCGTCGTGCTCGAGGAACGGGATCATCGCGGTCGCGACGGAGACCATCTGTCGCGGCGAGACGTCCATGTAGTCGATCGCGTCCGGTCCGACGAACTCGACCTCGCCGCCCTTGCGGCGGACGAGGATGCGGTCCTCGGTGAAACGGTTGTCGGAGTCGAGCTCGGCGTTGGCCTGGGCCTTGACGAAGCGCTCCTCCTCGTCGGCGGTCAGGTAGTCGATCTGGTCGGTCACCTGGCCGTCGACGACCTTGCGGTAGGGCGTCTCGATGAAGCCGAAGGGGTTGACCCGCGCGTACACCGACAGCGAACCGATGAGGCCGATGTTCGGACCCTCGGGGGTCTCGATCGGGCACATGCGGCCGTAGTGCGACGGGTGCACGTCGCGGACCTCGAGGCCGGCGCGCTCACGGGACAGACCACCCGGGCCCAGCGCCGAGAGACGACGCTTATGGGTCAGACCCGACAGCGGGTTGTTCTGGTCCATGAACTGCGACAGCTGGCTGGTCCCGAAGAACTCCTTGATCGCCGCCACGACGGGACGGATGTTGATCAGGGTCTGCGGGGTGATCGCCTCGACGTCCTGGGTCGTCATGCGCTCGCGCACGACGCGCTCCATGCGGGACAGGCCCACGCGGATCTGGTTCTGGATCAGCTCGCCCACGGTGCGCAGACGACGGTTGCCGAAGTGGTCGATGTCGTCGACCTCGACCGGGACCTCGACGCCACCGGGGACGGTCATGTACGAGGTGACGTTCTGTTCCGACTCGTGCAGGCGCACCAGGTACTCGACGGTGGCGACGATGTCGTCCTCGGTGAGCACCGAGGCACCCGTCATCGGGTTGTCGGTGAGGCCGAGCTTCTTGTTGAACTTGTAGCGACCGACGCGCGCGAGGTCGTACCGCTTCTCCTTGAAGAAGAGGTTCTCGAGCAGGGTCTGCGCCGACTCCTTCGTCGGGGGCTCGCCCGGACGCAGCTTGCGGTAGACCTCGAGGAGGGCCTCGTCGGTGCCGGCGGTGTTGTCCTTCTCCAGCGTCGACATCATGATCTCGGAGAAGCCGAACCGCTCGGTGATCTGCTCGGTGGTCCAGCCGAGCGCCTTGAGCAGCACGGTCACCGACTGGCGGCGCTTGCGGTCGATGCGGACACCGACGGTGTCGCGCTTGTCGATGTCGAACTCGAGCCACGCACCGCGACCGGGGATCACCTTGACGCTGTGCAGCGTCTTCTCGGTGGTCTTGTCGATGGTGGAGTCGAAGTAGACGCCGGGGCTGCGGACGAGCTGGCTCACGACGACACGCTCGGTGCCGTTGATGATGAAGCTGCCCTTGTCGGTCATGATCGGGAAGTCGCCCATGAAGACGGTCTGCGACTTGATCTCACCGGTGTTGTTGTTGATGAACTCCGCGGTGACGAACAGCGGCGCCGCGTAGGTCATGTCCTTGTCCTTGCACTCCTCGACGGAGGCCTTCACCTCGTCGAAGCGAGGGTCGGAGAAGGACAGGGACATCGACCCGGAGAAGTCCTCGATCGGCGACAGCTCGGCGAGGATGTCGTCGAGACCACCGGAGGGGTGCTCGTCGCCACGGGCCTTCGCCCGCTCACGCCACTCGGGCGACCCGATCAGCCACTCGAACGACTCGAGCTGGACGTCGAGGAGGCCGGGGACCTCCAGGGGCTCGGTGAGCTTGGCGAAGGAGGCGCGGTGCGGCGCTCCCGGGATGGTCCGGCGCGGCGCGCCGTCGGTTGTTGAGGTGGACTGGCGGGTGGCTGCCAAGATACGTCCTTCCAACACGGATCTCTGTGTGCCCGACGAGGAGCGTCATCCGCGGGAAGACGGAGGACACCGTGGGCGTTGTTGTCGGCGGCGCTGAGACTTCCCTCGAGGTCGTCCCACGCGATCGCCACCGACGGGCACAGATGTGGCCCGCGTGGGAGATCGTGAAGTGGACAGAAGGCAGCCAGCGCAACGTCCAACTGTATCAGAAAAAACCGGTCCGATGTCAACATCGGTCCGAGGCCGTCAGAGGGCCTCCGCGCCTGGGTGCGACCACCAGTGGCTGCCGGTGTCCGTCGCTGGGAACAGCGTGCAACCACCGGGCGTGCGAGTCAAGAGGAACGCGCAGGTCGATGCGTGGAGATTCCGTACAGACGGCTCAGAAGTCGGCGAAGTCCGCGACCAGCCACTGACCGTTCACCCGTTGCATGGCCACCTGGTAGCGCTTCGTGCCGCTGCCGGAAGCCTGCTGTCCCTCGGTCTGGCTGAGGATGAGGTTCACCACGAGCGTCGCGGAATCGCCCTGGATCGAGCGGACACCGACGGTGTCGACCCGGCAGTCGACCCCGCCTTCGGTGAGACCCGTCTGCCCGAGCGCGTCGCGGACGGCGCCCGCGTACTGGGTGAAGCGGGCGGACGCCTGACCTGTGACGTTGGCCTTCGCCGTGCGCTCCCAGTCGTCGAGCTTGGCGTAGTTGACCGCGAACACCGAGCAGATCCGCGACTTCGCCTGCGCAGCGACCTGGCTGGTCAGCGACGGGTCGACGAAGGCCTGGTTGTCGGAGAGGTCCACACCCGGCTTCGCTGCGGCGACACCGGCGACCACGCCGATGACCACGGCGATCGCGGCGAGGACCCCGACCGTCCGCCAGCCGAGGAACCGACGGCGACGCGACGGCCGGGTCGCGCTGTCGGTGACGGTGGCCGACGGACGCTTCGGCGCGGGCCGTGTCGACTGCGGCTTGATGGTCGAGACCTTCACCGCGGGTCGCGACTTGCCGCGAGGGGCCGCCGGCGGCGTCGGTGCCTTGCCCAGGTCGACGGGCGACGCGGTGGCGTCCGCGTCGTCGCCTGCGGTCTCGGCTGCCTTCTCGGGAGTCGGGTCCGGGGTCGGCGTCGCCGTGGGGGCGGGTTCGGTCACCTCCGGTGTCGTCGACTCCGACGTGGTGGTCGCGTCGTCGTCACCGGGCCGCGAGGTGGGGCGATCCGGTGAGGTGGGACGGGTCACCGGACGTCCGGCGACGCGGGGGCGACGGTTGCCGCGCGGTCCGCGGGGCGTGGTCATCAGTTCCCTCCGGGGGCGGGCGCGGAGCTCGCGGGGGCGGCGGACGGGGCCGCGCCTCCCGTCTGGCCGGCGTCGGTCGAGTCGATGGCGACGGAGTCGAGCGGTTGGATGTTGCTCGCCTTCCAGACACCGCCGTCCTTGGTCACCGCGACCTGGAAGCCCATCGTCTGCGACGACGACGCCTGGTTCGGTCGCGACGACGTCACGTTGAGGAACACCAGCGTGGTCGCATCGCTGTTGTCGTCGTCGAGGGAGACGACGGCGCTGCGCTGCAGCTTGGCGGTCAGGGTCGCCGCGTTCGCCGGGTCGCCGGCCTGCTTCTGCAGTTCGCCGAGGCCGGTGCTGCCGAGCAGCTGGGTGCGGGCGTTGCCGGTCACCGAGTTCTGCAGGCGCTTCTGGTACTCGTCGCCGTTCTTCAGGTCGATGTTGAGGATGTTCAGCATCGCCTGCTCCGCGCCGCCGAGGGCGTCGTCGCGGGCGGTCTGGACGGAGACCTTGTTCTCGGCGTCGTCGTACCAGCGGTAGCCGTAGATGCCGGCGAACACGATCGCCGCGATCAGCCCGGCCACGACGACCACACCGGCGACCGGCAGGGCCGCGGTGCGTGCGACGCGTCGTGCGCGGTCGGCCTTCGACATCGCGTCCGCCGATTCGCCCGCGCCGGGCGGGGTGGCGGCGGGCGTCGCCGGGGTCGTCTCGGCGGTGGGAGTCGACGTCGACTCCGTGGCCGTGGGGGCGTCGGAGTCCTCGGAGGCCGGGGGTTCCGTCGCGGGATCCGTGGGGTCGGGAGTGTTCATCGCCTCGTCACTGTAGTCATGGACTCTGAGAGCTCCCCCACACCGCCGGACACACGACAGCCGCGCACCGACAGAGCGGTGCGCGGCCGGCGAGGTCAGCGCGGGGTGACGCCCAGGAGGGCACCCAGCTGGGTGGCGATGGGGTTCAGGTCCAGCTTGTCCGGATCCTTCTTGGGGATGTTGTCCCAGGGCTGCGTGGTGTACGGATCGGCGTAGACGGCGTTCTGCGCACCACGGACCCCGATCGGGCTGCCCTGCGGCAACGAACACTTCGCGTTCGTGTTGAACGGGAAGTCGTCGTAGTTGATGTCGAAGTTCGGGTTCTTCCGCTTCTCCTCGGCGATGATCTGCTGCGTTCCCTCGTACCCGAACGTGCACGACGGCGGGTTGTTGGTCTCGAGCGTGGCACCGAAGTGGATCGTCCCGTCGCCGGGCGCCGGGGTGTAGCTCGCCGACGACACCGCCGACAGCAACGCCAGGGCCGGTGAGACCCCCGAGTACGTCCCCTTCACGTTCCGGACGTCGAGAGCGAGGTTGCGGACGGCGGTGGTGATGTCGCCCCCGCTCCGCTCGAGCAACGCCGACAGCTGCGACGCCGACGTCTGACCCGTGGTGAGCAGTCGACGCAGATCGGGGTCGCTGGTCGCGAGCTGCGCGGTGATGAGCCCGAGGTTCTGCGACCAGTTGAGGATCTCGTCCGACTGCGCCGCCTGGGTGGTGAGCACCGTGTCGGAGTTGCGGATGAGCGAGATCGTCTGCGGCAGGTTGTCGTTGCCCGACTTCGACAGGTTCGCCAGCGAGTCGACCAGCGTGCGCAGGTTCTCGCCGTTGTTGTCGAACGCCTTGCCCAGCTCGGTGACGACGGTCCGCAGGTCGTTCAGCGGCACCGACCCGGTGAAGTCGACCGCGGACTGGATGACGTCCTGCACCGGCACCGGGATGGAGGTGTTGGTGATGACCGACCCCTCCTTGAGGTACGGCCCACCCGTCGACGACGGACGCAGGTCGACGTACTGCTCACCGATCGCCGAGCGGTTGGCCACGACGGCCTGTGCGGTCGCCGGGATCTTCGAGTCACCGGAGTTCATCGTCAGGTTCACCCGCACGCCGTCGGGTCGCAGCTGCAGCGAGCCGACGCGACCGACCGGGGTGCCGAGGTAGGTGACCTCGGCGTTGGTGAAGATGCCACCCGAGTCGGGGAAGTCCGCGTGGACGGTGTACGTCCCGATGCCGAACAGCTTGTCCAGGCGGGCATACGTGGCACCCACGTAGGCGACGGCGACGATGGCGATGACCGCGAACACGATCAGCTGCCACTTCGCGATCTTCGGGATCACTTGACCGCCCCCGTCGCTCCGGGCTTGAGCATGGCCGCCGGCGCGGTCAGCGCCGTCTGACCCTGCTTGGGCGAGGGAAGCAGGCTGTACTGTCCGCCCGACGGCGGGGTGTTCGGCCCCGGCCGCGAGTTGAGCAGCGGCAGCAGCGTGATCGTCGGGAACCCGAGACGCGGCCCGTTGCCGTTGTAATACGGGTTGCGCGGGTCGATCTTCGGCGGCGGACCACCCCCGACCGGCTGGTACCGCGGTGCGGGCTGACCCACACCGAGCGCCTCGAGCTGGTTCAGCAGCCGCAGGTCGACCGAGAGGAACAGGTTGGTCGAGTCACCGCGGACACCCGGCAGCAGGTTGTCGGGGAACGGGTAGGTGAACAACAGCGGCGCCGCGGTGATGAGGTCCGGTGCGGCCCCGGCGAGCGCCGACAACGTCGGGCGCAGCGCACGGAGATCGGTGATGATCTCCTCCCGGGCGCGGCCCAGGATGTCCACACCGACCTGACCGAGCGAGTCGAGCTTCTGCAGCAGCGTCACGAACTGCGGACGCTGGTCCTCGAGCACCTTCACACCGGCGGGGAGCTGGTTGAGGATGCGGTCGATCTGCTGGGTCTGCTGCGACGTCCGGTCCGACAGTGTCGCGAGACCGTCGATGGCCCGCGTGATGTCGTTCTTCTGGTCGTCGAGCGAGGAGATCAGACGCTGCGTCTGGTTGAGCAGCGACTTGACCGTTCCCTCGCGGCCGTCGAACGCCTTGTTCAGCTCTTGGATGATCGGCGTGATCTGGGCGATCCCACCGCCGTTCAACAGCATCGACAACGCACCGAGGACCTGCTCGATCGTCGTCGCCGTCCGTGTGCGGTCGGTGGGGATGGCCACGTTCTCCGGCTGCCGCGGTGCGCCGGCATTCGACTGCGGGTCCACCAGCGCGACGAACTTCTCACCGAGGAGGTTGGTCTGCTCGACGTTGGCCTGCGCCTTGTCCGACAGGTCGATCTTGTTCTTGACCTCTACCTCGACCTGCGCCGACCACTGGTCCGGCGCGATCTCAATCTTCGTGACCTTGCCGACGTTGACGCCGTCGAGCTTGACCGCCGACTGGGGCACGAGATCGAGCACGTCGTCGAACTGGATCTTGTACGTCCGCGGGTTGTCGCCGGTGTCCGCACCACCGGGCAGCGGCACCGAGTAGATGCCCCCGGAGCACGCGGTCATCAGCATCGCGGCCGCCAGTGTCACGGCACCGGCCGCGACGGCGCGGACGCCCCGCGCACCGGACGGTCGTCTCATCGAGAGCCCCTTCATGACGGACCGTTCGAGAGCCCCGGTGCGGGCGTGCCCGGGACGGTGCCCGGCACGGCGCCACGACGCTGCTGGTTGTCGGTGCTGAGGATGCCGAACGGCAGGTTCAGCGTCGGCGTCTTGATGCCCTCGTCGATCTGCGACGTGATGTTCGCGCACTGGTTGAGGATCGGCCGCAACGTGTTGCTGAACTGCCGGAACGCCGGGTCGCCGGGCTTGAGCTGGCCGAGGTCGAGCAGCTTGCAGCTCGTGCCGGCCAGGCTCTGCAACTCGGGCAGCACCACGCGCAGGTCGAGGGTGCCCGACTCCGCGTTGTAGGCGTTGACCAGGTTGCTCAGCGTGACGGGGAGAACGGTGAGGATCTCCTTCTGGAAGTTCGTCGTGTCGGCCAGGGTCTGCGTGGTGGGCAGCAGCTCGCGGATCCGGTCACCGAGGGCGATCCGGTTGTCCTGCACGAACGTGGCCACGTCGCCGAGGGCGATGGACAGCTTGTTCAGGGCCTCGCCGAGCTGTTGACGCTCGCCGGCCAGGAACTGGGAGAACGACGACAGCTGGGTGTTGAACTGCCGCACCTGGGCGTCGTTGTCGGCCAGCGCGCCGACGAAGACGTCGAGGTTCTTCACCGTGTCGACGAGATTCCCGCGCGAGTCCGACAGCGTCTGCGTTGCGGCGGACAACTTCTCGATGGTCTGGCCGAGCTTGTCACCGTTGCCGCTGAGGTTCTTCGCGCCGGTGGTGATCAGGTCGCTCAGCGCGCCCTGGCGGTTGGCGCCCTCCGGACCGAGTGACTTCGACAGCTTCTCCACGCTCGAGTAGAGCTGGTCGACCTCGACCGGGACCATCGTCTGGTTCAGGCTGAGCGTGATGTCCTTGCCGGCCTTGCGGTCGCCCTGGTGGTAGACGGGCGTCAGCTGGATGTAGCGGTCGGCGACGACGGACGGGGTGATCTGCACGGCCCGCACGTCGGCCGGCAACGGATATCCGGAATCGACGCTGAACTCGATCTTCACCTGGTCGCCCTGCGGCTCCACGGAGTCGACCGAGCCGGCCTTGACGCCCATGATGCGGACGTCGGTGCCCTCGTAGATGCCCACACTGCTCTTGAAGTACGCGGTGACGTGCGTCTTCGAGATGGACGTGAACACCCACCAGAGGACGCCGGCCACGATCAACGCCGCGATGACCGTGACGACGAGGACCGCGATGTGGCGCGGGGTGAACCACCGACCGGGACCGGAGGTGTCCCGGAGGTCGTTGGCGGACTGGTCGGACATCATCCGGTCGCCTCCGTTCCGCCGTTGTTGAGCAGCCGGTACTTGTTCGGCGGCCGCGTCGTGTTCTGCGCCGGCAGGCCGGGCGGCAGAAGGTTCTTGATCACCGAGTCGAACCAGCGGCCGTTGCCGAGCACGTTGGCGTAGAGCCGGTAGAAGGGTGCGAGGTAGGTGATGGAGTCGCGCAGATTCTTGTCCTGGCGCTGCAGGAGGTCGGTGACACCCTTCAGCGACTCCAGCGCCGGCCCGATCTGCTGCTCGTTGTCGCGGACGATGCCGGTCAACGTGACCGACAGCGTCGTCGTCGACTGCAGCAGCCGACTGATGTCCTGCTGACGGTTGTTCAACTCGTCGAGCAGGTCACCGGCACCGGCGATGAGCCGGGTGAACTCGCGGTTGCGGTCGGCCAGGATCTTGCTGGTGCCCTTCGTCGCCTCGAGGAGTCGACGGACCTCCTGGTCACGCGAGGCGATGGTCTGCGACAACCGGCTCAGCCCGTCGAGTGAGTTGCCGATCTCGCTCGGTGTCCCCGCGAACGCCGACGACAACGTCCGGAAGCTCGTGGCGAGCTGGTCGGTGTCGACGTTCGTGATCTGCCGCGACGCGTCCTGGAACGCCTCGATCACGTCGTAGGGGGAGGTGGTCGCGGTGATGACCTTCTTCGGGTCGGCCAGCTTGTCGCCGCGGGGGTCGATCTGCAGGAACTTCTGCCCCAGGATCGTCTTGATCTGGATCGACGCGGTGGTCTGGTCCCCGACCCAGGTGTTGTTGACCTGGAACGCGATCCGCACCTTGTCGCCGTGGATCTTCACGGACTGGATCTTGCCCACCTTCACGCCGGCCACACGGACCTCGGCGTTGGCCTTGATGCCCGCGCCTTCGGTGAAGTCGGCCTGATAGACCGTGCCCGCACCGACCAGCGGGAGGCTGCCGAGGAAGAACGCCGACAGCGTCACCATGATGAGCAGGAGCAGGCCGAGACCACCGACGGTGATCGGGCTGCGACGAGGGGCGTCGGGACGACGGTTCTCGTTCTTGGGTGCCATGTCTGCCTCCTTCCCTAGCTCGGTGGCTTGTCGTCGGCCCAGCATCGCGTCGCGACGTTGGTGTACAGGACGTGGTTGATGTCGGGCAGCGGGATGAGCGGCTGGCTCAGCAGCGTGCTCTTGCCGTTGCCGGCGACGATGTCGATGCCGCACAGATAGAACTGGAACCAGGAGCCGAAGGTGGCGGCCCGGCCGATCTTCTGCGCCTTGATCGGCAGCGTCTCGAGCGTCTTCTCCACCTCACCGCGGCGGTCGGTGATGATCTTCGACAGGTCGTTGATCGACGCGATGCTGCCCTGCAGGGCCGGGCGGGTCGGCGTCAGGATCGAACTGGTCACCGCGGTCAGGTTCGCGACCGAGGTGATCGCCGACCCGACCGAGTTCCGCTGCGCGGCGAGCCCGGTGACGAACTTCTCGGTCGTCGTGAGCAGGTCCGTCAGCTGATCGTCGTTGCGGTTGACCGTGTCGAGCACCTTGGTCAGGTTGGTGATCAGGTCACCGATCACCTGGTCCTTGTCGGCGATCGTGTTGGTCAGGTCCGCGGTGTCGGAGACGAGCTGGGTGATGGTGCCGCCCTCGCCCTGGAAGACCTTGATGATCTCCTCCGACAGCTTGTTCACGTCGTCGGCGCTGAGTTCCTGGAAGAGCGGCCGGAAACCGTTGAACAGGTCGGTCAGGTTCACCGCGGGGTGCGTGTTCGCCTGGCTGATAGTCGTGCCCGTGCCGATGGTCTGGGTCGGGTCGCCGGGGCCCTTCTCCAGGGCCAGGTAGCGGACGCCGGTCAGGGTGCGGAACCGGATGTAGAGCTGCACGCCGTCGGGCAGGCGCCCACGGTTGATCGAGAAGTCGACCTTGGCGAGGGTGTGGTCGTGCACCTGCACCGACTGCACCGTCCCGACGCGGACGCCGGCGATGCGGACGTCGTCGCCGGGGTTGAGCAGCGCGGCGTCGGTGAAGATCGCCGAGAACTTGTTGTCACCCGACGTGCCGGAGTTGGCGATCGTCAGACCCAGCGCACCGGTCGCGAGAACGGTGACGACAGCGAAGATCACGAGCCGGATGAGCGGCCCGAGGAACCCACCTCTCATTTGACCGTCACCTGCGCTCCCTGCAGTCCGGGGGCGACGATCTGCGCGATCCAGCCGGGGACGTCAGAGGGGTCGGTGCCGGCCTCGGCGGCCATGATCGCCTTGAGGGCGACCTTGTTCTGCGGGTCGTCGTAGACGCTCGGCGCTATGGTGCCGGCCGGGGTGGTCGAGAAGTCCGGGATCGGCAACTGGGTGACCTGCCTCGGGCCGGGGTTCCGCGACGGCGGCTGGTACGAACCGTCGTTGATCGAGCCGCCCGGGTACTGCGGGAAGGGACGTCCCTGCTCGTAGTGCTTCGGGTAGCACCGCGGCCCGCGGTCGTCGAGCAGACGGGGCTCGTCCTGGTTCGGCAGATACCGACCCTTCGGGTTGGAGAACGTCAGGGTGACGCGCACACCGGGGTTCTTCGTGCCCTTGCCGACGATGTTGTTGACCTCCGGGATCAGACCGGCGAAGTTCTTGAACGTGCACCCGAACGCCGGGGACTGCGTGGCCAGTGCGGTGAGCAGCGGCTCGGACTCGATCGACAGGTCCAGCAGGTCCCGACGGTTGGTGGTCAGGAAGTCGGTGGTCTCCACCGTCGCCTTCTGCACCGTCGAGATGAAGGCCCGCAGATCACCCTGCTTCTCCACCAGCGTGTTCGAGGTGGTGCGCAACGTGTCGAGCGCGTCGATCACGTCGGGGAGGGCCTGCGAATAGGTCTGCGAGAACGTCGCGAGGCCGCGGATGGTGCCCTGCAGCTCCGGCATGTTCGCGTTGATCTGGGAGAAGATGTTGTTGAGCTCGTCGAACGTCGCGCCGAGGCGATCGCCGTTGCCCTGCAACGCCTTCGACAGCGAGCCGAGCGTGACCGACAGGTCCTGCGGCGGGATCGCGTCGAGGACGGGCAGCAGCCTGTCGAACAGGGTCTGCAGCTCGAGGGCGTTGCCGCTGGAGTCGGTGCGGATGGTGTCGCCGTTCTCCAGCGTCTTGTTCTCCGCGTCCTGCGGGAGCTGCAGCGACACGTACCGCTCGCCGAACAGCGTCTTCGGCAGGATGCGGGCCGTGGTGTTGGCGGGCAGCATCTTCGCCTTGTCGGGCTCGAGGCCCAGCACCACCGTGACGCGACCGTTGTCGGAGGCCTTGACGTTGCGGACCTGACCGACGATCAGACCGCGGACCTTCACGTCGGCGTTCGGCGGCAGGTTGTTGCCCGCCGAGTCCGTCGTGAGGTCGACGTCGGTGAAGCTCGTGAACGTCTCGTTGAACTTCAGGATCGTGCCGCCGACGAACAACGCGACGACGACGAAGAACACGAGACCGAGCAGACGGATACGCACTTTCCCGCCCATGTCAGCCCGCCACCCTCACCGACGTGCTGGTGCCCCAGATGGCGAGGCCCAGGAAGAAGTCGAGCACGGCCAGCAGCACGAGTGCCGCACGGACGGCACGTCCGACTGCCACGCCGACGCCCGCGGGGCCGCCGGAGGCGTAGTAGCCGTAGTAGCAGTGCACCAGGATGATGACGAACGCGAATATGAGGACCTTGCCGAAGGACCACAACACGTCGACCGGTGGCAGGAACAGGTTGAAGTAGTGGTCGTACGACCCCGTCGACTGTCCGTTGAAGACGGTCGTCACGGTTCTCGTCGCCAGGTAGGACGCCAACAACCCGAGGACGTAGAGCGGGATGACGGCGATGAAGCCGGCGAGCACGCGGGTGGTCACCAGGAACGGCACCGACGGGACCGCCATGACCTCGAGGGCGTCGATCTCCTCCGAGATGCGCATCGCGCCGAGCTGCGCGGTGAAGCCGCAGCCGACGGTCGCCGAGAGGGCGAGCCCCGCGACCAGCGGCGCCACCTCACGCGTGTTGACGTAGGCGGAGAGGAACCCGGTGAGGGCCTGCGAACCGATCTGGTCGAGTGCGGCGTAGCCCTGCAGGCCGACGACGACACCGGTGAAGCCGGTGAGCAGCACCATGACGCCGATCGTGCCGCCGATGACGGCGAGGCCGCCCGCACCGAAGGCGACCTCGGCGAGGAGACGGAGCATCTCCTTCGGGTAGTGGGTGATGGTGCGCGGCGCCCAGCCCACGGCGCGGCCGTAGAAGGACATCTGCTCGCCGGCGCCGTCGAGCACCTTCAGTGGTGCGTTGGCGCCCTGGCGGAGGCGGTAGTTGAGCAGGTCTGCCCTGCTCTTGGCGATGGTCATCGTCGATCCCCTCTACGAGCCCCGAGGAGGGACGATCTGCAGGTACACGGCGGTGAGGATCAGGTTGGCGAAGAACAGGAGCAGGAAGGTGATGACCACGCTCTGGTTCACCGCCTCGCCGACACCCTTCGGGCCGGACGCGGGGTTGAGGCCCTTGTAGGAGGCGACCACACCGGCGAGGAGACCGAAGATCGCGGCCTTGACCTCGGCGATGTACAGGTCGGGCAGCTGCGCCAGCGTCGAGAACGACGCGAGGTAGGCGCCGGGCGTACCGCCCTGGACGATCACGTTGAAGAAGTAGCCGCCTCCGATGCCGACGACACAGACCAGGCCGTTGAGCAGGACGGCGACGAGCACCATGCCGAGGACGCGCGGAACGACGAGGCGCTGCACCGGGTTGATGCCGAGCACCCGCATCGCGTCGATCTCCTCGCGAATCGTCCGCGAACCGAGGTCGGCGGCGACGGCCGAGCCGGCCGCACCCGCGACGAGGAGCGTCGTGATGACAGGGGCGGCCTGCTGCACCACCACCAGCACGCTGGTGGCACCGGTGAACGACTCGGCGCCGAGCTGACGGATCAGCGAACTGGTCTGCAACGAGACGACGGCACCGAACGGGATCGCGATCAACGCGGTCGGCAGGATCGTCACGCTGGCGATGAACCACGCCTGTTGGACGAACTCACGCAGCTGGAACGGGCGGACGAAGATGTTCCGGATGACGTCGGCGAACAGCTGGACGATGTTGCCCGTCTGTGTCAACGCCGCGCTACCGGCCTGGTTCACCCGTTCGACGCCACGCGTGGTGGCTGAGCTCATCGAGATGCCCTTGTCGTCGTGCTGTCGGTGGGGATGGTGCTGTGGGAGAGGGTCGTGCTGGGAGCGAAGGTCTCGCTCACGCGTTGCCGGCCCGGTACGCCGGGAACTGCTCGGTGTTCGCCTCGGACCCGGCGAACTGCTCCTGACGGTCGTCCGACCGGTTCTGGTCGCCGTTGCCGTTGCCGTTATCGGAGGTGACCCTGGCGCGTTCCTCGCGGATCTCGTCCTCGGCCTGCTGCGACTCGCGGATCGCCTTCTGGGCGCTCTCCGGCAGCTCGTGCATCATCTCCTCGACGCGCTGGCGGTGACGCTCGGCCGCCTTCCGCTCGGGCATGCCGGGGTTGGGCTGCACCTGCGGGATGATCTCGGAGAAGTCGTCCTTCGTACCGCCACCACCGATACCGGCGTCGGCGAGCTCCTGCTCCTGCGCCGCGGTCGCGTCGTCCTTCTCCTCGGACATGCCGATCGGACCGAAACGGTCACCGGAGAGGAACTGCTTGACCGCCGGCTCCTCGGAGGTGAGCAGCACCTCACGCGGCCCGAACATGACCAGTTCCTTGCGGAACAGCATGCCGATGTTGTCCGGGATGGTCCGGGCGATGTTGATGTTGTGCGTGACGATGAGGATCGTCGCGTCGATCTCGGCGTTGATGTCGATCAGCAGCTGCGAGATGTAGGCGGTGCGGACCGGGTCGAGACCGGAGTCGGGCTCGTCGCACAGGATGATCTGCGGGTCGAGCACCAGCGCGCGGGCCAGTCCGGCACGCTTGCGCATACCGCCGGAGATCTCGCCGGGGAGCTTCTCCCCCGCGTCGGCCAGTCCGACGAGGTCGAGCTTCTCCATGACGATGTCACGGATCTCGCTCTCGCCCTTCTTGGTGTGCTCGCGCAGCGGGAAGGCGGTGTTGTCGAACAGGCTCATCGACCCGAACAGTGCGCCGTCCTGGAAGAGGACACCGAAGAGCTTGCGGATCTCGTAGAGCTCCTTCGAGGAGCACTTGGTGATGTCGGTGCCGTCGACGATGACCGATCCCTGCTCGGGGTGGAGCAGACCGATGAGGGCCTTGAGGAAGACGGACTTGCCGGTACCCGACGGGCCGAGGAGGGCCGAGACCTCGCCCTCGGGGAGCGTCAGGGTGACGTCACGCCAGATGTTCTGGGAGCCGAAGGACTTGGTGAGCCCCTCGACGCTGACCTCGACACCCACTATCGGTCTCCCTCTTCTGTTCCCGCCCCGCTTGTGGTTCGAGTCACTGTAACCCACGGTTCGTGATCGCCGAACATCAACGCCCCATTTCGTGACAGTCAAGCAAAATACGGCATCTAGCTGGGAAGACGGCCCGAAATCGGACTCAGACGACAGCGAGCCCACCCCGTCGTGACGGGGTGGGCTCGCCGTTCTCGCGCAGAGAACCTACGCGTGAGTAGCTCGCGTCAGCGAGCCGACATCACTTGACCGAGACCTTGGCACCGGCCTCTTCGAGCTTGGCCTTGGCAGCCTCGGCGGCGTCCTTGTCGACCTTCTCGAGGATCGCCTTGGGGGCCGACTCGACGAGATCCTTGGCCTCCTTCAGGCCCAGGCCCGAGACGACCTCACGGACGACCTTGATGACCTGGATCTTCTTGTCGCCGGCGCCCTCGAGGACGACGTCGAACTCGTCCTGCTCGGCGGCGGCCTCGGCGGCACCGCCGGCGGCGGGCGCACCCGCGGCCGCGACGGCGACCGGAGCCGCTGCGGTGACCTCGAAGACCTCTTCGAACTTCTTCACGAAATCGCTGAGCTCCAGCAGGGTCAGTTCCTTGAACTGATCGATGAGCTCGTCGGCGCTGAGCTTCGCCATGATGGCGTCCTTCCTGTCAGACCCCGGTGGGGGTGTCGATCCCCGCGGGGACGTTTCTGTGGTGGCGGCGGATGCCGCCGGGTGTGTGGGTGTGCGGAGGGTTACTCCGCGGCTCCCGACTGCTTCTCCTGCAGGGCCGCGGCGAGACGTGCGACCTGCGCCGCGGGCTGACTGAACAGCCCGGCGGCCTTGGCGAGGTTGCCCTTCATGGCGCCGGCCATCTTGGCCAGCAGGACCTCACGCGTCTCGAGATCGGCGATCTGGTCGATCTCGGCGACGGACAGCGCGCGGCCGTCCATGTACCCGCCCTTGACGACGAGCGCCTTGTTGTCCTTGGCGAAGTTCTTGATCGCCTTCGCCGCGACGACGGGCTCGCCCTCGATGAAGGCGATCGCCGTGGGACCGACGAACAGGTCGTCGAGGCCCTCGATGCCCGCCTCACCGGCGGCACGCTTCACCAGGGTGTTCTTGGCGACGGAGTACGTCGCGCCCTCGCCGAGCGAACGACGCAGATCGGAGATCTGCTTCACCGACAGACCGCGGTACTCCGTGATGACGGTGGCCGTCGAACCCCGGAACTGCTCCGCGATCTCCGCGACCGCGGCGACCTTCTCGGACTTGGCCATGTCTCGCCTCCTCTCTGTGCATCTCGTGCCGGGCGACTCCCCGAGGGGTCCGCGGGTCCCGTGAGACGACGAACGCCCCGGACGCAGCTGTCCGGGGCGCGAGAGAGGCAGGCCGACGTGGTCGGCAGCACGGTCACACCTCGTCCACCTGCGTGGGTCGCCGGCGTGTACACCGGGCCTTCGGAACCCTCCGTGCGGAGAGATCGACCGACGGTCTCTGGTTGAACGGTCAGAGCGTGTCGCCGAGGCGACGAACGCACTGGTGTCCCAGCGTACGGGGCTGTGGGCCGGGCTTCCAAATCGTCGCCGGTGCCGCCGCGCGGCCCGCGCCGCGTGTGCGGAAAATCTCGGTCCGATAACGGGATCGGACTGCGGTCCCACTGTTGTCACGAAGCGTCCGCCCCCCTCGTCCGTGCGCAATAGGTTCGGTTACATTCGTGGAGAACGGGCCGTGACCTGCGCCACATTGCGCGGGGGTATGGGACGGCCGACGGAGTGGACCCGAGGATGCGTCCGCTGCGACCAGCATCGGCTGGGGACGCAGACGTGTGCTCGCCTCGTCTCAGCGGAGGTGTGTGCGATGTCTGTGCCAGCAGAACCCGGCGACATGCCGGCTGTGCGATCCGTCCCGACGCCCGCGTCTCGGGCGCTCCCCACCTCGCGGGCGACCACCAGTCCGCTGCCCACCCTGCCCCTCGGTGACCCGACCGGCGGCTCCGACGCGATGCGCTGGAAGCAGCTGGTCGACGGTCCGCAGCGTTACCCGAACGTCTCGATCGACCGCGACGTCGAGATCGTCATGTCCGACGGCATCACCCTGCGCGCCACCGTCATCCGTCCCGCCGACGCCATGCGGAGCGCGGTGTCCACCGCCCACCCCGCGATCATCAGCGTGAACCCCTACAACAGGGCCGCGCTCGACGCACTGGACATGGCGCTGCACAACCCCGTCTTCGGCCGCGGCCTGCGGGGGCTCGCGGGCGCCGTCGACCTCGCCGGCACCCCGCTCGCCGGGGTCACCGGCATCACCCAGACCCTGTCCGGCGGCGCGCTCGAGGTGTTCGGGATCAACCGCAGCCTCGTCCGCAGCGGCTACACGCAGGTCATCGTCGACGTCCGCGGCACCGGCACCTCGCACGGCAAGTGGCAGATCCTCGGTGCCCGGGAGCAGCAGG
Source organism: uncultured Williamsia sp. (assembly GCF_947494875.1). Taxonomy (GTDB): domain Bacteria; phylum Actinomycetota; class Actinomycetes; order Mycobacteriales; family Mycobacteriaceae; genus Williamsia_A. The sequence goes on from NZ_CANLWM010000008.1 coordinate 66,705, forward strand.
ACTCGGTCGAGATCTGCGAGTGGGTCCGAGACCAGTCCTGGTGCGACGGCACCTTCGGGCTGGCGGGTTGGTCGTACTCGGCGATCAACTCGCTGCAGGCCGCCGACAAGCGCCCGCCCGGCCTCAAGGCGGTGTTCGCGGTCGAGGGATGCGAAGACATCGTCCGCGACATCTACATCACCGGCGGGATGCCGTCGCTGTTCATCCCCATCTGGCTCGGCGTCGTCAACGCGCTGAAGTGGGTGCCGAACCCGGCCACCGCGGCGCGGGATCTCCTCGACGGCAACACGCTGCGCTGGCTGCGGCACCGCACGGCGTCGCCGGCAACCGAGATGGGCTCCCTCGCATGGGGATTCCTCACCGGTCGTGACGACCGCATCTACGACGACCCGTATTTCGACGAGCGCGATCCCGAGGTCGAGCGGATCGACGTGCCGACCTTCCTGTTCGGCGCCTGGCACGACCTCTTCGGCCGCAGCGCGACGTCGGTGTACCAGCACCTGCGGATGGCGCCCGGCCACAAGCAGCTCGTCGTCGCCGACGGCTATCACATCGACGCCGGTGCCGGTTTCGGCGGAGCGGCGAGCCCGCCGCGCGTCGACGTGCTCGAGCGCGCATGGTTCGACCGCTGGCTCAAGGACATCGACAACGGCGTCGAGCGGTACGGACCGGTGACCCTGCAGCAGCAGGGCGGGTCGTGGACGTCGGGCGACAGCTTCCCCCGTCCCGGCGCGACGGTCCGCCGCCTCGACCTCACCGACGCGTGTTCGTCGACCGCCGACCACGCCGTGTTCGACGGCGCGCTCGGCACCGACGCACCGCGGGGTCGCCGTGCGCTCGGGGTCCGTCCCGACACCCGCGGACTCCGCTCGCGCGACATGTCCCAGGTGACCGCGGGCATCACCGCGATGCTCGGCCGCGACTACACCGTCGACTCGCGGGAGCAGGAGGCCGGCGGCCTCACGTTCACCACCACACCGGTGCGCGAGCGCACGCAGATCTCCGGATCCATGAACCTGCACCTCTACGTGCAGACGTCGGGCAACGAGGGCACCTGGGCGGTGACCGTCAACGACGTCGCCCCCGACGGCACCTCGACGGTGCTGTCGAACGGTGCGCTGACCGTCTCGAACCGCGCGTTCGACAAGTCGCGATCGGAGTACGCCGCCGACGGCACACTGCTCTCGCCGTACCACCACCTGAGCCGCCGTCGGAAGCTGCCGGTCCCCGCCGACGTGCCGGTTCCCATCGACATCGACCTCGTCCCCACCGACGCGGTGCTCGAGATCGGTCACCGGCTGCGCGTCGACGTGTACGCGTCCAGCTTCCCCCGGTACCTGACCGTCGTGCCGGATCTGATCCGCGCGCGCGGGCGGCGCCAGGAACTCGTCCTCGACGCCGCGCACCCCAGCTACCTGTCGTTCCTGGCGATCGGCGCCCCGGGCTGGTGAAGTCCGACGTCGCCCCACCACGACGGACGGTTCGGCCTCAACCGACCGGCGCGCGCGTCAGAACGGAATGCCGCTGGGGCCGCATTTCACCGGCGTCGCGTTCTCAAGGTCCAGCTCGTTCATCAACATCCGGGTCACGTTCGGGTCGGCGATCATGCCGAGGTGTCCGACGTGTTCGGCGGGGCAGATGTCCTGCACCAGGATGTTGCGGACGTTCGGTCCCGCGGGGAGGAACGCCACCGTGGGCGGAACGGCGAGTTCGTCGTAGCGACTGACGATGTTCGAGTACTCCACTCCGGGATAGGTTCTCGGGACGAGTGCCTGGAACGCAGCCGGGGACAACAGCTGCCCTGTCGCCGGGATGACCTTCGGGAGCAGAGCTCTCAGCCCCGGGATGAGGTCGACGAGGTCGATGTAGAAGGTGGGCGGGTTGTTCGCCGGAGCGAGACCGACGACGCGCCGAACGTATTCGTAGCCCTTGTCATAGCGGAGGTAGAACAGGTTGACGGTGCCCCCTTGGGAGTGCCCCACCAGGTCGACCTTCTCCGCGCCGGTCCACCCTCGGACCTTCTGGACGAATGCGGCGAGCTGGGTCGCCGACGTGGTGACCGAGTCGAGTTCGCCGACGTTCCGCGCCCCGTACAGGTAGCCGACCGTGGTCGTGTAGACACAGTATCCGCGGTTCGCCAACTCCGGCGCGATCGCCTGCCAGCTGCTGTTCTGATTGACACCGGTCCCGTGCACCAGCACGACCGGGGTCGGGTGCGTCGTCGACCGGCAGCGAGGGTTGTTGGCGCCCGGTGGCGGGACATCGGGTCGGAAGAACCCTGTCACCACCGCACGCGCGATGTCGTAGCTCACCGGATAGGTCGGGGCTGCCGCTGCCGGGCCCGCCAGGGCCACGACGAGGCAGACGGCGACGCAGGCGACCACGCCGATTCGTCGGATGCGGCGGCCTACTCGACCCGTCGTCGTTCCCCCAGCACTCGGCACGGTCTGACGTTAGCAGCGGGTTCGGGGAGACGCCGACATGGCGACACCGCTCTGGTGTGGGTCACATGTCTGCTCGCGGTCAAACTATGAGAACGCCGCTCTCGCTGAACAGCACCCGGTAGATCAGACCCGCCTCCGGACCGATGACGTCGGCGACGAGGTCGATCAGCGTCGCCGCGAAACCCGGACCGTGGGCCGGTCCCCCGCTGTCGTCGAGGTGGTGGGCCAGCTCGTGCAGCACGACGAGTTCCCGTAACGCCCACCGCCCGTCGCCGTCCTCGGGCACCGCGATCACCGCGGGTGGGCCCGCCTCGTAGTGGGCGCTCACCGGTCCCCGACGCACCCGCACCGCGACCGGCTCGACGGCGCGCGGGAACCGCTCCCGGATCGACGGCCGGGCGAGAACTCGTCCGACGTGGTCGGCCACCGAGTCCACGGACGCGAATCGCGCCTCCGGCGGGACCGTGATGGTGACACCGCCGATCCGCGTGCTGGTCCCCGGCGCCTCGAACACGAGGTGCGCCATGCGTTCCGCGGCGTACAGGGCGGCGCGACCGGCGTCGCGATCGCCGGTGGTCACGGCCGCATCAGCCCTCCCCGAGCGCCGCGCGCGGGCCGCCGAGACGCTCCTGCTCCCCGATCCGGGCGCGGCGGCCGGCACGGTCGCCCGCACGTCGCGCACCCTCCGAGTAGCCGGCCGACGCACTCGACCCCCGCCAGGTGCCGCGCGCCGTGGACTCCGAGCGATGGTAGTCGACGACCTCGATCTCTTTGTCGCGCAGCGCGATCTGCGTCGACGTCGACCGCCCCTTCTCCGCCGACTGCGCCTCGTCGCGCGCCTGGTCCCGGGCTTCCCGCAGACGCGTCCCGATCCGTTCGGCGAACGCCGACTGGAAGTTGAGCCGCGCCGTGATCGGTGACAGCGGCGTGTACTCCACCCGACGGCGCGCCCGCCACCCGTCGCGGTCGGTGACGACCTTCGCCGCCACCTCCTCCTTGTAGGCACCGGACTTCAGGTAGGCGTCGCTGGCGGTGACCATCTGCACCACCAGCGACGAGTACAGGGTCTCGGTCGCGTCGATGTCCCCCGGGAAGCCGTAGGCCATCACGAACGTCGAGTTGTGGGCCACGTCGACCTTGAGGTCGTTGGCGTGTCCGATGGCGACGAACAGCGCCACGTACGTGCGCAGTCCGCGTTTGCCCGCGGTCCCGATCGCGATCTGCCGCACGGTCGGCCCCGACGGCGCACCGGCGGGATCGTGCGCGCGGGCCACCGCGAGGTCGATCGACGCCGCGGTCGCCAGGCGTTGCGCCGCCTGCAGGAACGTCGCCGCCTCGTGCTCGTTGTCGGTGCCCTCGGCCTGCCGCAGCAGGTTCGCGATGCGGGTCAGGTTCTTGTCGTCTCGCATGTCCATTCGACTCTGTCAGACGCCGGTCGGTTCCACCGACCGGGCGGTTCGTGGATGGCCACGAACCCCGGCGTTGTCCGTTTCGCGGCATTAGGGTGGCGGCCGTGGCCACCTTCGTGCTGATACCCGGCGCCGGCTCCGACCCACGCTATTGGCGGTTCGTCGTCGACGCTCTGTCCGACCTCGGCCATCGATGCGTCGCGATCGACCTGCCCTGCGACGACGACGACGCGGGCCTCGCCGAGTACGTCGACGCCGCGGTGGCGCAGACCCCCGACGACGTCGACACGCCTGTCGTGGTCGCCCACTCGTTCGGCGGATTCACCGGCCCGCTGCTCGCCGAGCGCCTGGGCGCCTCTGCGCTCGTCTTCGCCCAGGCGATGATCCCCCGGCCCGGTGAGCGCCCGGGTGACTGGTGGCACGACACCGGCGCGGAGGCCCACCAGGCACGTGCCGCCCGGGAGGGTGGGTGGGACCTCGAGGACATCGACGGCTTGTTCTACAACGGTGTCCCCCCCGAGGTGGTGGCGACCGAGGTCGAACGCAGGCAGTCCGACACCCCGTCGGAGCTGCCCTGGCCGGGGGCCGCGCTGCCCGACGTCCCGACCCGGTTCCTGATCTTCCGCGACGACCGCTTCTTCCCCGAGTCCCTCATCCGCGAGGTCGTCGCGGACCGGTTGCCCGGCGTCGTCCCCGACGAGGTCCCGGGCGGACACATGGCGATGCTGTCGCATCCGTCGGAGATCGCCGGGTACCTCGACAGCCTGGTGAACCGGTGAGACGACGACAGCCGCGTCGGATCACGGGGATCCGACGCGGCTGTCGCGACGCTGGAGACTCAGGCCTCCCTCCGCGGAGCGGAGATCAGGCTTCCGACGCCAGTGCGTAGTTGCGGTTGATCGACGGGTCGACCGGGATGCCCGGGCCCGTCGTGGTCGAGACGGTGATCTTCTTCAGGTACCGGCCCTTCGCCGCCGACGGCTTGGCGCGCAGGATCTCGTCGAGCGCGGCGCCGTAGTTCTCGGCCAGCTTGGTCTCGTCGAACGAGGCCTTGCCGATGACGAAGTGCAGGTTGGCGGCCTTGTCGACGCGGAAGTTGATCTTGCCGCCCTTGATGTCGTTGACGGCCTTGGTGACGTCCGGCGTCACGGTGCCGGTCTTCGGGTTCGGCATCAGACCACGCGGGCCCAGGACGCGTGCGATGCGTCCGACCTTGGCCATCTGGTCCGGCGTGGCGATGGCCGCGTCGAAATCGAGCCAGCCGCCCTGGATCCGCTCGATCAGGTCCTCGGCGCCCACCTCGTCGGCACCGGCAGCGGCGGCCTCGGCGGCCTTGTCACCGACGGCGAATACGATGACGCGGGCGGTCTTGCCCGTGCCGTGCGGCAGGTTCACGGTGCCGCGGACCATCTGGTCGGCCTTGCGGGGGTCGACACCGAGACGGATCGCGACCTCGACGGTGGCGTCGTAGTTGGCCGACCCCGTCTCCTTGGCCAGCGCTGCAGCCTCCAGCGGGCTGTACAGCTTGTCGCGATCGACCTTCTCGGCCGCGGCCTGATATGCCTTGCTCTTCTTGCTCATTGCTCAGTTCCTTCTCCGCAGCTCACGCGGATCGGTGGTTGACGGGCCGAGCCGGCCCTCCCACGTGTGGTTTCTGGTGTCGGCGGACAGCCGACGGTGTCCTGGTGGACGGCTTCGCTGCGCTCAGCCGTCGACCGTGATGCCCATCGACCGGGCGGTGCCGGCGATGATCTTCGCGGCCTGCTCGACGTCGTTGGCGTTGAGGTCTTCCTGCTTGGTCTGGGCGATCTCGCGGATCTGGTCCATGGTGACCTTGCCGACCTTGTTGCTGTGCGGCTCTCCCGAACCCTTCTGCAGGCCGGCGGCCTTCAGCAGCAGCTTCGACGCCGGCGGCGTCTTCAGCTTGAAGTCGAACGAGCGGTCCTCGTAGACCGAGATCTCGACCGGGATGACCGACCCACGCTGCGACTCGGTCGCCGCGTTGTAGGCCTTGCAGAACTCCATGATGTTCACGCCGTGCTGACCGAGCGCCGGACCCACCGGCGGGGCGGGGTTCGCCGCGCCGGCCTGGATCTGGAGCTTGATGATCCCGGCGAGCTTCTTCTTCTTGGGGGGCATCTCTCTTACCTTTTGTTGTCCTCGTGTGTGCCCGTGTCATCCACCCGATCGCACCGGGTGACTCGACGGGCGTCCGCGTCCGCTGGAGACGCGAAGTGTGGGAGGCCCGATCAGATCTTCTCGACCTGACCGAAGCCCAGTTCGACCGGTGTCTCGCGACCGAAGATCGACACCAGCACCTTGACCTTGCGCTGCTCGGCGTTGACCTCGCTGATCGATGCCGGGAGCGTGGCGAACGGGCCGTCCATGACGGTGACGCTCTCGCCGACGGTGAAGTCGACCTCGATGGTCGACGCGGCCGCGGCGGCCTCGACGCCTTCGGCGCCCGCACCGGACTTGCCGGCGGTCGACTTCTTCGCCTCGACGCGCGGCAGGAGGAACTTCAGGACCTCCTTGAGCGACAGCGGCGACGGCTTGTTGCCGACCTGGCTGACGAACCCGGTGACACCCGGGGTGTTGCGCACGGCGCCCCACGACTCGTCGTTCAGCTCCATGCGCACCAGGATGTAGCCCGGCAGCACCTTGCGGTTGACCTTCTTCTGCTGGCCGTTCTTGATCTCGGTGACCTCTTCGGTCGGCACCTCGACCTGGAAGATGTAGTCGCCGACGTCGAGGTTCTGCACGCGGGTCTCGAGGTTGGCCTTCACCTTGTTCTCGTACCCCGCGTAGGAGTGGATGACGTACCAGTCACCGGGCGCGCGGCGGAGCTCCTTCTTGAGCTCCTCGACGGGGTCGACCTCCTCGGCCGGCTCGTCGGTGGCGTCGGCCGACTCGACGGGCTCGGTGATGGACCCGGCGACCGCGTCGGTCAGCTCGGCGGCCGCCTCGGGGTCGACGGGGGCCTGTGTCGGATCGGCGTCGGACTCGACGATCTCGCGATCGGCGTCCTGGATCGCCTCGGTCTCGACGACGTCCTCACCGGCCGTGGCCGGATCGTTCTCGGGGGTGCTCACTGCAGCCCACGCTCCCTTTCCTTGCTGGTCGTGCTCGCTCGCACGCGGCGTGCGTGCGCTCTCGTCGTGGTGTCGCGCGCGGGTCGCGTCAGCCGAACAACCACAGGACGAGCCGGGCGAACCCGAGGTCGATCCCGGAGATGAACGCGGTCATCACGATGACGAAGATCAACACGATGATCGTGTACTGGATCATCTCCTGACGCGACGGCCAGATGACCTTCCGCATCTCCGCGACCACCTGGGTGAGGAACACCCACAGTCGCGCGAACGGGTTGCGACGGCGCTCTTTCTCCGGCGCGGCGTCGGGCCGCTCCTTGAGAGCGACACCTCCGCCCGTGCTGTCGTCATCGGCGTCGCCGCCGACCGTCGCCGCCCCACGCTTGCCGCGCGGGGTGGACGACCGCTTGCCCGACGGGCGCAGGTCGTCGGCGGACTCGGTGGCGTCGGTGCCCACCTCGGATGCCTCGACGTCGGTGGCGTCGGCATCGGCGGCCCCCTTGGCGCGGGCAGCCCTATCGCGCTTGCTCACCGTGTTCCTCTCCGTCGTCTGGCGTGACGGCCGGACGGTGCCGACCGGGTGCAGGGGCGACAGGACTTGAACCTGCAACCTGCGGTTTTGGAGACCGCTGCTCTGCCAGTTGAGCTACGCCCCTCTATCTCGGGCCCTCACACGACCAACGCGCCGCCATGATGGCAGCGCGCAGCGTGAGGACCACAGACACTTGAGTGTACGACACCCGATCCCGCCAACTCCAATCCGCCCATGTCAGCAGGGGTGGAGAAGCGCCGGGCCGTGTCAGGAGAACTGCACGTTGGCGAACGCGCGTCCGAAGATCTTCTTGCCGTTCGACTTGGCGATCATCGCGATCTGTCCACGACGGGTCTCCGGGTCCAGCGACTTCACCTTCGCGGTGAGGTCGATCTGCCCGTAGCCGTCGGCCGGGACGTACACCGGGCTGGTGAAGCGGACGTTGTACTCGTAGACCGCACCGGGGTCGCCGATGAAGGCGGAGAGGTAGCCGCCACCGATGCCCATCGTCTGCATGCCGTGCGCGACGACGGTCTCGAGCCCGGCGATCTTCGCGATCTCGTCGCTGAAGTGGATGGGGTTCGGGTCGCCGGCCACGCCCGCGTAGTTGATCAGGTTGCCGCGGGTGAGCTTGACGGTGCGCGGCGCGAGTTCCTGCCCGACGTGCACGTCGTCGAAACTGATCGCGCCGTACGGCTTGGGGTCGACGACGGGGTCGGGCTCGGTGAAGAACCCGCTGTGGTCGGGGACGGTGCGGCCGTGGTCGTAGAAGGCGCCCTCGACCAGCATCGTGTGGGCGACGGTCGTCATGAACGACGGGTCGGGCGCCTCACCGGCGCGCGCGACGAGCGTCGTCCACGTCGTCATCACCGGCACGTCGTGCTGGTTGTGGATCTGGTTCTTCGTCACCATGATGTCCGCGCCGCCCATCTGGCGGTACGAGTCCAGCGACACGACGCAGATCAGGCGGTCGCCGACCTCGACGGGCTTGTGGAAGACCAGACGCTGATCGGTCTGCATCATCTTCCACAGGTCCCAGCCCTCCACCATCTCCTCGAACAGACGGCGCTGGGCGATCATGCCGGGGATCGCGGCGAAGGACAGCGGGGCGATCAGGGTGGGGTGACCGTTCGCGTTCGCGGAGGCCTCGTTCCAGTGCACGGGGTGACCGTCCTGGACGGCACGCGCATACTCGCGGACCTTCTCGCGGCCCACCTCGTAGTAGTCCTCCACCGTGTAGTGGAAGCCCACCTGGGCGGCCGTCCGCTGGGCGATCTCCTCGGCCGACAGGCTGTTCTGGTTGGCCATGATGGCCAACCGGTCCTCGACCGAGTTGATCGACTGCTCGCTCGTGTTGGTCACCCGAAACCCCTGTCTCTCGCTGTTCTCCCTAGCCGAAGTGGCCACCGCCGAGAACGGCGATGGCCACGTGGTGGGCTACGTCAGCGCGATTCCTTGTGACCCTGGTGCTTGCCACAGTTCGGGCAGAACTTCTTGATCTCGAGACGATCGGGGTCGTTCCGACGATTCTTCTTGGTGATGTAGTTGCGGTGCTTGCACACCTCGCAGGCCAAGGTGATCTTGGGCCGCACATCGGTCGAGGAAGCCATTGTTCTCTCGCCTTTCGCATGTCTGTCAGGGGGTAGCGATGGCCGGACTCGAACCGGCGACCTAACGATTATGAGTCGTTCGCTCTAACCAACTGAGCTACACCGCCATGGCACCCCGGGGGGTTGGTCCCGGGAGTCCAGCGAGCCCCCTAACGGAATCGAACCGTTGACCTTTTCCTTACCATGGAAACGCTCTACCGACTGAGCTAAGGGGGCCGGTCCCGCAGGGCAGCGAACCGCCCTGAGAGCCGTGTCGAGGTTACACACCGCTGCGATGGGTGACCAAATCGCTGTGACCTCGGTGGTGGCACGTGAAGGATTCGAACCTTCGTAGCTTGCGCGACGGATTTACAGTCCGCTCCCTTTGGCCGCTCGGGCAACGTGCCGTGCACCGCGCGAACGCTGTCGCGCGACGACTGGAAACAGTACAACGTGACCCCCGCCCCCGCGAAAACCGCACGTCGCGACCATCTGTCGGGTTTCGCCCGCGATCTGACGGCCTCGCCTGCGTTCTGGGTTCGTCGCCACCGTGGTCCGATTTCGCCCGCCGGATTCGGCGGGCGAAACAGTCATCCGGTGGCGAGACTCACCAACCGAGGGCCCGGGCGATCCGGGCGACCACGCGGCGGGGCTGATCACGCGCCTCCCGGGCGCTCCATCGGACGAACCGGCGACCCGCGTCGAGGAACCGCTGCTGCCGATACTTCTCGTCCTCGAGCACTTCCTCGACGGTGCGGTCGGAGTACCGCCCGAAGTACTTGCCCTCGCCGTCACACTCCCCGATGAGGTCGCCGTCGAGCAGGAAGTCGCACCGACCGAGGAAGGTTCCCGCCCGGTCGCAGATGTCCTGCTGGGTGAGCGGCACGGGCAGGCCGGCATCGATGACGAGGAGCCGACTGCGGGTCTCGGCCGGACTCTCGCAGGCCGCATCCATCCGTCTCAGGAGCATGAGGCCGCGGCGCGAGCCGTGTCGCCCTCGACCCAGCTGGGTGGCTATCTCCTCCACCGTGCAGAGACCGCGATGCAGCGCCGCGTCTCCCGCGGCGATCGCCGTCAGCCGCGGCGCCGTACGTGCGAGATCGGCGACGGTGCGCGCGGCCGTCGTCACCAGTACGCCGTCGACGAAGACCAGGTCGGACTCCTCGACGTTGCGGTGCATGAGCGCGACCCCGCTGGCCCTGCTCCCGGACGCACCCACACCGGGCCTGCCGAGCTGTACACGCGACAGATCCGCGTCGGGGATGGGCAGCCCGTGGTGCGCCGCGGCGCTCACGTTCGCCAGTCCCACCCCGGGGGTCGAGTCCGTCGCCAGGGCCCGTGCGAGCACCAGGTGACGCTCCTCGGGGAACCCGTTCAGCAGGCGGCGGGGCGCGTAGTACCCGCCGCCGATGGCGGCGAGTTCACGTGCGGACACAGCGGCGGCGATGTCGGCCGGGCCGGCACCCAGCTCCAGGAGGCGGCTGCGACGGACGGCGGCCGGGAGGGAGACGAGATCGACGGTCATCGTGGCAGCGTCGCCGCGGCACGCGACGCGCACCCGGCGCGAGAGGCGGGGACATCGCCGCCCTGTGGGTGCGCGCTCACCTGTGGACGGCCGCTTCGCCACTCCGTCGACGATTCGCCCGCGGGATTCGGCGGGCGGACCAGCCATGTGGTGGCGAACCGCCCACGACGCGGGCGAATCCACGACATCGCGTGCGAACTGCGTCGAGACGGGTGCGGGGTGGTCGTTACGCTGACGCCATGGCTGATTCATCGTTCGACGTGGTGAGCAAGGTCGATCGGCAGGAGGTCGACAACGCCCTGAACCAGGCGGCGAAGGAGCTCTCGCAGCGCTACGACTTCCGCGGCACCAACACCGCCATCGAGTGGTCCGGCGAGGAGAACATCGTCATCTCCTCCGACGCCGAGGAGCGCGCGCAGGCCGGGCTCGAGGTGTTCCGGGAGAAGCTGATCCGCCGCGACATCTCGCTGAAGGCGTTCGAGGCCGGGGACCCGCAGTCGTCGGGCAAGGGCTTCAAGATCACCGGCTCGATCAAGCAGGGCATCGACACCGAGAAGGCCAAGAAGATCACCAAGGCCATCCGCGACGAGGGCCCCAAGGGCGTGAAGGCGCAGGTCCAGGGCGACGAGCTGCGGGTGTCGAGCAAGAAGCGCGACGACCTGCAGGCGGTCATCTCACTGCTGAAGGGCAAGGACTTCGAGATCGCCCTGCAGTTCGTGAACTACCGCTGAGCGGTCAGTAGCGCCCGCGCGCCATCTCCTCGAGGCGCGCGATCCGCTGCTCCATCGGCGGGTGCGTCGAGAACAGTTGACCGATGCGCTCGCCGTTGCGGAACGGGTTGGCGATCATCAGGTGGCTCTGCGCGGCCAGGTCGGGCTGGGGCGGCAGCGGCGCGGCCTGCACGCCGCCGGAGATCTTCCGCAGGGCCGATGCGAGCGCCAGCGGGTCACCGGTCAGCTCGGCGCCGGAGGCGTCGGCCTGGTACTCCCGCGATCGCGAGACGGCGAGCTTGACGACGGTCGCCGCGATCGGACCGAGCAGCGCGATGAGGATCAGCGCGAACGGGTTGGCACCGTTCTCGCGGTTCCCGCCGAACATGCCGGCGAACATCGCGAAGTTGGCCAGACCCGAGACGACGGCGGCGAGCGCACCGGCGATCGACGAGATGAGGATGTCGCGGTTGTAGACGTGGCTCAGTTCGTGGCCGAGCACCGCGCGCAGTTCGCGCTCGTCGAGCAGGCCGAGGATGCCCTGCGTGCAGCAGACGGCCGCGTTCTTCGGGTTGCGGCCGGTCGCGAACGCGTTGGGCGCGTCGGTGGGGCTGATGTACAGAGCGGGCATCGGCTGGCGCGCGGTGGTCGCGAGCTCACGGACGATCCGGTACATCACCGGCGCCTGCACCTCGGTGACCGGCTGCGCATGCATCGCCTTCAGCGCCATCTTCGCGCTGTTGAAGTACACGTAGGCGTTCATGCCGACCGCGAACAGCACCGCGACCAGCAGGATCGCAGGGCTGCGGAACGCGGCACCGATCGCGACGATGATCGCCGACATGACGCCGAGAAGAAGGACGGTCTTCAGTCCGTTGGCGTGGCCGTGCATGTCGTGAGCTCCTCGCGGGTCAGGGTCCTGTCACCGGGTCAACGAGTCACCCCGGCCGGCGGTTCCCGCCGGTCAGCCGCTGCGCTCGACGGTGTAGCGCACCAGTGAGCTGAACGCGGCCTTGGCGTCGTTGTCGGGCAGGGCGTCGAGCTCGGCACGCGCCTGCTCGGCGTAGTCGGCGAGGGTCTCACGAGCACGGCCCATGCCCGACGACGCGATCAGCAGCGACAGCGCCTCGTCGACCTCGGCGTCGTCGGTGACCGGCCGCCGCTCCCCCGACGGCGTGAGCAACAGCTCGCGCAGCCGGACGCACTCGGGATCGTCCAGCGCGTAGAGCACGGGCAGCGTGTGAACACCCTCCCGCAGGTCGGTTCCGGGCGTCTTGCCCGAATCGCCCGACACGGAACTGATGTCGATGATGTCGTCGGACACCTGGAAGGCGGTGCCGACGATCCCGCCGAGCCGCGCGAGGCGATCGGTGGTCGCGTCGTCGGCGCCGGATGTCATCGCGCCGAACCGCCCGGCGGCGGAGATGAGCACGGCGGTCTTCTCCCACACCACCTTCAGGTAGTGGTCGACGGCGCTCGCACCGACGGTGCTGCCGATGGTCTCGCGCATCTGACCGGTCACCAGTTCGGCGAACGTGTCGGCGATGATCAGCACCGAGTTCGGGCCCAGCGTCGACACGAGCCGCGACGCCCGCGCGAACAGGAAGTCGCCGGCGAGGATCGCGACGCTGTTGCCCCAGCGTGCGTTCGCGCTCACCGCACCGCGGCGCATCGTCGCCTCGTCCATGACGTCGTCGTGGTAGAGCGTCGCGAGGTGGATGAGCTCGATCACCGTCGCGGCCGTGATCACCTCGTCGGCGCGCGGGTTCGACCCGAACTGCGCGGACAGCAGCGCGAACAGCGGTCGGAACCGCTTGCCGCCGGCCTTGGCGAGGTGGGTGGCGGCCTCGGTGAGGAAGTCCTCGCCCGACGACAGCTCGAAGATCAGAAGGTCCTCGACGCGGCGCAGCGAGCCGGCGACCTCGTCGGCGAACTCGGCCGAGCCCATCTCGATGCCGGCGAACGTGGTCTTCATCGGCGCGCCTTGCCCCTGTACACGGACGGCTCCATCTCCTCGGCCCGGCTGCGGTGGCGGCCCGCCGCGGCGCGGCCCGGGCCCGCCGGGCACCTGTGTTCGAGGGTAATGGGTCACGCGCGCTGTCGGTGATACTGGATCAGGTGAGCGATGTCGCACCGGCGCAGACCGACTCCCGCGGCGGGGATGCCGTCCCCGAGTCCGCCGACGTGCTCGTCGTCGGCGCCGGGCCGGGAGGTTCCGCGACCGCCGCGTACGCGGCCGCAGCCGGCCACGATGTCGTCCTCCTCGACGCCGCGACGTTCCCCCGCGACAAGACCTGCGGCGACGGTCTGACGCCGCGCGCCGTCGCGGAGATGAACCACCTCGGTCTGGGCGGGTACCTGGCCGAGCGCCCGCAGATCGTCGGGCTGGCGATGCGCGGTTGGGGTGCGTCGCAACGAGTTCGGTGGCCGTCGGGCCGATTCCCCGCGCACGGCAGCGCTGTTGCGCGCACGGAACTCGACGACGCCATCCGCCGTGTGGCTCTCGAGCGCGGCGTCCGCATGGTGTCCGGCGTGCGGGCCGTCGGCGCGGATGTGCGCGACGGCCGCGTCCGGTCCGTCGAGGTGGTCGGTGACGCCGGCCCGTCGTCGATCCGGGTGAAGCAGGTCATCGTGGCCGACGGGGTGCGATCACCGCTGGGCAAGGCCCTCGGTCGGGAATGGCACCGGGAGACCGCCTACGGCGTCGCCGCACGGTCGTACGTCACGTCGGACCGATCCGACGACGCGTGGATGGGCTCCGATCTCGAACTGCACGGCGCCGACGGCGAACTGCTGCCCGGGTACGGCTGGGTGTTCCCACTCGGCGACGGCACGGTGAATCTCGGCGTGGGTGCGCTCGCGACATCGCGTCGACCGGCGCACATCGCGCTGCGGTCGGTGCTGACGCAGTACGCGGTGTCCCAACGGGATCGGTGGCAGCTCGACGGTGCGCCGCAGCGCATCGCGTCGGCGCTGCTGCCGATGGGTGGCGCGGTGAGCAACGTCGCGGGGCGGAACTGGATGCTCGTCGGTGACGCCGCGGCGTGCGTGAACCCGTTGAACGGCGAGGGCATCGACTACGCACTGGAGACGGGACGCTTCGCCGCCGACCGTCTGCGTGAGCCCGACCACACCCTGGACTGGCCGGCGCTGCTCACCGACCACTACGGCACCGCGTTCTCCGCCGCGCGTCGGCTCGCAGGCGTGTTGACCGTGCCGAAGGCGGTACCCGTCCTGGGACGCCCGGGGATCCGGTCGCAGACGCTGATGTCGATGGTGGTGCGCGTGATGGGCAACCTCATCACCGCCGAGGACCGCGACCTCGTCGCGCGGGCGTGGCACGCCGCCGGAAAGGTGTCGACGGTGGTCGACCAGCGCCCGCCGTTCAGCTAGTCCGCGATGCCGCTGTGCAGCGCGGCGATCCCGCCGGTCAGATTGCGCCAGCGGACCCCGGTGAACCCGGCGTCGGCGATGCGGCGGGCGAGTGCCTCCTGGTCCGGCCACGCCCGGATCGACTCCGCGAGATAGACATACGCGTCGGGGTTGCTGGAGACCCGCGTCGCGACGGCCGGGAGCGCCTTCATCAGGTACTCCATGTAGACCGTGCGGAACGGGGAGAACACCGGCGTCGAGAACTCGCAGATCACCAGCCGTCCACCCGGCCGCAGGACGCGGCGCAGTTCCTCCAGTGCGACGTCGACGTCGTTGACGTTGCGCAGTCCGAACGAGATGGTCGCCGCGTCGAACGCTCCGTCGGCGAACGGCAGGTGCAGCGCGTCCGCACCGACCTTCGGGACCGGTCGCGACGACCCCGCGTGCAGCATGCCCAGCGAGAAGTCGGCGGCGACGCAGCGGGCCCCCGACGTCGCGAGTTCCTCGGTGGACACGGCGGTCCCGGCCGCGAGGTCGAGGACGACGTCGTCGGGGGTCAGTGCCAGCGCCTCGCGGGTCGCCTTGCGCCACAACCGGTCCTGACCGAACGACAGGACGGTGTTGGTGATGTCGTACCGGCGGGCGACGCCGTCGAACATCGCGGCGACCTCGGACGGCTGCTTGTCCAGACCGGCCCGGGACGTGGCTGCACTCATGCCACCACGGTACTGCCCCCGGTCCCTTGCCAAAGCGTGCCGATCCTCACCCCCGACCGGGCCGAAACTCACCGCCGAGCGGGCCGAAACCCACCCCCGAGCGGGCGGTAGATCCCGTCGACCGTGCGGTACATCCCGTCGACCGTGTAGATCAGGCGGTGCGGCGGGAGACGGCGAGGCTGCCGGCGCGATCGACGACGGCCTCGTAGTGGCCGAGCAGCTGGTCGCAGATCGACGGCCATGTGCGGCCGGCGACGCTACGACGGGCAGCGGCGCCGAATGCCGGTCCCACGGTCGGGTCGAGCAGGGCGTCGACGGCCGCGGGAAGTCGCTGCTCGAACGACGGGACGTCGAGCAGGTACCCGGTCCGCATCGGCGCGATCAGGTCCTTCGGTCCGCCCGCGTCGGGTCCGATCACCGGCACGCCGCTCGCGAGCGCCTCCTGCACGGCCTGGCAGAACGTCTCGTGCTCGCCGGCGTGGACGAACACGTCGAAACTGGCGTAGGCCGCGGCGAGGTCCAGTCCCGACAGCTCGCCGGTGAACACCGCATTCGGCATGAGCCGCTGCAGGCGGGCACGTTCCGGACCGTCACCGACGATCACGATCTGCAGGTCACGACGACCCGCGAGCACGGCGAGCCGCTCGACGTGCTTCTCGGGGGCGAGCCGGCCGACGAACCCGACGATCGGTGCACCCGTCGGGCTCCACCGCGCGCGCAGCGCGTCGTCGCGGCGGGTGGGCGCGAACTTCTCGGCGTCGACACCGCGGCCCCACCGGAAGACGCGCGGAACACCGTGATCCTGAAGGGCTTTCACCGACACCGACGACGGCGCGAGAGTTCGATCGCATGAGGCGTGCAGTCGTCGGGTCCACGCCCACGCGGCGCGCGTCGTGAGCCCGATGCCGTAGCTCGCGGCGAATCCGGCGACGTCGGTCTGGAAGACGGCCACCGTCGGGATGTCGAGGCGGTTGGCCGCGTGCGCTCCGGCCGCGCCGACGACGAACGGTGACGCGAGATGCACGACGTCGGGGCCGAAGTCGGCGAGTGCCCGGTACAGCGTGCGATGCGGCATCCCCACGGGCAGCGACGAGATCTTCGGGACGTTGACCGACGGCACGAGATGGACAGGGACACCGTTGATCTCACGCGGCGCCGGCTGTGAACCCCGTGGGGTGTCGGGCGCGATGACGATGGCGTCGTGGCCGCGACGGTCGAGGTGCTCCAGGACCCGCAGGACCGAGTTCACGACGCCGTTGGTGTTCGGCAGGAAACTCTCCGTCACGATGGCTGTACGCACGAGCCTCAGTGTGGTGAGTGCACCTGACCCGGATCGCTCTCCGACGTGACCCCGCCCGTAATGGACGGTGAACTGTCCGTGCGCGGTTCACCCGCTGTCTGCCCGCCGGTGTCGTCGACGTCGTCGGAGCCGCGGCGCCGACGCCGTCGCGCGTACTCCGCGATCCCGACCATCGCGGCGAGCAGCACCGCCCAGGTCCACCCGACCACCGAGAGCGCGGGGATGATCGACAGGCTCGCGTCGCGCCCGGCGACGCGGACAGTGTCCGGGTTGCGGGTGTCGTATTCGACGCTGATCCGTTGGCCGGCCGTCAGGTCGGTCGGATAGAAGACGCCGAGCCGGGGGCTGCGGAGTTCGCCGTCGGGTGTGTAGAACCGCACGGTCGACTTGGTGGCGCCGGCGGTGACCACGTCGGCGATGGCCGTGCCCCTGTGTGCGTCGATCGCGGCGTCGTCGCGGTAACACCCGGCGACGACGACGCACATCATGACGGTGACGATCGCGCCGACGATGAGCAGCGTGATCTGCGTCCGTCGCAGCGCAGTCGGCATGCGCGACACGATACCGGCGCACCCTGTGCACGCTCGGAGTGACTTTTCTGCCCGCTCGGCGAGATCTACTGCCCAGTCGGCGGAGGATGTTGGCCCACTCGGCGGCGGGGTCACCCGGGCAACCCCGCCGAGCGGGCACAAAATCACCGCCGAGCGGGCACTAAAGCACCGCCGAGTGGGCCGAAAATCACCACCGAGTGGGCGGAAACTACCGAATGCCGGAGGCGATGGCAGCGTGGACGTCGCGGAGGCGGTCGCGGTCGGTGGGGACCTCGATCACCCGGATGCCGGAGCCCGGCTCGCCGAGGGCGGCGGGCAGGTCGGCGAGGTCGACGCGTTGGTGGTCGACGCCGAAGCCCGCGCACACACGACCGATGTCGGCGTGGTGCGGGGTGCCGAAGACCCGCTCGAACGCGCCGTCCCAGTCCTTGCCGGTGAACCGCCGCTCACCCTGCTCGAGCAGCCCGAAGATCCCGCCGCCGTCGTCGTTGGCGACCACGATCGTCAGGTCCCGCGGCCGCGGCTCGCCCGGCCCGATCAGCAGGCCCGACGCGTCGTGCAGGAACGTCAGGTCGCCCATGAAGGCGACGGTCCGGCGATCGTCGTGGGCCAGCGCGGTGCCGATCGCCGTCGAGATCGTCCCGTCGATGCCCGCGACGCCACGGTTGGACATCACCCGCACCTCCGACGACACCCGCCCGGCCAGCGCGACGTCGCGGATCGGGTTCGACGCCCCCACCAGCAGCTGCTCCCCGGGTCGCATCGCCGCACTCACCGTCCGCGCGACGTGCAGCCCGGTCGCGAGACCCTCGCGGTCCAGTTCGGCATCGACGGACGCGACCGCCCGCTGCTGCGCGTCGTCGCAGGCCTTCAACCACTCCTCCGACGGCGTCCCCGCGACGACGGCGCGGGTGCCGGTCGCGAGGACGTTGCCGGACACGTCGGGCCACCGCGGCCCGGTGGTCAGCGCGTAGACGCGTACCTCGGGATCGGCGAGCAGCCGTGACACCTGCCGGTGCAGCGTCGGCCGACCGCAGATGATGGCCTGCTTGGGCCGCAGCACCGACAGCGCGAGCGGATGCAGCGGCGTCTCGGGGGACGGCGCGGTGGGCTCGGCGACGGTCGGGATTCCGGCGAGTTCCGGCCGCACACCCGCGCCGTGCCCGGACACGACGACGGTGTCCTCGGTGAGGTCGATGTCGAGCGGGACGTCGAGCCGCCCGACGGCTGCCGTGGTCCAGGGGGCGCCATCGGCGCGACCGGCGAACGCGCCGAGGTCGTCGTCGGGGCGTACGCCGGCCTCCGGCACCAGCGGCTCCCGCAGCGGGATGTCGAACTGCACCGGACCGGCGTTGCCGGTGCGCGCCCCGCGGGCGGCGGCCAGCACGCGGCACACCCCCGACCGCCACTGCGAGTTGGTGTCGAGGTCCTGCTCGGCGAGGCCCAGGCTGATGGCCGCGCGGACCTGCGTGCCGAAGATGCCGAACTGCTCGATGGTCTGGTTCGCACCCGATCCCAGCAGCTCGTAGGGCCGGTTCGCGCTGATCACGACGAGCGGCACCCGGGCGTAGTTGGCCTCGAACACCGCGGGGCTGACGTTGGCGACGGCGGTCCCGCTGGTCATCACGAACGGCACGGGATTCCGCGACGCCGCGGCGAGACCCAGGGCGAGGAAGCCCGCGGTCCGCTCGTCGATCCGGACGTGTAAACGGAGTTTCCCGGCACGATCGGCAGCGTGGAGGGCGAAGGCGAGCGGCGCGTTCCGCGACCCCGGACACAGAACGGCCTCCCGCACGCCGCCGCGCACCATCTCGTCGACGATGACGCGGGCTTGCAGCGTGGACGGGTTCATCAGTCCAGGGTAGATACCCCCGACCGGGGGCCGGTCCGTCGTGACGAATCCCCCATGTGCTTCGGCACACCGATCGCCTCGGTCGACGCGAGCCGCTCCAGCAGGGGAACGCACAGCATGAGCAGGCCACGCTCGGTCTCGTCGAGCTGCTCGTCGACGGCACGCGCCAGCCACACGTCGCGCAGCGCCCGATCCTCGGTGAGGAGGTTCACACCGTCGCTGGTCAGGGACACGAGCTGGCGACGACGGTCGTCGGGATCGGTGGTCCGCTCGATCAGTCCGGCCTCGGTCAGCTTGTTCATGCTCACCGTCAGCGACTGCACGCGGACGTGCATGCGGTCGGCGAGCTCGGCGACGGTCGTCGTGCCGAGACGGTCGAGGTACCCGAGCACGGTGACCTGCGTCAGGGTCAGCCCGTGGTCGGGCCGGTGCAGGCGCGCCGCTCGGGCGACGCCCATGACGGCCTCGCGCAGGCGGGTGGCGTCGGAGTCGGACATGGCAAGAGGATAGACGACAATTCTGCGAGAATCACCCGCCTCCACCAGGTGCACATCGGGGAGATACCAAGAGTAGTCTTGGCATCATGCTGATCCGCTGGGGTGTCCTGATCGCCGTCACGGCGGTCGCCACCCTCGGCTTGGACCAGCTCGACGTCCCGTCCGCGGCACTGTTCGCCGGACTCGTCGTCGCAGCAGCCCTGGCGCTGCTCGGCTGGGCCCCGACAGCCCGTCCGGGTCGCGACGACGACTCCCCCGCCAAGCCGCCCATGCCGCGCGCCTGCGGCATCGCCGGTCAGGGCGTTCTGGGCGTCTACATCGGCACCATGGTCCAGCCCGACGTCCTCGGCGGGCTGGCCGACTCGTGGCTGCCCGTCGTGGTGATCGCGCTGGGCACGCTGGTCCTCTCTGTCGGCGGCGGCGCTCTGCTCGGCCTGAACCGCCGCGTCGACTCCCTCACCGGATCGCTCGCCCTCGTCGCCGGCGGCGCGTCGGGCCTCGTCGCACTCACCCGTGAACTCGGCGGCGACGAGCGCGTGGTCGCCGTCGTGCAGTACGTGCGCGTCGGACTCGTCACCGTCTCCATGCCGATCGTCGCGACGCTCGTGTTCGGCGCGCACACGTCCGGTGGATCGTCACCGAAGGCCGGCGCGGGTCTCACCGATCAGGCGTGGGGTCTGGTGCTGCTGGCCGTCGGCATCGGGATCGGGCTCACTGTCGGACGTCTCATCAGGCTGCCCGCGGCCGGACTGCTCGGTCCGCTGATCGTGACCGTCGTCGCCGAGCTCACCGGATGGGCGGGACCGGCCGCAGTCCCGACGATCCTGGTCACCGTCGCGTACGCCGTCATCGGGTGGCAGGCCGGACTCGGGTTCACCATGTCGGCGATGAAGGCGATCGGGAAGATCCTCCCGTACGCGGTCGCACTGATCCTGCTGATCGGGGTCGGATCCGCGGGACTCGGTGCGGCACTGAGCGTCTGGACCGGCGAGAGCATGTTCGACAGCTACCTCGCGACGACGCCGGGCGGCATCTACGCGGTGCTCGCGGCCGCGGCAGCGTCCGGTTCGAACATCACCTTCGTGCTCGCGTCACAGATCGTGCGAGTGCTCATGATGCTGTTCGTCGCGCCGTTCGCGGCCCGCGCGTACCACCGCTGGCGGACCACACGAGCGGCCCGCAGCACGGGCGACGTCCGCGAGCCCGCCCACCTCTGAGGCCCTCCCGGGTGCACGGTCGTCCCGAGTAGGGTCGGCCCATGACCGATTCGTCCCGGGAATTCGACGTCGTCGTGTTCGGAGCCACCGGCTTCGTCGGCGCTCTGACCGCCGACTACCTCGCCCGCAACGCCCCCGCCGGAACCCGGGTCGCGCTCGCCGGTCGCAGCGAGACCAAACTCGCCTCGGTCCGCCGGACTCTGCCGGAATCCGCCCACGACTGGCCGCTGATAGTCGCCGACGCCGACTCCGCGTCGTCGTTGGACGCGATGGCCGCCCGCACCCGCGTCGTGTGTACGACGGTCGGCCCGTACCTCAAGTACGGCGAACTGGTCCTGGCCGCGACGGTGAACGCCGGCTCCGACTACGTCGACCTGACCGGCGAGGTCCCGTTCGTGCGCCTGTCGATCGACAAGTTCGGTGAGCAGGCCGCGTCGAACGGTTCCCGCATCGTCCACTCCTGCGGCTTCGACTCCATCCCGTCCGACATGGGCGTCTACGTCCTGCACCGCGCTGTCGAGGAAGCCGGTGCGGGCGAGCTGACGGACACCACCCTCGTCGTGAAGTCGTTCAAGGGCGGTGTCTCCGGCGGCACCATCGACTCGATGCGCGTCATCGCGCAGGAGGCCAAGGACCCGGAGACGCGGCGCACCCTGCTGGACAAGCACGCGCTGTCCACCGGCCCCGGCGAGCCGCGTCTGCGGCGCGCGGGTGAGCCGAGCGACACGAAGCTGGTCGCCGCGTCGAGCGTCGACCCGTCGTTGAAGGGGACGCTGGCGCCGTTCGTCATGGCGTCGCACAACACCCGCATCGTCCGACGCAGCAATGCGTTGCTGGACAACGCCTACGGCGAGAAGTTCCGGTACTCGGAGGTCATGTCGGTGGGGTCCCTACCGGTCGTCTCCACCATCGCGGCAGGTGCGGTCGCCGGCGGGCTCGGCGCGTTCCTCGCGGCGATGGCGTTCACGCCGACGCGCAAGATCCTCGACCGCATCCTCCCCTCCCCCGGTTCCGGTCCCAGCGAGAAGGTTCGCGAGACAGGCCATTTCACGTGTGACGTGTTCACGACGACGACCACGGGCAAGCGGTTCTCGTCGCGGGTGTCGGCGAAGGGCGATCCCGGCTACAAGGCGACTGCGGTGATGCTCGCCGAGAGCGCGCTGACCCTCGCCCTCGACCGGGACGAGCTGCCGAACCGCACCGGCGTGCTCACCCCGGCCGCGGCGATGGGCGATGCGCTCGTCGATCGCCTGCGCAACGCCGGGATGACGCTGACCGCGGGACCGGTCGGCGCCGGCACCGCGGCCTGAGCGCGGTGACGCCCCGCGTCCTGTTCGTCTGCACCGGCAACATCTGCCGGTCGCCGATGGCCGAATACCTGCTACGACACCGCCTTCGCGACCACCCCGACGCGGCGCAGGTCAGCAGCGCAGGCGTGGCGGCCCTCGTCGATCACCCGGTGCACCCGTTGACCGCGGAGGTCCTCGCCGACCGCGGCATCGCGACCGACGGGTTCGCGGCGCGCTACCTCACCCCGGCGATGCTGGCCGACGCCGACATCGTGCTGGGCATGTCCCGCGAGCACCGCGACGCGGCGACCACGAAGGCGCCGGTGCGGTGGAAGCGGATCGCTGTGGCCCGGGAGTTCGACGAGGCGATCGTGGCCGGGACCGCTGATCTCGCGGCGACCCGATTCCCCGGGGACCGCAACCGCCCTGAACTCGACATCGCCGACCCGATGGGTCGCCCGCGCGCGGACTTCGACCGCGTCGCGAGTGAACTGGGCCCGCTCGTCGAGCGTCTCGCCGACTGGCTGATCGGGCTCCGGCGTCAGTAGGCCCCGCGGCTCGACACCACGGTCCGCACGGTGCGCCAGAGGATCGCGAGATCCTGTGCGATGGACCAGTTCTCGACGTAGCTGAGATCGAGCCGGACCGACTCCTCCCAGTTCAGGTCGGAGCGGCCGGACACCTGCCACAGCCCGGTGATACCAGGACGCACCAGCATGCGGCGGGCGATGGGGCCGGTGTAGCGCTGGACCTCCGACGGCAGCGGCGGCCGCGGCCCGACGAGGCTCATCGACCCGCCGAGCACGTTGAACAGCTGCGGTAGCTCGTCGAGGCTGTAGCGGCGCAGGAACTTCCCGACGCGGGTGACGCGGGGATCGTCGCGCAGCTTGAACAGCAGTCCGGCGCCCTCGTTCTTCGCCTGCAGGTCAGCCAGTCTCGCGTCGGCGTCGACACACATCGACCGGAACTTCCACATGGAGAACGGCTCGTTGTTCAGCCCGATCCGCTGGGCGCGGTAGAACACCGGCCCGGGCGAGTCGAGTTTGACCGCGATCGCGCACGCGATGAGGACGGGCGCGGCGACCAGCAGCGCGCCGAGCGCGCCGCACCGGTCGACAGTGGCCTTCATGATGCGGTTGGCGCCCTGGTAGGTCGGCTTCTCGACGTGCAGCAGGGGTAGGCCGGCGACAGGCCGCACCAGCATGCGCGGACCGGCGACGTCGATCACACCGGGGTCGACCACCATGTCGACGTGCAGACCCTCGAGCTGCCAGGACAATTCGCGCATCGCCGAGTGGCCGAGGACCTCGGCCGAGGTGACCGCGACCGTCGTCGCCCGTGATGCGACCACGGCGTCGCCGGCATCGGCGAACTCCCCGAGGACCGGCACACGATGGTTGCCGATGGTGATCTCGGTGCGCATCCCGGGACTGGGGAGGCACACACCGACGACCTCGAAGCCCAACTCGGGGTTGCGATTCAGGTGGGCGATCAGCTGACGCGCGGACCGCTCGCCGCCGATGACGAGTACGTGGTCGAGGCAGGCGCGGCGACGCCGGGCAGCCTTGAGGTTGACGCGCCAGAGGAAGTGCGACAGCAGCAGTCCGAACGTGCCCAGTGGCAGAGCCAGCGCGATGAAACCTCGCGCGATGTTCAGCTTGAAGAGCAAGTCGACGATAGCCAGGAGACCGAACAGAGTGACGCTGGCACTGACCACGCGGCTGAACTCGGTGGGCCCTGCCCCGATGATGCGCAGATCCGCCACCCGCATGATGTTCAGAAGCACGAACCACAAGCCGGCGATCGCCGCCGCGACGAAGACCGCCGGGATCTCAAGGCGCGCGACGGGGATCATCAACTCCGTGCCGAACCGCGCGAGCTCTGCAGCTACGACCGCCACCACGACGACGACGGCGTCGGTGAAGAGGAGTCTGCGGCGGTAGAGATCCGCCCAGGTGGACAACCGCTCCCGGGTCCGCGGGCGAACCACCCGGCGTGGGGAGAGACGACCGACCGACCTGGTCCGCGATTCCGTTTCCGCGGTCATGTGTTCCCCCCCGCCCGGCACCGCGGGCGTTACCAATAACGCGAACTCTAGCGAAAATTAATGCCGCTAAAGTCGTTAATGCCGCGCTGCGTTGCGCTTCGCTCAGTTCACGGCTTCCTGCCCGAAGCCTGACAGGATGACGGTAACGGCTGACAACCATCGCTGCAACAGGTGTGCGGGAAGCCATCCGTTGGGGGGACAGCGAGTCTCGGGCGGACGTCGTCCGCTGGACTGCAAGATGTACGGAGGATGAAGAAAACCGCTGCTAGGGCTGCCCGGGCTTGAGTGCGACGAACAGCCCGTCGGCCTCGGCGCACAGCCGGTCACCGTCATGCATTGTCGCCGTGACGAAGATTTTACGTCCGTCGATACGGTCGATTCCGGTACGAACGGTGAGATCGCGATAAAGCGGCGTGATCGATCGGTAATTCACCGTCAAATATGCGGTTCGTGTCACTTTTCCCGACGAGAGTGCGCCGGTCATTCCGAGGAGATCGTCGAATGCGAGACCGATGTATCCGCCGTGCGCGGCGTTGTTGCCGCCGAGGTGGAAGCGGGTGAACCGCACGATCGCCTCGACGCCGTTCTCGTCGGCCTTGACGACCTCGTAGGGCGGGAGGGTCAGGTTGCCGCGCGCCGGCAGGTCGATCCGTGTGCCCGACGGCGCGTTCCACTCGTCGATCGCCACGGCACCCAGTTCGTCGTTCAACTCCGCGAGGGTGGCGATGACACGGTCGACGAGTTCCTCGCCCGGTTCGGCCGCGCGCACCCGGTCCATGAACAGGCGGACGGAATCGATGAACTCGCCGTACCGCGGGCCACCGCGGTCGGTGTTGATGGCCATGTCGCTGCGGAAGCCGCCCTCATGGGACTCGTCGGGGGTGGTCGTCGCACCGCTGTCACTCATCGCCTCACGCTATCGGTAGCGCGTCAGGGGCCCGATAGGCGCGTCATTAGGCTCGGCAGGATGAGCGACGCCACCGAGTCCCCGTTCGTGCCCGAGCAGTGGGCGACCGTCGAGGGGTTCGACGACCTCACCGACCTCACCTATCACCGACACACCGGCGACGGTCGCGAGAACGGGATCGTGCGGATCGCGTTCGACCGTCCGGAGGTGCGCAACGCCTTCCGCCCGCACACCGTCGACGAGTTGTACCGCACCCTCGACCACGCCCGCCGGACACCGGATGTCGGGACGGTGCTGCTCACCGGGAACGGACCGAGTCCGCGCGACGGCGGCTGGGCGTTCTGCAGCGGTGGTGACCAGCGGATCCGCGGGCGGTCGGGGTATCAGTACGCCGGCGGCGAGACTGCGGACTCCGTCGACTCCGCACGCGTGGCCGCCGAGGGCGGGCGGTTGCACATCCTCGAGGTCCAGCGGCTCATCCGGACCATGCCGAAGGTCGTCATCGCGGTGGTCGGAGGCTGGGCCGCCGGCGGTGGGCACTCGCTGCACGTCGTCTGCGACCTGACCATCGCCTCGCGCCAGCACGCGCGGTTCAAGCAGACCGACGCCGACGTGGGCTCGTTCGACGCCGGCTACGGCAGCGCCTACCTCGCCAAGCAGGTCGGCCAGAAGTTCGCCCGCGAGATCTTCTTCCTCGGCCGCAGCTACGACGCCGAGACCATGCAGCGGATGGGCGCGGTCAACGAGGTCGCCGACCACGCCGACCTGGAGAACACCGCCGTCGAGTGGGCGCGGGCCATCAACGGCAAATCCCCCACCGCCCAGCGCATGCTGAAGTTCGCCTTCAACCTCACCGACGACGGGCTGATGGGCCAGCAGGTCTTCGCCGGCGAGGCCACCCGCCTGGCCTACATGACCGACGAGGCCGTCGAAGGCCGCGACGCTTTCCTCGAGAAGCGCGACCCAGACTGGACCGCGTTCCCGTACTACTACTGACGGTGCGTCGCCGGACCGCGCACGAAACCGACGTCAGAGGTCTCGAAGGTCGGCGAGGCCGTCCTGCAACGCGCGAGCGAGGAGCTGGCAGGTAGAGGTGGCCGGTCGGCCCACAGAGGCGTACTTCGCCCGGATACGCGACACGTGCGTGGCCACCGTCGCTTCTGAGACCGAGAGACGACGCGCGGCGTCACACCTCGATGGCGCGATCGCCCATACCCGCAGCACCTCGATTTCGCGGCCACTCAGTCGCGCATCCGCGTAGCGCTGCGAAGTGGTGTCGTGAACTCCTGTCACTGTGCTGACCCCCGGTGAACCTCGTGCGTCGCCCCTCTCGGCACCAACATTGAACCCTGATCCGCAGAAGTGCGCCGAACGTACGCCGAGGCACGGCCGATTGCCGCCGAGTGCCTAGTCTCATGTCGTGGCGCGCACCATCGGACGGGCTCTGGCGGGCGGCCTCGTGATGCTGATGCTGGCTGTTCTCGGCGGTCTGCCGCTGTACGTCTTCCCCGCAGCTGCACAAAGCCCACGATCCGTCGACGTCATCATGGTCCTCGGCGGCCGGCAGGACGGGCGGGAGCAGTTCGCGATCCGACTCGCCGAACAGGGATTCGCCAGGACGGTCCTCGTCTCTGACCCGTACACGCGTCCCGATCCCTATATGGAGGCGGTCTGCGATGTTCCGCATCGAGTCCGCGTCATCTGTTTCGACCCACAGCCGCGCACGACGCGAGGGGAGGCTCGCTTCCTTCGCGACGAGGCTAAGATGAATGGCTGGAACTCGGCGATGGTGGTCACATTCAGCCCGCACATCGCTCGGAGCGACTACATCGTGAGCCGTTGCTTCACAGGCGATCTCGTCATGGTCGATTATCGGGAGAGGCTCTCGATCACCTACTGGGCGTGGATGTACCTCTACCAGACAGCAGGTTTCGTGCGGGCCTTCTTGCAGGTCGGTTGCTGAGCCATCACGACCGGCGTGTCCCCACGCTGGGTGGTTGGGTTGAGCCCATGCGCGTGTTGCGACGGACCGTTCTCGTCTCAGTTGTGGTCGTCGTCTTCCTCGCCCTCGCCGGCCTTCCTCTGTACGTGTACCCCGCCACGGCGGGAAAGCCCCACAAGGCCGACGCAATAGTTGTTCTCGGAGGCCTTCAGGACGGACGCGAGTACTACGCATTGTCCCTCGCTCAGCAGGGCTTCGCGCCGACTGTCTTTGTGTCGAACCCCTACAACAGCCCGACCGCCTACATCCGATCGGTCTGCGACAAGCCACACGGCGTGGAGGTGATCTGTTTCGACCCCTCGCCACGAACCACGCGCGGCGAAGCGCGGTCTGTCCGTCAGGAGGCGGCACGTCGCGGCTGGAAGTCGATTCTCGTAGTGACGAACACCCCCCACGTGGTGCGCGCGGGCTACATCGTCGGCCGCTGTTTCTCAGGACAGGTCACCATGCTCGACTTCCGGACGCACCTGTCCGTGCCATATAGGGCCTGGATGTACGCCTACCAGACCGCGGGCTTTGTGCGAGCGTGGCTGCAGGGAGGCTGCTGAGCGTCCGAGCCCGCGTCGTCCGACCGGACGATTTCACGGTGGACTGCACGTTCGGCTTGCGCGAGTGCGTGATGCACAGCACTCTTGATCCGTTGTGCGCTTCTTCGTCGCGAACGAAGCCGCAGGTGTGACGGGGACACCGGTCGGGGCGCGAGAGTGATCGAGGGGAATCAGGTGTCACGAACGGTGTCGGTCGACGGTCTCGACATCACGTGGACGGAGTCGGACACGGGCTATGTGATCCTCGACCTGGCCGGGTCGCAGTACTACTCCATCAACGACTCGGCCGCGTCGATCTGGCCGCTCATCACGGAGGGCTCAGACGAGGAAGCACTCGCGACCTCGTTGGCCGACAAGTGGGAGATCCCAGTCGAGACCGCGCGCGCTGACGTGGCGGCATTGCTCAACCACCTCGCCGAGCGGGGACTGGTGCGGCTGGGTTCCGGCTCCGCCGCAGACGCGGGGTGACGCCTCAGATGAGTGAGAACGAAAGATGACGTTCGGGGCATATGGACTCCGTTTGCCCGACGTCTGCGAGGACGACCTCGTCGCCGACGTCCCGGCTACCTGGCCGCAGTGGTCTGTCGTTCGCATTGATGATCCCGAACGAGGCCAGGTGACCGCCCACGTCGATGAAGAGACCGCCCTGATTCCTCATCTTCCCCGAGGACATTCCGAGATCGACCGTCGGACGCGCTCGACGACCATCGTCAACGCGCAACGCGGCGACCATGCGATGGCGCATCCGCTGCTGGCGTCGACGGCGATCGTGACCGCCGACTGGTCGGGGCGCGTCGCCCTGCATGGCGGGGCGTTCGTCGCTCCGGACGGACGAGCGTGGGGCGTTCTCGGTGATCGCGGCGCCGGCAAGAGTTCGCTTGTCGGCTGGTGCGTCAAGAACGGCCTGCCCGTCATCACCGACGACATCGTCGTCACGGACGGCGCGCAGGTGTTGGCTGGGCCGCGCTGCCTCGATCTTCGAGCCGGCGCCGCAAAGCATTTCGGCCTGGGAATCGATATCGGCGTGGTGGGACGACGGCGCCGCTGGCGGGTACGGACCGACATGTGCGAGCCGGCGTATCCCCTGGGTGGATGGATCGTCCCTCGTTGGAGTTCAGAGATATGGATCGACGACGCGGCTGTGGCTGATCGCGCCGCAGTCATAAGTCCACACAGGGCAATTTTCGTCCGACAGCAACACCCCGTCGCGTGGATGGGCGTGCTCGCCAAGCGGCTGATTCACTTTGCCCGCCCACAATCGTGGGCGCGGATCGATGTGGCGATGGGCGAGTTGATGAGCGAGATCGCGACTTCCGTGACCGCGCAAGCGGGAGCGACGCATTGAATCCCGTTCGAGAGACGAAGGCACGTCGTTTCGGTCCCGCGAACATCGCTGCCGCCGTATGGACGGCGGTCACCTACCCGATCGTCCAGCGGCGACTCAAGCGTGATGGTGTTCGCACGCGATGCCCATCCGCCCCGCATCGACTGCCGTCGGCGGCGTCGCGCGGGATGGAAGCCGTCCTGCGCCGGACGCGGGCGACATGCCTGGAAAGCGCACTGATCCGACAGGAATGGTGGCGAGCCCACGACCGACCAGTGGAGGTCGTGATCGGCGTCGACGCGTCCGACGGCTTCACCGCCCACGCATGGCTCAGTACCGACGACCCTAAGGTCACTGCTGTCTACCGAGAGATCCACCGAGTCCCTTCGCGTTTGAAAGGCCCCGTGTGATCACGGTTCCTCCTTCGCCGCTGACCGATCTCGAACTCGCACTCGGATCAGTGATCGGCACAGACCCCGGAACACCGGCGATCGCACTCGATGAGTTCGGTCCCGAGACGCCTCGCACCGCGGTCCGCGCCGTCATCCGTGGGGCATTGGAGCATGGGCCGTGCTTTGTTGCATTCTCAGGGGGCCGTGATTCATCGACGATTCTCGCGATAGCAGTGGACGTCGCGCGCGAGGCCGATCTCGCCTTGCCGATCCCGGTCTCAAAAATCATGCCGGACCTCCCAAGCGCCGACGAATCAGAATGGCAGGAACTTGTTCTCGATCACCTGGGGGTGACTGAGCGAATCATCATGGAGGTGCACGCTGGCGACGAAGAGATCTTCGGCCCGGACGGAATCGAAGCCTTGCAACGGATCGGAGTCACGTACCCAGCCGCGGCGAGTTCTGTAGTACGCCTCGCCAGAGAGACATCGGGCGGCACCCTTCTCACCGGCAGCGGCGGCGACGAGTTGGGCAACGCGGCGAACTCACAGTGGGCGGCGCGTGCGCTTTCGACGGGCACTGCACCATGGCGGACGAGATTGGCCGCCCGTCTGCCCGTGGCGGCGTCGGCTGCACGGAGGGTCCGAACACTAGCGAAGAAGCCGACTGATTACTTTTTCGTCTCGCCGTGGCTCACCCGGCGGGCTGATCTCGCTCTCCGCCGCGAGTTGGCGACTCTCGAAGGCGGCCAGTCGATCCGGTGGGATAGACGTATATCAGGATTCGCTCGTAGCAAGCACCTGGTCCTGACGACCCGTTCTTTGTCGGCGCTAGCGGCACCCTACGGCGTCGATGTGCTTCATCCGCTGTGGGAGCGCCGGACGTTGGCGGCGTTGGCAGCTTCGAGACCGTTTCAGGGTTATCCCACCCGGTCGTCGATTCTCGAAGAACTAGCTGATGGCCTGCTGCCGATTGAGGTCACACGCCGGACGACCAAGGCGGACTTCACCGCAACACCATGGGGTCCGGAGGCGGAGAACTTCATCGCTCACTGGGATGGGTCCGGGGTAGATCTTCGTTTCGTCAATCCGACAATTCTTCATGCGCAATGGCGCCTGCCGCCGGTCGATCGCACCATTTCATCTATTGCCCTGCTGCAAAGTGCGTGGCTCAATTCGCAACGATGACTAACAATGCCGCATCGTTGGAAATTCAGCCATTTTATAGTTCAGTCGGAGTACTGCGCTGAGGTTGATGAGCGGGTACGCTTCCAGCATTCCTACAACAGACCCAGGAGACAAACATATGCCTTACACCGCACCCACCCTGACGGAGCTCGGCTCGCTGGCCGGCCTCACCCTCGACAAGATCAACAAGGAAGGCCGCAAGATCGACGGCATGGGTGGTCGACTGGCCGGCAACGTCATCATCATCCCGTCTTGATCGGCGCGTACACCCGGCCGACGGTGATCGATTTGGGTTCGCTGCAAGAATTGACCCTCAAGGTCGGCCGAGGCAGCGACGCGTTCACTGAGAACGGTAGCGTTGTCGCCGTTCCGTCCTGAGCCCTTACACAACGGCCTGACCACATCAAACGTGGTCAGGCCGTTGCTGTGTTCGCGTGCCATCGTCAGGTGACCAATTTGCAGACGAGCAATGAGACCGGCCGCAGCCGGCTGAGAGCTGGTTCGGTCGGATCGGTGGCAAGCGCTTCCCGGTATGCGCTACGCCTGTGCGTGGAATCTGATCGCCGCGGCACCTATGTCATCGGCGTGGGACAGGTGATGGGTGCGGTTGCGACTGCAATGCTCGTCGTGTCTGTCAAATACGTCGCCGAAGCTCTTCTGTCCGCGGGAAAATCGTCTCTCTGGCCGATCGTGATCCTCGCGGCATCGGCTTCCCTGATCTCAGGGCTCGCAGCAATCCGAACCCAGCAGGAGCGGCGACTGGCCGAGGCAGTCAGCCAACGAGTCTGGCGAGAAGTTCTTGCAGTCGTCGCTCGGGTTCCGCTGATCCGGTTCGAGGAACGCGGCTTCATCACGCGCTATGCACAGGTCGAGCGCGGCGGGCTGATGCAACCGCTTCCCATGACACGATCCCTGTTCTCACTCGTCGGGTCCGTCTTGTCGACCGCCCTTCTCGTAGCAGCAGTTGCGACGATAGCTCCGATTTTGATACCGATCCTTGCACTGGGCGCAATTCCGGCGATCGTCGTCTCCCGGCTGGCGAGCCGACACGAGTTCGCTTTTCAGAAAACTGCTACAGCAACGTATATCGGACGCGAACGCCTCCGACGCGTCCTGTCCGAGCGGGAATTCGCCGCCGAGGTACGCGCATACGACGCCGCCGACCACTTCATGCACATCCACGACCGCCTTGACGCAAGCTTCCTCGACATGCTTCTCGTCCACGTGCGACGGCGGTCGTGGCTCGCCTTCTTCCAGATCGTGGGTACGACCGTCGCCCTACTCGCCGCACTGATCGCAATCGCGATAATGGTTGACAACGGGTCGATCACCCTCGCCTCCGCCGGGGCGGCCGCGGTGGCGGCACGGATGCTCGGTGGTCAGCTGTCGTCTCTCTACGCTGCCTACAGCGGCCTCATCGAGGCGGCACCGTTCCTGACCCAGCTACGCGAGTTCGTGGTCACACCGGCAGACCCATTGCGGACAGGCGCACCGACCGAGTTGAGCGGCGGAATGGCTTTGCGGGACATCAGCTTCACTTACCCACAGAATGAGGGTCCCGCGCTTGACGGTGTCTCAATCGACATCGGCGCGGGCGAGATCGTCGCACTGGTGGGAGAAAACGGTTCCGGAAAGTCCACCCTCGCAAGCATCGTCGGCGGACTCTTTCGGCCTGATTCAGGGGATGTCCTGTGGAACGGAGCCCCCATCGAGCCCGATGACATGCGGGCGTCCGTAGCGACACTCTTCCAGGATTTCGGACGGTTCAACCTCTCGGTCCGAGACAACATTGCTGTGTCCGGCTGGTCGAAAACGGACGACTGGCCAATCCGAGCCGCGGCGCGACGCGCAAACTTCCTCCGCACGGCGGAGGGTCTCTCGGACGGGTTCGACACGGTCCTGGGTCGCGACATCGACACCGGCGTCGACCTGTCCGGCGGGCAATGGCAGCGGCTCGCCTTGGCACGTGCGTTGTACAAAGACAGCGCGCTTGTGGTTCTCGACGAGCCGAGCGCCGCCCTCGACCCTCGCGCGGAAAGCGAACTGTTCGAAGACGTCAAAGCGACACTGGACGGCCGAGCCGCGCTCATCATTTCCCATCGATTCGCCAACGTGCGACTCGCCGACCGGATCTATGTGCTCCACGAGGGGCGTGTCGTGGAGAGTGGGACGCATGACGAGCTGATGCAGACCGGCGGACGCTACTCCGAGTTGTTCCGCTTGCAGTCGATGAATTACATGTCGCAGTAATTTCCAATCGTTGACTTTCTTGTGGATTGAGCACTTCATCCGGTGCCGTGATTTACTCGTGAAAATTCGTTCTCCGGGGGGATGAACAGGAGTCCCCTAATGCGACGCAATGCCGATCGATCGGCAGGAACTTCACGGCGGACATTCCTCGTCGGCGTCCTCGGCGCAGCAGCGGCGACCGCGCTCGCTGGCATCCGCGGGATCGGGCCCGCTCGCAGCGCGCCGACCGCGGGGCCGGCGCTCTCCTTGCTCTCGGACTTCACCGCGTGCCTCCCGCCTTCGCAGGTCACGCAGAAATGCGCTGCGGCAGGGTCTCTCACGCTGTACTGGTTCCCCGGGGTCGCGCAAAGCGGAAATCTGTCCACTCGCATCTACGTCGACGACGCGCTGGTCGCCACGACAGCCGGTGCGTTGCGCACACTCACGGGTTTGACCATCTCGCGACCGATATCGGTCCGGCTCACCAGCGTCGACACGAGCACCGGCGTCGAATCCGAGTCCACCGCGCAGCTTCTTCGTTCGGTAGCTGCAGCAGACTCCGCATCGACTTCTCGACTGCAATGGCTGTCGGCCGAGAACACCTTCGGCGGAGCCCAATTGAGGTGGCCGAAACCCACGACAGCTCCGAGCTCCTTCGTCGTCGTGGACGCGGACAGCGGACGGGAACTCGTCACCGTCGATGGTGGGGAAACCAGCGCACTGGTGACCGGCCTGAGCACGACTCAACCCACTCGGCTCAGACTCGAGGGTCGTGGCGGTCCACAGACCATCACGCCACAGAATTCGGTAGTCGTCCTGCCCTACACGCGCGTTGTACCGACTGATCGCTCGAGTCCCGCGGCGCCGACCATCACGGTCACCGCGCTCAACCGAGGAATCCGAATCAGCGTCAGTCAGCCCGGCGCCGCGGGTGTGGCCGGATGGAATGTGTTCTCCTCCGGCAAGTTCTTGGGGCAGGTGCGGACGTCTCCGGCAGAGATCAGCGGGATGACCGCAGGCAACCCGAAGACCATCACCGCTGTTGCCGTGTCGACATGGGGGTACAGCTCCCCACTGTCGAATGGCGTGCGGGTGACGCCTTCAGGATCGGGCACGCGAGCATCTGAGACCCCGACAACGCCGTTCCGTGTGGGCACCGACGGGACGATTCTCGACCCCTCGGGTTCCACGTTCATCCCGCATGGCGCGAACGTGAACGGGTCGGACTTCATCTGGTCCGAGAGGACGACAGGGATGCAGGCCGCTGCGCGCGACGCGTGGATGTGGTCGGCACTGCGACTCAACTGCGGCATGCGCGACGGCGGTGCACTGTCCGGCGGCTACCTCTACTTCACGAACAACCAAGTCGATGCGATCGTCTCCGGTTACACCGCCGCCGGGATCGTGGTGATGATCGATCAGCACTCTCACCTCGGCGGCGGAGCAGGCCAGAACCTACCGACTGTTGCCGGGAGCGCCGGCGACCCGACCGGACGCTCCGCCGAGGAGGCGATCACCGATTGGTGGGTGGCCGTCGCGGATCGGTACCGCACCAACCCACGAGCCTGGTTCAACCTGGTGAACGAACCCGGGACCGACCGTTCGGCACTCGAGGCTCAGTATCGACGAATGCTCGCGCGCATTAGAGCGATAGCTCCAACCTCCGTGGTAGTCCTTGATGCAGCGGCGTTCGCCAATGACATCCCCACGAACACGACGATGGGTTCAGGACCTGTCGACCCCGCCCTCTCATTCGTCCTCTCCAACGGACCGGCCCTCATGGACGATTTCGGCCCCGCAGCAGGTTACGGGCCGATCGTCTTCTCGATCCACTTCTACGCTCGGTGGACGGTGAACTGGGGACCGGGTGGGATGATCACCGACGACCAGCTGGCGACGCGGCTGAGGGACTACATCCAACGCTGTAAAGCGGCAGGTCTACCCCTACTTGTCGGAGAGCTCGGCGTCGAGGCGTACGCGCGCACCGCAGATTCGGCGTGCGTTCGGGTGGCCCTGTACGAGAAGGGCACGGTGGGCGGTCAGACAACTGGCGTCTTGCGCGAACAGGGCATCGGATTCTTCCCATGGCATGCATCGACACTGAGCGGAATGCCCATCACAGCCGACAGAACGCTCTGGTCGTCGGTCACCGGCCGGTCCGACACCAGTCCGATGCCGGACACAGGAAACGGGTTGTGGGACGCCACCCACTGAACCTGGCACGCACGCTCAGCGGGACCACCGGGTCACGCCGCCGCCCTCCGCACTTGCTACCCGAAGCCACTCTTCACGATCTTCCTCGGTCCCACCGGGGCTGTGGAGGACGGTGCGGTCGACGTCAGCCTCGGATCGACCACGAAGGCGCCCCTCTCCCGCGTCGATCAGGTTCTCGACCATTGCAAGGACGCTGGTCGTCAGCGAATCACGCGTCGCACTGAACACGGCACGCCCGGTGACCCGGCCGGAGAGCGAACTCTCCACGGGGGCATACCGGCCGGTGGTGGCGCAGAGGCACATCCACAGGTTCTCGGGGCGGCTCAGGAACCGCTGGGGATTGCCGATCGCGACTCCGAGCGAATCCTCGACACGCTGAATCATCACTGCCAGTTGAAGCGCGGCATCATGCTCGCGCGCCCTCACGAAAAGCTCCGCCAGCGGTGGATTCAGCGTCCGGAACGCGAAAGCGAAATCCAGCATCCATTTGGCTCTGTGCCCACCCGAGAGGACGGCGTG
Organism: uncultured Williamsia sp.; assembly: GCF_947494875.1. Lineage (GTDB taxonomy): Bacteria > Actinomycetota > Actinomycetes > Mycobacteriales > Mycobacteriaceae > Williamsia_A. The sequence goes on from NZ_CANLWM010000008.1 coordinate 102,169, forward strand.
GGTCGCCAGGAATATCAGCCCATCGAGATCGTCCATGATCGGGACGGTGAGGCCCGAGAGGTTCGTCTCTCGGCGGCGGTTCAGCACCGCACGCATGTTTACGCCACAGCGACGGCGGATCGAGGGTGACGAATAGAAATGCCAATGGAGATCGAGGAGCGTCGACCCGTAGACAAGCGACACCTCTCCCTGTCGCTTGCGCGCGATCATCCCCCAGTTCCGATCGAGCATCTTCGCGCCCGCGTCGCACAGCGCATCGATGGCGCCGCCGACGTCGTCAGGATGGACGACGATGTCGATGTCGTTGTACTGCCGAGTCCACTCGGCGGGATAGAAACGTGCGGCGATGACGGGTCCCTTCACCACCATCCACCGCACATCGGCATCGTTGAGTGCGCGCTTCACGGCAAACAAGATCTGACGTCTCTCCACCACACGGAGCTGGGCCTCGCCGACTTCACGTGAGGTCTGAACCGACCTCCTCGAACCCACATCGCGCTGCGCAAACCTGTAGAGAAGCAGCAGGTCGGCAAGGGCTGCTGCGTCATCGACGCCGTCCGCGGGCTTCCGATCATGAGCAATCGATCGCAAGGCTTGGCGGAGCACCGTGACCTCAGCGGCGGACTGCGGCGTTCGTTCTCCACAGCCATTCACGCCCGATTCCGGTCCTCTGCCTCTGAGGTCCCCCGTCGGACCGCGACCGCGACCATGGCCACCAAATCAAAGAGCTCACGTCGCAGCCGACGAATACTCAGCAGCAGGACCGCAGCCACCGCCAGCTCGACGACGACGGCGATACCGGCACTGGCCCACGGACTCGCTGATACCACTGTGCTGGAGACGAATTGCGCCACCGCGTAGGCGACACCCCATACCACCAGGGTCGGACCGAAAGAACTGACCACATCACTCATCCTGATGAAGCTGCCGCGCGAGATCCACCAGACGCTCAGGAGTACCGAGCCGAATATGCTGACGACGTAGGTGACCGCGACCGCGTAGACACTGTGCGCCGACGCGATGAACACGGCGACACCGGTCGCGACCTGAGTGGTGAGCGCGGCGACGATCTGCCTCTTCATCTGATTCAACGCAGTTGCTGCCAATTCCACCAGTCCGAACAGCCCGCGAACAGTCCCTGCGAGCGCGAGCACGACGAGCAGGTGCCCTGCGGCACTCCATTGCGCGCCGTAGACGAGCTGAACTGCCGGCACCGCAAGCAGGCTGAGGATGGTGAACATGGGAGACAGGACGTGGCCCATCGCCGAGACGCCTCTTCTGAGCGCCGACCGAAAGGCGGTCTCGTCGTCCTGCAACCGAGACAGCACCGGAAGAGCAACCGCATTCACCGCGGCGATGAGCTGCTGCTCGACCAGGCTGACGACCTGCGAAGCGCGGTTGTAGAGACCGGTTTCGGAGGCACCGTGGAATCGGCCGATCGCAATCACGTCCAGGCTGCGGGAGAAGAACGTCGTCGCCTGGATGAACGTGATCTGTGCACCCTGCACCATCAGCTCGGACACCTCGGAGAACGGGGCAGGTCGCGTCGGTCTGAAGCGTGAGGCGACGACCAGGGACGACGCCCACCAGACGCTCACCACGATGCTGCCGATCACCAACGACCAGTAGTTGAGACCGGCCAGAGCGCATCCCAGGGTCACACCGAGCTGGAGGATCCCTCCCAGGACCTGCGTGATTCCGAGGACGCCGAAACGGAGGTCGCGGAGGAGATCAGCCCGGGCCTGACCGCCGAGGGAGGTGATCACGAAGGTGACCGACAACGCCCGGGCGACATCCGCCACCTCTGGTCGGTTGTAGAAGGCGGCGAGCAGCGGAGCGATCAACAACATCGTGAGTGCGAGCGTCAACCCGAGGAGGACGTTCAGCCCGAACAAGCTGGTCTGTTGCGGACGCGTGAGCTCCCTGGCCCGCACCGCAGCCGAGGTCAACCCCAGATCTTGGAAGAGAACCACGAATCCGCTGATCGCGGTGACCATCGCCACGATGCCGAAGTCCTCCGGCGAGAGGAGGCGGGCCAGCAACACCGAGGACAACAACATCGTCACGGTGTTGCCCCACCGCGATGCCAGGGTGACGACGACGCCCCGAGTGGCGGTGCGACCGAGGGCTGCGGTCAATGCGCCCTCATCTCGAAGCCGTCGACCGGGTGACTCCCCCGTCCTCCACAAGAGCGTGGAGCAGCCTCTCGGCAACGCGCGGCCACGTGAAATGAGCGGACCGCGTGAACGCCGCAGAGCCATGGGAAGCAGCGAATTCAGGATCCGCGAATCGCTCCATGGAGGCCACGATCTGCGCGTCATCGAAGGGGTCGACGACAAGTCCCCCATCCCCCACGAAATCCCTGGATCCGCCGCGAGACCCGGCGATGCACCCGACTCCAGAAGCCGCTGCCTCCACAAGGACCACACCACCTGGTTCGTGGATCGACGGCATCACGAAGCACGTGGCTTTTTCGTACAGCCCGGCAAGCGTGGCACGGTCCCCGGCGTCGTCGCGCGAGAGCATTCCATGGGTGCGGACACCCGGCTCGTCGAGCACTGGGTGCCCTCCTACGACGTCGAGCGTCGCGTCGGGGAAGCGGTCACGAACTGACCCGAAGGCTCTGACAACCCGCGGACCGTTCTTGCGCTGCCAATCCTTGCCGACAAAGAGAAAACGCGGTGTCGACCAGTCGCGCGCCTTGTTCCTTCGCTCTTCATGTGTACCAGCACCGACGACCACCACTTTCGACTCAGGGATTCCGTAGTCGGATACGACGGAATCCGCGGCCCATTGCGTGGTCATGCAGCACTTCACGGCCCTGGAGTAGACGGAAACCTGTTGCCGAAGACGATATTGGCGATCGGTTTCGCGCATGGCCCTCCACGCCGGATACCCGAGATCAATTGCCTGCTTGACGGTCATGTCGTCGTAGATCACGTAGGGAACATCAATGCCCACGGTGTAACCGCTTCCCAGAGCAATCACGCCGGTCACATCGCGGCGAACGGTCCGCGCACGCGCTGCGAGACTGCGCGTGATCGACGTTGCCCGGCCGAGGTGGGCTCCCTGATAGGCCGCTTTGAACTTCCCCTGAGAGGGCCACTCTCGTCTCTGCGCCAGGTGGGTGATGCCATCCAGTGCAGCGAGCGCGCGGTCGACGTTCGTCGGCATCGTCGCCTTCAAAGCAAAAGCCTCGACGCCGAGGGACCGCAACCCGCTGAGAACGCCGTACGGTGTGCCCGATCGCGCAGTTCGATCCTCAGCATCTCCCGTGAAAGCGACACCGAAGACTGCAGACACACCAAACTCCATTCGCGCTCGCTGGGACGCCACGACTGACTGAATGGCTCGAACGATAACCGACCCCGTCGGACTCGTCAGATCGAGCGGTTCGGCCGTGAAGAATGTGGTCCGAATGGATGATCCTGGCTGCTGACCGCACCAGGAGTCCCAGCATATGGCCGTGGAAGCCGCATTCTGCGGGTGGCCGGTCACGGTCAGAATGCAGGAGACCTGATGTCACCGCATACTGATGCCAATCGGACAGGGGGACGGTCAAGAGGTGAACAGTTCTGCGGTGCCCGAACGGATTGTCGTTCTTGCGATGGTCTCGGACACGTGGACCGACACTCTTCGGCGCGGCTTCTACTCAACCGCCGATCAGCTGTTCCTCTCCATGATGGCGGATAGCAGGGTTTCGCGAATCGTGGTCGCAGACCACCCTCGCGGCCTGTTGTCTCAAGCTGTTCGCCGCCTCCGAGGAGACCGGCCGGCCCCGCACACCCCGACGGTCGACGGTGTACGACCACTGACGTTGCGCACCGGTCTGCCGAACACGTCTCGCGCGGTCACACTTCGCTATCGCCTCTACGACAGGCAGATTCAGCGTTGTGCAGCCAAGCGCAAGACCTCCGCACCGGCCCTGGTGACATTCAACCTGTGGCATGCGGCTTATGGCGACTTGACGGGTTACTCCCGCGTCGTCTTCTACGCTCAGGATGATGAGCGTGAGATCCCTCGCCTGCGTCATCTCCGCGATCGGATCACAGACGCCTACCGGGCCATCGCTGCGCGGGGCATCCCGGTGTGCGCTGTCAGTGCGGAACTGCTGGCGCGCATCGTTCCTGACGGCGTCGGCCACGTGATACCGAATGGCGTCGACCCCACCTTATGGGAGCAACCGGCACAACCAAGCACATCGTTCGACGCCGGTGGAAAAGCTCGTGCCGTTTACGTGGGAACGGTCGACAGCCGTCTGGACACCGACGCAGTGCGGTCACTCGTCGAGGCCGGGTTCTGCGTGACGCTCGCTGGCCCGGTACGAGACGAGGAAGTCGTTCGCGACCTCCGGGGAATCACCGGACTGACCCTCACAGGCAATCTCAGCCGAGACGTCATCCCAGGTCTGCTCTCCGGAGCAGACGTCTGCTTCTTGGCGCACCACCGAACACCACTCACCGAGGCGATGTCCCCGCTCAAGCTGTTCGAATATCTCTGCTCCGGAACTCCAGTCGTCGCGACCGCGCTGCCCCCTTTCGCGAACGACCCCGACCTCGCGGGGAAACTCGTATTGGTCAACCCCGAAGACGATTTCGGTGAACGCGCACGCGCCGCGGCATCGCGGGGTCGGCTATCTGAGTCAGAACGTCTCGCGTTGGTCGAGGCCATGAGTTGGCGAACTCGTCACGCACCGCTCATCGACTTCTTGGTCGGCGCGTGACGACACGACCGCTGGTGGTGATCCTCGCGTCGACCCCGTTCGACGGGCACCAACTCTACGATCAACGCCTGGCAAGAGCGTTGGCCACCAACTATGACGTGGTCTACGTCGACCCGCCGCGGGCGTTCGGACGCCCCCGGCCGGGCGGGAGAGGCGTTGCCGAACGAGGTGGTACGGCCGTCGTCTCACCGCGAATGCTTCCGTTCGGCAAACGGCGTCCGCTTTTCGCGCTGACCGGCTTTCTGGTCGGCGTCGGAGTTCGCTGGGAGATGCGCAAACGCACGAAGAACCGACGACAGGTTCGCTACGTCGTCATCGCGGCATCTGCCATGACATTGCGCGCCCTCCCGCGTGCACGGAGCGTCCACCTGGTGAAGGACAACTACATCGCAGGAGCAGACCTGATCGGCATTGACGCGGCCCTGGTGTCACGACGATTCACCGCACGGATGGCACAAGCCGACGCGGTGTGCGTGGTGTCTCCGCACCTCCGGGAAATTCTCGTCCGCCGCGGGATCCGGTCCTCGGTCGTCCCGGCAGGGTGTTCTCCGGACGAGACGACGCACCCCGAGCCGGCCGATCTCGTGAGGGTCGAGAACCCCCGCGCTGTCTTCATCGGAATGGTCTCCGACCGGATCGATCTCGCGCTGATGGCCGCTCTGCTCGAGGCAGGCATCTCGGTCGTGGTCGTCGGACCGGTACAGAACACGTTCACCAAACACGCCGAACTCGCAGACCTCCTGTTGCGACCAGCATTTCATCACCTGAATTCACGTACAGGCACCGAACTCCATGCCGTGCTGCAGCACTGCGACGTCGGACTCATCCCCTACGTGCGCTCGGAGTTCAACGATTCGAGCTTCCCCCTGAAGGCGTTCGAATACCTGGCCGCCGGCTTGCAGATAGTGTCCACGCCCCTGCCCGCGATGGCGTGGCTCGGGCATGACGTCATCCACATCGAGGGAGAAACCGAAGCATTCGTGAGGGCGACGATCGCCGCGTGTCGGTCGAGGGGTACGCGGGCGGAAGAGTGCAAGGCGATCGCGGCTGACAACAGCTGGGGCAATCGCGCGGCCGTCTTCGCCGATCTGTTGGGTCTCACGGGATGACCGACCACCTGTCCAGCTTCGGGCCGATCACCCGTCGGCACTTCGTTGTCGGGGTCGGTGCTGCGGCTGTCGGCGCCGTCGCCGTAGCCTGCACAGGATCGAAAGGACCCGTCGCGTCGACAGATGCGCCACCCGTCCCGGATTCCGACGCCCTTCCCCTCTCTGACCTCTTCGATCCGCTTCAGCCTCCGACGCAATTCCGGGTACGTCAGAACGGGGCGCGGACTGTTCGCGCGTCGTGGATTGGCGGAAGTACTCGCGGTGGGTCTCCCACCTATCAACTCTTCGTCGACGGCCGCCCCGGACCGACATCGAAGAGTTTGGCGGTGACGATCAGCGGTTTGTCCGACGGTCCGCACTCGATAGCCATCGCCACACTGGACGCCGACGGCTCGACATCGCGTCGTACGCCGGAGTCGGTGTTCAGCGTGGGTGAGGCTGCGGTCGCGTCACTACCTCTTGTCGTCGAGGCCGTTCCCGCCGCGACCAGGATCCAGTTTCGTTGGACGCTCGACCAGAGCTACTCCGGCCCCGACCCCGACTCATACCGGCTCCGCAAAGAAGGCCTCGAGCGCCCGGTAGCGACAACCGCCAGGACCGCTGACGCGCCCGCTGCCATGTGGTGCCTCGCGGGTCCTGTCGTTCCGGACGCGGTCGGGGAGTATTTCGTGGAAGCCGTCGACGCAACCGGGTCGACTCTCGGACGGAGTATCAACTCGGTCCGCGCTGCGGCGTACTACCGTTCGTGGCCGCGGTCCTACCCGGGCCCCGATGCCCTCGACAAAATTTCGGTAGACGACACCACCGTGTCCTGGTCAGCTCGGTCGAGGTGCGATGTCAACGTCTTCGTCGACGGGAAGTTCGCCGCGCAGGCGCCGTGGCCGCGGACGACGATCGACTTGCCGGCAGGCCAGATTCAGCAGAAGCTCACGCTGCAGGCGGTGAGCGCGTGGGGAAAGACGACGACGCAGGAGACAGGACGGGTGTTGGCCGGCACCGCTTCACCACCAGGTTTCACCACGCGCGAAGGCAAGATCCTGGATCCGGACGGGAGACAGTTCATTCCTGTCGGCGTCAACGTGTCCGGTCCTGACTTCTTCTGGAATGAAACAGTTCTCGGCGGCGCGGATGACGCACGAGACAACTGGAGGATGACGGCTGTCCGCGTCGGATGCGGCTTTCGTGACTGGGGGGCGGTCAGCGGGGCGCAGGGCCACCTGTTCTTCACGAACAATGACCTCGACCGCATCGTCGACGAATACACCCGCGCCGGCATCGTGGTCATCCTGGCCCAGTTCAACAAGGGGCTGGGCGCGTCGCCGAACGACTCTACTGGTGGCTTGCTGTCCACGCGGTCGGGTAGCGCACCGGACGGAACCGGACGCAGCGTCGAGGATGCGACCACCGACTGGTGGATCGAGGTGGCCCGACGCTATCGCGACAACCCGCGGGTGTGGATCAACCCGATCAACGAACCCCAGCGCGACATCGACGGGCTCGCCGCCCAGTACACGCGGATGCTGACCCGGATCCGGGCGGTCGCCCCTCTCACACCAGTCGTCCTCGACGCAGCGAATTTCGCCAACGACATCCCCAACGACGCCGACATCGGCGACGGGCCGATTCGCGAGGTCGATTCTTTCGTCCTCCGCCACGGTGGATCGTTGGTCGAGCAGTTCGGTGAACCGCGGGGCTTCGGTCCTGTCATCTTCTCCATCCACGTCTACAGTCGCTGGCCCCGCGACTACACCACGAACGAGAGGATCAGCGACGAGAAGCTCGCCGCGAGGATGCGCGCCTATGTCGCCGAGACACGGAGCAAGGGTCTTGCGATTCTCGTCGGCGAGACCGGTGTCGAGGACTTCGCGAAGGAGTACGACAGCGCTTCGGTTCGGGTGGGGTTGTACGAGCAGGGCCGGATGGACGGAACGACGACAGGCGTGTGGCCCGAACAGGAGGTCGGCGTGATCGCCTGGCACGCGTCACCTGTGAGCGGGATGTCCATCGCGCGAGGACGATCGTGGATTGCGGTGACAGACATCTCGGGTGCGGCTCCTCAGCCTGACGCCGGCGCCGGCATCTGGGACTACGGCCACCGGATCCGCCCATGAACGCTGCCGACCACTCAGAGTCGTTCCTGCCAGTCGCGTCTATCATCATCCCAGCACACAACGAGGACACGGTGATCGGACGATGCCTCGACCGCATCCGGTCGGATTCGCAGGCGAGCTTCGAGGTCGTCGTGGTCGTCAATGGCTCTTCCGACCGCACCGGCGACGTCGCCGTCGACCACTTGCGGCATCACCCGGCAGCGGTGGTGGAGGTCATCCCGACTGCGTCGAAGATCGCGGCTCTGCGCCGCGGGGACGAGATCGCGCAGACATACCCGAGGGTGTACCTCGATGCCGACATCCAGGTGTCGGCGCGCGCACTGACAGATCTCGCCCGCGTGCTCGCCGACCACGCTGAGCCGGCGGTCGGAGCTCCGCGTATGGTCGTTGACACCCGCGGATGCGGTTGGGCGCTGAGGGCATATCACAACGTGTGGACGCGACTCCCCTACGCCGAGGACGGGGTCATCGGCGCGGGGATCTATGCGGTCAACGAAGCGGGTGGAGCCGTCAAGGGCACTTTCCCCGACGTGATGAACGACGATGCGTACGTTCGCGGTGTCTTCGGTCCGGACCAGCGATTGACGACTCCGGGGGTGTTCATCGTCGCAGCGCCACGAACGGTCGCCGCGCTGGTCCGGCGCCGCGCGCGGGTACACATCGGGAACGAGGCCGTCGAAGAGATGGTGACGGGTTCCGGACGTTCCACCACGCGTTCGGCTCTGCTCCGCATCGTCCGGAGGCGGGAAGCGACGGTCGGCGAAGTCGCTGCCTACGTGTGGATCACGGCAGCCGCTTTCGCCGTGGCCCGAGTTCGACGCCTTCGCGGAACACACGCGCAGTGGTCGACAGACGTCACCTCACGAGTCCTGCAGGAGCACGAATGACGAACCCCGCCCTGGCTTCCCGCGACGAGCCGACAGGCTCTGTCGACGTGTCGATCCTGATGGTGACCTACAACGCCGCGGACTGGACACGACGTTCGCTCGCCGCGGTACCGGCCGGGGTGAAGCGTCATTCGTGGGAGCTGATCGTCGTCGACAACGCGTCGCCGGAAGTCGAGCCCGAGCAGTTGCTCGAGTGGGCCGGCCCTGACGCGACCGTCGAATTCCTCACCGAGAACATCGGGTTTGGGCGCGGAGTCAATCACGCGTCCGGATTGGCGCGAGGACGGACGTTACTCCTTCTCAACCCGGACGCCGAGGTCGCCGAGGGCGCGATAGACGAGCTACTCGATTACCTCGACGAGGATCCACGACGCGGGATCGTCGGGGGCCGGATCTTCACACCGGAGGGGGACCTCGACCGCGGGTCGTGTTTCGGCGAACAGACCACGTGGAGCCTGCTCTGCTACGCCACAGGCCTGTCGGCACTGTTCCCGCACAGTGGGTTGCTGAACCCCGAGGGACTCGGACGGTGGGACCGCAGCACGCCGAGGGAGGTGGGCGTGGTCACCGGGTGCATGCTCCTCGTCGACCACGACCTGTGGCGCCACCTCGACGGGTTCGACAGCGACTACTTCATGTACGGCGAGGACGCCGATCTGTGTAAGCGCGCTCGAACGATGGGATTTCGTCCCTCGGTCACGAACGACGCGTGCGCGACCCATGCGCTCGGCGAATCGTCGAGCCGGCTGGTGGACAAGCAGATCATGATGTACCGCGGCAAAGTCACACTCATCGACAAGAACACCACGGGAGCCGTGCGCGCCGCGCAGAAGCGGTGTCTCATCATTGGCGTCGCCGTTCGCGCGCTGATGGAGCGTGTCGCCGACAGGGGCCTGCAGTGGGGGGAGCTCTACGCGCGCCGCGCCGAATGGCGAGATGGCTGGAGTCGCAACCTGCAGAGCACCGCCCGGTAGAGGAAGACGGGGTTTCCCAGGACATACCGACGGAACAGTCTGCGCGGCTCCTGCCGCAACCGGTACAGCCACTCCAGGTGCAAATCGCGCACGAGCTCGGGTGCGCGGGGGACGGTGCCAGAGGCGAAGTCGAAGAAGGCGCCGATCGACATCGTCACGGAAGCACCGCACCGAGCCGAGAAGCGGGCGGCCCACAACTCCTGACGCGGACACCCCATCCCGACCAGCAGCAGATCGATGTCGGCATCGGCCCAACCGTCAGCCACCGTCATGGACTGTGCGTCGTCGACGAAACCATGATGCGTCGCAACCACGTTCAGCCCCGGGATACGGCCAGCGAGGACCCGTGCCGCATTCTCCGCCACACCGGGGGGTGAGCCGATGAAGGCGACCCGCCACCCACGCTCGGCCGCCATGGCCAGCACCGCTGGGCTGAAGTCGGTGCCGTTGAGGTTGACGGGGAACTCGAAACCGTACATCCGGGCTGCCATCGACACGCCGATCCCGTCGTTCAGCACTAGTGCGTGGCCGGCCAGTGCGGTCTGGTACGCCGAGTTTCGCCATGCAGTATTCAAAAGGTGTGCATTGGCAAATGCAATAAGGTCGGTTGTGGGACGTGCAACCAATTTCTCCACGGTACGCAATGCTTCCGAATGATCCAATGCATCGACGGTCACGCCCAGGAGTTGAATCTTTTTCGGCGGCAATGTAACCGTCATGTAAATGCTGTCCTTTGAACGGATGACGAACGGTTGAGCGGATCAACGATCGGAGTTTCTTCGATACTGTCCGTTAACGGATCGACATGCGAGCCAGTGCGTCACGTGATCCAATACAGCTGATCGGACCTCACGTGAGGCTACCCGAGCAGGCTATTCTCGGCATCAGCTGAACGAACGTATTGAGAGGCTTCCCGCGTGGATTTGTTCGACGTCTTGCGCGCCTGCGCACGCCGATGGTTTGTCTTCATTCCACTGGTGGCCATCAGCATTGCGATCGCCTACAACAACTATTCGGGTGTCACCCCGGTGTTCTTCGGCAACGTCTCGGTCGGGTTGACCGCACCGAGCACGAAAACTCAGCAGACGTCGAGTACGGGGTCGGTTCAGGTCAACTCGAACGGGTTGGTCGATGCCGGCGGAGTGAGTTATCTGGCGACGCTGGTGGCAACTGCCATGGATGAGCCGTCCACCCGGGAGGCAGTGCGCGCGGCCGGTGGAACACTCGATTACAACACCAAGCTGTTCACCGCACCGGTCGGGACACAGATCCCCATCCTCGTCATCGATGCCTCCGGCGCATCAGGTCGAGCAGTCCAGGAAACTCTGAGGGCAGCGGTCGCGCAGGCGGAACCCGTGGCGCAGAGTGTGCAATCGGACGCCGGTGTGCCCGCAGCGAATCAGTATCGGGCCCTGACCCCGGCGGAGATCCCCACACCCGGTGGCGGCTACCCGTCGCGAACCCGAGAGGCTCTGGCCACGATCCTGGGCGGGATCCTGATCAGCGTGGTGGTGACCGTCGCCGTCGACGCCATCCTCGCCTACGTCGCACGGAGGCGACGTAAACCGCTTGACGACAGCGACGACCTCACGAAGGCGGATCCCGAGCGACTGCCCAGCCCGGCGGCGCGGTGACGGCCTCGGATCTCCGCTCCCGTTCCCCGGACGACAGCTTCCTGCGCGCCCCAGTGGTGACGCCGCGCGCGAACCCGCTCGTGATCGCTTTCGCGTTCCTGCTCTTCGCGTTGCCGTATGAAGCGGTTCTCCCGGGCCCTTTGAAAGGCAACGGTTCCCCCGCACGTTTCATCGGCTTAATGATGCTCGCATTGAGCATCCTCGCCCTTGTCGGTGGCCGACGATTTCTTCCCTCTCGGACGGCCTCCGTCGCAGGTGTGGGTTGCATCATCGGTTATGGCGCACTGTCCCTGTTCTCCTACGCACGTGCGTACTCGGACTATTTCGTGTCCGCGAATGAGAGCGCTCTCGCGACTCGCGCCGTGATGGGTGTTCTCATCGCCGTGGGCGTCGTGTCGTACGTAACGTTGACCACGACGACAGCCAGAGCACGGCGCACAGTGATCTGGGCGCTCGTGTCCGGCGCCATGGTGTCGGTGGTCATCGGATTGATCCAGGGTGTGTCGACCTCCGATTATCGATACATCCTGGTACCGCCCGGCTTTTCCATCATTCTCGAGAAAGAGACGACGGTTCGCGAGGGATTCACCCGCGTGATGGGAACCGCAGGACATCCCATCGGGTTCTCACTCACCGTCGCCGTGATCCTGCCGCTCGCCGCGCACCTCGCGCGCTATTCGCGCTCACGCAACCAACGTGTGATCGCAGCGATCTTCACCGGGCTTCTCCTCATCGCCGTACCGGCGAGCGTCTCGCGCACCGCCATCGTCGCGGTCGCGACCTCCCTGGTCATCTACGCACTGGTCCTCCCGATCCGGGCGATGATCACCGCGTTCCTCGTGCTGGCGACCGCTGTCTCCGTCTATGCGGTCGTGGCACCTGAGCTGTTCGACGCCGTCACCAAATTGTTCAGCAATACAGGGAGCGACGACAGCATCACCGGGCGCACCGACGACTACGCCTACGTCGGTGACCTGTTCCGCGCGAATCCATGGCTGGGCTACGGGTTTGGCAACTCCGCCACCACCGAGCGCTATCTCGACAATCAATGGCTCCAGGCGATCCTGTCCGGCGGAGTCATGGGCGTGGTCGCTCTGCTCTTGATCGTCGTCGGCGCCGTGTTCGGGGTGGCACACAGCGTCAGGCACACGCGTCGGGGTTCCGAACACCGAGATCTCGTGTTCGCGCTCGCAGGCGGACTTGCCGCCATGGTCGTCGGGTTCAGCACCTTCGACGAGTTCACCTTCTCCCAGTCGTTTCTGACTCTGTTCGTCCTCTACGCCCTGGTCTGGACCTTCCCGTCGACAGGTTCTGCGGGGCTGATCGTTCACAAAGACTCGCCACACATCTACTCGAGTGAACCGACAGCACCAGGGGGGCTCCATGCATTCAACGGATGACACGACACTGCGAAAGTCGAAGCGATTGGGCATCAACCGCTTGTGGCGATTGCGAAACGTCGTCGTGTCACTGCGGCGATTCGTGCTCGTCCGTGCGCTGAAGATGGACATCCACCCGACGGCTCAACTGTCGATGTCCGCGAAGCTCGACCTCACCTTCCCGGTGGGAGTCCACATCGGCCCGTACAGCTACGTGGCTTTCGACGCGCGGATCCTCACCCACGACCGGGTACGAGGGATGTTCCTCCACACCAGGATCGGAGCCAACTGCTTCATTGGTGGATGTTCGATCATCCTGCCGGGCGTGGAGATCGGGGACAACTGCGTCGTCGGCGCCGGAGCGGTCGTCACCAAGTCGGTGCCGCCCCGGTCGATCGTGGCGGGCAACCCTGCGCGCGTCATCAAGAGCGAGATCGACGTGATCGAGTACGGAAGGATGCGAGACGCGGACGCTGTGGAGAGCGCCCTTGTCGAACAGGGACTCGCCTGACCTCCTCACCGCGCCGACGCGGTGTCCTCGCGGCAGTCGTACTGCTGATGGCGGCGACTCTCGTCGGCGACTTCCGAGGGTCGATCATCCGTGCTGTGCCACCCACCCCAGTTCACGACGTGGCCATGAGGTGTCGTCCGAGCGCGCCGTCCCCGGCGCCGATACGATTGGCTGCACTCGGCACAAGCCTCACTCACGACTACACCTGGCCGGACGCTGTCGCGGCCCGACTCGGTGAACGGCTTGGCCGCGATGTCGATCTCGTGCGAATCGCGCGGCCGGGTGCAACGTCGAGCTGGGGGCGCTCTGTGGTCACCACCACAGCCGACCTACCGGCGACGGACGTCGTGCTCGTCGAATTTCTCGCCAACGATTCCGATCTTCTCGACTGGATGACGGTGCGAGAAAGCCGGGAGAATCACGTCGCGATCATCCGATCACTACGGGGACGAATCCGCGGGTGCCAACAGCCGGCGATCGTGCTCATGACGATGAATCCCGTGCACGGAGCGCGCGGCTTGCTGCGACATCGCCTGCCCGCCTTCGAAGGCATGTACGCCGAGCTCGCCCGCCGTGCCGGCGTGGGACTACTCGACCTGAGAGACCGCTGGGATCCGCGAGAGAGGTTCAGAGACGGGCTACATCCCACAGACGATCAAGCCAACGCCGTGATCCCCCCTGCGGTGGTCGACTACCTGACCCCGCTGCTACGCGCCTGAGCGCGTTCCCGAGAACGGAGGCGGTGGCGCCCGGATTTCCTGGCACGTTCGCCGAGCACCAGGACACGCACCGGATCGAAGCGTCCCAGCAGGATCTGGAAAACGATCGGGAACGCGACGCCTGCGGCGAGCGACACCGTGAACACGACGAACAGGTTGCCGACCCCGAGATGCGTTACGACCACGCGGGATCCGGCCGTGGCGAACACGTGGAGCAGATAGATACCGAACGCGAATCCGCCCATCCACGAAAGCACCCTGTTGCGAATCAGATGACGGAGGACGTAAAGCAGGATCACCGCGGACACACCGACGGCGAAAGCAGCGAGTTTGGTTTCCCACCGATGGCCGACCTCCGCGTGACCGGTGATCTGCATGAGCCGGAACCCGTATGCGGCAGCGAAAACGATCACCACACCCGCGACGGACCCCGCGGACCCCGCGAAGAAGCCGTGACGGCGGAGTCCATACCCGATGAGGAAGAAGGGCAACAACTGGATTGCCGAGTTGACGCTGAAGACGTTGAAGGGCGAGGGGATGATCGCGAACATGTGGCCCACCGAGGTGAGGGCGAGAACGATCAGAAAGCGCGGGCGAGTTGCGAGCACACCGCCGACCTCGAGGATCCCGACCACCAAGAAGATGAGGAAGACCGCCTGCAAGAACCACAGGTGCTGGAAGCTGTAGAAGAAGATCCAGGGGTAGTCACCGAGGTGGGGACGCGAATTCGACGCCGGAATGAGGTACTGCGAGAAGAACAACACCGTTCCGACCACGAGCATGGGGACCAGCAACCGCCGAACCTTCGATCTCACCAGTCCCGGATAAGCGGCGGCCGCCATCGGCGGACGAAGTGCGAACACGAACCCGGACAACATCGTGAAGAGCGGCATCCGGATGTCCTCGAGACACTCGTAGAACACCGCCCATCCCGATCCGGGACCGACCTGCATGCCGCGCGCACCGTCGCCTCCGCCAATGACATGCCCGGCGACCATAAAGATGGCCGCGAGGCCGCGTAACGACTCGATCGACTGGTCCTTGCCACGGACGACCGACGCTTTCATGTCCACGGTCGACACAGACATCTTCACCACCACTACATCACCTCAAGACCTCTGTGACATTTCGCCCCCGGTCCCGACGCCGGAACCTTGATCGCTGCGCCTTCTGAGGTCCGTAGGTGTAGGCCGACGGACCGGACGCAGTTCCTATGAGCACCGCACCGAACAGCCGCCCGCCTGCAGCGGACAACTGAGTAGAAGTGTCTCGCAGATCCACGAATCGTGTCGCTCCAGATCGTGCGACGATCACGGTTCCGTCCACCCACGCAGAGAGCACGACAGCATCGGTGACCGGCAGCACCGGAGGAGAGTCGATGATGACGACGTCGAACGTTTTGCTGAGGTCGTCCACCACCTCCCGCATACGAGTCGATCCGAGCAGCTCGGCCGGATTCGGCGCACGTGTCCCGGCGCTGAGGATCCACAGGTCCTCCACCTGACTCGGCTGCACCAGATCATGCGGATCACCGTCACCACGAAGCCAGTTCGTCAGACCCACCGAGCCCACCGAGCCCGACCGCTGGTCGACCTGAGGGCGGCGGAGATCGGCGTCGACGATGACCACTCGACGCCCCGACTCGACGATCGCGGCCGCCAGGTTCATGACCACTGTCGTCTTGCCCTCACCCTCCGACGGGCTGGTCACGAGGATGACCCGAGGCGGGTCGTCGACTCGGGCGAAGCTGAGATTGGTGCGCAGTTTGCGGAACGCCTCCGCGGCAGGGGCCGCGCCCTCGCCGAAGTCGATCACTCCCCGCCGACGCAACAGGTCGTCGCGCGGGATGACGCCGAGCACAGGCGTGTCAGTGACGCGAGCGAGGTCGGCCGAGCTGCGAACTTTGTTACTTGTCTGGGCGCGGATCACCACGCCTACCGCACCGACGACAAGGCCGGCGAGGACAGCGAGTGCCACGTTGCGAACTGGCTTGGGCGACACCGGTGTCGACTCCGACGTCGCGGGTGTGACCAACGTCAGCTTCGCCAGGGGCTGCCCGCCACCGCTCGGTGTCTCCAGCCGCGCCACCGACGTCGTCATCGCGGTGGCGATTCCCCCGGCGAGCCGCTCCGCGATCGATCGACTGTGTTCCACCACCGCGATGTTCAGCAGCACGGTGTCGACCGATGCCGTGGCGCTGACGGCTTTCCGTGCTTCATCGAGCGAGAGCGGCACCCCGGACGTCTGCAACGCCTGACCGACCACGGCATCGGTGGTGACCAGCCTCGTGTAGGACTGCACGCGCTGCTGCGAGGCCTGCGGCCCCTGGTAGGCATTCTGACCGGCGTCACCGCCACCGGAGGTCACGTACATGATCGCGGTCGCCCGGTACTTCGCCGGCTGCGCCGCGCTCACACCCAGCGCCACCCCACCGAAGATCACGGCGATCAGGACGATCACGATCCATCCCGACCGGAGGGCTCGCACCACCGACCGCACCGCGTCGTCGTCGGCGGTCCGCACCTCGGCGGGGCCGGTCATCGCGTCGCCCGCAGACGCACGGCCAGAACCACGATGATCGCGAAGACCGCGGGGAGGTTGTAGCTCCAGGGCGAGAACGCCAGGTCCCACAGTGCCTGAATACCCAGGAACATCATCACCGGTGCGAGAGCAGGCAGACGATGGGCGCGAACGACGAGAGCCACCGCGGCGACAACCAACCCGGCCGCGGCGAGCGCCGCGAGCACACCCGCCTCGGCCCACGAACCCAGCAGGATCGAATGCAGCGACACCGCCCCGTCCGCGGTCCGCCAGAGCGTCTGCAGCGGATAGGACAGGTCGAAACCCCACCGGTAGGCGAGCTGATAGGCGTGGTCGAACACGCTGGCGGACAGTGCATTGGCGTCACCCCATCCCAGCAGCGGCCGATGTGCGATGGCGGTGATCGACAGCGGCGGTTCGGTGCGCCCGGCAAGGATGGCCGGGACATGCTGCGCGGACTGCATCTCCACCTTCGCGGTCAACGCGCTGCCGAGAAGTCCGGTGTTCGCCGCCGCCGACAGCGCCGCGGACGAACCGACACCCAGCGCCGCGACGACCCCGGCCTTTGCTGCCAGCGGTAGTGGCCGTCCGCGGAGCGTATCCACCGTCACCAACAGCGCCGCAGCGAGACAGATCAGCGCGTGCGAGCGGAAGTTCAAGGCGATGCTCACCGATGCGAGCAGGATCAGCACCACGCAGCCCGCCGCGGGATGGGCTCGCCTGCGGCGCGCGACCGCGATCAGAGCCAGGGCAGTGACCGACGGTGCGAGACCGTACTTCCACAGATCGGCCGTGGACCCGCCGGCGGTGAGCGCGGTGCCGACGGCGAGGTAGAAGGCGATGGTGCCCGCCGAGATGCCGGCCAACAGTGCCATCAGATCCGGGACATCACGGGCGAGAACGGCGATCCCTGCGATGTAGAGGGCGACAGCGGGGAATGCCGGGACGTCGATTGCCGACAACGAGGTCTCGTTGATCAGAGCCGACACCAGGTAGGCAAGCGATCCTGCGAGGCACAAGAGCAGCGGCAGGGCAAGCTCACGGCGCACCCACTGATGGATCGCACTCACAGCGAAGACGAAACAGACCAGCGAGAAGCCGGTGACCGTGAACGTCATCAGCGGGAGAGCTGATGTCGCGCCCGTGAGCGCGAGGGCTGGGCTCCGGATCGACGATCGCGGCACCGGTTCGGCGGACGAGGCGTCGGTCAGAAGAAACCGTTCGCCCCCGGCCGAAACGGCTGCAGTCATGCTGCTCTGAGGTCGTCGAGCGCGACGCAGGCCACACGAAGAGAACCCAGGGCCGGATCGACGTCAGACGCCTCCACCGAACTCCCCCTCCCCCGGGCGAACCCGTCCGGGCCGCATGACTCGGCGCGCTCGTACCGGCGGCCATGGCGGAACGGTACTAGCACGATGGCTGCATCGCCCACCGAAAAGAGGGCGGTCGAGGCTGCGGCAGAGGAAGGTACTCCGAAGAGACCACACGACCGGCGCTCACAGGGACCACACTGCGTGCGGTGCCCCAGAATGACCCCATGATCGACCAGGGCAGCCCCATCGGCGCGGCCGCAGCATAGCGATGAGCCCGGATTTCCGCGCGCGCCGTCGCGTGCTGTGGACCGTGGGATCCCTGCTCGCTGTCGTGCTTCTCGTTGCCGGGACATGGATCGTCGTGGACGATCACGACAACGACGCCGCTGAGGGTCCCACGGACGCCGTCTCGATCCCGTCTCCGAGCATCGGGCCGCCGCCCGGCCCGACCGGCGCCGCCGTCGTGGTCGACTTCGCGACGACGCGATCGCTCCGCGACGTCCCTGCGGCGCGAACCCTGGAGAGCGGCCGCAACAGCAGACCCATGGCCGTCGAGCAGGGCGCGCTCCGTCATGGGAACCCGACGGGAACCGACGCCGCGAGCTACATCGAGTTACCCTTGCCGCGGCCGGTGACGCGGCTCGGACTGACCGCCGCGTTCCCGCGCACCGGGGGCTTCGTCGCCGCCGTCGCATTCGACGGATCCGTCGTCGACGCGATGGCCGCGCGCCGGACGTTCCCGTATGCGGGGATCCACTTCGTCGCCGACGACCACACGTGGGATCTGGGCGTCTTCGATCCCGAGATCGGAGCCAACACCATCGCCCGCGGCGAGTGGACCAGGCCGGACGGCGGGGATGGTCCCGTCGCATTCGAGATCAACCGCACGGGGTCGGTGCTCACCGTCACCCTCCCCGACGGGCGCCGGTCGAGCGTGGCCGATCCCCGGGTCGGCGCATGGACAGGGAGGTGGGCGACATGGGAGCTCTACGAGCCCCGTCCGGGTGTCACCCCTGCTGCGATCACGTCGATGTGGGCGAGTTGACATGCGGCTGACGATCATCGGCATCAACTTCACCCCGGAGGTCACGGGTGTGGCCCCGTACACCACCGCCCTCGCCGCCGGCCTCGCGCGACGCGGTCACGGCGTCACCGTCATCACCGGTGTCCCGCACTACCCCCAGTGGCGGGCCGACCGCTCCGGGCCGCGTCGATTCATGACCGACGACGGCGTGCGGGTCCACCGCGTCAGCCACCCCGTCCCCCGGTCGCCGGGAACTCTGGGTCGCATCAGGATGGAGGCGGTGTTCGCCCTTCGCGCGATGACCGCGAGATGGCACCGCCCCGACGTGGTCATCGCGGTGAGCCCGGCACTGCTCTCCGCAGCCGCCGTCACCGCGCGGGCACGGAAAGCCCGGATCCCGGTGGGTGTCGTGGTCCAGGACATCTACACCACCGGTGCCGCCGAGATGGGGGTCCTGCACGGCCCGGCACAGGCTGCACTGCAGTCACTGGAACGGCGCACGCTCGCCGGGGCGGACGGCGTCGTCGCCATCCACGACCGATTCATCGACACCCTCACCCGCGCGGGAGTGGAGCGCGACGCGGTGTCGGTGGTGCGTAACTGGTCTCACGTCTCCGCCGACGCCGCGGCCGCACGAGAGGCGACGCGGGCAGAACGGGGGTGGGGGCCTGATGACGTCGTCGTCGTCCATGCGGGGAACATGGGCCGCAAACAGGCCCTCGAGACGGTCGTGGAGGCGGCACGTCTCGCAGATCGTCGACGCTCGCGCGTCCGCTTCGTCCTGATCGGCGACGGGAATCAACGTGCGTCGTTGCAACGACTCGCGCATGCGATCGATCGCGTCGAGTTCACACCCACTTTGCACGAACGCGAGTACGTGTCCGTCCTCGCGGCGGCCGACGTCCTGCTCGTCAGTGAGACAGCGGGTCTCACCGAGATGGCCCTGCCGAGCAAGATCACGTCCTATCTCGTCGTGGGGCGCCCGATCGTCGCCGCGACGCCGGAGGAGAGCGTCGCCGCCGACGAGATCAGGTCCTCGGGTGCCGGGATGGTCGTCGCGCCAGGCGATCCGGCCGGTCTCCTCGACGCGCTTGTCACCGCCGCTGCCGACGAATCCCTCGTCCGGCAGGCGGCGCTGCGCGGTCCCGATCATGCCCGCCGCATTCTCGGCGAGACCGAGGCGATCGACGCCTATGAGGCGTGGTGCCGCGCTCTGGCCGAGCGGCGTACCGGGGAGCCGCGGTGCACGACGAGTCCCTCGGCGGACAACCGCGGAGTCGGTGCATGAAGGTATCGGTCGTCATCCCCACCATCGGTCGAGCGTCGTTGTCGACCGCGATCGATTCCGTTCTGGCGCAACGGTTCGACGGCGAACTCGAGTTGATCGTGGTCTCGGACAGCGTGGTGATCCCCGAGTTGGCGGCCGACAACCGAGTTCGTCGTCTCCGGGTGGGTCCTGGCGCGGGTGCGAATGCAGCACGGCAGTGCGGAATCGATGCCTCTTCCGGTGACGTGATCGCCCTTCTCGACGACGATGACGTCTGGCGTGCCGACAAGATCGCCTGCCAATTGCGCCACGCCGCGATGCGGGTGGACCTCCATGGGTCGCACCCGTGGGTGTCGGCCACCTCGACGACGGTCACCACGCACGGGCGCACGAAGGTGTGGCCCCGCAGAGTGATCACCGCACACGAGGATTACGCCGAGTACATGTTCCGGCTCCGTTCGGTGCGTATGGGCGGGAGCTTTCTCCAGACGTCCACGATGCTGTTCCCCCGCTGGATCGGACGCGACGCTGTCCGGTTCGACCCGTCGACGGGAATCCACGACGATTTCGCCTGGATGCTCGACTTCCGCGACGCGTTTCCCACCGCGCCGATCCTGCAGACATCCGAGCCGTTGGTCGCCTACGCCGCCTCGGACAACGGGATCTCACACAGTTTCGCCGTCGACAAGAGCGTCCGCTTCGGCAGGACGCGCCTCGCGGACCGGCCGGATCTGCTGGCCGACTTCCTCCTCACCTTCCCGGTCACCAGAGCTGTCGACCTCGCCGATCACCGTCGGATCAGAGCCCTCATCCGCGAAGCCGTCCATGTGGGACGTCCTTCCCGTCACGCGCTCGAACGGGCAGTCATCGAGCACACGCGCGCAGTGGTGCGATCGTCGATCTCCCGGAGGAAGGCGCCCCGGTGACCACTCCCCTGGTGTCCGTGGTCACGATCAGCCTCGACGACATTCGGGGACTGCGACACACCATCGCCGGCGTCAGCGCGCAGGATCACGAGGCGGTCGAACACATCGTGATCGACGGGGGCTCGGGACCCGAGGTCCGAGCCATGCTCGAGGCAACGCCGAACATGGCGTACTGGCAGTCGCAGCGCGACGGCGGACGATACGACGCGATGAACATCGGACTCGCCCACGCGACCGGGAGCATCATCTGGTTCATGCACTCCGGTGACACGTTCGCCTCTCCGCAGTCGATCTCGACGGCGATAGGCGCGGTGGGTGCACCCTCTGCCGGGTGGTGGGCACACGGGATGGCGCGACTCGTCGATCGCGCCGGCCGCTCCCGCGGCCTGATGGGACAGAAGGAGTTCAACCTCGCCCGCTTCGCTGCCGGCGGCGTGGCCATCCCCCACCAGGCCACCTTCTTCCATCGCGCCCTCTTCGACGAGATCGGCGTGCATGACCTCTCGGTCGGACTCGCCGCAGACCAGGAGTTCATGCTGCGCGCAGCTCTGCGCCGACCACCCATCGTCATCGACGAGATCCTTTGTGACTTCGACATCTCCGGCGCAGGGTCGACCCGCGGTGTCCATCCTCATTTCGTCGACATGCGTCGTGCCGCGCGCGCTCACATCGAGATGTCCGCGTCGGCGCGTCTGGCCCACCTGGCGCGCTCCTACATCGTCGAGGCGAGGAGCCACATGGCGTACGCGCGTCTGCGAATGCGTGTGCGCACGCGATGACATCCTCAGGCGGAGTCGCACCGAGGCGTGGTGGCCACGGCCTCGACGCCGCCGAACGACGTTCACTCGTCCTCGGGGTCGTCATACGCGCGGTCGGCACCCCAGCCGTCGGCTTGCTGGGTCTGCTGAACACCGCGCTCGTCATCCACCACACCGACGCGCGGACCTTCGGCGTGGTCAGCACGGTCGCAGCGGTCGCGCTGTTGTTCCCCTTCGCCGACCTGGGCGTGGGGGCGGCGGTCACCACCGCCAGCGCGCAGTGGACGGACGGGGCCATCACCCGGGCGCACTACCTCCGTGTGCTGCGGCGCGCCGGCTCGGTGCTGGCCTCCGTGACCGTCGGGATATGGACGCTGGCAACAGCCGCATGGGCTTTCGACGGATGGGGACTGCTCTTCGGGGACAGCATCAGCAGATCCGAGAGCACACCATTGTCGATCGCGCTGGCAGTGTTCGGACTGGCCGTGCCGCTCAGCGCAGGCCTTCGACTCCTGACGGGATTGGGACGCAACCACATCGCCGTCGGTGTCTCACTCAGCGCGGCGGCGTTCACGGTGATGGCAACAGCACTCCTCGTCGGCGTCGACGCGCATGGGTTGCTCTACGCCGTCCCCCCCGTCATCGGACTCGCCCTGTCCGGGTTCGTCGCCCTCGTGGTCGCGGCGCACATCGTCCGACAGACCGGGACCGCTGCCGCCGATGGCGGTCGACCCGTCCTGCCCGAGCGATTGCTGGCGGGTTCGGCGTCGATGTTCGTCATCTCCATCGGACTGCCCGTCGGCCTGCAGTGGGGTCGTCTCGTCGTCGCGCACTCCGGCGATGCCGCAGATCTCGCATCCTACGGTCTCGCCGCCCAGCTCTATGGAATGGGATGGATGGTGATCTCGACCGCCGGCACGGCGATGTGGCCGATATTCGTCCGGCGACGCGTGGATCCGCGGCGAACACTGCGATTGTGGCGAGCAAGCCTGTTGTGGTTCAGCACAACCGGCGCGGCGATCGGTGTGGTGTTCACCCTCGCCGCCCCATGGGTTGCGACCATCGTCTCCGGTGGGGAGGTGACCATCCCGACGGGGTTGGCCACCGCATACGGGCTGCTGCTCCTCGTCCAGAGCGTCCACCTCCCCACAGGCTCACTCCTGACGACACCGTCGGAGCTGCGTTGGCAGGCATGGTGTGTGGTCGCGATGGCGATTGTCAGCATGGGCTCGGCGGTGGTGTCGGTTCCGATGTTCGGGGCAACAGGTGCGGTCCTCGGATCGGTGGCAGGGGTGGTGATCGGGCAGCTGGTCCCCGACTTGACCTCGGCCAGGACGAAAGTTGCGGCAAGGAAATAGATTTGGCCCGTGGTCGTCCGGTTGGTGGACGGCGAAGGAACGCCAACTGCACATATGCTCCGGGCACACAATCGACACCTTGGAGCATGCGCATGGGCAAGCACAGCCCCGCACGACCGGCATCACATCCCATCGAACTCACCACCGCCGCTACTGTCGCTGCGGTCGCAGCGCTCTTCGCGACTGCAGGGTTCGCGCTCGTGGCGGCTCCGGCCGCCGCAGCGCCATCGAAGCCGGTCGCCTATGACGAGGGAGTCAAATCGAGCGCGAACCTCGTCGCGTCTTTGCTCCCGCCGAAGGTTCTCCCTCCCAACGCGGCTCCGACCAGCGTTCCCCCAGCCATCCTCGCCGTGCGCGGATCGTCCTCTGCGACCGCGTCCCCGACGCTCACCGGCGTCGGCAAGCAGGGTGGTCCGTCCTCCACCACGAGCCCGTCGACGTCGATCGTGCCGAATCTCGCCACGACCTTGTTCAGCGCGTTCCCACCGTCCCCGGCGTGGACCACGGTGACGCCGTCGGGCACAACCACCGTGAGCACCAAGTTCGCACCACGCATCGCGACGGTGACCACCACCCCATCCGCCTATGCCCTGGTGCCGGCCACACCCAATGGCGGCGGACTCGGAAGCCTCATCGCGATCTTCATCGGCGACGGTGTGTCGGCGGCGCCGGACTGCACCGGCGCGGCCTGCAACGGAGGAAACGCCGGACTGCTCTTCGGAAAGGGTGGCAACGGCGCCAACGGCGGATCCGGCGGGCACGGCGGCTTGATCTACGGCCAGGGAGGCAACGGCGGCGACGGTGTCAACGGAGGGGACGGAGGCGCCGGCGGTTTCGGCGGCCTGCTGTTCGGCAAGGGCGGCAACGGCGGTAACGGCTCGACCACCGGCGGAAACGGCGGAGCCGGAGGAGCCGGCGCGCTCCTGATCGGCAAGGGCGGCAACGGCGGCAACGGCGTGGCCGACGGAGGAAGCGGTGGCACAGGCGGTTTCGGAGGCCTCCTGCTCAGCAAGGGCGGCAACGGCGGCAACGGAGCCGCCGGTGCGACCGGTCAGCCCGGCGTGAACGACCCTGCCGGTGGCAGCGGCGGCAACGGCGGCGGAGGCGGAGGTGGCGGGATCCTCGGCATCGGCGGCGCGGGCGGCAACGGCGGGATCGGCGGCACCGGTGCCGCCGGCACGAACGGCGCCGACGGAACCAGCCCGGGCAGTTCGGGCGTCGGGGGTACTGACGGAGGCAAAGGCGGGAACGGAGGAAACGCCGGAGGAGGGGGCGGCGTGCTCCTCGGGTCGGTCGGTGCCACCGGCTCCAACGGCAGCGGCGGCACCGGCGGCGCCGGAGGGAACGGCGGGAACGGCGTCGCGGGTGCGAACGGTGCTGTTCCCTCTGCCGACGGCCAGGACGGCGGCAAGGGCGGCGAGGGTGGCAACGGCGGGGCCGGTGGTTCCGCGGGCACGATCGGCAGCGGTGGAACTGCGGGCATGCAGGGCGCCGGAGGCAACGGGGGCATCGGCGCGCAGGGCGGCAACGGGGCAGCGGGCACCGCGGGCACGAACGGCGCCGATGGCGCCGACGGCGCCAACGGCACGAAGACGCCCGGTGCCACGTCGGTGAACGACCTCACCGTCGCTGGCAAGAACGGAGCTGCCGGTGGGATAGGAACGGTCGGCGGCAACGGCGGCAACGGTGGCAACGGGGGTGGCGGCGGAGCGGCTGGTACCGGCTCCACCAACGGCACTGCAGGCGCCAACGGCAACGGCGGCAACGGCGCCGCAGGTGGCGACGGCGGTAGCGGCGGCGACGGTGGGAACGGTGGCGACGCGACCTCGCAGAAGCTCGGCGGCACCACCTACACCGGTGCCGGCGGAAACGGCGGAAACGGCGGAAACGGGGCGAGCGGTGGTGCCGGCGGGGCCGGCGGCAGCGCCGGGACCGGGGGAGCCTCCGGAACGGGGACGGCCGGCAGCGCCGGGTCCAACGGCACGAACGGAACCGGCGGAAACGGTGGAAACGGTGGTGACAGCACGCTGTTCGTCGGCGGAAACGGAGGTAACGGCGGCAGCGTGACTGTCGAGCACGGTGATGCCACCGGCGGAAACGGCGGAAACGGCGGAGACGGACGCTCCACCGTCGGCGAGGTCGGCAACACCAACCCGACGACAGGGCAGACCGGACTGGCCGGCGGCAACGGCGGTAACGGTGGCAATGCCGCAACCAGCGACCCGTCGGGGACAGCCTCTGGTGGCACCGGCGGCACCGGCGGCAACACCAGCAACCCGCGCAACGTGTCCGGCAGCAGCACCGCCGGTAGTGGCGGGTCCGGAGGTTCCGCAGTCGGGGGTACCGCGGTCGGTGGCAGCGGCGGCAACGGGGGCAACGCGACGAAGTCAGGCGACGTCGGCACCGGCGGGGCGGGTGGGTCCGCACAGGGCACCTCCGGCTCGTCGACCCCGGGGGCGAACGGATCGGCGGGAACGTCCTCGCGCTGACGCCGGCCTGAGGGCAGCAGCTCGGTCACTTCTCCCCGCGGTCCCGA
Source organism: uncultured Williamsia sp. (assembly GCF_947494875.1). Taxonomy (GTDB): domain Bacteria; phylum Actinomycetota; class Actinomycetes; order Mycobacteriales; family Mycobacteriaceae; genus Williamsia_A. The sequence goes on from NZ_CANLWM010000008.1 coordinate 127,939, forward strand.
CGGATCACGGGGAGAAGTGCGTCGCGGCATGTGTAATGGGTGCAGGAAAGCGACGGGAGCAGAACCCATGAAGCGTGCACTCATCACCGGGATCACAGGACAGGACGGGTCCTACCTGGCCGAACTGCTGCTCACGAAGGGATACGAGGTCCACGGGCTGGTCCGCCGTTCGTCGTCGTTCAACACCAGCCGGATCGACCATCTCTATCAGGACCCGCACGAGGAAGACGCTCGACTCTTCCTGCACTTCGGAGACCTGTCCGACGGCGCGCGGCTGGTCACCTTGCTCGCCCGGATCGACCCCGACGAGGTCTACAACCTCGCCGCTCAGTCGCACGTTCGAGTGAGCTTCGACGAACCCGAGCACACCGGGGACACCACGGGGATCGGCTCCATCCGACTCCTCGAGGCCGTCCGCGTCGCGGGCGTCAAATGCCGGTTCTATCAGGCGTCGTCGTCGGAGATGTTCGGGGCGTCACCGCCCCCGCAGAACGAGGACACCCTGTTCTACCCTCGCTCGCCCTACGGCGCCGCCAAGGTGTACAGCTATTGGGTCACCCGGAACTATCGCGAGGCGTACGGACTGTTCGCGGTCAACGGGATCCTGTTCAACCACGAGTCACCCCGTCGCGGTGAGACTTTCGTGACTCGCAAGATCACCCGCGCGGTCGCCCGCATCAAGGCCGGCATCGAGCAACTCCTCTACATCGGCAACCTCGACGCCGTCCGCGACTGGGGGTACGCGCCCGAATACGTCGAGGGCATGTGGCGCATGTTGCAGGTAGACGAGCCCGAGGACCTTGTGCTCGCGACCGGGACACCCTGCACCGTCAAAGAGTTCCTGCAGACGTCCTTCGACCATGCCGGCCTGGATTGGGAGAAGCACGTACGGTTCGACGAGCGTTACCTCCGACCGACGGAGGTCGACGCGTTGGTCGGTGACGCCACACGGGCGGGGTCCGTTCTCGGGTGGAGCGCAACGGTGACGGCATCGGACCTGGCGCGGATCATGGTCGATGCCGACGTCGCAGCATTGGAATGCGCCGGCACGCCATGGATCGACAGACCGGCATTGCCCGGGTGGACCTCACCACGATGAGCACGGCCACGCCACGCCCACTGAATCGCTCCGCCACCGTCTATCTCGCAGGCCACCGCGGTCTTGTGGGTTCGGCAATCGCGCGGACCCTCGCAGCCGAAGGCTTCACCACCGTCATCGGACGCACCCACGCCGAGCTCGACCTCACCGATCGACCTGCGGTGTTCGCCTTCTTTGCCGAGACACGTCCCCAGGCCGTCATCCTCGCCGCGGCGAAAGTTGGTGGCATCGCCGCGAACAACGCCCATCCCGTCGACTTCATCAGCCAGAACCTGCAGATCCAGGTGAACGTGCTCGATGCCGCGCTCGAGTACGGTATCGAGCGATTGCTCTTCCTCGGATCCACCTGCATCTATCCAAAATTCGCCCCACAACCCATCCGCGAGGACGCGTTGCTGACCGGCCCTCTGGAGCCGACCAACGACGCCTACGCGATCGCCAAGATCGCAGGCATCCTGCACGTCCAGTCCGTCCGACGCCAGTACGGGTTGCCCTGGATCTCGGCCATGCCCACCAACCTCTATGGACCCGGCGACAACTTCTCGCCGGAAACGAGTCACGTTCTGCCGGCACTGATCCGACGCTATGAGACCGCCCGCCGAGAGGGCGCGTCCTCGGTGACCAACTGGGGATCAGGAACGCCGAGGCGAGAATTCCTGCACGTGGACGACATGGCAACCGCCTGCCTACACCTGTTGGACCACTTCGACGGGCCCCAGCAGGTCAACGTCGGGAGCGGCGTCGACCACACCATCGCCGAGATCGCCGAGATGGTGGCCGAAGCAGTCGGCTACACCGGCGATGTCCATTGGGACACCACCAAGCCCGACGGCACGCCTCGAAAGTTGACCGACGTCAGCACACTCTCGAACAGCGGATGGCGCCCGCGCATCTCGTTGCGTGACGGAGTGGCGAGCACCGTGGAGTGGTACCGGCATCACGTCGTTTAGACGCGGTGAACCCGAAACACCTACAAATTCGGTGTAGAAGGAATGGAAGATTCCTGGCCGTACGATCGTCGACCGTGAAGATGCGCTTCGGATAGCCGTCACTTACTCTTCGTCGGGGTTGAACAACCAAGAACTCAGAGAAGGCGAGCGGAGCTTGTCATCAGTGTCATCTACTCGTATGACAAATTCGCCGACCCGCACGGGCAAGCGGCCCGATATACAGGGCTTGCGGGCAGTTGCCGTCGGCCTCGTGATCGCAGACCACGTCTTCCATCGCCCCCACGGCGGATACGTCGGCGTAGACATCTTCTTCGTGATATCCGGCTACTTGATCACGTCGCAGCTGCTCAAGCAACAGACCGATGGCGGCCGCATCAGCTTTCGGCGCTTCTATACCCATCGCGCCCGGCGGATATTACCGATGTCGATCTTTGTTGCCGCGGTCACCGTCGCGCTCTCCTACGCAATATTCTTCCCGTCGCGCGCCAACCAATCAGCGATCGACGCGCTGTTCTCGATGGTCTTTGCCATCAACTGGAAATTCGCTACCGCCGGTGTCGACTACTTCTCGCCGATCGGTTATCAGTCACCCTTTCAACACTATTGGTCACTGGCGGTGGAAGAGCAGTTCTATCTTTTCTGGCCACTGGCCATCGTGCTCGTGGTTATGATTGATCGCCGCGCCGGACAGTCACGTCGTCGTCAGTGGCTGACCCCCGGACTGATAACCGCTATCGCCGCAGCAAGCTTCCTTCTCGCCATCTACCAGACCGCGTCAAACAGCAACTTCGCCTACTTTGCAACGTCGTCGCGAGTGTTCGAGTTCGCAACGGGCGCGGTGCTCGCAACCGTTCCTTCGGCAACGCGCGAAAAGATCATCTCTCATCGCCTCGGATCTCCTCTCTGTTCGGCCCTTCTCGTGGGCGGACTGGCGTTGGTGGCGTTTTCTGCTGTCGAGACTGCTGCCGGCAGTTCTCGATTCCCAGGACCGCTCGCCGCGCTGCCGGTCATGGGGACGGCCGCTGTCATCGCGAGCGGCTTTGGCTCGCCCGCAGCATTTCTCACCCGGGTCCTCGACAACCGTGTCATGACATATGTCGGAAACATCTCGTACTCGCTGTACCTCTGGCATTGGCCGATCGTCGTTTTCGTCACCGCTTCGTGTTCGCCGACGCTGCCTGTTCAAGCTGCGATGTTGGTGACAACTCTTGCTCTGTCGGCATGGTCTTTTCGGTTCGTCGAGGAGCCGTTCCGTAAGCTCGGCAAGAAGACGTACACCGACATCAAGGGGCCACCTTCGTCCCCGCGGCTGCTCGTTTCCGCCGTAGTCGCAGCTCTCGTTCTAAGCTCGTCGTTCTTGGTGTACACCGCGCACTCCCGGCCGGAGTCGGCGTCGGCGTCGGCACAGTCTGGGTTCGCCACCGCGGTGTCCGGGACAGCATTGAAGTCGCTGCAAGGCGAGATCACCTCAGCAGCCGATGCGACGCGCTGGCCCCCATTCGACTCGGCCGTCGACCGGATGATCCGAAATGGCGAGCAAGTTCCGAGCCGGTTCATCGAGTGCGGGGACGTCGTGGCGCTTCCTGTGGCCGACTGCACTTTCGGAACGGCTTCGGCGCCTCGAACCATCGTCCTCGTGGGTGACTCGATCGCCATGACATTCGCGCGCCCGCTTGAGCGTTTTGCAGATGCGAGCGACGGTCGGTGGAAGGTTCAGGTTCGCTCGATGTTCGGGTGTCCTTTCGTCGACATACAAACCCGTGACCCATCGTCCGCGATAGGTGCAGCGTGTCCCCATCGCATTGACGACAACATTGAGTTGATTCGTCGAGAAAAGCCGGATGCGGTGATGATCGTGAATTCCGACCAGTTCCCGCAGTATTCGCAGCAGGCGTGGGAGCGGGGGGTCCGCCGCCTAACCGACCGAATCGCACCAGACACCGGAAGGCTCTTACTCGCGTCGCCACCGCCTGCCGATGTTGCGATCGCGTCTTGTTACGCGCGGGTCAACAGCCCAAACACGTGCGCATCACGAGTCTCGACGAGGTGGGCCGAGCGCGCGGCGGCAGACCGCGGTCTCATGGAGACCTACCATGATGGGCAGTATTTGGACACTAGGCCGCTGTTCTGCACCGCACAGGGCATTTGTCCCGCCTTCGTGGGCAAAACTCCGACGAAGATCGATCTTGTACACATGAGTCCTGCCTACGCAACTGAGATCAGTCCGGCTTTTGCAGAGATGCTGGCTGATGCCGGGCTGCGCTGAGTCTAGGCATTACCCTTCCCGACTTGAACTGGTCCGACGGAACCACCCTCTCGAGCATCTGCCAGCTTGCCCGAATACAGACCAAATGTGCGCCGGAAACGGTTCTAATTGCTGGCATTCACGCGCTGCCACACGGTCGTGGTTGTTGGCGTCGAATAGCCGATCTTGAGCCCGATGAGCGAAGTTTTTACCCAGTTCGACAGCATCTCATGAGCAAGTTGATAGCGCGGACGGGTCGAATCATCAAGCAACAGCATCCCACCTGGCTTCACCTTGTTCACTGAGTGCTCAACGCAACTCACTCGTACCCTTCCATCAACGATCACGAGATCGAAGCCGTCGTTCGGGTAACGGCTGATCGATGCGGCGTAGTCATCGAAGTACCCGTCCTCAACGGGACTGTCAGCCGTCCCGGTCGTCGACTTCGACACCTCGAGGACCTCGACCTGCGACGGCAGCTTCGCCCGGAGCTCGGCCGCCCACTCGGGGTGATGCTCGACCACGGTCAGGTCCGCTCCGCGGTCAACCAGCCATAGCGAGGACCCGCCGCCCCCGTACTCGAACACCCGAGGATGCGCTGGGAGGTGAGCCTCGACGTGCTCCGCCACCGCGTATGGCCACCACGGTTGCCGCAGTTCCAGCGTCTCGACGCGGCGCTCCCTCAGCCAGCGCGGTAGGTAACGCAACTGCGAGGGATTGGCAGCAAGGAATCGACCAGTTGTCGCGAGGCTGCGGTATGACTCTGCGTTCGTCAACACTGCGTGATTATCTGCGACGTCGAACGGTCTCGCAGTTCGAGAGCATGAATGAACGCACCGCAACCCGTCCTTGCCCGTGAGCGCGATCAGTGCGTCCTAAGATGGCTCATGCCGATCGTGTCCTCCGTGCGCCGAGCACTGCGCCGTCGAGGTCTCGACGTCGTCCGGTACCCGGGATATGGACCCCCGGTGATGTTGGTCAAGATGCTGCACGCTGCCGGGGTGGACGTCGTCATCGACGCCGGCGCGAACGGCGGCCGCTTCGGTGAGGAGATCCGCGAGGTCGGCTGGTCCGGACCCATCGTGTCCTTCGAGCCGCTGTCCGAACCGTTCACGCGCCTGCACGCCGCCGCCGACGGTGACGCGCTGTGGACGGCGCACCAGTTCGCCCTCGGCGACGAGTCGGCGACCGCCACCATGCAGATCGCCAGCAACGCGGGCGAGAGCAGCTCGCTGCTGTCCATGCGCGACGAGCATCGGCGCGCGGCGCCCGGCATCACGCTCGTGGGCGAGGAGTCTGTCGAGGTGCGTCGGCTCGACGACCTGGCGAAGGATGTCCTCCCGGCCGACAGTCAGTGCTTCCTCAAAGTCGACACGCAGGGGTTCGAGGGCCGCGTCGTCGCCGGAGCGGAGAGCCTCATCCGGGATCGGTGCCTCGGCGTTCAGCTCGAGCTGTCGTTGGTGCCGATGTACAGCGAGGGGATGTCGCTGCAGGACGGTGACGACTTCGCCGCGAGATTCGGCTTCGAGACGGTCAGCATCTTCCCCGGATTCACCGACCTCACGACCGGCCGGATGATGCAGGTCGACGCCGTCTACATGCGACCTGGCGCGCTGTGACTGCCCCCGGGGCAGGTCGGCGACTTTCGGGATTCACCGGTCGCGGATACGACAAGGGCCGATCGCCGGGGGTGCAGGTCGCGTGGTTCGCCTGCCTCAACCTCGTCTTCGTTAAATGGTGGTGCCCAGCGCGCATGCGGGTTGCACTCTTGCGTGCGTTCGGCGCCGAGATCGGGTCCGGGGTACTCATCCGTCATCGGGTCCGCGTCCACTGGCCGTGGAAGCTCGTCATCGGTGACGATTGCTGGATCGGCGAGGGGGCGTGGTTGCTCAACCTCGAGCCCATCCGCATCGGACACGACACCGTCGTCTCCCAGGAAGCCCTGCTCTGCACGGGCAGTCATGACCGCCGGTCCCCGACCTTCGAGTTCGACAACGCGCCCATCGTCATCGGCGACGCGGTCTGGATCGCCGCCCGGGCCGTCGTCCTCCGTGGGGTGTCGATCGGTGACCGGTCGACTGTCGGCGCAGGCGCAGTGATCGCACGCTCCCTGCCGGCCGAGACCACCGTGCGAGGGAAATCGGACGCCTGACTCGTACAAAATTCGGCATCGTGAACCTATGATGTGAAACAACGCACGCAGGGTGTGTTTTCGGGGCGTTGAACAGAGTTCGAGGTGGCCCGATGACGGCATATCAGGTGCAGCGCCCCGCGGTGACGGCGTCGAGTGCCTCCGGTTCCGTCGCGATCATCGGCATCAACTACGCCCCAGAGGTCACGGGCATCGGCCCCTACACGGCCGGCCTTGCGTCGGGGCTGTCGGACAGAGGCTTCGCGGTCTCCGTGCACACCGGTGTCCCGCACTACCCGCAGTGGCGTAAATCCGTCGCACCGCCCGCCGAAGCTGTCGTCCCGAACGCGGCGGGAGGTTCCCTGGCGGTCACTCGTGTCAACCACTACGTACCGCCCATCGTCACCGCGTCTCGACGTGCTCGCATGGAGCTCAGCTTCGCGATCAGATCCATCGCGGCGGGTCTCGGACGGCCCGACGCGATCGTCTGCGTCAGTCCGCCGCTCATCGCGGCTGCCGCGATGACCCTGTACGGGAAATTGCTGCGCGTCCCCGTCGGACTCGTCGTGCAGGACCTCTACAGCCTCGGCGCCATCGAGACCGGTCTCGCACGCGGACGCACCAGCGCGCTGATCGCCCGCATCGAGGCGTGGTCACTCCGCAACGCGACCTCCGTGGTCGTGATCCACGACAGGTTTGCCCGATCCGTCGAGCGCCTCGGGATCTTCCACGCTCGGATGGCGACCATCCAGAACTGGACGCACGTGGTCAAGGCCGACCCGAACGGACGAATCCGCACACGCGCCGCCTTCGGGTGGTCTCCCACCGAGGTGGTCGCCCTGCATTCCGGGAACATGGGGGTCAAGCAGGGCCTGGAGAGCGTCGTCGAGGCCGCTCGCCTCGCCGACGAGACCAACGCGCCGGTGCGCTTCGTCCTCGTCGGCGACGGCAATCAACGACGGAGCCTCGAGGCGATGGCACAGGGCGTCGATCGTCTGACGTTCCTGGACCCGGTACCCGAAGACGCCTACATGGCGATGCTCGCCGCAGCGGACGTTCTCCTGGTCAACGAGCGTCACGGCGTCGCCGACATGGCGATGCCGAGCAAGCTCACGAGCTACTTCGCGAGTGGTCGACCGGTTCTCGCCGCCGTCGACCCGGAAGGCGCGACGGCCGACGAGATCGCACGATCGAAGGCCGGCGTGATGGTGCCACCCGGTGACCCGGCCGCGATGGTCGAGGCGATTCTCGACCTCGCGACAGACACCGATCGGCGCGAGACGCTCGCCCGCAACGGAGGACGATACGCAGCCGACTTCCTGGGCGCCGACCGTGCACTCGACGCGTACGCGCTGTGGTGTCGCGACCTGGTCGGCGGAGCAGCATGACCACGCTCCGTCAGAACATCGGGGACCGGCGGTTCGCCGGTGGGCGGTACACCGCGGCCATCGGACCCGTCGACGTCGTCGGCGGCGCGCCCGGAGTGCGCGACCGCCTCCTGGCCATCGCCGGACAGGGTCGGCACACGCGGATCGGGCTGATCCCCCACCCGACCGCCGCCCGGTGGGACCATGACGTCACACGCGCAGTCGCGGTACGGGAACCGGACTGGGGACGCGTCGACGACATCGGAACGATGATGGAACTCGCGAACGACACCGCCACCGCCCCGATCGACATCGCGCTCGTCGACGACCATCTCTTCGCCACCGTCGACCACGGCATCGGCGACGGCGTGTTCGTCACCGAACTGCTGCCCGCCCTGACCCGGGTGACCGCGGGACCGTTCCCCCGCCACGTCGTCGCCGGCGACACCGTCACGCGCCATCCGTCGGTGCGGGCTCTCGCGTCGGCGATCCGACGGCACCCCGGGTCGACGGCGCGGTCCATGCGGTCCGTCGTCCACGGCACCGCCGGTGCGGCCGGACCTCAGACCTCCCTGGCCCCCGACGCGCGGAGACAGACGGTGGTGATCGGCAGTGAGCCGGGATTCGCCGACCGCCTGCGCCGACTGCGCGACGACCGCTTCCCCGGGGCCACCGCGGCAGCCACGCTGTCGTGGACGATCGACCGCCACCTGCGCGGCGCCGGCCTCCCCCTCGCGCCGACCCTGTCGATGATGGTCAACCTGCGCCGCCATCTCCCCGCCGGGACGGCATGCACGGGTAACTTCGTCGGGGCGGTGACCGCCCCGACGACGTCCCCGCAGGAGATGACACAAGCGGTCCAGGCGCGGCTGCGTTCCACGGATCTCGTCGTCCACCAAGCACTCTCGGACGCATTGGGTGCCGTGCGGCCCGAGCGGATGCGCGAACCGCACCACAAGCGCGCCGTGCACGATCGCACCGTGCGCCTCGTGGTCTCCGATCTGTCCGGCAGTCCGGCGATACCGACCACACGCTGGAACCCCGACTCCGTCCACCCGCGGACGTTCGGCATCGCGACGCTGTGCAACCGCAGCGACGAGATCGACCTCGTCTACACCCGCGTCGACGACCGCCTCTTTGTCACCGCGCGGTTCTTCGACGGGTACCACGACGCCACCACGATCGGATCGGCGATCCGCGAGGCCCTCCTGGAACCGGCCGACGCTCTGTGACGGGACGGTCGATCGTCGCAGCATCGATCGGGGTGGTCGCCGCGGTGATCGTTGCCGGGTGCTCCGGCGACCCCGCCCCGTCGCCCGACATCGTTCGTGACCCCATCCCCGAGACGGTGCAGGCCGTTCCCGACTCCGCGTCGCGGGGCGCGCTGGTCTCCGTCGAGCCACTTTCGGACGCACAGCCCACGCTGCTCGCCGCGTCATCGAAGGCAGTGCGCGGCACATATGTGTCCACCGATCCGCGGACGACCGAGCCGGTACGGGTGACGGGGACGTTCTTCGTCCCGCGCACCCCACCTCCCCCCGCTGGCTGGCCCGTCATCTCGTTCGCCCACGGCACCACCGGCGCCACCAACGGATGCGGGCTGTCGGGGTCGGCCGACCTGCGCGGGTACGCAGGTGCCATTGCCGGTCTGCTCACAGGCGGCTTCGCGGTCGCGGTCACCGACTACCGCGGGCTGGGACCCGACGGGGTGCACCTCTACCTCGATCCGGCCTCGGCCGCCTACGACGTGATCGACGCGGCTCGCGCCCTGCGACGACTCGCGCCCGCGGCCTCGACGCGGTGGCTCGCCTACGGCGACTCGCAGGGCGGTCAGGCCGTGTGGTCTGCCGCCGAGCTCGACTCGACATACGGTGCCGGGATGACCATGGTCGGCGCGCTCGCGACCAAGCCGGCCGCGAACATCACGGCCTTCGCCGACCTCGCGGAGCGAAAGGCGCTCTCGGCGCAGCAGCGTGAGGTCGCGGCTCTGGTGGCGCAGGGCGCCGCGCGCGCGTCGAACGGCTCTCTCACCCTGGGCAGTCTGCTGCCCGACGTCTCGGCCGCCCAGTTGCGCGATCTCGTCGGCTGCGACGTCGCCGCGCGTCAGCGGACGGTCGACGCGCTCGGTTCAGCAGGACTGGCACCGCGTGCCGATGCGGTCGACGCGTACACCACACAACTGCGACGCGAGGCGCTCCCCCAGCGACGCTCCGCCGTCCCGGTGCGGGTGGTCTACGGACTCGACGACACATTGATCCCCCCGGCGTGGGTGACCGCACCCATCGCGCAGGCCTGCGCGATGGGCAGCGCGGTGTATCCGCGAGCGGTACCCGGGAAGGGCCACGCCGACGCCCTCCTCGACGCCTCCGACCTCCAGTGGGTCGGCCAGCGGTTCGCCGGTCAGACGCCAGCGGGTGCGTGTCCATGAGGATCCTGCACGTCGCGACTCTGTTCACCCCCACCGGCGAGTTCGGCGGACCCACCCGGGTGGCCGTGCACCAGGCGGCCGGACTCGCCCGTCGCGGGCACTGCGTGACCGTCACGGGCGCTGGCCGCGGATGGCACACGGACACCGAGCTGCCACCCGACATCGAGTGCCGCTTCTTCCCTGCGCAGCGATCGGTACCGGGGATCGGCATCGCGGGCCTGCGCAGCCCCTCCGTCACGCGGTTCGTGGCATCGCACGTCCGTGACTTCGACGTCGCACACATCCACCTCGCCCGAGACCTCGTGACCATCCCTGCGGCACGGGCGATCCGACGATCTGGTGTGCCGTACGTCGTTCAGTGCCACGGCATGGTGGACCCGACGTCGAAGGTGCTGGCGGGGCCCCTGGACCGATACGCGACAGTGCCCGTGCTGACCGGCGCCGCGCGCGTCCTCACCCTCACCGACACCGAAGAGACCGGCCTCACCGCCGTCGCCGGACGAGCGCTGCCGTTCCGTCGGGTCGTCAACGGGGTGCCCTCCACGGCAGCCAACCGCGTTCCCTCCGATCCACCGGAGGTGCTCTTCCTCGCTCGCCTCGACGAACGCAAACGACCGCTCCACTTCGTACGGGCGGCGGCCACGCTGCTCTCCCGGGGTGTCCGAGCGCGTTTCACACTCATCGGACCCGACGGTGGGCAGGCTGCCGACGTCGACGCCGCGATCGCTGCGTCCGGCCGCGCTGACGCGATCCACCGCGAGCCCGCGATCGAGTCCGACGACGTCGCGGACCGGATGCGCCGCGCATCGATCTACGTGCTGCCGTCGGTCGACGAACCCTTCCCGATGACCGTGCTCGAAGCGATGTCGGTGGGTGTCCCCGTCGTCGTCACCGCGTCCTGCGGACTCGCGCCGGTGATCGACGACTGCGGGTGCGGCGTGGTGACCGACCATTCCGACGACGCGCTGCGGGACGCGGTCGCCGCACTCCTCGCCGACCCCGGCGACGCCACGCGTCGCGGCGTCCGCGGGCGCGAACGGGTGCGAAAGGACTACTCGGTCGGAGCTGTCGCCGCCACACTGGAGGCGATCTACGACGAGTGCACGTCCCGACCGAGGGAGGATGCCGGATGACGATCGCCGACCTCCGCCACCTGCTGCTGACCCGCGCGGTCGTGCTGCTGCTCGGCGTCGCCGTCGGGGCGGGCATCGGATGGAACGTCGCCGCGCACCAGACCTTGCACTACTCCGCGACGGCGACCATCCTGCCCGCCGTCGGTGGCGGAACCTCGGATCCGGGCGGGTTCGCGCAGTCGGTGTTCATCCAGTCGCGAGTCCCCGAATACGCGGCATTCGGCACGACCGACTCATTCCTGCAACGGGTCATCGCCACCTTCCGGCTCCCGCTCAGTCGGGACCAACTGGGCGACAACCTTTCGGTCACTGCGCCGAAGATGAGTTCCCTCATCGAGACCACTGTCCGTGCAACGGATCCCGCGTCCGCCGCGTCGTTCGCGAACGCTGCGGCGGAGACCCTCGCGCGGGTGATCTCGGAGCGAGAGAGTCTGCTCCCGGTCCGCGTCACCGTCGTCGACAGCGCGATGACACCGACGCGGCCCGACAACAAGGGGACGGGCGAGGTCATCGGCCTCTACGGGGTGCTCGGACTCGTCGGCGGGTTCCTGCTGTCCCTGGCGACGACACGCGTGCGCACCGGCGACAGGGTCGCGGCATGACCGCCGTTCTGGGCGCGCTCCGCGTGATCGTCTGGTTGCTGCCGCCGGGTCCGTTCAAGAACGCGCTCCTCCGCCTCCTCGGCGACAGCGTCGGTTCAGGCGTACGACTCGGGCCCAATCTCGTTCTCGGGCACGTCCGCTTCGTCCTCGCCGACGGCGCGTCGATCGGTTCCCTCAACGTCTTCCGGGCGCTGCGAGAAGTACGCCTCGACGAGGACGCCTACATCGGCAACCTCAACCAAATCACCGCCGTCCCCGATTACCGCGCCCACGACCCCGCCTTCGGCCTCCTCCACCTGTCGCCGGGCGCCGGGATGACCAATCGTCACTACGTCGACTGTTCCGGACGGTTCATGGTCGGCACGTTCTCGATGATCGCCGGAGTCCGATCGGTCTTCCAGACCCATGAGCTCGACCTCGTCGACAACCGAGCGCGCGCCGGCGACATCGTCGTCGGCGATCGGTGCTTCACGGCCACCGGGGTGCAGATGCTGCAGAACTCCTACCTCCCCGACCGGTCACTGCTCGCCTCGGGATCCACGCGCACCCGGACGGCCGCGGGCGACCCGCCGGGTCAGCTCTACGCGGGAACCCCGGCGAGGGCATGCAAGGACATCAGCGGGTGGGCGTGGTTCGACCGCGACGTCGTCCACACGCCCGTCGAGCTGGACGGCACGTCGGAGACAGTCCGATGATCGCGATCGCCTACGCACTCGTCGCTGTCGCCGCGGTCGCCTTCGCAGCTGTTCGCCGCGGCGAGTTCCGGGCCCTCGGGGACGAGGACCGGTGGGCGGCGATCGCGGTGGTCCTGGTGACCGCGTGGCCGATGGTCTGGACCTTCGTGCTCGGACCGGTCGTCGTCGGGACCCCGGCATCCCCTCTCTTCCCCGCGGTCTGGTATCTCCCGGGGGCCGCGATGGCGGTGCTGATGATGCGGCGAGCGTTCGAGTCCGGGGCATTTCGCGTCGACCTCCCGGTCGCGCTCGCCGCAGCGGTCTCGGTACTCGCGCTGGCCCCGTTGCTGCTCGACGGCGGGACGTTCAGCGAGCTGCAGCGGTGGGCGCTCGGCGCCGTGCTGCTCGCGATCCCCCTGCTCAAGCGCGAGCGCGTAGGTCTGCCGGCGCTGGCCTGGGCGTCGCGGACCAGCCTTCTCGTCATCGCGCTCACCGTCCTCGCGACCGCCACGGTGGTGCCCGGCGGCGTGGGGAACTGCCGTACCGACAAGTGCGGGACGGCAGGAGTGGCTCTCACCTCGGCGTTCGCCGGCAACGGCAACATCCTGGGGCTCTCGGTCGCCTTGCTGCTCCCGTTCGCGCTCGTGAACCGCCGCTGGCCGCAGGCTGTCTCACTCGTCGTGGCCGTCCTGGCCATCGGAGAACTCGCAGGTAGCCGGACAGCCATGATCGGTGTCGTCATCGTCGTCGCGATGACCGTCGGCCTGCGTGTCACGCCCTCGCGTCGCGCGGTGCTCACGCTCGGACTCGTCGGGTCCCTGATGCTGTCGCTCCTGCCGGTTCTCCTGTCCTACGGCGACGAGGCGTTCAGCTTCCGCGGGACCCTGTGGAACCAGGCGAAGGAACTCATCGCCCGGAACCTCGTCCTCGGCGAGGGTCCGGCGGCATGGGAGCGTCTCGGCGCCAACTCGGTCTACGACGCGAACTACTCGCCACACAACGGATGGCTGGACATGACCGTGTCCGTCGGCGTGGCCGGCGTCGTCGTCATCGTGATCGCGCTCGCGCTGAAGGTCTTCCTCGTGCACGGTGAGGAACGTTCGACGCTGATCGTCTTCCTCTGTGGGCTCCTGGGGATCTCGACTCTGGAGAGCCTGATGACGCCCTACTTCCTCGGCATCCTCCCCGCGACCCCCGTCCTCGCGCTGATGCTCGGGCCCGGCCGTCTGCTCGTCCCGCGGCGTCGTCGACGCCGAATCTCGCGTCGTCACACCACGGATCAGGTCGAAGCAACCACCATCGTCGGGAGTCGATCATGAGCGAGATCCTCGACCTCATACGCCGACGACTCGTGTTCATCGTCGTGTGCGGTCTCATCGCGGCAGCCGTGCCGGCGGCCCTGGCCACGACGTCACCAGATTCCTACCGCGCGACGGCGAGGCTTTTTGTCGCGACCGCGGCACAGGACGTGACCGCGGCGAACCAGGGGAATCTCGCGGCGCAGTCGCGTGTGCGCTCCTACGCCCTGCTCGCGATGGGGCCTGAACTGCTGGCGCGCGCGGCGCAGAGGTCTGGGGTGTCGATCAGCGAAGGGGCTCTCGCGCAGCGGATCTCTGTGTCCACTCCCCCCGACACGGTTCTCCTCGACATCGCTGCCACCGCGGGGACACCGCAGGAGGCGGCGGCACTGTCCGACGCGGTGTCCCAGGAACTGGTGACCCTGGTTTCGCAGGCCGAGCGGCCACTGCGCGGCGGCAGCCCCTCCCTGGGGCTGCTGATCCTTCAACCCGCCGACGCCGGGATCTCCAAGGTGCCCAGAGTGGTACCGACGCAACTCGCGCTGTTCGGCGTCGCCGGTCTCGTGGTCGGCGCCGTGATCGCGATCCTCGTCCCGGGACGTTTCCGACTCCGTCGTCGCAACCGCGGCACGGCGACCGACACCGACATCACGACCCGCGGCGACGCCGCCGACAGCCACGCCGTCACGCCGGATCCGGCTACGGGCACATCGGTACCGACTGTCGCCGCCGCGCCGACCGGTGCCCGCGACACACCCGACTCGATCGGCCGCGACGACCCGTCGAGTCCGACTGGGGTCAACGGAGTCGCACCCGACGCCACAGAACCGTCGCTGCGCGAGCACGGCGCCTCGTTCAAAGGCGCCTCCCCCGCCGACGCCGACCGACACCCCAACTGGACGACGTTCGACACCCTGGACACTTCGACACGTCCCGGCCGGCCGGTGCCGACCAATGGTCTCCGCCGCGAGCAGGTACCCCCACTGGCCCGCCCGAGACCCACGCCACCGCCTCCGGCGACCGACAGACCCGGATGGGAAGACCTCACCGATCCGTCCGGTCTCCTCCGGCCGATCGAGGACAGTCCGCGTCGGCACCGTCGCGAGAGCGGTTCGTGGCAGTTCTCGCCGTCCTCGGTCGAGGACGATCAGAACCGTGCGCACCGGTCGGTCCGACACGGCGACGAGTCACCGTGACCACGTCGCCCCGTATCTCCGTGACGATGCCCTGCTTCAACGCTGGTGACCACCTCGAGACCGCACTGACCAGTGTCCTGTCGCAGCTCGGTCCCGGGGACGAGGTCGTCGTACAGGACGCCTGCTCGACAGACGGTTCCGCCGCGGTGTTCGCACGGGTCGGCGAGGGCGACCCGCGACTGTCCGTCGTCTCCGAACGCGACGACGGACAGTCCGACGCCCTCAACCGTGCCCTCGGCCGCGCGACGGGCGAATTCGTGCTGTGGCTGAACGCCGACGACATCGTCGTCGACGGCGGGATCGACGCCGTGCGGGCCGCGATCGATGCCGATCCGTCCGTCGACCTGGTCGTGGGGGCACATCAGATGCTGCGCGAGAACGGCGACGTGATCGATGTGTACCCGGGGCGGGCTGTCAGCGTGGACGCCATCCTGCGCCGCGGTTGCACCGCTTTCTCCGGTTCGATCCTCATGCGCACCGCGCTCCTCAGGGAGGTCGGAGGGTTCGACGACGCACTGAACACCGTCATGGACCTCGAGCTCCAGCTGCGCCTGGCCCGACACTCTCCGCGGCAGGTGGTCGTCGACCATCCGGTGGGTGCCCTGCGGTTCCACGACTCGTCGAAGTCCGCGACCCTCTGGCCACAGTTCGTGAGGGAGAGCCATCGCGTCCGAATGGCCCACTCCGACACCCTGGCCGCCCGCGTTCGGACGGTCGGGCTCACAGGGCTGCACATCGCGTACGCGGTGACGTTCCGCATCCAGCTGACCGACACCTACCGGCGTCTACGCCGCATCGTCCGACGCGAGAGCCGGTGACCGTCGGGGCCGCGGGGACCCGCAGGGTCGCCTCGCTCGCCCTCGGTCGGGTGGGTTCGCGCGTCGTGAGTTCATTGATGCTGGGCGTCTCATTGCTGCTGATCGCCCGGGGAACCACGGTCGACGGGTTCGGTCACTTCATGACCGCATACACGGTCGGGATCATCGTCGGACTCGCCGTCGGGTTCGGGGCTCCCACCCGGATCCTGCAGATCGGCGTCCGCGATTCCGAACTCGCCGGCGGACTCTTCGCGGTGCACACATTCCTGGTGACCGTGGTGTCCGTGATCGCGTGCGTCACGGTCGCGATCTCCGGAGCGGGCACCGTCGTGCTCGTCGGCGTCGTCTTCGCGATCGGCGACACCGTCCAGAACTACGCGCAGGCCCACCTGACGGCTCGAGACCGACAGTGGGCGGCGAACCTTCTCGTGCTGTCGCACCGGCTGCCACCCGTGGTGGCCGTCGCCGCGTCCATCGCCATCAGCGGCCGGGTCGACTACGACATCCTCATCGTCGCCTACACGGTTCCCGTCGCCCTGGGCGTGTTCGCCCCGATCGCGGACGCGAGCCGCGCGGCCTGGCGGCGACGACACGATGCCTTCCGCGGGTCCTCCGGGTACTGGGTGTACTCGCTCGCGGCGGTGATCCCGCAACTGCAGATCCCCCTCCTCGCCCTCGTCACCGTTCCCGAGGTCGTCGGCGAGTTCTCGCTCGCGACGCGGGTGATCGGACCGATCACGCTGTTGACGGCATCCCTGTCGGCCGTCCTCGTTCCCGAACTCGCCCGACGCGCCGACGACCCCGCGGACTTCGCGGCGCTCTACCGGTTCTCCATGCGGATCTCTGCCGCATATCTCGGTGTCGTCGTCGTCGCCGCGTGGCCGGCCGCAATGCTGGTCGTCGGCGCCGCAGGCGCGCAGTACGCCGATGCGGTCGGACTCGTGTTCGCAACCGTCGTCGCGGCCGGGATCGCAGCATTCGGACAGGCCGCGAACTCAGTGCTCCTGGCCGTCGGGAAGGCCTCCCTCTCGGCGTCGGCGATCATCGCCGGCGCTGTCGTCGGGTTGTCGGTGCTGCTCGTCTGCGGGACCATGCTGAACGGTGGCTGGCTCTGGGTGGCTCCCGTCCTCACGCAGGTCACCACGATGGTGATGCTGGTCCGGTTCGCCCGTCCCGTCGTGCGGGCACCGCGGGAGCCGTCCACGGAGGTGATGTCGTGAACAGGTGGTCGCGGACACTCGCCGCCCTCGTCGTCACGGTCGCCGTCGGGGCGTGCGCGCCCGTCCGTGCCGAGACACCGCCGGTGCTGGGCGTCGCCAGCATCGCCACACTGACCGACCGCACCAGCCAGGGGTACGACGTCGAGAACGATGCGATCCGAGGCGTGGGAGCGACATGGATCCGGACCGTGATGAACTGGAACGAGATCGAGGTCGCTCCCGGCGTCTTCGACTGGGGGCGCATCGACGCGGCAGTGACCTCGGCCCGTGCCCACGGGCTGTCAATTCTCGCGCTGCTCAGCGGGCCGGCGCCGGCCTGGGAGAACCCCGGCGCACCACCGGCCTCGGCGCCGCCGGCCGATCCCGCTCACTTCGCGACCTTCGCCGCAACTGCCACACAACGGTATTCGCGATCCGTCTCACACTGGGAGATCTGGAACGAGCCGAACCTACCCCAGTTCTGGTCGACGCCGGACCCCTCTCGGTACACGGCGACACTGTCCGCGGCGTTCCGGTCCATCCGACGGGTGCAACCGACGGCGACGGTCGTGGTGGGCGGACTGTCGACGGGGCCGGGCGGTGTCGGCGTGGCCGCATTCGCTCGCGGCATCTACGCTGCGGGCGGGGGAAAGTCGTTATCTGCCATCGGTATCCATCCCTACACGTACCCGTATCCTCTGGACGCGGATCCGCGGGGCCATTCAGCGGCCATCGGCGCCCTGCGGTCGGTGATGGTGGACAACGGGCAGTCCGACAAGACGATGTGGGTCACGGAATGGGGCCAGTCGACCGGCACGGGGGCGACATCGGTGACCCCGGAACGCCAGGCCGACATCATCGTCGACGGAGTGCGGTATCTCCGACGACAGCCGGGCATCGGACCGGTGTTCCTCTTCACGAGCAAAGACTGGTCACCCGACCCGTCCGTCAGCGAGCTGAACTTCGGTCTCTATCACTTCGACTGGTCACCCAAGCCTGTCGTCGCCCGGCTGCGGGCGTCCTGACGATCGTCACCGGAGTCGCGCGAACACGGCGGTGTTCTGCTCACTCTCCGACCGGCCGGTGTCGAACGGTCCGCTGCATGTGATGAGCGCCAGATCCGAGGAGGGCGCGTTGCTCGCCAGAGTGGTCTGCAGCGCCGTCGCGTCGTCCTTGGGGATGCCCGTCACGACCTTGGTGACCACAGCTGTCGCGCGCTGCCGACCGTCCGACGTCTCGACGACGATCTCGTCCGGCGGGCGGAGTTCTCCGATGCGGTTGAACACCGCATACCCACCACCCACCTGACTGTGTCCGAGCAACACGGCCATCCCACCTCGCCCCAGTCGCACACCGTCACGCCACCAGCCGACGGTCGACAGATCCGCCGGGACCTCGAAGCTGGAGACCTGCCGCCCACCGAGGAAGGGTGCCGGGGCGACCGTGGTGCCGAGCGCGACCACGGATGCGTTCACCCCGATGTCGGGGATGACGATGTGCCCCGGGGTGAGTGGACGACGAATCGTCGGGACCACGGACGACGCGGACGGGCTCAGCGACCGGGACGCTGCAGTGGGATTCCCCTCGGGATACGGCCTGACCGCCGATGGTGCGGCTGCCGAGCACGCTGCCGCAAGGACGACGAACACCGACGAGATGAGCGCCGCGACGATCTTCGTGACCACGGACGGCGATGTCAGGCGCGTCGACGACGCGACACCGCGACGCCCGCCGCAACAGTTGCGGCCGCCCCGAGCCCGGCGAGCCCGAGCCCGAGAGGGACGGCGACGTCGACCGACTCGCGCCCCGGACCCGATCCGGTCTGCGCCTGCACGGGGAAGGAGGCCGGGTCGACGGCGATGCCGCCGCGGTACGGCTGCACGACCGGTACGGCGCCACCGGTAACGACCGGCTGCGCGCCGGGCACCACGACCGGGATGCCGCCACTCCCGACCGGAACCGTGGGGGGCACCGGCGGGTACGGGGCGGCGGACGCAGGTGTCGCGACCAGGACACCGGACACGGCGACACCGATCGCAGCGGTGACCACGCCGACCCGCGTACGGCGTCCGCTCCGCGAGCGGGTCTGATCCGGCATCGTCATGTCCTCGTCGTGATTTACTACATTCAATCGCGGGTGCGCTGACTTTGAATCGTACCGCAGCGTGTGGTGCGGACGGCCGACCTTGGGGCGACCGGACCCGGGGACGCGGAGCAGGGCGGACGAGGATCGAGCAGTGTGATGACGGATTCGCGCGGGCCGTCCGATCGCAGGCGTGTGCGTTCCCGCATCGCGGAGGCGGCCCGGTGGGGCGTCCTCACCGTGCTGCTGGTGGCAGCGGGATTCGTCATCTGGGTCGTCGTCGACTTCAGAACTGTGCGCGATGACCTGCTGACCGCGCAGACGCAGACGATCGCGGTGCAGGACGCGATCCAATCCGGCGACCAGGCGGCGATCGATCGCGCGATCGAGGAGGTCCGCACCTCGTCCAGCAGCGCCGTCGCAGCCGGGGACCGGTTGCCCCTGCGGTGGGCGTCGGCGGTGCCGTGGGCGGGTGCCCCGGTGGTCACTGTTCGTGACCTCTCCGTCGCCGCCGACGAGCTGTCGCGCACTGTCCTACCCCCTGCGGCCGGCGCCGCTCGGGATGTGCTGGCGCAGCCCTTGGTGACGGACGGTCGTGTCGACCTGCGCGCCCTGCAGTCCGCAGATCGACCACTGCAGAGCGCGTTGACCTCGGCGGGCGAGGTCGATGACCGCGTACGCCGAGTCCGCGACGACACGTGGCTGTCGCAGGTGAACTCGGCCGCGGCCGGATTCCGACGAGACCTGGACACGCTGCGCTCCATCCTGTTGTCGGCGCAGCGTGCCGTGCGCCTGCTGCCGGCCATGCTCGGGGACGACGGTCGCCGCACCATCGCCGTGGTCGTCCAGAACCCGGCCGAGGCGCGCGCCACAGGCGGTCTGCCAGGAGCCGTCGTCGTCCTCACCGCCGAGAACGGCCGGATCACGGAGCAGCGGACACTGACCGATCTGGCCGTCCCGCCGTCCCGCCCGGTCGACCTCGGGGCGCCGTACTCGCAGCTATACGGGGATTTCGAGCCGACGAGCATCTGGCAGAACTCGAACCTCAGTCCCCATTTCCCGTATGCCGCGCGGATCTGGCAGAGCCTTGCCGTGCAGCAGACCGGCCTCCGCCCGGACATCGTCGTCGGTGTCGACCCCCAGGTCCTCGCCGGAGTGCTGGCGTCGATCGGGCCGATCTCGACATCCGACGGCACCGTCGTGACGGCGGAGAATGTCGTCCGACTTACGGAGTCCGATGTGTACGCGCGTTTCGATGACAACCGGTCGGGACGCAAGGGCTATCTGGGCGAGGTCGCCGAACGAGCGTTGTCGCGGGTCCTGTCGGGACGGCTCGAGCTCGGTGGGCTCGCGGGGGCGGTGCGGGACGCGGTCGCGCAGTCGCGGGTCGCCGTGTGGAGCGCGCGCCCCGACGAGCAGGTCGATCTGGCGGCCACCACCCTCGCCCATGTGACGCCCTACTCGCCCACCCCGTACGCCGCCATCGTCGTGAACAACGCCTACGGTAGCAAGCTCGACTACTACCTCGACCGGGACATCGACTACCGGTACGGCCTCTGCACCGACGAACGCCAGGCCGTGCGGGTGGACGTCACGCTCACGAACACCGTTCCGGCCCAGTCGATCACGAGATTGTCGCCAGAGGTGCTCGGCACGTACCTGCCTGGTTCGGGGTCCATCCCCCGCGGCGACAACAAGGTGTCGGTGTACCTCCACTCGTCGTGGGGGTCGTCGGTGACCCGCGTATCGGTCAACGGTCAACCTGTGGGGTTCGGCACCGGATCCGAGCTGGGCCATCCCGTGACCGTTGCTGTCGCGACATTGCCACCCCAGACCCCGGTCACGGTACAGTTCGATCTCTCCGAGCCGCGCTCTGGTCTGCCCGTCACGATGGCCACCCAGCCGCTGACCCGTCCCGCCCAGACGATCGTCGCCGGAGCGAGATGCGGACCTCCCTGATCACGATCGCAGCCACCACCGTGAGCGGACCACGAAAGAGGTTGTGACGTGCGTGATCCCAGCATGCTCCATGCCCTCGTGCTGATGAATCTGTTGTTCGCCTCCGCCCTGTGGGCGATGTTGCGCCCCAGCATCGTGGCCGCCGTCATCTGCGTGGTGGTCGCGATCGCCTGGGTCATCTGGAACAAACCGATCGAGGGCTCCATCCTGCTGACACTCACACCGGTACACGGGGTCACCGAGTCCGATCTGCTTTCCGTCGCAGCCGTACTCGTCGCCGCCTGGACCGTCCTTCGGGTGCGGTCGCGTCGCTGATCGCCGGCGTGCGCGATGTCCGTCACTCGTCGGCGAAGCGTGCCATGTCGGCGACGATCGGGTAGCTCGGGTCGAAACCGCGCATGCCCCGTGTGAACACCGCCTGCACCTGCGCGTCGAACACCTCGCGCTCGCCGCTGATGACGTCGCGATAAGAATCCTGCAGGGCGTATGCCGACGGGAGGTCCGCGAACACGTCCGACAGGACAGCACGTGCGGATGCGACCACGTCGCCGTCCGACGGGACCTTGTGGTGCAGGGGTATCGGTACATCGACGTGAAATGCCGCCGACCCACGCATCGCGGTCACCACCACCGCGCCGGCCAGCACCGCCTCGCGGGGAATCCGATCCTTCCCCGGGTGACTGCCGAGATCGAGGTACACCGCGCATTCACCGAGACTCCGCGTGACCTCGGCGCGCGACATGTTCTCGATCGGGACGAATTCCACGTCGGGAAACCCGGCCGACACCTCGCGCGCGAGGCTCCCTGACTTCTTCGGGTTGAAGCAGACTGCTCTCCTGCGCCGTGCCACCGGAACAGCGGCGGCGATCAACGCGTCCGGCGAGGGTGTGTAGTCGCCGAGCATGCTCGGCGGCCGACGTGTCCTGCCGAACAGGTGAGCCCACGCGTACTGCGACTGCGCGAGATCGATCTCGGGGGGCAGCTCCGGGGGTGCGCTGAAGTTCCTCAATGCTTGCTTGAACGCGGTCCCCACACGATGGTGACGTGGCATCTCCTGCCATTCGCCACGCATTCCCAGCCCGTATTCGAGGCGCCGGATGTGTCCGTTCTCAGCGGAGTGGTTGTCGATGCTGAGCCACCACCGGAACACCACCGCGTCACCGCGGTCGGGCGCCGGCGCCGTCTCGGCGACGACGACCGCCGAGTCATGGCCCCTTGGCAGGGTGGGCCGCTCAGGCGCGTCGTAGACGGCGTATTCCGCGACCCGGTCCGGGCCCACCGTGTCGTCGCTCGGGACCAGGTACGCCTCCTGGCCGCGCCGCCTCAGACTGTCGACGAGCTGGTGCAGCGCTTCCGGACCTCCGGTACGCAGCCCGCGGGGGTAGACGACCGCGATCTCCGAGAACATGATCGGACGCTAACGCATACGGCGGAGCACAGCGTCGCCGTACGACGACCACGGGAACGGTCATTCCTCGCAGACGCGGTGGTTATCCAGTCAGCCTCGCTTGAACAGCGGTCCCCCCGACACTCCGCGTCGGGAACTCGGCGTCCCGTGGACACGGCACCGCCCACACCCGACATCGGGTGTGGGCGGCGTTCGCCGAGCGGGCCGTCAGCCCCAGGTCGCCTCCGTGACCGGGACGGATGCACCGCCCAGGCTCACGGTCCAGATCCCCTGTGAATCGGTCGCCGACTGGACCGACGATTGCGAGAGGCTGTCGAGCGAAACCGTCGTCGACGATCCGTTCGAGCAGCTGATCGTGGCGTCTGTCGGTGTCGACTCGGTCGTCTCCGGTGCCGGCGCGGGGGTGTCCGACGCCGACGGGTCGGTCGAGGTCGGCGCTACCTCGGTCGGCGTCGACGCCGGGACGGCCTGCACCGAACACTGGACCGGCGAACCGGAGGTGTCGGCGTAGGTGAATCCCGTGATGCCGGAACCCGTCCCGGTGAACTTCGTGGGCACCGGGCCCACCGAGGTGCTCGGCGGTTCACTCGTCGGCGCCGGTTCGGCGACCGGTGCGGACGACTCGACCGGCGGAGGCAACAGAGCAGCCGACGACTCCACCGGCGGGGCGACAGGTGCCGCCAGTGCAGCCGGCGGCTCGACCACTGCCGGTGCCATCGAGGACGGCGGAGTCGACGTCGCCGGTGCCGCCGCGACCGTGGAGGGAGCAGAGGACTCGGGTGCCGAGGTGGAGGTCTCCGTCACCGTCGCTGCCGCGGCGGCGCGGGTCATCTCTGGGAGTGCGACTCCCTGTGTCGTGACTCCGTTCGACTCGGCGACAGCGGGATCCGACGACCGGAAAGGCACGTTCATCGACGCCGCCGTGGGAAGCGGTTTGGCCAACGGCGGTAGCGAAGCGACGTTGAGCAGTGCGCTGAACACCTGCTGCACGAGGTCACCGGTCGACGGGTTGCGGACCGTGAGTGTCGCGGGCGCCGCCGCCTGCACCAGGCCTGGTGCCGATGCCTGAGCGGGCGCGGCAGTCTGCACGTGCACCACGCGAGTGGTCTGATATCCCGGCCACGCGACGCCCGACGTCCGGAACCCGGACAGCGGGGCACTCGCCGGCGGCCCCAGCGGATTGCCGCAGGCACATCGGACGCGGGGCACGCCCTCGGAGTCGACGAGAACCGGCGTGCCGGCCTGCAGGACCGACTGGAACGGCCGCGCGACGCCGTCTTCCCACGAGTGGTTGGTCACCCAGGTGTCCGCGGTGAGCGTGACTGGGGTCAGGCTGTTCAGGAAGTACGGGATCTGGTCGGCGGTGATGCCGAAGACACCGGCCCATCCTTGGGCGCGGGTGAAGTCCGAGCCCAGGTAGCGAGCCAGAGCGGCCGGGTCACACCGTCCTTCCTCACCTCCTGCGTAGAGACCGGGGGTGGTCCCGGCGAGCTGCGCCGCTCCGGAGACCGGCTTGGCGAGCGAGGTGTCGACGCGGACCGCATCTACCGGTGTCGCGGTGGCATTGGTCAACGCGGCGAACGGGTTCGGACCCACACTCGACACGGACGCGAGATCGACCTGTGGATCCGCTCCCGCGGAGTCCGACCTCATGGTGACGACCATGACCGTCGCCGCGATGACGACCACAGCGAGGAAGCCTGCCAGGGACGACAGGATCACCGTCCGGCGACGACGTGCTGCTGCCGCGGTCGGGACGGGGACGGGGGGCGTTTCGCTCATGCCGATTGCTCTTCCTGCTCGAGGCCCAGCGGTTCAAGCAGGGCCCGGATGATCGCTGTGTCGAAGAAAGGGGTGACCGCGGACGGTGTGGCGGACCCGTCGGACTCGATCGTCGAGACGACGATCTCTCCCGGTGAGACGACGGTGAGTTCCACGCCGTCGGGATGTACCCGGGCGAGGTGGAGCACCGGGCGGTCACCGGACTGCTCCCGCCGGAAGACCGATCTCGCCGTTGTGGTCAGGTGATCGGCCACAGTGGCATTCGACATCGTCGTGACACCGCGGATCCCGTCACCGGAGTCGAGTTCGACGACCACCTCGCCGTCGACGGACGGATGGACGTAGAGCAGGGGATACAGCGCATCTGTCGGATCGGAGCTGCGCGCCGGGTACACCACGACGTGGCGTAGGTCGGACATGCGCTCGAGAGGCATCGTCACTTCGTGCGACAGCTCTGCCCGTCCAACGGTCATGCCGAGCAATCCCCGGGCGAGCAACGAGCGGGCGCCACGGCGGGCCGCGGCGTCGGCGGCTGTCGGGGTCCCGATGTCGCTCAGGTCGATCCGCGTCGGCCATCCGCTGTCGCGCAGAGACGCGACTGCGACGACCTCGTCATGGGTGAAGGCGAGATTCGTCACAAGACAGCTCCGGCGATCGAGGTCCACGAATTGTTTATCCCGTCGAACGCACCACCCAGGGCGTCCATCGGGTTGGTGCGGATGTAGTCCATGGTCGGGCCCCACGTGTTCGGGAAGTCCGCCTTCACCGCCTCCTCGCCGACGAAGGTCCAGATCCCCAGCGCCGAGCCGGCGAGGTTCAGCGTCGGGTTCGGCGCTGCCTTGAGACCGTCCGCCGCCGAGTGGAGGCCCGAATCCAGAGCACCCATGTAGTCGCCCGATGCGAGGGCACCGGCGGCCTCGCCCAGATGCCATGCGGAGGTCGCCGCGCTCAGGCCGGCGCTGATGTTGAGATCCTTGGTGACGAGATCGAACGCCTTGTCGAGCCCCATCGCCGATGCGGAGAGTCCCAGGGAGCCGAGGTTCGCCAGGCCACCGGGAACGGCCTTGTCGAAGGCATCGATGAGTCCGTTCGCTGCTCCGCCGATGAAGGCCCCGCCGCCCCCTGTGACCGCTCCGCTCGAGGATCCCCCGTCAGCGGCGCTGGCCTGGTCCTGTTGTCGGGCCTCGGCGACCAGTCGGTGACCGGCGTCGCGAAGGGCGCTGCTCGCCGCGCGCAGAGCACGGGCCGAGTCCGAGTCCCAGGCCGAGCGGAATCGCGCGGCGTCCGCGCCCGTCCACTGCGTCGATCCGAGGGTCGACCCCATCGATGCGCCGACGTGATCGAGGTCGTCTGCGGCGCGGCCCATCTGGCCGGCGAGTGTCGTGAGAGCAGCGGTGTCCGCGCCGTCGAATGTCATGGTCGTCCCTTCGGATCAATCGCTATCAGGCGCTCGCCGTCTCCTGCTGGGATGCGTTGGTGGTCGCGGTGCGCGAGGCGTCGTGGAGGGCGTTGATGACCGAGCGCAGCTGCGCCGTGTGCTGGCCCGTCCATTCGGAGCGGAACCGTGCCGCGTCCGCGCCCTGCCACTGGACGTTGTTCAGTTGCGATGTCAGCTGGGTGAGGATGTTCTGGATCTGGTCCGCGTTGCCGTTCAGCTGAGCCGCGAGGTTGCGCAGCTGACCGGGATCGTTGCCGATGAAAGCCATGGGAGAGAACCTTTCTCGAGGAGGTCAGTTGCCGACGATCGCCAACTGCACACGTGTCGCGGAGCCTCGTTCGACGAGATAACCGCGGCCCGGGATCATGGGGCCCGTCTGGGGCCGGCGCACCGGTGTCCCGAACAGCGAGTCGCCGTCGAGATCGCCCGGGTGCAGGAGCAGACCGCGCCGTGCGGCCTTGAAGATCGGTCCGATGGTGAACGCCGAGTTCCAGGTCGAGACCTCGGC
This sequence comes from uncultured Williamsia sp., assembly GCF_947494875.1. Taxonomy (GTDB): domain Bacteria; phylum Actinomycetota; class Actinomycetes; order Mycobacteriales; family Mycobacteriaceae; genus Williamsia_A. The sequence goes on from NZ_CANLWM010000008.1 coordinate 154,257, forward strand.
CTCACCGATGACACCGTGGTCCCGGTCGACGAGGACCTTGAGCACGCGTGCCAGCTCGGATTCCGCCGCACCGCGGATCGAGGTCGCCGACTCGACCACCGCGAGAAGATCGCCGGCGGGAGCGGATTCGGCAGCGGCGATGAACATGTCGGCACGTTCCACGAGTGCCTCGTCGCCGACGGCCACCGCATCCCAGACGTCGGAGCCGGCAAGAGGCGTCCGGAACGGCGCGATGAGGATGGTCTTGAGGCCGGGTCGGGCACGGCGCGCCGCCGCCACGATCGTCGTCAGCGCGGTCGACCGACCGCTGCCGGGCGGACCGGTGACCATGAGAACCCCGGACGGCGAGATGGTCGCGGGTTGCAGGTCCAGGTCGCGGACGCCCACCACCGCCTCTCCCGCGCTCTCGGTGGGCAGCTCGTCCAGCCAGATCATCTCGGAGAGCCGCTCGACGCCCGGCGCCGGTGCCGACACGTCGAGACCGTCGACGATCTCGCGCAGTGCGGTGGACTGCCGTCCGACGTCCTGCGAGCCGCCCGCGGTGGCGAACTGCATCTCCACCCCGTCGACGATGCCGCGCCCGGGTGGCGCGGAGGAGTCGAGGGCACCCGGCCGGACGCCGGCGAGCGTGTAGGCCGTCTCGTCCGCCAGGCGCAACGTGATCCGGTGGGTGACGACGGCGGCCAGGGCCGGGGGTACGGCGTTGGGCCTGTCGGCGGATGCGATCACGTGGACACCGACGGCACGACCGTTCGCGGCGATGCGGGTGAGCAGGTCGACGAAGGGCGCAGTGGTCGACACCTCGTATGCGTCACGGAACGCCCCGATCTGGTCGACGAGAAGCAGGACCCGGCGCTCCGTCGACGACGGAACGGCCGCCCGGTGTTCTGCGAGCCCCGACACCGCCGTGCCGAACGCCGCGATCCGTGACTCGATGAGAGCCCAGACCCTCCGCAACAGTCGACCGATCCGCTCCTCGTCGTCGAGCGCGATCACCGCGCCCACTGTCGGCAGAGGCTCCAGCATCCGCAGACCGCCGGACCCGCAGTCGATCCCGTAGATCTCGACTCCGAGGGGCTCGGCGAGGGTCGCGGACACCGCGACGGTGCGCAGGGCGGCGGACTTGCCCGACCCGCCGGTGCCGAGCACCAGCATGGTTCCGTCCTTCTCGGGTGTGTAGACCGCGACCGGCTGGCGCTGCTGCTCGGGCAGGTCCAGCACCCCGATCGAGTAGGAGCCCGGGAGGTCCGCGGCGAGCTCACGGACGTCGCAGGCCGGTGGTAGTTCGGGCAGCCACGGTTTGCGGGGCGACGGGATCCCCAGCCGTTCCGCAGCGGCGATCACCGTGTCGACGACGAGGACCATGTCGGGCGCGCCGAGGTCGTCGTCGACGACGTCGTCGGACCGCGCAGGCGCCCAGGGTCGTCCGTCACCGAGGGCGAGAGGTGTGATGTCGACGGGGGCCGTAGAGCCGCGGCCGGCGCTCCACCCGCCGCTGTACCCACCCTGGAACGACCGCAGGGGCGCATTGCCGATCTTGGCCGCTGCGCGGCCGGGGACATGGGCCGGGAAGTGCGCCGCATCAGGCGCGTTGAGGATGTCGACCGAGTCGTCCGCATCCGCCATGCGCAGCGCGATCCGCAGGTTCGCGTTCGCCCGCAGGTTCTCCTTGATGACACCGGCGGGTCGCTGTGTGGCGAGGATGACGTGCAGACCCAACGAGCGACCGCGGGCCGCGAGATCGACCATGCCGTCGACGAACTCGGGGACGTCGTGGGCGAGCGCGGCGAACTCGTCGACGACCACGACCAGGCTGGGCGGCGTGTCGGGATCACCCGACTCCTCGAGCGTCCGATGGTCTTTGACGCGTTTCACGTTCAACAGGTGCTCGCGGAAGCGCAGTTCTGCGCGGAGCGATGCGAGCGCCCGGTCGACGAGGTGGGCAGACAGATCGGTGACGAGGCCGACGGTGTGCGGCAGACGCACACAGTCCGCGAACGCCGTACCACCCTTGTAGTCGACGAAGAGAAACGAGACGCGGTCGGGACTGTGCTCGGCGGCCATCCCGAGGATCCACGACTGCAGGAACTCGCTCTTGCCCGAACCCGTCGTCCCACCGAGGAGGGCGTGCGGCCCGTCCCGGCGCAGGTCGAGCCAAAATGTGTCCGCACCGCTGGAGCCGACCGGCGCGCGCAGACCGGTCGCAACCGAGCGACGGCGACGGCGACCGCTGCGATCGATCACCGAGTCGGTGGCCTCCCAGCGGGCGACGACCGCCGACGGGTCCGTCGCGATCCCGTCCCCGGTGAGTGACAGGAGGTGCAGCGAGGACGGCAGGTCGGTTCGGTCGTCGGCGGCGACACCGACGTCGACCAACGGGGCCAGGAGGATCGCTATGTCCTGGGCGGCCTCGACCCCGACCGACTCGGTCTCCATGGGGAACGTGTGGGTGCCGACGCGCACCGATCCCGCGGTCGACCCCGACGCCGCGTCTTCCACGAGCACGAATGACCGGCATGCTGCCGGCAGCCCCGACAGCTGCGACGCCACCCAGATGAGATGCACACCGACGTCCGGACCGGTCTCGGCCAGACGGATCGCCCGCGCGCGATCGATGGGTGCAGCGTCGTCGACGAGAACGACGATCGCAGGCACCGCTCCGACCGGCTTCGCGACGAGCGGCATCGCGGTGTCGGCCTGGGACGTCGCACCGCGGTCGACACCGCGCTGGTCACGCTCCTGGCGGCGCCGACGGACCAGCTCGTCGAGCCGGGCGATGAGGGACGCACACCCCGACGGAGTCGATGCCGCGTGCTCGCCCTCGAGCGGGCTGTGAACCGATCCCATGTGCGGAAGCCATTCCAACCAGTCCCACACGGCCACACGGTCCTCGGACACGACGGCGGCAACGGCCATCTCAGCGGGCGAGTGGAGCCCGACGAGCTGGACCAGCACTGCGCGCGCGACACCGTCGGCAAGCGACCGCGGGCCGCAGACGCCGAGTGCGCCCGACGACCGCAGGTCGGCCACGACGGGGACGTCGGTGATGGTGCGGTACTCCGCGGCGAGGTCGACGAGGGTCGTCCAGTGCGACTCTTCGGCCTCGCCCCGTTCAGGGAGCTCCACGACAGTGCGGGAGGCGCACTCTCCCAGGCCGAGTCGGACAGTGAGATAGCCCGAGTGTTCGGGCCGGTGAGTCCACAGGAGCGGGCCGTGTCTGTGGATCGCGGTGATCGCGTCCTGCGCCGACGGCGACTCCGACAGCCGGACCGCCCGTTCGACACGGGAGTGCTTCTCCAGGTCTGCACGGAACGCGGCGGCCGCGGCAGTGAAGCGTTCGGCGCCGACCCGCCGGGCCTTGGACTCCTGCATGCGACCGTCGAGCCACATCCCGAGCATCAGGAGTGGACTGAGCGCCACGAAGACCACGGAGAGCACGCTGCCTGTGGCGGCCAACAACACCAGTCCCATCGCGAGCGGCGCCAGCATCGATACGAGGGGAAAGCGTTGCGGTTGCGGCGGCTTCGGGGGTTCGGGGGCACGCAGCGTCATCCCGGCGAAACGTGCGACCACGCGGGGCGACCGGTTGATCTCGATGCCGCTGTCGTCCCCGGCGAGGCCCGAGCGGTGGGTCGGGAGGACCACGAACGTCGTGCCGCCGACGCCGACGACGTCGTCGGGGCGGATCAGCGCCCGGGTGACGGTCCGCGTGCCCAGACGGATCGGGTCGCCGGCGACGATCTCGATGGTCTCGCCCACGTTCAGCACCATGCGTGCGGGGCCCACGGCCGGGTCGACGACGCGGACGTGATCGGTGGCTGCCGAGCCGACGGTGCTGACACCCGACGGCACGAGGAACTCCCTGCCGCCGTCGGGCCCCGAGACGACCCGAACCATGGCGACCGACCGACCACGCACGGTGCCCTCGACGAGGTCGTCGGCGGGCGCTGCGACGACCTCGAGCGTGGCACCCGAGCGGATACCGCTCTCCACCAGTGCCATCCCGGGCGGGAGGGTGGACTGTGGGCGACCGTCCCGCCACAGGCGGACGGTGACCGACTCCGTGTCCACGCTTCCCCGAGGGTCGCCGTCGCGGAGGGCGAAGGCGAGATCCTGCACCGTCGCGGTGGCGTCGGTCGTCGCAGCGACGCGCACCAGCGACTCGTCGACGCCGCGCACCGCCAGGGCGAGCCTCACGTCGTCGCCGGCTGGTCGACGGGGTCGACGACCGGCAGGGGGCGTGAGATCGGCGAGGAGACGTCGACCAGACCACGCCGGGCACGTCGGAGAACGGGTGCGGCCGGTCGTTCGCCGAACGGGTTCGGCCCGTTGAGGATGTCGATGACCTCGACTCCCGCGGCGCGATCGTGCCATCCTCGCCGACGCGCATCGCCGAGGACACCGAAGCACGCGAGGCCACCCGTGAGGGAAGCGACCAGCGCACGGACCCACACGCGCGAGAACCCGGGCGCAGGCGCGTCCGGATCGCCCGTGACGACCCTCGTCCCCATGGCGGCACGGCCGTAACTCGCCCCGGTGAGCGCCGCGAACGCCAGGTTCCAGATCCCCAGGGCGAGCATGACCAGGGGTGCGACGATCCAGCCCAGTCCCGCGATCCCCGTTGCCGCTCCCGCGACGATGACCAACCCACCGGCTGCCAGTGGTACACCGGCGTCGATGGCGGCACAGACGATCCGAACCCCCACCCCGGCGGGAATGGTCTCCCCTGTGGGCGAGGGAGACTCGTGGCTCTCGTCGGCCGACGGCTCGTCGACCGGCAACACGGTCGATGACGGTGGCGGCGCGGTGACGACGCGACCGTGCACCGGCGTGCCGCAGGTGTCGCAGAACGGTGCACCATCGCGAACTTCCGCATTGCAACTGGCACAGTTCATCTCGGCCACTCCGTCTCCCACGGTCGATCTCGCCCGCCCCCGAGCGGCCTGCCCAGTGACCGTAACGAGACCCTCTCGTGACGATCAATCACATGTTCAGTGGACAGAGCCTGGGAGGAAGGTTCTTTCTCGAACTTCCTGTGCCATACGAACTATCGAGTGAGGCTTGCGAACTGGAGGGGCGTGGTATCGGCACAGCTGTTCACCTCCCGTGACCGCGAAGTGATTGCGGTGTAGAGCGTTGCTCTGCAACTGATTTGAGTACTTCAGAACGCATTCGCCAACCGCCGAGCAAATGGGCGACCGGGGACGCGACCACGCCCTGCGTTCAGGATCTCTCTGCTGAGGCACGGGTCGTCGTCGCTCCACCCCACCCTGGGACACTGGAACGATCATCTGGTCGATCGACGGGAAGGACGGCGACTATGCGGCGTCGGGTCATGGTCGTCGTCGTCGCGGTGGTGATCCTCGCGGTGGGGTTCGTGGTCTACCGGGTGAGCAATCCATCGGGCGGTGACACGGACAGCCCGTACCTGACCGCCGACGACTTCCCGTCGGGGTATCAGGTGTCGCGGCTGTCGAACACCGCGCCGCCGGGCATCGGCGGCTCGACGGTGCCGGCGGACTGCGGGCCCGTGATCGCCGAGCAGGCCGACCGGCAGCTGCGGGCGGCGACGGTCGGCGTGCTCGCCGAGCCGCCGGACACGACGCTGCCGACATACGCCCAGTCGCTCGTCACCGACGGTGAATCCGTCGAGCAGACACGCGAGGTCGCCCGGCGGTGTCCCGACTACCGCCAACGCACCGCCACCGAGGCCTACACCTCGTCGTCGTCGATACTTCCCGCGCCGCCGAGCTGTCCGTCGGCTGCGCTGGTGATCCGCTCGACCACGCGGTACACCGGCCCCGCGTCGCAATCGGACACGACGGCGCTCACCGCGTACGTCCAGGGCCGCACGGCCGTCGGCCAGCTCAGCAGCGCCCTCCCCCGGCCCGAAGCGGCCGTCCCCGACGACTTCTGCAAGCTGGTGTCCCTCGTCGCCGACCGCGTCGACGGGTGAAGCCGCGGTAGCGGCTACCCGTCGACGAACGTGGCGATGGCTTCGAGCGGCTCACGTCGGGAGCGAAAAGCGTTGACACGCTCCGCTTCGTCCGCGTAGCCGAGTGACATCCCGCAGATGACGATCCGGTCGTCGGGGATCGACAGTTCGTGTCGGATCACCAGATCGAAGTCGACGAACGACGCCTGCGCACACGTGTCCAGGCCGTCGGCTCGGGCGAGGAGCATGAGCGCCTGGAGGAACAGGCCTGCGTCAACGAACGCACCGCACCCCAGGTCGGCACCGACCGTGAGGATCAGCCCGACCGGCGCACCGAAGAACGCATAGTTGCGTCGGTGGTGTCCCGCACGCGCGTCCCGGTCGCCGCGGTCGATGCCGAGGGTGTCCTGGTACAGCGCGCGGCCGAACGCCGACCGACGGCTGCGGTAGGGCTCCACCCAGTCGTCCGGCGCCGGCTGATACGGGTACCGCGGATCGGTGCCGAACCGCCCGTCGTCGAGAGCCGCCCAGAGAGCGCGCGTCAGACTGTCCTTGGCCCCGCCGGTGACGACGTGCACATGCCACGGCTGCGAATTCGAGTTGCTCGCCGACCTCGCTGCGAGACCCAGCAGGCGTTCGACCGTCTCCCGGGGGACCGGTGTGTCACGAAACGCCCGCACGCTGCGCCGCGTCGTCACCGCGTCCTCGACCGTCATCGACCGGTCCGTCACCGCCATGCAGTCGATCTGTTCTCACGCACCAGCGGGTGGACGGTCATCCGTCCATCGTGGCACACGTGCTGTACCGCCGGTCCAGGCCGACGGCCGACGTCGGCTGTGCGCGATCAGCGTCGAGTCGCGGTGGCGATGAACCCGCGGAGCGTGGCGACGGCCATCTGCAGTTCGGTCTGTGACGACGCCGCCTGCCCCGCCGCCGGAACGAACTGCTGGTTCGGTTGGAGATAGGTCAAGTGCGGATCGCCGGCGAAGTCGGCGTCGGGGCCGAAGTCGCACACAGGATCCCGGTCGTGACACAGCGACCAGCGCTGCAGTCCGGGGAGCTGGTAGTAGGTCTCGATGCCGACCGTCGACACACCCGACGCCAGCGCGACGGCCGGGTCGCGCCAGACTCCGCTGCCGGTGGATCCCGCACCGACGACACCGGGCGCGGACGGCCGCTGCTGAGGGTCGCCGAACAACATCACCGCGCTCACCACCCGACGCGGGGCGAGCACGACCGCAGCCGCGCGGACCACGGCCGCGCCCTGTGAGTACCCGATGAGAACCGCCTTCGGTCGGCAGCCTGGACCACCCGCCGCGGCCGCCGCGTCGTAGCGGGCGATCACCGCTGCGACGCCGGAGGCGATCGACGCGCCGAACGAGTGGTTGGCTGTCCCCTCCGGCACCGACACTGCGCGGTATCCGGGCCCGGTGGTGACGACGGGCACCGCGGCGATGGAGCGATCGTCCCGGTAGGTCGCGGTGAGCAGCCGCGAGAGGAGCGGACCCTCGTAGCCGTCGCTGCGACCGGCCCCGTACTGCTGCGGGGCCACCGCGGGATCCCCGCTCCCCCGCGCCGGGATCACCACAGTGGCCGGACAGCCGCTCGTCGGCGTCACCGCCCCGGCCGTCCCTCCCGTCGCGATCAGGCCCGACGCAGCGACGACCACCGCTGCGATCACGGCGCCGACACCGGTCCCCCACCTCGTCGTCATGACACAAGGATGCACCACGAGGTCGTGCTCGAAGGAGCTGCCAACAGCGGTACTCGACGCGGCTTATGCCCCGGCGTTCCCGACGAAAATGAGGCGCGAAGGCAGCAGAATCAATAGCTCTCCAGCAAGTGCGGTCGCACTTCGGTGCGCCGTGACCACCCAACGGACCGCGAGCGACGTGGACGGCACCTTTGGAATCTACGGCGTCACTGACGACGCCCAGGAGATATTGGTGCCGCCCCACCCCGTCGAGGCGCCGCGCTTGGCGAAGGCCACCCAGGGCGGACTTGTCCTCGAGCCCCGTTCAAAAGAGCCCTGCCGGGGAGTCGGGTACCGCCTCTTCGTCAACCACGACAAACGGCAGCTCTGCAACCTGCGCGCCGTCGATGAACACCTCGACTCGGTAGGGCCCGGCCTCGTAGAACGACGGGCTGAGACCCAAGGTGAACAGCAGCGGGAGCAGCCTTGTTCTGTGATGCTGCGGGTGATCGGTCGGCAGCGCGGAGGGAATTTCGTCAACGGACACGAAGTGCCGCGGCGGCTTCATCACAGATACCTCTGGTCGGATTTGCGCCATGATGTGGTGGCCGTGCCCATCGTCGCCGGCCGGGTGGAAGCGAGCGACCACATGAAACTGACAGTCGACGGGATAGCGGGCATCGCTCGGCACACTGATCCCACTCAATCCCAAGCGGTGGACCGTCGCCGTGTTGTCACGCCCGGTCTCGATCACCTCTGCCGCCAAAAACACGTACTCGAGCTCGTCGGACCGCGTCGGCCCGACGGTCCGCGAGCGCCACTTCGTCTCGAACCATTCCGCCGCCTTCTCGACGGTGGCGTTCGGGCCGTCTGCCCGCCACGCATCCAACGCCACCGAGTTGATGAAGAGTTCAGCCTCGATCGTGGGGACGTCTGGCAGCGCGAACGCGTTCATTCGTAGAAACGTCACCGCAGTGAACCACGCTGTGCGCTTGTTGCCGTCGTAGAAGTGCTGTGTGCCGGCGATCCCGTGCGCGTACGCCGCGGCCTTCAACCAGATGCTGGGGAATGCCTCCACACCGAAGTGCTCTGTCGCCGGCCGGTGCGCCGCACTCTCGACTCCGTCGTGATCACGAACCCCCACGCCACCGTCTTGGTCAGCGTTGATGGCGATGATTTGGTCCACCGTGAGGTAGACCGCGCTCACTTCAGTCGCTCGGCCAGCTCCGCCCACCGCGGCTTCTCTGCCCCATAGGCGCGGTCAAACTCGTCGTCGGTGGCGAATCGGGGCGCGTCCGACGCGGTAGGTGAGCCTTCACCTGTCCGCTCGTCGTCTCGTGTCCGCGCCCTCGCCATGCCGGAGACAATACCGGCGATGGCGCCGATGCATTTCTCAGTCACCCGATAGACCCGCCCATAACGCGGATTATGGGCGCGATCGACTGTCGACTTCATGGTTCAGATCGACTTGTGGCCCCGGATCCACGACCGCACGTTCGAAAGCCGGTCGAACCACCCGATACCTCGCCCATCGTTGGCCGCGCCACTGTCCGGCCCGCGGCGGGGGCTTCGCTTGCTCGACGACCACCGTTGACGACCGAGCGCAACCACCGACACGCTCTCCATGGCGATCAGGTCCGCTCGAAGCCCGTCCAGGACTCGCTCGCCGGCGTGTACTGCTCAGCGGCCCAGAGAATGTCACCCCGGAGTGTCGCGGCGAGGACGTCGAGTTCTGACGGTCCCAGCGGTGTCGCGCCGGAGGCCGTCTGGAACCTCGTCGAGTCGGCGAGATACGTGGTGTGCGGGTGGCCGGAGATGTCGGTGCCGAGGCGGAAGTCGCACACCGGATCACCGACGTGGCAGACGGACATCCGCCGGATCCCCGGCAACGAGTAGTAGGCGTCGATTCCCTTAGCGTCGACTCCGCTGGCCAGTGCTCCGAAAGGGTTGCGCCAGATGCCCTGTCCCCGGTCGCCGGTGCCCATCACGCCGTCGGCCTCCGGCTTCTGCAACGGGTCACCCATCAGCACTGCGGCGGCGACCACCGACCGCTTCGCGAGCTCGACGGCCACCCCGCGTGCCACGGCGGCGCCCTGCGAGAAGCCGACGAGGACGACCATCGGTGCACATCCGGGGCTGCCCTTCGACCGCGCCGAGTCGTAGGCGGCGACCGCCGTCGAGACACCCGACGCGATCGACCGGCCGAAACTCCGGTGCCGGATCCCGTCCTCGGTGCCGACCGCCTGATAGCCGCGACCGACCGAGAGCACCGGCACCGCGCGGATGGACGGCTGGTCGCGGTAGGTCTCGGTCAGCAGGTGGCTGAGCGTCGCACCCTCCCAGCCCTCGGTGACCATGTCGCCGTAGCGCTTGGCGCCGACGCTACCGTCGCCACTCCCCCGAATCGGCATCACCACGGCGGGTGCGCACTGCGAGTTCTTGGCGACGGCCGGCGCCGGGACGGCGATCAGGCCGACTGCGGAGAGCCCGACGACCGCCGCCGTCCACCATCGAGTCCCTCGTCGCACCCGCACGATGATGCCGTACGTCGGCAACGGTCCGGACACACCGCAGGTCACATACAGAATGCGCTGCTGTAGTACGAGCTGTCGTCCTCGGACTCCGCCACCTTGCGGCCGTTCACGTAGATCGCGCAGTAGACGTAGCCGCCACTCTCGTCGGAGATCGATGTGCCGATGGAGTCGCCGTACTCGCCGGACCGGGAGTCGACGCTGATGCACGTGTGCCCGCCACCGATGGGGCGGCCCCGCAGCGACACGTTCTCCCGCGACGTCGTGTTCCCGTACGTGTTCGTGTACGAGACGTCGACGGCCGCGCCCGTCGCCGAGCACATCACCTGCCGGGCGGAGTCGTAGGAGTCCGTCACCACCGCGCCGGCGACCCCGACGCCGCCCGTGAGCAGCGCGACGGACAGGACGAGGACAGAGACGAAACGCGCACAGACCGACATGATGACCTCCGAGACAACGGGATTCGCCGAGTGCGGATCCGAGATGTCCGAAAGGTAGCGGGACGGTCCGACACGATCGGTTGTCCACAGATCGGCCTGCGTCCACACCTCGACCGGTTGCGGGCGTTCTCGGCCGGAGTTGTCGGTGGGCCTGGCTAGTGTCGTACACATGTTCGACGACGTGCTGGAGGCGGCTGACCGCCTCGCCGATGCCGTCCGCGAGTGCGAGGTGCCCGCCGACGATGATGTGTTGCTGGCGGGGGTGCGGGCGGCGGTGGCTGCGCGTAACGCCGCGGATGGTTTGCTGGCCCGGCTGACCGGGGAGATCGAGTGCCGGGGCACCGCGAAGCGCCTGGGGTTCTCCGTGCGCGAACTCCTGCGCCGTAATGGGTGTGTGCCGGTGGTGGCGTCGCGGGCGATCCGGCTCGGTAGGGCGATCGGGCACCTGCCCGCACTGGCCCGACATCTGCGGGACGGGTCGCTGTCGGCGGAGTTCGCCGACGCCGTCGCCCGCGGAGTCCGCCACGTCGCGATACGCACATGCTCACCGCTCGGATCGGACCTCGCGGTCGAAACCGAGGCGGCGTTGATCGGACACGCGCTTGCCGGACGCTCGCCGGTCGAGATCGACGACCGGGCCCGGGCGATCGCACTCGAGCACGAACCCGCGGTCGACGACGGCGAGCCGGCGACGCCGGTCGCGGAGGACACCACGCTCAACGAGGTGACCTGGGCGCAACGCGACGACGGCCGACTGGCGGGAACGTTCGACCTCGACGTCGTGACCGGGGAACGCCTCATCGCGAATCTGGATGTGGCATCGCGCCCACGACCACTGCCGGATGGTTCGCCGGATCCGCGGTCGGCGCCGCAACGCCGAGCCGACGCGTTCGCACAAGTCGTCGAAGCCGCATCCCGGGCGCTCGGCACGGATGGTCTGGTGGCGCCGGCGAAGACCGAGATCCTGCTGACCGTCCCCGCACACGACACCGACTGCTGCGGAATCACCCCGGCGGGGCCGGCGCATCTGCAGTGGATGGGCACCGTCACCGACGAGGCCGTCTCGTTGTTGTCGTGTGATGCCTCGGTCACCCGCATCGCCGTCGACGTCGAACAGGCGCCGGTCGACATCTCACCCACAGCCCGCTTGTTCACCGGCCGCACCCGCAAAGCCATCGTCGCCCGCGACCAGTCGTGCGTCATGTGCGGCAACCCCGCCTCGTGGACCGACGTCCACCACATCGTCTTCCACTCCGACGGCGGTCCCACCACCTGCGACAACGGGTGCCTGCTGTGCCGAACCTGTCATGTGGCGGTGCACCAGCACGGCTGGGACATCGTCATGGGACCTGACCGCCACCCCTGGATCCGACCACCCGCCACGGTCGACCCCCGACGCGAACTGCAACCCGCCTACAACCGACGCACCCTGCGACTCGACACCATCGCCGCCTGAGAACCGACCAGCAACAGCACATTCCCCGCACCTGACCACCGGTCAGGACCGCAACAGCACCTTGACAACTCCACAGTGTGAGCCGTCGCACGGCCGGCGGTCAGCTCGAGCGAGAGCCGCTGTCGGCACTGAAAAGCTGGTCGCACCGGACTCGGCGTCGTCCAGGGATCAGGACGCCGTCGTCCACTGCGTCGTAGGTTGCAGGACGGCTTCGACGAGCGCATCGGTGCGCCAGGCGGTCACCTCGTGGTAGTCGGGGTCGGCCACCATGTCGCAGAACGCCTGGCGTGTCGGGTAGCGCACCAACAACACCGTGTCCCACGCCTGACCGTCCTCAGCGACGAGTGCCGTGCCCCCATCGCCGACGTACAGGACCTCGCCTCCGTACCGTGGCAGGAAGGTCGTGCGCAACGCCTCGGCGTAGCGCTCGTAGAGTTCTCGGCCACCGTCGGCGTATCGCAGGAGGTTGAGCATGACGACCGGACCCCCGGGATCCTCGGCCAGCAGACGTTTCAGATCGGCACCACGGGGATCGACAGCCATGCACCCACGATCGCACACGGTCACCGGCCGATGACAGCGTTCGCGACCACCTTCGGGATCGCCCTGCTCGCCGCGGTGCTGCTGTCCCGACTGTCCGCACGCAGCCCGCTGTCGACGTCGGGCATCTTCCTGCTCGCCGGGCTCGTGGCCGGTCCCCTCGTCCTCGACGCCGACCATCTCTCCGCTGAGGTCGTCCGCGAAATCGCATCGGTGACCCTGTTCGCGGTCCTCTTCTCCGACGGTCAACGAGCGCCGTTCTCCGACCTCCGTCGGCAGTGGCACGACCCGGCCCGCGCCCTGCTCATCGGGATGCCCCTCACGTTCGCCGTGGTCAGCCTGCTGGCGCACCTGCTGATCGGACTCGACTGGACCACGGCGATGCTGATCGGCGCGATCCTGGCGCCGACCGATCCCGTCTTCGCCGCCGCGCTCGTCGGACGCGACGACGTCCCGGCGCGCCTGCGCAGCCTGCTCAACATCGAGAGCGGACTCAACGACGGGATCGCGCTACCCGTCGTCCTCGTGTTGGTCGGCACGTTGGGCGGCGAGATCAGCGGCGAGAGCACATCTCTGGGTCCGCTTGTGCTCGAGATCGCCGTCGGTGTGGTGGTGGGCGTGGCTGTCCCGGTCGCAGCGGCGGGTCTGGTGCGCCTGCCCGTCCTCGGCGTGACCGATCGCGCCGCCACCGTGGGTCCGCTCGCGGTCGCGGTACTGCTCTACGTCCTGGCCGAGACCATCCACGCCAACCCGTTCATCGCCGCCTTCGTCGCCGGCATCACGACGGCGACCGTCAGCCCCCGCGCATCCGAGGCGTTCGCGCCCGTCGGGGAGCTCGTCAGCGAACTGTCGAAGAACGGTGCGCTGCTGGCGTTCGGGGCGCTGATCACAGCAGAGCTGCTGGGTTCGGTGGGGGTGGTCGGTTGGGTGTTCGCCGCGCTCGTCCTCCTCGTCGGCCGCCCACTACCCGTCATGGTCGCGCTCGCCGGCAGCAGGCTGCCCCGTCGAGAACGGTTGTCGGCGGCGTGGTTCGGGCCGAAGGGATTCGCCAGCGTCGCCTACGGCCTGCTCGTGCTGAGCTCCGGCATCGAGGGCGCCGACCAGGTGCTCGCGCTCGTCGCGGTCACCGTCGTGCTGTCCATCGCAGCGCACAGCGCCACCGACACACCGGTCGCGATGATGCTGCACGAGCAACCCGACCCCGACCCGTACACCGGGGCACGACCGGACGGGTGAGATCTCGACGTCGGCCGAGGCGGATCAGCTAGCGGGACACGCCTCCACCGGTACCCGCACCACGACGTCACCGGCGGTGGCGAAACGGAAGGTCACGTCGAACGAGATACCCGGACGAGCACTGTTCGTGAGACCGACCAGCCGGGTCGAGAGCTGTGCGCCGGCACCGACATCGGATCTGACGATGGCGCCGACCCCCACCGCGATGGGGAGGCTCGGTGTCGTCTCGACGCGGGCGGCCTCGTCGGTCCGGATGCCCACCAACTGGTCCCCGGCGGTGGTCGACGAGTTGGACACGGCGTACCGCATGGACGCGCTGTCACCCACCTGAAGTGAACAGAACCCGTTGATCGACCGCGGGACGATGAACGCGTCTTCGACAGAGATCGGGTTGGTGTCGGTGCCGCTTCCGCGATTGCTCGACCCCGACGCGGTGTCCTCTCCGCATGCCGCCACCGACGTCATCGCGATCAGCGCTGCGGCCACTCCCACCCGACGTAGCATGAATCCGACAATAGCCGCACCGGGTGCGTGCCGGACCGGATGGGGAACACTCTGTGAGATCCAGGCTCGCCCGTCTCGCCGAGTTGTTCTGGTTGGTACCCACGGTATTGGGGGTCACGGCGCTGGTTCTGGCGCAATCGCTGATCTCGGTGGACCGCGCGCTCGACGACGCCGACTTCGGCGTGTGGGGACGCCTGCTCTACCGCGTCGGGGCCAGCGGCAGCCGCGACATCCTGGGTGCGATCGGCGGATCGATGTTGGCTGTCGCCGCGACCTCCTTCTCGATCACCGTGTCCGTCCTCGCCACCGCCAGCTCGACCTACGGTCCCCGCCTGGTGCGCAACTTCATGAACGACCGCGGCAACCAGTTCGTCCTCGGGATGTTCGGGGCCACGTTCCTGTACGCCTTGATGGTCCTGCGGTCGATCCGGTCGGAGACCATCACCGAGGGTCAGTTCGTCCCCGACATCGCCGTCAACGTCGCCGTGTTGCTCGCCGTCGTCGACGTCCTGGTGTTGGTGTACTTCATCAACCACATCGCCGGATCCATCCAGGTGTCCACGCTGTCGGCACGTGTCCGCTCCGAACTGGTCGACGTCGTGGACGCCCTCTATCCCGAGACCCAGCCCGACAACGCGCGGCCCGCCCACGACTCGACACCGGCACTCCCGGCGAACATCCACAGCGCCACATCGGGATTCGTGATCGACGTCGACGAGGTGTCGCTGCTGCGGACGGCAGCGACGAACGGTTGCCGCATCGAGGTGCGTGTCCGTCCGGGCGATCACGTCGTCGCGGGCGAACCGATCGCGCGCGTCCATCCGACGGAGAAGATCGCCGATGTCGCCGACGACATCTGCTCGGCGGTGCATCTGGGGGACACGCGAACTCCGCTGCACGACATACAGTTCGCAGTCCAACAACTCGTCGAGATGGCCGTACGCGCGCTGTCGCCGAGCACCAACGACCCGTTCACCGCACGCAACGCCCTCGACGAGCTGGCGACCGGGATGGTCCGCCTCGCAGATCGACCCACCCCGCTCCTCGGACGGGTCTGTCAGGACGACGTCCTGAGACTCGTGGTGGTCCGCGTCCCGGTCGACGAGCTGATCGACGACATCTTCGAGTCCGTGCGGATCTATGCGCTCGATGCTCCCATCGCGATGTCCGGGGCCGTCACGCTCGCCCGCCGGATCGGGGTCACCGCCGCCGCGTCACAGCACGACGGCGACCACGTGGTCGACGCCGTCCGGCGCCACCTCGATCTGCTGGATCATGCGCTCGACATCGACGGTCACGACCATCCGTCCACCGTTCGCATCCGCGACGAGATCGCTGCCGCGAGAACGGCGATGTCGCCGGTCTGACCTGACGCGGTCACCCCTGCTGATCGACGCCCTGATAGGCCTCGAACATCCGACGACCGATGATCCGGCCGGCCTCGGCGGTGAAATGTGGATCCTCGGGGAGGCCACTGCCGGGCGCACCGTTGAGCATCCCGGGCGGCGACGGGACGAAACGGGCGTGGTCCCAACGATTCGGCGTGTCCTGGTGGACAGCGTCGATACCCGCGAGCTTCGGGGGGCCGAAGTTCATGTACTCCGGACTCAGCTGCCCGAGGATGAACGGCACCGGGCCGTACCGCTCGCGCAGGCCGCCGATCAGCCGGTCGAACTGGCGCTGGAAGACCTCCGGTTCCGACAGCGGGCCGTCGGACTCCCCCTGGTGCCACAGGATGCAGTCGAGCTTCTGACCGGTCTTCTTCAGGGCGGAGTCGATCTGCTTGATCGAGTAGTCGTAGAGGTTGACGCGCACGTCGTGGTTGTCGCGATCCCACGAGTAGCCGTTCTTCGGGTAGAACGACGTGTCGCCACGGGCGCACGGCACCAGCAGGACGGGGTCGCCAGTCGCCTCGGCGAGCAACGACCCGAACGTCGTCGCGAAACCCACACCGGCACCGGGCACCTCGTGCAGCAGCGGATCCTCGGCGAGCAGGATCTTCCGTCCGCGATAGCGCCCGCACCCGGGCCACTGGTGAACCAGCGGGTGGATAGGCGGCGGCGCGACACCGGGCTCCTCGTTCCCGGCCCCACTGGCGTTCGACTGCCCCAGCACCGCGACCACGCGATAGGGCTTGTCGACAGGGGGCGCGGGCGTCCCGGTCGCGATGGCCTTCTTCACGACGGTCTTCGCGGCCATCAGCGCCTGCAGATGCCAGGGGAAGCTGCCGTGGATCGCACGGTCCTCGTCGTAGGAACGCAACTCGGGGTCGAACGGCGACGGCATGCACCCTCCAGGCTTCGGGGCCGACGGTCGCGGCCGGAGTTCATCATCACCTGTCCCGCGACAGTCCGCAGGTGAGTGGGATCCACGCCGGCACACGCGCCCGAGATGCCGGATCGTTGACGTCACGTTACGGTCACGCGATGGCGAACCAGAGGGAAACAGCACTCGACGTGGTGCGTGGACTCTGTATCGCCAGCATGGTGATCGGTCACCTGTGTATCGGCTCGCCCCTGTGGATGCTGGTGCACATCGTGCCCGGGGTGGACGGCGCGTCGGGATTCGTGCTGCTGGCAGGTGTGGTGCTCGGGATGGTGAGTTCCCGTCGCGCGCGCCTGTCGGTCGCCGAGGCCGAGCGCCGCGTCGGACGGCGACTTCTCCTGCTGTACGTCGCGCATGTCTCGCTGGCGGGGACGGCGGTGGTCGCGGGACTCCTCGCACCGCGCGACTCGCTGCCGGATCTCGAGGCGTTCTCGGCGTCACGTATCGCGGGATGGCTGCTGACACTGCAGATCAACCCCGAGAACATCGACATCCTGTCGCTCTACGTCATCCTCATGGCACTCACGATGCTGTGGGTACCGCTGCTCGCCCGCGGGTGGTGGCACGTGGTCGTCGCGTCGTCCGCCGCGCTGTACGTGCTGAGCCTGGTCACCGACTGGGGCCGCCTGCCCGACCAACCGCACCCGCAGACCTACTTCGCGTGGGCGTCGTGGCAGGCCCTCTACTGCAGCGGGCTGCTCGTCGGATGGCACTGGCAGCGGGTGGCGCCGGTGCTGCAGTCGCGACGGGCCCGGGTCGTCGCGACGGTGACCTTCGTCGTCCTGTTCGCGGTCCATGCAATTGCCCTGCTGATCGGCGTCGTCGATCCGCTGTTCGGCAAGACCTACTGCGCCCCGGGACGGATCGTGCTGGCGTGGGCGGTCATCACGCTGCTCTACCACCTCGCGCGACGGCTCGAGCGGACCCGACCACGGCTCGTCGCACCGGTGGCGACGATCGGCTCGCGCAGCCTCGCCTGCTTCATCACCCTGTGCGCATTGGGTATCGCGATCCCGTACGCCATCGGCACCGACCAGACGACGCTCGTCGCGCAGATCGTTGCGGTCGCCGCGGTGGTCGCTATGTGGCCCGTCGCCCGGATCCGGGGGACACTCGGCACCCACCTGACGCGGGCGCGCACCTCGACGGTCCAGCGGGTCATCCCCTCCCGCGACCGGACCCCGACAGGCTGACAGGTCAGGCCTGGACCGTTCGCGCTCCCCCGTCGTGCTTCGCGGCATACATGGCGCGGTCGGCACGCAGGAGCACCTGGTCGAGATCGACGAAGAGCGCGTCGCCGGAGATGTCGGGCGGGACCGTCGCGATCCCGATGCTCACGGTCATCCGGGGGACGGACCCGGTGGCACCCTCGGCTGCGATCGCGTGGTGCAGCGCCTCGGCCGTCCGGGTCGCCATCGGGTGATCGCCGTCCAGCACGATCGCGAACTCGTCGCCGCCGATCCGCGAGACGACGGCGTGCGACGGCGCGATACGACGCATGACCGAGGCGACGACGACGAGTGCGTTGTCGCCGGCTGCGTGCCCGAATTCGTCGTTGATGTCCTTGAAACGGTCGATGTCGATCAGCAACAACGAGAAAGCGACACCGTGGTCGATCAATTCGCCGGCGTGGATCTGCATGCCGCGGCGATTGTGCAGATCGGTCATGTCGTCGCGAAACGACCCGTTCGCATCGTGTCGGAGGGTGGCCA
Organism: uncultured Williamsia sp.; assembly: GCF_947494875.1. Taxonomy (GTDB): domain Bacteria; phylum Actinomycetota; class Actinomycetes; order Mycobacteriales; family Mycobacteriaceae; genus Williamsia_A. The sequence goes on from NZ_CANLWM010000008.1 coordinate 172,629, forward strand.
CCAACGGCACCAACAGAAGCGGGATGCAGACGGTCACCGGGACGATCGTGAGAGAACGGATGACGATGTTGACCACGGGGGTGCCGCCCTGGATCCCGACCCACGACGCCAACGCGACGGTCGCACCGAGGGTCGCCACCGTCTGCGCCATCACCGCCCGCGCGCCGTGGTGCATCACGGTGTAGACGCTCACCGCCGTCAGCAGCATCAGCCCCGGCATCGACCAGTAGACCGTGCGATACATGGCCATCACGGTGACGACCGCGACGTCGGCGTAGCCGATGAAGACGGCTGACGCAGCCAGCGGCGGCCACGGCTCGGTCCACCAGATGGCCGCCAGCACACAGGAACTCGCCGCGATGGCGATCAGCACCACGTACGCGGCCACGCTGTCGTACACCCATGGGTTGACCGCGGGCAGCGACAGCCCGGCCGACAGTCCGAAGAGCAGACACCCGATCCCGACGACGATCTGCTGTGACCGCAGCAGCCCGCTGGACTGCATGTGCTGCACCGCCCAGCCGCGGTCGAACTCGCGCGTCCACCACCGTCGGAGGAGGTGCGTGACGTTGTCAGCCATCACTCACCCCCGGGCCACCTCGGAACAACAGTTGTTGTGACTGTACAGACGCGCGCCAGAATGCGAGGTTCGCGTGGGACTGGGGGCAACTGGAGGTGACAGGCGGACCGCACGGACGGTGCATCGTCCGAAAACGGACCGCGGCAATGGTCGACTTCGCGGTCTCCCGACAGTCGGATATTGTGGTTCGTCACAAAAATTTGGTGTCGCAAACCTCACATGAGCGTTATCATTCACCAATGGCGCGGATCACGGTTGTCGAGGTCGTCGACGATTTGAGCGGGAAAGTCCTGTCGGACCCGGAGACCATCCGGTTCGGCATCGACGGGTCCGAGTACCAACTCGAGACGTCTCAGGAGAGCGCAGAAGAACTGCGGTCCCTGTTGCAGAAATACGTGAAGGTCTCGCGCAAGCGGATCACCCGACGATCCGACGCGGCGCGCGCGGCGACACCCGTCGCGGCCATCCGCGCGTGGGCCGTCGAGAACGGCTGGGACATCAGCGAGCGCGGCCGCGTGCCGAAGGTCATCGTCGACGCGTACAACGAGGCGCACTGACCCCGACGCGGTGAACGGGGCGAGCTCACACCCGCCGACCGATCAGCTCACGATCTCCTTGAGGGCGCAGACCTGCGCGACGTCGTCGGCGTGGTTGCCCGCCATCGGCGTGGCCAGTGCCATCGTCACCCCACCGTCCCGGAACGCCGCGACACGGTCGGTCACCTCGTCACGCGACCCGATCAGCGAGATCTGACGGACCAGGTCGTCCGGAACCGCCTGCGCGGCCTCGTCCTTCTTGCCGTCGAGGTAGAGATCCTGGATGGTCTTCGCCTCGTCGACGTAGCCGTAGCGCACCGCGAGATCGTTGTAGAAGTTCTTCCCGCGCGCACCCATCCCACCGACATACAGCGCCACCTGCTGGGCGACCAGTTCACGGGCGGCCGCCGCCTTCTCTGCGTCGTCGGTGATGAGCAGCGCGGTGGTCACCGAGATGTTCAGCTCACCCAGCTCCGCCTCACGCTTGGCCTTGCCCTTCTGCAGCGACTCACCGAAGGCGACATCGACGTGATCGGGGTGGAAGAAGATCGGCTGCCACTCCTCGAACTTCTCCGCCGCCAACGCCACGTTCTTCGGACCGATCGCGGCCAGCGCCATCGGGATGCGGTCACGCACAGGGTGGTTGATCAGCTTGAGCGCCTTGCCCAGCCCCGTGCCGCCGTCCTCGGCGGTCAGCGGCAGCGTGTAGTACTTGCCCTTGTACTCGACACGGTCACGGCGCCAGACCATCCGGCAGATGTCGGCGTACTCCCGCGCGCGGCCCAGCGGGGCGTCGTACTTCACACCGTGGAAACCCTCGATGACCTGCGGTCCCGACGCGCCGATGCCGAGCACCGCACGCCCACCGGAGATGTAGTCCAGACCCGCGGCGGTCATCGCGATGTTGGTCGGGGTCCGAGAGAACATCGGCAGGATGCCCGTCGCCAACTCCAGCGTCGTCGTCTTCGCCGCGATGTAACCGAGCTGACTGACCGCGTCGAAGCTGTACGCCTCCGGGACGGTCACACGGTCCAGACCCGCAGCCTCGAACTCGAGCAGGTTGTCGATCGTCTCCGTGAAGTCACCCGCGTAGTTGATGGCCATACCGATCTTCACGCGCAACCGCCCTTCGTCCCGACCACGTTGTCGACGATGATGCCCGACGCCCTGAGAGGCACCGAGACCCGGATCACCATAACTCATCTTATGGACGACGAGGACCTGCCGTGTGCTTGTCGCCCACGCCCGCGGCGGCTATGCCTGAGGCATGAGACGTGCAGTGATCGCATCGGTCGTGCTCGTGGTGTCGACGTCCTCGGCTCTGACGGCGTGCTCGTCGGGCGGCGCCGGCGACACCACCCCGACCACACCCACGACGGTCGTGACCGTCACGCGCTCACCGTCGTCGGCACCGACGACAACGTCCTCGAGCGCAGCCGCGGCGGCCTACACGGCCAGCAGCACCCGGGTGACCGGCCGCACCGATCGCTCGTCGTACGACGTCACCATCCCGCAACTCGCCGGCGGGAAGCAGTCCGTGACCGCCGAGTTCAACCAGTCGATGCGCGCGGCGCTGCAGGACCAGATCGACGCGGACTACTCGGGGCTGTCGTTCACGCTCCGGGACGGCTACCGCAACGGCCCGTTCCACATCGGCAGCCGGGTCGTCAGCGCCGAGCTGATCAGCTACTGGACGGCCAACCCACCGGGGGCCCACGGCGACTCGCTGCTGGCGACGGTCACCATCGACACGGACACCGCGACGCCGATCACGCTCTCCGACGCGTTCGGCGACCTCGACACGGGATTGCGGAGACTCTCGCAGGAGGCGGCACGCATCCTGCCGACCACCGTTGTCGGCGACCGCTACGAGCGCAGCGGCATCACCCCGACGGAGAAGAACTTCGCCAACTGGACCGCCTCGCCGCAGGGGATGGTGATCCACTTCGGCGACTACCAGGTCGGCGCCTACGCCGACGGCCTCATCGACATCACGATTCCCTGGTCGGACCTGTCCGACGTCCTCGCTCCCGGGATGCAGGACGTCCTGAGCAGCTGATCGGGTAAGACGACACCATGGAGATCCTCAGCGCCCGGGTGTTGCTCCGCCCGCACGACGCCGCGGCGACGACGGCGTTCTACCGCGACGCACTCGGCCTGGCGATCGCTCGTGAATACCCCGGCGGCACCGTGTTCTTCGCGGGATCGACGCTGATCGAGGTGGCCGCGCACCTCACCACCGACGGCGCCGACGCCTCGTCGACCTCGTTGTGGCTGCAGGTGCGCGACATCGAGGCGGCGCAACGGTCGCTCCGCGACGCCGGCGTGACCATCGACCGGGAGGCACGGACCGAGCCGTGGGGCCTGCGCGAGATGCAGATCCACGATCCCGACGGGCGCACGCTCATCGTCGTCGAGGTGCCGTCGGACCACCCGCTGCGGCGCGACACCCGCAACGACGACCGGTAGTACGAGGCACACCTGCCACGTGAAGATGAACAATTGGCAAACGCCGACTGTAGGAACTACAAACCCGCAGCTCAGCAACAGGTAATCGCTCTGTCCGGTTTGGACTTCCACCGATGCGCGGCGGAAGATTTCGGGCATGAGCGCAGAGATGCTGATCCTGGTGCTGCTGGTGATCACCGCCCTCGGTTTCGACTTCACCAACGGTTTCCACGACACCGGCAACGCGATGGCCACCTCCATCGCCACCGGCGCTCTCAAGCCGAAGGTCGCCGTCGGTCTGGCCGCAGTCCTCAACCTGGTGGGGGCGTTCCTCTCGGTGCAGGTCGCGGCGACCATCACCAAGGACGTCCTGAAGATCCAGCAGACCAAGGGCGCGGACGCCGGAGACCTGGTCAGCGGACTCGACGCCCAGAAGGCACTGGTGATCATCTTCGCCGGCCTCATCGGCGGCATCCTGTGGAACCTCTTCACCTGGCTGTTCGGACTGCCGTCGAGCTCCTCGCACGCGCTCTTCGGTGGCCTCATCGGGTCGGGCATCGCGGCGATCGGCACCGGGGGCGTCAACTGGGACGGGATCGTGAACAAGATCGTCATCCCCGCGCTGCTGGCACCGGTCATCGCCCTCGTCGTCGCCGCCGCAGGCACCTGGCTGATCTACAAGATCACCGCGTCGATCGCCGAGTCCCGCAAGGAGGGCGGCTTCCGCGCCGGCCAGATCGCCACCGCGTCGCTGGTCTCGCTGGCCCACGGCACCGGTGACGCGCAGAAGACGATGGGTGTCATCGCGCTCGCGCTCATCGCGACCGGCCATCTCTCCGCGGGGTCGGTGAGCGAGGGCCTGCCGGTCTGGATCGTCCTGTCCTGCGCCGTTGCCATCGCGCTCGGCACCTACCTCGGTGGGTGGCGCATCATCCGCACGCTGGGCAAGGGGCTCGTCGAGATCAAGGCGCCGCAGGGCATGGCCGCCGAGGCGTCGTCGGCCGCGATCATCCTCACCTCGAGCGCCGCGGGCATGGCCCTCTCGACCACGCACGTCGCCACCGGGTCGATCCTCGGTTCCGGAGTCGGCAAGCCCGGCGCGGCCGTCCGCTGGGGCGTCGCCGGCCGCATGGTCGTCGCGTGGGTGACCACCCTGCCGCTCGCCGGGCTGGTCGGTGCCGCGACGTTCTACATCGCGAACGCCGTCGGCGGTGCCGCCGGGGCGATCGTCATCTTCCTGATCCTCGCCGCGCTGTCGGGCTTCATGTACTGGCGTGCGCAGCAGCAGAAGGTCGACCACACCAACGTCAACGCCGAGTGGGACGACGCGTCGAACTCGGTCATCCCGGCCGAGGTCGAAGCCCGTCCCGCGGCCACCGCCGGCTCGCGCTGACCCACCGACAACCCGAACGGGGACGACATGCACGAATTCGAGGCCATCTTCAAGGTGCTCGTCATCGGCCTGGTGCTCGGCGCCGGGCTCCCCGCACTGTTCGCCGTCGGCCTGCGACTGTTCGCGGTCGGCTCCGGTGACACCGCGGCCGACGGCACCACCACCTCAGGGAACCCGGCGCTGAAGGCGGTGGGCATCGCCCTGTTCGGCCTGATCGGCGTCGTGATCCTGCTGGGCATCCTGTGGATCACCCGCACGACGATCAACTATCACTTCGGGGTGAACCTCTTCCCGTTCGCGCCGGTGAAGTGATGGCCGACGCGAAGACGTTCGACGCCGTCCTGGGCTGGCTCCGTCAGGGCTACCCCGAGGGTGTCCCGCCCAAGGACTACTTCCCGCTGCTCGCGCTCCTGAAGCGCTCGCTCGACGAGGAGCAGGTGACCCGCGCGATCCTCACCGTCTTCAAGGAGCACGGCACCGACGACCCCGTCACCGAGGAGCAGATCCGCGGCGCGATCCACGCGGTCATCGAGACCGAGCCGAACCCGGAGGAGATCAACCAGGTCGCCTCGCGGCTCGCCTCCGTCGGCTGGCCGCTCGCCCAACCGGCCGAATAGCGGCCCGCACCCGTCACCACCAGCGGCGACAGGACTATCCTGGCGATTCCTACCCGTCAACCGTTTCCGGGCGCTGAGAAGACAGCGCCGCCGCTCCCTGACCGAGGAGGGCGTCGTGGACCGTTCCCACCTGCTCCGCTCCATCGTCGGTTGGTTGCGCGCGGGCTACCCGCACGGCGTGCCGGCCGGTGACTACATCCCGCTCGTCGCGCTGCTGCGCCGACAGCTCACCGACGAAGAGGTCGGTCAGATCGCCGACCATCTGGCCACCGAGGCGTCGACCAACCCGGATTTCGAACCCATCACCCGCGTCGACGTCGGCGTGCTCATCACCAAGATGACCGACGAGATGCCCGCCGACGCCGACATCGACCGCGTCCGAGCGGTGCTCGAGGGCGCCGGCTGGACCTGCGACATCGAGACGCCGAAGGCGGACCCGAGCTGAGCGCTGTCCGTCTGCTGGAGCCCCTCCCGCTGCGATCGGGCCCGGCGGTCCTCGACGCGACCGACCGACTGCGCGCCGTGATCGACGGCGCCGTCGCCGCGCTACCCGTGCCCGCCGACGACACGCGCGAGACCGAACGACTCTCCACCGCTCTCGCCGCCGGCGAACCCATCGACGACGCCGTCGCGCTCGTCGTCGCGACATCCGGCAGCACCGGGGTCCCGAAGGGCGCCATGCACACCGCAGGGACCCTCGCCACGTCTGCTGCGGCGACCGAGGAACGACTCGGCGGGCCCGGTGGATGGCTGCTGGCGCTACCCGCCCACCACATCGCCGGTCTCCAGGTGCTCCTGCGCTGTCTGCGTGCGGGTTTCACGCCGGCGGTGATCGACGTCGGTGGCGGTTTCGACCCGGCGGATCTCGTCGCGGCGCTAAACCGGATGGAGGGTCCGCGGCGCTACACCTCGCTCGTCCCGACCCAGTTGGTGAAGGTGCTCGACGACGCCCGGGCCGTCGCCGCGCTGCGCGAGGTCGACGCCATCCTCGTCGGCGGCGCCGCGACCCCCGCGCCGCTGCAGGCGCGCGCCGTCGACGCGGGGCTGCCCATCGTGCGGACCTACGGGATGAGCGAGACCGGCGGCGGCTGCGTCTACGACGGGATCCCGTTGTCGGGGGTACACATCCGGCTCGACGCGCCGGTCGACGGCGTCGGACGTGTCGCGCTGTCGGGGCCGATGGTCGCCCTCGGCTACCGCAACCGGCCCGCGCATCCAGCCTTCGCGCGCGCGGGAGAATTCCTCACCGACGACCTCGGCCGCGTCGACGACGGGGTCTTGTCCATCGTCGGGCGGGCCGACGAGGCCATCACCACCGGCGGCCTGACCGTCGTCCCTCAGGTCGTCGAGGCGGCCGTCCTCGCCGACCCGACCGTCGCCGAGTGCGCGGTGATCGGCCTGCCCGACGAGCGTCTCGGCGAGAAGGTCGTCGCCGTGGTCGTCGCCGCGAAAGACGCCGTCGTCCGGGCTGATTCGGTGCAGTCTGTCGTGCGCGAACGTCTCGACCGCGTCGCCGTCCCCCGCGAGGTGGTCGTCGTCGACGCCCTGCCGCTGCGCGGCCCCGGAAAGGTCGACCGCGCCGCCCTGCGGGATGGACTGCGCTGACGTTTCGGTTGCCCACGACGGGGTAGTCGGCGTCGCATCGACGCCGAACCCGTCGACGCCAGGAGGAACCGTGCCCGACAGCGATCCCGCCACACCCGAGGAGAACGCGACCGGCTACACCGCGCCGCCCGACGGGCTCGAGGAGGACGCCTCCCCCGCGACACCCGACGAGAACGCCCAGGGCTACAGCGCGCCCCCGCAGCACGCGGAGGAGTGAGCGGGGTCCGTCACCAGCGGTCGACGTGCAGGACCTCGTCCAGTGGTGCGCGCGGGGCGGGCTTGAACGTCTCGCCGGTGTAGTAGGCCGTCGGGATGAGCGCGCCCTGGTGGTAGCCCTCCGGGATGCCGAGGATCTCGGCGACGTCGCGCTCGCGGCGGTCGAGGTGCAGCGTGGTCCACGCGGTCCCGAGCCCACGGGCGCGCGCGGCGAGCGCGTAGCTCCACACCGCCGGCAGGAGTGACCCCCACAGTCCCGCCTGGTTGCCGGCGGGCAGTTCCTTGCCGGCCTTGATGCACGGCACGAGCAGCACCGGAACCTGACCCATCGTCTCGCCGAGGTGCCGGACGCTCGACCCGACGCGCTGCTGCACCTGCGAGCGGTCGGCGTCATCGGCGAAGAGCTTGTCCGCGGCGTACGCCGAGTCGAGATAGCGCTGCGTCTCCTCGCGGTAGATGTCGCCGACGCGTCGCCGCTGCTCGGCGTCGGTGACGACCACCCACTGCCATCCCTGTCGGTTCGACCCCGACGGCGCCTGTAGCGCGATCTCGAGGCACTCGCGGATGACGTCCATCTCGACCGGACGGTCGAGATCCAGTCGCTTGCGTACGGTGCGGGTCGTCGTCAGCAGGTCGTCCGGGGTGAGGTCGAGTGTCGTCATGGGTCCATCGTGACCGATGGGCTTCGCACAGGCGTCCGGGTCGATCCTCTGTTCGGACTACAAAACTGGTCGTGTCGGCCATCTTCTCGGGCCGAGTCGCCCGCAGTCGGTCACGATGACGTGGAGCTGTCGTCAGAACAGCGGACGAGACGGGACCCCCATCAGTGGCAGAGTCGGCGGACCGACCCCCTCGCATCGGAGTCATCGATGACCACGAGATCTCCATCCTCGGCGTGGAACACATGCTGAGCACGGCCGACGACCTCGAGTTCGCCGGCGGCGCACCCACCGTCGACGATCTGCTCGCCACCACCCACGGCGTGACTCTCGCCGTGCTCGATCTGCGTCTGCCCGACGGCAGCTCACCGCGCGCGAACGTCGAGGCACTGCACGCCCACGGCATCGACACGCTGGTCTACACCTCCGCCGAGGACCCCTTCCTGGTGCGGTCCGCGGCGTCGGCCGACGTCCTCGGGGTGGTCCGGAAGTCCAGCCCGGCGGCGGTGGTCCTCGAGGCCATCCGGACCGCCGCACGCGGCGAACCCGTCCCGACGATGGACTGGGCGGCCGCCATCGACTCCGACGAATCCTTCGTCGTCGACCTCTCACCCCGGCAGCGAGAGGTGTTGGAGCTGTACGCGTCCGGCGAGTCCGCCGCCCGCGTCGCCGAGCTGACCTTCCTCGCCGTCGACACCGTCAACATGTACCTCGACCGCATCCGGCTCAAGTACTCGAACGCGGGGCGACCGGCGAAGACGAAGACCGATCTCTACAAGCGGGCCGTCGAGGACGGCTTCCTGCCGATGCCCCGCCGCGACTCCGCCTCCTGACGTGGTCGCCGCCGCACCGGTCGACGACGCTCGCCCCGCCGCAGACCAGATCACCGATCCACCGTCGCCGGTGCGGGGAACGGCCGGGGACGCGGAGCGACGGATCACCCGCCAGTTCGCCATCTTCGTCGGCGCCGGCTACCTCGCCTATCTGGTCATCAGCATCCCGAGCATCGGCGCGTCCTTCGCCTTCATGCGCTCGTGGTGGGCGATCAGTGCCCCGATCGCCGTGTTCGGCAGCGGGTTGGCGATCGGGGTGGCGGGCATCGTCGGGTCGCAGCGGTGGATCCGGTGGACGACCCAGATCGCGGCCGTCGCGTTCCTCGTCGCGGTGCTGCTCACCCCGGTCGGGTGGACCGGCGTGCACACCAGCATCGCGTCCGGGCTCTGGTACGCGACGTTCATGGGCCTCGTGGCGGTCGCGCTCGGGCTGCAGCCCGGCATCCGCCCGCTGGTGTACCTCGCCGTCGTCGCCACGGCCGTGGTCGTGTGCAACACGCCCGTGAAGGAGGTCGGCGTGCGAGTGGCGCCTCTGCCCGACCTCGCCTTCGCATTCGCGTACTCGATGCCGTATGTGTGCGCCACGGTGATCGGTGTCCGCACCGCACGAGTGCTCGACCAGACCCGCGCAGCGACGTACCGGGTCGCGGCGGAAACAGCTGCAGCACAGGCCCGCACCGCCGAGAGGGCCCGTTTCGACGCGCTCACCCACGATGGCGTCATGGCGACGCTGCTCGGCGCATCTCGCATGGGCGCGACCGACGACGTGCGAGCGCTGGCCCGCCGTACCCTCGACGACCTCGCCGAGATCGCGGTGCCGTCCACGCCCGACGAGACCGTGTCCGCGGCAACGGCCGCGCGACGACTCCGCGCGGCGCTCACCGACCTCGACGACGGGGTGCACGCCGACATCCGGATCGCCTCCGAGACCGCTGACGTCGCTTACCCCGCCGTCGCCGTGCAGACCATCACCGCGGCGACCGGAGAGGCCGTGCGCAACAGCCTCCGACACGCCCGGGCGACGACGCGCGGGGTCGGTGCACGTCTGACGGCTGACTCGATCGACATCACCGTCGTCGACGATGGGCGCGGGTTCACGCCGCGCGACGTCGCCCCGCACCGGTTGGGCATCGCGGTGAGCATCGTCGGGCGAATGCGTCAGATCGACGGTGGCGATGCCGTCGTCGACTCCACACCCGGCCGCGGCACCCGGGTCACGATCACGTGGCGGCGATGACCCGATGCTGTTGATCGACGACGAGACACCCCGCGACGCCCGCGCGCTGATCGGGATGCACACGCCCGCAGCACGATGGGTGGTCGGCGTCTACCTCGCGTGCATGGCGTTCGCGCTGCTGTACGTCACCCCACCGACACCCCTCGCCACGTCGGCGATGGTCGTCGGGCTCCTGATCACCGGCAGCGCGACGGTCGCCCTGTTGGCCGTCCCCGGTGACCCGTTGCCCCGACTGGCCGCCGGCGCGATGGCGTCGGCGCCGGGCGTCTCGTGCGCGATCATCCTCGCCGGGTGCGGACGGGACCTGCCGTCGCCGGTGTCGGGATGGTCGCACGGGATCGGCACCATGGTGCTCGCGTTCATGTGCGTGCGCGGTCGGACCGGCAGCGCCTGGTGCGGGATGGCGCTGATGGTCGCCGTCTACGTCGTGCGGTTCACGCTCCTCGGCGAGGGGCCGCTCGACAACATCGGCAACGTCCTCATCGATCTCGGGCCGCTCGCGATGGCGACCGTGTTCAGCCTGACCCTGCGCCCCGGTGCGAAGCTCGTGTTCGACCTCCGCGACGCCGGGCGGCGGCGCAGCGCCGAACTCGCCGCCGCCGAGGCGACGAGCCTCGAACGGGATGCCCAACTGCGCGAACTGGACCGACTGGCCCGGCCGCTGCTGGACCGCATCGCGGCCGGCGACGATCTCGACGACGCCGACCGGCTGGCGTGTCGACTGCTGGAGGCCCAGCTGCGGGATCGGCTCCGAGCACCGGGACTGGACCTGCCCGCGATCGCCGACGCGGCCCGCTCGGCCCGTGCGCGGGGTGTGGAGGTGGTCCTCCTCGACGACTCGGGCGGCGCGGACGGTCTCGACGAGGTGGCGCGGTCGCGGGTGACCGACGCCGTCGTCGGCGCCCTCGAGTCGACCCGTGGCGGCGACGTCCGCGTCCGTCTGCTGCCGCCGGGCCGGGCGGCGGTCGCGTCTGTCATCGTCCGCGACGACGCCGGCGTCGCGCGTCTGGACCTCGACGAGACCGGCCGTCAGATGCATCGCGCAACTGCTTCATCTGCCTGAATGTTGCTGTGGCTAAGAGTGATCCCCGAACGGGGGTCACCGGGTTCGGCGTCTGGAAGATTGTCCGATCCGCGGTTTAGTCTTCGATCGACGCCGGGCGAGACGAGCTACCGGCGGGCCCCGAAGGAGAACGATGACCGCCGTGCTCGAACCCCCGAGTGTCGACCTGCCCGATCCCGGCCTGAGCATGCGAGAGCGTGAGGTCCTGCGGGCCTGGGTGCTCGCCGACTCCAAGGAGGAGGTCGGGCAGAAGCTCTTCATCGCCGAGTCGACGGTGAACACCCACATCGCGCGGATCCGCACCAAGTACGAGGCGGTCGGTCGTCCCGCGTCGACGAAGGCCGCACTGCTCGCCCGCGCGCTGCAGGACGGCATCGTCGACCTCGACCAGATCTGATCCCGGCCGTCGGCGTCAGTTGACGCAGGGGACCCCGGACGCGGTCGTGGTGACCGGCTTTCCCTGGTCCGGGGTGCTGTCGGTGTCGCCGTCGCCGGTGTCCGACGACGCCTGACTCGTCGGCACCGCAGCGGCCTGGTCCGCCACGCTCGTCGTCGACGAGGGGGTGGAGACCGGGGGCGGCGCCATACCGAAAGCGGTCTGCACCTCCCGTTTGATCGCATCGGGGTCGACGATGTTCACGTCCTGCTCGTCGACCGTGTCGTACCGCAGCACCGGCAGCGTCGTGAAGGTCACCGACTGCCCGGCGATGTCGCCGAGCTGGTGGGCGTCGTCGACGACGTTCCACCCCGACGACAACACGACGTCCTTCTGGGCGACGTCGACGAGCGCACTGAGCTTGCCGAGGTCGGAGAAGACGCCGGAGGACTGCAGCTCGTGCTCCACCGAGAGCAGGAACGCCTGCTGCCGGTGGGTGCGGTCGAGGTCGCCGTTGTCGAGGCCGTGTCGCTGACGGACGAACGCCAGTGCCTGCGCGCCGTTGAGTTTGTGGACGCCCGCGGCGAAGTGTGCGCCCGAGTAGCTGTCGGAGACGCTGTGGTTGAGGCAGACGGTGACCCCGCCGAGCGCCTTGGCGATGTCGTAGAAGCCGACGAGGCTGACCTCGGCGAAGCGGTCGATGGGTACCCCCGTGAGCGCGCGGACCGTCGCCACGGTCTCCGCGCGGCCGGCGTCGCGTCCCTGCGTCTCCAGCTGCACCGGGTCGGTGACGCCCTGCGCGCTCAGCCGGTCCTCCTCCTGCGCCTTCGCCCGGCCGTACGCCTCTTTGATCTTCGCCTTCTCGGTGCCGTCGATGCCGGTGCTGCCGTCGGGGTTGACCATGGTGACGTAGTCGTCGCGGGGGATGGAGAACGCCGTGATCTGCTTCCCGTCGGCCGGGACGTGGATGATGATCAGCGTGTTCGTGTTGTAGCCGCCCTCCGAGCCGTCGCCGGCGTGCAGCTGCGCCAGGACGTCCGCCGGCAGCGGGTTTCCGTCACGGTCGTTGCGGGTGTCGAGGCCCATCAGCAGGATGTTCTCGGCCCCGTCGCGAGACTTCGGCGCGTCGGCGAGGGCATTCGAGGTGTGGAAGCCCCCGCTCACCTGACGCGCCCCGGCCCAGCCGACCCCGCACGCGACGAGGACCGCACACGACATCACCGCGACCACACCCCGCGGGATGGTCAACGGCGAGCGATGCCTGCGCGTGCGTCGGCGATGCGGCGTGGGATCCGTCGGACTCGTGCGGGAGCTCCGCATGGAGCGGGCAGACGAATATCCCTCGGTCAGGTCGGGGACACCGCCATCGCGCGCCTGCCGGGCACGCACCAACTCGCCGGCGGTGGGTCGGCGAGGTGGGGGCGGGGACGGCGGCATCGCCGGTCACCATAGGCAGATGTCGCTGAGAACGCTCTGAGAGCGGCCTCACGACACGGGCGAAACGGAAAACCCCCGCGTACAGCGCTTTTCACCCGTCTGTTGGGCGCTGGGAGCCGTTCGTTGGGCGCTCGGAACCGTTCGTTGGGCGGCCGGAGCCGTTCGTTGGGCAGTTGGAGCACCGGCCCCGTCCCGACTGCCCACCAGGTTGTTCCTGCCGCCCAACAGACGGTTCCTGCTGCCCAACGAACGGTTCCTAGAGCCCAACGGACGGGCGGGACGGCGGGCCGCGACACCCGACAACAGACGACGACAGACGACGACAGCGTCACGACAGGGGCGCGGCGCAGAGTCGTCCCCATGACCAAGCCCACAGCGACGCAGGCCCCGGCGATCGACGCCCGCGACCTCGTCAAGACGTTCGGATCCACCCGCGCGGTCGACGGCGTCGACCTCCTCGTCCCCACAGGTTCCGTCTACGGCGTCCTCGGACCCAACGGTGCCGGCAAGACCACCACGGTCCGCATGCTCGCGACGCTGCTGCGCCCCGACGGCGGTTCGGCGCGCATCTTCGGCCACGACGTGGTCGCCGAGCCCGTCGCCGTCCGCTCGCTGATCGGCGTCACCGGTCAGTACGCGTCGGTCGACGAGACGCTGACGGCCCGCGAGAACCTCATCGTGTTCGCCCGCCTCCTCGGCCTCGGCCGCACCCAGGCGCGCATGAAGGCGACGGAGCTGCTCGAGGAGTTCGGCCTCGAGGAGGCCGCCACCCGACCCCTCTCCGAGTTCTCCGGCGGCATGCGGCGACGCCTCGACCTGGCGGCCAGCCTCATCTCGACCCCACCGCTGCTGTTCCTCGACGAGCCGACCACCGGTCTGGACCCTCGCACCCGCGCGCAGATGTGGGACACCATCCGCCGTCTCGTCGCGCAGGGATCAACCGTGCTGCTGACGACGCAGTACCTCGACGAGGCCGATCAACTCGCCGACCGCATCGCCGTCATCGACCGGGGCCGCAAGATCGCCGACGGCACCGCCGACGAGCTGAAGGACTCCGTCGGCGCCAACTCGCTGATCGTGCGCCCCACCGACCGCGACGACGCGCCCGCGGTGACGGCCCTCGTCGAACGTGTCCTCGGCGAACCGGCGTTGCTCTCGCCCGAGGCCGGCCGCGTGACTGCGCCACTGCCCCAGCCCGACCGCGTCGGCGCCGTGATGACGGCACTCGTCGAGGCGCAGATCGCCGTCAGCGAACTCGCCGTCGCCAAACCCAGCCTCGACGAGGTCTTCATGACCATCACCGGCAACCCCGCACCCGACACCACCGAGGAGACCGCAGCATGAGCACCGCCACCCTGTCCCCCGCCACGCCCGACCAGACCTCCCTCGCCGCGCGGGTGTCCGACCCACCGCGCACCGTCGGCCTCGCGGCCACCGTCGCGCAGTCGTTCACCATGGGCTACCGCGGGATGCTCAAGATCCGCCACAACCCCGAGCAGCTGTTCGACGTCGTGTTGCAGCCCGTCATCTTCACGCTGATGTTCACCTACATCTTCGGCGGCGCGCTCGCCGGCAGCGTCTCGGCGTACCTGCCGGTCATCATCCCCGGCATCCTCGTGCAGACGGTGATCACGACGTCGGTCGTCACCGGCACCCAGCTCCGGGAGGACATGAACAAGGGTGTCTTCGACCGCTTCCGGGCGCTCCCGATCGCGCGGGTGAGCCCGCTGGCCGGTGCGCTGCTCGCCGACGTCCTGCGCTACCTCATCGCCACGATCATCACGTTCGTCGTCGGCGTCGCGATCGGGTGGCGCCCCGAGGTCCTCGGTCTGCTCGGTGCCACGCTCCTCGTGCTGGTGTGCAGCTTCGCGGTGTCGTGGATCTGGGCGCTGATGGGCATGCTGGTGAAGAGCGCCTCTGCGGTGCAGGGCTTCTCGCTGATGCTGCTGTTCCCGCTGACGTTCCTCTCGAACGCGTTCGTGAACGTCGAGACCATGCCGGGCTGGCTGCAGGCCTTCGTCAAGGTCAACCCCGTGTCGCATCTGGTGTCCGCGGTGCGGGAGCTGACCAACACCGGCCACGTCGGGATCCACGTCCTGTGGTCGCTGGTCGGGGCCGCGGTGATCACCGCGATCTTCGCCCCGCTGACCGTGCGGGCCTACATGCGCAACGCCTGATCACCTCTCCTGCAACAGCGCGAGGATGTCCCGCCCGGTGTCCCGGCGGGGCATCCTCGTCGCGTCGGCCAGGGTCGCGTCCCACGTCGACGCGTCCACTCCGGCGGCCGTCGCGGGATCGTCGACGATACGCAGCAGCACAGGGTGATCCCGTCGCCCACCGATGCGGATGCCGTGGGCCAGCAGGCGTCGTCCGACGGGGTCCCCGGCCTGCCGTGCGCATCGTGCCGCGCCGACCGCGATCGCGGCGGCGCCGTACTGCGGCAGGTCCGCGACGCCACCGGGATGGTGGCCGCCGACCATCCCCGCCAACGCCCCCGCGAAGACCAGCGCCTCCGCGGGGCGTCCACACGTCGCAGCCAACGCGATCGCCGCGCTGAGCGTCAGCAGGTACGACGGGTCCGAGCTCAGCAGGTGCTCGCCCACGACGAACCGCGCGACGGCCAGGCCGAGCTCGGCCGCCGTCTCCGGCTCCCCCCGCTGCCAGGCGAGTTCGGCCGCGACGACGAGCATCAGTCCGACCGTCTCCGGGGATCCCGTGGGGATCGGGTCGCCGGGCTTCCACCCTCCGGACACGGTGTCGAACTCGGCGGCGGCCTCGTCGATCCGGCCCAGTCCGGCGAGCGTCGCGACGAGGTAGCAGCGGACCTGCCGGGACTCGTCGAGGGCACCGAGATCCTCGAGTCCGGCGACGGACGCGCGATAGACCGTGGCCGCCTCGGCGTATCGGCCCGACTGACCGTGGATCCCGGCGATCTCGGTCGACCCCATCGCGAGTATCCAGCTGTTGCCCCGGGACGCGGCGAGGGCCTGCGCGGCGAGCGAGTCCTGCAGGGCCCGATCCAGATCGGCGAGGTTCTCCGCGACGTTCGATCGCAGCGACAACGCGATCGTTCGTACCTCGGGGTCGTCGGCGCGCACACCCCGCGTGATGAGTCGCAGGCCCGCATAGCGCCGACGGCTGAGCATCAGGGCGGCCGCGAAATCGGCTGGGCGCGTAAGGGTCTCGGACGGTCGGTGGGCGGCGCGCAGCGCGGTCATCCCGCGGGCCACGGCCCGCAGGTCCGGGCGGATCATCAGCAGGTGACCGGTCGCCATGAGCAGTGCGGCGAGCCACTTCTCACGGGTCGCTTCGTCGTCGAGCCCGGGCGGCGGGGGGTTCGCGACCACGCGCGGGGCGAAAGCCCGCACCTCCGCGTGGAGTCCGCGGGCCACCCAGCTCGCCGCGAGAACCGGGAAGATCGCGAGCAGGCCGTCGACGGCACCGTCGGGTCGGGCGTCCGGGTCGTCGTCGACGCAGCGTCGCAGGATCCACACGAGGTTGCCGCTCTCCGCGGTGACCCCCGCCGCGGCACAGCGGTTGTCACCGGAGTCGAACAGCTCGCGGGTGTCCCCGGCGAACCGCTCTGCCCACCGCACCATCGCCGCATCGACGCGGAGTGCGTCGCCGGTCTCGGACAGCCGCTCGTCACCGAACTCGCGGACCATCTCCAGCATCCGGTAGCGCGTCTGCCCGTCGGCCTCGTCCACCCCGACCAGTGACTGCGCGACCAGCGCTTCGAGTGCGTCGTCGACCAGCACGGAGTCGGCGCCGGTGACGTCGCCCATCACAGCGTGCGCGGCGTCGGCGGTGAAGCCCGACGGGAAGCGGCACATCGTCCGCATCAGGGATCGGGCGTCGTCGTCGAGCAGATCCCAGCTCCACCCGATGACCGCCTCCAACGTCCGGTGACGCTGTGGCGCCGTGCGATCGCCGGTCCGGAACACCGCGAGCCGACCGGTGGTGAGACGTCGCGTGAGCAGGTCGGCGATGTCGGCGACGGACATGCTGCGTGCCCGCGCCGCCGCCAGTTCGATGGCCAGCGGCAGACCGTCGAGGCGCGCACACAGGTCGGCGATGCGCGCACGGTCGATGGTGACGTCGGGACGGACGGCGGTGGCACGCGCGACGAACAGGTCGACGGCGGGTGACGACGTCGCGGTGGTCTCCTCGATCGCCAACGGCCGCAGGCGATGTGTCACCTCACCGGCGATCATGAGCGGCGAGCGGGACGTCGCGAGGACCGTCACGTCGGCGGCCGCGGCGATGAGGTCGGCGACGGCACGCGCCGCGCCGTCGACGATCTGTTCGCAGTTGTCGAGGACGAGCAGCACCGACCGACCGCCGAGGGCGTCGGCCACACGCGTCGCGAGATCGCCGACGGGCAGGCGCCCACGGTTGGTGGCGACGACGTCGTTCTCACCCACCCCGACGCCGCCCGCGATGGCGGCGACGACGTCCTCGTCCGACCGCACCGAGGCGAGTTCGACGACGAAGACGTCCCGGCCGGCCGAGTGCACGGTTCGCGCGACCGCCTGCGCCACACGGGTTTTCCCGGCGCCGCCCGGCCCCGTCACCGTGACCACGCGACTGGATCCGAGAGCGGTGACGATGTCGTCCATCTCGTCGTCGCGGCCGAGGAGCGGGTTGGGCTCGGCGCGCAGGCCGACGGCACGGGCCTGTCGGAGGGGCGGCGGTGCCGGCGCCGCCGTGGGGACGGGCCCGCTCGACCGGAGCAGGATGCGGTGGAGCTCGTCGAGTTCGGCACCCGGGTCGGCGCCGAGTTCCGCCGACAGTGCGCGGCGGATCCGCGCGAAGACGGCCAGAGCGTCGCCCGTGCGCCCCGCAGCCGCGAGCGCCTGCATGTGCAGCAGGTGCGCGGGCTCGTCGAGGGGGTCGGCCGCGCACAGCGCCGCGGCGAGTCGACGCGCCGTGTCGGCGTCACTGTCGTCGAGGGCGACCTGCGCGCGCCGGAAGTCGATGCGACGACGCAGGTCGTCGGCGCGGGAGCGAACAGCGTCGGCGAGGGGTCCGGCGAGGTCGTCGCCGGGCGTGCCCCGCCACATGCCGATCGCCTCGTCGAGCGCGGCCGGGGTCCCGGCGTCGAGCAGGTCGTCGGCGCGGGCGAGATCGGTCGTGACGGCGTCGGCGAGCAGTCGGTACCCGGAGGGTTCGGCGAGCAGGGCGCCGTCGGGAAGTGCCTGTCGCAGGCGGGAGACCTGGGTGTGCAGCGCGGCCTGCGGTGACTGCGGCGGGGCGTCGTCCCAGACGGTCTCGATGAGCGCTCGGGACGACCGCAGGGCACCGGGCTCGACGGCGAGGGCTGCGAGCAACCGACGTGCCCGGGCACCCGGGACGGTCTGCATCCCGTCTCCGGTGTCGACCGCGACCGGACCGAGGAGTCCGATGGTCACGATCGTCATGAGGTCCTCGTCGTCGGCGGGTCGGGATCAGCGGATCGGCGGTCGGTCATGGTCGATCCGTTCATCGAGGGTAAGCCGGGGGGTGGGACAATCGCGCCATGGCAAGTCCGAAGGAGTGGGTCGAGGGGGCGCGGCCCCGCACGTTCCCCAATGCGATCGCGCCGGTGGTCGCCGGGACGGGTGCCGCGGCGTGGCTCGACGGCGCGGTGTGGTGGAAGGCGCTGCTGGCGCTCGTCGTGTCCGTGTCGCTGATCGTCGGCGTGAACTACGCCAACGACTACTCCGACGGCATCCGAGGCACCGACGACGACCGCGTCGGCCCGATGCGTCTCGTCGGATCCGGCGCGGCGGCGCCGTCGGCGGTGAAGCGGGCGGCGTTCGCGGCGTTCGGGATCGCGGCGGTCGCGGGCGTGGTGCTCGCATGGGAGTCGGCGTGGTGGCTGATCGTCGTCGGCGCGGTCTGCATCGCCGGCGCGTGGTTCTACACCGGCGGCTCGAAGCCGTACGGCTACGCGGGATTCGGCGAGGTCGCGGTGTTCGTGTTCTTCGGGCTCGTCGCGGTCCTCGGCACCGAGTTCGTCCAGGCCGAGCGCATCGACTGGGTGGGCGTCGTCGCCGCGGTCGCCGTCGGCTGCTACTCCAGTGCGGTGCTGGTGGCCAACAACCTGCGCGACATCCCCAGCGATTCGGTCACCGGGAAGACGACGCTCGCCGTGCGGCTCGGTGACACCCGCACGCGCACTGCCCATCTGGCCCTCCTCGCGGTCCCGACGGTCGCGACACTGGTCCTCGTCGCCGCGACGCCGTGGGCGCTGCTCGGACTCGTCGCGGTCCCGCTGGCGGTCCGTGCGAACGCACCCGTGCGATCGGGGGCGCAGGGCATGGCGTTGATCCCCGCCCTCGCCCAGACCGGACTCGCGATGGTGGCGTGGTCGGTGGGGACGTTCGCCGGCCTCGTCGCCGCGAGCGTGTAGCCCCTGCACCCGCCGAGGGCGGGTGCAGGGACCACACACTGCGTGATCGGACCGGGCCGGATCAGACGGCGGCGGTGAGCGCCTCGCGGAGGCGGTCGACGGTGGTGACGGACTCGATCAGTCGACGTGACTGCTCGTCGCCGACGGCCAGGATGCCGAGCAGGACGTGCTCGGCGCGCAGCCGGCCACCGCGCTCGTCGTCGGTCGCGGACTCGCGACAGATCCGCACGGCCTCACCGAGCGCGGCGCGGGCCGAGGCGGAGAACCGCGGTCGGCCCCAGGGGCCGCCGCGACCACGCGGGCCGCGTCGTCCCCGGCCCTGTTGCCACGGGCCGGCCTCCCACGCCTCGTCGTCGCCCCAGGCGCCGGGGCCGCGTCGTCCGCCCGGGCCGCAGTCGGGGCCGTCCCACGGTCCGCCACGTCCGCGACGGTGATCGCGGTCGTGGCCGTGGTGGTCGCGGCCGTGGTGATCATGACGGCGATGCGGCCCGCCCCGACCGCGACGCTCCGGTCCGCGCTGGGACCAGCCGTCGGTGATGTCGGTGCCGAAGGCGCGCTTGATGGCGTCGGCGACCTTGTCGAGGTCGATGCCGACGGACTTCAGCGCCTCGCGGTCCTCGTCGACCTGTTCGGCGTCGGACTCGGCAGAGGCCGTCGCGGCGCCGTCGTCGTCGCCGTGGATCTCGCGGACGGTGTCACGGGCGGCGGCCAGGGTGAATTCCTGCTCGGTGAGCAGCGCGTACACGTCGCTGCGGGCGTTGCAGAGCATGCCCAGGATCAGGTGATCGGTGCCGAGTTGGGCGTGCCCGAGGTCGGCGGCCTCTTCCATGGCGAAGGACAGGATGTGCCTGTTCTCGCGGTTCATGTGGTCGAACATGTCAGTGTCCCTTCGGGGTCGAGTGCTTCTGATGCACGGCCTGGCGGCTGATCCCGAGGACCTCGGCGATCGCCTGCCAACTCCATCCCTGCTCCCGCGCGTTGCCGACCTGGACCTCCTCGAGGCGGTCGGCGAGCGTCCGGAGAGCCCGGACCGCGGCGAGCCCCTGAGCGGGGTCCGTACTGGCGGCTGCGGTGGTGATGTCGTCGTTGTCGCCGTGCATGGCTGTCAGGTTATGTTGACAGTCCAGCCGTTGTCAATGTTTCTTGACGACCACCTCGTCGAGTGGGCGCGCGGAGACGTCGAGTGGGCGCGCGGCGAGATCGACTGGGCACCTCCGCCCACTCGACGCCTCCCGCCGCCCACTCGACGCCTCCAGCCGCCCACTCGACGGGTGGGGGTGAGGGGTGAGGGGTGGCGGGTGTGCCGTGGATCTACTCGTCGGCGATGGCGTCGACGATGGTGAGACGGCCGGCGCGCAGGGCCGGGACCACGGCACCGACGACGCACAGCAGGAACGCCGCCGCGACGTAGACGACGGTGAACAGCTGCGGCTGGTAGCTGATGGACACCGCGGTGGTCACGCCGAGCACCTGGTCGCTGATGGCGTGGAGCAGCTCGCCGCTCGCGACACCGAGCACCGCGCCGACGCCCGCGATCCCGGCGGCCTCCGCCACGACCATCCGCGACGCGAACCGGCGCGACGCCCCCATCGCGCGGAGCACGCCGATCTCCCGCCGCCGTTCGATCACCGACAGCAGCAGGGTGTTCAGCAGCGCGATGGCCGCGACCATCGCGACGATCCACTGGATGGCGATGGTGAACTGCCCCGACTGCTCGACGGAGGCGCGAGTCGCGTCGAGGGTCTCCGGGCCGGAGTACACATACGGCCGCACCGCCCCGGGTGTGCCTGCCGTCGCATCCTGCGCGGCGCGGGTCACCGCTGCGCGCACTGTCGACGGATCCGCGCCGGGCGCGACGGTCACCTGCAGGAACGTGTCGCCCTGACGCTGGAACCACTCCTGGATCAGATCGAACGACATGGCCGCGGTGCCGGACTCGATGGCCGGGTAGTCGACGACCTGCAGCACCCGCAGCGTCCGGTAGCCGACGGGGGTGGCGAGCCGGACCTCGTCGCCGACGCCCTTCTTCACCGTCGCCGAGAGCACCTTCGACAGGACGATGCCGTCGCCCGCGATGGTCCGCTGGACGACGTCGGGCGCGGCCCGCTTCACGAACGGCGACTGCACCCCCCGGGTCAGACCCTGCACGACGACCCGTGCGGCACCGAGATTGATGTAGGCCCACTGTCCCCCGACGACCCGCGAGACTCCCGGGACGGTCGAGACCGCCTCCCGCACAGCGGGATCGAGGACGGGACCGGCGGGGATGTCGCTGACGGGCTGGGTGGAGACGTACAGGTCCGGGTCGCCGATGCCGTCGAGCGCGCCGGACACCGACCCGATCAGGTCGTTCATCGCCCCCGACGTGCCGATGCCGACCGACACCGCGACCGCGACGGTCATGGCGGTGGTCCACACGCGACGCGGGGTGCGTTCGGCGGTGACGGCCGCGAGCTGACCCGGACCGCCGAACCGCCGCACCAGCCCGACGATCGCCGCCACGATCGGCCGTGTGAGGCCGAAGAACACGAGCAGACCGCCGATGCTCGAGAGCACCGCGGCGGAGAACACGGCCCGGCCGGTGACCGTGTACGCGATGAGCCACCCGATCCCGATGAGGGCCAGGCCGGCGGCGCCGGCGACCACCTCGAGCCGCAGCGATCCCCTCGACCGCTCGTCGGCCTGCGCGGGCGACATCGCCTCCACCGGCGACAGCCGCAGCACCGATCGCGCGGCGAGCAGACTGGCTGCGGCGCAGGCGAGGACGCACGCCACGATCGCGACGACGGGCGCGTACCAGGACAGCGAGTAGGTGACGGTGGCGCCGACGCGGTCGATGTTGGCCGACGGCAGGCGCCCGATGATCCACCGCCCGGCGAGCATCCCCAGCGGCACACCGATGAGACCGCCGACGGCCCCGATCACGCCGGCCTCGGCGATGAGGTCGCGGACCAGCGGCCCGCGTCGGCCACCGATCGCGCGCACCATCGCGAGGACCGGTCGGCGTGACGCGACCGCCATCGTCATGGTGTTGAACACCAGGAACGCCGCGATGACGACCGAGATCAGCGCGACCAGCAGCGTCGAGTCGCGGGTGACGGCGCTCGCCGTGGCGACCTGCGCGGCGCGGTAGTCGGGGTCGTTGACGACGGCGCGTCCCTCCACGACCGCCTCGACGCGCGACCGCAGGTCGTCGGTGGACACCCCGGGGCGGGCGGCGACGAGGATCGAGTCGACGCGGCCGGTCTCGCCGGTGATGCGTTGCGCCAGGGGCAGGAACGCCGCGACGAACCGTCCGTTCGCGATCGGCCGGGCGGCAGCGGATCGCACGACGGTCGCGACGGTCACCTCGACACCGCCGACCCGGATCCGCTGTCCCTGCGACAGCCCGAGGCCCGGGCCCACGGCCACCGAGGTCGACGGGTCGAACTGCTGGGCCGACCCGCCCCCGTCAGAGGTGAGCACCGATCGCAACGCACCGCCGAGTCCGAGCGCCGATGTGTCGGCGCCGAGGACGGAGACACGCTCGTCGCCGGTCCCGAGCGTCGCCGACGACCGCACGATCGGTGCGACGGTCTGCGCCTGCGGCACGCCGCGGCGGATCTCGCCGACCAGCGACGCGTCGATGCCCGCGTCCCCGATCGCGCCGACGTCGAGGTCGGCGTCGCCGGCGATGGTCGCCGACAGCCGCGACACCGATTCCGTGATGGAGCCGTAGGTGCTCAGCACGGCCACCAGCAGCAACGACGACACCGCGATGACCAGCAGCGAGGTGATCAGCCGCAGCCGGTGCGTCCGCGTCTCCCGGAGGTTGAGCACCCGCAGCCGACCGAGCGCGGCGGCGACTCGACCGATCGGCGAGGTCGGCACGGGCGTCTGCGTCGTCGCCCGGGTGCGGATGGTCACGACTCGATGCGCCCGTCGCGGACGATCAGGGTCCGGTCGGCGACGGTCGCCGCGGCGGCGTCGTGGGTGACCATCACGACGAGCCGGCCCGCACCGTCGCGGGCGACCTCACCGAGCAGGTCGAGGATGGCCGCGCCGGTCTGCGAGTCGAGGTTGCCGGTGGGCTCGTCGGCGAGGACGATCCGCGGACCCATGATGAGCGACCGCGCGATGGCGACCCGCTGCATCTGTCCGCCCGACAGCTCGCCGGGTCGATGCGACGCACGATGGCCGAGGCCGACGCGGTCGAGCAGAGCCTCCGCGTCGGATCGACTGCGCCGCAACGGTGTCCCGTCGAGCAGGCGGGGCAGGGCGACGTTCTCCCACGCCGACAGCGTCGGCACGAGGTTGAAGAACTGGAAGACGAACCCGACGCGTCGGCGCCGGAACGTCGACAGCTCGTCGTCGTCCATGGCGGTGATGTCGCTGCCGTCCACCTGGATCCGGCCCGAGTCGGGGACGTCGAGCGCACCCATCACGTGCAGCAGCGTGGACTTGCCCGCCCCCGACGGCCCGACCACCGAGACGAACTGACCGGCGTCGAGCCGCAGCGTCAACCCGTCGAGCGCGCGGACCGTCTGATCGCCCATGCGGTATTCGCGGACGAGGTCGGTCGCCTCGATCGCCACTCCCCCCGGTTCGCTCACGACGCCGGCCAGGAACCGTCGTGCCAGAAGGCGTCGAGGATCTGCCGTGGCCGGTCGAGCGACATGCCCTGCGCGGCGACCCAGGCGTCGTCGAAGTAGGTGTCGGCGTAGCGGTCTCCCGCGTCGCAGAGAAGTGTGACGACGCTGCCCGCGCGGCCCGCCGCGACCATCTGCGCGACGAGACCGAACACGCCCCACATGTTGGTGCCGGTGGATCCGCCGACGCGACGGCCGAGCACCTCGCTGACGAGGCGGGCGGTCGCGACCGACGCTGCGTCGGGGACGGTGACCATCGCGTCGATCACCTGGGACACGAACGACGGTTCGACACGGGGGCGGCCGATCCCCTCGATCCGCGACCCCACCGGCGACGAGACGGTCGGGTCACCGGTCGCATATGCCGGTGCGAACACGGAGTTCTCGGGGTCGACGACGGCCAACCACGTGGGGTGCCGGCGGTAGCGGATGTAGCGGCCGATGGTGGCCGAGGTGCCCCCGGTCCCGGCGCCGACGACGATCCACGTCGGCACCGGGTGCCGCTCGTCGGCGAGCTGCCCGAAGATCGACTCGGCGATGTTGTTGTTGCCCCGCCAGTCGGTGGCGCGCTCGGCCATCGTGAACTGGTCGATGAAGTGCCCGCCCGTACGGAGGGCGAGATCGGCTGCGGCGGTGTAGACCTCGGATGCGGCGTCGACGAAGTGACACTGCCCGCCCTGTCGCTCGATGAGCGCGATCTTGGCCGGCGAAGTGGTGCGCGGCATCACCGCCACGAACGGGACGCCGACGAGTGCGGCGAAGTACGCCTCCGAGACCGCCGTCGAGCCCGACGACGCCTCGACCACCGGCGCACCCGGGCGGATCCAGCCGTTGCACAGCGCGTAGAGGAACAGCGACCGCGCCAGCCGGTGCTTCAGCGAGCCGGTGATGTGGGTGCTCTCGTCCTTGAGGTAGAGGTCCACGCCGCCCGACGCCTCGGCCCACGCCGGCAACGGGAACCGCAGCAGGTGGGTGTCGGCGCTGCGGGTCGCGTCGGCCTCGATGAGGCGGATCGCGTTCTGCGTCCAGGACCGGTCGGTGCGGTGGTCGGTCCACGTCCCGACCCCGACGGACGTCACGGGCGTGAGCCCGACTCACCCCGCAGGCGCGACTGCAGCGCCTCCCGCTTGAGCCGACGGTCCTCGTCGACCTCGGCGATGGCGGCGTTGACCCGTAGGCGCAGCGACTTGAACGCCACCATCCCCAGCGGCAGCGCGATGATCACCGCGAAGATGGCTGCCACCAGGATCGGGACGTCGGCGCCGGCGAGCTTGCCGATCCCGTAGATGATCGCGGCGATCACCACGACGAGGGCGAGCCGCACGACGGTGTAGACGGCCAGCGCGGAGGCGAGGCGCCCACCCGCACCCGGGCGGGGAGCGTCCTGCGGCCGGTCGGGGGACGGGGTCTGATCAGGGGTCTCGCTCACCCCGCAAGCCTACGACGCGGCCTTCGGCGCCCGCGATGTCCGATTTTTACTGTTGGTTTACCAGCCCCTGACGGTTCGAACACCTGGCATTTCGGGTGTAACCATGACGGAGTCCGGACGTGAACCCATCGTTCGACCCCTGCATCTGGAGGCATCATGACCGCAGCTCACCCGATCTCTGGGACCCCGTCGATGATCACCCCGCGGCTGGCCAGCCAGCACACGCTGACCCCGGGTCAGGTCGCCGCGATGTTCAACGTGAACCCCAAGACCGTCGCCCGCTGGGCCAGCTCGGGCCTCCTGGGCGCCATCCGCACCCCGGGCGGCCACCGTCGCTTCCGCGAGGCCGACGTCGTCGCCCTGCTGAACCGGCGCACCGACTGACCATCCACACCTGCCGGACGGACCTCGACCACCACGGTCGGGGTCCGTCTCGCGTCCGACGGTCGGCGCACCGACTCGCGTACCCTGGAGCAACGGGTAGTGGAGGTGTTCGGTGGTCTTTGTGATCGCGTTCGTGGTGGCAGTCGGGGTCGCTTATCTGGTGTGGCGCGCCTTCAAACCGGAGCAGGACATGCCGTCCACACGGCGCGGTCCCATCGGCCCCGACGACGACGCCGACTTCCTCTGGGACCTCGGCAAGGAGCGTCGTCGCACCGGTGGCCACGACGCCGATCAGGGCGACGACCCCCAGGCGCCCACCGCCTCCTGACGCTCCGGTCGCAGGGTTCCCGCTCCCCGTGTCCGAGGACGCGGCGTCCGAATCGGGCATTCGTCTGACCAGCTGTTTTGTTGTGCTGGCGAACGGCGCGGATGCGGATCCCGAACCGTTACATCAGTGGTTGATCACACTCCGCAAAAAGCTCGACGGGCGGTAGAGTTCGTCAAACATGCGGGACGTGCTCCGTCTCGGATGCGACAACAACCAGTCCGGAGCGGCGGCGTGGTGACCGGGGTCGTGGGGATCCCGGCCGATGCTCGGTCCGGACTGGATTCGGGAGAGCACTCACATGTCCATCGCAGACGACGTCCGGGTCACGAAGCCGTTCGCCGACAGCCTCAACGAGCTGTTCGACACGGTCCGCGACGAGAACGGCATCCCCTACACGGGCAAGAAGATCGCCCTGAAGGCGAACCGGCTGGGGTACACCCTGTCGGATGCCTACATCTCGCAGTTGCGCACCGGGAAGGCCAAGACGCCCTCGTTCCGGACCGTCGAGGCCATCTCACGGGCGTTCGAGATCAGCGTGACCTACTTCCTCACCGATCCCGAGGAAGACCTCAAGCGGGTCGAGCAGCAGCGCGAGTACGTCGCGATGGCCGCCGAGACCGGCGCGCACATCGCCGCGTTCCGGCACGGCGACCTGTCCGCGTCGACGATCGACACCGTCATCGAACTGCTCAAGGTCGTCAAGAAGCAGGCCGAGGCGTCCTGACACCGACCCCGTCGTGATCGGGCCGGGCGCGCCCAGCGCCCGGCACCGCCACGATCCTTGGAAATATCAACCGTCCGTACGAGTCATCGGCAGATGGTCGACAGCACGTGATTGCGCCAGGTGCCAATACATCGCAAGTAGCGACAACCTACCCACTTCGCAGCGTCGTGATGCAGACCTGTTGTGAAGAGCAAGCGCGACGGTGACGCCTGTGCCCACTGCGAGCGCGCCGACCGTCAAAAGGACGTTGCCGGATGCGGCCCACAGAGTCATGGCATAAACGAGCGAGATGAGCGCCCACATCGCGGCGATCGCGCCGTGATTGGCGCGGGCGATTCCTGCGACCACGAAGGTGACGCGGTAAACGACAACCAACTGAAATGGCGTCACGAACAGAACCCCAAAAGTGGTCACTCGCAGGACGTAGGACACCGGCCCAGGCGCGACCGTGTGCGCGATCGCTGTTGCGGTGAGCAGCACAAGCGGGAGCGCCATATGCAAACACCAGGCTGCGATTCGCATTCTGACGCCGCAAGGAACAGGGACAACTGTGCCGGTGAGCTTCGTGAATTGCTTTCTGATCCCGGTTGCATTCTTGTACCGGTCGAGCACCGTTTGACCGAATGCAGCGATGTCCATCGTCGGAGATTGCACGAATCTGAAGTCGAACCAGCACAGGAGAATGTACGCGGCCACGACCATCAGGGATTTCACGGCGATGTCGGCCTTGTCGTGTGCGTTCATTGCATAGAACGCACCCATCGACACACTGACGTAGGGAATAAGACGCCGCGCTACATACGCGGTCACATATTTTCTACTCACATCGCCCCGAAGCACTTCAGAGAGACCCGCTTCGGGGGTGGTTGCGGCGGAAAAACTTTGCCCTGCAGCGAAGAATGTGACCGTTAGCCAGATCGAGAGCAGCGTGCTTTCCGGGATGAGCCTGTCGAAATCCTGCGCGGCTGCGCCCGAATCCATGTGCTTGAGGAACGCGGCTGCCGCGAAAGGGGGTAGCGCCGGGATGAGATAGTCGAAACCGAGTCGCGGGGGTCTTGTCGGCCGAAACTTTTCCCACCAGATTTGCATACCTTCACCCCAGTCGACGCTCGACGTTCTCGGACGAACGTCACGCTAGAGGGGCGCTATGACATTGCTCCGGTCAGAGCTCTGCGTCGAGGCGTCCTGAACCCATTTCCGTCGCGATCGGGCGCGGCCCTCCTGCCCTGGACGAGGTCAGAGTCCGGCGTAGGAGTGCAGCCCCGACACGACGAGGTTGATGATGAAGAGGTTGAACAGCATCGCCACGAAACCCGCGATGTTGATCCACGCCGCGTTGGTGTTCCGCCAACCCGCGGTGGCACGCGCGTGCAGGTACGCCGCGTAGATGATCCAGGCGATGAACGACACCGTCTCCTTGGGGTCCCAGCCCCAGAAGCGGCCCCAGGCCGACTCGGCCCAGATCGCGCCGCAGATGACGCCGAGGCCGAACAGCGGGAACGCGAACACGACGGTCTTGTAGGCCACGCGATCCAGCGCCTCCGCGGTGGGCAGACGGTCGAGGATGCGGCCACCGAGGCCGGTGCCGGCGTCGGGCCAGCGCAGCTTGATCAGGTACAGCGCGCTCGCCACGCCGGACACGAGGAACACCCCGGACCCGACGGAGACGATCGAGACGTGGATCGCCAGCCAGTACGACTTCAGGGCCGGGACCACGGGCGCGGCCTGCGTGTAGAGCCAGCGGCCGGCGATGAACATCAGCAGGGAGACCGGCACCAGCACGAACGACAGCAGCGGCCGGTGCTCAGGGCGGCGCAGCACGACGATGCCGGCGATCACGCCCGCGGCGCACGACAGGCTGATGAACTCGTACATGTTGCCCCACGGCATGCGATCGGTCGCGAGCCCGCGGAACACGATCGAGCCGATGTGGGCGAGCGCACCGACGATGACGACCGGGAACGCCATCCTGGCCAACCGGTCGCCCCAGGGCTGACGCTCCTTCTCGACGACGCGACCGGGCGTGCGCACCGGGGTGTACGCCGAGCCGGCCCCCACCCCGGCCTTCGCCAGCTCCTTCTCGGCGACCGCGGGTGTGGCGGCACGACCCTTCGACGACGCGAGCGCCGCGAGGAACATGATCATCGCCAGCACGTACACCGTCAGCGTGGTGCCGAACAGGAGGTCGGAGTACCGCGACAGGTTCTCGTCGATCTGCACCTGGTTCACCTCTCGGTCTTCTGGGCCGGCGTCGTCGGTGACACGACGGCCTCGTCGGTCGCGTCCTGGGAGGCCGTGACCTTGTCGACGAGGTCGGAGAAACCCTCGCCCCAGCCTGCCTGATCCGTGCGGGCCAGACCGGCCATCTCTACTACTGTAAGTCGTTGACCGGCTGTGGCCGAGTCCGCCGGCGCCGGGGATACCCGGGCCCACACGCGACGACGCTTGACCAGCAGCGACACCAGCAGGCCGGCGAGCATCGCGATGGCCGCGATCAGCACGTATTGCTGTGCGGGATCGTGACTGACCTGCATCGACGCCCACTGCTTGTACCCGTCGAAGCTGACCGTCGTCCCGTCCGGCAGACGCGTCGACTGACCCACGGTGAGGTTGGTCCCGAGTCGTGAACCGCCGGTGGTGACCTGCTGACGCAGCCGACCCTGGTTGATGAGGTTCTGGTCGAGCGAGTAGACGTTCTGCGGTCGGCCGGTGTCGAGGCCGGTGTCGCCCTCGTAGATGCGGATGGCGACGGCCGGGTCCCGCGCTGCGGGGAACGCCGACGACAGCAGCGTGTTGTTCGCACCGCTGTAGGCGGCGGTCGGGGCGAAGATCCCCTCGAGCGCGATCTGGTTCTTCCGACGGTCGTCGGGGTTCGGGTAGAGCCCGGCGGGGGTGTCGAAACGCGCCGCACCCGACGACAGCAGCGTGGCCGTCTCGTTCGGTGTGAACGGCACCGTCTGCGTGCGGGTCTCACCGTTGGTGAAGCGCACCGTGAACGTCGGCGCGTAACCGTGACCGAGAAGGTAGATGCGGTCCCCGGCGATGCGCAGCGGGTCGTTGACCTTCACCGTCGCCGACTCCTGGCGGCCGGTGTCGAGGTCGGAGCCGGTCTGGTAGTTCAGCTTCGCCGAGTACATGTCGGGCTGGCCGGTCTGCAGGTACTTCGCCGAGAAGTTGTCGATGGTGATGCAGAACGGCGTGAGGTCGGTGCCGTCGACGAGGTTGCCGCCGCGGAACGAGTCGTAGACGGCGGTCGAGGTGTTGCACAGCCCCTGCTGCCCGTCGGCGACGAGGATGCGAGTGCCCTCGTAGCCCCACAGCTTGCCCGCGGCGATGGCGACCAGCAGCGCCAACAGCGCGAAGTGGAAGACGAGGTTGCCGAACTCCCGCAGGTAGCCCTTCTCGGCCGAGACCTCGACGACGCCGTCGTCACGCACCGTCGTGGTGCGACGCCAGCCCTTCAGGTTGCCGCTGATGCGGGCGGCGACCTGCTCGGGATCGCCGGCCACCTCGCGGGTCTCGTGCCGCGGCATCCGGGTGAGGTTGCGCGGGGTGGCGACGGGCTGGGCCCGCAGCGACTTCGCGTGCTCGATCATCCGCGGCGTCAGGCAGCCCACCAGCGAGATGAACAGCAGCACGTAGATCGCGGTGAACCAGACCGAGGAGAACACCTCGAAGAACTGCAGCTTGTCCAGCAGTCGGCCGGCGAAGCCGTGGGAGTCGATGTAGGCCTGCGTCTTCTGCGCGTTCAGCTCACGCTGCGGCAGCAACGCACCGGGCACGGCGGCGAGCGCGAGCAGGAACAGCAACGCCAGTGCGGTGCGCATCGACGTCAGCGACCGCCACAGGTTGCGTGCCGGCCAGAGGAGTCGTCGTCGCGCGAACGACGGCCGCTGTTCGGGGGCGGGTGACGACGCGGCGGGCCGGGTCTGGGTGTCGGTCATATCGGCAGTTCCGTGTCGGTGATGAAGGCGTCGCGGACCCAGGTGACGAAGCTGTCCCAGAGTCCGGTGACGAGGGCGACGCCGACGAGGATGAGGAGGACTCCCCCGACGACCTGGATGGTGCGGGCGTGCCGGCGCATCCAGCCGACGGCGCGCAGCGCGGAGGCCGAGCCGAAGGCCAGCAGGACGAAGGGCAGCCCCAGCCCGAGGCAGTAGGCGACGATCAGAACGACGCCGCGGGCGGCCGTCGATCCCTCGGTGCCCGAGGCGGTGGCGACCACGGCCGCCAGCGTCGGCCCGAGGCACGGTGTCCAGCCCAGCGCGAACACCGCACCGAGCAACGGTGCGCCGACGAGGTTGGACACCAGACGCGGATGGAAGCGCGCCTCACGCTGCAGCATCGGGACCAGACCGATGAACACCAGGCCCATCACGATGGTCACCACACCGCCGATGCGTTGCAGCAGTTCACGATTCACCAGCACCGACGACGTCAGCCCGAAGACGGTGGCGGTCGCGAGCACGAACACGACGGTGAAGCCGAGGACGAACAGAAGCGCCGCGCCCGCGACCCGACCCCGCCCCGTCGTGGGCTTGTCGCCGGCCCGTACCGGCGGCGCCTCGGCACCGACCAGCCCGGCGAGATACGACAGGTAGCCCGGGACCAGCGGCACCACGCACGGCGAGGCGAAGGAGATGAGTCCGGCCGCCGCGCAGGCGACGAGCGCCAGCAGGATGGGGCCGGACGAGGCGGTCGAGGCGAACGTGCTGCCCACCGACGCCAGGATCACGACGACCCCCCGCGCACCACCGACGTGCCCGTGCCCGACGGCGTCGGCGGCGGGGTGTACGGCTCGGCGGCGAGGCGACGCACCAGCGGGTCGAGGTCCTCCACGCTGACCGTGCGCAGGAACACCGCGGCGGCGCGGTGGTTGCGGTCGAGCACGACGGTCGTCGGGACCACCGAGGTCGGCGTGGTCAGACGCACCAGCGTGCGGCCGGGGTAGTCGTAGATCGACGGGTACGTCACGTCGTTGTTGCGGATGTAGTCCTGGGCTTCCTGACGGTTGTCGCGGAAGTTGATGCCGAGGAACTCCACTCCGAGCGGCGCGGTCTGCTCGTAGACCTGCTCGAGGTCACCGACCTCGGCGCGACACGGGGCGCACCACTGGCCCCACACGTTGATGACGACGACCTTGCCGTCGAAGTCGCTCAGCCCGAGTGGTGCGCCGGTGACGACGTTCTCGCCCGACAGGTCGCGGACGCGCTTCCGGCTCGACGGTGGGTCGTAGAAGATCGTCGTCTTGCCGCCGGGCGAGACGAACTCGAACGTGTCGCCCTGCGTGACGGCGTCCTTACCGGTGCCGCACGCGGCGAGCGCCACGACGAGCGCGACGACCACCAGCGGGATGGCGACCAGCCTGGAACGCGAGACCTTCGACACGGCAGCCGCTCACGCCCCCGTGGCGAGCGGGTCGGATGCGCCGGCGGGCTCGGAGTAGACGATGTCGACGAGGGCGTCGCCGTCGTAGAGGAGGCTGGTCACCGACGCCAGCGAGCACTGACGGCGCCGCGGGTCGTGCCAGAGGCGCTGGCCCTCGAGGAACCGTCGCAGGATGTAGACGGGTAGCTGGTGGCTGACGCAGACCGCCTCGTGACCGCGCGCGGTCTCCCGGGCCTTGCCGGCGACGGCGAGCATGCGGTGGGCCAGCTGGATGTAGGGCTCGCCCCACGACGGGGTGAACGGGTCACGCAGCTTCATCCAGTGCCGCGGACGACGCAGCGCGCCGTCTCCGACGGACACCTTGAGGCCCTCGAAGACGTTCTCGGCCTCGATGAGGCCGTCGTCGGTGATGATCTCGAGCCCGTGGGCCCTCGCGATCGGGGTGGCCGTCTCCTGCGCGCGCTGCAGCGGCGAGGCGAACACGGCGGTGATGTCGTGGTCGGCGAGCTCGTCGGCGACACGCTGCGCCTGGGCGGCACCGGTCCGCGAGAGGTGGAAGTTCGGCAGCCGCCCGTAGAGGATGCCCTCCGGGTTGTGGACCTCGCCGTGCCGCATCATGTGCACGATGGTGCGCTGCATCAGTGGAGCTCCTCGGGTGTCGCGCCCTGGACCTCGGTGCCGCTCGATGCGCTCACGCCTGCGGCTCCGCGGCAGCTCCCGCGGCACGAGCGGCCGCGGGAAGGGCGTCGGCCAGGACACCGAAAGCATCCTCGTCCAGCGCCGCGGACACAAACCACGCCTCGAACGCGCTCGGCGGCGGGTACACCCCGCGCTCGAGCAGGGCGTGGAAGAACGGCGCGAACCGCCAGGTCTGCGTGGCCTTCACCCCGGCGTAGTCGACGACCACCGTGTCGACGTCCGTAGTGAAGAACACACTGAGCATCGACCCGGCGAACTGCACCCGGTGGGCGACGCCCTCGGCGGTCAACGCGTCGGTGATCAGTGCGCCCAGCCGGGACGCGTTCGCGTCCAGGGCGGCGTAGACGTCGGCGTCGGCCAGGCGCAGCGTCGTCAGCCCCGCGGCCACCGCGACGGGATTCCCCGACAGCGTGCCCGCCTGGTAGACGGGCCCGGTCGGCGCGAGGTGGTCCATGATGTCGGCCCGGCCGCCGAACGCCGCCGCGGGCAGGCCTCCGCTCATCACCTTGCCGTAGGTGTAGAGGTCGCCGGCGACGCCGTCGAGGCCGAACCACCCCGACGCGCTCACACGGAAGCCCGTCATCACCTCGTCCATGATGAGCAGCGCGCCGTCACGGGCGGTCATGTCGCGCAGGCCCTGGTTGAACCCTTCCACCGGCGCGACGGCGCCCATGTTCCCGGCCGCGGCCTCGGTGATGACGCAGGCGATCTCACCGGGGTACGCGGCGAACGCCTCCTCGACGGCCGCGAGGTCGTTGTAGGGCAGCACCAGCGTGTCGGCGGCCTGTGCGCCGGTGACGCCCGGCGTCGTCGGCAGTCCCAGCGTGGCCACACCGGAGCCGGCGTCGGCGAGGAGTGCGTCGACATGGCCGTGGTAGCAGCCGGAGAACTTCACGATCTTCGTCCGCCCGGTGAACCCGCGGGCCAGACGCACCGCCGACATCGTCGCCTCGGTGCCGGAGTTCACCAGGCGCACACGCTCGACAGGTGCGACACGGCCGATGATCTCCTCGGCCAGTGCGATCTCGGCCTCGGTCGGGGCGCCGAACGACAGGCCCGTCGCGGCGGCGCGGGTCACCGCCTCCACCACCTGCGGGTGCGCGTGCCCCAGGATCATCGGACCCCACGAGCTGATGAGGTCGACGTAGGTGGCGCCGTCGGCATCGGTCATGCGGCAGCCCCGGGCCGAGCTGATGAACCGGGGGGTACCGCCGACCGCCGAGAACGCGCGGACCGGCGAGTTCACCCCGCCGGGGATCGCCTGGGTCGCCCGGTGGAAGAGTTCGGCCGATCGGGTCGTCGCTACAGTCACGACCCCAGTGTTCCAAACGCCGGGCGGTGAACGGGGCCACACCGCCTCGACCTGCGGTTTCCGGCCCCCTCGGAGCGAGGACCCATCCGGATGGTTGCATACCTCGAACCACCTCGTGAGAATCGTCACCGTTTTGTCCAGGATGTCGGGGTGGCGATGTCGATCGCGTGGTCAGGGGAGGTGACATGCAGCCGACGCCGAGTGCGGAACGGGCTCTGACTTCCTGGATCGTCCCCCACTTCCAGCCGATCGTCTCCCTCGCCGACCGGTCGGTCGTCGGATACGAGGCGCTCGCACGCTGGCCCGATGTCCCGGACGCGCGACCGGACGAGGTGTTCGCCGCCGCCGAGGCGAACGGCACCCTCACCGACCTCGACTGGATGTGCCGCCGGGCCGCCGTGGAAGGCGGCCTCGCGGCCGGGATCCGTCGCCCGCTGACCCTGTTCGTCAACGTGGAGCCCACCGCTCTGCGACCGCTGCCCCGGTGGCGCTTCCCGTTCGAGCGGTTCCGCGAGATCGCGTCGTCCGAACTGCAGATCGTCGTCGAGTTCACCGAGCGGGAGTTGCTGGCCGATCCCAGTGCGGTGATCACCGCGATCGAGTCCGCGCGTGAGTACGGCGTCGGTATCGCGCTCGACGACGTCGGCGTCAACCCCGAGTCGCTCGTGCTGTTGCCGATCGCCCTGCCCGACGTCGTGAAACTCGATCGCAGCGTGGTCACCCGTCCCGGATCGCCGGGGCACGGCGAGACCACGTCGTTCGTCGCCGACTACGCCGTCTCCACCGGCGCGAGGGTCGTCGCCGAGGGCATCGAGACCGACGACGACGCCCATCTGGCCGCGTTGGCCTCGGCGACCCTCGGCCAGGGCTACCTCTTCGGCGCGCCCGAACCTTCGCCCGCCGACCCCCTCGCCACACTCCCCACGAATCCCGTCCGGCTCTTCGAGGATCTGCCGTCCTCGATCGACCGACCGTCGGACATCCTCGATCGCATGCCACGCCATGTCGCGTCGTGGGCGACCATCGCGCGGGTGTTCGAGGAGATGTGCGCGCTGGGAGAACCGCTCGCGTCGGCGGGGATGCTGTTGGTCTCCGCCCAGCACGCCGACGTGTTCGCCCGGCGGTTCGGCCACCGCTATGCCGCGTTCGCGGAGAAGCACACGCTCGTCGGGGTGATCGGGGCCGGGGATTTCACCATCCCCGGGGTGCGGGGTCCCGCCGATCCGACGCACGCGTTCGACGGCGAGTTCGCGATGGTCTTCATGACCGACCATCACACGAGCGTCGTGGTGGCGAAGGACCTCGGCGACGGCGGCCCTCTGGAGGACCGCAGATACGCGTGGTGTCTCAGCCACGACCGGGCTTCTGTCCGCGTGGTGGCCGAGTGCATCCTGCGCAGGCTGGCGCCGCGCCGCGTCGCGGTCGGTGTGAGCTGATCTCTCAGTAGTAGACCGGGCCGGGGATGCCGCCGCCCACGGCGATCGCGTCACCGGTGATCGCGCCGCCGCGCGGCGAGGCGAGGAACGTCACGACGTCGGCGACCTCGGAGGCGTCGACGATCCGGCGGATCGAGTTCGTCGCGAGTTCCTTCTCGAGGTCGGCGACCGCGACTCCCTCGGCGGCGGAACGCTTCTCGAGCCGCTCGACGAGACGTTCGGTGCGGGTGGTGCCCGGGTGCACCACGGTGACCGTGACACCCTGCGGCCCGAGTTCGTCCGCGAGGTTCTTGGTCAGCGCTGACACACTCACGTTGCGGATGGTCTGCGCGATCGACTTCGCCTGGCGCGCACCGAGTCCGCTGATGTTGATGATGCGTCCCCACCCCTGGGCGGTGAGGTGCGGCGCGACGGCGCGTGCGGTCCGCAGGTAGCCGAGGACCTTGATCTCGACCTCCTGGCGCACCACGTCGTCGGAGGTGCCGGCGAAGTCGGTGGGACGGCCCGCACTCCACGGTGTGGCGGCGGAGTTCACCAGGATGTCGACACCACCGAACTCGGCGACCGTCCGTTCGACGAGGTGGTCGACCGACGCCTGGTCGCCGGTGTCGACGGTGACCGCGAACACCCGCGCGCCGGTCTCGCGGGCGATGTCCGCCGCGGCGGCCTCCAGCGCCTCCTGCCCGCGCGCCGCGATCACCACGTCGGCGCCCTCGGCGGCGAGGGATCGGGCGACAGCCCGCCCGATACCCCGGCTACCACCGGTCACGATCGCGCGCTTGCCCGTCAACTGCAGATCCATGAGTCCGTCCTACCGCACGTCGACGCCGCCCGCTCCGGCGCCGTCGGCGGCACCTTTCGCCCGCTGGCCTGAGCGACGCCCGGCCACCCCCGTCGCCGTCTTCAGGACTTGTGACGAGGGAAAACTGCATGGAAACACCGAAGAAACATCACGTCGTGCATAGTTAGCCCAGCTGAGCACACGCGCCTCGTGCGTGAGCGCGGATCAGAAGGGCCCCACAGACGTTGATCGGCTTCCTGCTGCGGAAGGCATTCGGATGGCTCGTGTTGATCGTGGTCGCGACCAACCTGGTCTTCTTCCTGGCGAGCCTGCTGCTCCAGCCACGGGCGAACTATCTCTCGCGGCGACCACCACTCCCAGAGTCCGTCGTCGACGCGACCCTCGACCGCTACAACCTCAACGACAAGGTCTCGATCTTCGAGCGGTGGTGGCACTGGGTGTCGGGCATCGTCCTGCACTGGGACTGGGGCCGATCCCCCGTCGGTGACTCGGTCAACGGCCAGATCGCCTTTCGTGCGTGGACCAGCTTCCAGCTGGTGATCGGCGCGACCATCCTCATGACGATCATCGGCGTGGCACTGGGTGTCTACGCGGCGGTTCGGCAGTACCGGGTGAGCGACCGCCTCCTTCAGGTCGTCTCGTCGTTCGCCCTGGTCGTACCGGTACCCGTCGTCGCGCTCGCCCTGGTCGTCCTGGCCATCACGATCAACCAGTCCTCCGGATCGACGATCTTCTTCGTCACCGGTTCGTCGAGTGTCGACGTCAGCGGATTCTGGCCGGCGGTGGTGGACAAGGCCCAGCACCTCGTCCTGCCGTCACTGGTCCTGATCATCACCGGCTACGCGGGGACACAGATTCTGCAGCGGAGTCTGTTGCTCGACACGCTCGGGAGTGATTACCTGCGCCTCGCCCGCGCGAAGGGCCTGCGTCGCGGGGTGGCAGTGCGCCGACATGCGCTCCGGACATCGCTCATCCCCGTCGCGACCAGCGTGGCCTTTGCGGTCCCCGCGGCATTCACCGGCGCGGTCCTGACCGAATCGATCTTTGCCTGGAACGGGATGGGCAAGTACTTCGTCGACACCATCGCCAAGAACGACGTGTACGGCGTTGTCGCGACCGCCGCATTCGGTGCCGCATTGACGGCGGTCGGCGCCATCTTGTCCGACTTCCTCCTCGTCTACCTCGACCCCAGGATCCGGTTGAGCTGATGACCATCACGATGGGCGCGATCGCATGACACTGCCTGACAACACATCCCCGACGTCGAGCGGGACGCTCGCGAATGCTGCGCCGCTCGGCAGCCCGGTGGGCGCCGAGGGAGCCGCCACCGTCGACGCCGCCTCGCCGGATGCCCGCAGAGGCCGCGTCATATCCCGCCGCTTCTTCCGGAACACGACATCCGTCGCGGGGCTGGTGATCCTCCTGGCGCTGATCGTGTTCGCGGCGTTCGGATCGCTGTTGACCTCGTACGACTATCGTGCAACGGATTTCGCCGCCCTCGGTGTGGCACCGGGGGGTGATCACATCCTCGGGACCAACGACGCGGGTGTCGATCTCTACGCGGCGCTGGTGCACGGTCTGCAGCGATCGCTCGTGATCGCCTTCGCCGTCGCGTTCGGCACGACGATCATCGCGACGATCGTCGGGACCGTCGCTGCCTACGTCGGCGGGTGGCTGGAACGGGTCACACTGCAGTCGATCCACTTCCTCCTCGTCGTGCCGTCGCTGCTTATCGTCGCCCTCGTGGCCAACCGGTACGGAGGTGACTGGAAGGCGCTGATCGTGGTGCTCATCGTCTTCGGATGGCCGTTCCAGGCGCGCATCACGTGGTCGCTGGCCCAGTCGGTCAGCCAGATGGACTACGTCCGCGCGGGGAAGTTTCTCGGCCTCGGCGCATTCCGCATCTCGATCCGCCACATCATCCCGAACATGTCGTCGCTGATCATCGTCTCGACTGTCCTCGGCGTCGTCACCGTCGTCCTCACCGAGACGAGCCTGTCGTTCCTCGGGTTCGGGGTGAAGATCCCCGATGTGACGCTCGGCTCGCTCATCTCGGACGGTCAGTCGACCATCACGTCGTCACCGTGGCTGTTCTGGTACCCCGCAGCGGTTCTCACTCTGCTGACACTCTCCCTGTCGCTGATCGGCGACGGCCTGCGTGATGCGTTCGACCCACAGGCGGCCGCGGCGGGCAAGCGTCGTTGGTTCCGCAGGGGCGGTGCCCGGTGAGCACGAATCTCCCCGTCCTCGAGATCACGGACCTACGGGTGTCGTTCCCCACCGAGTCCGGTGTCCTCGACGCCGTCCGCGGGGTGGACCTCACCATCGCTGCCGGCCGCTGCACAGCGGTGGTGGGGGAATCCGGCTCCGGCAAGTCCGTGACATCCCTTGCCATCATGGGCCTACTCCCGGACACCGCCGAACGATCAGGCTCGATTCGCCTCCAGGGCAGGGAGATCGGCGACCTGGACGACCGTGCCATGTCAGGGCTGCGTGGCGCGCAGATCTCGATGATCTTCCAGGACCCGCTGACGGCGCTGACCCCGGTCTACACGGTGGGCGATCAAATCGTG
The DNA here is from genome assembly GCF_947494875.1 of uncultured Williamsia sp. Lineage (GTDB taxonomy): Bacteria > Actinomycetota > Actinomycetes > Mycobacteriales > Mycobacteriaceae > Williamsia_A. Next base: position 211,726 of record NZ_CANLWM010000008.1, read on the forward strand.
GAGGCGCTGCGCGCCCACGGCGACATCGGTCGATCCCAGGCTGCGGACCGGGCGGTCGAACTGCTCGATCTCGTGGGCATTCCCGACGCACGTCGCCGCGCCAAGGCGTTCCCGCACGAACTGTCCGGCGGTATGCGACAGCGGGTCGTGATCGCCATCGCCATCGCCAACGACCCGGCGCTGATCATCGCCGACGAACCCACCACGGCGCTCGATGTCACCATTCAAGCCCAGGTGATGGATCTGCTGGCGACGATTCGCCGGGAGACCGGGGCGGCGCTGCTGCTCATCACGCACGACCTCGGTCTCGTGGCCGGCGCAGCCGACGACGTCGCGGTCATGTACGCGGGACGGGTGGTCGAGCGCGCCCGGGCCGACGACCTCTATCGACACCCCCGGATGCCCTACACGGCAGGGCTGCTCGCGTCGATCCCCCGAGTGGACAGCGACCAGGCGGGCCCGCTGGTGCCGATCCCCGGTCAACCTCCCGTCCTCATCGACGTCGCGAAGGCCTGCCCGTTCGCCCCGCGATGCCCGGCTGCGACGACGGCCTGCACGGCGTCGGAACCCGCGCTCGCGGCGGTCGGACCCGACCACGACGCCGCCTGCCATCGCGCCGAGGAGATCAGCGGTAGCGGCGACATCGACGGACATCCGATCTTCGCCGCCACCGACGACGACGTTGACGCCCCCGTACCGACCGGAGACGAGGTGGTCCTGCGAGTCCGCGGTCTGACGAAGGAGTTCCCGCTCCTGCGCGGAATCCTTCGTCGACAGGACGGGTCGGTGTACGCGGTCGACGGGCTCGACTTCGACGTCCACCAAGGGGAGACGATGGCGATCGTCGGCGAGTCGGGCTCAGGCAAGACCACCACACTCCTCGAGATCCTCCGGGCCGAGCCTGGCACCACCGGTTCCGTCGAGATCGGCGGCGTGGACTTCTCGACATTGTCCCGGCGACGCCTTCGTACCGCACGGAAGGCGGTGCAGATCGTCTTTCAGGACCCGATGGGGTCGCTCAACCCACGGATGACCGTGCGCGACATCGTCGCCGAACCGCTCACCGCCTATGGGACCCCGCGACGCGAGATCGATGGTCGCGTCCGTGAGCTGATGCGACTCGTCGGACTGGACCCCGCGCACGCCTCGCGCTTCCCCGCCGCGTTCTCCGGTGGTCAGCGCCAACGGATCGGCATCGCTCGCGCGCTGGCGGTGAACCCCGCACTCGTGGTGCTCGACGAGCCGGTGTCCGCTCTCGACGTTTCCATACAGGCGTCGGTGATCAACCTGCTGAATCACCTGAAGCGCGAGATCGGGGTGGCCTACCTGTTCGTGGCCCACGACCTGTCGGTCGTCCGCCATCTCGCGGATCGCGTGGCCGTGATGTACCTCGGGCGTTTCGTCGAGATCGGTCCCGCGACAGCCGTGTTCGGCGACCCGCAACACCCCTACACCCGCGCGCTGCTCTCGGCAATCCCGATCCCCGATCCGCAGGTGGAACGCACCCGAGAGCGGATCGTTCTGACCGGCGAGCTGCCGAGCCCCAGTTCGCGCCCCAAGGGATGTTCGTTCCACACCCGTTGCCCGCTGCGGCCGAGGCTGTCCCTGGCCGACCAGAACACCTGCATCACAGTCGTTCCCGGCCTGCGGTCGCTCGACGACTCCGGCGCCCATCAGCACGCCTGCCACTTCGCCGGCCGTCACCCGACGGTGTCTCGGTGACACAACCCGAAAGGAAAACCATGCGACGTCCACTCCTCGCGGTCGGGGCGATGACCGCGGCGGCGGTCCTCGTACTCGGCGGCTGCGGCGGTTCGCAGCAGTCGTCGTCCTCGGACACGAACACGTCGTTGTCGGAGGCGACTCCGCAGCTGAACCAGCAACCGCGGGACGCCATCGCCGACGGTGGGACGATGACGACGGCGCTACCCGAGGTGTCACCACAGTGGAACACCTGGCAGGCGGACGGCACGCTCTACACACTGAACCTGTGGCGCTGGTACAACCCGAACCTCTTCACCTTCGCACCGGACGGGACAGCGTCACCCGATCCCGACTACCTGACCGGATACGCGAAGGCGACCGAGGGCGGTAACACCGTCGTCACCTACACGATCAACCCCAAGGCGACCTACAACGACGGCACCCCGATCGACTGGACGTCGTTCGAGTCGACCTGGAAGGCCAACAACGGGACCGACACGGCCTTCAACCCGTCGTCCACCGACGGCTACTCCCAGATCTCCTCCGTACGAGCAGGTTCGAGCTCGAAGCAGGCCATCGTGACCTTCCGGGGCACGTACGCCTGGCCCGACGGGTTGTTCAACATCCTGTTGCACCCGAAGGCCGCGAACCCGACCTTTTACAACACCGGATACATCAATTCTCCGCACCCCGAGCTGGGCGCCGGCCCCTACCGCCTCGCATCGTTCGACAAGACAGCCGGGACAGTCACGTTCGAGCGCAATCCACGCTGGTGGGGTGACACCGGAAAGCTGCAGCGTCGCATTTTCCTCCAGATGGACAGCCAGGCATCGATCAACGCGTTCAAGAACAACCAGATCGACGCAGTCAGCGTGGCCACGAAGGACCGTCTGGCCCAGGTGCAGGGCATGAGCGGCATCTCGATCCGCAAGTCCGCGCAGCCATCCCAGGATCTCGTCACCTTGAACGCGAAGGCACCGATCCTCAGCGATCCGCAGGTCCGTGGCGCCGTGATGAAGGCGATCGACCGGAAGGTGGTCGCAGACGTGCTGTTCCAGGGGCTCGGATACAGCGAGCAGGCTCCGGGGTCATTCCTGCTCTACCCGTTCCAGAAGGGGTACGAGGACAACATGAAGGGCGTCATCGACTTCGACGCCGAGGCCGCGAAGTCGGGACTGCAGTCGGCGGGGTGGGTCCCGGGTTCCGACGGTATCCGCACCAAGAACGGTCAACGCCTGTCGCTGTCATTCCCGGTCACCGGTGACGACCCGACCGTGGTGAACCTGGCTCGCGCCCTTCAGGCCATGGAGAAGTCGGTCGGTGTGGACCTGCAGATCGAGCAGAAGTCGTCGAGCGACTTCTCGGACATCATCAACAACCGGAAGTTCGACTTCTTCGTGTCGGGTTTCAGTTCGAGCGACCCGTTCGGACTCGCCTACTTCTGCCAGGTGTGGTGCTCGGACTCGCAGCTGAACCTGTCCGGGACCGGCACGAAGACCCTGGACGACCAGATCAAGGCGGTCGGCCAGATCGCCGATCCCGCAGCGCAGATCGCCAACGGCAACAAGCTCGAGAGGACACTGTTCCAGCAGTACGGGATCTTCCCCCTCGACAATGGTCCCGCGATCATCGCGACGAAGGCCAAACTCGCCAACTACGGGGCGGGGCTGTTCTACATCGGCCGAGTCCAGGACATCGGCTACCAGAAGTAGGCACCCCGGACACGACGACGCCCGCGGACCCAACGGGTCCGCGGGCGTCGGTCACCGCGTCACACGACCACCGCCACCGGTGGTCTCAGGAGGTCGAGTCCGCCTCGATCGACCGTGGCGTGTCGCTGTGCGCGATCTGGATCTTGCGCGGCTTGGCACGCTCGGCGACCGGGATCGTCACCGTCAGAACGCCGTTCTCGTACGACGCGGTGATGCCCGCGGCGTCGACGTTGTCGCCGAGACTCAGCTGACGGCGGTACGTGCCGAAGAACCGCTCACCGGTCAGCCACTGCACCGAGTCGTCGGACCGGGCGGTGCGCTGCGCCGAGAGCGTCAGCGTTCCGTTGTCCACGTCGACGTCGATCGAGCCCGGGTCCACGCCCGGCAGATCGGCGGTGAGCAGGTAGTGGTCGTCCACCTTGCACAGGTCCATCGGCATGAACCGCGGGACTCTGGCCGACCCCGCCTGTGCTCCGTTGAGCAGTCCGCGGGTGATGGTGTCCAGTTCCGTGAAGGGATCGAAGCGCAGCATCGCCACAACACCTCCTGTGTCCAGTTCGTGACATCCGGCCCCGCCCGTACGGGGCCGGTAGCTGATGCACCACCGAATTTAGCACTCGATGCCGCCGAGTGCCAGACCCTGACGCCGACAATTTTCGGCCCAGTCCTGCACCGCGACAGCACCTTCCGAGCTTCCGCAGGGTGACCGCCGATCCGTCCGTTATCGCCCTGTTATCCCAGGTGGTGAGCCGCGAGCATTTGCTCGGCAACTGTGACCAACGATGCGGTCCCCGACGGGCCGCCCGCGCCTACCGTGTGGTCATGACCGTCGCACCAGCACCCGAGAACCCGTCCGCGGCCTCCGCGGCAGTCGCTCCGTCGACCGACAACGCCGAGTCCGATCGCCAGATGCTCGTCGACAACCTCAAGTACGTCCTCGACGGCCGCTGGCGCGGTCTGCGGGAGTACGCGCGTCAGCACATGGACCGCGCCGACCTCCTGCCCGACCCGACGCTGACGATGGACGAGGCGCGCGACGCGACCTTCGAGAAGATGAAGGAGCTCGCGAAGCTCGACTTCGCCGCGTACGGCTTCCGCGAGGAGCACGGCGGCACAGGCGATGTCGGCGCATCGGTCACCGCCATCGAGATGCTCGGATACGCCGACCTGTCGCTCATGGTGAAAGCCGGTGTGCAGTGGGGCCTCTTCGGCGGCGCCATCGAGAACCTGGGCACCCAGCGTCATCACGACAAGTACGTCAAGCCCCTCATCGACCTCGATCTCCTCGGCTGTTTCGCGATGACCGAGAAGGGCCACGGCTCGAACGTCCAGGCGCTCGAGACCATCGCCACCTACGACAAGGACGCCGACGAGTTCGTCGTCCACTCGTCGACGCCGTCGGCCACGAAGGACTACATCGGCGGCGCGGCCAAGCACGCACGGATCGCCTCCGTGTTCGCCCAGCTGGTCACCGCCGGCCCGGGCGAGGAGCCCGAGAGCCGCGGCGTGCACTGTTTCGTCGTGCCGATCCGTGACGAGGACGGCAACGCGCTGCCCGGCGTCACGATCGGTGACGACGGCCCGAAGGGCGGCCTCGCGGGCGTCGACAACGGCAACCTCACGTTCGACCACGTCCGCATCCCGCGCGAGAACCTGCTGAACAAGTACGCCGACGTCGAGCCCGACGGCACGTACACGTCGCCGATCGAGAGCGACAACCGTCGCTTCTTCACCATGCTCGGCACGCTGATCCGTGGTCGCGCGAGCGTCGGTGCGACCGCCGGTGCGGCGGGCCGCAAGGCCCTGGCGATCGCGGTCAACTACGGCACGCAGCGTCGTCAGTTCGACGCCCCGTCCGGCGACGACGAGATCCCCGTTCTCGACTACCGCGCGCACCAGCGCAAGCTGCTGCCGCTCGTCGCCAAGTCCTACGCGCTGCAGTTCGCGATGAACGAGATGATCGAGGAACTGCACGAGGTGCAGTCGGCCAACCCGGAGGGCACCGAGGGCGACGACTCGATGGCGGGGCGTCAGCGTCAGCTGGAGAGCACCGCCGCCGGCCTGAAGGCGGCGACCACCTGGCACGCGTCGCACAGCATCAACGTGGCGCGCGAGGCGTGCGGTGGTGCGGGCTACCTGTCGGAGAACCAGCTGCCGATCATGCGTGGCGACATCGACGTGTTCACCACGTTCGAGGGCGACAACACCGTGCTCACGCAGCTCGTCGCCAAGGAACTCCTCTCGGCCTACGCCGAGGAGGTCCAGGGCTACGACACCCGCGGCTGGGCCCGGTTCATCGCCGGCATGGCGCGCGACGTCATCCTGGAGAAGTCGGCTGCCCGCCAGGTCGTGCAGACCCTGCTCGACTCCTCCGACGAGGACCCCGAACAGTCGGACCTCACCAACCGCGGCACGCAGATCCGTCTGTTCCGCAATCGTGAGGACCACCTGCTGCGCACCGCGGCGAACCGCATGCGTCGGGCGCTGTCGGACGACGCGGACGAGTTCGAGGTGTTCAACGACGCGCAGGACCACATCCTCAAGGTGGGTCAGGTGCACATCGAGCGGGTGGTGCTGGAGGCGTTCATCTCCGCCATCGACTCGTGCGACTCGAAGGCCGCGAAGGACCTTCTGTGGAAGGTCTGCGACCTGTACGTCTACTCGACCATCGAGTCCGACATCGGCTGGTTCCTGATGCACCGCCACGTGTCGGTGGAGCGCGCGAAGGCGATCCGCCGGGGCATCAACGAGCTCTGCGCGCAGCTGCGGCCGCACGCGCAGACGCTGGTGGACGCGTTCGGCGTGCCGCCGGCGCTGCTCACCGTCGCGATGCAGCCCTGATCGTCGAGACACACCACGCCAGGGCGGCGACGGCAGCCACCGCGCACACCGTCGCCGCCCCGACGCGGTCGCCGCGTACCTCGGTCAGTTCGTAGGGCCCGGCGACCACCCGACCTCCGAGTTCCAGCGGCGGGTATCCGGCGGTCTGCACCGACGTGATCGCCAGCAGAACCGTGGCGGTCGTCAGCACGACGAACAGCGCGATGCCCACTCCGGCGACGACGCGGCGGGACGTCACGCGTCGTCCTTCTTCGTCGGGCCGAGCCCCATCTGCATGGCCAGGTGTGCCTCGGTGAGTTCCTGTCGGAACCGCTGATGGTCGCGTGCCCAGGCCTGGGCGAGTGAGCCCGAGGTCATGGTGAGGCCGATCCCCTTGCGCCGCCGCGGAACCCCCGACAACTCACCGAGAGCAGGAGCGCTCTCCCACGGCATCGCCTCACCCCCGAGGTTCTCGGGGTGGATGGTCTTGATGTCCGACAGAGGGATGGTGCGCGCACCCTGACGCAGGGTCGTCTCGGTCAGCTCGACGCTCACGTGCTGCCGCGCCGCGTAGACCTGCAGCGCGGAGAACCCGGTCAGGACGACGAAGAAGATCGACAACACCGGCCAGTGGATCTGTCCCGGCCCGCTGGCCTCGACCGCCACGACGGCCGCGATGAGCAGCGGGCCGATGAGGACCACGCCCCAGCTGCCGCCACTCTCGCGGAACAGCACCTCGCCGCGATCCTCAGCCGGGGCGGTCCGATCCCCTGCCGCCTCGGCGATCTCGGGGTGCTCCGCCTCGGGGGTCCGGTCATCACCGTCCGGTTCCGACGGTGTCGGGTCAGCCACGCGCGAACCAGGGCTCGGCCGCGGGCCGGTAGGCGAGCATGGACCCGACGAGCCCGACCAGGCCGCACAGCAGGACGAACGGGATGCCCAGCAGGACCGCGAGCAGCATGCCGAGGACCGTCACGACGAGGGTCAACACCGCCACCGACGACCGCCACCGCGGATCGCCCGCGCCGGCGCGGCGCCCCACCACGATGGTGACGACGCCGGCGATGACGCAGACGACCGCCAGGCCGATCGGGAACGCACTGCCTGCCGCGATCCCGACGATCAGCGAGTAGACCGCGGTGACCAACAGCAGCACCCCGGACGCGAGCCACAGGCGCATCGCCCACAGCGCCTGCTTCGGCGTCGACGGATCCGCGGGCATCTTCTTCTCGATCACGGCCGTGATTCTCCCCGGTCGTCGCGACCGGTGTCCGAGCGGTCGACGGAGTCGTCGTCGGAGTGACGCGGCGGACGTTCCCGGACGTTCTCGCCGCGGGCGGGTTCCCACTGCTGGGGCTGCGCCCGGTCGTCGGGTCGCCGGTCCTCGGGGTGCGGGGGGTAGAGCGGCGGCGGGGCGCCGTAGGGCCCTGTGTGCGGTGGTGGCGCGTAGCGCGGCGGGCGCTGCGGGTCGTAGGCGTGCGGGTCGTAGGCGTTCGGGTCGTGGGCGTTCGGGTCGTACCGTCCCGATGGGTCGTACCCGGACTGCGACGGCGGTCGGTGGGGCTGTTGCGGTGGCTGATAGGGCGGCTGCGAGTTCTGCGGATGGGGCGGCTGCGACCCTGCGGGTGGACCGCCCTGATACGGCCCACCGACGGCGCCGCCCTTGCGGAAGGCGGCCATCGCGCGGCAGTACGTCTCGACGTCGCGCTGCATCAGCAGCCACGCGGCACCGAGTGCCGCGACCCCGCTGAGCACCGCGGGGATCGTCGTCCACGACGACGCTGAGTCGCCGAACAGCCCGAGGACGGTCTGCACGACGATGAACGCGCTGAAGAAGATGAGGACCATGCGGGCCCAGTTGTGTCCGGTCCGCGCGAGCCACACCACCAGCAGCGACAACACCGACAACAGGACGCCCACGGCGACGTAGACGCCGACCACCGTCGGGGTGGAGGTCAGCGTGCGGATCTCGTCGGCCGACGCCCCCGACGAGGCGTTGCGCGCGGCCTCGCGGACCGAGTCCGACGCCGTCGGGTACTGACCCGCATAGGCCACGGCCTGGCCCGCGACGACCACGAGCCACAGCTCGGTGGCGATCGCCAGCGGGGACGGCAGGGACGGCTTCGTGCCGGGTTCCGGAGCCGACCCGTCCGGCGATGGGGTCAACCGGTCAGACATGGGCGCCAGGGTAGTCGTGCGCTCAGAGGAGCCGGGTCGCGAGTTCCGTCGCCCAGTACGTCAGGACGATGGAGGCGCCGGCGCGGCGGATGGAGGTGACCGACTCGACGATCGCGGCGTCGCGGTCGATCCAGCCGCGTTCGGCAGCGGCGGTGATCATCGCGTACTCCCCCGAGATCTGATACGCCGCGACGGGCACGTCGACGACGTTCGCCACGTCACGAACGATGTCGAGGTAACTCATCGCCGGCTTCACCATGACGATGTCGGCGCCCTCGGCGAGGTCGAGTTCCAACTCGCGCATCGCCTCGCCGCGGTTCGCCGTGTCCTGCTGGTAGGTCCGGCGATCACCCTGGAGTGTGCTCGCGACCGCCTCGCGGAACGGTCCGTAGAACGCCGACGCGTACTTGGCGGTGTAGGCGAGGATCCCGGTGTCGAGGAAGCCGGCACCGTCGAGGCCCGCGCGGATGGCACCGACCTGGCCGTCCATCATCCCGCTCGGACCGAGCAGGTGGGCGCCGGCCTGCGCCTGCGCGACCGCCATCGACACGTACCGCTCCACGGAGGCGTCGTTGTCGACGCGACCGTGGTCGTCGAGGACGCCGCAGTGCCCGTGATCGGTGAACTCGTCGAGGCACGTGTCGGCCATGAGGACCGTGGTGTCACCGAGATCGTCGCGCAGGGTGCGCAACGCGCGGTTGAGGATGCCGTCGGGATCGTCGGCGCCGGACCCGACACCGTCCTTGTCCTCAGGCTTCGGGACGCCGAAGAGCATGATGCCGCCGACACCCGCACCGACCGCCTCGGCAGCGGCGGTGCGCAACGACTCCACCGTGTGCTGCACGACGCCCGGCATCGACGAGATCGGCTGCGGCGCATCGATGCCGTCGGCGACGAACACCGGCAGCACCAGGTGCCGCGGCTCCACCGACGTCTCCGCCACCAGCCGACGCATCGCCGGGGACGTCCGCAGCCGTCGGGGACGAATGTCCCCGACCGGTCGGATCAGGCTGCCCGACACCGGGATCAGGACGACCGCGAGGTCCGGCGGGCCTTCTTGCGCGGCGGGGGCAGCGCACCCTCGGCCCGCAGACGCGCGGCATGCTCGGCCAGTGCGTCGACGAGATCGGGCACGGACGCGTTCTCCGGCTGCACGTCGACCCGGAGACCGAACTCCGTTGCCGTCTCGGCGGTCTTGGGTCCGATGCACGCGACGATGGTGCGCGCGTGGGGCTTGCCGGCGATGCCGACGAGGTTTCGGACCGTCGAGCTCGAGGTGAAGCAGACCGCGTCGAACCCGCCGGTCTTGATCATCTCGCGCGTCGTCGCCGGCGGCGGGGCCGCCCGGACGGTGCGGTAGGCGGTCACGTCGTCGATCTCCCAGCCGCGGTCACGCAGACCCTCGGAGAGGGTCTCGGTGGCGATGTCGGCGCGCGGCAACAGGATCCGGTTCACCGGGTCGAAGACGTCGTCGTAGGGCGGGAAGTCGTCGAGCAGACCGAGCGACGACTGCTCGCCGGACGGGATCAGCTCGGGCTCGATGCCGAAGGTGCGGACCTTGGCGGCGGTGGCGTCACCGACACAGGCGATCTTGACGCCGCTGAACGCGCGGGCGTCGAGACCGAACTCGGCGAACTTGTCCCACACCGCGCGGACCGCGTTGGTGGAGGTGAAGACGACCCACTGGTAGCGGCCGTCGACCAGTCCCTTCACCGCGCGCTCCATCTGCGCGGGGCTGCGCGGCGGCTCGACGGCGATGGTCGGGACCTCCATCGGGATGGCGCCGTGGGTGACGAGACGATCGCTCATCTCGCCGGCCTGATCCTTGGTGCGCGGCACCAGCACGGTCCAGCCGTACAGCGCCCGCGACTCCCACCAGTTCAGCTTGCCGCGCTGGCTCACCACCTTGCCGACGGTGACGACCAGCGAGCCCTGCAGGCCGGCGGCGGAGTCGTTGAGTGTCGCGAGGGTGGCCTCGACGGTCCGCTGCTGGCACGTGGTGCCGTTGACCGTGACGGCGACCGGCGTCTGCGCGGCCAGACCGTGTTCGGTCAGCGCACTCGCGGCCTCGGCGAGGTGCGCGGAGGTCGCGTGCAGCACCAACGGCCCGGGGGCGGCGGCCAGGGCGGCCCAGTCGACCTCGCCCCGCACGTCGGCCTCGGTGTGGCCGGATCCCAGGGGCATGCCGGCGTAGCTCGGGACCGCGGCCGCGGCGGGCAGGCCGGGGATGACCTCGAACGGCACCGACGTGCGCGCGATCGCCGACACCTCGGTGAGCACGGAGTCGGTGGTCAGCGGGTCGCCCGCGACGAGGCGCACGACGTCGTCGCCGGCCTTGGCCGCGGCGACCAGGGTCTTGGCGACCTCGCCGGGGTCGCCCAGCGCGGGGCGGACCCGCGCGGTGTCGTCGGCGTCGGTGTCGGCCGGCTCGGTGACCGGGGCGTCGACGCCGACCATCTCGAGCACGCCCGTGGGCACGTCAGGGTCGACGAAGACGGTGGTCGCGGCGGCGAGCGCGTCACGCGCGCGGACCGTGAGCAGAGCGGGGTTCCCGGGGCCCGATCCGACGAACAGGATCCGGCCAGGGCTTGCCTTCTTGGTGCGGCTCATGCGGTGCACTCTCCTGACCCCTTCTGGGGTCGTCCGAGGTGGCTGCTAGTCGCGCATGACCTCGGCGGCCCCGCGATCCAGCAGTTCTGCGGCGAGTTCCCGACCGAGTTCGACCGCGCGTGCGACCGGTCCGACCACGGAGGCGCGGATCTCGTCGGATCCGTCCAGCGCGGCCACACCCGCCCGCAGCGACAGCTCGTCGACGACGCGCCCGTCGTCGTCGAGCGACTCCACCACCTCCGCGATCGCGCCGACCGGCGCGGTGCACCCGGCCTCGAGGGCCGCCAGCACCGACCGTTCCGCGTCGACCGTGGCCCGGGATGGGGCGTCGTCGAGCTCGGCGAGAATGCTCACCAGTTCGGCATCGTCGGAGCGGCACTCGATCGCGAGTGCGCCCTGAGCAGGCGCGGGAAGCAGCACGACCGGGTCGAATGCCTCGGTCACCTCGTCTTCGCGACCGATGCGGACCAACCCGGCTCGGGCCACCACCACTGCGTCGAGTTCGCCGCCGGCGACTTTGCCCAACCGAGTGTCCAGGTTGCCTCGTAGGGGGCGGATTTCCAAACCCAGACCCAGTGCGTTAAGCTGCGCGACCCGTCGCGGCGCCGAGGTGCCGACGGTGGAGCCCGGCGGGAGTTCGCCGAGCACCCGGCCACCGGCCGCGACCAGCGCGTCCCGAGAGTCCGCCCGCAGCGGCACGGCCGCGATGGTGAGGCCCTCCTCCGGCGCGGTCGGCAGGTCCTTGTAGCTGTGCACCGCGACGTCGATCTCGTCGTTGTGCAGGGCGGTGCGGATGGCGGTCGTGAACACGCCGACGCCGATCTTCTCGACCGGCTCGGCCGACAGATCACCGGCGGTCGTGATGACGACCAGCTCCGCGTCGTGGCCGGCTTCGATCAGCGCGTCCCGCACGTCCCCGGACTGCGTGCGTGCCAACAGCGACCCGCGTGTGCCGATCCGGATGGTCTTCCGAGCGGTCACCGGGCTCCCCGGGCGACGGGCGTGTCGCCGGAGTCGCCGACGGTCAGGCCGGTCTCGGGCGCCGAGACCGACTCCGCCGCACCGGGGGTCAGCTCGAACAGCTCCCGTAGCGCCTCGGCGTAGTGGTCGCCGTTCGGGGTCGACGCGAGCTGCTTCACGCGCACCGTCGGCGCATGCAGGAGCTTGTCCACGACACGGCGGACGGCCTTGGCGACCTCGTCGCGCTGCGGCTCGTCGAGCCCGGGCAGACGGGTCTCCAGCCGCAGGATCTCGGCCTCGACCATCTCCGCGGCGCGCTGACGCAGGGCGGTGACGGTCGGGGTGACCTCGGCCTGTCGCTGGTGGGCGAGGTACTCGGCCAGCTCGCCGGCGACGATGTCGCGGGCGGCCGCGGCGTCGTCGGCGGCGGCCTGGGTGGCGGGCGTCCCGCGGAGGCTCTCGATGTCGACGACGTGCACGCCGGGCAGTCGTGCCGCGGCGGGGTCGACGTTGCGGGGCAGGCCGAGGTCGCAGATGACCAGTGGCGTCGACCGGGTACGGCGGGCCAGCGCAGAGTGGATCTCGCCCACGCTCACCACCGCGCCGACGGCGCCGGTGCAGCTGACGAGGAGGTCGGCGTCGGCGACGGCGTCGGCCAGGTCGGCGAGATCGACCGCCCGGGCAGACACACCCTGGTGGGCCTGTACCGACTCAGCGAGGTGCTGCGCCTTCTCGGCGGTGCGGTTGACGACGGCGAGGTCGGTGACACCCTCGCGGGCGAGGTGGGCGGCGGCGAGGCCACCCATCGCGCCGGCGCCGAGGACGACGGCCGACTGCAGGACGGTGTCGCCGTCGGCGGAGAGCAGGCCGCGGGCGCGGTCGACGGCGACGGACACGACGGACGCGCCGGCGCGGTCGATCCCGGTCTCGCTGTGCACGCGCTTGCCGACGCGCAGCGCCTGCTGGGCCAGTTCGTGCAGGACCCGACCGGCCGACGAGTGCTCGTCGGCGCTGGCGTAGGCGGCGCGGATCTGGCCGAGGATCTGCTGCTCGCCGACGACGAGCGAGTCGAGCCCGGCGGCGACCGTGAACAGGTGCTCGACGGCGGCCTCGGAGTAGCGGACGTAGGCGTGGCGGGTCATCTCGGTGACGCTCATGCCGGAGTGCTCGCCGAGCACGTCACCGACCGCCTCCAGGGCGGGGTGGAACGCGTCGACGACGGCGTAGACCTCGACGCGGTTGCAGGTGGACACCACCATCGCCTCGGAGATCTGCGGGACACGCAGCAGTCGCTCGACCAGCTTGGGCCGGTCGGCGTCGGAGACGGCCAACCGCTCGAGCACCGGCACCGGTGCACTGCGATGGGACACGCCGAACAGGAAGACGCTCACACGCTCACCTTCTCCCCGCAGTCGTCGCGGGAATCGATCCGGCCCCCGGACGACGACGGGTCGACCGCGTCGCGGGAGGCGTTGAACGAGAGCACCTGCAGTTCCAGAGCCAGGTCCACCGGGCGCACGTGCACGCTCGGCGGCGTGCGCAGCGTCACGGTGCTGACGTTGAGGAGCTGGCGGATGCCGGCGCGGACGAAGGCGTCGCAGGTCGTCTGCGCGAGCGAGTCGGGCGTGGCGATGACCGCCACGTCCACATCACGTTCCGCGCACTGCCGCGCCAGGTCCGACATCGGTGCCACGGTGATGTCAACGGCCTCCGACCGGAAACCCGTACCCACCACCGCCGGATCAGTGTCGAACATCGCAACCACACGGAACCCGCGGCCGAAACCGGTGTGCGCGATCAGCGCGCGACCGAGGAGGCCGGCCCCGGCGAGCGCGACGTTGTGGGTGTCCGAGGTGCGCAGTGCCCGCGAGATCCGGGCCGTCAGACGCGCGACGTCGTACCCGACGCCGCGGACACCGTTGGCGCCGACGTGCGACAGGTCCTTGCGCAGGATCGCCGGGTTCACGCCGGCGGCGGTCGCGAGCTGACCGCTGGAGGTGACGACGGCACCGTTCTCGCTGAGAGTGCGCAGGACGTGCAGGTAGGTGGCCAGGCGCGCGACGGACGCGGCGGGGATGTGTCCGGTGGGATCGGTGTCCGGGGACGACTGCGGACCTCGCATCATCGTCACCTCCGGCGTCGACCCGTGCGCGCGACGCGCCGGGTGAGAGCATTCGACAGTCGAGGGTATACCGCTTGTGAACACGTTCACAAAGCGGCTCTCACCTGGCGCGGAGGTCCGCGCGCAGGCGGGCCTCGTCGACGTCGCCGTAGCTGTGCTCGACACCGTCGAGCAGGACCACCGGGAGCCGGTCCCCGAACTCCGCGCGCAGTTCCGGATCGTCGGCGGCGGCCTCGTCGACGTCGACGACGGACAGCTGCACGGCATGGTCGGAACACAGGGGTTCGAGATCGGCGAGGGCACGGGCGCACGCCGAACAGCCGGCGCGGGTGAGCAGGGTGACGACCACGCCGTCGATCCTCCCACCGGCGCGGCACGGCGGATCAGGGCCCCAGGGGCCGACGACTACTCTGGGAGACCCGCACCACCAGGAGGCGATTCGGTGAGCGACACGCCCGGCGAGAACGATCGCGACCGGTCGTCGACACAGGGGCCGTCGGCCCCCGACGACGACCGCGACGCCGGCGGCACCGTCAGCAACTGGATCTCCTCGCGCGCCGTGCGCACCGCCCAGTCGGGACGCGTCGGACGGTTCCGCCAGTCGGCCGCCGAGCTGCGGCACTCGCTCGCCGGTGAGGCCAGCGCGCAGGCCGCCTACGCCACGCTGCAGGAGCGTGGTCGCGTCGACGCCGACCACCTCGACGACGAGCCGGGCACCCCCACCGACGTCCCGCCGGACCTCACCGCGGCCGCCTTCTTCGACGTCGACAACACGCTCGTGCAGGGCGCGTCGATCGTGCACTTCGCCCGGGGCCTCGCGGCCCGCGACTACTTCTCCTACCGCGACATGGCCGAGTTCGCCTGGGCCCAGGCGAAGTTCCGGATCAGCGGTCGGGAGAACGCCGACGACGTCGCGTCCGGTCGGGAGAAGGCACTCAGTTTCATCGCCGGTCGGTCCACCGAGGAACTGGTCCGGCTCGGCGAGGAGATCTTCGACGAGGTGATCGCCGACAAGATCTGGCCCGGCACACGGACTCTCGCGCAGATGCACCTCGATGCCGGGCAGCAGGTGTGGCTCGTGACCGCCACCCCCGTCGAACTGGCGCAGACCATCGCCGACCGCCTCGGGCTCACCGGCGCGCTCGGCACCGTCGCCGAGAGCGTCGACGGGAAGTTCACCGGGCGGCTCGTCGGCGACATCCTCCACGGCCTGGGCAAGGCGCACGCCGTGCGCAGCCTCGCCATCCGGGAGGGCCTGAACCTCAAGCGCTGCACCGCCTACTCCGACTCCCACAACGACGTCCCGATGCTCTCGCTGTGCGGCACCGCCGTCGCGATCAACCCCGACGCCGACCTCCGCGACGTCGCCCGCGTCCGCGGCTGGGAGATCCGCGACTACCGCACCGCCCGCAAGGCCGCGAAGATCGGCCTGCCCACCGCGGTCCTCCTCGGCGCCGCCGGCGGTGGCGCAGTCGCCGCGGCCCGTCGTTTCCGCGACTGAATCCCGGTACACCCGCGCACCGTCCACCACCCGCACCGACGAGGATGGGCGCGTGCGTCGTGCACAGGTCGGCACTCATCGGTGTCGGTTGTGGACAGAGCCGCCCTGGCCCTCGAATGCGTCCCTCCCTCGCCCGATGCTGTCGTCATGCGAGACGCCGGGGTCGTGACGTGGGATGAGCTGATCGCGCAGGGTCAGACGCAGGCCGACGTGCGACGGGCGGTGGCGGACGGGATACTGGTCCGGCTCCGTCGTGGCTGGTACGCCCGGTCCGACGCGGACGCTCGCGTCGTCGAGGCGGTGAGACGCGGCGGCGTCCTCAGCTGTGTGTCCGCGCTTCGGTACCGCGGGGTCTGGGTGCCCGGACGCTCCGACGACGTCCACGCTCGGGCGGGAACGAGCCGTGACCGCACCGGGCGCTTCTGTTCCCGACACGGCAGACCCGAGTCGGTGACTGGACCCGTCGACGAGATCCCGATCGCCCTGCGCCACGCGGCCCGCTGTCTCGACGCGGAGGGACTCATCGTGGTGTGCGACTCGATCGTGAACGGCGAACACGTCACGCCCGACGACCTCGCCTCGATCCTGCGCGACACACCGGTGGCCGTCCGCGCACTGCTCGGCCGGTGCGACGGCTCGGCGCAGTCGGGGACGGAATCGATGGTCCGACTCCGTCTGCGCGCCAGGAACATCCCCGTGCGGACCCAGGTGGTGATACCTCGGGTCGGGATCGTCGACATGGTCGTGGGCGACCGGTTGATCATCGAGACCGACGGCGAGCGCTACCACTCCGGTGTGCGGGTTGTGGACGATCAGCCGAAGTAGACCGAGCCGCGACGGCTGAGCATGCGGAAGAGGGTCTGTTGGATCTCTTCGCGGACGTGGTCGGTGAGGTCGAAGACGACCATGGGGTCGTCGGCGGCCTGCTCGTCGTAGCGGTTGGTCTCGATGGGCTTGCCGAAGTGGATGTGCCACTTGGCGGGCAGCGGGACCAGGCCGAGGGGGCCGAGCAACGGGAACGTCGGGGTGATCGGCAGGTACGGCAGCCCGATCATCCGGGCGATCGGCTTCAGGTCGCTGAGCATCGGGTAGATCTCCTCGGACCCGACGATCGAGACCGGCACGATCGGCACGGCGGTGCGCAGGGCGGTCGTCACGAACCCACCGCGACCGAACCGCTGCAGCTTGTAGCGGTCGCGGTAGAGCTTGCCGACGCCCTTGAAGCCCTCCGGCCACACGGCGGTCAGCTCCCCCGACCGCAGGAGCCGCTCGGCGTCGGCGGTGCACGCCAACGTCGAGCCGGTGCGCCGCGACAGGGCGCCGATGAACGGCGACTCCAGGGCGAGGTCGGCGGCGAGCATCCGGAGGAAGCGCTTGCGCGGGTGGTGGTCGTGCACGGCGACCGACAGCATCAGCGCGTCGACGGGAATGGTGCCCGCGTGGTTCGCGACGAGCAGCGCCCCACCCTCGGTGGGCAGGTTCTCGATGCCGGTGACCTCGACGCGGAACCACTTGTCGAAGAAGACCCGCATCGCGGGCAGGAAGACGTTCTCGGTGAAGTGGCGATCGAAGCCGAAGTCGTCGATCTCGTAGTCACCGGTGAGTCGCTCGCGCAGGTACCCGGCGCTCGACACGACCGTGTCCGCGACGGCTGAACGGATTCCCCCGAGGTTGAACAGCGGGCTGCCGGTGCGCTGAACGGGCAGACCCGACTCGTCGATGCGCGGCACGACGTCCGCGCTGATCGGGTGCACGTCCGCGTCGTCGAAACCGTCGGTGTTGGGATGGCCGAGGGAGTCGTCGGGAGCGGGCACCGGTCGCGGCGCCATGCGGCGCGTGGGGTCCGGTCCGGATCGCTGCTGGGACGGGTGCCGACGGCGCCCGGCGTCCGACGGGGACGTCGGCGGCGACGCGTACAGCTGGATCACCTTCGCGGTGCGAGAGTTCGGTGCGTTGTTGCTCTTTGCCACCGTCACACCCCTGCCGACACCATCGTCCCCCAGTTGTTCCTTGTCCCCCGACACGTGCGCGTCCAGTGTAGGAGGTGTCCCCCACTCCCGCCGTACACGGCACGGAATGCGACGTTCAGGCGAGTGCCCGCGCGGTGTCGACGATGCGCTGCTCGAGGCGGTGCCACGCCCCGGCGGATATCACCGGCTCCAACGGTTTGCGCGCGATGAAGTCGTCGAGGGTCTCGAGACTCGTGCGTCGCGGGGCGAATCCCAGCTCCGCGCGCATGCGCGTGGTGTCCAGGACGCGGCCGTAGGTCAGGTAGTCCGCCTGGTCACCGTGCAGGGTGTTGATGCCCATGTTGCGGAAGACGCCCGCGACGGTGCCCATCAGGTTCGCAGGCACCGGCAGCTCGATCCGACCGGCCCGACGGATCGCCTGGGCCAGCGTCACGACGCCGTCGGCGGCGAGGTTGAACGTGCCCGGTCGGCCGAGCAGCGTCGCGTGCTCGATCGCGGCGAGCGCGTCCTCCTCGTGCAGGAACTGCAGGCGCGGCTGGTAGCCGATGACGACGGGGATGATCGGCGACGAGAAGTAGTTGCTCATCCGCGTCGAGATCTGCGGGCCCAGGATGGCCGTCGGCCGCAGGATGGTCACCGCGATGTCCTGTCGGCGCCGCGACAACCCGCGGGCGTAGGACTCCACGTCCAGCAGGTCGCGCCCGAAGCCCGTCGTCGGCTCGTGGCGGGCGCGGATCTCCTCGGAGAAGTGCGCGGGGTCGGAGGCGCTCGCGCCGTAGACCATGCCCGACGACCGCACGATCACCCGTTTCACCGACGGGGCCCGCTGACAGGCGGCGCAGACCTGCATCGCGCCGATGACGGTCAGTTCCTTGATCGCCGGCGTGTGACCGACGGTGTCCATCACCGATGTCGCCGCGTGGACGACGGTGTCGACGCCGGCGGAGTCGATGATGCGGCCGATGGTGGGTCGGCGGATGTCGGCGCGGACGAACTCGGCGCGACCCATCCGTCGCATCATGTCCTTGCTCGGCACGCGGGAGTCGACGGTGATGATCCGCTCGATGGCGGGGTTCTGCGCCAGGCGGGTGGTCAGGTATCCGCCGAGGAACGTCGAGGCCCCGGTGACCAGCACCACCGAGGGCGGAGCGGGGGCGTCGGTCATGGCGCCAGACTAACCGCAACGCACTCCGACCCGCCGCGTGTGCGACGGGTCGGAGGATGGTCGATCGATGTGCCGCCCGGGTGCACCCCGGTCGGCGGTCACATCATTTGCCGAGCTTGCGACGCTGCACCCGGGTGCGGCGGAGAAGCTTGCGGTGCTTCTTCTTCGACATGCGCTTGCGGCGCTTCTTGATGACTGACCCCATGGGGCACCTCACGTTCTCGCACGGGTGGACACGTACTCGGGCTCGTCGGACTCACGGCGCAGACGCGGGGCCCGTCCCGGTGAGGACGGGCGCACACGGACCGGCGAGCGCAACAATGGTCCAGGCTACTCCGGGGGCCGGGGCACGACGAAATCCGTGTACCGACCAGGACGACCCGAGGCGCGCCTGCGCCCGCGTCGGAGACGCCTGTCAGCCGACGTCGAAGTAGGAGTTCTCGAGGTAATCGTGGACCGCCTTCTCGTGGACCCGGAAGGACCGGCCGACGCGCACGGCGGGCAGCTCACCGTTGTGCACCAGGCGGTAGACCGTCATCTTGGACACGCGCATGAGGGCCGCGACCTCCGCCACGGTGAGGAACTGCGTACCCGAACCGGCACTGTTGGCCGGCCCCGCGCCAGGGGCGCTGGGTCGGTCGCCAGGCGTGTTTGCAGGCGCCATTGAATTTTCGACCTCCGAGGCACGCGTCGCGGCCGCGGGCTTCCCCTCCCGCGGACACCAGACACGCACGTGCTCAGTGCACCTTAGCGTGGCGCATGGGAAAGTTGCGACGTGAGTGGGTGACCTTTTCGAGATTTCTCGGTCATCTGGCCGATATCTGGGCCGCCGGGGCCGTCGCGGCCCGCCCGGAGGGCGATCAGCCGTCGTTCTCGGCGCTCGGCGCGGTCGCCCGCAGGGCCGCGCTGGCGCCCGCGTTGGCCCGAAGCGCCTCGTAGAACGCGTGACGGAATCCGTGCGCCTCGAGTTCGCGGATGGCCTCCGCGGTGGTGCCCGCCGGCGAGGTGACGGCGGCCCGGAGGTCGACGGGCGACAGTCCCGAGTCGGTGAGCAACACGCCCGCGCCGCGGATGGTCTGCGCGGCCAGCAGCGTGGCGGTCGCGCGGGTGAGCCCCAGACCCACGCCGGCGTCGATCATGGCCTCGGCCATGAGGAAGGCGTACGCGGGACCCGAGCCGGACACCGCGGTGACGGCGTCCATCTGCTTCTCGGCGACCACGATGACCTTGCCGACGGACTCCAGCAGCGACGCCACGGTCGACACGTGGTCGTCGGTCGCGTATCTGCCACCGGTGACCGCGGACATCGCCTCACCGACGAGCATCGGGGTGTTCGGCATGACCCGGACGACGGGCGCCCCGGCGGGCAGCGCGTCCTCGTAGTGCCGGGTGGTGAGACCCGCGACGAGGCTGACGGTGAGCCGTTCGACCTCGCCGGTGTCCTCGACGCCGGAGATGATCTCGAGGACACCGTCCACGTCGGCGGGTTTCACGGCGAGGACGACGATCGCCGCGCCCTCGACGGCGTCGGCGATGTCGGTGACCCGCACGCCGTAGTCGTCGGTGAGCTCCGTGCCGCGGGCGGGGTCCTTCTCCGCGACGACGAGGTCCCGCGTCGGACGCCCGGACCGGACGAGTCCGGAGAGCAGCGCCTCGCCGATCTTGCCGCCGCCGATGATGGCGACCCGTGTGGTCATGCCTGTCCTTCCTGGGAGGGGACGAGTGCGAGCTGCCGCGACTGCGCCACGACGGCGCCGGTGGCGTCGACGAGGAGATGGTCCTCCTCGAACCAGCCCTGCCCGATCTCGGTGGTGGTCACCCGCGCCCGGAGCCAGCCCGGCGCGGGCCGTCGACGCAGGTAGGTGGTCATCTGCAGGGTGGGCGCCCAGCCGAAGACGCCGAGGTTCATCACCACGGGCATCGACAGGTCGCCGGCGAGGATCGCGAAGAACCCGTCGGTCTCACCGTCGGCCGGACGGGCCCAGAACCGCGTCTCCGGGGCGCCGCGCTCCCCCGCCATCACCGGCACCGACGACCGGTCGTAGTGCATGTCGACCGCCGCGGCGAGATGCACGATGTCGGCGACGATCGACCCGCGGACCGGCACCGCGTCGGCCGCGGGCTCGGTCGGCATCGCAGCCAGCTCGTCGGGGACCCCGGAGTGGCGCGGTGTCCCGTGGTCGGGGGCGGCGAGGGTCACCACCGACCGCACGGCGTCACGGCCGTCCTGCGCGACGACCACGTCGACGACGCAGACCCGACGGCCCCGTTTCACCACCGTCGCGACGACGTCGACATCGCGGGGCTCGGGCGCACGGAGGTAGTCGCTGGAGATCGCGACGGGCACCATCTCCGACCGTCCCACGGCGTCGACGGCGGCGTGCGCGGACACGACCTGCAGGGCGCCGCCGTGCACCTTGGGGCCGATCGTGAACACGGGGTCGACGACTGTGGTGAAACACACCGGGTCCGCGGGTCCGCCGCCGTCGATGCGTGTCAGTGCGCCGAGATCGGCGACCGAGACGGTCACGAGCGGTCCTTCCTCACCGGCGTCGTGTCGCGCGCGAGGTGTTCGCGGGCGAACGCGAGCGACCGGGCGAGGATCTCCGAGCGCTCGGGCTTGGTCCGTGCCGACCCCGTCGACACCTCCAGCACCACGGCGCCGTCGAAGTCGCTCTCGGCGAGACGTCGGCAGATCTCCGCGCACGGCTGGTTGCCGTCGCCGGGTACGAGGTGTTCGTCGACCGCCGCGCCGATGCCGTCGGTGAGGTGCAGGTGGTTCAGCGACGAGCCCATCCGCTCGAACATGGCGATCGCGTCGTGGCCGGCGGTCGCCGTGTGCGACAGGTCGAGCGTGTAGTGGTCGAAGCCGTCGTCGGTGGGGTCGATGGACGTGCCGAACGCCGACACCGCCGCGCCCGGCCCACCGCGCCGGGCCATCCGCTCGGCGGCCTCGGTGTACTTGCCGAACACGCGGTCGGCGCGGACGGGGAACATGTTCTCCACCGCGACGGCGACGTCGCTGCGCTCCTCGAGTTCGGCGACCGTCTCGGCGAACCCCTTGACGTAGCGGCGCTGCCACCGGAACGGCGGGTGCACGACGACGGTGGCCGCGCCGAGCTGCGCGGCCGCGTCGACCGACCGGCCGAGTTTGGCGATCGGGTCACGGCCCCACACGCGCTGCGAGATGAGCAGACACGGCGCGTGCACGCTGAGCACCGGCATGGCGTATCGGTCCGACAGGTAGGCGACGTGGTCGATGTCCTGGCTGACCGCCTCACCCCAGACCATCAGCTCGACGCCGTCGAAGCCGAGCTCGTTCGCGTACTGGAACGCTGCCTCGGTGTTCTGCGGGTAGACCGACGCCGTCGACAGACCGATCGGGATGTCGCCCCTCACCCGACCCGTGCCCGGAGCACCCATCGTCAGCTCCCCGACGCGAGCAGCGCCAGGGGGCCGATGGTCACGACGAGTCCCACCGCGAGCGCGATGAGCGTCGACACGAGGTCGGAGCTGCGCCGGGCGACGTGCACGAACGTCACCAGACCGAAGATGACGACGACGGCGAGGACCAGCGCGAAGTAGACGTTCCACCGCCACAGCTCGGTGAACCCGAGGAACAGGCCGACACCGACGGCGAGCCCCGCGACCACCTGCAAACCGAGCATCGCCCACTGGCGCGCCGGCGACGGACCTGTGGCGTCGTCGCCGGTCTGCGGGGCCGGTTCCGTCTCCGGCTCGGGGTCGGCACCGCGCCAGGCGGGTCGGACGCTGTCGTGGCGCTGGGCCTTGTCGAGGTCGACGACACCGGTGGCGTCGTCGCCGGAGTCCGCGGCGAAGCGCGTCGTCGAGGGCAGGTCGTCGTCCTGTGCGGGTTCCTCGCGAGGTGCGTCGTCGACGTCGGGGCGGTCGGACCACGCCTGCGCACTCCAGCTCGACCGCGAGACGTCGGTCAGCTCGGTCGGGGTGTCGTCGGACACCTCCAGCCGACCGTCGTCGACCGATCCCGACAGGAGGTCGGTGTGGGCGATCGACGACTCGGGCGCGGTGTCGTCGGTGGTCTCGTCGGCGGGAGGCGGGGTGTCGTCGTCGGCGCGGGAGCGACGCAGCGCGCCGAACAGTCCGCGGCGCTTGCGCGGCGCCGCCTCCTCGACGTCGACGTCGTCGAAGTTTCGGTAGCTCTCGAACGCGCGGTCGCGTTCCTCGGGCGACAGCCGGGCGAAGTCGTCGTCGGCGGCGGGTCCGGCCGCCTGACCGGCGCCGAACCGCGGGATGATCCCGGTGACCTCGTCGGCCTGCTCGGGCTCCGGCCGCGCGAACCGGGCGTGTACGTCGGCGCTGTTGAGATCGCGGGTTGCCGGCGGCTGGTCGGGACGCGACGGTGTCGGCGACGACCACGCCTGCGCGCCGCCCCACGACGGCCGCGGCGGATCCGACCGCGGGAACCGGTCGTCGTGGCCGGGTGCGGCGGGGCGGTCGGAGCGGGGGAACGCCGGCGCGTCCCCGGCATCGGCGACATGCGGGTCATCGGGGACGAACGACGACTCCGCGGCGAGATCGTCGGTCGACGGGGCGATCTCGGTGAGCTCGTCGTCGACGGTCGGCGAGGGGGCCTGCGCGTCGGGGGCGCGGCGTCGACCGGTGGTCGGCGCCGGGGTCGGTGTCGGCGCGGCGGCCTGCTCGGGGGTGACGGCCGGGAATGACCCGGAGTGCGCCCCGCCGCGGATCCGCGGGATCTCACCGGTCAGCTCCGCCACCGACACGGTGCCCTCGCCGCCACGACGTCGACGCCCCGCGGGGCGCGACTCGTCGGCGGGCGTCTCGGATGCGGTGCCGTCGGTCTCGGCGGCACGGCGCGCGAGGAGCTCGGCGACCGAGATCGGCCGCGAGTCCGGGTCGGTGTCTCTCGCCATCGGTGTCCTCTGCTCTCGTCGGGTGGTCGCGGGCGCCGCGGTCAGCCCGGGCTCGGCACCGACGGGCGGGGCGCGAGCAATGCGTCGGTCGCGGTGGGTTCGGCATCCAGCCGACGCAGGATGACACCCTCCCGCAACGCCCACGGACAGATCTCCAGGGTATCGACCCCCATCGCACGCATCGACGCCTCCGCCACCAGGGCGCCGGCGACGAGCTGTCCGGCGCGGTCCTCGCTGACGCCCTCGAGCTCGGCGCGGTCGGGGGTGGACATCCGCGAGATGAACGCGATCAGTTGGCGCAGACCGCTGCTCGTCAGAGTGCGCTTCACCCGCGGACCCGCGCTCGAGGGGGCCGCGCCGGTGAGACGGGCCAGCGACCGGAAGGTCTTCGACGTCCCGACGGCGAGGTCGGGGCTGCCGGCCTCGGACATGGCCTTGGCGGTCTCGGCGAGTTCGGCGTCGAGCCAGTCACGCAGCACGGCCACGCGCCGCTTGCCGGGTGGGTCCTCCGACAGCCACTCACGGGTCAGCCGGCCCGCACCGAGTGGGAGCGAGACCGCGACGTCGGGGTCCTCGTCGACGCCGTTGCTCAGCTCCAGCGAGCCGCCACCGATGTCGAGGGCCAGGATCCGGCCGGCGCTCCAGCCATACCAGCGACGTACCGCCAGCGACGTCAGACGCGCCTCGTCGGTCCCCGACAGCACCTGGACGCGTACGCCGGTCGTGTCGGCGACGGCGTCGAGCACGGCGTCGCAGTTGGTGGCGTCGCGGACCGCCGAGGTGGCGAACGCCATGACCTGCTCGCACCCGGAGGTGCGGGCGATGGCGGTGAACTCGTCGACCGCCTCGGTGAGGGCGGTGGCGCCGGACGCGGACAACTCGCCCGACGAGCCGATCTGTTCGGCCAGGCGCAGCGTCGACTTGGTCGAGCTCATCGGCGTCGGGTGCCCACCGCGATGCGCATCGACCACCAGCAGGTGGACGGTGTTGCTGCCCACGTCGAGGACTCCCAAGCGCACGGGGACAACCTACTGCCTCGCGTCGACGGCGTCGGGGAGGCCGACGCCGACCCCACCGCGGCGACTAGCGTTGTGAATCGTGGCTGCAAGTGACGGCGCGTCGGCCACCCCGACGCCCGAGGTCCCGCTCGACTTCCCGCGGGAGTGGATCGAGTTCTTTGATCCCGCCGACCCCGAACACCTCGTCAGCGCCGACCTGACGTGGTTGTTGTCGCACTGGACGTGCGTGTTCGGCACGCCCGCGTGTCAGGGGATCATCGAGGGCCGTCCCGACGACGGGTGCTGCAACCACGGCGCCTATCTCGCCGACTCCGACGACCGCAAGCGCCTCGCGCACGGCATGTCGATGCTCACCGCGGAGGACTGGCAGTTCCACGACAAGGGATCCGGGAAGGACCCCCTGGGCAAGCGGGGCTACCTCGAGGAGGGCGACCTCGACGACGAGCCGGCCCTGAAGACGCGGGTGTACAAGGGCGCCTGCATCTTCCTCAACCGCCCCGGGTTCGCCGGAGGCGTCGGCTGCGCCCTGCACGGGATGGCGTTGAAGAAGGGCCTCGAGCCGCTCACCGTCAAGCCCGACGTGTGCTGGCAGCTGCCGGTGCGCCGCGAGCAGGACTGGGTCGAACGCCCCGACGGCACGCAGATCCTCAAGACGACGATCACCGAGTACGACCGTCGCGGCTGGGGCGAGGGCGGCCACGACCTCGCCTGGTACTGCTCGGGATCACCCGACGCGCACGTCGGGGCCGACCCGGTGTGGAAGTCCTACGCGCCCGAGCTCACCGAACTCATCGGCGAGGCGGCCTACTCCGAACTCGCCCGCATCTGCCGCCGCCGTGCGGGTCTCGGCATCGTCGCCGTCCACCCGGCCACCGCCGCCGCGACCACCCGCCGTGAGACGGACATCAAGTACGAGGACCTCAACCCTTCCTAGGATTCCTGCGGAGATCTGCCCTCAGCAGCTGGTCCGACGGCACATCACCGTCGGATCGGGCTCTCGGTGCAGATCTCCGCGCAGACGGAACCGTCCCGGCGCCGACCGCGTCTCATGGACATGCACTCCCCGGTGATGTCTCGGACGCAACTACTCGCGATGGGGCGCGACGACTCCGCCATCCGACGAGCGGTCGCCGACGGCACGCTGATCCGTCTGCGTTCCGGCTGGTATGCGCGTCCCGACGCCGACGCGGCGACGATGGAGGCGGTTCGCAGAGGCGGCGTGCTGTCCTGCGTCTCCGCCCTGAGGCATCACGGTCTGTGGATCCCACCCGGGCATTCCGAGGTCCATGTCCGTTACTCGCGGCACGGGACATCGGTGGCGCGAGGCCGACGATGCCGGGGACAGGGACGCGCCCTGCCACTCACGACGGCGGTCGACTGCGTTCCCGTCGCCCTGGACTGCGCGACACGGTGCCTCTCTCGCGACGAGTAGATCGTCGTGTGCGACTCGGCCTTGGAGAAGAGCAAGTGGTCGGTCCAACGGCTCCAATCGGAGATGCCTGTGTGCATCGCACGCACCCGGGAGTGGATGACCCATTGCGACGGGCGTTCCCAGTCCGGAACCGAGACGCTCGTCCGGCTGCGGCTCCGCGCACTCGGCTACGACGTCGAGGTGCAGCCGAAGATCGCCGGTGTGGGCCGCGTCGACCTGCGCGTCGGGAAACTGCTCATCGAGTGCGACAGCGTCGAACACCACACGGGAGTCGAGAACTACCGCCGAGATCGGAAGCGCGATCGTCGCGCACTCGTCGCGGGGTGGCTGAAGCTCCGCCTCACCTACGACGACGTGATCCACCACTGGGATGAGGTCCTCGCCGACATCCGAGCCGTGACTCGGGCAGATCGTCACAGGATTCGCCGCTGAGATCTGTCCCGACAACGCCTCCCGACGGCGATATGGCGCCGACGACGCCTCTCGGGGCCGATCTCAGCAGAACTCGGTCAGAACTCGAGCTTGTAACCCAGGCCGCGGACGGTGACGAGGTGCTTGGGGTTGCCCGGGTCCTCCTCGATCTTCGACCGCAGGCGCTTGACATGGACGTCGAGGGTCTTGGTGTCACCGACGTAGTCCGCACCCCACACCCGGTCGATCAACTGGCCGCGGGTGAGCACCCGGCCGGCGTTGCGCAGAAGGTACTCGAGGAGGTCGAATTCCTTGAGCGGCAACGTGATCGACGACCCACGCACCGCGACGGTGTGCCGGTCGACGTCCATCGACACCGGGCCGGCCTCGAGGAGCCCGCCGTCGTCGTCGATCTCGTCGGCGGTGTCCGAGCCGCGGCGCAACACGGCGCGGATGCGGGCGATCAGCTCGCGCGCCGAGTACGGCTTGGTGACGTAGTCGTCGGCGCCGAGCTCGAGCCCGACGACCTTGTCGATCTCGCTGTCGCGGGCGGTCACCATGATCACCGGCACGCTCGACTTGGTCCGCAGGGCCTTGCACACCTCTGTGCCCGACGCGCCGGGCAGCATGAGGTCGAGCAGGACGATGTCGGGGGCGACGCGGTCGAACTCGCTGAGCGCGCGGGTGCCGTCGTTGACGACGGTGGTCTCGAAACCCTCCTTGCGCAGCAGGAACGCCAGTGGGTCGGCGAGGGATTCCTCGTCTTCGACGATCAGGACGTGCGTCACCGGTTGATTTCCTTCGTCTCGAGAACCCGGTGGTCCGGGTTCGTCCGGGGCGGATGGGTGGTGCGTGCGGGGGCGGGACGCGCGGCTGCGCGACCCGAGGGCGCCGACACCGAGGTGTCGGCGTCGGCGGGGACCCGGGCCTGCGGGATGGCCAGGGTGAAGGTGGACCCGGTGCCCGGCCGGCTCCACAGGGTGATGGCGCCGTCGTGGTTGGCCGCGACGTGCTTCACGATCGCCAGCCCGAGCCCCGTGCCGCCGGTCGCCCGCGACCGCGCCTTGTCGACGCGGAAGAACCGCTCGAACACACGCTGCTGGTCACGCGGCGCGATGCCGATGCCGCGGTCGGTCACGGCGATCGCCACCATCGGCCGGTCGGTGGGGGTGGCGGTCGCACCGGGGACCGTCGGGACGGGCAGACGGTCGGTGATGACGCGGCGGCTCACCGACACGCGCGTGTTGGCGGGCGAGTAGGCGATCGCGTTGGCGATGAGGTTGTTCAGGGCGGTGAGCAGCAGGGTGTGGTCGCCGCGGACGACCAGCCCGCTGGGCGGGTCGGTGTCGAGGGTGATCCCCGCCGCCTCCGCGCCGACCTGCGCGCGGTGGACGGCCTCGTCGATGAGCTCGTCGACGGACACGTCGTCGACGTCGTGCAGCTTCTCCGCGCCCTGCAGCCGCGACAGCGCGATCAGCTCGTTGACCATGTTGCCCATGCGGACCGACTCGGTGATCACGCGCTCACCGAAGTGGCGGACCGCCTCGGGGTCGTCGTCCGACTCCAGCAGCGCCTCGGTGAGCAGCCCGATCGCGCCGACGGGTGTCTTCAACTCGTGGGAGACGTTCGCGACGAAGTCGCGGCGGGTGGCCTCCAGTCGCATGTTGTCGGAGTCGTCGGTGCCGTAGACGACGGCGTAGCGCTCGGTGCCGTCCGTGACGAGGCGGACAAGGCACCGCACCGCGACGGGCGGGACGATCGCGCGAGCGGTGGAGACGAACCCGTTGACCGGCGGGGTGGGGACGAGTTCGACGTCGGCGTCCTCACCGGTCTGCAGCACGGTCGACGCCGTCCGCCACACCTCGTCGTCCAGGAGACCGGACGACACCAGACCCAGCGCGGTCGCCCGTCCGTTGAACAGGACGACGTCGCGGTGCTCGTCGACGACGGCGACGCCGGTGTCCGCGCTCTGCACGATCATCGCGAGCAGCGCCGCCTTCGACATCCGACCGTCGACGGTCTCCATGCCGTGTTCGAGGAGCACGTCGGGACGCGCGTCGACACGCTGCTCCTCCGCGTCCTCGTCGGTGGTCACGGCCGGACCCAGGTTCGACGCCGCGCGCAGCGTCGCCGCCCGACGCGCCTCGGCCGACGACCGGCGACGTCCGAGGGTCCACCCGACGGCGGCGGCCACCACGATCAGCAGCACCGCGACCACGACGACGACCGCGAGTGCGATGCTCACGGAGTCGCCCCGGGGTCACCGGTGGAGCGGGTGGGGCGGGCGGACACACCGACAGGATGGACGAGGCCGGTCATCCGTAACAAGCCGGGTGTGCCCAGTTGGGACGCTGTTCACCGGGATTTCGTCCACCGCACCCTTGCGGTGGGTCCAGCCCGCCGAGCAGGTCAGGCTGTCGCGACCATGGCGGCGTACGCCGGGTTGTCGGCGATGAACTGCTGCACGAAGGAGCAGACGGGCACCACCTTGCGACCGCTCTGCGCGATGTCGTCGAGCACGTGTCGGACCAGTTGGCCGCCGATGCCGTGGTGCGCGTGGCGGTCGAAGACGACGGTGTGGGTGATCACGACCTGACCGTCGCGCGGTTGATAATCCACGAAACCGACGAGCTCATCGTCGACGAATGCTTCATATCGCTCCTGTGACAGCGAATGAACAACGCGTGCAATAACTGTGACGTCGGCCATACTCGAGGATAGCGCCACCGGCGTACCCGCGACAGGGAGTTGACCCGCTACTTCGAGCCCTGCGCGGCGACGGCGGCAGCGCCCTTCGCAGCGGCCTCGGGGTCCAGGTACTCACCCTTGCGGACCGGCTTGAGGTTCTCGTCGAGGTCGTAGCGCAGCGGGTTGCCCGTGGGGATGTTGAGGCCCGCGATGTCGTCGTCGGAGATGCCCTCGAGGTACTTCACCAGCGCCCGCAGCGAGTTGCCGTGAGCAGCGATCAGTACCGTCTTGCCTGCGCGCAGGTCCTCTGCGATGACGTCGGTGAAATACGGGATCATCCGCGCGACGACGTCCTTGAGGCACTCGGTCAGCGGGACCTCGTCGAGGTCGGCGTAGCGCGGGTCGTCGCTCTGGCTGTACTCGGCGTCTTTCTCGATGGCCGGGGGCGGGACGTCGTAGCTGCGACGCCACAGCATGAATTGCTCGTCGCCGAACTTCTCCTTGGTCGCGGCCTTGTCGAGACCCTGCAGGGCGCCGTAGTGGCGCTCGTTGATGCGCCAGTCACGGGTCACCGGAATCCAGTGGCGGTCGGCGACGTCGAGCGCGATCTGCGCGGTCTGGATCGCGCGGCGCAGCAGCGATGTGTACAGCACGTCGGGCAGGAGATCGTGCTCGACGAGGAGCTCGCCGGCGCGCTTCGCCTCGGCGCGACCCTTGTCGGTGAGGGCGACGTCGACCCAGCCGGTGAACTGGTTCGACTCGTTCCACGTGCTCTCGCCGTGGCGCATCAGGATCAACGTGCCGGTTGCCATGCGCGACAGTGTTTCATACGTCACCCTCCCAGGAATTGCTTGCACTACGCCATTACGTGCATCATGCAAGTAATGAGTACCTTGCGGCTTCAGCCCTCTCGCACGCCCTCACCGACGATCCTCATCGCGGTGCTGTGCTTCGGCGGGCTCCTCGCCTCCTACATGCAGACGCTGGTGGTCCCGATCGTCGGACTGCTGCCGACGTACCTGCACACCTCCGCCGACAACGCGTCCTGGGTGATCACCTCGACGCTGCTGGCCGCCGCGGTCGTCATGCCGATCGCCGGCCGTATCGCCGACATGTTCGGCAAGCGGTCGGTGATCCTCGCGAGCATCGCCCTGATGGTTGCCGGATCGGCCGTCAGCGCGCTGTTCGACTCGCTCATCCCGGTGATCGTCGGACGCGGCCTGCAGGGGCTGGCGATGGGCGTCATCCCCGTCGGCATCAGCCTGCTGCGCGACGAGCTGCCCCCGGCCCGGATCCCGGGCGCGATCGCCACGATGAGCGCGACGCTGGGCGTGGGCGGCGCGATCGGCCTGCCGATCGCCGCGTGGATCTCGCAGAACTACAGCTGGCACGTGCTGTTCTGGACGTCGGCCGCGCTGGGAGCTGTCGTCTTCCTTCTGGTGCTGACCCTGATCCGCGAGTCCCCCGCCCGCTCGGGAGGCACGTTCGACGGGATCGGCGCGCTCGGCCTGACCGTCGCGCTCGTCTGCCTGCTGTTGGCGCTGAGCAAGGGCCGCTCGTGGGGATGGACCAGCGCGCTCACCCTCGGGCTGACCGCCGCCGGCCTCGTGGTGTTCGCCGTCTGGGTCGTCTACGAGCTGCGCACCAGCTCCCCGATGGTCAACATCCGCACCTCGATCATCCCGCGCGTCGCCATCACGAACGCCGTGTCGATCGTGATCGGCTTCGCGCTGATGGGCATCAGCCTCGCGGCGCCGCAGCTGCTGCAGCTGCCGCACATCCCGCGCGTTCTCGACTACGGCATGGGCCAGAGCATCATCGAGGCCGGCCTGTGGATGGCTCCCGGCGGACTGATGATGATGTTCCTGTCGCCGGTCTCCGCGCGACTGAACGTGACCATCGGGCCGAAGTTCACCCTGATGATCGGCACCCTGGTCATCGGCGCCGGCTACGCGCTGGCGATCGCCTTCGCCGCGTCGCCGTGGGAGGTCGCGCTGGCGGTCATCGTGACGAGCTCGGGCGTCGGCATCGCCTACTCGGCCATGCCGTCGCTGATCATGTCGGCGGTGCCGCTGAGCGAGACCGCGTCGGCGAACGGCCTGAACTCGTTGATGCGGTCGGTCGGCACCTCGATCGCGTCGGCGTTGCTCGCGACGATCCTGGCCAGCTCGACGGTGAGCGTCGGCACCACTGCAGTCCCCGACCGGTCGGCCTTCCAGATGGTCTTCATCATCGGCGCGATCGCGTCGCTGGTCGCCGCGGCGCTGATCCTGCTCATCCCCGGCGACGCGAAGAAGAACCTGCCGGGTGAGCAGCCCGTCGACCTGCCCGAGAACAAGGACCGCCCGGACGAGTCGATCGCCGAGGAGATCCTCGACGGGGAACTCCGCACCGACGGCACCCCGGAGCCCGGTCGTCACCGGGCCCCCGCCGGCCGCGCCTGACGGCGGTTTCCGCCCACTGTGCCGAAACGCCCGCTCCCGGATTCCCGGGAGCGGGCGTTCGTCGTCGTGCGGGGCGTCAGGCCTTGGCGCGGAGGTCCTTGCGGAGGATCTTGCCCGCGGCCGACTTGGGCACGGCCTCGATGAACTCGACCTGGCGGACCTTCTTGTAGGGCGCCACCTTGTCGGCGACGAAGGCCATCACCTCGTCCTCGGTGATCTGCGCGTCGGGCTGCTTCACGACGAACGCCTTCGGCACCTCCTCGCCCGACTCGGCGTCGGTCACACCGATCACCGCGGCGTCGGCGATCTGCGGGTGGCTCAGCAGCAACGCCTCCAGCTCCGCCGGCGGCACCTGGTAGCCCTTGTACTTGATGAGTTCCTTGAGCCGGTCGACGATGAACACGCAGCCGGTCGGGTCGACCTGGGCGAGGTCACCGGTGTGCAGGAACCCGTCCGCGTCGATGGTCTCCGCGGTGGCGGCGTCGTTGTTCAGGTAGCCCGCCATCACGTTGGGGCCCTTGAACCACAGCTCGCCGGTCTCGCTCAGACCCTCGCTGGGCAGCCCGATCTCCTCCCCCGTCGCCGGGTCGACGAGCTTGCTCTCCGCGTTCGGCACGGTCCATCCCGACGAACTCAACTCGGCCTCACCGCCGGCGATGGCCTTGCCGCCGTCGAACGGGATGACGTGGCTGACCGGGCTGAGCTCACTCATGCCGTAGCCCTGCACCATGTGGCAGCCGATCCGCTTCTCGACGGCGTGACCCAGCTCGGCGTCGAGCGGCGCCGCACCCGACATCACCGTGTGCAGCGACGACAGGTCGTACTCGTCGACGAGGGGGTGCTTGGCGAGCGCGACCGCGACGGGCGGGGCGATGAAGCCGTAGGTGCACTTCTCGGTGGCGATGTTGTCGAGGAACTCCGGCAGGTCGAACTTCGGCATGATCACCAGGCTCGCCCGGGCGTGAAGCGCCGCGTTCAGCAGCACCGTCATGCCGTAGATGTGGAAGAACGGCAACACCGCGAGGATCACGTCCTCGGGCTGCATGCCCTGCAGCGGCCGGATCTGACACACGTTGGCGACGAGGTTGCGGTGGGTCAGCATGACGCCCTTGGGGTTCGCCGTCGTCCCCGAGCTGTAGGGCAGAACCGCGATGTGGGTCGACGGGTCGAACGACACGTCCGGCGCCGGCGCGTTCGCACCGAGCAGGTCGGCGGCGTTCGGATGACCGGAGGCGGCCTCGCCCTCCCCGTCGAGGATGATCAGCCGATCCTTCGACAACCCGAGCTGTTCGACGGCGGCCTTGGCCCCCTCGGCGAGCACGTTCACCGTCACAAGCATCGACGCCTTGGCGTCGGTCAGCTGCTTGGCGATGTCGTTCGGGGTGAACAGCGCGTTGATGGTCGTCGCCGTGGCACCCGAGCGCAGGATCCCGTGGAATGCGATCGCGAACGCCGACGAGTTCGGCGACAGCAACCCGACGACGTCGCCGACCGCGATGCCGCGGGCGGCCAACGCCCCGGCGAACGCGTCGACCCGCGCGATCAGGTCGCGGTAGGTGGTCGTCGCCTTCTCCGGCTTGGTGTCGACGAGGGCCGGCCGGTCGAGGTCGGCCTCGTCGATGCCGCCGAAGAGATAGTCGTAGACGCTCGAATCGGGGATCGTGACGTCGGGGTGCGGACTCGCGAAGGTCATGGCGAAACCCTAACAACGCCCGGTGGCGTGACGAGGGCGTTCTTCGACGACTCTCAGCTGTCCGATTCGTCCGGGTCGACGGCACGGCCCGAGGGCGGCGGATCACCCTGTGCCAGAGCGGTCACCGACTGCTCTGGCGCGCTGTCGGCGGGCCCGATGGTCGGGAGGTTCTCCTTGTCGATCAGGTGCTCGAACGCGAGCAGGTTCCGCAGCGACTCCCCGCGCGACACCCGCCACGCCCACTCGCGTCGGATCGAGGTGTAGAAGCCGATCTCCAACAGCGTGTTGAAGTCACCGTCGGCGGCCTCGAGCACCTGCCCGAGCACGCGGTCGAGCTCGCCGGGACTCACCGACTCCGCCGACATCCGGCCGACGAGGTAGATGTCGCCGATGTTGTCGATCGTGTACGCGACGCCATAGAGACGGCGGTTGCGCTTGAGCAGGAACTTGTAGACGCCCTCGTGGTTCTCGTCGGGGCGGCGGCAGACGAACGCCTCGAGGCGCACGCCGGGCTTGCCGACGGTGAGCAGCACGGTCGTCTTGAGCTTCCGCTCACCGGGCAGCTCGATGACGATGTGCTCCGTGTCCGAGCCACCGGTCTGCTTGAGCGCGAACTCGATCCCGCGCTCGTCGAGCGCTTTCTGGATCGCATCGGACTGTTCGACGATGCGCGGGGGGCGCCGCGTGCCGTGCAGGTGCGGATCGACCGACTGGGTCATGCCGTGCTCCTCTGGTGGTCGTCGAGTGACGTCGTGATGTGCAGCGACGAGAGTCAGGCGCGGATTCCCGCGCGGCGCCGAGTCCACCGGCGCGGACGTGCCGGTGCACCCACCGGCGCCGCGGATCGGGCACTGCGGGCAGCGTCCAGGCCGCGCTGTGCAGCTGCGTAGTCGGTGACGGCGCGGTGGTAGCTGTCGAGCAGGTGATCGGCGGTCGCCGACCACGAGAACCGGCGGGCGTGCGCGGCGGCGGCCTCCCCCATCCGGGTCAACGTATCCGGCGACGCGAGCGTGGCCTCGACGGCCGCGGTCCAGCGCTCGACGTCGTGGCCGGCGACAAGGGTCCCGGTGACACCGTCGTCGACGGCGACGCCCAACCCACCGACGTCGGCGGCGACGACCGGCACGCCGCTCGCCTGCGCCTCGACGGCGACGAGCCCGAAGCTCTCCGAGTAGCTCGGGACACCGACGAGATCCGACGCACGGTAGACCTGCGCGAGCCGACCCGGCGGTTGCGGCGGGAGGAACGTGACCGACTGTGCGACACCGAGTTCGCGCGCGAGATCGATGAGTGCAGTCGGCCGCGCCAGTCCGGATCCCGACGGCCCGCCGACCACGAGCAGTCGCAGGCGCCGTCGTCCGTCGCGGATGAGCGGGGCCACCGCACGCAGCAGCACGTCGGGCGCCTTGAGCGGCTGGATGCGGCCGACGAAGGTCACGATCGTCTCGTCGTCGGCGAGATCGACACCGAGCGAACGCAGCTCGGCTCTGGCCTGAGCACGCGACCCGGGGCGGTAGACGTCGAGGTCGACACCGGGTGTCGCGACATCGACCCGACCGGGGTCGGCGTGGTGGATCGAGATCAGTTGGCGCGCTTCGGCGTCGGTGTTCGCGACGAGACGGTCGGCCTCGTCGACGACCTGCTGCTCGCCGACCTGCCGCAGCATCGGCTCGGGTTCGTCACCGGCGGCGAGCGAGGCGTTCTTCACCGCGGCCAGGGTGTGCGCCGTGTGGACGAGAGGGACGCGCCACCGGTCGCGCGCCAGCCATCCCACCTGTCCCGAGAGCCAGTAGTGCGAGTGCACCAGGTCGTAATGGCCCGGCGGGTGCAGCGCCTCGGCGCGAAGCACACCCGCGGCGAAGGCGCAGAGCTGCGTCGGGAGATCGCGCTTGTCGAGCCCTTCGAACGGTCCGGCCACGACATTCCGCACGGTGATCCCGTCGGCGGCGTGGACCACCGGTTCGTCCGACGACGACGTGGCCCGGGTGAAGATCTCGACCTCGACCCCGCGGCGGGCGAGCTCGCGGGCGGTCTGCCAGACATAGACGTTCATCCCGCCGGCGTCTCCTGTCCCCGGCTGGGCGAGGGGCGAGGTGTGCACCGACAGGACGGCGACGCGGCGCAGCGTCATCGCGCACCTCCCGCGGTGGCGACCGACACCGATCGCGCGACGAGTCGGTCGACCGCACCGGCGAACCGGGCCGGGTTCTCGACGAACGGTGCGTGTCCTGCGCCCTCCCACAGGTCGACGTCGACGTCGCCCGGCAGGAGGGTCGCCGCGTGGCGGGCGGCACTCACGTCGACGACGGCGTCGTCGGTGCCGTGCAGCACCAGGACCGGCATCCGCAGGGTCGGCAGGAGGTCGTCGTGCGAGGCGGTACGGGCGAACAGACCCGCGCGGGCGGCGGGACGGGTCGAGAGCGAGGCACCGAAGAGGAACTGCGACTGCGCGCCGAGATCGGCGCGATGGGCCGGCACCAGCGCGTCCCCGAAGGACGACAGCGCGCGGATCGCCGTGCGCGGATCGTCGGAGTACGCATCGGGCAGGGCAGTCCGCATCGCGGTCCCGACCCGACCGCCGCGCTCGCCGCGTCCCAGCGAGGTGATGGCCCCGACCAGACCGACGCCGACCACGGGCGGCCCGTCGGATCTGCCCTCGGCGCGGGAGGCGAGGAGGTCGCAGATCACGAGCCCGCCGTAGCTCCACCCGACCGCCACGACACCCTCGTCGCCGCACTCGGTCGCGAGCACGGCCTCGATGTCGCCGACGAGCAGATCGGCCGAGAAACCCTGCCCGGGATCGTCCAAGACCGCGGGCATGCCGGAGGCGCCGTGACCGCGCAGGTCGACGGCGATCACCCGGTGACGTGTGGCGAGGTCGGCCAGCAGATGAGCGCCCCAACTGCCGCCGTTCTGCGCCCACCCGTGGATCAGCAGGAGCGCGGGCGCCGCGGTGTCGCGGTCGCCCCACACGCGGTAGGCGACGGTGACGCCGTCGAGGCCGGTCACCGACCTGACACTCGTCGCCACCGGACCCCCGTCGGCCGTCGACACCGGACCGCCCGCGGTCGTGGGCTGCACCCTGGACATGTCTCCACAGTAGGCACCCGACGCGTGCGGGATCAGACGGTGGCGACCGACGTCACGCGGGAACAATACGGACCGCGGTCCGGTTACACGGGATGTCCCGCCCACCGGGACGCGATCGGAGACGATCGCCACCGACGCGCCACATCGCGCCGCGAGGAGGACCACCATGCCCGCAGTCACCGCAGACACGTTGACGCTCGACCGCGTCGAGGCCCCCGGCCCCGCCGACACCGAGCGCCCGGTCCGCTCCGTCACCACCGGCCCGCGCGGACACGAGGGCGAGGGCTTCCCCGTCGTCCGCGCCTTCGCCGGCGTCAGCAAGGCCGACCTCGACCCCTTCATCCACATGGACCAGATGGGTGAGGTCGACTACGAGCCGGGCGAGCCCAAGGGCACCAGCTGGCATCCGCACCGTGGCTTCGAGACCGTCACGTACATCATCGACGGCAAGTTCGCGCACCAGGACTCCCACGGCGGCGGCGGGTTGATCGCCGACGGCGCGACGCAGTGGATGACCGCGGGCTCGGGCATCCTGCACATCGAGACCCCGCCGGCCGAGCTCGTCGAGAGCGGTGGCGTCTTCCACGGCATCCAGCTGTGGGTGAACCTGCCGCGCTCGGAGAAGTTCTCGACCCCCGCCTACCAGTCGATCGAGGGCGAGCAGGCGCGCCTGATCTCCTCCGCCGACGGCGGGTCGCTGGTGCGCATCATCGCGGGGTCCGTCGGTGCCCACCGGGGCCCCGGGTCGACGCGCACGCCGATCACGCTCGCGCACGCCACCATCGAGCCGGGCGCGCAGTTGAACGTGCCGTGGCAGCGCGACCACAACGCGCTGGTCTACGTGCTCTCGGGCGAGGGCACGGTCGGACCCGTGGGCCACCCCATCACCGGCGGTCAGCTCGCGGTGCTCGGGCCCGGTGACCGCATCACCGTCTCCGCGGCGGGGACCCAGGACTCGAACCGTCCCGCCATGGAGGTGCTGCTCCTCGGCGGCCGACCCATCCGCGAGCCGGTGTTCGCCTACGGACCGTTCGTCATGACGACCAAGCAGGAGGTCATCGACGCGATCGAGGACTTCAACGCGGGCCGCTTCGGCGTGATCCCCGCCGACGCCCTCATGCCGCATCGCTCGGTGCGGTGACCGACGCCATCTGAACGCCCATCACAGGGCCGGGGTCACACCCCGGCCCTGTGACGTCCCACAGCCCGGACGGGGTCCGCATCGGGCCCGCTCCAGACTTGTCGGTCATTTCTGTCTCTTGGTAACTTATTTAAGATCGCTTTAACATTCCGCCCGTACGTTGCGGACATGCACCGACCAGCCGCCCTCTCGCCGGCGTCCATCCGCGATGTCCTCCGCTACGACGTGCCGTCCTCGCTCGTCGTCTTCCTTGTCGCTCTTCCCCTTTCGCTCGGCATCGCGATCGCCTCCGACGCCCCCGTGATGGCCGGACTCATCGCCGCCGTCGTCGGCGGGATCGTCGCGGGCGCCCTCGGCGGCGCACCCCTGCAGGTGAGCGGTCCGGCCGCGGGCCTCACCGTCGTCGTCGCCGAACTCGTCGCGACCTTCGGCTGGAAGGTCACCACCTTCATCACCGTCGGCGCCGGGGTCCTGCAGATCCTGTTCGGGCTCAGCCGCGTCGCCTCGGCGGCTCTGGCGATCGCACCGGTCGTGGTCCACGCGATGCTCGCCGGCATCGGCGTCACCATCGCGCTGCAGCAGATCCACGTGCTGCTCGGCGGGACCACCCAGAGTTCGGCGTGGGAGAACGTCGCCGCCCTCCCGGGCGCCGTCGCAGACGTGTCATGGCCCGAGCTCCTCGTCGGCGGCATCGTCGTGGTCGTCATGCTGGCGTGGCCGTCGCTGCCGGCATCGGTCCGCAAGGTCCCCGGTCCGCTCGTGGCGATCGTGGCCGCCACCGCGGTCTCCCTCGTCGCCGGCCTCTCGGTCGACCGGATCTCGCTGAACGGCAACTTCTTCGACGCACTCGCCCTCCCCGAGCTGCCGTCGGGCAACTGGGGTGCGGTGGTGCTCGGCATCGTCACCGTCGCGCTCATCGCGAGCGTCGAGTCGCTGCTGTCGGCGGTCGCGGTCGACAAGATGCACACCGGTCCGCGGACGAACTTCAACCGGGAGATGCTCGGTCAGGGCACCGGCAACATCGTCGCGGGCATGGCGGGCGGACTGCCCATCACCGGTGTCATCGTCCGCAGCACGGCCAACGTGAACGCCGGTGCACGCACCCGCGCATCGGCGATCCTGCACGGCGTGTGGGTGCTGGTGTTCGCCGTCGTGCTCACGGCCGTCGTCGAGCAGATCCCGATGGCCGCCCTGGCCGGCCTGCTGGTGGTGATCGGTGTGCAGCTGGTGAAACTCGCGCACATGCGCACCGCCCTGCGTACCGGCGACCTCGTCGTCTACCTGGTGACCATCCTCAGCGTCGTGTTCCTCAACCTGCTCGAGGGCGTCGGGATCGGGCTGGCGCTGGCCGTCGGGATCGTCGTGTGGCGTGTGGTCCGGGCGTCCATCACCTCGCAGCCGTTCGGCACCCCGGGTTCCCGTCAGTGGGAGGTCGCCATCCGCGGGTCGGTCAGCTTCCTGTCGCTGCCCCGGCTGAACAAGGCGCTCACCGCGGTCCCCGCCGGTGCGCACGTCACCATCGCCATCGACGCGGACTTCCTCGACCACGCCGCGTCGGAGCTGATCGGCGACTGGTCGTGGGCGCACGAGGCCGGCGGCGGCACCGTCGTCGTCGAGGAGACCGGCCTGGCCCTGATCGCCGACGCCTCGACCGCGCCGCCGCGGCGACATCAGGTCCGCCGTCGCGTGCTCGGCATGACGCCGTGGCGATCCCGGGTGTTCACCCCGGACGGGCAGAGCCCGGCGCTGCGTCCCATCCGCACCGGCGTCGACCGCTACCACCGCGACGACGTCGACGACATGCGCGAGCTGATGGCCGGACTCGTCGACCGTCAGGATCCGGACACGCTGTTCCTGACGTGTGCCGACTCGCGACTCGTGCCGAACGTCATCACCTCGAGCGGTCCCGGTGACCTGTTCACCGTCCGCAACGTCGGCAACCTCGTGCCCGCCGAACCCCACACCGACCCCTCGGTGGAGGCGGCACTGGAGTTCGCCGTCGAGCACCTCGGTGTGAGCTCGATCGTCGTGTGCGGCCACTCCTCGTGCGGCGCGATGACCGGGTTGCTCGCCGACGACGAACCCGCCGGTGCGGTCGGCGCATGGTTGCGGAACGCCCGGGCGAGTCTGGCCGCGTTCCGCAGCGGACACCCGGCCGCGCGCAGCGCCGCCGACGCCGGGTTCGGCGAGGTCGACCAGCTCGCGATCGTCAACGTCGCCGTGCAGATGCAGACACTGCAACGCCATCCGCTGGTCGGTCGTGCGATCGCCGACGGCCGAGTCCGCGTCGTCGGGATGTTCTTCGACATCCCCACCGCGCGGGTCATCGACGTCACCGCGACCGGGGTGACCGCCGGGGTGTGAGACGCCTGCGGGACCCGACGCCGGTGCGCGTGCGTCGGGTGTCGCGGGCCCCGCTCGGCACCGCTTCTTGACAACGGTTACCATTTCCGACCGAGAGAAGGAGATCAGGATGATCAGGGTGCGCGGCAGAGGACCACAGGTGCGCGTGATCGCGGCGACGGCTGCGGCCACCGGCGTCGTGCTCACGGGGGCGGCGTGCGGCCAGAACACGGGGCCGGCGGAGCCGGGCAAGCTGAACGTGGTCGCGTCGACCGACGTCTGGGGTGCGGTGGCGAAGGCCGTCGCCGGCGACGCAGCGGGTGTCCGGTCCATCTACTCCTCCCCCGACGGCGACCCCCACGAGTTCGAGGCGACCGCGCGAGACAGCGCGACCATCAGTGGCGCCGACGTGATCGTCGAGAACGGTGCCGACTACGACGCCTACATGGAGAAGGCGCAGAAGAACCCCGACTCCCCGGTGATCGACGCCTTCGACGTCTACAAGAAGGACGATCCCGGCGCGCCCACGGGCGAGGGCGAGGTGAACGAGCACTTCTTCTACAACCTCCGCGTCGTGCGCGACGTCGCGTCGGACCTGGCCGACGCCATGGCCGAGAAGGACCCGCCGAATCGGCAGACCTACCGCGACAACGCCGATGCGTTCGCGACGAAGATCGAGGCGCTCGAGACCGAGCTGGCCCGGATCAAGGCCGCGCACAACGGGCAGAAGGTCGCGCAGACCGAGCCGCTCGCGGCGTATCTCCTCTCCGAGGCGGGGCTCGTCGACGCCACCCCGACGTCGTTCACCGACGCCGTCGAGGCCGGCAACGATCCGCCCGCGTCGGCTGTCGCGACGACCGAGGGCCTCATCGACAAGCGTGAGGTCCGGGCGCTGCTCTACAACACCCAGGCGACCGACCCGACCACCCAGCGCCTGCTCGAGCGCTCGAAGTCCGTGGGACTGCCCGTCGTCGAGCTGACCGAGACACTCCCCGAGGGCGTCACCGACTACGTCGCCTGGCAGACGAAGCAGATCGACGCGATCAGCTCCGCGGTGTCCCGCTGACCGCGACACTGGCATCCGTGGAGTCCCGTCCGGTCGTCTCGATCCGTGGTGCGCGCCTGGCGTTCGGCGCGCGCACGCTGTGGAGTGAGTTCGATCTCGACATCGCACCCGGTGAGTTCGTCGCGGTGTTGGGGCCCAACGGATCCGGCAAGACGTCGCTGTTGCGGGTGCTCCTCGGTCAGTACCGCCTCGACGCGGGAGCCGCTCACATCGAGGGACGGGTCGGGTACATCCCGCAGCAACGGCCAATCCCGGAGGGGGTGCCGCTCCGGGGACGCGATCTCGTCGGGCTCGGCGTGGACGGCAGACGCTGGGGTCTCGGGATCCGTGGCCGTCGCTCCCGTGAGGCCGCCGTGGACGCGGCGATCGACCAGGTCGACGCTCGGGCGTTCGCCGACGGGTCGCTCGGGATGCTGTCCGGCGGCGAGCAGCAGCGACTGCGCGTGGCCCAGGCGCTGGCGTCGGACCCGTCGGTGCTCCTCTGCGACGAGCCGCTGCTCTCGCTCGACCCGGCCAACCAGGCGCGGGTCGCGCAACTGATCGACCGCCGCCGTCGGTCCGCCGCCACCTCGGTGGTGTTCGTGACGCACGAGATCACGCCGATCCTGCCGTTCGTCGACCGCGTGGTGCACCTCGTCGACGGGCGGTTCCGCATCGGGACGGTCGACGAGGTCATGACCTCGGAGACACTCAGCGAGCTCTACCGCAGCCGGGTCGACGTGATCCGTCTGCGCGACCGGATCGTGGTCGTCGGCGCCGACGAGGCCGCGTGCCACGGCGTCCACACCGAACCCCCGGCGGAGGTCGAA
Organism: uncultured Williamsia sp.; assembly: GCF_947494875.1. Taxonomy (GTDB): domain Bacteria; phylum Actinomycetota; class Actinomycetes; order Mycobacteriales; family Mycobacteriaceae; genus Williamsia_A. Next base: position 253,517 of record NZ_CANLWM010000008.1, read on the forward strand.
CCGTGAACGGCGCGACATGGTCCTCGTTCTTCGACACCGGCGAGACCTGGTTCCTGCTGCAGCAGGAATTCGTCCTGTACGGGCTCGGCGCGCTCGGCCTCATCGCGCTGCTCGGCGGCCTGCTCGGGCCGACCGTCGTGAGCCGCCAGATGTCGTTCGCGGTGCACGGCACCTCCGAGCTCACGTTCACCGGCGCCGCGGCCGCGCTGCTCGCCGGGGTGAGCGTGAACATGGGCGCCCTCGCCGGGGCGGTCGTCGCGGCCCTCGTGTTCGGCTTGCTGGGAAACCGTGCTCGCGAACGTGATTCGGTGATCGGCGTCGTCCTCGCGTTCGGACTCGGCCTCGGGTTGCTCTTCGTTTTCCTGCACGGGCGGGTCGGGACGGGTTTCTCCCTGTTGGCCGGGCAGGTCGTCGCCGTCGGGTCCGACGGGCTGCGAGACGTGCTCATCACGACGGTCGTCGTGATCGCGGTGCTCGCGGTGATCTACCGGCCCTTGCAGTTCGCCAGCACCGACCCCGACGTCGCCGAGGCCCTCGGTGTCCCGACCCGACTGCTGTCGGTGGTGTTCGCGGTGATCCTCGGTGCGGCCGTGGCCCAGGCGGTGCAGATCATCGGCGCCCTGCTGGTGATGTCCCTGCTCATCACCCCGGCCGCCGCAGCGGCACGCGTCACGTCGCGGCCGCTGGTGGTCGTCGGCCTGTCCGTGCTGTTCGCGGAGGTCGCCGCTCTCGGCGGGATGGTGCTGTCGCTGGCGCCGAACCTGCCCGCGTCGGTGCTCGTCACGTCGATCTCGTTCGCGATCTACGTCGTCTGCCGGATCGTCGGCCGACGTCGCCTCTCCCGCACCGCTGTCGCCTCCCGACAGCGCGTCGAGCAGGCCGCCCCCGTCGCCTGACGCTCTACATACAGGGTTCGCGCTCCAGTTCCAGGGTTCCCGCTCCACACATTCGAGGACGCTCCGGATACATCCGGAGCGTCCTCGAATATGTGGAGCGTCTCGCGGGGTGGCGCCCTGAATGTGGAGCGCCCGGTCAGCGGCGTACGACGTGCTCGCGGTGTCCCGGGTAGGCGTGGACCAGCGCCGAGGCGACACCCGGGATGTGGTCGACGAGTTCACGTTCGGCGCGGTGGGCGGTGGCGTGCGCGTCCCGCAGCGGCGCGGCCTCGTCGACGTCGACCTCGATCTCGGCGTGCATGCGGTGACCGATCCAGCGCATCCGGACACCGGTGACACCGAGCACCCCGGGCACGTCGCCGACCACTCGTTCCGCCTCCCCGACGACCGCGGGGTCGACGGCATCCATCAACCGACGCAGCACATCTCGCCCAGTCGTCCACAGCACCCCCGCGATCGCGACGGTGATCAGGAGCCCCACGATCGGGTCGACGATCGGCACGCCCAGCGCGGCACCGCCGGCTCCGACGAGCACCGCGAGTGAGGTGAACCCGTCGGTGCGGGCGTGCTGCCCGTCGGCGACGAGGGCGACCGAGCCGATCGACCGCCCCACCCGGATGCGGTACTGCGCGACGATCTCGTTGCCCACGAAGCCGATCGCGCCGGCCGCCGCGACCCACGCCAGGTGGGTCGGTGGCTGCGGATCGACGAGGCGGCGGATGGCCTCGTATCCGGCGAGCACGGCGCTGGCCGCGATCATCACGATCACCACGAGCCCGGCCAGGTCCTCGGCCCGCCCGAACCCGTAGGTGTAGCGGCGCGTCGGCGATCGACGTCCGACGAGGAACGCGAGGGCCAGCGGGATCGCGGTGAACGCGTCCGAGAAGTTGTGGATGGTGTCGGCCAAGAGCGCGACCGACCCCGACAGCAGCGTCACGACGAGCTGCACCAGCGCGGTGACGAGCAGCACCGCGAAGCTGATCCCGACGGCTCGGATCCCTCGCGCGCTCCCCTCGATCGTGTCGTCGATGCGATCGGCGGCGTCGTGGCTGTGCGGGGTCACCGCATGCGGCACGAATCGCCACACTCCGTGACCGTGATGGTGGTCGTGGTCGTGGTGGTCATGGGGATGCGCGTGCGTGTGGTCGTTCATCCGCCCGACACGTCCCGGATCGGCTCGACGACCCCGGGCACCTCGGCGTGCGCGTCGGCGCGGTGGTGTCCGGGGACACCGGGGCCGGCGTGCTCGGCGTTGAACACCGCGTCGACGACCATCTGCCGGACGTGGTCGTTCTCGATGCGGTAGTGCACGGTGGTGCCCTCCTTGCGGGTGTACACCAGCCGCGCCATCCGCAGCTTCGCGAGGTGTTGGCTCACGGACGCGGGCGGCTTCCCGACCTTCTCCGCGAGCTCGGTGACCGAGCACTCGCGGTCGACGAGCGCCCACAGCACCTGGACTCGGGTCGGGTCGGAGAGCATCCGGAACACCTCGACGATGAGCGCGACCTGGTCGTCGGCGAGCGTGCGGCGGCAGACCTTCTTATCTGCATGCATACGCAGATAGTAGCGAAGTCTGATGCCGCGGCGCTCAGATCTCGGGTCCCCCGGGATTGCAGCGGGCAGCGATCATCTGCTGGGAGTCGACGACGGGCCGCCACGGCTCCAGGTTCCAACTCGGTTTGTCCGGCTCGACGAGACGGGCGAAGGTCCAGTGACAGTCGAACTGCGCCTGCATCCCCGGCGTCCCCGCGGTCGGGTCGTCGGCGAGCACCTCGCGCCAGGCCTCCGCCGCGTCACCGTCGCCCTGGGCTCGCCGCCCCGACGACGTCGGATAGACCTGCAGGCTGCGGCCCGACGGCGTGGTCACCCAGACGACGCGGTCGATGAACGGTGGCACCGCGGGCGCCGTCGACGAGGTGATCACCGCGGGCGGCGCAGACGGCGACGACGATGCGGGCGCGTCGGGAGTCGGCGAGCCGCAGGCGGCGACCAGCAGCAGGACGGCCCCGACGCCCAGCGCCGATGCCCGTCGGGGCGAAGGTGTCGATCGGATGTCGATCTCGGCCCCTCCCCCCTCGCGTCTGCCAGCATGTTCGCCATGCCCACTCGGCCTGCCGTCGACCATACGCAGCCCGGCGCACCGTCCACCGCGGACGATCGCCACGCTGTCCGGCCGGGTGACCGCGTCGACGGCGGCTGCTACGTCGACGTCGCGGGGCACCCGATCTGGCACTTCGACTCCGGCGACGGCAGCCCGGTCGTGCTGCTGCACGGGGCGTTCGCGGGGGCGTCGTCGTTCGGGGCGCAGATCCCCGAACTCCTCAAGTCGGGGTGGCGGGTGCTGGCGCCCGAGCGCGCCGGACACGCGCACTCCCCCGACGACGGCCGCCCCTTCCACTACTCGCGCATGGCCGACGACACGATCGCCTATCTCGACGTCGTCCTCGGCTCGGCGTCGCGGCTCGTCGGGTGGAGCGACGGCGCCGTCGTCGCCCTGCTGGTGGCGCAGCGTCGGCCGGATCTCGTCGACCGGATGGTGCTGATCGGTCAGTACTTCAACAGCGACGGCAAGGTGGCCGACGGGATCACCGAGTCCCTGCTCGCGGGGTCGGAGACCATCCGGTTCCTCTCCGCCGAGTACGACGCGGTGAGCCCCGACGGTCCCGAGCACTTCGCCGAGATCCACCGCAAGACGCTCGCGATGATCGGCTCCGAACCGGAGATCGAGCTGGCGACGCTGGGTGAGGTGACCACCCCGACCCTGGTCGTCCAGGGGGACCGCGACGAGGTCACCGTCGCCCACACACTCGCGGTGGTCGACGCGCTCGACAACGCACGGGCGGCGGTGCTGCCGGGGACGCACCTGCTCCCGCTGGAGTCACCCGACGTCTTCAACCCCCTGATGCTGTCCTTCCTCGCCGGCGATCCCCCCGCCGAGTGGGACCTCTGAGTAGGAGCGGTACCCGGCCCAGGCGGCGCGACGCTCGGCCTTCGGGTCGAACTCGACGCGCATCGGGTCGTCGATGATGCGCACCGCACGCGTCTCGGTGTCGTAGCGCGGCCACCCCGAGCGCGGGGCACCCGTCGCGGCGAACGATCCCCAGTCGGCCTGGACGGCCTCGGTGACGCGCCGCGCGGCGTTCTTGTCGCCGACCGCGGTCACCACGGATCCCCACCGCGACGTGAACAGACCGAACACGGCGAAGAGCTCCATCGCGTGTGTCGGACCGAAACCGGCCCAGTCGAGGATGCGAGTCGAGTAGTCGTACCGGTACACGTACGTGGGCGCGGTCCGGCTGTGGCCGTCGGCGATCGCGACCGATGGCGCCCAGAAGATCATGTCGCCCATGATCTTCCGACACGCTGCGGGCTCCGGGAAACCGGGATAGGCCGCGATGATGGCGTCGCGGATCTCGGGTCGCGCACCCTCCAGGGAGCGCTCCACCGCCTCCGGCGTCGTCGGCAACACGGGGAAGATCTTGGCGAACAGGTTCGCCTCGACGCGGTTGCTCCCGATGATGAGCGGCACCGGATGGGTGCGGCCGTCCGCGGCGGCGTCGATGGGGTCCTGCGGCAGGATCGACCCGTCGATCGTGGGACCGAACGGCTGCGCGCCCGGCACCAGTTTCCCGGCCTTGCGCGCGAGACGATCCCCCGCGCGGCCGAGTTCGCCCGGGGTCGCGGTGTGCAGCGCCGCGACGGGGTCGTCGTGGGTCTCGCCGAGGATGTCGACGAACGTCTCGGCGAACGTCGTCGCCCACTCCTGCGGGAGCGTCAGCGCGGGCGCGGAGCTCTGGGCGATAGCGCGGGCGAAGAGCCCCTCCGCCGAGGGCGTCGCCAGGAGCGTCGTCACGGCGTTGCCACCGGCGCTCTCACCGAACACGGTGACGTTGTCCGGGTCCCCGCCGAATCCGGCGATGTTGCGCTGGACCCACTGCAGGGCGGCCACCTGATCGCGCAGGCCCAGATTGCCGTCGAAGGTCCGTCGATCCGACGAGTACCCCGTCAGGTCCAGGTAGCCCAGCGGACCGAGGCGGTAGTTGATCGAGACGTACACGACGCCGGTCGCGCGGACGATCGCGTCGCCGCGGTACATCTGCGACGAGCCCAGGATGTACGCACCGCCGTGGATGAACACCATCACCGGGAGCGGACCGCTGCGGTCCGCCGGTGCGATCACGTTCAGGGTCAGGCAGTCCTCGCTGACCGGCTGGTGCTTGTTGATGCCCGTCGTCGTGTACCGACGGGCCTGCGGTGCGGCGTTGCGAAAGCTCACACACCGCCGGACACCCCGCCACCCGACCGGCGGCTCGGGCGCGCGGAAGCGACGTTCGCCCATCGGGGGCGCGGCGTACGGGATCCCCCGCCAGGAGTGCAGTCCCTCGTGCACGACGCCGTCGACGACACCGTTCTCCGTGGTCACCAGCGTGTCAGCGTGTCCCATGATCCGACACTAGCCTGTGGTGATGGCCAGTCCGCGGACCGATCTGAACGCCGATCTCGGCGAGGGATACGGGGTGTGGCGTCTCGGCGACGACGAGGCGCTGCTGTCGGTGGTGACCTCGGCCAACATCGCCTGCGGCTTCCACGCCGGCGATCCCGCGGGGCTCCGGACCACCTGTGCGGCGGCGGTCGACGCCGGCGTGCGGATCGGCGCCCAGGTGTCCTATCCCGACCGCGTCGGATTCGGCCGCCGCTTCGTCGACGCCGCCCCGGATGACCTCACCGCCGACGTGATCTACCAGATCGGCGCGCTCGACGGCATCGCGCGGTCGGTGGGTGGCCGCGTGGAGTACGTGAAACCCCATGGTGCGCTGTACAACACGATCGTCCACCACGAGGTTCAGGCCCGGGCGGTGGTCGACGCCCTGCTCGCGGTCGACGTCACCCTCCCCCTCGTCACCCTCCCCGGGTCGGCGGCCGCGCGGCTGGCACGCGACGCCGGGATCCGCGTCGTGGCCGAGGGTTTCGCCGACCGCGGCTACCGGTCCGACGGGTCACTCGCACCGCGCGGCACCGACGGTGCACTGCTCTCCGACACCGCCGAGATCTGTGCGCGCACGGTCCGCATGGTGACCGCGAACGAGGTCGTCGCGGTCGACGGCAGCATCGTCCCGGTCGAGGTCGACTCGATCTGCCTGCACGGTGACACGCCCGGCGCGGTGGATCACGCCCGCGCCGTCGCCGCCGCCCTCACCGACGCCGGGGTCACGCTCAGGTCGTTCCTGACCTGAGGTCCTCAGACGACAACGGTTGTCCGTCAACGGTCGTCGGCGGGACCGACGAACAGCGTGGTCGTGTCGTCGATCAGGACGCCTGCCTCCTCGGATGTGATGCGGCCCGTCCCGACCAGCGTCGCGATGCCCTGGAGGGTGGCGATGAGCAGCATCTGGGTGCGCTCCGGGTCGGCGAGCGGCCGGACCCCGGCCTCGTGCCCGTCCAGGACCACTCGTCGCGACACCTCGTAGAAGCGGCGCACGGCCTCCGTCAACGACGGGGGCGGGTCGACCGTCTTCGTGAACATGAGATCCAGCAGCGCCGGCTCGGTCGCCGCGAAGTCGACGAACACCTCGGCCAGAGCGCGGAATCGGTCCCGGTGATCAGGATGCGCGGTCGCGGCGTCGGACATCCTCCGCGTCATGAGCTCGAAACCCCTCTCCGCGAGGGCGTTCACGAGCGCGTGGCGATCACGGAAGTGTCGACGGGGCGCCGCGTGGCTGACGCCGGCGTCGCGCGCCAGCTCTCGCAGTGACAGCGCGTCCACCCCACCGGAGCGGATGACCTCATGCGCCCGGTCGAGCAACACCGCGCGCAGATTCCCGTGGTGGAACGGCTTGTCGGCTGCGGAGCCCATGTGGCGAACCTACCCCGATGTAGTCGTTGACTACAATGTTGACACCGGCTACTTTGACGGGATGACCACACCCGAGCCCTCATCGACGCCGCCTCGCGACCTGACCGGGAGGACCGCGGTCATCACCGGCGCCAACTCCGGTATCGGATGGTCCACCGCGCAGGCCTTCGTTCAGCGCGGAGCGCACACCGTGCTCGCGGTGCGCGACACCGACAAAGGCCGGGAGGCCGCATCCCGTCTCGACGGATCCACGGAAGTGGTCTCACTCGACCTCGCCGCCCCGGCGTCCGTCACCCGCTTCACGCAGGAGTGGGGAACGCGCCCGATCGACTGGCTGATCAACAACGCCGGCATCAGCACCACCGACCTTCACCGGACCGCCGACGGTCGCGAGCTGCAGTTCGCGACCAATCATCTCGGGCCGTTCGCACTGACCACCCTGTTGCTGCCCAGGATCACGACGCGCATCGTGACGGTGTCCTCGATGGCGGAGCGTCGGGCCCGCCTCGACCTCGACGACCTCGATTGGGAACGACGGTCCTACAACGGGTTCCAGGCCTACGCCAACTCGAAGCAGGCGAACCTGCTGTTCACCGCAGACCTCCAACGTCGCCTCGACGACGCGGGGTCGTCGGTGCGGGCTCTCGCGGCGCATCCGGGTTTCGTCGCCACGGGCATCTACGACGGGACCACCAACCCGGTCGCGCGACTCGCGGTCCGTCTGGTCGCGCAGCCACCGGAGGCGGGCGCGCTACCGACCCTCCACGCCGCATTCGCCGATCTCCCCGGCGACACCTTCACCGGGCCGAGACACCTTTTCCACATGCGCGGCGGAGCGCAGGTCATCACACGCTCGGCGACAGCCGCGGACCCCGAGCTCGCTCGCGGGCTCTGGGAGGCGAGCGAGCGGCTCACCGGCGTCCGTTTCTCTCTCTGACTCCCGGCCGGGCCACGCGACCCGTCGCCGACTACCGGGTGCGACGCTGCCGTGCGAACTCGGCGAGGACGACGCCGGCCGCGACGGAGGCGTTGAGGCTCTCCACGTCACCGGCCATCGGGATCGACAGGATCGAGTCGCACGACTCGCGCACCAGCCGCGAGAGTCCCTTGCCCTCGGAACCGACCACGACGACGGTCGGACCGGTGCCGTCGTAGTCGTCGAGCGTGGTGTCGCCGTCCGCGTCGAGGCCGACGAGCTGCGCACCGCCGGCAGCCCAGTCCTTCAGCGTGCGGGTGAGGTTCGGGGCCTGCGCGACCGGGAGGCGGGCCGCGGCACCGGCACTGGTGCGCCAGGCGACCGCGGTCACGCTCGCGCTGCGCCGCTGCGGGATGACGACACCGTGACCACCGAACGCGGCGACGGAACGGATCACGGCACCCAGGTTGCGGGGGTCGGTGATGTTGTCGAGCGCGACGAGCAGCGGCGGTGTCCCGCTGTCGACGGCGGCACGCATGACGTCGTCGGGGTGGGCGTACTCATAGGCCGGCACCTGCAGCCCGACACCCTGGTGCAATCCGTTGGCGCTGAACCGATCCAGCTCGGCCCGGCTGGCCTCGAGGATCGCGATGCCCTTGTCGCCGGCGATCGCGACGGCCTCGGACACCCGCTCGTCGGGGTTGCCACCGACCTGGACGTACAGCGCGGTGGCGGGGACGCCCGCACGCAGGCACTCGACGACGGGGTTGCGGCCGACGACGTACTCGGGACCGTCCTCGTCGCGGCGACGCGGCGACGAGCGGCCGCCCCGGCCGGCGGGTGCGGACTTGGCCGCGGCCTTCGCCCGCTTGTGCGCGACGTGGTACGGCCGGTCCTCGGCCTTGGGGGTGGCGCCGCGACCCTCGAGTCCGCGACGGCGGTTGCCGCCGGACCCCGCGACCTGCCCCTTCTTCGACCCGGTCTTGCGGACCGCGCCCTTGCGCTGCGAGTTGCCGGCCATCACTGCCCCTTCAGGTTCCACTGCGGGCCGTCGGCGGTGTCCGTCACCTCGACACCTGCCGCAGCGAGTCGGTCGCGCACGGCATCAGCGGTGGCGTAGTCCTTCTCGGCGCGCGCCGTGGTGCGACGCTCGAGTTCCGCGCGGACGAGGACGTCGAGCGCCGACATCGCCTGCGAGTCGTCGCCCGCGCTCTCCCAGCGGGGATCCAGCGGGTCGACGCCGAGCACCGCGGTCATAGCCCGGACCGCCGACGCCGCGTCGAGGGCACCCTGCGCGTCACCCGCCTCGGCGGCGGAGTTCCCCTGGCGCACAGCGGCATGGACCTCCGCGAGAGCGGCGGGCACCCCGAGGTCGTCGTCGAGGGCGGCCGCGAATCCGTCTGTCACCGAACCGATCTGCACGTCCCCGAACCGCGAGCGCACCCGGTGGACGAACGACTCGATCCGGCGGTACCCGGCGGCGGCCTCGGTGAGCGCACCGTCGGAGTACTCCAGCATCGACCGGTAGTGCGCGCTGCCGAGGTAGTAGCGCAGCTCCACCGGACGCACCCGCTGGATCATCGCGGGGATCGACACGACGTTGCCCAGCGACTTGCTCATCTTCTCGCCGCCCATCGTGACCCAGCCGTTGTGCAGCCAGTACTGTGCGAAACCGTCACCGGCACCGTGTGATTGGGCGATCTCGTTCTCGTGGTGCGGGAAGATCAGGTCCATCCCACCGCAGTGGATGTCGAACTCGGCCCCCAGCAGCGACGTCGCCATCGCCGAGCACTCCAGGTGCCATCCGGGACGTCCCGGCCCCCACGGCGTCGGCCACGACGGCTCACCGGGTTTCGCGGCCTTCCACAGTGTGAAGTCACGGTCGTCGCGCTTGCCGGTGCCCGCGCTCTCGCCCTGGTGGACGTCGTCGAGGCGATGTCCCGAGAGCGCCCCGTAGCCCGGGAGGCTGCGGACGTCGAAGTAGACGTTGCCGTCGGCGGCATAGGCGTGCCCGCGGTCGATCAACCGCTCGATGTAGGTGACCATCTGGGTTATGAACCCCGTCGCCCTCGGCTCGGCCGACGGCGGCAGCACACCGAGCGCGTCGTAGGCCGACGCGAACTCCCGCTCGTGCGTCGCGGCCCACTCCCACCACGGTCGGCCGGCGTCGGCGGCCTTGGTGAGGATCTTGTCGTCGATGTCGGTGACGTTGCGGACGAACCGCACGTCGAGACCGGAGTGGGCCAGCCAGCGCCGGAGGATGTCGAAGGCGATGCCGCTGCGGACGTGACCGATGTGCGGGACACCCTGCACCGTGGCACCGCACAGGTACACCGACGCCTCACCCGCGCGGAGCGGGGTGAAGTCGCGCAGCTCACGCGCGGCGGAGTCGTACAGGCGCAGGGTCACGTCCGGCGATCCTACGGCAGGTCCGCCCTCAGCAGTCGCCTCCGGACTCGTATCCCCGGAGCGCATCCACCTTCGCCGCCGACGGGCTCGACCGGTCGAACGTGTAGCCCAGCCACTCCTTGGCCAGCCGCCGGGCGAGTTCGACGCCGACGACGCGCTGACCGAAGCACAGCACCTGCGCGTCGTTCGAGAGCACCGACCGCTCCACGGAGAAGCTGTCGTGGGCGCTGACGGCACGGATCCCGGCGACCTTGTTGGCGCTGATCGCCATCCCCAGCCCGGTGCCGCAGACGAGCAGCGCCCGGTCGGCCTCGCCGTCGGCCACCATCCGCGCCGCGGCCACCGCGACGTGCGGATACGCGGTGTGGTCGCTGTCGCCGGACACCCCGACGTCGGTGACCACCTCGACACGTCCGTCGGCCTCGAGGTCCCGCTTGAGGATCTCCTTGTAGTCCAGGCCGGCCTCGTCGGCGCCGACGACTATCCGGAGCTTGTCGCTCATCGCGTTCCTCCTGTGCTGTGTGTGGCCAGCTCGGTGGCGACGGTGCGCGCGCACATGGCCAGTGACGTGGCGCCGGCGTCGGGGGTGCCCACGCTGCGCGCGGCGAGCGGGCGGGCTCGACCGACGCGCGGACGCATCTCGGCGGTGTCCGACGCCGCCGTGGTCGCGACCTCGGCGGCACGCGCCCAGGCCCCCTGCCATGCGGTGCCCGCGGCGACGTCCTCCTCGAGCGCCTCGACGAAGGGTGCGAGGGCGTCGAGCATCGTCTTGTCGCCGGGGGCGGCACCGCCGAGCGCGACGAGCGCGTCGTAGCCGTCTCGGACGCCGGCGGCGATCGCGGACCCGTCGGGGCGGCCGGTGTCACCGAGGGCGGCACCGATCGCGGTGAGCATCGCGCCCCAGAGGACCCCGGAGGTGCCGCCGGCCCGGGAGGCCCACGCCGAGCCCGCGGCGGCGAGCGTCGACGCCGGGCCGGCACCCGCCTCGACGGCGGCGTCGGCCGCCTGTGATCCAGCCGACGACCCCTTCACCATCCCGCGACCGTGATCGCCGTCGCCGGCGACCGCGTCGATGCGACCGAGCTCGTCCTCCGCGTCGGCCAGCATCGCGGCCATCGCCGACAGCAGCGCGGCGATCCGCGCCGCGGAGTCCCGACCGTCGTCGTCGGACAGCAGCGACGGATCGACGGTCTGGGCGGCGTCGGTGTCGTCGTCGGTACGACGCTCGCCGCGCGCGGCCACCGCGGCTCCCTTGCGGTAGGCGGGGGTGTCGGCAGGAGCAGTCCAGAGTCGCTCGAGGTCGTCGTCGAGCCACATCACCGTCAGCGAGCACCCGGCCATGTCGAGGCTGGTCACCAGTTCACCGACCTCGGGGTCGACGACGGTGTAGCCGCGCTCGCGCAGCAGGCTCGAGACGGTGCCCCAGACGACGAACAGCTCCTCGTATTTGGTGCGTCCGAGCCCGTTGAGGATGACCGCGATGTGACCGGTGTGGTCGGCGGGTTCCTCGGCCAGGACGCCCTCGACGAGGGTGCGGGCGAGGTCGGCCGCGGAGGGCAGCGGCTCGTCGGCGACGCCGGGCTCTCCGTGGATCCCCAGACCGACGCCCATCTGGCCGGCCGGCACGGTGAACAGGGGATCTTTCGCGCCGGGCATGGTGCAGCCGTCGAAGGCGACACCGAGGGTCCGGGTGGCGTCGTTGGCGGCGTGGGCGATGCGGACGACCTCGGCGAGGTCGGCGCCCTCCTCGGCTGCGGCCGACGCGCACTTGAAGACGGTGAAGTCGCCTGCGATCCCGCGGCGCCGGGACTCCTCGCCGACCGGTGCGCTGGCGACGTCGTCGGTGACGCCGACGTACTCCGCCTCGATGCCCTCCGACCGCAGCTGGGTGACGGCCAGGCCGAAGTTCATGACGTCGCCGGCATAATTGCCGGTGGTCAGCAGGACGCCCGCGTCGGAGTGGGCCGCGCGGGCGACCGAGGTCGCGTCGTCGGCGGACGGCGAGGTGAAGATGTTGCCCACCACGGCACCGTCGGCGAAGCCGGGGCCGACGACCCCGCAGAACGCCGGGTAGTGACCTGAGCCGCCACCGACCACCACGGCGACCTTGCCGGGCGGGGTGGTCGTGGCCCGGACGACGCCACCGCGGACGCCGGTCACCCGATCGGCGTGGACGTCGAGGAAACCGGTGAGCATGTCCTCGGTGAAGCGTGCGGGGTCGTCGTGCAGGCGGGTCATCGGAGGCGCTCCCCGGAGCTCCTGTCGAACAGGTAGACCCGCTCGGCGGGTGCGTCGACGACGACACGGTCCTCGGACGCCCACGTCTGCTCCGGTGGGGTCGCGACGACGATCCCCTCCTCCCGCCCCGGCACCGTCGCGGTCGCGAGGCCGAACTCGAGCAGGTGCTCGAAGTAGGCGACGGTCGCGGGGATGCCCGGACCGTCGTCCGCTGCGCGGACGGTCGCGTCCTGCGGTCGCACGCCCACGGTGACCTCGGTGCCGTCGGCGACCGACTGCGCGGCGGTGGCGAGTGCCCCGCCGCCGCTGCCGATCTCGACGACGACCCTGCCGTCGCGATGCCGGACGACACCGGGCAGGACGGTGATGGCGGGCTCGCCGACGAACTGCGCGACGAACAGGTTGGCGGGGTCGTCGAACACCTCGTCGGGAGTGCCGAACTGCTGCACCACACCGCCGTCCATCACGGCGAGGCGGTCCGCCAGTGACAGCGCCTCCACCTGGTCGTGGGTGACGACGATCGTCGTGTAGCCGAATTCCCGCTGCAACACCTTGAGTTCTCGCCGAACCCGTTGGCGTGCCGAGGCGTCGAGGTGACTGAGCGGCTCGTCGAGCAGCAGCACGGGCGGGTTCCGGACGAGCGCCCGCGCGAGAGCGACCCGCTGCTTCTGTCCGCTCGACAGGCCTGCGGGACGCAGGGCCATCATGTCGGTCATCTCGAGACGCTCGGCGATGGCGTCGACCTTCGCGGCGGCGTCGGGGACCTTGCGTGCCTTCAGTCCGTAGAGGAGGTTCTCGCGCACCGACATCGGGGGGTACAGCGCGTAACTCTCGAATCCCACGCCGACGCCACGCCGGGAGGCGGGCATCTCCGAGATCTCGGTGTCGCCGATGCGGATGGACCCGCTGGTGACCGTCTCGAGCCCGGCGATCATCCGCAGGGTGGTGGTCTTGCCGCATCCGGACGGTCCGAGCAGGGCGATCAGCTCCCCCGGCTCGATGGCGAGGTCGAGGCCCTTGACGGCGCGGAACTCCTCGCGACCGCGGGCGGAGTAGGTCTTCACCAGGTTCGAGAGGGTGAGGCTCTGCGCCCCGTCGGTCGTCGACGCGTCGTCGTCGCGCTTGCGACGGGAGTCAGACAGGATGCTCATGCGTGTGCCTCCAGGCTGGGGGCCGTCGCGCCGCCGAGACGCGCGGTGTCGCCGCCGCCGGCGGATCCGGTGGACGTCGCGGCGAACAGGTGGATGTCGTCGGGGGCGACGGTGACCGTCACCTCGGAGCCCTCGGTGACGCCGGCCCGGCTGGTGACCAGGACGACGATCTGCTCGCCGCCCGCGGACACGGTGAGTTCGACGTTGCGGCCGAGACGTTCGGCGAGGAGCACCCGACCCCGGATCCCCGGGGCGGTGCCGTCGGCCGCGACGGACAGGTCGCACGGACGCAGACCGACGCGGACGCGGTCGCCGCGCGACACGTCGACCCCGGCGGGCACCGGCAGCTCGACAGTGCCGTCTCCGAGGCGGAACGTTGCCCCGCCGTCACCGGCGTCGACGACACCGTCGAGGAGGTTCATCTCCGGCTGGCCGAGCGCCCGCCCGACAAACGTGTCGGCCGGTCGACGCCAGATCTCCTGCGGCGTCCCGATCTGCACCAGTTCTCCCTCGCGCATCACCGCGATGCGGTCGCCGAGGGCCAGCGCCTCCTGGTAGTCGTGCGTGACGTAGACGGTGGTGGTGTTCGACATCTGGCCGAGCTGCTTGAGCTCAGCACGCATCGCCGCCCGCAGTTTGGCGTCGAGGTGACTCAGCGGCTCGTCGAGCAGGTAGACGTCGGCGGGACGCACCAGCACCCGCCCGAGGGCGACGCGCTGACGCTGTCCGTTCGACAGTTCCCGCGGGAACCGTTGCAGCAGATGGTTGATGCCGAGTGTGCTGGTGACCTGCTCGATCCGCTCGGTGCGTTGGGCGGCGGAGTACTTGCCGGTGCGCCCCGACTTCAACGGCGACGCGAGGTTCTCGCTGACCGTCTTCTGCGGGTACAGCGCGTAGCTCTCGAAGGCCATCGCGACGTTGCGGTGGTACGGCTCGACCTGCGTCATGTCGACGCCGCCGATCCGCACCGACCCTGCGTCGATGTCGACGAGACCGGCGATCGACTTGAGCGTCGTCGTCTTCCCGGCACCGCTGGGCCCCAGGATGACGAAGAACTCGCCGTCGGCGATGTCGACGGAGATGTCGGACACCGCGGCGGTCTTCCCGTAGGTCTTCGTCAGACCGTTCAGTTCCAGTGTGGCCATCAGGATTTCACCGCTCCGAAGGACAGGCCCCGCACGAGGTACCGCTGGATGGTCAGGGCGAGGACCAGCGGGGGCAGGGCTGCGATCACCGCCGCCGCGGCGGTGAGGTTGTAGTACGCCTGGCCGCCGCCGCCGAGGAACTTGGTGATCGCGACGGTCACCGTGCCGGCGTTGCTGTCGGCGAGGATCAGCGGGAAGACGTAGTTGTTCCAGGCGAAGATGAACGCCAGCAGGGCCGCCGCGGCGATGCCGGGACGCACCATCGGCAGCGCGACCATCACGAACGCGCGGCTGCGGGTGTACCCGTCGAGCAGGGCGGCCTGTTCGAGGTCTTCGGGCAGGTCCTGGAAGTAGGACCGCAGGATCCACACCACCAGCGGCATCGTCACCAGCTGCAGCACCCAGATCATGCCGACCTTGGTGTCGAACAGACCGACCTGGTTGTAGATGACGAACAGCGGGACGATCACCATCAGCTCCGGGGCGAACCGGAACGACAGCATCTGGAACATCAGGTCGTCGCTGCCGCGGTACTTCCACCGCCCTGCGGCGTACGCCGCCGGGATGCCGATGACCAGCGAGACGATCACCGCGCCACCGCAGTTGAGGACGCTGGTCCACAGCGAGGCGGTGAAGTCGACGCTGGTCATCCGCTCGCCCTTGCTGGAGAGCACGGTGGCGAAGTTCGACCACGTCGGGCTGAACTGGAAGTAGGTGGTGGTCTGCTCGGCCGAGTTCTTCAGCGCCAGGATCACCATCCAGGCGATCGGGAAGAGGGAGAACACGAACCACACCAGCAGGGTGAGGTCGGCGGCGACCGAGCCGCCGGTGAACCGCTTGCGCCCGGGGAGCAGCTCCTCCCGGCGCGGGAGATGCGGTCGGGGAATGCGTACGCCTGCCATCAGGACTCCGCTCCCGCAGCACGACGCTGCGCCTTGCCCAGCACGCCGACGAGGATGCGTGCGGTGATGAACACGAGGATCCAGAGCAGCAGCATGTAGGTGCTGCCCCGGGAGTAGTCGAGGTTGATGATCGAGTCCTCGAACGCACCGATCTGCAGGGTGCGGGTCGCGACACCGGGGCCGCCGGCGGTGAGGACGTAGATGTGGTCGAACACCTTGAGGTTGTCCATGAACCGGAAGATGACGGCGACCAGGATGTAGGGCCAGATCATCGGCAGCATCAGCTTGCGGAACATGTAGAACCATCCGGCGCCGTCGATCTCGGACGCCTCGAACGGTTCCTTCGGCAGCGACCGGATGCCGGCGAGGACGAGGATCGCGACGAACGGCGTGAAGATCCAGATGTCGACGAGGATCACCGAGAACAGCGCGTTCGACCGTGACAGCCAGTCGAACGTGCTACCCAGGCCGAACACGTGGTTGAGGATGCCGAACTGCGGGTTGAACATCAGTTTCCAGATGACGCCCGCGATCACCGGCGCGATCATCAGCGGGAGGATCAGCACCTTCTCGAAGATCTTGCCGACGATGCTCGAGCGGTTGAGCAGCAGCGCGAGGCCGACGCCGAGGAGCGTCTCGAGCAGCGTGGCGCCGACCGCGAAGATCGCCGTCGTCCGCACGCTCGACCAGAAGATCTCGTCGCCGAGGACGGACTTGAAGTTGTCGAACCACACGAACACCGGGTCCGGGTTGACCGCCGCGTAGTTGAGGAACGCGTAGTACGCGCCGACCACGAACGGGTACAGGATGCCGATGACGATCGCGACCGCCGGCAGCGACAACAGATAGGGCCGGAGCCGTCGGCGCCAGGACGGCACCTCCGGCAGCTTCCGCCCGGGCACCGGATCCGGTGCGGCGGAGGACGCCTCGGCGGGCGTGGACGTCTGCGTTGACATGGGTGGGCCGCCCTCTACAGGTTGACTTTGGAGGTGTTGGTCTTGGCGAGGCTGTTCAGCCGCGACTGCGCGTTGTCGCCGCCGTAGATGTCCTGCAGCGCCACCGCCCAGTCCTTGGTCGTGTCGAAGAACTTCTTCTGCGGCGTGAACTGGATCTTCGACGAGCCGATCACCGTCTCGAACGTCTCGAGGTAACCGGGCTGGTCGGCCGCGATGCGGGTGAAGGTGGTGTCGAACACGGACTTCCGCACGGGATCGGCGTAGATGCCACCCTCGACTGCCTTGTTCATCGACTCCTTGCCGGTGGCCCACTGCATGAACAGCCAGGCCGCGGGCTTGCGCGTCGACCGGGCGTTCATGGCCCAGCTCCACGTCCACAGGTTGGTGCGGTAGTTGCCGTCCGGACCGGCGGGACCGGGGTACCACCCCAGGTTCCCGGCCTCCTTGCTCGCACCCGGCTTGTTCTTCGGGTAGGTCGCGGAGTCGGCGTCGTAGACCATCATCGCGGTCCCGTCACCGAGATCGCCTGTGGCCTGCGGGTAGTCGTAGGTCGTCCACGACGTCGGACCGGCCGCCTTCTGCATCTCGATCCACTTCTTCGTGAAGTCGACCGCCTTGGGGCTGTTCATCTCGGCGACGAGGTCGGACCCGTCGACGCGGTAGTCGACGGCGCCCTCGCGGGTGTACTGGGTCATGAAGCCGGGGTGGATCGTCGCCCACGACTTCGACCCGCGGGTGGCGATGCCGTACCGGTTCTCCGACCGGTCGGTGAGATCGGTGGCCAGCTGGATGAAGTCGTCGAACGTGGTGGGGAGCTTGATGCCCCGGCGGTCGAAGTAGGCCTTGTTGTAGGCCACGACGTTGTTCTCGAAGCCCCACGGGATGGCCCACTGACCGCCGGATCCGATCGGGTTGCCGAGCTCGAAGTCCCAGCGGGTGGACTGCCGGAGACCCTCGAAGATGTCGTCGAAGTCGTACTCGGCGTTGGTCGCCGAGCTGTTGGCGATCCACGGGCCCAGGTCCTCGAGCCATCCGGGCGGACCGTACTGCCAGATGAAATAGGCGCCGAGCATGAAGCAGTCGTGCTTGCCGGTCCCGCCGGCGAGTTCGGTGTTCAGCTTGGTGAAGTAGTCGGCCTCGGGCACGAGGTCGACCTTCACCTCGATGCCGGTCAGCTCCGTGAACTCGGCCAGCAGTGGCTGGTAGGACAGCTGGTAGGGGTGCGGCGTCTGCAGGATCGACAGGGTCGTGCCCTTCTGGCTCTTCCAGTCGAACGCACCGGTCACCGCGGACGCGCCGTTCGGCTCGTCGACACGTCCGCCGATGCCGCATGCCCCCAGGATCGGGACCGTCGCGGCCGCCGCACCCGCGATACCCATGGCGCGCAACATGTCCCGACGGGAGAACCGGCGGTCCATCGGCGATCCCTGTCCGATCGGGGCCATCAGGCGACCGCCTCGGGGATGAGTGAGACCTTGACCGACTCCGAGCCCGAACCCACCATGTCCAGACCCTTCTGGAACTCGGCGAGCGGGAACTGGTGGGTGCAGATCTCGTCCATCGGGAGGCGACCGGACTCGATCATCGCGATGGCGGCGGGCCAGCAGTGCGGCCCGAGGTGCGCGCCGAGGACGTCGAGCTCCTTGTCGTCGCTGATGATGCTCCAGTCGACGGAGGCCTCACTGCCGAAGACGCCGTACTCCACGTAGCGACCGAGCTTGCGCAGGATGTTCAGACCCTGACCGACGGCCGACGGGTGACCGGTGCCCTCGAGGTAGACGTCCGCGCCGTACCCGTCGGTGAGGTCACGGACGATCGAGATCGCATCCTCCTCGGCGATGTTGATCGTCAGGTCCGCGCCGCATCGGGTCGCGAGATCGAGCTTCTCCGGCGCCATGTCGAGCGCGATCACCCGCATCGGGTTCTTCGCCGCCGCGCCGGCGATCATGCCGAGACCGATCGGCCCGCACCCGGCCACCACGACGGTGTCCTCGAACTGGATCCGCGCGCGCTCGACGGCGTGCAGCGAGCACGACAGAGGCTCGGCGAACGCGGCGTGCTGCGGCGCGATGTCCGACGAGACCTTGTGCACCAGAGCCTCAGCCGGGAACACCATGTACGACGCCATCGCGCCCGGCGTGCGGCGCTTGAAGCCGTACAGGTCGTGCGGTGCGCACATGTGGTACTCGCCGCGTCGGCAGAACCGGCACTCCCAGCACGGCACGATCTGCTCGGAAACCACGCGGTCGCCGACCGCGACACCCCACCGGCGCGCCGCCTCGTCGTCGAGCGCGACGACGCGACCGGCGAACTCGTGGCCGGGGATGACCATGGTCTCGGCCCAGGCCGGACGGCTCTCGTCGCCCCAGAACTTCGCCGCACCGTGGTAGCACTTCAGATCGCTCGCACAGATCCCGACAGCCTCGACGGCGACGAGCGCCTCGCCGCGGCCGGGCGTGGGCACCACGACCTCCTCGAGCCGGTAGTCCTCCGGCCCGTGGCAGACCACGGCCTGCATCTTCTCGGGGATCTCGCTCATGTCTTCTCCTCGCACGGTGAGCCGCGTCATGCGTCACCGGATCTGTGGTGGCAGTCACATTAACGACGACGCATCCCACGCGCAAGCAAATGCTCAGAACATTTGTTCATCCCGCCGAGTGTCGTGAACACATGCTCACGGCGGTCGTGCGGCTGTCATACTGCTCGCCATGTCCCTGCCCGACGGCGTCTACGACCCGGCGCTGCTCTACGCCGCCGCGCGCCTCTACTACGAGGAGGACGCGACGCAGGCCGAGGTCGCGGCGCGTCTCGGGACCAGCCGGGCCACCGTGAGTCGTCTGCTGTCGGAGGCTCGTCGACAGGGGATCGTCCGCATCGAGGTGGTCCCCCCGGGGTCCGAACTGCCCGCCGACGAGCTGGCACATCGTGTCGCCGACGTGCTGGGACTCGAATCGGTCTTCCTGTCCCCCGCACTCCCGCCGGCGTCGGGCCGGTCCACCGTCGACGTGATGGGCGGGACGCTGGCACCCGCGGTCGCGCGCGCCCTCGCCTCCGCGGGCCTCGCGCCGGGCGACGTGTTGCTGGTGTCGTCCGGGCGGACGGTCTACGAGGTCTCGCGGTTCGACCTGACGCCACTGCCGGGCGTGTTGGTCGCGCCCACCGTCGGCGGCAACGACCAGCCCGAGGAGTGGTACCAGACGAACGAGATCACCCGCCGGGTCGCCAACCGCGTCGGCGGACGCGCCACCTACCTGTTCGCGCCCGCGCTGCCCGGCCCCAACCTGCACCCGTCGCTGCTGCAGGACCCGAGCATCCAGCGGGTGCTCGATCTGTGGCCGCAGGCGCGGTGCGCGCTGATGGGTGTAGGCGCGCCGCCGCTGAGCCGCTCCGACATCCCCCGGTTCGTGCCCACCGACTCCACGTCGCTGCGTCGCGCCGTCGGTGACGTCTGCTCACGCTTCTACGACCGCGACGGCGCACCCGTCGACTTCGAGGGGATCGACCGCCTCATCGCAATCGATCTCGATGTGCTGCAGCAGATCCCGGTCACGATCGCGGTCGCGGTCGGGTCGGACAAGATCGAGTCCATCATCGCCGGCGCGCGCGGCGGGTACTACCGCCGGCTCGTCACGGACCCGGCGACCGCCGGGGCCATCGTCGCCGCACTCCCCCACCAGGAGGTCACCACGTGAGCGAGATCCGTCTCGACGGCGCACGCACGCTCGTCACGGGAGCGACCCGCGGGCTCGGAGCGGACATCGCGCGCGCCTTCGCCGAGGCCGGTGCGCGACTGGTCCTCTCCGGTCGGTCCGTCGACGACCTCGAGGCGCAGGCGTCGCCGCTGCGGGACGAGTTCGACGTCGAGATCACCTGCTGCGCCGCCGACCTGGCCGCCTCCGACGGTCCCGATCGGCTCGTCGCCGACGCCGTCGCCGCGTTCGACGGTCTCGACGTCCTGGTGAACAACGCCGGCGTCTCGCACCCCGCCTCGGTGCTCGATCTCGACGCCGCTGGCTTCGACGCCACCGTCGCGGTGAACCTGCGTGCACCGGCACTGCTCGCCGCAGGCGTCGGGCGGGACATGGTTGCGCGGGGCATCCGCGGGTCGATCGTCACCGTCGCGTCCGCGGCGGCACTGACGCCGCTGGCCGAGCACTACGCCTACTCAGCGACCAAGGCCGGCCTCGTCATGGCGACCAAGGTGCTGGCCCTGGAGCTCGGTCCGCACGGCATCCGCGCGAACTCGGTGTGTCCCACAGTCGTCCTCACCGACATGGGCCGGCGTGTGTGGGGTGACGAGCAGAAGGCCGCACCACTGAAAGGTCGGATCCCGTTGGCGCGCTTCGCCGAACCACGGGAGGTGTCGGACGCCATCGTGTGGCTCGCCTCCGACGCGGCGTCGATGATCTCCGGCGTCGACCTCCCGATCGACGGGGGCTACACGGCCGGCTGACACCCCGGCTCACCGCCCGAGGTCAGCGTCCAGCGATGTCACCCAGGGCGTGCACGTGGGATCGCGTCGCGGGGTACAGGTCTCGCCACTGGGCGTAGAGCTCGTCGTACAGCTCGCGCACGTCCGGGTTCGGCACGATCTCACGCTCCAGTGTCGTCCAGTCCGTCTCCGGCGGCACCAGCCCGGTCCCGATCGCGGCCAGCAGAGCGCCGCCGTAGCTCGCGCCGATCCCCTCCGCGGGGACCAGTTGGGTGCGGCCGGTGATGTCGGACAGTGTCTGGGCCCAGATCGGGCTGCGCAGCCCCCCGCCGACGGCGATCGTCCGCACCGTGGGACTGGCCGCGTCGAAGCGCTCGAGGATGTGGCGGATACCGAACGAGATGCCCTCGTAGGCAGCGCGGAAGAGATGACCGCGACCATGGCGCAGCGTCAGGCCCGCGAGGACGCCGCGCGCATCCGGGTCGAACACAGGCGTGCGCTCACCCGCCAGGTAGGGCAGGAACAGGAGACCGTCGCTGCCGGGTGGTACCTCGAGCGCCTCGGTCATCAACTCGTCGAACGACGCACCTCCGGTGACGGTCTGCAACCAGGTGGTGAGACTTCCTGCGGTGGACGTTCCCGCCGCGAACGCCAGGCTCCCCGGTTCCACGCCGGCGGTGGTCCACAGCGCGGGGTCGGTGTGGTACCCGTCCAGGACCTGGACGCAGAACATGGTGGACCCGTACATCAGCATGAGGTCGCCGGGCGAGCGCGCCCCGACGGAGAAGGCCTCGGCGTAGGCGTCGACGGTCCCGGCGACCACCGGCGTGCCCGCCGGGATGCCCGTCGCGTCCGCCGCGTCGGCCGTGACCGTCCCGACTACGTCGCGCGGCCACACCAGCCGTGGCATCTCGAGATGACCGCAGATCCGTTGTGCCCACTCGTCGTTCCAGCGGAACTCCCGAGTCAGGTAGAGCGGATCGCACTGGCTCGCGGTGTGGTGGTCCATCACGTACTCGCCGGTGAGCCGGGCGGTGATGTAGCTGTTCGACCCGTACCAGCGGTGGGCGGCGGCGAAGACGTCCGGTTCCTCGCGGCGTACCCATTCGATCTTCGGGCCGACGGCCTGGCTCGAGAGCGCGGTCCCCGCCTGCTCCACGATCGCCTCGGCGCCGAGTTCGTCGGTCAGTGCATCGATCTCGCGGTGCGCGCGCGAGTCGATGCCATAGAGGATCGCCGGGCGCAGCGGCGTGCCGTTCGCGTCGCACAGCACCAGACAGGGTCCGACGCCGCTCACGCACACTCCCGCGAGGCGGGACCCCTCGGGAATCTCGGCAGTCAGTTCCTGTGCAACGGAACGGATCTCGGACCACCACAGCTCGTCCGCATCCACCTCGGCCCAGCCGGGACGAGGAAGGGAGATCTGGTGGGACACCGTCCGGGAGGCGAGGACGACACCGTCTGGGTCGACGAGGACGCCTTTCGTGCTCCCGGTGCCCATGTCGATGCCGAGCAACAGATCCACGCCGTCCACAGTAGGCGTCAGCCGTCGCGGGCGAGGAGCAACGCCGTCGCGACCGCGGCGACACCCTCACCGCGGCCGGTCAGCCCGAGTCCGTCGGTGGTGGTCGCCGAGACCGACACCGGTCCGCCGACCAGGTCGGAGAGGAGCTTCTGCGCCTCGTCACGGCGGGGCCCGATCTTGGGTCGGTTCGCGATGACCTGGACCGCCGCGTTGCCGACGGTCCATCCGGCGTCGGTGACGAGACCGCGGACGTGGGTGAGCATGGTCGCCCCGTCGACGCCGTCCCACTCGGGCCGACCGGTCCCGAACACCGCACCGAGATCACCGAGTCCGGCCGCCGAGAGCAGCGCGTCGCACAGGGCGTGGATGCCCACGTCACCGTCGGAGTGGCCCTCGCAGCCCTCGGTGTCGGGGAAATGCAAGCCCACCATCCAGCACGGCTTGCCCGGCTGGAAGGGGTGGACGTCGGTCCCGATGCCGACACGCATCCCGGTCACGGTGCCGCCGGTGCGGCGGCCGCACCCTGCTCACACAGCAACCGTGCCAACCGCAGGTCCCAGTCGGTGGTGATCTTGAAGGCCATCATGTCGCCCGCGACGACGTGGACGTGCATCCCGAGCGCCTCGACGAGACCGGCGTCGTCGGTCGCGTCGGCCGAGGACGCGTGGGCCCGCACCAGCGCCTCGGGCCGGAATCCCTGGGGTGTCTGCACCGACCGCAACGGCGTGCGGTCCACCGTGGCGACGACTGTGCCGTCGACGTCGACACGTTTGAGCGTGTCCGTGACCGGGACGGCGGGGATGACCGCGTCGTGGCCGGACCGGATGGCGTCGATGACGCGGGCGAAGACCGCGGGTGGGGTGAGGGCACGAGCGGCGTCGTGAACCAGGACCACCTCGGGGTCGGGAGAGCGTCCGCCGATGACCGTGGCGAGGCAGGCCCGGACGGAGTCACTGCGTGCTGATCCTCCGACGACGACCTGAGCGTCAGGCACGTCGGACCGTGTCGCGTCGACCAGGTCGGCCGGTACCGCGACGACGACGTGGCCGATGCCGGCGGCGAGGACGCCGTCGACGGATCGCTGCAGGATCGTGCGTCCGGCGAGGTCGACGAATGCTTTGGGGATCCCTGCGCCGAGTCGGGTGCCCGACCCGGCGGCAGGGATCAACGCCACCGTCGAGGCGGCGGACGTCATGGTGTCGCCGTCGCCTCAGGAGGCGGTGGCGAGGACCTCGTCGAGCATGACCGAGGCCTTGGCCTCGTCGGTTCCCTGCGCCAGCGACAGCTCGTCGACGAGGACGCGACGGGCGCGGGTCAGCATGCGCTTCTCACCGGCGGACAGGCCGCGATCCTGCTCGCGACGCCACAGGTCACGCACGATCTCCGACACCTTGATGATGTCGCCGGAGATGAGCTTCTCCTGGTTGGCCTTGAAGCGGCGTGCCCAGTTGGTGGGCTCCTCGGTGTGCGGGGCGCGCAGGACGTCGAAGACCTGCCCGAGCCCCTCCTCGCCCACGACGTCGCGGACACCGACGTACTCGAGCTTGGTGGACGGGATCTGGACGGTCATGTCACCATCGGCGATCTTGAGGACGAGGTACTCCACCTGCTCACCCTTGATGGTGCGGACCACGATGTCTTCGACCTTCGCAGCTCCGTGGTGGGGGTATACGACGGTGTCACCGACTTTGAAATTCACAGTTCACTAGCCCCTTTCGATAGGGCCAGTCTAGCACGGGGGTGTTCCGTGCATCACACAACGGTGCAGGTCAGGGGCCTACCAGCGGCTATCCACAGCCGGGGAGCCCTGTGGAGGAGGCGATCTGGGCGCCCGCGACGGGCCCGCAGGGCTCCGCCCGCACACCCCACCGCGTCCGGGCCGCGCGGTGTTTGCGCACCCGCGGCACCGGTGACACCCCGGAGCAACTACTCTCCGTAGTGCATCGTCGGTGTGACCCGCACGGGTCCTTCAGGCTGAAGAGGAATCCCGGTGGCAGAGCAGTCCCCCGCCCAGGTCGCCCGCCCGCAGCGGGTCGTGGCCCGTCTGACCTCGTCCCGCGGCGTCGCGCGCGCGGTGGCCGCCGCAGCCATCGGCTCGGCCGTGGTGTTCGGTGTCGGCGCCTGTAGCAGCGGCCAGATCTCGCAGACCGCGAACCAGGAAGCCGCGGTCAACGGCGGCAACGCGACGGTCGGCCAGCTCGCCCTGCGTGACGTCCACGTCGTCTACCCGCCGGTGAACGCCGACGACGCCTTCGTCAACGGCGGTCCGTTCGAGCTCGCGTTCCTCATCTCCAACAACAGCGCCTACCAGGACGACACGCTGCAGTCGATCACCGTCCCCGGCGGTGGCTCGGCCACCATCTCGGGCAGCACCGCACTCCCGGCGACCAAGTCGCTGCGCGCCGGACAGCCGTCGCAGCTGCTGACCTCCGGCGCGGACGCGTCGACGCCCGCATCGGCCGAGATCCCCTCGTCACAGGTCGCGTCGGAGGAATCGCAGGCGGGATCGGTGGGCAACTCCGCCGACCCCACCGAGACCCGGATCACCGTCACCCTCACGGGCATGGGCACCAAGGTCCGTCCCGGTCTGACGGTGCCGCTCCAGTTCACGTTCCAGCGCGCCGGCAAGGTCACCGTCAACGTCCCCGTCGACGCGGGCTCGGTGAACCCTCGTCGTGACTCACAGTTCCTGAACCGTGAGAACGCCGAGGCGGCCGAGCAGAACGAGCGCGCCAACGAGGGCAGCGAGAACGGCTCCGGCGAGAACCAGTTCGGCTCGAACCTGCCCAACACCGGCTCCGGCGGCTCCGCGGGCTGATCGGCCTCCCCGGGACTGTCGGCGTCCGCCGATAGGGTCACGCCGTGGCCAAGCCCCGTCCGAGTTATCGCTGCACCGCCTGCGGGCACCTCGCACCCAAGTGGGTGGGTCGCTGCCCCGACTGCGGCGAGTGGGGCACCGTCGACGAGGCCCCTGCCGTGGCGTCGTCGGGTCGTCCCGGCGCGACGTCCGTGGTCCCGGCGTCACCGGCCAAGCGCATCACCGAGATCGACGCGACCGCGGCCGACGCCATGCCCACCGGCATCGGCGAACTCGACCGCGTCCTGGGTTCCGGGATCGTCCCGGGGTCGGTGGTCCTGCTCGCCGGTGAACCCGGCGTCGGCAAGTCGACGCTGCTGCTGGAGACGGTCAAACGGTGGGCCGAGATGGGTCGGCGCGCGCTCTACGTGACGGGCGAGGAGTCGGCCGCCCAGGTGCGCCTGCGGGCCGAGCGCACGGGCGCGGTGCACAGCGAGGTGTTCCTGGCGGCCGAGACCGATCTCGACACTGTCCTCGCCCACGCCGAACAGGTCGCCCCCACGCTGATGATCGTCGACTCCGTGCAGACGATGATCGCCGGCGGTGCCGACGGCGTGAACGGCGGCGTCACCCAGATCCGCACCGTCACCACCGCTCTCACCTCGCTGGCGAAGAACACCGGCATCTCCGTCGTGCTCGTCGGGCACGTCACCAAGGAGGGGGCTGTCGCCGGGCCCCGCACCCTCGAGCACATGGTCGACGTGGTGCTGGCCTTCGAGGGCGACAAGCATTCGGCGCTGCGCATGGTGCGCGGCATCAAGAACCGCTTCGGCGCCTCCGACGAGGTCGGGTGCTTCGAGCAGCGCGGCGACGGGATCCACGAGGTCCCCGACCCGACCGGCCTCTTCCTGCACCACCGCGACGACGACGTGCCCGGCACCGCGATCACCGTGACGATGGACGGTCGACGACCGATGGTCGCCGAGGTGCAGGCGCTGGTGACCCCCACCCAGATGGCGTCGCCCCGTCGCGCGGTGAGCGGCCTCGACTCCCCACGGGTGGCGATGATCCTCGCCGTGCTCGAGGGACGCATCGCGGTCAAGGTGTCCGACGTGGAGGTCTATGTCGCGACCGTCGGCGGCATGAAGATCACCGAGCCCGCTGCGGACCTCGCCGTCGCACTCGCCATCGGGTCGATCCGCCGGATGAAGGCCCTCCCCCGTTCGACGGTCGCGATCGGCGAGGTCGGACTCGCCGGTGAGGTGCGTCGGGTCAGTGCGATCGGCCGTCGGGTCGCGGAGGCGAAGCGCCTCGGTTTCCGCCACGCGATCGTCCCCGCCGGATCCGACGACCTGCCGTCGGGCATCCGCATCACACAGGTCGCCGACCTCCACGAAGCCGTCCGCGCCGCCCTGGTCACCTCCGTCGACGCCTACTCGTTCTGACCCGCTCCCATCCGGCCCACGCCGTCTGTCGGGCACCCGGAACCGTCTGCCGGGCACCCGGAACCGTTCATCGGGCAGTTGCGACGCCCCGTCCTCTGTCTCGCCCGCGCGATCCCAGCCTCGCCACCGCACGACAGGATCGCCCGGCCGATCCGACGGGCGAATCGCGCCCGCGGTGGCGAATCAGTGACGTCACGGGCGAGTTCGCACGGCCCGGAGTCGTTCGCACGTCTCAGGGGCCATGCGAACGGCGCCCGGCCGTGCGAACGCACCCCGGGCGTGCAGACCGCGCCCGCCTTCCTCAGTTCCGCGCCAATCCGCACGGCCGATCGGGTCAGGGACGCGAGGCGGCGAAGTGCGCGCGCGGATCGACGACCACGAAGATGCCGTGCCCGGCGGCGAGCGGTTCGGTGTCCGGGCCGGCGGCGTCGTCGAACGCCTCGACGGCGCTGTAGACCTTCCGGCGCTGCCGGCCGAGTACCCGGGCGACCAGGCGGAGTGTCGTCCCGACCGGGATGGGCAGCGCGTAGTCGACATCGAGGACGGCGGTCACCGCGACGACCCCGAGGTGCACGTTCGCCAGGCCCATCATCTCGTCGAACAGCGTCGCGACGACGCCCCCGTGGATCACCCCGGGACCGCCCTCGAATCGGGGCTCGACCACGAATGTGGCTGTGGCCGTGAGATCCTCACCGAAAACAGCGCGCAGATGCAGTCCGTTCTCGGCCTCCGGGCCGCAGCCGTGGCACCGACAGTTGTGGGGCGGCACGACCTCCCCGATCGCCGGGGCGGCAGGAGCGCGTCGCGCCTGCTCGAGGTCGTCGGGCACGACGAAGGTGGTCTTCACGCAGCGCGAATCTAGTCGTCGTTACGCTTGTCCCCGGTCGCGGCCCCTGCCACGGCCGCAGACGGGAGAGGGATCTCGATGACGGACGCGGCGCACGGCGACCTGCTGCGGGCGACGATCGCCCGCGTGGCGCCCGGCACCGGCCTGCGCGACGGGCTGGAGCGCATCCTGCGCGGCCGGACCGGTGCGCTGATCGTCCTCGGGTACGACGAGGCCGTCGAGCGCATCTGCGACGGCGGCTTCCACCTCGACGTCGAGTTCGCCCCGACCCGCCTGCGCGAGCTGTCGAAGATGGACGGTGCCGTCGTCCTGTCCACCGACGGCAGCAAGATCGTGCGGGCCAACGTGCAGCTCGTCCCCGACCCGTCGATCCCCACCGAGGAGTCCGGCACCCGCCACCGCGCCGCCGAACGGACAGCGGTGCAGACCGGCCACCCGGTCATCTCGGTGAGCGCGTCGATGTCGATCGTCTCGGCGTACGTCGACGGCGTCCGCCACGTCGTCGAGGGTTCGGACCCGATCCTGTCGCGCGCGAACCTCGCCGTCGCCACGCTGCAGCGGTACAAGACCCGACTCGACGAGGTCAGTGCCGGTCTGTCGCGCGCGGAGATCGAGGACTACGTCTCGCTGCGCGAGGCGATGACCGCGGTGCAGCGCATGGAGATGGTGCGACGGGTGTCGGTCGAGATCCGGCAGTACGTCCTCGAACTCGGCAGCAATGGTCGTCAGCTGAGCCTTCAACTCGAGGAACTCGAGGGCGACAACGACACCATCCGCGAGCTCGTCGTGCGCGACTACTACTCGAGTCCGGAGCCGGCGTCCGTAGAGGAGGTCCGACAGGCCCTCGAGGCGATCGAGGCGCTCAACGACACCGACCTGCTCGACTCGACGCTGCTCGCCGGGGCCTTCGGTTACCCGACGACGCTCGACGCGCAGGACACGACGATGAATCCCCGCGGCTATCGACTGCTGTCACGGATCCCGGGACTGCAGTTGGCTCACGTCGACCGTCTGGTGCGCAACTACGGCACCCTGCAGGCGCTGCTGGCGACCAGTGCGGCCGACCTGCAGGCTGTTGACGGCATCGGCGAGATCTGGGCCCGTCACATCCGCGAGGGCCTGTCGCGGCTCGCCGAGACGACGATCGAACGGTTCGACTGACCCCGACCGTCGGATGGGTCTAGCGACTCGCCGGGTCCGTCATGTTGAAGGTGATGGGTGCGCTCACCTTCGTGCCCAGGTTGCCGACCGCCTGGTAGGACCCGGCGGGCGCGACGACGCGTGGCGTCTTGCAGCCCGGCGTGCTGGTGGTCCCCGACCACACGATGGTGTCGCGGAACTGCTGAGCCGGCTTGAGCGTCTGGTTGTTGACCGTCGCGATCGGCGAGCAGTCGGTGGCCGACCAGATGTAGCGCGTCCCGTCGAGACTCCGCACGGTCACGTTCTGCATGTCCTTGCCGACGTCGCGGGTGCAGTCGGCGAGACCGGCGTTGGTGACGACGATCGTGAAGACCGGCTTGTCACCGACGGTGTAGGTCGGCTTGTCGGTGTAGAGCACCACCGAGATGTTCTGGTCGGGGCACAGGCCCGACGCGGGGACCGCGGTCGGGTTCGCCGACGGGGTGGTCGACCCCGGCACGACGACACCGGAGGCGTTCGTCGACGCCGGGACCTGACCGGGCGCACCGCCCGAACCGCCGGATCCCGCGGTCCCGCTGCCGGGGACTGCGCTGTCGGAGGCGTACGGCGACAACGAGGGATACGCCTGTGACGACGGGGCGACCGACGCGCTGGTGTTCCGCGGCGAGTCCGAACCGCCGGACGCCCACACGATCAACCCGATGATCACCGCGACCACGACCACCACGACGGCGATCGCCAGCGCACGACGGCGCCAGTAGATCTCCGGTGGCAACGGGCCTGACGGTTCCAACACAGCACGAACGCTAGAGGTCGGACCGCATCCGCGGTCCGACCTCTGGCGGCGTGTCGTCACACAGTGACGAGCACTACGGGCGATCCGGTGCCTGGATCAGGACGACGCGGTCATCGCGTGGGCGTCGTCGGGCGCGTCGTCGACGGCACCGATCGCCTGCCGCAGATACGTCTTGCCCTCGGCGAGGCTGTAGGTGAGGCCGACGATGCCGACCTTCCCCGACTCGACGCCGTCGGACACGATCGAGCTCCGCTCGAGCAGGCGAGCGGCGGTCTCCGACACGTGCTTGGCCTCGAAATCCGCTGCCTCGGTGAGGCCTTGGCTCTTGCCGAGCAGGATGCTGGGGGTGACCTTCTCGACGACGTCGCGGATGTGTCCGCCGGGCAGCTCGTTGGTGTCGAGGGCCTTGATGGTCGCGGCGACCGCGCCGCAGCTGTCGTGGCCGAGCACCACGATGAGGGGCACGCCGAGCACCGCGACGGCGAAGTCGATCGACCCGAGCACCGCGGAGTCGATCGCCTGGCCCGCGGTGCGGACGACGAACAGGTCACCGAGGCCCTGGTCGAAGATGATCTCCGCGGCGACGCGGGAGTCCGAGCAGCCGAAGAGGATCGCCTTCGGGTGCTGGCCCTGCGTCAGCCGGGTCCGGTCCTCGATACCCTGGCTCGGATGAGCGGGTGCGCCCGAGACGAACCGGTCGTTTCCGTCGCGCAGATCGCGCCATGCCTGTGCGGGGGTGATGTCTGCCATGCATGACATTGTGCCGAAAACCGGACAGGACGCCCCTGTGACTTTGCACGAATCCCTGCTGACCTGGTTCGACGACCACGAACGCGACCTCCCGTGGCGTCACGACGACGTGTCGGCGTGGCAGATCCTGATCAGCGAGATCATGCTGCAGCAGACCCCTGTCGCGCGCGTGATCCCGAAGTGGCTGGAGTGGATCGAGCGATGGCCGGTCCCGTCGGCGATGGCCCGGGAGAACGTCGGCGAGGTGGTCCGCGCCTGGGGAAAGCTCGGCTACCCGCGACGCGCCATGCGACTGCACGAGTGTGCGACCGTCCTCGCCGACCGCTTCGGCGACGAGGTGCCACGCGACGTCGAGACGCTGCTGACCCTGCCCGGCGTCGGCGACTACACCGCCCGCGCGGTCGCCTGCTTCGCCTACGACGCACCGGTTCCGGTGGTGGACATCAACGTCCGGCGGGTGATCGCCCGTGCCATCCACGGTCGCGGGGACGCCGGCAGCCCCGCACGCACCGACCTCGCGGACGCGCAGGCTTTGCTGCCCACACGCGTCGATCTCGCGCCCCGCTTCTCCGCCGCGCTGATGGAGCTCGGCGCGCTCGTCTGCACTGCGCGGACACCGTCGTGCGCGGCGTGCCCCCTCCCCGACTGCGCCTGGGTGCAGGCGGGTCGTCCGGCGGTGACCACGCCGAAGAAGGTGCAGAGGTTCGCGGGCACCGATCGCCAGGTCCGCGGATTGATCCTCGACGAGTTCCGTTCGGCGACAGGACCCGTCGAGCGAGGACGACTCGACACGGTCTGGCCGAAGGACCCCGGACAGCGGGAACGCGCGCTCGACTCGCTGCTCGCCGACGGTCTCGTCGAGACCTCCGACGGCTCGCTCTTCTGGCTCGCGGGCGAGGGCGACGGTCAGGGCAGCGTCGCGGACAGGAACGCCTCGACCGCGCCGCGGTAGGTCTCGGGGCGGTCGTCGTGCACGAGGTGTCCGGCCCCCTCCACGACGAGATGCGTTGCGTTCTCGTGCATCTCCGCCATCCGCGCCATCTGCCCGGGTGGGGTGACGCCGTTGCCCGCCTCGATCAGCAGGGACGGCACCGCGGCAGCGGCCCACTCGTCCCAGAACGACCGCGCGCCCCACTCGTCGGCGATCGCCTGCCACACCGCGAGGTCGCCGTGCATCGCGCCGTCGTCGAACGCGTCGTGGAAGTAGCGGCCCGCGACGGGTCCGAACACCGTCGCCGCGTGCTCGGCCGACTCGAGGCGAGCGGGCCAGTGCGCGAACACCTCCGACCACTCGGCGGTGGTGCGGCCGCGGAAGTCCGGGGCCATGTCCTCGACGACGATCGCGGAGACCAGCTCGGGGTAGGCCGAAGCTGTACAGAAGGCGTGCAGGCCGCCCATCGAGTGCCCGATGAGGACCGCGGGGCCGCTGTCGATCCAGACCAGCGTCTCGGCGATGTCGGCGACGAACCGTTCGGTGGCGATCTCGTCGGCCGCGAGGTCGTCGAGGTCGACGCCCCCGGTGCCGGTGTGGAACGCGGCGTCGACGGTGAACACCCGTCCGTACCGCCTCAGCCAGGGGATCTGGCGGCGCCACGTCCGGCCGCGTCCCATCAGCCCGTGCAGCAGGAGGATCGGCGGCACATCGCCCGCTGCACCACCCTCCTCGCGGCGCACCACGGTGCCGTGATCGCGCAGTCCGGTCTCGGCGGGCACGGCCGATACGATAGCGGGCATGGCAGTCGTGAAGATCAACGCGATCTCGGTCCCCGAGGGCGCGGGCCCGGAACTGGAGAAGCGGTTCGCGAACCGCGCCCACACCGTCGACGGGACGCCGGGATTTCTCGGATTCCAGCTGCTGCGGCCGGTGAAAGGCGACGATCGCTACTTCGTCGTGACGCAGTGGGAGTCGGATGAGGCGTTCGCGGCGTGGGCCGGCGGTCCGGCGCGCGAGGCGCACGCCGGTGAGCGTGCCAACCCTGTGTCCAGCGGCGCCGATCTGCTCGAGTTCGAGGTCGTGCTGGACGCCCGACCGTCGACCTGACGGTCAGGCGCTCACCCGCGCGGACCCGCGCCGCCGCCGAGCGCGGCTACCGTGGAGTCATGGCCGCTCCCCCGGTGCAGCAGATGGCGATGTTCCCGCTGGGTATGGCGCTGCTCCCCGGGGAATTGTTGCCCCTGCAGATCTTCGAGCCGCGCTACCGCGAGATGCTGGCGCACTGCCTGGAGTCCGACGACCCGACGTTCGGCGTCGTGCTCATCGCCCGCGGCGCCGAGGTGGGCGGCAGCGACGAGCGGCACATGATCGCGACCAGCGCGGCCATCGTCGAACACCACGTCAAGGACGACGGGCGTGCCCTCGTGCGCTGCGTCGGGACCGACCGGCTGCGCGTCGTCGACTGGCTGCCCGACGACCCCTACCCGCGCGCGCTGGTCGAGGAGTACCCCGACGAGCCGATCGTGTCGTTCGGTGCGGAGTCGTTGGAGTCGCAGTACGCGGCCGTCGCCGGGAAGATCCGTGAGCTGTTCGAGTTGGTGCGTTCGGCAGGACGGACCGAGGTGCAGTTCGACGACACATCCGACACCGACGACCTGGACGACATCGACCGCGCATTCCGCTGGGCCGGTCAGCTGCCCATCGGGCAGGCCGACCGGTACGCGATCCTGGCCGCGCCGTCGCCGTTGGAGCGGATCGAGACGCTCGGCGACGCGGTCGAATCGGTGACGGCAGCGATCCGTTTCCAGTTGATGGAGTGAGGCGGCCCGTTCCACAGAACTGGAACGTGTTCTAGTATCGGGTGTCGAGCATCACACCCGAGCACACTGGAGCGCGCACCCTCATGACCGACACCATCGACACCCTGGCTGCGGCCTCCCCCGACTCGCACGACCACGACGAGCTCTACATCGGGGGACGCCGGCAGGCGCCGCACTCCACCGCCCGCCTCGAGGTGCGATCGCCGGCCACGGGCGAGCACGTGGGCAGCGCCCCCGACGGTGACGCGCAGGATGTCGACGCCGCCGTGCAGGCTGCGCGGGCCTCCTTCGAGTCCGGCGTGTGGAGCCGCACCGCGCCCTCCGACCGCGCCGCGGTGCTGCGCCGGGCGGCCGACCTCATCGAGGAGCGCATCGCCTCGATCGCCGCACTGGTCTCCGGCGAGATGGGTGCCAGCGAAGGCGACATCGCCACGCTGCAGCAGCTACCCGGCACCGGCGTGCTGCGCGCCTACGCCGACGCGATCGAGAACGACATCGCCTGGGTCGAGCACCGCACCGGCCTGTTCGGCACCACCCGTGTCGAGCGCGAACCCGTCGGTGTCGTCGGCGCGATCACCGCGTGGAACGTCCCGCTGTTCCTGGCGTGCAACAAGCTCGGGCCGTCGCTCGCCGCGGGGTGCTCCGTGGTGCTGAAGCCCGCGCCCGAGACCCCGCTCAGCGCGTTCGTCGTCGCGGAGATCTTCGCCGAGGCCGGCCTGCCCGAGGGTGTGCTGTCGGTGGTGACCGGCGGCGTCGAGACCGGAAAGGCCCTCGTCGACCACCCGGGAGTCGACAAGATCACGTTCACCGGCTCCACCCGGGCGGGCAAGCAGATCGGTGCCGCCTGCGGCGAGCAGCTGAAGAGTTGCCAGCTCGAACTCGGCGGCAAGTCCGCTGCGATCGTCCTCGAGGACGCGAACATCGACGAGATCGCCGGGATGCTCGCCTTCTACGGCCTGTTCAACACCGGCCAGGCGTGCGTCGCACAGACCCGCATCCTCATCCCTCGCAGCCGCCACGACGAGATCGTCGCCGCGGTGTCCGCCGCCGCGGAGGCGATGGCGCCCGGTCTCGTGCTGGGCCCGATCATCACCGAGAAGCAGCGCGACAAGATCGAGGACTACGTCCGCCTCGGCAAGGAGGCCGGCGCGACGACCGTCGTCGAGGGTGGTCGCCCCGAGGGCATGGACTCCGGCTACTACCTGTCGCCGACTGTCTTCGCCGACGTCACCAACGACATGCGCATCGCTCAGGAGGAGATCTTCGGTCCTGTCCTGGCCATCATCGACTACGACACCGTCGACGAGGCCGTCGAGATCGCCAACGACTCCGAGTACGGGCTCGCCGGCGCGATCTACACCGCCGACGTCGAGCGCGGCATCGAGATCGCAGGGCGGATCCGGACGGGGACGCTCGGGATCAACTGGTACGCCATCGATCCCGGTTCGCCGTTCGGCGGCTACAAGAACTCCGGTGTCGGCCGTGAGAACGGTCCCGAGGGAGTCATGAGCTACCTCGAGTCGAAGTCGATCATCCTGCCGATGGGGTACGAACCCACGGCGTAGCGCCGGGTCCGCCGGGGTTGTGCGAGCGCAGGATACGGTCGGTGCATGCGCCGTGATCTGAAGTCCGCCACCGCCGCCGTGTCCCTCGCCGTCGCCGTCGCCATCGTCGGTGCGGGCTGCGGGGACTCCGACTCGTCGAGTTCGTCGGCGTCGAGCACCACCACGACGACGGACACGGCGTCGGCCGGTACCGACACCACCGACACGACGGCCGCTGCACCCACGAGCGCCGCACCGGTGCAGTCGGGTACGCCCGGCTCCCAGGGCATCCCGCAGATCACCGCGAACGCGACCGACACCGGCAAGGAGCCGACGATCGCCGCCGGCACGGGTACCCCGCCCAGCGACCTGCGCATCGCCGACCTGGTCCCCGGCAACGGTCGCACCGCGACCGCGGCCGACACCGTCTCGGTGCGCTATGTCGGCGCGCTCTACTCCGACGGGTCCGTCTTCGACGCGAGCTGGAAGGCGGGCGACACCCCCGTCGACTTCCCGCTGTCCGGCGTGGTCCCCGGCTTCGCCGACGGCATCGTCGGCATGAAGGTCGGCGGTCGCCGCGAGATCGTCATCCCCCCGGCCCTCGGTTACCGCGACCAGGCACAGCCGGGACTGCCCGCCAACTCGACTCTCGTCTTCGTCGTCGACCTCGTCGGGATCAGCTGAGCGTCAGCCCGCGGGGGCAGGGGTCGACCCGACCGGGGGCGCAGGAATCGACGATCCCGGCGGGGCCACTGCCCCACTGGCCGACGGCGCGCTCGACGGGTCGAGCTTCAGCTTCTGGCGCAGCGAGTCGTCGGTGATGACGGTGATGTCGTCGATGAGCCACCGGTCGCCCGAGCGCACCATCGAGTACTCGACGCGGCTCGGTTCGACGCGCACCAGTTGGTTGTCTCCCTTGGACACCGACTGGTTCATGAAGATGAGCACCGTCGCACGGTTCGCCGACGCCGACGAGACGCCCGCCTCCTGGATGGTCACCGTCGAGGTGACCTTCTGCTGCTTCACCTGGGCCGACAGGTCGCTGGACTTCATGATGTCGTCGTAGGTGGTGCGGGCCTTCCCGACGAGCCCCGCCGTGGCCTGGGTGACATTGCCGTCGACGGTGGCGGGGTCGAAGCCGAACATGACCACGGCGTAGCGCTTCCCGGCGTCGAGGGCCGCCACGCGGGCGTCCTCCCGATCGGTCGCCGACGACCACCGCAGACCGAGCACGGTGGCCGCGACGGCGCCGGCGATCACCAGCAGGACGAGGATCGCGGCGACGATCCGCACCCGGGTCGACTTCCACGGGTTGTCGGACGCCGGTGATTCCTGGTCGGTCTCGTGGACCGCGGTGTCGGTGCTCATGTCACCCACTCGTATCCGGTCAGCTTCATCTGACCGTCGATCCGTGAGACCGTGACCTTCCACCGGAACGTCTGCACCACCGGCTGCGGGTTGTTCATCGTCCAGCCGGACACGATGAGCACGGTCGCCTGATCGGCGTCGCTGGAGACGACGGCGTCGGCGAGGATGGTCCCCTTCGTCGTCACGTTCTGGGACTTGATGAGGTCGACGGTCTGCTGCAGCGTCTGCGACGTGTCCTCGAGCGCCTTGCCGCTCGC
Organism: uncultured Williamsia sp.; assembly: GCF_947494875.1. Lineage (GTDB taxonomy): Bacteria > Actinomycetota > Actinomycetes > Mycobacteriales > Mycobacteriaceae > Williamsia_A. Next base: position 289,639 of record NZ_CANLWM010000008.1, read on the forward strand.
GTCCCTGCGGAACTCGTCGAGCGTGGAGTCGACGGTGGACGGGCTCAACGACGTCAGGTTCACCACCATCTGACGCGCGAACGCGACATACTCGGCGCGCTGAGCGGCGCGGTCGTCGATGCGCGAGGTGCTGACGGCGAAGAACACCGAGACCGCGGCGAGTCCGGCGATCACGAGGATCGCGAGTGTCCCGCTCAGGTAGAGACCGAGACGCGACCGGCGCACGGGCGCCTTCTTCGCGACCGACGGTGCGCCGCGGCGGCGTTCGCGATAGCTCAGCGTCGCACCCGACCGGGCGGGTGCGGCCTCGGTCGACGCCGCCTCGGTGGCCTGGGCCGAAGGCGTGTCGGATTCCGGTGCTGCAGAGGGCTTGTGAGCGGCGCCGTCGGTGAGGCGGCTCTTCCGGAGCGAGGTGATCGGGGCCGATCGACGGATGGGGCGCGCGGCGGTGGTCGACGTCGACGAGGCGGTCGTCGGTGACGCGCCGGCCGACGACGTCTCTCCCGCGGGCGGTCCGGCCGGGCGACGAACCCGCCGTCGCGTGCGGCGTGCGTCGGCATCGACGCGAACGTCTGCGTCCGCGCTCATCCCGACACCGTCCCGGTGATCAGGCCCTGCCATGTGGTGCTTCCTCCTCGGGCGGCGTCCTGCCCGCCGGTCGCGTCGCCCGCGGCGACGGCGTAGGTCTTGCCGTCAGGGCCGATCGCCGTGCCCGACCCCGGATCGTACGCGCCGGCGTAGACCGAGGGCTTCCCGTCGTAGGCGGACGGGGTGGCCGGCGTGAGCTTGCCGTCGGGCAGGCCGCTGATGCCCGGCAGGCCCTGGGGGAACGGCACGTTCTCGGCCAGCGGCTTGTACCCGGTCCGGCACTCCTCGGGCGTCGGTGCACGCCGGCCCGGGAACTCGACGCACGGGAAGTTGCGGGTGCCGCGTACTGCGACGTTGGAGTCCTGCGGGACGCGGCACAGCAGACCCGGCGGGATCTCCTGCGGGGTCTGGATGGCCGGGGACCGCCGCTGCGAGGCGGGCAGGAATCCGACGGTGCAGGTACCGGGGTCCTGGAAGCCGAGCGCGAAGTCGACGTTGGCGCCCTTGCGGGGGTCCTCGTTGTTCACCGCTGACACCAGCGCCTGCAGGACCCGCGGGTAGAGCACCAACACCTGGCGCAGGTTCGGCAGGTAGACGGCCAGTGTCTTGCCGGCGGTCGCGATGTTGTCGATGAGCAGCGGCAGCGTCTGGTTGAACGAGGTGAAGAGATCCCGTGCCTGCGAGACGGTTGCGGGGCCCTTTGCGAGGATGTCGCGCACCTCGGGATCGTTCTCGCGGAGCTGGTCGGTGAACGCGGCGACGTTCGCCGTCCACTGCCGGATCTCGCCGACGGTCGCGGTCTGCGTCTCCAGCAGCGGCTCGGCCTGCTCGATCAGTGTGCGGGTGACAGTGGAGTTGCGGTTCGCCTCCCCCGCGAACAGCGTCAGCGAGTCCAGGAGTCGTTGCAGCTCATCGGCGTTGCCGTTGAATGCGTCGAACGTCTCGTCGAGCACCCGCCGCAGCTTGCTGCTCTGTACCGACTTCAGCAGCGCGTCGGTGCGGTCGACGAGGGTGGAGATCTCGGTCGGCACCGTCCCGTTGCGGATCGTCGACCCGTCGCGCAACATCCCGCCGCCCGTGGCGTCTTTCGGCGTGAACTGCACGAACTGTTCGCCGACCGCGGAGACGCTCTGGACCGAGACCGCGGAGGACGCGGGGATCTTGTGATCGCTGGCGATGGACAGGTCGGCGCGGACCCCGGTGGAGGTGAGCGTGACGGATTCGACCCGACCGACGGTCACCCCGCGGTAGGTGACGTTCGCGTTCGGGTACAGGCCGCCGGTGTTCGGCAGGTCGAGATGCACGGTGTAGCGCCCGATCCCGAGCATCGTCGGCACCTGGACGTAGAAGACGCCGACCACGACGAGTGACACCACGGCCACGAGCGAGAAGATGGCCAGCTGGATGCGGACGAACCGGGAGATGGTCACGGTCGGCCTCCGCTCGGTGCGGGCTTCGGGGTCGACGGGGCGGTCGACGACCCTGCCGGCGGCGAGCTCGTCGCGCCCGTGTCGTCCTGCAGCGGCGCGAGGAACGGGTTCACGTTGCGCTTCGCCGCGCCCGCGGGGGTTCCCAGCGCGGCCTCCGGTCCGTAGACGGATGCGGGGTTGTTGAGACCGAGGCTCCGGAAGAGCCCGCGGCCGAGGCGTCCGTTGGTCAGGTCGAGCTGGATCACGCCGTTCACGAAGTCGCCCTTGACGATCTTGGGGATCACCGACTCCGCGAACGGGAAGGTGATCAGTACGCCGAGCGACCGCGTCAACGACTGGCCGCTGTCCTGCAGCTGCGCCAACACGGGACGCAGGTTGCTCACGATGGTCGTGATGTCCTGGCTGTTCGCGTCGAGGATGTCGTCGACGGTCTTGCTCAGCCGCCCCGTCGAGCCGAGCGTGTCGGTGAGGTTGCTTCGTTGGTCGACGAGGAGCTTCAGCGACGCCGGGAGCTGGGTCAGCGCACGGTCGACGGCGGGCTGCTGGTCGTCGATGCTCGCCGCCAGCCGATCGATGCCCGAGATGGCGTCGATGATGTCGTCGCGCTGGGCGTCGAGGTCGGAGACGAGGGTGGTGAGGCGCGGGATGAGGGCACGGATGGTGTCCTCCCGGCCGTTCAGCGCGTTGGACAGTTCGTGGACCACGTCACCGATCTGCGCGAGGCCGCCGCCGTTGAGGACCACCGACAGCGAGCTGAGCACCTGCTCGACCGTGGGGTAGGTGCACTGCGAGACCTGTTGCGCCTCCGTCACGTCGGCGATGGCGGGGCGGTTGTCGGGGGTGGGGACCTCCGCCTGGTCGGGGCAGTTCGTCGACGTCAGACGACCTCCCGGCGGGAGGACACCGCCGGACGGCTTCTCCGGCTGCACGATCTGCAGGTTCAGCGAGCCGAGGACGCTGGTGAGACCGACCACGGCGTACGAGCCGGCGGGCACACGGGTGCCCTTGTTCAGCCGCAGGGTGATCCGGGCCTTCCAGTTCTCGACGGTGGTCCGCCCGACGCTGCCGACGGTCGCGTCGTTCATCAGCACGGGGGCGTTCTCGACGAGATTGGCCGCGTTGGGCAGGACCGCCGTCAGCTCGTAGGACCCGTCGCCGGTGCCCTGCGCGCCCGGGATGGGCAGCGAGTTCAAACCCTGGAAGGAACAGGCGGAGGTCGCGAGGACGGCGGCGACCGTCACGCCGATCGCCGCGGTCCGGATCCGGCGGGCGCTCATCCCTGGCCCCCGAACGGCACGAGCAGGCCGGCGAGTCCGACGTTGCCACCGAACGCCTTCCGGGTCTGCGCGTCCTGGTCGATGATGCCCTGCTTCGCCCGCGCCTCCGTCGACGCGTTCTGGTAGGTGACCTGCCCGGGGAGCGCGTTGCGGCCGGTCACCGGATTCGTCAGGAACGGCGGGTAGTTCACCGAGATCGTCGAGATCAACGGGCCCAGGACGTCGACACACTTCGCCGCGTCCTGCGGTGTACTGCCCGGACGGTCGTTGCCGGCGATCGTCCCGCACAGCAGGTTGATCAGGTTGCCGAACTGGCCGAGACCGAAGATGCCGCTCAACGACGCCGTCATGGGGTTGTAGATGTTGTAGAAGTTCGACAGCTGCGTGGGCGCCGAGTGCAGCAGACCCCGGATCTGCTCGTCCTTGCGGGCGAGGATGTCGGTCGTGTCCGCCAGGCGGGCCACCGACTCCGTGAGGCGACGCCCGTTGGTGTCGATGAACGTCTTGAGGTCCCCCAACGCGCTGTCGAGGTTGGTGAGCGCGCCGTCGAGGTTGCGCGTGTTGTCGGCGAGAACCTGGCTGACCGAGGCGATCCGGCCGTTGAACTGGACGATCTCGTCGTGGCTACGGGAGAGCGCGTCGGTGAGCGTCTGGAGGTTGCGGATGGTGGCGAAGAGGTCACCGCGGTTGTCCGCCAGGGTCTTCGTCAGCGCCGAGAGCTCACGGACCGAGTTGCCGATGGCGGCACCGTTGCCGTCGAGGTTCTTGTCGGCCGTGTCGACCAGGCGCGCGACCGAACCCGGGTCGGCGCCGTCGGGACCCACCGCCTCGGACAGCTTCGTCAGCTGCGCCTTGATCTGATCCCACTCCACCGGGACCGCGGTGCGGTTCATCGGGATCGACGAACCGGCCTTCATCTCCGGACCGGTGTCGAACACCGGGTTCAGCTGGATGAACCGCCCGGACACCAGACTCTGCGCGACGATCACCGCGGTGGCGTCCGCGGGGACGCGGACATCACGGTCGACGTGGAACTCGACCTTCACGTCGTCCGACCGCGGTGTGATGGAGGCGATCGAACCGACGTCGACACCGATGACCTTCACCGGGTCGCCGGGGTACAGCCCGTTCACCTCGGTGAAGTAGGCGGTGTAGCTCTTGTAGGTCACGCGCTCGTAGGCCATGTAGGCCGCGATCACGACGACGATGATGACCAGCGTCGCGACGAGACCGATCCAGAATCGGCGACCGAGGTTGGCGGGGCTGAGGTTCTGCACGCTGAAGGTCATCCCTGCCCCCTGTCGCGGGGGGTGTCGGGGATCGGGATCGACCGGTTCGGGTCGCTCTCCGCGTCGGGCCGGGCGAAGAAGTTCGACAGGAACAGCGGGTTGCCGCTGTAGGTGAACGCCTTGTACGCCTCCGGGTACTTCTGCTGCAGGAGCAGCAGGAAGGTGTTCGTGTAGTCACCGAACGTCGGGATGCCCACGAACGACGAGAAGTACGGTCCGCTCGAGACGGCCTCACCGACGACGTTGGCGTACGGACCGAGCCGGTCGAGGGTGGCGTTCAGGTTCTGCCGGTTGTCCTCGAGGATGGTCAGCGCCTTGTTCAGGTTGGTCAGCACCGGGTCCAGCTGCGCGTTGTTGTCGGCGATGAACCCGCTGACCTGCGCAGCCACGTTCTTGACGCCGACGATCAACTCGCCCAGCGCCATCCGGCGCGCCTGGAGCTCCCCCAGCAGCGAGTTCCCGTCGACCAGCAGCTGGTCGATCTGCTTGCTGCGCTTGGCGACGATGTCGGTCACCGAGTTCGCCCGCGCGAGCAGCGACCGCAGCGCATCGTCTCGGTCGGAGATGGACTTCGACAGCCGCGCGACGCCGTCGACGGCGCCGCGGACCTGGGGCGGGGTGTCGGAGAACGTGTCGGACAACGTGTTCAGCGCGCGGTTGAGAGTCGCGGTGTCGGTCTGCTCCAGCGTCGACGTCGTGTCGTCCAGGGCGTCGGTGAGCGAGTAGGGCGCCAGGGTGTTGCGGAAGGGGATGGAGTCACCCGGCCGCAGCCGGCCGCTGCCGTGCGGCTCGACGGTCAGGTTCCGACGTCCCAGAACGGTCTCGGTCTTGATCGACGCCTGGCTGTCCGCTCCGACGTCCGTGCCGTCGGCCATCGTGAACGACACCTTCGCCGCGGTACGGCCGCGGGCGGTCCCGTCGTCGGTGTGCGCCAACGAGATCCCGTTCACGGTGCCGACCTGCACACCGGACACCACGACGACGTCGCCGGGGCGCAGACCACCGGCGTCGGAGAAGTAGGCGGTGTACACACTGCCGGTGGACAGGTAGGGCAGCTTGTCCATCTGCAGGGCGGTGATCACGACGAGCGCGGTGACGACCACGCCGATGATGCCGATGCGCGCGCGACCGTTGCCGCGACGGGGGGTGAAGGAGAACGTCATCTCGGGGTCGCACACCTCCCGCCCGGGTTCGTCGTCGGGTTCGCGTTGTTGACCGACCTGTACACGATCTCCTCGTGGTTCGGGCCGGTGAAGAACAGATCGACACGGCAGAGCCAGATCTGCAGCCACGCACCGTAACTGCCGAGGTTCGTCAGCTTCTTGAAGTCCTCGGGCAGACGTCCGAGCAGTCCTCGGAGGTAGGGCGCGTCGGCGTCGACGGCGCCGGCGACCGCCCCGGTGCTGCTGACGATGCGCTGCAGGTTCGGGCGGTTGGTGTCGAGCAGGTCGGCGAGTCCGTTCGTGGCCTGCGAGATGTCGGTCACCGCCTGGCCGATGGTCCCGCGGTCGTTCGCCAAGCCGGACACCAACTGCTGCAGGCGGTCCAGCGACGAGTCGAGTCCGGACTTGTCGGCGTCGAGGGTACCCAGCGCGGTGTTGAGGTTGTCGATGACGCTGCCGATGAGGCGGTCGCGGTCGGCGATCGAGTTCGTGAACGACGCCGTGGTCCGCAGCAGCTGCGTCAGACCGGCGCCCTGCCCCTGGAAGACCTGGATGAGCGAGTTCGACAGCTTGTTCACCTCGTCGGGGGCGAGGGTGTTGAACAGCGGCTTGAACCCGCCGAGGAGCTTGTCGAGGTCGAGCGCGGGCGAGGTCTGCGAGACGGGGATGTGCCCGCCGGCGGGCAGCAGGGCCGCCGGGTCACCGGTTCCCTCGGTGAGTTCGAGATACCGGTCGCCGGTGAGGTTCTCGTAGCGGACGTTCGCGTGGACCGACCGTGGCAGGCGGTACTGCTCGTCGACCGAGAAGTCGACGGCCGCGGTGTTGTCCCGGTTCAGCGAGACGCTCGCGACCTTGCCGACCTCGACGCCGGCGATACGCACCTTCGTCCCCGACTTCAGCTGCGACGCGTTCGAGAAGGTCGCCGAGTAGTCGCTGGTCGAACCGCTGCGGTACTGGCTGAACACGACGACCAGCCCGACGAAGACGAGCACCATCGCGACCGCGAACGCGCCGAGCTTTATCGCGGTGCGGCGGAACTCGATGTGGCGCTGCTTGAGAGGGTCAACCACGGGCGGTCGGTCCGAACATGATCTGGAAGAGCTTCTCCGGGTTCAGCTTCGCCGTGAAGCGGGGCTGGTACGGCTGGGCGGCGTTGTCGGTGACGTAGAACGGCGGATGTGCGGGGTCGTTGAAGTCGGACAGTCCGTACGCACACGTCGGCGGACCCTGCGCGTTGACCTTCGGCAGGTCCTCGGGGTAGCGGTAGGGCTCCTTGCCCGGCAGCACTCCCGCGTTGAGCGAGATGTATCCCGTCTTGTCACCGAAGATCGGCAGCGCCTTCGGCAGGACGCCGGCGGCGGTCTTCAGGAAGCAGGCGAGACCCGGCGCCTGATAGCCCAGCATCTGCGAGACCGGGTCGAGGTCGGTCAGCGCCCCGATCAACGTCTGCTTCTTCGGCCCGACGATCGAGTTGACGGTGTTCGCCAGACCGGTGGTGTTGACGAGAACAGCGTCCAGCGACGACGCGTTGTCCAGCAACGTGTTCCCGGTGGTGGTCACGTTGTCGAGGGCTCGCGCGATGTTCGCGAAGGAGTCGGCGTAGACCTCGGTCACCGTGGCGGTGTCGCGGAAGTCGGCGTTGAGCGCGTCGAGGGCGGGGTTGAGCTTCCCGACCGTTTGTGACAGGTCGTCGAGCCCCTGACCGATCTGCTCCCCCCGGCCGTGCAGCGCGGTGTCGACGGCACCGAGCGTCGCGTTGAGCTTCTCCGGTTGCAGTTGCGCGAGCACGTCGACGAGTCGACCGAAGACGGTGTTCAGCTCGACCTGCACCCGGTCGGCGGCGATGGTGTCGCCGGCGCGGAGGTTCGGGCCCGACGAGTTCGGCGGGACGCTGAGGTCGACCGACTTGGCGCCGAAGATGGTGTTGGAGCGGATCTGTGCGGTGACGTCGGCCGGTACCCGCGACAGCTCGTCGGAGTTCACGTCGAGGTGCAGCGTCACGCGGTCACCGTCGGGGCTGATCTTCGCGACCCGCCCGATGGTGACGCCCCGCAGGCGCACCTTGGCGTCGGGATTCATCACCAGCCCGGCGCGGTCGGCGGTGAGCGTCACCGGCACCGTCGAGCGGAACGCGTCGAAGAACTGCATCACCGAGAGCGTGACCGCACCGACGATCGCCGCGACGAGCAGCACCGCGGCGAGACGCCGCGCGAACGTGGAGTGACCGGTCGCCATGCCTCAGCCCGCCAGGTTGAAGTCGCCGTCGGCGCCGTAGATGGCGAGCGAGAGGAGCAGGGTGATGACGACGACCACGATGAGCGAGGCCCGCACGGCGTTGCCGACGGCGATGCCGACGCCGACCGGACCGCCGGACGCGTTGTAGCCGTAGTAGGTGTGGATCATCATGACCGCCACGGCCATACAGATCGCCTGTACGAACGACCACAGGATGTTCGACGGTATGAGGAAGGTCGAGAAGTAGTGGTCGTAGACGCCGGACGACTGTCCGTAGAACAGGACCGTGGCGAACCGTGCGGCCAGGAACGACGCCACCGACGCCAGTGCGTACAGCGGGATGATCGCGATCAGGCCGGCGATGATGCGGGTGCTGACGAGATACGGGATCGACGAGATGGCCATCGACTCCAGCGCGTCGATCTCCTCGCTGACACGCATGGCACCGAGTTGCGCTGTGGCACCGGCACCGATCGTCGCGGCGAGTGCGATGCCCGCGATGACGGGCACGGCGATGCGCACGTTGATGAAGGCGGAGAAAAAGCCGGTGAGCACCTCGACGCCGATGTTCGCCAGCGAGCTGTACCCCTGCACGGCGATGGTTCCGCCGGTGAACAGGGTGAGGAAGCCGACGACGACGACGGTGCCACCGATGAGCGCGAGAGCCCCCGTGCCCATGCTGATCTCGGCGATCAGCCGGAGCGTCTCCTTCTTGTACAGACGCAGCGCACGCGGGATCGCGACGATGCTGTCGACGTAGAACATCGCCTGGTCACCGAGTGCGTCCCACTCGCCCGTCGAGCGTTGCGCCAGGCGGGATCCGCGGAAGGTGAGGCTGTGTGGCAGGACCATGACTACCCTCCCGTCGCCTTGAGACCGACCGCGGTGACGACGACGTTCACCACGAACAGGGCCATGAACGAGTAGACGACGGTCTCGTTGACCGCGTCGCCGACGCCCTTCGCGCCGCCCTTCACCGTCAGCCCGCGGTAGCACCCGACGAGCCCGGCGAAGAGACCGAACAGAGCTGCCTTGACCATCGAGATGATCAGCTCACCCAGACCGGTCAGCAGCGTGAGGTTCGCGATGAACGCACCGGGGTTGACGTCCTGCAGGTAGACGGAGAAGACGAAGCCACCGCCGAGGCCGATCGTGCACACGAGGCTGTTGAGCAGCAGTGCCACGATCGTCGACGCGATGACGCGGGGGACGACGAGACGGTGGATCGGGTCGATGCCGAGCACCCGCAGGGCGTCGATCTCCTCACGGATGGTGCGGGCCCCGAGGTCGGCGCAGATGGCCGTCGCGCCGGCGCCCGCCACGATGAGCACCGTGACGATCGGGCCGATCTGGGTGATGGTGCCGAGCGCGGCACCGGCGCCGGACAGGTCCTGCGCGCCGATCTCGCGCAGCAGGATGTTCAGGGTGAAGCTGACGAGCACGGTGAACGGGATGGCGACCAACAGCGTCGGGACCATCGAGACCCGGGCGATCGCCCACGACTGCTCGACGGTCTCGCGGGCCTGGAACGGGCGGCGCGGCAGCTCACGTGCTGCCGCGACGGCGAGTCCGACGAAGTCACCGACTCCTGCGAACGGGGCCGCCAGTCTGGTTCTCACCGACTCTCCTCACACCCAGCCGCGCCGTGGGGCCCGACCCGTTCGGCCCCGTTCCGGGAGGCGAACCCACGACGTCCGATCACCGCGACCGACGTCCGACGCCGCTTCTCGGCTCGGCGCGACAACGGCTTTCACGTCGTCGACGGCGCTCGGTCGAAGGGAACTTAGCATGCGTCCAATTGGTTGCCGTGCGTGTTGGTCGAATACACAGCGAGTCGTCCTCACTGCGCCAGCGCATTCGCCGCGGAGAAGGTCCGCGACGGGTCCCGATCGGCGAAATAGCTGCTCAGACGGGTCGACAGCGCGGCGGGGTCCCACGCGTCGCCGTCGGCCGTGAACGTCTCCTCGACCGTCGGCGCCGCCATGAGCGTCACCTTCGGGCCGTACACGACGAACACCTGACCGCTGACGGCCGCCGAGTCGGGCCCGGCGAGGAACTGCACCAGCGACACGACGTGGTCGGTGGCGAGCGGGTCGACGCCGTCGGCCGGCGCCTCCCCGAACACCGACGCGGTCATCGCGGTCCGGGCACGGGGGCAGATGGCGTTGGCCGTGACCCCGTGGCGTGCGAGGACCCGCGAGGCGGAGAGCGTCAGCGCGGTGATCCCGGCCTTGGCGGCGCCGTAGTTCGCCTGCCCCTCGGGCCCGAGGAGGCCCGCCTCCGACGAAGTGTTGATGATCCTGCCGTACACCGGGCCGCCCGCGGCCTTCGACGCCGCGCGCCAGTGCGCGGCGGCGTTGCGGTTGAGCAGGAAGTGACCACGCAGGTGGACACGGACGACGAGATCCCACTCGTCGTCGCTCATGTTGAAGAGCATCCGGTCGCGGACGACGCCGGCGTTGCACATGAGCACGTCGAGCGATCCGTGGTCCTCGACAGCCGTCCGGACGATCTCGGTGGCGGTCGCGGACTCGCCGATGTCGCCGGGGACCACGACGGCCGTCCCCCCGGCCGCGGAGACGGCATCGACGACGTCGCTGCCGTCGAGCGCCCCGGCGAGATCGTTGACGACCACGGTCGCACCGAGTGCGCCCAGTCCGATGGCCTCGGCACGGCCCAGCCCCGCGGCCGCCCCGGTCACGACGGCGACACGCCCTTCGAGAGATTGCACAGCTAGAACTTGTTCTAATTCTGCCGTGATGTCAAGGGGCGTGCACCGTCTCGGGCGCCGGGGCCGGGCGCGCGCGGGTCACTCGATGGAGAGTGCCGCCTTCGGGCAGTTGGCGACCACCTGGCGCATCTCCTCGAGGCGGTCGTCGGGGACCTCCTCCTGCAGGATCACCAGGTAGTCGTTGTCGTCGAGGTCGAACACGTCGGGAGCCATGCCGACGCAGACCGCGTTGGACTCGCAGAGGTCGAAATCTGCCTTGATGCGCATGCCGTGACCTTCCGTTCCCCGAGTGCGTGCGTTGACGCACTGGATCGATTCGCGTTAGAACGTGTTCTAGAATCCCACCACAGGCCGGACCACCGACCGAACGTTCCGTCACCGATACTCTCACGGAGTCCGCGATGCGCATCGCTTATACCGAGGCCCAGGAGGAGCTCCGTCGCGAGCTCCGCACCTATTTCGCGCGGCTGATGACGCCCGAACGCCGCGCCGCACTGGCGTCGGACTCGGGTGAGGTCGGGGCGGGCAACGTCTACCGCGAGATCGTCGCGCAGATGGGTGCCGACGGATGGCTCGCGCTGGGCTGGCCCGAGGAGTACGGCGGCCAGAACCGCCCGATGATGGACCAGCTGATCTTCACCGACGAGGCGGCCATCGCCGGTGTGCCGGTCCCGTTCCTCACCATCAACTCGGTGGCGCCGACGATCATGCACTACGGCACCGACGAGCAGAAGGCGTTCTTCCTGCCGAGGATCGCCGCCGGCGAGCTGCACTTCTCCATCGGTTACTCCGAGCCGGGCGCCGGCACCGACCTCGCGTCGCTGCGGACCACGGCCGTGCTCGACGGCGACGAGTTCGTGATCAACGGCCAGAAGATGTGGACGAGCCTGATCCAGTACGCCGACTACATCTGGCTCGCCTGCCGCACCGACCCGGCCTCGATGGAGCCCGGCGGGAAGAAGCACAAGGGCATCTCGATGATCATCGTGCCCACGTCGGCCGAGGGCTTCGGCTACACGCCGGTGCACACGATGGCCGGCGTCGACACCAGTGCGACCTACTACTCCGACGTTCGTGTCCCGCGGTCGGCGCTCGTCGGTGAGCTCGGCGGCGGGTGGCCGCTGGTCACCAACCAGCTCAACCACGAACGCGTCGCGCTGTGTTCGGCCGCACCGATCCAGCAGGCCCTGCGCGAGACGGTGGAGTGGGCGCAGAACACCAAGCGGGCCGACGGCAACCGCGTCATCGACGCCGAGTGGGTGCAGCTGAACCTCGCCCGGGTGCACGCCAAGGTGGAGTTTTTGAAGCTGATCAACTGGAACATCGCGTCGACGGCCACGCAGGGTGGGTCGCCGTCCCCGGCCGACGCCTCCGCGACGAAGGTGTTCGGCACCGAGTTCGCCACCGAGGCCTACCGGTTGCTCATGGAGGTGCTCGGCCCGGCGGCGACGCTGCGACGGACCTCCCCGGGAGCCCAGCTCGCCGGACGCATCGAACGGTTCCACCGGTCGTCGCTCATCCTCACCTTCGGCGGCGGCACCAACGAGATCCAGCGCGACATCATCGCGATGCTCGCCCTCCGACAGCCCGCCCAGAAGCGCTGAGAGGCCAGACATGGACTTCCGTCCCACCGACGAGATGACCGACGTCGCCGGACTCGCCCGCGACATCGCCGCCACGATCTCCACGCCCGAGGCGATCGCCGCGGCCGAGACAGCCGGGGATCCGATCGACGCCGCGCTGTGGTCGGCGCTCGCCGACGCCGGGCTGCTCGCGCTCGAGGCCGACGAGGCCGACGGCGGGGCCGGGCTCGGTGTCGTCGAGAACCTCGCCGTCGCGCAGGAACTCGGCGCGGTGTTGGCGCGGGTGCCCTTCGGGCCGCACGCGATGGTGGCCGTGCCGCTGATCGCGCGACTCGGCGGGCAGCGGTTGCGGGCGACGTGGTTGCCGCGCGTCACCGACGGGTCGTCCGTGGTGACCGTCGCCGCGGACGGCGAGCTCGCCGAGGATCCGCTCGCCCCCACCATCACCGCCCGTGCAGACGGGGACGGATGGGTGCTCGACGGCACGGCGCTGTCGGTGCCTTTCGGCGCCTCCGCGGCGGCGGTCATCGTGACGGCGACCGCGCCCGACGGGACGCTGGCCGCTCTGGTGCCGACCGACGCCGCTGGGCTGACCCGAGAGGACGCCCACACGACGGGCCTCGTGCCGTCGGCACACATCGACCTCACCGGTGTGAGGGTGGCCGCCGAGGACGTCCTCGGACGATCCGACGCGGTGACGGCCGTCGTGGACCGACTCACCCTGGCGCAATGCGCCGACCAGGTCGGGGTCGTCACCGGCGCCCTGGACCGGACCGCCGAGTACGCGCGCGAACGCGAGCAGTTCTCGCGGCCCATCGGGTCGTTCCAGGCCGTGGCGCAGCGACTCGCCGACGGCTACATCGACGTCCGCGCGGCGACGCTGACCACGCTGCAGGCGGCCTATCTCGTCGGGGCCGGGGAACCGGCGGGGACCGAGTTGGCGACGGCGAAGTTCTGGTCCGCCGAGGCAGGACACCGGGTGGCGCACACCGCGGTCCACGTGCACGGCGGCGTGGGCATCGACACCAGCCATCCCCTGCACCGGTACTTCCTGCGCGCCAAGCAGAACGAGTTCGCGACGGGGTCGGCGACCACCGCGCTGCGTCGTATCGGCGCGGCGTTGGCAGCCGAACCCGTGTGACCACCGGGGCGGGCGCCCTCGCGATCGCCGATCTGCTCGACCGCCTCGTCGACGTCGACGATCGTGGGATCCGTTGTGGGGACACCACGATCACCTGGCGTGACCACCTCGTGGACGCGCGCCGCTGGGCCGGCGCGCTGCGCGCGCGTCTCGATCCCGACCGACCGGCGCACGTCGCCGTGCTCCTCGCGAACACCCCGGCGTTCGCGACGGTGCTGTCTGCCGCCGCGCTCGACGGACTCGTGGTGGTCGGGCTGAACACCACGCGGCGGGGGGCGGCACTCGCGCGCGACATGGCTCTCGCCGACTGTGCACTCGTGCTCGTCGAACCCTCGACCGCCGCCCTCCTCGACGGCGTCGACACCGCCGGAGTGCCCGTCGTCGACGTGACCGGGCCCGCGTGGCTGTCGGAGGTCGCCGCCCAGACGGTCGGGTCCCCGATCAACCGACCGGCCGCGGACGACCTGTTCATGCTGATCTTCACCTCCGGCACCAGTGGCGACCCGAAAGCCGTCCGATGCGATCACGCCAAGGTGACCGCCGCCGGCACGATGCTCGCCGACCGGTTCGGACTGGGCGCCCACGACGTCGTCTACCTGTCGATGCCGATGTTCCACTCGAACGCGATCATCGCCGGGTGGGGTGTCGCGGTCGCCGCGGGTGCGTCGATCGCGCTGCGGCCGCGGTTCTCTGCCTCGGGGTTTTTCGACGACGTCCGTCGCTTCGGCGCCACCTACGCCAACTACGTGGGCAAGCCACTGAGTTACGTCCTGGCGACGCCGGCCCGCGCCGACGACGCCGACAACCCGCTTCGGATCGTCTACGGCAACGAGGCCTCCGCGGGGGACATCGTGGCATTCGGCGAGCGCTTCGACGTCCGCGTCGTCGACGGGTTCGGGTCGACCGAGGGCGGTGTCGCGATCGGCCGGACCCCGGACACCCCACCCGAGGCGCTCGGTCCGCTCGTCCCACCGGTCGCGGTCGTCGACATCACGACCGGACTCCCCTGCCCGCCTGCCGAGTTCGACGCCGCCGGTCGGCTCCTCAACGCGGACGACGCGGTCGGCGAGGTCGTCAACACCGCGGGTCCCGGCGCGTTCACCGGCTACTACGGCGATCCTGCCGCCGAGGCCGAGCGGATGCGCGGCGGTGTCTACCACACCGGCGATCTGGCCTATGTCGACGACGACGGCTTCGTGTACTTCGCCGGCCGCATGGGCGACTGGGTGCGCGTCGACGGCGAGAACGTCGGTACCGGACCCATCGAACGGATCCTCCTGCGGAACAAAGACATCCGCCTGGCGAGCGTCCACGGGGTCGCCGCCGAGGTGGGCGATCAGATCGTCGCCACACTCGTCGCCGACGGGCTCACCGCCGACATGCTCTCGTCGTTCCTCGCGGCCCAGTCGGATCTCGGCCCCAAGCAGTGGCCGTCGCAGATCTGCCTCGTCGACACGCTACCGACCACGGCGACCTTCAAGGTGCTGCGGCGCGAGATCGCGGCGTCGGCACCGGAGCCGACGTGGACCCTCGACCCGGTGACCCGCACCTACCGATGACGGCCGGCGGTCAGGCCGGGGCGGTGTGCGGCAGGGTCGCGGCGAGACGTTCGACGGTGCGGGTGTACTCCTCGACGAGCCCGTCGATCAGCTCCGCGACGGGGGTGATGGCGTTCATCCGGCCGACGATCTGTCCGGCCGGCATCGCGACGACCTGCGGGTCGTCGGCGGCCGAGATGCGCGAGTGGGCATCCGCGACGAGCAGGTTCTGCAGCGGCATCGGCAGTGGCGCAGGCGCATCCGGGGCATCCCAGGCATCGGTCCACTTCGTCTTCAACAGCCGAGCGGGCTTGCCGGAGTAGATGCGACGACGCACGGTGTCGTGCGAGGTCGCCGCGAGCAGCGCCTGCTGGATGGTGGTCGGCCCGTCGCCCTTCGCACCGAGCCGGTACTCGGCGGCGGTCAGCCAGTAGGACCCCATCCACACACCGTCGGCGCCGGAGGCGAGTGCGGCGGCGACCTGGCGACCGCTGCCGACACCACCGGCGGCGAGCACGGAGGCGTTGTCCCCCACGGCATCGACGACCTCCGGCCACAGCACGACCGACGTGATCTCCCCGGTGTGGCCACCGGCCTCGTAGCCCTGCGCGATGACGATGTCGACGCCGGCGTCGACGTGGTGCAGAGCATGGGAACGGGCGCCGGCCAGTGCCGCGACCTGCACGCCGTGGGCGTGGGACGCGGCGATCACGTCCTCCGGCGGCGAGCCGAGAGCGTTCGCGATCAGCTTGATCTGACCGTGTCGGTCGGCGTGCTCCATCGCGATGTCGACGTGGGAGCGGGCGACGGAGTGCAGCCAGCCGAGCACGCCCGCGTTCACGCGCTCCTCGCCCTCGAGGGTCGGCACACCGAGCTCGTCGAGCGTGCGCTCCACGAACGCCCGGTGCTCCGGCGGGATCATCGCGTCGAGGTCGACCTTCGTGCCCTCGGTCGGGATCTTCGCCGGCATGACGATGTCGACGCCGAACGGCTTGCCGTCGGTGTTCTCGTGCATCCAGGTGAGCACGCGGTCGAGCTCGTCGGCCTCGTTGAAGCGGACGCACCCGAGCACACCGAGACCGCCGGCCCGGCTGATCGCGGCGGCGACGTGTTCCGACGGGGTGAAACCGAAGATCGGGTACTCGATGCCGAAACGGTCGGCGAGTGCGGTGCGCATGGTGAGCCTGTCTGTGTCGATGACCGTCAGGTACGGGTGGAGGTGACCTCGAGGGTCTCGTCGGCGGGACGGGATTCCGTGACCTCGTGCCCCCAGCGGTAGTTCGGCTTCCCCGCGGGCGAGCGCTTGATCTCGTCGACGAACCAGACGCTGCGCGGACACTTGTAGCCGGCGATCTGCTCGCGGGCGACGGCGTTGATGTCCTCCAGGCCCGGCCGATGGCCGTCGCGGGCGGCGATCACGGCCGCGACGCGGTTGCCGTACCGCTCGTCGGGGACGCCGACGACGACGGTGTCGAACACGTCGGGGTGTGCCTTCAGCGCCTGCTCCACCTCTTCCGGGAAGATCTTCTCGCCGCCGGAGTTGATCGACACCGATCCGCGGCCGAGCATCGTGATGGTGCCGTCGGACTCGTAGCGGGCGAAGTCGCCGGGCATCGAGTACCGCACGCCGTCGAAGGTCGTGAAGGTCTTCTCCGACTTCTCCGGGTCGTTGTGGTAGCGCAACGGGATGTTGCCGGTGCGGGCCATCAGACCGACCTCGTCGGAACCGACGGGGATGACGGTGCCGTCCTCGCGCAGCAGGACCGTGTTGGGATCGGCCTTCACACGCGGCCCGCCCGCGTGCGCCTGCCCCTTCTCGACGGCGGTCATGCCGCCGAAGCCGGTCTCGGACGACCCGATCGCGTCGACGATCACCGCGTTCGGGAAGCGGTCGACGTACTGGTCCTTGACGCTCTGGGAGAAGATCGCCGCCGACGAGGCGATGGACAGGACCGACGAGGTGTCGTAGTCCTTCTCCAGCAGCGCCTCGATCATGGGGCGTCCCATGGCATCCCCGGTGATGAACACGACGTTCGCCTTGTGCCGCTCGACGATCTCCCACGTCTGGTGCGCGCCGAACTCGGGGTAGATGATCGCCTTCTGGCCGCCGAAGAGCGCCTGGAACACCGCCCACTGCGACCCGCCGTGGATGAACGGCGGGATCGGGAACCGCACCAGCTGGCCACCGGCCGCACCCTCGTTCGCGAACTTCCACTCGTCGGTGACGGGTTCGCCGGTGTACCAGTCGGTTCCACCGCCGAGGACGCGGAACACGTCGTACTGACGCCACACCACGCCCTTGGGCTTCCCCGTCGTCCCGCCGGTGTAGAGGATGTAGAGATCGTCGTCGGAGCGCTCCTCGAAATCGCGCTCGGTGGGGTTGTTCGCGACGGCGTCGTCGAACTCGATCGCGTCGGCGGTGAGGTGCCCGTGGTTGAGCGCGTCGGCGATGTCCTTGCCCGTACCGTCCTCGATGACGATCAGGTGCTTGAGGTCGGGCGCCTTCGGCAGCACCTTCGCGACCTTCTGCGTGTACTGCCGTTCGTAGATCAGCACCGACATCTGCGAGTCGGTGAAGATGTGCTCGAGCTCGGCCTCGACGTAGCGGAAGTTGACGTTCACCATCACCGCACGTGCCTTGAAGATCGCCACCATCGCCTCGACGCACTCGAGGGTGTTGCGGCTGTAGAGCCCGACCGTGTCCCCGGGTTGCACGCCGAGGGTGCGGAGCTGATGGGCGAGCGCGTTGCTGCGCGCCTCGAGTTCGGCGTACGTCCGCGACGCGCCGTCGGTCTCCAGCGCGACGCGATCGGGCATCAGATCGACGGCGTGCTCGACGAGATCGGCGATGGTGAAGGCCATGGGACAAAACTAGAACGTGTTACCGTTTTGGGCAAGGACACCGCAGAACACCTGCCTGATCGAGAGGGAGTCGTCGTGCCCGACACCCCGGAGCCCGAATGCCTCGTCGAGAAGCGCGGACACACGCTGATCGTGACCCTGAACCGTCCGCAGGCGCGCAACGCGCTGTCGACGGAGATGATGCGCATCATGGTCGAGGCCTGGGACCGCATCGACTCCGACGACGACATCCGCGTCGCGATCCTGACCGGGGCGGGCGGGTACTTCTGCGCGGGCGCGGATCTGAAGAACATGGACAGGAACGCGCCGGGTGACAGCTTCGACTCCGGCGAATTCGACCCCACCCACCTTCCCGCGCTCCTCAAAGGTCGACGCCTGACCAAGCCGTTGATCGCCGCGGTCGAGGGACCGGCGATCGCCGGCGGGACCGAGATCCTGCAGGGCACCGACATCCGCGTCGCCGGCGAGAGCGCGCGGTTCGGCGTCGCCGAGGCGCGCTGGGGCCTGTTCCCTCTCGGCGGCAGCGCTGTCCGGCTCGTCCGCCAGATCCCGTACACGATCGCCGCCGACATCCTGCTGACCGGCCGCCAGGTCACCGCCGCCGAGGCGTTGTCCTACGGGCTGATCGGGTACGTCGTCCCCGACGGCACCGCACTGGAGAAGGCACTCGAGATCGCCGACCGCATCGCCGCGAACGGTCCCGTCGCGGTGCAGAACATCCTCCGCACGATCCGCGACACCGAGGGCATGCACGAGATGGACGCGTTCCCCATCGAGGCCGCGCTCGGCAAGAAGGTGTTCTCCAGCGACGACGCGAAGATCGGCCCGAAGGCGTTCGCGAACAAGGAGAAGCCGGTCTTCACCGGCCGGTGAGCGAACCCGTCGCCGTGGTCTCGTCGCCGAGGATCTCGACGACGAGCGGGGGCAGCACCGACGGCGGCAGGCCCGCGAGCGTCCCGAAGAACGACGAGCGACACATGGCGACGACGTCGTCGGGGTCGATCCGCTTGTCGGTCAGCATCTCGTAGCAGGCCGCACGCAGCTGGCCGATCCAGCTCCGCAACGCGAGCACGAGGATCGGCGCGGGGTCGTCGGCGCCGGTGACGGACAGGATGCGGGATATCTGCTCGTCGCTCGAGACCGAGACCAGCGACACGACCTCCGGATCCGAGCTGACGCCACTGCGGAACACCGCGCGCACGCCGTGTTCGTGCTGCAGGCAGTGGTCGACGAAGGCACGGATGCCGTTCACCAGCTGCTCCACGGGCGACAGCGTGGGATCCGGTGCCGTCTCGTCCATGAGGCGTTCGTTCTCGCGGGTGAGCATCGCGACGAAGAACTCCCGCTTCCCCGGGAAGTAGTGGTAGAGCAGGCCGCGGGAGACACCCGCGAGCTCTGCGACGCGTTCGATGTGCACCTCGTCGTACGGGTGGGTCGCGAAGAGCTCGACGCCGAGGTCCAGCAACGCCTCACGCCGACGTTCGGGACTCATCCGCGTTCGTCCGGCCACGCGCTCACGCTACCCGGCCGGGTCGCTACTTGACGCTGGTTCAATAGCGCGGGAGAGTCAGGGCGTGGCACGCAACGACTGGCACGGCCGACAGTTCCCCCACCCGGGTCGCCGCCGACCGGTGATCGGTGACCTCCTGACCGTGGACCGCTCGAGTCCGATCCAGAGCATGCTCGAGGCGTCGCGCGGCCTGGGTCCGATCTGGGAACTCCGTGTCCTGCGCGAGCGACTGGTGTTCGTCGGGACCGCCGAGCTCACCGCGGAGTTGTGCGACGAGACCCGCTTCTGCAAGGCGCTGCCGCCCGCGGTCGACGCCCTGCGCGACTACGCCGGCGACGGGCTGTTCACCGCCTACAACCACGAGCCGAACTGGCAACTGGCGCACGAGCTCCTGGTCCCCGCCTTCACCAAGTCGGCGATGCGCTCCTACCACCCCGTCATGGTCGAGACGGCGTCGGAACTGTTCGACTACTGGGAGCGTCGACTGGCCGACGGTCCCGTCGACGTCTCGCGCGACATGACCAAGCTGACCATGGAGACCCTCACGCGCTCCGCGTTCAGCCGGGACTTCGGGTCGTTCCGGACAGCGGAGGCACACCCCTTCGTCGCCGCTATGGTCACTGCGCTGGAGACCGGCCGCCGCAAGGGCACGGTGCGCACGCTGCCGGGCGGCTCGGCGCTCGCGTGGCTGCTCGACCGCCGCTACGCACGCCACACGGACTACCTCGACTCGATGCTCGACGAGCTCATCGCCACCCGGAGCGGTTCCGACGAGCAGCACGACCTCCTCGGCATCATGCTGAACGTCGCCCACCCCGAGACCGGCGAGAAGCTGGAGCCGGTCAACATCCGGTATCAGATCCTCACCTTCCTGGTCGCCGGACACGAGACGACCTCGGGCGCACTGTCGTTCGCGCTGCACTATCTGGCCCGCAACCCCGACTGCCTCGCTCGGGCACGGTCCGAGGCCGACGAGATCCTCGGCGACGACCCCACCGCGATGCCCGAGTTCGAGCAGGTGGCCAAGTTCCGGTACATCCGTCGGGTGCTCGACGAGTCGCTGCGCATCTGGCCGACCGTCCCGGGATTCGCCCGGGCTCCGCGGGAGTCGACGGTGCTCGCCGACGAGTACCGCATGGATCCCGACGACTACGCGATCGTGAGCCTCGGCGCGGTGCACAAGGATCCAGCCGTCTGGGACGACCCCGACCGCTTCGACCCGGACCGGTTCCTCCCCGGGAACGTCAAGAAGCGACCACCCCACAGCTACAAGCCGTTCGGGGCGGGGTTGCGGTCCTGCATCGGGCGCCAGTTCGCGATCCACGAGGCCGTCCTGGTCCTCGCGACCCTGATCCACCGATTCGACTTCGAGGGCGACCCCGGCTACGACCTCCGCGTCACCGAACGCCTCACCATGCTCCCCGAGGGCTTCGAGCTGACCTTGCGTCCTCGCGCACGGTCGGAGGTCGCGGCCTCCTGACCCCCACTCGTCCGTTGGGCATCAGGAACCATCGGTTGGGCGTTTGGAACCGTTCGTTGGGCGCTTGGAACGCGCCGTCGGACACGGCTGCCCACTCGAGAGCTCCTGCTGCCCAACAGACGGTCCCGACCGCCCAACGGACGGTTCCAGCAGCGCAACAGACGGTGGGTCAGATGGCGCGGTCGGCCTTCTCCCAGTAGGGGTCGCGCAGACGCCGCTTGTAGAGCTTCCCGTTGTCGGCGCGGGGCATCTCGTCGATGTAGTCGATCGACCGTGGAAGCTTGAACTTGGCGAGCCGCTCCCGGGCGTAGGCCATCAGTTCCTCGGTGAGCGCGTCGTCGCCGACGACACCCTGCGCGGGCTGCACGACGGCCTTGATCTCCTCGCCCCAATCCGCATGCGGCACACCGAAGACGGCGACGTCGCCGACCTTGGGATGCACGGCCAGCTCGCCCTCGATCTCGGCGGGGTAGATGTTCACGCCGCCGGAGATGATCATGTCGTTCTTGCGGTCGAGGAGGTACAGGTAACCCTCGTCGTCCATGTACCCGATGTCGCCGGTGGTGAACATGTTCCCCACGCGAGCCTTCTGGGTCTTCTCCTTGTCCTTGTAGTACTCGAAGGAGGAGCCCTTCATCTCCATGTAGACCTGGCCGCTCTCGCCGCGCGGAACCTCGTCGCCGTTGTCGTCGAGGACCTTCACCACCGAGTACGACCACGCCTTGCCGACCGATCCCGGGTGCGTGAGCCATTCGTCGCCGAAGATGGTGGTGCCACCGCCCTCGGTGGCGGCGTAGTACTCGGTGACAACCGGACCCCACCACTCGAGCATCTGCTGTTTGATCTCACGGGGACACGGTGCGGCGCCGTGGATCATGTTGCGCAGCGACGACACGTCGTACTTCGCGCGCACCTCCTCCGGCAGCGCGAGCAGGCGGTGGAACTGCGTGGGCACCATGTGACTCTGGGTCACCTTGTGCTTCTCGATGAGGGCCAGCATGCCCTCGGGGTCCCACTTGTCCATGAGGACGACCTTGTGGCCCAGCTGCATCGAGATCATCACGAAGTTCACGACGGCCGTGTGATAGAGCGGTGATCCGCAGATGTGCACGTGATCGTCGTACGGGACGAGGCCCATGACGCCGAAGAACCCGATGCCTCCCATGGCCGCCTGCTCCGGCGCGACGCCCGTCAGAGGACGACGGACGCCCTTGGGCTTCCCGGTGGTCCCCGACGTGTAGAGCATCGGCGCACCGGTCGTGCGATCGGCCGGCAGGCTGTCGTCGACGCCGTCGATGAGCTCGTCGAGCGGACGGAACCCGTCGACGGTCCCGACGGCGAAGAGGTCCTCGGGCGGAAGGCCCGCCTCGCGGGCGGCGATCCGGGCGGTCTCGGCGAACCGCTCGTGCGCGACGAAGATCTTTGCCTCGGAATCACCCAGGATGTAGGCGATCTCGGGTCCCGTGAGGTGCCAGTTCACCGGTGCGAGGTAGAGGCCGATCTGCAGTGCGGCGAACTGGAGCACCACCGTCTCGACACAGTTGGGCGTCGCGATGACGAGCGTGTCACCGGTGACGAACCCGTGCCGACGCAACCCGTTCGACACGCGGTTGGCCCGTGACGCGATCTCGCCGTAGGTGTGCTCGACGCCGTCGGGGTCGACGAGCGCGATCGCGTCGGGCGTCTCCCGGGCGATGTTCCACAGGCCGATCGGTGCGGCGGTCTCGGACACGGTTGCCTCCTCGCAGGAGCGGCACGTTGCCGCAGATTTCTAGAACACGTTCTAGTCGTCTCGATCGGCCATTAGACCAGCTTTGCCAACCGCCGGACAAGGTCGGCCGATCGTGCGGTGACCATGAGCATCGAGACGCCGGCGGCCTCCCAGCGCTCGATCTCCCGCCGGACCGTCTCCTCGTCCCCGACGATCATCGTCTCGCGCACCAGCTCGTCGGGGACGGCCGCGATCGCCTCGTCGCGACGCCCCTCGGCGAACAGCGCGCCGATCTCGTCGACCGCCTCGGCGTAGCCCATCCGGCGATAGACCTCGGCGTGGAAGTTCAGGTCTTTGGCGCCCATCCCGCCCAGGTAGAAGGCGGTGATCGGCTTGTACGAGTTCACCGTGGCGGCCACGTCGTCGGTGATCTCCACCTGCACGGTCGCGGCGACCTCGAACTCGTCGCGGGTCCGCCGGGCGCCGGGCCTGCTCATCCCCTCGGCCAGCCATTCCTCGTACCGGTCGGCCAGGCGCGGCGTGTAGTAGATGGCGAGCCAGCCGTCGGCGATCTCGCCGGTCAGGGCGATGTTCTTCGGCCCCTCGGCGCCGAGCCAGATGGGGAGGTCCGACCGCAGCGGGTGGGTGATCGGCTTCAGCGACTTGCCCAGCCCGGTCGCGCCGGGCGCATCGGACGGATACGGCAGCGGGTAGTGCGACCCGCCGTTGGTGACCGGCCCCTGGCGGTCGAGCACGTCCCGGATGACCTGCACGTACTCGCGGGTTCGGGCCAGAGGCTTGGCGAACGGCTGCCCGTACCAACCCTCGACGACCTGCGGCCCGGAGACGCCGATGCCGAGGATGTGCCGCCCGCCCGAGAGGTGGTCGATCGTCAGCGCGTGCATCGCCAGCGACGTCGGCGGTCGCGCCGAGATCTGGGCGACGGCGGTCCCCAGCCGCACGCGGGCCGTCGAACTCCCCCACCACGCCAGCGGCGTGAACGCGTCGGACCCCCAGGACTCCGCCGTGAACACGGCGTCGAAGCCCGATTCCTCGGCCGCGGCGATCAGCTCGGGGGCGTTCTCGATCGGCCCGGCGGACCAGTAGCCCAACTGCAGTCCCAGCTTCACGCGAGCCTCCCGGAGACGGTTCCTTGCGGACCAATACTAGAACCTGTTCTACTCGCTGGGTGACCATCAGCGAGACCGGGCCCGGACTGGCCGCCGTGTTGGCGTCGGCGGTGGCCGACGTGCCCGAACCAGAGACGCCGCCGCTGACCGCGCCGCTGCGCAACAGCTTCGACTACACCCGGTCCCTCGGGCCCGTGCTGGGCCGGTTCGCCGACGGGATCCGGGAGGGACGGATCGTCGGAGGTCGCACCGCCGCCGGGGTGGTCATGGTCCCGCCGAGCGAGTTCGACCCGGAGACCGGCGCCGCCACAACGGAGTTCGTCGACGTCGGACCGGTCGGCAGCGTCACGAGCTGGTCGTGGCAACCCGCTCCCCTCCCCGGCCAGCCGCTCGACCGCCCGTTCGCGTGGGCGCTGATCCGGTTCGACGGCGCCGACACCGATCTGCTGCACACCGTCGCGGCCGACTCCCCCGACGCGATGTCCGTCGGGGCGCGCGTCGTCCCGGTCTGGGCCGACGAGCGGACCGGCCGCATCACCGACATCACGCACTTCGCCCTCGGCGACTCGGCGCAGGAGGCACCGACGTCGACCGTCGAGCAGGAGACACCCGGCGTCGTCAGCTACCCCATCGGGCTCGAGGTCGAGCACGCCGCCACCGTCGTCGAGACGCTGTACCTGCGGGGTCTCGCAGAGGGGAAGCTGGTCGGCGGGCGGACCAGTGACGGCGTGTACTTCCCGCCGCGCACGTCGAGCCCGGCCAACGGCGACCCGACCACCGAGATGGTCGAACTGCCCGACACCGGCATCGTCACGACGTTCTGCATCGTCAACGTCCCGTTCATGGGTCAGCAGATCAAGCCTCCGTACGTCGCCGCCTACGTCGTCCTCGACGGCACCGACATCGGCTTCCTGCACCTGATCCTCGAGTGCGAGGCGCACGAGGTCCGGATGGGCATGCGGGTGAAGGCCGTGTGGCGCGACAAGTCCGAGTGGGGCCACACGGCCCGCAACATCAGCCATTTCAAGCCGTCCGGCGAGCCCGACGCCGACTACGAGACCTACCGGAGTCACCTGTGACCGCACCACGCGTGGCGATCGTCGGATTCGCCCACAGCCCGCACGTCGACTCGACGTTCGGCACCACCAACGGTGTCGAGATGCTGATGCCGTGCTTCGCGAAGCTCTACGCCGAGCTCGGCATCGCCCGCACCGACATCGACTTCTGGTGCAGCGGTTCGTCGGACTACCTGGCGGGACGGGCGTTCTCGTTCATCTCCGCCATCGACTCGATCGGGGCCGTGCCGCCGATCAACGAATCCCACGTCGAGATGGACGCCGCCTGGGCCGCCTACGAGGCCTACGTCAAGATCGCCACCGGCGAGGTCGATCTCGCGCTCACCTACGGCTTCGGCAAGCCGTCGGCGGGGACGATGGACCTCACCCTCGCGTTGCAGACCGATCCGTACACGGTGTCCCCGCTGTGGCCTGACGCGACGTCGCTCGCGGGGTTGCAGGCCCGTCTCGGGCTCGAGTCCGGGGCATGGACCGAGCGCCAGATGGCCGAGGTCGCCGCTCGCACCCTCGGCCGCGACGTCGACGAGCTGCTCGCCCAGCCGGTGACCGCCGATCCGCTGCGCGCGCACGACGCGTCGCGCTACACCGATGGCGCCGCCGCGCTGATCCTCGCCAGCGAGGAGCGCGCGAAGCAGCTCGTCGCGAACCCCGCGTGGGTGACCGGGTGGGACCACCGCATCGACACCCCGAACTTCGGGGCGCGGGATCTCACCACCTCGCCGTCGACCCGCCTCGCCGGCGACAGCGCACTCGGCGACGACCGCGCGTTCGACATCGCCGAGCTCTACGCACCGTTCACACACCAGGAGTTGATCCTGCGGAACGAACTGCGACTGCCGGACTCGGTGCAGATCAACCCGTCGGGTGGCGCGCTCGCGGCCAACCCGATGTTCGCGGCCGGCCTGGAACGGATCGGGTTCGCGGCCACGGCGATCCTCTCCGGCGAGGTGCAGACCGCTCTCGCGCACGCCACGAGCGGGCCGTTGCTGCAGCAGAACATGGTGGTCGCCCTGTCCGGCGCCACCGGAAGCGGGGAATGAGCATGGGCGCCAACCGCGCCGCGGTCATCGGGACCGGGCAGACCAAGTACGTCGCCAAGCGTCACGACGTGACGATGGCGGGCATGTGTCGCGAGGCGATCGACGCCGCGCTCGCCGACTCCGGCTACACCATGGACGAGATCGACGCAATCGTCGTCGGCAAGGCCCCCGACCTGTTCGAGGGGTCGATGATGCCGGAGCTGTCGATGGCCGCCTCGCTGGGCGCCGTCGGCAAGCGGCTGATCCGCGTGCACACGGCCGGTTCGGTCGGCGCCTCCACCGCGGTGGTCGCGTCGTCGTTGGTGAAGTCGGGGATCCACGAGCGGGTCCTCGCAGTGGCCTGGGAGAAGCAGTCGGAGTCGAACGCCATGTGGGCGTTGTCGATCCCCGTCCCCTTCACCATGCCGGTCGGCGCCGGGGCGGGCGGCTTCTTCGCCCCGCACGTCCGGGCGTACATCCGCCAGTCGGGCGCGCCCGAGCACATCGGCGCCATCGTCGCGGCCAAGGACCGGCGCAACGGCGCGAAGAACCCGCTCGCGCACCTGCACCAGCCCGACATCACCGTCGAGAGCGTCATGGCGTCCCAGATGCTGTGGGACCCCATCCGATACGACGAGACCTGCCCGTCGTCGGACGGCGCCTGCGCGGTCGTCATCGGCGACGAGAAGTCGGCCGACGACGCTGTCGCGGCCGGCACCCCGGTCGCCTGGATCCGCGCCACCGCGATGCGCACCGAGCCGCTGGCCTTCGCCCACCGCAACGTCGTCAGCCCTCAGGCCGGCCGCGACGCCTCGGCCGCCCTCTGGCGCGATGCCGGTGTCACCGACCCCCTCGACGAGGTCGACGTCGCCGAGATCTACGTGCCCTTCTCGTGGTTCGAACCGATGTGGCTGGAGAACCTCGGGTTCGCCGCGAAGAACGAGGGCTGGCAGCTCACCGAGAAGGGTGAGACCGATTTCGGCGGTCGGATGCCCGTCAACCCGTCGGGCGGGGTGTTGTCCTCCAACCCGATCGGCGCGTCCGGCATGATCCGCTGCGCGGAGGCCGCGCGACAGGTGCAGGGCAAAGCCGGCGACCACCAGGTCGACGGAGTCCGCACAGCCATGGGACACGCGTACGGCGGTGGTTCGCAGTACTTCTCGATGTGGCTGCTCGGGGCGGACAAGCCGTGAGCAAGCCCGCCTATCTCGACATCGACCGGGAGAACAACCCGGCCGTCGTCGCGGGACGCGTCTCGCGGGAGATGGTCGCGGCCCGCGACAAACAGGGCTGGCTCGACAACTTCGCCGACGACGCCGTCGTGGAGGATCCGGTCGGGCCGTCGATGTTCGACGAGCACGGAGTCGGTCACCGCGGGCGGGACGCGATCGCTGCGTTCTGGGACATGACGATCGCGACCACCGAGCGGCTCGACTTCGAGTTCGACGAGGAGATCATCTGCGGGAGCGAGGTCGCCTACATCGGGCGCATCGTGACCCACATCGGCGGGCACGTCACCACCTCGCGTGGCGTGTTCACCTATCGCGCCGACGACGCCGGAAAGCTGGTCGCACTTCGCGCCTTCTGGGAGGTCCAGAAGACGATGGAGTCGATGACCCGCGCCTGACAGGCGCCCCGGCCATCAGATACGCGGGTTCCTGCGTTCGAGAAGGACCACGTCACGCCACCGGGCGTCCCGCAGCCCGGATCAACTCCTGCAGGAGAGCAGTGCCGATTCCCCTGCCCGACCAGCCCGGTGCCACGTAGACGCTGTGCTCGATCACGCCCGCGTAGGCACGTCGCGTCGACACCGCCACCGCCGCGACCCAACCGACCACATCGCCACCTCGCGATGTCGCGACGAAGCGGTGCTCGCGGAGGTGACGGCCGTCGAACTCCCCTCCCGGGACGCGCGTCAGACCGCGCGCGCGACCAGCGCCGCGATCGACGCGATCACGGCGTCGACCGGAGTGGCGTCGGCATCGAAGCGGCTGGCGCGTGTCTGCACCACCAGCAGGATCCGCCGCCCGTTCGGGGCGAGGAGCAGTCCACCGTCGTTCGCCGTCCCGTAGTCGCCGGTACCGGTCTTGTCCGCGGTCGTCCAGCCCGCGGGGAGATCGGCGCGGAACCTCTTGTCCGAGGTGCGGGTTCCGCCCATCCACCCGACCAGCGTGTCGCGGTCGCGCGGGTCGAGCCGGTTGCCGACCATCAGCGACCGCAGGCCTGCCGCCCAGCCCTGGGGGACCGTCGTGTCCCGGATGTCACCGGGGTACGCGGAGTTCAACGCGGTCTCGGTGCGGACCATGACCGTGGCGGTGTCCCCCGCGGTCAGCGCGAACGCCGTCACCGCCGCGGGCCCGCCGATGGCGGAGAACATCAGGTTCGCGGCGGCGTTGTCGCTCTGCTGCAGTGCCGCCGTGGCGATCTCGGGATAGGTCATCGTCTTCCCGACCCGCGTCTGCGTGACCGGCGAGTTCGCGACGATGTCACCCCTGCGTACCGGAACCGGGGCATCGAGGCGTAGCCGGCCCTGCCGGGCGGCGTCGAGGACCGCGGCCGCGAGGTACACCTTCGACATCGACAGCACGGGGAACCTCTGGTCGGCACCCACCGACGCGATCACCCGTCCCGTCGCGACGTCCTGGGCCCACACGCCCACCTCGACGCCCTTGGCGTCGGCCGCCGACCGGATCTGCGCATCGACGGACGGCGCAGCCTGCGCCGGGCCCGACAGGAGACCGACGGCGACCAGGGCCGACAGCAACAGCGCGAACGGCGTGACGATACGCATGGCGAACAGTGTGCCGTAGCGGTACGTCACGACACACCCCTCACCGATAGCGCACCGACAACTCCTTGATGCCGTTGATCCAGCCGTGGCGCAGGTAACGGGGTTCGGCCACCTTCGCGATGTCGGGCATGTGGTCGGCGATCGCGCCGAAGATCAGGTCGATCTCCATCCGCGCGAGGTTCGCCCCGACGCAGTAGTGCGCACCGTGGCCGCCGAACCCGACGTGCGGGTTGGGGTCCCGGGTGATGTCGAAGGTGAACGGGTCGTCGAAGACGGCGGTGTCGTAGTTGGCCGAGCCGTAGAACATGCCGACCCGTTGACCCTGCTCGATCTGCGCCCCACCGAGTTCGAGGTCGGCCTTCGCGGTGCGCTGGAAGCAGTTGACCGGCGTCGCCCAGCGGACGATCTCGTCGGCGGTGGTCGCGGGACGCTCCCGCACGAAGAGTTCCCACTGCTCGGGGTTGTCGAGGAAGGCGTTCATGCCGCGGGTGATCGCGTTGCGCGTGGTCTCGTTGCCGGCGACGGCCAACATGATGAAGAAGTACCCGAACTCCAGTTCGTCGAGCGCGTGCCCGTCGATGTCGGCGTGGACGAGCTCGGTGACGATGTCGGCGACGGGGCACTTCTTGCGCGCCTCCGCCATCTCGTAGGCGTAGCCGAGGATCTGCGCCGACGCGAGCTGTGGGTCGTCGGTGAAGTCGGGGTCGTCGTAGTTCATCATCGCGTTCGACCAGCCGAACAGCTTCTGCCGGTCGCCCTGGGGCACGCCGAGGAGATCGGCGATCGCCTGCAAGGGCAGTTCGACGGCGACGTCGTGGACGAAGTCGCTCGGACCCTCGTGCACGGCGGCCTTCTCGACGATCTCGCGCGCCCGCTGCGCCAGACCCTCCTCGAGCGCATGCACCGACCGCGGCGTGAACGTCTTGGACACCAGCTTGCGCAGCCGGGTGTGCTCCGGCGGGTCGTGGTTGATGACGAGCGCCTTGGTCACCTCGAGCGCTTCGGGGTCCATCCCGTCGTCGAACCGCACGATGACACCGTTCGCGTTCGCCGACCAGAACTCGTTGTTCTTCGAGATCGCCCGGATGTCCTCGTGCCGTGTCACCGCCCAGTACCCGCCGTCGTGGAACCCGCCGCCGCTGCCGGCGGGTTGATCGATCCAGTGCACGGGCGCGGTCTGCCGGAGTTCGGCGAAGGTCGCGTGGGGGATGCCGTACTGCAGCAGCGACGGGCTGGTGAGGTCGGTCCCGTCGCGCAGCACCGGATCGGTGAACACCGGGCATCCGGCGGAGTTGGTCAGGGCGTCGGCTCCGGTCATGATCGAGCTTCCTTCACGTGGGTGAACCTGTTCCACCCGCCAGTGTGGACCCATCCCGGCCGTTGGTGAGCCATTTCGGACATGCGATGTGGACTCAGACGAGAACGTGTTCTAGTTTTGACGCATGGGTGTTCCGGTCATCGTCGAAGCAGTGCGTTCCCCGATCGGGAAGCGAGCCGGCTGGCTCTCCGGTCTGCATCCCGCGGAGCTGCTGGGCGCCGTCCAGCGCGGCGTGGTCGAGCGTGCCGGCATCGATCCCGCACTCGTCGAACAGGTCATCGGCGGTTGCGTCATGCAGGTGGGGTCGCAGGGCAACAACATCACCCGCACCGCGTGGCTGAACGAAGGCCTGCCGTGGCAGACCGGCGCGACGACCGTCGACTGCCAGTGCGGCTCGGCCCAGCAGGCGAACCACCTGATCGCCGGGCTGATCGCCACCGACACCATCGACATCGGGATCGCGTGTGGCGTCGAGGCGATGAGCATGGTGCCGCTGGGCGCCAACGTCATGCTCGAGGGTGCGGGTCCGCGCCGCCCCGAGTCGTGGGACATCGACATGCCGAACCAGTTCGAGGCGGCCGAGCGGATCGCACGACGCCGCGGCATCACCCGCGCCGACACCGACGCACTCGGCGAGCGCAGCCAGCGACTGGCGAAGCAGGCGTGGGAGGAGGGCCGCTTCGACCGCGAGGTGCTGTCGATGAAGGCGCCCGAGCGCACCAAGGACGGCGAGCTGACCGGCGAGATCCTCGACGTCACCCGCGACCAGGGTCTGCGGGACACGACCCTGGAGTCGCTGGGGAATCTGCGGCCGGTCATCGACGGCGGCATCCACACCGCGGGGACCTCGTCGCAAGTGTCCGACGGCGCCGCGGCCGTCCTCCTCATGGACGAGGCGAAGGCGCGGGAACTCGGGCTGACTCCGCGCGCCCGACTGCGGGCGCAGGCGCTCGTCGGCGCCGAGCCGTACTACCACCTCGACGGGCCCGTGCAGGCCACCGAACGGGTGTTGGCGAAGGCGGGGATGTCGATGGGCGACATCGACCGCTTCGAGGTCAACGAGGCGTTCGCGTCGGTGCTGCTCAGCTGGGCGTCCGTGCACCAGCCCGACATGGACCGGGTCAACGTCAACGGCGGCGCCATCGCCCTCGGCCATCCGGTCGGCAGCACGGGCTCGCGCTTGATCACGACCGCACTGCACGAACTCGAGCGCAGCGACTCGTCGACGGCGCTGATCACCATGTGCGCGGGTGGCGCGCTGTCCACCGGGACCATATTGGAACGAATCTGAGAAGATGTTCCAATGACGTCGCAGAAGCAGCACCGCGAGAAGCCGGACGCCCTCGACTCGGCCGTGGTCGGCACGATCCTCAAGTGGGGGTCGAAGGCGAACACCGCGCTCTACAAGGCGACGGGCGGGCGCATCGGCGGCAACTGGCGCATCGGCGCCGGCTTCAAGAAGCCCGTCCCCGTCTGCCTGCTGACCACCACCGGCCGCAAGACCGGCGAGCCGCGCACCGTGCCGCTGCTGTGTCTCCGCGACGGCGAGAACGTGGTCCTCGTCGCGTCGCAGGGTGGCCGCAAGAACCACCCGCTGTGGTACCTCAACCTCGTCGCCGACCCCGACGTCACGATCCAGATCGGCAAGGACACCCGCTCCTATCGGGCACACCCCGCCGACGACGCCGAGCGCGAGCGCCTGTGGCCGAAGATGGCCGAGCTCTACGCCGACGTCGACCAGTACCAGCACTGGGCCGACCGCACGATCCCCCTCGTCGTCTGCGTGCCGACGGCCTGACAGCACCACTCGTGGTGACCCTTTCGTGACACGGGTCACGGTCTGCGCGTCGGTCGACGAAAACCCCCTCCGAACAGGCTCGTCAGGGAGAACACTGATCCGGTGACGTACATGCCGCCTACCGACGCGATGTTCCTGATCGCCGAAACGCGTGAGCACCCCATGCACGTCGGGGGACTGCAACTGTTCACTCCACCCGACGATGCAGGGCCGGACTACGTACGCGAGATGGTCGAGGAGATCCGCTCGCACACCGAGGTGAGCAGCCGCTTCCGGAAGCGTCCGGCCGACCCGGTCAGTTCGGTCGGCAACCTCTGGTGGTCACAGGAGTCCGAGATCGACCTCGACTACCACATCCGGCACTCCGCGGTCCCACGTCCTGGTCGAATCCGCGAGCTGTTCCAACTCACCTCGCGCTGGCACGGCACACTGCTCGATCGGCACCGTCCGATGTGGGAGACCCACCTCGTCGAGGGGCTCGAGGACGGACGCTTCGCGGTCTACACCAAGGTCCACCACTCCCTCTTCGACGGAGTCTCCGCCCTGCGGATGCTGCAGACGACGCTCACCGAGGATCCCGACGACGTCGATCTGCGGGTGCCGTGGGATCCGCGACCCAAGCGGTCCACGAAGCCGGCGTCCGGGGGCGGCGGCCCGCTCGCGCTGCCGATGTCACTGGTCGGGAAGGGCGTCTCACTCGGGACCACCGCGGCCGGACTCGTACCCGCGTCGTTGAAGATCCTCAACCAGGCGGTGCGCGACCACGACTTCATCACGCCGTTCGAGGCCCCGAAGACGATCCTCAACGGCCCCATCGGTGGGGCGCGACGGTTCGTCGCCCAGTCATGGGAGATCGAGCGCGTGCGTGCCGTCGCGGACGCCGTCGACGCCACCCTGAACGACGTCGTCCTGGCGATGTGCAGCGGCGCCCTGCGGACCTACCTGATGGAGCTCGACGGCCTGCCGGACAAATCGCTCACCGCGATGGTGCCGGTGTCGCTGCGATCGGATTCCGAGAGCGCCGGAGGCAACGCCGTCGGCGCCGTCATCTGTTCGCTGGCAACCGATCTCGAGGATCCCCTGGCCCGCCTCCGGTCGATCCGCGAGTCGGCGCAGGCGTCGAAGCGACTGATGAAGGAACTCACGCCGCTGCAGATCCTGCTGCTCAGCGCCGTGAACATGTCGGCCCTGGCGCTGTCCCCGCTGCCGGGGTACGTCTCGCTCACCCGACCTCCGTTCAACGTCATCATCTCCAACGTCCCCGGCCCGAAGGAACCGTTGTACTGGAACGGTTCCCGGCTCGACGGCGTCTACCCGGCGTCCATCGTCCTGGACGGTCAGGCCATGAACATCACGTTCACCAGCAACGACGACGCCCTCGACTTCGGCATCGTCGGATGCCGGCAGACACTGCCCAGCCTGCAACGCATGATCCATCACCTCGAGGACGCGCTGACCGACCTCGAGAAGGCGGCGATGGCCTGACACGCCCCGGGTTGCCGCCATCCCGGACTGCCGGGAGCGGCCGCTGTCCTACGATGACGCCATGACCGATCACGACCGTGCAGCAGCGCGCCGAGAGATCACCAACGCCCTCTTGACGGCCTTCGACAAGCGCCACGAGGTGCTCGACGCGATCGTCGACGCACCCGACCGGGGCGGCGCGGTGCGCGCGCTGACCCAACTGCTCGACGCGTCGACCCTGGGCGCCGAGGCGGTGATGGGGATGTCGTTGCAGCAGCTCACCGTCGACGAGCGGCGCGCGAACCAGGCCGAGCTCGAGGACCTGGACCAGCAACTGACCTTCACCCTGTCCGACCGCCCGGGCAGCACCGGCGAGACGCTCACCCTCCGCACGTTCTCCGGCACCGCCGACAGCGACATCTTCGGGTCCCGTACCTCGGAGATCGGTTCCGCGGGTGACGGTTCCGGCAACCCCGCCGCCGCGCTCGACGAGGAGATCGCGCTGGCCACCGAACGCGTCCGCGTCGAGGAGGCCGCCTGGTACGTCGCCGAGGAACTGACCTCCGACGGGCCGCAGAAGGTCGGGCTCGTGTTCGGTGAACTCGTCGACGGCGAGGTGAACGTCCGTATCTGGATCCACCCCGACCACCGCAAGAAGGGCTACGGCACCGCCGCGCTGCGGAAGTCGCGCTCGGAGATGGCGTCGGCCTTCCCGGGCGTGCCGATGGTCGTCCGCGCGCCCGGCGCACCCGCCTGAGCGCCACCACCACGAGAACGGCCCTGCCTCGAGGAGGCAGGGCCGTCGCTCGTCTGGGGCGGGGTCAGCCCTTCACGACGTCGTAGCGGTCGGACATCATCACCTTGTCCCACACCGCGACGAAGTCGTGGACGAACCGCTCCTGGCCGTCGCTCCCGGCGTAAACCTCGGCGACCGCGCGCAGCTGCGAGTTCGACCCGAACAGCAGATCGTTGCGGGATGCCTGGAACCGCGTCTCGCCGGTCGCCCGGTCGTCGAGGGTGAACGACGTCCCGGCCTCGTCGACCTTCGTGGCGACGTAGTCCATGCTCGTCACCGCGTCGAAGAAGTCGGTCGACAACGTCCCGACCCGATCGGTGAAAACACCTGTCAATGAGCCGTCGTGGTTGCAGCCCAGCACGCGCAGACCGCCGGTCAACGCGACCCACTCGGGCGCACTCAACCCGAGCAGCGCGGCCCGGTCGAGGAACAAGCGCTCCGGTGCGACCGACGAGACCGCGTGGTAGTCGGGCAGGACGTAGTTGCGGAATCCGTCGACGACCGGTGCGAGCCAGGCGAACTGCTCGGGATCGGTCTGATCCTGCGAGGCGTCGACACGACCCGGCGTGAACGGCACCGTGACGGTCACACCCGCGTCGGCGGCGGCCTTCTCCACGGCGACACAGCCCGCGAGCACGATGAGATCGGCCAGACTGACCGACGTACCGCTCGACTCCTTGATCTCCCGGAGCTTCGCGACGACGTCGACGGTGCGGGCGTTGACGTCCCAGTCCTTCTGCGGCTCCAGGGCGATGCGCGCACCGTTCGCCCCGCCGCGCTTGTCGGAGATGCGGAACGTGACCGCCGACGAGAACGCGGTGAACGCGAGATCGGACACGGAGATACCGGAGTCGGAGATCGCCTGCTTGAGCGACGCGACGTCGGCGTCGCCGATGGCGGGGCCGTCGGCCGCCGGCAGCGGGTCCTGCCAGGAGAAGTCCTCGGCGGGCACCTCGGGTCCGAGGTACCGCGACTTCGGACCCATGTCGCGGTGGGTCAACTTGAACCACGCCTTGGAGAACTGGTCGGTGAAGTAGTCGAAGTCGGACAGGAACCGCTGGCAGATCTCGCGGTAGACCGGGTCGACCTTGAGGGCGATGTCGCTGGTCATCATCATCAGCGGCTCGTCCTTGCCGGCGATGTGCGCGTCCGGGGTCCGCGGCGCGTCGGGGTCGGTCGGGGTCCACTGCAGCGCACCGGCCGGGCTCTGGGTCTTCTCCCACTCGAAGCGGAAGAGGTTCTCCAGGTAGGAGTTGTCCCACACCGTCGGGTTCTGGGTCCACGAGCCCTCGATGCCGTTGGTCATCGTGTTCTCGGCGTTGCCGTTGCCGCGCGGGTTGTGCCAGCCGAGCCCCATGGCCTCCATCGGCGCGATCTCCGGCGGTGCACCGATCTCCTCCGACGGCACCTTGCCGTGGCTCTTGCCGAACGCGTGTCCGCCGGCGATGAGCGCGACGGTCTCCTCGTCGTTCATCGCCATGCGGCCGAAGGTGATCCGGATGTCGACGGCCGACGCGGCGGGGTCACCCTCCTGGTTCGGACCCTCGGGGTTCACGTAGATCAGGGCCTGGTGCGACGCGGCGAGCGGCTGCTCGAGCTCGTAGTCGGCATCGCCGGGCTGACCGGTCCAGCGCTTGCTGCGGTCGACCATGGCGTCGTACGACTCGGGGCTGGTGTTGTCGATCCACTCCGCGCCCCAGTAGGTTGCGTCGTCGGCCTCCCACGCGTCGCGGCGACCGCCGCCGAATCCGTACGTGGGGAATCCCATGATCTCCAGCGAACAGTTCCCGGCGAGGATCATCAGGTCGGCCCACGACAGCGCGTTGCCGTACTTCTTCTTGATGGGCCACAGCAGGCGACGGGACTTGTCGGTGTTGCCGTTGTCCCACCAGCTGCTGATCGGCGCGAAGCGTTGCAGCGCCTGCCCGGCGCCGCCGCGACCGTCGGCGATGCGGTAGGTGCCCGCGGAGTGCCACGCCATGCGGATCATCTGCGGGCCGTAGTTGCCGTAGTCCGAGGGCCACCAGTCGACCGAGGTGGTGAGGAACTCCTTGATCTCGCCCTTCAGCTGGTCGAGGTCGATGGCGTTGAATGCGGCCTCGTAGTCGAAGTCGCGCAACGGGTTCGCGGCCGGGCCATCGGTGTGCAGCTGCTCGACACGCAGCCGGTCGGGGTACCAGTCCGACAAGCTGGGCGTGGACGTCTCCGCCCCGCCGATCGTGTTGCCCCCGAAGGGGCACTTGCCCTCGAGGACCTCGGAGTACTCGGAATAGGTGGTCATGGACGGAGACCTCTCGTCGATCAGTGGGGTGCACAGGCCAGACCACCGTCGACCGGGTCTGGGTCTTCCTCCATTCATACGCACGTGAGGCCGTGAGAGGAACGAACGTTGTGACCCTGTGCCCCATGTATCGGTTCGGACACAAGTGGAGGGAACATCTCTGGTGAACGCTGGGACCGTCGGGCTTGTCAGTAGGGCTTCCCGCGACAACCATCGACTTCCGCGACTGCGATCACAGTCGCTGGAGTCGAGCAGTGTCGCGGCAGGGTGACGCTCACCGGCGTCGCGGCAGTCCGATCCGCGCGGTGATGCGGTCGATGGCGCCGGTCTCGTCGGCGTCGAACCGCTCCCGGATGCCGGCCGAGAGCCCGAACGGCACGTGGACGAGGAACTCCGCGGAGACCGAGACCCCCTCGATGCCGATGCTCGTGATCTCGACCCGACGGATGACGCGGTATTTCCGGCCCCGCTCGAGGTCGCGGATGATCGCGGGTCCGCTGGATCCGGTGGGGATCCCGTTCTCCACGCGACGGCAGCCGTCGGCGAGGCGGAC
Source organism: uncultured Williamsia sp. (assembly GCF_947494875.1). Taxonomy (GTDB): domain Bacteria; phylum Actinomycetota; class Actinomycetes; order Mycobacteriales; family Mycobacteriaceae; genus Williamsia_A. Next base: position 326,403 of record NZ_CANLWM010000008.1, read on the forward strand.
GGCGGTGACCTCGTGGCTCGCGAGTGCCTCGATGTAGGCGCGGGCGGCGGCGACGGTCTCGGCGGTTGCGGTCACCGCCCCATCCTCACCCCGCGGACGTCATCGCGCGCCGTAGACCGGGAACGGGTTGGGCGCCTCGGCGAGGATGTCGGCGACGACGGGGCCGAGTTCTGCCGGATCCCATCGAGCGCCCTTGTCCCGCTGGGCACTGCGCTGCCACCCGTCGGACACCGAGATCTTCCCGCCCTCGACCTCGAAGACCCGGCCCGTGACGTCACCGGACCCCGGTGATCCCAGCCAGACCACCAGCGGCGAGACGTTCGCGGGGTCCATGGCGTCGAACGACCCGTCCTCGGGCGCGGCCATCTGCGCGGCCATCGCGTCGCCGGCGCTGGTGGTCATCCGGGTGCGGGCCGACGGGGCGATGGCGTTGACCGTGATGCCGTAGCCCTTCATCTCGGCGGCGGCCTGGACGGTCAGCTCGGCGATCGCCGCCTTGGCCGCGGAGTAGTTTCCCTGTCCCACCGAGCCGTAGAGGCCGGCACCGGATGAGGTGTTGACGACGCGTGCCTGCCGCTGCCGACCGGCCTTCGACTCGCCGCGCCAGTACTCGGCGGCGTGACGCAGTGTCGCGAAATGGCCCTTGAGGTGGACGCGGACGACGTCGTCCCAGTCGGATTCGCTCATCGACACCAGCATCTTGTCTCGGAGGAACCCGGCGTTGTTGACCAGCACGTCGAGTCCACCGAACGTGTCGACGGCCGTGGTGACGAGACTCTTCGCGCCCTCCCAGTCGGCGACGTCGGCGCCGTTGACGACGGCCTCGCCCCCGGCCGCGGTGATCTCGGCGACCACCTGCTCGCCGGGCGACTCGCCGGTCTCGCTGCCGTCGAGTCCGGCCCCGATGTCGTTGACGACGACCTTCGCGCCCGAGGCCGCGAAGGCCAGGGCGTGCTCGCGGCCGATGCCCCGCCCCGCACCGGTGACGACCACGACCCGTCCCGCATTGATCCCACTCACGGTGTCTGCTGCTCCAATCGGTTGTCGGTGGTCCCGGCGTCCAGGAACGCCGGCCGCTCGCCGCCGCCGTGGACGGTGAGACACGCGCCGGTGATGTACGCGGCGAGCGGTGAGATCAGGAACGCGACGGCGTTGCCGACGTCGGTGGGTACGGCCATACGGCCCATCGGGATGGTGCGCCCGACCGCCGCCACACCCTCGGCATCGCCGTAGTGCATGACCGACAGCTCGGTCTCCACGGGACCCGCGACGACGCTGTTCACCCGGATGGCCGGCGCCCACTCCACGGCCAGCGACCCGGTGAGGCTGTCGAGACCGGCCTTGGCCGCCCCGTACCCGGCCGTGCCCGGCGACGGTCGATGACCGCTGACGCTCGAGACGTTCACGATGGAACCCCCGCCCGGCTGTGCGGCCAGGAACTCCCGCGCCGCCTGCGCCACCGTCAACGGCGCCAGCATGTTCAGCTCGACGATCTTGCGGTGGAAGCTCGCCGACGCTTGGGCCGCCAGGGCGAACGGAGCGCCACCGGCGTTGTTGACGACGGCGTCGAGACGCCCGTGCCGGTGGACGATGTCCGCGACCATCGCCGTGACGGCGACCGGATCGCGCACGTCGCACACGACGAATTCCGCCCCGGCGAGACGCGACGGGTCGTCCGGTGGGCGTCGCGCGCAGGCGATCGGTGTCGCCCCGAGCCCGGCGAGCACCGCGCAGATCCCGGCACCGACCCCACGCGCACCGCCGGTGACCACCACGACGTGCCCCTGCAGACCGAGGTCCGTCATCCGCTGCCCCATTTCGCCGTCGGTGTCCCTGCTACGCTACCAAGCAAGTGTTTGGTTGGTAACCATAGCGAGAGGGACACCCGTGCCCATCACCACATCGACGATCGAGCCGGGGATCGTGGCGGTCACCGTCGACTTCCCGCCGGTCAACGCGTTGCCGTCGGCGGCATGGTTCGAGCTCGGCGACGCGATCCTGGCCGCCGGGGCCGACCCGACGACGTGCGTCGTGGTCCTGCGGGCCGAGGGTCGCGGCTTCAACGCCGGCGTCGACATCAAGGAGATGCAGAACACCGACGGCTTCGACGCCCTCATCGGCGCGAACCGCGGATGTGCTCACGCCTTCGGCGCCGTCTACGACTGCAAGGTGCCGGTGATCGTCGCGGTCAACGGGTTCTGCGTCGGCGGCGGGATCGGTCTCGTCGGCAACGCCGACGTCATCGTCGCCTCCGACGACGCCGTGTTCGGCCTGCCCGAGGTCGATCGCGGAGCGCTGGGAGCGGCAACGCACCTGGCCCGCCTCGTGCCGCAGCACATGATGCGGACCCTCTACTTCACCGCGCAGAACGTCACCGCCGCGCAACTCCACCACTTCGGTTCGGTCTATCGCGTGGTGCCCCGCGAGGGTCTGCTGGACGCGGCGCTCGAGGTCGCGCGGCTCATCGCTGCCAAGGACACCCGCGTGATCCGGGCCGCCAAGGAGGCCATCAACGGCATCGATCCCGTGGACGTCAAGACCAGCTATCGCCTCGAGCAGGGCTACACCTTCGAGCTGAACCTCGCGGGCGTCGCCGACGAGCACCGCGACGCGTTCGCGGGCACGTCGAAGGGGGCTCGACGGTGACCACCGCAGGCACCCGTCGGGCCCAGACGGACAAGACCTCGACGCTCGACGAGGCGATCGACGAGATCCGCGACGGCATGACCGTCGGCATCGGCGGCTGGGGGTCACGACGCAAGCCGATGGCGCTCGTCCGCGCGCTCGCCCGGTCCGACGTCCGTGACCTCACCGTCGTCACCTACGGCGGCCCCGACCTCGGATTGCTGTGCGCCGCAGGCAAGGTGCGCAAGGCCTACTACGGTTTCGTCTCGCTGGACTCCCCGCCGTTCTACGACCCGTGGTTCGCCGCCGCGCGCACCAGCGGCGCGATCGAGGTGCGGGAGATGGACGAGGGCATGGTCAAGTGCGGTCTGGAGGCGGCCGCGGCGCGACTGCCGTTCCTGCCGATCCGCGCCGGGCTCGGTTCGGCCGTCCGCGAGTTCTGGGGTGACGAGCTGCGCACCGTCGACTCCCCCTATCCCGACGCCGACGGTCGCATCGAGACGCTCGTCGCGATGCCCGCGTTGGACCTCGACGTCGCGCTGGTCCATCTCGACGTGGCCGACGTCCACGGCAACGCCGCGTACACCGGGGTCGACCCGTACTTCGACGACCTGTTCTGCGGTGCGGCACGGCGACGGTTCCTTGAGGTGGACCGCGTCGTCGACACCGCCGAACTCATCGAGTCCGTCGAGGTGCAGCGCCTGCTGCTCAACCGCATGAACGTCGACCGGGTGATCCACGCCCCCAACGGCGCACACTTCACGTTCGCCGGCGAATACCGCCGCGACGAGGCCTTCCAGAAGCACTACGCGGCGTCGGCCGCCGACCCCGACTCCTGGGCGGCGTTCCGCGAGCACTTCCTCGACGTCGACGAACAGACCTACCAGGAGCGCGTCGTCGAGTGGACGCGTGAGCGCGCGGCCCAGAAGGCCACCGCACAGAAGGAGGGGGCGCCCGCATGAGCGACGTGACCCGGGCCGAGACCTGCGTCATCGCATGTGCGGAGATCTTCTCCGGCGCAGGCGAGATCATGGCCTCCCCCATGGCGACCACCCCGCTCATCGGTGCCCGCCTGGCGCGCATGACCACCGAGCCCGACCTGCTGATCACCGACGGCGAGGCGTTGATCTTCGCGGACACCCCGGCGGTCGGGAAGTCGGCGCCGATCGAGGGGTGGATGCCGTTCCGCAAGGTGTTCGACGTCGTGGCGTCGGGACGCCGCCACGTCGTGATGGGCGCCAACCAGATCGACCAGCACGGCAACCAGAATCTGTCGGCGTTCGGCCCCCTGCAGCACCCGAAGCGCCAGATGTTCGGTGTGCGAGGGGCTCCGGGCAACACGATCAACCACCCCACGAGCTACTGGGTGGCCAAGCACTCCGCCCGCGTGTTCACCGAGACCGTCGACATCGTCTCCGGCGTCGGCTACGACAACGTCGATCCGAGCAACCCGGCCTTCCGGTTCCTGAACATCCATCGCGTGGTCACCAACCTCGGTGTGTTCGACTTCGGCGGTCCCGGGCACACGTTCCGGGCGCTGTCACTCCACCCCGGCGTCACGGCCGACGAGGTCGCAGAGAACACCGGCTTCGAGGTCGCGGGCCTCGCCGACGCGGGTGAGACCCGCGCGCCGACGGATGAGGAGCTGTCGCTGATCCGCGAGACCATCGACCCGACGAGCCTGCGCGACAAAGAGGTCGCGCCGGTGGGGGCCGCACGATGACCCGTGCCGCGCCGATGCGCACCAGGTTCACCGACCTCGTCGGGATCGACTACCCCGTCGTGCAGACGGGGATGGGGTGGGTGTCCGGGGCATCGCTGACGTCGGCGACGTCGAACGCCGGCGGCCTGGGCATCCTGGCGTCGGCGACGATGACCTTCGAGGAGCTCGAGAAGGCCGTCGCCCGCACGAAATCGTTGACCGACAAACCGTTCGGCGTGAACATCCGGGCCGATGCCACCGACGCCGCGGAGCGCATCGACCTCCTGATCCGCGAGGGTGTGCGGGTCGCATCGTTCGCACTGGCGCCGAAGAAGGACCTCATCGCGAAGCTGAAGGACAACGGCGTCGTCGTGATCCCGTCCATCGGCGCTGCGAAACATGCTGTGAAAGTCGCGTCCTGGGGTGCCGACGCCGTCATCGTGCAGGGCGGCGAGGGTGGCGGACACACCGGACCCGTCGCGACGACGCTGCTGCTGCCGTCGGTGCTCGACGCTCTCGGCGCCGACGGGATCCCGGTCGTCGCCGCGGGCGGGTTCTTCGACGGTCGCGGTCTCGCCGCGGCGCTGGCTTACGGCGCCGAGGGTGTCGCCATGGGCACGCGGTTCCTGCTGACCTCCGACTCCACCGTGCCCGACTCCGTCAAGCAGGAGTACCTGCAACGCAGCCTCAACGACACGGTCGTCTCCACCAAGGTCGACGGCATGCCGCACCGGGTGCTGAAGACCTCCCTCGTCGAGAAGCTGGAGGGCGGCAACCCTGCGGCGGCACTGGCCGCGGCGGCGAAGAACGCCAACGACTTCAAGCAGATGACCGGCATGAAGTGGACGACGATGCTGCGCGACGGTCGGTCGATGCGGAAGTCGGGTGATCGCACCTGGCAGCAGATCATCATGGCCGGCAACACCCCGATGCTGCTCAAAGCCGGACTGGTGGAGGGCAACACCGATGCCGGCGTGCTCGCGTCGGGCCAGGTGGTCGGGATGATCGACGATCTGCCCAGCTGCGATGACCTGATGCAGTCCATCGTCACCGGGGCGCGCGAGCGCATCTCGCGACTCGACGAGCTCCGCTGACGAGGCCCCGGATGGGTCGATGCGCGTTCACCTGCAGCTGACCGGCGATCCCCGCGCTGTCACCGACGACGTCGTCGCGCTGAGCAGACTCGGCGTCGACGGGGTCTTCACGTTCGAGGGTCCGCACGACGTGTTCGCACCCCTGGTACGAGCGACAGCCGTCGACGAGGCCCGTGACCTCGACCTGATGACGAACGTCGCGATCGCGGGACCCCGTAGCCCATTGCACCTGGCGCACATCGCCTGGGATCTGCAGTCCTACAGCGGCGGTCGTTTCCGGCTCGGACTCGGTTCGCAGATCCGACCACACATCGAGAAGCGCTACGGCGCGACCTGGGGACGGCCCGCCGCGCGACTCGGCGAGACGGTCAGGGCGATCGGCGCCATCTTCGACACGTGGGAGACCGGTGCGCCGCTCGACTTCCGGGGCGAGTTCACCACCCACACCCTGATGCCACCGAACTTCATCCCGGCACCCACCGGACACGGCCGCCCCGACGTCCTCATGGGCGCACTGGGTCCGGTGATGACACGCACCGCCGCCGCGGTCGCCGACGGGCTCCTGGTGATGCCGTTCCACAGTGCGCGGCACCTCGTCGACCGGACGCTCCCCGCGGTCGAGGCCGGGTTGTCGCTGCGGGACCGCAGAGGTGGGCTCTCGGTCATCGGGCAGGCGATGGTCGCTGTCGGGTCCGATGAATCGTCATTACGCACGGCGGTCGACGGCGTCGCGATGCTGATCGCGTTTTACGCCTCGACGCCCGCGTACCGCCCCGTGCTCGACGCCGAGGGTCGCGGCGACCTGCAACCGCAGCTGAACGCCCTGTCGAAGCAGGGGCGGTTCGCGGACATGCGTGCCCTGATCTCGGACGAGGACGTCGCCACGTTCGCGATCGTCGGACAGCCGGCCGAGTGCGCGGCGGAGATCCGACGGCGGTTCGGGGAGTTCGCGTCGGAGATCTGCTGCTATTTCCCGCACTACGAGCCGGTTTCGTCGGATCTGTCCGCACTCGTCCGGCATCTGCAGGAACCGGTCGTACCATCGGCCGGGTGACCGAGGACCGACCCCTGCACGCGCACCGGGACCGCGCGGACTCGTTCGGCTCCGTTGCCGCCGCCTACGACCGGTACCGGCCTCGCTATCCCGACGACGTCGTCGACGAGATCGCGGCCCTGGCCCGCGGCGGTCGGGTGCTCGATGTCGGCTGCGGGACCGGGCTGCTCGCCGACCCGTTGGCACGTCGCGGTCTCGCCGTGCTCGGTGTCGAACCCGACCACGAGATGGCCGAGGTCGCACGGGGCAGAGGCCTGGACGTCGAGGAGGCGACCGCCGAGACCTGGGACCCGTCCGGTCGGACCTTCTCGGTCGTCACGTTCGCGAACTCGTGGCACTGGGTCGACGCGGAGGCAACCCTGCCCATGATCCGGGACATCCTGGCGCCCCGAGGACACCTCGTGCTCTTCTGGCACGCCACGGTCCCGAGCGGGCCGACGAAGGAGCGGATCGACGCCGTGTACGCCGCGTCGGAGATGCAGGAGCTCGTCGGACCGTCGGCGACCCCGTCGATCAGCGACCAGTTGCGGACGGCCGGATGGGATCTGGTCGATCACACGACGAGTTCGGATCGCCGAGTCACCGCCGAGGAGTGGCTCGACACCGCGTTCACCTTCTCCAACCACATCGTGCTGGAACCCGATGCGGCGGAGCGGTTGCGCTCGGATCTGACCGCCGCGATCGGGCCCGACGGTCTCACCGTGACCGCACACACCTACTGGATCGACGCATGGCCGACCTGACCTTCGACCGTGCACCATATCCCGCCGACCGTGCGGACAATGTCCGCCGAGCGATGCTCCTATAAGAGTCAAGTCGCCAGCGGGGCATGTGGTGCGGTGATGTGGTGGTGGATTTCGCGG
>NZ_CANLWM010000009.1 GCF_947494875.1 uncultured Williamsia sp.
GCGTTCGTCCTGAGCCAGGATCAAACTCTCCATGAAAAAACACTGAAACACTAAGTTTCAACACAATCAGGAAAGCACAACCTGACCAAACAATCCAAAAAAACCCACAACCACCACTGACAGATGATCGCAGGCAACAAAAACTCACCAACAATTGTCAACACACTATCGAGTTCTCAAAGAACACACACCCACACGTTCCGCCCTGCTCGGGGTTCCCGTGGGAGTTGCCAGACGAGACGACTGTTTCCAGCGTTTTCGATCTGGGGTTCTGCACCTCGCGCTAGCGGTTCCGGCGGGCTCTGAGGCCCGGCGGTGTTTTCCCTCGCTGCGGTGCATGGAAGAAGTTACACAGATGCGAACACGGGGTCAAATTGCCTGGCCAGCGGCGTGCTGTCGGTTACGTGGCCGCCGCGAGGTGCACACCTGCCACCGTCCGCTTGCCTCGCCTCAGCACCAACCACCCACCCGGGAGGAGGTCGCCGGCACCGGGTTGCCATGCGTCGTCGTCGATCTTGGTGTTGTTGACGTAGGCGCCGCCCTCGCCGATCACGCGCCGCGCGGCCTTGTTTCCGTCGCACAACCCGGTCACGACGAGCAGCTCGACGATCGTGCGCGGGTCGTCGGGACCGAGTTCGACGGCGCCGGTCTCCCGGAGCGCGCCGGCGATGGTGGCCTCGTCGAGGCCTCCGAGGTCCCCGCGTCCGAAGAGTGCCTGGCTGGCCGCCTCGACGGCGGCGGTCTGGTCGGCGCCGTGCACCAGGGTGGTCATCTCGGACGCCAGGCGCTTCTGTGCCGCGCGAAGATGGGGCGACTCGGCGGTGAGCTTCTCCAGCTCGTCGATCTCCTCACGCTCGAGGAACGTGAACCACCGCAGGTATCGCACGACGTCGGCATCGGCGGTGTTCACGAAGTACTGGTACCAGGCGTAGGGGCTGGTCATCGTCGGGTCGAGCCACAGGCTGCCGCCGCCGGTCGACTTCCCGAACTTGGTGCCGTCCGAGGCGGTGACCAGCGGGACCGTCAGTGCGTGCAGTGCGGTGCCGTCGGTGCGACGGGCCAGGTCGACGCCGGCGACGATGTTCCCCCACTGGTCGGAGCCGCCGATCTGCAGCTCGCATCCGTGCAGACGGTTCAACTGCACGAAGTCGTTGGCCTGCAGGAGCATGTAGCTGAACTCGGTGTAGCTGATCCCGTCACCGGCGAGTCGTCGCTTGATGGTGTCGCGGGCGAGCATGACGTTGACCGAGAAGTGTTTCCCGACGTCGCGGAGGAAGTCGACCACGGACTGCCCGCCGGTCCAGTCGAGGTTGTTCGCCACCACCGCACCGGTCGGTGAGTCGTCGAGGGTGACGAACCGCTGCAGCTGCGCGTCGATCCGGCTCGCCCAGTCGCGCACGGTGTCGGCGGTCTGCATGGTCCGCTCCCCCACGTCCCGCGGGTCACCGATCATCCCGGTGGCGCCTCCGGCGAGCACCACGGGTCGGTGCCCGGCGAGCTGGAACCGACGCAGCGTGAGCAGCGGCACAAGGTGCCCGGCGTGCAGGCTCGGGCCGGTCGGGTCGAACCCGGCGTAGAGGGAGAGCCTTCCGCGCGCCACCCGGGCACGCAGCTCGTCGATATCGGTCGACTGGGCGATCAGCCCGCGCCACTGCAGGTCGTCGATGATGTCGGTGCTCACCAGTCCGATCTTTCCGCATCCCCCGCAGTCCCCGATCGGCGGGCGCGCACGGTGGCCGAGCCCGGTCGCCAGGTCGAGACCGCGGGGTGCCTGTCGACCCAGAAACGCCACGGGCGGCCGGTGGCGACGGTGAGGCCTACGCGTGGTCCGCTGCGCACCTGCGCGGCCTCGACGGGTTCGCCCGCCACGAGCCGCAGGTCGGAGCCGGTGTCGAGCACGTCGCGGCCGGAGTCCTCGAGTCCGACGCCCAGCGCCGACCCGAGGTTGCCCGGCCCCATGGCCCACCGCTTCACGGGTGGGACGACACCCGACGGTGAGCGACGGCGTCCTGCGACCACGTCGTGGCCGGCGACGACCTCGGCCGCGCGCAGCAGGATCGCACCGCCCTCACCGTCGGATTCGCAGGTGATGTTCACGCACAGGTGGATCCCGTACGACCGGTAGACGTAGGCGTGCCCGGCCGGACCGAACATCACCGCGGCGCGGGGCGTCGGACCGCGATAGGAGTGCGCGCCCGGATCGGGGTGTCGGCCGCCCTCGGGGCCGCCGTACGCCTCGGTCTCGACGATCCGCAGCGCCACGGGGCCGTGCTCGACGACGCAGCCGAGCAGTCGTCGGGCCGCGTCGACGGGGTCGACCGCGAGCTGTGCGCGGTCGAGGGGACGCGTCACCTCAGCGGTCGGACCTGGCCATCAGTGCCGCGTGTTCGGTGTCGTCGACGGGCCGGGCCTCGGGGATCAGCAGCACGGGGATGCCGTCGTCCACGCGGTAGACCACCCGCAGGCGCGGGTTGTAGAGCACCTCGTCGGGTCCCGTGTCGGTGTCGAGGTGGAGCAGCGGTCCGTGGTCCTGCGGGCAGACCAGGCGGTCGGTCAGGTACGCGTCGAGCGGCATGGTCCCAGTCTCCCCGTCGGTGCGGCGGTGCCGGTGATCGGGCTCAGGACGACTTGGCCGTGGTGATCGCGTCGCCCTGCGTGGACCACCCCTTATCGTCGGCGACCGTGCGGGTCAACCGGCGGTAGCGGCCGTTCTCGTCGCGGTACCAGACACGCGCGCTCGGCCGCGGCACGCCCTCGGCCCGGAAACAGTTCGGGACCGGACGGTAGGAGTGGCTGAGCGGGATCTCGTCGACCGCCCACACGATGTGCGGCCTCTCGGACGCGGGCAGTCCCGCGAGCGCCAGACGCAGCGACGACACCGTGAGGTTGGCGGTGTGCCGCTGTGGCGAGACCACGGCGACCGCGAGTTCGTGGTTCCCCACCCGGGTGCCGTAGACGACGACCTGGTCGACGTCGGGGTGCCGCGAGAGCGCGGAGATGATCGGCTGCGGGTACACCGGGCCCTCGTCACTCTTGACGACCCCGTTCACGCTGCCCATCAGCCAGTGGTCGCCGTCGATGTCGCGACGGACGAGCTGCCCGGACGTCTCCCACCGGTCGTGCGGGCTGAACACCGCACGCAGGACGGTGGCGCCGGTCTCGTCGCGCTGGCGCGTCTGGGCGAGCAGGACCCCGACCTCGTCGACGTGTGCCTCGCGGACGTAACCGCGGCCGTCGAGGTGGAAACGCTCCTCCATGACGTCCCAGGCGGCGACCCGGACACGGTTCGTCTCCGGCAGCGGACGCCCGATCGAGCCGACCTTGGAGCCGGACACGTCGCCGAGGATCGCGGCACCGTCGGCGGTGGCGAAGAACTCCATCACGCCCGCGTCCGGGAACCGCGCGACGACGTCGTCCCAGAGACCGGCGGGCATGCCCGAGCCGATGAACAGGCGGATCGGGTTGTGGTCGGTGATCGCGAGGTCGGGGTCGCGGACGATCCCGTTGAGCATCGTCCACGTGTAGGAGACGACGGTGATGCCGTAGCGGTACACCTCGCGGGCGAAGCTCTCCGGTCCGATCCCCGACGACAGCGCGATCCGCGCGCCGCCCACCACGGTCCCACCGAGGGTGGTGAGCAGGCCCGACGCGTGGTGCAGCGGGGTCAGGCAGTAGACGGTGTCGTTGCCGTCGATGGACGCCGCGGACGCCGCCCCGAAGGCCGACTGGGCCCAGCGGTGGTTCGTGACCGGCCAGCGCTGCAGCGTGCCGCCGGTGGTGGTGAAGAAGATGAACGCGAGGTCGCCGGCCAGCCCCGGATCGGGCCGGAACCACGACGGCAGTTCGACCTCGTCGGGGTCGATCTTCTCCATGTCGACGACGGCGTCGCCGTCGGCCTCGGGGATCGCGCGGGAATCGCCACCACCGAGCACGAGGACCCGGTCGGCGTGGCCGATCACGTGGTCGAGGCTGTCGGGGTCGGCAACGACGACCGTGACGTCGGCGAGGTTCAGCATCGGGTCGAGCGCGGCGTCCGGGGGCAGCGGCACGGCGACCGCACCGAGGCGCGAGAGCGCCGCGATCGCGACCAGGGCGCTGGGACGAGTCTCCATCATCACGCCGACGTGCTCGCCGGGTCGGACACCACAGGCGATGAAACCGCGGACGACGTTGTCGACGCGACGGTTGACCTCCACGTGGCTGAGCACCCGGTCCTCGAACAGGAACAGTTCGCGGTGACCGAACCGATCGGCGTTCTCGGTCATCAACTTGGCCAGCGAGATGCGGGTGCCCGGCTGGATCTGGCCGAGGCGCACGAGTCGCGGCAGGGTGCGCACCGACTCCCGCAGGACCGCCTGCGAGGTGCGGCGGATCGAGTCGGCGGCGTGCGCCAGTTCGCGACCGACACCGGCGCTCGCGTCGGCGACGGCGCCGATGCCGTGGGTGACGCGTGAGGCGAGGCTGACGCCGGAACCGGTCGAGTCCTGGGGGTTGGCCTCCATCGGGACGATGTCGCCGGGCTGGTCGTCGAGATCCTCGCGCCACCGGATCCACTGCGAGGTGGTGGGCCAGCTCTGCGCGCCGGCGACGGAACCCACGACGAGACCGAAGTGACCGACGGGCAGGACGGACTCGTAGACCTCGGCACGCGGGGCGGCACGCTTGATGCCGCGGACGGCCAACGGCTGCCCGATGTCGTCGGCGCTGCCGACGAACGCCAGCACCGGACAGGTCACCTCGGCCAGCGTGACGAGGCGGTCGCGGATGACGAAGCCGCCGGACACCATGCGGTTGTGGACGACGAACTGTCGGAGCAGTTCGGCGATCGCGGGTCCCGACCACGCGACCCACCCGTCGTTCTCGAGGAAGCGACGCTGGTCCTCGCGGGGCAGGAGCGCGTTGCGGTCGTGCAGTTGGCGGAGGAAGTCGATGCGGCTGCGGGCCGCCTTGACCGGGTCCAACATCTGGAAGCCGGTGCGCGCGAGCCAGCCGGGGATGGCGAGACGGTTGAAGACGTTGTCGGCGAACACCTCCGCCAGCGGGGCCATGATGTTGGCGGGCAACCCGAGCGGCAGCGCGGCGAGCACGTCGACGGGGCTGCCGAACGTGACGAGGCTGGCGATGTCGCGCGACCGCCGGTACGCCGCGGTCTGGTAGGCGAACATGCCGCCCTGCGAGTACCCGACGAGGTGGACCGGTCGACCCGTCTCGTCGTGGATGAGATCGACGATCTCGTCGAGGGCGACGATGTGGTCGGCGAGGGTGCGCTCCATGCCGCCGGCCACCTGGTCGGGTGAGCCGAAGTCGACGACCCACGGATCGATGCCTGCGGCGTGCAGGATCGACACGGCACCGTTGTGCCGGGTGACGTCGTAGATGTTCGCCGAGACCATCATCGGATGGATCAGGAGCACGGCGGGCCCGTCGGCGACGTCGTCGGGGAAATACCGCCGCAGGCGGTACATCGACGACGTCTCCTCGACCCGGAACGGCGCCGGGGTGGTCCCGGTGTCGAGCCCGCCCATGCGGATGACCTCGAGACCGTTCTGGGCGGTGGCGACCACCCGGTCGAGTGCGCGACCGAGGTTCGGGATGCCCACCACGCGACTACACCTCCTGCGTCAGGACTGCACGCGCAGCGACGCCGACCGGCGCCGCGACGGTGTCACTCTACTTGCGGTCCGAGGACCGGCGTACCCGTTCCCGCAGGGTCTCGACTCGTTCGGCCAGAGCTGCTCGCTGTTCGCCGACGCGAATTCCCGCCGTACCGCCCCGCGCCGAGCGGGAGGCGATGGACCCGTCGACCGTGAGCACCTCGCGGACGGCCGGCGAGAGGTGCTCGGAGAGCGTCGCGAACTCCTCGTCGGACAGCTCGTCGAGTCCGACACCGCGGGATTCCGCAGCCCGGACGCACGCCCCCGCGACCTCGTGGGCGACGCGGAAGGGAACGCCCTGCCGGACCAGCCACTCGGCGATGTCGGTGGCGAGGGTGAACCCGGCGGGGGCGAGGTGTGCCATCCGCTCCGGGTGGAACGTCAGGGTGCCGACCATCCCGGCCATCGCGGGCAGCAGCAGGGACAGCTGGGCCACGGAGTCGAAGACCGGCTCCTTGTCCTCCTGCAGGTCCCGGTTGTAGGCCAGGGGTTGCGCCTTCAGCGTGGCCATCAGACCCGCGAGGTTCCCGATGAGCCGACCGCTCTTGCCGCGCGCGAGTTCGGCGACGTCGGGGTTCTTCTTCTGCGGCATGATCGAGCTGCCCGTGGACCACTCGTCCGCCAGCGTCGCGTACCCGAACTCCGACGTCGTCCAGAGGATCACGTCCTCCGACAGGCGCGACAGGTCGACGGCGATCATCGCGAACACGAACGCCGCCTCGGCGGCGAAGTCGCGCGAACTCGTCGCGTCGATCGAGTTGTCGGCGGCCGCGTCGAAGCCGAGGTCGGCGGCGATCCCGTCGGGGTCGAGTCCGAGCGACGACCCGGCCAGCGCACCGGATCCGTAGGGCGACACGGCGGTCCGCCGGTCGAGGTCGAGCAGGCGGTCGACGTCGCGGGTCAGCGGATGCGCGTGCGCGAGCAGGTGGTGGGCCAGCAACACCGGCTGAGCCGCCTGCAGGTGCGTCTTGCCCGGCATCACGGCGTCGGGATAGGTCACCGCCCGGTCGACCAGGGCCGCGCACACCTCGAGCACGCCCTCGGCCACGACGACGATCGCGTCGCGGAGCCACATGCGGAAGAGGGTCGCGACCTGATCGTTGCGGGAACGTCCGGCACGCAGCCGTCCGCCCACCTCGGGGCCGACCCGCTCGATGAGACCGCGCTCGAGCGCGCCGTGCACGTCCTCGTCGGACTCGGCTGCGACGAACTCACCCGACGCGACGTCGGCCGCGAGCGACTCGAGCCCGCCGAGCATGGTGGCGAGATCGTCGTCGGACAGCAGGCCCGCACGGTGCAGGACCCGGGCGTGGGCCTGAGAGGCGCGGACGTCGTACGGGGCGAGCGCCCAGTCGAAGTGCGTCGACTTGCTCAGCGCCGCCATCGCGTCGGCGGGACCCCCGGCGAACCGACCGCCCCACAGCGCCCCGGTGTTGGTGCCGTGCGGGGCATCGCTCATTCCCCGGACTCCACGTTCCCGACATCCGACAGCGCCTGCGGTGCGACGGCGCCGCGATCGCGGCGGGCGGCGATCTTCGACGACAGCCCGTGCAACTGGACAAAGCCCTTGGCCGCGGACTGGTCGAACGCGTCGCCCTCGTCGTAGGTGGCGAGGGTGAAGTCGTACAGCGACTCCCCGCTGCGCCGGCCGTTCACGTCGATGACTCCCGCGTGGAGGCTGAGCCGGATGTCACCGGTGACGTGCTCCTGCGTGTGCGCGACGAAGCTGTCGAGAGCCGACTTCAGCGGCGAGAACCACAGACCGTCGTAGACCTGCTCGGCCCAGTCCTGGTCGACGTGGCGCTTGTAGCGTCCGAGCTCGCGCTCGAGGGTGACGTGCTCGAGCTCCTCGTGCGCCCGGATGAGCACCATGGCGCCGGGCGCCTCGTACACCTCGCGGCTCTTGATGCCGACGAGGCGGTCCTCGACGACGTCGAGGCGGCCGACGCCGTGCCGACCGGCGCGGGTGTTGAGCTCCTGGATCGCCTGCAGCACCGACACGGGGCGCCCGTCGATCGCGATCGGGCGGCCCTTGTCGAACGAGATGGTGACCTCGTCGGGCGCGGTGAAGTTCGCCGCGGGGTCCTCGGTGTAGTCGTAGACGTCCTTGGTCGGGGCGTTCCACAGGTCCTCGAGGAAGCCGGTCTCCACGGCCCGTCCCCAGACGTTCTGGTCGATGGAGAACGGCGACTTCTTGGTCACGTTGATGGGGATCGCGTTCTCCTCGGCGAAGGCGATCGCCTTCTCGCGGGTCCACGCGTAGTCACGGACCGGGGCGAGCACCTCGAGTTCCGGTGCGAGCGTGTTGAACCCGACCTCGAACCGCACCTGGTCGTTGCCCTTGCCGGTGCACCCGTGGGCGACGACGGTTCCGCCGTGCGCGCGGGCTGCGTCGACGAGGTGCTTGACGATGAGCGGACGGCTGATCGCCGAGACCAGGGGGTAGCGGTTCATGTAGAGCGCGTTCGACTGGATCGTCGGCAGGCAGTACTGCTCGGCGAACTCGTCGCGGGCATCGACGACCACGGCCTCGACCGCACCGCAGTCGATGGCGCGCTGCCGCACGATCTCCATGTCCTCGCCGCCCTGACCGAGGTCGATGGCGACGGCGACGACCTCCTTGCCGGTCTCCCGGCCGATCCAGCTGATGGCGACGGAGGTGTCGAGGCCGCCGGAGTAGGCGAGGATGACGCGTTCAGCCATGGTTGTCTACAGCTCCTGATGTGTCGGTGGTGGTCGGTCGGTCCGAGGCGGCCCGGCTCACGCCAGGTCCTCGAGCATGCGGGCGATCTCCGCGCCGGTGACGGGGTCGCGGGCGACCACGAAGATGGTGTCATCCCCCGCGACGGTGCCGACGACCTGAGGCAGGCTGGCGCGGTCGATGGCACTGGCGAGGTAGTGGGCGGCGCCGGGTGGCGTCCGCAAGACGGCCATCCCGCCGCTGTGGTCGGTCGAGACGAGCAGGTCGGCGAGCAGTCGGGACAGGCGGTCGGTGCCGCCGGACACCCCGCGGACGGGTGACCCGTCCTCGGGTACGACGTAGACGCCCGCTCCGCCGTCGGCCGCACGGAGTTTCACCGCGCCGAGCTCGTCGAGGTCTCGGGAGATCGTCGCCTGCGTGGCCTCGATCCCCGCGCGCACCAGCAGTGCCTGCAGTTCGGCCTGGCTGTGCACGTGGTTCTCGGCCAGGATCGCGACGATCGCCGCGTGCCGGCCGGCGCGGGTGTGCGACAGCCGCCCCGACGGACCGCGGGTGTCGGGCCCGCGGGTCTCCGTGTGGGAGTGCTCGAGCGCGCTCACCGTGATCGCTCCAGCAGCCAGACCAGCAGCGCCTTCTGCGCGTGCAGGCGGTTCTCGGCCTCGTCGAACACGACGCTGCGGGGGCCGTCGATGACGGCGTCGGTGATCTCGTCGCCACGATGCGCGGGCAGGCAGTGCAGCACGATCGCGTCGTCGGCGGCCTCGGCGAGCAGGTCGTCGTTGACCTGGTACGGCCGGAACGGGCCCACGCGGTCCAGACCGTCGCCCTCGTCGCCCATCGAGGTCCAGGTGTCGGTGACGACGACGTCGGCACCCTGCACCGCCTCGCGCGGATCGGTGAGAACCCGTGCCGTCGCCCCGGTCTCGGCGGCCCGGGCGCGGACGGCCTCCAGCACGAACGGCGTCGGGATGAACCCCTCGGGGGCGGCCACGGTGACATCCATCCCCGCGGTGACCCCGCCGAGCAGCAGCGAGTGCGCCATGTTGTTGGCACCGTCGCCGAGGTAGGTCATCGACAGACCGGCGGTGCGTCCCTTGCGTTCGACGATCGTCTGCAGGTCGGCGAGCACCTGGCAGGGGTGGAACTCCGTGGATAGGGCGTTGACCACAGGGACGGTTGCCGCGGCGGCCATCTCGTCGAGACGTTCCTGGCCGAAGGTCCGCCACACGATCGCGTCGACGAACCTCGACAGCACCCGTCCGGTGTCGGCGAGGGTCTCGTCGCGGCCCATCTGCGTGCTCTTGCCGTCGACGATGACGGCGTGCCCGCCGAGCTGGGCGATGCCCACCTCGAACGAGAAACGGGTGCGGGTCGAGTTCTTGTCGAAGATGACCGCGACGCCCTTCGGCCCCTCGAGGGGACGGCGCGAGAACGGGTTCGCCTTGAGCTCGGCGGCCAGCGCGAGCACCTCGGCCTGCTCGTCGGGGGTCAGGTCGTCGTCGCGGAGGAAGTGCCGGATGGTCATGAGTCGGCCTCCATGGCCTCGTCGAGGATCGCCGGGAGCGCACCGACGAACCCGCGGGCCTGCTCGTCGGTGAGCACCAGCGGCGGTGCGAGCCGGATGACGTCGGGCACGGGGGCGTTGACGAGGAATCCGGCTGTGCGCGCTGCGGTCTCGACCGCCTTCGCCCGCTGCTCGGTGAGCACGATTCCCAGCAGCAGGCCCGCACCGCGGACATGGGACACCATCGCGTGGCCGAGATCCTCGACGCCGGAGGCGATCGTCTTGCCCACCGCGGCGGCGTGGTCGCCCAGGCGTTCCGCGTCGATCGTCGCGAGCACCGCGAGTGCGGCCGCGGCGCAGACGGGATTGCCTCCGAACGTGGTGCCGTGCTGGCCTGGCGTGAGCAGCTCGGCCGCGGGTCCGGTGGCCAGGCAGGCGCCGATCGGCAGCCCCCCACCGAGCCCCTTGGCCATGGTCACGACATCGGGCACGATGCCCGCCGCCTGATGGGCGAAGAAGGGCCCTGTCCGGGCGACACCGGTCTGCACCTCGTCGAGGATCAACAGCGCACCGTGGTCGGCGGTGACCGCACGCGCGGCGGCGAGGTAGTCGGCGGGTGGGACGACCACGCCGCCCTCCCCCTGGATCGGTTCGAGTACGACCGCGGCGGTGTCCTCGTCGACCGCCGCCGTGAGTGCCGCGACGTCGCCGTAGGGCACGAACGTGACGCCGGCGGGCATCGGTTCGAACGGTGCCCGCTTGGCCGGCTGACCGGTGAGGGCGAGCGCACCCATCGTGCGTCCGTGGAAACCGTTCTCGGTGGCGACGATCCGCGATCGACCGGTCCGGCGGGCGATCTTGAAGGCGGCCTCGTTGGCCTCGGCGCCGGAATTGCAGAAGAAGACCCGGCCCGGGACACCCCACCGGTCGAGCAACGCCTCGGCGAGCGTGACGACGGGCTCGGAGACGTAGAGGTTCGAGACGTGACCCAGCGTCTGCAGTTGGCGGGTGACCGCGTCGACGACGGCCGGGTGGCCGTGGCCGAGTGCGTTGACGGCGATGCCTCCGAGCAGGTCGAGGTACTCGCGTCCGTCGGCGTCGACGACCACCGCGCCCGACCCGTGCGTGAGCGTGAGTCCGGGGGTGCCGTAGTTGTCCATCAGTGCGGCCGACCAGCGACCCCGCAGGGTGTCGGTGCCGGTGGTCGTCTCGTCGGTCGAGGTCATGACGCGTCTCCCGTGTGAGGATCGGGCACCGGGGCAGGGTCGGTCAGTGGGGCGGGATCGGGGAGGATCATCGTGCCGATCCCCTCCTCGGTGAACAGTTCGAGCAGCATCGAGTGCGGCACGCGACCGTCGATGACATGGGCACGCGGGACGCCACCCTGCACGGCGCGCAGGCACGCCTCCATCTTCGGGACCATGCCCGAATCCAGCTGCGGCAGCAGGGACTCGAGCTCCGTGGCCGCGACCTGCGACGCCAACGACCCGCGGTCGGGCCAGTCGGTGTAGAGACCCTCGACGTCGGTGAGCACGACGAGCTTCTCCGCGCCGAGCGCCTCCGCGAGTGCCGCGGCGGCGGTGTCGGCGTTGATGTTGTGCACGACGCCGTCGGCGTCGGGGGCGATGGACGACACCACGGGGATCCGACCTGCCGCGATGAGATCGGTGACGGCGGCTGGGGTCACCGTGGTGACGTCGCCGACGAGTCCGATGTCGGTGGCGACGCCGTCGACCGCGACGGTGCGACGGGTCGCCGTGAACAGCTGGGCGTCCTCACCGGAGATGCCGACCGCGTACGGCCCGTGGGCGTTGATCAGCCCGACGAGTTCGCGACCGACCTGGCCGAACAGGACCATCCGCACGACGTCCATCACCTCGGGGGTGGTGACGCGGTACCCGCAGCGGAACTCGCCGGTCAAACCGAGCCGCGCCAGCATCGCCGAGATCTGCGGCCCCCCACCGTGGACGACGACGGGGTGGATGCCGCAGGTACGCAGGAACACCATGTCCTGGGCGAACGCCGCCTTGAGCTCGTCGTCGACCATGGCGTTGCCGCCGTACTTGACGACGATGACCTTGCCCGCGAAGCGCTGCAGCCAGGGCAGCGCCTCGGTGAGGACGTGCGCCTTGGCCAGCGCGCTGAGGCCGGAGGTCTCGGTCGCGGTCATGACGAGTACGCCGAGTTCTCTTCGACGTACCCGTGCGAGAGGTCCGTCGTGCGGATCGTCGCCTGGGCGTCGCCGACGCCGAGGTCGATCGCGAGCTCGATGTCGGCGCCGGACAGGTCGACCTCACGCGCTCCGGGTAGACCCGCCGTCTGCCGGTACACCTCGACCCCGTTGAACGCCACCGTGAGTCGATCGACGTCGAGGTCGGCCGGCGCCATCCCGGTCGCGGCGACGACGCGGCCCCAGTTCGGGTCCGATCCGAACAGCGCCGTCTTGACGAGACTGTCGCGGGCGACGGTCCGTGCCGCCGCGACCGCGGCGTCCTCGGTCGTCGCACCGGTCACGGTGATCCGGATCCGCTTTGTCACGCCCTCGGCGTCGGCCATGAGCTGGTCGGCGAGGTCGTCGCACGCGGCGGCCACCGCGGCGGCGAACTCGTCGGCGTCCGGGACGATCTCGCTCGCGCCCGAACTCAGCAGCAGCACCGTGTCGTTGGTCGAGCAGGAGCCGTCGACGTCGAGGCGGTCGAAGGTCCGGGCGGTCGCCGAGCGCAGCGCCGAATCCAGCGCTGCCGCATCGACCTTCGCGTCGGTGGTGATGACGACGAGCATCGTGGCCAACGACGGCGCGAGCATCCCCGCGCCTTTCGCCATGCCGCCGACGTTCCAACCGTCGGCGTGGTGCACCGCGACCTGTTTGGGGACGGTGTCGGTGGTCATGATCGCGTGGGCCGCGTCGGTGCCGCCGGAGAGGCCGCCGGCCATGTCCTTCACGATCGCGTCGACACCGGGCAGCAGCCGCTCCATCGGCAACCGGTCGCCGATGAGCCCGGTGGAACACACGGCCACCTCGCCCGCGCCGGTCTCGGTGCCCCAGTTGCTCAGTGCCGCGGCGACGGCCTCGGCGGTGGTGTGGGTGTCGGTGAACCCGTCCGGTCCGGTGCACGCGTTGGCGCCACCGGAGTTGAGCACCACCGCCCGCAGCCGGCCGGCGGTGAGCACCTGCTGCGACCACAGCACGGGCGCGGCCTTGATCTTGTTGCGGGTGAACACGCCGGCGGCGGCGTACTCGGGTCCCTCGTTGAACACGAGTGCGAGGTCCGGCCGACCGGACGCCTTGATGCCGGCGGCGATCCCTGCGGCACGGAACCCGAGGGGCGCGGTCACGCCCTGGCCCCGGATCACGGCAGGCGTCGTCGATGTCGTCACGGTGCGACCCCCACGGTCGTGAGGCCCTCGGCCTCGTCGAAGCCGAGCGCGATGTTCATGGACTGCACGGCGGCGCCGCCGGTCCCCTTCGTGAGGTTGTCGATCGCGCCGACGACGACCAGGGTCTGCGCCCGCTCGTCGACGGACACCGACAACGCGACCGAGTTCGAGCCGACGACCGACCCGGTCGTCGGCAACACTCCATCGGGGAGGAGGTGGACGAACGGCTCGTTTGCATAGGCCTTCTCGTACACGGCCCGTACCTCGTCGGCGGACGCGGTGGTGCGGGCGGTGCAGGTCGCCAGGATGCCGCGGGCCATCGGCACCAGGACCGGGGTGAAGGAGACGGCGACGGGTTCGCCCGCCACCGCCGAGAGCGCCTGCCCGATCTCGGGGTTGTGCCGGTGCGCACCGGCGACACCGTAGGCACGGGCCGATCCGATGACCTCCGACGCCAGCAGGTCGACGCGGGTGGAGCGGCCGGCGCCGGACGTACCGCTGACCGCGACGACGGTGACGGCCGAGTCGACGATCCGGGCGGCGACGGCCGGCAGCAGCGACAGCACCGAGACCGTCGGATAGCACCCCGGAACCGCGACACGTGTCGCGCCGGACAGGACCTCGCGGGCGCCGGGGATCTCCGGCAGGCCGTAGGGCCAGGTTCCCGCGTGGTCGGTCCCGTAGAACCGGGTCCACTCCTGCGCGTCGGTGAGTCGGTGGTCGGCGCCGCAGTCGATCACCAGCGTCGCCGGCGGGAGTCCGTCGGCGAGCGGCCCGGACGCGCCGTGCGGCAGCGCCATGAAGACGACGTCGTGCCCGGCCAGCACCTCGGGGGTGGTGTCGTCGAGGACGCGGTCGGCGAGCGGGAACAGGTGCGGTTGGTGCTCGCCGAGCCGGGTACCGGCGTTGCCGCCGGCGGTGAGCGCCCCGATGGTGACCTCACCCGAGGAGACGCGGGGATGCCCGAGGAGCAGTCTCAGGATCTCCCCACCCGCGTAACCACTGGCGCCGGCCACGGCGATCGTCGTCATGTGGTCATTATGCAGACCACTGCAACTCTATTCAGAATCGGGTCGGGGCGCGCACCTCAGCGCAGACGCGCTCCGACCGCCTGCTCCGCGTGCGCGACGGCGGCGAGACGGGCCTCGCTGGCCTCGTCCTCGGTGAGCGTCCGGTCGGGTGCACGGAACCGGAGCGCGAAGGCGAGCGACTTGCGGCCCTCCCCCAAACGCTCGCCGGTGAACACGTCGAACAGCCGGATCTCCTCGAGCAGCGCGCCGGCGCCGTGCGCGAGTGCGTCCTGCACGTCGGCCGCCGGGACCGCGGCGTCGACCACGACGGCGACGTCCTGCAGCACGGCGGGGAACGCCGAGAGCGCAGGCGCAGGCAGTGCCGTCCCGATGGGCAGGGCGTCGAGGTCGATCTCGACCGCGCACGACCGTGCCGGCAGTCCCGAGTTCTCGATGACGCGCGGGTGCAGCTCACCGGCCCATCCCACGTCGACGGGACCGTCGGGCCCGTCGGCGACGACCCGTGCGCAGCGACCCGGGTGCCACGGCAGGTGGTCGTCGGCGACCATCCGCACCGTCACGCCGGACGCCTCGGCGACGATGCGCGCCGCCTCGAAGGCGTCCGACGGCTCGACGGCGCGCGCGGCACCCCACGGTCCCGCCGGCTCGCGGTTGCCGGCCAGCACGACGGCCACCGACAGCGGCTGCCGCGGGAGCGAGGCGTAGAGCTCGGCGATCTGCTCGTCGGTCGGTCGGTCCGAGACGTCGATCGGAGCGACCGGATGGACGTCGCCGTCGCCGAGCACGACCTGGCCGATCGTGTACAGCGCGACATCACGCTGCCCGCGGGTGATGTTCCGGACGGCCATCTCGACCAGGTTGGGGATCAGCGTGGTGGCCAGTTCGGAGCGGTCGGACTCCAGCGGGTTGAGCACGCGCACGGTGGCCCGACGAGGGTCGTCGGCGGGCAGCCCCCACGCGTCGAACACGTCGGCGGGCAGGAACGGGAACGGCAACACCTCGACGTGTCCGGAGACGGCCAGTGCCCTGCCGATGGCGCGACGTCGGCGCTGCGACGGGGTGAGCCCCCGCCCCGCGGGAGCGCTCGGCGCGATCGCCGGGATGTTCTCGAGCCCCTCGAGGCGCAGCACCTCCTCGACGAGGTCGGCGGGCCCGCGCAGATCCGGGCGCCACGACGGCGGCTCGACGGTGAGCGGTCCGGTGCCGGTGACGGCGCACCCCACCTGCTCGAGCCGTCGGACGGTGGTGCCCTGGGGGTACTCGACCCCGGCCACCCGGTCCGGCAGGTCGGCGTCGACGACGATCACGCCGGCCGGCACGTCGACGCGCACGTCGGTGTACGACGGATCCGCCTGGCCCCCGGCCAGATCCACCAGCAACTCCGCGGCACGGGCGAGCGCGACGGGCGCGAGCTCCGGGTCGACCGAGCGCTCGAACCGTTTGCCCGCCTCGCTGGACAGGCGGTGTCGCCGGCCGGTGCGGAACACCGCGACCGGGTCGAAGCGTGCCGACTCCAGGATCACGTCGGTGGTCGCGTCGGACACCTCGCTGTGGGCGCCACCCATCACACCGGCCAGCGCGATCGGCCCGGCGTCGTCGGCGATGACGACGTCGTCGGGGTCGAGGGTGCGGTCGGTGCCGTCGAGGGTGGTCAGGGTCTCCCCCGCGGTCGCGCGACGCACCGTGATCGTGCCGGCGACGTGCGCGGCGTCGAACGCGTGCAGCGGTTGACCCAGCTCGAGCATCACGTAGTTGGTGACGTCGACGACAGCCGAGATCGGGCGCACACCGGCCACCAGGAGTCGCTTGCGCATCCACCACGGCGACTGTGCCGCCGGGTCGATCCCGCGAACCACCTGCGCGCAGTACCGCGTCGCCGACGACGCCTCCTCGACACGCACCGCCGGCGAGTTCCCCCCACCGGTCAACGCCGCCGCGGCGATCGAGCGGTCGGCGGGGTCGACGAACGGGAGGTCGAAGCTCGCGGCGAGCTCCCGCCCGAGGCCGCGGGCGCTGAACGCGTAGCCACGGTCGGGGGTGACGTTCACGTCGATCGCGCAGTCGGCGAGGCCGAGCACCTCGCGGGCGTCGTCGCCCGGCGCGGCGGACCCGGGTTCGAGCACGAGGATGCCGGAGTGGTCGTCGCCGACGCCGAGCTCGGTGACCGAGCAGATCATCCCGTCGGAGGTGCGGCCGTAGGTCTTCCGCGCGGCGATCGCGAAGTCACCGGGCAGCACCACGCCCGGCAGCGCCGCCACGATCAGGTCGCCCTCGGCGAAGTTGCGGGCGCCGCAGACGATCCCCCGCGGCTCGCTCTCGCCCACCTCGACGCTGCAGAAGCGGATCGGCTTCTTGAAACCCTCGAGCTCCTCGATCTCGACCACCCGGCCGACGACGAGGGGGCCGGTGATCTCGGGGAACTCCTCCAGCGACTCGATCTCGAACCCGACGCGCACGAACGCGGCGTCGAGCGCGGCGGGCGTCGCGACGAAGTCGGGCGCACCGCCGCGCACCACGTCGACCATCCAGGACTGGGTCACACGCACTCGGGATCGACCTCTTTCGGGGTTCTACGACACGGGGTTCTGCGAGAGGGGGTCTGACGCCGCGTCAGACGGCGGGACCGAAGGGCAGCGTGAACCGCACGTCGCCCTCGACCATGTCCCGCATGTCGGACAGGTCGTTGCGGAACTGCAGGGTCCGCTCGAGACCCATGCCGAACGCGAAGCCGGAGTACACCTCCGGGTCGATCCCGCTCGCGCGGAGCACCGCCGGGTTGACCATCCCGCAACCGCCCCACTCGACCCAGCCGGCGCCGCCCTTCTTGGCCGGGAACCACACGTCGACCTCGGCCGACGGTTCGGTGAACGGGAAGTAGTTCGGGCGCATCCGGGTGGTGGTGTCGGGGCCGAAGATCGCCTTGGCCAGGATCTCCAGCGTCCCGCGCAGGTTCGCCATGGTCAGGCCCTTGTCGACGGCGAGTCCCTCGACCTGGTGGAACACCGGTGTGTGGGTGGCGTCGAGCTCGTCGGTGCGGAAGGTGCGGCCGGGGCAGGCCACGTAGATCGGCACGTCGCGCTCCAGCATGGTGCGGACCTGCACCGGGGAGGTGTGGGTCCGCAGCACCTGCCGGGACCCTTCCGGCGCGATGTAGAAGGTGTCCTGCATGGAGCGCGCCGGGTGGTCCGGGAGGAAGTTGAGCGCGTCGAAGTTGAACTGCTCGGTCTCGACCTCGGGGCCCTCGGCGATCTCCCACCCCATGCCGACGAAGACGTCGGCGACCTGCTCGGCGATCACCGTGACCGGGTGGCGGGCACCGAGGGGGCGCCGTGCGGTGGGCAGCGTGACGTCGATCGACTCGGCGACCAGCACGGCGGCGTCGCGTTCGGCGACCAGCTCGTCGCGTCGTGCGTCGTGCGCGGCCTGCGCCCGCGACCGTGCCGCGTTCACCGCCTTGCCCGCCGACGACCGCTGCTCCTTGGGCAGGTCGCCGAGACGGCGGCGCGCGAGTGCGATCGGTGATCGGTCCCCGAGGTGCTCGGTCTTGGCCTCTGCCAGCGCGCTCAGGTCACGGGCCGCGGCGAAGGCCGCCTCGGCGGCCTCGGCCGCCGGGCCGAGGTCGAGTCCGTCGACATCCGGGCTGGTCTGGTCGGTGGTCACGACGGGGCGGGCTCCTCGGGGGTCGGACGGGATCGGCGGGACTCGCCGGGTCTTGAGCCTATCGGATGGAGGCCAGGGGGTTTTCGGCGCCGCAGCGCAGGTCAGGACACCTGCGCGGCCCGCACCCGGGCACTGACGTACAGGCACATCGCCGCGGCGGCCGCGATGTTCAGGCTCTCGGCCCGGCCGCGGATGGGGATGGACACGCGGTGGTCGGCGGCCCGCGCCACCTCGGGCGTCAGTCCGTGGGCCTCGTTGCCGAAGAGCCAGGCGACGCGGGCGGCGAGCGGACCGTCTGCGCCCGCGGCGTCGAGATCGTCGAGGGAGAGCTCGCCGTCGGCGGCCGTGGCGAGGACTGTGTACCCGGCGTCCCGCAGTCGTGCGAGCGCGGCGGGGACGTCGCGATCGCGGGCGACCGGGAGATGGAACACCGAGCCGGCACTGGCCCGCACGCACTTGCCGTTGTGGACGTCGACGGCGTCACCTGCCAGGAGCACGCCGGCGCATCCGGTGGCGTCCGCGGTGCGGATCAGTGTGCCCGCGTTGCCGGGGTCGGCGAGGTCGACCGCCACGACCACGGCTCCGTCACGCCCCGACGTGACGATCGCGTCCAGGTCGGTGTCGAGGGTGGCGCACTCGGCGAAGAGTCCGGGCGTCGTGGTGGTCTCGGCCAGCTTGTCCGCCGCGCGAGCCGTGACGACGGCGATCTCGACCCCGGCGGCGCTGGCGTCGTCGAGGACTGCCGCGAACGACGTCACGTCGTGCTCGCGGACGAGGACGGTCCGCACCGCTCCGACGGCGAGCGCGGCGATCACCGCGTTCGCGCCCTCGACGAGGAACGCTCCGCGGTCCCGCCGCTGTGCCGCGCGATGCAGCTTCGACAACGAGACGACCCGTGTGGAGCGCTCGGTGAGCGCGTCCATCACGGGTCGTCCGGTCGCGTGCGGTGTGGTCGGCGTCAGGCCGCGGGGGCGTTGACGTCGGCCGGGAGAGCCTTGCGGGCGACGTCCACGAGGCCGGTGAAGGCCTCGGGATCGCTGACGGCGATCTCGGCGAGGATCTTGCGGTCCACCTCGAGGCCGGCGATCTTCAGGCCCTGGATGAAGCGGTTGTAGGTGATGTCGTTCGCGCGGGCCGCGGCGTTGATGCGCGCGATCCACAGCTTGCGGAACTCACCCTTGCGGGCGCGACGGTCGCGGTAGGCGTACGTCAGCGAGTGGAGCTGCTGCTCCTTGGCCTTGCGGTAGAGCCGCGACCGCTGGCCGCGGTAGCCCTTGGATGCCTCCAGCGTCGACCGACGCTTCTTCTGGGCGTTGACCGCCCTTTTCACGCGTGCCACGTGCGTACCTCGTTACTTCTCGGCCGACCGCAGCGCGGTCGGGTCGGGGTTGGTGAGCGCGGGGCTCAGATGTTCAGCAGGCGCTTGATGCGCGGGGCATCGACCTCGGCGACGACGGTGGTGCCGTCGAGCCGGCGGGTGCGCTTGGTCGGCTTGTGCTCCAGCAGGTGGCGGCGGTTCGCCTTCTGCCGCTGGATCTTGCCGGTGCCCGAGACCTTGAAACGCTTCGCGGTCCCCTTGTGGGTCTTCGCCTTCGGCATGATGTTTCCTCGAGTTCTTCCGGTGGTGCTTGTCTGGTGCTCGTGCGCTAGTGCGCCTGCGGCCCGGCGTCGCGGGCCTCAGCGACCTTCGCGCGCGTCTTCGCGCCCTTGTGGGGGGCGAGCACCATGGTCATGTTGCGCCCGTCCTGCTTGGCGGACGTCTCGACGAACCCGTACTCCCCCACGTCCGCGCCGAGTCGCTGCAGCAACCGGTAGCCGAGCTCCGGTCGCGACTGCTCACGCCCGCGGAACATGATGGTGACCTTGACCTTCGAGCCCGCCTCCAGGAACCGGATGACGTGACCCTTCTTGGTCTCGTAGTCGTGGTCGTCGATCTTCGGTCGGAGCTTCTGCTCCTTGATGACCGTCATCTGCTGATTACGACGTGACTCACGCTGCTTCTGCGCGGCCTCGTACTTGAACTTGCCGTAATCCATGATCTTGCAGACCGGCGGACGGGCGTCGGGCGCCACCTCCACCAGGTCGAGATCGGCCTCGATGGCCAATCGCAAGGCATCTTCAACACGCACGATGCCCACCTGCTCCGAGTTGGGCCCGACGAGTCGGACCTCCGGGACGCGGATGCGCTCGTTGATGCGGGTCTCTGTGCTGATGGGGCCTCCTCGTTAGTACTTCGATGGTGCGGGACGGCGCCGGCGGACCGGAACCTCCCACGTCGTGCGACGCGTTGCTCGTCGAACACCCTCAGCCAGCGAAAAAGCCCCGTCCGATCGGCGATCGGCGGGGCCCACACTGACCGGTCGGCAGCGTCGAGAGGGTCCGCAGGACCCACGCACGTGCCACCTCCAACGGGAGGCACCACATCGGTATTCCCTGGTGGGAGGCGATGCGGTGACCGGACCGTACGACTGCGGCTGAGCCGTGTCGGACGGTGGGAGCGGGCTCCACTTGCAAACCCCGGCTCTCGCCGGGGCGGTCTGACGTGGAAGTCTAACAGCCATGTCCCAGAATCCCGATTCCGAGGATGTCCGGGAGCTCGCGGAGATCCCGGCCGTCGAGGTCGTCACCCGGTCGATCGTCATGATCATGAGCGCGGCGGCGGAGAAGCTCGGCCTGGCCGATGATCCCGGCGCGGGCGACCGCGTCGACCTGGACGAGGCCCGCAAGCTCATCACGGCACTCGCCGGTCTGGTGACCGCCGCCCTGCCCGACCTCGGACTGCACGCCGCACCGATCCGCGACGGCCTCAAGAGCCTGCAGCTCGCCTTCCGCGAGGCGAGCGCCGTCCCCGACGAGCCCGGTCACGGCCCGGGCGAGAAGTACACCGGCCCGGTCCGCTGACCTCGACCAACCGTCAGGCAGAGGCGCGGGCCCGTGACCGGGGGCTCGCCGCGCCGTTCTTCGAGGCGCTCTTCTGGGCCTTGGCCGGTGTCGCCGTGGCGGCCTTCTTCCGACGAGCCGCCGGCTTCTCCGGGGTGAGGATCTCCCGCAGAAAGCCCCCGGTGTGGCTCTCCGCCACGCCGGCGACCTGCTCGGGTGTGCCCTCCGCGACGACGGTGCCGCCGCCGGAACCGCCCTCGGGTCCCATGTCGATGATCCAGTCCGCGGTCTTGATGACGTCGAGGTTGTGCTCGATGACGATCACGGAGTTGCCCTTGTCGACCAGTCCGTTGATGACGTCGAGCAGCTTGCGGATGTCCTCGAAGTGCAGACCCGTGGTCGGTTCGTCGAGGACGTAGACCGTGCGGCCGGTCGAGCGCTTCTGCAACTCCGAGGCCAGCTTGACGCGCTGCGCCTCACCGCCGGACAGGGTCGGGGCCGGCTGTCCGAGGCGGACGTAACCGAGGCCGACCTCGTCGAGCGTCTTGAGGTAGCGGTGGATCGAGGTGACCGGCTCGAAGAAGTCGGCGGCCTCCTCGATGGGCATGTCGAGCACCTCGGCGATCGTCTTGCCCTTGTAGTGCACCTCGAGGGTCTCGCGGTTGTAGCGCGCACCGTGGCACACCTCGCACGGGACGTAGACGTCCGGCAGGAAGTTCATCTCGATCTTGATGGTGCCCTCGCCGGTGCACGCCTCGCAGCGACCGCCCTTGACGTTGAAGCTGAACCGACCCGGCTGGTAGCCGCGGACCTTGGCCTCCGTGGTCGCGGCGAACAGGGTCCGGATCTTGTCGAACACGCCGGTGTAGGTCGCCGGGTTCGACCGCGGGGTGCGGCCGATCGGCGACTGGTCGACCTGGACGAGCTTGTCGAGGTGGTCGAGGCCGGTGATGCGGGTGTGCCGGCCCGGCACCTGCCGCGCGCCGTTGAGCTTGTTGGCGAGCGTGGTGGCGAGGATGTCGTTGACGAGCGTCGACTTGCCGGACCCCGAGACCCCGGTGACCGCGGTGAGGACGCCCAGCGGGAACGCCACGTCGATGCCACCGAGGTTGTGCTCACGCGCACCGATCACCTTCAGCTGTCGCTTGGTGTCGATGGCGCGGCGTCGCGTCGGGATGGGAAGCGACTCGCGCCCCGAGAGGTAGGCACCGGTCAGGGACTCGGTGTTGGCCAGCAGGTCGTCGTAGTGGCCGCTGTGGACGACCTTGCCCCCGTGTTCACCCGCCCGCGGTCCGATGTCGACGATCCAGTCGGCGGCGCGGATGGTGTCCTCGTCGTGCTCGACGACGATCAGCGTGTTGCCCAGGTCCCGCAGGCGGGTCAACGTGTCGATGAGGCGCCGGTTGTCGCGCTGGTGCAGCCCGATCGACGGCTCGTCGAGGACGTAGAGCACCCCGGCGAGGCCGGATCCGATCTGCGTCGCCAGACGGATGCGCTGCGCCTCGCCACCCGACAGCGACCCCGCGGCCCGGGACAGCGACAGGTACTCCAGACCCACGTCAAGGAGGAACCGGATCCGGGCCTGGACCTCCTTGAGGACGCGGCCTGCGATGGCCTGCTCCCGCGCGCCGAGGGTCAGGTCGGTGAGGAAGTCGGCGCAGTCGGCCACCGACAGCGCACAGACGTCGGCGATGGACTTCGTGCCGAACCGCGGGTGGTCGAGGGTGACGGCGAGGATCTCCGGCCGCAGGCGTGCACCCGAGCAGACCGGGCACGGGACGTCGCGCATGTACCCCTCGTACCGGTCCTTCATCTGTTCGGACTCGGTCTGCTCCATGCGCCGGTGCAGGAACTTCATCACCCCCTCGAACTCGGTGTAGTACGAGCGGGTCCGGCCGTACCGGTTGCGGAACCGGACGTGCACCTGGTGGTCGCTGCCGTTGAGCAGCGCGCGGCGGGCCTTGACGGGCAACCGGTTCCACGGTGTGTGGACGTCGAAGCCCATCTGCTCGGCGAGGCCGGACATGAGCCGCAGGAAGTAGTCGGCGTTGTGGCCGGTCGACCACGGCGCGATCGCACCCTCGGCCAGGGTCATCTCCGGGTCGGGGACGACGAGCTCCTCGTCGACCTCTTTCCGGATGCCCAGGCCGTCGCACTCCGGGCAGGCGCCGTAGGGCGAGTTGAAGGAGAACGACCGCGGCTCGAGGTCGTCGATGGCGATGGGATGGCCGTTGGGGCAGGCCATCCGCTCGGAGAACCGCCGCTCGCGCTCGGGATCGGACTCGTCGAGGTCGACGAAGTCGAGCACGACGATCCCGTCGGCCAGACGCAGCCCGGTCTCGATGGAGTCGGTGAGACGCTGCTTGGCCGAGGCCTTCACGACGAGACGGTCGACGACGACCTCGATGTCGTGCTTCTCCTGCTTCTTCAGCGTCGGCGGTTCGGTCAGCGGATGCACGACGCCGTCGACACGGACACGTGAGAACCCCTGCGTCTGCAGCGAGGCGAACAAGTCGACGAACTCGCCCTTGCGGGTGCGCACCACGGGCGCGAGCACCTGGAAGCGGGTCCCCTCGGTCATCTCGAGGACCTGGTCCACGATCTGCTGCGGCGTCTGCTTGGCGATCGCGGCGCCGCACTCCGGGCAGTGCGCGGTGCCGGCGCGGGCGTAGAGCAGCCGGAGGTAGTCGTAGACCTCGGTGATCGTGCCCACCGTCGACCGCGGGTTCCGGTTCGTCGACTTCTGGTCGATCGACACCGCCGGCGAGAGGCCCTCGATGAAGTCGACGTCGGGCTTGTCCATCTGACCGAGGAACTGGCGCGCGTAGGCCGAGAGCGACTCGACGTAGCGACGCTGCCCCTCGGCGAAGATGGTGTCGAACGCGAGGCTGGACTTCCCCGACCCGGACAGGCCCGTGAAGACGATCAGGCTGTCGCGAGGGAGGTCGACGTCGATGCCGCGGAGGTTGTGCTCTCGAGCTCCCCGCACGATCAGACGGTCTGCCACTGGTTGATCCCCTGCTTTCGTGTGCGTGACTCGTGGATACACGGCCCTGGATCACTGTATGTGCCGCCACCGACACCGCGCGTGGCGGCGGGATCGGCCCGACAACAGCCCGTCGCACGGATCACACCGACGGTAGGTTGACCACATGACCGCTGCTCAGGTGCCCCTGTCCGACGACTACACCGGCGACGTGAGCGACCAGTCGGGTGCGCACCGGCTGACCGAGCCGTCGGCGACGATCACGAAGATGTCGGTCGGCCCGATGGACAACAACGTCTACCTGGTCACGTGTTCCCGCACCGGAGACCAGCTGCTGATCGACGCCGCGAACGACGCGGACCGCATCCTGGGTCTCCTCGAGGCGGTCCCGGGCCGGCTCACCACCATCCTCACCACGCATCAGCACTTCGACCACTGGCAGGCGTTGGCCGCCGTCGCGGCCGCGACGAGGGCCCCGACCGCCGCGGGCCGGATCGACGCGCCGGAGATCCCGGTGGCGGCGGACCGTCTGATCGACGACGGGGACGTCGTCGAGGTCGGCGACCTGCGGTTGACGGCGATCCACCTCGTCGGCCACACCCCGGGGTCCATCGCTCTCGCTCTCGAGGTCGACGGCACCACCCACCTGTTCACCGGCGACTGCCTGTTCCCCGGCGGCGTCGGGAAGACCTGGGAGCCAGGCGATTTCGAGCGCCTACTGGACGACGTGACCACCAAGGTCTTCGACCGTTACGGCGACGAGACCAACGTCCACCCCGGTCACGGTCTGGACACGACCTTGGGCGCCGAACGGCCCCACCTGGGTGAATGGCGCGAACGCGGCTGGTGAGGCGTGTCGGGACCCCTCCTGCGGGGGGTCGCTGCCGGTAACGTCGTGCTCGCCCTGCCGTTGCCCGAGTCATCCGGGTCTCCGGCGTGTGACTGTCCGTTGCCCGAGGAGGCCCATCAGTGTTGATCCGCCGAATTGCCCGACCGATGCTCGCGAGTGTGTTCATCGCGTCCGGTGTCACCGCTCTGCGAAACCCGCAGCCGTTCGCCGAGACCGCGCGGCCGTTCGTGAAGAAGTCCCAGGACACCCTGCCGGACGACATCACCGACCCGCTGCCCGACGACACCGAGAGCCTGGTGCGGATCAACGCGGCGGTCCAGGTCGGCGGCGGCGTCCTGCTGGCCACCGGCAAGATCCCCCGCATCGCTGCGCTCGCCCTCGCGGGGTCCTTGGTGCCGACGACGTTGGCCGGGCACGACTTCTGGAACGAGGAGGACGCCGAGGCGCGCAACGCCCAGCTCATCCACTTCCTCAAGAACATCAGCCTTCTCGGCGGCCTGCTGATCACCGCCGTCGACACCGAGGGCAAGCCGTCCGTCGCGTACCGCGGCCGCAAGGCCGTCGAGCACGCTTCCGACGCGGTCACCTCGGCGATCCCGTTCGTCGGTGACGACGACGACCGCTTCGACCACCTGAAGTCGATCGCCGCGGACCGGGCGGGTCACCTCGCCGAGGTCGCCCGCGACAAGGCGCCCGTCGTCGCCGAGGCCGCCAAGGAGCGGGCCGTCCCGCTGGCCGAGGCCGCCCGGGATCGCGCGATCCCGCTCGCGGAGGCCGCGAAGGAGAAGGCCACCCCCATCGCGGAGTCCGCCGCCGAGCGTGGGGCGGAGCTGGGCCGCAAGGCCGCCAAGGCCGCCCGCAAGCGCGCCGAGGAGGCCTCCAAGGAGGCGTCCAAGCGCGCCGAGGATCTCGCGAAGCAGGCCTCGAAGGAGCGCGACAAGCTCGCGAAGAAAGCGTCGAAGGAGAGCGACAAGCTGGCCAAGAAGGCCCGCAAGCGTGGTTCCGAGTTCGCTGACGACCTGCTGGACACGGCCAAGGACCGCGGCTCCGACCTCGCCGACCGCGCCCGCGACCGCGGTGCGGACCTGCTGGACACGGCCAAGGACCGCGGCTCCGATCTCGCCGATCGCGCCCGCGACCGTGGTTCCGACCTGGCCGACTCCGCCCGCGACCGTGGACCCGATCTGGTGCAGCAGGCGCGCGCCCGCGCCGAGGCGCTCGCCGCCCAGGCGCAGGACGAAGGCGTGGTGCTGAGCCGTCGCGCCCGCAAGCGTCTCGAGAAGGCCGCATCCGACCTGCGGTGACACCGTTGCCGCTCCCCCGGTCCCCACGGGCACGCCGTCCGTCGGGGCCGGGGGTCGGCAGGCGCGGCGGTATCCTCGACTCCCCGTGACCCACACCGACATCCGCGGATCCACCGATCTCCACGCATGAGTTCCACCAGATGACCCAGACCACGCCCGACGCCACCACGGTGGAGCAGGCGCACCTCGACCACGTCTACGCACGGCTCGACCGGATGCGCGCGGCCACCAACCGTCGCCTGCGCACCGCGCTCACCGAGACCGACGGCACGCCGCAGTCGCAGTCCGAACGCGAGTCCTACGAACGGATGTACTCCGAGGACCTCACCAAGTTCGACGCGGCGGAACACAACCTCTACTTCGGGCGGCTGGACCTCGAGGACGACGAGGTGCGCCGCATCGGCCGGATCGGCATCCTCGACGACGACGCCGAGGACACCACGCTTCTCCTCGACTGGCGCGCCCCGCTCGCGCGGCCCTTCTACCTGGCGACTCCCGCCGCACCGGAGTCCGTCGCGGTCCGTCGGCACATCCGCAC
Source organism: uncultured Williamsia sp. (assembly GCF_947494875.1). Lineage (GTDB taxonomy): Bacteria > Actinomycetota > Actinomycetes > Mycobacteriales > Mycobacteriaceae > Williamsia_A. Next base: position 26,487 of record NZ_CANLWM010000009.1, read on the forward strand.
CCGCAACCGACGGGTGGTCGCGGTCAACGACGAACGGCTCGACGCCGGCGATCTCGACGCGAGCACCCGCGGTGACGTCGTGAACGAGGCCGCCCTCATCGGCGCGCTCACCGCGGCACGCACCGGTGAGATGACCGACATCGTCGAGACGATCCAGCGCGAGCAGGACGAGATCATCCGCTCGTCCCATCGCGGTGTCACCGTCGTGCAGGGCGGACCGGGCACCGGCAAGACCGCCGTCGCGCTGCACCGCGCCGCCTATCTGCTGTACACGCACCGGGATGTGTTGTCGCGCAGTGGCGTTCTCGTCGTCGGACCCAACGACGACTTCCTCCGCTACATCGGACAGGTGCTCCCCAGCCTCGGCGAGACCGGCGTCCTGCTCGCCACGATCGGCGACATGTACCCCGGTGTCCGGGCGGTCGGCCACGATGCTCCCGACGCCGCCGCGTGCAAGGGCGCGCTCGACATCGTCGACGTGCTGCGTGAAGCCGTGCGCGACCGCCAGCCCCTACCACCGGAGACGATCACCGTCCGGTTCGACGGATACCCGCTGCACATCGACCGCGAGATCGTGAAGCGGGCGCGAGGCCGCGCCCGGTCGACCCGCCGCCCGCACAACCGCGCGAGGTCGGTGTTCGTCCGCGCCGCACTCGACGGTCTCGCCGACCAGCACGCCTCGCGCATCGGGTCGTCGATCGTCGACGGTAGCCAGTTGCTGAGTTCCGGTGACATCGCCGACATCCGGGACGAGATGGAGCACGACGACGCGATCCGCGCCGCCCTCGACGGCCTGTGGCCGCATCTGACCCCCGAGGTCGTCCTCGACGAACTCCTGCACGACGCCGACCGCCTGCGGGCCGCGACGCGCGGCACCGATGCCACGCTGCGGGACACCCTGCTGCGGCCGCCCGCGACGCGGGGACGGTTCACCATCGACGACGTTCCCCTGCTCGACGAGCTCGCCGAGATCATCGGCTACGACACCGGCGAGGACGAGCGCGAGGAACAGGCCCGGTACCGCCAACGGCTCGCGGAGGCGCAGGAAGCCCTCGACATCCTGACCGGTTCGGCGCCACAGGATCTCGAGGACGAGCTCGACCCCGAGATCCTCATGGCCTACGACCTCATCGACGCCGAACAGCTCGCCGCGCGGCAGACGCGTCGCACCTCGCTGACGACCGCTGAACGCGCACAGACCGACCGCACGTGGGCGTTCGGACACGTCATCGTCGACGAGGCGCAGGAGCTGTCGCCGATGGGGTGGCGGATGATCATGCGTCGCATCCCGAACCGGTGGATGACCGTGATCGGCGACACGGCGCAGACCGGCGCGCCGGCGGGCACACGGTCATGGGGTGCGGTGCTCGAACCTTATGTCGCACAACGCTGGCGACGGCACGAGTTGACGGTGAACTACCGCACGCCGGCCGAGATCATGGAGCTCGCCGCGCGGGTGCTCGCCGCGATCGACCCCGCGGCCCGGGCTCCGCGGTCCATCCGCCGGGCCGGGACGGCCCCGCTGATCCGACAGGTCGACAGCGGCCGCCGGGCGGCCTGCGCCGTCGACGCCGCCCGGATGGACGGCGCGGAGGGCATCAGCGCCGTCGTCGTCCCCGACGCGCTCGTCGCCGAGGTGAGCGACGCGGTCGGCGACGTCGAGACGCGCGTGCTGAGCGTCGCGGACTGCAAGGGCCTGGAGTTCGATCGGACCGTCGTCGTGGAACCGGCGATGATCGTCGAGCAGTCTGCGCGGGGTCTGAACGATCTCTATGTGGCGCTGACCCGGGCGACCCAGCGACTGACCGTCGTCCACGCCGACCCTCTGCCCGCGTTCCTCGCCACAGACGACTGAGCGTGGGTGGCTGTGCCACCCACGCTCGGTCGAGATGTCTTCGTGTGTCAGACCGTGTGGACGATCAGCACGTCGCACGCGGACTTGCGGGCGACGTCGGCCGGGACCGAGCCGAGCAGACGCCCAGCGATCGAGTTCAGGCCCTTGTTGCCGACCACCAGCAGGTCGGCCTTGGTGTCACCGACGAGCTGCAGCAGAGCGTCGACGGGTGCGCCCTTCACCGGGCGGGTGTTCACGTTGGCCGTCGCGGCTCCGGCCTTCACTGCGCGCTCGCGCGCGGTGCGGAGGATCTCCTCCGTGGGCGAACTCCCGCGCACCTGGTACGACTCGTCCTTGAGGACGTCGGACATGGTGTTGACGTCCTTGCTCTCGTGCGGGAAGAAGGCGCACGCGATGACGAGCTTCGCCGAGTCGCCGGCGATCGCACCGGCCCGCTCGACGGCCTTCATCGACGACTCGGAGCCGTCGGTGCCGACGACAACCGTGGTGTACGCGCTCATCCATTCCTCCGTCTGATCAACGATGACCGATCGCTCGTGTGTGCCCGCAGATCGAACACACGCTCGGACCGGACAATAGTGGCACGATCCTGGGTTTGTCCCGGCGTTCGTGGTGATCGACACACCGGCCCCACGAAGGTGTCAGCGAATACCCGCGGCGTCCATCCCGCGCAGTTCCTTCTTCAGATCGGCGATCTCGTCGCGGAGTCGACCGGCCAGCTCGAACTGCAGATCGCGCGCCGCCGACATCATCTGGTCCGTCAGCGAGGCGATGAGATCGGCCAGTTCCGCCCGCGGCATCGACGAGACGTCGCGCTTCTCGATGACACCGGCACTGCTCCCCGACCGTCCCGGCTCGCCCTGCGCGCGGCGACCCCGGCTCGCGTTCCTGCCGGAACCACCGATGTCGACGCTGTCCTCGGCCTCCTTGTAGACCTGGTCGAGGATGTCGGCGATCTTCTTGCGCAGGGGCTGGGGGTCGACGCCGGCCGCCTTGTTGTAGGCGATCTGCTTCTCACGCCGCCGCTCGGTCTCGTCGATGGCGTTGCGCATGGAGTCGGTGATCTTGTCCGCGTACATGTGCACCTCGCCGGAGACGTTGCGGGCCGCGCGCCCGATCGTCTGGATGAGGCTCGTGGTGCTGCGCAGGAACCCCTCCTTGTCGGCGTCGAGGATCGCGACCAACGACACCTCAGGCAGGTCGAGGCCCTCGCGGAGGAGGTTGATGCCGACGAGGACGTCGTAGTCGCCCGAGCGCAGCTGGCGCAGCAGCTCGACACGGCGCAACGTGTCGACCTCGGAGTGCAGGTACCGCACCCGGATCCCCATCTCCAGCAGGTAGTCGGTGAGGTCCTCGGCCATCTTCTTCGTCAGCGTCGTCACCAGGACGCGCTCGTCCCGCTCCGACCGCGTGGTGATCTCGTGCACGAGGTCGTCGATCTGACCCTTGGTCGGCTTCACGACCACCTGCGGGTCGACGAGCCCGGTCGGCCGGATGACCTGCTCGACGAACTCCCCGCCGGACTGGCCGAGCTCGTAGGGCCCGGGTGTCGCGGACAGGTACACCGTCTGACCGATGCGGTCGACGAACTCGTCCCATGTCAGGGGCCGGTTGTCGACGGCCGACGGCAGGCGGAAGCCGTACTCGACGAGGTTCCGCTTCCGGGACATGTCGCCCTCGTACATCCCGCCGATCTGCGGCACGGTCACGTGCGACTCGTCGATGACGAGGAGGAAGTCGTCCGGGAAGTAGTCGATCAGCGTGGCCGGCGCGGTCCCGGGACCACGCCCGTCGATGTGGCGCGAGTAGTTCTCGATGCCCGAGCAGAAGCCGACCTGACGCATCATCTCCAGGTCGTAGCTGGTGCGCATCCGCAGTCGCTGCGCCTCGAGCAGCTTGCCCGCTCGCTCGAGTTCCGCGAGACGCTGCTCGAGTTCGGCCTCGATCGACTCCATCGCCTTGTGCATCCGCTCGGGGCCGGCGACGTAGTGCGTCGCCGGGAAGATGCGCAGCGAGTCGACCTTGCGGATCACGTCACCGGTGAGCGGGTGCAGGTAGTACAGCGCCTCCACCTCGTCGCCGAAGAACTCGATGCGCACCGCGAGTTCCTCGTAGGACGGGATGATCTCGACCGTGTCCCCGCGGACCCGGAAGCTGCCTCGGGTGAAACTCAGGTCGTTGCGGGTGTACTGCACGTCCACGAGGAGCCGCAGCAGCGCGTCCCGGTCGACCTGGAGGCCGACCTCCAGCTCGACCGAGCGGTCGAGGTAGGACTGCGGGGTGCCGAGACCGTAGATGCACGACACGGACGCGACCACGACGACGTCGCGCCGGGAGAGCAGGCTCGAGGTGGCCGAGTGGCGCAACCGCTCGACGTCGTCGTTGATCGACGAGTCCTTCTCGATGTAGGTGTCGGTCTGCGCGATGTACGCCTCGGGTTGGTAGTAGTCGTAGTACGAGACGAAGTACTCGACGGCGTTGTTCGGCAGCATGTCGCGCAGCTCGTTGGCGAGCTGCGCCGCCAGGGTCTTGTTCGGCGCCATCACCAGCGTGGGGCGCTGCACCTTCTCGATCAGCCACGCCGTGGTGGCCGACTTGCCGGTGCCGGTCGCGCCCAGCAGGACGACGTCCTTCTCCCCTGCCCGCAGTCGCCGTTCGAGCTCGGTGATGGCCGTCGGCTGGTCGCCCGCGGGCTGGTGTTCGCTGACGACCTCGAAGATCGCCTCGGACCGTTCGATGTCCCCGACCGGCCGGAACTCGGAGTGGGCGACGATCGGGTGCTCTGCCGCGAATGCCATGCATCCAGCGTAGGCGCGGGGTCCGACATGTGCGGTCCACCCTGCGCGGACGTCGGTCGGGGGCGATAGGGTCCGCCGATGGACGGCGCCGCGCCCCCGAGCACCCACGCCCCGAAGCGGGAGGTGTTCGACGTGCCGGCGCGGACGAACACCGACAACAAGGGGTTCGTGCGTCCGGTGCTCGTGTACGAGGAGACCCCGTTCGGGCTCTACATGTCCCGCACCGCGGACCATCCCCGCTTCGACCACCTCGAGTCCTGGCTCCTGCCCGGTCTCGGGCTGCGGGCCAGCATCTTCCACTTCGTGGACGGCCATCGGACCGGCCAACGGCTCTACCTCGACGTCGGAGGCTTCACCGGCCCCGACGACCTCGGCCGGTGGCACTCGGTGGACTGGTACCTCGATCTCGTCGACGTACCCGGTCGGCCCCTGGAGCTGCTCGACGTCGACGAACTGCTGGACGCGCATCGGCGGGGACATCTCGACCTGGCCGACGCGACCGCGGCGGTACAGATCGCGACGTCCACCCTCGCGGGCGTCGCGGCTACCGCCCACGACGTGGACCGGTGGTTCGCCGAGCAGGGGTGCCCGCTGCGCTGGCGGGACGACTGACCCCGGGGTCAGTCGGCGGCGACGACGCGGACGGTGACCGGACGCCCGGGGTCCGCGCAGCCGTGCACCTGCCCGTCGCCGTCGACGCGGGGGAAGCCGGCCTCGGTCAACGGGTTCACGAGTCCGGCGGCGGACTCGTCGTCGGCGACCGTCACACGGATGACGATGCCCTCGCCCGACGTGTCTCGGTCGACGCTGCGCGCCCGGTCGCCCGTGACCGCGCGGAGCCGGTTCACGGTGCGGTCGGCGATGCCGTCGGCCTCGGGACCCGACGGCACGGGACCGGACGGGGTGGCCGCGACGCCGGCCCGGACGTTCGCCTCGAACGGGACCAGCCGCTCGTCCCACAGCGTCCCCGCGGCGTCCGCGACGGCGTCCGGTGACCCGGAGTTGTCGAGCCAGACGTCGGCCACCGCGCGACGCCGGCCGTCGTCGGCCTGGGCGCGGATGCGCGCCGCGGCGTCGTCGGCGGGCATGCCGCGCTGATCGGTCAGCCGCTGCAGCCGTGTCTGCTCGTCGGCCCACACGATCACCACCAGGTGGAAGTGCGGGGCCATCCCGCCCTCGACGAGCAACGGGATGTCCTGCACCAGGATCGCGTCGTGGGGGGCGGCCTGCATCAGCTCCCAGGTGCGCGCACCGACACGGGGGTGGGTGATGGCGTTCAGTCGCTGACGACTGTCCTCGTCGACGAACGCCTTGGCGGCCAGCGCGGCACGGTCGAGTGCGCCGTCGGGGCCGAGGATGTCCTGCCCGAACTCCGCGACGAGCTCGTCGAGGCCCTCGGTGCCCGGGGCCACGACCTCCCGCGCGATCACGTCCGCGTCGATGAGGTACGCACCGCGGTGCGAGAAGGCCCTCGCCACGGTCGATTTGCCCGCCCCGATGCCACCCGTCAGCCCGACTCTGATCACACGGTCAGTGTGTCAGACGTCGCCCGGCGGCCACCGCCTCAGCGCGGTGCCACCCCGAGCAGGTACGACAGCTGGGTGACGAGAGGGTTCAGGTCCAGCTTGTCGGGGTCCTTCTTCGGCGTGCCGTCCCAGGGCTGTCGCACGCCGGGATCGGCGTATACCGCGTTCTGCGCCCCGCGCACGTCGGTGGGATTCCCCTGCGCGACAGCGCACCGCGCGTCGGTGTTGAACGGGAAGTCGTCGTAGTCGATGTCGAAGTCCGGGTTCTTCCGCTTCTCCTCGGCGATGATCTGCTGCGTCTTCTCGTAGCCGAGGGTGCACGACGGCGGATTGTTGGTCTCCAGCGTCGCACCGAAGTGGATGGTGCCGTCGCCGGGCGCCGTGGAGTACGCACCGCCGGACAGTCCCGGCAGCATCGCCAGCAGTGGTGACACGCCGTAGAAGGTGCCGTGGACGTTCCGGACGTCCGTGCCGAGGTCGCGCAGCGCCGTCGTGATGTCGCCGCCGGATCGTTCGAGCAGCGCCGACAGCTGGGTGGCCGACGTCTGGCCCGTGGTGAGGAGTCGACGCAGGTCGGGATCGCTCGACGCGAGCTGGGCGGTGACGAGACCCAGATCGCGCGACCAGTCGAGGATGGCGTCGGACTGCGCCGCCTGGGTCGTCAAGACGGTGTCGGAGTTGCGGATCAGCGAGATCGTCTGCGGGAGGTTGTCGTTGCCCGACTTCGACAGGTTCGCCAACGAGTCGACCAGCGTGCGCAGGTTCTCGCCGTTGCCGTCGAATGCCTTGCCGAGCTCGGTGATCACGGTCCGCAGGTCGTCCAGCGGCACCGACTGCGTGAAGTCCACCGCGGACGAGAGCACGTCCTGCACCGGCACCGGGATGGAGGTGGCCGTGATGACCGATCCGTCGGACAGGGACGGACCGTCGACGGCCGCCGGCCGCAGGTCGACGTACTGCTCACCGATCGCCGACCGGTTCGCGACGACGGCCTGCGCCGAGGCGGGGATGCGCGGCCCGCCGGTGTCGAGCGCCAGGTCGACGCGGACGCCGTCCGGGCGCAGCGTCAGTGCGCCCACACGGCCCACCGGCACACCTTGGTAGGTGACCTCGGCGTTGGTGAAGATGCCGCCGGAATCGGCGAAATCGGCGTGCACGGTGTAGATCCCGGCGCCGACGAGGTGGTCGAGCTTGACGTAGCGGATGCCGACGAGAGACCCGAAAGCGATGGCGACGACGAGGATTCCCACCAACTGCCAGATCTGCAGTCGCGAGACCATGTTCACGGGGGAACACTCTCAGGTGACAACGTTCATTGGCAAGGTCTGCGCGACCGAACCGGCTCCACTGGTGCCACGACTCCCTCACACCGCGGGGCGGTCGTGACCCTCGTCACGACAACGGCGCCCCGACCCGTGTGGGTCGGGGCGCCGTCGTGGACGTGCGTGCGCGTGTCAGGCGTTGCCGGACAGCTTTTCCCGCAGTGCGGCGAGCTGCTCGTCGCTGGCGAGCGACCCACCGCGCGGTGCGCTGGTGGAGGAGCTGCTCGTCGAGGCGCCGCCGGTGGCGGCCGTCGACTCCGAGGAGTAGTCGGTGGGGGCGTTGGCCGCCTCCTCCGCCGCCTTGGCGAACTTCTCGATCTGCGCGGTGTGCAGCTTGTGGCGACGCTCCGCCTCGGCGTACCGGGCCTCCCACGCCTCACGCTGCTTCTCGAAGCCCTCGAGCCACTCGTTCGTCTCGGAGTCGAAACCCTCCGGGAAGATGTAGTTGCCCGCGTCGTCGTAGCTGTCGGCCATGCCGTACTTCGAGGGGTCGAACTCCTCGGTGTAGTCCTCGTTGGCCTGCTTGAGGCTCAGCGAGATACGGCGACGCTCGAGGTCGATGTCGATGACCTTCACCATGGCGTCGTCGTTGACCGCGACGACCTGATCCGGCACCTCGACGTGGCGCTCGGCCAGCTCCGAGATGTGCACCAGGCCCTCGATGCCCTCCTCGACGCGGACGAACGCACCGAACGGCACCAGCTTGGTGACCTTGCCCGGGACGATCTGACCGATCGCGTGGGTGCGGGCGAACTGACGCCACGGGTCCTCCTGGGTCGCCTTGAGCGACAGGGAGACACGCTCGCGGTCCAGGTCGACGTCGAGCACCTCGACGGTGACCTCGTCGCCGACGGCCACGACCTCCGAGGGGTGGTCGATGTGCTTCCAGGACAGCTCGGACACGTGCACCAGGCCGTCGACCCCACCGAGGTCGACGAAGGCGCCGAAGTTGACGATCGAGGACACGACGCCCTTGCGGACCTGGCCCTTGGCGAGCTGGTGCAGGAACTCGCTGCGGACCTCGGACTGGGTCTGCTCGAGCCACGCGCGGCGCGACAGGACCACGTTGTTGCGGTTCTTGTCGAGCTCGATGATCTTGGCCTCGATCTCCTTGCCGATGTACGGCTGCAGATCGCGGACGCGGCGCATCTCGACGAGCGACGCGGGCAGGAAGCCGCGGAGTCCGATGTCGAGGATGAGGCCGCCCTTGACGACCTCGATGACGGTGCCCTTGACGGCCTCGTCCTTCTCCTTGAGCTCCTCGATCGTGCCCCAGGCGCGCTCGTACTGAGCGCGCTTCTTGGACAGGATCAACCGGCCCTCTTTGTCCTCCTTGGTGAGGACGAGTGCTTCCACCGCGTCGCCGACCTCGACGACCTCGTTGGGGTCGACGTCGTGCTTGATGGACAGTTCACGGGAGGGGATGACGCCCTCCGTCTTGTACCCGATGTCGAGCAGGACCTCGTCGCGGTCGACCTTGACGATGGTTCCCTCGACGATGTCGCCGTCGTTGAAGTACTTGATCGTGGAGTCGATGGCGGCGAGGAAGTCCTCGGCAGTGCCGATGTCGTTGACGGCAACTTGCGGCGAGGCGATGGTGGAGGACGGCATGTGGTGGGTTGCTCCGGACAAATGGTCGTAGGTGTGTGGATCTCAGGTGGTCTGTGCAACCGGCCGGGCGGATCGGATGTTCCGCAGCCGGCTCGCCCGCGCCGGTCACACAGACCGGTCGGACGAGGGCATGACTACCCACGCGAGCATGGGCACGCGCGGGTCCGAGATTACGCCAGGGCCAGGACGCTGGGCAAACAGGGCTGGAGGGGCCGGTGAGCAGACCCGCACGCGGCGCGACCGCCGACTCGGCGGTCAGCGAGGACGCGAGTCGGCGCTGGTGGGACTCCGACGCGGGGTCGTACGACGCAGAGCACGGGGGCTTCCTGGGTGTGGACTCCCCCGGCGGCGAGTTCGTGTGGTGCCCCGAGGGCCTGCACGAGGGCGATGCGGGCCTCCTGGGCGACGTCGCCGGACGTGACGTCCTCGAGGTGGGGTGCGGGTCGGCGCCGTGCGCTCGCTGGCTGGCGACCCAGGGCGCGCGGGTGGTCGGTCTCGACGTGTCGGAGGCGATGCTCGCCCGGGGTCGTCGCGCGATCGTCGCCGGGACCTCGGACCGTGTCCCGGCGCTCGTCCAGGCCGGCGCGGAACACCTGCCGTTCGCCGACGCCACCTTCGACGTCGTCTGCTCCGCGTTCGGGGCGGTCCCGTTCGTCGCCGACTCGGCGCGGGTGATGGCCGAGGCGGCGCGTGTCCTGCGGCCGGGCGGCCGATGGGTGTTCGCGGTCAACCACCCGGTGCGGTGGATCTTCCCCGACGACCCCGGCCCGCGCGGGCTGACGGTGGCGATCCCCTACTTCGACCGCACGCCGTACGTCGAGGTCGACGAGGACGGACGGGTCGCCTACGTCGAACACCACCGGACCATCGGGGATCGGGTGCGGGAGATCCGGGCCGCGGGTCTGGTCCTCGACGACATCGTCGAACCGGAGTGGCCGGAGTGGCTGGAGCAGGAGTGGGGGCAATGGAGCCCGCTGCGCGGTCAGTACTTCCCCGGCACCGCGATCTTCGTCACCCACCTGCCGGGCTGACCGGACCGACCCGTCACCGACGCGCGAACCACCCGCGGGTCCCGTCGTCGGCGGGGAAGAACAACTCGACGGCCAGTTCGTCGACGGTGATGTCGCCGGCCGTCTCGACCGTCGCGCTCATCGAGAACAGCGCGAGCACCCTCTCCTCGACACGCAGTCGCAGCGTGACCACCGGTTCGGTGGGCGGGGGCGACACGTCCGACGGGTCGTCGAACTCGGCGAGCAGGGCGGCCAGTGCCGGGTCACCGGTCTCGCGGAGGCGACGACGCACCCGCGCCAGCAGATGCGACCGCCACGTCGGCAGGTCGACGATCCGCGGGGCCAGGCCGTCGGGGTGCAGCGTCAGACGGACCACGTCGACGGGTGGCGCGAGGAGGTGCTCGGCACAACCGACGAGGAGCGGGCCGAGGGCATCGTTCGCGACGACCACCTGCCATCGCCGGTCGAGCACGAGCGCCGGGTACGGACGGTGCGCGTCGAGCACGGTGCGCAGCGCGTCTGCGATGGCAGACACCTCGGGGTCGTCGAGGGCGTGCTCGGAGTGGACCGGGGCATGACCCGCCGCGAGCAGAAGGCGGTTCCGCTCGCGCAGCGGGACGTCGAGGTGGTCGGCGAGGCGGAGGACCATCGCCGCCGACGGGCGTGACCGCCCGGTCTCGACCCAGCTGAGGTGCCGCGTCGACACACCGGTCTCCGACGACACGGCCAGCTGACTCAGCCCACGCCGCTCGCGCCAGAACCGCAACTGTTCCCCCACCGGCGCGGTGGCGGTCATCGGTGTCCGCCCTCGGACCGGGTGGTGGCGGGCGGCGGTATCTGGATGATGGACGCCCAGAAGTCGTGCGGCAGTTCGTCTCCCGCCCGCAGCACGTGGCCCAGGCCCACGGCCATCCCGACACCGAGCAGCCCGAGCCACAGTCCTGCGAGGGCGATGGCCGTGACCGCGAGAGCGAACGCCCATGGAGCGTCGGTCAATGCGAGCAGCAGGGGCGCGAACCCGAAGCCGCACCCGACGAACCACGCCGACAGCGTGCGGTCGGCGACCATCACCGGACGCAGCCACCGGGGCAGACTGGCCGGGAGCGGGGTGGCGGGTGTGTGCGTCATGGTGACCTCCTGTGCGGACGACCTCATCGTCGTCGCCGGGAGGTCATCGCGTCGATGACCCCGGAGGTCATGGTCTAGAGGATGCGCGAGAGGAACGCCTTCGTGCGGTCCTCACGGGGCGCGCTGAGCACCTCGCTGGGGATGCCCTCCTCGACGATCCGCCCACCGTCCATGAACACGAGGTGGTCGGCCACCTCTCGGGCGAACCCCATCTCGTGGGTGACGACGACCATCGTCATGCCCTCCGACGCGAGGTTGCGCATCACCTGCAGGACGTCGCCGACGAGTTCGGGGTCGAGCGCGGACGTCGGCTCGTCGAACAGCATGAGCTTGGGGTCCATCGCCAGCGCCCGCGCGATCGCGACACGCTGCTGCTGACCGCCGGAGAGCTGCGCCGGGTACGAGTCCGCCTTGTCGGCGAGGCCGACCTGGCCCAGCAGGTCCTTCGCGCGGGCGACGGCGGTCGAGCGATCGACACCCTTGACGCGGATCGGCGCCTCCACGATGTTCTCCAGCGCCGTCCGGTGGCCGAACAGGTTGAAGTGCTGGAACACCATCCCGATGTCGCGGCGCTGCTTGGCGGCCTGCTTCTCGCTGAGCTCGTACAGCTTCCCGTTCGACTCGCGGTACCCGATCAGCTCGCCGTCGACGTAGAGGCGACCGGCGTTGACCGACTCCAGGTGGTTGATGCACCGCAGGAAGGTCGATTTCCCCGAACCGGACGGCCCGATGACGCAGAGCACCTCGCCCCGCTTCACCTCGAGCGACACCCCGTTGAGCACCCGCATGGACCCGAAGTCCTTGCACACCTGCTCGGCGCGCACCATCGGTGTGGTCACGATCCCCCCGCCCCGGCGCTGCCGTCACGTTGACCTGTCATGGCCTCCATCGCCGCGAGCTGCCGCCCGGTCAGCGCCTTCGTCGCGCCGCGCGCGTAGTACCGCTCGAGGTAGAACTGCCCGACCATCAGGACGCTGGTGATCGCGAGGTACCACGTGGACGCGACCAGCAGCAGCGGGATCGGCTGGAAGATCACGCCGGCGATGTCGGCCTGACGGCCGTACACCTCGAGACTGAACGGCACGGCGGTCACCAGGGTGGTGGTCTTCAGCATGCTGATGACCTCGTTGCCGGTCGGCGGGATGATCACGCGCATGGCCTGCGGGAGCACCGTGCGCCACATCGTCTGCGCCCAGGACATCCCGAGTGCCTTCGAGGCCTCGGTCTGGCCCTCCCCGACCGAGAGGATCCCGGCGCGCACGATCTCGGCCATGTAGGCGGACTCGTTCAGGGCGAGGCCGATCACCGCGAACGTGAACGCGGCGTTGAGGTCCTGTATGTCGAACTCGGCGAAGGTCGTCGAGAACGGGATGCCGAGCTTGATGGTCTTGTAGATCGACGGGAAGAGACCCCAGAACACCAACTGCACGTAGACCGGTGTCCCGCGGAAGATCCACAGGTAGACCCAACTCACGGTGCGCAACACCGGGTTCGGCGTCAGGCGCATGACCGCCAGCAGCGCGCCGAGCACGACGCCGATCACCATGGACAGCACCGTCAGCGCGAGGGTGTACCCGACGCCGGAGAGGATCCGCGTGTCGAAGAGGTACTTGCCGTAGGTCGACCAGCCGTAGGCCGGGTTCGTCGCGGCGCCGTAGACGAACAGCACCACGAGAACCGCGACGATCACGGCGGCGATCCATTGTCCGGGGCGACGGACGGGGATGGCCCTGATGGGGACGGGATCCGACGGTGCGGGCCCGGCGGGGCCCGCACCGGGCGGGGTCACGGACATCCGATCAGCTGGTGGCGCCGTTGATCACGGACTTCGTGATGGCGCCTTCCTGGACACCCCACGAGCCGGCGATCGCCCGGTAGGTCCCGTTGTCGATCAGCGCCTGTACGGCCTTCTGCAGGACCGGTCCCAGCGCGGAGCCCTTCGGAACGGGGTACCCGTAGGGCGCCGAGTCGAAGATCGACCCCGCCTTCTCGATCTTGCCGTTCGACTGCTTGATCGCGTATGCGGTGACCGGGGAGTCCGCCGACATCGCGTCGACGCGACCGAGGACGAGCGCATTCGTCGCGTCGGCCTGGCTGTCGTACTTCTGCTTGACGATCGCGGGCTTGCCGGCCTTGGTGCACGCCTCGCTCTTGGCCGGGATCTCGTCGGTGTCCTGGACCGTGTCGGACTGGACCGCGACGCGCAGGCCGCAGGCGTTGTTCGGGTCCACGGTCTTGCCCGTCGGCTGCGCCCACTGGGTGCCGGCACTGAAGTAGTCGACGAAGTCGACCTGCTGCTGGCGCTCCTTGGAGTCGGTGAACGACGACATGCCCATGTCGTACGTGCCCTGCTGGACTGCGGGGATGATCTTCGCGAAGTCCGATTCCTTGTACTCCGCGCGCACACCGAGGGTCGAGGCGATCGCGTTCACCAGGTCGACGTCGAAGCCGACGATCTTGCCCGAGGAGTCCTTGAACTCGTTGGGCGCGTACGGGACGTTGACGCCCACGACGATGACGCCGGCGTTCTTGATCTTCGCGGGGAGCTGCGCGGCGAGCGCGTCGTTCTTCGCGACGGAGGTCGGCGCGCCCGAGGACGGGGCCGCCCCGGAACCACCGCCCTCGCTGTTCGAGCAGCCGGCGGCCGCGAGCAGTACCACTGCCGCGGCGGCGACCGTGGTCGCGAGTCGTGTCGATCGCACTGATTGATCCCCTTCGGGTCCGGGCGACACGGCGTGTCGTCGCCTCGGTGACAGTAGACGACATGAACGCTGGGCGGCGCTCGGAGTTACCGGGTTTTAACTGAGCCGATCACACTGTCTCCATGGCACATTCCGTCGAACTGCTCCCCGACAGCGACACCGAGCGTCGGATACGCGGCATCTGGGACGGGCTGGCCGACGCGGGTCTGCCCAGTCAGGCGTCGGTGACCGCGGACTCGAACCGACCGCACGTGACGCTCGTCGCGGCCCGGACGATCGACGACTCGACGGACCACGCCCTGCGCGGTCTCGCCGTCGACCGCCTTCCCCTTCCGGTCGAGCTGGGCGCGCCCGTGGTGTTCGGCGGACGCAGCGCGACCGTGGCGATCCTCGTGGTGCCCACCGCCGACCTGCTGTCCGTGCACTCCGCGGTGAGCGAGACGATCGGGGACTCCGCGGTGGACCCGGTGGCGCACAGCGAGCCGGGCGGGTGGACGGCCCACGTCACCGTCGCCCGGCGCGTGCCGTTCGAGCAGCTGGCGGAGGTGCTGCGGGTCGTCATCGACCACCGTGTCGACGGCACGATCCACCTCGACGGGCTCCGGCGCTGGGACTCCGACGCGCGATCGGTGACCGACCTCAGCAGGTGATCAGTGCGCCGCCTCGTCCCAGGAGCGGCCGTAGCCGACCGAGACGTCGAGAGGGACCGACAGCTCGATCGCCCCGCCCATCGTGCGGCGCACGAGATCCTCGAGCTGGTCACGCTCCCCCGGGGCCACCTCGAAGACGAGTTCGTCATGCACCTGCAGCAGCATCCGAGACCGCAGGCCGGTGTCGGCGAGCGAGCGCTGCACGTCGATCATGGCGACCTTGATGATGTCGGCCGCGGTGCCCTGGATCGGTGCGTTCAACGCGGCACGCTCGGCGACGTCGCGGCGCTGCCGGTTGTCGCTGTTGAGGTCGGGCAGGTACCGGCGGCGGCCGAACAGCGTCGAGGTGTACTCGTTGCGGCGCGCCTCCTCGACCGTCTCGTGCAGGTAGTCGCGGACCCCGCCGAAGCGCGAGAAGTACGCGTCCATCTGTTCCTTGGCCTCGGTGGTGCTGATCTTGAGCTGTGCGGCGAGCCCGAACGCGCTGAGTCCGTAGGCCAGTCCGTACGACATCGCCTTAACCCGTCGGCGCATGTCGACGGTGACCTCGTCGATGGGGACTCCGAACGCGCGCGAACCGACGAAGCTGTGCAGGTCCTCGCCGGTGTTGAACGCCTCGATGAGTCCCGCGTCCTCCGACAGGTGCGCCATGATCCGCATCTCGATCTGGCTGTAGTCCGCGGTCATCAGACAGTCGAATGCGTCACCGGACGGATCGGTCCCGACGACGAACCCCTTGCGGATGACGCGGCCCGCCTCCGTGCGCACGGGGATGTTCTGGAGGTTGGGTTCGGTCGACGAGAGCCGCCCGGTCGCGGCGATCGTCTGGTTGAAGGTGGTGTGGATCCGACCGTCGTCCGAGACGGACTTGAGCAGCCCGTCGACGGTGACCTTCAGCCGCGTCGCGTCCCGGTGTTCGAGCAGGTGCTCGAGGAACGGGTGCTGTGTCTTCTCGTACAGGCTCGCGAGGGCGTCCGCATCGGTGGTGTAACCGGTCTTGGTCCGCTTGGTCTTCGGCATCTCGAGCTTCTCGAAGAGGACCGTCTGCAACTGCTTGGGCGACCCGAGGTTGATCTGCTCCCCGATGACCGCGTAGGCGGCGTCGGCGGCGGTGCGGATGCGGTCGGCGAAACCCTGACCGAGGGCCTCGAGGTGCGCGGTGTCGACCGCGATCCCGGCCGCCTCGATCTCGGCGAGCACCATGAGCAGCGGCAGCTCCATCTCGGTGAGCAGCGACAGCGAGTCGATCGTCTGGAGCTCGGCGTCGAGGGTGGCCGCGAGCTCGTGCACCGCCTGCGCGGCGATCATGTGCTGCTCGGCGGCGTGCGCCTCCTCGGCCTCACCGTCGAGGAGGGACATCTGTCCGTCGTCGGGGGCGTCGTCCGACCGCAGCTCGCGCCGCAGGTAGCGCAGGGCCAGGTCGTCGAGATTGAACGATCGCTGGCCCGGGCGCACCAGGTAGGCGGCGAGGGAGGTGTCGCTCGTGACACCGGCCAGCGGCCAGCCCCGACCCCGCAGCGCGTGGAACGCCCATTTCGCCTCGTGGACGGCCTTCGCGACATCGGCGTCGCCGAGCCAGTCCACCAGCGCCGACTCGTCGTCGGGGTCGAGCACGGCGGTGTCGAGCCAGGCGGCGTGCCCGTCCTCGGCGGCCAGCGCGATCCCCTCGGTGTCGGAACCGAACACGCGTTGCGGACCGACCACGCCCAGGGCGGTCCGCCCGGTGCGGGTGTGGTCGTCGAGCCAGGTGCGGACCGAGCCCGGGGCGAGGATCTCGCCGTTGACCTCGAAGCCGGCCTCGGCCTCGGGCTCCACCGAGCTCAGTGTCGAGAACAGCCGGTCCCGCAGCACACGGAACTCGAGGTCGTCGAAGAGCTGGTGGATGCGGTCGCGGTCCCACGGCTTGAGCGCCAGGTCCTCGGGACCCAGCGGCAGGTCGACGTCACGCACGAGCTCGGTGAGCCGACGGTTCATCAGCACCGACGAGAGGTTCTCTCGTAGGGCGTCGCCCACCTTGCCCTTCACCTGATCGACGTCGTGGACGAGCGCCTCCAGCGACCCGTGCTCGCGGATCCACTTCGCGGCGGTCTTCTCCCCCACGCCCGGGATGCCGGGCAGGTTGTCGCTGGGGTCGCCGCGCAGCGCGGCGTAGTCGGGGTACTGCGTCGGCGTGAGGCCGTACTTGGCGTCGACCTCCTCCGGGGTGAACCGGGTGAGGTCGGAGACGCCCTTGCGCGGGTAGAGCACGGTGGTGTGGTCGTCGACGAGTTGCAGGGCGTCGCGGTCGCCGGTGACCGCGAGCACGCGGAACCCCTGTGCACGCGCCTGGGTGGTGAGCGTGGCGATGATGTCGTCGGCCTCGTAGCCCTCGATCGCGAGGACCGGGATGCCCATCGCCGCGAGCACGTCCTTGGTGAGGTCCACCTGACCGGCGAACTCGTCCGGCGACTTCGACCGCTGCGCCTTGTACTCGGAGAACATCTCGGCGCGGAACGTCTTGCGGGACACGTCGAACGCGGCCGCGATGTGCGTCGGCTGCTCGTCGCGCAAGAGGTTGATGAGCATCGAGGTGAACCCGTAGACGGCGTTCGTCGTCTGACCCGAGGCGGTCTTGAAGTTCTCCGCGGGCAGGGCGAAGAACGCCCGGTAGGCCAGCGAGTGCCCGTCGAGCAACATCAGCGTCGGAGCCGAGCCCTTCGCGGACGACGACCCCTTGGCGGGGCCGGTGCGGGTCGCGGACGTCGAGGCGGGAGTCACGCCCCCGAGTCTAGGGAGCGCACCCGACAGGCGAGGCGGGCGTGGGGGAAGTCAGGCGACGCCGAGGTAGGCGTTGCGGATCGAGTCGTCGGCGAGCAGCTCCGCACCGGTCCCCGACTTCGTGATCTCACCCGTCTCCAGCACGTACCCGCGGTCGGCGCGTTTGAGCGCCTGGTGGGCGTTCTGCTCGACGAGCAGGATGGTGGTGCCCGCGGCGTTGATCTCGCCGATGATGTCGAAGATCTGCGCGATGACCATCGGCGCGAGGCCCATCGACGGCTCGTCGAGCAGCAGCAGGGTGGGACGGGCCATCATCGCGCGCCCGATCGCCAGCATCTGCTGTTCACCGCCGGACATGGTGCCGCCGAGCTGCGAGCGTCGTTCGGCCAGTCGCGGGAACAGTTCGAACACCCGGTCGCGCGTCTGTGCGTACTCCGCCTTGGACTCGAACTTCCGCCCGTAGCAACCCATGTCGAGGTTCTCGACGACCGTCATCCCGGGGAAGATGCGTCGCCCCTCGGGAACCTGCACCACACCCATCGCGACCCGCTTGTGGGCGGGCATCCGTGTGATGTCGGTGCCGAGGAACTCGATGCGTCCCGTCGACAGCGGCCGGAGCCCGGACAGTCCGCGCATCGTCGTCGACTTGCCCGCGCCGTTCGCGCCGAGCAGGGACACCAGTTCGCCCGACCTGACGGTCAGCGACAGGTTGCGGATGGCCTGGATGCGACCGTAGGACACCGACATGTCCTCGATGCGCAGGACGACCTCGCGCTCGGTCCCGGTCTGCTCAGTCATCGGCGTGCTCCTCGGACTCGTCGGGGACACCGAGGTAGGCGGCGACCACACGAGGGTCGTCGCGGACCTGCTGTGGGGTGCCCTCGGCGATCTTGCGACCGAACTCCAGCACCACGATGCGTTCGGTGACCCCCATGACCAGCTTCATGTCGTGCTCGATGAGCAGCACGGTGAACCCGTCGTCGCGGACCTTCTGGATCAGCTCCATCAGCGCGACCTTCTCGCTGGGGTTGAACCCGGCGGCCGGCTCGTCGAGACACAGCAGCTTCGGTTCGGTGGCCAACGCGCGGGCGATCTCGAGACGTCGCTGGTCGCCGTAGGGCAAATTACGGGCCTTCTCCGCGGCCCGCGCACCGATCCCGACGAACTCGAGCAGTGCCATCCCGCGGTCCACGGCGTCGCGCTCCTCGCGCTGGTGCCGCGGCAGCCGGAGCGCCGCGCCGAGCACCGAGGTGCGGTGCCGCGCATCGGTTCCCACGACGACGTTCTCCAGCGCCGTCATCTCCCCGAAGAGTCGGACGTTCTGGAACGTGCGGGCGATGCCGCGACGGGTGATCTCGTGACGCTTTACCCGCTTCAGCGGACGGCCGTCGAAGGTCACCGATCCCGCAGACGGCTCGTAGACGCCGGTGATGGCGTTGAAGCAGGTGGTCTTGCCGGCGCCGTTCGGGCCGATGAGCCCGAAGATGTCACCACGGTTGATCGTGAAGCTGACGTCGTCGAGGGCGGTCACACCGCCGAACCGCACGGTGAGGCCGGAGACCTCGAGCAACGGCTCGCCCACCTTCGCGCCGATGTCGCGGCTCGGGGCGACGACGTCGGCGACGAAGTCCGGGTCGGCGAGATCGGGGTTGACGTCGGTCGGGTCGACCACCGTCGTCGAGGCCGGGTCGGCGAGGACCGCCTGCACCTCGTCAGCCGGTGTCGGGTCGGCGGGACGACCCGCGTCGTCGGCCCTGTGTTCGTCGGCCCTGTGGTCGCCGGTCACGACTTCGCCTCCACCACGGGTGCATCGGCCCGCCGCGCGCGCACCGGCGAGGTCACCGCCGCATAGACCTGCCTGCCGTAGGCCAACAGTCGGGCACGGGCGGGGAACATGCCCTGCGGCCGGAAGATCATGAGCGCCACCAGCGCCACGCCGAAGAACAGGTACTTGAAGTCACCGAGGGACTGGTCACCCACCTCGATGCCCTGCACCCGCGCGGGGAGGTACACGATGATGAACGCCCCGACGATGACGCCGAGCTTGTTGCCCTGACCGCCGACGACGACGGCGCACAGGAACAGCATCGAGTTGATGACCGTGAAACCCTTCGGGTCCACGTACTGCACCTGTCCCGCGTACAACGCGCCCGACAGCCCGCCGATCCCGGCCCCGATCACGAACGCCCACAGCTTGAACCGGAACGTGGGCACACCCATGATCTCGGCGACGTCCTCGTCCTCACGGATCGCGATCCAGGACCGGCCGACACGGCTGCGCTCGAGGTTGCCGACGAAGAACAGCACCGCGATCACCAGGACGAGTCCCAGCCAGAACCACCACACGCCGAAGTTCAGCGTGCCGGAGTTGTTGCCGGAGGAGAAGACGCCGTCGGGGTTCTGCGCAGACCGTCCGATCTCGGGGAACAGCACGTTCTGCAGACCCGCCGCGCCGTTGGTGACGTCGGTGAGGTTGTCGGCGAGCAGCCGGACGATCTCGCCGAACCCGAGGGTGACGATGGCGAGGTAGTCACCGCGCAGTCGCAGTGTGGGTGTGCCGAGGACAACTCCGGTGAGCCCGGTCAGCACGATCGCCAGCGGCACGCACGCCAACCACGCCCAGGGCCCGGAGAAGAACCCGTGGTCGCTCGAGTTCCACACCGGGCTCGCCGGCGAGGTGAACATGGCGACGACGTAGGCACCGACGGCGTAGAAGCCGACGTAGCCCAGGTCGAGCAGTCCCGTCTGCCCCACCACGACGTTGAGGCCGATCGCGATGAGCGCGATCATCGCGAACTGCGCCATCATGCCGCCGAAGTCGACCGCCGTCGTGCTGATGATCGGCGGCTTGATCACCGGGAGCAGCGCGATGATCAGCACCGCGGGCACCCCGATCGCCCACTGCTGCGGGCGGGGCAGGTTGTTCCACCAGAACCGGATGCGGTCGCCGAGTCCCCGGCCACGCTCGGGTGTGGATGTGTCCGTCGTGGCGCTCATACGCGGGCCCTCGTCAGCTTCTCGCCCAGGATGCCGGTGGGCCGGATCATCAGCACCAGGATCAGCAGCACGAACGCCACCACGTCCTTCCACTGGTTGCCGAACACGACCGAACCGTAGTTCTCCATCACGCCCAGCAACAGGCCGCCGAGCAGCGCGCCGCGGATGTTGCCGATGCCCCCGAGCACCGCGGCGGAGAACGCCTTGATGCCGAGGATGAAACCGCCGTTGTAGACGATGCCGGTCGGCACGCGCAGCGTGTACAGCAACGCGGCGGCGCCGGCGAGGAGTCCACCGATGAGGAACGTCAGCATGATCACGCGCTCGCGGGAGACGCCCATGAGTGTCGCGGCCTCGGGATCCTGTGCGACGGAACGGATCCCGCGACCGAGCTTCGTCCGGTTGATCAGGGTGTCGGCCAGGAAGGTCAACACCAGCGCGCTGCCGATGATGATCAGCGTCAGGTTGAACACCGACGCGTCGAAGAGCTCGAAGAGCTTCTTCTGCTCGACGAGGCGGATGCCGGGTTGCGCGGTCGACCCGCCCAGCGGCGGATCACCGCCGAACTTCGGCAGGACGTAGTGCACGAACTCCTGCAGCACGAACGACATGCCGATGGCCGTGATGAGGAACGTCAGCGGCTTGGCCCCGCGCTTTCGGAGCGGCCGGTACGCCACACGTTCCAGACCGACGGCGGTGACGCCGGAGACCGCCATGCCGAACAGGCACGCGATCACGAGGTACACCAGCGTCATCGCCGTGCCCTCTGCGTAGGCGTTGCCCGACGGCGTGAAGCCGAGGAGCAGCAGCGCCACGTACTGACCGAACATGCCCACCATGAAGACCTCGGAGTGGGCGAAGTTGATCAGCTTGAGGACGCCGTAGACGAGTGTGTACCCGACCGCCACCAGGGCGTAGATCGCGCCGTACGTCAGACCCTCGACGGTCAGTGTCCAGAAGCTGTCGTAGAGCGACTTGAGGTCGAAGTCGACGGTCGAGGCGAGGACCATCCCGTCGGCCAGTGCGTGCATCGCTGTGGTTCCCTCCCGGCCGACACGGCCGCGCAGACCCGATCACACGACGATGCGCCCGGACCCGGGGTCCGGGCGCATCGACCGGCGTGTGACTACTTGACGTCGTACATCCAGATCAGCGAGCTGGTGAGCTCACCGTCCGACGTCCACTTGTAGGTGCGGGCGAGACCCTGACCGTCGTAGTTGCGCACGTACTCCAGCAGCTTCGGACGGGTGGTGTTGCCGGCACCGATGCCGCGCATGAGGATCGTCGCGAGGTCGTAGGCCTCGACGGAGTAGACGCCCGGGTCCTGGTTGAACTCGGTCTTGTACGCCGCCTTGAAGGCCTCCGGGGCGGGACCACACGGGCACGACAGGTCGGCACCCTTGGCGGCCGACCCGGCCTGCGAGACGAACTGCGGATCGTTCACGCCGTCACCGGACACGAACGTCGCGTCGACGCCGGCGTTCTTCATCTGCTGCACCAGCGGTGCGGCCTCGGCGTAGTAGCCGGCGTAGAACACCGCGTCCGGCTTGGCCGCGGTGACCTTGGTGATGATGGCCGAGAAGTCGCGGTCCTTGGTCTTGACGTCGCCGTTGCACGAGCTGTCGTTGGCGGAGCCCAGGCCGGTGGTGATGGCCCGGGCAAGGCCGGCTGCGTACTCGCTGTCGTCCTTGATGACGCAGACCTTCGTGAAGCCGAGCTTGCCGGTCATGTACTTCGCGACCGCCGGACCCTGCACGTCGTCGTTGGCGAGGCCGCGGAAGAACGTCTTCCACCCGTTGCTCGCGAGCGCCGGGTTGGTGGCCGACGCGGTGGTCGCGACGAGTCCGGCCTGGTTGAACACGCCGCCGGTCGCCTTGGTCTCACCCGAGAACGCCGGGCCGATGAGACCGATGATCGACTGGTCGTTGGTGATCTGCGGGGCCACCTGGCTGGCCTTCTGTGGGTCACCCTCGGTGTCGAACGTCTTGAGGGTGATCTGGCAGCCGGCGTTGGCCTTGTTGTGCTGGTCGACGGCGAGCTGCGCGCCGTCGCGGATGTTGATGCCCAGCGCCGCGTTGTCACCGGTCAGAGCGCCGGCCATCGCGATCGTGGAGGCGGGGCAGGTGGCCTTGCCGTCGCCGGCGGGCAGGATCGCCGACGACTCGTTGCCCGAGGGGACCTCCTTGCCCGAGGTGTCGATCTGGGCGATCGGGGCGATGGTCACGCCGGACGACGACGACGCCGATCCGGAGGATCCACCCTCCGACCCACCCGAACTCTTGCTGCCACAGGCCGACACGGTCAGCACGGCGGCCATCGCGACCGCGAACGCTCCCACCGTCACCCGACGATTCATCTGGTCATTCCTCCGATCGGCGGCGAGAAGTCTCCGCACGAGGTCCGTCAGCGACTGCCGCTGACGCTGCTGAGAGAACTTAGCCCCGATCGCCTGCGTTCGCGCGACATCGGCGTCATTCGCCGACTCGTGTCCCCCGCGACGGCCGGAATGTGGCAATCGTGTTGCGGCAGTGTGTCGTTCAGGCCCAGAATTCGTTAGCCCGGCTCAACGATGTCGGCCTGCGATCAGTCCTTGCCGTCCCCGAGCGTCTCCACGACGACCTCCGCCACGGCCTTCATCGTCGTGCGGCGATCCATCGCGGCACGCTGGATCCACTTGAAAGCCTCAGGCTCGGACAATGATTGACTGGACATCAGCAATCCTTTGGCGCGCTCGACGAGCTTGCGCGTCGCGAGACGGTCGTTCATGTCGGCGATCTCGCGTTCCAGCGTCGTCAGCTCGGTGTAGCGCGAGACGGCGACCTCGATGGCCGGCACGAGGTCGGCCTTGCTGAAGGGCTTGACGAGATAGGCCATGGCGCCCGCGTCGCGCGCCTTCTCCACGAAGTCCCGCTGGGAGAAGGCGGTCAGCATGACGACCGGGGCCAGCCGCTTGCGGGCGATCTCGCCCGCGGCGTCGATCCCGTCGCGGACGGGCATCTTCACGTCCATGATCACCAGGTCGGGTGACAGGGATTCGGTGAGGCCGACGGCCACCTGTCCGTTCGGGGCCTCCCCGACGACGTCGTAGCCCTCCTCCCGCAGCATCTCGGTGAGATCCATGCGGATGAGGGAGTCGTCCTCGGCGACCAGCACACGTCGCGGCGCCGGCGTCGGGTCCGCGGCGGGCTCCTCGGGGGCGGGGGAACGCTGCGGTGCGGGGCGCTGCGGCGGGACCGACGATGGGGACGGTGCGGGCGTCACGACGACCTCCACGGGTGGGGTGGTGCGGGCCGGGCGACCGCAACGGTGCGGCGCCGGTGATGTGCCGGGCAACCCTACCGGCTGGCCCGGGCGACCGGCGATCCACTAGCGTGGTCTTCCGCGCGCCTGACGGACCGCCGGCCCGACGACGCCACGCCCTCGTAGCCCAATTGGCAGAGGCAACGGATTCAAAACCCGTCCAGTGTGAGTTCGAGTCTCACCGAGGGCACACAGTTTCTCCGCGTCCCGCCGGTCGCACCGCCGTCGGATAGCATCCGCGACAGCAGTCCTGAGGGGGAGATCATGCGGGGTGGACGCATGCGAGTCCGGGCGCGGGCGACATCGGTCGCCGTGCCCGCGGTGGTCGCGGCGATGGTCATCGGTGGGAGTGTGTCGGGTGCCGCGGGCGCGGGCACACCGCCCACCTATCGGGTTGCCGTCTCGGACGACGGCAACATCACGTCGGCGCTGTCGGGCGCCGTTTTCCGGGCGGCGCCGGACGGGTTGGTCGTCACCGACACCCGCGGCCGCGTCCTCGACCGGATCCCCACCTCGGTCCCCCTCGACGGGACGCCCGTCGCACTGCGGACGACGCTCGGGGCGGGCGGTCGGACGGCCACCCTCACCCCAGTGCTGCCGACAGCCGTGGCCACGGCGCTGAAGCAGGGCCGGCACCCGGTCTCGAAGGCCAAGGACCGCGCCTACTACGACATGCTCTTCCACGTCGCCAACGGCCTGAACCGTGCGGGCACGGTCGCCGCTGCTGCGGGCGCCGGAGTCGGGACGGTCGTCGGTGCGGCGGTCGGACTCGTCGTCGGCTGCACCGTGTTCGGCGCCTGCCTCCTCGCGGTCCCGGGGGCCGCGGTGGGTGCCGCGATCGGGGCGGGTGTCGCCGGGGTCGTCGGCACCCAGTACGGCGATCCGAGAGCCGCGCAGTCGGTTCTCACCTGGATCACGACGCGCTGACCCCGACCGACGGGTCAGCCCAGAACGCCGTCGAGGTAGGTCCATCGGCCGCTCTCGCGCACGAAACGGCTTCGCTCGGCCAGCACGCCACGACCGTCGGGCGACCGGTGGAACGCGCGGAACGCGACCTCGCCCCGATCGTCGAACAGCCCGCCCGCGACGACGTCCTCGACGTCGAGCCGGTACCACCGCACATCGGGGTCCAGGTCGATCGACTGCGGCCGGGTCGTCGGGTGCCACGACGCCTCCAGATGCGCCACGTCGCCGATCGCGAACGCCGTGAACCGCGACCGCATGAGCGACTCCGCGGTCGGTGCCGGTCGCGTGCCGTCGAGCACGGGCCCGCAGCACTCGCCGAACGGCGATCCCGACGTGCACGGGCAGCGGGACTCGGGATCGGGTGCGCTCATCAGCGGCGAGTGTGTCAGCGTCGGGCCCCGACGTCCTCGCCGCGCAGGAAGCCCAGCGCGGCGGCGGCGAAGTCGTCGGGACGGTCGCGGTGCACGCTGTGCCCGGTCGGGATGGCGAGGAAGTGCCCGTCCGGCAGCGCACCGGCGAGTGTGCGCAGGTGCCGCGGCGGGAGGAAGCTCTGCTCGCCGCCGGAGACGACGAGCACCGGGGTGCGTACCCGCGACAGGCCGGCCCACCAGTCGGGGTCGGGTTCGCCGAACGCCGCCTGGACCGTCGGTGCCAGTCGCACGTCGAAGCGCATCACCGGACGCGGGTCGCGGATGACGTCGAGCACCCCGAGGACCATCTCGCGGGGTGAGCTGCGCGGGACGATCCCCTCGGCGACGTCGGCGGCGTCCCGCGGGGTGGGTGGCACCTCCTCGAGGACGAGCCGCCCGAAGCGGTCGGGGGCCACCATCGCCGCCCGCAGTGCCACATGTGCGCCGAGCGAATGGGCGACGACGTCGACGGACCCGTCGCCGGGGAGGTCGGCCATGATCGACAGCAGGTCGTCGCGCATCCGGTCGAGGTCGTAGACACCCCGCGAGCTCTGCCCGTGGCCCCGCTGGTCGTAGGACACGACGGGACGCCCCTCCGAGCGCAGGGCGGCGGCGAGTCGGCGCCAGGTCGTGTGGTCGCCCCCCATGCCGTGCACCGCGAGCACCGGCCTGCCGGTCCCGCCATGCGACCGGCGTACGGCGAGGTCGATCGGTACGCCGTCGTCCATCCGCCGCACCCACCGGACGCCGCTCGCGTCGGGGCCGCTCACCCCTCCCCGAGCCCACCCAGGAGGATGTCGACCGCCTCGGCGATGACGTTGTCGTCGGGCAGGTCGCCGTACATGACGGCGGGACAGAGCACGACGCCCGAGACCATCTGCACCGCGGCGTCGCGTCGACGCTCGTCGGTGACGACGGACAGGAGGTGGCGGACGTGGCGCTCACCGTCGGCGACGAGCGCCTTGCGGACCTCTGCGATCTGCGCGTCGGTGGCGCCCTGCTGCGCCAGGGCCATCAGGACCTTGTCGAGCGCGAGTTCCTCGATCGCCGTCCGGAATGCCGTCACCTCGGCGATCAGATCCGCCCGCAGATCACCGACCGCCTCGGCGTGGGGCATGTCCCCGAGCGACTCGACCGCGATGCGGAGGAGGTCGGCCCGGGCCGGCCAGTGCGTGTACAGCGTCGTCTTGGAGTACCCGGCCACCCGCGCCACATGCGCATGGGTGACCGCGTCCCACCCCTCCTCGGCCAGCAACCGTCGGACGGTCCGGGAGACGTCGGCACGCGTGCGTGCCACGCGCGCATCCTCGTTGCTCACCGTCATCTCCGGTTCGGTCGTGGACCCCCATGTCACCTGCTGTCCCACACGACTCTGCCATCACTTGCGGCCTCCCCGCCCGCATGGGCCCGAGATTTTCGGCCAGAAAGTTTTCACCGAAACACTATTGAACGAAGCGACCGGTACTGTACTGTGAGCACATATGCCTGTGTTGTGAGTGAAACCACTGCGCTCTCAACGTCATTGACGTGCGAGGACTAATCCTCGACAGCCGCCGGTTCACACTGGCAATCGCGCGCCGCGAGTTCCGACGGTTCCGCGCGTGCATCACAACCACCGGAAGGTCACACCGTGTCCGCAGTTCTGTTCGGTTCCATCAGCACCCTCGTCGACACCTCCGAGATCCAGCGGCGCGCGTTCAACGAGGCGTTTCGTTCGCACGGGCTGGACTGGGAGTGGTCCCGCGACGACTACCGCTCGATGCTCGGCAGCAACGGGGGCGCCAACCGTGTCGCCGACTACGCCGGCCAGCGGGGCGAGAAGGTCGACGCCGACGCCGTCCACGCGACCAAGTCGGAGATCTTCCGGACCATCCTGCTGCAGGACGGCGCGTCCGCACGTCCCGGCGTCGTGGAGACCATCTCCGCCGCCCGGGAGCGCGGGATGAAGGTCGGCCTCGTCACCACGACCTCGCAGGAGAACGTCGCGGCGGTGCTCTCCGCACTCGGACCCGACGTCAGCACCGACTCGTTCGACATCATCACCGACGTCACCTCCGTCGACTCGCCGAAGCCGGACAAGGCGGTCTACGAGTACGCGCTGACCCAGCTCGGTGAGTCCGCCGGCGACGTCGTCGCCATCGAGGACAACGTGGGTGGTGTGAGCGCCGCGCGGGCCGCATCCATCCGCTGCGTCGCCTTCCCCAACGAGAACACCGCGGGAACGACGTTCGCCGACGCACTCGAACAGGTCGATGCCCTCGACCCCACCCACGTGGGCGACCTCGCTTCCGCGGCCGCCTGATCACGACGACCGACACGACCTCGATCGCGGCACCGTCGATCGCAGCAGACCAGGAGAACCCATGAACAACATGCAGGCCAGCGTGACCGCGACCGACACGTCGTTCCACGTCGAGGGCTACGAGAAGATCGAGTACGACCTGGTGTACGTCGACGGTGTCTTCGACACGGCAAACCGGCATCTCGCCGAGGCCTACGCCCCCTACGGACGCTGCCTCATGGTCGTCGACGAGTCGGTGGCGGCCCTGTACGGCGAGCGGTTCCGCGCGTACTTCGCCCACCACGGCATCGAACTGACCGTGCACGAGGTGGCGATCGCCGAGACCGCCAAGTCGCTGGAGACGTTCGAGAAGATCGTCACCGCGTTCGACGCGTTCGGTCTCGTGCGCACCGAGCCGGTGCTCGTCGTCGGTGGCGGGTTGAGCACCGACGTCGCCGGATTCGCCTGCGCGGCCTACCGGCGCAACACGCCCTACATCCGCATCCCCACCACCCTGATCGGGCTCATCGACGCCAGCGTGTCGATCAAGGTCGCCGTCAACCACGGCAAGCACAAGAACCGTCTCGGCGCCTACCACGCCAGCCAGCAGGTCCTGCTGGACTTCTCGTTCCTCGCGACATTGCCCGAGGACCAGGTGCGCAACGGGATGGCCGAGCTCATCAAGATCTCGGTCGTCGGCAACCGGGAGATCTTCGACCTCCTCGACGAACACGGCCCCGACCTCCTGCGGACCCGCTTCGGACACCTCGACGGCACCCCGGAGATCCGGGCCATCGGTGACCGGGTGACCTACGCCGCCATCGCGACCATGCTCGAACTCGAATCGCCGAACCTGCACGAGATCGATCTCGACCGGGTGATCGCCTTCGGCCACACATGGAGCCCCACGCTGGAGCTCACCCCGCCCGCCCCGTACTTCCACGGCCACGCGATCAACGTCGACATGGCCTACTCGACGACGTTGGCCGAGCAGCGCGGGCACATCACACCCGAGGAGCGCGATCGCGTGCTCGGCGCGATGAGCCGTATCGGCCTGGCGCTCGACAGCCCGTATCTCACCGCGGAGCTGCTCACCGAGGCGACCGACTCGATCCTGCGCACCCGCGACGGCATGCTGCGCGCCGCCATCCCGAACCCGATCGGCAGCTGCGTCTTCCTCAACGACGTGTCCACCGGCGAACTCGTCGACACGCTCGAGGTGCACCGAAAGATCTGCGCCGAGTTCCCGCGCGGCGGCGAGGGAACGGGCATGTTCACCGACCGCAGCGATGCCTGACCGTTCCGCCGGCGCCGAGACCCTCCCCGCACCACGGCCGGTCACACCGACGACGGTGTTGGCCTCCGAGCTGGTCACGCTCTGCGAACGACTGGCCGACGCGGGGGTGGACGGCGACATCCTGGAGGCCGCACGTCGATCCCGTGATCTGGCAACAGGTCTCGACGAGTACGTGGCAACCTGCACGTCGCCGGAGTCCCCGGCCCTGGCCGGCCTGACCCGACGGACGCAGGGCACCGACTGGGACACGGGGGATCACGCGGTCCCGCTCGAGCAGGAGATGCTGTCCGGTCACGTCGAAGGACGCTTCCTGGAGTTCCTCGTCCACATGACCGGCGCCCGCCGCATCCTCGAGCTGGGCATGTTCACCGGGTACTCGGCGCTCGCGATGGCGCAGGCCGCGGGCCCGGAGGCTCGCGTGGTGGCGAGTGAGATCGACGCCGACGTCGCGGCGTTCGCGCAGGAGTCGTTCGCCGAGGCGGGTGTCGCCGATCGCATCGACGTGCTGGTGGGCCCGGCCGACGACACGCTGCGCGAACTCGCCGGTCACGCCGAGCGTGGTGGCATCGCGCCGTTCGACCTCGTCTTCATCGACGCGGACAAGGCCGGGTACGCGCGATATCTGGACCGCCTGCTCGAGTCCTCGTTGCTCGCACCGCATGCCGTCATCGCGGTCGACAACACCCTCATGCAGGGTCAGCCCTATCGCGACGGCACGCCGGCCACCGAGAACGGTCGTGCGATCGCCGACTTCAACGCCGCCGTCGCCGCGGACGACCGCGTCGAGCAGGTGCTGGTGCCCATCCGCGACGGGGTGACCCTGATCCGCCGGGTGGAGACGCGAGCGTCGTGACGTCGCTGCGCGAGGCCAACGCGGCGCGCACCGTGGGTGTGCTCGCCGCGTCGGTCCTGACGGCGGTTGTCGACGGCGTCGTGGTGGGTGTCGCACTCGCCGGCCGCCACCGCCCACCCGCGGCGACCCCGGCGCGGGACCGTCGCACCGTCCTCGTCACCGGCGGGAAGATGACGAAGTCACTCGCGCTGGCACGCGCGTTCCACGCCGCGGGCCATCGGGTGGTCCTGGTCGAGTCGGCGAAGTATCGCCAGACAGGACACCGGTTCTCGCGCGCCGTCGACGCATTCCACACCACACCCGAGACGAGCTCACCCGACTACGCCCGCGCGCTCGCCGACATCGTCGACCGCGAGCGCGTCGACGTGGTGGTGCCCGTGTCGAGTCCGGCGTCCAGTGTCGTCGAGGCCGCGGCCCGCTCACTGCTCGACCAGCGGTGCGAGGTGCTGCACGGAGACGTCGACACCATCGCGATGCTGGACGACAAGGCCGCGTTCTCCGAGCGCGCGGAGAAGCTCGGGCTGTCGGTCCCGCACTTCGCCCGCATCACCCACCCCGCGCAGATCGACGACTTCGACTTCCGCCCGGGCCGGGAGTACATCCTCAAACGCATCGCCTACAACCCCGTGGGGCGCATGGACCTGACCCGGCTACGTGCCGAGACACCCCGGGAGAACGCGGCCTTCGCGCGGACGTTGTCGATCAGCGACGAGGACCCGTGGATCCTGCAGGAGTTCATCGCCGGCACGGAGTACTGCACGCACGGCACCGTCCGCGACGGCAGGCTGCAGGTGTGGGCATGCTGCGAGTCGTCGGCGTTCCAGATCAACTACGCCATGACCGAACACCCGCGCATCCGGGACTGGGTCGAGACGTTCCTCGCGTCGACCGGGCTCACCGGCCAGGCGTCGTTCGACTTCATCGAGGCGCCCGACGGCGAGGTCTACGCGATCGAGTGCAACCCCCGGACCCACTCGGCGATCACGATGTTCTACGACCACCCCGAGTTGGCCGCGGCGTACCTCGACGACGGTCACCCCACGATCGTCCCGACCCCGACATCGCGTCCGACGCACTGGATCTACCACGAGCTGTGGCGTCTGCTCACCGGCCCCGACCGGCGTGCGCGGTGGAACAGCATCCGACGCAGCACCGACGCCATCTTCTCCCCCGAGGACCCGCTGCCGTTCTTCATGGTCCACCACGCGCACATCCCGTCGCTGCTGCTGGCGAACCTGCGTGCGCGGCGCGGGTGGGCACGGATCGACCTCAACATCGGCAAACTCGTCGAGAACGGCGGCGACTGAGATGGCGCGTCGTCTCCTGCACCTCGTCGGATCCCCGGTCGACGAGTTCTTCGCAGACCTGTCGCGCCTCTATGCCGGAGGGTGTCTCGACGCGCTCGCCGGTGACGACCGGTTCGAGCACGTCATCGCGCACGTGTCGCCTGATCGGGCATGGACGTTCCCGGCCGATCTGCAGGCATCGACCATCGCCGAGGCGGAGCACCTCGACGTGGCCGGCGCGATCGCGCACATCCGCTCGCTCGACGTCGATGCCGTTCTGCCGCAGATGTTCTGCCGCCCGGGCATGACCGCGTACCGGTCTCTGTTCGCGGTTCTCGGCATCGACGTCATCGGCAACACCGCCGAGGTGATGGCCGTCGCCGCGGACAAGGCGCAGGCGCGCGCAGTCGTCGCGGCGGCGGGCGTGGCCGTCCCGGCCGGGGAGGTCGTCACCCGCGGCGACACACCGGGCCTCGCGCCGCCGGTGGTCGTGAAGCCCGTCGACGCCGACAACTCCGTCGGCGTCACCCTCGTCACAGATCCGACCGAGTTGCCCCGGGCGCTCGAGGAGGCCCTCGCCCACGGCACCTCCGCGCTCGTCGAGGAGTTCGTGCCGCTGGGCCGAGAGGTCCGCTGCGGCATCGTGGTCCGCGACGCCGAGCTGGTGTGCCTCCCGCTCGAGGA
Organism: uncultured Williamsia sp.; assembly: GCF_947494875.1. Lineage (GTDB taxonomy): Bacteria > Actinomycetota > Actinomycetes > Mycobacteriales > Mycobacteriaceae > Williamsia_A. The sequence continues at coordinate 57,920 of NZ_CANLWM010000009.1, forward strand.
GTACGCCGTCGACGCCGAGTCCGCGCCCATCCGCACGCCCCGGGACAAGCTCTCCCGCGGCGACGACGGTGACCTGTTCCTCGTCGCGAAGACCACCGACCGCGCGTGGATCGTGCCCGACGACGATCCCGTGGTCGCGCGGGTGCACGAGGCGGCCCGACGTGCGCACACCGCTCTGGGCTGCCGGCACTACAGCCTCTTCGACTTCCGCATCGACCCCGACGGCAGGCCGTTCTTTCTCGAGGCCGGGCCCTACTGCTCGTTCTCCCCCGGCAGCGTGATCGCCGTCATGGCCGCGGCCGCGGGGATGGACCTCACCACGCTCTTCGACACCGTGCTGCACGAACTCGACCGAGAGAGGGCGACCGCATGAAGACCACCCCGCTGCATCCGTTCGGTGTGCGCGTCACCGAGATCACCGTCGGCGCAATCGATCCCGACACCGTCGACGCACTGCGAGTCCTCCTGGCCGAGCACGGTGTCGCGGTGTTCCCCGGCCAGGACATCGACGACGTCGCGTTCCTCGACTTTCTCCGGTCCTTCGGGCAGACCACCTTCACGCAGGGCGAGACACCGGTCGAGGACTTCCCGGAGCTCAACGTCATCTCCAACGTCGGACGCACGACTCCGCCGCGGTCGCAATTCCACACCGACACCAGCTATGTCGCTCAGCCGCCGGCGTACACCGCCCTCCGGGCGGTCGAGGTGCCGGAACAGGGCGGGCAGACCCTCTTCGCCGACCAGTACCGCGCGTTCGAGACGCTGCCGGACATCGTCCGCGAGGACCTGACCCGGCGCACGGTCACCCACGTCGTCACCGGGCTGGAGCTCGACGACGACGCCGAGACCTCCGCCGACCACCCGCTGGCCGCTCCGCATCCCCGCTCGGGACGGACCGCGCTCTATCTCTCGACACCGCAACGGTGCGCGGCGATCTCGGGCCTGAGCGCCGAGGAGGCGCAGGACACGATCGTCTCCCTGCTCGAGCACAGCACCCGCGACGACAATGTCCTCGCCCATGCGTGGTCAGCGGGCGACGTCGTGATGTGGGACAACCGGTGTGTCCTGCACCGTGCCGACCATTCCGGCGTCGTCGGCGACCGCGTGATGCACCGCGGGATGGTGCTGGAGAACGTCTGAGGCCATCGGGGTTTCGCCCGGCGCGAGAACGGGTATGTCCTCGTTGAGGTGTCGACGCTACGGCACCGATCGACATCGATGTCGCGAGGTGACACGTGCTCCTGCAGACCCCCTTCCCGGCCCCGGCCGGCCCGTCCTCCCCCGCACCCACCCTCTCTCTGCCTGCCGACGACCTGGTCGTCGACCTGTCCGTCTACGCTCCCCAGAGCGATTCCTACCTGCTGGTGGAGGCCATCCGTGGGCTCGGTGACCGCGTCGCCGGTTCCCGCGTGCTGGACCTGTGCTGCGGCACCGGCATCGCGGCCGTGACCGCGGCCCGTCGGCGCGCGGCCGAGGTCCTCGCTCTCGACCTGAATCCCGCCGCGGTCCGCAGCGCCGCCGCCAACGCCGCCCGTCACGCGCCGGCGATGCATGCCCGACGCGGATGTCTCACCGACGCGATCGAGCACGGCCCGTTCGACGTCGTCGTCTGCAATCCGCCCTACGTCCCCGCCCCGCGCGAGGACGTCGACCACGCGTCGGCCGAATCCGCCTGGGACGCCGGCCGTGACGGACGATCGGTGCTGGACCCGTTGTGCTGCAGGCTCCCCGACCTGCTCGTACCCGGCGGTGTCGCCCTCCTCGTGCACTCCGAGGTCGCCGGCATCGACGCGACCGTGCAGGCCTGCCGGGACGCGGGCCTGTCGTCGGAGGTGCTGTCCCGCACACGGATCCCGCTCGGGCCGGTGATGCTCGACCGCCGCGACTGGCTCGTCGCACGGGGCCTGCTCCCGCCCGGCGCCGACACCGAGGAACTCGCCGTCATCCGGGCGTCGCTGTGACGGACCGTCGCACGGTCCGCGTGGTGCCGGGCGGCCCGATCATGGTCGAGGGCCCCGTGCGTGTGGAGATGCCCGATGGGCGGGTGGTGGAGTCGGACCGGTTCATGGTGGCGCTCTGCGCCTGCAGACGCAGCAAGACCTATCCGCTGTGCGACACCAGCCACCGACGGCGGATCCGCGCGGACCGATGACCGCCGGCGGGGTGTCCCCACCGACACCCCGCGGGCCGTCAGCCCAGGTCGATCGCCGATCGTCCGGCGAGCCAGCTGCGCATCATGTGGTCGGCGAGCCGGTCCTCGACGAGACCGAACGCGCGCATCCCGAACAGGACGTCCGGGGCGGTCGACGGCTCGCGGGTGACGAGGTCGCCGACGACGTCGGTGCGCAGCACCTGCTCGTGGACGGCGTCGGCCTCGACGTGTTCGAGGTAGAAGGCGGCACATTCCTGCGGCGCGTCGAGTCGCTGCAGCGCCTCGGCGAGACGACGCGACCCGGGTGACGACGTGATCTCGGTCGCGGCGAGATGGCCGACCGTGGCCCCGCGCGACGCCCGGTGCAGCCCGAACATCGTCATCAGGTTCACCGGGACCAGGGCCGCGGCCGGTGCGCGGTCGAGGTATCCGAGGTAGGCGGTGTCGAGGTCGGCGGCGCGCATCAGGTCGGCGAAGAGCTGCTGGTGGACCCGATCCCCGCGTCCCCCACCGAACTCGTCGAACTCGACGGCGACGAACGACGCCTTGGCCTGACCCGTCAGTCGCGGGATGGCCCACGCATGCGGGTCGGCCTCCTTGAGGTGGTAGATCGAGCGCAATGCGAACATCTCCCGCATCTGTTCCCAGGTCCCCTCCTGCCGCAGGAACCACGACGGACCCTCGCCGTCCATCGGTTCGGTCGACAGCGCGTCCATCTCCGCCTCGACCTCGGCGGCACCGGTGTCGGGCGAGACCGCGGTGTCCGCGACGACCGAGGCGCGGAAGACCCGTTCGAGCCGTGCGCGCAGCGTCAGCAGGGCGGGGTTCCACTCCCATTCGGCGTCGACGCCGGCGAACCCGCGGTAGTGCAGCTCGTAACAGACGTGCAGGGCCAGCTGGAGGTCGTCGCCGTACGGGTCGGCCGCGTCGACCGCCGCGGCATCGATCGCGAGGGTCACGTCCGGGGTCGTGGCGTCGGCGTCCGACGCGAGCAGCGCCACGACGGCGCGGGAGATCGCGCCGCGGGGCGTGGGAAGCTGCGGTGCGAGACCCGCGCCGTCGATGAGTCGGGTGGACTCGAGGGTGTCGGTGATGTCTCCTCCTAGGTGTCGTCGGGTGGGTACCCACGACCGAACCATCTCAATCGTGGGACACGCCACGGGTTCGTCCGGCCCGCGGCGGGGTACCACAGCGGCGACCGGTCCCGACCACACGAGAGGTGACACGACCATGCCCGCAGTGACCCACGAGAGTTCCGCGACACCCGCCCAGGTGTGGTCGGTGCTCTCGAACGGCTGGCTCTTCTCGTCCTGGGTGGTCGGCGCGGCGCGCATCCGCGACGTCGATCCCACCTGGCCCAGCGCAGGTGCCCGCATCCACCACTCGGTGGGCGCGTGGCCGGTGCTGCTCGACGACGAGACCCGCTCGCTGGAATCGCGCGCCGGGTACCTCGAGTTGTCCGCGCGCGCGTGGCCTTTCGGTACCGCCCGCATCGCGCTGACCGTCGAGAAGACCAACGGCGGTTCACGACTGGTGATGGACGAGCATGCCGAGACCCCGCCCTTCGCGTGGGCGCCGGACGAGGTACAGCGCCTGGCGATGGCGCCTCGACTGCGCGAGTGCCTGAACCGCCTGGCCCTGCTCGCCGAGAACGGCGCGGGCTGACGCCACCGACGACGGTGACCGCGACGTCGCCGGGAGACATCAGTCGCGGGAGGGGAACACCTTGATGAGCGCCTCCTGGGCGACCGTCGTGGCCAGGATCCCGTCGCGGGTGAAGAACCGACCCGAGGCCAGACCCCGCGAGCCGGCGGCGACGGGCGACTCGGTCGCGTAGAGCATCCAGTCGTCGAAACGGAACTCGCGGTGGAACCACATCGAGTGGTTCACCGTCGCCGCGAAGAGGCGGTCGATGCCCCACGACAGCCCGTGGGTGCTGATGACGGAGTCGAGCACCGTGGTGTCGGAGGCGTAACACATCGTCGCGACGTGCATCAGCGGGTCGTCGGGCAGCAGACCGTCGGCCCGCATCCACACCCGGTTCTTCTCGATCCGCTCACCGGTCTCGCGTGCCTTCCACGTCGGGTCGTTGGCGAACCGGATGTCGACGGGGTGGATCGCGTCGACGAACGCCGCGATCCGGTCCTCGTAGCCCTTGAAGTGCTCACCGAGCGGCGGCAGGTCCTCCGGGTAGGGCACCTCGGGGATCTCGACCGCGTGCTCGAGTCCCGACGCGTTGTCCTGGAAGGCCACCAGCATGGTGACGATCTCGGTGTCGCCCTGCATCGCGGTCACCTGGCGGTTGGCGAAACTGCGGGCGTCACGGGAGCGGTGCACGTGGTACTCGAGCGGCTGCGACGTGTCACCGCCGCGGATGAAGTGGGCGTGCACGGCGTGCACGGGTGGCGAGCCCTTGGTGATGGTCCGACCGGCGGCGATCACGCCCTGCGCGAGGAGTTGGCCGCCGAACGTCCGTGGCGTCTTCTGCTCCGGGTGCCGCCCGACGAACACGTCGCCGCCGGCGTCGCTCAGGTCGAACAGGTCGAGCAGCTTGTCGAGATCACTCTGCATCGTCAGGTCCACACGCCCGCCCCCCGGTCGGTCCGCTAGTGATCCTCTTCCCCGATCCGGTGCACGTGGATCAGGTTGGTGGAGCCCACCGTACCGGGAGGGGCACCGGCGACGATGACCACCTGGTCGCCGGCGACGAGGCGACCGATCTGCAGGAGCGACTGGTCGACCTGGCGGATCATCGCGTCCGTGCTCTCGACGGAGTCGACGAGGAACGTCTCGGTGCCCCAGCTGAGCGCGAGTTGGCTGCGCACCTCGGGCAGCGGGGTGAAGGCCAACAGCGGCAGCCGGGTGTGCAGCCGCGCCAGTCGGCGGACGGTGTCCCCGGACTGCGTGAACGCGACGAGGGCCTTCGCGTCGAGCCGTTCCCCGATGTCACGTGCGGCGTAGGAGATGATGCCGCGCTTGGTGCGGGGGACGTGGCTGAGCGGCGGGACGTCGCGGGTGCCGTTCTCGACGGCGTTGACGATGCGGGCCATCGTCCGCACGGTCTCCATCACGTACTTGCCGACCGACGTCTCGCCGGACAGCATCACCGCGTCGGCGCCGTCGAGGACGGCGTTGGCGACGTCGGACGCCTCGGCGCGGGTCGGTCGCGAGTTCTCGATCATCGACTCGAGCATCTGCGTCGCGACGATGACCGGCTTTGCGTTCTCCCGTGCCATCTGTATGGCCCGCTTCTGAACGAGCGGCACCTCCTCCAGCGGCAACTCGACGCCGAGGTCACCGCGGGCGACCATGACCGCGTCGAACGCCAGCACGACGGCCTCGAGGTTGTCGATCGCCTCGGGCTTCTCGAGCTTCGCGATCACCGGCACACGACGACCGACGCGGTCCATCACCTCGTGGACGAGTTCGATGTCGGACGGCGACCGCACGAACGACAACGCGATGAGGTCCACGCCGAGGCGCAGCGCGAACTCGAGGTCGGCGATGTCCTTCTCCGACAGCGCGGGCACCGAGACGTTCATGCCGGGCAGCGAGACGCCCTTGTTGTTGCTGACCGGACCGCCCTCGGTCACCCGGCACACCACGTCGTTGCCGTCGACGTCGGTGACGGTCAGCCCGACCTTGCCGTCGTCGACGAGCAGTCGGTCGCCCGGCTGGGCGTCGGCGGCGAGTTCCTTGTAGGTCGTCGACACACGGTCGTGGGTGCCCTCGACGTCGTCGACGGTGATGCGGACCTGCTCGCCCGTGGCCCATTCGGTGCGGCCCTGCTCGAAGCGACCCAGGCGGATCTTCGGGCCCTGCAGGTCGGCCAGGACGCCGACTGCGCGACCCGTGGTGTCCGATGCGGCGCGGACACGTTCGTACATCGCCTGGTGGTCCTCGTGACTGCCGTGGCTGAAGTTCAGTCGCGCGACGTCCATCCCGCTCTCGACGAGATCTCGCACGCGTTCTGCGCTGTCGGTGGCGGGACCCAGCGTGCAGACGATCTTGGTGCGGCGATTCACGGACGTGAGCCTAGTCCCCTGCCGGGGGTGTCACCACGACCGCGCCGAGCTGTCATCCGCCGTCCATCCGCTGGTGGCCCAACGGTGTTGCCCCGCCCGGGATGTCGTGCGAGGGGGTCAGCGCGCGGGGCGCGCCGTCGTGTCCGCGTCGCCCTCGGTGGTCTCCGGATCGGCGGTGTCGGACCGCGATGCGTCGGTCTCGGAGGTCGTGGTGTCCGCCTCCGACGTGTCGGTGTCCGTGTCCGACGTGCCCGCGTCCGACGTGTCCGGCTCGGCGGACTCGGGACCACCGGTGTCGGGCTCGCCGGCGTCGGGCCCGGCCGCCTTGTCCTCGGTCCCCGGCTCGGCCGCGTCGTCGGCCTCGGGGGTGTGGTGGGCGGTCTCGTCGTCGGATGACACGTCCCCCGCTCGCGGGTGTGCGCCGGCGCGGTAGACCTCGTCGGGCGTCTCACGGCCCTTCGGCGCGAACACGATGTAGGCCACGGCGCACAGGAACACGATCGCCGCGGTGAACACGTTGATCCGGATGCCGAACACGTGGGTGGCCGTGTCCTCCCGGAGCAGTTCGATGACGAACCGGCCGAGGCAGTACCCGGCGACGTACCCGGCGAACAGGCGACCGTGACCGATGCGGAACCGGCGGTCGAGGACGACGAGGACGACCACGACGAGGACGTTCCACAGCAGCTCGTAGAGGAAGGTCGGTTGGACGACGTCCACGACGGTGCCGGTCGACCGGCCGTCGATGAGACCCGGCCCGACGTTGCCGTTCGCGTCGACGCGCTCGTAGATCTCCAACCCCCACGGCAGTGAGGTGTGCGCGCCGTAGAGCTCCTGGTTGAAGTAGTTGCCGAGCCGCCCGATCGCCTGGGCGAGCAGGATCGGCGGGCCGATGGCGTCGCCGAACGCCGGGAGCGAGATACCTGCTCGACGGGTGCCGATCCAGGCGCCGACCGCACCGAGGAGCACCGCGCCCCAGATGCCGAGTCCGCCGTCCCAGATCTTCAGCGCGTCGATCGGCGTCTTGGGGCCGTCACCGAAGTAGGTGCGCCAGTCGGTCGCCAGGTGGTAGAGCCGTCCGCCGACGAGACCGAACGGCACCGCCCAGATGGCGACGTCGAGGACCTCGCCCTCGCCGCCACCGCGGGCGACCCAGCGGCGGTTGCCCCACCACACGGCCACGACGATGCCGACGATGATGCACAGCGCGTACGCGCGCAGCGGGAAGTCCCCGAGGTACCAGACACCCTGGGGCGGACTCGGGATGTAGGCGAGCACGGTGGTGCTCGACGAGGGGGTCACCGGCGCACACCCGCGGCACGGACACCGTCGGCGAGTTCACCCACGATCGCCGCGAGCGCGGCGTCCCCGTCCTCGGCGGCGCTGACGAGTGCCGACCCGACGATGACGCCGTCGGCGTACGCGGCGATCTCGGCGGCCTGCGCCCCGCTGCGCACACCGAGACCCACTCCGATCGGGATGTCGGAGTGCTGCCGGATGCGGGCGCACAGCTCGGGCGCGGCGTCGGAGACCGCGTCGCGGGCGCCGGTCACACCCATGGTGGAGGCGGCGTAGACGAACCCCGAGCTCGACTCGACGGTCATGGCCAGACGCTCCTCGGTCGACGACGGGGCGACGAGGAAGATGCGGTCGAGACCGTGCGCGTCGGACGCGGTGACCCACGCGTCGGCCTCGTCGGGGATGAGGTTCGGGGTGATGATCCCCTGCCCGCCGGCCGCGGCCAGGTCGCGGGCGAACGCGTCGATGCCGTAGCGCAGCACCGGGTTCCAGTACGACATGACGACCGGGGAACCACCGGCGTCGGCCACGACCTCCGCGGCGGCGAAGACGTCGCGGACGCGTGCGCCCGCGGCCAGCGCGGTGTTCGCGGCGGCCTGGATGGTGGGTCCGTCCATCACGGGGTCGGAGTACGGGATGCCGAGTTCGACGATGTCGCAACCGGATTCGACAAGCAATCGCAGCAGCTCGCGGGAGCGGGCGGGATCGGGGAAACCGACCGGCAGGTACCCGATCAGCGCGGCGCGCCCCTCGGCGGAACAGCGTGCGAAGACGTCGGCGAGCCGATCGCTCACGACGCGGCGTCCGGCGCGTCGAACAGTCCGAACCACCGGGCTGCGGTGTCGACGTCCTTGTCGCCGCGTCCGGAGAGGTTCACCAGCACCGCGGCGCCGTCGCCGAGTTCACGTCCCAGCGTCAGCGCGCCGGCCACGGCGTGGGCCGATTCGATGGCGGGGATGATCCCCTCGGTCCGGCTCAGCAGCGACAACGCGTCCATGGCCTCGGTGTCGGTGACCGGGCGGTACTCGGCACGACCGGTCTCGAGGAGATGGGCGTGTTCCGGGCCCACGCCCGGGTAGTCCAGGCCGGCGGAGATCGAGTGGGACTCGATCGTCTGGCCGTCGTCGTCCTGCAGCAGGAAGGAGTACGCGCCCTGGAACGCGCCCGGTGTCCCGCCGGAGAACGTCGCGGCGTGGCGTCCCGAGTCGACGCCGTCGCCGGCGGCCTCGAAGCCGACGAGCCGTACACCCTCATCTTCGATGAACGGGTGGAAGATGCCGATCGCGTTCGACCCGCCACCCACACACGCGGTCACCGCGTCGGGCAGGCGGCCCAGTGTCGACAACATCTGCGCGCGGGCCTCGAGCCCGACGATGCGCTGCAGGTCACGGACCATCAGCGGGAACGGGTGCGGTCCTGCAGCGGTGCCGAAGCAGTAATAAGTGTTGTGCGCGTTGGTGACCCAGTCGCGCATCGCCTCGTTGATCGCGTCCTTGAGCGTGGCCGAGCCCGCCTCGACTGCGACGACCGTCGCCCCGAGCAGACGCATCCGGGCGACGTTGAGCGCCTGCCGTTCGGTGTCCACGCGACCCATGTAGACGATGCACTCGAGACCGAACAGCGCGCAGGCGGTCGCCGTCGCGACGCCGTGCTGTCCGGCACCGGTCTCGGCGATGATGCGGGTCTTGCCCATCTGCCGCGCCAACATGGCCTGACCGAGGACGTTGTTGATCTTGTGTGAGCCCGTGTGGTTGAGGTCCTCGCGCTTGAGGAAGATCCGGGCACCGCCGGCGTGCTCGCGCAGCCGCGCCGCCTCGAAGAGCGGCGACGGGCGACCGCTGTAATCCCGCTGCAGGCGGTCGAGTTCGGCGAGGAAGTCGTCGTCGACGCGGGCCTTCTCGTAGGCGGTGGTCACCTCGTCGATGACGGCCATGAGGGCCTCGGGCACGTGCCGGCCGCCGAAGGAGCCGAAGTAACCGCGAGCATCCGGGTCGGACGAGGTCCGTTCCGCCAGTCCCCTGCTCGCGGTGGGGAACTCGGTGTCGAAGGGAGACCGGTCGTGCGTGGTCATCGGATCACCGCACCGGCTTCGGGCAGGACGGGTGGGTCCCGGCGGTGACGAGTTCGGCGACCGCGGCGCGCGGGTCCCCACGCGTCACCAGGGCCTCGCCGACGAGCACGGCGTCCGCACCCGCTCCGGCGTAGGCCAGCAGGTCGGCGGTGCCGTTGACGCCGCTCTCGGCGACCCGGATGGTCTCGGTCGGCAGGCCGGGGGCGATGCGCGCGAACACGTCGCGGTCGACCTCGAGGGTCTTCAGGTTGCGCGCGTTCACCCCGACCACGGTCGCGCCGGCGGACAGTGCGCGGTCGGCCTCGGCCTCGGTGTGGACCTCGACGAGAGCCGTCATGCCGAGGGACTCCACGCGGTCGAGCAGGGAGGCGAGCACGTTCTGTTCGAGCGCGGCCACGATGAGGAGGACCACGTCCGCGCCGTGGGCGCGGGCCTCGTGGATCTGGTACGGCCCGATGATGAAGTCCTTCCGCAACACCGGGATGTCGACGGCGGCACGCACGGCGTCGAGGTCCGCGAGGGATCCGCCGAACCTGCGCTCCTCGGTGAGCACGCTGATGATCCGTGCGCCGCCGGACTCGTAGGCACGGGCGAGCTCGGCGGGATCGGGGATGTCGGCGAGCGCGCCCTTGGACGGACTGGAGCGCTTGCACTCGGCGATCACCGCGATACCCGGCTCGCGCAGTGCGGCGATCGCGTCGACGGGGTCGGCCGCCTTGGCCGCAGCCGCCTTCACGGCCGCGAAGTCGAGAGCGGCCTCCCGCGCCGCGACATCGGCGCGGACGCCGTCGATGATCGAGTCGAGGACGGTCGGCGAAGTCATCGCGGCCCCCTTCTGAGCGTCTCGAGATCGATCTGCGAACACCGCCGCGGTGCGACCTGTGATGTCGGTCAAGGGTAGCCGGGCGGCGGGGACCCGCCCGTCACGGGGTCGGTCCGGCACGCGTGAGCGGTCAGCGACCCGTCCCGTCGGAGGGGTGTTCGTCGTCCGGTCGCCCGTCCGGGGCGGTGGGCCTGGTCGCGGCGGGATCGGTCGGGTCGGCGCCGGTGTCCAGCGCGTCCCACAGCATGCGTTCGGTGACCTGCTCGGACGCGTCGCCGGATGCGCCGGCCGATGTCGTCGCCGCGTCGGACGGCGCCGCGCGCTCGCGCGCGGCGCGTTCGGCGAAGACGGTCTCCTCGAGTTCGGCGCGCCGGGCCGCAGGCGAGCGGTAGCGAGACGACATCGACGTGGCGCCGCGGGCCACCCGGAGCAGCACCGTCGCGGCCGACACCGCGAGCACCGCGCCGAGGACCACCACCACGGCCACCCACGGCCGCGTGTCGACCGAGGCGACCTGGTAGCGGCCGGCCAGGTCGATGGATCGCGCGGCGTACGCCCCGGGGTCGTCCCCCGTGAGCAGTGAGATGACCGGCAGCAGGGACACGATCCCGATGACCGCGACGACCAGCGCCGTCAGCCGCAGCGCCCATCCCTTGAGGGCGACCGTGGCGGCGACCGCCGCCACCAGCACGATCGCGACCGGCGTGAGCCACGGACTCCAGTCGGAGCCGTGGACGGTGAAGTCGCGCGCCGGGCTGAGACCGTCCTGCGCGGTGAGGGTCGCCCAGGGCAGACGCGACGCGCCCCACAGAGCGGCGGCCGAGAGCACCAGCAGGATCGCGGCGGTCCGGACGTTGCGTCGGCGGATGAGGGCGGCGTCGGCCGCGGCGTCGGTCATGGGTGGACTCCTGCTGTTCCCGAGGCCACGGCCGGGGTCATCGTCTCTGCCGCGGCGATGGCGGTGAGGACGGTCCGGGCCTTGTTGCGGGCCTCGTTGTACTCGTAGTCGGCGTCGCTGTCGGCGACGACACCACCGCCGGCCTGCACGTAGGCGGTGTCCCCGGACATGACCGCGGTGCGGATCGCGATGGCGGTGTCGGCGTCGCCGGCGAAGTCGAGGTAGCCGACAACACCGCCGTAGAGGCCGCGTCGGGTGAGCTCGTGTTCGTCGATGAGCTCCATCGCCCGCACCTTCGGCGCGCCGGTGAGGGTGCCGGCCGGGAAGCACGCGGCGACCGCGTCGAGCGCGGTGGCGTCGCCCCGCAGGCGGCCGGTCACCGTCGACACCAGGTGCATCACGTGGCTGTACCGCTCGATGTGGCGGTAGTCGTGCACGGTGACACTGCCCGGCTCGCACACGCGACCGAGGTCGTTGCGGCCGAGGTCGACGAGCATGAGGTGCTCGGCGTTCTCCTTCTCGTCGGCGAGGAGATCCTTGGCGAGGAGGTGGTCCTCGTCCTCGGTGGCGCCGCGCCAGCGCGTCCCCGCGATCGGGTGGGTGGTGGCGGTCCCCTGCGACACGGTGACGAGCGCCTCCGGCGACGACCCGACGATCGTGAACGGGTCACGACCGACCCCGGGCATCCGCAGCAGGTACATGTACGGGCTCGGGTTCGACGACCGCAGCACCCGGTAGACGTCCATGGGGTCGGCGTCGGTGGTCATCTCGAACCGCATCGACGGCACCACCTGGAACGCCTCACCGGCCTCGATCTCCCCGACGAGCGAGGTGACGACGGTCGCGTACTCGTCGCGGCTGCGCTGGGCGCGGTACTCCGGGTCCGGTCGGTGGTAGGTGGAGACCGTGGACGGCGCCGGGGACGCGAGTGCGGCGGTCATGCGATCGAGTCGCGCGACGGCGTCGTCGTAGGCCTCGTCGACGCGGGCGTCGGTGCCGTCCCAGTTGATCGCGTTGGCGATGAGGGTGATGGACCCCTCGTGGTGGTCGACGGCGGCGAGATCGGCCGCGAGCAGCATGAGCATCTCGGGCAGGTGCAGGTCGTCGACGCAGGTGTCGGGCAGACGCTCGAGGCGGCGAACCGCGTCGTACGCGAGATACCCGACGAACCCGCCGGTGAGCGGCGGCATCCCGGGGAGGCGGTCGGTGGCGAGAAGCCGCAGCGACTCCGCGAGCGCCACGAGCGGATCCCCGTCGCGGGGTGCGCCGTCGGGCACGGATCCCCACCAGTGCGCCTCGCCGTCGACGACGGTCAGCGCAGCCGGCGCGCCGGCACCGATGAACGACCAGCGCGACCACGATCGCCCGTTCTCCGCCGACTCGAGCAGGAACGTGCCGGGCCGGTCGCCGGCGAGCTTCCGGTACGCCGACAGCGGCGTCTCGGAGTCGGCGACGACCTTGCGGGTCACCGGCACGACGCGGTGATCGCGCGCGAGGTCGACGAACTGCTCGCGCGTGGTCGTGGAGCGGTCGGCGCTGTCGTCGGTCCTCACGACGCCTAGTGTCCCAGCGGCTCGCCGCCGACGCCCCAGTGGGACCGCGGCACCTCGGTGATCGTGACCCACACCGAGTCGGGGTTCTTGCCGGTGGCCTTGGCGTACGCGTCGGTGACCGCGGCGATCGTCTCCCGCTTCACGCGGTCGCTCAGGCCCGGCGTCTGACTGATCTGGATCAACGGCATCGGGGACTCCTCATCCGGTCGGGGTCGTCAGCGGCAGGGAGCGACTGACGTCGAAACAGCTGTGGGTGCCGGTGTGACAGGCGGGCCCGATCTGGGAGACGGTGAGCAGCACCGCGTCGCCGTCGCAGTCGAGACGGACGTCGTGCACCCGTTGGGTGTGCCCGCTCGTCTCCCCCTTGACCCAGTACTCGCCACGCGAGCGCGACCAGTACGTCGCCCGCCCGGTGCGCAGGGTGCGGTCGAGGGCCTCGGCGTCCATCCACGCGAGCATCAGCACCTCACCGGTGCCCTGCTCCTGCGCGATCGCGGCGATCAGGCCGTCGTCGGACAGGCTGAGCCGCTCGGCGATCTCGGCCGGCAGTGCCATCGGTTCCTCCTCCACGAGTGTCCGCTCAGCGGACGGTGATCCCGTCGCGGCGCATCGCGTCCTTGACCTCGCCGATGCGCAGTTCACCGAAGTGGAACACCGACGCGGCGAGGACGGCGTCGGCTCCCTCGCGGACGGCCGGCGCGAAGTCCTCGACCTTCCCGGCGCCGCCGCTGGCGATCACCGGTACACCGACGGCCGCGCGCACCGCAGCGATCATCGGCAGGTCGAACCCGTTCTTGGTGCCGTCGGCGTCCATCGAGTTCAGGAGGATCTCCCCCACCCCGAGGTCCTGGCCGCGACGAGCCCACTCGACGGCGTCGATGCCCGTGCCGCGGCGGCCGCCGTGGGTGGTGACCTCCCAGCCCGACGGGGTCGGCGCCGAGCCCTCCGGCACGGTGCGTGCGTCGACCGACAGCACGATGCACTGCGACCCGAAGTGGCGGCTCATCTCCCCGAGCACCTCCGGCCGCGCGATGGCCGCGGTGTTCACCCCCACCTTGTCCGCACCCGCGCGCAGCAGCTGGTCGACGTCGGCCACCGTGCGCACGCCGCCACCGACGGTCAGCGGGATGAACACCTGGTCGGCGGTGCGGGCGACGACGTCGAGCATCGTCGACCGGCCAGAGCTCGACGCGGTCACGTCGAGGAACGTCAGTTCGTCGGCACCGGCGGCGTCGTATGCGGCGGCGAGTTCGACGGGGTCGCCCGCATCGCGCAGGTCGACGAAGTTCACGCCCTTCACCACGCGACCGGCGTCGACGTCCAGACACGGGATCACCCGTACGGCGACGGTCATCGGAAGTCCTCCGGATCGCCCACACCGGCGATGATCTCGAGCAGTTCCGAGTGCACACCCGGGGACGCGGCCAGCATCGACGACGACGACGCGGTCCACGGTGCGCCGGTGAGGTCGGTGACGACGCCACCGGCGCCGATCACCAGCGCCGCGCCCGGCGCGTTGTCCCACGGGTGGTGCCCGAAACAGACTGCGCCACCGAGATTCCCGGCCGCGGTGAACGCCATGTCGATGCCCGTGCTGCCGAGCAGTCGCAGGCGCGACACCCGCCGCGACGCCTCACCCAACACGTCCACCCGCCACCGCCCGGGGAACCGGCCGCGGCTGTCGAGGTTGAAGGCGCCGACCGCGATCACGGTGTCGTTCAACGCCGTCGGCTGCAACGGCGGCAGCGGGTCACCGTTGCACGTCACGGGTCCGTCGACGGTCGCCGCATACCGCCGACCGAGCAGCGGCAGCCAGGTGAGGCCGAGCACCGGCTGCCCGTCGTGCAGCAGCGCGAGCAGCATGCCCGCCAGTGGGAGCCCCGCCGAGTAGTTGTAGGTGCCGTCGACCGGGTCGACCACCCACACCGTGCCCTCGGTGGGGTCGGGCCCGCCGAACTCCTCTCCGTGCACGCCGATCCCGGTCATCTCGGCCAGCTGCGCCGAGAGTGTCCGTTCGAGTTCGAGGTCGAGCTCGGTGGCGAAGTCGTTGCCGCCCTTGTCCACCGCGCTCGGGGCACCGACACCCTCGACGAAGCGGGGTTCGGCGGCGTCCAGCAGTTCGGCGGCGATGGACAGCAGCCGCGGGGGGTCGAGGTCGGACGGGAGTCCGGGAGGAAGGGCCATCAGACCGCGGCCACCGCCGCCAGCGCGTCGCGGAGGGTGAACCGGCCCGCGTAGAGCGCCTTGCCGACGATCGCGCCCTCGACGCCGGCGTCGACGAGTCCGGCGATGGCGGTGAGGTCGTCGACGGTGGACACCCCGCCCGAGGCGACCACCGGCGCGGACGACTTCTGTGCCACCTCACGCAGGAGGTCGAGGTTCGGTCCGGTGAGCGTGCCGTCCTTGCTGACGTCGGTCACGACGTAGCGGGCGCATCCGTCGCGCTCGAGCCGGTCGAGCACCTCCCAGAGGTCCCCCCCGTCGGACACCCACCCCCGACCGCGCAGCCGCCAGCCGCGGTCCTCGTGGACGGCGTCGAGGCCGATCGCGATGCGGTCGCCGTACTCGGACACGATGCGCGCGCACCACTCCGGGTTCTCGAGCGCGGCGGTACCGAGGTTCACCCGCGTGCAGCCGGTGGCCAGGGCGGCGCGCAGGGAGTCGTCGTCGCGGATGCCTCCGGACAATTCGACCTTCACGTCGAGCTCGCCGACGACCGCCGCGAGCAGCTCGCGGTTGTCACCCCGGCCGAACGCGGCATCGAGGTCGACGAGGTGGATCCACTCGGCGCCGTCGGCCTGCCAGGCCATCGCCGCATCCCGCGGCGAGCCGTAGGTCGTCTCCGACCCGGCGGCGCCCTGGACGAGGCGGACCGCCTGCCCGTCGGCGACGTCGACCGCCGGCAGCAGCTCCAGTGTGGTGGTCATCCCGTGTGCCCTTCCCGTCGGCTCTCGCCGTCCTGCTGTGTGGTGATCGCCCTGTCGATCGAGCGCCGTGCGACGAATCCCATGAGCGCGATCACCGCGACGACCCCGAGCAGCGCCACGACGAGCGCGACACCGGCCGACGCCTGTGCGACCGCGACGGTGATCCCGGCGACCACGGCCAACCCGACGACCCCGGCGCCCATCACGGTCACCGCGAGGCGTGCGACGGAGAAGTCCGAGCCTGCGCTCACAGGCTCCGCACCCAGTTCTCCAGCAGCTGCGCCCCGGCGTCGCCGGACTTCTCGGGGTGGAACTGTGTCGCGGACAGCGCACCGTTCTCGACCGCGGCGAGGAACGGTCCGCCGTGCTCCGACCACGTCAGCGTGGCCGGGCGTAGCCGTGTGCCGTCGGTGTCCATCTCCCACTCCTGCACCGCGTAGGAGTGCACGAAGTAGAAGCGGGTGTCGTCGTCGAGGCCGTCGAACAGCACCGAACCCTCGCCGGCCTCGACGGTGTTCCAGCCCATGTGTGGAAGGACGGGTGCGGGCAGTTGCCGCACGGTGCCCGGCCACTCACCACACCCCTGTGCGTCGACGCCGAACTCGACGCCGTGCTCGAAGAGGATCTGCATGCCGACGCAGATGCCCAGGACGGGACGGCCACCGGCGAGGCGCCGGCCGATGATCCGCTCGCCGCCGACCGCGGTGAGACCCGCCATGCACGCCGCGAACGCGCCGACCCCCGGCACGACGAGACCGTCGGCGTCGAGTGCAGCGGCACGGTCGGCGGTGACGGTCACCTCCGCGCCGGTGCGTTCCAGCGCGCGCTGCGCCGACCGCAGGTTGCCCGAGCCGTAGTCGAGGATGGTGACGCGTGCCGTCACAGGGCGCCCTTCGTGGACGGCACGGCGCCGGCGCGACGCGGGTCGGGCTCGCACGCGGCGCGCAGTGCCCGGGCGACGGCCTTGTACTGCGCCTCGGTGATGTGGTGCTGGTCGCGGCCGTGCTCCACGCGCACGTGCAGAGCGATGCGCGCGTTGGTGGCGAACGACTCGAACACGTGCCGGTTGATGACGGTGTTGTAGGCGACGCCGGGGTAACCGCCGATCACCGCGGTGAGGAGGTGATCCGGTTCGCCGGTGTGCACGAAGTACGGGCGCCCGGACACGTCGACGGCGGCGTGGGCGAGAGTCTCGTCCATCGGGATCCACGCGTCGCCGAAGCGCCGGATGCCGACCTTGTCGCCGAGCGCATCGGCGAACGCCTGACCGAGCACGATCGCGGTGTCCTCGACGGTGTGGTGCGACTCGATCTCCACGTCACCCTGCGCCCGCACGGTGAGGTCGAAGCTGCCGTGCGCGCCGAACGCGGTGAGCATGTGGTCGTAGAACGGGACGCCCGTGCTGATGTCGGTGACACCCGTGCCGTCGAGGTCGAGGTCGACGGTGACCGACGACTCGCGGGTGGTGCGTTCGATGTGCGCGGTGCGGTGCTCGGTCACTGGCGTGCTCCTGACGAGGTGGTGGCCGCCGTGGCGGCACCCGTGGGGGCGAGATCCGCCGCCGCGGCGAGGAATGCGTCGTTCTCGTCGGGCAGACCGATCGTCACCCGCAGGTGGCCGCTGATCCCGACGTCGCGGATCAGCACGCCGCGGTCGAGGAAGCCCTGCCACGCGGCGCGGGCGTCATCGAAGGGGCCGAAGAGCACGAAGTTCGCGTCGGATTCCACGGTGGTGAAACCGCGGTCACGCAGGGCGGTCACCACACGGCCGCGCTCGGCGACGATGTGGGCGACGCCGGCGAGTGTCTCGTCGGCGTGGCGCAGCGCGGCGCGGGCCGCGGCCTGCGTGAGCACCGACAGGTGGTACGGAAGACGCACCAGCAGAAGCGCTTCCACCATCGCCGGTGCGGCGACGAGGTACCCGAGCCGACCACCGGCGAAGGCGAACGCCTTGCTCATGGTGCGACTCACGACGAGGCGGTCGCCGAGTTCGTCGAGCAGGGCCACGGCGCTGGGCCGGTCGGAGAACTCGGCGTAGGCCTCGTCCACCACCACGATGCCCGGGGCGGCCGCGGCGATCGCGCGGATCTCGTCGGGGTCCAGTGACTGACCGGTCGGGTTGTTCGGCGACGTCACGAACACGACGTCCGGTGCGCGGCGGGTGATCTCGGCGACGGCAGCGTCGACGTCGAGGGAGAAGTCGGCCCGACGGGGCGCGGCCACCCAGGTGGTGTCCGTGCCGGTCGCGATGATCGGGTGCATCGAGTAGGACGGCTCGAAACCCAGTGCGCTGCGGCCGGGCCCGCCGAACGCCTGCAGGAGTTGTTGGAGGATCTCGTTGGACCCATTGGCCGCCCACAGGTTGTCGACGGTCACCGCGACGCCCGTCGCGGTGCTCACGTAGGCGGCGAGGTCGGTGCGCAGAGCGACCGCGTCGCGGTCGGGGTAGCGGTGTAACCGGTCGGCGGCGGCCCGTACCGATTCGGCGACGTCGTCGACGAGAGCCTGCGACGGTCGGTGGGGGTTCTCGTTGGTGTTCAGCGCGACGGGCACGTCGAGTTGCGGTGCGCCGTAGGCCGAGCGGCCACGCAGCACGTCCCGCAGCGGGAGGTCGTCGACGCCGAATCGCGCGCCCGGGGTGGTCACGGCGGGCCCCCGGCGTCGGCGAAGCGGACCCGCACGGCGTCGCCGTGGGCGGGCAGGTCCTCCGCCGCGGCGAGATTCACCACGTGCGGCGCCACCTCGGCCAGCGCGTCACGGTCGTAGTCGACGACGTGGATCCCGCGCAGGAACGTCTGCACCGACAGTCCCGAACTGTGTCGCGCGGAGCCGGATGTCGGGAGCACGTGGTTCGACCCGGCGCAGTAGTCGCCGAGGCTCACCGGCGCGTAGCGACCGACGAAGATCGCGCCGGCGTTGCGGACGCGGTCGGCGACAGCGGGTGCGTCGGCGGTCTGGATCTCGAGGTGTTCGGCGGCGTAGGCGTCCACGACCGCGAGTCCGGCGTCGATGTCGTCGACGAGGACGATGCCGGACTGCGCGCCCGACAGCGCCGTCCGGACCCGCTCGTGGTGCTTGGTCTGCTCGACCTGACGGTCGACCTCGGTGTCGACGGCGTCGGCGAGCTCGGTGCTGTCGGTGACGAGCACCGACGCCGCGAGGACATCGTGCTCGGCCTGGCTGATGAGGTCGGCGGCGACGGCGACCGGGTCGGCCCCGGCGTCGGCGAGGATGGCGATCTCGGTCGGCCCGGCCTCGGAGTCGATGCCGACCATGCCGCGGCAGAGCCGCTTCGCCGCGGTGACGTAGATGTTGCCCGGCCCCGTGATGAGGTCGACCGGGTCGAGGTCGGCGCCGTCGGTGTCGGTGCCCCCGTAGGTCATCAGGGCGACGGCCTGCGCCCCGCCGACGGCCCACACCTCGTCGACGCCGAGCAGCGCGCACGCGGCGAGGATCGTCGGATGCGGCCATCCGCCGAACGCGCTCTGCGGCGGCGACGCCACGACGAGCGATCCGACGCCGGCCTCCTGGGCGGGGACGACGTTCATGACGACGCTCGACGGGTAGACCGCGTTGCCACCGGGCACGTAGAGCCCCACGCGGCCGACGGGGACCCACTTCTCGGTGACCGACCCGCCGGGCGCGACCTCGGTGCGCGTGGCGCCGCGCCGCTGGTCGGCGTGGACGATGCGCGCGCGGCGGATGGACTCGGCCAGCGCTGCCCGGACGTCGGGGTCGACACCGTCGAGCGCCCGGGTGAGGACGTCGGCCGGCACGCGCACGGAGTCCGGCCGCACCCCGTCGAACCGTTCCCCGGCATCGAGTGCTGCGCTCGCCCCGTGCTCGCGCACCGCCGACACCACGGGGGTGACGGTCGACAGGACCGCGTCGACGTCCGTGCCACCGCGCGGCAGCGCGCGCCGCAACTGTGCCGTCGACAGGGTCGCGCCACGCAGGTCGGTTCGGGCGAGCATGGAGGCGATCTCCTCGTCAGTGGGGTGCGTGTCGGCGTGTCCAGCGTATTCGGTGCTGCGACCCGTTTTCGAATCGCACCGCGTACTGCGCAGACGACAGCGGCCGCCGACCCTCGCAGGGGTCGGCGGCCGCGACGTGGCATCCGGCGTCAGGCCGGAGCCGCCGTGATCAGGCCAGGCTGGCCGTGTCGATGACGAAGCGGTACCGCACGTCGGAGGCGACGGCGCGGTCGTAGGCCTCGTTCACCTGGTCGGCGTTGATCGTCTCGATCTCGGCCGCGATGTCGTGCTCGGCGCAGAAGTCGAGCATCTCCTGGGTCAGCGCGATGCCGCCGACCATCGACCCCGCCAGCGACCGGCGGTTGGTGAGCAGCGAGAACGCCGCGACCTCCAGCGCGTTCTCCGGGACACCGAGCTCGACGATCGTGCCGTCGACGGCGAGCATCCCGATGTACTTGTCGAGCGGCAGGTTCACCGAGACCGTGTTGATGATCAGGTCGAAACGGTTGGCCAGGTCGTCGAAGACCGAGTCGTTGTCCTTGGTCGCGTAGTAGTGGTCGGCACCGAACTTCTTGCCGTCCTCCTCCTTGCTCAGGGTCTGGCTGAGCACCGTGACCTCGGCACCGAGGGCGTGGGCGATCTTCACACCGACGTGGCCGAGGCCGCCCATGCCGATGATGGCGACCTGCTTGCCCGGGCCGGCTCCCCAGTGCTTGAGCGGCGCGTACAGGGTGATGCCCGCGCACAGCAGCGGGGCCGCGACGTCGAGCTCGATGCCCTCGGGGATCTTCAGCGCGAACTTCTCGGTCACGACGACCTGCTGCGAGTACCCGCCGTGGGTGAACTCGCCCTCGTAGGTCGTCGAGTTGTAGGTCTGGACGACGCCCTTCTCGCAGTACTGCTCGTCGCCGTTCTTGCACGGCGCGCACTCGCCACAGGAGTCGACGAAGCAGCCGACGCCCACACGGTCGCCGACCTTGTGCAGGGTGACCTCGGAGCCGACCTCGGAGACGATCCCGGCGATCTCGTGACCGGGCACGACCGGGTACTTCGTTCCCTTCCACTCGTTGCGGGCGGTGTGGATGTCGGAGTGGCAGATGCCGGCGAACTTGATGTCGATCCGGATGTCCTTCGGACCCAGGTCCCGACGCTCGATGGTGGTGATCTCCAGCGGATCGGTCGCGGAGACAGCGGCGACGGCGTTGACGGTGGTCGTCACGAATCGGTTTCCTCTCGTACGTCGTGGCACGCGTGCGGATGACGCGTTGTACGAGCGGGTTCAACTCACCGTGGCGCGAAAGTATGCCCGCATGCGCATGAACGGTGGACGAACCGGACAGATCGGGTCCTACAGGTCGAGACCGAGATCGAGCGCAGCGACCGAGTGTGTGAGACCGCCCACGGCGAGGAAGTCGACGCCGGTGCGGGCGTAGTCGTGGGCGTCGGCGAGCGTCAGCCCACCCGAACTCTCCAGCAGCGTCGACGAATTCGCGCGTGTGCGGCGCGAGACCGCCATCTGCGTCTCCCACAGCTCGAAGTTGTCGAGCAAGATCAGTTGCGCGTCGAGTGCGAGTGCCTCGTCGAGTTGGGAGAGGGAGTCGACCTCGATCTCGACCGCGATGTCGGGGGCGGCGTCGCGCACGGCCCGCCACGCGGCCTCGACCGATCCGGCCGCGGCGATGTGGTTGTCCTTGATCAGCGCCGCGTCGCCCAGACCCATCCGATGGTTGAGGCCTCCGCCCGCGCGCACCGCATATTTCTGCAGCGAGCGCAGACCGGGCAGCGTCTTCCGGCTGTCGCGCACGAACGCCCCGGTGCCGTCGATCGCGTCGACCCACGCGGCGGTCGCCGTGGCGATCCCCGACAGGTGACACAGCAGGTTCAGCGCGGTGCGCTCGGCGGTGAGCAGTCCGGCCGTCGGCCCGGCGAGCCGCACGACGACGTCCCCCGGTGCGACGCGGGTGCCGTCGGCGACGCGGTCGACGACCCGCACCGCGTCCCCCATCACCTCGGTGAAGACGGCGAGTGCCACGTCGACGCCGGCGACGACGCCCGCGGCCCGACTGGCCACCACCGCGGTGGTCGTGGCCCCGTCGGGCACGGTCGCGGAGGTGGTCACGTCGGGTCCGTACCGCAGGTCCTCGGCCAACCCCTCCGCGACGACCCGGCGGACGTCCTCCGTCGGGGGCGGGGTGAGGGTCGTCTCGCCGCGACCGGTCTGGCCGACGGCCCCGCTCGCGGTCACTCCCCGCCGCCGCCGGGCGTGCCGATCGCGATCATCGCCTCGACGCTCGCGCGGGCGGCGTCGGCGACGGCGCGGTCGAGGTGGACCTCGTCGGTGCCGTCCCGCAGGCTGCGCAGCAGCGCCTCCGGCGTGATCATCTTCATGTACTTGCAGGACGCCTTGGGGTTGACCGGCTGGAAGTCGACTCCCGGTGCGGCCCGGCGCAACTGGTGCAGCATGCCGATCTCGGTGGCCACGAGTACCTCGCGGGCGCCGGTGTCCCGTGCGGCGTCGAGCATGCCGCCGGTCGAGAGGATCTTCACCTTGTCGGCGGGCACCGCACCCTCACCGGCCAGGTAGAGCGCCGAGGTCGCGCAGCCGCACTCCGGATGCACGAAGAGGTCGGCGTCGGGGTGGGCGGTGGCCTGGGCGGTGAGCTCGTCGCCGTTGATCCCGGCGTGCACGTGGCACTCGCCCGCCCAGATGTGCATGTTCGTCCGGCCCGTCACCCGCTTCACGTGTGCGCCCAGGAACTGGTCGGGCAGGAACAGCACTGTTCGGTCGGGGTCGATCGACGCGACGACTTCGACCGCGTTCGACGACGTGCAGCAGATGTCGGTGAGCGCCTTCACCTCGGCGGTGGTGTTGACGTAGGAGATGACGACGGCGTCGGGGAACTCGGCCTTCCAGGCCCGCAGATCGTCGGCGGTGATCGAGTCGGCCAGGGAGCACCCGGCGCGGGCGTCAGGGATGAGGACGGTCTTCTCCGGCGCGAGAATCTTCGCGGTCTCGGCCATGAAGTGCACGCCACAGAAGACGATCGTGTCCTCCGGCGCGGACGCCGCGATCCGCGAGAGAGCGAGGGAGTCGCCGACGTGGTCGGCGACGTCCTGGATGGCCGGCAGTTGGTAGTTGTGCGCCAGCAGCGTGGCTCCCCGGAGGTCGGCGAGGCGGCGGACCTCGGCCGCCCATTCGGGGCCGGGGTCGTTCGCATCGATGACGTCGGGGGTGACGGCGGTGGTGATCGACACGACCGCCCTCCTTTCGGTGGGGTCCTCGACGGGGCTGCGCCGAGAGGTTTTCGACTGTCGGTCGAAAACGTGCCGCCAGCGTAACACCGCGCGGCGCGGGCCCTACACTCCAGCCATGCCACCGAGCATCCTGCACGAGGTGCTCACCGCCGTCTTCGGCGTCCGTGGTCTCGCCGAGGGCACCCCCCACCTGTCGGTCCTGCTGTGGGAACGGGGTCAGGATCCGCAGGCGGGCACGTGGTCGCTGCCGGGTGGCCTGCTCGGCGCGGACGAGGACCTGCGCACCTCGGCGCGCCGGCAACTCGCCGAGAAGGTCGACCTGCGCCAGGTCGCGCACATCGAACAGCTGTCGGTGTTCTCCGCGCCGGACCGTGTCCCCGGACCGCGGGTCGTCGCGTCGACCTATCTCGCCCTCGTGCGTCCCGAGTCGGTGAGCACTCCCCCGTCGGACACGCGCTGGCATCCGGTGGACGACCTCCCGGTCACGAGTTTCGACCACGGCGACGTGGTCGAGTCCGCGCGGCGTCGGCTGGCCGCCAAGCTCTCATACACCAACATCGCGTTCGCGCTGGCGCCCACGGAGTTCTCGATGTCGACGCTGTCCGACATCTACGGTGCGGCGCTGGGATATCCGGTCGACGCGACGAACCTGCTGCGCATCCTGTCGCGGCGCGGGGTCGTCGTCGCCACGGGGACCACCGGACCGACGGGGCGCTCGGGCGGACGTCCGCCGGCGCTCTACCGCTTCACCGACACCGGGCTACGCGTCACCGACGAGTTCGCCACCCTGCGTCCGCCGCCCTGAGTCATGCTGTGGCGCAGCAAGTTCGGCGGGGACGTCGAGATCGGGCGAGCGTGCCGCGAGGATCCGCACCAGCACCACGACGAGACCCACCGCCGGTGCGACGACGAGCACGGCCCACGACATGCCCACGCCCACCGAGATGTCGAGCCCCCCGGTGAGGTCGAGCTGCGCACCCGAGAGCCGCAGCCCCGGTGCGCTGGTGAAGTACCCGCCGACCGCGGCGCCACCCGGTCCGGGGTGGCGGGCGTGCGCGACCAGACCGCCGAGCCAGGCGCCGAGCGCGCCGCCCGCGATCGTGCCGACGACGACGAGCACGGCGCCGAGCGGGCCGCGCAGGGCCCGCACCGACCACACGACGACACCGGCGAGCACACCGACGACCATCGAGATACAGGCGAAGAGGGCGATCGCGTCGAACCGGTGACCGGTGTCGGCACCGAGCGAACCCGCGCGACCCGGGGCGACGACGACGCCGGTCACGCCCGGGACGACGAGGCCCCACACGACACCGGCGACCGCGCCGAGCCCGAGGAGCACAGCGAGTACGACGACCGCGGGACGGACCAGCGCGTGCGGGTCGCGACGCACCACGACACGGTCGGGGATCGCGGGCGCGTCGGGAGTGTTCATCGGCGGGTGGGGTCGGACGAGTCCACCGACCCGTGGCGCGAACACTTCGCCGTCCAGCCTGTCGGGACCACCTGGACCACCATGCGTCGCCCGCACTGCCCGCAATACCGCGGCGGTTCGAGACCCAGCCGAGCCGCGGTCGGGACGTCCGCGTCACCGCCGTCGGCGACGGGCACACCGGTGTAGACGCTGAACGCCAGCGGTTCGGTCAGCGGATCCGCCGACGCCGATGTCACGAACTCGGGGGTCACGGTCGGTCAGATGCTGTCGTTGAGCGCCTTGATCGGCATCTGCAGATCGGTCAGCAGGTCGAGGTCGGCCTCGGCGGGCCGGCCCAGGGTCGTCAGGTAGTTGCCGACGATGACCGCGTTGATGCCGCCGAGGATGCCCTGCTTGGCGCCGAGGTCGCCGAGGGTGATCTCGCGGCCACCGGCGAACCGCAGGATGGTGCGCGGCAGGGCGAGGCGGAACGCTGCGACCGCACGCAGCGCGTCCGACGCGGACAGCACCTCGAGATCACCGAACGGTGTGCCCGGGCGCGGGTTCAGGAAGTTCAGCGGCACCTCGTCGGGCTCGAGCGCCGCGAGGTCGGTCGCGAACTCCGCTCGCTGTTCGAGCGACTCGCCCATGCCGAGGATCCCGCCGCAGCAGACCTCCATCCCGGCGTCGCGGACCATGCGCAGGGTCTCCCACCGCTCCTCGTAGGTGTGGGTGGTGACGACGTTCGGGAAGTGGCTGCGCGCGGTCTCCAGGTTGTGGTTGTAGCGGTGCACACCCATCGCGGCGAGCTCGTCGACCTGTTCCTGGGTCAGCATGCCGAGGCTGCAGGCGATCTGGATGTCGACCTCGTCGCGGATGGCCTCGATGCCCGCGGCGACCTGGCTCATCAGGCGCTTGTCGGGTCCGCGGACCGCGGCGACGATGCAGAACTCGGTGGCGCCGGTCTTCGCGGTCTGCTTGGCCGCCTCGACGAGGGAGGGGATGTCGATCCATGCGCTGCGGACCGGCGAGGTGAACAGTCCCGACTGCGAGCAGAAGTGGCAGTCCTCGGGGCAACCGCCGGTCTTCAGCGAGATGATGCCCTCGACCTCGACCTCGGGCCCGCAGTGCTTCATGCGCACGTCGTGGGCGAGCTGCAGCAGCTCGGTGAGGTGGTCGTCGGAGAGCTGCAGGACGCGCAGCACCTCGTCACGGTCGAGCGGGACGCCGCGTTCGAGCACCTTCTCGCGCGCCAGTTCCAGGATGTCGGTTCCCTCGGCGGCACCCTGTGCGTCGGTCTGCTCCGGTCGGACTGGGGCCTGGGTCACGCGAGCTCCTCGGGTCGAGATGTGGTGGTCGAGATGTGGTCGGTCATGGCGTCCCGGCCACCGTCCGATCGCTCGGTCGACGGTCGCGGACCGGGATCAGTGTGCCCTATCCGGGGGTGAGCCCGGCCACCCACTCCGCCGTGAACCAGGACGGAGCGCGGTCACGGAAGTCCTCTCGCGACAGCCGTCCGGCGCCCGCGGGGATCACACCGACGACGGGCACGCCGGTGAGTCGCGGCAGGTCGTCCCCGTTGCAGCGGGTGGCGAGGTCGGGATCGTCGGGCCAGGAGCCGATGACGACACCGGCGACCTCGACGCCGCGAGCCCGCGCGGCCGCGACGGTCAGTTCGGTGTGGTTGAGGGTGCCGAGACCGGCGGCGGCGACCACCACGAGCGGTGCGGAGAGCGCCTCGGCGACGTCGAGCGCGGTGAGGTCGGGACCGAGGCGGACCAGCACACCGCCGGCGCCCTCGACGAGGACGAGGTCACTGTCGGCGACGCGCGCCACCACGTCCAGCACATCGGGCAGGGTCAGGGCCGGCATGCCCGCGCGGGCCGCGGCGGTCTCCGGCGCGAGAGGGTCCGGGTAGCGGATCCCCTCGGCGACGGATCGCGTGCCGGTCAGCCGGACCACCTCGGCGATGTCGCCCGGCTCGTCGCCGACGACCCCGGTCTGCGCCGGTTTGCACACGCCGACCGAGATGCCCGCGGCTTCGGCGGCGACGGTCAATGCCGCGGTCGCGACGGTCTTCCCGACGTCGGTGGAGGTCCCGGTGACGACGAGCGTGCTCACACGACCCCTGCCATCGCCGCGTCGCGGGCCGCGGTCACGACCGCGGCCGCCCGGTCGATCTGGGCGTCGGTCAGATCGGCGCGGGCGGTCAACCGCAGTCGCGCGGTGCCCGGCGGCACCGACGGGGGTCGGAAGCAGCCGACGTCGACGCCGTCGTCCCGGCACCGCAGGGACGCCGCGAGCGCGGGCGCCGGCTCCCCCACGATCAGCGACACCACGGCGGACTCGGGGACGTCGCCACCACACGCCGCGGCCAGCCGCCGTGCGATGTCGCGGACCCGGTCGGCGAGATGGGGTTCGTCGCGCAGGATCGCCAGCGCCGCGTGCGCCGCGCCGACCGCGGCAGGGGCGAGACCGGTGTCGAAGATGAACGTGCGCGCCCGGTCGACGAGGTGTTCCCGGAGCAGCTGCGAGCCGGCGACGAAACCGCCCTGCGCGGCCAACGACTTCGACAGCACTCCGGTGACGACGAGATCGGGCGCATCGCGGAGTCCGACCTCGGCCAGGACGCCGCGGCCACCGGGACCGCGGACTCCGATCGCGTGCGCCTCGTCGACGAGGAGCGCCGCACCGTGGTCGCGGGCCGCCGAGTAGAGCTGCGCCACGGGCGCGACGGCGCCGTCGATGCTGTAGACGGAATCGGTGACGACGAGCGCACGATCCTCGGAGCGGGCGGCCAGCTCGGCGCGGACCGCCGCGTGGTCACCGCGGTCGACGACGACGACGCGGGCCCGGGAGAGCCGACAGCCGTCGATGAGGGAGGCGTGCGCCCCGCCGTCGCTGACGATCAGGTCGCCGCGGCCCATGAGCGCCGACACCGCACCCACGTTCGCCATGTAGCCCGAGCTGAAGACGAGCGCCGCGGGCACACCGAGGAAGTCGGCGAGGTCGCGCTCGAACGCGTGATGGGCCTCGGTGGTCCCGACGACCAGTCGCGACGCGGTCGCGCCCCCACCCCACTCCTGCGCGGCGCGAGCGGCGGCTGCGGTGACGCGGGGATCCCGGGTGAGGCCGAGGTAGTCGTTCGACGCCAGGTCGAGCCGGTCGGTGACGGGCGGACGGGGGCGCAGCTCACGGTGCAGCCCCTCGGCCTCCCGGACCCGGGCCGCCTCCGCCATCCACGCCAGCGCCGCGGGGCGGCCGGCGTCGGGACGGGGGTCGGGGGTGGCGGTCATCGCGGCCCAGC
This sequence comes from uncultured Williamsia sp., assembly GCF_947494875.1. Classification (GTDB taxonomy): domain Bacteria; phylum Actinomycetota; class Actinomycetes; order Mycobacteriales; family Mycobacteriaceae; genus Williamsia_A. The sequence continues at coordinate 85,617 of NZ_CANLWM010000009.1, forward strand.
GTCTCACATCTCAGGAGGGGCCCCGGCGGCGCGTTTCGCCGCCTCAGACGGCGGCGTGCGCGGTGACGACCGCGCGGATGCCGCCGACGATCGTGTCGAGGTCGTCGGGGCTGCAGATGTAGGGCGGCATCGTGTAGACGAGGTCCCGGAAGGGACGCAGCCACGCACCCGCGTCGAGCGCCGCGTCGGTGGCGACGTCCATGTCGACCGGTCGGGTCAGCTGCACCACCCCGATGGCACCGAGGACCCGGACGTCGGCGACCTGTGGCAGGTCGCGCAGATCGGCGAGGCCGGCGCGGAGGTGGTCGCCGATGCCGGCGACCTGCTCCCGCCACTCCCCGGTCGCCAGCAGCGACAGCGACGCCGACGACACAGCGCACGCCAGCGGGTTGGCCATGAATGTCGGACCGTGGGCCAGGACGCCCATCTCGCCGTCGCTGATCACCTGCGCGACGTGGTCGGTGCACAGCGTCGCCGCCATGGTCATGTAGCCCCCGGTGAGCGCCTTGCCGAGGCAGAGGATGTCCGGTGAGACCCCCGCGTGGTCGGAGGCGAACAACTCCCCCGTGCGTCCGAAGCCGGTGGCGATCTCGTCGAAGATCAGAAGGACGCCGTGGTCGTCGCAGATGCGGCGCAGGTCCCGCAGGTACGCCGGGTCGTGGAACCGCATCCCGCCGGCGCCCTGGACGACCGGCTCGACGACGACCGCGGCGAGCTCGTCGTGGTGTGCGACGACCGCCTCCTCGAGGACCGTGACGTAGGCGGGGTCGTGCTCCACCGGGGGCGTGGGCACGAAGACCTGCTCGGGCAGGACCCCCGTCCACTGGGCGTGCATGCCGCCGTCGGGGTCGCAGACGCTCATCGGGGTGACGGTGTCGCCGTGGTAGCCGCCGCGCCACGTCAACATCCGGGTGCGACCGCGGATCCCCTGTCCGCGCCAGTACTGCAGCGCCATCTTGGCCGCGACCTCGACGGACACCGAGCCGGAGTCACAGAAGAACACCCGTCGCAGCGGGTCGGGGGTGATGTCGACGAGAGTGCGCGCCAACCGGGCCGCCGGTTCGTGCGTGAGACCGCCGAACATGACGTGCGCCATCGACCCCAGCTGCTCGGTGACCGCCGCGTCGAGCACGGGGTGCGCGTAACCGTGGACCGCCGCCCACCACGAACTCATGCCGTCGACCACCGACCGCCCGTCGGCGAGGTGCAGCCGTGTCCCCGACGCCGACTCGACGACGATCGGCGGTGTCCCCGGACGCGCCGAACCGTAGGGATGCCAGATGGCGGCCGCGTCGATCGCGGCGATCTCGTCGGCGCGCAGCCGGGTGTTCGGCGGGGCGGGAGTGGCCATCCGGCCCACGCTAGCGGGTCCGGATCGCGCCGTTCACCGTCCCGGTCGTGCGATCAGCGGGCCTGCTCCCGTGTGGTGAACGTGGAAATACCGGAGATGGCCGGTAGATTACGACCACGTGGTGACCGCCCCGACCCGCTCGCCGGAGCGGACACTGCCCGCACGGGCCGAGGGGAAGGCCGCCTACCGCATCGACCTCGACGGTCTGCGGGGCGTCGCGATCGCCCTCGTCGCCTGTTTCCACATCTGGTTCGGCCGCGTCTCGGGTGGCGTCGACGTCTTCCTCACGCTCTCCGGCTACTTCTTCGTCGGCTCCCTGCTCAAGCACGTCCTCGTCAGCCAGAAACCGACGGTGACGCTGTGGGCCGCGGTCGACCCACGCACCCGGCTCACCCGTCTGCTGCGGCGCCTGCTGCCCGCCCTGATCACCGTCCTGCTGGCCATCACGGTCCTCACGATCGTCGTGCTGCCGCAGACCCGCTGGGTGTCGACCGGTCGCGAGGTCATCGCGAGCGCGCTGTACTACCAGAACTGGCATCTGGCGTTCAACAGCCAGGACTACACCGCCGCGAGCTCGGCCAACAGCCCGCTCCAGCACCTGTGGTCGATGTCCGTGCAGGGTCAGTTCTTCGTCGTCACGATGCTCACGGCGCTCGCCTTCTGCGGCGTCGTCAAGGTGGCGTCGCGGTGGATCCCGCAGGTCACCCGGCCCGCCGTGCTGCGCGCCCTCGTGTCGATCGCGATCCTGGGCGTCGCCGCGGTGTCCTTCTACTGGGCGCACATGCGGATGGGCGTCAACCAGCAGTTCAACTACTACGACACGATCGCGCGCACCTGGGAACCGCTGGCCGGCGGCCTGCTCGCCGTGTGGATGCCGAAGGTGCGTGTCCCGAACGCCGTGCGGGCCCTCGTCGGGGTCGTCGCGCTCGCGCTCATCGTCACCTGCGGATGGTGGATCGTCGGCGTCGAGGAGTACCCGGGCCCCATGGCGTTGGTGCCCGTGCTGGCGACGCTCGCGCTGATCTGGGCGGGCGCGACCGCGACCCAGCGCGGCGACGCCGTGCCGCAGCCCGTCGTGAACCGCGCCCTGGCGAGTCGGTTCCCGGTCTGGCTCGGGTCGATCTCCTACGCCCTCTACCTGTGGCACTGGCCGTTGCTGATCTTCTACCTCGCCTGGCGGGGGAAGAACCACGCCTCGTTCGTCGAAGGCGTCGGGCTCATCGCGGTGTCACTCGCACTGGCCTGGCTCACCAAGCGGTACGTCGAGGACCCGCTGCGGGCCCCACGCTCGGCCGCCGTCGCGCCGTCCGGTGGGAAGCACCGCGTCGCCGACCACGCGCACGCCGACGGCGCGGCGACCGCGGAATCGCTCGCCGATCCCCTCCTGCCCCGCCGCCGCCCCCGGCTGCAGCTCGCGCGTCCCGGGTACGCCGGTGTGCTCACGATCCTGCTGATCGTCGGTTCGCTCGCCACCGGCGTCGGGATCACCGCCTGGCATCGGCACGTCGACGGGATCGTCGTCGACACCACGAACCTCGACCCGCGCATCTACCCCGGTGCACGCGCGTTCCTCGACGGTGCCCCGGTGCCCAAGGTCGACGCCGTCCCGAGCGCTCTCGAGGTGCTGAAGGACCTGCCGGAGACCTCGTACAACGGACACATCTCGAGCTTCACCGACCCCGAGATCCACGTCGGGGTCTACGGCAACCCGACCGCCACCCGCACCATCGCGCTGGCCGGCGGGTCGCACGCCGAGTACTGGATCTCGGCACTGGACATCCTCGGCAAGCAGAACGACTTCAAGGTGGTCACCTACCTGAAGATGGGGTGTCCGCTGTCGACGGACCCGAACCCGACCTCCGACGGTGTCCCCTACCCGCAGTGCGCGGACTGGGTCCGGCGCGTGATGGACCGCATCATCGCCACCAGGCCCGATGCTGTGTTCACCAACTCGACCCGTCCCCGCTACGGCATCACCGACGACTGGGTCCCGCCGGACTACGTGGGCATCTTCCAGCGCTTCCACGACGCGAACATCCCCGTGCTCGGCGTCCGCGACTCGGTGTGGCCGCACAACGCCAAGGGCCCCATCGACACCCCCACCTGCCTGGCCGACGGCGGCGACGCGAAGTCCTGTGGCACCGACCGAGCGTCGACCTATGGGCCGACCAACCTCACCGACGACCTCGTCGCGCGGTTCCCGAACATGCACCCGATCGACCTGTCGCGCGGCTGGTGCACCGACACGTTCTGCCCCGCGGTCATCGGCAACATCACCGTCTACCACGACTGGCACCACCTCAGCGCGACCTTCGTCCGCAGCCTGGCTCCGGAACTGCAGCGTCAGATGAAGGCCGCGCTCCCCTGGGCGTGACCGCTTCCGCGTGCACCGTCGCCGCCGGTGTGACGCCGCGCTGTCGGGATGAGCGAGGCCCGCGCTGCCGATAGGGTCGTCCCATGACGTCACGAGCGTGGGAATGACCGCGGACCCCAGCACCACCGGCGGCGACCCCGTCGACGACACCACGCCTGCCATCGCGCCCGAGACGTTCGAGGTGTGGCCCGGCACCCCCTATCCCCTCGGCGCGACCTACGACGGCGCGGGAACCAACTTCTCGGTGTTCTCCGAGGTGGCCGACGCCGTCGACCTGTGCCTCATCGGCAAGGACGGCAGCGAGACACGGGTACGGATCGACGAAGTCGACGGGTTCGTGTGGCACTGCTACCTGCCGTCGGTCGCGCCCGGCCAGCGCTACGGGTTCCGCGTGCACGGCCCCTACGACCCGGCCCGGGGTCTGCGCTGCGACCCGTCGAAGCTCCTCGTCGACCCCTACGGCAAGGCGTTCCTCGGTGAGTTCGACGGCGACCGGTCTCTGTACTCCTACCCGATCGAGCTGCCCGGCGACGACGCCACGGTCGAGCCGACGCCCGCGACGGCCCCTGCCGCCGACGTCGCCACGGACAAGGAGGAGGTCGAGGAGGTCGTCCACCCCGACGAACCCGTGGTGCGCAGCGCCGACGACGAGGACCTGTCCGCGGAGATCGCGGAGATCGACTCCTCCGAGGACGCGACGGTCCCGGGCATGCCCGGTCTGGACTCCCTCGGCCACACCATGGTGTCCGTCGTCATCAACCCGTTCTTCGACTGGCAGCACGATCGCGCCCCCGGCCGCCCGTACCACGAGACGGTGATCTACGAGGCGCACGTCAAGGGCATGACGGCCACGCACCCGGAGGTGCCCGAGCACCTGCGCGGCACGTACGCGGGTCTCGCGCACCCGGCGATCATCGAGCATCTCACCGATCTCGGCGTGACCGCGATCGAGCTGATGCCGGTGCACCAGTTCCTGCAGGACCAGACCCTGCTCGACCAGGGTCTGCGGAACTACTGGGGCTACAACAGCTTCGGATTCCTCGCGCCGCACGCCGACTACGCGTCGACCACGCGGGCGGGCAGCGCCGTCACCGAGTTCAAGGCGATGGTGCGCGCCTTCCACGAGGCGGGTATCGAGGTCATCCTCGACGTGGTCTACAACCACACCGCCGAGGGCAACCACATGGGCCCGACGATCTGCATGCGAGGCATCGACAACGCCGCCTACTACCGGCTCGTCGACGGCCAACCCGAGATGTACATGGACTACACGGGAACCGGCAACAGCCTCAACGTCCGGCACCCGCACACGCTGCAGCTGATCATGGACTCGCTGCGGTACTGGGTGCTCGAGATGCACGTCGACGGTTTCCGTTTCGACCTCGCGTCGACCCTGGCCCGCGAGCTGCATGACGTCGACAAGCTGTCGGCGTTCTTCGACCTGGTCCAGCAGGACCCGGTGGTGAGCCAGGTGAAGCTCATCGCCGAGCCCTGGGACGTCGGCGAGGGCGGCTACCAGGTCGGCAACTTCCCCGGCCTGTGGACCGAGTGGAACGGAAAGTACCGCGACACCGTGCGCGACTACTGGCGCGGCGAGCCGTCGACGCTGGGCGAGTTCGCGTCGCGGTTCACCGGGTCGTCGGATCTGTACGAGGCGACCGGCCGGCGTCCGGGTGCGAGCATCAACTTCGTCATCGCCCACGACGGCTTCACCCTGCGGGACCTGGTGTCCTACAACGAGAAGCACAACGACGCCAACGGCGAGGACAACCGCGACGGCGAGAGTTACAACCGGTCGTGGAACTGCGGCGTCGAGGGACCCACCGACGACCCACAGATCGAGGACCTGCGTCAGCGTCAGCAACGCAACATCCTCGTCACCCTGGCACTGAGTCAGGGGACCCCGATGATCGCCCACGGCGACGAGATGGGCCGGACCCAGCAGGGCAACAACAACGTCTACTGCCAGGACTCGCCGCTGTCGTGGATGGACTGGACGCTGGCGGAGAAGAACGCCGACCTGATCACGTTCACGCGCAAGGCGTTCGCGTTGCGGACCGACCACCCGGTGTTCCGTCGACGTCGCTTCTTCGTCGGTCGCCCCATCCGTACCGGCGAGGAGGCCCGCGACATCGCCTGGCTGACGCCGGGCGGCACCGAGATGACGCCGGAGGACTGGGATTCCGGGTTCGGCAGGAGCCTCGCGGTGTACCTCAACGGTGACGGCATCAACGAGAAGGACATCCGCGGGCGGCTCGTCGTCGACGACACGTTCCTGCTGTGCTTCAACGCGCACTACGAGCCGATCGACTTCGTCCTGCCGTCGAGCTATTACGGTTCGCAGTGGAAGGGCGTGCTGGACACCGCGAGCCCGGTCGGCGACACCGACGTGACGGCCGACTCCGGCGGCACCGTCGTGGTGCGGGACCGGTCGGTTCTGGTGCTCCGCAAGGTCGCATGACGTGACGGAGACACCCACCCGCCCACCACTCGTCGCCACCTACCGCCTGCAGCTGACAGCGGAGTTCACGTTCGCTGACGCCGAGTCGGTGCTCGACCACATCGCATCGCTCGGGGTCAGCCACCTGTACCTCTCGCCGATCAACACGGCGACCGCGGGTTCGACGCACGGCTACGACTGGATCCCGCCGGTCGACGTCGCGCCTGTGCTCGGCGGCATCGACGGTCTGCGCAGCCTGCGTCAGGCGGCCGCCGACCGCGGTCTGGGCGTCGTCGTCGACATCGTGCCCAACCACACCGGCGTCGAGGACCCGCGCCAGAACACGTGGTGGTGGGACGTGCTGACCCACGGCGCGTCGTCGGAGTTCGCGCACTACTTCGACATCGACTGGGACACCGACAACGGGGCCGACGGCAAGATCGCACTCCCGGTGCTCGGCTCGGCCGACGACGAGACCGCGCTCGAGATCGACGCCGACGCACACGAACTCGTCTTCTACGAGCACCGTTTCCCCCTGGCGCCGGGTACGCCTACCGAGGATCCCGCCGCTGCGCACGCCGCACAGGCATACCGGCTGGTCCCGTGGGACTCCGGGGTCATCGGATACCGCCGGTTCTTCGCCGTGAACGGGCTGGCAGGACTCCGTCAGGAGGACGCGGACGTCTACGCCGCGACACACGCCCTGGTCCACCGGCTCGTGGCCGAGGACCTCGTCGACGGCATCCGTGTCGACCATCCCGACGGTCTCGTCGACCCCGTCGGCTACCTGACGCGCCTGCGTGCCGACATCGGTGACGAGCGGGTCCTGTGGGTCGAGAAGATCCTCGGCACCGACGAGACCCTCGACCCCGCACTCCCCGTCGACGGCACCACCGGCTACGACGCACTGCGGTGGGTCGACGGGGTGTTCGTCGACGCCGCTGCCGAGGAGACGTTCTCGGCTGTGCACCGCGAGATCGTGGGGAACGACGGTGGTGCGGCCTGGCTGCACGACGCCGAACACGACCGGAAGCGCGCGACCCTGGCCGAGCTGTTCCCCGCCGAGCGGGCGCGACTGTCGCGCGCGATCCGGGTGGCCGCCCGGGACTCCGGGGACACCGATCCGGCCGCGGTCCCGCAACCCGAGCTCGACGACGCGATCGCCGAGGTGATCGGGCGGCTCGGTGTCTACCGTGCCGACTACCCGTCGCTGTCCGGACTCCTGTCCGACACCCTCGACACTGTCCGCGAAGCACGGCCGGACCTCGCCACGGCCGTCGGCCTGCTCCGGGCCACCGTGCTCGACGACGGCGAACCGGCCGTACGCCTGGCACAGGTGTGCGGGGCGACGACCGCGAAGAGCGTGGAGGACAACCTCTTCTACCGGACGGCACGCCTGGTGGCACTGCAGGAGGTCGGTGGCGACCCGGGCCGGTTCGGCGTCACGGTCGACGAGTACCACTCCCGCGTCGCCGCACGGTCGGCGGACTTCCCCCGGTCGATGACGACGTCGTCGACCCACGACACCAAGCGCGGCGAGGACGTCCGCACACGCATCGTCGCGCTCACCGCCCACCCGCCCGCGTGGCGTGACCTGGTCGCGACGATGCAGTCACGGACGCCGCCACCCGACGGGGTGACCGGCCTGTTCCTGCTGCAGAACATCGTCGGCGTCTGGCCGGACGATGGACCGGTGCCCGACAGCGTCCGCGAGCGGTTGCACGAGTACGCGACCAAAGCGATCCGCGAGGCCGCGCTGATCACGACGTGGACCTCGGTCGACGAGGAGTCCGAAGGCGCCGTGCACCGCTGGATCGACGCGGTGATCGACGGGCCCGTCGGCGCGGCGATCGCAACGCACGTGGCGGACACCCGGGCCGAGAGGGAGTGGATGATCCTCGCGCACAAGGGACTGTCGTTGCTGACGCCGGGCGTTCCGGACGTCTACCAGGGCACCGAGTGGTTCGAGGACTCCCTCGTCGACCCCGACAACCGGCGCGCGATCGACTGGTCGGCCTCCACCGACCACCCGAAGGTCGCGGTGGTACGTCAGGCGCTCGCCGCCCGCCGCGCCCACGCCGGGGCGTTCGTCTGCGCACGCGGACACCGCCCGCTGTCCGTGACCGGCGCCGACGCGGACCGCGTCGTCGCGTTCACCGCCAGCGACGACGACACCCCGCGCGTCGCCGTGGTGGTCGTGACCCGACCCGGCGTCGACGCGTCGGTCGATCTCGGCACCGACGCATGGCGCGATCGGCACACAGGCGAGATCGTCTCGGGCACACTGGCGGTCGGAGCAGTTCCGGTGACCGTGCTGGAGCGTGACGCAGCGAGGTGACCCGGCGATGACGCTGGTGGCAGGGATCGACTCGTCGACCCAGTCCTGCAAGGTGGTGATCCGCGACGCCGACGACGGGTCGGTGATCCGGTCCGGGCGGGCCTCGCACCCGGACGGGACCGAGATCCACCCCGACCGCTGGTGGGATGCACTGCAGACCGCGATCGCCGACGCCGGCGGACTCGACGATGTCGCCGCGCTCGCCGTCGGCGCGCAGCAACACGGCATGGTGTGTCTGGACGAGTCGGGCTCCGTCGTGCGGGATGCGCTGCTGTGGAACGACACCCGCTCCGCCGACGCCGCATCCGACCTCGTCGACGAACTCGGCGGTGCACAGGCATGGGCCGATCGGGTGGGCGTCGTGCCGGTCGCCTCGATCACTGCCACGAAGCTGCGCTGGCTCGCCGACGCCGAGCCGGACTCGGCGGACCGGACCGCAGTTGTCTGCCTCCCCCACGACTGGCTGTCGTGGCGGTTGCGCGGCTCCGACGACGTGTCGGCGCTGACCACCGACCGTAGCGATGCCAGCGGCACAGGGTATTTCGCCGCGGCGACCGGCGAATACGACCGGGAACTGCTCCGCATGGCGTTCCGTGATCGTGACCCACTGCTGCCGCGGGTCGTCGGCCCCGCCGAGATCGTCGGTGAGATCGGGTCTGGCGCGGTTGTCGGTCCCGGCGCCGGCGACAACGCCGCCGCCGCATTGGCCGTGGACGCGCGTCCCGGTGACATCGTCGTGTCGCTCGGGACGTCGGGCGTGGTGTCCGCGGTGTCGGGCACACCGACCCACGACGGATCCGGCTACGTCGCGGGATTCGCCGACGCGACCGGGCGGCACCTGCCGCTGGTGTGCACCCTGAACGGCGCGCCCGTCCTCGCGTCGACCGCCGCCATGCTCGGCGTCGACCTCGACCGCCTCGCCGAGCTGGCGCTCGGGGCACCGTCCGGCGCCGAGGGCGTCGTGATGGTCCCGTACTTCGAGGGTGAGCGATCGCCCAATCTGCCGACGGCTCAGGCGAGTCTGTGGGGTCTGACCCTGCGGTCGGCGCGCCCGGAGATCATCGCGCGGGCCGCCGTCGAAGGCCTGCTGTGTTCACTGCGCGACGGACTCGACTACATCCGCGCATGCGGTGTCGACGCGCGGCGGGTGCTGCTGGTCGGCGGTGGCGTGCGGTCGGAGGCGGTCCGGGCGCTCGCACCGGTGGTCTTCGGACTGCCCGTCGCGGTGCCCGCACCCGGCGAGTACGTCGCCGACGGCGCGGCCCGTCAGGCGGCGTGGGCGCTCTCCGGCGCGGAGAACCCGCCGGAGTGGGCGGCCCCGGTCACCGAGACCGTCGAGGCCGACGAAGACCCCACGGTGATCGAGCGCTACCGCGAGGCGCGGTCGACCATCTACGGCTGACCCCGCCGACCGTGCAGCAGATCCCGTCGATCGTGCACCAGATACCACCGAGCGCGCACCGCGGGATCGAGTGCACGATCGAGCGAATCTTCTGCACGGTCAGCGAGCTTTTCCGCACGGTCGGCGAGATCTACTGCACGCTCGGCGGGCACTTCTGGCCCGCTCGGCGGGCAGTTTTGGCACGCTCGGCGAGCGCGCCCCGGGGTCTACCTATCGCGGAGGAGGGTCTCCAGGGTCGCTCGAGTCCCGTTCTCGCGCAGGGACTCCAGGATGCGGGTGTAGGGCTCCATGAACCGTGGCTCGTCGACGAGGTCGCCGAAGAGGTCGCGGACACCGACGAAAGCGCGCGGGTCGTCGCGGCTGTCCCGGGCGAGGGGCACCAACTGGTCGGCCCGACGATCCACCACGTCGATCGGGGCACCGTCCTCGTCGACACCCTCCGCATAGCGCGTCCAGGTGGCGATCACCGCGGCGCAGATGTCGACCGACCCGCCGGCGGCGAGCCGCTCCCGCACCACGGGGACCATCCACTGCGGGATGCGGTCCGACGACTCGGCGCACAACCGGGCGACGGTGTCCCCGATCGCGTCGTTGGAGAACCGCTCCACGAGCGTGTCGATGTATTCGTCGAGGTCGACGCCGGGAACGGGCGGCAGACTCGGACGGCCCTCGGTCTGCATGTAGGCACGCAGCAGCGCAGCGATCAGCGGGTCGCGCGTCGCGTCGGCGACGGCGCGGTATCCGAGGAGATACCCGGCGTAGCAGAGGGTCTGGTGTCCGGCGTTGAGCAGTCGGAGCTTCATCAGCTCGTACGGTTCGACGTCGCCGACCATCTGCACCCCGACGTCCTCGAACGCCGGCCGGCCGTCGACGAAGTCGTCCTCGAGCACCCACTGCGTGAACGGTTCGGCGACCACGGGCCAGGCGTCGTCGATGCCGGTGCGCTCGCGCACCTCGGCGGCGAGTCCGGGCGGCGTGGCGGGCGTGATCCGGTCGACCATGCAGTTGGGGAACGTCGTGTGCAGATCGATCCAGTCGGCGAGATCGGGATCCTGAGCCCGGGCGAACGTGGTGAACACGCGACGGGCCATGTGCCCGTTGCCCGGGATGTTGTCGCATGACATCACCGTGAACGACGGGACGCCCCTTTCGCGGCGTCGTCGCAGCGCTTCCACGACGAGCCCGAAGACTGTGCTCGGCACCGCGTTCGGGCGCAGATCCGCTGCGACGGCGGGGTCGTCGAGCACGAACTCCCCCGTCGTGGAGGAGATGTTGTAGCCACCTTCGGTGATGGTGAGCGACACGACCTTGGTGGTGGGTGCGGCCATCGCCTCTACCACCGCGGCGGGATCGTCCGGGGCGACGAGGAAGTCGACGATCGCACCCATCGTGTGGGTCTCGACGGTCCCGTCCGGATGCTTCAACGTCAGCGTGTACAGGTGGTCCTGCGAGGCGAGCGCGTCACGCATCCGGCGGTCGGCCGGCAGGACCCCGACGCCGCGGATCGTCCAGGGCGCAGCAGGATCCGCGCGCAGCACACGATCGACGTACATCGCCTGATGGGCGCGATGGAAACCGCCGACACCGATGTGGACGATCCCCGGTGTCACGTCGTGTCGCGGGTACGGCGGGACCGAGTCGGACCAGCCGCGAGCGGTCTGCGTTGTCGTCTCGCTCATCGGGGGTCTCCTGCCACGTCGATCACGGCCTTGATGCTGCCAGGGGTCCGGTCCGCGTCGAGGGCTCGGTCCGCCTGCTCCAGCGGGAACCGTCCGGTGACCATCCCGTCGAGGTCGATCCGCCCGGCGGCGGCGAGTTCGATCGCCGCCGGCCAGGTGTTGGCGTAGCGGAACACGCCCGTGACGACAAGTTCACGGTTCTGGATCACCCCGAGCGGCACCGCGACCGTGTCCGGGCCCATCCCCACCAGCACGACGCGTCCCGCGGGACGGACGCGGCGCATCCCGTCGACGATCGCCGCCGGCGCACCGGACGCGTCGACGAACGCGTCGACCTGCTCGACGTCGACGACCATGTCCGGCGCGATCACCAGGGTGGCGCCGAATCGTGGTGCGTTCGCCCGTCGGCGCTCGTCGGGATCGGACACGACGATCCGCGTGGCGCCCATCGCGCGGGCGACCTGTGCGCACATCAGTCCGATCGGACCGGCCCCGGCGATCAGCAGCGACGATCCCGCACCGATCGCGGCCTTGCGCAGCGTCGCGAGCGCCACCGATGCCGGCTCCAACAGTGCGGCAGCGGTGTCCGAGACCGAGTCGGGGACCCGATGGGCGAACGCGGCACCGATCGTCACGTAGTCGGCGAGTGCCCCGTCGACAGGCGGGGTGGCGTAGAACCGCATGTGCGGACAGAGGTTGTACTCACCGCGCAGCGTCTCGGCCGACGCGGGATCGGGGCGCTGCGGTTCGATCGACACGCGCTCACCCACCCGCACCGGGTCGACCCCGTCACCCACCGCGACGATACGACCCGCTGCCTCGTGACCCAGGACCAGCGGGGCGTCGACGACGAAGTCCCCGATCCGTCCCTCGCGGTAGTAGTGCGCGTCGGATCCACAGACCCCGACGACGCTGACCGCGACGAGGACGTCACCGGCAGCCGGGCGCGGCACCGGCCGCTGCTCCATCTCGATGCGGCCGAGCTCGATGAGCACGGCCGCGCGCATCGCGGTCGGCGAATCCGGTGATTCGGGCAACTCGACGGCCCGAGATGTTGTCTGCGTCACATCGGTGATGCTAGCGTACTGAGCACATGCCCGACCAGTGAGCATCTGCTCACACCTCGACGACGAGGAGGCACCGTGCCGGACGACTCCGCACAGGACCTGCGTCTCCTCGTGCGTGCCGCCACGATGTACCACCTCGAGGGCGCCACCCAGGCCGAGATCGCCACGCGCCTCGGGGTGTCGCGGCCCACGGCCGGCCGTCTCGTCGCCCGGGCCCGCGCGCAGGGACTGGTGCGGATCGTCGTCGAGGTGCCACCGGAACTGTCGGAATCGGTGCACACCGACCTCGAGCGCGATCTCGAGCAGCGGTTCTCGCTCGACGAGGTGCTGGTCATCGACGACGAGGTGGACGGTTCCCGCGGCGGGTACGCCGCACTCGGTCGCGCCGGCGCATCGGTCCTGGCCCGACGACTCAGTCCCCCGGACACGCTCGGCTTCACGTGGGGCCCGGAGACGGTTGCCGTCGCCGACGCGCTCGGCGGGCGGTCGGCGTCGTGTCTGCGTGTGGTGCAGATGGACGGCTCGGTCTCGGCCACGGATTACCAGACCGGCGTCGAGCGCATCCTCTCCGGCTGCGCCCAGCGACTCTCGGCCCGCCCGCTGCGACTCGTCGCGCCGCTCTACGCCGACACCGGCACCGTGTCCGCGCTCGAGGCCGACTCGATCGTGTCCCAGGCACTGACCGCCGCGAAGGAATCCGACGTGATGATGTTCGGTGTCGGCACGGTGTCGACCTCGGGCACGTTGTTCTCCGGTGCCTTCGTCGACGCCGCCGTCCTCGACGAACTCGCCGCCGTCGGCGCCGTCGGGGAGATCGGCGGCCATTTCTACGACGCCGCAGGACATCCGGTGGTCTCCAGCCTCACCGGACGCACCGTGTCCGTCGGACTCGACGTGGTCCGCGACTGCCCCACCACCATCCTGCTGTCCGGCGGACCTCCGCGGTACGAGTCGATCCTCGGAGCACTCCGCGGCGGCCTCGCGACCGTACTCGTCACCGACATCGGTTGTGCCACCTGGCTGGCGGGCCAGGAACCCGCCCTCGCCACCACCCCGAAGAGAAAGGCGGACCAGTGATCCGCTCCCCACGCCGGCGACTCGTCGCCGGCATCAGCGCGCTCATCGCCACCGCGCTCACGGCCACCGCCTGCGCCGGCGCCGGCTCCTTCACCGACGGCGGCGGCGACGCCGTCACCATCGCACTGGTCTCGAACTCGCAGATGAAGGACGCCATCTCGCTGTCCGGGCGGTTCGAGAAGGAGAACCCCGGCGTGAAGCTCAAGTTCGTCACCCTGTCCGAGAACGAGGCCCGCGCCAAGATCACCGCGTCGGTGTCGACCGGCGGCGGCGAGTTCGACGTCGTGATGATCAGCAACTACGAGACCCAGATGTGGGCGCAGAACGGCTGGCTGGTCAACCTCCAGCCCTACATGGACCGCACTCCCGGGTACGACGCGAACGACTTCATCCCGACGCTGAAGGACGCCCTGTCCTACAAGGGCGGGATGTACTCGGCGCCGTTCTACGGCGAGTCGTCCTTCCTCATGTACAACAAGAAGATGCTGGCCGCGGCCGGCGTCACCATGCCCGAGAAGCCGACCTGGCCGCAGGTCGCCGAGGCCGCCCGCAAGCTCGACAAGCCCGGCGTGTCCGGGATCTGCCTGCGCGGCAAGCCCGGATGGGGCGAGGTCCTCGCCCCACTCGACACCGTCATCAACGCCTTCGGCGGCCGCTGGTACGACAAGAACTGGAACGCACAGCTGACCAGCCCGCAGGTGAAGGCCGCGGTGCAGTTCTACGTCGACACCGTCCGACAGGTCGGTGAGCCCGGTGCCGCGTCGTCCGGCTTCCAGGAATGCGGAAACCTGTTGTCGCAGGGCCAGACCGCGATGTGGTACGACGCGACGTCGGCCGTCTCCGTGCTCGAGAGCCCCGACACCTCGACGATCGCCGGCGACGTCGGGTACGCCCAGGCGCCCAGCATGGCCAAGGGCGACAACGGCTGGCTCTACACCTGGTCGCTGGGCATCCCGTCGAGCAGCACGAAGAAGGACGCCGCCTGGAAGTTCATCAACTGGATGACCGACAAGAAGTACATCGCCATGGTCGCCGACACCCTCGGGGCCAGCCACGTCCCGCCCGGCAGCCGGCTGTCCACCTATCAGCTCCCCGCGTACAAGGCCGTGTCGTCGGCCTACGCCGAGCCCACCCTGTCGGCCATGACCGCGGCGAACCAGCTGAAGCCGTCGCTGGAACCGGTGCCCTACACCGGCGTGCAGTTCCTCGCGATCCCCGAGTTCCAGGATCTCGGTACCCGCGTCAGCCAGCAGATCAGTGCCGCGATCGCCGGCCAGATCAGTGTCGACGACGCGCTGAAGCAGTCCCAGACGTATGCCGAGGCAGTCGGCGACACCTACAAGAAGGAGAGGTGACCCGTGGCCACCGCACTCGTCGACCCTGACGCCCCGGCGCCCAGCGAACGGGCACCGATCACCTCTGGTCGCGACCACATCTCGCGCGCCGAGGGGTGGCGTCGCCGGGGTCCCCTGCTCCCGGCCCTGATCTTCATGGTCGTCGTCACCCAGATCCCGTTCGTGGTGACGCTGTACTACTCCACCCAGTCGTGGAACCTGGTGCGCCCGGGATCGCGACAGTTCAACTGGCTCAACAACTACGTCGAGGTCTTCAAGGACACGCAGTTCTGGACGGTCACGCTCAACACCGTCCTGCTGATCGTGGGCACCGTGATCATCTCGGTCGTGCTCGGGCTGATCTTCGCGCTTTTGCTCGACCGCAAGTTCGTCGGACGCAGCGTGGTCCGCACGTTGCTGATCACCCCGTTCCTGGTGACCCCGGTCGCCTCGGCACTGCTGTTCAAGACCAGCCTGCTCTCCCCCACCAGCGGCCTGCTCAACTATGTGTTGAGCCCGTTCGGCGTCCAGACCGACTGGCTCAGCGAGTACCCGCTCGCCAGCGTCATGGGTGAACTCGTCTGGCAGTGGACGCCGTTCATGATGCTGCTGATCCTCGCCGGCCTGCAGTCGATGCCCAAGGACATCGCCGAGGCCGCGAAGGTGGACGGCGCCACCAGCTTCCGGCTGTTCCGTGAGCTCACGCTGCCGCACCTGCGTCGGTTCATCGAGCTCGGCACGGTGCTCGGGGCGATCTACCTGGTGAACACCTTCGACGCCGTCTACATGATGACCTCGGGCGGTCCGGGTGTCGCGAGTTCGAACCTGCCGTTCTACATCTACCAGCGGGCCTTCCTCGGCTTCGACATCGGCCAGGCCGCCGCGATGGGCGTCGTCACCGTCGTCGGGACGATCGTGGTCGCGACGCTGGCCCTGCGACTCATCTTCAAGTCCTTCGACGGAACCCAGGAGGCGGTCTGATGGCCACCACGACACCGACCCGTCCCGTCACGGCCGACGCGACACCGACCCCGGTGATCCGACGGAAGCGGAATCCCAAGGGCGGCCTGCTGACCGCGTTCACCTGGATCATCTCGATCGGGTTCTTCTTCCCGGTGCTGTGGATGGTGTTGACCGCGTTCAAGAAAGAAGCCGACGCCAACACCAACCCGCCGACGTTCTTCTTCACCCCGACCCTCGAGCAGTTCCGCAACGTCTTCGACGCCGGTATCGCCACGCCGCTGCTCAACTCGGTGTTCGCGACGGTCGCGTCGACGGTCCTGGTGCTGCTGCTCGGCGTCCCCGCGGCGTTCGCGTTGTCGCTGCGCCCGGTCCGCAAGACCTCCGACGCACTGTTCTTCTTCCTCAGCACGAAAATGCTGCCCATCGTCGCGGCGATCATCCCGCTGTACGTGATCGTCGGGAAGATCGGGATGCTCGACAACGTGTGGACGCTGGTCATCCTCTACACGGCGATGAACCTGCCGATCGCGGTGTGGATGATGCGGTCGTTCTTCCTCGAGGTCCCCAAGGAACTCCTCGAGGCGGCCAGCATCGACGGCGCGAGCCTCTGGACCTCGGTGCGTGAGGTGATCCTCCCGCTCATCTCGCCCGGGATCGCCGCCACCGCACTGATCTGCGTCATCTTCTCGTGGAACGAGTTCTTCTTCGCGGTGAACATGACCGCGGTGAACGCGCAGACCATGCCGGTGTTCCTCACCGGCTTCATGTCCGGGCAGGGACTGTTCTGGGCACAGCTGTCCGCGGCGTCGGTGTTGGCCGCGCTGCCGGTGGTCATCTGCGGCTGGATCGCCCAGAACAAGCTCGTCCGCGGTCTGTCCTTCGGCGCCATCAAGTGACCGCCTGACCGACCCCCACACCTCAGACCCTCTCGCACACAGGAGAATCCCATGGCTTCCATCACCTACGACAAGGCCTGCTGCGTCTACCCGGGCGCCGACAAGCTCGCCGTCGACTCCCTCGATCTCGACATCGCCGACGGTGAGTTCGTCGTCCTCGTCGGCCCGTCGGGCTCGGGCAAGTCCACCGCGCTGCGCATGCTCGCCGGCCTGGAGGAGATCGACAGCGGCGCCATCACCATCGGCGGTGCGAACATGGTCGGGGTCGCACCGAAGGACCGCGACATCGCGATGGTGTTCCAGAACTACGCGCTGTACCCGAACAAGACCGTCGGCGAGAACATGGGTTTCGCGCTGAAGATGCGCGGTATCGGCGTCGAGGAGCGCAAGCAGAAGGTCGCCGAGGCCGCCAAGCTGCTCGACCTCACCGACTACCTCGACCGCAAGCCGGGCAAGCTGTCCGGTGGTCAGCGCCAGCGTGTGGCGATGGGCCGCGCGATCGTCCGTGAGCCGCAGGTGTTCTGCATGGACGAGCCGCTGAGCAACCTCGACGCGAAACTGCGGGTGCAGACCCGCACCCAGATCGCCGCGCTGCAGCGACGTCTCGGCACGACGACCGTCTACGTCACCCACGACCAGGTGGAGGCGATGACGATGGGTGACCGCGTCGCCGTCCTGCGCGACGGCAAGCTGCAGCAGTTCAGCACCCCCACCGAGCTCTACGACCGCCCCGTCAACGCGTTCGTCGCGGGGTTCATCGGATCCCCCGCGATGAACCTCTTCACGGCGCCGCTCGCCGACGGCGGTGTGACGATCGGGGGCGCCACCCTCGCGATCGAACGGACCACACTCGCCGCGGCCGACCGAGCCGGCGCCAAGGACGTCGTCGCCGGGGTGCGCCCCGAGGCCCTGGGGCTCTCCGACGACGGCACCGGCATCCCCGCCACGGTCGCCCTGCTCGAGGAACTCGGCAGCGAGACCTACGTCTACGCCACCATCGACGACCCCGCCGTGCGCACGCTCGACGGCGGGCCCGTCACCCTCGTGGCACGCACGCCACGTCGTGCGCCTGCGAAACTCGGTGAGCAGGTGCGCTTCCGGCAGACCGAGTCCACCGTCCACCTGTTCGCACCCGACACCGGAGAGCGCCTCGGCGACTGACGACCACCCCCGCGCGGCGTGCACGCCTCCGCCGCGCGGGGGTACCCACCTTCTCCGTAGGCTGACCTGGTGACGCAGCAGACCTTCTCGGTGTGGGCCCCGTCGGCGGAGAGCGTCGGTCTCTGGCACGACGGCACGATCACGCCGATGTCGCGCGACGGACAGTGGTGGACCGCCGTCGCCGACGTCGCGTCGGACTCCGGCCGGTACGGCTACGTGATCGACGGTGACGTCAGCGACGTGATCCCCGATCCGCGCGCTCCCCGACTGCCCGAGGGCGTGCACTCCCCCGGCGCGCTCGACGACCCCGCGTCGTTCAGCTGGACCGACCAGGCATGGGCGGGACGGCCTGTCGGTGGCGCGGTGGTCTACGAGATGCACGTCGGGACCTTCACCCCGGAGGGCACTTTCGACGCGGCCGTGACGCGCCTGCAGCACCTCGTCGACCTCGGTGTCGAGTTCGTCGAGGTGATGCCGATCAACGGGTTCAACGGCGTGCACAACTGGGGCTACGACGGTGTCGCCTGGTTCGCGGTGCACGAGCCGTACGGCGGGCCGGACGGCTTTCGGCGATTCGTCGACGCGGCACACGCCGCCGGCGTCGGCGTCATCCTCGACGTCGTCTACAACCACCTCGGCCCGTCGGGCAACTACCTCCCCCGCTTCGGGCCCTACCTCACCGAGGGTGCGAACACCTGGGGCCAGTCGCTGAACCTCGACCAGGCCGACTCCGACGCCGTCCGCGCCCACATCATCGACAACGCGCTGCGGTGGATGCGCGACTTCCATGTCGACGGTCTTCGCCTCGACGCGGTCCACGCCCTCGTCGACCACACCGCGATCCACCTCCTCGAAGAGCTGGCGGTCGCGACCGATGCCCTGGCGACCGCGCTGGGTCGGCCGCTGTCGCTCATCGCCGAGAGCGACCTCAACGACCCGCGGCTCGTCACCGCCCGCCGCGACGGCGGCTACGGCCTGGCCGCGCAATGGGACGACGACGTGCACCACGCCGTCCACACGGCGGTGTCCGGTGAACGTCAGGGCTACTACGCGGATTTCGGCAGCCTCGACTGCCTCGCGACGGCACTGACACGAGGGTTCTTCCACGCGATGACGTACTCGTCGTTCCGACGCCGTCGCCACGGCCGACCCATCGACCCCGACACGGTCGCGCCGTCGCAGATGGTCGTCTACACCTGCGATCACGACCAGATCGGCAACCGCGCGATCGGTGACCGCCCGTCGGCCTACCTCGACCACGGGCAGCTGGCGATCAAGGCGGCGCTGGTCCTCACCTCGGCGTACACGCCGATGCTGTTCATGGGTGAGGAGTGGGGCGCGTCGACACCGTTCCAGTTCTTCACCTCCCACCCCGAGCCGGAACTCGGGACGGCGACGGCGGAGGGACGCAAGGCCGAGTTCGCCGACCACGGGTGGGACGCCGCGGACATCCCCGACCCGCAGGACCCCGAGACCTTCCTGCGGTCGAAGCTGGACTGGTCGGAACCCGCCCGGCCCGACCACGCGCGGCTGCTCGAGTTCTACCGGGCGCTGATCGCGCTGCGCCGGTCCGTGCCCGATCTCACCGACGACCGGTGGGACTCGGTGTCCGCGTCGTACGACGTCGAGCGGGGGTGGTTCGCCCTCCACCGTGGCGCGGTCAGCACGATCTGCGTCCTCGCGGACAGCCCGACGACGGTCCCCATCCCGGTGGAACCACTGCTCTCGTGGGATCCGGTCGAGGTGTCCGACGCGGGGCTCTCGTCACCCGGGCACAACGTGGTCATCGGCCGTCGGCTCGTACGCTGAGGCGAGAAATATCGCTTCAAGCGGAGGTGTTGTCTCCGGTATGACTGTGTCGTTCTCTGTTCTCGATCTCGCGCCCGTGGTCGACGGTTCGTCCGTGTCCGAGGCGCTGAACCAGTCCATCGCGCTGGCCGTGGCCGCCGAACAGCTCGGTTACCGGCGGTTCTGGCTGGCCGAGCACCACAACATGCCCGGTATCGCGAGCTCCAGCCCGGCGGTGATGATCGGCCAGGTCGCCCGCGCCACCGAGACGATCCGCGTCGGATCGGGCGGCATCATGCTCCCCAACCACGCACCGCTCGTCGTGGCCGAGCAGTTCGGGACGCTCGACGCATTGTTCCCCGGTCGTGTCGACCTCGGCATCGGCCGTGCGCCCGGCACCGACCAGGTGACCGCACACGCGCTGCGCCGGGCCGCGAACCCGTCGGCCGACGACTTCCCCCAAGAACTCGCCCAGCTGCGTGCGTTCCTCGCCGGGCAGTTCCCGCCCGAGCACCCGTATTCGGCGATCACCGCGGTCCCCGGTGAGGGCGCGGCCGTCGAGATGTGGATGCTCGGGTCGAGCACCTACAGCGCGCAGGTGGCCGGACTCCTCGGACTGCCGTTCGCGTTCGCTCGACACTTCGCGCCGGCGGCCACCTACGACGCGCTCGCCGTCTACCGCGACAGCTTCCGGCCCGGTTTCCTCGACGAGCCGTACGCCATGCTGACCGTGACCGTCGTCGCCGCATCCGACGACGCGACCGCGCAGCAGCAGGCCGCACCGCACCGGCTCGCGATGGCGCGTCTACGGGACGGAACCCGCCCCGGTCGCTACCCCACCGTCGCGCAGGCCCTCGCCGAACCGCTCACCCCGATGCAGGAGGCCACCATCGGCGACTCCGCCTCGGCATGGATCGTCGGCGGACGGCAGAAGGTCGCCGACGAGATCGCCGCCCTCGTGGAATCGACCGGCGTGCAGGAGATCATGGTGAGCTCCATGCTCGCCGACTTCGATGCACGCCTGGAGTCGCACCGCATCGTCGCCGACATCCTCGCGCCCGCCCACGCCTGAGAGCTCACGCCCCGGGATCCCTCGTGTCCCCACACGACGGACACCATCCGCCATTCGTCGGGCGTCAGAAACCGCCTGTTCGGCCCCAGGAACCATTCGGTCGGGCCGTGACGATCACACGTGCGCACTGAAACCGGTGCCAGCTGCCCAACGACCGGTTCCTGGCGCCCGACGAACGGGTGGGGTGACCCGTCGAGGGGCGGTGCTCGGCAGGTGTTCGCGCGATCAGGTCATGTAGCGGTAGGCGGGCGAATCCGGGTGCAGCTGCTCGACTCTGAGCCGGGACGCGTTCATGCGGTCCAGCAGGGAGGAGAGGCTGTCGGCCGAACCCAGTTCGATGCCGACGAGCGCGGCACCCGTCTCGCGGTTGTTGCGCTTGACGTACTCGAAGAGGGTGACGTCGTCCGCAGGCCCGAGCACCTCGTCGAGGAAGCCGCGCAGCGCGCCCGGCTCCTGCGGGAAGTCGACGAGGAAATAGTGCTTGAGACCCTGGTGCACCAGTGACCGTTCGATGATCTCGCCGTAGCGCGACACGTCGTTGTTGCCCCCGGACAGAAGGCACACGACGGTCGAATCCGGCTGCAGCGACAGCTGATCGAGCGCGGCCACCGAGAGCGCTCCGGCCGGCTCTGCGATGATGCCGTCGTCCTGGTAGAGCTCCAGCATGGTCGAACACAACGCGCCCTCGTCGACGTGGACGATGTGCGTGGAACCCGGTGTGAGCACCCGGCCGGCGGGTTCGACGGTCGCGGCCGCCGGGAGATCGGGGTGCGCGGCCACCGTCGGCGCCATCGGGGCGAGCACGTCGTACACGACGCTGCCCACGCGTTTGACGGCGGCACCGTCGACGAAGGGGTCGATGTCGCCGAGGGTGACGGGCCCGCCGTGGACCAGCGCCGCCGACAACGACAGTGCCCCGGAGGGTTCCACACCGACGATGACCACGTCGGGATCGGCCTCGCGCAGCAGTGTCGCCATGCCTGCCAGACAGCCGCCGCCGCCGACCGGGATGACGACGACGTCGGGCACGGCGCCGAGTTGCTCCACGATCTCGGCCGCGATGGTGCCCTGGCCCGCGGCGGTGCGGACGTCGTCGAAGGCGTGGATCCAGGTGGCGCCGGTACGCAGCATGTCGGCCTGCGCCGCGGCCGCCGCGGCGTCGTAGGTGTCCCCCACCGGGATCAGCTCGACGGCGTCACCACCGTGCCACCGGATGCGGTCACGCTTCTGCTTCGGCGTCGTGGTGGGGACGTAGATCCGCCCCTGCACCCCCATCGCCTGACACGCGTAGGCCACGCCCTGCGCGTGGTTGCCGGCGCTCGCCGCGACCACACCGGCGGCGCGTTCCTCCGACGACAGCTGCGCCATCGTGTTGTAGGCGCCGCGGATCTTGTACGACCGGACCGTCTGCAGGTCCTCGCGCTTCACGAGTACGGACGCGCCGGTCGCACGAGACAGCCGCGCGCTGGTCTGCAGTGGGGTCCTGTCGACGACGTCGCGCACCCGCACGGCAGCGGCGCGGACGTCGTCGGCGGTCAGACGTGGTCCGTCCGCGACGTCGCCACCCGTCTGCGCGCGCGTTGCTGTGCTCACGTGTCCCATCGTCTCATCCGCGACGGCCGCGATCCGCGTCACTCCGTGACGGCGGGCTCCAGGACGAACACCGGGATCTCGCGGTCGGTCTTCTTCTGGTAGTCCTCGTAGGGCGGGTAGGCCGCCACCGCGCGCTCCCACCACTGCGCCTTCTCGCCGCCGAACACCTCGCGCGCGACCATGTCGAACACCTGCTCGCCGTCCCGAAGCTCGACGTGCGGGTTCGCGACGATGTTGTGGTACCAGACCGGATGCTTCGGGGCGCCGCCGAGCGACGCCACGACCGCGTAGTGCCCGTCGTGCTCGACCCGCATCAGCGGCGTCTTGCGCAGCTTGCCCGTCTTGTTGCCGACGGTGGTCAACAGGACGACGGGCATGCCGTTCATCTCGGTGCCCTCGGTACCTCCCGACGCCTCGATCTTCTCGGCGTGCTCCCGCGCCCAGTCGCTTGTGCTCGGTGCGTATTCGCCCTGCAAAGGCATGATGATCCTCTCGTCGTGCGGTGACCCGCGACACGGGAGTTCGGGGTCCCGAACTTTTGGCTGCGGGTTGTCGTACACTGTGGTCGACGCGGCGCGGACGTCGGCCTTCCGATCCGATCGACCCGCACCGACGATCGTGACACGCCGGCACGGGAGGAGGACTGACGATGACCACAATCGAGACGACCAGCGGAGTCCACGCCGTCCCCTCCGTCGACGTCGCGGGTGTCCCGTGGCCCGCCTACAAGGTGCACGCGCTCATCGTCGGCTTACTGGTCGCGGTGGTCGTCGGCGTGGCGACGCTGTCGGCGGAGACCACCGTTCTCGCCGCCGCGGCGACCACCACCGCCGCGTGGTGGGCGCTGCGCGTCGCGCATCTGCGGTCCTGACGCACCGCTGATCGTCAGCTCGACAGGCAGCTCGGTCCGAGCAGCGCCTTCAGATCGCCCATGAGTGCCGAGCTCGGCGTCACGCGGAACGTGTCGTCGAGACGCAGCAGCGTCGTCGAGTCCCCGGAGATCAACCGGACGTGCACGTCGGCGGTACCCGGGTGCCGCGCGAGGACCCGCTTGAGCTCGCCCACCCTGTCCCGGGTGCACAGTCGTGTCGACATGCTGACCGCGACGGGCCGTGACTCACCGGCGTGCGACAGGTCCGGGACGGCGAGGTCGTTGGCGCTGATCATCGTCGAGTCATCCCGCTTGTTGATGCGGGCCTTGACCAGGACGACGGCGTCCGGCGTGATGTCCATGCCGTAGGCCTGGAACGCCCGCGGGAAGAAGTAGACCTCGACGCCGCCGACCATGTCCTCGAGCGTGACCACCGCGTACGGCTCGCCCTTCTTGTTCACGCGCCGCGTGACGGCCGAGATGATGCCGCCGATCACGATCTGCGCGCCGTCGGGGACGTTGCCCTCCAGCAGGCTGGTGATCGACGTGTCGGTCTGCGCCGAGATGATGTGCTCGATGCCACCCAGCGGGTGCCCGGAGACATAGAGCCCCAGCATCTCCCGTTCGAGGGCGAGTTTGTGCTTCGAGTCCCACTCCTCGTCGGGCACCTTGACCGCGAACACGTCGTCGACGATGGCATCGTCACCGCCGGCATCACCGAACAGGTCGAACTGTCCGACCGCCTCGGCCTTCTTGGTGCCGAGCACGGCGTCGACGGCATCGGAGTGGATGAGGAACAGGCCCTTGCGCGGGTGGTCGAGGGAGTCGAACGCGCCTGCCTTGATGAGGGACTCGGTGACCTTCTTGCTGCAGGCCGTCACGTCGATCTTGCCGAGGTAGTCCGAGAAGCTGGTGAACTTCCCCCGCTCCTCACGGGCGCGCAGGATCGCCGACACGACGTTGGTGCCGACGTTGCGCACCGCGGCGAGACCGAAACGGATGTCGGTGCCGACGGCCGCGAAGTTGCGCTGCGACTCGTTGACATCCGGTGGCAGGACGGTGATCCCGAGCTTGCGACAGTCGGCCAGATAGATCGCGGCCTTGTCCTTGTCGTCGCCGACGGACGTCAGGAGGCCGGCCATGTACTCCGCCGGGAAGTTCGCCTTGAGGTAGGCGGTCCAGAACGACACCAGGCCGTATCCGGCGGCGTGGGACTTGTTGAACGCGTACCCGGCGAACGGGAGGATCGTGTCCCACAGCGCCTTGATGGCCGGGGCCGAGAACCCGTTGGCCTTCATGCCCGCCTCGAAGCCCTCGAACTCGGCCGCGAGCACCTCGGCCTTCTTCTTGCCCATCGCGCGGCGCAGGATGTCGGCTCGGCCGAGGGAGTAGCCGGCCACCTTCTGCGCGATCTGCATGATCTGCTCCTGGTAGACGATCAGGCCGTAGGTGTCGGCCAGGATCTCCTTCAGGGGCTCGGCGAGCTCGGGGTGGATGGGCGTGACCTGCTGGCGACCGTTCTTGCGGTCGGCGTAGTCGTTGTGGGCGTTCATGCCCATCGGGCCCGGTCGGTACAGCGCCAGCACGGCCACGATGTCCTCGAACCCGGTGGGCTGCATGCGCTTGAGCAGTTCGCGCATCGCCCCGCCGTCGAGCTGGAACACGCCGAGCGTGTCACCGCGGGCGAGCAGCTCGTAGGTCTTCGGGTCGTCGAGGGGTGCGGCGTCCATGTCGAAGTCGATGCCGCGGTTGGTCTTGATGTTCTCGATCGCGTCACCGATGACGGTGAGGTTGCGCAGACCGAGGAAGTCCATCTTCAGCAGGCCGATGGCCTCGCACGACGGGTAGTCCCAGCCGGTGATGATCGCGCCGTCCTGGGCGCGCTTCCACACGGGGATCGCGTCGGTGAGCGGCTCCGACGACATGATGACCGCGCAGGCGTGGACGCCGGCGTTGCGGATCAGACCCTCGAGACCCAGTGCGGTGTCGTAGATCTTCTTGACGTCGGGGTCCGTCTCGATCAGACCGCGGACCTCGGAGGCCTCGCCGTAGCGCTCGTGCTCGGGGTCGGTGATGCCCTTGACCGAGATGTCCTTGGCCATGATCGGCGGCGGCAACGCCTTGGTGATGCGGTCGGCGACGGAGAAGCCCGGCTGACCGAACTGGACGCGGGCGGAGTCCTTGATGGCCGCCTTCGTCTTGATGGTGCCGAAGGTGATGACCTGCGCGACCTTGTCGCTGCCCCAGCGGTCCGTCGCGTAGCGCACCATGTCGCCGCGACGGCGGTCGTCGAAGTCGATGTCGATGTCGGGCATGGACACGCGCTCGGGGTTGAGGAACCGCTCGAACAGCAGGCCGTGCGGGATGGGGTCGATGTTGGTGATCCCCAGCGCGTAGGCGACGAGCGACCCGGCGGCCGATCCACGGCCCGGGCCGACGCGGATACCGACCTCCTGCGCGTGCCGGATGAGGTCGCCGACGACGAGGAAGTAGGCCGGGAACCCCATCTGGATGATGACGTCGAGTTCGTAGTCGGCGCGGGAGACGTAGTCGTCGGGGACCGGGCCGTCGGGGAACCGACGCTTCAGGCCCGACGCGACCTCACGGCGCAGCCAGCTGTCCTGCGTCTCACCCTCGGGAACCGGGAACACCGGCATCCGGTCGCGGTGGGTGAACACCTCGGAGTAGTCGCCGATGCGCTCGCCGATCTCGACGGTGTTGTCGCACGCGCCCGGGATGACGTCGTCCCAGAGTGCGCGCATCTCCTCGGCGGACTTCAGGTAGTAGCCGTCGCCGTCGAACTTGAACCGCGTCGGGTCGGACAGCGTCTTGCCCGTCTGGATGCACAGCAGCGCCTCGTGGGTGACGGCGTCGGACTTGTGCACGTAGTGGCAGTCGTTGGTCACGATCGGCTTGATGCCGAGCTTGCGGCCGATCTCGAGCAGGCCGTCGCGGACCCGCCGCTCGATCTCGAGCCCGTGCTCCATCAGCTCGAGGTAGAAGTTCTCCTTGCCGAAGATTTCCTGCCACTTCGCCGCCGCCTCCAGCGCCTCGCGCTCGTGACCGAGGCGCAGACGGGTCTGGACCTCCCCCGAGGGACAGCCGGTGGTCGCGATGATCCCGGACGCGTGCTGCGCGATGAGCTCGGCGTCCATGCGCGACCACTTGCCGAGCTGACCCTCGATCGACGCGAGCGACGACAGCTGGAACAGGTTGCGCAGGCCGGTCGCGTTCTCCGCGACCATCGTCATGTGCGTGTACGCGCCCGAGCCGGACACGTCGTCGGACTTCTGGTCTCGATCGCCCCAGAGGACACGTTTGGTGTCGAAGCGGGACCCCGGCGCGATGTAGGCCTCGATGCCGATGATCGGGGTGATGTCGTGCTTCTTGGCGACGGTGTAGAACTCGCTGGCGCCGAACATGTTGCCGTGGTCGGTCATGCCGATCGCGGTCATCCCGAGGCGCTTGGCCTCGGCGAACAGCGGCGCCACCTTCGCGGCCCCGTCGAGCATGGAGTACTCGGTGTGGTTGTGCAGATGGACGAACTGACCTGACACTCCACGACCTTCCTGACCTGCATCCCCGGATGTCGCGACCGCGGCGGTGCACCCTGACGGCGGATGGGACCGGCCGTCGCGACCCGATCAGTCTAGGTGTCGGTACCGACGTCCTCGGGGAGGAGACGCGGCGTGGCCGACGACTCCGGGGCGACACGCCCGGCGACGCGCCGGTCAGCGCGCGGGGACGGCGCCGGTGTCGGGCAACGGCGCCGCGCCGACGGTCTGTTCGGGCAGCAGCGGCACCACCGCGAACCGCCCGCCGCCGGCGTCGGCGGGCAGCACCTGGACCACACGGACCCGCGGATCGGTCGCGATCGTGCGCAACCGCTCGGCCGTACCGCGGACGACGACCCCGGCGACGCACGCGCACGACGCACGCAGCCGCTGCGTGACGACCTCGTCCACCGCGGTGCCACGATCGGCGTCGACCGGGCCGCCGTCGGTGTCCAGGCGGGACACGGCGAGTTCGCGCGCGGTCGTGAACGAGCCGGCGTCGGGCGTGACCGGGACCACCGCCGTGGGGGTGGCGACGTCGGGGATGGGGACGTGCAGCGCGACCTGCGCCGGGGTGGTGCCCGCGATCACCGATCGTGCGGTCGCGTCGTCGACGGCCGTTCGCAGCGACACCAGCGCCCACCGCACACCGGTGGCACGGGCGAGTCCGCGCTGCGACGAGGCCACGTAGTCCGCGACGGGCTCGCCGGAGTCGGGACCGAGGCTGTCGGTGGCGACACCCGACGACCGCGGCGGGTGCGTGGCGCCGAGCCAGTACAGCCCCGCGATCACCACGACCACCGCCACGACGACGGCGCCGATCGTCCGCGCGGCCCGCGCCGCCGATCCCGCCCTGTCCGCCCCGTCAGCCGGCACGCAGGACGTCCAGCGCGTGCTGCAGGTCGTCGGGGTACGGGCTGGTGAACTCGACCATCCGCCCGTCGGCGGGGTGCGCGAACGCCAGGGCGCGCGCGTGCAGCCACTGCCGCTCGAGTCCCAGCCGCGCGGCGAGGGTGGGGTCGGCGCCGTAGGTCATGTCGCCGCAGCACGGGTGGTGCAGCGCCGAGAAGTGCACCCGGATCTGGTGGGTCCGGCCGGTCTCGAGGTGGACGTCGAGAAGGCTGGCCGCGGCGAACATCTCGACCGTGTCGTAGTGGGTGACGCTCGGCTTGCCCGCGGTGGTGACGGCGAACCGCCACTCGCTGCCGGGGTGCCGGCCGATCGGCGCGTCGATGGTGCCGCTCGACGGGTCGAGGTGCCCCTGCACCAGTGCGTGGTAGCGCTTGTCGACGGTGCGTTCGCGGAACGCGCGCTTGAGCACCGTGTACGCCCGCTCGGACACCGCGACCGCCATCACGCCGGACGTCCCGACGTCGAGCCGGTGGACGATCCCCTGCCGCTCGTGCGCGCCGGAGGTCGAGATGCGGTAGCCCGCCGCCTCCAGGCCGCCGATGACGGTGGGGCCCGTCCAGCCGACGGACGCGTGCGCGGCGACGCCGACGGGCTTGTCGACGACGACGATGTCGGAGTCGGCGTAGAGGACCGTCATGTCCTCGACCTCCATGACCGGGTTCTCCGGCGGGCGTGCGGGTTCGGGCAGCGTGACCTCGAGCCAGGTGCCGGCGGTCAGCCGGTGCGACTTGCCCACCGCGGCGCCGTCGACCGTCACGTCCCCGGAGTCGGCGAGGGTCGCCACGACCGTCCGCGACAGGCCGAGGATGCGACTGACACCGGCGTCGAGACGCATGCCGTCGATGCCGTCGGGCACGGGCATCGACCGACTGTCACGCATCGGCGGACCGCTTCGACGACTGTCGCGACGGCGTGCGCGTGCCGTCGATCTCGACCCCGAACACGGTGAGCGCGACCAGCAGGATCGCGCCGCAGACGACGGCGGAGTCGGCGACGTTGAACACCGGCCACCATCCGACGGAGACGAAGTCGACGACGTGGCCGCGCAGCGGCCCGGGTGACCGGAAGAACCGGTCGACCAGGTTGCCCAGCGCTCCGCCCAGCACGAGTCCGAGACCCACGGCCCACCAGGCCGACCGGAGGCGTCCGCTGAAGCGGATGATGCCGACGACCACGGCCGCGGCGACGATGGTGAGCACCCAGGTGTAGCCGGTGGCGAAGGAGAACGCGGCGCCGGAGTTGCGGACCAGGCGCAGGGTCACGGTGTCGCCGATGATGTGCACCGGCCGCAGCGGGTCGATGGTCGCGACGACCACGATCTTGGTGACGAGGTCGAGCACGAGGATCACCAGAGCGACGACGGGGAGCACCGCGAGGACCGCCCGGGAGCGGCCCTCAGCGGTCGGCGCGTCAGACGCGTTCCCGGGCGCGGTGACCGGAGTGGGCGCGGGGTCGGTCCGGGAGTCGTCGGTCACGCGCTCCATCATCCCTCACGACCGTCGCTAGCCTGAATCGCGTGCCCGCCCCCGTAGTGTCCCCCGCCCGACGACTGCCCGTGGCCGCGGCCTCGATCGCGGGCGTCGCCCTGCTGGTGCTGACCGGATGCGGGTCGTCCGAGGGTGCGCGCGACGGCGGCTCGAGCACGGCCGCGTCCGACAGCGGCTGCGCCACGCAGACCACGGTCGGCGCCGACAGCGCCTCCCTGCTGCCGATCGCGCCGGCCGCGGTCACACTCGATCAGCCCGGAACCGCGCCGCCGGCGACCCTCACCGGTACCCCCGATCGCACCTCGGCGCAGCGGGTGTCGCTACGCGTCGTGTCGTCGTCGACCACACTGCGCCAGGGCGAGCAACCGTCGACCGCGTCCCAGGACGTCACACTGCCGCTGACGGCCCGGGTGGCCTGCTCCGACCCCACCGACGTCGAACTGCAGCTCGGGCGTGCCACATCGCCGGACTCGGGACTGACCGGCTCGCTGGCGGCCGTCGACGGCTCCCGCGCCGGGATCGCCGTCGCCGCCGGGTCGGTGCCGGTGTCCCTGCGGATCCTGCCCGCGCAGGCCGCCGACGACGCCGCACGGTCCGCCGTGGAGCAGACCCTGCTGACCGCGCTGCAGCGATCGGTCGCGGTGCCGACGCAGCCGGTCGGTGTCGGCGCGCGGTGGCACGCCGTGCGCACCCTCGACGGCGCCGCGACCGTCACGCAGACGACGACGGCCACGCTGCGCCAACGCACCGGATCCCGCGTCGTCCTCGACGTCGCGATCGACGAGGTCCCCGTCGACTCGACGTTCACCGTCCCGGGCCGTGGCGACCGTCTGACCATCGGGTCGTACTCGTTCTCCGGCCAGGGCGCGATCACCGTCGACCTCGGCCGGGGGCTGCCCGTCGCCGGGACGCTGTCGCTGACGGGGGGCCGCACCCTGATCGGCGACGACCCCGCCCGCCCGCTCGTGCAGCAGACGTCACTCGCGGTCACCTGGCGGTAGCGGACGCAGAGACGACTCCGCCCCGTCACCGCGATGGTGACGGGGCGGAGTGCGTCAGACGGGGTGCGGTGTCAGTTGGCCGCGGGGCACATCGCGCTCTGCACGTTGTTGGCCTGCAGCAGCGGGCACACCGTGGTCTTGGCGAGCTTCCACTTGCCCTGGTCGTAGACGATCGCCGCGTCGATGGTCTGCTCGGGGACGTTGGGGAGCTTGACCTTCACCTTGACGGTGGCCTGGCCGTTGCCCGACGAGATCACCGGCGGCACCAGCTGGTAGGTGACGCCCTGCAGGTCTTCCTTGGCCTTGACAAGCTTGTCGAACAGCTGCGGGTCGGCCTCGGAGCCCTGAACCAGGTCGGTCTTCTGCGAGGCCGGGACGTTCGGGTCCAGGGCCTTCGTGAGCAGGGAGTTCAGCGTCGCGGCGTTCGGCGGCGTCGACGGATCGGTGACCGAGGTGCCCCCGCTGTCCGAGACGCTGCTGGTGGCCGACGAGGTCGCCGGGCCGTTGTCGGTCGCGCCGTCGCTGTTGTCACTGCACGCGGCGGTGAAGGTCAGGGCGGCGACGACCGCCAGACCGGCGGTCAGGATCTTCTGCAGCTTCACGAGGCGTGAACTCCTTCGTTGTCGGATGACGTCGTCGTCAGTGGGGAGACGGCCGCGACCGGCCGCGATTCCCCCCGGATCGGACACCACTATGCCAAACGGTCCGCGCAGCAGGCCGCGGACCGCAGCGCACACCGTCCCCGTCACAGGCAGTCGGCCGAGTTGACCAGCATCGTGACCACACGGTGAGGTGGTCGACCATGAGCGTGCGCGGACGGGTCGTCGTCCTGGGGACCGGTGGGACCATCGCGTCCGTCGACGGCCCCGGCGGTGCGGTGCCTCAGGTCGATGTGCGCGACCTGGTCGGTGCCGACGACACCGCGGTGCAGACCAAGACGGTGATGGCGGTCGATTCGTCGGCCATGACGCCGTCCCTGCAGCGGGAGGTGCGCGACGCCGTCCGATCCGCTCTCGCCGACCCCGACGTGGCGGGTGTGGTGGTCACCCACGGCACCGACACCCTCGAGGAGACCGCGATGCTCCTCGACCTCACCCACGCCGATCCGAGGCCCGTCGTGATGACCGGGGCGCAGCGCCCGGCGTCGGACCGGGATCCCGACGGGCCGGCGAACCTCGCCCGGTCGATCGCGGTGGCGAGGGATGGGACGAGCCGTGGGCGTGGGGTGCTCGTCGCCCTCGGGGGATCGGTGCTGCCCGCCCGGGGGATCGCGAAGCGGTCGACGACGGACATCGACGCCTTCGCGGCCGTCGTCGCGTCCCCGGCACGCCCGCTCATGCCGGTGGTCGACGGCGCCGCGCCGCGCGTCGACCTGCTGGCCGCCCACCCGGGCATGGACGTCGATCTCGTCGACGTCTTCCTCGAGCGCGGCGCGGCCGGACTCGTCGTCGCCGGGTACGGGTCGGGCAACGTGCACCCCGACCTCGCCGAGCGGCTCCGCGCGGCCGCGCGTGCCGGTGCGGTGGTCGCCGTGACGACGCGCGTGCCCGACGGCCCCGTCGTCCCCACCTACGGCGGCGGTGGCGGTGCGGTCGACCTCGTGGCCGCCGGTGTCCTCGTCTCGCCCTGGCTGCGGGCGCCGCAGGCCCGGGTCGTGTTGGCCGAGGGCCTGGCCCGCGGGTGGGGTCCCGGGCGGATCAGCCCCTTCCTGGATCCGTCGGCGCCGGGCTGACGTCACGGTCGGCGCCGAGGTAGCGCTCCTGCTCGACGGCCCGCCCGTCGGTCGGGTGGCCGCCGGTCGGGCGCTCCGAGGACACGTGCCTTCCGGTCAGTTCGTCCGGCCAGTCGAGGCTGTCGAGCGGATCGCCCACGCGCAGATCGGGTGTCGCCGCGTCGAAGGTGCGGACCGGACCGACCCCCGACGACCGTGTCTCGAACCGCACCGTGACCACACCGTGCCCGCTTCCCTGGACCCACCCGTGCCCGAGGTCGGGATGGACGACGTCGGTGCCGGTCAGCCATGTCACCGCGCCGTCGTCGCCGATGGTGCGGCCCGTCGTCGTCTGCACCCCGACATCCTCTGCAGGCGTGTCGGTCTCGGTCCCGGCCGCGCTGTCCGCGGGTGTCGGGGCGTCGTCCGCCGCCGGGAAGAGCTGGAACTGCTCGTCGGCGGTGAGTCCGCTGTACCCGACCCCGACCAGCCGGATCGGTCCGACGTCCACGGGGTCGAGGGCGAGCCGCTGTGCGGCCGCGGCGAGCACGGGCAGCTCGCTGGAGGCGGGCGTGAAGGTCGTCGAGCGGGTGAGCACCGACATGTCCGACCGCTTCAGCTTGAGAACGACGGTCCGCGCTCCCCGACCGTCGGCGAGCAGGCGACGGTGGGCACCCGCGGCGGCGCCGTCGATCGCCGCCCGGAGGCGGTCGAGCGCCGTGATGTCCTCGGCGAAGGTGGATTCCGCGCTGATCTGTTTCGCCGACGCCCGTTCGGCGACGGGCCGGTCGTCGATGCCCTGTGCGAGGCGGTGCAGCGCGGGCCCGACCGTCGCGCCGAGCACGGACGCCACCTCGACAGAGGACAGGTCGGCGAGGTCGCCGATGGTGTCGATGCCGAGCCGGTGCAGTTTGTCGCCGGCGACCGGCCCGATGCCCCACAGCTTGCGCACCGACAGCGGGCGGAGGAAGGCGCTGTCCTCGGCAGGGTCGACCACTACGACGCCGTCGGGCTTGGCGAGCCCGGACGCGATCTTGGCGATCTGCTTGCCGCTGCCCGCACCGATCGACGCGGCGAGCCCGAGGTCGTCGCGGATGCGGCGACGCACCTCCTCGGCGAACCGGGTGACGGCGTCGGCGCCTGCACCGGCCAGCGACTCCGGCTCGCCGAACGCCTCGTCGAACGACAGCGTCTCGATGACCGGTATCGACTCCCGGACCAGGGCGAACACCCGCGCGCTCACCACGCGGTAGACCGACCCCCGCGGCGGGACGACGACGGCACCGGCCCCGACGAGGCGACGGGCCTGGTGCATCGGCATGGCCGAGCGTGCGCCGAAGACCCGGGCCTCGTAACTCGCGCCGGCGACAACGCCACGGCCCCCGACACCGCCGACCAGGACCGGCCTGCCGCGCAGCGTCGGCCGGGTGAGCTGCTCCACCGAGGCGAAGAACGCGTCCATGTCGATGTGCAGGACCCACCGCGCTCCGCGTGCGCCATCGGTACCTGCCACCCCCGCGACACTATCGGCGGGTCACGTGGCGTTCACCCCGGCCACCAGGGCCACCGCACCGCAGGCGGTGAACAGCGAGTACGCGATCAGCGCGGTCCCCCGGGTGCCGATCACGAGCTGTCGGACGAGGATCGGTCCCGCGAGCCCCATCAGCAGGATCCCGCCGACGACCCACCATCCCGGGTGCGCGTAGCCGACGCCGAGCGTGACGGCGGCGAGCGCGGCGACCGTCCCGAATGCCATCCGGACGGCCGTCGAGGGCGCGACGTGGGTCAGTTCGGTGTACCGCCGCGTCCACGACGACAACCCGAGCAGCGTCCCGATCGCGGTCAGCACCATCTCCGTCAGGCCGATCGCCACGACCACGCCGACGACGACCCCGACCGCGGTGCTCATCCCCGCGACGCCGGCGTCAGCAGGAACGCCGGGATGAGCGGTGCGATCGCGAGCAGTTCCTCGTCGGTCGATCGGTGGGACACCGGCTCAGGCAGCCACGCCGACACCTCCCAGCCCCACCGCTTGAGATAGGGGCGTAGCAGCACGGGCTTGTCCGCATCGGGCACCTCGGTGGCCACGAAGGCCGTGGTCGATCGTCCGCGTCGGATCTCGCACTCGCCCGCGGCGCGCAGGTTGCGCGACCACTGCGTGTTGCCCCGCGGCGACAGCAGATACGACCGGCCGTCGACGGTGAGCGGGTTGACGGGCGTCGACCGGGGTTCGCCGCTCGAGCGTCCGACGACGGTGAGCGTGCGCGCGCCGGCCAGGCCGACGCCGTGGTCGGCGAGCCATCCGACGGTCCGGTTGAAGGCGATCTGTGCGGGTGTCGGGGCGACGTGGTGGGTGGTGGTCATGGTGGGCTCCTCGGCTCGATGTTCGAGAGCACTGCTCTCTGAAATCGAGTGTGCACCGCGCCGCCGCCAAAAGCAAGAGCACCGCTCTCGCAATGTGCGAGGATGGTCTGCATGAGTCCCACCCGCGCCGACGCCCGCGCCGAGATGGAGCGCGACATCCTCCGGATCGGCCGTGACCATCTCGTCGCGTCCGGACCCGGCGGCCTGTCGCTGCGGGCGGTCGCCCGGGACCTGGGCGTCGTCTCGTCCGCGGTCTACCGGTACGTCCGCAGCCGCGACGAGTTGCTCACCCTGCTCGTCGTCGACGCGTACACCGAGCTCGCCGACGCCGTCGACGCCGCGGTCGCAGAGGTCGACGACGCACGCGACGGGATGGTTGCGCTCGGCACGGCGATGCGGACCTGGGCACTCGCCGAACCCGCCCGCTGGGCCCTGCTCTACGGCACCCCGGTGCCCGGGTACGAGGCGCCCGGGGAGCAGACCACCGGTCCCGGGACGCGCGTCATGGCCACCGCCGTCCGCATCGCAGCCGAACTCGCGCCCGCTCCCGTCGACGACGTACCCGCCGGGCTCCGCGCCGACTTCGACCGCATCCGTGACGAGTTCGCGATCACCGTGGACGACGCCGCGCTCGTCCGTGCGCTGTCGTTGTGGTCGGTGATCGTCGGCGCCATCGGTTCCGAGGTGTTCGGCCAGTACGGCCGAGACACCTTCTCCGACACCGGCATCCTGTTCGACCTGCAGCTGCGCGCGGCCGTCGGAGCCGCCTTCCCGACGGCCTGATCAGACCCGCGACAGTTCGGCGCGGACCCCGTCACCGAGGTCGACGGCACCGTCACCGAGCTCCTCGGGCGCGACGACGTCGAGCCGCACCGCGAGCACCTCGCCCGCGACGAGATCGCGGTGACGCTGCGCCCACTCCTGCCGCTCCGCGGGCACGCCGAGGCGCACCGCGATGCGATCGGACACGTCGAACCCGGACGAGCGGCGAGCATCCTGCAGCTCACGGACGCGGTCCTTCGCCCAGCCCTCGGCCTCGAGGTCCTCGGTGACCGTGGTGTCGAGGACGACGAGCCCGCCGCCGGAGGGGAGCTCGGCTGTCGACGCGGGTTCCACCGCGACGAGCTTGCGGGTGAACTCGCCGTCGACGAGGGCGATGCCGTCGGCGACGACGGTCTCGACGCCGTCGACCTCCCGCAGCTCCCAGTTGCCGGACTTCACGGCCTTGATGACCCGCTGCACGTCCTTGCCCAGCCGCGGACCCGCGGCGCGGGCGTTCACGACCACCTCGACGCGACCGAACTCCTCGGCGTCGTCGGCGAGGTGCACTGCCTTGACGTTCATCTCGTCGGCGACCAGTCCGGTGAAATCGGCGAGACGACCCGCCGCCGGACCGGCGACGGTGATGGCGGGCAACGGGAGTCGCACCCGCAGCTTGTTCGCCTTGCGCAGGCTCGACGCCGTCGAGCACACCCCGCGCACCTCGTCCATCGCCGACACCAGGTCTGCGTCGGCGGGGATGTCGTCGGCGCTCGGCCAGTCCGTCAGGTGCACCGACCGCCCTCCGGTCAGGCCCCGCCACATGGCCTCGGTGACCATCGGCAGCAGCGGCGCGGCGAGCCGACAGGCCACCTCGAGCACCGTGTAGAGGGTGTCGAAGGCGTCGTCGGCGGACGCGCCGTCGACCGACTCGCCCTGGCCCGCCCAGAAGCGGGGCCGCGAGCGACGGACGTACCAGTTCGTCAGCGACTCGCAGAGCTCCCGGAACAACTCGCAGGCGCCCGCGATGTCGTAGACGTCGAGGGCTGCGGTCATCTCGTCGCGGGTCGCGGCGAGCTTGGCGAGGATGTAGCGGTCGAGCACGCCCGTCGCGTCGGTCCGCCACGTCGCGGGGCGGTCGGAGTAGAGCGCCAGGAAGCTGTAGGCGTTCCACAGCGGCAGCATCGCCTGGCGGACACCCTCGCGGATGCCCTGTTCGGTGACGATCAGGTTGCCGCCCCGCAGGATCGGCGAGGCCATGAGGAACCAGCGCATCGCGTCGGCGCCGTCGCGGTCGAAGACCTCGTTGACGTCGGGGTAGTTGCGCTTGGACTTGCTCATCTTCGCGCCGTCGTCGCCGAGCACGATGCCGTGCGCGGCCGCGGTGCGGAACGCCGGCCGGTCGAAGAGTGCGGTGGCCAGCACGTGCAGGTTGTAGAACCAGCCTCGTGTCTGCCCGTTGTACTCGACGATGAAGTCACCGGGATTCCTTGCCGGAACACCCTTCTCGGCATCGCCGTCGAACCAGTCGGCGTTCTCGAACGGGTAGTGCACCTGCGCGAACGGCATCGAGCCCGACTCGAACCAGCAGTCGAGGACCTCGGGGACCCGACGCATGGTGGAGTGCCCCGTCGGATCGTCGGGGTTGGGTCGGGTGAGCTCGTCGATGTGGGGCCGGTGCAGGTTCGTCGGGCGCACACCGAAGTCCCGCTCGAGCTCGTCGAGCGAGCCGTAGACGTCGACCCGCGGGTGCTCGGGGTCGTCGGAGACCCAGACGGGGATCGGCGCACCCCAGAATCGGTTCCGGCTGATGTTCCAGTCCTTGGCGCCCTCGAGCCACTTGCCGAACTGGCCGTCCCGGATGTGCGCGGGCGACCAGGTGATCTCCTGGTTCAGCTCGAGCATCCGCTCCTTGATCGGCTGGATCGCGACGAACCACGACGGCACCGCCATGTAGATCAACGGCTTGCCCGACCGCCACGAGTGCGGGTAGCTGTGCTCGATCGTCTCGTGTCGCAGGATCCGGCCCGCGGTCTTGAGGTCGGCGATGATGACCGGGTTCGCGTCGAAGACCATCTGGCCCTCGTACGGCGGGACCAGGGACGTGAAGCGGCCGCCCGGGTCGAGCGGTTGCACCACCTCGATGCCGTTGGCGGTGGCGAGCTCCATGTCCTCCTCACCGAATGCCGGTGCGAGGTGAACGATCCCGGTGCCGCTGTCGGTGGTGACGTAGTCGCCCAACAACGTGCGGTGGGCGTTCGGGTGGCCGACGAAGAAGTCGAACGGCGGCGTGTAGGCGGCGTCGGCGAGGTCCCGTCCGACGTGGGTACCGAGGACCTCGGGACTGTCCCCGAGCTCGCGCGCGTAGTGCCCGAGGCGCGCGGTGGCCAGCAGGTACTCCTGGTCGTCCTCCCCGCGGACGTGGCTGTACTCCACGCCGGGGTTCACCGCGATCGCCAGGTTGGACGGCAGCGTCCACGGCGTCGTGGTCCAGATGAGCGCGTTGACGCCGACGAGGCTGTCGGGGACGCCGCCGGTCAGCGGCATCCGCACGGTGACCGCCGGGTCCTGACGCATGCGGTAGGCGTCGTCGAGCTTGCTCTCCTGGTTGCTCAGCGGGGTCTGCTCGTACCAGGAGTACGGCAGCACGCGGTAGCCCTGGTAGATCAGGCCCTTCTCGTGCAGGCGGGAGAACGCCCACATCACCGACTCCATGAAGTCGATGTCGAGGGTCTTGTAGTCGTTGTCGAAGTCGACCCAGCGGGCCTGGCGGGTGACGTAGTCGCGCCACTCGCCGGTGTACCGCAGCACCGACTCCCGGCAGAACTCGTTGAACGTCGAGACGCCCATCGTCTCGATCTCGGACTTGTCGGTGATCCCGAGCTGCCGCTCGGCCTCGAGTTCGGCGGGCAGGCCGTGGGTGTCCCAGCCGAAACGACGCTCCACCTTGCGCCCGAGCATCGTCTGGTAGCGCGGGATGAGGTCCTTGACGTACCCGGTGAGGAGGTGACCGTAGTGCGGGAGGCCGTTGGCGAAGGGTGGCCCGTCGTAGAAGACGAACTCCTCGGCGCCGTCGCGCTGCTCGATCGAGTCGCGGAAGGTGTCGTCGGCGGCCCAGTGGTCGAGGACCGCTCGCTCCAGGTCGGGGAAGACCGGTGCGCGTGAGCCGGTGCCGACGACATCGACGATCGGGTAGACGCGTGCGGCGGTGCCGTTCTCGGCGGACTCGTGGTCGGTGTGCTCCGGCGCGGTGGACACAATCTCTCCCTCGTGTGCGGACGGGCCGCGGGTGCGGCCGGCTCGGACACGGGGACGACGAGGATCTCGCCGCGGTACCACCCCGCTTGCACCGGTGTCCCGGTGCCTCTCGGTCCCGCGCCGCCGAGGCGGTGCGGACGGCGGCTGTCTCGGGCCGCTCCCGTCCGGGTCTACTGCGGGCTCGGTGTCGGGTGGACACCGCCCGGTTCTTCCGGATGCTCCCCGGTGATGGCCGGATCGATGCGACGCCAGTCTAGGTCAGCCGCGGCACGCCTCACCAATCGGTTTCGCATGAGGTCACTCGGATGTGCCGTGGCGCCCGTGTCGCGTCGACTCGGCGGGCGCTTCGTCGGCGGTCGTGCCGTCGACCGCCTCGTCCCCGACGGCCTCCTCGTCGAGGTCGGGCCGTTCGTGTCGGCCGTGCCGCGACGGTGCTGCCGCAGGCTCGACGTGACGCTGTGCGGCGTCGGGTGCGGACTCGGGTTCGTCGTCGCCGAGGGTGACGACGGTGCCCTCGGTGATGCGCTCGAACTGCTCGGTGGGAGCGTCGTCGTCCGCGGGCGTCGACGGACTCCCCTCACCGCCGGGTTCCGGGGTCCGTGATCGCCGGGGCAACGACGGCCGGAGACCGAGGGTGTCGGCGAGGAGGAGCACGGCCCCGGCGACGCAGATGGCGATGCACGCGATCGCGAGCCACAGCGTGCCCGTCGCCAGGGCGAGGACGAGCAGGGCGAACCCGACCAGCGTCGCCCCGAGAGCCGACACGAGCACGGATGGACCCTTTCAGTCACCCCTGGCGTCCCACGCGGACGCCGGCGGTCTCAGTTCGACGGGTTGGCGAAGCCGCCCGAGTTGGTGAAACCACCGTTGCCGGGATCCGACGAGAAGGCGTCGCCGCCACGGGAGTTGTCGACCGGTGCCGCGCTCCCCCGCTGCTGCAGTTCCTCGAGCTGCGACTCCAGGTACGTCTTCAGTCGGGTCCGGTACTCGCGCTCGAAGGTCTTGAGCTGCTCGATCCGACCCTCCAGCACCGAACGCTGCTGGTTGATGGTGCCCATGATCTCGGTGTGCTTGCGCTCGGCGTCCGCCTGGAGGGCGTCGGCCTTCTCCTGCGCGGTGCGTGTGGTCGCCTCGGCGCGGGTCTGCGAGTCGGCGAGGATCGCCTCCGACCGCTGGCGGGCGTCGGCGAGCATCGTCTCGGACTTCTGACGGGCTTCCGAGACCATGGTGTCGGCGCGACTCCGCGCGTCGGCGAGCAGGCTCTCCGACTCGGTGCGCGCGTTGGCGGTCAGTCGGTCCGCCGTGTCCTGGGCGAGGCCGAGGACCTTGGCGGCGCGCACGTGCGCCTCTTCCGTGCTCGCGGAGGTCTCCTGCGCCGCGGGAGCAGCCGGAGCAGCGGGGGCCGCGGCCGCGAACGCCTGGGTCGGTGCCGGCGCGGGCTCCTCGGTGCGGGCGGGCTGCTGCGACGCCGCACCGGAGCGGGCCTGCTCGAGGTCACCCTCGAGTTCGCTCACGCGCTCCTTCAGCTCCGAGTTCTCCTCGAGCAGCCGGGCGAGCTCGGCCTCGACGAAGTCCAGGAACTGGTCGACCTCGTCCTCGTTGTAGCCGCGCTTGCCGATCGGCGGTTTGCTGAACGCGACGTTGTGCACATCAGCCGGTGTGAGCCGCATTGTCGGTCCCCTTCAACATCAATCATCGTGTGCCGTGTCGTGGTCTCGGTGCGGGCTGCTCGGGACCGGTCACCTGGCGCGATGGCGCGTGACGCCTCGCATCAGAGTAACTGGCGTCCCATCCTGTCACACGAGAACCGTTCGTCGCACCTTCCTGACACGACGCCCACATTGTCGGGATTCGCGTCCGTCAGCACGGACGAGCGAGCCTCCTGTGCCAACGCACAACGAGTTCACCCTGCGGTCACAGTAACGACCCGTGCGCGGACGGCACAGGAGCGGGCGGTGATTCCGGCGCAGACGAGTCGGTTCAGGGTCCCGGCGACACCAGTGCCATGGCGACCAACACCACGATCATCGTGATCATCAGCGACAGGTCCAGGCGGACCGGACCGAGCGGGATCGGCGGCAGGACCTTGCGCAATGCCTTGATCGGCGGGTCGGTCGCGGTGAACACGCCCTCGATCACGACCACCGATGCGCCGGTGGGCCGCCACTCGCGGGCAAAGGATCGCACCAGCTCGATCACCAGCCGGCCGAGCAGCAGCAACCAGAAGAGGAAGAGCAGGTAGTAGATGACCTCACGGGCAACCGTCACGCGATCAACTCTGCCTGATTCGCCCGTTCCTCGCCGAACCCGCTGCTAGCTCTGGTTGTAGAAGCCGGTCTCGGCCAGCTTGCGGCGGTCCTCGGCGGACACGTCGACATCGGCGGGCGAGAGCAGGAACACCTTGGTGGCGACCTTGTCGAACGCGCCGCGCAGCGCGAAGGCCAGGCCGGCGGCGAAATCGACGAGGCGCTTGGCATCCTCGTTGCTCATCTCGACGAGGTCCATGATCACCGGGTTGCCGTCGCGGAAGCGCTCACCGATCGTGCGTGCCTCGCTGTAGTCGCGGGGGCGCAGCGTGGTGATCTTGGCCAACGGACTGCCCTCCTCGAACACGCGCTCCACGGAGTCCATCGCGAGCGCGCCGCGCGTCATGCGGGCACCGCCGCCGCGTGCGACGCCCCGGGCGCCGAGCGGCTCGAGACGACCGCTGCGGCCCAGTCGTTCCATCGACGAACGCTCGAGGCCAGACCGCTCCACGCCCGCGAGCGGGCCGCGGACGGCGCCCGCGTAGGTGTAGTCGGGGACGCGGTCGTACTCGTACTCGAGGTCCTCGCCGTAGGCGTCGTAGCCGCGGCCGGCGTCGGGCTCGTAGCCCCGGGCGCGCGGACGCTCCTCGCGGGCCCACCGCTCGTCGTAGTGGTCGTCGCGGCGCGCCGGGCCGTCCTCGAGGTAATCGTCCTCGTAGTCGCCGGGC
The DNA here is from genome assembly GCF_947494875.1 of uncultured Williamsia sp. Taxonomy (GTDB): domain Bacteria; phylum Actinomycetota; class Actinomycetes; order Mycobacteriales; family Mycobacteriaceae; genus Williamsia_A. Next base: position 127,043 of record NZ_CANLWM010000009.1, read on the forward strand.
GGGACCATGCCGAAATACGCCTTGAACCGCTGCATGGTGGTCATCGTGTGCCTTCCTCGCCATCGGCAGGTGCCGGGAGTCCCGTGTGAAAACTGGTGTCGCTGATCCGCATGGTGCTCATGTGATTTGGCTACGGCGAGCGTAACGGCCGGTCTCCGAGGATCGCGGTACCGACACGCACGCATGTCGATCCGTGTCGCACGGCGTCCTCGAGGTCGCCCGACATGCCCGCGGAGAACTCGGTCGCGTCGGGATGTGCGGCGACCAGACGTGCGTGCGCCGCCGCGGCCTGCTCCATCCAGTGGGCCGGGGTGTGCGACTGCGGCGCGATCACCATCGATCCACGCAGGCGCAGACCGTCGAGTCCGGCGACGTGATCGGCCAGCGCCCCGAGGTCGTCGAGCACGACTCCGCCGCGGTTCGGGTCGCCGTCGAGGTTGATCTGCACCAGCACGTCCAGCGGGCTGTCGCGGTCACCGTCCTCGCGGGCGGTCTCGACACCGCGCGCCAGAGCGTCGGCGACGGCGTCCCGGTCGAGTGAGTGCACGCGGTCGGCCCAGCGCGCCACCGACGTCGCCTTGCGGCGCTGCACCGTCCCGATCATGTCGACGCGGATCGGCTCGTCGACGGCCGCGCGGACCGCTGCGGCCTTGCGACCCGCCTCGGGTTCCCGGCTCTCCCCGAACGACCGGCAACCCAACTCGACCAACGCGACGACGTCGGAGGCCGGATGGAACTTGGTCACCACCAGCAACTCGACCTCGGCGGGGTCGCGACCGGCGTCGCGGGCCGCGTCCCCGAGTCGCTGCCGCGCGGCGGCCAGGTTCTCGGTGAGTGCGGCGACGCGCTCGGGTGACGCGCCGTCGACGGTCTCGGGCTCGCTCACTCCGGGGCTCCGTCGGGATCGATCCAGATCACCGACGCCAGGCGTCCGGTCGGTGCGCCGCGGCGATGGCTGAACAGGGTCGGGTCGGAGATGGTGCACCGCGGGTCGCTCGCGACCGCGGCGACACCCGCCGACAGCATCTGTCGGGCGAGTCCGGCGCGCAGGTCGAGCCCGCAGGTGCCCTGCCGGGTGCGAGTCGCGCTGCCCGGGAGGTGCTGTTCGACGTCGCGCTGCATCTCGGCCGGCACCTCGTACCGCGCTCCGCTCGCGGCCGGGCCGAGGAACGCACCGATCCGCCCGATCTCGGCGCCCATCCCGATCATGGCGTCGAGGACCCGCGGCACGATGCCGATCCGCGCACCCACTCGTCCGGCGTGGACGGCCGCGATGACGCCGGCCTCGTCGTCGGACAGCAGGACGGGCACGCAATCGGCGGTGAGCACGGCCAACGCCAGCCCCGGTGTCGCGGTCACGAGTGCATCCGTGGCGGGGACGGCATCGGTCCGCGGCCCGTCCACGACGGCCACCGACCGGCCGTGGATCTGTTCCATCCAGACGAGGTGGTCGTCGGCGACGCCGATCCGCTCGGCCAGCCGGGCACGGTTGGCGGCGACGGCGGCGGGGTCGTCGCCGACGTGGTCGCCGAGGTTGAAGGAGTCGTACGGCGCGACCGACACCCCACCCGCGCGGGTGGTGGTGACCCGGCGCACGCGCCCGGGACCGGCCACCGCGCTCAGCGCTTCATGAACGGCGGCACGTCGACGTCATCGTCGTCGTCGAGCTGGACCGCGTTGCGCCGCGGCGCCGGTGCCTCGGTGAAGGACTCACGACGCGACGGCTCGTTCGAGGAGAAGATCGCCTCCGACGCCGGGGCCGAGCCGCCGACCGTGCCCGCGGTGGCCGCCTCGACGGCCGACCGGCCGGCCGCGGCGGTGGCGGGACGCTTGCGCTGCGGGGTGCCGCCGTCGAACCCGGCTGCGATCACGGTGACGCGCACCTCGTCGCCGAGGTTGTCGTCGATGACCGTGCCGAAGATGATGTTCGCGTCCTCGTGCGCCGCCTCCTGCACCAGCGTGGCGGCGTTGTGGATCTCGAACAGACCCAGGTCGCTGCCACCGGCGATCGACATCAGCACACCCCGGGCACCGTCCATCGACGCCTCGAGCAGCGGCGAGTTGATGGCCGACTCCGCCGCCTTCTTCGCCCGGTCGTCGCCGCGCGCCGAGCCGATGCCCATGAGCGCGCTGCCCGCGTCCTTCATGACGCCCTTGACGTCGGCGAAGTCGACGTTGATCAGGCCCGGGGTGGTGATGAGGTCGGTGATGCCCTGGACACCGTTGAGCAGCACCTCGTCGGCACTGCGGAACGCGTCCATGAGCGACACCGCGGCGTCACCGAGCTGCAGCAGACGGTCGTTGGGGATCACGATGAGGGTGTCGCAGGACTCACGCAGTGACGCGATGCCGGAATCCGCCTGTCCCCCACGGCGCTTGCCCTCGAACGAGAACGGACGCGTCACGACACCGACGGTGAGCGCACCCATCTTGCGCGCGATGCTTGCCACCACCGGCGCGCCCCCGGTACCGGTGCCACCGCCCTCACCTGCGGTGACGAAGACCATGTCCGCGCCCTTGAGCAGTTCCTCGATCTCGTCCTTGGCGTCCTCGGCCGCCCGACGACCCACCTCGGGGTCGGCGCCGGCGCCGAGTCCACGCGTCGAGTCACGACCGACGTCGAGCTTGACGTCGGCGTCGCTCATCAACAGCGCCTGGGCGTCGGTGTTGATGGCGATGAACTCGACGCCCTTCAGGCCCTGTTCGATCATGCGGTTGACGGCGTTCACGCCGCCACCGCCGATGCCGACGACCTTGATGACGGCCAGGTAGTTGTGCGGTGGCGTCATGAGACTCGCCTTCTCCTCGGGTCATGCCCCCCGGTGGATGCCCGCCGGGAGTACGTCTCCACCCCGCCCCGACAAAAGTCTCAACCTCAACCACAGGTTCAGAGTTATGTCAAGTAGCGACGTGATGGGGGAAACGCTAGGCACGAGACCCGGTGTGGGCCAGGAGGCGCGCCGCGTGTCGCGCGTGTTCGGCGCAGATCCCCCAGCGGCCGCGACCGATCAGGTCACCGACGCCGGTGACCGGTCACGCCGCGGTCGCGGATCCGTGCGCCGGCGCGCGGGAGCGGTGTTCGTGTCCGGTCGGTGTGCGGATCAGAGCTTCGTGGGTGCCGTCGTCGTCGATCGCTGGGGTGACCGCCCAACCGGGGCTCTCTTTCTGCCGGTTGTGCGTCCGACACTCCCCCAGCCCGTTCAGGGCGTCCGTCGGTCCGCCGTCGTGGTGCGGATTGGCGTGGTCGATCTCGGCGATCGGGGCGTCGCAGTACGGGAACCGACATGACACATCCCGTCGGGTGATGAAACGTCGCAGCCCGGACGGGAAGATCCGGGCCTTCGACTCCATCGCGACGAGCGCACCGGAGTCCGGCGCCGCGAACAGACGGCGGAGTGTCACGAGGGCATCGGCGTCGAGGGCATCGGTGATCAGGTCCCGTGCCGTGTCGGCCGGGATCGGCCCGTAGCCGGGTACCTCCGCCGCGGCGCTCGAGTCACCGACGAGGACATCCGCGCTGAGGACCACGTCGACGGAGACGGCGACATCCTCCGCGCGGGCTTTGCCGGTGAGCCGTTCGACAACGGTGTCGGCCATGATCTGCGCGTGGCTGCGGTCACCCTCGCCGACGAGCCCGTCCGCGTGCTGCTTGAGCGCGGCGTACGCGGCGATCCCCGCCTTCATCGGCAGTAGCGCCGAGAGCTGCACCATCGCATCCGGTTTGGGTCGCATCGACACACGACGATCCTTCGGCGCGGATGCGTTGCGGTCCACCACCGCGTGCGGGTCGCGCTGGTAGGCGATCTGCTTCGCCAGCGCCTCCAGCGCCCGGTCACCGACCCCGTCGAGCGTCGCGGCATCGGAACACAACGCGTGGTCGATCACACGCCGGTCTTCCAGCTGCAGGTAGCCGGTCTCGCGGACCAGAATCGTCGCCCGCCACTCCGAAAGGCTGCCGTCGCGCAGACGAGCGAAGGTGTTGGGCATCTCGCCCAAAGCGCGGGCGAACCCCAGATACCGGCCACCGGCGTTCCCGGAGACCCGCCGCGCCAACGCCACCTCCGCCGACAACCCCCGGCACCGTCGCTCGACTGGCACGCCACGCTCGGCCTCCGCAGCGGACCGTAGCTCCTGCAACCGCAGAGTGTCCGCCGCCTGCCCCGCGGCACAGGCCGCTTTGATCGACTCCAACAGGGAAATCCGATCAACCGCCTCGACCTCATCACCGGCGGCGGGAATCTCAGCGAGCACAGCCATCACCTCACGCAACGCGTCTCGCGCGTCGACGATGTCCGTGCCCTTCATGAGTACATGCGTACATGAGGGGTCCGACAACCCTGTACGAAAGTGGCCTGTGCACAAGCTGATTCGGTACTGCACTGACTCGCGCTCGCATCGCGTCGTGCCGATCCGGCGTCACGTCTTACGGACGTGCGCGACAGCAGACGCCGATCAGCGGAAGGTCGGGAAGAGTGGCGCCGACACGTTGTACTCGGTGCCGTCCTGGGTGAGGAGGTAGCCGAGGGTGCGGGCCTTTGCTGCGCCGTCCTCGTCGTCACCCCAGATGACCTTCTTGCCGCCGGCCACCGTGAGGTGCACCCCGGCGATCCCGTCGGCGCCGACCTCGGTCACGCGGGCACGCAGGTCGGAGGGCAGTCCGGCGACCACCGACAGCGCCGCCCGGTCGGCGGCGGTGTCGGTGGAACGGTCGTCGGTGAGGCGTGGCAGCCGCGGCAGGGCCTTCTGCTGGGCGAAGTCGACCCCGTCGACGTCGACGAGATGCCACTGGCCGCCGCGGGCGACGAAGGCGACGGCGACCCGCTCCACGACGCTGACGTCGATGCCCGACGGGTACGAGCGCTGCACCCGCACGGACTTCACCCGTGGGATGGCGGCGATCCGCTGTGCGGCCGGGGTCGTGTCGACCTGCAGAAGCGGTGTGCCCATGCGGATCTGGGAGGTCGCGACGATCTGCGCGGGATCGAGGACCTGTGTGCCCGACACGTCGATCGAACGCACCGACATGATCGGGGTGAGGTACGACGCGAGCGCGGCACCGATGACCACGAGGATCACGACGATCGTCCAGATGAGCCGCTTGACGCCGCCGACCGGTCGTCGACCGCGTCGGTCCCGACGGTCGACCGGGCGACGATCGTCCCGTGCGTCCTCGCCGTCGAGGTCGCGGTCGTCGGTGAGCGATGCGGTCATCGGTGGTCTCCCTGGTCCGGGTGGTCCGCGGTGCGGCGGTCGCGCTGCTCCAGCGCGGCGACGATCTCGGGGCCCTGCATGGTGATGTCGCCGGCACCGAGGGTGAGCACGACGTCGCCGGCCCGTGCGAGATCGGCCACGGTCCCGGCGACCTCGGAGAGATCGGCGACGTACGTGGTCGAGGTGCGGACCCGGTCGGCGATCGTGCGCCCGGTGACGCCGTCGAGCGGTTCCTCGCGGGCGCCGTAGACGTCGAGGACGACGACCTCGTCTGCGCCGTCGAGTGCCGCGGCGAACTCGTCGGCGAACGCTGCTGTGCGCGAGTACAGATGCGGCTGGAAGACGGCGACCACACGGCCGCCGGTCGTCTCGGCGGCCAGTTCCCGGGCCGCGGTCACCACGGCGGCGACCTCCGTGGGGTGGTGCGCGTAGTCGTCGTAGACCGTGGTGGTGCCGACGCGGCCGCGCAGCTGGAACCGTCGGTGCACACCGGTGAACGACTCGATCCCCGCGACGGCGCCGTCGACGGGTGCGCCCGAGCACACCGCCGCCGCGATCGCGCCGAGTGCGTTGAGCGTCATGTGGATGCCGGGGACACCGACGGTCACATTGTGCTCGGTGGCCGGGTCGGTGTCGGAGAGGTCGATGACGACATGCCCCCGACCACCCGATCCGTGCGCACGCCAGTCCGACAGCCGCACAGCGTGATCGACGGCCGGGACACGGTCGGCGTGGAGTCCGCGCCCGTACCCGATCACCCGGACGCCGCGGTCGAGCAGGCGTCCCGCGGTCCGCTGCGCCAGCGCGACCGACCCCTCGTCGTCGAGGCACACCACCAGCACGCCGCCCGCGGCGAGCCGGTCGACGAAGGCGTCGAACACCGCGACGTAGGCGTCGACGGTGCCGAAGTGGTCGAGGTGGTCGGCCTCGACGTTGGTCACGACGATCACGTCGGGCCGGTAGGCCAGCAGTGACCCGTCGCTCTCGTCGGCCTCGGCCACGAACACCTCGCCGGAGCCGTGGTGGGCGTTGGTCCCCGACTCGTTGAGTTCGCCGCCGACGGCGAACGACGGGTCGAGTCCGCAGTGCTGCAACGCGACGACGGTCATCGAGGTGGTCGACGTCTTGCCGTGGGTGCCCGCGATGAGCGTGGTCCGGTACGGCGCCATGAGGTCGGCCAGCACCTGCGGACGCAGGATGACGGGGATGCCACGCCGATGGGCCTCCACCAGTTCCGGGTTCGTCTTCGGGATCGCCGCGTGGGTGGTGACCACGACGGTCGGTCCGCCGTCGAGGAGGTCGAGCGCCGACGGGTCGTGCCCGACACGGATGACGGCACCGCGGGCGCGCAGCGCCATAACGCCGCGACCGTCCTTCGCGTCGGACCCGGAGATCTGCGCGCCGCGGGCGAGCAGGATGCGGGCCAGTCCCGACATCCCCGCTCCCCCGATGCCGACCATGTGGACGCGTCGCAACTGTTCGGGCAGCGGGGCGCCACCGGTGCTCATCGTCGGCCCCGGTGGGCGCGCGCCGCCTCCAGACCGGCCCGGGCCACCACCGCGGCGGCGTCCCGGTGGCCGACACCGGCTGCGGCGCGGGACATCTCGGCGAGGCGTGTCGGGTCGGTGAGGAGGTCGACGACCTGGGTGAACACCCGGTCGGTGGTGAGGTCCGCGTCGTCGACGAGCAGTCCTCCCCCGGCCTGTACGACGGGCAGCGCGTTGAGTCGTTGCTCCCCGTTGCCGTGGGGCAGCGGGACGTAGATCGCGGGCAGCCCGGTCGCGGAGATCTCCGCGACCGTCATCGCACCCGACCGGCAGAGCACGAGATCGGCTGCGGCGTAGGCGAGGTCCATCCGCTTGAGGTAGCCGACGGCGACGTACGGCGGGGCGCCGGCCGGTGACGTCGGGGACACCGTGTTCTTGGGCCCGTGCGCGTGCAGCACTCCGACACCCGCCCGGCCCAACGCCTCCGACGACGACGCCACCGCCTCGTTGATCGTCCGCGCGCCCTGGGACCCGCCGAAGACGAGGAGAGTGGGTGCGTCGGGATCCAGACCGAAGTAGTGCCGTGCCTGCGCGCGCATCGAGGCGCGGTCGAGGGTGGTGAGCGACCCGCGGACCGGGATGCCGACCACCTCGGCGTCCAGCCCGGAGCCGTCGACCGCCGCGAGCACCCGATCGGCCAGTCGGGCGCCCACGCGGTTGGCGATCCCGGCGCTCGCGTTCGCCTCGTGGACGACGACGGGGATGCGCGACCGTCGGGAGATCTTCTCGCGCGCGGCGATGTAGGCGGGCAGCGCGACGTACCCGCCGAACCCGATGACGACGTCGGCGTCGACTGCGTCGAGGACACGCCGCGTGGCGCGCACCGACCTGCGCAGGCGGGCGGGCACGGCGACGAGATCACGGGAGAGCTTGCGCGGCAGCGGGACCGGCGGGATCAGCTCCAGGGTGTAGCCGCGTTCGGGGACGATCGTGGTCTCGAGTCCACGAGCGGTGCCGAGGGCGGTGATCCGGGCGTCCGGCGCCAGCCGCCGGACGGCGTCGGCCACGGCCAGCGCGGGTTCGATGTGGCCTGCGGTCCCACCACCGGCGACCACGACCGACAGCGGACCGTCCGCGGTCACCACCGGCTCCCCGGCGGTCCGGGCCACCGGTCGGAGCCGACCGACGAGCGGACACGGGCTCGCGGCACCGGCACCGGTCGCGACGACCGCCATCCGGGGTCGTCGTAGGTCGGAGCCGGGGCGGGACGACGCCGCCGTTCCGGCATGGGTGCCTGCTGTCCGAAACCGAAATACGCTGCGGGACCGCGGCGCCGGGCCTGCCCGCGGTCGCCGGGCGGCGGGTTCCGGCGACCGTCGCCGCGCGGGGCGCGCTGGTCGGCACGTCGCGCCGGACGGGCCGCCGGCCCGGACTCGGCGCGACGGGCACGCCACTGCTGCACGCGCGGCGGGACATAGCTCTCGGGCTGCGGCAGACGCAGGAAACGACCGATCCGACCGTCGCCGGTCGCGGCGAGTGCGGCCACGGCCTCGGGCTCATGACGGGCGGCGTTGGCCAGCAACCCCAGCATGACGAGGACGGTGAACGTGGACGTGCCGCCTGCGGACAGCAGCGGCAGCTGGATACCGGTGACCGGCAGCAGCCCGATGACGTAGCCGATGTTGATCAGCGCCTGCACGCTGATGAGCACCGTGATCGCGGCGGTCATCATCCGCAGGAACGGGTCCACCGCGCGCAGCGCGATGCGCAGACCGACGAACGCCAGCAGGACGAACAACGCGATGACGGTGAGTCCGCCGAGCAGGCCGAGTTCCTCGCCGATGATCGCGAAGATGAAGTCGTTGTGCGCGTTGGGAAGGTAGTTCCACTTCGCGCGACTCTGGCCGAGGCCCTGGCCGAAGAGTCCACCGTTGGCGAGTGCGTAGCGGGCCTGGCGGGCCTGGTAGCCGGCGCCCTGCGGGTCGTCGATGTTGCCCAGGAAGCTCTGCACACGCTGCGAGCGGTAGCCCTCGACGAGGGCGAGAACGACCGCGAGCGCGGCGCCGGTGACGACGAACATGACGAACACCCGGATGTGCAGGCCCGCGAACCACAGCAGGGTGCCGACGATGATCGCGATGGTGATCGTGGTGGAGAGGTTGGGCTCCAGGATGATCAGGGTGCAGACGAGGAACGCGACCGGCACCAGCGGCACCAGGAGTTCCTTGAGCGACGCCTGCTCCCGCAGCCGCGATGAGAGCAGGTGGGCACCCCACACGCAGAGGGCCAGCTTCACCAGCTCCGAGGGCTGGACGGAGAAGCCGGCGACGACGAACCAGCGCCGCGCGCCGTTGCTCAGCGTGCCGACGCCGGGGATGAGGACCAGCGCGAGCATCACGGTGGTGACGACGATCATCGGCGCGGCGAGCCGCCGGATGTGGCGGACGGGCACGCGCAGCGCGACGTAGAAGAGGATCGAGCCGAGGATCGCGAAGACGACCTGGGTGGCGAAGAGTCCGTACGCGGACCCGTCGCGGGAGTAGCCCTCCACCGACGAGGCCGACAGCACCATGATCAGACCGAACACGGTGAGGATCACCGCGAGCGTCACGATCAGGTGGAACGAGGCGAGTGGCCGTCGCAGGATCGGGTCGACGATGCCGCGCGGGATCTCCCACCAGCCGGCGACCCGCGAGGTGCGGCCCGACGCGGGGGTCGCGGTCATGCGCGGGCCTCCGGGGTGGCACCGGCGGCGATCGCGGCGGCGGCGAAGGCGTCGCCGCGCGCCCCGTACCCGGGGAACATGTCGAGAGATGCGGCCGCGGGTGCCAGCAGGACGGCGTCGACGGATTCGGGTGCCGATCCGACCAGGGAGTGGGCGGCGACGACGGCCGCGTCCATCACCTGCTCGGCGGGGGTCCGGGACTCGTCGGCCGGGAGTGCGGACGCCGCGACGGCGGCCCTCTCGGCGCGGTCGACGGCAGTGTCGTCGGCTCCCGAGACGACCGGCATGGCGTTCACCCGGCCATCGTCTCCTGTGAACAGTGTGACTGTTGGGATTGCAGGGGCGTGTCGCGCGATCGCGCCGGCGATCACTTCCCGGTCGACCCCGAGCAGCACCGCACCGGCGACGCGATCGGCGACCGCGACGATCAGGTCGTCGACCGCCGCGCCCTTCAGCTGACCGCCGCCGACCAGGACCACCCGTCGCCGCGCGGCGATCGAGGCCTGGGCGGCGTGCGGGTTGGTGGCCTTGGAGTCGTCGACGGCGGCGACGTCACCCCACCGGGCGACGATCTCGCCGCGATGACGGCCCGGGATGAACCCCGACAATCCGGCGGCGACCGTGTCGGGGTCGATCCCGATCCCGAGACACAGCGCGGCGGCCGCGGTCGCGTCGGCCATGCCGGGCGGGCCGGGGGGACGCAGCCCGTCGACGCCGACGACCCGCCGCGGGGCACGGTCGGGACCGAAGGCGCGGTCGACGATGTGGCCGTCGAGAACACCCACCTCCCCGTCGGCGGGGGGACCCAGGCGGGTGCGGACGGTGCGCGCGTCGGGCGCCGCCCCCGACATCGACCCGGCGACCGGGTCGTCGCCGCCGACCACGGCGAGCGGACCCCGCAGGGCGCCGGCCTTGGCGGCGACGTAGGCGTCCATCGACCCGTGCCAGTCGAGGTGGTCCTCGGCGATGTTGAGCACCACGCCGGCCGTCGGGATCACCGACGGCGCCCAGAACAGCTGGAACGACGACAGTTCGGCGGCGAGCACGTCGACCCGTGGCTCGGCGACGAGCGCGTCGAGCACGGGCAGGCCGATGTTCCCGCAGGCGGCGACGGTGCGGGGCGAGCGCTCGACGATCGCCTCGACCATCGAGGTGGTGGTCGTCTTGCCGTTGGTACCGGTCACGACGATCCAGGTCCGCGCCGGGCCGAGCAGCCCGGAGGTGTCCACGTGCCAGGCGAGTTCCACCTCACCCCACACCGGCACCCCGGACGCGCGTGCCGCGGTGACGACGGCCGACTCCGGCCGGAACCCGGGCGACACGATGAGCAGGTCGACGTCGTCGGCGAGTGCGCCGTCGCGGACCACGGCCGACGTGGGGACCACCTCCAGGCCGGGGAGGGCGGCACCGGCGCGGTCGTCGGCGACGGCGACCCGTGCGCCGCGATCGGACAGGAACCGTGCCGCCGACGCGCCCGCCGTCCCGGCGCCCGCGACGACCACATGCAGGGCGGCGATGTCGGTGAGCAGAGCCGCGTGCCGCACGTCAGCCACCGTTGGTGGTGAGGAACTCGCTGTAGAACAGGGACAGTCCGAGGGCGCAGGCGATGGCGGTCAGCAGCCAGAACCGGATGATCACGGTCGTCTCGGCCCAACCACCGAGCTCGAAGTGGTGGTGGAACGGCGCCATCCGGAACACCCGCCGGCCGGTGGTGCGAAAGAACGCGATCTGCATGACCACGGAGACGATCTCGGCGACGAACAGCGCGCCGAGCACGACGGCCAGCAGCTCGGTGCGTGTCGTGATCGACAGGCCCGCGAGCATGCCGCCCAGCGCCAGCGAGCCGGTGTCCCCCATGAAGATCTTCGCCGGCGCGGCGTTCCACCACAGGAACCCCAGGCAGGCGCCGCCCCCGGCCACCGCGATCAGCGCGAGGTCGAGGGGGTCGCGGACGTCATAGCAGCCGGAACTGACGTCGGCGCCGAGCTTCGGCCCACCCGAGCAGGCGTTGCGGTACTGCCAGAACGTCACGAGCACGTAGGAACCCAGGACCATCGCCATGGATCCGGCGGCGAGCCCGTCGAGCCCGTCGGTGAAGTTCACGGCGTTCGACCAGGCGGCGACGACGAGCCAGCAGAAGATGACGAACGCGACCGAGCCGAGGGTGACGGCGTTGATGTCGCGGACATACGACAGCTTCACCGAGGCGGGTGCGTCGCCGTTGCCGTTGCGGAACTGCAGCGCCAGCACGCCGAAGAGCAGTGCCGCGATGAGCTGGCCCACCGATTTCGCGGTCTTGTTCAGGCCCAGGTTGCGCTGCTTGCGGATCTTGATGAAGTCGTCGAGGAAGCCGACGCCGCCGAGGACGGTCGCGAGTGCGAGGACGAGCATGCCCGACGCGCTGGGGCCCTGACCGCCGTTGATCAGTCCGGTGAGGTGTGCGGCCCAGTAACCGGCCCAGAGGGCCGCGATGATCGCGACACCACCCATGGACGGGGTGCCGCGCTTGGTCTGGTGGCTCTGCGGTCCCTCGACGCGGATCTCCTGGCCGAAGCCCTGCCTCGAGAAGACCTTGATCAGGACCGGGGTCAGCAGGATCGACACCGCGAGTGCGACCGCACCGGCCACCAGGATCTGCGTCACCTACGTCGTCCCCATCGTCGCCAGGCACCTCGCGGGTGCGGATCGGAGCCCACCACGAGGCGTCACGGCCGCGCCGTGCACCGTTGGTCATCCAACAATGTCCGCGCGAGGCGCGACAACTCGGCCCCACCCCCGGCCACCAGCACCACGTCACCGGCGGTGAGTTCGTCGTCCAGGGTCCGCCAGGCCTCGTCGGCGTCGGCCACCAGGCGCGCCTCGTCGCCCCAGGAACCCTCCATGACCGCGCCCTGGTGCAGCGCCCGCACCCACCGCGACTCGCCCACCGACACCGTGGTGTCGACGGCGAGGCGCACCGCGCGGCGTCCGACGCGATCGTGGGCGACGGCCCGGTCGGATCCGGTGGCGTCGTCGGACTCCGCCACGTCGAGCTCGCCCAGCACCGCCCACGTCCGGGCGGGTCCGTCCGGGACGACACGCGCACGCGCGGTGCGGACGAGGTCGGCGAGCCCGTCGGAGACGTCGTCGGGCCCGGCGGGTACGCCCGTCCGGTCGATCACCCAGACGGCGGTGTCCTCGGCGCTCATGTGTCGTCCTCCTGTGGATCGAGCTCTGCCGCTCGCGCGTCGATGGCCTCGGCGACGACGGTCCGGTCGTCGAACGGCGTCTTCACCCCCGCCACCTCCTGACCGGTCTCGTGGCCCTTGCCCGCGACGAGCACGACGTCCCCGGTCCGCGCCCACCGCACGGCATGGGCGATCGCCGCGGCGCGGTCCCCGATCTCGACGACGTCCTGCGCACCCACGGGTCGCTCGTCGGCGTCGACGCCCTCTGCCCCGGCGCGGACCGCGGCGCGGATCAGGGCCGGGTCCTCGTCGCGAGGGTTGTCGTCGGTGACGACCACGAGATACGCACCTCGCGCGGCGGCCGCACCCATGAGCGGTCGCTTGCCCATGTCGCGGTTGCCACCGGCACCGACGACCACCGCCAGGCGGCCCGTCGCCTGCCCGCGCAGGGTCGCGATGACCGCGTCGAGGGCGGCGGGCTTGTGCGCGTAGTCGACGACGGCCAGGAAGTCCTGGCCGCGGTCGACGAGTTCGACACGCCCGGGCACGCGGACCTCGGCGATCCCGCGGGCGGCGTCGGGCACCGACACCCCTGCGGCGTCGGCGACGGCGAGCGCGGTGAGCGCGTTGGCGACGTTGTAGCGACCCGGCAACGGCACGGACAGGGTGTGGTTCTCCCCCATCGGCGCGCGCACGGTCACCGTCTGCGACCCGTCGTCGCGCAGGCGGGACGGCCCGGCGAACCAGGCCGCGGCGCTGTGGCGGGTCGACGTGGTCACCGCGCCACGACCGACCATGGCCGCGAGGCGTTCGCCCCACTCGTCATCGACGCAGATCACCGCGCGCGCAGCGTGTTCCGACGCCCCCGGCACGGAGTGCTCGGACGGCACGGGCACGAACAGACGCGACTTCGCCTCGAAGTAGTCGAGCATCGTCGGGTGGAAGTCGAGGTGGTCCTGCGACAGGTTGGTGAACGCGCCGATCGCGAAATGCGCTCCGCGGACACGTCCCAACGCCAACGCGTGGCTGGACACCTCCATGACCACGGTGTCGACGCCCTGCTCCACCATCGCGGCGAGCATCGCCTGCAGCGACGGGGCCTCGGGCGTGGTCAGCGAACTGGGTTGCCGCTCACCGGCGATCCGGGTCTCGACGGTGCCGATGAGCCCGACCCGGTGTCCGGCCGCCATCAGCGCAGACTCGAGCATGTAGCTCGACGTGGTCTTGCCCGAGGTGCCGGTGATGCCGATCAGCCGCAGTCGTCGCGACGGGTCCCCGTACACCCGGGCGCTCACCGCACCCAGGACGCTGCGCGGATCGGGGTGCACCAGGACGGCGACGGGTGTCCCCGGCGGCACCGAGGTCTTGAGCACCGATGCGCCGGCGCTGTCGGTGAGGACGGCCGACGCACCGGCGTCGATCGCGTCGACGGCGAACTGTGCGCCGTGCACCCGTGCCCCGGGCAGCGCCGCGAACAGGTCACCCGGGGTGACGTCCTGAGCACGCAGGGTGGCGCCGGTGACCGTGCTCGACGTCGTGGCCTCGCCGAGGAGGTCGAGGCGGGCGGACACGGCCGTCGCGATCGCCTCGACGGCGACCGGGGTGACCGAGCGTGGTCGCAGCACCGATCGCGATGTCCCCTCGCTCACCCGATCACCACTCCTGTCGACCACACCGTCCCGCACCGGGTGCGGGCTCTCCCGAGCACGTCAGCCTACGCGGGCCGACGCGAGTCACCCGTCAGGTCGCCTGCAGGATCATCTCGGGCGCCGGCCGCGCCGACATCGGCACGTGCTCGCGCTGCAGCATCCACGACGCGATCGTCTCGAACAGCGGTGCCGCGGACTGGCCGCCGCTGCCGTCGCTGCTTCGTGACGGGTTGTCGAGCATGATGCCGACGACGAAACGCGGGTCGTCCGCGGGCGTGATCCCGGCGAAGGTGATGTTGTAGCTGGAGTTCGAGTAGCAGCCGCAGTCGGGATCGACCTGCTGGGCGGTGCCCGTCTTCGCGCTGACCTGGTAGCCCGGCACCGCACCCTTCGAGCCGGTGCCCTGCTGCTCGCCCATCGGGTCCTTCTGCACGATCGCGCGGAACATGTCCCGCACCGTCTGCGCGGTCTGCGGGCTCACGACGCGCACGCCGGCCGGCGGCGCCTGCGGGTCGTCGGATCCGGTTGCCCGCACGATGCGCGGCGGCACTCGGACGCCGTCGTTCGCGATGGCCTGGTACATGCTCGTCATCTGCAGCAGCGTCATCGACAGGCCCTGCCCGATGGGCAGGTTCGCGAACGTGCCACCCGACCACTGGCTGCGGGCGGGTACCTCACCGGCGCTCTCGCCGGGCAGCCCGACCTGGGTGCGCTGACCGAGTCCGAACTTCTGCAGCAGGGCCGCGTAGCGGTCCTCGCCGACCTTCTGCGCGAGCATCAGGGTGCCGACGTTCGACGACTTCCCGAAGATGCCGGTCGTCGTGTACGGCGCGACGCCGTGCACCCACGCGTCGTGGACGGTGACGCCGGCCATCTGGATGCTGCCCGGCACCTGAAGCACCTGGGTCGGGGTCGTCAGGCCGTACTCGATGGCCGCGGACGCGGTGACGATCTTGTTCACCGAGCCGGGTTCGAAGGGCGACGTCACCGGCAGGTTGCCCAACTGGGCGTCCTGCTGCTGCCCCAGCGGCTTCGACGCGTCGAAGGTGCCGTCGTTGGCCATCGCGAGGACCTCGCCGGTGTGCGCGTCGAGCACGACCGCGGAGGCGTTCTTCGCGCCGGAGAGCTGCTTGGCCTTCTGCACCTGCGCCTGGACGAACCACTGCACGTCGGAGTCGATGGTGAGCTCGACACGGCTCCCGTCCACCGCGGGGTGCACGTTGCGGGTGCTGCCGGGGATCACCGCACCGTCGCTGCCGCGGTCGTAAGTCTTCGACCCGTCCGTGCCGTGGAGCGTCGAGTCCATCGACGACTCGAGGCCGATGAGGCCGTTGCCGTCGAAGTCGACGTCGCCGACGATGTTGGCGGCGAGCGACCCGCCCGGGTAGAGCCGGATGTCCTGGCGCTCGGCGCCGACCTCCGGGAAGTCGTCGGTGATCTTCGTGGCCACCGCCATGCCCACGGAGCGTGCGAGGTAGACGAAGGGCTGATTGCTCGTCAGCTCCGACATGAGCGACTCGCGGGTGACCGCCCCGCCGAGGGCGGTGTAAATCCCGTCCGCGATCTGCCGGATGCGTGTCGACGCGTCGGGCGCGGCCGAGTCCTTGGCGTGCGCGGCGTCCATGGCCGCGCGTTCCTTCACCGGCTGGAACGTGAGGGCACGCGCCTCCTCGGTGTAGGCGATGGGCTTGCCGTTGCGGTCGACGATGGGGCCGCGCTTGGCCGCGAGCACCTCCGTCACCGCGCGCTGGTTCGCCGCCTGCGCCGACAGCGACGACGACTCGAAGACCTGCAGCGACACCAGCTTCCCGGCGACCAGCACGACGGCGAGACCGAGGACGAGCGCGCCGAGCCGTGTGCGGGTGACGAACTGCGGGACGCCGACACGTGTCCGCGCACCGGCGCTGACCCGTCCGTCACCGCGGATGCTCCCCGAGTGGGGACGGCCGGCGCGCGGCGGGGCGTCGTCGCGGTTGCGTGCGCCCGACGTGGCCTTGCGCGCTCCGGACGGTGGGCGGCGGGTGCGCGTGGTGCTCATGTCGCCGGTGCGGCCGCGGCGTGCGGAACGGTCGGGATCCGGAACATGGGCCGAGTCTGCTCCGCGGAACGCGCTGCGTGGCGTACCGCGCCCGGCGTGGCGCCGATCCGTCATCGGGGAACGGACGAGTCCGTCGACCCCGACCTCGCCTGCGGGGTACCCGAGGCGGGAGGAGTGGCCGAGGACGGTGCGGCGGTGGCGTTCGACGAGGGCGTGCTGTTCGTCGCCGTGTTCGGCGCTGCTGCGGGTGCGACCGCGGTCCCACTGCCGGGCAACACGTTCGGCGCAGGCGCGAGGGCGGGGTCGGTCGCCCCGGCCACGGCGCCCGACGCCGGCGCCGCGGCGGTGTTCCCGTCGGTCGACGAACCCGGTTGCGGCGCAACGGTGCGCGGGGTGCCGTCGTTCAGGGCGGGTGCCGGCGCGCCCGACGCGGGCGTCGGGTCACCGACGATCCGGATCCGGTTGTCGGTACCGACGACCATGCGGGCCACGTCCTTCGACGGGATGAGTCCCTGCTCGGCCGCCTTCTTCGCGAGTTCCGGTGCACTGTTGGCGAGTTCGTAGGACTTGTTCAACGCGTCGCGCTGGGCGCTCAGGGTCGAGTTCTGTTCCCGGGCGGCGGACAACCCGTAGGAGTCCTCGGCGGCAGTGGTCGACAACCACAGCGTGAGCGCGAGTCCCACCGCGAGGATCGCCACGACGAGGACCGCGAAGGGCATGCGCCGCAGGGCATCCGCCGGCGAGGCGATCATCCGTGACCACCAGCCGCGCGAGCGGTCGCGCGCGCCGGTCAGCTCGGCGGTCGACCGCTGGACGGTCCGTCGGCGACGTCGGTCGAGCGCGCGTTGCGCGGCCGGCGACCGGGTCCCCCGGGTCCGCGTCGAGGCGGTGCGGTCCCGTCGACCGTCGGTCTGCGTGGGACGGTCGTCGGCGTCGAGGACAGTGGTGGCCCCTGCGGGGTCACGCAGGAGGCCGTCGTCGTGGGCGTCACCGGTCATCGGCGGGTCTCCCTCGGGGTGCGGGCGGTCGATGGTGCGGGGCGGGAAGGGGTCCGGGTGTCGGTCACGCGGGTGCCGTGCGTTCGACGGCGCGCAGGCGCACGGGCGCAGACCGTGGGTTGCGGTCCAGTTCGTCCTCGTCGGCTCGCTCGGCACCGCGGGTCACGGCGACGAACGTGGGCGCGGTGCCGGGCAGGTCGAACGGGAGTCCCGGCGGCGTCGACGACGTGGTGCGACGGGCGAACTCGCGCTTGACGATCCGGTCCTCGAGTGACTGGTAGCTCATGACCACGAGGCGACCTCCGACAGCGAGGGCGTCGAGAGCACGCGGGATCGCGGCCTGCAGCGAGTCGAGTTCGCCGTTGACCTCGATGCGCAGGGCCTGGAAGGTCCGCTTGGCCGGGTGTCCCCCGGTGCGTCGGGTCGCCGCGGGGATGACGCGGTACAGCAGTTCGACGAGTCGGGCGCTCGTGGTGAAGGGTTCGACGGCCCGCTCGCGCAGCACCGCCGACGCGATCTTCCCCGCGAACCTCTCCTCGCCGTACGTCGAGAGCACGCGCGCGAGATCGCCGTGCTCGTAGGTGTTCAGGACATCGGCAGCCGTCGGGCCGTGCGACGTGTCCATCCGCATGTCCAGCGGGGCGTCGACCGAGTAGGCGAACCCCCGGTCGGCCTGGTCGAGCTGCATCGACGAGACACCGAGGTCGTAGAGAGCGGCGTCGACCGCGTCGATCCCGGCGTCGGCGAGGACCTCGTCGACGGCGTCGTACCGGGCGTGGGCGATGGTCAGACGGTCGGCGAAGGGGGCCAGACGGTCCCGTGCCCCGGCGATGGCGGCACTGTCGCGGTCGAGGGCGACCACGCGGACGGCCGGGAAGGCCTGCAGGACGAGTTCGCTGTGTCCGCCGGCGCCGAGCGTCCCGTCGACGAAGATCGCGTCGTGACCGTCCGGTGCGACGCGTGTGAGCGACGGCGTGACCAGATCGAGCATCCGCTGCGCCATGACGGGGACATGGCCGTGGTCGCCGGTGATGGACATCCGCGACACCCTTTCGCGACGGCAGGCGGTCGTGACCCGCGCGGTGAGGCCGGGTCTCCGCCCGAGTCCGAACCTGGCGCTGGGGAAGTGCGTCAGGGTCGGGTCGGGCGAAGGCCTGGCCTCGCCGTGCGCGGTCGCGGTGCGTCCCGCCGTCGTCTCCGGTGGCGGGACCGTGGTCACAGGATCGATCCCAGTGCCGGGTTGTCGCCGCGCGAGTAGCTCTCCTCGTGCTGCGACTGGTAGTTCTCCCAGGCCTGGGAGTCCCAGACCTCGATGCTGTCGTAGTTGCCGATCACGGTGCATGCCTTCGACAGGCCCGCGTAGCGCCGATGCTCCACCGAGAGCGTGATGCGCCCCTGTCCGTCGGGGACCATCTCCTCGGTGCCCGACATGAGGGTGCGCTGGAACATCCGCGCCTTCTCGTCGACCTTGGACGCGGCGGCGGCACGCTCCGCGATCTCCGCGAACTTCTCCGGCGAGTAGATCGTGAGGCACCGGTCCTGACCGAGTGTCACCAACATCCCTCCCGCCAGCTGTTCGCGGAACTTCGCGGGCAACGTGAGCCGCCCCTTGTCGTCCAACTTGTGCGCGTGGGTGCCGACGAACACGTCCGCCACACCTCCCGCCGGTGGAGGAAGGGGGTCCGGCACTCCCTGCCTCCGCGAGCCACATTACCCCACTTTGCCCCACTTGCCACCATAAAGTTCCCCGGGGAGAGCAAGAGATGCGCAGAAACCATGCGTGAGCTGCAGTTTTTCAGGTGGGGAGATTTGCGGCCACGCAGTCGTCGTGGCGCGTCGTGCCGTGGCGAAATCGCAGGTCACGCATTGCCGCAACGTCACGGGAACCGGCCGGGGGCACAGAGTGGGTGGAAGTGGGGGCACGGGGAGGCGCCGGGAACGACGAAGGCCGCGCACCCAGCTGGGTGCGCGGCCTGTCGTGGACCGACCGTCAGTGCGGTCGGATCACCATGTCACTCCTGTTCGAAACGGCGGTTGAACCGCTCCTCCATGCGCTCGCTGAACGACCGCGACGACCGGTTCCGACCGCGACGCGGCTGGCCGTCGCCGCCGCTGTCACCGGCGGGCGATGCCGGCGACGAACCCACGCCCCACAGCGCGAGCAGACCGGCACCGAACATCACGAGGAATCCGATGAGGCTGAGGATCGGGAAGCCACCGACGGTCACGTCGACGACGACGCCACCGATCAGGAGGGCCAGACCGATCACGAAGACGACAGCCGCCTGCAACCGACGACGAGCCGCAGACCCGCCGAAGCGACGCCGACGAACGTTCGAGGCGAACTTCGGATCTTCGGCATAGAGCGCGTTCTCGATCTGTTCGAGCATCCGCTGCTCGTGCTCCGAGAGTGGCACCGCCCCTCCTAACAGCACTCGGTCCGGTGACCGGATTCGTTGCGAGTCGTCTGGCCCGTCTGACGTGTCCGAGCGGCTCGGGCCCGCGTCCCGGGCCAGTGAGCCAATAGTACGAGGTGTTCGCCGATGCGACCACCATTACCGACCGGACACCAGCCCACTGTGTCACGCCGTCCGCTTCTCGGGCGGCGACCACTGCTGAGGTGCGACATCGCCGCGCGCACAGGCGTCGACGAGAGCCTCCACGTCGGCGAGGAAGTCGACCACGGCGACCCGGGTGCGGGAGACGGTCTCCGGCGGTACGTCGTGCACGACGCCGAGCTCGATGTCGGACCGGAGCCGGGACAGTCCGGCGAAGTGGGTGGCCCACCGGGTGAAGGCGGGAACGCTGCGCGGCAGTCGCGCCCAGGCGCTCGCCGAGCCCCGACGCCGGGACGTCGTCTCCCCGACGGCCAGGGCGGCGCCCGCGGCGCGCAACGCGGCCAGGTACAGGCCACGGACCTGTTCCGCGGCGTCGTCGACGTCACCGGCGTGCACGGCCATCGTGTCCGCCCGCGACAGCAGGTCGCGTGCTCGCAGGACGGCCCTCGGATCAGGTGTCGACCGTCGTGTCGTCATCGTCGTCCCCTCTCCTGCGGCTCTGTCGTCTCGTGTCCGGTTCAACGTCGCGCGGGCGAGCATCCGTCCCGCGCCGCGTCGGCACTGTCGGTGATACCCGCCACCACCGACAACCGGCCCCGGGGCGGATCGGCCCGGCGGCAGACGCTTCCCTCGTCCACCACCGGGCCGACCGGAGGTCGCCGGGTGGGAAGTCACTCGTCGCGGAGGTTGAGCACTCGAACACCCGTTCGACCTATTCAATATAGGCCACCCCCCGCGCAGTGCTCAAGAGGAGGCGCAGACCCCGTGCCGGTGCGACTCGTCGACCTGACCGTCGCTGACATCGACACGTGGTTGCCCGCCGCGCTGGACATCTACGTCGCCGCGATGGGCTATCCACGCGGCACGCAGGCGCACCGCGCGCCGCTCTGGTCCGACCACACGCGGCGTCCCGGCTGGCAGGCCGTCGGTGCGGTCGAGACCGACCCCGCCGGCGGCACCGATCGCCTCGTCGCCGTCGGGTACGGCTACCGCGGTGCGCCCGACCAGTGGTGGAACCAGCAGCTGTGCGCGGGCCTGCGGCTCGCCGGGTTCACCGCGCCCCAGATCACGGAGATCACCCGCGACTACTTCGAGCTCACCGAACTCCACGTCGACCCGGGCCACCAGGGATCGGGGCTGGGCGAACGGGTCCTGGTGCGACTGCTCCGGGACCGGCTCGAGAGCAGCGTCCTGCTGTCGACGCCGGAGGTGCCGCGCGACGACAACCGTGCCTGGCGGCTGTACCGACGCCTCGGCTTCGACGACCTGCTGCGTCATTTCAGTTTCACCGGCGACCCCCGGCCGTTCGCCGTCCTCGGTCGTCGCCTGCCGTTGCGCGGGGTCCGCTGACCCGGCGTCGGGGTTCAGCCCGGTCGGGTGCGGGCACCATGGAGTGATGCACACACCTCACGACGTGGTGGTGGTCGGCGCCGGACACAACGGTCTGGTCGCCGCCGCCCTGCTCGCGCGCTCCGGACTCGACGTCGCCGTCGTCGAGCGGGACACCGTCCCCGGCGGCGCGGTGTCCACCGTCGAGCGGTTCCCGGGCTACCGCGTGGACCGCGGCTCGAGCGCCCACATCATGATCCGGCACACCGGGCTCGTCGAACGGCTCGACCTGGCCCGGCACGGACTGCGCTACATCGACTGCGACCCGTGGGCGTTCGCGCCCGCGGTCGGCGACTCCCCCGCCATCGTCTTCCGTGTCGACGTCGACGCGACGTGTGCCTCCATCGAGGCGTCCTGCGGTGCCCGCGACGCGCAGGCCTACCGTGACTTCGTCGGCGTCTGGGGACCGCGATCGCAGGCCGTGATGCGGATGTTCGGGGCACGTCCTGCCCCGGCCTCCTTCGTGCGCGCGTTCTGGGGCATGCCCACCCGCGACGGCCGGTCGGGCCGGACCGCCGGACCCGAACTGGCACAGGAGTTCCTGCGATCGGGTGACGCACTGCTCGACAGCTGGTTCACCTCGGAGCGCCTCAAGGCGGCGCTGGCGTGGTTCGGCGCGCAGTCGGGTCCCCCGATGAGCGAGCCGGGCACGGCACCCATGGTCGGCATCGCCGCACTCATGCACTCCGGCCCGCCCGGGCGCGCGGTCGGGGGCAGTGGTGCCCTCACCACCGCGCTCATCTCCTCGCTGGAATCCGACGGCGGCTCGGTGCATCTCGGTGACGCGGCCGTCGAGATCGCCCCCGACGGCGACCGCTGGCGTGTCCGGACGGCCTCCGGCGCCGAGCAAACCGCCACCCAGGTGATCGCCGCGTGCCACGTCCTCACCACGCTCGACATGCTCGCAGCGGGCGGTCACGACGGGGCCGCGGTCGACCGGTGGCGGTCGCGGATCGACGTCGGACCCGGTGTCGGCAGCGCGATCCGCGTCGGCACGACGGCGCTGCCGCAGTACGCGAACCTGCCCGCCGGCCTGCCCGCGCACGGTGTGCACTCGGGTCTGGGACTGCTCGTCACCGATCGCGGGCACCTCGCCCGGGCGCACGGTGACGCCCGGGCGGGCGACCTGCCACGGCGGCCCGTCGTCCTGCCGATGGGCTTCTCCGCGATCGACCCGTCGCTGGCCCCACCGGACCGGCACATGCTGACGCTGTGGACGCAGTGGCACCCGTACCGGTTGTCGGGTGGACGGTCGTGGGAGTCGGTGCGCCAGGAGGCCACCGACGCCGTCGTCGCCGAGATGGATTCGTGGGCGCCCGGTTTCGCCGACAGCATCGAGCACGTGTACGCCCAGACCCCCGACCGCCTCGAGGACGAGCTCGGGCTGGTCGGCGGCAACGTGATGCACGTCGACATGTCCGCCGATCAGATGTTCGCCTTCCGACCGCATCCCGACCTCGGGGGTCACACCGTGCCGGGCGCCGACGGCCTGTTCCTCGCCGGCGCGTCCACCCACCCCGGTGGAGGCGTGTCGGGACTGTCGGGCTCGATCGCGGCACAGGCGGTACTGGCGGCGCGGACCCGACCCGTCGACCGCGTGCGGTCGGTGATCGCGGGCGCACTGCCCGGCCTGCTCGGATCGGGACGACGGTGACGGCCGCCGCGACGAGGTCGACGGCGACCTCCGCCCCGCACGCCCTGGCGCCCCTCGCCCTCGCGGCGGTCGGGGTGTCGATCGCCGCGCAGATCGCCTACCCCCTGGCCGGTCCCGGCGTGCGCGACACGGTGACGATCGTCGTCCTCGCGTCCGCGGTGGTCGCCATGGCGGCCGACGCGCTCGTCGCACTCGGCGTCGCCCGCGGGCTGGTCGTGGTGGTCGGTGTGCCCGTGCTCGCCTACGCGGCGGAGTGGTCGGGGACGCACACCGGCTTCCCGTTCGGCACCTACGCCTACGCCGACGACCGGCTCCACCCGCACATCGCCGGGGTGCCGGTCTGGATCAGCGCGGCGTGGCTGATCGGCGTCTGGGCGGTGTGGCGCGTGGCCGGGATCGTCGTCGGTGACCGCGCCCTGCCCCGGGTCGCCCTCGCCACGGTCGGACTGATCGGGTGGGACCTCTACCTCGACCCGCAGATGGTGGCCGACGGGCTCTGGGCCTGGCGCAGCACCGACGCCGGACTGCCCGGCATGGAGCAGATCCCGCTGACCAACTTCGCCGGGTGGGCACTCGTCGGCGTCGTCGCGATGACGCTGATCGAGTTCTGCCGGCGTCCCGGCGCGCCCATGGACGCCGAGCCGAACAGTCGTGTCCCGCTCGTCGCCCTCGTCTGGGTGGTGTGGACGTGGATCGGGTCGGCGTTCGCGCAGGCCTTCCTGCTGCACGAGGGCGACCTGCGATCGGGACTGGGCTACGGCGTCGTCGTGATGGGTGTCCTGGCGGTGCCCGCGCTCGTCGTCGCGGCGCGTCCGCGACGACGGGTGGTGCGGGCTGGCACGATGTCCGCGTGACGTCCTCGCCGCTCCCGCGTCCGATCCGCCCCGCCCGCCCGCAGCGCGTCGCCCGCGCCGTCGTCGCGGTGCTCGTGCTGCTCGCGGCCTCGGCCTCCCTGACATCGTGCCTGCAGCGGTCGTCCTACGTCGGTGACCGGCTGTGGGGTGACCTCATCGTGGCGCAGAAGTCGACCGGTGACGCCAACGGCGCCACCGGCTCCTCGAACGGTGTCCCCCGCATCGAGGTCCCGCAGTCGATGGCGGGCAACGTCGTCGCCGAGGACTACGACGCCGACGGGTTCCGCGGGACCCGGATCACCTACAGCGCACTGCCCGTTGGTGTGTTCAACCAGCTCGGCGACCTGCTGCTCGAGGCGTACCCGAACTCGTCGGTGAGCATGCAGCTGTCGACGAAGCGCAGCGGCGACGTCGTGCGGCTGCGGGCGTCGGCCGACCTCACACCCCTCACCGCGGGCCGCGACCTCATCGTCATGACGGTGCGGTTCGCGGGGTCGATCTCGGCGACCAACGGTCAGCAGACCGCGGACGACACGGTTCGTTGGACGCCCCAGCCGGGGACCACCTCGGACCTGTCCGCCGAGGCCGACTACCCCGACCCGGGCACCGCGGCCTTCGACGACTGGACCTGGCTGCTCGTCGGCATCACGATCGCGGTCGTCCTGATCGTCGGCGGCATCGCCTACCTCGCCCGGGACACGAGCCCCCGCCTGACCGCAACACCCCGCGACTCCTGACCCCTGTGAGCGCATCCGCGCGCCCCGGCGGTCTGCCCGCGTGGGTCGCCGTCACCGTGCTGGCGCAGCTGTCGATCGCCGCGGTCAACCGACTCACCGTCGGCGGCCTGTCCGCCCCGGCCGTGCCCCGTCCCGAGGTCGCCGACCCGGTCACCGCGTGCGTCCCCGCCCGTGACGAGGCCGACCACATCGCCGACGTGGTCGGCGACCTGCGCGCGCAGCGCGGTCTGTCCGCGCTCCGGATCGTCGTGCTCGACGACGGATCGGCCGACGGCACCGGCGATCTGGCCCGCGCGGCCGCCGACGGAGACCCTCGTGTGGAGGTGCTCGACGGCGGTGATGACCCGCCGCCGGGCTGGACCGGGAAGGCGTGGGCGATCGAACGGATGACGCGAGGTCACCTCACCGATCCGCCGGCCGAGGGGTGGTTGTGCCTGGTGGACGCCGACGTGCGCCTGCGTCCCGACGCGATCGCCTCCGCCGTCGCGCTCCTGCAGGACGAAGACCGTCGCCGACCGGGTGGCCGCTCCGTCGGACTGCTCAGCCTGTGGCCACGTCAGGAGGTCGGGTCACCGGCCGAGACCCTGCTGCAGCCGCTGCCGTGCTGGTCGTGGTTCACCACGGTGCCGATCCGGCTCAGCGAGCGACGACCGTCGGCCGCGACCGCGCTGGCCAACGGCCAGTTCCTGCTGATGCCCACCCGTGTGCACCGGCTCGTCGGCGGCCACCGCAGCGTGGCCGGATCTCCGGCCGACGACCTCGCGCTCGCCCGGAGGGTGCGCGACGTCGGCCTGGCGGCGATCATCCGGCTCGGTCGCGACGAGGTCAGCTGTCGCATGTACACCGACGGCCGATCCCTGGCCGGTGGCTATCTGCGGTGGCTGGGCACGGAGTTCGGTCGGCCGGGGGCCCTGGCCGCGGTCGTCGCGACCGGCGTCGCACAGGCCGCCCCCACCGTCGCCGTGATCCGGCGCCCCCGCGACGCGAGGGCCTGGCTGCTGTACGCCGCGACCGTCGCCACACGTCTGCTCGCACGGTCCGCCGAGAGTCCACGCCTGACGGTTGCCGACGTCGGATCAGCAGTCGCTCACGGGCCCGCGGTCACGGCCGCGGTCGGACTCGTGGTCGAGTCCGTCCGGCGCACCCGCAGCGGCACGCTGCGGTGGAAGGGGCGTCGTCTGGGTGGGTGAGGCCCGCTCAGGCGACGAGTGCGTCCATCCCGAGGCGCTGGAGCACCTCGCCGGTGGCCTTGGCGAAGTTGAGGCTGCAGAAGTGCAGGCACGGCGCGCCCTCGGCGATGAGCCGCTCGGCGATCTCGGTGGCGATGTCGATGCCGACAGCGCGGATCGCGTCCCGGTTCGCGGCCTCGTCGTTCCCCGCGGCCCGCGCGAGACGCTCGTCGAGGTCCGGCGGCATCGTCGACCCGGACAGCTCCATCATCCGCCGCACCGACGCCAGCGAGGTGATCGGCATGATGCCCGGGATGATCGGCTTCGCGCCCTGCTCGGGGTCGGCGGCGGCGACACGGTCCCGCAGGCGCAGGTAGTCGTCGACACGGAAGAACATCTGGGTGATCGAGTACTCCGCACCCGCTCGCAGCTTCGCCACGAGATTGCGCGTGTCCTCCTCGAGGTCGGGCGCGCGGTGGTGTCCCTCGGGGAACGACGCCACACCCACCTCGAACTCGCCGAGCTCGTCGACGAGACGCACCAGCTCCTCCGCGTACGCGACGCCCTCGGGATGCTTGGTCCACTCCCCCAACGGGTCTCCCGGCGGATCGCCACGGAGCGCGAGGATGTTGGTGATGCCCTGGTCGGCGTACGAGCCCACCAGCGCGCGCAGTTCGTCGATGCTGTGGTTGACCGCCGTGAGGTGCGCGACCGTCGTGAGGGTGGTCTCACGGGCCATCTCTCCCGCGATGCGCACGGTGCGGTCACGGCTCGTGCCGCCGGCGCCGTAGGTCAGCGAGGCGAAGGCGGGGCGCAGCTGTTCGAAGACGCGCACCGCGCGCCACAGGCGCTCCTCGCCGGCCTGATCCTTCGGCGGGAAGAACTCGACGGAGAACGGCACCGGGCCGGCGTGCGGCGCCGACAGCCGTGCGATGACGGACTGCGCTGCGGTCGGTGAGGTCACCCGCCCAGCATAGAGGGGTGGACGGCCGGACCATCGGCCGTGGTGAGGAACACCGCAGACACGCCCGGGCGTCGAGGCGTCGGTAGTCTCGTGGGGTGCTGCCGGCCACCATCGACGATGTCCCCGCTGCCGTCGGTCGCCTCCTCGCCGACGTCTTCACCGAGCGTCGGTCGGCGACGGCCGCCGTGTCCGACAGCGTCGCCGACCTCACCGACCTCATCGGCGATTTCGTCATGGGCGGTGGGAAGCGGGTCCGCCCCACGTTCGCGTGGGCGGGCTTCCGTCTGACCGGGGGCCGTACCGACGACGGCGACGCCGCGACCGCGTTCGAGGTGTGCGCCGCCCTCGAACTGATCCAGGCGTGCGCACTCATCCACGACGACGTCATCGACCGCTCGGACACCCGACGCGGACGACCGACCGTGCACCGGGCAGTCGCGCAGCGCCACCGAGAGCGCGGCTGGCTCGGCGACCCCGATCACTTCGGCACGTCGACGGCGATCCTCCTGGGTGACCTCGCGCTCAGCTGGGCCGACGACATCGTCGCGCGGGCACCGCTGCACCCGGCCGTCCGCGATCGCGTCGTGGGTGTCTGGACCGCGATGCGCACCGAGGTGCTGGCCGGGCAGACCCTCGACATCGTGACCGAGGCGGCGGCCGACGAGTCCGTCGACGCGGCCTACCGCGTGATGCGTTTCAAGACGGCGGGATACACCGTCTCCCGACCGCTGCAGCTCGGAGCGTCCCTCGCGGGCGCGGGCGACGGGACCGTGGAGGTGCTCGGCCGCGTCGGTGACGGACTCGGCATCGCGTTCCAGCTTCGCGACGACATGCTCGGAGTGTTCGGCGACCCCGCCGTGACCGGCAAGCCGTCCGGCGACGATCTCGTCGCCGGCAAGCGCACCGCGCTCCTCGCCGTCGCGCTGCGCCGCCTCGACGCCGACGACCCCGCCGCCGCGGCCCGCCTCCGCGGGCTCGTCGGCCGGTCGCTGACACCCGCCGAACTCGACGACGCCCGCGCGCTCCTCGTCGACTGCGGTGCCGCCGCGGAGATCGAGGAGGAGATCGGGCATCTCGTCGACGGCGCACTCGCGGTCCTCGACGGACTCGACGCCCCGGCCGACGCCCGCGCCGACCTCACCACCGTCGCCCACGCCCTCACCCGGAGACGCTCCTGATGGCCTCGCCGATCCCCGTCCCCCGCCCCTCCCGCGCCCGCCGCGTCCCGGGCCCCGTGCGCCGCGTCGTCGTCGTGGGCGCCGGACTCTCGGGCCTCGCCGCGGCACTGCACCTGCGAGGCTCGGGCCTCGACGTCACCGTCGTCGAGGCGGCCGCGACACCCGGCGGCCGGGTGCGCACCGAGGTGATCGACGGTGTCCCCTTCGACACCGGCGCCTCCGTGCTGACGATGCCCGCGCTCATCACTCGTCCGATGGGCGCCGTCGGCATCGACCACGACGAGGCACTGCGCCGGCTGGACCTGCGGCCCCTCGACCCGACGTACCACATGCGCTACGCCGACGGCGTCGAGTTCGCGGTGCGCCGAGGGCTCGAGGACCGCATCGTCGAGATCGAACGGACCTTCGGGGCGGCGTCGGCCGACGGCTATCGCCGCTACGACCAGTGGCTGAAGCGGCTCTACGACGTCGAGTTCGACCGCTTCCTCGACCGCAACCACGACTCCGTCCTCGACTACGTCGCGAGCGGCGAGATGCGCTCGGGCGTCAAGGATCTCGTGACGATGGGCGCCGTGCGAGGACTCACCGCGGCCGTCAACCGGTACATCGGTGACGAGCGGTTGCAGCGGGCGGTGACCTTCCAGGCCCTCTACGCAGGCGTGCCGCCGAGTCAGGCCCCGGCGATCTACGCCGTCATCGCGCACATGGACGTCGGCCTCGGCGTCGAGTACCCGATCGGCGGCATGGGACGGGTGGGTGCCGTGATGGCGCAGGCCCTCACCGAGGCCGGCGGCGAGGTTCGCTACGGCGAGCCCGCGACGTCGGTGCGCCTGGCCGGCGGCCGGGCCGTCGCCGTGCAGACCGACGCCGGCGAGATCCCCTGCGACGCCGTCGTCGTCACCACCGACACCCCGGTGACCCGGCGTCTGCTCGGCGAGACCGGACGCACCCGCGCGGTGCGGCACTCGCCGAGCGCGGTGGTCGCGCACATCACGGTCGACGCCGACATCGCCGCCGGATGGCCCGGCGGGCACCACACGATCGACTTCGGTGCGGCCTGGGCCGAGACCTTCCGCGAGCTGACCGCTCGCCGCGGCCGACTGATGAGCGACCCGTCGATCCTCATGAACCGTCCGGCGGTCACCGATCCCGACCACTTCGTCACCGATGGAGCGGAATCGGTGTCGGTGCTCGCACCGTGCCCGAACCTCGACTCCGCCGACCTCGCCTGGGACGACATCGCGGCCCCCTACGTCGCCGAGTACCTCGGCGTCCTGGAGGAGCGCGGCTACAAGGGCATCACCGACGCCCGGGTGCACCGCATCGACCACCCGGGGAGCTGGGCGGCCGACGGCATGTCGGCCGGGACCCCGTTCGCCGCCGCGCACACGCTGGGCCAGACCGGGCCGCTGCGCACCCCGAACCTGTGGCGCGGTGCCGAGAACGTGGTCCTCGCGGGCAGCAGCACCGTCCCCGGCGTGGGGATCCCGCCGGTGCTCATCTCGGGCCGACTCGCAGCAGATCGGATCACCGCCTGAGCGGGTCCGACGGCGGCGCACGCACCGGCGTCGTCGTCCTCGGCGTCGTCGGGGCCGTGCTCGTCACGCTCGGCAGCGTCGGCGTCGGCGACATCCCGCGCGCGCAGATGTGGCTGCAGGACGCCGACATGGCGTGGATCACCTACGGGCACGGGAAATCGCTGTCGGCGCTGCTGTTCTGGGGCGGTGTCACCGCCATGATCGTGGCCTGGGTGTGGCTCGGTCGCCGGATCCTCACCACCCCGCGCACCGCCGACGACGTGCACCGCCTGCGGTGGGCGGCGGTCGGGTGGTCGGCGCCGCTGCTGCTCGCGGTACCGGTGTACAGCCGCGACGTCTACGCCTACCTGGCCCAGGGCGCGTTGCTGCGCGACGGGTTCAACCCCTACGCGGACGGCCCGGCCACGAACCCCGGCCCGTTGCTGGACTCGATGGCACAGGTCTGGGCGACGACGAGCGCCCCGTACGGCCCGCTGTTCATGACGATCACCCGCTGGGTGACCGAGCTGACCGGCGACGACCCCATCACCGGTGTGCTCGCGATGCGCGCGGTGATGCTGCCCGGGTGGGCCCTCGCGATCTGGGCGGTCCCCCGCCTGGCGACGGCGCTGGGACGCGACCCGCGGATCGCGCTGTGGCTCGCGGTGCTCAACCCGATGCTGCTCATCCACCTCGTCGGTGGACCCCACGTCGAGATGCTCATGGCGGGGATGCTCGTCACCGGTGTGACGCTCACCGTGCTCCGCCACCACGTGTGGGGCGTCGTGGTCCTCGCCCTCGCGGTCGCGGTGAAGATCACCGCCGGCATCGCCCTGCCGTTCGTCCTGTGGATCTGGTGGGCGCACGCGCGGGAACGCGGCAGGGTCGGTGCGCGTGCCGTGGCCGGGATGCTCGGCGCGATCGTGGGCATCAGCCTGGTGATCTTCGGTGTGTTCACCGTCGTGGTCGGACACGGGCTCGGATGGCTGACCGGACTCGGCTACGCCGACCGGATCATCAACTGGCTCACCCTGCCGACCGCGATCGCGCATCTGGTCACCCTCGTCGCCGCGCCGTTCGTCGCGCTCCCGCTGCCCGGCGTGCTCGCGACGGTGCGCTTCGTCGGGGCGGTCGTCCTCGCCGTCACACTGGTCGCCGTCTGGTGGCGGTCCCGGGCCGACGTCACCTCCGCGGTGGTCGGGATCGCCGTGGCGATGGCCGCGGTGCTGCTGCTCGAACCCTCCACGCTCCCCTGGTACTACAGCTGGGCGCTGGTGGTCGCCGGCGCCGCCGTCATCGGTCGACGCGGCCTCGCCCTGATCGCCGGGGCGTGCGTGTACCTGCTCCTGGTGTTCCAACCCGACGACTCGATCCTGCTCTACGAGCCCGTCGACGCGATCCTCTGCCTCGTCCCGGCGATCGCCGCCGGGATCGTGTTGTGGCGCACGCGGACTCCGCATCGCCCCGCCGACCACGTCGACACGACCCGACCGTCGACCACCACATCCGCCCCCTCACCCGCGACGGAGGCCGCACCATGACCCGTTCGTCCACCCTGGAGGTCGTCGACGACCTGCACCCGTCCGATCGCGCCCGCGTCGAACGCGGGTACGCCGTCGCCGAACGGGTGACCGCCGAACACGGCCGGACCTACCACCTCGGGACGCGCCTGCTCCCGCTGCGTCGTCGGCGCGCGGTGTACGCCCTGTACGGCTTCGCCCGGCTCGTCGACGACGTCGTCGACGTCGACCCCGACTCCGCGGTGACCGACGGTGTCCTCGACGCGAGCGAGTCCGTGTGGTCGGTCGACGGGTCGGACACGCTGGACCCGACGACGGTCGTGAACGCTCTCGACGACAGCCTCCGCGACGCGCTGGCCGCCCGCCGGACCCCCGGCGCCCGCCTCCCGGAGCACGCCGACGACCGCATCCTCGCCCTCGCCGACACGATCGTCGAGTTCGACATCCCCGAGGACCACTTCCGCGCGTTCATGACCTCCATGCGGATGGACCTGCCGGGCGACCCACTGTTCACCACCCGCTACGCGACGTTCGAGGAGCTCGACGTCTACATGTACGGGTCGGCGTCGGTCATCGGCCTGCAGATGGTCCCGATCCTCGGATCCAGCGACCCCGATGCCGCACTGCCGCTAGCGGCGGCGCTCGGCGAGGCGTTCCAGCTGACGAACTTCATCCGCGACGTCGGCGAGGACCTCGACCGGGGCCGGATCTACCTGCCCGCCGAGGAACTCGCGGCGTTCGGCGTCGACGAGGACATGCTGGCGCAGGCACGGCGTACCGGCATCAGCCCACCGGAGCTGCAGCGGGGACTCGCCCACTGCATCGCCGTGACCCGCGCCCGATACCGCGTCGCCGAGCCGGGGATCGCACTCCTCGACCGGCGCAGCCGACCCGCGATCCGGGCCGCCTTCGAGCTGTACCGCGACATCCTCGAGCAGATCGAGGCGGCCGACCACCACGTGCTGGGTCGTCGAGTGGTCGTCGGGGGCCCGCGCCGGGCGCGCCGGGCCGCGGCCGCCGTCGTCCGCGGCGGCTGAGCCGCCCGACCGTACGGCGGCTGAGCCGCCCGACCGCGCAGCGGACCGCTCGTCACGGCCGATTTCTCAGAGCGCCAGAGCCTGTGCGCGCCGGATCATCTCGCGTGCGGAGTGTCCGTGCAGAGCCCGCGCGGGGTACTCGCCGAGATCGTCCTGCACGGTGAACATCCACTCCATCGCCTCGTCGCGGCTGAACCCTCCGTCGAGGAGGACGCCGATGAGACCCGTGAGGTGCTTGGCGATGCCGTGATCGTCGAAGAAGACCTCGGGGACCACGGGTTCGCCGTCACGGGACACCGCGAGGACGTGGTGTTCGGCGACGAGGGTGCGGATCCGGCCGACCGAGACGCCGAGCCGGCGGGCGACGGCGGGGAGATCGAGGACGGGCTCGTCGGCGGGCAGGACGTGGTCGTCGGTGAGAGGCAGTGTGGCCACGGGAGGACACGGTACCCGCCGTGCGCGGCCGGGCCCCGCGTGTCCGGGCACGACTAGGCTTGCCCGGCAGGGTGCGTCGCGGTCCGCGCGACGCACCTCTCTCGCCGGAAGGGGTCGACGACGTGAGCACGGCACGTGACGTCCTGCTCGGCGTCGCGCTCGACGGCCGCTACCGCATCGACGCCCTCATCGCGCGCGGCGGGATGTCGGGGGTCTACCTCGGTGTGGACCTCCGTCTGGACCGCCCGGTGGCCGTGAAGGTCATGGATCCCCGCTACAGCGCCGACCCGCGCTTCCTCGCGCGACTGGAGTTCGAGGCGCGGTCGGTCGCGCGACTCAAGGATCCCGGCCTCGTGCCCGTCTACGACCAGGGCGTCGACGGTGAGTGGGCGTTCCTGGTGATGGAGCTCGTCGAGGGCGGGACATTGCGGGAGCTGCTCGCCGAGCGCGGTCCGATGCCGCCGCATGCCGCCGCGGCGGTGGGGATCCCGGTGCTGGGCGGTCTCGGGGCCGCGCACGCCCACGGGCTGGTCCACCGCGACGTCAAGCCGGAGAACGTCCTCATCTCCGACGCCGGGGAGGTCAAGGTCGTCGACTTCGGTCTCGTCCGCGCCATCGCCGCGGCCGGCATCACCAGCGACAGCGTCATCCTCGGCACTGCGGCCTACCTGTCCCCCGAGCAGGTCGAGTCCGCCGACGCCGACGCCCGCAGCGATGTCTACTCCTTCGGCATCATGCTGTTCGAGATGCTGACGGGCACCACACCGTTCCGCGGCGACACCCCGCTGGCGCTGGCCTACGCCCGGCTGCGCGGTGACGTCCCGCCGCCGAGCCGCGTGATCCGCGGTGTCCCCCGGCCGTTCGACGAGCTGGTGCTCACCGCGACCGCGCGCGACCCGGGACAGCGGTTCGCCGACGGTGACGACATGCTCGACGCCCTCGCCGACGTCGTCGCCGAGCTCCGCCTGCCGTCGTTCACGGTCCCGGCCCCACGGGTGTCCGCCGAACGCGCGACCGCCCTCGCCCGTCGACTGGCCGAGTCACGACCGACCGACGACGCCGACCTCGATGACCTCGGTTCCGACGACATCGACCCCGGCCGTCCTCGCGCCACCCGCATGATGGCCGACGGCACCCGCGTCGAACGTCGCGACGGCGCAGACGGATTCGGCCACGACGACCACGACCGACCCGGCTACGACGACCACGACGCATTCGACGAGGACGACCGGCGCGCACGACCGGCTCTGCTCGCCGCGGCGCAGCGGGAGGTCGGACGTCGTCGACGCAGCCGACGTCGCGGCTGGATCGTCGCGGGCCTCGTCGTGGTGCTGGCGATCACCCTCGCCGGACTCGGGTGGTGGGCGGGTGTCGCCGTCGCCGGCGCCGACCCTCTGACGGCGGGCCGACCCGCCCAGCAACCGACCGCGTGGTCGGAACCGTCAGCCGCGCAACATCTCCGCGACGAGGAACGCCAGCTCCAGTGACTGCTGGGTGTTGAGGCGCGGGTCGCAGGCGGTCTCGTAGCGACCGGCGAGATCCATGTCGGAAATGTCCTGGGCGCCACCGAGGCATTCGGTGACGTCCTCGCCGGTGAGTTCGATGTGCACGCCGCCCGGGTGGGTGCCCAGGGCCCGGTGCACCTCGAAGAACCCCTGCACCTCGTCGACGATCCGGTCGAAGTGCCGGGTCTTGAACCCCGTCGACGACTCGTGGGTGTTGCCGTGCATCGGATCGCACTGCCAGATCACCTTGTGACCGGTCGCCTCGACGGCCTCGACGATGGGCGGCAGCACGGTCCGGACGTTGCCGTTGCCCATCCGCGCGACCAACGTCAGGCGCCCGTCGACCTTCTTCGGGTCGAGGCGTCGCACGTACTCGACGGCCTGCTCGGGCGTCGTCGTGGGCCCGATCTTCACGCCGATCGGGTTGGCGATGAGCTCGGCCAGCGCGATGTGGGCGCCGTCGAGGTCGCGGGTCCGCTCACCGATCCAGAGGAAGTGCGCAGACAGGTCGTAGAGAACCGGGTCGCCGTCCGGGTCGCGGGGGTCGTCGGCGA
Source organism: uncultured Williamsia sp. (assembly GCF_947494875.1). Classification (GTDB taxonomy): domain Bacteria; phylum Actinomycetota; class Actinomycetes; order Mycobacteriales; family Mycobacteriaceae; genus Williamsia_A. Next base: position 161,389 of record NZ_CANLWM010000009.1, read on the forward strand.
GACGCAGGAGCCCGCGTTCGTAGTCGAGGACGAGCGCCTCGTGGGAGGCGTAGATGTTCGCCGACTCCAGGTTGCTGTCGCGGACCTCGCAGGCGTCCATGAAGCGGAGCGCACGGTCGATCTCGGACGCGAGCGCCTCGTAGCGCGCGCCGGCGCGAGACGTGCGCACGAACTCGCGGTTCCAGTCGTGCACGCGGTGCAGGTCGGCCAGTCCCGCGCCGGTGAGCGCCCGCACCAGGTTCATCGCGGCGCTGGCGTTGGCGTACGCACGCACCAGACGCGACGGGTCGTGGATGCGGGCGGCCTCGTCGGCCGGGAACCCGTTCACCATGTCGCCGCGGTACGAGGTCAGGCCCAGGGCGTCGGTGTTCGACGACCGCGGCTTCGCGTACTGGCCCGCGATCCGCGCGACCTTGACGACCGGGAGACTCGCGCCGTAGGTGAGCACGACGGCCATCTGCAGCAGCGTGCGGATGTTGCCCTTGATGTGCGGCTCGGTGTTCGCGACGAACGTCTCGGCGCAGTCGCCGCCCTGCAGGAGGAACGCCTCGCCCCGCGCGACTTTCGCGAGGCTGTCGTGGAGCTGCGCGACCTCCTCGGGCATGCAGATCGGCGGCACGCTCTCGAGCACGGTGCGCATGGCCCGCGCCTTGTCCTCGGGCCAGGTCGGCTGCTGCAGCGCGGGCCGCTCGAGCACCCCGGCGAAACGCTCGGCGAGGTCGCCCGGGAGCGGCGGGAGCTCCGGCAGCTCGTCGATGGGCACGTCAACAGTCCAGTTCACCACGGCGACCAGCGTAATCGTCGGGCACGACGCCGCCGTCACCCGCCGGGGTGGCGCGTCGACGCGGCGGGTCAGGCGTGGGCGGCGGCCTGCATCGCCTCCCATTTGCGCAGGTTGTGACGGGCGTCGACGAGGGCGTCGTGCGCGTCGGCCGGCGACGGCGGCAACGCGGGTCGGCCCAGTGCCTCCCACATCTGCTTGAGCTCGCGCGTGTAGCGCGGGATCGGGCGGGGCAGCTGCGGCATCGACCCCCACAGTTGACACAGGGCGACGTGGTCGTAGGCGCCGATCCAGGCCCACATCTCGACGTCGCCGTCGAACGAGGTGAGGAAGTTCAGCAACTCGTCACGGATCCGTTGCCTGCCGGCCCACGTCTTCGACGACGGTGGGGGGAGATGTGGCAGGACGTTCGCTCGGACCCAGTCCCCTGCGCGGTCGGGATCGAACTCGGTGGAGACCGCGTAGTACTCGCTGCCGTCCTCCGCGACGACACCGATCGACACCAGTTCGATGGTCCGACCGTCCTCGATGAACTCGGTGTCATAGAAGAATCGCACCCACCGAGCGTAGGCGTCGGGGGTCATGCGCGATGATCGCCGTCATGTCCACGCTTCGTCCGCCGGTCGCGACCGCGTCCGCCCGACCCCTTCTCACGGGCTGGTCCCCGTCGCGGGGGGTCGTCGCCACCATCGTGGTGGCCTTCGCGGTGACCGCGATGATCCGCGTGACCGGCACCCCGTTCACGCACTCCTTCGGGCGTTTCGACCGCATCGACATCGACGTCTACCGCCTCGGTGCGCAGATGTGGCGCAACGGCGGGTCGCTGTACGCCTCCGGGTCGATGCCGTTCACCACCGACGGCATCTGGCTGCCGTTCACCTACCCACCGTTCGCGGCGCTGTCGTTCCTGCCGTTCACCGTGGTCCCCCTCGTGGTGGCCGGGACGGTGATGGCGGTGGTGACGCTGATCGCGACGGTGATCGGGATCGCGATCGTCCTGCGCGCGCTCCGGATCGGGTCGGACGGGAACCGGACCTGGATCGTCCTCGCGGTGTCGACGGTCGCGCTCTGGACCAACCCCTACTGGATGACGCTGGGCTTCGGGCAGATCAACGTGGTCCTGCTCGTGCTCGTCGCCGTCGACCTGTTGGTCCTCGGCCCGCGAGGGTCGCGATGGCACGGTGTCCTGATCGGCGTCGCCGCGGCCATCAAACTGACGCCGCTGGCGTTCGTCCTGTGGCTCGTCGTCCGCCGTGACCGGCGTGCGGTGCTGCGCGCCGTGGGCACGTTCGCCGCAGCAGCGGCGATCGCGCTCGTCTGGGCCCCGTCGGACTCGTCCCGGTACTGGAGCCACACCGTGTTCCACACCGACCGGATCGGTGACCTCGCGGGCGGCATCAACCAGAGCGTCAACGGTATGTGGATCCGTCTGCTCGGGTCGGGTGGCGGCGAACAGCTCGTCTGGGCGGCATCGGTGCTGGTGCTGACCGCGCTCGCCTGGGTCGCCATCTCACGCGCACGGACCGTCGGCGGCGACGTCCTCGGAGTGTGCGTGACCGCGGTCTGGGCGGTCATGGTCTCGCCGACGTCGTGGGCGCACCACTGGGTGTGGTCGGTGCCCGCCGTGCTGGCGCTCGCGGCCGCGGCGTGGCGGAGCGATCGCGCGCGGACGCGACGGGCACTACTCGTCACCGCCGGTGCCGGACTCGTCGTCGTCGGCGTCGCGCCGTTCCAGTTCTTCCACGGCGACCCGACGCGGTGGTCGGTGGTGCAGACCGTGCTGGGCAACGCCTTCTGCCTGTGGGGCCTCGGCCTGCTCGTCGTGATGGTCGTGCTCGGCCGCGTGCGGCCGACCGCGCCGCCGGACCGTCAGGCGGCGGGCTCGGACCGCACGGTCGTCGCCGGCGGCTGAGCGTCCCCGTCGGCGGCCTTCTTCAGGCTCGCGGCGTAGATGTCGACGTACTGCTGACCGGACAGGCGCATCAGCTCGTACATGATCTCGTCGGTGACCGCCCGCTCGATGAAACGGTTGCCGTTCATGCCCTCGAAGCGCGAGAAGTCCAGCGGCTTGCCCACTCTGATGGTCACGCGGCACGGACGCGGCAGCACGGTGCCGGGCGGGTTCAGGTGGTCGGTGCCGATCATCGCGACCGGGATGACCGGCACCCCGGTCTCCATGGCGATGCGCGCGAGGCCGGTCTTGCCCTTGTACAGACGGCCGTCCGGCGAGCGGGTGCCCTCGGGGTACATCCCCATCAGCTCGCCCTCCTCGAGCTTGCGACGGGCGGCGATGAGGGCGCCCGCGGCCGCGTCGGCGCCGGTGCGGTCGATGGGGATCTGGCCCGAGGCGGTGAAGAACCACCGCTGGAACGCGCCCTTCGGCCCTGTGCCGGTGAAGTATTCGCTCTTGGCGAGGAAGTAGATCCGCCGCGGCACCTTGAGCGGCAGGTAGAAGCTGTCGACCACGGCCAGGTGGTTGCTCGCGAGGATCGCCGGACCGCGGGTGGGGATGTTCTCGACACCTTCGATGCGCGGTCGGGCCATCAGCTTGAGTCCCGGTCCCATCAGCACGTACTTGAACAGCCAGTACCACATCGCCCGACTCCGATCCTCGCTCTGCCCCGCCGCAACCGTGTCGCAGCCGACACACCGCACACCGATGTCGTGTCCGACACCCGCGCGACGACTCTACTCACCCTCAGCGGGTGGCGGGCACCGATGACAGGTCGCTGCGGGCGATCGCCGACGCGCCGATCACACCGGCCGCCTCGCCGAGCTGCGTGGCGCGGATCCGTGCGAGTCGACGGTGACCGCTGCCGGTGAGCAGCGCGCCGTAGTGGTCACGCGCCTCGTCGAGGAACAGACCGCTCGACGCGCCGACGCCGCCCGCGAGCACGATCAGATCGGGGTCGAAGACGTCGGCGATCAGCGCGAGCCCGTAGCCCAGCCATCGGGAGAAGTCGGCCACGGCCGCGAGTCCCATCGGATCACCGTCGTGGGCGGCCGCGGCGACGCGACGACCTGTCAGGGACCCCGGGTCCTCCGCGGTCTCCCGCGCCAGCGGACTCGTCCGGTGTCGTCCGGCGGCGACCAACTCGACGACGTTGTCCACCAGAGCCGTCCCGCTGCAATAGCGTTCCCAGCACCCACGCTTGCCGCAGGGACAGGGACGCCCGTCGGGGACGACCGGGAGATGACCCAACTCCGGTGCGACGCCGTTGCTCCCCCGGAACAGCTCACCCTCGAGGAGCAGTCCGGCGCCGATGCCGGTGCCGATCGCCAGGACGAGGGTGGTGTGCCCCCCGGCGGCCGCGCCGAAGCGTCGTTCGGCGACCGCCGCGGCGTTGGCGTCGTGCTCGCAGGACACCGGCAGTCCGATCCGTTCGCTCATCTGCGCCGCGACGGGCACCTCCCGCCAGGGCAGGTGTGGGGCGAAGCGGACGACGGAGCGGTCGGGGGTGACGAACCCTGCGACGGCGAGCCCGACGGCGGCCACCTCGTACCGCTTCCGGAGATCGGTGACGAGCCAGTCGAGGCACTGCTCCAGCGCGTGGGCGGTGGTCGGGGTCTGGGCCCGTCGCGAGTCGTGGATCTGGCCGCGATCGTCGACGACGGCGGCGCGGATGCTGGTGCCCCCGACGTCGATGCCGATGGTCAACGGTCCGCTCACGTGGGGTGCACCTCGACGGTGATCGGCTGGAAGGACCCGCCGCGTCCGGCCGGGCCACGGCTGTCGGGCCGGACGCGGGTCCGGCGGGCGCGATCACCACCGACCTCGTCGAGCGCCGCCGAGATCGCCTGCAGCGCGGCGATGAGAGCCGTGATGACGCGGTTCACCAGTTCGGTGACCTCCACGACGATCGCGTCGACCGCGGCGCGGACCGCCGGACCCATGTCGACGGGCGGGCGGGCCGGGTCGCGCGCCTCGACGTTGTCCCCGATCACGGTGGTGGCGAAGTGCTCGACCCGGTCGAGCATCGCGAGGACGAGCGCACGCAGCGGATCGGTGTCCGCGGCGTCGCGACGCCCGTCGGCACCCGAGCTGTCCATGCGTTCTGTCTCCCTGGCGATCGATGTCGACGTGGTCGGGTACGGGTGGCGTACCGCGGTCGTCGGGCCTCAGTCGTCGGCGTGACCCGCCCGCGGCCACACCGCGGGGTCCGGGCTGAACCGCACACTCAGCGTCCCATCATCCCATCGGGCGTCCAGGACCGTACACCGGCGCAACACCGAGGGGAGGGTCACCCGGTGCCGGACGCCGCTGAGGGTCACCAACAGGTCGTCACCCGACCGGCCCAGCGCGAGCGTCTCGGGATCGGGCAGGGGCTGTCGCCACGAGAGGCGGTACACCGACGACAGTCCCGTGCCCGAGACGTGCTCGACCTCTGCCGCGGACGAGCCGGCGGGCGCGGGCACGCCGTCCGGGACCTCGATGCCCAGGCGACGCAGCGCGGCGACCGTGCGCGGCTCCACCGACAGCTCGTGGGCGACGGACACGGGCAGGGCCGGACCGCGATGCGTCGGCACGATGTCGTGTCCGTCCTCGCGTCCGCGGTTCACGACGACGCCGCACGTGCTGATGCCCATGAGGTCGAGCGCGGCGAGCAGTCGGTGGGTGGCCTCGCGTCCGTGGTCACCGGCCGGGGTCACGATGTGGGCGCGGGTCACGCTGGGGTCGACGAGGAGCCCGGCGATGTCGGCGCAGTCGGCGGCGAGTTGGTCGACGACGCCCGCCCCACCCGCGAGACGCGGTGTCTCCGCGGCGCCGGCGAGCCGCCGGTGCCGCGGCCAGATCCGTTCGAGGTAACCCGCGACGAGCGCGGGCACGCCGAGGAACCCGATCGGGTCGATGCCACCCGAGCAGTCGACGACCACCCGGCGCCACCGTCCCGAGACCGCCTCGTCGCGGATGCGGCGCCACGCGAGCATCTGCTCGACACCGGGCATGCCCGCCAGTTCCTCGGGGTCGATCGCGGCGACGTCGGCCGCGAGCCCACCCGCCAGCGACACCGGTCCCCGCAGGATCGCCCACGTGTCACCGAGCATGGCGAGGGTGTCGAGCTCGAGCAGGTGCGCCTGCTGGGAGACGGCCACCGGCGCCCCGGGGGTCGAGTACACACCGAACACCCGCGACGCCGTCCGGAAGCGGTCGAGGGTGACCAGGAGTGTGCCGCCGGCGTCGGTACGGCGCGAGACCGCCTGCCGCACAGAACGACCCGACGCGGCCCCGACGGCGACGGCAGCGGCGACGGTCGAGACGCCCGCGCCCCCCGGGCCGAGCACGACGTGGACGGGTACGACGTCGATCAGCCTTCCACCCTCTTCTTCAGTTCCTTCAGCGCCGCGTCGGTGATGGCCTTCTCCGCCCGGCGTTTCAGGGCGCCGATGATGGGGATCGCGAGGTCGACGGTCAGCTGGTAGGTGACCTTCGTCGACCCGGATGCCTGCTGCACCAACGTGTATCGGCCGTGCTGGGCCGTCTGCAGCTCGCTGCTGACCAGCTCCCACTCGACCGAACGGCCGTCGGGTGCCCACGTGTAGGCCAGCTCGTAGGTGTCGCGCAGCACGCCGGCGTCGAGACGGAAGCGCACGCGTCGGGGGCGGGCGGACCCGTCGGAGCCGGCACCGGGTTCGGTCACGGTCACCTCGTCCGCGGCCGACACCCACTCGGGATAGCGGTCGAAGTCGGCGATCACCGCCATGACGGCATCCGGGTCGGCGCTGATGACGATGGATTGCTCTGTGCTGTCGGCCATCTCACACGCCTCCTGTCGTCGCCGCGGCGTCCGCCCCGTCGGCCCGTGCGACCCCGGCCGCGGGGTCACCCGCGGCTCTGCCCGCCTCCAGTCGCCGCTTCACCTCGGTGGACATCCGACGCCCGGCGACGCGGCGCCGGTGGTTCTCCGCGCCCGGCCGACCTCTCTCGTCGGCGGCCGGCTCGGCATGGAGGAAGTAGTGCAGGACGAAGCCGTCGAGCAGCGGTTGACACCAGATCTCCATGGTGCCGGTGAGGGCTCCCCCCACACGCCACCGCACGCCCTGCTCGGCACGGTCCTCGACCACCTCGAGCCGCAGGTCGGGCCACCAGCGGGACCAGCGACGGAGGTCTCCGACGACGGCGGCGACCGAGCCGGGCGACGCGGCCACGAAGGTCTCGTCGGCCACCTGGACGCTGTTCACCGGTCTAGCTTCACATACCCCGTCGCCGGTCCCGACCCCACCGTGGCGCGCGGCGGTCACCGTCACCTCGGCCCTCCCGCCAGCAGTCGACGCATGCGGTCGGCGATGCCGTCCCATTCCCACGACCCGGTCGCCCAGTCACGCCCGGCGCGGCCCATCCGCGCGGCCCGACCCCGGTCGGCGAGCAGTTCCCCGACCGCCGCGGCCACCGCGGACGGGTCCCGACCGTCGACCACATGGCCGGTGCGCCCGTCGACGACGGTCTCCGGTGCACCCCCGGACTGCCCGGCGACGACGGGGACGCCGCTGGCGGACGCCTCGAGGTAGACGATGCCGAGCCCCTCGACGTCGAGCCCACCTCCCCGGGTCCGTGCCGGCATCGCGAAGACGTCGGCCGCCGCGTGGTAGGCGGGGACGTCGGCGACGTCGACCGACCCGGTCAGCACGATCCGGTCCCGCGCCGGTGACGCGGACCGACGGCGCTCGAGGGCGTCCCGGTGGGGCCCGCCGCCGACGAGGAGGAGGCGCGCGTCGGGCTCGCGGCGCAGCACCTCGTCGAACCCGTCGATGAGGACGTCCTGTCCCTTGCGGGGAACCAGGCGCGACAGACACAGCACGACCGGCGCGTCACCGAGGCCGTGACGGTCCCGGATCCGCGCGCGGGCGACGTCGTCGGGGGCGAAGCGGGTGGTGTCGACACCGGGCGGCACGTGCTCCAACGCCGCCCGGGCACCGAACGCCGAGGCGAAGCGACCCCGGGTGTACCGGCTGACGAAGGTGACGACGTCGGTGTGGGTCCCGATGTGCCGCAGCGTCTGTCGCGCCGCCGGGAGCATCGACCACCCGACCTCGTGCCCGTGGGTGCTCGCGACGACCCGCCGCGCGCCGGCCCGTCGGACCACCGGCGCCAGCACCGCGAGAGGCGCGGCGGCACCGAACCACACGGTCTCGATCTCGTGACGGGCGACGAGGTCGGCCGCACGGCGGGCGACCCCGGGTGTCGGCAGCATCAATCCCGTGGGGTGCCGGTGGACCCGATACGACGCACGCGCGTCGAAGGCGGCGTCGTCGCGCCACCGTGGCGCGTAGACGACCACCTCGTCGGACGGCAACCGGTCGACGATGTTCTGCAGATAGGACTGGATGCCGCCCGGGCGCGGCGGGTAGTCGTTGGTGACCAGCAGGGTGCGGGGCATCACGCCCACCCGGGGCGGGAGCCGGCGACCGGACCGGTCATCGCGTGACGGCCGCCGTCAGCCAGGCGCGCCAGCGGTCGATCACCGCGTCACCGGGTGCGCCGAGCGTCGCGGACATGGCGTCGGACTGCGCCTGGGCGGTGCTCGGACCACCGGCAAGTCGGAGGTAGAGCGCGCGAAGACGCTGTGGCGAATAGGACTCCGCGGCGAACGCCGCGAACGACCACGCGGTCTGATAGGCGACCCGGGCGTCGGGTCCCGCGACGTCGAAGGCGGCGTCGTCGGGCAGAGCGGTCGGGACCTGGCCGGCACGGACGCGATCGGCGAGGTCGGGCGCCGCGTCGGCGAGGACCCGATACGTCCCCCGACGGCCGACGTACTCCGCGACACCCTCGGTGAGCCACTTCGGCGCGCTGTCGGAGGTCCGCGGCCGGGCGGCGACGTGGGTGAGCTCATGGCGGAGGACGACGTCGAGCGCGGGTCCGGGGAGGTCGGTGATCGCGCCCGGCGTGAACACGACGCGCTGGCCCAGTGCGCTTGAACCGGTGTCGTCCCCGGACACGGTGGCGGCGGCGGCGGACGCGGTGTCGCCCTGGGTACGGGCCAGACCCGCGAAGGCGGATGTGGAGTCGGTCGCGATCACGACCGCCCGACGCGGCCACTGTCCACCCCAGAAGGCGGTGACGGCGCCGACCGCTCCCGGCAACGCCGCCCGGATCCGATCGCCGAGACCCCGGCTGCCCGGGTAGTCCAGGACGACCGAGGTGCCGCCGCCCGTCGACACGCGCTGCGCGCGGACGTCGGGGAAGTCCCAGAACTGCGGTCGCACGGTGCCCGTCCCGAGCAGGGGGCCGGCGTCACCGACCACGGTCCAGCGGTCGTCGTAGCGGGCCATCACCATCGGACGCAGCACGGTCGTCGGCGCCTGGTCCACTCCGGCGAACTGGTACCGCAGGGCCACGGGGACCACCCACGAGTCGGAGCTGCCCTGGGTGTCGAGACGCTGCTGCAGCGCCGCCGGGACGGGCATTTCCCCCAGCTGACCACTGTCGCCGAGCTGCCCGGAGGCGTCGCCGTCGCCGGTGTCGCGCTGGACGCGGTAGTCGAGGGTGCCGATGCCCACGGCCGCGAAGGCCTGCGCCGTCCGAGCGATCGATGCGCGGAAGTCGGGTGTGGCGGCGGGGTCGACCAGCGCGGTCGCCGCGGACACGTCCCCGCTGCGTTCGGCCCGGGCGAGTGCACCGAGCGTGGCCAGGACACCCTGCTCCCGGTCGGCCTCGTAGACGTTCTGCGACGAGGACGACGCCCCCGTGGGGCCCGGGGCGTCGGAACCGCACGCCGCCACTCCGACAGCACAGACCGTGACGACGACTGCGGCCACGACGCGCGCGCGGATGCCGGTTCCGATCGGGCGGCGCACCTCAGTAGCGCCGGGCGGCCTTGTAGGGCCCCGCGTCGTCGATCGGGACCACCTTGACCGGGACCCCGAACGTCGAGGCGTGCACCACGTATCCGTCACCCACGTACATCCCGACGTGGCTCGCGTCGTCGTAGTAGATGATCAGGTCGCCGGGGCGCAGGTCCTTGCGGTCGACCGGTGTACCGCCCGACAGCTGCGCCTCGCTCGACCGCGGCAGAGTCTCCCCCGCCTGCTTGTAGGCCCACACCATGAGGCCCGAGCAGTCGAACTGCGCGGGACCGGTGGCGCCCCACACGTACGGGTCCCCGATCCGTGTGAGCGCGGCCTGGACGGCGACGACCCAGCGAGCGGTGCCCTTCGGGATCAGCGCCGGGTCGAAGGTGATGTCCGGCCCACGCAACGCCGCGAGCTGCTTGCCGGTGAGTGACTCGTACACGGCCTTGACCTGCGCGATGTTCAGCTGCAGATCACTCTGCTTCGCCTGTAGCCCCGCGCGGGTGGCGTCGACCGCGGCGACCGCTTTCGCCGCGGTGTCGCGTGCCTGCTGTGCGGAGGCCTTCGCCTCGACGGCGTCCGCCGAGGCCGCCCGGTAGGCCCGGACGTCGGCCGCGGTCTGACGCGAGAGCATCTCCAGACCGGACATCTGATCGAGCAGCGACTGTGGCGAGTCCGACACCAGCACCGCGTAGAGACGATTCACCCGGGCGCCGCGATAGGAGGCGCGCACCAGGGTGTCGACGCGCGACTGCAGAGCGTCGAGCCGACCCGACAACGCGGCGAGCTGCTTGTCCGCTGCGGCCACGGCGGCGTCGGCGGCGCGGACCTCCGCCTGGCGTCGGTCGAGGTCGATCTGCGCGTTGTGCATCGCCTCGGACGCCTTCTCGGCGTCACGGCCCAGCGAGGTGTAGCGGGCGAGGAGCTGATCGGGGTTGCGCGTCACCGGGTCGGCTCCGACAGGTCCGGCCGAGCACAGCACGACGACACCGACGATCAGGGTCGCGATGCACGAGACGACGCCGCGCGCGACACGCTCTCCCACCATCACGAGTACTGGTTCACCTTCGAATCCGTTCGTCCCCCGGCAGACGCGCCGGGGCCGACTCGCGACCGTACCCCTCGGGCGTCCCGGGGAACGATACGGCCACCACCACGTCCGTGATCACGCTTCTCCCGAACCACGGCCACCGCACACCAGGTCGGTCAGTACCGCCGTGCCGCGTAGAAATCGATGCTCTTCAGGCTGGCCTTCGACACCGGCACACCCTCGGTCAGCGAGTGCACGATCGTGCCGTTGCCGATGTAGATGCCGGCGTGCGAACCGCCGTTCATGATGATGACGTCGCCGGGCTCGAGATCCTTCTCCGCGACCGGGGTGCCGCCCCCGAGCTGGCCGTAGCTGTCGCGGGGGATGGTCTTGCCGGCCTGCTTGTAGGACCAGTAGACGAGGCCGGAGCAGTCGAACGCGCTCGGACCCGCCGCGCCGTAGACATACGGCGACCCGATCCGGGTGACGGCCGCGGACGCGGCGCGCTGGCCGATCGCGCGGGTCGGCGCGAGGTTCGGGGCGGTACCCGGGCCCTTCGGCTTCGCCTTGAACTGCGGCGGGATCTGGTTCTCGGTCACACCGGGGATCTCGAAGGTGCCGATGCCCGGCACGGTGATCGGCGCCGCGAGGGCGGGACCCGCTCCGGTCGCCACGGCGCCCAGGGTGATCGTGCCGGCGAGAACTGCTCCTCGCGCGGTCTTCAGACCGGTGTTCGTGCTCTGTGCGCGGTGTTTCGCCACGTACGCGTTCTCCTCGGTTCTTCCTCGACCGCCGACCGGGTTAGCTGTCGGATTCGGGCCGGAAGAATGGCCCTACGCGCTGCCCGCCATGGCTGTCGGACGCCGCGATTCACCCCGAGTCGGACTCGCGTCCGTCAATGGTGGTTCCCCGGTTCACCCCGTGGGGCGATTGAGCGGTGGCCCGGCGGTCCGGCTCGGTGTGAGACAGGGTGCCCGCCAGGTCTCGGAAAGGTTACGAAACCGTACGTCGATCTGTCCACCGCGACACACGACCATGTGGACAGATCGCGGAGCGCTGCGTCAGCCGGCCCTTCGGGACGCGAGATCCGTTACCCGCGAACGCTTCTCGGTCACGATGCGGGACCGTCGGGCGGACGGCGGGGCGAGGCCCGCCTCCACCAGCACCTCGATCGCGGCACGGATGTCGTCGACCTCGCCGATGGTCGGGTCGACGCCACCGTCGAGGTCGTCGTCGCTGATCACCGTGCCGCGCACCGGGATCAGGACACTCATGATGCAGCCGTCACAGGCCCGGCCGCGGCCGGGGCAGGTGGCACAGTCGATCCGCATTGTGATCTCCGTCTCAGTCGGGAACTCGGACGTCGGCCTCGGGAGGCGGCTCGACGTCGCTCGTCGGGGACGCTAGACACCCCCACCGACAGACTCGCTGCGCGTCGGCGATGTCCGACGGTCGAACTAGCGTTCGCCTCATGCGTCACGCAGACCACACGAGTCCGTCGACAGCGCCGATCGCGGTGCAGCTCACGCTCGACGCCGAGGTACCGCTCATCGCCGAGACGTTCGTGATCGTCGACCTCGAGACGACAGGCGGCAGCCCCGGACGTGACCGCATCACGGAGATCGGCGCGGTGAAGGTGCGTGGAGGCGAGGTGCTGGGCGAGTTCGCGACACTCGTCGACCCCGGGTGCGCGATCCCGCCGCACATCGTGCGACTGACGGGCATCACCGAGGCGATGGCCTACGCGGCTCCACCGATCGAGGAGGTGCTGCCGGCTTTCCTCGAGTTCGCCCGCGACGCGGTGATCGTCGCGCACAACGCCCGGTTCGACACCGGGTTCCTCCGGGCCGCCGCCGTCGCCACAGGTCACACGTTCGCCGCCCGACGCGTCCTGTGCACGGTCAAGCTCGCCCGGCGTGTGCTGACGAAGGACGAGGCCCCGACGGTCAAGCTGTCGGCGCTCGCGCGTCTGTTCGCCGTCTCGACGACGCCCACCCACCGGGCACTCGACGACGCGCGGGCGACGGTCGAGGTGATGCACGCGCTGTTCGAGCGGGTCGGCAACCTCGGGGTCGGCACCTTCCGTGAACTCGTCGACTTCCTCCCCGGGATCCCCGCGGCCCACCGGGCGAAGCGGTCGATGGTCGCGGGGCTGCCCACCCGACCGGGTGTCTACCTCTTCCGCGGCCCCTCCGAGGAGGTCCTCTACGTCGGGACCGCCACCGATCTGCGACGTCGCGCCGGGCAGTACTTCACCGGGGCGGAGACACGCACCCGCATGCGCGAGATGATCGCGCTGGCCACCCGGGTCGACCACGTCGAGTGCGCCCACCGCCTCGAGGCCGGCGTGCGGGAACTCCGTCTGCTCTCCGCCCACCGACCGGCCTACAACCGCCGCTCGAAGACCCCGCACGTCGGATGGTGGGTGACGCTCACCGACGAGCCCTTCCCGCGACTCGCCGTCACCCGGACACCCCGCGCCGTGGCCGTCGGACCGATCCGGTCCCGGGCCGACGCCCGGGACGTCGCCGACCTGATCGCCGGCTGCTGCGGTCTGCGGACCTGTCGACACCGGATCGCGGCCTCCCGCCGACACGAGTGCGCCACGACCGCCGACGGCCGGATCCCGGTCGGGGGGTGTCAGGCCGCCGGTGTCCCGACCGACGTCGAGCAGTACCGACCCGCGGTGGACCGCGCGCGAGACCTCATCACCGGCGTCGACGACGCCCCGCTGCGCGCGGTGCTCACCCGCATCGACCACCTCGCGGGCGTCGAGATGTTCGAGACCGCCGCGCGCGTCCGCGATCGCCTCGCCCTGACCCTGGGGGCGCTGGAGCGGTGCCAGCGTCTCGCGTCGTTGTGCGCGGTGGCCGAGATCGTCGCCGCCCGGTCCGACGGCGCGGGCGGCTGGCACCTCGCGGTGATACGCCACGGCCGGTTGGCCGCTGCCGGGGTCGCCGGCCTCGGAGTCCCGCCGGTGCCCGTGGCGGAAGCCCTCTGCGCCTCTGCGGAGACCGTCGTCCCCGAGGTCGGCCCGCTCGGCGGGGCGCCGTCGGAGGAGGTGGCGCTCGTCTACCGGTGGTTGACCGAGTCCGGTGTCCGGATCGTCTGCGGCACAGCAGGTCTCGCGTTGCCGGCCAGGAGTGCTGCGCGATGGTCGGGATGGCGGGACACCGTCGCGGTGGCCCGCGACCGCGCCCGCGAGCTCCGCGGCGCCGACGAGGCCGTCCGCGACGCGAGCGGCACCCCGGCTCCGCTCACGCCGACGCCGGCCCCACGCCGCCTAGAGTTGACCGGGTGATCACGGCCATCGTCCTCATCTCCGCCGACGTCCACGCCATCGACGAGACGGCTCAGGCGGTCGCCGACGTCGACGGTGTCCGCGAGGTGTTCTCGTGCGCCGGCGACGTCGACCTGATCGCGATCGTCGCCGTGCGCGACCACGAACGCGTCGCCGCCGTCGTCACCGGCACCATCAACAAGCTGCCCGGCGTGCGCCACACGGCCACACACATCGCGTTCAAGGCCTACTCCAGCGCCGACGTCGACGCGGGGTTCGCGATCGGCGAGTGACGCCGCGGGCGGTGTGGGCTCAGGCCCGGAACGCCGCCCACCGCTCGAGCAGCGCCGCCGCCGAGCCGTCGTCCACCGCGGTCGCGGCACGCGTGATCGCGGCACCGAGTCGCTCCTCCAGGTCCGCCAGGGGGTCGCCGGTGTCGAGGGAGGTCCCCGCGAGCGCCAGATCGTGCGCGACGGACGCACCCGCCGCGTTCAGCAGCACGGCGTCGCGGACCGGGCCGCGATCGCCGGCGAACACCGACCGTGCGACCGCCGCGTTCACGTCGGCGTCGCCGCCCCGCAGGGCGCCGGGATCGCAGAACTCGATGCCGAGGCGCCGGGGGTCGAGGTGCAGTTCGACGACGTCCCCGGCCGCGGCCACCCATGTCGTCGACGTCGTGGTGACGGTCAACTCGTCGAGGCCGTCGTCGCCGCGGGCCACGATGACGCTGTCGCCGCGGTCGGCGAACGCCTGGGCGACCACCGGCGCGAGGTCGTCGAACGCGCAGCCGACGAGTCCGGCGCCGGGACGCGCCGGGTTGGTCAGCGGCCCGAGGACGTTGAACACCGTCGGGATGCCCAGTTCCTTGCGCGGCGCCGACGCGTAGCGCAGCGCAGGGTGGAACACCGGCGCGAAACAGAAGCCGATCCCGACCTCCGCGACACAGCGCGCGACGCCGGCCGCGTCGAGGGTGATGTCGACGCCGAGGCTCTCGAGGACGTCGGCCCCGCCGCTGCGCGAGGTCTGGGCACGGTTGCCGTGCTTGACGACGGGGATTCCCATCGCGGCGACGATCACCGACGCCATCGTGGAGATGTTGACGGTGTGGGCACGATCACCACCGGTGCCGACGATGTCGACCGCCAGCCCCTCGACGGGCACCTCCACCGAGTGCGCGAGCATCTCGGCGGCGAACGCGGTCAGCTCCGTCGGCGCGGGCCCCTTGATCTTGACCGCGATGCCGAACGCGGCGATCTGCGCCGACGTCGCGGCGTCGGACATGATCTCGTTCATGGCCCACCGCGCGTCGGTCGGCGACAGGTCCTGTCGCTGCGCGAGCGTGCCGAGGACGGCCGGCCAACTCGTGGCGGCGCTCTGCGCGGTGCTCATGGCACGTCAGCGTAGGCGGGGGTCACCGGGGCGGTCGTTGCCGTACCTGCCAGCCCAGGACGGTCCCCTCGTGCCGCGCGCCGAGCCCGGCCATCCGCGACCGCTCCTGCGAGAGGTGCAGCGCGTCGAGCAACTGGGGACGGGCCAATGCGACAATCACCGAGTCCTCCGAGACCGCGTCGCGGACGACGTCGGGGACGTCATGGGGCTCGACACGCCGATACTCGTCCTGCGCCGCCGTCGACTCCACCTCACCCTCCCGGCTTGCCGGTACAGCGATGAGATGCGTCACCACCACCTCGTCGGACTCGCGCCACGACGAGTCGGCGAGAACCGTCGAACTCGCGGCGGCGTCGTCGAAACTCTGCGCGACCAGCACGAGTGCGGAGTCGTCGACCTCGGTCTCCGCACCGCCGGCACCCCGCCCGGTCAGACGGCCCAGCACCCGCCGCACGGTCCCGTTGCGGACGGGTCTGCCGTTGAGGTCTCGGGTCATGACCAGCGCTCCTGACACATCGGCGACATTTTCGGTGACCCAGGTGGTCACGGGATACTACGAACCGTCATACTTCAGTCTGTGACTAGCGTTGCAGGGACCCAGGGCACAGCCATCACCTCGAGGGTGCACTCGCTGAACCGCCCGAACATGGTCAGCGTCGGCACGATCGTCTGGCTGTCCAGTGAGTTGATGTTCTTCGCGGGCCTGTTCGCGATGTACTTCGTGGCCCGCGCCAACTCGGGTGGCAACTGGCCGCCGGAGCCCACGAAGCTGAACCTCTTCCTGGCGATCCCCGTCACCACCGTCCTGGTGTTGTCGTCGGTGACCTGCCAGATGGGCGTCTTCGCCGCCGAACGCGGTGACGTGTTCGGCCTGCGCCGCTGGTACATCCTCACCTTCGTCATGGGCGCGTTCTTCGTCGCCGGCCAGGGTTACGAGTACTTCCACCTCGTGGAGGAGGGCACCACCCTCTCCTCGAGCGCCTACGGCTCGGTCTTCTACATGGCGACCGGTTTCCACGGCCTGCACGTCATCGGCGGTCTCGTCGCGTTCATCTTCCTGCTCATCCGCACGAAGTTGAGCAAGTTCACGCCCGCCCAGGCCACCGCGGCGATCGTCGTCTCGTACTACTGGCACTTCGTCGACATCGTCTGGATCGGCCTCTTCGCCACCATCTACTTCATCCGGTGATCGCGGTCCGCACAGCCACGGTCCGCGTCACCCGCTCCATTCGTCACGACCAGAGAGAGCAGAGATGAGTTCTTCTCACCCGCCCGAGCAGACCGACGGGACCACCCCGTCGCGGACGCGGGCGACCGACGCCAAACGGGCGAAGGCTCGTCGCAAGCTCCGCCGCCGGGCCAGCGGTGCGCTGCTGCTGCTCGCGGGACTCGTCGTCGCGGGCGGCCTCGCCACGGCGATCACACCGACGCCCCAGGTCGCCACGGCCGACGTGCAGACGAACGCCGCCCTCATCCAGGACGGCAAGAAGCTCTACGAGACCGCCTGCATCACGTGCCACGGCCGGAACCTCGACGGCGTCCAGGACCGCGGTCCGTCGCTCGTCGGTGTCGGCGACGCCTCGGTCTACTTCCAGGTGTCCTCCGGGCGCATGCCCGCCGTCCGCGGTGAGGCCCAGGCGGCACGGAAGCCACCGAAGTTCACCGAGTCCCAGGTCGACCAGCTCGGTGCGTACATCCAGTCGATCGGTGGCGGCCCGACGGTCGTCTACGAGAAGAACCCCGACGGCACCGTTAAGATGGAGAACGGCTACCCCGTCAAGGCGCAGGGATCGTTGCGCGGCAACGACGTCGGCCTCGGCAGTGAGCTCTTCCGCCTCAACTGTGCGTCCTGCCACAACTTCACCGGTCGTGGTGGCGCGCTCTCGTCGGGCAAGTACGCCCCGAACCTCGACCCGGCCAACGAGCAGCAGATCTACACCGCCATGCTCAGCGGCCCCCAGAACATGCCGAAGTTCTCCGATCGCCAGCTCACGCCGGACGAGAAGAAGGACATCATCGGCTACATCAAGTACGCAACCACGACCAACCCGCAGGGTGGGTACGCACTCGGCGGCTTCGGTCCCGTGTCCGAGGGCATGGCCATGTGGGTCATCGGCGTGATCGCCGTGGTCGCTGCCGCGATGTGGATTGGATCCCGTTCATGAGCGACGAGACGACGACACCGGAGAACCCGGAGGGCACCAACCACCCTCCGACGTTCACCAAGGACCAGCTCGACACGATGAGCAACGACGAGCTCGTCAAACTGGGTACGAACCTGGACGGCGTCGAGATCATCCACCGCCGTGAGCGTTTCCCGACCCCGGGGACGAAGGCGGAGAAGCGCGCCGAGCGGTCGGTGGCCTTCTGGTTCGCCCTCGCCGGCATCTCGGCGCTGGCCTGCTTCGTGATCTTCGCGTTCAACCACTGGCAGTTCGTCCTCCCCGAGGGCAAGAACTACCTGCTGTACACGCTCAACACACCGCTGCTGGGCATCACCTTCGGCCTGTCGATCCTCGCGGTCGGCATCGGACTGGTGCAGTACACGAAGAAGTTCATCCCCGAGGAGATCTCGGTGCAGGACCGCCACGACGGCGGTTCGACCGACGTCGACCGGGCGACCACCTCGGCCCTGCTGTCGAACGCCGGCACCACGTCGACGATCGGTCGTCGCAAGATGATCATCGGCTCGGCCGCGTTCGGACTCGGCGCGTTCGCCTTCACCGGCGTCGTCGCGCTGCTGGGCGGCATCGTGAAGAACCCGTGGGCCAAGGGCAAGGACTCCGATCTCTGGCACACCGGGTGGTCGCCGATCTACAACGACCCGAAAAGCCCGAACGAGACGGTGTTCCTCCGTCGCGACACCGGTGACCCGTCGCAGGTCGTCCTGGTCCGTCCCGAGGACCTCGACGCCGGCGGCATGGAGACCGTCTTCCCGTGGCGTCTGTCCGACGGCTTCGGTGAGACCGAGGAGTCGCGCGAGAAGCTCAACCAGGGCCTCAAGGCTGTCCGCAACCCTGTGATGCTCATCCGACTCCGCCCCTCCGACACCGCGAAGGTGATCAAGCGTCAGGGGCAGGAGAGCTTCAACTACGGCGACTACTTCGCCTACACCAAGGTCTGCTCCCACCTGGGGTGCCCGTGCTCGCTCTACGAGCAGCAGACCAACCGCATCCTCTGCCCGTGCCACCAGAGCCAGTTCGACGCACTGGAATTCGCGAAGCCGATCTTCGGCCCCGCTGCCCGGGCACTGGCACAACTCCCGATCACGGTGAACAATCAGGGATACATGGTCGCGGCGGGCGATTACATCGAGCCGGTCGGACCTGCATTCTGGGAACGCGGCCAAGGAAAGGACAGGCCATGAGTGCCATCGCGGACCGCGCGGCAGCACAGGCGAACGAGGTCGACTCGCGATACCACGTCGCAGCGGGCCTGCGTCGGCAGATCAACAAGGTCTTCCCGACGCACTGGTCGTTCCTGCTCGGTGAGATCGCGCTCTACAGCTTCGTAATCCTGCTCATCTCGGGCGTCTACCTCACGCTGTTCTTCGATCCGTCGATGGCCGAGGTCGTCTACCACGGGTCGTACCAGCCCCTGAACGGCGTCCCGATGAGCAAGGCGTACGCGACGGCGCTCGACATCTCGTTCGACGTCCGCGGCGGGCTCTTCGTGCGACAGCTCCACCACTGGGCCGCACTTCTCTTCGCCGCCGCGATCATCGTGCACATGGCGCGCATCTTCTTCACCGGTGCGTTCCGTCGTCCGCGCGAGGCGAACTGGGTCATCGGCTGCCTGCTGCTGATGCTGGCCATGTTCGAGGGCTTCTTCGGTTACTCGCTCCCCGACGACCTGCTCTCCGGCACCGGCGTCCGCGCGGCCATGTCCGGCATCGTCCTGGGCATCCCGGTCGTCGGGACGTGGCTGCACTGGGCACTGTTCGGCGGGGACTTCCCCGGTGAGATCATCATCCCGCGCCTGTACATCCTTCACGTGCTGCTGTTCCCGGGCATCATCCTGGCCCTGATCGGCGCCCACCTGGCGCTGGTCTGGTACCAGAAGCACACGCAGTTCCCCGGCCCGGGTCGCACCGAGAAGAACGTCGTCGGCGTGCGGATCCTCCCGGTGTTCGCGGTCAAGTCCGGTGCGTTCTTCGCCGTGACGTTCGGTGTGCTGGCCATCATGGCCGGTGTCCTGCAGATCAACCCGATCTGGACCATCGGCCCGTACAACCCGGCCCACGTCTCCGCCGGCTCCCAGCCGGACATCTACATGATGTGGACGGACGGTCTGGCACGACTGATGCCTGCCTGGGAGATCTACTTCGGCAACAGGTACATGATCCCGGCGATCTTCTGGGTGGTCGCGATCATCGGCGTGGTGGTCGTCGCGATGATGGCCTACCCGTGGATCGAGAAGAAGCTGACCGGTGACGACGCGCACCACAATCTGCTGCAGCGTCCGCGGGACGTCCCGGTGCGCACGGGCATCGGCGCGATGGCTCTGTCCTTCTACGCGGTCCTCACGCTCTCGTGCATGAACGACATCATCGCGCTGAAGTTCCACATCTCGCTGAACGCGACGACGTGGATGGGCCGCATCGGACTGATCGTCGTGCCGCCGCTGGCGTACTACATCGCGTATCGATGGGCACTCGCCCTGCAGCGCAGTGACCGTGCGGTGCTCGAGCACGGCATCGAGACCGGCATCATCAAGCGGATGCCGCGCGGTGAGTACATCGAGGTGCACCAGCCGCTCGGCCCGGTCGACAGCCATGGACACCCGATCCCGCTCCCCTACGAGGGTGCGGCGCTGCCGAAGCGCATGAACAAGCTCGGTTCGGCGGGTTCGCCGGGTACCGGTTCGCTGATGGTGGCCGATCCGCTGGAGGAGCAGAAGCTCAACCGCGAGATCGAGCACGAGAACCATCGTGCCGAGCACGAGGCCCTCTCGAACCTGCAGTCGAAGGGCGGGCGGATGCTCGAGTGACCTGACGGTCACCGAACGACACCGGAGGCGGCGGATCCACACGGATCCGCCGCCTTCGTCGTCTGCACTCTCTGTGCCGCACACCAGGTCTCGTGACCACTCCCCTCCCCCACCCGACACACCTGACCCCACGCCATTCGTCGGACATCTGGAGCCACTCGTTGGGCACGCGGAGCCACTCGTCGGCCACCAGAAGCCGTTCGTTGGGCAGTAGGAACCGTTCGTTGGGCAGTAGGAACCGTTTGTGGGGCACGCGGAGCCACTCGTCGGCCACCAGAAGCCGCTCCATCGGTCGATGCCGGACGTCGACGAGACCACCGACGAACATGTGACCAACTGGGCATCGCCAACCGCCCAACGAACGGTTCCTGGCGCCCAACGAACGGTTCCTGGCGCCCAACGAACGGCTGCTGGTGCGCGACGGGCGGGAGTGGGTGACTACCAGGGGTCGCCAGGGCGGTCGTCGACGACGAGGACGGCGGTGTCGTCGGCCGCTCGGGACAGCAGGTGTGCGTCCCCGATCACCATCACGGCCCCGCGGTCGTCGGGGGTCCCTCGTATGGAGCCGTCGGTCACCCGGACCGACAGCTCCCCCGCCCACGTCGTCCACCCCATGCCCGCGTAGAGGGGCGCGCCGGCGTCGGTGGCCGCGAGAGCCCCCAGATCGTACGAGGCGAGGAGGTCAGCGATCTCCCGCATCAGGGTCACCCCCACGCCTCGACGGCGGGCAGAGGCCGCGACGGCCACCGCCTCGACGTAGCCGCACGAGCGTTCGTCGCCGTCGAACCACACCCGGCGCGGTACGACGGCCGCGTGTCCGACGAGGACTCCGTCGACCTCGGCCAGGACGTGCACGCCGCCGAGGGCGTGATCCCAGTCGTCGTCGGTGAAGTCACCGTCGAACGCGTCGTCCAGCACCGACCGCAGCCGTGCCCGCAGATCGTCGCCCAGCTCGGCACTCCGGAGACGACGAAGGGCAGGTGCCGTGGCACCTGCCCTTCGTGAAGCGTCTGCGCTCAGTGCTTCTCGGGTCCGACGTGGTACTCCATGACCAGGCCACCGACCGTCGCGATGATCGCCACGGCGCCGACGGCGACGAGCCAGAAGTTGGTCGTGGCCATCGCGACACCGATCAGCGCGGCGCTCGCGGCCATGGCGATCGGCCACCAGCTGCCGGGGCTGAAGAAGCCCAGTTCGCCTGCGCCGTCCTCGACCTCGGCCTCCTCGTAGTCCTCCGGGCGGATGTCGACGCGGCGGGCGACGAACCGGAAGTAGGTGCCGATGATCAGGGTCAGACCACCGGTCATCACCATGCCGGTGACGCCGACCCACTCAACGTTCTTGCTCGACAGACCCGAGGAGATGCCGTAGATGATCGAGGCACCGAAGAAGAAGACGGTCAAGACCTCGAAGAGCCGGGCTTCGATCTTCACGATTGCGCTCCTACCGTGCAGCCGGGGATGGCGGTGTTCGACGAGGACCCACCGGTGGCGACGGCCTCGGCGGTCCCGTTGGTCGCGCGACGGGTGTCGAACGGACGTGTCGTCACCGACACCGGCGTCTCACAGATGCTCTGCAGCGCCTGCGCGTTGGTGGCGTTCGGGTTCGCAGCGCGGTAGGCGATGTACCGATCGAAGTTCTCCTTCGACACGGCGCGGACCTCGAAGTTCATCATCGAGTGGTACGTGCCGCACATCTCGGCACAGCGCCCGACGAACGCGCCGGTCTTGTCGATGGAACTGACCTGCCACCGGTTGTCGGTGTGGTTCTGCTTCGGGAACGGGAACACGTCGCGCTTGAAGAGGAACTCCGGCACCCAGAACGAGTGGATGACGTCGGCCGAGGCCTGCTCGAACTCGATCCGCTCGCCCACCGGCAGGACGAGAACCGGGATCTCGGCGGACGTGCCGACGGTCTCGATCCGGTCGAACTTGAGGTAGTTGCGGATGTCGTCGTCACGACCGTTGGCGGGGCCGGGGATCTCCTCGCCCTCCTTGTTGAGCTCCTTCTGCTGGAGCTCGTAGGGGCTGCCGTCACGCAGGAAACCGTTGTAGGTGGTGCCGTCGGCCATCTGCACCGTCCGGTAGCCGAACTTCCAGTTCCACTGGAACGCGGTGATGTCGACGACGACCTTGGGATCGGACTTCTTCGTCTCGACGCCGTTCTGCACGATGATCGTGAAGTAGAAGAGCACCGCGATGATGACGAACGGGATCGCCGTGTAGGTCAGCTCCAGAGGCACGTTGTAGGCGGTCTGACGCGGGAACTCGTCCTCCGCGGTCGCCGGCGAGTTCCGCTTGCGACGGTGGAACGTGATCGTCCAGAACGTCAGCCCCCAGACGATGATGCCCATCACGAGCGCCGCGATCACCGACCACGTCCACAGGTGCCGCATGTCCTCGGCCTCGGGGGTGATGCCCTCGGGCCACCCGAACCGCATCGCCTCCTGAGCGGAGCACCCCGACATCAGCAGGGCGGTCAGCCCGAGCGCGACGACGGCCCCGATCTGCTTGAACCGGCGGCGGCCCGAGGCGTTCGCCTGCCGGGACCGATCTCCGTGAGTCACCATCCACGCCTTCCGCATGTGAAACCACCACTGCCGTGGGCAGACGCCACCCGTCGCCGGGGACGCGCCACCCATGTACTACGCAGCGTAGACCAACCTGGGCCGCGTTTCGTGATCGGGGTTTGACGCGCCCGCGGGAGTCGAGAGCCCCCGTCGCCGTGGGGCATACTCGACGACCGGCGGCGGTCGGACGACGCAGCCTGACGACGAATCGGAGGACGCGCCGATGTGTGGCCTGGTGGGTCTGCTGACGAGCGACGGGTCCGGCGCGACACCCCGCGACGAGTTCTCCGCCGCCGTGCACTGCATGCGCCATCGCGGCCCGGACGAGCCCGGCGGCACCTGGAGCGACGACGACGTCGTCGTCGGCTTCAACAGGCTGTCCTTCATCGACATCGAGCACTCCCACCAGCCCCTGCGGTGGGGTCCGCCGGAGTCGCCCGAGCGGTACGCGCTGGTCTACAACGGCGAGGTCTACAACTACCTCGAGCTGCGCGAGCAGTTGCAGCGGGACGAGGGCGCGGTGTTCCGCACCGAGGGCGACGGCGAGGCCGTCGTCGCCGCGTTCCACCACTGGGGTCCCGACAGTGTCGCCCGCCTACGGGGCATGTTCGCGTTCGCGATCTGGGACACCGAGGCCCGCAGCCTCTTCCTCGCGCGGGACCCGTTCGGCATCAAGCCGCTGTTCCTGGCGACCGGCCCGGGTGGGACGGTGTTCGCGAGCGAGAAGAAGAGCGTCCTGGACCTCCTCGAGACGGTCGGGCTGGGCACCGACCTCGACCTGCGGGCCGTCGAGCACTACACGGTGCTGCAGTACGTGCCGGAGCCCGAGACGCTGCACCGCGACATCACCCGCCTGGAGTCGGGGTGCCACGCCACGGTCACGCCGGGCGGCTCGCCGAGCATCCACCGCTACTTCACCCCGCAGTTCGTCGCGAGTCCGACGCCGGCCGCCGGGCCGCAGGGCTGGTACGACGAGATCGCCGACGTGCTCTCGGACTCCGTCGCCAAGCACATGCGCGCCGACGTGACCGTCGGGTCGTTCCTGTCCGGCGGCATCGACTCGACGGCCATCGCCGCCCTCGCGATCCGGCACAACCCGGACCTCATCACCTTCACCACCGGTTTCGAACGCGAGGGCTACTCCGAGGTCGACGTCGCCGCGGAGTCCGCCGCGGCGATCGGCGCCCGGCACGTCGTCAAGGTCGTCAGCCCGGCCGAGTTCGCCGCGTCGATCCCCGAGATCGTCTGGTACCTCGACGATCCCGTCGCCGACCCTGCGCTCGTCCCGCTCTACTTCGTGGCCAAGGAGGCCCGCAAACACGTCAAGGTGGTGCTGTCCGGGGAGGGCGCCGACGAGCTCTTCGGCGGTTACACGATCTACAAGGAGCCGCTCTCGCTCGCCCCGTTCGACAAGCTGCCGGGCGGTCTTCGTCGGGCCGCAGGCCGGCTGTCGGAGCGGATCCCCGAGGGGACGCGGGGCAAGAGCCTGCTGCATCGGGGGTCGATGACCCTCGAGGAGCGCTACTACGGCAACGCCCGCAGCTTCGACGACGCCCGGTTGCGCGCGGTCCTGAAGACCTACCGCCCCGAGTGGACCCACACCGACGTCACCGCCGACATCTACGCCACCACGGCGGGCTGGGACCCGGTGGCGCGCATGCAGCACATCGACCTGTTCACCTGGCTGCGCGGCGACATCCTCGTCAAGGCCGACAAGATGACCATGGCGAACTCACTGGAACTGCGGGTGCCCTTCCTCGACCCCGAGGTGTTCGACGTGGCCCGCCGGCTGCCGACCGAGGAGAAGATCTCCCACGGCACCACCAAGTACGCGCTGCGGCGGGCGCTCGAACAGATCGTCCCGGCGCACGTGCTGCACCGCAAGAAGTTGGGTTTCCCCGTCCCGCTGCGACACTGGCTCGCCGGGACCGAACTCCACGACTGGGCGCGCGAGACGATCGCGGCGTCGGGCGCGGGCCACATCGTCGATCTCGCCGCCGTCGGCCGGATGCTCGACGAGCACCGCGCGGGCACCGTCGACAACAGTCGTCGCCTGTGGACCGTGCTGGTGTTCCTGGTGTGGCACGGCATCTTCGTCGAGGGCTCGATCGTCCCCGACATCGCCGACCACACCTACCCCGTACGGCTGTAGCCGCACGGGGCGGGGAGGGTCAGGGGACGATCGCGCCGATCTCCTGCGCGGCGTCGGCGCCGTAGGTCTCCTCGAGGCGGGCGAGGGCGGTCTCCCGGTTCCACGTCCAGTCCTGCGGGGCGACGGTCTCGAGCACGGACGTCGCGATGAGCGCGCCGAGCTGCGCGCTGCGCTCGAACGACAGGCCCTTCTGCTGCGCGAAGAGGAACCCCGCACGGAAGCCGTCGCCGACACCCGTCGGGTCGACCTTCTCGGTGGCCGGGACGACGTCGACGTGGACGGTCTGGCCGTCCTTGCCGACGATGTCCGCGCCGTCGCCGCCGAGCGTCGTGACGCGGGTGGTGACCATCCCGGCGATCTCGTCGGCGCTCAGGCCCGTCTTCTTCTGCAGCAGGCCCCACTCGTACTCGTTGGTGAGCAGGTACTCCGCGCCGTCGATCAGGGTGCGGATCTGGTCACCGTCGAGCAGCGCGAGCTGCTGGGACGGGTCGGCCGCGAACGGGATGCCCAGGTCGCGGCAGGACTGGCTGTGCTGGGTCATGGCGACGGGGTCGTCGGCACCGATGAGCACCAGGTCGGGCTGTCCGTACTCGTCGGCGAGGTCGGACAGGGAGATCTGTCGCGCGTCGGCCATGGCGCCGACGTAGAAGCTGGCCAACTGGGCCATGTCGTCGTCGGTGGTGCACATGAAGCGCGCGGTGTGCTTGGACGTCGAGGTGCGCACACCGCTGCAGTCGACACCGTTGGAGGTGAGCCACTCGCGGTAGTCGTCGAAGTCGGCGCCGACCGCACCGACCAGCATCGGCGACGCGCCGAGCAGACCGAGGCCGTAGGAGATGTTGCCGGCCACGCCGCCCCGCCGGACGACGAGGTCCTCGACCAGGAAGCTGAGGGAGATGTGGTGCAGGTGCTCGGCGAGGAGCTGCTCGCTGAACTTGCCCTTGAACCGCATCAGATGGTCGGTCGCGATCGAGCCGCAGATGGCGATGGCCACGGTGGGGGAACCCTTTCGTCGGGATCGGTCGACCGCTCACGCTACTGCAACGACCGTGGCCCCCACCGTCACGGTGGGGGCCACGGTCGTGAACCCTGGGACCCGTCACAGACGGGCCCTCGTCAGATCAGTTGAACGAGTCGCCGCAGGCGCAGCTGCCGGTCGCGTTCGGGTTGTCGATGGTGAAGCCCTGCTTCTCGATGGTGTCGACGAAGTCGATCGAGGCGCCCTGCACGTACGGGGCGCTCATGCGGTCCACAGCCAGCTTCACGCCGCCGAAGTCGGCGGTGAGGTCACCGTCGAGGGAGCGGTCGTCGAAGAAGAGCTGGTAGCGCAGGCCGGCGCAGCCACCGGGCTGGACGGCGATGCGCAGGGCGAGGTCGTCGCGACCCTCCTGGTCGAGCAGGGCCTTCGCCTTGCCGGCCGCGGCGTCGGTCAGGATGACGCCGGTCGCGGGGGCGGTGGTCTCGGTGTCGGCGGTGACCTGGTTGTCGACGGTCATGCGTTCTCCTCGTGTTCTCGTGGCCCGCGATGTGCTCGCGGTCCGACGATCTCTCGTCGTGTCGACGTGCATGCTTCTTCGGCGGTGTCGCGTCGATCAGGTGCCTGAGAGGACAACGGTACTCCTGTCGGCGCTGTTCCCGCCCATCGCGGGGCACGACCCGCAGGGGCGGTGCACCGCGTCACCGGGCTCATCGGCTCCAGTCACGGGCCATGGGTTCGACGAGGTCGGCGAGCAGCGGTCCGGCCTGGTCCATCGCGTGCTGGAGCGACTCGGCGATGTCGACGACGGCGCGCGCGGTGACGATCCCCGCCGCGTCGAGTGAGGCGGCGTCGAGCTGCACCTGCCCGGCCACCACCGCGGTCGGGACCTGCCGGTCCGCGGCCAGGCGGGCGACGGCCGCGACGACCTTGCCGGTCAGCGTCTGCGTGTCCACGCGCCCCTCCCCCGTGATCACCACATCCGCCCGGGACACGAGACCCTCCAGACCGATGGCGTCGGCGACGACCCGCGCGCCGGACACCCGTCGGCCACCGAGCGCGAGCAGGCCGACGCCCAGTCCGCCGGCGGCCCCGGCACCGGGCTCGTCCCGCCAGGATCGGCCGGTCGCCCGGGTCAGCGCATCGTCCCACTCGCGGAGCCGTCCCTCGAGTGTGTCCACCGTCGCCGGATCGGCACCCTTCTGTGGCCCGAACACCGCCGCCGCCCCGCTCGGGCCGAGCAACGGGCTCTCCACGTCCGAGGCGACGACCACCTCGACGTCGGCGAGGAGGTCGCGAGCCAGCGCGATCCACCTCTGCCGGTCCGCGTCGTCGGACGCACCGGCCGGGTCCTCGTCGGCTGCGGGCGGTGGGTGACCGGCCAGGGCCGCGACCATCCCGGCGCCGCCGTCGGTGCTCGACGACCCGCCGAGACCCACGACGACGCGCCCGGCCCCGGCGGCCAGCGCAGCCGCGACGAGCTCCCCGACGCCCCAGGTGGATGCGGTGACAGCGGTGTGCGGGGTGGGTGTGCCGACCAGGTGCAGGCCGCAGGCCTGCGCGCACTCGACGTAGGCGATCGGCGTGGGCCCCGACTCGTCGAGCAGCCACCGGGCGTCGACGGGGCTCCCGAGCGGACCACGGACGGTGGTGACGACCACGCGACCGGTCCGCGTCGCCAGCACGTCCACGAACCCCGGACCGCCGTCGGACTGCGGTGCGCACACGACCTCGTCGTCGGGGCGGGCGCGCAGCCATCCGCGCGCGACGGCGTCGGCCGCCTCGACCGCGGTCAGGGTGTCGCCGAACGAGTCGGGCGCGACGAGGACCCGCATGGGCGAAGTATAGGAACGCATCGGCCCCCGTGGTGGGTCGGACACGACGGCCCACCCCATGCCGGTCGCGCGGTCGAATATCCTGGCGGGCGTGAAGTTGCCCTGGAAGAACGAGACCCCCGCCGAGGCCGGTGAGGCGACCTCGTCGTCCGCGCGTGCGGCGGCCGATGCGAGCGCCGACGGGACCACCGCGACCGCCACGCGCACCACGCAGGGCAAGGGGCGGCCGACGCCGAAGCGACGTGAGGCGGAGGCCCGTCGTCGTGGGCCGGTCACCCCGGCGCCGACGACCCGGGCCGAGGCCCGTGCGCGCCGCAAGGAGCTCAAGGGTCCCCGCAAGAGCCGCGCCGAACGCAAGGTCGACGGCGAGAGCCGCAAGAACGCCCGCGCCGAGCAGCGCCAGAAGATGATGGACGGCGACGAGCGCTACCTGATGCCCCGCGACAAGGGTCCGGTGCGCAAGTACGTGCGCGACGTCGTCGACTCCCGGCGCAACTTCGCAGGCCTGTTCATGCCGTTCGCGATCCTGCTGATCGTGGTCATGTTCCTGCCCGCGATCGCCGTCTACGCGACGCTGCTGATGCTGGTGTTCGCCGTGTTCCTGGTCATCGACGGCGTCATCCTCGGCCGCCTGGTGAACAAGCGTGTGCGGGAACGGTTCCCGGACTCCACCGACGGCGGGTTCGCGCTGGGCTGGTACTCGTTCAGCCGGTCCATGCAGATGCGCTTCATGCGCGCCCCCCGCCCGCAGGTGAAGCCCGGCGACGCGGTCTAGGGGCGTGCGCACGCTGGTTCTGGGCGGTATCCGCTCGGGCAAATCCGCGCTGGCCGAGGACCTCGTCCGCGAGTCGGGCCCGGCCGTCCGCTACGTCGCCACCGCGAGTCTGCCGCCGACCGGTGACCCCGACTTCGCCGCCCGCATCGACGCGCACCGGAGTCGTCGGCCGTCGGCGTGGTCGGTCGTCGAGGACGACGAGGTCGCCGCGGTGCTGCGCGACGACCCCGACTCCGTCACCCTCGTCGACGACCTCGGCAACTGGGTCTCGTCGCATCTCGACCGTCTCGGCGCGTGGGAGAACCCCGACGTCGACCTGACCGACCACATCGCCGACCTCGCCGCCGCCGTCGCCGCCCACCGCGGCGATCTGGTTCTGGTGTCCCCGGAGGTCGGGCTGTCGCTGGTGGCGTCGGTGCCCTCCGGGCGACGGTTCCAGGACGACCTCGGCCGCGTGAACACCGCAGTGGCCGCCGTCTGCGATCGCGTGCTGCTGGTCGTCGCCGGTCGTGTCCTCGAACTCGACGACCCGGGTCTCGTCGAGCACCGCGCCCCGGTCGCCCGTGAGGTGACGCCCGCCCCGGTCGCGGCGCCCGTCCCCGCGGCGGCGCCCGTGGAGGCCGACGCAGTCCCGACCACGGCGCCGACCGCGGCGCCGACGCGGCCGCTCACCCCGTCGACGGGGGCGCACAGCGGCGCCCCCGACGAGTTCGACGTCGTCGCGTCACCCGACGCGGATGTCGCCGAGAGTGCCCGTGCCCGTCAGCGCTCGCTGACCAAGCCCGAGGGATCGCTGGGTCGCCTGGAGGAGCTGTCGATCTGGGCGGCGTCGTGCCAGGGCGTGTGCCCGCCCGCACCCTTCGCCGATCCGGTGGTCGTCGTGTTCGCCGGCGACCACGGTGTGGCGCGGGCCGGGGTCTCGGCCTACCCGCCCGAGGTGACCGCGCAGATGGTCGCCAACATCGCCGCCGGGGGTGCTGCGGTGTCGGTGCTCGCGCAGCGGATGGGTGCGCGAGTGATCGTCGAGGACATCGCCGTCGACGCCGACACCGATCCCACCCTCGCCGGGCACAAGGTCTGTCGCGGCAGCGGCGACCTCCGCGTCGAGGACGCACTGACGGCCGACCAGGCGCGCACCGCCCTCGCCGCGGGACGGGCGATCGCCGACGACCTCATCGACTCCGGCGTGGACCTGCTGATCGCCGGTGACCTCGGCATCGGCAACACGACGCCCGCGGCCGTGCTCGTCGGGACGCTCACCGGTACCGAGCCCGTCGTGGTGGTCGGGCGCGGCACGGGCATCGACGACCACGGCTGGATCCGCAAGACCGCGGCCATCCGCGACGGAATGCGGCGGGCGCGGAAGGTGTCGCGATCGCCGGTGGACCTGCTCGCCGCGGTCGCCGGTGCGGACATCGCGGCGATGGCCGGGTTCCTCGCGCAGGCCGCGCTGCGGCGCACACCGGTGATCCTCGACGGCGTCGTCGTCACCGCGGCCGCGCTGGTCGCCGAGGATCTCGCGCCGGGTGCCACGCGATGGTGGCTCGCCGGCCACCGGTCCGCGGAACCCGCCCACGCGATCGCGTTGCGTCAACTCGACCTCGAGCCGGTCGTCGAGTTCGGCATGCGGCTCGGCGAGGGCAGCGGCGCACTCACGGCGCTGCCGATCCTGCAGGCCGCGGTCGCGACCCTCGCCTCGATGGCCACCTTCGACGACGCGGGCGTGTCCACCCGCGACGAGGTCGACGCGACCGAGCCGGTGTGACGATGGCCGCCGCCGAGCGGTCGCCCCGTCGCCCGACGCCCATCCGCGCCGTGGCGCTGGCGTTCTCGTGGCTCACCGTGCTGCCGCTACCCCAGCCACGGTTCACCATCGACCGCACGGCGGGAGGTTCGGCGATCGCCGCCGCGCCCGTCGTCGGCATCCTGCTCGGCGCCGCCACGGCCGGCCTCGCGGTCGGCCTGTCGCAGACCGGACTCCCCGCGGCGGCGGTCGGATTCCTCGCGGTGGGGTTCCTCGCGGTGATCACCCGCGGCATGCACGTCGACGGTCTGGCCGACACCGCCGACGGGCTCGGCAGCATGCGACCGCCCGAGGCCGCACGGGAGATCATGCGGTCGGGACCGGTCGGTCCCTTCGGTGCGGCGACGCTCGTCGTCGTCCTGGCGCTGCAGGCCATGCTGATCGGGTCGCTCGCCGACGAGGGACGCTGGGTCGCGATCGTCGTGGCGGTCACGGTGGGACGGGTCGCGGTGGTGGTGGCCTGTCAGCGGTCGATCCCGGCCGCGGTCGACGGATTCGGCGCGATCGTCGGTGCGACGCAACGACTGTCGGTGCTCGCCTGGGTGGTCCTCGCCGTCGTCGCGGCGGTCGGCGCAGACCAGGACCGGCGGTGGCAGGGGCCGGTCGTGATCGTCGTCGTGCTGATCGGTGCCGCGCTGTGGGCGCGTCACTGCGCCCGCCGGCTCGGCGGGGTCGGCGGCGACGTCCTCGGCGCGACCGTCGAACTCACCACGGCCGCAGCGCTCGTCGGCCTGGCCCTGTAGTCGGGCGGCCACCCGCCCACTCGACGTCCCCAACCGCCCACTCGACGTCTCCGGCCGCCCACTCGACGTCTCCGGCCGCCCACTCGACGTCTCCGGGCGCCCACTCGACGGGTGGACGCAGGGCGGACGTCGGCCGGGGGGGCCGGGCGGGCGGACGGCTTCGGCGCGAGGGCGTGGGTGGGTCAGGCGCCGTGCAGCGGCGTCATCCAGCCGTGGGTGTCGGCGAACGTCCCGCGCTGGATCCCGGTGAGCGTGTCGCGCAGGGCCGTGGTCACCTGGCCCGGGTTGCCGTCGCCGACCGTGTAGTCGTCGGAGTCGCCGGCGACGCGGCCGACGGGGGTGATGACCGCGGCGGTGCCGCAGGCGAACACCTCGGTGATGTCTCCGGAGGCCACACCCTTGCGGAGCTCCTCGACGGAGACCTTGCGCTCCTCGACGGCGATCCCTGCGTCGACCGACAGCGTCAGCAGCGAGTCGCGGGTGACACCGGGCAGCAGCGACCCCGACAGTTCCGGGGTGACGAGACGCGCGTCGGCGCCCGACCCGAAGACGAAGAACAGGTTCATGCCGCCCATCTCCTCGATGAAACGGCGCTCGATGGCGTCGAGCCAGACGACCTGCTCACACCCGTGCTCGGCGGCCTGCGCCTGCGCGAGAAGCGACGCCGCGTAGTTGCCGCCGGTCTTCGCGTCACCGATGCCCCCCGGCGCCGCGCGCACGTACTCCGACGACAGCCAGACGCTGACCGGCTTGAGGCCACCCGGGAAGTAGGCGCCGGCCGGCGAGGCGATGACGATGTAGGTGTACGTGTGCGACGGCCGCACGCCCAGGGCGGGGTCCGTCGCGAACATGAACGGCCGCAGGTACAGCGAGTCCTCGCCACCGGCGGCCGGCACCCATTCGTGATCCGCGTCGAGCAGCGCCCGCAGTGAACCGAGGAAGTCCTCCTCGGGCAACTCCGGCATCGCCAGGCGCCGCGCCGACGAGTTCAGCCGACGCGCGTTGGCGTCGGGCCGGAACGACGCGATGGTGCCGTCCGGCTGCCGGTAGGCCTTCAGTCCCTCGAAGATCTCCTGCGCGTAGTGCAGGACCATCGCCGACGGGTCGAGTGCGATGGGTCCGTAGGGCTCGACCCTCGGTGAGTGCCAACCGCGGTCGCCGTCGAAGTCGATCATGACCATGTGGTCGGTGAAGTGGTTGCCGAACCCCGGAGCCTGCAGGATCTCCGCGCGTCGCGAGGCCGGGGTGGGCTGCGGGTGCTCGATCCGGGTGAGCTCCATGGTCATGGGGCGATCGTAGACCCCGTACCGTTCGCCCCACCCGCCCCACACGCGCCGGGGACGGGCCGCGCTGTCAGCGGGTGCGCACGTCCACGAACGGCGGCGCGACGACCTCGCACTCCAGACCGCGGCCGCGCACATCGACGAGGACGGTGTCACCGTCGGAGACCTCGGCGGCGGTGTCGATCAACGCCAGCGCGATCCCCTGCTTCAGCGACGGCGAGAACGTGCCCGACGTGCACACCCCGATGTCGGCGCCGGAGGTGGTCTGGACCTGGCAGTCGGCGCGCGGGACCCCGCGGCCGGCGGCACGCAGACCGCGGAGGCGGCGGGTCGGGCCGGACTCCTTCTCCGCGAGCAGGGCGTCCCGACCGAAGAACTCGGGCTTCTTCCACCCGACCGCCCACCCGCAGCGCGCCTGCACCGGGCTGATGTCGAGGGACAGCTCGTGGCCGTGCAGCGGGTAGCCCATCTCGGTGCGCAGGGTGTCGCGGGCGCCGAGGCCGGCGGGGAGTCCACCGGCCGCGGTGACCGACGCCAGGACGGCGTCGAAGACGGCCGCGGTGTCGTCCCAGGCCGGCAGCAGCTCGTATCCGTGTTCGCCGGTGTATCCGGTGCGGCACACGCGGACACGCCGGGTGCTGCCACCCACCTCGATGTCGGCGTCGACGAATCCCATGTAGTCCATGTCCGACGGGAGCCCGACCTCGGCGAGCACGTCCTGCGAACGCGGGCCCTGCACGGCGAGCACCCCGAAATCGCGGTGACGATCCACGACGCTGATGTCGTCCGGTGCGGCGGCGGCGAGCGCGGCGACGACCGCCGCGGTGTTCGCCGCGTTCGGCACCAGGAAGATCTCGTCGTCGCCCACGCGATAGGCGATGAGGTCGTCGACGACACCGCCGGAGGCGTCGGCGCAGAGGGTGTACTGCGCGCGGCCCGCCTCGATGCGGTCGAGATCGTTGGTGAGGCAGCGGTTCACGAACGCCGCGGCGCCCGGCCCGGTCACCGAGGCCTTCCCGAGATGGCTGACGTCGAAGAGCCCGACGGTCTCGCGGACGGTGGTGTGTTCGGCCACCGTGCCCGAATAGGAGAGCGGCATCGACCACCCGCTGAACTCCGCGAACGTCGCCCCGAGGGCGGTGTGGACGTCGGTGATCGGACCCGGGATCGGCGCATCGGACATGCCCGACACCCTAGAGGGAGGCGTCGCCCCACGCGGGTCGCGCCGTCCCGCGTCGCCCGTAGGCTGGGCGGTCGCAGACCGTCCCACCCGAAAGGCGCACCGTGACCACCTCTTCCGACGCCCGCCGCCTCGGCCCCGATCTCCGTGTCGCGCACGATCTCGCGGCCGACGTCCTCGTCGTGGGACTCCTCTCCGGGTCCGACGACGGTTCGCCTCGTGTCGCCGGATCGGGCCTGTCGCAGGACGCCGCCGACGCGGTCGCGACCGCGGCCGCCGCGGTGGGAGCCACCGGCGCCGTCGGACAGACCCATCGCGTCCCCGCGCCGGACGGGGTCGACGCCACGAGCGTGGTCACGGTCGGACTCGGCGGCGACGCGGACGTCACCGGCGACGCCGTACGCCAGGCCGCCGGCACCGCGGCACGCGGACTCGACGGTGTCGCGAGTGCGGTCACCACGCTCTCGACGCTCGACCTGTCCGCCGCGGCCGAGGGATTCTTCCTCGGCGCATACCGGTTCGAGGAGTTCCGGTCGCAGAAGTCGCGGTCGTCGACCACACCGCTGGGGTCCGTGGCCCTCGTCGCCGCCGACGACGCGCAGGACGCGGACGCCGTCGTCGACCACGCGCGGCACGTCGCCGAGGCCGTCGCGATCGCCCGCGACTTCGTCAACACCCCGCCGAGTCACCTCTACCCCGACGAGTTCGCGCGCCGCGCCGCCGACCTCGGCCGCGACGCCGGCCTCGAGGTCGAGGTCCTCGACGACGATGCGCTGCGCGCAGGCGGGTACGGCGGGATCGTGGGCGTGGGCAAGGGCTCGTCGCGACAGCCTCGCCTTGTCCGGCTGGCCCACCGCAGCGGTGTGGACGACGCCCGCACCGTCGCGCTCGTCGGCAAGGGCATCACCTTCGACACCGGCGGCATCTCCATCAAGCCCGCCGCGAACATGGAGAACATGACGTCGGACATGGGTGGCGCCGCCGCCGTCGTCGCGACGGTGGTGCTCGCCGCGCGTCTCGGTGTCGGCGTCGACGTGATCGCGACCGTGCCCATGGCGGAGAACATGCCGTCGTCGACCGCCCAGCGCCCCGGCGACGTCCTCACCCAGTACGGCGGGACGACCGTGGAGGTGCTCAACACCGACGCGGAGGGGCGTCTGATCCTGGCCGACGCCATCGTCCGCGCCGTCGAGGACGAGCCCGACTACCTCATCGACACCGCGACCCTCACCGGCGCGCAGATGGTCGCGCTCGGCGCACGCACACCGGGCGTGATGGGCACCGACGATTTCCGGGACCGTGTCGCGGAGATCTCGCGGCGCGTCGGGGAGCACGGGTGGCCGATGCCGTTCCCGGAGGAGCTCCGGGCCGACCTCAAGTCCCGTGTGGCCGACCTCGCCAACGTCACCAACCACCGCAACGGCGGGATGCTGGCGGCGGGCATCTTCCTGCGTGAATTCGTCCCGGCGGGGCTGGACTGGGCGCACGTCGACATCGCCGGGCCGGCGTTCAACACCGGCGGACCGTGGGGCCACACGCCCAAGGGCGGAACCGGCGTGCCGGTGCGCACGATGATCGCCGTCATCGAGGACATCGCGGCGAACGGCTGACCCGTCCGCGGGCAGCTGCGCACGACCCCGGGCGAGACGTGGCGGGGGTCACCGTCGGAGAGGCCGCTACAGGTAGGGTTTTCCCGGAGGGCGTGGCCGCATCATGTCGCGCCCGATTGCACGCCCGCGTCACCTCACCCGTGGTGAGCGGAACCGACGATCACACACCGGATCTCGAGTCGAGGAGTCGACAGACATGGCCTTCTCCGTCCAGATGCCCGCTCTCGGCGAGAGCGTCACCGAGGGAACAGTCACCCGCTGGCTGAAGCAGGAGGGGGACACGGTCACCGAGGACGAGCCGCTGCTGGAGGTCTCGACCGACAAGGTCGACACCGAGATCCCGGCGCCCGCCTCGGGTGTGCTGACGAAGATCATCGCGCAGGAGGACGACGTCGTCGAGGTCGGTGGCGACCTGGCCGAGATCGGCGAGGAGGGCGAGTCGCCCTCCGGCGGTGACGACTCCGGCAGCGACGACGCGTCCGACGATTCCTCGGACGACGACGAGGCCGGTGGCACGGCGCCCGCCGACGAGTCCGGCGACTCCCCCGCCGACGAGCCCGAGCCGTCCGCCGACGCCGACGAGCCCGCGAAGAAGCCGACCGCCGGCGCCGATTCCGGCGGTGACGGCACCGACGTGACGATGCCGGAACTCGGCGAGTCCGTCACCGAGGGCACGGTCACCAACTGGCTGAAGTCCGTCGGCGACGAGGTCGCCGAGGACGAGCCGCTGCTCGAGGTCTCCACCGACAAGGTCGACACCGAGATCCCCTCGCCGGTCGCGGGCACCCTGCTCGAGATCGTCGCGAACGAGGACGACGTGGTCGAGGTCGGTGGCCGGCTGGCCGTCATCGGATCCGGCAGCCCGGCGTCCTCCGGCGGTTCGTCGGACGACGACTCCGACGACTCCGCGTCCGCGCCGTCCTCCGACGACTCCGGTTCCGACTCCGCCGACGCCGACACCGACTCCGGCAGCTCCGACGCCGGCAAGGAGTCCGTCGCCTCCGAGTCGGACACGTCCCCGCAGCCCGAGCCCGACTCCTCGTCGGAGGACTCGGCCCCGAAGCAGGAGTCGGCCCCGAGGCAGGAGTCGTCCTCCGGTGGCGACTCGTCGCGCTCGCAGCCCGAGACCCTGTCCTCGACGCCGTACGTCACCCCGCTGGTGCGCAAGCTGGCGCAGGAGAACAACGTCGACCTGGACTCGGTGAAGGGCACCGGCGTCGGAGGCCGCATCCGCAAGCAGGACGTGTTGGCCGCCGCCGAGGAGTCGAAGAAGCCCGCCGAGCAGGCCGCCCCGGCCGCGAGCGCGCCGTCGACCCCCGCACCGTCGACGCCGAGCACCCCGTCGGCGCCGAAGGGTGTCCGCCCCGAGCTCGCCTCGCTGCGCGGGACCACGCAGAAGGTCAACCGGATCCGTCTCATCACGGCGAAGAAGACCCGCGAGTCGCTGCAGACCAGCGCCCAGCTGACGCAGGTGTTCGAGGTCGACCTGACCCGCGTCGTCGCCCTGCGTGCCGCAGCGAAGGCGTCGTTCAAGTCCTCCGAGGGCGTGAACCTGACCTATCTGCCGATCATCGCGAAGGCGACCGTGGAGGCGCTCAAGGCGCACCCGAACGTCAACGCCAGCATCGACGAGGACGCCAAGGAGATCACCTACCACGGGTCGGTGAACCTGGGCATCGCCGTCGACACGGAGCAGGGGCTGCTCTCGCCGGTCATCCACAACGCCGACGACCTGTCGATCGCCGGGCTCGCCCGCGCCATCGCGGACATCGCGTCGCGGGCCCGGGAGAACAAGCTCAAGCCCGACGAGCTGGCCGGTGGCACGTTCACCATCACGAACATCGGTAGCCAGGGCGCCCTGTTCGACACCCCGATCCTGGTGCCGCCGCAGGCGGCCATGCTCGGGACCGGCGCCATCGTCAAGCGGCCCACCGTCATCACCTCCGACGACGGCTCCGAGTCGATCGCGGTGCGGTCGATGTCGTTCCTGCCGCTGACCTACGACCACCGCCTCATCGACGGTGCGGACGCCGGTCGGTTCCTGACCACGGTCAAGCATCGGCTCGAGGAAGCGGCGTTCGGGGCCGAGCTGGGGCTGTAGGCCGCATGCGAGTGGTGGTCGCCGGCTCGTCCGGCCTCATCGGCACGGCGCTCGTCTCCGCGCTGCGGGACGGCGGACACGATGTGTCCCGTCTGGTCCGCCGCGAACCGCGTTCGGACGACGAGATCGGGTGGGCGCCGGAGACCTTCGGCCTCACCGACGACGCGCTCGAGGGTGTGGACGCCGTGATCAACCTGTGCGGCGTCGGCATCGCGAGTCGCCCGTGGTCGGGTCAGTTCAAGCAGGAGCTGCGCGACAGCCGGATCATCCCCACGCAGGTGCTCGCCGACGCGATCGTCGAACACGAGGTGCCGACCTTCATCAGCGCGAGCGCCACCGGGTTCTACGGATTCACCGGCGACGACGAACGCACGGAGAGCAGCCCTCGGGGCAGCGGGTTCCTGGCGGACCTCTCCGCCGACTGGGAGCGCACGGCCTCGCTGGCCACCTCGGCGCGCGTCGTCCATCTGCGCACGGCACCCGCGTTCTCCCGCTCGGGCGGTCTTCTCGGTCCGCTGCGGCCGCTGTTCAAGGCCGGGCTGGGCGCGAGGTTGGGCGACGGGAAGCAGTGGTTCCCGTGGATCACCCTCACCGACCACGTCCGGGCGGTACAGCACGTGTTGACCGGCGAGATGGCGGGTCCGGTGAACATCACCTCTCCGCAGCCGGTCACCAACGCCGAGTTCACCGCCGCCTTCGGACGTGCCGTGCACCGGCCCGCGTTCTTCCGAGCACCCCGCGCGGTGCTGCGTGTGGCGGGCGGCGAGCTCGCGCTGGAGATGCTGCTCGGCGGACAGCGCGCGGTGCCGACGGTGCTGCAGGACAGTGGGTTCACCTTCACCCACCCCACCGTCGACGACGGCCTGCGGTGGGCGAACGGGAGCGACCGGTGAGCGGCGCGCGTCGCGACCCCGCCGCCCTCGAGGTCCGGTCGATGGGCGTCGTCGACTACGCCGAGGCGTTCGAGGTCCAGCACCGGCTCGCGGGCGAGCGCGCCGACGGCACCCTCGACCACGACGTCCTGCTGCTGCTGGAACACCCGCCGGTGTACACCGCGGGCAAGCGCACCGAGCCCGGCGACCGTCCGGTCGACGGGACACCGGTCGTCGAGGTCGACCGCGGCGGCAAGATCACCTGGCACGGCCCCGGTCAGCTGGTGGGCTACCCGATCGTCGCGCTCGCCGAGCCCCTCGACGTCGTCGACTACGTGCGCCGCATCGAGGAGGCCATGATCAGCGTCTGCGCCGCCCGGGGCGTGGATGCCGGGCGGGTCGACGGTCGCAGCGGCGCCTGGGTCGCCGCCGATCCGGCGACGGGGCGCCCGGAGCGCAAGGTCGCCGCGATCGGCATCCGCGTCGCCCGCGGGGTCGCGCTCCACGGGTTCGCGCTGAACTGCGATCCCGATCTCGGTGCCTTCTCCTCGATCGTCCCGTGCGGCATACCGGACGCCGGGGTCACGTCGCTGACCGCCGAGCTCGGGCGCCACGTCGGCGTCGACGACGTGCGGGAGGCCGTCGCGGCGGCCGTCGCGGACGCACTCGACGGCCCCCGACCGCGGACCGGTGCGCAGGATCGGCCGCGCGTAGCATCGACGCAGTGACATCGCACTCGCCGGACACCACCACCGCTTCCCAGGACACCGCGCCCGGAGGGCGGAAACTGCTGCGTCTCGAGGTGCGCAACGCGCAGACCCCGATCGAACGCAAGCCGGAGTGGATCCGCACCCGCGCGACGATGGGACCGGAGTTCACCGAGCTCAAGAAGCTGGTGAAGCGCGAGGGCCTGCACACGGTGTGCGAGGAGGCCGGGTGCCCGAACATCTACGAGTGCTGGGAGGACCGCGAGGCCACCTTCCTCATCGGTGGCGAGCAGTGCACCCGGCGCTGCGACTTCTGCCAGATCGACACCGGCAAGCCCGCCGAACTCGACCGCGACGAGCCGCGGCGTGTGGCCGAGAGCGTGCAGGCGATGGGCCTGCGCTACTCGACCATCACCGGCGTCGCCCGCGATGACCTGCCCGACGGCGGCGCGTGGCTCTACGCCGAGACGGTGCGCCAGATCCACGCGCTGAACCCGGGCACCGGGGTGGAGAACCTCATCCCCGATTTCACCGGTGACGCCGACCAGCTCGCCGAGGTGTTCGACTCGCGCCCCGAGGTTCTCGCGCACAACCTGGAGACGGTGCCGCGCATCTTCAAGCGCATCCGGCCCGCGTTCCGGTACGACCGCTCGCTGGGTGTCCTCACCGCCGCCCGTGACGCCGGTCTCGTCACCAAGTCCAACCTGATCCTGGGCATGGGCGAGACGCCGGAGGAGATCCGCGAGGCCCTGGCCGACCTGCACGAGGCCGGCTGCGACATCGTCACGATCACCCAGTACCTCCGCCCGTCGCCGCGTCACCATCCGGTCGACCGGTGGGTCAAGCCCGAGGAGTTCGTCGAGCACTCGCAGTACGCCGAGGAGCTCGGGTTCGCCGGTGTGATGGCCGGTCCGCTGGTGCGGTCGTCCTACCGCGCGGGCCGCCTCTACGCGCAGGCGATGCGTCGTCACGGGCGCGAGCTGCCCGCCGCGATGGCCCACCTCGCCGACGAGTCCGGCGCGGCGCAGGAAGCCACCTCGGTGCTGGAGCGCCTCGCACGCTGACCGGCGTCTCCGCCTCTGGCGGAGGGTCGGGCCCGGTCCCCTATCCTGGGTGCCATGGCGAAGGCAGATGCGTCGAAAGAGGCGAAGGCGGCGGCCAAGGCCGCCCGCAAGCAGGCGTCGCGCGATCGGCGCAAGCAGCTCTGGCAGGCGTTCCAGATGCAGCGCAAGGACGACAAGCTGCTGCTGCCCCTGATGATCGGCGCTCTGCTGGTCTCGACCGCGGTGTTCGTCGTCGTCGGGCTCGTCGTCGGCCTGCTGTGGTTCCTGCTCCCGCTGGGCATCGTCCTCGGCGTGCTGATCGCCTTCATCATCTTCGGTCGCCGCGTGCAGAGCAGTGTGTTCCGCAAGGCCGAGGGTCAGGCCGGTGCCGCGGGGTGGGCGCTGGACAACATGCGCGGCCGGTGGCGGGTCAAGCAGGCCGTCACGGGCACCGCCCACCTCGACGCCGTGCACCGCGTGATCGGCAAGCCCGGCGTGATCCTCGTCGGTGAGGGGTCCCCGGCCCGTGTGCGGCAGCTGCTCGCGCAGGAGAAGAAGAAGATCGCCCGGGTCGTCGGCGACACCCCCATCTACGACGTCGTCGTCGGCAACGACGATGGCCAGGTCCCGCTGAAGCGTCTCGAGCGCCACCTCAACAAGTTGCCGAACAACATCGACGGCAAGCGGATCGACGCCCTCGAGGGTCGCCTCGCCGCACTCGGCGGACGTCAGGCCGGCCCCGGTGTGCCCAAGGGTCCGATGCCCGCGGGCGCGAAGATGCGCAACGTCGCCCGCACCGCCCGGCGGCGCTGACCCGGACTCAGCGCGGCTCGCCGGCCGCCGTCACGCGGCCGACGCCGGTGATCCGCAGCGGGAACTCCGGGCGGATCCTCCCGATCGCGAAGTCGACGCGGGCACCGGTCGCATCGCGGATGGTCTGTTCGAACACTTGCACCGGACTGCCCGGCGCGACGTCGAGGGTGTCGGCCACCCACGGGGCCGCGGGGTGCGCGCTGAGGTCGATGTCGTGGCTCGCCACGTCGACGCCGTGGTCGTCGAGCAGCGCGTAGAAGTCCCCGGTGAACGACGCGGCCGCGAGCCCGTCCGCCTCGGGCGCCCGGAGGTGGTTGGTGATGACCCCCATCGGCCGACCGTGCGCGTGCAACACGTAGGTCATGCAGAGCATGTCGTCGCCGGCGCCCACGCCGTCGAGGCGCGCCGCGACCACCGGTGGGGCCGGGACACGGTCCCACGACAGCACTTGCGACGTCATGGCGATGTCGCCGACGTGCTCTGCCAACGACTCCCCGCCGGGCAGACTGCCGTCGACCGTGCGGTGGTCCCCCACGACGAGGGTCCCGCGTCCCCGACGGCGCTCGATGATGCCCTCGTCGGCGAGCAACGCCAGCGCCGCGCGGATCACGTCGCGTGATGCCCGGTACTCGCGCATCAACGCCGCCTCGTCGGCGAGGCGGGCGCTGTCGGTCCCGACCGGCCGGTCGGTGAGCGAGACGCGGAGCAGATCGCTCAACCGGCCGATCTCCAGGCGACGAGACCCCGACGTCCGCGGATCGGCGCGGCACACCGAGGGCGGATGCTCGTGTCGCGGGACCATGCCTCGACTGTGCAGCCCCGATGCGACGGCGGCGAAAGATCGTGGTTGCCGGTGGGTTACGCCGCGTCCGTCACCGCGATGTCCGCGACCGGCGGCACGGCACGATGCCAGTCGCTGCGCTCCTGCACCGCGACGCCCGCGGCGAGCACACCCGCCTCGTCGAACGGTCGGCCCGCCACCTGCAGGCCCAGCGGCAAGCCGTCGGCGCTGAAGCCCATGGGCAGCGACATCGCCGGGTTGCCGATGCAGTCCCAGTACTGGGTGTGGATGGTCGCGAAGTCGTCGCCCTCGACGACGTCGACCGCGCGCGTGAGCGGCGACGCGCCGGTGGCACAGGTCGGGGTGACGACGAGGTCGACGTCGGTGTACAGCTCGGCCATCTGTTGCTGGGCGACCTGTCGGACCCGTTGCGCCTGCACGTAGTCGGCGCCGGTGAACGCCAGGCCGGCCGCGACCAGCGCGCGCGTCTCGGTGAAGTAGTCCGACCAGTGCGCGCGCAGGTCACCCAGGTGATACGCGAGCGCCTCGCTGAGCATGATGACCATGTTCGCCGCACGCATCTCGGCGTAGAGGGGCAGCTGGACCGGGACGGCGGTCGCGCCGGCGTCCTCCAGCAGGGTCACCGCGTCCGCGAACAACCGCTGCGTCATCGGGTCGGCTGCATCGCCGGCCTCGTCGACGAGCGAGGCCACGCCGACACGTTTCCCGCGCAGGTCCCCCGATAGGCCGCCGACGACCGGCGTGTGGTCGGTGTCGATCGAGGTGAGATCCGACGGGTGATGCCCGGCGATCACGTCGAGGACGGCGGCACAGTCCGCCGCCGAGCGCGCCATCGGCCCGATGTGGTCGAGCGTGAAACCCAGCGGGACGCATCCCGACTTCGGCACCCGCCCGAATGTCGGCATCAGCCCGGTGATCCCGCAGTAGGCGGCGGGGATGCGGATGCTGCCCGCGGTGTCGGTGCCGAGCGCGGCGAACACCATGCCCGTGGAGACGGCACTGCCAGACCCCGAACTCGACCCGCCCGCCCAGCGGCTCAGATCCCATGGGTTGCGAGGGATCGGGAACGGCTTCTCCTCGTCCGGGGCACCGATGGCGAACTCCATCGTCGTCAGCTTGCCGACGATCACGGCGCCGGCCTCCCGCAGGCGGGACACCACGACTGCGTCCTCGGGATTCCACGCGGCGTCATGCACGAGGCTCTGCGCCGTGGTCGGTCCCTCGGTCGTCGTGATGATGTCCTTCACCCCGACCGGGATGCCGTGCAGGGGCCCCCGGATGTGCCCGGCGCGCAACTCGGCGTCGGCGCGGGCGGCTGCGTCACGGGCCTGGTCGTCGAAACGGCTGACGAAGCTGCCGACCTCCGGGTCGATCCGGTCGGTGCGGGCGATCGCCTCCTCGGTCAGCTGCGCGGAGGTGACCTCGCCTCGTCGCAGACGTTCGGCGGTGCCGACGATGTCCGGCAGTGCGTCCATCACCGATCACCCCCGGTGGGCACCCGCGGGTCCAGTGCGATCGCCGGGACGGCGTAGCGCGCGGCGGGCGTCGCATGGAGCATCTCGGCCAGTGGCCGGAACGCCGCGATCGTGCCCGCCAGGCGTGCACGGTCAGCGGCGTCCATCGACAGTCCGTGACCGGCGATCACGGCCTCGGCGTACGCCTCGGATGGGTGGTCGGACATGGCAGGCCCTCCTCGTCGGGATCACCGAGGAACTCGGTGACACCCAGCGAACGACGGACCCGTGTTACGCGGCCACCGCAGCACGCAACGATCAGGTTTCGCGGGCGACACAACGCCATGAGCTGCGACGATCCCGACCGGAGGCCGGGTTACGCGGGTCAGCGCGTGCGGACGAGAGCCGTCCCGGTCGCGCGATCGTGCAGTCCGCGGCCGTCCGCGTCGTTGAGCAGCGGAGGAACGATGAACACGATCAGCAGCTGCCGGAAGAACGCGCGGACGATGCCGACGCGGCCGGCCCCGTCGACGCGCACCACCTGCAACCCGACGAGGAACTGCCCGGGCGTGAACGAGAACATCGAGACGGCCAACAGACCGACGACGAACCAGATGCCGAGCACGACGGTAGACAGCGACTGCGACAGGAACCCCACGAACAGCAGCGAGACGCCGTAACACATCACCCAGTCGACGAAGAGGCCGAGCACACGCGGCCACGACGACGCCAGAGATCCCGGACCGGACTCCCCGAACCCGAGCTTCTCGCCCCGCCAGGCGCCCGTGTCGGCGGCCTGATCCATGCCCGCCTGCGGGCCGGACAGCCAGGAACCGAGAGTTCTGCTCATGCCTCGATGATAGGGAACGCGCAGGAGAAGCGGCCGTGACGATAGTGTGAGGGCCGCATCATCCCGTCTGTAGAGAAGGAGCCACCGACAGGTGTACAGCTCAAAGGAAGAACTCCTCGAGGGCATCAAGTCCGAGGGAGTCGAGTACGTCGACATCCGGTTCTGTGATCTGCCCGGTGTCATGCAGCACTTCTCGATCCCCGCATCGGCCTTCGACGAGAGTGTGTTCGAGGACGGCCTGGCGTTCGACGGTTCGTCCGTCCGCGGTTTCCAGTCGATCGACGAGTCGGACATGATGCTCCTGCCCGACCCCGCCACGGCGCGGATCGACCCGTTCCGCAAGGCCAAGACGATGAACATCAGCTTCTTCGTCCACGACCCCTTCACCCGCGAGGCGTACAGCCGCGACCCGCGCAACATCGCGCGCAAGGCCGAGGACTACCTGGCCTCGACCGGCGTCGCCGACACCTGCTTCTTCGGCGCCGAGGCCGAGTTCTACATCTTCGACTCGGTGCAGTTCGGGTCGGAGATGAACGGCACCTTCTACGAGATCGAGTCGGAGTCGGGCTGGTGGAACACCGGTTCGCCCACCGATCCCGACGGCAGCCCCAACCTGGGCTACAAGGTGCGTCCGAAGGGCGGCTACTTCCCGGTCGCCCCCTACGACCACTACGTCGACCTGCGCGACGACATGGCCACGAACCTGCAGAGCGCCGGCTT
Source organism: uncultured Williamsia sp. (assembly GCF_947494875.1). Classification (GTDB taxonomy): domain Bacteria; phylum Actinomycetota; class Actinomycetes; order Mycobacteriales; family Mycobacteriaceae; genus Williamsia_A. The sequence goes on from NZ_CANLWM010000009.1 coordinate 205,937, forward strand.
CGTGCTCGAGCGCGGCCACCACGAGGTCGGCACCGCCGGTCAGGCCGAGATCAACTACAAGTTCAACACCCTGCTGCACGCAGCCGACGACGTGATGCTGTTCAAGTACATCATCAAGAACACGGCCTGGCAGCAGGGCAAGTCGGTCACCTTCATGCCGAAGCCCCTCTTCGGTGACAACGGCTCGGGCATGCACTGCCATCAGTCGCTGTGGAAGGACGGCAAGCCGCTGTTCCACGACGAGGCCGGGTACGCGGGCCTGTCGGACCTGGCGCGCCACTACATCGGCGGCATCCTGCACCACGCGCCGTCGCTGCTGGCGTTCACCAACCCGACGGTGAACTCCTACAAGCGTCTGGTGCCCGGCTACGAGGCCCCGATCAACCTGGTCTACAGCCAGCGCAACCGGTCGGCCTGTGTGCGTATCCCGATCACGGGCAACAACCCGAAGGCCAAGCGCCTCGAGTTCCGCTGCCCCGACAGCTCGGGCAACCCGTACCTGGCGTTCGCGGCCATGATGATGGCCGGGCTCGACGGCATCAAGAACAAGATCGAGCCGCACGAGCCCGTCGACAAGGACCTCTACGAGCTCCCGCCGGAGGAGGCCAAGGGCATCCCGCAGGCCCCGACGCAGCTCTCCGCGGTCATCGACCGCCTCGAGGAGGACCACGAGTACCTCACCGCGGGTGGCGTGTTCACCGAGGACCTGATCGAGACCTGGATCAGCCTCAAGCGCGAGAACGAGATCCTGCCCACGCAGATCCGTCCGCACCCGTACGAGTTCTCGCTGTACTACGACTGCTGAGTCGCCCTCGGCGACAACGCCTCCTCCGCCCGTCCTGCGTCCCGCAGGGCGGGCGGAGTCGTCTCCACGGTCCGTTCCTGGGAGGATCGACGCCATGGCCGTCATCAACGCGAGGTTCCGCGGCAAGCGCCGCGACGGACCGCAGCTGCCACCCGGTCAGTACCTGACCACCGACTTCCCGGTCCTGCAGATCGGCACCACGCCCCGAGTCCTCACCGACCGGTGGTCCCTGTCGGTGACGACGCCCGACGGGCAGGGGCACCGCTGGACGTGGCGGGAATTCCTCGACCTGCCGCAGACCGAGTTCACCGTCGACATCCACTGCGTCACACGATGGTCGAAGCTGGGGACCACCTGGAAGGGCGTCGCGGTCGACACCCTCCTCGAGGCCGCGGGTGCCACCGGTGTCGGGACGCACGTGATGGCGCACAGCTCCGACGGCTACACCACGAACATGCCGCTGGCCGATCTCGTCGGCGTGCAGGCGATGGTCGCGCACACCTTCGACGGGAAACCGCTCGCACCGGAGCACGGTGGGCCGGCACGGCTCGTCATCCCGCACCTGTACTTCTGGAAGAGCGCCAAGTGGGTCAGCGAGATCCACCTCATGGAGGGCGACGAGCCCGGTTTCTGGGAGCGCAACGGGTATCACATGTACGGCGACCCGTGGCTCGAGCAGCGGTATGGCTGACGCGGTGAGGCGATGACGACCTGGCGCGTGGCGACCGTGGTCGGTGCGGTCATGGAATCGGCGACCGCGCGCTCGATCTGGCTGGAGATCCCCGGTCTGCCGACGCCTCGACCCGGTCAGCACATCGACATCCGGCTCACCGCGCCCGACGGCTACTCCACGTCGCGTTCCTACTCGCTGTCCGATGTCCGTGAGGGCGAGACGGTCTCGGTGAGTGTGGAGGAACTCGACGACGGTGAGGTGTCACCGTTCCTCGTGCACGACCTCGAGATCGCGGAACAGGTGGAGGTCGCCGGTCCGGTCGGCATGCAGTTCGTCTGGCCGCCCTCCGAGGCCGACGCGGATCGACCGGTCCAGCTCGTCGGCGGCGGGTCGGGCATCGCGCCGCTGATGTCGATGGTCCGGTGGCGTGAGGCCGCGCGACCCGATGTGCCGATGCGACTGGTGTATTCGACCCGCTCCCCCGACCACGCCTTCTACCGCGACGAGTTCGCGCTGCTGACCTCGACCGGTCGGCTGCGCGTCGACTGGTTCTACAGCCGATCCGCATCGGCGGGGGCCGCCCGTCCGGCCGGACGCATCCGTCGTGACGAGTTCCTCGCGGCGGTGCTGCCGGTCGAGTCGCGGCCCCTGTTCTACCTGTGCGGGGGCAACGAGTACGTCGAGACGCTCGGCGACTGGCTCCTCGACGCCGGATATCCGATCGGCGACATCCGGATCGAGCGCTTTCTCGTCACCTGACCGCGGCGGACGGATACGGTCGGAGGGGACTTCCGGTGCGCGACGACGAAGGGTGGACGACCATGGGTTTCGAGCAGGCGGCGGAGAAGGCCGACGAGGCCGCGGGTCTCGCGAGCATCGCCAAGACACATCTCGACGACGACCGCGGGCACAAGCTGCTCGCCGAGGCGGTCGAGACGTTGTCGCACGCCATCGCCGAACTCGCTCGCGCGCAGGAGGACTGAGCCTCACTCGAACCGCACCGTGGCCACCACCGCCCGGTGATCGGAACCCGGGACCCGCACGCGCACGACCCCGATCGCCCGGACTCCGCGCAGCAGGACGTGGTCGATGCCGATCAACGGCGGGATCCACCGCTTGTGCGCGGGATAGGTCGGCAGCGGTCCGGACCGCGACGCTGCACCGGCGTCGACGAGACCGTCGCCCACCAACGCCCGGAAGGCGGCGTGGTCGTGCGCGGCGTTGAGATCGCCGCCGACGATGACGGGACCCGCACAGCTGTCGACCGCATCACGGATGCGGCGTAGCTCGGCGAGCCACAGCCGCGGTTCGTAGGGATACGGCGGCATCGGGTGCACAGACAGCAGCGTCACCGCTGTCGCGTCGGAGAACTGCACCCGCGCCTGCACCGCCGCACAGGTGAACCCCGACAGCGCGTGCGCGTCGTGCAGTGGGTGCCGCGACCAGAGGCCGGTCCCGGCGCCCTGCGGTGCCGCGACCACGAACCGGTACGGCAGGTGGTGGTCGAGACCCGCGTCGCCCAGGGCGTCGCGACACTCCGGGGTGAGTTCCTGGACGCACAGCAGGTCGACGTCGTGTGCGGCGACGGCCGCCACCACGGCGTCGGCGTCGGCCCGTCCGAGCCACAGGTTCGCCTGCATCACCCGAAGCGCCCCGGGTTCCGGCCGTCGGCGGCGCCAGGATGGGATCAGCGCGCGGCGGTCGTGGACGACGACCGCGGTCAGCACCGCCCCGACAACCGTGGCGGCCCGGCGCCGCCGGGCCGCCGACACCACGGTGGCGACAGGCGCGGTGAGTGCGAGCCACGAGGCGAAACTGGCTGCGGCGACGGGCAGTTGCGCCCTGCCGCGGTAGCGACGCAGAACCGTCGCGGCGCCGGCGACGCCGAGTCCGACGACAACGGCACCGTCGACCGCGGTCGTGCGGCGCGGGCCGGTCACCCGACCGCGAGCGTCGCGACGAGCGCGCGGTGATCGGAGCGGGCGACGTCGGCACTGTGCACATCGGTGGCGACGAAGCCTCGTGAGACGACGTGGTCGATGCCGATGACGGGTCCGTACCATTCGTCGGCCGGGTACGTGGGGAGCCAGCGCCCGCCCGCGGTCTCGGTGGCGTCGGTGTACCCGTCACGCAGGAGATCGCGGAACTGACGGTGGTCCCAGGTGGCGTTGAAGTCGCCGCCGACGAGCACGCGGGCACCCCGCTGGGCGTGTAGTTCGGTGCGGATCCGCTGCATCTCACCCACCCACCGCGCCGAGTCGTAGGGGTAGGGCGGGATCGGGTGCATCGCGTAGACGACGGTGTCCCCCAGCCCCGGGAGTTCGACCGTCGCGCGCAACGAGTTCAGTGCGTAGCCGTCGAGGAGGGTGGTGTCGCGCAGCGGGTACCGGCTGAGGATGGCAGAACCCACCCCACCGGTCCCGGGCACGACATAGCGGTGGGGCATCAGCGTCCGCAGTGACGAGGCCTCGATACGCGCCGCCGCGTCCGGCGTCACCTCGTTGAGCGTCACCACCGTCGCGTCGTGATCGGCGACGATCCGGGCGACGGTGTCGACGTCACCCGCGCCGAGCTTGATGTTGCTCTGCACCAGTGTGATCCGCTGTCCGGTGGGCGCGGTGTGCGCGACCCACAGCGGCACCTGCGTCCACACCCCGGCGGAGACCACGACCACGCCGATGCCCGCGAGGATCCAGCGACGCGCCACCAAGGCCACCACGAGTGCCACCGCGGTGCCGGCCACAGCGATCGGAACCCCGGCGGTGAGCGCCGTCGAGAAGCGGCCACGGCCGGGATACCAGTGGAGCCAGATCGCGGTGATCCCGGCGGCGAGCAGCAGCGTGACGACCACCACCGCGATCACCCGCAGCGCCGACGGCCATCGGCGGCGGCGTGCCGACGGCCGGGCCCGCGTCATCCGCCGAACACCTTGAGCACGACCGCTTTCGCCCGCCGTGTCACGCGCAGGTAGTTGTCGAGGAACTCCGCCGCCTGGTCCTCGGGCCAGCCCGCGGCGTAGGCGACGGCGCGCAGTTGCTGACCCGGCGCAGGCAGCTGATCGATCGCCTTGCCGCGGACCAGGACGATGGCGTTGCGCGCGGCGGTCGCGGTCAGCCACGCCTCCTTGAGCAACGTCACGTCGGTCTCGCTGAGGATCTCGGCCGACCCGATCGCGTCCAGTGTCTGCAGCGTGGAGGTGTTGTGCAGCGACGGCAGGCGGTGGCCGTGACGCAACTGCAGGAGCTGCACGGTCCATTCGACGTCGGCCAGACCGCCGCGGCCGAGTTTGGTGTGGGTGTGCGGATCGGCGCCGCGGGGAAGCCGTTCGGCGTCGATGCGGGCCTTGATGCGTCGGATCTCGCGGACGGCGTCGGGCGACACCCCGCCCTCGGGGTACCGGGTCTTGTCGGCCATGTGCAGGAACGCCATCCCCAGGTCCGGGTCGCCGGCGACCGGGTGTGCCCGCAGCAGGGCCTGGATCTCCCACGGCTGCGCCCACTGGCGGTAGTAGGCCTCGTAGGCGGCGAGGGTGCGCACGACGGGGCCGTTGCGGCCCTCGGGGCGCAGGCCGGTGTCGATCTCCAGCGGCGGGTCCGCGCTCGGTGTGCTCAAGACGGTCCGTACGCGCTCGGCCACGGTGTTGGCCCAGCGGACCGCGCGAGCCTCGTCCGCGGCCCCGTCGGGCCGGCAGACGAACAGGACGTCGGCGTCGGAGCTGTACCCGAGCTCACCGCCACCGAGGCGGCCCATGCCGATGACCGCGATCCGCGCCGGCGCCGCCTCGTCGTCGCGGAGCGAGTCCGCGATGACCGCCTGCAGCGCCGCGTTCAACACGGCGGCCCACACGCTCGACAGCGCCTCGCAGACCGCGGGGACGTCCAGCATGCCGAGGATGTCGGCGGAGGCGACCCGCACGAGCTCGGCGCGACGCAACGAGCGGGCGGCGGCGATGGCGCGCTTGGGATCCCGATGGCGGCGGGCCGAGGCGACGAGCCCGTTGGCGACGTCGCGCAGGGCGACCTCGACGAGCTTCGGTCCGGTCGCCGAGTCGGCGTAGAGCCGGATGACCTCGGGCGAGCGGATGACGAGATCGGAGATGTAGGCGGAGGTGCCGAGCACCCGCATCAGGCGTTCGGCGACCAGGCCGTCGTCCCGCAGGAGCCGCAGGAACCAGTCCTGGTCGGCGAGCTCGTCGCACAGTCGTCGGTAGTTCAGCAGTCCGGCGTCGGGGTCGGGGGTGTTGCTGATCCACTCCAGCAGGGTCGGGAGCAGCAGCTCCTGGATGCGTCCGCGCCGGCCCCGCATCCCGGTGAGCGCACGCAGATGACTCAGGGCGTGTTGGGGTTTCGCGTATCCCAGCGCGGCCAGGCGGCGGGTCGCGGCCTCGTCGGACAACCGCAGACCGTCGACGTCGAGGCGGCTCACCGACTCGAGCAATGGCCGGTAGAACAGCTTCTCGTGCAGTCGGCGGACCCGCTGCGACTGCCGACGGATCTCGGCGCGCAGCGAATCGGCGGCGTCGAGATCGCCCTCGGGGCGGATGTGGGCCGACCGGGCGAGGAACCGCAGCGCCTCGGTGTCGTCGAACTCCGGGAGCAGATGTGTCCGTTTGAGTTTGGTCAACTGCAGTCGGTGCTCGAGGAGGCGGAGGAACTCGTACGACGCGGTGAGGTTCGCGGCGTCGTCGCGGCCCACGTAGCCGCCGGCGTTCAGCGCGGCGAGGGCGTCGACGGTGGAGGCCACGCGCAGCGACTCGTCGGTGCGTCCGTGGACCAGCTGCAGCAACTGCACCGCGAACTCGACGTCGCGGATGCTGCCCCGGCCCAGTTTCAGCTCCCGCGAGCGCAGTTCGGGCGGGACGTTGCTCTCGACGCGTCTGCGCATCGCCTGGACCTCGTGCACGAAGTCCTCACGTTCACACGCCTCCCACACCATCGGGGCAACCGCGTGCAGGTACTCCCACCCCAGCGCCATGTCGCCGGTCATGGGACGCGCCTTGAGCAGCGCCTGGAACTCCCAGGTCTTGGCCCAGCGCTGGTAGTAGGCCAGATGCGAGGTGAGCGTCCGGGTGAGCGCACCCGCCTTGCCCTCGGGCCGCAGGGCCGCGTCGACCTCGAAGAACGCGAGGGACCCGATGCGCATCATCTCCCCCGCGATCCGGGCCGACACCCCGTCGGCCGGTTCGGCGACGAACACCACGTCGACATCGCTGACGTAGTTCAGTTCGCGCGCACCGCATTTGCCCATCGCGATGACAGCGAGCCGTACGGGGACGTCGTCCTCGCCGCACACCGTCCCGATCGCGACGGCGAGCGCCGCGGTGAGTGCGGCGTCGGCGAGGTCGGCGAGGTAGCGACCCACCTCGGGGAACCACACGACGGGCTCGTCCTCGACCGCCGGCGCCACATCACGGGCGGCCATCTGCAGCAGCAGGTCGCGATAGGCCGTCCGCAGGGCGACGACGGCCTGGGGACCGGTGATGCGTGCGCGACACACGCGGTCCTCGGCGCCGACATCCTCGCCGACGGCGGGCACCGCGTCGACGGCGGCGAGTATCGAGCGTTGCATCTCGTCGGCGTCCGGCAGCGTGTCCCTCAGGAGCAGGCGCCAGGTCGTCGACTCCGCGACGAGATGGTCGCCGAGGGGCTCCGACGCCCCCAGCACCGCGAACAGCCGGCCCCGCAGGGTGACGTCCTCACGCAACGCCTTCTCGAGCCCCGACCAGTCGTCGACGACGTCCCGCAGTCGCATGAGGGTGCGCAACGCGAGATCGGGATCGGGCGCACGCGACAGCGACCAGAGCAGCGCGAGATCGGCCGTGGTGGTCCACCCGAGCTCGGCGAGCGCGGCCGGTGCCGACTCGTCGATCAGTCCGAGACGCGCCGGACCCGGCACGACGGTCCGCGACACAGGAGAACTCACGCCACAGACGGTAGCGGGAGCGCCGAACGGTCTACAGCGACAGGTAGCGACCGAGCTCGAACGGGGTGACCCGGCTGCGGTACTCGTTCCATTCCGTCCACTTGTTGCGGAGGAAGTAGTCGAAGACGTGCTCGCCGAGCGCCTCGGCGACCAGCTCGGAGGACTCCATCGCCTTGAGCGCCTCGGCGAGGCTGCCGGGCAGCTCGGTGTAGCCCATCGTGCGACGCTCGGCCGAGGTGAGGGCCCAGACGTCGTCCTCGGCCTCGTCGGGGAGCTCGTACTTCTCGGCGATGCCCTTCAGACCGGCCGCGAGCAGCACCGCGAACGTCAGGTAGGGGTTGCAGGCCGAGTCGGGGCTGCGGACCTCGATGCGGCGCGACGACGCCTTGTTCGGCGTGTACAGCGGGAGCCGGATGAGTGCCGAGCGGTTGGCGCCACCCCACGTCGCCGCGGTCGGGGCCTCGCCGCCGTGGATGAGGCGCTTGTAGCTGTTCACCCACTGGTTGGTGACGGCGCTGATCTCGGGTGCGTGCGTGAGGATGCCGGCGATGAACTGCTTGCCGGTGTCCGACAGCTGCATCGGGTCGTCGGGGTTGTGGAAGGCGTTGGTGTCGCCCTCGAACAGGCTCATGTGGGTGTGCATCGCCGAGCCGGCGTGGTCGGAGAGCGGCTTGGGCATGAACGTGGCCCAGACACCCTCACCGATCGCGACCTCCTTGACGATGTAGCGGAAGGTCATGACGTTGTCGGCCATCGACAGCGCGTCGGCGTAGCGCAGGTCGATCTCCTGCTGACCCGGAGCGCCCTCGTGATGCGAGAACTCGACCGAGATGCCCATCGACTCCAGCGCGTCGATGGCGTGCCGACGGAAGTTGGGGGCGCTGCCGTGGACCACCTGGTCGAAGTAGCCGCCACCGTCCGCCGGGGTGGGCGGGGTGCCGTCGGTCGGCGCGTCCTTCATGAGGAAGAACTCGATCTCGGGATGCACGTAGCAGGTGAACCCCTGGTCGGCGGCCTTGTTCAGCTGGCGGCGCAGGACATGGCGGGAGTCCGCCCACGACGGGGTGCCGTCCGGCATGGCGATGTCACAGAACATGCGGGCCGAGTGGTGCTTGCCCTGGCTGGTCGTCCACGGCAGGACCTGGAAGGTCGACGGGTCCGGCTTGGCGATGGTGTCGGCCTCGGAGACGCGCGAGAAGCCCTCGATCGACGAGCCGTCGAAGCCGATCCCCTCGGCGAATGCACCCTCGAGTTCGGCCGGTGCGATCGCCACGGACTTGAGGTATCCGAGCACGTCGGTGAACCAGAGCCGGACGAAGCGGATGTCACGTTCCTCCAGCGTGCGGAGGACGAACTCCTTTTGGCGATCCATAGCCTCAGAGGCTAGGAGCGCGCTGTTAAATCCGTGTTACGACGCCACGCCGATATCGAATCCGTTGTTGTGAGGCCCAAAGAACTGCACCCACGCCGCCACCGCGTCCGCGTTTCGCCCGCGCGATTCGCCGGGCGAATCCGACCTCGGGTGGCGAACCCGCCACATCGCGGGCGAGGAGATCAGGCGGTCAGCAGGTCAGTCCCTCGGCGGGCGGGGTGAGGTCGACGAGGTAGCGGGTGAGGGGGCCGTCGAGGCAGTCGTCGCCCTCGAACGAGGCGGTGTGCTGCGTTCCGCGGAACGTCACGAGCCGGGCGTTCAGCTGCTTCGCGAGCGAGACGCCGGCCGCATACGGGGTGGCCGGGTCGTCGGTGGTCGACACGACGACGGTGGTCGCCAGACCCGGCGCGCTGATCCGGTGCGGCTGCGAGGTCGGCGGCACCGGCCAGAACGCGCACTCGTCGGCGGCGCCGCGACCCGATCCGCGCCCGTCGTCACGGAAGGGGGCCGTGCGACGCAACTCGGTGTCGAGGCGGTCGATGGTGGCGCGGTCGGTGATGGCCGGCCCGTCGACGCAGCGGATCGCGGTGAACGCGTCGGCGGTGGTGTCGTACTTCCCCGAGCGGTCGCGGCCCTCGTACAGGTCGGCCAGCCGCAGCATCGTGTCCCCGCGACCGTCGGTGAGCTCCGCGAGCGCGTCGCGCAGGTACTTCCACAGGGACGGTGTGTACAACGCCTGACCCGTCGCCGTGATCGCGTCCCCATAGGTCAGTCCGCGCGGGTCCCGGGTGCTCGCCGGGCGTCCGATGAGCGAGCGCACCAGCGTCACGTAACGCTCGGTCGCGCGGGCAGGATCGCTGCCCAGAGCGCACCCCCGCCTCGTCACGCAGTCGGCGGCGAAGCCGTCGAAGGCGCTCTGGAACCCGGTGTTCTGGGCGACGATGTCGTCGACCGGGTTCGTCGACGGGTCGACGGCGCCGTCGTTGACCATGGCCCGTACCCGCGTCGGGTACCGCTCGGCGTATCGCGCACCGATCAGCGTGCCGTAGGAGTACCCGAGGTAGTTGATCTGCTGCTGGCCGAGTGCGCCGCGCAGGACGTCGATGTCGTCGATGACGTCGCTGGTGCCCAGGTGGGCGAGGAACTCCCGGCCGAGCGCGGACAGGCACTCCTGCCCGACGGCGGCGTTGCGCTGTTCGGTCGCCGTGATGCCCGCCGGCGACGTGTCCACCCAGTCCCGGGCCCGCACCGCGTCACGCTGCGCGTCAGTGCGGCATCGCACCGCGGGGGTCGAGCGGCCGACACCCCGCGGGTCGAACCCGATGATGTCGAGGGAGTCCCCCACCGGGATCCGCGCGAACTGCGCGGCGGTTCCGGCCATGTAGTCGACACCGGAGACACCGGGCCCGCCCGGGTTGGTGATCAGCACCCCGGTCGACTCCTTCGCCGCCCGCAGCCGGAAGACGGCCAACGAGGCGGTGGCGCCGTCGGGGCGGTCGTAGTCGACGGGCACGGTGAGCCGCCCGCAGTCGCTGCGATCGGGTGGGTAGTCGCCGTCGGGTGCCATGTCGGCGCACGTCCCCCACGCGATGCGCTGCGTGTAGTAGCGGGCCAACGGGCCCGATGCCGGAGACGGTCGGGTCGCACTCACGGTCGACGACGCCGACGAACCGACCGCCTCGGGGCCCAGCCGCGCGACCCGGGAACCACCGCACGCCGCGAGCAGACCGACACCCAGGACGACCACGACGGCGAGGACGAGCGGGACGCGGACACGCGAGCGGGACGTCACCCCGCCATCGTGACATGCGTCCGAGACAGTCCCTTCCTGCGCGACCCCGGACCGTGTGAGCTAGTCCACAACCCGCAGCTCTAGGGGTGCGATCGGCGCGGTGCCACACTGGTCGGGTCAGCTTCCACCCGGGTACTCGCGATGCGAGACCCGAGGCACGAAAGGGACGACGATGTCCGACAGCTCCGACGCACCCGTGTACGGCTCCACCTCCACCGACTCCCCGCGGCGCCGCGCCACCCGCATCCACCACCTGGCACAGATGAAGGCCGACGGCGACCGCTGGTCGATGCTCACCGCCTACGACTACTCCAGCGCCCGCATCTTCGACGAGGCCGGCATCCCGGTGCTGCTCGTCGGCGATTCCGCCGCAAACGTGGTCTACGGCTACGACACCACTGTCCCGGTCACCACCGACGAGATGATCCCGCTGGTCCGCGGCGTCGTCCGCGGTGCGCCCCACGCGCTGGTCGTCGCCGACCTCACCTTCGGCAGCTATGAAGGTGGCCCGGCCATGGCGCTCGCGTCGGCCACCCGCTTCATGAAGGAGGCCGGAGCGCACGCGGTGAAGCTCGAGGGCGGCGAGCGTGTGGCCGACCAGATCGCCACGCTCACCGCTGCCGGGATCCCCGTGATGGCCCACATCGGCTTCACCCCGCAGAGCGTCAACGGCCTCGGTGGTTTCCGCGTGCAGGGTCGTGGGGACGGCGCCGAGCAGCTCGTCGCCGATGCGATCGCCGTCGCCGAGGCGGGCGCGTTCGCGGTCGTGATGGAGATGGTCCCGGCCGACCTCGCCGGTCAGATCACCCGCAAGCTGACGATCCCCACCGTGGGCATCGGCGCCGGCAACGAGACCGACGCGCAGGTGCTCGTGTGGCAGGACATGGCCGGCATGACCCACGGCAAGACCGCGAAATTCGTCAAGCGGTTCGGTGACGTGGGCGGCGAATTGCGCCGCGCCGCCGAGCAGTACGCCGACGAGGTCCGTCGCGGCACCTTCCCGGGACCCGAGCACAGCTACTGACCCGCCCGCCGCCCGCGGGCGTTCTGTCGGGATCGGGGCGGCGCACTTGGCATGATGGACCCATGCGTGAGCTGTATCCCCCGATCGAGCCGTACTCCACCGAGATGCTCGACGTCGGTGAGGGACAACGGATCCACGTCGAGTGCAGCGGTTCTCCCGACGGGAAGCCCGTCGTGTTCGTGCACGGTGGTCCCGGTGGGGGCACGTCACCGGAGCAGCGTCGGTTCTTCGACCCCGCGGCCTACCGGATCGTGCTGTTCGACCAGCGCGGGTGCGGGCGGTCGACGCCGCACATCGCCGATGGTGCCGACCTGTCGGTGAACACCACCGATCGGCTCGTCGCGGACATGGAGCGCATCCGCACCCACCTCGGGATCGACCGGTGGCAGGTGTTCGGTGGATCGTGGGGGTCGACGCTGGGCCTGACGTACGCGCAGACGCACCCCGAGCGGGTGACGGAACTGGTGCTGCGCGGCATCTTCCTGCTGCGGCGCGGCGAGATCGACTGGTACTACAACGGCGGCGCCGCACACCTGTACCCCGACCTGTGGGAGCACTATCTCGCGCCCGTCCCGGAGGCCGAGCGCGACGGTGATCTCGTCGCCGCCTACGCGCGACTTCTCGCCTCCGACGACCGGTCGACGGCCGAGGCCGCCGCGACAGCGTGGACGAACTGGGAGCAGTCCACCAGCCACCTGCTCCCCCGTCCCGACGACGGCGAGGTGGACGTCCGCTTCGACCTCGCGTTCGCCCGGATCGAGAACCACTACTTCACCCACGGCGGTTTCCTCGACGACGGCCAACTGCTGCGCGACATCGACCGCATCGCGCACATCCCGGGGGTGATCGTCCAGGGTCGCTACGACGTCGTCTGCCCCGTCCGCAGCGCGTGGGATCTGCACCGCGCGTGGCCGTCGGCCGCGCTGCACATCGTCGACGACGCGGGGCACTCCTCGTTCGAGAAGGGCATCGTGCACCACCTCGTCGAGGCCACCGACGGCTTCCGCGACACCGACACCCGGGAAGGGGTCACGGCGTGAGCGCCACGGAGCACCTGGAGATCGAGCTCAAGTTCGACGTCGACCCCGGGCGGGCAGTCCCCGACCTCACCCGGTTGCCGGGTGTGGAGAGCGTGACGGGTCCGATCGAGGAGAACCTCGACGCCGTCTACTACGACACCGAGAACCTCGACCTCACCGACAATCGGATCACGTTGCGCCGCCGGGAAGGTGGCCACGACGAGGGGTGGCACCTCAAGCGTCCCGGTGACGCCGGTGGACGTCGCGAGCTGCATGTCCCGCTGGGTCCGCCCGCCGAGGGCTCCGACCACGACACGACGGTCCCGTCCGATCTCCTCGACCCTGTGCGGGTGCACGTGCGCGCACGTCGGCTCGAGCCCGTCGCGGCGATCGGCACCCGGCGGACGATCCACGAGGCCCGCGACGCCGACGACCGCGTGCTGGCGCTGCTCTGCGCCGACGTCGTCACCGCCCGGTCGTTGCTGCCCGGCGGGAGCTGCCGCACGTGGGCGGAGTGGGAGTTCGAGCTGGTCGACGGCGACAGCGACCTCCTCGCCGACGCCGAGGAGCTGCTTCGGGAAGCCGGTGCACGCACCGCGTCGGCGGCTTCGAAGCTGGCCCGGGCGATCGGTGCGACACCGGGTCACGCCGGCACGACGACGGTCTCGTCGTCGGCGACCGCGCTCGAACTCGTCGTCGCCGAACTCGCCCGTCACCGCGAGCAACTCGTCGCACACGACCCCCGGGTCCGCGCCGACGAGGAGGACGCCGTGCACCAGATGCGCGTCGCCACTCGTCGTCTGCGCAGCGTCCTGCGGGCGTTCCGCGGCGTCGTCGCCGGGCCGAAGGTCGACCGACTGGACGCCGAACTGAGAGAGCTCGCCGCGATCCTCGGTGTCGTCCGCGACGCGGAGGTGACCGCGGACCGCTACCGCGACCTCCTCGTCGACGAGGACGCGTCGGACGCCGTCCACGACAGGCTCGTCGGTGAGCAGATGCGGCGACGGGCACGCGGTCAGCGTTCGGCGGTCGCCGCGTTGAACAGCGCGCGCTACCTCTCGCTTCTCGACCAACTCGACGACCTCCTGGCCCGACCACCCGCCGGTGCGGACGCCGAGATCGGCGCGAAAAAGGCGCTGCGCGACGCGGTGCGGGACAGCGCGAAGAAGGTCCGCAAGGCACAGGCGAAGGCTGACCGGATGGAGACCGACTCCCCCGAGTGGGTCGAGCAGATGCACACCGTCCGCAAACGGGCGAAGCGGTTGCGGTACGTCGCCGAGTCGGGTGTCACGCTCGGCACGAAGAAGTACGCGTCGACCGCCTCGGCGGCGAAGAAGATCCAGTCGGCCCTCGGCGACTCCAACGACGCCAACCTCAGCCGGGAGCTGATCGCCGAGGTGGCACGCGCCGTCGCCGACCCCGCCGACGCGTTCGTGCTCGGTCGCATCGACGCGCGGGAGCAGGCCGCCCACGACGAGGCGCTGCGTCAGTACGCGCGTCACGCCGACGACCTGTAGGGCGAACGAGCCGGCCTGTAAGCCGGATCCTGTCCCGACCGCATGCGGTCGGTGGTGATCATCCATCTGGACACACCGTCACCGGGTGCCTCGAGCGGTCCACCCGCAGGCTCGGGCGAGCAGCCCTCGTGCACCTGCGCAGCCGCACCTGTGAGGGTGCGACCTTCGACCTTGCTCCGGGCGGGGTTTACCGAGCCGCCGTGGTCACCCACGGCGCTGGTGCGCTCTTACCGCACCGTTTCACCGTCACCGACCCTCACGGGTCGGCGGTCTGTTCTCTGTGGCACTGTCCCGCGGGTCGCCCCGGGTTGCTGTTGGCAACCGCCCTGCTCTGTGGAGTCCGGACTTTCCTCGACACCGGGCGCCGCCGCAACACAGCGCCTGTCCCCGGTGCCGCGATCACCCGGCCGACTCGTTCGCCCCGTCATCGTAGACATGTGCCGCGTGGCACCCACTACCCTTGCCCGGTGGCCGAGTACGTCGCCCTCCTGCGCGGCATCAACGTGGGCGGGATCCGCATCCCGATGGCGGACCTGCGCGCCCTGGTGGCCGAACTCGGACATGGCGACGTATCCACCGTTCTGGCGAGCGGGAACGTTCGGTTCACCAGCGACTCCGACGACATCGCCGCACTCCGGACCGATCTCGAGGCGGCCCTCGCCGACCGCTTCGGATACGACGCCTTCGCCTTCGTGCACCGACGCGATCATGTCGCCGCCGTGACCGGGGCCTACCCCTTCGACGAGCAGGACGGTGTCCACGCGTACGTCGTCTTCGTCGCCGACGAGACCGTCCTCGAGCAGCTGCTCGGCGTCGACGTCGACGAGGTCGAGTCGGTCGAGCGCGGCGACGGCGTCGTCTACTGGTCCGTGCCGCAGAAGCAGACGCTCACGAGCGCGTTCGGCAAAGAACTCGGCAAGGCGAAGTACAAGGCGACGACCACCAATCGGAATCTGCGCACACTGCGCAAGATCCTGGGCTGAGGCACCGGGAGCGACGGGGATGGTCGAGGCGGGCGCGGTTGCGCTCATGGTGCTGGCGCTCGCGTTCGCCGTCTGGCGGCCGCGGGGCCTGCCCGAGGCGACGGTCGCGGTCCCGGCCGCCGCGATCGCCATCGCGGTCGGCGCGGTGACCCTGAGCGAGGCGTTCGACGAGATCCGCACACTGGCCACGACGGTCGCGACCCTGGCCGCTCTGTTGGCGCTCTCGCATGCCTGCGAGGTGCTCGGGGTGTTCGGCTGGGTGTCCCGGCAGATCGGGCGCGCCGGCGCGGGCAACGGCCGGCGGCTGTTCGCGCTCGGATTCGTCGGTGCCGCCGTCACGACCGCGGCACTGAACCTCGACGCGACAGTCGTCCTGCTGACGCCCGTGCTCATCGCGGTCACGCGCGGACTCGGTGTCCGACCGCGGCCGCTCTCGGTGGCGACGATCAGCCTCGCCAACGCGGCGTCGTCGCTGATGCCGGTCTCGAATCTCACCAATCTGCTGGCGTTCTCGGCCACCGGTCTCGGCTTCGGGCGGTTCACCGTCCTGATGGCACTGCCCTGGCTCGCGACACTCGTCGTCCAGTACGCGGTGCACCGCTGGTGGTTCCGCCACGAGATCGCCGACGTCCCCGACAGTGCGCCCCAGGACCCGGGGCCGGCCCCGATCGCCGCGCTCGTCGTCCTCGCAGCGACCCTCGTCGGCTTCGTCCTGTCGTCGCAGGTCGGTGTGGAGCCGGTCTGGTTCGCGACCGCCGGCGCGGTCGTCCTCACCGTGATCGCCGTGGTGCGCAGGGCATCCGGACCTGTCGACGTCGTGCGCGCGATCAACCCGCTGTTCCTGCTGTTCGTGTTCGCACTGGGTGTCCTGGTGGCAGCGATCGCCGACGGCTCGATCGGCCGCTGGCTCGCCGGGATCGTGCCGCACGGCACCGGCCTGCTCGCCCTGCTGGGTGTCGCGGCGATCGGCGCCGTGGTCGCCAACATCATCAACAACATCCCCGCGACGCTGCTGCTGCTCGCCGCGATGTCGGGCGCCCCGACCGTCGCGCTGCTGGCGATGCTCCTCGGGGTCAACATCGGGTCGAATTTCACCTACGTCGGCTCGCTGGCGAACCTGCTGTGGCGGCGCATCGTCAGCCGCGACGGCGTAGCGGTCTCAGCGGGCGGGTTCTCCGCGCTCGGTCTCGTGGCCGGTGCGCCCTCGATCGTCGCCGCTGTCGCCGCACTGTGGTCGGTGAGCTGACCGATCGGTCGCGGGTCAGAACGACCGGTTCTGCCGGGATCGCGACGCGAAATCGAGTCCGCCGCCCCCCGACAGCACGATGAATGCGATTGCCCCACAGCCGACCACGAACAGAGTGACCATCGGTCGCCTCCCCTTCCCCGACGACGTGATCTCGGCCGGGTCGCCACATCCGTCGTCCACGACAACGGTATGCGCCCGACGAGCCGATCCGCCCTCCTCGAGGATGCGACTCTGCGTACGTCGGCGGGTCACGAGTGGCTCTCATCACCAGGAGCCTGCGATCCGACAGCGATCACCGATGCGCCGGCCAGGAGGACCTCTCACGCCGGACGCAAACCTCAGGAGCGCGGTCGACCACCGACCACCGCGCTGAGTCGACCGACGGATTCGACCGCCACAGCAGCGTCGGCCCCGTCGAACACCGCGGCGTGGATGCCCCGCATCGCGCCGGTGATGATCTCCGCCGAGGCGCGGACGTCGACGCCGTCCTCGATCTGACCGCCCTCGATCCCCTCCGCGATCAGAGCGGCCACCGCATCGACGAAAGCCGCGTGCCAGTTCTCTGCCGGCCCGTCGCCACGAGGGACACCGACGTCTCGGAACAGCACGTGCGCCGCAGGTGTCTCGTAGATGCTCCGGGCTGCGATGGTCAGGAACACACCGAGCTGTTCGAGCGGGGTCGCAGGCCACGCGACGTCGTTCGCGGCGGCACCGATGGCGTCGATGAGTCGGGTGGCCGCGTCGTCGACCGCCGCCTGGAACAACTCCGCCTTGCCGGAGAACGTGTGGAAAGCGGTGCGCTGCGCGACATCGGCGCGCGCGGCTACCGCCTCGACCGTGATCGACGCATAGGTGTTGTCGCGCAACATGTCCTGCGCCGCGCCGATCAACCGTTCGCGAGTGGACCCACCGGGGTCATGACGCGACTCCTTGGCCCAGCGATACAGCGTCGCGCTGTGGACACCCAGTTCCGTTGCGACCGCGTCACAGTCCTCCTTCCCGCCGAAGGCACGCAGAACCGCCGAGTGCCGTTGGGCGGCGGTGAACCGCGACTGTCGAGCCACGACGACAACGTACGAGACCGGCAGCACCGACGCCACTTGAATACGCGAACACTTGCATATCGAATGCTAGTTTTGCATTATGGGTCCTCAGCCCCACACAACGCCGAATCCGGAGGAACTCATGGCCTTCACGCCGTCGCGCTCGCTCATCACCGGCGCCAGCGCCGGGATCGGTACGGCACTCGCGCGTCGCCTAGCCGAACGCGGCTCCGACCTCGTGCTGGTCGCCCGGCGGGAAGATCGATTGCGCGCGTTGGCGTCCGAACTCGAATCCCGGTATGGGATCACGTGTGACGTCGTCGCCCTGGACCTCTCCGGCGATCGCCCGGGCGCGGCGTTGCGGGCGCGAGTCGCGGGCGACGTCGACCTGGTGGTCAACAACGCCGGGGTCGCCACCCAGGGGTTGTTCATCGACGCCGACACCGCCGATCTCGACCGCGTCATCGCTGTCGACATCGCCGCACTGGTCGACGTGTGTCATGCATTCCTGCCCGGAATGGCAGCACGCCGTTCCGGCACCATCCTCAACGTGTCGAGCACCACGGCGTTTCAGCCCGTGCCGACCCTGGCGGTGTACGCGGCGGCGAAATCGTTCGTCCTCAGCTTCACCCAGGCCCTGTGGTGTGAGGCCCGCGAGCACGGTGTCCGGGTGATGGCGCTGGCACCCGGACCGACCGAGACCGAGTTCTTCGACGTGATCGGCGAGAACGCCGCCGTCGTCGGGTCGATGCAGACCGCCGATCAGGTGGCGCGCACGGCACTGTCGGCGCTCGACCGGCGATTCCCTCCGCTGTATGTCGTCTCCGGGCGACGCAACACCCTGGCCGCCGTCGGCGCCCGTGTCGCACCCAAGCGGGTGCTCCTCCCGGCCCTCGCGCGATCGATGCGCCAGTTCACCTGACTCGCAGCCGTTTCCCCACCCCCGAGACACCCACCAAGGAGAAGTCCCATGTCCACAGTTCTCGTCACCAGTGCCGCCGGCGGCGTCGGCCGCCCCCTCGTCCGCGGACTGAGCGCCCGGGGCGCGACCGTCCGCGCACTCGTCAAGAACGACGCCCAGGCGTCGCTCGCGCGGCGTGACGGGGCGACCGAGATCCGCGTGGGCGACATGCGCGACGCCGCCACCCTCGACGAGGCCATCCGCGGCGCGGACGGGATGTATCACGCGGCGCCGACGCAGATCATCGACGAGGGCCCGATCGCCGAGCACATCGTCGAGCTCGGCACGCGACACGGACTGTCCCACCTCGTCTTCCACTCGGTCATCCACCCGGAGATCACCGAACTGCCGCACCACACGCAGAAGGAGTCCGTCGAGAGACTGCTGGCCACACAGTCCATCCCCACGACGATCCTGCGGCCCTCGCACTACATGCAGAACTACCTCGATTTCTGGGAGTTCATCCGGGGCGGGCTGATGCCCTATCCGGTGTCGACGACCAGCCCGATGGGCGTGGTCGACGTCGAGGACGTCGCCGAGGCCGCCGCGGTCGTGCTGGCCGCGCCCGACGAGCACATCGGGAAGACCTACGACCTGTCGACCGAGACGATCACCCGCGATGCGATGGCGAGCTGCTTCGCCGACGCGCTCGGCCATCCTGTGACCGCTGTTCGCCTGCCCCCGACCGCTGTCGTCAACCAGGCCGGCGCCGCCGCTGCCGTCCTGAGCGGGGTTGCCCGCGCGATCCCCACTCTGTCGCCGCGGCGCGCGATCCACCTGCTGAACGGGATGAAGGACGCCCCGAACGCCCGCGGGATCCGGTCCTGGTCGTCGGAAGCCCGCGACAACTACGTGCAGATGATGACCTACTACGACACCCATGGCCTGCCCGTCGGCGACCTGACACACCTCCCGGCACTGCTCGATCGCGCGCCCACCGGCTTTCGCGAGTTCGCGCGCCGCGAGGTCGACCGGCGCGTGCACGACACCCGTCGCTGACATCCATGGCGTCTCGTCGCCTCCACTACTGAATCTGTGTCCAATACTGCTACCCTCACGGTGGCCCACCAGACAGCCTCTGACGGCGGGGAGCCACGGCGCGGGTCAGAGGGTGATCACACACCCGGAGGAGCAGCCGATGTCGTTCGCCCTGGAGTCCGCCCGCAGGCGCACCCATTGGATGGCCACGCATGGGCTCGTGCGTGCCGCCGCGCCGCTCGGTGCGCGCCTGGGAGATCTCCAGGCCCGTCTGATCAGCGACCCGCAGGTCCGCGTCGACCCCGGTCCCGTTCACCGCGAGATCCGGTCACGGGGTCCGATCGCACGCGGCAGGCTGGCGGATGTCACGGTCGACCACGCGGTGGTGCGAGATGTGTTGCGGTCCGATGACTTCCGCACCGCCGGCTCGGGTCCGCAAGGCCCGAAGATCATCGCCGCGATCGAACAGCGCACTCGCACGGACGGATTGCACCCCCTTCGCCCGCCCTCCCTGTTGGCCACGGAGCCCCCGTCGCACACCACCTATCGCAGGCTGGTGTCGTCGGTGTTCACCGCGCGCGCGGTCGCGTCGATGCGCGACAACGTCGAGCTGACGGCCACCCGCCTTCTCGACGAACTCGACGGCGAGACAGGCACGGTGGACATCATCGATCGGTACTGCGCTCGACTCCCCGTTGCGGTCATCGGTGACATCCTCGGCGTACCCGAGGACGAACGCGACCGCGTTCTCGAGTTCGGCGAGCTCGCGGCCCCCAGTCTGGATCTCGGCCTGTCGTGGTCGGAGAGCTGCCGAGTCGACGACGGGCTGTCCCGATTCATCGAATGGCTCCACGGGCACCTCGCCAGGCTGCGGGAGAACCCTGGCGACGACCTCATGAGCCAGCTGATCGCCGCACGTGACGACGGAGTGGCCCTGACGGAGCAGGAACTGCTCGCGACGGCGGGCCTCGTGCTCGCCGCAGGATTCGAGACCACGGTGAACATCCTCGGCAGTGGCATCGACCTGTTGACCACACACCGGGACCAGCTCGAGGTCCTCACCGCGAGTCCGGATCTCTGGGCCAACGCCGCCGACGAGATGCTCCGCCTGCGATCACCGGTCCAGATGACCGCCCGTGCGACCGTGCGCCCGACCGAGGTCGGGGGGACCACGCTGCCCGCTGACCGGCTCATCCTGCTGGTACTGGCCGGCGCGAATCGCGATCCCGCCGTGTTCGACGACCCCGACCGCTTCGACGTGACCCGCGAGAACGCGAACAAGCACCACTCGTTCTCCGGTGGTCGCCACTTCTGTCTCGGGGCAGCACTGGCGCGCGCCGAGACCGAGGTCGGCCTACAGACCCTCTTCGAGCGATTTCCGGACCTCGTCCGCGCCGGGCAACCGGTTCGCCGCAACACCCGTGTGCTGCACGGGTACTCGTCCTACCCGGTGCGTCTGCACGGGTGAACCGGCAAGGCTCTGTTGACTGAGAGTCAACGAATGCTTAGGGTGGTGGCGCAACCGGGAGCGGCCACGCCGCTCCGACAGCGTCGTCGATCAGTGAGGTCCGTGTGCGAACCGCAGTTGTCACCGGCGCATCGTCCGGGATCGGCAGGGCGACAGCCGAAGCGCTGATCGCCGCCCACTTCCGGGTCATCGGGACGAGCCGCGACAGCCGGTCAGTCGTGGATCCCGTTCCCGGAGTGCACTATCGCGACCTCGATCTCGCGTCACCCGAGTCGATCCGAGTGTTCGCGCACGGGTTGTCCGACACCGAGGTCGACGTCCTGGTGAACAACGCCGGCGAGAGCCAGTGCGGGCCGTTGGAGGAGCTCCCGGCCGAGGCACTCGAGCGGCTCTTCCGGTTGAACGTGCTGGGACACATCGAGTTGACCCAGCTGATCCTCCCGGCGATGCGCGCACGCAGGCAGGGGCGGGTCGTGTTCGTCGGCTCGATGCTCGCCAGCTTCCCACTGGCCTTCCGGTCGTCCTATGTGGCGAGCAAGGCAGCGCTGAAGGGATTCGCGACGGCCGCACGGCTCGAACTGGCGCCGTTCGGCGTCCACCTCACCACCGTCGAACCCGGATCGATCGACACGGGCCTGTCCGATCGCCGGACGAAGTACATCGCGGACGACTCGCCCTATCGGAAGGCGTTCACGACCACCGTCGCCGCCCTCGACGAGAAGGAGTCACAGGGGATCTCGGCTGATCGTGTCGCACAGACGATCCTGCGCGCCGCGACCGCCCGGCGACCGGAGCCCCTCTACGCGATCGGCAGCCGAGCGCCCATGGTCTTCGCCGCGCGCCGCCTGCTCCCCCGCCGGGTGATCGAGTCGGTCATGGCCCGCTCCTACGGCCTGAGCTGAGCGCGGGGACAGCGGCTGACCATGGACGACGCGGCGCGAAAGGTGCTCGACGCGACGATCGCGATCGGTCGGCTCTACCACCGGATCAGCGCCGAGCAGCGGGCGCCGATGCCCGACGGCCCCGTGCTGTTCGTCGCCAACCACGGCTTCGGTGGCGTGTTCGATCTCAACGTGCTCGCGTTCGCGTCGGCTCATGACCAGTTGGGCGACACCCGCGACGTCGCCGTCCTCACCCATCAGATCGCGTGGACGCTGGGCCTCGGGTCGATCCTGGAGAGGTTCGGCTCCGTCCCGGCCGATCACGGGTCCGGACTGCGCGCCCTGCGGTCGGGCAAGCATGCGCTCGTGTTCCCCGGCGGCGACATCGACGGGTTCAAGTCGTGGACCGACAGGAACAAGGTCCTCTTCGTCGGACGAACCGGATTCGCCCGGCTCGCGATGGACGCCGACGTACCGATCGTCCCGGTGGTGACCGCCGGCGCGGGCGAATCCCTCGTCGTGCTGGGCGCGGGACGAAGGCTCGCCCGCCTCGCTCGACTCGACCGTCTCCTGCGCGTGAAGACCGTCGCCCTCACGGTGTCGCTGCCCTGGGGCGTCAACGCCGGACTGGTGGGACTGCTGCCCTACCTGCCGCTCCCGACGAAGCTGACGACGACCATCCTCCCGCCGATGCGGCCCGAACCCGGCGAGTCGGTCGCCGACTACGCGAACCGTGTCCACTCCGCGATGGCGGTGGAACTCAAGGCCCTCACGGCGGAACGACTGCCGGTGATCGGATGACTCGCCAGGATGGACTCGGCGGACGCGATGTGTGGGACGGGTATGGCGGCACCCTCCCCGGGGCCGTGTCCACGGACGACTGGGCATCATCGGTACGCACCGTGTCGACGCGGACCGCTCGGGTGAGCTGTGTCGACGTGGCCCACGGGGACGGCCCGACGATCGTTCTGCTGCACGGCATCTCGGCGAGCTGGAAATGGTTCGCCCACCTGTTCCCAGCCCTGTCGCAGCGATATCGGATCCTGGCGGTGGACCTCCCTGGCTTCGGTGGGTCGCCGTTCTCGCGGCACCACCTCACCTTCGACGGGCTCGCCGACTCGGTCGTCGATGTGTGCGATGCGCTCGACGTCGACGCGCCGGTCGTCCTCGGCCACTCGATGGGCTCGTTGGTGGCCACGCGTGTGGCGGTGAGACATCCGGATCGCCTGGCAAGCCTGATCATCACCGGCGGGCCGATCCTCTCCCTGGTGCACCTCGTCCGACGGCCGGTCGAGACGTTCCGGCGCAGCCCGAGGGCGGTGTCGACGCTGGTGGCCGAGTCGGCGGTGGTGGGTCTGCCGCTCCCGCAGTCCGTCGCATCCGTCATCGCCGGGTCGGCGCGCCTGCGCCGAGCCGCGCTGGGCGCTTTCGTGGCCCGGCCTGACCTGCTCGACCCCGCGGTCGTCCGCGCCACCATGCAGGATCTGGGTGCGCCCGCGACATTCCCGGTTCTCGCCTCGACGGTGACGGGTGATCCCGGGCGCGACCTGGAGCACGTGCGATGCCCGACCCTGATCCTGCGTGGAGCGCAGGATGCCCTGTCCCCTCCGGATGACGTCGCCCTGTTCCTGTCGCGGGTCCCCTCCGCCGACGAGGTCCGGCTCGACAACACCGGTCACTGGCCGCACATCGAACGTCCACGACGGTTCGTCGACGAAGTACACCGTTTCGCGTCACCCGGTGACGCCCCACTCACCCTCTGACGTGGTGACCCGTCCCGGACGGTCGCGGCGATAGGATCGCACCCGACAAGTCATCAGTGAGGAGCGCGCCGTGCCCGACCCCGCCTCGCGGAAACCCACGAAGCGGGCAGCGCAGGCGGCGGAGACCAAGGCGCGCCTCATCGACGTCGCCATCGAGGTGTTCTCGGACACCGACTACGACCAGGTCGCGGTGGCAGACATAGCGGCCCGCGCGAAAGTCGCACACGGCCTTCTCTTCCACTACTTCGGCAACAAGCGCGGCATCTACCTCGCCGCGGTCCGAGCCACCGCCGAACAGCTCAACGCCGCGTTCACCTTCGAGCCAGGGGCGACCCCGCGCGAGATGATCCACGGTGCACTCGAACAACACCTCGCCTATCTGCACGAACACCGCGGCCTCGCACTGCGACTCGTGCTCGGTGGCCGCGGGGTGGATTCCGAGGCATGGGAGATCTACGAGGCGGGCCGATGGCATGCCCTCGAGGCGTTCGCAGGGCTCCTCGGGCTGGAGACCACCAACCAGGCACTGCGCGTCGTGGGTCGTGCGGCCGTCAGTGCGATCGACGAGGCCGTGGTGCAGTGGCTCGACGACACCGACGTGATCGACGCGCAACGGCTCGTGGCGTGGATGGAGGCCCTGATCGTCGCGTGCCTGGGCACCGCGCCGGTCCTCGACGAGACGTTCGACCTCGACCGTGCGATCCGCGCGCTCGACGGTTGAGTCGAAACACCCTCGTCTGACACGGATCTCGGTGTCGGGAGTGGAGCAGCACGAGAACGCCGACTGCCCACCGCGCACCCATCGCACCGACGCCTCGTCGAGCACCGCCCGGTGGATACACAGCTCTTCGGGGCCGGAGGTCGACCGCGATTCGTTGACTTCAAGTCAACTGCTTTGTAACGTCGCCACCGACAGCCGATCGAGGAGGGCGCATGGCGATCCGGGTCATCCGGTACACCGACGACGGGGCGACGCACTGGGGGGTCGTCGACGGCCAGGACGTCACCGCGTTGTCCGACGACTATCCGACGACCGGAGCGCTGCTCGAGAGCGGGCGAGCCGACATCGACGATGCACGCCGCCGGGCTCCGAGCCACACCCTGGCCGATGTCGACGTGCAGTCACCGATCACCGTTCCCTGTCGAGTGCTGTGTCAGGGCGCGAACTATCGACAGCACGCCATCGAGTCCGGAATGGACCCCGACAACCGCGCCTTCAACCTGTTCTTCGACAAGACCGACGCGTCGGTCACGGGTCCGTACGACCCCGTCGAGCGTCCCCGGCACGTGCGCCTGCTCGACCACGAGATCGAACTCGCGCTGGTCATCGGCGCGACTGTCGACGGGCCGGTGACCATCACCGACGCCGACCTGCCGCGGTATGTCGCGGCGGTGACCATCGGCAACGACCTGTCCGCGCGCGATGTGCAGTTGCCCCAGGGCCAGTACCTGAAAGGCAAGAGCTATCGCGGTTTCTGCCCACTGGGACCCGAGCTCGTCCTGTTGGAGCCGGCCGACTACCCGCTGCTGGACAACCTCGATCTCGAGCTGCGTGTCAACGGCGAGCTGCGACAGACCGACAACACCTCGAACGTCGTCTACCGACCCGCCGAGTCGTTGACCGAACTGAGCACGTTCTCCAACCTGTCACCCGGGGACGTCGTCCTCACGGGGACACCCCATGGCACCGCCGCCACAGCGCCCCCGGCCATCGTGCGCCGCCTCGCCGCCGCCCTCCTCCCCGAGCACGTCATGTGGAAGGCGTTCATCCGCCGGAACGAGTCCGGACCGTTCCTCCGGCCCGGTGACACCGTGACCGCGTCCATCCGCACACCCGATGGAGCACTCGACCTGGGCACCCAGAGGACACCCATCGTCGCCGCGACCACACCGGAAGGCGTTCTCGCATGACCACACCGGGCCCGAGCACCATCGCACTGGCGCCCGAGATCCTCGCGCACTACGTCATCAAGACCCCGCGCGCGGCCGAGATGATCGATTGGTACGGAGAAGTGCTCGGCGCACGCGTCGTCCACGAGGACTCGCAGATCGCCTTCCTGACCTGGGACGAGGAGAGTCACCGGCTCGCACTGGTGAAGATCCCCGGGCTCGTCGGGCGGCTCTTCCCGCTCGCGCGCTTCCGTCGCAAGGTGATGGGCGTCGACCACCTCGCGTTCACCTACAGCTCCCTGGAGCGGCTGCTGCTCAACCATGAGCGTCTGACCGCGCTCGGCATCGACCCGGTGTGGTCGATCAACCACGGCCCCACCACATCGCTGTACTACGAGGATCCCGACGGCACGCGTCTGGAGTTCCAGGTCGAGAACTTCGACACCCCGGAGGAGACCGCCGCGTTCTTCGACAGCGACGAGTTCGCCGAGAACCCGATCGGTGTGACGATCGACCCGACCTATCTCCTCGAACGCTTGCGCGCGGGCGATCCGCCGCACGCACTCACCGGCCGCTACGCCGGGGTCCGGCCCGGCACTCGTCCGCGTGTCAACAAGCGCGCCATCACCTTCCGTACGCTGTGATGATCACGCCACCGCACACCCCGGTGGTGATCTGCGGGGCGGGTGCTGCGGGGTCGACCCTGGCCCTCCTGCTCGCATCCCGCGGGATCCCGTCGACCGTGCTGGATCGGCGTCGTGACCCGCTGGGACATCCTGCAGCGCACGTGATCAA
Organism: uncultured Williamsia sp.; assembly: GCF_947494875.1. Taxonomy (GTDB): domain Bacteria; phylum Actinomycetota; class Actinomycetes; order Mycobacteriales; family Mycobacteriaceae; genus Williamsia_A. The sequence goes on from NZ_CANLWM010000009.1 coordinate 232,072, forward strand.
CGCACGGTCGCTGGAGATCTGGCGTGAGATCGACCCCGATCTCGCCGCGCACGTTGCCGCGCTGTCCCCACCGATCTCCGAGATCAACCTCATCCGGTGGTGTTCGACGATCGGCGCGACCCCGCTCGGCGAGATCGACCTGTTGTCCGAACCCGAGCAGCTCGAGAGGGTGCGCTCGCACAGCGACTACCTCATCTCCCACGTCGGCCAACACCTGCTGATGCCGCTGCTGTGGCGACACCTCGACGACGAGCCGCTGGTCTCGTTCCACCGCGACGTCGCCGTCACCGATCTGGTCACCGACCGGTCGGGTATGACCGTCCGCACCGGATCAGGCTCGGGCACAGCACCGTTCGTCGTCGCGGCCGACGGGGCGAACAGCGTCGTCCGGGACCTGCTCGGCATCACCATGCAGGGACCGGTGCTGGCACGGATGGCGAGTGCGTTCTTCCGCTCCCCCGACCTGCATCCCCACGAACGCCCGCTGTTGACGTGGATCTATCAACCCGACTTCGCCGGCGTCCTGATCGCCCACGCCGACGACCACTACATCCTCATGGGCACGTACGTGCACCCGGGCCAACCGATCGCGTCCGACCCCGAGCGGTACTGGCGCGACGCACTGCCTCGGGTCCTGGGCGCCGACAAGACCTACGACATCAGGTCGACCGGCACGTGGACGATGACGTCACAGACAGCGTCCGCCTTCCGCAGCGGACCGGTACTGCTCGTCGGCGACGCCGCTCACCGCTTCCCACACACCGGGGGGTACGGACTCAACAGCGGCGTGCAGGACGCACACAACCTGGCCTGGAAGCTCGACGCGGTGCTGAACCACCGCGCCGACGACGCACTGCTCGACACCTACGAGATCGAACGTCGGCCGGTGGTGGAACTCTTCGCCGACCACAGCGTGCGCAACCACTTCAACCTCGACGCCGTCACCAAGCACTTCGGGGCGACCAACCGGGCACTGCAGACCGTCACGTCCCTGATGGGACGCGCTCCGCTGACCTGGGTTCCCGACGCTCTCGCGGCGCGGGCGTCAGACCACCTGATCCGTGCCGGCCTGGCCCGCACGGCCATCCTGGGCCGCGACTCCGCTCGCGCCCGACGCGTGCGCGACCGTGCCGCCCTCGCCATCCCCGACCAGGCGCCCCACTTCGTCTCCACCGGACTGGAGTTCGGCTACCGCTACTCCGGGCCGCTGATCGCCGACGACGGCACGCCGCCGGGATCGACGGACCCGGAGGAGGTGATCGAGTACCTCCCGTCCGTCGTCGCCGGAGGGCGGCTGCCGCACGTCCCCGTCGACGTCGGCGACGACCGCCGGTCGATCCTCGAACTGGTCGACCGATCACCGGTCGTGCTGACCGTCGTGACCTCCGATCCCGCTGCCTGGCAGGACCGGCTCGAGGCCGATCTGATCAGTCCACTCGAGGCCACGACGGTGGACATCGGAGCGGTGTGCGTGGCGCCCGAGTCGGCCGCCGAGCTGTACCGCCTGACCCGCGGCGGCGCCGTGGTCGTCCGCTGCGACGGGCACATCGTGTGGCACGACGACCGCCCCGCCGATCAGTCCGCCGACGCCCTGCACGCATTCCTCGCGCAGGGGTGGGCGCAGCTCGTCCCCGCCCGCGCCTCGACCGCAGACGCCCGCACCTCCAGGAGCACCGAGTGAGCATCGACGTACCCGAGATCACCCCGGCCTCACCGGAGACCCGGACGCTCGACGCGATCGCCCGACGTGTCCTGTGGACCTCGACCGCGATCATCCACCACGCCAACCGGGTTCGCCCCAACCCGAGCGGGCTGAAGGTCGGTGGCCATCAGGCATCGAGTGCGTCGATGGTCCACATCATGACGTCGCTGTGGTTCGGTCAGCTGCGTGCCGGTGACCGGGTCTCGGTGAAACCTCATGCCTCACCGGTCCTGCACGCCATCAACCACCTCCTCGGGGAACTCGACGAGCGATGGCTCACGACGCTGCGGGAATACGGTGGACTGCAGTCGTATCCGAGCAGGTCGAAGGATCCCGACCCCGTCGACTACTCCACCGGATCGGTGGGCATCGGTGCGACCGCTCCGATCTGGGGGGCGATCGCGCGCCGCTACGTCGACACGACCTTCGGCAGCACGGGCACGGGTCGGCAGTACTCGCTTGTCGGCGACGCCGAACTCGACGAGGGCGCGATCTGGGAGGCCGTGCTCGATCCCAGCGTCGCCGACCTCGGGGAGATCGTCTGGATCGTCGATCTGAACCGCCAGTCACTCGACCGGGTGGTCCCGAACATCGCCGCCCGCCGGCTGGAGCAGATGTTCACCGCCGCGGGGTGGCAGGTCATCACCGTCTCCTTCGGGCACATCCTGGAGAGCCTGTTCGCCCGTGCCGGAGGGGACGCATTGCGCCGTCGCATCGTCGAGATGCCCAACCCCGAATACCAACGACTTCTGCGATGCTCGGCCGACGAGGTCCGCACCCGGCTGCCCGGCGCCGGCCCCGACGCCGAGGCCATCACCGGCGTCATCGGCGATCTCGACGACGCGACCCTGCTCGCCGCCGTGGCGAACCTCGGCGGGCACGACATCGACGCGCTGCAGGCCGCGTACGCGCAGATCGACGACACGCGGCCCACGGTCGTCATCGCCTACACCGTGAAGGGGTTCGGCCTGCCCATCCAGGGCCACCCGCAGAACCACTCGTCGCTGCTCACCGTCGAGCAGTTCGCCGCCCTCGCCGACACACTCGGCGAGGACGCCGAGAACCCCTGGCGACGGTTCCCATCGGAGTCATCAGAAGGACGACTGTGCGATCAGGTCTCGGCTCGGCTTCACCGCGACCCGGTTCCCGCGCTGCCCCGACTGTCGGTGCCCCGCGACGTCGACCGCACACCCTCCGCGACGTCCACCACCCAGGCCGCGCTCGGCCGGGTCCTGCTCGACCTCTCCCGTGAGGCACCCGAGATCGCCGACCGAGTGGTCACTGTCAGCCCTGACGTCAGCTCGACGACGAACCTGGCCGGATGGCTGAACAAGGTCGGCGTCTGGTCGCCGGCCGAACGGCACAACTGGTTCGCCGACGACGCCGAGACGATCATGCACTGGCGCGAACGACCCACCGGCCAGCACATGGAACTCGGCATCGCCGAGACGAACCTCGTCGGCCTGCTCGGCGAACTCGGCGCCACGTGGAGCCGGTGGGGACAACCGCTGCTGCCGATCGGCGTCCTCTACGACCCCTTCGTCGAACGTGCACTCGAACCGTGGTCGTTCGGCATCTACGCCGGCGGCCAGTCCATCCTCGTGGGCACCCCGTCGGGCGTCAGCCTCGCCTCCGAAGGCGGTGCGCACCAATCGATCACGACACCCTCGGTCGGTCTGGAACAGCCCGGATGTGTCACCTACGAGCCCGCGTTCGCGATCGAGGTGCAGTGGATCCTGCTCGACTGCCTGGCTCACCTCGGGCGACCCGACGGGCGCTCCGCCTACCTGCGTCTGTCCACGCGACCCGTCGAGCAGGGTCTCGCCGACGTCCCCGCCGACCCTGCGGCGAGGGAACGCCGACGACGACAGGTCGTCGCCGGCGCGTACCGACTCCGCACCGCGGAGACACCGGCCGCGACCATCGTCACGATGGGCGCGATGGCGACCGAGGCGATTCGGGCCGCGGAACGCCTGCGGGACATGGACATCGACGCCGACGTCGTCTGCGTCACCAGCCCGGGACTGCTCTTCCACGCCACGCAGGCCCGCGCCGGTCGACAGGACGCGCCGAGCTGGATCCTCGACAGCGTGTTCCCGTCCGACCGCGCAGCCCCGATGGTGACAGTCCTGGACGGGCACCCCCACACGCTGGCGTTCCTCGCGACGATCAACGCGGTTCCGTCACGCGCCCTGGGCGTCACGTCGTTCGGTCAGGCCGGATCGCTCGAAGACACCTACCGACACCACGAGATCGACGCCGACAGCATCGTCCGCGCGACGCTGGACGTCCTCGCCTGACCGACCGCGGCGGTCGGTGGGCGGGCCGACTTCCACGGCCGCCGAGTGTGCCGAAACTCGTCGCCGAGTGTGCGACGATCCGTCGTCGTCTCGCGACGATCGATCAGCACACTCGGCTCGACCTTCGTCACACTCGGCATCTACGACAGGTGATTCGTGTCGTTGACGAGGCGAACCGACGAGCCGCCGTCGGCGTAGAACTCGGCCATCGACAGGGACGCCAGGTCGAGGTGGAGCTTGAAGAGGATCGACGGCCCGACGTCGAGGGCGTGGCGCAGAACGGTTTTGATCGGCGTCACGTGGCTGACCACCACGACGTTGCCGGGACCGTACTCCGACACCACCTGGTCGGTGGCGGCGCGGACGCGCTCGGTGACCGCGTCGAAACTCTCACCACCGGGGGGCGCGACCGACGTGTCGGACATCCAGGCGCGGTGCAGTTCCGGATACCGTTGTGAGGCCTCGGAAAACGTCAGGCCCTCCCACTCGCCGAAGTCGGTCTCGGTGAAGCCCTCCACCTCGTGCACCGGCAGTCCGACGCGTCGGGCGATGGCACCGGCGGTTGCGCGGGCCCGCGACAGCGGACTCGACACGATTGCTGCGATGCCACCCCTCGAGGCGATGCGGTGCGCGACTCGATCGGCCTGCTGTACGCCGAGCGCGGTGAGTTCCGGGTTGCCACGCCCGCTGTAGCGGCGATCCACCGACAGTGCGGTCTGGCCGTGGCGCACCAGCAGCAGGCGGGTCGGTTTACCCATCGCGCCGGTCCACCCGGGCCCGGTCTCGTCCTTCTTCGACAACGCAGGGGCAGAAGGCGCTGTGTCGGAAGGTGCTGTGTCAAAAGGCTTCTCGGCCGGGGGCGCGGCCTCAGGGGTGGTGGCGACCTGACCCTCGGCCTGTGCGTCCATCGCCTCGTTGGCGAGGCGGTCGGCGTGGGAGTTCTGCTTGCGTGGGATCCAGGCGAAGTCGACGCGGGAGAATCCGGCGACGAGATCCCTGGCCTGCTGGGCGAGCGGGATCATGTCCGGGTGCTTGACCTTCCACCGTCCCGACATCTGCTCGACGACGAGTTTGGAGTCCATCCGGACGGACACCTCGTCGGCACCCAGTTCCCGCGCGGCCTTCAGTCCCGCTATGAGGCCGCGGTATTCGGCGACGTTGTTGGTCGCGCGGCCGATGTACTCCTTGCGCTCGGCGAGCACCGCGTCGTGGTCTGCGTCGAACACGACAGAGCCGTACCCGGCGACACCGGGATTGCCGCGCGATCCCCCGTCGGCCTCGACGATGACCAGCACGCTCAGACCCCGGACTCGTGGGTCCGGACGATCACCGCGCCGCACTCCTCACACCGCAGGACCTCATCGGGGTCGGCCTTGCCATAGCGGGCGAGGGTGCCGCGGTCGATCTCCATCCGGCATGCGCCGCACCGCGCCTGGCGGAGCAGGCCTGCACCGACACGGCCACGGGCGACCTGCTGGTCGTAGACGGCCAGCAGGGCCGGATCGACGCGGCCGCGGATCTCGTCGCGGTGCCGCGCGGCCGACGTCGCCTGCACGTCGATGTCCCCGACGGCTCCGTCGGCCTTCTCCGTCGCCTGCGCGAGCTGCTCCTCGGTGTGGCTCACCAGCGCACCGCAGCGCAGCTCCTCGGCGGCGGTCGCCTCCTGCTGCTCCATGACCTCGAGCAGTTCCTCCTCGAGGAGACCCCGTCGGCGGGCAAGGCCGCGCAACTCGTGGTCGATCTCGACGAGCCCCTTGCCGACGAGGGTGCCGCCGTCGCGCAGGGCGGTGTCCTTCTGCTCGCGGGTGGTGAGCACCGCGATCTCGTTCTCCAGCCGGCGTACCTCGCGCTCCTGGTCCTCGGCCGCGATCTGCGCGGCGACCGCGGCGTCGCGGTGGTGACGCAGCGCCTCGGTGAGTTCGTCGACCGCGGCGACCTCCGGCGCGTGCGAGCGGCGGTGGGCGGCGCGTGCCACCTCGGCGTCGGCGTCGGCCAACTCCAGGAGCAGGCGCTGGGCGGCGGGATCAGCCCTCATCGACGGCAGTGGTCCTCTCGGTGTTCGGCGTCACGGCAGACTCGCGACCCTACTCGCCGGAGCCGCGGTCACCGGCGGCGTGGACGGTGAACGGGTCGGTCGGGGTGTCGAAGACATCGACGACGAGCGCGGGGTCCCACGTCGACACGATGCCGGCCACCTGCGCGCACCAAGGGAACTCGGTGGCCCAGTGGCCCGCGTCGACGAGGGCGGGTCCGCCGGTGCGCAGGTGCTCGTCGGCGGGGTGGTGACGCAGGTCGGCGGTGACGTAGACGTGCGCGCCGGCGGCGGTCGCGGCGTCGAGCAACGAGTCGCCCGCCCCGCCGCAGACGGCGACGGTGGTGACCTCGGCATCAGGATCGCCGGCGACGCGGAGACCCCACGGGGCGAGGCGCAACGCGGAGGCGACGTGCTCGGCGAAGCCGGACAGCGTCATGGGGTCGGCCAGTCGACCCACCCGGCCCAGGCCGCGGTCCTCGTCGAGCGAGGCCTGCGCGAGCACGTCGAACGCGGGTTCCTCGTAGGGGTGCGCCTCGCGCACCGCCGTGAGGACGGCGCTGCGGCGACTGCGGGGGGCGACCATCTCGAGACGGTCCTCGGTGACCGACTCGATCTCGCCGAGCGTCCCGATGTGCGGCGTCGCGCCGTCGCCGGGCAGGAACTGCCCGGTCCCGGTCACCTGCCAGCGGCACCGGCTGTAGTCGCCGATCGCGCCCGCCCCGGCGCGGAACATCGCGTCGGCGACGTCGTCGGTGTTCTCGACGGGGACGAACACCACCCACTTGTCGAGCGCGGGTGCGGTGGTCGGCTGCAGCGGGCGGGTGTCGAGCACACCGAGGGCGTCGGCCAGGGCGTCGGACACCCCGGGACGGGCGATGTCGGCGTTGGTGTGGGCGGTGACCAGCGCACATCCGGCCCGGACGAGTCGGTGCACGATCCGGCCCTTCGGCGTGTGCGCACCGACGGTGTCGACCCCGCGCAGCAGCAACGGGTGGTGCGCGACGATGAGCTCCACGCCGTGCGCGATGGCGTGGTCGACGACGGCGTCCGTCACGTCGATGCAGACGAGCACGGCGGTGACCGTGTCGAGGGGGTCACCGCACACCAGCCCGACGCTGTCCCAGCTCTCGGCGAGGTGTGGCGGGTAGTGCTCCTCGATCAGGTCGACGATGTCTGCGACCGCGGCCATGGGATCCGCCCTTCTGTGCTGTCGTCCGTCGTGGGTGCGTGTCGTGCGGCAGGTGTCAGACCGTCGGCCACGCCCGCAGCAGCATCGCGACGTCCTCGCTGCCGCGCACGGCGAGGCGCAGATGCTCGGCGTCGAGGCCCGGGAACGTGTCACACCGTCGGACCGCCACCCCCGCGTCGGCCAGGTGCTCGCGTCGCCACATCGCCTCCGCGTCGTGGACGAGGACGAACGACGCCTGCGGATCACCGCACACGGTGACTCCGGCGTCGGTGAGCATGCGACACATCGCCGTTCGTTCGTCGCGCACCGCACGTGCCTGGGTGCGTGCGTGGTCGCGACCGGTCGGGCCGAGAGCCGCCTGAACCGCCGCGAGTTGCAGAGTCCCCACCGGCCAGTGCGGCCGAGCGACGACCATGCGCGCGACCACGTCGGGGTCACCGACGAGATACCCCGCGCGCAGGCCCGGCACCGCGAACGTCTTCGTCACCGACCGCAGCACCACGAGCCCCGGCAGCCGACGCCCGGCCACCGACTGCGGCTCGTCGACGAGTTCCCCGCCGACCTCGGCCAGGGTGACGTCGGCGAACGCCTCGTCGACGAGGACCACGCGGCCGGGTCGGCACAGCGCGACGAGCGCGTCGGCCGGGTGCAGCACCGAGGTCGGGTTGGTGGGGTTTCCGACGACCAGCAGATCGGCGTCGTCGGGGATCGCGGCGCCGGCGAGGTGCCAGGGTGGGGGCAGGACGACGCGGGTGACCCGCACCCCGGCGGCACGCAGCACCCGCTCGGGTTCGGTGAACGACGGCGCGATCACGACGGCGTGACGGGGCCGCAGCGCGGCGGCGAGAGCGAATCCCTCTGCCGCACCCGACAACACCGCGATCTCCGACTCGTCACGACCGTGGGCGCCCGCGATCGCGGCGACGGCGGCCTGTTCGTCGGCGGGTGACGGGTAGGTCGAGAGGTCGTCGACACGAGCACGCAGCACGTCGCGCAGCCACTCGGGGGTCGTACCGCGGACGTTGACGGCGAAGTCGAGCATGCCGGGGACCACGTCGCGATCACCGTGATGCGACAGCGGATCCGGCGGTGTCGTGGCGCACGGGTACCCGGGATCGCCGATGCGCGTCACTCCGGGCGTCACGACCGATCAGCCTACGGGGACAATGGGACCGTGCCCGCACCCGCCGACCCGGCCGCCCCGTCCACCGTCGTGCTGTTCGACCTCGACGGCACCATCACCGACTCCTTCGACGGCATCGCAGCGAGTTTCCGTCACGCGCTGACCGAGATCGGCGCGCCCGACCCCGACGCCGCCGTGGTGGCGGGGATCGCCGGACCACCGATGGTCGACACGTTCCGCACCCTCGGCCTCGACGACACCGCCGTCGAGGCCGCCATGTCGGCCTACCGGGATCGGTACACGACCGTCGGGTGGCGCGAGAACGCCGTCTTCCCCGGGATGGAGACGGTGGTCCGCGACCTGCGCGCCTCGGGCCGGCGCATGGCCGTGTCGACGTCGAAGAACGAGACGACCGCGCAGCGCATCCTCGAGCACTTCGGGCTCGCCGACTGCTTCGACGTGATCGCCGGGGCCAGCGACGACGGCACACGCCGCAGCAAGAGCGACGTGGTCGCCCACGCGCTGACAGCGCTCGGCATCGACACGGCGGGCGAGATCACCGACGTCGTCATCGTGGGCGATCGCTCGCACGACGTACACGGTGCGGGTGAGTTCGGGATCCCGGCCGTGTTCGTCGAGTGGGGCTATTCGCTGCCCGGCGAGGTCGACGACGCGGCGTGGTCTGTGCGCACCGTCGACGACCTGCGGTCGCTGCTCGGTCTCGCGACGGCGGGAGCGTCGGCATGAGCGACCCCGTGCACGTGACCTTCGTCTGCAGCGGCAACATCTGCCGGTCCCCCATGGCCGAGCGGATCGTGGCCGCCGCGGTGGACCGCGCCGGACTGTCCGACGCCGTGCGGATCGACAGCGCCGGCACCGGCGCCTGGCACGTCGGGGAACCCGCCGACGACCGCGCACGGGCCGAACTGCGTCGGGCCGGATACGACGACACCCACACCGCGGCGGTCCTCGGCCCCGAGCACGACGACGCCGACCTCTTCGTCGCGCTCGACGACGGTCACCGCCGGGCGCTGGCCCGCCGGGGCGACGGCGACCGTACCCGGCTGCTGCGTGAGTTCGACCCGTCGGCCGATCCCGCCGACCTCGACGTCGCCGACCCGTACTACGGCGACGCCGACGACTTCGTCACCGTCCGCGAGCAGGTGGAGGCGGCGACGCCCGGGATCGTCGACTGGATCCGCGACGAGGTCAGACGCCGTCGAAACCCGGAGCGATGAGCTGGTGCAGGAACGACATCTTCTCGAGCACCTTCGGGGGCAGCACGAACGGGTAGAGGTCCTGGTGGCCCATCGAGCGGTTGATCTGGTTCAGCGACCACGACAGCGGCAGCCAGAGCTCGATGATCTTCTCGAAACCCACCTCGCCCGGCAGGTCTGATTCCAGGGTCGCCCCCGACGGCGCCATCGCGAACGCGGCCGCGGTGTCGAGGGTGTCGCGGATGTGCAGGTAGTGGGCGAACGTCTCGGCCCAGTCCTCCGCGGGGTGCATGGTCGCGTACGACGACACGAAGTCGGACTTCCAGTCGTCCGGCGGACCCTGGTTGTAGTGGCGGTCGAGTGCGGCCTGGTAGTCGTCGTCGGGGTTTCCGAACAGTTCCTCGAAGCGCGGTCGGTGCTCGCCGTCGCCGACCAGGACCATCTGGTAGTAGTGCCCGATCTCGTGACGGAAGTGACCGATCAGCGTGCGGTAGGGCTCGTCCATCGACACGCGCAGCTGCTCGCGGTGGACGTCGTCGCCCTCGGCGAGGTCGAGGGTGATCACGCCGTTCGCGTGCCCGGTGATCACGTTCTGCGCCTCGCTGGAGAGCAGGTCGAAGGCGAGGCCGGTCTGGGGGTCCTCGTCACGCCCCCGGATCGGCAGGCCCAGCTCGTCGAGTTCGAGGATCACCCGACGCTTGGCCTTCTCGGCCTCGGCGAACTCGGGCAGCGCCACGGCGTCGTCGTCGGCGGGGCGGGTGCGCGTCAGACGGCACGACTCGCACAGTCCGTTCGGGGCGGTGTCGTCGACGAGCCAGTTGCACTTGGCGACGACGTTGTTGGCGCAGCGCTGCACCGCGGTGCCGTCGACGTCGCCGACGCCGTCCTCGCCGACGATGTGGATGATCCGCGTCGGCAGGTGGAAACCGAGCGCGTGGTCGCACTTCAGGCAGAGGGTGTTCTCGAAGGAGAGTTGCTGGCCGCAGTTGCGGCAGGTGAAATCACGCACGGTGACGCTCCGTTTCGGGGTGGTCGCGGGACCCGGAACGCCGCCGTCGTCTCGAGCGGGCGTCCGCCGTCGAGGTGCGACGGGTGTCGCGATGAGCGTAGTCGACCCATGCGTCGGTCCTGATGGGTCGTCGTCGCGGCAGGCCACGGCACCCACCACCCCGGCCCTAGTACCGTTGTGACATGCGGATCCTGCGCACCTTCGCTCGCCCGGGGTGGGTGGCGCTCGCCATCGTGGTGGTCGCGTTCGCCGCGGCGTGCTTCTACGTGCTGGCCCCATGGCAGCTCGGCAAGAACTCCCGCACCGAGCACCAGAACTCGCTGATCAAGAGCGCTGTGTCGCGGTCCGCCGCCCCGATCGACTCGGTGTGGCCCGGTCGCGGTCCGCTGCCGAAGGACTCCGAGTGGCGCGAGGTGACCGCCACGGGTCGATACCTCCCCGACGACCAGGCCGTCGTGCGGCTGCGGTCGGTCTCCGACGCTCCTGCCTACGAGGTGCTCACACCGTTCCGGCTCGACGACGGTCGCGTCTTCGTGGTGAACCGCGGGTACGTCCGGCCGGAGCAGGGCACCGCGCTGCCGTCGGTGTCCCCGGCCCCCGCCGGTTCGACGACCGTCACTGCCCGTCTGCGTGTCGGTGAGGGGACCGCACCGGGTCGCGGGCCGCGCGTCGAGGGCGGGGCGCTACAGGTCTACACGATCGATCCCGCCGTGCTCGGGCGGACGGTCGGGCTCGACACCATGCCCGCCTACCTGCAGCTCTCACCCGATCAGCCGGGCAGTCTCGGCGAACTCCCCATACCCCAGCTCGACTCCGGGCCGTACCTGTCCTACGGGCTGCAGTGGATCGCGTTCGGCGTCATGGCCCCACTGGGACTCGGGTACTTCATCGTGGCCGAGGTCCGTCATCGCCGTGCCGCGGCCGCGGCCACCAAGGGCGGTGGCACCGAGACGGGCGCCGCACCGCCGACACCCGCGGGCGGTGTCGCCGCCCGTGCCCGGCAGCGTCGTGAGGACCTCGTGTCGGCCTCGTCGTCGGGTCTCGGCAGCACGCGTGTCCGCAGTGGCATCGGGTTCGGGCCGCGCCGCGAGGAGACCTCCGCGTCGGCTCGCGAGAAGCTCACCGACCGCTACGGCGACTGACCGCCACACCGCACGCGACCACGGCCACGAGGGTCTGCACTCTGCGCGACAACACCACCGACCGATGCAGGTCCTGCACCGTCGGCGGTGGTCCGTCACCCAGACGCGGCCTGTCCTCCACCCCGTGCGGATAGACCGTGAGCCCGCCGAGCCCCGTACCCAGTGCGCCGGCGAAAGCGGCCTCGACGACACCCGCATTCGGACTCGGGTGACGGCCGGCGTCCCGACGCCACGCGGCGACCGCTCCCCTCCGGTCCGGACCGAGCGCGACGACGGCGAGTCCCGTCACCCGTGCCGGGACGATGTTGACGAGGTCGTCGAGACGGGCCGATGCCCACCCGAACCGCTGGTGGCGTTCGGACCGATAGCCGACCATCGCGTCGAGGGTGTTGGCCATCCGGTAGCCGAGCGCGCCGGGGGCACCGGCGACCGCCGCCCACACCAGCGGGCCCACCGCCGCGTCGGAGGTGTTCTCCGCCAACGACTCCACCGCCGCGCGCACCATCCCGTCCGCGTCGAGTGAGCGCGGGTCCCGGCCGCACAGGCTGGGGATCAGGTCGCGCGCGCCGTCCAGGTCGTCGGCGTCGACGAGTGTCCCGAGATCGGCGACCACCCGGGTGAGCGTGGTCCCGCCGAGGGTCGCCCACGTCGCCGCAGCGGTGGTCACGATGGTCAGCCGTGGGCCACCGCGGTCGACGAGCGCGCCCGCGGCCACGGCACCACCGACGAGGACCGCGGCGTGCACCACACCGGCGGCGCGGCTGTCGGCGTAGATGCGTCGTTCCAGCGCCGCCGCTACGGTGCCCATCCCGGCGACGGGGTGCAGTCGACGCGGGTCGCCGAGGGCCCGGTCGGCGACGACACCGAGCGCGATGCCCACGGCGCGTGCGGCGGGTCGTCGGATCACGTCGACCACCCTGCCAGGCGGGGCCGCGCACGGCGCCGGCGCGCGCACCGTGACAGGGTCGGGACGTGGCCCGACAGCGATCGCGGCGCCGACCCGCGGTGGGTGGCGCCCCCGACGACATCGCCGGGACGTACCCGATAGACACGGGCACCGCGGTCATCACCACCGACATCGACGGGCAGGGCTGGCTGCTCGAGGTGAACGGAGTGCAGAGCTCGCACGTCGCCGCCGATCCGACACGCCTGGACTTCGAGTACATGCGGTGGATCGCAGCGGTCGTCGCCGACCGACTCGATCTCGACGAGCCCCTGCGGGCCCTGCACCTCGGCGCGGCCGGGTGCGCACTCCCCCGCCACCTCGCCGCGGTCGCGCCGGCGTCGCGGCATGTCGCGGTGGAGATCGACGCTGCTCTGGCCGACCTCGTGCGGGCCCGGTTCGACATCCCGCGGGCGCCGATCGTGCGCCTGCGTGTGGGCGACGCCCGGACGGTCACCGAGGGTCTCACCCCGGACAGCCGCGACCTCGTCGTCGTCGACGTCTTCGCCGGTGCCCGGACACCGGCCCACCTGACGACGGTCGAGTTCGTCGACGCGGTCCACCGCGTGCTACGACCCGGCGGGCTGGTCGTGATGAACATCGCCGACACCCGCGACCTCGCCTACGCACGACGTCAGATCGCCACGGTCGCCGACCGTTTCGAGCACCTGATGCTCGTCGCCGACCCGGCGATGCTCAAGGGCCGCCGCTACGGCAACGTCGTCGTCGCCGCCTCGGACGAGCCCCTGCCCGCCTCGCCCGCGTTGGTGCGAGACCTGCTCGTCGACGCCGTACCGGCGTCGGTCCGGGAGGGCGCGGCCGTGCACGCCTTCATCGCGGGCGCCCGGCCGTACACCGACGCCGATCCGCCGACCGACCGGGGCACGCCCCTGATCCCCGTGTGACGTCACCCGTCACGACTCGTCGAGCAGCGCCTTCTTGGTGACCTTGCCCATCGCGTTGCGGGGCAGGTCGTCGACGAAGCGGACCACCCGCGGACGCTTGTGGTCGGAGAGCTGTTCGGCCACATGACCGATGAGCGACTCGGCGAGGTCGTCGCCGGCGTCGTACCCCGATGCGGTGACGACCGCCGCGACGATGCGCTGTCCGAGATCGTCGTCGGGCACACCGACCACGGCGACCTCGGCGACGGCGTCGTGGTCGAGCAGACAGCTCTCGATCTCGCCGGCACCGACGCGGAAACCGCCCGTCTTGATGAGGTCGGTCGACAGACGACCGACGATCCGGTGCATCCCGTCGGCGTCGATCACGGCGGCGTCACCGGTCGCGAACCACCCACCGGGAAGCCATGACTCGGCCGTCGCCTCCGGCCTCCCGTGGTAGCCGACGCCCAGCATCGGACCCCGGACCAGCAACTCCCCGATCGTCTCGCCGTCGTGCGGCAGATCGTCACCGCCGGTGCCCCCGGACTCCGGGTCCGGACGGAGCATCGTCTCGACCCCGTCGAGCGGCAGGCCGACCCAGCCGGCGCGGCGTTCACCGTCGACACGCGCACTGAGGGTGATGAGGGTCTCGGTGCTGCCGTACCGTTCCACGATCTCGTGGCCGGTCAGATCGGCGATGCGCCGGAACACCGACTCCGGCAGCGGCGCACTGCCGGAGACCAGCAGGCGCGCACCGGCGAGGCTGCGCGCACTGTCCTCGTCGGCGGCGATCCGCGACCACACCGTGGGGACGCCGAAGTACATCGTCCCGTCCGTCCGGGCGTACGCCTCCGGCGTCGGGCGCCCGGTGTGGACCAGCCGACCCCCGAGTCGCAGCGGCCCGAGCACACCGAGCACGAGTCCGTGCACGTGGAACAGCGGCAGGCCGTGCACCAGGACGTCGGACGCAGTCCACCGCCAGGCCGCGGCGAGCGCGTCGAGACCCGCCGCGATCGAGCCGTGCGTGCTGACAACACCTTTCGGCGCGCCCGTGGTGCCCGAGGTGTAGAGGATCATCGCCGGATGGTCCGCCGGCGGGCGCGGATGCGAGTGCCACGACCGGGCGTAGAGACGCACCGGCAGATGCGGGAGACCACACGCCTCGGCCGGTTCAGGACCCAGCCAGCCCTGCGCGCCGGAGTCGTCGAGGACGTGGCGGCGTTCGGCGATGCCGGAGTCCGGTGGGACGGGGACGACGACCACGCCCGCCATCAACGCTCCCACCACGGCGATCACCGTGGCCATCGACGGCGTCGCCTCCACCGCGACCACGCGGACGCCCCCGAGACGTTCGGCGGCCGCGATCGCCGCGCCCGCCACGTCGGCTCGTGAGAAGGACAGACCGTCGACGGCGACCGTGTCGGGGACGTCGGACGCCGCGGCGACCGCGGACGGTGTCAGCAGCGGGAACAGCACCCGCCCACTGTCGCACAGACGGCGGCGGTCACCGCGGGGCACAGATGTGGGCGGCGCTACGGTCGTGGACGTGCGCACCCTGGGAGTCGACCTCGCGGCCGAGCCGACCAAGTCCGCGCTCGCGGTGCTGCGGTGGCGGTCGGGGCGCGCGGAGGTGGAGCGGATCACGCTCGGCGCCACGGACTCCGACATCGTCGCGGCCGCCGCGGGGTGCGATCGGGTCGGGATCGACGCGCCGTTCGGCTGGCCCGACCAGTTCGTCCGGTTCGTGACGGCACACCACGCCCTGGGCGACCCGGACACGGCGGTCACCGGTGCCGACCGCGTCCCGCCCGCGGCCTCGGACACCCGGGACGCCCGGGCGGGTCTCGTCCGTCGCATGACCGACGACAGGGTCCGGGAGCGGACGCGCCTGATCCCGCTGAGCGTCTCGGCCGATCTCATCGCGCACGTGGCGATGCGGTGCGTCGGACTGCTGCGGGCCCTGGACGTGATGGACCGGGTCGACGGGCCTGTGGTCGAGGCCTATCCCGCGGCCGCACTGCGCGTCTGGGGACTCGACCACCGCGGGTACAAGGGTCCGGCCAAGGCCGCGGTCCTCGACGCACTGGTCGACGAGGTGCGCGTGCGGGCCCCGTGGTTGGACCTCGGAGTCTCGGAGGCCGCGATCCGCGCCAGCGACGACGTCTTCGACGCGGTCGTCGCGGCCTGCATCGCGCGCGCCGCGGCGCTGGGGCGAACCCACCTGCCCGAGGGCGACGACGCCGTGCTCGCGCGGCGCGAGGGCTGGATCCACCTGCCCTCGGCGGATCTGGAGGGACTCGTGGTCGGGTGACGGCCGCGACGCGTCAGCGACGCGCCGGGATGCCCGCCGTCCGTGTGACGTCGAGGTAGATGCCCCGCTGCGCCGGACGCAGCGGCGGGATGAGCTGCGGCAGCCAGCCGTCGAGCTGCGTGGTGGCCCCCACGACCGGCAGGCCCGCCATCGTGAAGTCGGCCGCGGCGCGACGCACGTGGTCGGCGCTGGACACCAGTACCGCGTTGCCGAGCCCCCGGGAGCGGGCGATCGCGGCGGAGTTCAGCGCGTTCTGCACCGTCGACCCCGAGCGGTCCTCGACGACGATCCGCGACGCGGGGATCCCGCGCCCCACCAACCAGTCCCGCATCGCGGCGGCCTCGGTGGTGCCCGCGTGTGGCGCGCCACCGCTGACGATGATCGTCGACCACGGCGCCGCGACGGCCTGCAGCCACGCAGCACCCAGCCGCGACACCAGCTCGTCGCGCAGCGACCCGTCGGGCATCAGTCCGTAGCCGAGCACGACGATCGCCGTCTGCGGTCCGATGATGCCCGGCAACGGGTTCGGGATCGTGCCGATGCCGGCGCCGATCGCACCGAACATGCGCCCGACGGTCCCCGCCATCGCCGGGGACACCGCGCCGAGACGGTTGAGGGCGTTCTGTCGGGTGATCAGGTCGAGGGTGAAGTCCGACCACACCGCCTGCAAGGCGAGGGCCTGCGCGTCGTTCGGGGCCACCCGCAGGAGCGCCGCGAGGTCGCCCAGACCGCCCGGCACGTCCCCAGCGGTGAACTTTCCCTGCGCCGAGTTGAACAGCGTCGTGGTCGGTGGCGCTGCGCTCGCCGGCGCGGCCACCGTCGCCTGAAGGGCGCCCACACCGGCGCCGAGGGCGACGACAGTGGTCGCCGCCGCGATGGCCCGTCGAAACCGCAGGAACACCATGCCGACCCCTCGTGAGACTCATGAGACACAGCGAGACTAACGATGCTCGTGCGGCCGATGAGCACAGATGGGACACGAGACCGTCTCAGCACGATCACCCCACGGCGTGTCGCGCCATCTGCACACACCGGCCATCGTCTGCACCTCCGCGGCATTGCGGACCGGAACTGACCGCGTTGGATGCCAGGATGACCGCATGCCGATCGAATCGTCCGCACGACTCCTCTCGCTGCTGTCGCTGCTGCAGATGCGCCAGGAGTGGTCGGGCGCCGATCTCGCCCACCGACTGGCGGTGACGCCCCGCACCGTCCGCCGTGACGTGGACCGGTTGCGGACGCTCGGCTACCCCGTCGATGCGACAGTCGGCGTCGGGGGTGGCTACCGGCTCGGCGCGGGCGCGGAGATGCCGCCGCTGCTCCTCGACGACGCCGAGGTCCTCGCCGTCGCGGTCGCTCTCCAGTCCGGGGCGACGCGATCGGTGACCGGGCTCGACGACGCCGCAACGGGTGCGTTGTCGAAGCTGCGCCAGGTGATGCCGTCCCGGCTTCGACACCGCCTGGACGCGTTGACCGTCGAGACCGTCGAGGGCCCCGTCCCCCGGTCGTCGGTGGACGCGGCCACTCTGTCCGACATCGCCCTCGCGTGCCATCGCACCGAGCGACTGCGCTTCGACTACAGCAGCCGCACCGGCGAGGAGTCCCGGCGTGAGTGCGAGCCCTACCGGCTCGTACGCAACGGGACCCGCTGGTACCTGCTCGCCTGGGACATCGGCCGCGACGACTGGCGCACCTTCCGCGTCGACCGCATGACCCCGAAGACGCCGACCGGCCCGCGCTTCGCGGCGCGAGAACTTCCCGATGGCGGCGCCGCGGCGTTCGTCGCGGCGAGCATCGGGTCGGCGATGCGGTCGGTCACCGCGCGGGTGCGCATCCACGCACCCGTGCAGGACGTCGAGTCGATGGTCTACCCGGAATGGGGCGTCATCGAGGCCGGCGACGAGAACAGTTGCGAGATCGCGTTGTTCGGCTCGTCACTGGATTCCATCGCGTGGTGGTTGCACCGGTTCGACGCCGACTTCACCGTCCTGGCACCCGAACCCCTGCGCGCGTTGTGTCTCGACCAGGCCCGCGCACACGACCACATCGCCGAGCGCTATCGCACCGCGAGCAGACCACTCGACGCCTGAGGTGCGCGCAGAGGGATTTGAACCCCCGACCGCTGGTGTGTAAGACCAGAGCTCTGACCGCTGAGCTATACGCGCAGGCGGCGTGGGTCGCGACCGCACGCCGAGGAACGAATGTAGTGCCGTGGGCGTCGTGACGGGAAATCCTCGCCGAGGAGGACTCAGTCGCTCAGCTCGGCGAGCACGCGCGTCCACACGGTGTCGTCGCGCATCTCGCCCGGACCCACCATCTGCGAGTACGTGATGGTGCCCTCGAGGTCGACCACGAAGGTGCCGCGGTTGGCGTAGCCGCTACGGGGGTTGAACACCCCGTACTCCATGGCCGTCGCACCGTGCGGCCAGAAGTCGGACAGGATCGGGAACAGGAACCCCTGCAGCGACGACCACACCTTGTGCGTGGGCGGCGGTCCGACGGACACCGCCAGCAGCACCGACCGGTCGTTCTCGAACTCGGGCAGATGGTCGCGGAGATAACCGAGTTCGCCTTCGCAGGTCCCGGTGAAGGCGAGCGGGAAGAACACGAGGACCGCGCGCTTCTCGCCTCGGAACGAACTGAGGCAGACACGCTGGTTGTTCTGGTCCCGCAACGCGAAGTCGGGGGCGAGAGTGCCCGGCTCGAGGGGACCCGCCGGGGACGGATTGGTCTGTTCGGTCGACGCCGGCAAGGGAGAGTCGAGCGTCATTTACGCGGCGCGCGAGCCTTGGGCTGCACCAGCCGGGAACCCGACCAGTCCCCGAGGTTCATCGCCGAGGTCTGGGTGAGGCCGGCCGTCGGTGCGGCCTCGGCGATCTCCGCGGGATCGACGTATCCGTCGGTACCGGTCTTCGGCGAGAACACCCAGACGTACCCGTCGTCGGCCAGCGGACCGATCGCGTCCATCAGAGCGTCGACCAGGTCGCCGTCGGACTCGCGCCACCAGAGGATGACGACGTCCATCACCTCGTCGGAGTCCTCGTCGAGCAGATCGCCGCCGATGAGCTCCTCGATGTCCGCGCGCAGGTCGTCGTCGGTGTCCTCGTCCCACCCGAGTTCCTGAACCACCATGCCCGAGCTGAACCCGAGCGCCTCGGCCCGATTGTCGTGCGCGGCAACCACCGCGGGAGACCTCCTCTGTCGGCACACGTCGTGCGGCCGCCGGACAGGTCCGACGGTTGTGACCAGACAACAGTGTGTCCGGCCAACATGCAAGCCGGGGCACGGTGCCGACGTGGGCGTGTGCTGCGACGTTTCTCGCCGGGTCGGGGGTTCAGCGCGGCGCGGCGCCCGACGGGGTGGGCGTCGCGGATCCGGACGAGCCCGCCGCGGCACCGGCCGAGAACGGCCTGCACGTGCCCAGCAGCCCGTCGCGGGCCTGCAGGAAACCACCCGACGCGGCGTTCAGCTCGCCACGGCCCTTCGCGCGGACCACGCCGGCCAGCGCCCCGGATCGGTCGGCGAGCGTCGTCGCGGCCGCGCGGACCGCGTCGCTCGTCGCCGGGCTGAGCGCCCTGCGGATCTCCGCGACGCCACGGTCGAGTGCGGCCACGGCCACCAGGTCCTTGCCCTGCAGCGCGCCATAGTTCTGGGTGGCGTTCAGCGCGGTGACGAACACGTTGTAGGCCGACAGCATCTGCCCGGCCGCGGTGGTCGACGTCGAGCACACCGCGTAGTCGGCGTCGGTCCGTTCCTTCTCCGCCGACGCCGCGGCCGACGACGACTCGGCGGCCCGGTAGGCCCCGACGTCGGACGGGTCCACCCGTGCGGAACCGGTCACCGCATCAGAGCACCCCACGACGGCGACGGTCACCATCGCGAGCACCGACACCGCGGCGAGTCGCGCGGTGGTGCGGCGATGGGCGGCTGTCGACACAGGTGCGCATCCTGCCGCAGCGCCGCGGCACGCGACAACATGGCGGATGCCACGTCCGCGGACCGGGGGGAATGTGTGCCGGGCCGCGTCACATGCGGCACGATTGGTGACGTACCTCGCTCCGACCCACCGGTCGAGCGCGGGGTCGACGGAGGTCGGCACACCCCTGCCGGCCCACACGCACCACGACCGGCACACCACCGCCGTGAGGACACGAGGAGCCCACCACCAGTGACACAGCAGATCAGCCCGGCATCGTCGACCTCCGGCAGCGACCGGGTCCGGGTCATCCGGGAGGGGGTCGCGTCCTACCTCCCGGACATCGACCCGCAGGAGACCGACGAGTGGCTCGCCTCGTTCGACGGGTTGCTGGAGAACGCCGGCCCGGGCCGCGCGCGCTACCTGCTGCTGCGGATGCTCGAGCGCGCGAGCGAGCGCCGCGTGTCCATCCCGGCGCTCACCTCGACCGACTACGTCAACACCATCCCCACCGAGAGCGAGCCCTGGTTCCCCGGTGACGAGGAGGTCGAACGCCGGTTCCGCGCGTTCATCCGGTGGAACGCCGCGATCATGGTCCACCGCGCGCAGCGCCCCGGTGTGGGCGTCGGCGGGCACATCTCCACCTATGCGTCCTCGGCCGCGTTGTACGAGGTCGGCTTCAACCACTTCTTCCGCGGCCAGGACCACTCCGGTGGCGGCGACCAGATCTACATCCAGGGCCACGCCTCTCCCGGCATCTACGCGCGCGCGTTCCTCGAGGGCCGGATCGACGAGGCCCGGATGGACGGGTTCCGCCAGGAGCACAGCCACGCCGGCGAGGGCGGCGGTCTGCCGTCCTACCCGCACCCCCGCCTGATGCCCGACTTCTGGCAGTTCCCGACCGTCTCGATGGGCCTCGGCCCGATGAACGCGATCTACCAGGCGCGCTTCAACCACTACCTGCACGACCGCGGCATCAAGGACACCTCCGAGCAGCACGTGTGGGCGTTCCTCGGCGACGGCGAGATGGACGAGCCGGAATCGCGCGGTCTCGCGCACGTGGCCGCGACGGAAGGTCTCGACAACCTCACCTTCGTCATCAACTGCAACCTGCAGCGTCTCGACGGGCCGGTGCGGGGCAACGGCAAGATCATCCAGGAGCTCGAGTCGTTCTTCCGGGGCGCGGGCTGGAACGTCATCAAGGTGGTGTGGGGCCGCGAATGGGACGCCCTGCTGCACGCCGACCGTGACGGCGCGCTGGTCAACCTGATGAACACCACCCCCGACGGCGACTTCCAGACCTACAAGGCCAACGACGGCGCGTTCGTCCGCGAGCACTTCTTCGGTCGCGATCCGCGGACCAAGGAGCTGGTCAAGAACCTCGACGACGCGCAGATCTGGAACCTCAAGCGGGGCGGGCACGACTACCGCAAGGTGCACGCGGCGTACGCGTCGGCGATGTCGCACAAGGGCCAGCCGACGGTGATCCTGGCCCACACCATCAAGGGCTACACGCTGGGCAAGCACTTCGAGGGCCGCAACGCCACGCACCAGATGAAGAAGCTGACGCTGGAGGACCTCAAGGACTTCCGCGACTCGACCCGTATCCCCATCAGCGACAAGGAGCTGGAGAAGGACCCGTACCTCCCGCCGTACTACCACCCCGGGATGGACGCGCCGGAGATCCAGTACATGCTCGACCGGCGCAAGACGCTCGGCGGGTTCCTCCCCCGTCGCCGCACCACCAGCAAGACGCTCACGGTGGACCCCAAGCCGATCATCAAGACCGCGGCGAAGGGCTCCGGCAAGCAGCAGGTCGCGACGACGATGGCGCTGGTCCGCATCTTCAAGGAGCTGATGCGCGACAAGGAGATCGGGAAGCGCGTGGTGCCGATCATCCCCGACGAGGCACGCACGTTCGGCATGGACTCGTGGTTCCCGTCGCTGAAGATCTACAACCGCAACGGGCAGCTCTACACCTCCGTCGACGCCGACCTGATGCTCGCCTACAAGGAGAGCGAGAGCGGTCAGATCCTGCACGAGGGCATCAACGAGGCGGGCTCGACGGCATCGTTCACCGCGGTGGGCACGTCCTATGCGACCCACGACGAGCCGATGATCCCGCTCTACATCTTCTACTCGATGTTCGGGTTCCAGCGGACCGGTGACGGCCTGTGGGCCGCCGCCGACCAGATGGCCCGCGGCTTCGTGCTCGGCGCGACCGCCGGGCGCACCACCCTGACCGGTGAGGGTCTCCAGCACGCCGACGGGCACTCGCTGCTGCTCGCGGCGTCCAACCCCGCCGTGGTGGCGTACGACCCGGCCTACGCCTACGAGATGGCCCACATCGTCGTCGACGGACTGCGTCGGATGTACGGCGAGGACCCGGAGAACGTCTACTACTACATCACCGTCTACAACGAGCCGATCGTGCAGCCGCCGCAGCCCGACGACCTCGACGTCGAGGGTGTGCTCAAGGGCATCTACCGCTGCCATCCGGCTGCCGGTGAGAAGCAGTACCCCGCCAACATCCTGGTCTCGGGCGTCACGATGTCCGACGCCGTGAGGGCGCAGGAGATGCTGGCCGACGAGTGGGACGTCGCGGCCGACGTGTGGTCGGTGACGTCGTGGAACGAGCTCGCGCGTGAGGGTGTCGACCACGAGCGCGCGGTGCTGCGTGATCCCGACGGGGAGCACGGCGACCCGTACGTGACGCAGGCGCTCGCGCAGTCGCTGGGGCCGTTCGTCGCCGTCAGCGACTTCATGCGCGCGGTGCCCGAGCAGATCCGCGCGTGGGTGCCGGGCACCTACCTGACCCTGGGCACGGACGGCTTCGGGTTCTCCGACACCCGACCGGCGGCGCGACGGTTCTTCAACGTCGACGGCGAGTCGATCGTCGTCGCGACGCTGTTGGCGCTGGCCCGCGAGGGACACATCGACCACTCCGTCGCGGCGAAGGCGGCCGAGAAGTACGCCATCACCGACGTTCTCGCGGCGCCGGAGCAGACGAGCGATCCCGGCGTGGCGTGAGGACCGCTCGCACCGAGCACGCACCTGGTTCGTGATCACGAACCTCGTCGTGTCCAGCGTGAACAACGTCTCGCCACCGGGACCGGCATCTAGTGTGTCCTGGTGAGCGAGACCTCGTCGGCGTCGACCGATCATCCACCGGGCGATCCGCTCAGCGCCCAGGGCGCCCGGGTCCCGGCACCGGCGGACGTGCACGCGGCGCTGCCGGACACGCTGCTCAAGCGGGTGAAGCAGTACAGCGGTCGGCTGGCCACCGAGGCCGTGCACTCGATGACCGACCAGCTGCCGTACTTCGGGGATCTCGAGGCGCAGCAGCGGGCGTCGGTGCAGCTGGTCGTGCAGACCGCGGTGGTCAACTTCGTCGAGTGGCTGCAGGACCCGGAGGGCAACCTCAAGTTCACCGTCCAGGCGTTCCAGGCGGTACCGCAGGACCTCGCCCGCCGGATCACCCTGCTCCAGTCGGTCGAGATGGTGCGCGTCGCGATGGAGTTCTTCGAGAAGTGGCTGCCGCTGCTCGCCCGCAACGACGCGCAACTGCGGGCGCTGACCGAGGCGGTGCTCCGGTACGGCCGCGAGATCGGTTTCGCCGCCGCCGCCATCTATGCCTCGGCCGCCGAGTCGCGCGGTGCGTGGGACTCGCGGCTCGAGGCACTCGTCGTCGACGCTGTCGTCCGTGGCGACACCGGCCCGACGCTGCTGTCCCGCGCGGCCGCCCTCAACTGGGACGCCGACGCGACCGCGACCGTCGTCGTCGGCTACCCGCCCCCCGAACAGAACGTGTCGGTGCCGCTGGCGATCCACACGACTGCCCGTAGACACGACCGGGCCGCGCTCTCGGTGGTGCAGGGGACGCTGCTGGTCGCGATCCTGAGCGGGGACATGTCATCGGGTGACGCCTTCGTCCAGGATCTGCTGACGCACTTCGCCGAGGGTCCCGTCGTCATCGGTCACACGACCCCGAACCTGGGAACCGCGCACGGCTCGGCGGCGGAGGCCCTCGCCGGGATGGAGGCGGTCGCGGGATGGCCCGGGGCGCCCCGGCCGGTGCACAGCTGGGAACTGCTCCCCGAGCGGGCGCTTCTCGGGGACGCGGCCGCAGTCCGGACCCTGAACGATTTCCTGGTAACACCACTGGGCAAGGGGGGCGACACACTCACCAGCACCCTGGACGCCTACCTGGACTCCGGGGGGTCCGTGGAGTCGTGCGCGCGGGAACTGTTCGTTCACCCGAATACTGTCAGATATCGACTAAAACGCATCGCCGAGGTGACCGGTCGGGACCCGACCAACCCCCGCGACGCGTACGTCCTCCGAGTGGCCGCGACGGTCGGTCGGCTAGCACGGGACCGACACAGAACGTTGACTTGAACACCACGAGTAACATGAGTCACAATTTGGTGGAGTTTTTCATACGCATCCGAGATCGGGACTGTTCTTTATCACGAGTTGCAAGTCGATGACGAACCAGACACGCGCCGACAGTCGTTTGTCAGATCCCCACAAATTGGGGCACGAAGGTTCATTCGCTTCGACACCCACATGACACGGGTTCAGGGTGTTCTGTTGTCACGTGCTCACGTTGCTCGCGCCCGGACAGGGCTCGCAGACCCCGGGAATGCTCGAGCCCTGGCTCGACCTGCCCGGTGCGGCCGACCAGCTCGCCACGTGGTCCAAGACGACCGGACTGGACCTGACCCGTCTCGGCACCACTGCGACCGCCGACGAGATCACCGACACCGCGGTCACCCAGCCGCTCGTCGTCGTGTCCGCACTTCTCGCCCACGACGAACTCGCGAAGCGGTCCACGCTCCCCTCGGACATGGTCGTCGCCGGCCACTCGGTGGGTGAACTCGCCGCCGCGGCCATCGCCGGTGTGATCACCCGCGACGAGGCCGTCTCGCTCGCCGCGATCCGCGGGCGGGAGATGGCGAAGGCCTGCGCGCTCGAGCCGACCACCATGGCCGCGGTACTCGGCGGCGACGAGGAGCAGGTGCTCGCGCGTCTGGCCGAACTCGATCTCGTCCCGGCCAACCGCAACGCCGTCGGCCAGATCGTCGCCGCCGGTCGGGTGGACGCGATCGACGCACTGCTGGCCGACCCGCCGGAGAAGGCCCGTACCCGTAAACTGTCCGTGGCGGGGGCCTTCCACACGCACTTCATGTCGCCGGCACAGGATGCCGTGGCGGCCGCCGCTGCGACGATCAGCCCGCAGGAGCCCACCGCCGTGCTCCTCTCCAACTACGACGGTCGGCCGGTGTCGTCCGGCCGTGAGGCGCTCGATCGCATCGTCGCGCAGGTGACCAACCCGGTCCGATGGGACCTGTGCTCGGCGACCATGCGCGAGATGGGCGTCACCGCCGTGGTGGAACTCCCGCCGGCCGGGACGCTTGTCGGCATCGCCAAGCGTGAGCTCAAGGGTGTGCCCACGCGGGCCTGCAAGACCCCCGACGATCTGGACGGGGCCACAGGACTTGGATAGCGGTCCCCGCACCTGCGGGGACCCCCGGGAGGCGTGACACGCCCGTCCAAACGATGCAGCGCATCGCTCCGGAACTCACAGCTCGAAGACGACGAACAATGAAGGGAGCCACGCAGTGGCGACTCAGGAAGAACTCATCGCCGGGATCGCGGAGATCATCGAAGAGGTCACCGGTATTGAGCCCTCTGAGGTCACGATCGACAAGTCCTTCGTGGACGACCTCGACATCGACTCGCTGTCGATGGTCGAGATCGCGGTCCAGACCGAGGACAAGTACGGCGTGAAGATCCCCGACGAAGACCTGGCCGGACTCCGCACGGTCGGCGACGCGGTGGCCTACATCCAGAAGCTCGAGGCCGAGAACCCCGAGGCAGCCGCGGCCATCAAGGCACAGGTCGACGCCAGCAAGAAGGCTGAGTGACGTAATTGACCACCTCTCTTCGCGAATACTCGACCGCGGCGGGGAACTTCCCCAACGTCGTGGTGACCTCCATGGTCGCCACGACGTCCGTCGGCGAGGACCTCGACTCCACCTGGAAGGGTCTGCTCGCCGGTGAGACCGGCATCAAGGCCCTGACCGACGACTTCATCACCGAGTACGACCTCCCGGTCCGTATCGGCGGGAAGCTGGTGAAGGATCCGACCGAAGAGGTGTCGCGCGTCGAGGCCCGGCGCATGAGCTACGTCGAGCGCATGGCGCACGTCATGAGCAAGCGACTGTGGGAGCAGGCCGGCGAGCCCGATGTCGAGAAGGACCGCCTCGCGGTCGTCCTCGGCACCGGTCTCGGCGGTGGCGACGCCCTCATCGCGGCGCATGACGCCATGACCGGCACGAAGAACTACCGCAAGGTCTCGCCGCTCGCCGTGCCCATGACGATGCCGAACGGACCCGCCGCGGTCATCGGTCTCAACGTGGGTGCCCAGGCGGGCGTCATGACGCCGGTCTCGGCGTGTTCGTCCGGCTCGGAGGCCATCGCCCACGCGTGGCGACACATCGTCCTCGGTGACGCGGACATGGTCGTCACCGGTGGTGTCGAGGGCTTCATCGACGCGGTGCCGATCGCCAGCTTCGCGATGATGCGGGCGATGAGCACACGCAACGACGATCCGGCGGCCGCGTCGCGTCCGTTCGACAAGGACCGGGACGGCTTCGTGTTCGGAGAGGCCGCAGCGCTTCTCGTCATCGAGCGCGAGGACCATGCACGTGCCCGGGGCGCGCACATCCACGCGCGTCTGCTCGGCGCGGGCATCACGTCCGACGGGTATCACCTGGTCGCACCGCACCCCGAGGGGACCGGCGCGGCACGTGCGATGACACGTGCGATGGAGACGGCCGGCATCTCGAAGTCGGACGTCACGCATGTCAACGCACACGCGACGTCGACGTCCATCGGTGACACCGCCGAGGCGCTGGCGATCAACTCGGCGCTCGGGGACCACGTCTCCGTGTACGCGCCGAAGTCGGCGCTCGGGCACTCCATCGGTGCGGTGGGCGCGTTGGAATCGGTCCTGACCGTCAAGTCCGTCGAGGAGGGCGTCATCCCGCCCACGCTGAACCTCGACAACCAGGACCCCGAGTGCAACATCGACATCGTCGCCGGTGAGCCGCGGTACGGGCACATCGAGCACGCCATCAACAACTCGTTCGGATTCGGTGGGCACAACGTCGCGCTCGCCTTCGGTCGGTACTGACCACGACCTGGGTGCGGGGGCGACTCCGCCGGAACTGCTAGGAGACCTGATGACCACAATGGCACCGATCACCTCGACGGAGGAGACCGTGGATCCTCGTGATCCCATCCTGCGCCTGACCAACTTCTTCGACGAGGGCTCGATGTCGTTGCTGCACCCCCGCGACAAGTCGGGTGTGCAGGCGGCCGTCGGGCGCGTCAACGGCGTCCGCACCATCTCGTACTGCACCGACGGCACCGTCATGGGCGGCGCCATGGGTGTGGTCGGGTGTGCGCACATCGTCAACGCGATCGACACCGCCATCGCCGAGCAGGCACCGGTCGTCGGCATCTGGCATTCCGGCGGAGCGCGCCTCGCCGAGGGCGTGGAGGCACTCCACGCCGTCGGCCAGGTCTTCGAGGCGATGGTCCGCGCGTCGGGCTACGTCCCGCAGATCTCCGTCGTCGTCGGCTTCGCCGCCGGCGGCGCCGCCTACGGGCCGGCCCTCACCGACGTCGTCATCATGGCGCCGGCGGGCCGCGTGTTCGTGACCGGTCCCGACGTCGTCAAGAGCGTCACCGGTGAGCAGGTCGACATGGAGTCGCTCGGCGGTCCGCTGACGCACGGCAAGAAGTCGGGCGTCAGCCACATCACCGCCGACTCCGAACCCGACGCCCTGTGGCGTGCCCGTCGCCTCGTCGCGACGTTCAGCCAGCAGGGCCATTTCAGCCGTCAGCGCGCCGAGGCCGGTGACACCGACCTCAAGGCGCTGCTGCCGGAGTCGAACCGTCGTGCCTACGACGTGCACCCGGTCGTCGCCGCCCTCCTCGACACCGAGATGGCGGCCGACGGGGAGACGGAGATCTCCTCCTTCGAGGAACTGCAGGCGAAGTGGGCGCCGAACATCGTCGTCGGGTTCGGCCGGCTGTCCGGTCGCAGCGTCGGCGTGATCGCCAACAACCCGCTGCGCATGGGCGGATGCCTCAACTCCGAGAGCGCCGAGAAGGCGTCGCGCTTCGTGCGTCTCTGCGACGCGTTCGGGATCCCGCTGATCGTCCTGACCGACGTCCCGGGCTACCTGCCGGGTGTCGGCCAGGAGTGGGGAGGCGTCGTCCGCCGTGGCGCGAAGCTGCTCCACGCGTTCGCCGAGTGCACCGTCCCGCGGGTGACGCTGGTGACCCGCAAGATCTACGGCGGCGCCTACATCGCCATGAACTCGCGCGCACTGGGCGCGACGGCGGTGTTCGCGTGGCCCGGGTCGGAGGTCGCGGTGATGGGCGCGAAGGCGGCCGTCGGCATCCTCCACAAGAAGGCGCTGGCCGCCGCGGCCGACGACGAGCGGGAGGCCCTGCACGAGCGTCTCGCGGTCGAGCACGAGGCCATCGCCGGTGGCGTGGGGCGCGCGCAGTCGATCGGCGTGGTCGACGAGATCATCGACCCGGCGAAGACCCGCAGCATCATCGCCGAGGCACTCGCCTCGGCCCCGGCACGGCGTGGACGGCACAAGAACATCCCGCTGTGACCGCATGAGCACGTGAGAAGGGCCCCGGACCGCTGGTCCGGGGCCCTTCTTCGTGGGGCAGGTTCTCGGGTGTGGGTCAGCCGACGCGCTGGTGCAACCAGGTGACCTCGGCGCCGGCACCGCCCAGGCGGTAGGACTCCAGGGCCTCGTCCCAGGCGGTGCCCAGGGCGGCGTCGAGCCGGCCGGCGAGACCGATCGCGTCGGGCGCGGCGTCGATCATGGAGCGCAGCTGCATCTCGCCGACGACGACGTCACCGTTGGCGCTCATGGACCCACGCCACAGGCCGAGACCGGGCACATGGCAGAAGCGTTCGCCGTCCACGCCCTCGCTGGGGTTCTCGGTCACCTCGAAGCGCAGCACCGGCCACTCGCGCAGGGCCGAGGCCAGGCGCGCGCCCGTGCCGACGGGTCCGGTCCAGTCGACCGTGGCGCGCTGGAGCCCGCGACCGGCCTCCTGGGCCGACCACTTCAGATTCGCCCGGGCGTCGAGGGTGGACGACAACGCCCATTCGACATGCGGGCAGAGTGCGGTGGGCGACGAGTGGATGTACACCACGCCCGTCGTCACGTCCGCGAACTGTTCGAGTCTGCGCACCGGTTCCCACCCTCCGTGGATTCGACGAGGATCGTCTTCCCCAACGTCCTGGCGTCCCACGCGGCGTCACCCGTGCGATGTCATTGTGCCTCAGGGGGCGGGTGTTGCGCCAGTGGTCTGTGGGTCCGATGTGCTATGCGCGCAGTTCACCGACCACCGCGTCGGCGAACTCCGACCACAGCGGCTTGGCCCACGCGCCGAACGCGCGGTCGGTCAGCACGACGCATCCCGCGTCGAGGTCGGGGTCGACCCACAGGAACGTCCCCGACTGGCCGAAGTGGCCCACCGTGCGCGGCGAGTTCTGCGACCCCGTCCAGTGCGGGCTCTTCTCGCCCCGGATCTCGGGCCCGAGCCCCCAGTCGTTGGGACGATGACGTCCGTACCCCGGGACGAAGCCGTCGAGCCCGGGGAAGTGCACCGTGGTCATCGCCTCGTGCGTCGACGGTGCGACGAGACGCGGCGCGAGCAACTCCGCCGCGAGCCGCGCGAGATCCGCGACCGTCGAGGTGGCGCCGTGTCCGGCGGGGCCGTCCAGCGAGGTCGCCGCCATCGACAGCGGCGCACAGACGGCGTCACGCAGGTAGTCCGGGAACGGGATCCCCGTCGCGTCCTCGAGATGGCGTGCGAGCACGGCGTACCCGGCGTTGGAGTAGATGCGCTTCTCCCCCACCCCGGCCTCGACCGTCTCGTCGTCGAACGCCAGACCCGAGGCGTGCGCGAGCAGGTGTTCCACCGTGGCACCCGCTGGTCCGGCCGGGTCCGACAGCGCGACGGCCTCCTCCTCCACCGCCACCGCGACGGCGTATGCCGACAGGAGCTTCGTCACCGACGCGAGGCCGAAGCGGGCGTCGAGGTCGCCGTGTGTGGACACGACCGACCCGTCGCCGGTCACCACCGCCGCTGCGACGGAGTCGACGGGCCAGTCGTCCAGGGAGTCGAGGGCGCTCACGCCCCCATCAGATCACGAGCCCAGTGGTCCTTCGCCGGAGGTGGATCAGTGGTCCTTCGCCGGAGGCGGATCAGTGGTCCTCGTCCGTGAAGCGGATGACGCCGCGGATGTTGCGGCCCTCGAGCATGTCCTGGTAGCCCTCGTTGATCTGGTCGAGGCGGTACTGCCGGGTGATCATGTCATCGATGTTGAGCTTGCCCATCTTGTACATCGACAGCAGCTGCGGGATGTCGAGCTTGGGGTTCGCGCCGCCGAAGATGGTGCCCTGCAACCTCTTCTGCAGCAGGGTGAGCATCGCGAGGTTGAGCGTCACCTCGGTTTCCATCATGTTCCCCATGCCGGTGAGGACACAGGTGCCGGCCTTGGCGGTGATGCCCATCCAGAGATCGACGTCCTTGCCCTGCACCTCGCCGACGGTCACGATCACCTTGTGCGCCATGTGGCCCTCGGTCACCTCGGCGATCGTCATCGCCGCCTCCTCGACGGAGGCGAAGGTGTGCGTGGCGCCGAACTTCATGGCCTGCTCACGCTTCCACTCCACCGGGTCGATGGCGAACACGTTGCGGGCGCCGGCGATGATCGCGCCCTGGAGGGCCGCCGTGCCGACGCCGCCGACGCCCACGATCGCCACGTCCTCGCCGGGACGGACGTCACCGCTGCGCGTCGACGAGCCGTATCCCGTGGGGATGCCGCAGCCGACGAGTGCGGCGACCTCGAACGGGATGTCCTTGTCGATCTTCACCGCCGACGCCTCGTGGACGACCATGTACGGCGAGAAGGTGCCCAGCAGGGTCATCGGGTAGACGTTCTCGCCCGCCGGGGTCTGGATGCGGAAGGTGTTGTCCGACACGGCCTCCCCCTGGAGAAGCATCGCGCCGAAGTCGCACAGGTTCGCCAGACCGGCCTTGCACGACGGGCACTTGCCGCAGGACGGGATGAACGAGAGCACGACGTGGTCGCCGACCTCGAAGTCGGTGACCCCCTCGCCCAACTCCTCGACGATGCCCGCGCCCTCGTGCCCGCCGAGGATCGGGAAGCCGGCCATCGGGATGCCCCCGGTCACCAGGTGGTGGTCGGAGTGGCACATGCCGGCCGCCTCCATCCGGATCTTGATCTCGTGCGCCTTCGGATCGCCGAGTTCGACCTCCTCGATCTGCCACGGGGTGTTGGACTCCCGCAGCAGCGCGGCCTTGGTCCTCATCGCTTCCTCCATCACTCTCGCGCGCGTCTGTCCACATCTGCGCCTGAGGGTGACAGTAGTCACGATCGGCCAAAAATGGAACGTGTTCTACCTGGCTTCGTCCGTCGGTGTCGGGCGCATCCGTAGACTCGGACGCACTCGTCGCGGGCCGAGTCGCGAGGTGTGTCATGGGTCCGCTGATCGAACGATTCCCCTCCCACTGCCCCCGCGGACACCGTCTCGGGGCGCGTCGGATGCTCGTCGGATGGGACAACCGATGCGATCCACCGCAGCGGATCTGGATCTGTACGCGGTGCAGCATTGTGATGCATCACTGCGAGTACCCGTGGCCCCTCACCGATCACCCCTCCGACCGGGCATGATGTCGAGGTGCACCCCGCTCGGACCGACCCGCCGCGCTCATCGCGCGCGTCGTCCGACGTCGTCCCCCCGGTACTGATCCCGGCGCGCAACCGCCTCCGGCGACCCGCGGGTGGCGGCGACCCGTCCCGCCTAGGGCGTGGCCGCCGGACCGGTCAGCGTCTGTGGCGGCGGTTCGACGGTCGTTCCGCCGCGGTCCTGCTCTCGACGGCGGGGTCGCTCCCGCTCCCGCTGTTCGCCATCCTGGACCCGAGCCTGACCCGCGAGGGCGGGCTCGGCGCACTCGTCGCCGTCTGGGTCTTCACCGTCGTGGTCTTCACCACGACCGCCGTGGTCGGCCGTCTCGGCGATCGGCTGTTCACGGTGTTCGGCCTGATCGGCATGGTCGGTATCGCCGTGGGCGCGTGGGCCGTCGTCGACCCGGCCACGTCCGGTGTGGTCATGACCCTGTTGGGGGCGATCCCCGCCATCGCGGCCATGTCCTCGTCGCGGCGGGTGGTCATCGTGTTCGCGCTGGTCGCGATCACGTGCGCGGTGGTGATCGCCTTCCTGACGCCGTCCACGACGGTGGGGTTGCTGGTGCGATGCGGGTCCGGGCTCGCGAACGTCGTCATCCCCGTGTTCATCGTCTCCGCGCTACGCAGTTCGCTGGAGGTGTCTATGCAGCGGTACGCCGTTCTCGGCGACACCGACCCGCTGACCGGACTGCTCAACCGGCGCGGGTTCCTGGCGCGCAGCGGCGACTTCCTCGGCGACGTCGCCGAGGCCGGACAGCAGATCGGGTTCCTGCTGATCGACGTCGACCACTTCAAGGACATCAACGACCGCCTCGGGCACGCGGCCGGTGACGCCGTCCTCGTCGACACCGTGCACGCCATCCTGCGGTCCGCCCCCCGCGACAGCCTCATCGGCCGCTTCGGCGGCGAGGAGTTCGTCGTGCTGTGCTCGATCCCGGGGCAGGTCGAGCTGTCCCACGCCGCCGAGACCATCCGGACGACCGTGTCGGCGACGACCGCGGTCACGGTCAGCCTGGGCGGCGTGGCCGCGCCGCTGTCGGTGTCACGGACGGGGACGTCGAACATCTCCGACGTCGTCGACCACCTCACACACCTCGCCGACCGATGGGTCTACGTCGCGAAGAGCGCCGGCCGCGACCGCGTCGTGTGCCTGTCGACGTCGCCGATCCATTACGTCGCCGGTGATGCCGAGCCGCCGCGCATGTTCGCCCCGGCGGTCCGCTGAGCGGCGCTCACGCCGCCAGTGCTGCCGTCCCGACGCGCGCAACCATCTGCTCCACCCCGCGACGCATCGCGGCGACCACGCGCGGTCCCGCGGTGCGGTCGAGGTTCTCGCGGTCCCACCACATGAGGCGGGTGCGGTAGCGCTCGTCGGGGTACGGCGTGGCCGGGACCGACTCGTCGATCCGGCCGCCACTGGAGGTCCAGCGGCGCAGCGAGTGGTCGGCGGAGGTCGCCATCAGGTGCCGCGCGCCGGTGACGGCGAGGATGGGCAGCGCCATCCGGGCGAGCAGGTCGGCGATCGCGGCGGGATCGTCGACGGCGGGGTCGACCCATGCCGTCTTCGTCTCGACGATGCCGTCGTCGAGGCGGCGACCGATGGCCCGGACGAGATCGGTGCACCCCGGCGAGCCCGCCCACTCGTGCAGGGCGTGGGTCTCGTCGACGCGGCCGTAGGGGCCCTGCACACGCAGCCCGCCGCGACACACGCCCGCCTCGTCCACGATCGCGAAGAACACCGTGGTGTCCGCACCGTCGATCACGGCGTCGTGGTCGAGGGCCGCACCGACCCCGTGGGCGTCGTACACCGATCGCGCCCCGTCGAGATACCGGCGCCACAGCTCGACGTCCCCCGAGGGCGTGGCGATCGCGACCCGGGTCCCGGTGATCGGGTCGTCGATGTCCACGCGCCCGGCGGACGCGAGTCGCGGTCCGAGATCAGGATCGAGTCCGGTGAGTGACGCCGATGACTGCACCGTGGACGTCGCCATGACACACCTCTGTTCGTCTATCGTCACAATTGCTGCCAGATGGACGGGAATCGGCGATCGCATACTGAAAGTCATTGATCGCAAATGGAATTCACGATCGCGATCGAGATTGGACAACGCGAAGTGCTTGCCGGACACCCCCTCCACCATTTAACGAAGTGTGGACGGAAGAGGCAATCTCATGACTCAGGAAGACTTCTCGACCTCTCCCGTCGCCGAGATCCTCGACGAGTCGGGTCCCGCGGATGCGCAGCGGTTGTCAGCACTGCGTGCGGATCCCACGACCCTCGTCGTCGACACCCTGGAGCGCCAGCGGGAGGCACTGCTCGCGTGCCTGCCCCGTCCGGACGACACGGTCCTGGAGGAGACCTCCCGCTGGGTACACATGCCATGGCGGCGAACGGTCGTACACGTCCTGGGACCGCGCGGGTTCCGCCGTGTCCGTCTCGACCGCAACCGCAACAAGATCACCCTGCAGGAGCAGGACAGGGCGGCGACGACGACCGTCGGCGTGGTGGGGCTGAGCGTCGGCCACGCCGTCGCCCACACGATCGCGCTGGAGGGCCTGGCCGGGACCCTGCGCCTGGCCGATCTCGACGAGCTGGACCTGGGCAACCTGAACCGTGTGCCTGCGACCGTGCTCGACATCGGCGTCAACAAGGCCGTGGTCGCGGCACGCCGGATCGCCGAGATCGACCCCTATGTCCGCGTCGAGATCCTCACCGCCGCCGTGGACTCGGCGACCGTGGCGGAGTTCCTCGACGGTCTCGACGTCGTCGTGGAGGAATGCGACTCGTTCGCCGCGAAGGTGCTCGTCCGCGAGCATGCCCGCGACCGCCGGGTACCCGTGCTCTGCGAGACCAGTGACGGCGGTGTCCTCGACGTCGAACGTTTCGACGACGACCCCGGGCGCGCGCTGTTCCACGGACTCCTCGACGGCCTCGACATCGGTGGCGTTCTGGATCCACCGACGCTGATCGCCGCGGCGGCAACACTTCTCGATGCGCGACATGTGACGCCACGGATGGGGGCGTCGGTGTTCGAGGTCGGCCGGACACTCTCGACGTGGCCGCAACTCGGCGGCGACGTCGCCCTCGGCGGCGCCACCGTCGCGGCAGCGCTCCGCCGCCTGCTACGACGAGAACCGTTGCCGTCCGGTCGGATCCGGGTCGATCTCGACCGGCGCCTCGACGACATCGTCGACCCGCTGGCGACCCCCGCCCGTCCGGCGGCACCGGCCGCCCCGGACCCGGCCGTCGAGGCACGGGCGCTCTCCGACGTGGATGCGGTCGCGCACGCGGCCGGTCGCGCGCCGTCGCCGTACAACCTTCAGCCCTGGACCATCCGGCGTGACGGGGACACCGTGGAGATCGCTCGCGCGCCCGCTGCACAGGGCACCCGAGGCGACGTCGCCGGACGGGCGTCGGCGGTCGCGCTGGGGGCCGCCGCCCGCAACATGGCCGTCGCCGCGGCCGCCCGGGGACGGTCGTCGACCGTCGTGCTCGACGGGCAGACCGCACGGATCACCCTGCCCCGCGACCGTCGCGATCCGACGCACGATGCGATCGACGCCGCGGCGGCGATGATCGCCCGCCGCAGCACCCGGGCACCCGGCGACGGCACGCCGCTGTCGGTGGCCGATGTCGATGCGCTGCAGTCGATGTCGACCGAATCGGCCGCCGTGCGCGTGGTTGCCGACCGCGAACGGATCGACCGCGTCGCGGCCGTCCTCGGCGAGGACAGCCGCATCCGTCACCTCGCCCCGGACGTGCACACCGAGATGGTCACGACCGCACGTCAGGCCGACGACCCGTCACCCACGGGCGTCGCCGCGCAGGCGCTCGGACTGCCGACGGCCGCCGGCGCACTGCTCCCCCTGATGCATCGCGCCGAGGTGATGGCGCACCTGACGGACTGGGACGCCGGGCGGGGGCTCGGGATGCCGACCACGGCTGCCGTCGCATCGGCGTCGGCACTCGTCGTCGTGACGGCCGCCGGGTGGTCCGCCGACGACCTCGCCCGCGCCGGGGACGTGGCCGAGGCGGTCTGGATCGCGCTCACGGCGTCGGGACACGGCGCCTGCGTCACCCAGCCGATCGCCGTCTACGCCCGTGACGACGCGGAGCGGCGTGCGATCGCCCCGGGCTGGGAGGACCAGCTCGCCGCGGTGGACCGCGACTTCCGCTCGGCGATCGGCGTGGACGACGACGCCGTCGCGCTCGTCCTGCGGGTGGTGCGGGGCACCGACCCCGGGCCGCTCAGCCGCCGGCGCCCGCTCTGACGACGCGGACGACGCGACGGCGGCTCAGTAGGCGCCGTCGCGGGACACGACGGCCTTCGCCGTGCGCCACAGGATGATGATGTCCTGCATGATCGACCAGTTCTCGACGTAGGTCAGGTCGAGACGGACCGACTCCTCCCACGAGAGGTCGGACCGGCCGGAGACCTGCCACAACCCGGTGATGCCGGGCTTGACCAGCATGCGTCGGGTGACGATGTGGTCGTAGGTCTCCACCTCCTCCCGCAACGGCGGTCGCGGCCCGACGAGGCTCATCGAGCCGCCCATCACGTTGAAGAGCTGCGGGAGCTCGTCGAGGCTGTACCGACGCAGGATCCGCCCGACCCGGGTGACCCGGGGGTCGTCGGCCATCTTGAACAGCACGTCGTTGCCGCGGTCGTCGGCGGTCAGCTCGGCGCGCAGCAGATCGGCCCCGACCACCATCGACCGGAACTTCCACATCGGGAACGGAACGTTGCCCAGGCCGATCCGCTCGCCGCGGTAGAACACCGGTCCCGGCGACGACACCTTCACCGCGATCGCACAGGCGAGCATGACCGGTGACAGCAGCACCAGCAGGACAGCGGTGACCGTGCGGTCGAAGGCGGACTTCAGGAATCGGTTGGCGCCTTCGTAGGCGGGCTTGTCGATGTGCAGCAGCGGCAGTCCGGCGACCGGACGGACCATCATGCGCGGACCGGCCACGTCGGTGACGCCCGGCGACACCAGCATGTCGACGTCCATGCCCTCGAGATCCCAGGACAGTTCCCGCATCGCGGAGTGGCCGAGCACCTCGGCGGAGGTCACGGCGACCGTCGTCGCACCCGAGAGCGCGACCGCGGTCCGGGCGTCGGAGAAGTCGCCGAACACCGGGATGACCCGGGCACCCGACTGCACGATCTCCGGGTCGGTCGGCTTCTCGACCGGCAGGCACATGCCGACGACCTCGTAGCCCAGCTCGGGGTTGGCGTCGAGGCGCTCGATGAGCAGTTGCGCTGATCGCATGCCCCCCATCACCAGGACCCGCTCGAGGTACCGGCCGGCACGGCGCATGCGTGCGACATGGCGGCGCAGCAGCCAGCGGGACAGCACGAGCAGGACGGCACCGAGCGGGAAGGCGACGGCGAGGAAGCCGCGGGCCACGCTGAGCACCAGCAGCTGATCGACGATGGCGAGGACACCGAAGGTGGTGAGCGTCGCGGTGAGCACACGGCTGTACTCGGTGGGCCCGCTGCCCAGGACGCGGCGATCGGAGCTCTGCGTCACCCGCAGCATCACGAACCAGCCGATCGCGATGAGCAGGGCGATGGCGACGGCGGGCCAGCGGTAGCGGCCGAGGGTGTGGACGAGGTCGTAGCCGAAGCGTGCGACCAGTGCGACCATCACCGCGGTGACCACGACGACGAAGTCGAGGATGCGGACGCGCGCGGCGTACTGGTAGATCCAGTTCTGCGAACGTGGCTGCACGAACTCCGCGCGTGCGACGGCGGTCATCTCGCGGCGCGACACGCCCCGCAGCCGGCGGCTGGTTGTCGCGCGGCCGGGCCGTGTCATCGAACTCTCCCCCCGTGCCGACGTGGCCGCGTCAGGCGGCTCGGGGTGTTGATCGTTGCGCCCCGCCACTGCGTTACCCCGCGGTGAGGGCTGCCCGCGCCATGGCGGCGAGTTCGACGGCCGCCACCTCGGCCCCCAGATCGGGCATCCGGGGTGCGGCGTTGATGAGACCGAACACGGCATGGGCGCGCGCGAGACCGACCCGACGGTCCACCCCGGTCACGTCGACGACGGTGTCGGCCCACAGGTCGACGTAGCGGCGCTGCAGGCGGCGGACCGTCGCACGCGGCCCCTCGTCGAGGGCCGCGAGGTCGCGGAACTGCACGGTGATGAGGTCCGGTTCGGTGAGGGCGAACCGGACGTGGACGTCGACGAGCTCGGCGAGGCGTCGTGTGGGGTCGCCGGTGCGAGCCACCACCGCGGTCCCGCCGTCGAGGAGCCGCTCGGAGATCTCGGTGAGCATCTGCGCCAATAGGTCCTGCTTGTTG
The DNA here is from genome assembly GCF_947494875.1 of uncultured Williamsia sp. Classification (GTDB taxonomy): domain Bacteria; phylum Actinomycetota; class Actinomycetes; order Mycobacteriales; family Mycobacteriaceae; genus Williamsia_A. The sequence continues at coordinate 269,978 of NZ_CANLWM010000009.1, forward strand.
GCGAAGTGGCGGTACATCGCGGGGCCGCTGACACCGACGGCCGCACCGATGTCCTCGAGCCGGACCGATGCGTATCCCCGCCGCGCCATCAGGGAGGCGGCCGCGGTGAGCAGGTCCCGGCGACGCTCGGCCTTCGCCGCACTGCGGGTGGTGCCGCCGGGACCGGAGGTGGTGGTCACCGGACGCAGTTCGACGGGGCGGGTGTGCCGGCGAAGCGGTCCCTCAGCCACGGCAGCGCGGAGCTGATGTCGACGTCGCCGTGGCCCTTGCCCGGCTGTTCCGACGACTCGAGCGTGTCGCCGAGTGCGCAGGCGCGTCGCACCGCGTCGCGCGTCCAGGCGGGGTCGATGAAGGTGTCGGCGTCACCGAACAGGACCAGCATCGGCGCCGAGGCGGTGCGCTTGGGCAGCGCATACGACTCGAACAGGTCGCGCAGTCGCGTCGCCGCCTCCGTCGACCGGGGCATGATGTCGCCCGGGCGCAGCGCGGCGATGGCGGCCGGTCGCCGCGCCGCCGCGGCTCCGCTGCACGACGACAGCGTGTCCCACAGCTGCGCCGCTCGCGGCGAGCGGTAGTCGTCGCGGACGATGTCGGGATGCGACCGTGCGGCCGCTTCGATGAACAGCTGCAACGACGGCCCCTGGTCCGAGGTCAGGGTGCCGGCCAGGGACTTGGCGACGAGACCGGTCACGTCGGCCGCGGGCGCGGCGGCGACCACGCCGAGCGGTTGCAGGTCGGGCGCATAGGACGAGCTCTCCTCGTTCGCGGCCCAGATCGCGCCACCGCCCTGCGACGACCCGTAGCCGGCCCACCGCGGTGAGACCGACCCGAAGACGGTGCGCGTCGCGCGGATGGCGTCGAGGACGTCGCGTCCCGCGGTGGGCGAATCGAGGTAGGGATGCACCCCCGGAGCGCCGAGTCCCTGGTAGTCGGGCACCGCGACCGCATAGCCCGCCCCGACGAGGGACTGCGCGATGGTGAGCAGGCCCCCGAGTTCGGGGGACCGCGACGGGGCGCACGCCTCGTCGATCCCCGTCGTGCCGTGAGCCAGCGCGACCACCGGCCATCCCCTGGCCGGGGGCGTGCCGCCGGGCACGAACGAGGTACCGGTGACCCGGATCGGCCTGCCGTCGGGGTCGGTCGAGACGTAGGTGATGGAGGCGCCCTTGGCCTGCGCCAACTTCATCGGCACGGTGAGGTCGCCGTAGTCGGTGGCCGCGACCACCGATCCCGGCGTCGACCCACCGGGCACCCTCAGGTCGGGTTCGTCGGGGAAGAAGACGGGCCAGAGCACGACGGCGCCCACCGCGACGACGGCGACGACGAGCACCGCGACCGCCGCGAGCGCCCATCGGAGCGCGCGGGTCACGAGACCTGCACCCGCACCGACTCCCCGAACGGCTTACGCATCACGGCGTCCGCGCATCGCACCACGCGGGTGTCGCCGTCGACGTACTCGTCGGTCGTGGGGAATCCGTACTCCGGTCGCCATGCCTCCAGCATGTCACCGGCCAGACCGTGCACACCGGTCGCCGGCGACCAGAAGACCGTCATCGGCCGGATGCCGCGAGCAGCCTGTCGACCGTCGACGAACGGCCCGTCCGGGACGGCACGCTGGTCGGCGAGGTAGTCGACGACGGGCGCCGGCGACGCGTAGCAGTCGTCTCGCGCGCAGGTCACCGTCCCGTCGGCGTACTCCTGCCGCACCACGGGGATCCCGCGGGGGGACATCTCCCGGTACCAGGGCGTCACGGCACCGCCGACCCGTGCGTCGCCGGTGTCGGCGGCGGCGACCACCCGCTGGTGGACCTCGTCGTCGACGACACCGCCCCGGATCAGGGTCTGCAGCCGGTCGTAGGCGGGCTTCGGGGAGAAGTCGGTGTGCAGGATCCCGAAGGTGTCCTCCTTGTCGGCGCTGCCCGACCGCCGGTCGCGCAGTTCGTGGACGATCACCGGTCCGGCGTACGACAGCTGCGACCACTGCGCCACCGACTGCACGACGACCTGTGCCTGCGCCTGCGGGTCGGTCGGCAGGTCACCGGTCGTGGGATAGCCGATCTCGCTGGCCCACATCTTCTTCGCGCCGTCCCCGTGCGCCCGCATGACGTCGTACATGTCGGCGACCATGCGCATCGCCGAGTCCGGGTCGTGCGGATCGGAGTTGAAGGACGCGGGATACGAGTACGGGTGCACCGACAGCGCGTCGAAGTACCCGCGCGCGCCCGCGGCGTACATGCCCTTCAGGAAACGCAGACCGTTCATGGTGGTGTCGCTGTCGACGGCGGTCGCGATCGCCCCGCCGACCACGGTGATGTCCCGGTCGACCGACTTCAGTCCCCGGTAGGCGGCCCGCAGCAGCGCCGTGTAAGCGCGGGGGTCGGGCCCGGGCCGGAAGTAGTAGCCGCCGTTGGGCTCGTTCCAGATCTCGAAGGTGTCGACGCGACCGGCGAGGTGCCGTGCGGCGTCGGCGGCGAACTCGCCGAACCGCGCCGCCGACGCGGGCCGCTCGGCGATCGGGCCCGGTCGGCTAGCTGTAGTGACCTGACACGTTGTTGTCAGGCAGCGAGTCGGCTGATGGGTGGGCGTCCGCCGAGGGCGGAGTGGCCTCGTTGAGTGTTGTAGCGGACGAGGAAGCGGTCAAGGCCGCGTGTTCGGTTCCGG
>NZ_CANLWM010000010.1 GCF_947494875.1 uncultured Williamsia sp.
CGGATACTTCCTCGGTGCCGGCACGAATCTGATCCTCTCGGGAAATCAGACCCTCCACCAGACCCGGGGCGATTCAGTTCCGATCTGGGAGGTGCCGGCGGCGCCGATGATGCAGTCACCTTCCCAATCGCCGGGCACGGCCCGATCCGCGACCTCGGGTGGGCGGTGGGCGATGAGCAACTCCCGGGGCACCAACCGTCGACCGGTGTGGGCGATCCGCGGGGCCCGCGTCGTGCGCCCACTGCGCAGTGCGGCCTTGACCTGCTTTTTCATCTCCCCGCGCGGGAAGACGTAGAGGGTTCGGTAGATCGCCTCGGGACTGATCCGCATCGCTTCATCATCCGGGTGGTCGATGCGGATCCGGATGCTGATCTGCTGCGGCGACCAATGCTGCGGCCCGGACAACGCCTCCCACACATAGGCCCACAAACGTGGATTCGTTTCGAGTTTGCGCGCCTTGGGGCGTTGCCGGCGTTCGCTCGCGCGGCGATCCGCCAACCCGGCCCGATACGCGCGGTGAACACCGGTGTTGCGGCGCAACTCGCGGCTGATCGTCGACGGCGCCCGCCCCAACTCCCGCGCGATCTGCCGCAACGGCACGCCCCGGGCGGTCTTCACCGCGATCTCGTCACGCTCATCGAGCGTCAGAAACCGAGACCGCCCATCAGCGTCGAGGAACGTGACCGGGTTCAGCTGGGTCGGCGGCATCCCCCGATACTTGCGAATCAGGTTGTAACCCGACCGACGCGAGATCCCCGCCTGCCGGGTCGCCAACTCAACACTGAACCCCCGACGCCACAACTCGTAGAAACGCGCCACCCGCTCGACCGGCAACCGCCGACCACCCAAACCATGCGCCACCAACAACCCCTCACACTCGAGGTGTTGCAACCACCCTTAGACCCCGCCCGGCGGGTTGTGGCCCACTCGGCGGCCGGTTTCGGCCCACTCGGCGGGACGGGCGGGTGGTGCGCGGCGGTCAGGCGCCGATGGCGCGGCCGATCTGTGGCCAGGAGCGATGCAGCTGGTCCTGCCAGTAGAGCCACGAATGGGTGCCCTGCGGCGGGAAGTCCGCGGTGAACGGGATCCTCAGCGCGGTGAGGCGGTCGGCGAGCTGGTGTGTGCACTGGTTCACCGCGGCCTCGATGGGGCCTCCGAGGATGATCTGCTGGTCCAGGCTGGTGCCGGGCTGGATCGACTGCGGGTTGTCGTACTTGCCGGGCAGACCCGACGAGCTGGAGATCCACAGGCTCAGTCCGCGCAGCTTGGCGGCGTTGATGATCGCGTCGTGGTCACGCCATCCCTGGCCGTTGTACGGGCCCCACATGTTCTCCGGGTTCGCGCCACCGCGGGAGGAGACGACGAGGCGGACGTAGGTCTGCCCTGCGGGACCCGCGGTCGACGCGCAGCCGCTGTAGGCGCCGACCGCCTGATAGACGCCCGGGTGCTCGATGCCGAGGTTCAGCACCGACGTCCCCGACGACGAGATCCCGGCGACGGCGTTCTTGCCCGATCCGTTCAGGGCCTTGTCGACGATGGGAGGCAGCTCGGTGCCGAGGAACGTCGACCACTTGTTGCGGCCGAGCACCGGGTCGTCGCGCTGCCAGTCGGTGTAGTAGGTGAACGCGCCGGCGTTGGGCGTCACGACGGTGACGTCCTTGTCGGCGAAGAACTGCACGACGTCGGTCTGCCGCTGCCATGTCGCGGCGTCCTCGCCGCCGCCCGCACCGTTGAGCAGGTAGAAGACCGGTCGGGGCGTGCTGCGATCGCGCGGCAGGATCACCGACAGGGGGACGTCGCGGTTCATCGCGGCCGAGTGGACGGTGATGTCGAGCCGGCGGGCGTCGACACGCGTGACCTTCACCAACTCGGACCCGTCGGCGGACCGGGCGCCGGTGGCGGGCAGGCCCGGGTCGGCACTCGCGACGGCGGTCGGGGCCAGCAGACCGGCGACCAGGGCCGCGGTCATCACGACGCCCCGCGTCGCGCGGCGCAGGCGGCGGGCACCGCCCGGGGTGGTGGAAGTGAGCACTGTCGTCCTTACTGTCACGAGAACCGCCCCCGCGGTCCGCGGTCGCCGATGCGACCCGCGTTCCGTTCGACCCGGCGAAACTCTACTCGACCACCCGCAGACCGAGCGCGCCGTCGGCGAAACGGCCGACAGCCGCGACTCCTGCGGCAAGCGCGTCGTGGGCACCATCGGCGGGCGTCGTACCGGTGCTCAGACGCGCTGTGCCCGAGGCCTCGTCGGGGACGAGCACGACGAGCGCGACCATCTCACCGGTGGTGGGCACGCACACCGCCCACGACAGCCTGGTGCCGCCACGCCATCCGTCGGCTGCCCGGGCGACGGCCTGGGCCGGTCCGTCGCCGTCGAGCACCGCGGCGTCGACGAGGGTCGCCAGCGCGGGTACGTCGGTCACACGCTCGTCGTCACGAAGGGCGCGCAGGTACCACGCACCCGCGTTGATCTCGACGGGGTCCATCGCCGCGCTCACGTCCGACGCCTCGGCGCCGGGCGCCGCGGTGTCACTTCAGTTCGAGCAGGACCGTGCCCTGGGTGACGGCCGAGCCGGGCTCGACGACGAGTCCGGTCACGACACCGTCCTTGTGGGCGGTGACCGGGTTCTCCATCTTCATCGCCTCGAGGACGACGACGAGCTCACCGGCGGAGACCTCCTGGCCCTCGGTCACCGCGACCTTCACGACGGTGCCCTGCATCGGCGCGGCGATCGCGTCGCCGGACACGGCGGTGTTGCCGCCCTTGGCGCGGGTCCGTGCCTTCGGCTTCTTGCGCTGCACACCGGCCGCGTGGCCACCGCCACCGCCGTTGGTGCTCGCGAGGGCGAGGTCACCGGGCAGCGACACCTCGACCCGCCGGCCGCCGACCTCGACGACGACGGTCTGCCGCGGTGTGGCGTCGTCCTCCTCGATGGGCTGCGCGCCGGTGTAGGGCTCGATCGGGTTGTCCCAGTCGGTCTCGATCCACTTCGTGTAGACCTCGAAGCCGTTCTCGTCGCCGATGAACGCCGGGTTGGACACGATGTGCCGGTGGAACGGGAGGACGGTGGCCAGGCCCTCGACCTCGAACTCGGCGAGCGCGCGCCGCGACCGCTCGAGCGCCTGCTCCCGGTTCTCGCCGGTGACGATGAGCTTGGCGAGCATCGAGTCGAACTGACCGCCGATGACGTCGCCGGCACGGACGCCGGAGTCGACGCGGACGCCGGGGCCGGTGGGCTCCTTGTAGACGGTGACCGGGCCGGGGGCGGGCAGGAAATTACGGCCCGCGTCCTCGCCGTTGATGCGGAACTCGAAGGAGTGCCCGCGCGGCGTCGGGTCCTCGGTGATCTCCAGAGGCAGGCCCGCCGCGATGCGGAACTGCTGGCGAACCAGGTCGAGGCCGGAGGTCTCCTCGGTGACGGGGTGTTCCACCTGCAGGCGGGTGTTCACCTCGAGGAACGAGACGAGACCATCGCTGCCGACGAGGAACTCGACGGTGCCGGCGCCGTAGTAGCCCGCCTCACGGCAGATGGCCTTGGCCGAGGAGTGGATCTTCTCGCGCTGTTCCGGGGTGAGGAACGGCGCGGGCGCCTCCTCGACGAGCTTCTGGAAGCGACGCTGCAGCGAGCAGTCGCGGGTGCCGGCGACGACGACGTTGCCGTGCTGGTCGGCGATGACCTGCGCCTCGACGTGGCGCGCCTTGTCGAGGTAGCGCTCGACGAAGCACTCGCCGCGACCGAACGCGGAGACGGCCTCGCGGGTCGCGGACTCGAACAGCTCGGGGATCTCCTCGAGGGTGTACGCGACCTTCATGCCGCGCCCGCCGCCACCGAACGCCGCCTTGATCGCGACGGGCACGCCGTGCTCCTTCGCGAACGCGACGACCTCGTCGGCGTTGGCGGCGGGATCCTTGGTGCCCGGCGCCATCGGGGCGTTCGCCTTCAGGGCGATGTGCCGCGCGGTGACCTTGTCGCCGAGGTCGCGGATGGACTGCGGGGACGGGCCGATCCAGGTGATCCCGGCGTCGATGACGGCCTGGGCGAACTCGGCGTTCTCCGAGAGGAAGCCGTAGCCGGGGTGGATCGCGTCGGCGCCGGACTTCTCGGCGGCCTCGATGATCTTCGGGATGTTGAGGTACGACTCGGCCGAGGTCTGGCCGCCGAGCGCGAACGCCTCGTCGGCGAGCTGCACGAAGATCGCGTCGGCGTCGGGCTCGGCGTACACGGCCACACTGCTCAGACCGGCGTCGCGTGCTGCGCGGATGACGCGCACGGCGATCTCACCGCGGTTCGCGACGAGGACTTTCGAGAGCACCGAACTGGCGTGACTGGGCACTTCGTCTCCTGTGTGTGCGGCGAACGGATGGGGGTACGCGCACCGTGGTCCGCGATCCCGACCAGCACCCTAACGCACCGAGCGATTGATCGGTCGACTGGTCGTCGCCGGGGTGTGCGACGTCCTACGTGGTCGGTGCGAACGTGCTGCGATCTCCCACCGCGCGCACGATCTCGCTGAACCGCACCAGGAATGCGCTCACCTCGGCATGCATCGGACCGGTTGCCGGGAAGCGGGCGGAGATACGGACACCGGACGGTGTCCGGTTCACCCAGATGTAGACCTCGTCCGACGAGTAGTTGTGACTGCGCAGCACGCGCGCCCCGCCCGCGTCGGCGGCGCCGGCGTCGGGCGCGTGGCGGGTGTCGATGAACGAGACGACGAACGACGGGGCGCCGCCGTAGCCGAGGAGCTCGGTGACCCGCAGGAGCGGGACGTCGGCGGCCACCCGGGTCGTGCGCAGCGCCCGCGTGGCCCGCTCGACGATCGCGGTGAACGATCCGGTCCCGGAGGAGTCGACGGCCACGGGTGTGACCGAGACGAACCAGCCCAGGGCGCCGAGCCACGGCCCCTCGGTGCGGGTGTGGCGTGGGGTGATGCACCGGAAGACGTCGCCGCCGCCGCGTTCGCGGTAGGCGACGGCCAGGGCGGCGACGATGCCGGCGAACAGCGATCCCCCCGCCGCCCGGCAGACGGCGGTGAACCGGTTCGCGGCGTCGTCGTCGAGCAGCTCCACCGTGACCGACGACTGGGGTGGGCCCGAGTCGACGGCCGAGACGGTGCTCTCGGACTCGACGGGGTCCGCCAGGTCGAAGCGGGGCATGTGGTGGTCGTTCGCGTCGAGGTAGTCCGCCCAGGCGCGTACCGCCGGGTGGTCGGCGTCGACGAGGTCGGCCGACCGTCGCTCCTGCGCGCTGAAGTCCACGTAGCTGCCCACCGGCGTCAGCTGCGGCTCCCGACGTTCCCGCGCCGCGTGGTACAGCTCGGTGAGCTCGTGCTGGGCGAGGATGAGGGAGTACCCGTCGAGCAGGGAGTGATCCCCGGCGAAGAGGAGCGTGAACGTCCGCTCCCGCGCCACCGTCGCGAACAGGTAGGCGGGCCACTGCAGGGGTGCGGTGGCCCGGTCGAACGAGCCGGCGAGCTGGTCGAGCAGAGGACCCGCCTCGGCGTACCAGCCGACGCGACCCATCTTCAGCCGCACCGATCCGGGTGGCGTCGTGAGCCGTTGCAGCCCTGCGTGTTTCACCACGACGTGGCTGCGCAGCACCTCGTGTCGGTCGATCCACCGCGTCAGCGCGGTGCGGATCGCCGGCACCGACATCGGCTCGTCGAACTCGATCGCCAGGCCCAGCCACGACTCCCGGCCGCCCTCGCGGCCGGTCTTCCAGCGGTGCTCCAGCGCCGCGCGCAGGTGCACCTCGTGGTTGTGCGACGTCGAGCGGGAGTCGTTCTCCCAGTGCGCGAAACCGCCGACCGTCGACGGCGACCACTCGACCAGACCTCCGGGCGCGACCGGCTGGTCCATCATCTGGATGAACTTCATCGCCGCACCGACCGATTCGCCGCGGTCAGCCGCGGGCCCGGGTGATCTGCGTCTTGACGCGGGCGAGCATGCCCGCCATCCCGCGCAGACGCAGCGGGCTCACCACCGACGCCAGACCGAGGTCGTCGTAGAAGTCCGGTGGCACGGCCAGGATCTCGTCGGCCGACGCGCCGTCGAGACCCTGGTGCAGGATCGACGCGAACCCACGGGTGGTCGGGGCCTCGGGCGGCGCGCTGAAGTGCAGCCGCACCGCGTCGGGGTCGGAGGCGTCGACGGACAGGAACACCGGCGACTGGCACTCCGGCACCGGCTCCATCGCGTCGGTGCGCAGATCCTCCGGGAGGTCCGGCAGGTCGCCGGCGAACTCGAGCAGCAGCGTCACGCGGTCGGACTCGCCGAGGGCACCGAAGTCGTCGACGATCTCCGCCAACGCGGCCGGCAGTGTCACGGCGTACCGGGCTCGTCGCCGGTGGCGATCGGTGCACGTACGGCGTTGCCCCACTCGGTCCACGATCCGTCGTAGTTGCGCACCCGACCGAAACCGAGCAGGTGCGTCAGGACGAACCAGGTGTGCGACGAGCGCTCGCCGATACGGCAGTACGCGATGGTCGGGGTGTCCGGCGACAGGTCACCGTAGATCTCGTCGAGCTCCGCCCGATTGCGGAACCGACCGTCCGGCGCCGCCGACTTCGCCCACGGGATGGACAGCGCGGTCGGGATGTGGCCACCCCGCAGGGCGCCCTCCTGCGGATAGTCCGGCATGTGGGTGCGCTCGCCGGTGTACTCCTGCGGCGAGCGCACGTCGACGAGCGGTTCGGTGCCGATCGCGCTGCGCACCTCGTCGGCGAACGCGCGGATCAGGGAGTCGTCGCGCTCGACGACGGGGTAGTCCGACCGGGGGTACTCGGGCACGTCGTAGGAGGTCTCCCGGTCCTCGGCGAACCACGCCTGCCGACCGCCGTCGAGCAGGCGGACGTCGGCGTGCCCGAACAGGGTGAACACCCACAGCGCGTAGGCGGCCCACCAGTTGCTCTTGTCGCCGTAGACGACGATGGTGTCGTCGCGCCGGATCCCCTTGCTGCGCATGAGTTCCGCGAACGCCTCGCCGTCGATGTAGTCGCGGGTCACCGGGTCGTTGAGGTGCAGGTGCCAGTCGATCTTCTGCGCGGTCGGGATGTGTCCGATGTCGTAGAGGAGGACGTCCTCGTCGGACTCGACCACCTTGAGGCCCTCGGCGCCGAGGTTCGCGCTCAGCCACTCCGTGCTCACCAGCCGTTCGGGATGGGCGTAGGCGGCGAAGGCGGGGTTCGGATCGGTCGGGACGGTCACTGCGGGCTCCGTGGGTCGTGGACGGGCCGGCGAGAGTGCCACCGGCGGTACGGGGTCGCCCGCCGCGGGCTCACGGGCTCGGCGGAGGCGACCGTAGACAGCGTAGTGCGGGGTCGGCCCGATGCGGCGTCATCCCGACGCGGGTCCGCTCGACAGGCGCGCCGTGATCGCGACGACCGCGTCGAGGAACCGTCCGACGACGCGGTGTGCGGCGGGCGTGTCGGGGAGGCGGGTCCGCAGGGCCAGCCCCTCTTCCGTGCGCGAGATCCAGATCTGGACGTCGTCGGCCCGCGTGACGTTGGAGATGTGGTGGGCGTCGAGGCCGGTGTGGTGCGCCGCGCCGGGCAGGCGTCGGTAGTCGACGTAGGACACCATGAACACGTCCGACCGGACGAAGGTGAGGCCGCCGACGGCGTCGACGACCGCTCCGATGGGGATGGCGCCGAGTCCGACCGCGGCCCGCAGGTCCGTGCCGGTCGCGGCCACGGTGTCGGCGAGGTCGCGGTGTGCCCGGACCGTCAGTGGGGCGTTCGTCGTGAACCACCCGACCGCCGTCTCGCGGCGGGCTGCGCGGCGGGTGTGCATGGGGAACAGCAGCGACAGCTCGTCGCCCAGTCCGACGTCCCGTGCGGCGTGGGCCATCGCAGCCAGGACACCGGCGAACGTCGACCCGCCGAGCGCGCGGCACGCCGCGTCGACACGGTCGGCGGCGGTGGCGTCGGCGAGCCCGCGCAGGTCCACGGCCTGGGGGGCAGTCGCGCCCGGCTCGAGCCCGAGGTCTCCGGGGAAGGACGGCGGGGTGTTGCCGTGGCGGGCGAAGAACGTGCGCCAGTCGTCCATCGCGGGGAGGGCGGCGTGGTCGCGGTCGTCGTCGGCCTCCTCCGCGCAGTGCGCCAGGAAACTGCCGACCGGACCGAGGCGAGCCGGGTCGAAAGCGCCCGGCTCGCAGCGGTAGCCCTCGTAGAGCATCCGCAGGTCGTCGACGACGACGGCGATGGACCACGCATCGACGTGGGCGTGGTCGAAGCCGCACAGGACCGTGGAGCGGTCGAGACGGTCGACGGCGGCGAAGAAGTGGTCGGGCTCGCCGAGCGGGGTGCACGCATCGGCGAGCAGGTGACGCACGGTGGCACGGGCGTCGTCCGACGTGGTGGTCTCGATCGGTGGGTCGGGGAGCAGTCGCATCCGACGTACGTCGTGGACGCGGCGCACGATCTCGACGCCGCCGTCCGGGTCGTCGCGCGCGACGAACCCGCACCGCAGCGTGTCGTGGCGTTCGACCAGCGCGGTGAACGCCCGTTCGAGGGCCTTGTGGTCCAGGGGGCCGTCGACGTCGAAAGCGCCGGCCAGGAACACCGTCTCGCCGGGCGGGGCCGTGCGCGCCCCGGCGAGGTGGAAGCGCTGGTTGAACGACGGCGGCACCGACGAGGTCACCCACGGGGCGTCGGTCAGGTCGACACGCCAGCGGGTGATCGGCCCGGGACGGGGGGTGAACCGGTCAATCGTCGTGACCCGCACGGGGGCCCACCCCCTGCCGCGGTCCCGCGGCCACCGGTCGCTTCGCCCCGACGTCGCCGGCCGGTGTACGCAGGACCCGGTCACCGGTGGCGGCGATCTCGGCGAACACCTCGCGCAGGCGACGGTGGTACGGCACGAGGCGTTCCTGGGCGGTCGGCGTGTCCGGCGTCTGCGTACCGACGTACATGCCGTGCTCGTCGCGGTTGACCCACAGCGACGCGTTGGCCGTGCGCCCCTCGCCCGTGCTCTGCATCCCGCGGTCGTAGGCGGGTGTGCCCGCGAGCGGGAACCGCCGGAAGTCGAGGTAGGACAAAAGCTGCGGCGTCACCATCGCCTCGGTGGGGTCGCCGCCGTCGGCGACCAGGGAGGCCAGGACGGTGCCGACGGGGACATACGACGCCTCCTCGCCGCGCGCGCACGCCGCACCGGCGCGCTCGACGAGGTCGGTGAACGTGCGGGCACCGTCGATGTCGATCGCCACCGGTGCGAACCGGCAGAACCACCCCTGGGCGAGGTGCACACCGGCGAGGTCGCGGTCGCCGAGGGCCGTGATGCCGAACCACGACGGTGCGCCGGTCGTCTCGTGATCGGTGGCGGCGATCGCGGCGACGACCCCCGCCGTCACGCCTGTGCCGTGCGCCCGACACACGTCGGCGAACCGCTGCGCCCCCGCCGGGTCGAGGACGTCGAACCGGATGCCGCGCACCGGTGCCGTCTCACCCGGGCCCAGCCCGAGGTCGACGGCGCACCGGGGCATCCGGTGCCCGTGCGCGCGCAGGATCTCCAGCCATCGCTGCAGCCCCGCAGAGCCGTCCCCGTGGTGGACGGCCCGGTGACGCTCGGCGTCGGCGTAGGCGATGGCCGACCCGGGTGGCGCCGTGGAGAACGGGCCCGGATCGGTGCCGTCGCGCGCGGAGAGGTAGAGGTCGGCGATCTCGGCGAGCACGAGCGCCTGCGACACCCCGTCGGTGAGCGCGTGGTCGCAGAACCAGAACAGTGTGAAGCCGCCGTCACGGACCACGGCGCCGACCCGGAAGCCGGGCCAGTCGAGCGCGGACGCGTGGTGACCGAATTCGGCGTCGACGAACTCGGTGAACCGGCGGGCGCCCACGTGACCGGCCCGTGTGGGCCCGCCCCGCACCCAGCCGTGGTCGTCGACCTCGGCGAGGTCGGTCACGGTGAACGCGACGTCGTCGGGCTCCACGAGATGACGTGTCACCACCCCGTCGGCCACGTCGAACCAGCATCGGAGTCCGTCGTGACGGATCACGAAGCGCCGCAGCGCCTCCGCGAGCGCCGTCGCGTCGAACGCCCCGTCGATCTCGGTGGCGGCGGCGAGGTACACCGCATGCCTGCCCCCACGTCGGGCCACCGCCGCGGTGCCGTGCAGGTGCCCCTCCTGCAGCAGCGACGGCGGCGTCGGATGGACCGGTGCGCGGCGACCGGCGGACACCGCCGCAGAGGTCGGCATGACGGCGACGATCGACCCGCGTGCGGGGATCCAGTGCGCCAGTCGGTCGATCATCATCGGAGGCCTCCCGGGGTCAGGGCCGCGTGCGACCGCACCGCCGACCGGCGGCGACGGTCGAGGCGGTCGGCGACGCCGAGGTCGACGGCGAGGTCGGAGATCGTCTCGTGCAGGGCGTGCAGATACCGGTGGACGGCATCGGTCGCGACGGGCGTGCTCGGGAAACGGGCCGAGACGGAGATGCCGCTCGGCGATCGCACGATCCAGAGGTAGACCTCGTCACCCGAGGTCGACGCGCCGCGCAGTGTCCGCGCGCCCCACCGGGCCCAGTCGTCCGCGCCGGGGATGCGACGGCAGTCGACGTAGGACACCACGAACCGGGGCGTGGTGTCGGAGCCGAGGAGCTCGGCCACGCGCGGGTAGGGCAGGGGTGCCAGCGGTCGTCGGCGTGTCACCTCGTCCGCCACGGCCGCCAGCCGGTCGTCGACACCCCTCGAGGTACCCGTGTCGATGTCGACGGGCACCATGCCGACGAACCATCCCATCGAGGCGCGGTGGCGCGGATCGGTGCGCGTGTGCAGCGGCATGACGAACCGCGTCCGACTCGAGCCGGACACCCGTGCCGTCGCGCCCGCGAGCGCGGTCAGCACCAGGGTCTGCATCGTGTGCCCACGGCCGCGGACGCCGGCGTTGAGGGCGTCCGCATCGCCCGCGGTCATCACCCACGACGACACCCCGCTCTGTCGTCCCTCCCGACGCGGCGAGTCGTCGTGGATCGGCAGCGGGAAGGCGGGGAACCGCCCGTCCTCGTGTCGGAGGAACTCGTGCCAGGCCCGGACGGCCGGATGATCGAGGTGCAGTGCGGCCGCGGCCGCGTGGTCGGCCACGCTGAAGTCGACGTGACTGCCGATCGGTGTGCGATCGATCGGTTCGCCGGCCAGTGCGCGACGGTAGAGGTCCTGGATCTCGCCGATCGCCAGGAGCATCGAGTAGGCGTCCATCACGGAGTGGTCCGCGCCGAACACCAGCAGGAACCGGTCGTCGCGTCGGGGGGCCGCCGTCAGGGGCGCGTGCTCGACCGCCGGTTCGGCGATCGTCGCGACCAGGCAGTGCGGCCACCGCATCGGCGACAACCGCTCGAACATGGCCACCAGGTGTTCGTGGACGCGCGTACCGGTCCGCAGACTCCCGACGACGGCGGGCGTGACGACGACGTCGTCGGCCAGCGTCCCCCGTCGTAGGTGTCCGTGCTCCTCGCGCACCGTGGTCGCGAAGACCTCGTGGCGCTGCATCCACGCCGTGAGCGCAGCCCTGAGCGCTGCCGTGTCGTGCCGGTGGGGCACCTCGAACACGGCCCCGAGCCACGATCCGGAGGGTGCATCGTCCGTTCCCGCCCGCGGGTCGAACACCTCGACGCCACGGCGGCAGTAGTCCGCGTGGATGGGGGTGAGGGGGCGGGCGTCGTCGACCCAGCCCCGGGCACCGGGGCGAGCTGCCGGGCGCGGCACCCACTCGGTGAGGACACCGCCGGTCAGCGGGTAGTCGGTCAGCTCGGTGAATTCCACTGGTGCGGACTCCATCTCGACGGGTGCAGGCGGATCGCGACACGGCCCCTCGCGGTGACGAGATCGTACGGCTGACACGGCCATACCGTTTGGTCGAGCAACGAGTGTCCTTCGTCACGGCAACGGCCGATGCGCCGCCTGTGACCACGGGGTCCAGCCATGGGCCCGACGAACCGATCACGCTGGTGTGCTGCCTGTTTCGTCCGTTCTCGCCCTGGCCGCGGACGGCTCTCCCGGGTGGTGAGGGCACGACCGATGTGAACTCCGTGTAACAGGCAGTGGCGGATCGCACACCGTTGTGGCGCTGCGGTTCTCACGCTTGCCGCGCTCGCCGCGCGCCGTGTTCGCCCTCTCGCTACGGTGTCGGTACACCGCTGTCCCGCCGTCGGTCGGTGGGCGGTCGAGACGGGAGGTCGACGCGATCGTGACACCTGTGGCCGGTGCGCCGGCGATCGAGACCTGCGGCCTCGTCAAGTGCTTCGGTGACCACCGTGCGGTCGACGGGGTCGACCTCACCGTGGCGACCGGCACCGTCTACGCCGTGCTCGGTCCGAACGGTGCAGGCAAGACCACCACCGTGCGCATGCTCGCGACGCTCACCCGGCCGACCGAGGGGAGCGCCCGCGTGTTCGGGGTCGACGTGTCGGACGATCCGCGCCGCGTGCGTCGGATGATCGGTCTCACAGGGCAATACGCCACCGTCGACGAGGGCATGACCGCGACGGAGAACCTCGTCGTGTTCGGCCGGCTGCACGGGCGGTCACGCCGCGCCGCGCGCTCCGACGCCGCGGATCTCCTCGACCGCTTCGGGTTGACGGCCGCGGCGGGGCGTCGTGTCGCGACCTTCTCGGGCGGCATGCGTCGGCGCCTCGACCTGGCGGCCAGCCTGGTCGCACGTCCCCCGTTGTTGTTCCTCGACGAGCCGACGACCGGGCTCGATCCGAGGACACGCCAGGGGATGTGGGAGACCGTGCGGGGACTCGTGGCCGACGGGACGACCGTCCTGCTGACGACGCAGTATCTCGAGGAGGCCGACCAGCTCGCCGACCGGATCGCGGTGATCGACCACGGTCGTGTGGTGGCCGAGGGGACCGCCGACGACCTCAAGGCCGCCGTCGGGACCGAACGTCTCGAGCTGACCCCGGCCGACCCCGGTGACATCACCCGCGCGATCGCCGTCGTCGGACGGCACGCCGCCGGCGCCGTACCGACCGCGGACGGACGCGCGATCGCGGTCCGTCCACCGTCCACGGCGGTGCTCGGTGCGATGCTCACCGCGGTGGCGCAGGCGGGGATCGAGGTCGCCGCGGTGTCCGTGGTGCGGCCCAGCCTCGACGACGTCTTCTTCGCCATCACCGACACCGACAGCCGTCCGGACCGGGGGGAGGACGCCGCATGACCCTGTCCGACATCGAGGAGCGGTTCGCCCCGCCGACGGTGGACGACGCCTCCGGCGCACGGGCCCGGGAGGCGGTCGCGCAGTCGATGACCCTCGCCGGACGCGGCCTCGTCCGCATCCGCCACAGCCCACACCACCTGTTCGACGTGATCGTGCTGCCGGTGGTATTCACCGTGATGTTCTCGTCGCTGTTCGGTGGGGCCATCGCCGGCGACGTCGGGGGATACCTGCCGATCCTCGTGCCCGGCGTGCTCGTGCAGGTGGTGCTCGCCGCGTCGGTGTCCACAGGTGTCCAGTTGCGCGAGGACATGAACTCCGGTGTGTACGACCGGTTCGCCTCCCTGCCGATCGCCCGCATCGCACCGCTGGCGGGGTCGCTCGTCGCCGACGCGGTGCGATACGCCGTGGCCGCGGCGGTGACCGTCGTGGTCGGTCTCGTCATGGGCTGGCGTCCGTCGTCGCCGGTCGGCGTGGTCGCGGCGTGTGTGCTCGTCGCGGTCGTCGCCTTCGCCATCAGCTGGATCTTCGCGCTGCTCGGGGTGATGCTGTCCACCGCGTCGTCGGTGCAGGGTGTCTCGATGATGGTGTTGATGCCGTTGACGTTCGTGTCGAACGCGCTCGTCCCCGTCCCGACGATGCCGGGGTGGATGCAGGCGTTCGCCGGGGTGAACCCGGTGTCGCACCTGGTGTCCGCGGTCCGCGAGATGAGCAGCGGTGTCTACAGCATGCAGATCGTCTACTCCCTGGCGGGCGCGGCGATCGTCCTCGCGGTCACCGTGCCCGTGACGGTCGCCCGCTACACCCGCCGCGACTGAGCCCGTCGACCGGGCGAGCGGGGGTCACGCGGGATCCGCAGGGGGTCAGGGCATCCCGCGCTCGTCGACGGGGGTGAGAAGAGCCCGGACGCGGAAGCCGCGGGCGTCGGGGTCCCATGCGCGGATCAACCCGAGCCGTACCACGTGCATCACGACGACCCACGGCACGTAGAGGGTCAGGGCGCCGATCCCCAGCAGGAGGCGCCGGTGCAGGAACATCGTGCGCGGCAGGCACAGCATGTACCGCGCGAACGAGATCGGCCCCGTCTGCATCCGTCGCGGCGAGACCCCGACGGTGAGATGGGGCAGGAACGCGTTGGCGCCGCCGGTCTCGGTGACGCAGAGGCCCATGTCGACGTCCTCGAAGACGTCCCGCCGCATCGCGACCCGCTCGCGGATCGCGAGCCACGCCGACCGGCGGAGGGTCATGTTGGAGCCGTAGAGCACCGCGACCGACCGGACGTCACCGGCGGTGGCGTCGCGACGGGCCACGAACGGGACGACCCGACCGACACGGTCCTTGACCCGGGCCATCGCGTCGCCGTAGGGGAGCCCGTAGGCCTCGCCGCGTCCGCAGAGCGCGCTCCACCGGCCCTCGGTGTCGTCGCGGAGGAAGGTGACGATGTCGGCGGCCCACCGGGGACCGACCATGGTGTCCGCGTCGATGCGTGCGATCGCCTCGCCGGTCGCCGCGTCCATACCGGCGTTGCGGGCGTACACGAGTCCCTGACGGTCCTCGGTGATGAGACGGACACACCGATGCCGTCGCGCGCGGGCGCGGACGACGTCGGCGGTCCCGTCGGTCGAGTTGTTGTCCACGACGACGATCTCGTGGATGTGTTCGATCTGGTCGACGAGGCGGTCGAGGCAGTCGCCGATTACCTGCTCCTCGTCGTGACAGGGGATCACCACGGACAGTGTCGGCACTGCTCGCCTCCTCCGGCTCGCCGATCCGGCGACGACCGGATCGGGTGCACAGCAACGTGATCGAGCCTAGGGGAGACGTGCGGGTGGGGCCGGATGAGAAGCGCCTCGCGTGGCCGGTGTCACTGTGCTTCGACGATGTCGGCGGCGCGCCGGACCGCCACGTCCGGCGGGATCAGTGCCTCCCCCAGCGATCCCGCACGCACCCGGCTCGCGGGAGTGCAGACGCGGGTCAGCGCGTCGCGCAGGAGCTCTGATGTGAGCGACGACAGGCGCAGGGAGACGCCGACACCCGCGCGTCGCAACGCACGACCCCACATGGGCTGATCGGCGCCGAGCCAGCACGCCACCGCGGGGATCCCTGCGCGCAGGGCGGCCGCGGTGGTCCCCGCGCCCCCGTGGTGCACGGCGGCCACGCAGCGCGGCAGCACCGACGCGTGGTCGACCGACGGCACGACGCGGACGCGGTCGTCGTCGTCGGCGGGTGTGAATGCGCCGCCCCAGCCGGACGCGACGAGGACGCGGTGGCCGACGGTGCCGTCGAGGACCGCGGTGCGCAGCCGGTCCGGGTCGGCCACCGACATGCTGCCGAACCCGACGTACACGGGCGGCGGTCCGGCGTCGATCCAGGCGTCGAGGTCGGCGTCGGCGTCGCTGTCGCCCAACGCATCCGCGGTCGTGGCGTCCACCGACAGGAACCCGACCAGCGGTCGACGTGGTCCCCACTCGTCGGCGAGGCCGGGGAACAGGGCGGGGTCGTAGGCCTGCACCTCGGGGATCCCGTGCGCGGCGATCCTGGTGGCGGTCGGACGGTGTGCGGCGGGCAGCCCGACCGCGGCGCGCAACCGGTTCTCGTCGCGGCGCGAGGTCTGCCACAGTGCCTGCTCCACCAGAGCCCACGAGGCCGCGACGAGCGGCGCCGGCAGATCGCCGCGCGGTGGCGCGATCACGGCCGCGATCCGGTTCCGGCGCAGTGGGCACAGGTGCACCGGGACGTGCGGGAGATCGTGTGCCTCGGCGACGGCGAGGGCCCGTTCCTGTCCGACGCTGCCCGCGACGAGCACGTCGGCGCCCGCCACGGTCGCCAGCAGGTCGTCGAGGGCCCGACGGTCCCCGGAGCGGGCGATCGCCGCGACAGCGCGCATGCGGCGCAGTGGGCTCGCGGTCCGGAGGTCGCGGGTCACGGTGTCGGACCGCAGCAGCGCGGCGGTGTCGATCCCGCAGGGCACGGTGTCGACCCCGGCGGCCCGCGCGAGGTCGACGAGGTTCGGCGGGACGGCCATCGTGACCGAGTGGCCCCGGGCGGCGAGTTCCACCGCCAGCGCGACGCCGGGCTGCACGTCGCCGCGACTGCCCGAGAACGCCGCGACGACGCGCATGGCCTCAGACGGACGCGGTGGCCGCGTCCGATGCCGTGGGTACGGCTGCCCGCGCGCGTGCGACGAGGTCGTCGACGACGGAGGTGATGAGCGGCGCGGCGGTGCCGGTGTCGGGGAACCGGGCCCGGACGCTGATGCCGTCGTCGTCACGCCAGAACCACAGCTGCAGGTCGTCGGCACGGCCGTCGCTGGAGATGTGTCGCGCGTGCAGCGCCGGGAGGCGCGCGAACCGCCGGTAGTCGAGGTAGGACACCATGAAGACGTCGTGCCGGGGCTTGCGCAGCAGGTGACCGAATCGGCTGTACACGGTGGTGAGGTCGACGGCGGCCAACGGCAGGGCGTCGGTGACGGCCGCGGTCGCCGCGCGCAGGACCCGCTCGGGATCGGTGGGCTCGTGGGGACCGGCGTCGACGACCACCGGTGCGTTGGCGACGCACCACCCGACGGCCCGCGAGGAGTCGCCCTCCGTGCGGGTGTGGATGGGGAGCACGACCGGGAGGCGGTCGGGGCCGCCGTGGTCCCGGGTCGCCTGGGCCAGTGACGTGAGCAGCATCGGATAGGTGCGGACCCGCCGCCGCGTGCCGGACTCGGTGTGGGCGTCCGCCTCGGCACGTGACAACACCTGGGTGACGTGGATCCGGGACGGGGCGAACTCACCGGGGACGACCCCGAGGTCGAGTGGGTAGTCCGGCACGGTGTGGTCGGTGGCGGCGAGGAAGTCGGCCCAGCCCCGCACCCCGGGATCGTCGTCTCCGGGCTCGTCCACGGTCGCGGTCGCGAGATGGTCGAGGAAGCTGCCGGCGGCGGGGAGGGGGTCGCCGGTGTACGCGGCGACGAGGTCCTCGGCGATGACGGCGAGGGAGTGGGCGTCGACGTAGCAGTGGTCGAACGCGCAGACCACGGTGCTCACGTCGGTGGACTCGATCACCGCGAGCACGTGTGAGGCGGGGGTGAGCGCCGTGCACCCGGCGACGGCGGCCGCGAGCTCGTCACGGATCGCACGCTCGTCGACGGTGTGGACGGTCCCCACCGGCTGCAGGGAGATCGCACCGCGCTCGTGGACGCGGCGCCGCGGGGAGCCGTCGGCGTCGAGGACGAAGTGCGACCGCAGGACCTCGTGGTGATCGACGACGGCGACGAACGCCGCGACGAGCCGGTCGGGATCGACTGCTGCGGTGGGCAGCTGGGCCGTCACGGCGAGCCACCCGGACCCGCCCGCGCGGACGGCCTCGAGATGGAACCGCTCGTTCTCCGACGGTCCCACCGTGTGGGGTACACCGTCGCCGGCGGCCACGGCCCCCCATCGCCGGATGCGGCCGCCGGGGATCCTCAGATTGGCCAGAGTGGTGAGCAGCACGGGCTCACGGTACCTGTGCGCCAACGTGTTCCGGGCACCGCACCGGCGCGGGGACCCGCGCGTACGACGTGAGCTCGGCCACCAGGCTGCGGTGCAGGGCGGCGATCGACCTCCGCGCGACGGGGTTGTCCGGGACGTGCGACAGCAGGCGCAGACCGTCGTCGTTGCGGTTGATCCAGAGGTTGGCGTTGCGTGTGCGGCCCACGCCGGGCATCACCCGTCCGGCGACGATCTCGGGCGCGTTCGGGTCGGCCAGTCGCCGGAAGTCGAGATAGGACACCATCTGCGGGCTCGAAGCGTCGGGGACGAAGTCCCCGGACGCGGCGAGCACCGCGAGGACCCCGTGTACCGGTCGGTCGATGTGGTCGCGGGCGTGACGGAGCTGCTGGGCGGCCGCGCGGACCAGGTCGTCGGGGTCTCCCGCGTCCGCGTCGAGGGCGATCGGCGCGAAGGTGCACATCCACCCCTGCGTGCCGGGGAGAGCCGGGTCGCGGGTCGAGAGCACCGTCGAGGTGAAGTAGCGACGTTCGCCGGTGACGTGCCACTGGGCTCGGGCGAGCGTGGCGAACAGTGCGGCGCTGAGTGACCCGCCTGCGGCGCGTGCGCGGCTCTCGCAGGCCGCAGCGGTCGCGGCGTCGACGAGGGGCTCATCGATGGCGACCGCCGGGGCCGGGTCGGGACCGTCGAGACCGATGTCGAGCGCGGTGCGGGGGACGGTGCGGCCGTTCTCGGCGAGCACGGTGCGCCAGTGCCGCACCAGGGGGTCGTCTGCCGTGACGGCCGCTGCGCGGCGTACCTCGTCGGCGACGTGCGCGAGATGGCTGCCCGCGGGTCGCAACTCGGGTTCGGTGCCGGTCACGTGGGCCCGGAACCGGACCACGATCTCCTGCAGCGCCTCGATTGCGGCGGATCCGTCGGTGTGTGAGTGGTCGAACGTCACGTGCAGGGCGAACGACGACCCCGCGTCGACGGCGCCGACGCTCCAGCCCGGGATGCGGTCGTGGGTGGCGTCGCGGTCGATCCGGTGGTGCAGCACGTCCACCAGCGCCTCGTGGTCGCGCGGAGCCGATTCCCTGCGGGTGGTCAGGGTGATGGCCTCGGCCGGGGTCAGATACCGGGTGAGGGCACCGTCGTCGCCGACGACGAACCGACTGCGCAGCTCGTCGTGTGCGCGGGCGAAGTCGGTGAGAGCTCGTGCCATGGCCTCGGCGTCGAGCGGCAGGGACACCTCGGTGGTGACGGTCACGACCGCGCGGTGCGATCCGCCCGCCAGCCGCCGGGCGTGTGCCGCGCGGAGATGGTCCTGCTGCAGGAACGACGGACCCACGTCACTGACGACCCCCGCCGCGTACGTGGCGTCCTCGTCGGCGGGTGTCCACCAGACGAGCTCACCGAGCGCGGGTCGCCAGTCGGTGAGCGCGCCGGCGATCACGTCGGCTGCGCCTGGGTCACGCGGCGCCCGTCGATCCCGGCTCACCCGCGCCGACGGTCCGCTGCGGCGCGGCGAAGGTCGTGTCGCCGCGCTCGACCACCTCGAGCAGCACCTGCTCGAAGGCCCGCAGGAAGCGGTGCACCCGCGTCCCGCCCGGGTGGGTGCTGGGGAACCGTGCGGACAGGTTCGTGCCGGTGTTGATGCGGTTGATCCAGAAGTAGACCTCGTCCGACGACCGCGTGGCGCTGCGCAGAACCCGGGCGTCCATCGAGTCCCACGCGTCGGCACCCTCGGCGCCGCGCAGGTCGATGTAGGAGACGACGAACTGGGGCGGTGTGCGGTGTCCGATCAGCTCGGCGATCGGATGGAACGGCACGGTGCCGAGTTCCTTGTGCTCCCGCGACGACTCGGCGACGGCACCGATGGCCTCGCCGAAGGTGCCGGCGGCGCCGGGTCGCAGGTGCATCGGCACCAGCCCGACGAACCACCCCGCGGCCTCACCCCACTGGAGCTCGGTGCGGGTGTGGACCGGGCTGATGAACCGCAGGTCGGAGCATCCGGTGACCCGCTGATTGGCGATGCAGAGCGCCGTGTGGATGCCGGCCTGCATGTTGGCCCCGAGGGCCTTGCAGGCGCGGTTGAACCGGTCGGTCTGCTCCGGGTCGAGCAGCCATCGGGACAGGCTCGACTGGTACGGCGGCGGCGTGTCCTCCGCGGGGGCGTCGACGACCTCGGCGTCGGGCGCGACGGGGAACGCCGGCATCGGGTCGGGCTGGCTCGCGCACGACGTGTCGGAGCGGGGCGAGAGGAACTGGGCCCAGCGGGCGACCTCGGCCGTCTCGCGGCCCAGACGCGACCCGTGGTCGCGCTCGGCGTGCGAGAAGTCGAGGTAGCTGCCGAACACCCCGAGCGAGTCGTCCTGCCCGGTCAGCGCGGCCTCGTAGAGACGCGTGAGCTCCTTGATCGCGAAGACCTGGGTGTAGGCGTCCATGACGGTGTGGTCGGCGCCGAAGACCAGGAGGAACGAGTCGGAGTCGTCGGTGGGCTCGACCGTGACGACCAGGCAGTGCGGCCACCGCAGCGGGTTGATCCGGGTGTTGAAGATGTGGTCGATGCGCAGGTAGACGCGCGTGCTGCTGGACGGTTCGGCGTCACGTCGGGCGATCACCTCGACCTTGTCCGCGGCGATGATGCGGCGGGTGAACTCGTCCTCCAGCGCGGGCTCGCCCTCCGCGACGTGCTGTGTGTGCTCGAGCGCCGAGCGGAAGGCCTCGTGGCGGGCGTACCAGCGACGGAGCGTGGTGGCCATCGCGTCCCGGTCGAGTCGGTGGCCGATGCGGAACGCCGTGCCGATCCACTCGCTGTGCCAGTCGTCGCCGACCTCGACGGCGCGGCGCGCGTGCTCGAGATGGGCGTAGGACAGGCGCCGGTCGTCGACGGTCCAGTCGTGCTCGTCGGCGGTGGGAGTCCACTCCGTGACCACCCCGGCAGGAAGGGGGTAGTCGGCGAGTTCGGTGTATTCCATCGACGATCTCCTCAGGACTCGGGACAACCGGGTGGAGCTGGAGGGGAGTGTGCAGACCCGCGAGCGGCATTGCCGGCGGTCGGGCGAGTGGTGCCCGGGTATGCAAACGGTAACGCCTTCGACACATTTTTTCGCGTCGGAGACAATGTTTAGCAGGTCAAACTCTTGCTACACAACACGTTCCGGATATCTCGCATCGCCATGCGCTGCGCATTTGTGGAATGTCACGACCCGAGATCCACTCGCGACGAAAACGGGATTCGCGGTGCTGGGAATCGGCCTTATCGGGCGATACCGAGTCCGCGCGCCACCGTCGGCCAACTGCGGTGCAGCTGGTCCTGCCAGTACGGCCACGAATGAGAGCCGCGCGGCTCGAAGTCGAAGGTGGCGGGGATCCGGCGTGCGGCCAGCGTGTCGGCGAGGCGGTGCGTGCAGAAGTTCGCGCCGGCCTCGATGCCACCGCCCACGATCAGCCGGTCGGCGGGGTTGGTGTTGCCGGGGTAGTTCGGCGCCTCGTAGGGCCCCGGCAGTCCGCTGCCGACCGACACGTACACGGTGGTGCCCCGCAGGCCCTCGGCGTGGAGCAGGACGTCGTGGGCGGCCCACGCCGGGTCGGACGGCGGGCCCCACATGTTGTCGGCGTTGCCGCCGAACGCGGCCACGATCGCCCGTGGCACCGATTGCGACGCGAGGTCCGCGGTCGAGTAACACCCGCTGAACGACGAGACCGAGCGGAAGAAGCCGGGCTTGCGCGCGGCGAGCATCAGCGCGGACCCGGCGCCCATCGAGAGGCCGCCGATGCCCCGGATCCCGTTGCCGGAGAACCGCTCCTCGAGCAGGGGCGGGAGTTCCTTGGTCAGGAACGTCTCCCACTTGTAGCGGCCGAGCTTGGGGTCGTCGCGGTACCAGTCGGTGTAGAAGCTGCCGTTGCCGGCGAGCGGCAGCGCGACCGTCACGTTCTTGTCGCGGAAGAAGGTCGCCGCATCGGTCTTGCGCAGCCACATGCTGTTGGTCGGGTCCTCCTCGCCGAGGCCGCTGAGCATCGTCAGCGTGGGGCGGGGGCCGCGATCGACGGCGGGCACGAGCACCTGCACCTTGATCGTCTTCGCCATCGACGGGGCGTAGACGTACACGCCGTACTGGGTCGGCCCCTCGGACTCGACGCGCTCGATGGTGGGCACCGAGGGAGTGGCGTTGGCCACACCGAGCGCGGGGGCGGCACCGATCAACGCGGTCGCGACGGCGGTGAGTGTGACGAGTCTGCGAACCGGTGTGGTGAACGAGCGGTGAATTCCACGGGAAGCACGGAATCCGACTGTGAAGGGCATTGATGTCCTTGTCGTGGGAGGTCGGGCCACAGTTTCGCACACGCCTGTGAAATCGGCGACAGGACCGAACAATTCACAATCGTGACCCCGCGGTTCCGTCCGTGATGTCCGCTGCGCGTCCGACGGAATCACGCACATCGATCATTTCAGCGGCAAATGACCGTGCGGAATTCGTGCAGGTGTCCGTCAGCGCGGTCGCGAGGGCGGCACGCAACCGCGGTGCGTCGCCGAGCGCGCGGACGGGCAGCGTCGCTCCTAGACCGCGCTCGGCGACGATGCGCCCCCACAGCGGTTGATCGGCGCTGAACGATGCGATGATCATCGGTGTCCCCGCGCGCAGACAGGCCGCGGTGGTGCCGGCGCCGCCGTGGTGGATCGCGACGACGCAGCGGGGCAACACCCGGCGATGGTCGACCGCGTCGGTCACGCGGACCTCGACGGCGGGGCCGGCCGCGGCGACGGCGTCGCGCGCCGCGGGGCCGTTCGGACCGGCACACAGCAGGACTCGTCGCCCGTGGGGCGCGATCGCGTCGAGCAGATGTCCGTACGACGCCACCGGGTCCCGCAGCGGCATGCTGCCGAACCCGACGTAGACCGGTGGGTCGCCGTCGTCGATCCAATCGTCGATCTCGGTCGCTCCGACACGGGCCTCCGGGGTGTCGTCGACGAGATCGACGAACCCGACGAGCGGCCTCAGATCGCCCCATTCGTCGGCGAGCTCGCCGACGAGGCCCGGCTCGTAGGCCTGGATCTCGGGGAGCCCGGCAGCGGCCAGCCGGCCGCCGAGGGGACCGTCCGCCGGGCGCATGCCGAGTCGTCCGCGCAACGCGTCGTCGGCCCCGCGCGCCGAGGACCGCCAGTAAAACCGGTCGACGGCCCACCACATGGCCCCGGTGAGACGTCCCGGGGGGATCGCCTGCAGGGGACCCAGCGGCACACGCATCGCGCGGTTCGGCCGGATGGGGCAGAAGTGGACCGGGGTGAAGCGGGCCCCGTGGTGCTCGGCGACGGTGGCGCCGCGTTCCTGGCCGAGCGGTCCGGTCACGACGACGTCGGCGCCGTCGGCCATCTCGAGCAGCCGGTCGTCCATGGTCGCCGCCCCGAACTCGGCGACCTCGCGGATGGCCCGTGATCGGGTCCGCGGGTCGCGGGACCTCAGATCCCGGGCGACCACCGGCGAGGCGAGCAGGTCTGCGGTGTCCGGCGCGAACTCCCGGGCATCGACACCACACGATCGCGCCAGCGGCAGCAGGTTCACCGGGACGCCGACGACCACGTCGTGGTCCCGGCGTCGCAGCTCACGCGCCAGCGCGAGAAGGGGTTGGACGTCGCCGCGGCTGCCGTTCGCCGCGACGGTGACCTTCACCGTCCCACCCGCCACGACGACGGGTGCCGGCTCACCACGGCCGGCCCTCGAGGTCGCGACGACGCAGTTCGGCGAGCACCGCCGCGTCGAGGCGGTCGGGACCGAGCCCGTCGGGATCGAGGCCGACCACCGACAGCGTGGTGGTGCCGGCGGCGTCGTTGACCCACGCCGCGAGGCCACCGCGCAGAGACCGCAGACGGGCGGTGGTGATCGACTGCGTCGTCGAGCGCGTGACCACACCGTTCGCGCGAGCGGGGTCGCCGAGACCCGCGACCGTCGGGTCGACCCGTCCCAGGCTCGACGCGAGCGCCAACGGTGTCGTGGCGCCGCGGCTCAGCGCGGCGACCGCGCGGTCGCCGAGGGCCTGCATGACGGGCTGCAGCCGGACGAAGGTGGTGGGCCGACTCGTGCGGGCGGTGTAGACCTCCTTCGCCAGCCGCCGGATGGTGGCCAGGTCGCCGTCGAGCGCTGCGGCGGCGGGGACGTCCAGCGACAGGCCGACCGTCGCGTTGGCGCGGACGTCGTCGGGTTCCCGGGTCGACATCGGCACCGAGACCCGCACGATGTCGTCCCGGTCGGCCCGGCCGGCCGCGACCACGAGGCCGACGACCACGGCGATGAACAGGGCGTTCGACGATCCGCCGCCCTGTGCGGCGACCCGGTCCCAGTCGTCGGTGTCGACGCTGACGACCGAGAACGGTGCGAGGGTGGGTCCGCGCTCGGGCGCCTCCGCAGGCAACGCGCGCGACGACGCAGCGGTCACGGCGCCGGTGGCGGCAGGGGCGGATCCGCCGGAGACCCGGTCACGCACGATCGCCGCGGCCGACCCGGCGATCGTCACCGAGCGGCCCAGCGCCTCCCGCGCCTGGTCGACGGGTGAGGGAGTGGCGGCCGTGAAGGAGTGGTCGTCGTCGGTGAGCGCCTCGGTGAACGCGGTCACCGCCGCGGCCCCGTCCCCGACGGCGTGCGACAGGCAGACCGACACCAGTGCACCGGCCCCCGCGATCGGTGCGGCGCGCACCTCCCAGACCGGGCCCCGCGTCAGGTCGAACGGTCTCGCCGCCGCGGCGTCGATCCACCCGACGACCTCGCCGGCCGGGATCGGCGACGCGTCGACGTGCACCCCGCCGGTCGCGGCGCCGCCGGGCACCCAGTGGTCGCGCACGAGCGGGACCCGACTGCGCCGCAGCAGCCGGGCGAGGCGTCCCCGTGTGAGGCGCTCGGCGAAGCGGTCGAGTTCGTCGGGGGAGGGCAGTTCCCGCAGCCGCCAGACCATCTGGTTGACCACGGGGACACCGAGCGCGGCGTCCATCCGGATGAACAGGTCGTCGTCGACGGTGGTGCGCAGCACGCGTGTCACTGCCATCGACCCCTCTCGCTCGTCACCTGGCGCCGCCGACGGGGCGGCTCACAACCTTCTCAGGTAGATCCTCACAGTCGCGGGCGCCAGCACCGCGATCAGCACCACCGAGCCGAGCAGCGACCACCCGAGGTGCTCGTCGACCCGACCGTGCGCCGCGAGCAGGCGGACCGCCGAGATCAGTTGTGACAGCGGGTTGATCTCGGTGACCGTCTGCATCCACGACGGCATGGTGTCCGGCGGCACGAAGGCGTTCGACATGAAGCCCAGCACCGTGAGGATGAGTGCCGAGAACCCCTGCACGGCTGACGCTTTCGACAGCAGCACACCCATCAGGGCGAACAACCAGCTCAGCGCGAAGGCGGAGAAGATCACCAGCACGATCGCCGCCAGGGTGCCCGGGACGCTGCCCGGCCGGTAGCCCATCACCAGGCCGACGGTGAGCGTCAGGCAGGCGGCGATGAGGTAGCGGAGGTTGGCCGCGACCAGCGACCCCGACAGCGGGGCGATACGGGCGATCGGCAGCGACACGAACCGGTCGAAGACGCCCTTGTCCATGTCCTCGCGCAGCTGGATCCCGACGACGACGGTGGAGGTGGTGACCACGTTGACGAGCACGCCGGGGATGAGGATCGGTAGGTAATCGCTGACGCCCCCGGCGATCACGCCGCCGAAGATGCTCGCGAACATCACCGTGAAGACCACCGGCACGATCGTCACGTCGACGAGCAACTGCGGGTTGTGCTTGAACTTCAACAGCCCCCGGCGGGCCATCGTCATCGTGTCGCGGACCGCCTTGGTGAGCGTGATGCGATCGACGACCTCCGCCATCGGGATGTCGACGAACGCCGGTGTCCTGGTCTCGGCGGTGCTCATGCCGGCCTCGACTCGTCGGTGAGGGCGAGGAACACGTCGTCGAGAGACGGTGTGTGGACAGCGAACTCGCCGACCCCGACCCGCTCGGCGGCCAGCGCGGCGATCACCTCGGCGGCTCGTGCGGAGTGCGGCACCGGTCCGCTGAGCGAGCCGGTGCGGGTGTCGACGTCGATCGGTGCGTGGAGCAGGGCCCGCATCGTCGACGCCGCGTGCTCGGTCTGGCGGGGGTCGAGCAGACGGATCGTCAGCGAGAAGTCGCCGACCGACCGCTTGAGGGTCTCCGGGGTGCCCCGGCCCACGACGCGGCCGTGGTCGATGACGACGAGCTGGTCGGCGAGCGCATCGGCCTCGTCGAGGTACTGCGTGGTGAGCACCACCGTGGTGCCCGAGTCGACGACGGATCGGACGATGTCCCACAGCTGGGTCCGGGTCCGGGGATCCAGGCCGGTGGTCGGCTCGTCCAGGAACAGCAGCGCCGGACGACGGATCATGCTGGCGGCCAGGTCGAGTCGCCGGCGCATACCGCCCGAGTAGGACCGGATGGCGCGGTCGCCGGCCTCGGTGAGACCGAACTGGTCGACGAGTTCGCTCGCGCGGCTCCGCGCGGCACGGCCCCGCAGGCCGAGCAGGCGGCCGAAGATCTCGAGGTTCTCGCGCCCGGTGAGGTCCTCGTCCACCGAGGCGTACTGGCCGGTGAGCGCGATGATGCTGCGGACCGCGGTGGCGTCGGCGACGACGTCGCGACCGAGCACCGTGACCCGGCCGGACGTGGGTCGCAGCAGCGTCGCCAGCATCCGCACGGTTGTGGTCTTGCCGGCGCCGTTCGGGCCGAGGAGCCCGCAGACCGTGCCCGCGGGCACGGTGAAGTCGACGTCGTCGACGACACGTCGGCCGTCGAACTCCCGGGTCAACCCGGACACCTCGACGGCCGCGGTCGTGGAGCGGCGGGCCCGGGGAGTGGCCGGGATCGACCCGAGGGGCGGTGCCCACGGCGCGACGGCGACGCCGTCGTCGGCCGGGTCGGGCCGCGCGTGTCGTCCGACCCGAGGCGCGCTCAGGACGGCCTTGTTCGAGGTCAAGGTCATCGGTGGTCCCCCCAGGGCCTGTGGTGTGACGCGATCAGGCTAGCGGCACGGGTCCCGGAACGTGGCGCCGCGTCGCCGTTCGTCGTCCGCCGATCTCCTCGGCGCAGGTCCGCGACGCGGAAAGGACTGTGGCGGGCGTCATGTCCGCTCGCTCGGCGGTCTCGTCGAGCCACCACTATCGTCCAGACGATGGCGCAGGCGGCGACCGCGGCCCGGCTCGACGGGCCCGACCTCACCTACTGGTTCGTCGACCGTGCCCTGGGCTGGTCGGTGGTCCTGCAGCTGGTGTGGGTCTTCCCCCACCGCCTCGACCCCGCGCTCGTCGACGACGTGGCGGTGCGCCTGCACCACGGCGGTCTGCATCGACGCGTCGCGTCGCCCTCGGTCCCCGGGGCACGACCCCGATGGGTCCCGTCGACGTCGTCGATCCCCGCCGTGCACGACGAGACCGTGGCCGCCGATGCGGTCGAACAGTGGGCTCGGGACGAGTTGTACGCGGTCGACCTCGACGCGGGAGCCGGTCGCTGCTGGCGTCTGCGCGCGGCCCCGCTCGCCGACGGCGGGCACGCGTTGTCGCTGTGCACCCTGCACCTGGTCACCGACGGGCAGGGCTTCGTCCGCGCGGCCGCAGCGGCGTTGTCGGCGGCGCGGGGGGATGCGGCGGAACCGGTCTCCACCCCGGCCCGCGCGGCCCGCCGGCGCGTGCCGGCCGACGGGCTCGACGCGCTGCGTCAGGTGGTGCTGGGTGCGGTCGGTGTGGCTCGAGTGCTCGGCGGTGGTCTGGTCCGCCGGGGGGCGTCGACACCCGATCCGCGTGTGCCGCGCGCGCCGCTCGCGCAGCGTTCGCCGGAGGCGCGGGTCCGCTGGGCGGTCGTCTCGGTGCCGTCCGACGAGTGGGCGGCCGCGGCGCGTCGTCACGACGGCACCGAGAACACCCTCTTCGTCGCCGTGATCGCCGGAGCGCTCCGGCGCAGCGGTGCCCTGCCGCCGGGCGAGCCCATGAAGGTGGGCATCCCGGTGAGTCGACGCACTGACGGCGACGACCGCGCCAACGCCACGGCCGGCGTCTCGGTCTACCTCGACGACGTCGAGGGGCGGGATCTCGCGCAGGTACGCGCCCGCTGCCGGGCCGCCTACGAGGCCCTCGACGGCGGACGCCGCGACCCGACCGTCCACCTCACACCGCTGGTGACCGTCGTCCCGCCGACGCTGGCCGTGCGGGCGGTGACCGCCGGTGACGGGATGCCGGACGTGATGACCTCGAACATCGGGTCCTGGGGCGATGATCTGCTGCGGCTCGGATCGACCACCGCTCGTGGCGTCGCCTTCCGCGGCGACGCGCAGGACGTCGTCCCGCATCTGCCGTACCGCTTCGGCGACGGCCTGCAGTCATGGGTTCTGCAGGCGGGGGGCCGGACCACCCTGTCGGTGGCCGCGTTCGACGAGTCCGCCTTTCCCGACGCCGACGTCCTGCGCCGCGTCCTGGACGAGGAGCTGACCTCATGGGGTCTACCGCACCGTCTCTGGTGACCACGTCGACGACGACGGCCGACGCGCGGGTCACCGGCCCCGACGAGACGTTCATGCTCGTCGAGGCGCTCGCCGGGGTGGAGACGCCGATCCAGATGGGCTGGGTGTTCTCCGACGATCCGGGTGAGTCGGCCGTCGACGACATCCACGCTCGGCTCGCGGCGAGTCCGGTGCACCGGAGGATCGCGGTGACCCGCATGCCCTTCGCGCGGCACCGGTGGGTCCCCGCGGGTCCGCCCGAGCCGGTTCGCCTCGACCTCGACCCGGTTGCGCCCGAACAGGTCTCGCGCTGGTTCGCCGATCACCTCGACGGCACGTCGGTCCGGCCGACGCAGGGCCACAGCTGGCACGTGGCCACGGCGCCGACGTCCGACGGCGGCCGCGTCGTGTCCGTGCTCGCATCCCACGTCGTGTGCGACGGATCCGGGTTGCGCCGCGCGCTGCTCACCGACCGTGACGCCGCACATGCCGCCGCGAGCGCCGGGTCGCGGGGTCGGATCCGCGACGACCTGCGCGACGCGGGCGGACAACTCGTCGCGGCCGCCCGTGCGGTGGCCCGGCTGGTCGGCGCCGCGGCCGCATCCGTGCGGACCGGGGCCGACGGTACCGACGACGGACCGGTCGTCGTCGAGCTCGATCGGCCGTCGCCGGTGCCGTCGCCGCCCGGATCCTCTGCCGTGCAGGGGGATCCGCCCGTGCAGCATCTCCTGGTGACCCTGGACGCCGATGCGTTCGCGGCCCGCGCCGCCGCGCGCGGCGGCACCGCCAACTCCCTGTTCTGTGCGCTCGTGGGTGGGGTCGCTCAGCGCGCGGGGATACCGGAGGGCGACACCACCGCGATCTGCATCGCGGTGAACCGGCGCGCCGGCGACGACGACGCGCGCGCCAACGCGTCGGG
Source organism: uncultured Williamsia sp. (assembly GCF_947494875.1). GTDB lineage: Bacteria > Actinomycetota > Actinomycetes > Mycobacteriales > Mycobacteriaceae > Williamsia_A. Next base: position 29,033 of record NZ_CANLWM010000010.1, read on the forward strand.
AGGGGTGTGGATCCGCACCCGTGGGGGGCTCGACGGACCGGTCGACCTCGCCGGCATCCGGGCGCAGACGCGTCGCGCACTGACCGAGTACACCGAGCGGGGAGCGGAGATGTCGGCCGACAACGTGCAGCCCGTGGTCCGCCTTCTGCCGTCCCGCGTGGTGCTCGCGCTGACGGGACTGATCCCGGCGCCGCACACCACGGTCTCGAACCTCGGCGCCGTCGAGCCCGAACTGCTCCGCATGGGCGGGCAGACCGCGCACGTGCAGTTCACCCGCGCGGCGGTGCGCGGCATGTCCGCCGACGACCGCCGCCGCCGCTGCCGCCCGGGCCTGCTGGCCTGGCTCACCGTGCACGGCGACACCGCCACCATGGCGGTGTGCGGTGTCGACCCCGACCGCTTCGGCACACCGGGGGCACTGCGCGACCATGTCGAGGCGGAGCTGGTCGCATGGGATCTGCCCCATGCCGTCCTGTGAGGGCACCCCGCCTCGGCGGCACCGACGAGGCCTACCTGCTGCTCGAGTGCACCGTCGGCATCGTGGCCCCGATGCAGGTGGTCGTGGTGCTCGACGACGACCCCGGACCGGCCGTCGCGCGCGATCTCGTCGCCCGTCTCGCCGGTGGTCCGCTCGATCGCGCGGTCCGGCGTCCGGTGGTCCCCGGTGCCCGTCCACGCTGGGTGCGGCCGCCGGGTGCAGCGCAGGCGCGGGTGGACCCCACCCCCGTCGACGACGCGATCGCCTGGGCACGGCGACATCTCGGCGAGGCGCCGCTCGACGTCCTCGGTGCGCGCGGATGGCAGGTCGCGACCGTCGCCCTGACCGACGGCGGTCGCGCGGTGTCCGTCGTCGCCTCCCACGTCCTCGCCGACGGCCGCCGGTTCGTGGAGACGGTCGCCGACGCCGTCGTCGGCGAGTCCTGCGGCGACGCCGACCCCGTCCCGGAAGGCACGCCGCGACCCCTGCGACGGGTTGCCGGCGACGCCGCGGACGCGGCGACCGCGGTCGCCGACGCCGTGCGCGCAGCCGTCCACCTCGTCCGCGGCCGTGCTCCGGACACCCCCACATCGCCCCCGCGCAGGCCGGCTGCCCGGTCGGAGGAGCCCGCGTCGACGCCGGTGGACGACGCGCCGACCCACCACGTCGTGACGCTCGACCGCGCTCGGTGGCACGCGGTGGCGGCAGATCTCGGCGGCACCGCGACAACGCTTCTCGTCGCCCTGGGTGCAGGACTGGCCCGACACTCCGGGGTGGTCACCGCGAGAGGAGGCCCGCAGTCACCGGTACGGCTGACCCTGGCGGTGGATCGCCGCGCCGACGCCCACTCGTCCACCGCGAACGCCGCCGATGGTGTCGCGATCGCCCTCCCCACCGATCCCACCCCCGACACCGGCCTCGCCGCCGCCCGCGCGGCCATCCGGACGGCGCTGTCGGACCCGCCCGGCGACGACGCCCTCGCCCGGGTCGCCCGACTGCTGCCGTCCTCGACCCTCGCCCACGTGATCGCAGCCATCCCCGGCCCCGACGTCGCGGTGTCGCAGCTCGGTCCGGCGCCCGAGGGCCTCCTCGCGTGGCGGGGGACGCGGGCGCGCACGGTGCTCGTGCGCGCGGCCGCCCGCACGGCGGCACCCGACCTCGCCCGGCGCATGCTGCCGGGGATCGCCGTGTGGGCGGTCGAGCACGACGACGCGATCACGGTGTCGGTGTGCGCCGTCGACCCGGTCGCCCGCGCCGACCTGGGCGGCGCCGTGGCGCGGGAACTCGACCTGTGGGGTCTACGCGCGGACGTCCGGGCCGGCTGACGCCCACAGGTCGGCGACCGGGACGCCCAGTCGCGTGGTGAGCGTCCGGACGACCGAGAGCCCGATCCCGATGACGGCGGAGTGGTCGCCGTCGATGCCGTCGATGAACCAGCCCCCGCGTCCGTCGAGCGTGAAGGCCCCGGCCACCTCGAGGGGCTCACCGGTGGCGACGTAGGCGTCGACGGTCGCGTCGTCGATGTCGGCGAATCGCACCGTGGTGGTGGTCGATGCCGACTCGGCACCGACCACGCCGCCGCCGGACATCCGCAGGACGCTGTGCCCGGTGAGCAGTTCGGCGCTGCGGCCGCGGACGCGATGCCACTGCGCGGTCGCCGCCGCGGCGGTGTGGGGTTTGCCGGTCAGCACCCCGTCGTGGAAGAGCATGGAGTCGCAACCGATCACGATGCAGTCGGCGGCGACATCCGGCTCGTCGGCGGTCAGCCGGTCCGCGACGACACGGGCTTTCGCCTCGGCCAGGGCGGTGACCACCGCGTGCGGACCCGACTCGGCCGGGACCGTCGCGGCGACCCGGTCCTCGTCCACGTCGGAGACACGGACGACCGGGTTCACGCCGGCGTCGACGAGCACCCGCCGTCGCGCCGGGGACGCCGACCCCAGGACGACGCGCACCCGGGCGGTCAGTGCGAGAAGTGCACGTTGAGGAAGCCGGTCGGCGCCGGCGCCCACGAGGGTCGCAGGCGCTGTTCGGGCGACCCCCACAGGTTCCGCTCTGGGCGTTCGGGCTCGGGTTCGCCGCCGCCCGCCGCCGAGAGGACCGCGGCGATCACCGCGATGTCGACGTCGTCGGGGTTGCCGCGCACGATCCGCAGGGCGGGCCGCGCCGTGGCGTCGGCGGGTGTGGTCTCGTCGGTCACGCTGTCTCCCGGTGCAGGTCGGCGATGGAACTCGTCAGAGCGGGATGTTGCCGTGCTTCTTCGGCGGCATCGAGACCATCTTGCGCTCGAGGAGCTTGAGGGCGGTCGCGATCTGACCGCGGGTGTGCGACGGCGGGATGACCGCGTCGACGTAACCGCGCTCGGCCGCGACGTACGGGTTGACGAGGGTGTCCTCGTACTCCTGCTGCAACTGCAGGCGCAGCGCGTCGACGTCCTCGCCGTTGGCCGCGGCGTCCTTGAGCTGCTGACGGTAGACGAACCCGACGGCACCCGAGGCACCCATCACGGCGATCTGCGCGGTAGGCCAGGCCAGGTTCACGTCGGCGCCCATGTGCTTGGACCCCATGACGTCGTAGGCGCCGCCGTAGGCCTTGCGGGTGATGACGGTGATCTTGCCGACGGTGGCCTCGCCGTAGGCGTAGAGCAGCTTCGCGCCGCGGCGGATGATGCCGTTGTACTCCTGCTCGGTGCCGGGGAGGAAGCCCGGGACGTCGACCAGGGTGACGATGGGGATGTTGAAGCAGTCGCAGGTGCGCACGAAGCGTGCGGCCTTCTCGGAGGCGTTGATGTCGAGGCAGCCGGCGAACTGGGTCGGCTGATTGGCGACGATGCCGACGCTGCGGCCGTCGACGCGACCGAAGCCGACGATGATGTTGGTCGCGTACTGCGCCTGGATCTCGAGGAACTCGTCGTCGTCGAGGATCCGGGCGATCACCTCGTGCATGTCGTACGGCTGGTTCGGCGAGTCCGGGATGAGGGTGTCGAGCTCGAGGTCCTCCGCGTTCACGGTCTCCTCGATCGACCCGGCGGCCGGCTCGGCCACGGGCAGCCGCGGCGGCTCGGCCTTGTTGTTGCTCGGCAGGTAGGAGAGGACCTCGCGCACGTAGTCGAGGGCGTCCTCCTCGTCGGAGGCGACGTAGGTGGCCGTCCCGGACTTGGTCATGTGCGTCTGCGCGCCGCCGAGATCCTCCATCGTGACGTCCTCGCCGGTGACGGTCTTGATGACGTCGGGGCCGGTGATGAACATCTGGCTGGTCTTGTCGACCATGACGACGAAGTCGGTGAGGGCGGGGGAGTAGACGTGCCCGCCGGCCGCCGCGCCCATGATCAGCGAGATCTGCGGGATGACACCGGACGCACGGACGTTGCGGTGGAAGATCTCGCCGTACAGGCCGAGGGAGACGACGCCCTCCTGGATGCGGGCTCCCGCACCGTCGTTGATGCCGATGAGCGGGCGGCCGGTCTTCACCGCGAGGTCCATCACCTTGACGATCTTCTCGCCGTAGACCTCGCCGAGGCTGCCGCCGAAGACGGTGGAGTCCTGGCTGAAGACGCAGACCTCGCGGCCGTCGACGGTCCCGTAGCCGGTGACGACGCCGTCGCCGAGGGGACGGCGCGAGGCGAGGCCGAAGTTGGTGCTGCGGTGCCGGGCGAGCGCGTCGAGTTCGACGAACGAGCCCTCGTCGAGCAGGTGGGTGATCCGCTCGCGGGCGGTCAACTTGCCCTTCGCGTGCACCTTCTCGACGGCGTCCGCGCCGACGGGCTGCTCCGCCTCGGCGAGCCGTCCGCGCAGGTCGGCGAGCTTTCCGGCCGTGGTGTGGATGTCGGGTGCACCATCGCTGTCGGTCGAGGCAGTCGTCATGGGGAACGATGCTAGCGAGCGGACGCTCGGTCGGTGGGACCGGGGACACGAGTGAGGCTCATGTTCGTGTGTTCCTCACGCGCTAGCGTGGCCGCGATGGAGCCACCCACAGACCTCGACGCCGCACGCATCGCCGATCTCGCCGGCGCCGGCTGGTCGGTCGAGGTGGTCGCCGAGACCGGGTCGACCAACGCCGACCTGGTCGCCCGCTGCGCGAGCGCGCCGTGTCCGGGCGCCGTCCTCGTCGCCGAGCGTCAGACCGCGGGTCGGGGCAGGCACGGACGCGTGTGGACGGCGCCGCCCGGCGGGACCCTCACCATGTCCGTCGCGGTCGACGCCTCCGGTCCGGGTGCGGGCGACGCCCTCGGCTGGTTGCCGCTCGCGACGGGGGTCGCGGTGGCCCGCGCGGTGACCCGGGTCAACGGTGTCGACGCGCGGCTGAAGTGGCCCAACGACGTCCTGCTGCCGACCGGGTCCGCAGGCGGGGTCGGCAAGGTCGCGGGCATCCTCGCCGAACTCGCGCCCGGACCGCGCCCGTGCGCCGTGGTGGGGATCGGCATCAACACCGGGTTGCGCGCCGACGACCTCCCGGTCGACACCGCGACGTCGGTGAACCTCGTGTCGGGCGCGACCGTCGACCGTTCCGACCTCGCCGGGGCGGTCCTGGCCGAGCTGACCGAGGAACTCGCCGACTGGCCGGGGGACACCGCGGCCATTGCCGAGCGCTACCGGCCGCTGTGCGCGACGCTGTCCCGCGCGGTGCGGGTGGAACTCCCCGGCGACCGCACGCTGGAGGGTGTCGCCGTCGACGTCGATGATCTCGGACGTGTCGTGGTGGAGACGCCCGACGGGACGAGCACGGCCGTCGCCGCCGGCGACGTCACGCACCTGCGGGTGCGGGGGTGAGCGTCAGCGGTACTCGACGCTGCGCGACCCCATCGCACGGATGAGGAACAGGATCGGCAGCCCGATCACGAGGTGCATCACGGCGGTGCCGATGCCCGTCGAGATCTCCCGCGACAGCAGCAGCGGCAGGATCACCGCGGCGATCACCAGCAGGCCGACGATCCACGCGTAGAACTGGTCCGGCGACGGCGTCGTCATCTGCAGCACGTACCAGAGGGCACCGGCGAACAGGGCGCACAGCCCGCCGACGACCGCGAACCAGTACTCGTCCTGCGCGACCGGGTTCCACACGCCGAACTTCCCGGTCTCGGTGATGCGCTCGCTGATGACCCGGATGACCCATGCCACGAGCCACGACGCCAGTGCCGTCACCACCGCGGTCGCGACGACGCCGCCGATGAACAGCCCGATGTTGATCTGCGGGCCCCGGCGGGGCGGACGGGGGGCCTTGCGGGCCGGTTCGGCCGCGTAGGGCTGCCGGCTCGCGGGATCGACGTAGGACTCCTGCGCATACGGGTCCTGTGCGTAGGGATCGCGGGCGTACGGGTCCGCCGAGTAGGCGCGGGTCCGGTTGTCCTCCCAGGCGCCGCCGCTGTCCCGCCGGCGGTTGTCGTAGGGGTCGTTCGGGTACATCAGGCCACCTCCGCAGCTGGGGTCGTCACCCGCGTCTCGGGCGAGTCTACCGAGTACGACGGGCGGCATCGGCCGGGAACGCTGCCCGGAATGCGCTACTTTCACTGCCGTCAGGGGCTCGTCGCGACCTCATCACGCGACCACACCGGAGGGCTGATCGTCGTGGGATACCCCGAGAACATCCTCGCCGAGGGCGAGCACGTCGTCCTGCACCGTCACCCGCACTGGAAGGCGCTGGTGGTGCCGACCCTCGGGTTCCTGCTCATCACGGCCCTGGCGGGCATCGGGGCGGGTTTCACCGGCTCGTCGCAACTGTCGTCGTCGACGCGGTCGGTGCTGTGGATCGTGATCGCGGTCGTGTGGGCCGTCGTCGTCGTCTGGTTCTTCCTGCGGCCGCTCGTCTCCTGGAGGACCACCCATTTCGTCCTCACCGACCGGCGTGTCACGTTCCGCAACGGCATCCTCACGCGGTCGGGCATCGACATCCCGCTCCAGCGCATCAACTCCGTCGAGTTCCGCCACGGCCTCCTCGACCGGATGCTGCGCACCGGCACCCTGATCATCGAGTCCGCATCGGACGACCCGCTGGCCTTCCACGACATCCCCCAGGTGGAGAAGGTCCACGCGCTGCTGTACCACGAGGTCTTCGACACCGAGTCCGATCCGGGCCGGCGTTCGTACTGAGCGGCGCGGATCGGTCATGACCGCACCCGACGCCGGTATCGTGGCGCCGTGACGGACGTATTGCTGGCCGAGGACGACGAGGCCATCGCCACCCCGCTGGCGCGTGCCCTGACCCGTGAGGGCTACGGGTGCGAGATCGTCTCGACGGGTCCCGACGCCCTCGAACGCGCGCGGGATCCCCGCTTCGAGCTGGTGGTCCTCGACCTCGGCCTCCCGGAGATGGACGGTCTGGAGGTGTGCCGGCGCATCCGCAGCGTGCGACCGCAGCTCGCCGTCCTGATGCTCACCGCCCGCACCGACGAGGTCGACTTCGTCGTCGGTCTCGACGCCGGCGCGGACGACTACGTCGGCAAACCGTTCCGTCTCGCCGAACTCCTCGCCCGGGTGCGGGCGCTGCTGCGCCGCAAACAGGGCGTCGACCTCGTCCTCGAGGCGGGCGACATCCAGCTCGACGCACGCGGTCGTCGGGTACTCGTCTCCGGCAAGGACGCGACCCTGGCCAACCGCGAGTTCGACCTGCTGCGGTTCCTGATGGAACGGGGCGGGGAGGTCGTCAGCCGCGAGGAGATCCTCACCGAGGTGTGGGGATCGGCCGACCTGCGCTCGTCGAAGACCCTCGACATGCACGTGTCGTGGCTGCGCCGCAAGATCGGCGACGACCAGGCGGGCCGGAAGAAGCGCATCGTCACCGTGCGCGGCGTCGGCTTCCGGTTCGACCCGGACTAGGCGGCCGGCGTGCGCAGGCGGATCCTGCTGTCGATGCTGGCGATGGTCGTCGGCATCGGCGTGTTGCTGGGGCTGCCGCTGATGGTGACCGCGTGGTGGTGGATCGACGACAACGCCCACCAGGACCTCGACCAGCGACTCAAACGGGTCTCCTCGGAGCTCATCGACCAGGAGTCCGGTGACCTGGCCGGTCAGCAACTCCATGTCGCGCCGTTCCGGCTGCTGCTGCCCGCCGACGGCCGCCTCGAGGTCGAGTACCCGTCGGGCGCCGGGACGGTCCGGACCGCCGTCGGTGACGACATCCGGGGGTCGACGGTGTCGGAGTCGGCGAGCCTCGGCGACGCCGGCACGGTCACCATGCGCATCCCGCTGGAGGAGGTCCGCGGCGACCAGTGGACGGCGATCGGGGTGGTGGCGCTGATCCTCACCGCCTCCATCGCCGGGGGTATGGCGGTCGCGGCCGTCACGGCGGGCCGCCTCGCCGACCCGCTCGAGGAGCTCGCCGACCGGGCGTCGCGGATGGCCCAGGGCGATTTCCACACCGCGTGGCGCACGCACGGCATCGTCGAACTCGACCGACTCGCGGGCGCGCTGGAGGTCGCCAACCAGGAGATCGCCCTGCGCCTCGAACGCGAGGGCGAGATCGTCGGCGAGGTGTCCCACCAGCTGCGCAGCCGTCTGACGGCCATCCAGTTGCGGCTCGACGAGTTGTCGCTGCACCCCGACCCGCACGTGGTGGAGGAGGCCGAGGCCGCGCACGCACAGGCCGAACGGCTCAACGCCGAACTCGACGAACTCATCGCGGTGTCTCGGGACGCCGGCGTACGTCCGACCGCGCCGATCGACGTCGACGACACGATCGACCCGCTCGTCCACGACTTCTCCGACGCCTTCCTGCGCCAGGGCCGTGAGGTGGTCGCGTCCTACGTGGGGGACCGCACCGCCTGGGCGACCCCCAGCCGACTGCGGGAGGCCGTGTCGGTCCTCGTCGACAACTCGCTGCGGCACGGTGCCGGACGCTGCACGGTCGAGGTGTCCGGACTCGACGGCGCCGACCTGCTGCGTGTGACCGTCCGTGACGAGGGCTCCGGCGTCCCCGACGAGCTGGTGCCGAAGATCTTCCGTCGCGGGTGGTCCGGCGGCGGGTCGAGCGGGGTCGGGCTGTCGTTGGCGCGTGCCCTGGTCGAGGCCGACGGCGGTCGCCTCGAACTGACGACCCGCGCGCCCGCCGCGTTCACGATCGTGGTCCCGACCACGGCGGGCGGACCGATCACCGGGACGCCCGGCACCACCCGCGCCGACGGGCAGCCGGTGCTCGCCCGCGCCGTCCGCGAACCGCGCTGAGCGCGACCGACGTCAGGGGGTGGGGTCGGGTTCGGCGTCCGCGTGGAGGGTGACCTGGCCGGTCGCGAGAGCTTCGATCTCGGCGTCCTCGTCCCCCTGGGTCTCCGGGAACGCGAACTTGCGCAGGGCCCAGAACCGGAACGCCATCTGCAGGATGTTGCCGATGATGTAGCCGAGGACGAAGTCGACGATGACGAGTTCGGCGACCGGCAGGTGCGACCGCATGTCGAACACGTTGTTGGCGAACCACAGCGGTGCGGCCTGCAGCACGACGCCGATGCCGCTGATCACGAAGAACAGCAGTGCCTCGTGGTGCGTCTCGCGCCCCCCGCGGTTCTTGAAGGCCCACTCGCGGTTGAGGAAATAGCTGAGGATCGTGGCCAGGGTCCCCGAGATCACCTTCGCGATGACGGGCTTCTGCTCCAGCACGGACAGGCTGAGGCCGTAGAAGATGGCCATGTCGAACACCATGGTGGTGCCGCCGACCAGCGCGAACTTGATCAGTTCGTGGTGGCGGAGAGCCAGGCGCCGGATGGGGCCCGGGGTGCGGGCGAGGAGCCCGTCGATGTACGACACAAGGATCGAGTGTACGAAACCGAACCGCGCTCGTGAATTCGCTGCGCCGCCGGCACGCCCGCGACGCAGGTCGCACCGCGTGTCATGACACGATGGTCAGCCGTGAGTGAAGGCAATCCGGTGGGTCTCCCGACGGTCGCGATGGTCGGCGGCGGGCAGCTGGCCCGCATGACGCATCAGGCCGCGATCGCGCTCGGTCAGACGCTGCGTGTGCTCGCGGCGTCGCCCGACGACCCGGCCGCCGCGGTGTCGGCGGACGTGGTGATCGGATCCCACGACAGCCTCGACGACCTGCGTCGCGCGGCGCAAGGTGCCGTCGCCCTCACCTTCGACCACGAGGGCGTCCCCCCCGAACACCTGCATGCCCTCGTCGCCGAGGGCGTGTCGGTCCTGCCGCCCCCGACCGCGCTGATCCACGCGCAGGACAAGCTCGTCATGCGTCGCCGGCTCTCGGGACTCGGGTTGCCGGTCCCGCGGTTCGTCGACCTGTCCGGCGCCGACGATCCCGGCGAGGTCCTCGTCGGGTTCGTCGAGTCGTGTGCCGACGGGGTGGTGATCAAGGCGATCCGCGGCGGGTACGACGGCCGCGGCGTCTGGCTGCCGGACTCGCTGGACGAGGCCCTCGACGTCCTCGCCGACGCGACCGCGTCGGGCACGCCGGTGATGGCCGAGGAGCGGGTGGCGTGGCGCCGGGAACTGTCGGCGATGGTGGCGCGGTCGGCCTACGGCCAGGGCGCGACGTGGCCCGTGGTCGAGACCGTGCAGCGAGACGGTCAGTGCGCCGTGGCGATCGCTCCCGCGCCCGGGCTCTCCGACGAGCGCGCCGAGGAGGCCGAGCACATCGCGCTGCAGATCGCGCAGACGCTGGGGGTGGTCGGCGTGATGGCCGTCGAGATGTTCGAGACCGACGACGGTGCGCTGAGCATCAACGAGCTCGCGATGCGTCCGCACAACAGCGGCCACTGGACGATGGACGGGGCCGTCACCAGCCAGTTCGAGCAGCACCTGCGTGCCGTGCTCGACTACCCGCTCGGCGCGACCCGGGCGCTCGCGCCGGTGACGGTCATGGCCAACGTCCTCGGCGCGACCGAGACCCCCGCGATGTCGATGGACGAGCGCGTCCACCACCTGATGGCCCGCATGCCCGACGCGCACATCCACCTCTACGCCAAGGGGGAGCGCCCGGCCCGCAAGATCGGTCACGTGAACGTCGTCGGCGGGCCCGACGACGACGCCGCGACCGTCCGCGAGCGGGCCGAGCGCGCAGCGACCTGGCTGTCCACCGGCATCTGGACCGACGGCTGGGACCCGCACGCGGCGACCGACGTCCCCGAACCCGCCCGGACCTGACCCGACCCGCCGACCGAGAGACACCGATGACCTCCTCCGATCGACCGTCCGACCCCATCGGCACCAGCGCGAGCGGCCCCCGCGTCGGGCTGATCATGGGCAGCGACTCCGACTGGCCGACGATGGAACCCGCCGCCGTCGCACTGGCCGAGTTCGACGTGCCGTTCGAGGTCGGCGTCGTCTCCGCGCACCGCACCCCGCGCAAGATGCTCGACTACGCCTCCGGTGCCGCCGACCGGGGCATCTCGGTGATCATCGCCGGCGCCGGGGGAGCGGCCCACCTCCCCGGCATGGTCGCCTCGGCCACGGTGCTGCCGGTGATCGGTGTGCCGGTTCCGCTCAAGCACCTCGACGGGCTCGACTCCCTACTGTCGATCGTGCAGATGCCGGCGGGCATACCGGTCGCGACGGTCTCCGTGGGCGGCGCACGCAACGCCGGCCTCCTCGCGGTGCGGATCCTCGGCACCGGCGACGACGTGCTGCGCGCGCGACTCGCCGCGTTCGCGCGCGACCTCGAGGCCATGGTCGAGGAGAAGGACGCGGCCCTGCGCCGCACCCTCCTCGGCGACTGACCGGCCTCAGGCGTCGGTGACCCTGCGACGGCTCACGCGTCGGTGACCCCCCGACAGCTCACGCGTCGGTGACCCCCCGACAGCTCACGCGTCGGTGACCCTGCGACAGCTCACGCGTCGGTGAGCAACCGGCGGCGGAAGAGGTCCAACACCTCGTCGAGCGCGGCGCGGGTGGGCTCGCCCGGTGCGTCGACCAGGTGCTCGGTGAGCACCGAGTGCGGCGGCATCGGGCTGTCGGGTCGTGCCGACGAGTCGGGCAGTTCGATGGCGGTGAAGGCGTCGCCCAGCTGCTCACGCAACCACCGGAACCGCTGCGGCGGTGAGAGCTTGTCGCCTTCGAAGCGCAACCCCAGCACCGTGAGATCCCCTGCAGCGCAGCGGGTCCGCACCGCAGCGAGCTCGTCGGGCGCGATGTCGATGCCCTCCTTCGCCTTCCGGCCGAGTCCGAACGGCAGGGACGGTTGCGAGAGGACCGGCGCGATCAGGCGGTCGTCGGCGGCCATCGCGAGCGCGAACCCGCCGGTGAAGCACATCCCCACCGCGCCCACGCCCGGGCCGCCGCACCGCTCGTGCTCGTCCTTCGCCAGCGCGCGCAGCCACGTCGTGACGGGGGAGGACTTCCCGGTCGCGAGGACCGTGAACTCCCGGCTGATGCAGGCCGGCACGATCGCGCGGGCCATCGTCGCCAGCGGACCGACGACCGGGGGCCCGGCGAAGGGGTCCTTGCCGTCCACGCCGAAGAGGTGCGGCATGACGGCGGTGCACCCGATCGAGGCGACGGTGCGGGCGAAGTCGGCCACGCGCGGGGTGATACCGGGGATCTCCGACATGACGACCACGGCGGGCCCCGTCCCCAGGCGGTACACGGGTGCACTGCGGCCGTGGGCGGAGAACTCGGTGCGTTCGAAGTCTGCGAGGTTGTCGTCGGTCACGCCGATCAGCGTGCCACCCGCGTGACCTGCGCCACCACTGACATCCCTCGGTTACCCGTCAGTAACCGAAGGCGGGCGCCGGGGTTAGCATCGAGGGGACGGCCGACCCCCCGGTGCATCCCGCCGGACATCCCACCGCACGGCCGATGAGGAGTGAGTGCAATGTCGGGCAACCCGGATTTCGATGTCTTCGCCCTCCCCGAGGAGCACGACGCGCTGCGTGAGGCCATCCGTGCGCTGTCGGAGAAGGAGATCGAGCCGTACGCGGCGGAGGTCGACGAGAAGTCGCGCTTCCCGCAGGAGGCACTCGACGCCCTCAACGCGTCGGGTTTCAACGCGATCCACGTCCCCGAGGACTTCGGCGGCCAGGGCGCGGACTCGGTCGCGGCGTGCATCGTGATCGAGGAGGTCGCGCGCGTCGACGCGTCGGCGTCGCTGATCCCCGCGGTGAACAAGCTGGGCACGATGGGACTGATCCTGTCCGGTGACGCCGACCTGAAGAAGAAGGTGCTCCCGGAGATCGCCGACGGTGCGCTGGCGTCCTACGGCCTGTCCGAGCGCGAGGCGGGATCGGACGCCGCGTCGATGCGGACGCGGGCGAAGAAGACGTCGGAGGGCTGGGTCCTCAACGGCGGCAAGGCGTGGATCACCAACGGCGGCAAGTCGACCTGGTACACGGTCATGGCCGTCACCGACCCCGACAAGGGCGCCAACGGGATCTCGGCGTTCATGGTGCACAAGGACGACCCCGGCTTCTCGGTCGGTGCCCTGGAGCGCAAGCTCGGGATCAAGGGTTCGCCGACCGCGGAGCTGCACTTCGAGAACTGCGAGATCCCGGGTGACCGGATCGTCGGCGAGGAGGGCACCGGTTTCAAGACCGCGCTGCAGACCCTCGACCACACCCGCCCGACCATCGGCGCGCAGGCCGTCGGGATCGCGCAGGGCGCGCTGGACAAGACGATCGAGTACGTCAAGGACCGCAAGCAGTTCGGCAAGTCGATCAGCCAGTTCCAGGGCGTGGAGTTCATGATCGCCGACATGGCGATGAACATCGAGGCCGCCCGGCTCATGGTGTACAGCTCGGCCGCCCGCGCCGAGCGCGGTGAGAAGAACCTCGGGTTCATCTCCTCGGCGTCGAAGTGCTTCGCCTCGGACGTGGCGATGAAGGTCACGACCGACGCGGTCCAGCTGTTCGGCGGCGCGGGCTACACCCGCGACTTCCCCGTCGAGCGCATGATGCGCGACGCGAAGATCACGCAGATCTACGAGGGCACCAACCAGATCCAGCGCGTCGTCATGTCGCGCGCTCTCCTGCGCTGAGATCGTCACCCACCACCGACGTGGGTCGTGCCTCTCGGCGCTCGTGATACAACTGCGGAAACGTCGTTCTCGTTCCTGAGAGCGACATGCACGCAGGCGAGAGGGAGCGCGGCGATGGACATGGGGCTCGACGGCGCGCGTGCGCTCGTCACCGGCGGGTCGAAGGGGATGGGGCTCGCCACGGCGACCGCACTCGGGGCGGAGGGCGCGTCGGTCGCGATCATGGCGCGCGGCCGTGAGGCCCTCGACGACGCTGCCGAGACCATCCGGCGCGCCGGGGCACCCGAGGTCCTGCCGATCAGCGTCGACATGGCCGACGGTGCGTCCATCGCGGCGGGCGTCGAGACCTTGCGCGGCCACTGGGACGACCTGAACGTGCTGGTCCACACCGTCGGTCCCGGACACGGATCCTTCGACGACCTCGACGACGACGCATGGCACGACGCGTTCGACCTCGGGACCCTCGCCGCGGTGCGCGTGGTCCGCGGTGTCCTCCCGGCGCTGCGCTCCGCGCCGTGGGCCCGGGTGGTCACCCTCGCCGCGCACTCGATACAGCGACAGAGCGCGAGCCTCGTGGCCTACACCGCGTCGAAGGCCGCGCTGGCGAGCGTGACGAAGAACCTGGCGAAGACCCTGGGGGCCGACGGGATCCTGGTCAACTGCATCTGCCCCGGGACGATCGTGAGCGCCAGCTTCACCGAGATCCTGCGGGACACCCTCGCGGCCGACGGGCTCGACTCGAGCGATCCGCACGACGTGATGCGTTGGGTGGCGACCACGTTCGGCCATCCGTGCGACCTGGGTCGGGCCGGCACGCCCGAGGAGATCGCCTCGGCCGCCGTGTATCTCGCGTCGCGGGCCAACGGCTACGTGACCGGTGCGACCCTCAACGTCGACGGCGGGTCCGACTTCGTCTGACGCCTCACCCGTCGGCGGCGGCGAGGATGTGGCGGGCCCGGGCGAGCACCGGGGGGTCCACCATCGCCCCGCCGACGGCCGCCGCCCCGGCGGAGTCGTCGACCGACGCCAGCACCTCACGTGCCCACGCGACCTGTTCGGCGCTCGGCGCCCACGCCGCATGCACCGTGTCCACCTGTGCGGGATGGATGCACAGCTTGCCCGCGAACCCGAGTCGGCGGGCGTGGTCGACGTCGGAGCGCAGACGCTCGACGTCGCGCAGGGACGTCGTGACGCCGTCGACCGGGGGAGCGGAACCCGCCGCCGCGGCGGCGAGCACGAGCGACGACCGGACGACGAGCAGCGCCTCCCGGTCGTCGGGGTCGACGCCGAGCTCGACGCACAGGTCGAGGTGACCGAGCGCGATCCGCACCACTCCCGGGACCGCTGCGATGGCGCGTGCCTCGGCGACACCCGCGGCGGTCTCGACGAGCGCGATGACCGGTGTCCGGGCCGCGAGTCCCGCGACGACGCCGGGGTCGGACGCCTTGGGCATCATGACGACGGCACCGAGGTCGGCGAGCGCGGCGACGTCGTCGGTCCACTGGCCGGTCGTCGGGGCGTTGACGCGTACGGCGGCGGCGTTCCCCGCGCGCAGCCAGTCGACACAGGCCGCCCGGGCCGCGACCTTGTCCGACTCCGCGACCGCGTCCTCGAGGTCGAGGACCACCAGGTCCGCGCCCGCGGCCGACGCCTTCGCGAACCGGTCGGGGCGGGATCCGGGCACGAAGAGCATCGTGCGCGCGGTCTGGGCCGCACGCACCGTCGCGTCGACTGCGGTCATGCGCGTTCGGCGTCCGCGGAGGCCACGACGTCGCCGGTCACGACGGCCACCCGCGCGGACTCGTCGGACCCGGTGTGCTCCACCAGGAACGGATCGCCGACGAAGACCGGCGAGCGGAGTGTGAAGGCGAACCGGCGGACGCCGGCCGCGCCCCAGCGGACGGTGACCTGGTCGGCCATGAGCGTCGCGAGCAGGGGGCCGTGCACCACCAACCGGGGGTAGCCCTCCACGGACGTCGCGTAGTCCTGGTCGTAGTGGATGCGGTGGGCGTTCGCGGTCAGCGCGCTGAACCGGAAGAGGACGACGGGCGACATCGACCGTCGGACGGATGTCGCTCCGGCGGTGGGTTCGGGCTCCACCGGCGTGACCACCGGCGGGCGAGGACGCGCCGAATCGTCGCTGCGATAGACGATCTGCTGGTCCTCGGTACGACACAGTCGCCCGCCCTGGCTGTAGTCGGTGCGCATCGTCACGAAGAGCATCTCCCCGCTGCGACCGGTCTTCGGGGTCACCGACAGGACCGAGGTCCTCGCCACCGTCTCGACGTCCACCCGCAGAGGGGCCTGCGCCATCACCGTCGATCCGGCGAACATCCTGCGCCGGTGCGGGATCGGCGGGAAGAAGTGCCCGTCCGCCGGGTGGCCGTCCTCGCCGAGGTCGGCGGTCGGGAGCCAGTCGTGGAAGGAGGTCCAATGGGCCAGGATCGGGGCGTGGGTGCCCGCGTGGTGGTCCTCGTCGAGACCCAACGTGCGTGCCAGGGCCACGAGATCTCGCCGTCGGACCACGTCGACCTGTTCGACGGGTTCCGGTGACCACTTCTCGACGTGGCGGGCGAGGGACCCGATCCCGTCGGCGCCGTCGCTCATCGTGTCCCCAGGACGCCGGAGTCGTGCAGGCGCGCGAGCTCGTGGTCGTCGAGTCCGAGCACGTCGGCGAGGACTCCGTCGGTGTCCGCGCCCAGTTCCGACGCCACCGCGGGTTCCCCGTACCGGTCGTCGACGCGGATGGGCGAGCGCGCCGAGATCACCTGTCCGACACCGGGTTGATCCATCTCGACGAGGACGTCGGCGCCCTCGGCGCGGAAGTCGTCGACCACCTGCCGCAGCGAACGATACCGACTCCACAGGGCTCCGGCGGCGTCGAGTGCGGTCTGGACCTCCGGGAACGGGCGCTGGGAGAACCACGGCCGCAGGACCGCCTCGACGACCTCCCGGTGGCGGTACCGGTCGGCCTCGGCCGACAGGTCCGCGGACAGCGACCGTCCGAGTGCGGCCATCACCTCCTCGGTCCCCGTCGCGGCGCACAGCGCCGACCACTGACGGCCGGTGAGCGCGACGACCATGACCCTCTCGCCGTCACGGGTGACGAAGTCGACGCCGAAGGTCCCGTACATGTGGTTGCCGTGCCGTTCCCGGTCGCCGACCTCCGCGACCTCGCTCAGCCACCCGAGATTGGCCACGGTCGCCAGGGCGACGTCGTCGAGGGCGATCTGCAGTCGGGATCCCTCGCCGGTGAGAGCACGGCGACGCACCGCGGCCAGGACGGCGGTGGTCGCGGTCATGCCGGTGACCAGATCCCATGCGGGCAGGACATGGTTGACCGGGCGATCCGAGTCCGCCGGACCGGTCAACTCGGCGACCCCGCAGGCGGGGTTGACGGTGTAGTCGACGGCCGCACGGCCGTCGGCGGAGCCCTCCACCCGGGCGTGGATCACATCGGACCGACGGTCGCGCAGTGACTCGTAGGAGAACCACGGCCGCCCGACGATGTTGTCGACGACGATGCCCTCGTCGGGCCCCGGGGCGGTCGCCAGGCCGAGCACCAACTCGCGGCCCTCCGGGTCGCGGACGTCGATCGCGACCGATCTCTTGCCGCGGTTGAGTGCGGTCCAGTACAGGCTCGCCCCGGTCCGCCGGGACACCGGCCATCGGCCGATGTCGGCGGCTCCCCCGAGGGGATCGATCCGGATGACCTCGGCTCCGAGTTGCGCGAACGTCACCCCGGCCGACGGCCCGGCCACGAAACTGGCGAACTCGACGATGCGGAGACCGGACAGCGGGGCGGACGCGGCGGTCATGCGACGAGCACGCGCACGGAGTCGGCCACGCACGCGGGCTTCGTCGCGCCGTCGATCTCCACGGTGAAGCGCGTGGTGGTGCGCGCGCCGGTGTCGGTGCGGACCGCGTCCACGATCTCGGCCGCCACGCGCACACGGGAACCGGAGCGGACGGGCGACGGGAACCGCACCTTCTCGAGCCCGTAGTTGATCGTCATGGACACACCCTCCACCCGCATGAGGTCGGCGCCGAGGGCCGGGATCAGCGAGAGTGTCAGGTACCCGTGGGCGATGGTGCCGCCGTAGGGGCCGTCGGCGGCGCGCTCGGGATCGACGTGGATCCACTGGTGGTCGCCCGTCGCGTCGGCGAAGAGATCGATCCGGTCCTGGGTGACCGTCATCCAGTCGCCGTGTCCGAGGTGGGTGCCGACGGCCGCGACGACCTCGTCGACACCGGTGAAGACGTGCATGACGCTCCGTTCGTGATCGGTGGGGGAGACCTGTCAGCGCCGGAGGTTCTCGACGACGGCCGCGAGGCCCTGTCCGCCACCGATGCACATGGTCTCGATGCCGTACCGCCCCTGACGACGCTCGAGTTCCCGCAGGAGGTTCGCCAGGATCCGACCGCCCGTCGCGCCCACCGGGTGGCCGAGGGAGATCCCGGATCCGTTGACGTTGAGGCGTTCTCGGAAGTCGGTCTCCCCGAATCCCCATTCCCGCGTGCAGGCCAGCACCTGTGCGGCGAACGCCTCGTTCACCTCGACGAGATCGATGTCGGACAACGACAGGTCGGCGCGTTCGAGAGCTCGCGCCACGGCGGGCACCGGGCCGATGCCCATCCGGTTCGGGGCGACGCCCGCGGTGGACCAGCTGACGAGTCGCGCGAAGGGACGCAACCCCAGACGCTCGGCGTTCTGCGGGGTCGTCACGATCGCGGCCGCGCCGGCGTCGTTCTGCCCGCACGCGTTCCCCGCCGTCACGGTCGCGTCGGGGTCGACCGAGAGCCGGATCGGACGCAGGCCGGCCAGGGACTCGGCGGTGACGTCCCTGCGGGGGTGTTCGTCCGTGGTGACCTCGACGTCGGGCTTGCCTCGTCGTCCCGGCACGGTCACGGGGACGGTCTCGTCGGCGAACAACCCGGCGTCGATGGCGCGCACGGCGCGGGCATGCGACTCCGCGGCGAAGCGGTCCTGCTCCTCGCGGGAGATGCCGTAGTCGGCGCGGAGATTCTCCGCGGTCTCGATCATGCCGCCCTCGACGGGGAAGCGATGACCGCCGGAATTGGTCCGTGGCTTGGCGAGTCGGTCGTGGAACTCGACCGACGCGCCCTTCACGCCCCACCGCATGCCGGTGCTGTAGAACTCGGTCTGGCTCATCGACTCCGCCCCGCCGGCGACGATCAGGTCGGCCATGCCGGTCTGCACCTGCATCGCCGCGTAGATCACCGCCTGCAGCCCGGACCCGCAGCGGCGGTCGATCTGGATGCCCGGAACGGTGATGTCGAGTCCGGCGTCGAGCGCGGCGATCCGGCCGATCGCGGCCGCCTCCCCGTTGGCGTAGCCCTGCCCGAAGATGACGTCGTCGATGTCCTCGGACGACAACGACGTCCGTTCGACGAGACCGGCCACGACGGTCGAGGCCAGCGTCGTGACGGGCAGGTCGCGGAAGACGCCGCCGAAACCACCCACGGGGGTACGGACCGGTTCGCAGATGACCGCGTCGACGGTCACGACATCGCCTTCTTCGCCTGTCGCACCAGACCGCCGCCCACGATCAACCGTTGGATCTCGCTGGTGCCCTCGTAGAGTCGCAGCAGACGGACGTCGCGGTAGATCCGTTCCACCACGACGCCGCGCATGTAGCCGGCACCGCCGTGGACCTGCACCGCGGAATCGGCCACACGACCGGCCATCTCGGTGCAGAACAGCTTCGCCACCGACGGCGCGATACGGGTGTCCTCGCCGGTGACGTACTTGCGTGCGGCGTCACGGACGAGTGCACGTCCCGCCTCGACCCCGACGTGCTGGTCCGCGAGATGGGCCTGGACGAGCTGGAAGTCGCCGATGGGTGTCCCACCCTGACGCGTGGTGGCCGCATGGGCGACCGATTCGTCGAGGGCTCGCTGCGCTGCGCCGACCGCGAGCGCCGCTATGTGCACCCGTCCCTTGGCCAGCGAGGTCATCGCGGCGCGGTAGCCGGCGTCCTCGCTCCCGCCGACGAGCGCGGCGTCGTCCACGACGACGCCGTCGAAGTAGACCTCCGCGCTCGCGGCGCCCTCCTGGCCCATCTTCGCGTCCTTCGGACCGACCGTGATCCCCGGACTGTCCGCGGGGACGAGGAAAACCGCTATGCCCGGGCCGGTCTCGTCCGCCGGGCGTGTCCGGGCGAAGACGATGAACAGGTCGGCCAGCGGGGCGTTGGTGATGTAGCGCTTGGCCCCGTCGATGCGCCAGCCGCCGTCCTGACGTACGGCACGCGTCGTCAGACCCGCCGGGTTCGACCCCGCCTCGGGCTCGGTGAGGGCGAAGGAGGCCACCACCTCACCGGAGGCGATCCGGGTCAACCACGTCGACTTCTGTTCGTCGGTACCGAAGTTGACGAGCACCTGTCCGGCGATGCCGTTGTTCGTCCCGAACATCGACCGCAGGGCGAGCGTCGTGTAGCCGAACTCCATCGCGAGTTCGACGTCGTGGACGAGGTCGAGGCCGAGCCCGCCCCACTCCTGGGGGATCGCGTACCCGAACAGGCCCATCTCGGCTGCGGCCCTGCGGATCTCGTCGGGGACGCGATCCTCGCGCGCGATGTCGGCCTCCCTCGGGACGACCTCCTTCGCGATGAACGTGCGCACCTGGGCGAGGATGACGCGGAAGTCGTCCTCGGTGACCTCTGACTCCGCCATGACCCGAAATATCCTCACTCGTCCGCACCGTGTCAAGCGGCGACGTCGCGCGGCACGAAGGCTCTCACCTGGGACGACGCGGTATAGGGAGGGACTGACGATCCGTTTCCCGCGACGTCTTTGACGCCTCGTCGAGAGCCTGCCTATCGTCTCGATGCCCGCTCGAGGATCGGGCTCGACGTGTTCTGGAGGAACCGATGACGCGACTCGCGCAGACGATGGGACTGACCGACACGCAGATCGACATCGTGACGACGGTCCGCGATTTCGCCGACCGGGTGATCATCCCCGCGGCGCAGGAACTCGAACACACCGACACCTATCCCACCGAGATCGTCGAACAACTCAAGGAGATGGGCCTCTTCGGCATCACCATCCCCGAGGAGTACGACGGACTCGGCGAATCGCTGCTGACGTACGCGCTCTGCGTCGAGGAGATCGCGCGCGGCTGGATGAGCGTGTCCGGTGTCATCAACACCCACTTCATCGTCGCCCACATGATCCGGCACCACGGGACACCCGAGCAGAAGGCGAAGTACCTCCCGCGCATGGCGACCGGCGAACTGCGCGGCGCGTTCTCGATGTCCGAGCCCGGGCTCGGGTCCGATGTCGCGGCGATCCGCACCCGCGCGGTGCGGCAGGACGACGGTGACTACGTCGTCGACGGACAGAAGATGTGGCTCACCAACGGTGGGTCCTCGACCCTGGTCGCCGTGCTCGTCAAGACCGACCTGGGCGCGGCGCGCGCCCACGACAACCTCACCGCGTTCCTCGTGGAGAAGCCTGCCGGCTTCGGCGAAGTCCTTCCGGGCGTGACGATCCCGGGGAAGATCGACAAGATGGGGTACAAGGGCATCGACACCACCGAGATGGTGTTCACCGGGTACCGCGCACCCGCGGACACGATCCTGGGTGGTGAACCCGGCAGAGGGTTCCGTCAGATGATGGACGGCGTCGAGGTCGGGCGGGTCAACGTCGCCGCCCGCGCCTGCGGGATCGCCCAGCGGGCCTTCGAACTCGGCGTCGCGTACGCCAAACAGCGTGAGACGTTCGGCTCCCCGATCGCCGAGCACCAGGCCATCGCATTCCGCATCGCGGAGATGGCGACGAAGGTGGAGGCCGCACACCAGATGATGGTGAACGCCGCGCGGCTCAAGGACTCGGGGGAGCGCAACGACGTCGCGGCCGGGATGGCCAAATACCTGGCCAGTGAATACTGCTCGCAGGTCACCGAGGCGAGCTTCCGCATCCACGGCGGCTACGGGTACTCCAAGGAGTACGAGATCGAGCGGCTCATGCGCGAGGCCCCCTTCCTCCTCATCGGCGAGGGGACCAGCGACATCCAGAAACAGATCATCAGTCGCGGCGTCCTGCGCTCCTACAGCTGAGCGTGGCGACGCACCGTCACACGACACCCACATCACACCGCGAGAAGAGGACGACATGGCACTGCTGAGCGGGCGGACGGCGGTCATCACCGGAGCGGCCCAGGGGATCGGCTTCGCGATCGCCCGGCGTTTCGGTGAGGAGGGCGCCGCCGTCGTCGTCGGTGACATGAACGCCGACGCGGCCTCGGAGGCGGCGAGACGCCTGACCGAGGCCGGCATCACGGCGACGGCGGTCGAGTGCAACGTGGTCGACCCGGATCAGATGCAGCGACTCGGTGACACGGCGCTCGAGCGGCACGGGGCCATCGACGCCTGGGTCAACAACGCGGGCATCACCCGCGACGCCACGCTGCGCAAGATGAGCCTCGACGACTTCCGCGCCGTGATCGACGTCCACCTGCAGGGTGCATGGCTCGGCACCCGGATCGCCTCGGTCGCCATGCGTGAGGCCAAGCAGGGGTCGATCGTCAACATCTCCTCGATCTCCGGGAAAGTGGGCCTGGTGGGCCAGACCAACTACAGCGCCGCCAAGGCGGGGATGGTCGGACTCACGAAGGCCGCGGCCAAGGAGCTCGCCTACCTCAACGTCCGGGTCAACGCCATCCAGCCGGGTGTGGTCAACACCGACATGGTCAAAGCCATGCGCCCGGAGATCCTGGAACAGAAGCTCAGCGAGGTGCCGATGGGTCGCGGTGCCGAACCGGAGGAGATCGGCAACGTGGCACTGTTCCTGGCCTCCGATCTCTCGAGCTACATGACCGGGACCGTCCTGGAGGTCACCGGCGGCCGCCACATGTGACGTCCCCTGCGCCGACGACGAGGGCCGTAGTGTCGGCGTCGTGGACGCCCGTCAGCTCGAGTACTTCCTGGCCGTGGTGGACAACGACGGCCTGGTCGTGGCGGCCGAGGTCCTCGGCGTGACCAAGGCGTCGCTGTCGAAGGGTGTGCGCAACCTGGAGTCGGAACTCGGTGTCGCACTGTTCCATCGGGTGGGCCGTGGCCTCGTGACCACGGATGCGGGTCGTGCACTCGTCGGCCCCGCACGCACCGTCGTCCGCGGGTTGGCCGCCGTGGACGGTGTGCTCCCGGGCGCCGACGGCATGCCGCGCGGACACCTCGACCTCGCCGCGCCGGCCCACGTGGCGGAGGGACCGGTGACCGCGATCGTCGGCCGGTTCGTCACGCGGTACCCGGGGGTGACGGTCCGCCTCGCCGACCTCCGCCCCGGTGACACGGCGGCGGGGGCCGTGCGAGACGGACTGTGCGAGATCGCGATCACCCATCTCCCGGTCCCGGCGTCCGGTCTCACCGTCACACCCCTCGGTGTCCACGAGTACTGGCTGGTGCTGCCCCCCGGATTCCCGGCCGGCACCGCCGACATCGCCGTCGCGTCGGGGGACCCGTATCCGTTGGCCGATCTCCCGCCCATCCCGATGGTGGGCCTCCCCAAGGCGTCGTCCTCACGGACCGTCATCGAGCGGGCCCTGCAGTCCGCGGGCAGCCGGACCGTGATGTCGGCGATCGTCGACCAGCGAGAGGCGGTGGGCGCCTTCGTCGTCGAGGGCGTCGGCATGTCGATCATGGAACGTGGCCTGGCCGAGCGGGCCCGTGTCGTGGGTGCGCGGGTGCACCCCCTCGACCCTCCGGTCACCGCTCCCTACGGACTCGTCGCCGACCTGGCCCGACTGTCGTCCGCGGGGCGCGCGTTCGTCGACATGGCGACGAACGCGGCGGCGGCCGGGGTCAGCGAGTCGTCGCGGTAGAGCAGTCCCGTGCGCAACGGGATCGGCGGGTGCAGGGACCGGATGTCGATGCCCGGCAGTTCGCGACGCGCCAGACCGCGCGGGACCAGTGCACCCCCGGCGCCCTGGGCGACGAGTTCCCAGACCGAGCGCCGGTGTTCGCACTCGACCGCCACCCACGGGACGGCGACGGGCGGGGTGCTGCCGGTCAGCACCACCATCGGGACGTCGACCAGACGTTCCACCGGGACCGGGGACGGCAGGCCGGCGGCGCGATCGGGGTGGAGGGCGAGAACCGTCTCGTCGTCGGGCAGGCGGGCCAGGGCCAGGGTCGGATCGTCGACCGGTGTCTCGGTCAACCCGACATCGCAGCGCCCGTCGCGCACCGCGCGGGTGACGGCGCCGATGCCGTCGGCCGCGACCACCACGACGCGCACACCGGGATGGCGCCGGTGGAAACGGCCGACCAACGCCGGCAACGACTGTGCCGCCAGGGCGTTGACGACGGAGATGGTCAGGACACCGGAGCGCACCGCGCGGACGTCGGCGGCCGCGGACCGGATGCGGTCGACGTCGGCGAGGATGCGTCGGGCCGTGCCCGTGATGGCCCGGCCCGCATCGGTGATGCGCAGGCCTCGATCGGTGCGGTCGAACAGCGCGGTGCCCAGTCGGCGCTCGAGCGTCACCAGGGCCCGCGACAGCGAGGGCTGGGCGATCGAGAGTGAGCGGGCTGCCTCGGTGACACTGCCGTACTCGGCGACCGCGATGAGATACTCCGCCTCGCGGATGGTCATCGACGATCCGGTCGTCGGTGGCATGCCCCACATCCTAGGGGCGTGTCCTGCGTCAATAGGTCACGATCTGTCATACTCGTCAGGTTCATCGAGATCAGCATGTGGTTCGTGACCATCACGAAGACCGGTGGTGACAGCAGGTCGGGGCCGTACACGCGGACGGAGCATCCGGGACACGGGTGGTCGCGACGCGATGACCGAGTCGTAGTTGCGAGGAGCAAGTCATGTCCACTGAGAACGCCACCACCGGCACCGACGACGAACTCGACCGCAGGAACCAGATCCTGGCCGCCGCGAACGAGTGTTTCGCACAGCTGGGTCACCAGCGGACCAGTGTGCAGGACGTGGCCCGCGTGGCCGGCGTCTCCCGCGGCACGGTCTACCGCTACTTCACCGATCGCGACAAGTTGATCGACGCCGCGATCGAGTACGGGGCGCAGGCCTTCTATTCGGAGGTCGCCGAGGCGATGGAGCGGGAGAGCACGCTCGCCGAGCAGCTCGGTGCGCTCGCCGAGACGCACGCGACCATCCTGCTCTCGCACCGCACCCGCAACCGCCTGATGGCGGACGACGACGCCTTCATGCGCCAGATCATCGCCGACTCCGACTCGGCGATCCGCCGGACGACCACTTTCCTCGAGCCCTACGTGAAGGACGCGCAGCGTCGGGGCGAGGTGGGTGCCGGCGTCGAGGTGCTGGCGGCCAGCGAGTGGCTCGCGCGGGTCATCTACTCGTTGACCACGGTGAACGAGGGCATCTGCTTCGACATGGAGAAGCCCGAGACGGTGCGTCGGTACGTGGCGACGTTCGCGGTGAACGGGCTGCGCTGAGTTCCGCTCCGCCACATATCAGCTGAACACTGTCTGTGTTATTGTTCAGCCGACGGGGTGGCCGGTGAGCCTGCCGACGGCACGGTCCGAGACCGCCCCGGTGACCACTGGGAGCAGGTGTCATGAGCATCTCTGTACTGCTGGAGATGGCCGTCTCCGCCGACGACGAGCGGACCGCGGTCGTCTGTGACGACGTCCGCCTGACCACGCGACGCCTCGACCATCTCGCGTCGGGTGCAGCCGGGCTGATCGCTTCCACGGGTGCACGTCACGTCGTGTACGTGGGCGTCGGGGGCGTCATGTCCCCGCTGGGCATCTTCGGGTCGGCCCGGGCGGGTGTCCCGTTCACGCCGATCAACTACCGTCTCGCCGCCGAGGCCG
This sequence comes from uncultured Williamsia sp., assembly GCF_947494875.1. Classification (GTDB taxonomy): domain Bacteria; phylum Actinomycetota; class Actinomycetes; order Mycobacteriales; family Mycobacteriaceae; genus Williamsia_A. The sequence continues at coordinate 54,248 of NZ_CANLWM010000010.1, forward strand.
TCCGAACCCTCGTCGACCGACTCGACGATCCGCTGGTCGTCGCCGACTCCCGGTACCTGGAGTCACTGCAGGGCAGTGCGCGCACGGTCATGTCGACCGACGAGTTCCTCTCGCGCGCACAGGATCATCCCCACCACGACGCGATGCCCGGCGACGAGGACGTCGCCGTCGTGCTGTTCACCTCGGGGACGACGTCGGCCCCGAAGGCGGTGCAGCTGACGCACCGCAACCTCACCAGCTACATCATCGGGACCGTCGAGTTCGCCTCCGCCGATCCCCGCGACGCCGCTCTCATCTGCGTGCCGCCGTACCACATCGCCGGCGTCGGGGCCGCGATGTCGAATCTGTACGCAGGGCGGACGATGGTGTACCTCACCGCGTTCGACGCGCGGCGATGGCTGTCCACGGTCGTCGACGAGGGGGTGACCAGCGCGACGGTGGTGCCCACCATGCTCGACCGCATCGTCGCCGAGCTGCGGCGTCGACCGGTCGAGCTGCCCACCCTGCGCACTCTCGCGTACGGCGGGTCCAAGGCGTCGCTCCCGCTCGTCCGGGCCGCGATGGACCTGCTCCCGGGTGTCGGTTTCGTGAACGCCTACGGGTTGACCGAGACCAGCTCCACGATCGCCGTGCTGACCGACGCGGACCACCGGGAGGCGCACGGACACCACGACGCCGGCGTCGCCGCACGCCTGGCGTCGGTCGGACGTCCCGTGGACGGCATCGAGGTGGCCATCCGCACCGAGGACGGGTCGTGGGCCGCCGCGGGTGAGCCGGGTCGGTTGTTCGTCCGCGGTGACCAGGTGTCCGGGAGATACGCCGACGTCGGATCGGTCCTCGACGCCGACGGGTGGTTCGACACGGGCGACAACGCCCACCTCGACGACGCCGGCTATCTCTTCATCGTGGGGCGCGCCGACGACACCATCATCCGCGGCGGGGAGAACATCGCACCGGCCGAGGTGGAGGACGTCATCGCCGAGTTCCCGGGCGTCCGCGAGGTCGCCGTGGTGGGTCTGCCCGACGAGGAGTGGGGACAGGCACTGGTGGCGGCCGTGGTCGGCGAGGACGGTGTCGACATCGACCCCGCCGCCGTGCGGGCCCATGTGAGACAGCGTCTGCACGGGTCGCGCACGCCGGATCGTGTGGTGGTGCTCGACGAGCTCCCGGTGACCGCCACGGGAAAGGTGTTGCGGCGACAGATCGTCGAGGACCTCGCGGTCGCGACGGCCGACGCGTCGGCCGGGACCGGCACCCGATGAGCGCGGACGACATCACCGGCTCGGACCGGATCGCCCTGCTCTCACCGGATCCCGCGACGATGCGGTCGGTCCTCGGCCACTTCTGCACGGGCGTGGCCGTCATCACAGGTTCCCAGGGCGGCCGCCCTCTCGGCTTCGCGTGCCAGTCGGTCACGTCGGTGTCGCTCGACCCGCCGTACGTGTCGTTCTGCCCCTCCCTGACGTCCACCAGCTGGCCGCCGATCCGCGCGGGGAAGGCGTTGTGCATCAACGTGCTCGCCGACGATCAGCGCGCCGTCTGCGACGCGTTCGCGCGCAGCGGCGGCGACAAGTTCGTCGACGTCTCGTGGTGGCGCGGGGACAACGGGGCCCCGGTCCTGGCGGGTGCGCTGGCGACCATCGAGGCGGAGTTCGTCACCGACCACGAGGCCGGCGACCACACCATCGCCGTGGCTCGGGTGACCGGCCTGCACGCGGACGCCGACCGATCGCCGCTGCTGTTCTTCCAGAGCTCCTACGGGACCTTCGGGCCGTCGGCCTCGGACTGAGTCGCCGACGGCCCGCGGGTCGTCGTCAGGGCATCCACTGGCCGCCGGAGACCGAGATCATCTGGCCGGTCACGTGTCTCGCCGCCGGTGACGCCAGGAACAGCACCGCCTCCGCGACGTCCTCCGGTTCGCCGATGGCGCCGGTCCGTGTCGTCGACCGCATCGTCTCGAGTTGCTCGTCGGTCTTGCGGGAGAGCAACCAGGGAGTGGCGGTGGTGCCGACCACCACGGTGTTGACCCGCACCCCGGACAGTCCGAGCTGATCGGCCATCAGCCGACCGAGACCCTCCACGCCCGCCTTCGCCGCAGCGTAGGCCGGCGGACCGGTTCGCACCCCGTGTGCGGACACCGAGCTGATGTTGACGATGCTGCCGCCGCCGGCCTCGACCATCGTGCGGGCGACGACCTGCGACATCACGAACGTGCCGAAGAGGTTCACGTCGACGATGCGGTGCCAGTCCTCGTCGGTCTGGTCGAGGAAGGATCCGGGAAGCGTCATGCCGGCGTTGTTGACCAGCGCGGCGATCGGACCGTGCCCCTCCACGACGCCACCGACGGCACGCTCGACGGCGGCGCGGTCGGTGATGGAGACGGCGAGGGGGATGACGACGCCGTCGCGGGCCTCGGGTGTCTCGCGGAGGCGGTCCAACGCGCGCTCGTTGACGTCGACCACCGCGACGCGGTGACCGGTCCTGACCAGTCCGGCGGTGATCGCCTCACCGATCCCGCGGGCGCCGCCGGTCACGAGCGCGACGGGACGCCGGGGCTCAGACGACGTCGACATGCCGCTGCTCGGTCGTCGACTGCTCGATGCGGGTGATGGTGGGCCGCAGGAGGTCCATCGCCCCCGACATGATCACGGCGAGGTCGTCGTGACCGCCGGTCGTCACCCAGGTCGCGATCGCGGTGCGGTTGGCGCCGTTCACCACCGTCGCGGCGAGACGCGGTCGGAGATCGGTCCGGGCGTCGACGCCCAGCCATCGCGCGACCTCGTCGGCGATCTGGTCGATCCACTCCTCGTTGATGCGCAACATCGTGGCGCGCAGGGACGGGACGTCGTGGTAGAGCCGGGCGCGGGCGAGGAAGACGTCGGGTCGTTCGTCGATCGCCGCGGCCACCGCATCCGACGACTCCGCGAGCGCGGCCCACAGGGAGGTGGCCCGCGAGGCACGGAAACGCCGGGTCGCCTCGTCGAGACGCTCGACGTACCCGGCGAAGAGGATGTCGTCCTTGGTGGCGAAGTGGCGGAAGAACGTCCGCTGCGCGACGCCGGCACGCGCGACGATGTCGTCGACGGTCGTGGTCTCGTAACCCTCGGTGGAGAACAGGTCCATCGCGGCCTCGGTGATCGCGGCGCGGGTTCGGTGCCCGCGGGCCCGACGTTGGTCCATGTCGGTCACCATCCCACGATCGCGGTGCCGGCCGACAGCGCCGTCGCGTCGCCCTGGGTGGTGCGGAACGCCACCTCGTCGCCACCGGTCCAGACCTCGGTGCGCAGTGGGGCGTCCAGCATCACCGGGGACGCGAATCGACAGGAGATCGATCGCAGCGCCGACGGGTCGCCGTCGGCCGCGGCGGAGATGACCGCTCGCGCGGCGAATCCGAGGGTGCACAGGCCGTGCAGGAACACGTCGTCGAACCCGTAGCGTGCCGCGACCGCGGGATCGATGTGCAACTGGTTGCGATCACCCGAGAGCCGGTACAGCGCAGCCTGTTCGGCGCGCACGGCGTCGTCGACGACGGCGGTGGGTGGGAGGTCGGGAGTGGGCGCGGCCGCCGGACGCGGGTCGCCGCCGAAGCCCCCGGCCTTCAGCGCCATGGTCTCGGAGCGGGCGGTGAACAGCAGTCCGTCGCCGTCCTCACCGCGACTGGTCAGCTCGATGACCGCGTGCTTGCCGGTGTCGTAGACGGCGGACACCTCCGCGGCGACGGTGACCTCGCCGGTGGGATCCAGAGGCCGGGTGAGTTCGAGCGACTGTGCCGAGTGCACGATCGGGGTGGAGCCGAGTCCGAGGGTGTCCCGCAGGGACGCGACGGCGAAGAAGTTCGCGACGAGTGCGTAGGTCGGGAGGACGGCCGGGCCGAGCGCCTCGTTGAGCAGGGGGAGCTCGGTCGGTGGCCGTGCGCCGACCCCCAGCGCGTACAGGATCGTGTCGGTCGGACCCCAGCTCAGGGTGTGCGGCGGCAGGGTGTCCCCGACCCTGCCGACCAGAACGGCTCCCGATTCGTCGACTGAACGTGTTGACGTCATGTGTCTCATCGTGCAACATTGTGTCAGCGACTGCAACTAGTTAGGAGACGGTCATGAAGTTCGGTGTGTTCATCCTCGGTGACAAGCCCAACCACCTCAGCGAGAAGGAGGTGCTCGACAACGTCCGGGCGGAGGTCCGGTGGGCCGACGAACTCGGATACGACGAGGTCTGGCTCGCCGAACACCACTTCTCGCCGTACGGCATCATCGCCGACCTGCCCATGGCCGCAGCCACGTTCGCCGCGGAGACCGAGAGGGTCCGGATCGGGACGGCATGCATGGTGTCGCCGTTCCACTCGCCCATCCAGCTCGCGGAGCGCATCGCGATGGCCGACGTGCTCTCGAACGGCCGCTTCGATGCCGGCTTCGGTCGCGGCTACCAGGCGCACGAGTTCAAGAAGTTCGGCGTCTCGATGGACGAGGCGACGGGCCGCTACCAGGAGGGCTTCGAGATCGTCGCGGGCCTGCTGAACAACGAGAACTTCTCGTACGAGGGCAAGTACTTCCAGGTCGAGGACGTGACCATCTATCCGCGGCCCATCCAGAAGCCGTTCCCGGTCTGGGGCACCGTGATGAAGACGCCGTCGAGCTTCGAATGGCTCGCCGACCGCGGATACGGCGCGATCATCGGCAACCCGTACACCGTCGACCCCGATCTGCAGGGCGCGCTGGACCTGTACCTGGAGACGCAGACGAGTCGCGGACTCGGCACGGGCACCGACAACATGTGGGCACTGCTGAACGCGTTCTGCAGCGCCGACGACGAGTTCGCCCGCACCTACCCGCGGGAGAGCGTCGAGCTCTCGATCGAGACGCACCGCAAGTACTCGAGCCCCTTCGAGCGCGGACAGGAGATCCCGGCGGACTACAAGGCCTACTCGGACTGGTTCGACAAGCACGACAAGCAGAGCTACCAGCAGGTCCTGGACTCGCACCTGACCCTCATGGGCAACCCGGACCGGATCATCGAGAAGATGAAGACCGTCATCGACATGGGGTGGGAGAACATCATCCTGCGCATGTCGCGCGGTGGCGCGATGGACCGCTCGAAGGTGTACGAGTCGATGAAGCTCTTCGCCGACGAGGTCATCCCCGCCGTGAACGAACTGCAGGCGGAGGCCAAGGCGAAGAAGGCCGGGGCGTCGGCTCAGCCAGCATCGGTGTGAGCACAGGTCTGGCCGACCGCCTGGCCACCGTCCTCTCGCTGGACCCGTCGGCGCAGGCCGTCGAGTTCGAGGGCCGGTGGTCCACCTGGCGGGATCTGCACGGCATCGCCACCGCCGTGGCCGGGCATCTCCGTCGGGCGGGTCTCACGGACGGCGCCCGGGTGGGCGTCGTGCTGCGGAACCACCCGGCGGTGGTCGGTGCCGTCCTCGGGGTGTTGTCGGTGGGGGGTTGTGTCGTCACCGTCAACCCGTCGCACGGCGACACGGGTCTGGCCGGTGACGTCGCGGACCTCGGGCTGGGTGCTGTCGTCGCCCGCCCGACCGACTGGGGACGAGCCGGGTTCCGCGAGGCCGCGGCCGGCGCGTTGGGCCTCGCGGTGTCACTCCCGCCGGGCGCCGTCGAGGTGCTCGGGGAGAGGGACGCAAACAGTGCCGTACGGACCGCGCCGGGTGTGGCCGTCGAGATGCTCACCAGCGGGACGACCGGTCCGCCCAAACGGATTCCGCTGTCCTACGAGAGTTTCGAGCACACCGTCGCGGCGGCCGGGTCCCACTACGGTTCCGGCGACGCCGGGACCGTCCGTCTGCGGTCGGGCGTGACGATCGTCAGCTCGCCGATGGTGCACATGTCCGGGATGTTCCGCACCCTGCTGAACATCTGCGAGGGTCGCAGGGTGTGTCTGCTGGAACGCTTCCGCGTCGACGAGTTCACCGAGGCGGTCCGTCGTCACCGACCCAAGGCGGTCAGCCTCGTGCCCTCCGCGCTCGGCATGGTGCTCGACGCCGACATCGACCCCGGCGTGTTCAGCAGTGTCCAGGTCGTCACCTCGGGCACGTCCCACCTCCCGGTCGAGACCCAGGTCGAGTTCGAGAAGCGGTACGACGTGGCGGTGTTGCCGTCCTACGGTGCCACCGAGTTCGCCGGTGGCGTGGCCGGGTGGAATCTGGCCCTGCACCGGGAGTGGGCGGAACGCAAGCGCGGCAGCGTCGGTCGCTGCCAGAAGGGCCGCGAGATCCGCATCGTCGATCCCGACAGCGGCGCCGAACGCGCCGCCGGGGAGCAGGGACGTGTCGAGGTCCGCACACGCGGCGGGGAGTGGGTCGCGACGACGGATCTCGGACGGGTCGACGCCGATGGCTTCGTGTTCATCGACGGCCGCATCGACGACGTCATCATCCGTGGCGGTTTCAAGATCACGCCGTCGGAGATCGTGTCGGTGCTGCAGTCCCATCCGGCGGTCCGCGACGCCGGGGTCACCAGCCTGCCCGACCACCGACTCGGTGCCGTTCCCGTCGCCGCCGTCGAGACCGTCGCCGGCAGCGCCGTCACCCCGGAGGAACTGACGCAGTACGTGCGTGACCGGGTGAGCAAGTACCTCGTGCCGACGCAGATCGTCGTCGTCGACGAGTTGCCACGCACGCCCTCGATGAAGGTGAGTCAACCGCGGCTGCGCGAATTGTTCAGCGTGGGCGCGCAGTGACCGGCGCGGCGATCGTCGGCGTCTCCGACCACGTCGAGCCGTCCGGCGTGATCGACATGCCCCTGCGTGCTCTCGAGACGAGAGTGATCGTGGAGGCCCTCGCCGACGCCGGTCTCACCCTCGCCGACGTCGACGGGCTCGCGACGTGCACCGGTGGTGCACTGATGCACTCGGTGGAACTGGCGGAGTACCTGGGGATCTCACCCCGGTGGACCGATTCGACGCAGACCGGTGGCGCCACCTACGGGCTGTACGTGGAACACGCCGCGGCGGCGATCGCGTCCGGACTCGCCGAGGTCGTGGTGATCGTGTACGCCTCCACCCCGCGCGCCGCGCGCAGACGAGGCGAGACCGGGCTGGGGACCTTCGTGACGCCCGAGCGCGCCGAGTTCGAGGCACCCTTCGGACTCATGCCACCCATCGGGGCCTACGCCCTCGCCGCCGACCGCCATCGGGCCGTGTACGGGACGACGGCCGAGCAGCTGGCGCAGGTGGCCGTGGACACGCGGCGGTGGGCGGCCCGGAACCCCCGCGCTCACCTGCGCGAGGAGATCACCGTCGAGGACGTCCTCACCTCGGGATCGGTCGCGGAGCCGCTGCACAAGCTGGACTGCTGCCTCGTGACCGACGGCGCTGCCGCACTGGTGGTGACGAGCGCGGAGCGCGCGCGTGACCTGCGGCGACCGCCGGTACACGTGCTCGGGGCCGCCTCGGCCCACTCGCACACGATGATCTCGCAGATGCCCGATCTCACGATCACGCCGGGAGCCACGTCCGGGCCGGCAGCGTTGCGCCAGGCAGGTCTAAAAACCGCCGACGTCGACGTCGTCGAGCTCTACGACTCGTTCACCGTCACGGTCGTGCTCGCTCTCGAGGACCTGGGATTCTGCGCGAAGGGGGAGGGCGGCCCGTTCGTCGCCTCCGGCGCGCTGGCCCCGGGGGGATCGCTGCCCGGACAGACCACCGGCGGCGGCCTCGCCTACACCCATCCCGGTGCATTCGGTGCGTTCCTGCTCGTCGAGGCCACCAGGCAGGTCCGCGGCGAGTGCGGCGACCGGCAGGTCGAGGACGTCGACGTCGCACTCGCGCACGGGGTCGGGGGCGTCCTCTCCGCGACATCCACCGTCGTCCTCGGACGAGAGGCCGCATCGTGACGTCACCGACAGTCCCCGCACCCGGCGGTGTCTCCGAACCGTTCTGGGAGGCGACCCGACGCGGAGAGTTCGTGATGCAGCGATGCGGCGACTGCGACCGGTTCGTGTGGTACCCGCGGGCACGCTGCCCGCACTGCTGGTCCGAATCGCTCATCTGGACGCCGATGTCGGGCCGTGCGACCGTCTATGCGGTCAGCGTCCACCGCCGTTCCACGGCACCGCATCTCGCCGACCGCGCGCCCTACGCCGTCGTCCTCGTCGACCTGGACGAGGGGGTGCGCATGATGTCGGCCGTCCTCGACGGCACGCCGTCCGTCGGCGACCCCCTCGTGCTCACCTGGTTCGACCTCGACGACGGGCGCAAGCTCCCCGTCTTCACGACGGGCGAGGAGGAGAGGACAGCATGACCACGACGAACGACACGACGACCACGACGGATCTGTACCGGCGACGCGAGGACCTCGTCCTGCGTCACGTCGCCGGCGAGAACGACCGCGACCTCGAGGCGATCATGGCCACCTTCACCCGTGCCCGGTACGAGATCGTCCCCACGGGAGCGGTGTTCGACGGTGACGAGGCCGTGCGCGGGATGATCCTGCAGCAGTGGCAGGACATGCCCCGACTGCGCTTCGACGCCGCCGCGGTGTTCCACGGCCCGACCGGGGTGGTCGTCGAGACCCGGACCACGCTCCCCGGGACCTCCTTAAACATGCTCAGCATGAACCTCTTCGTGTTCGAGGGCGACGGGCTGGTCAACGAACGGTGCTACTTCGATCAGGGACTGATGGCCGCGCAGCTCGCATCCGCGCTCGGGTGAACCGTCCGGGCACACGTCGGAGGAACGGCCGGATGCGATGAAACAATCGCACATGAACTGTCACATGGTTTAATTCGTGGCGAGCGCTGTCGAGGGAGGAGTTGTCATGACCGACGTGGACTACGGCGACGTCCTCACCGCCGACGACCGTGAGTTCCGCACGGAGGTCCGAGATTTCCTGTCGCGGGCGCTCACCGACGACGTCTCACTGCGCGGCGTGGACGAGTCGACACGGTTGGCGCGGATGCGACTGTGGCAGAGCCGACTCGCCGAGGCCGGTCTCGCCGCGATCTCCTGGCCGGTCGAGTTCGGCGGCCGTGCGGCCTCGCCCGTCCGTCAGTTGATCTTCTCGGCCGAGATGGCCGCCGCGGGGGCGCCCGAGCCGATCAACCGGAGCGCGATCAACCAGCTGGGGCCCACCATCATCCAGTGGGGCAGCGACGACCAGCGCACACACGTGCTGCCCCGCATCCTGAGCGCCGAGGACGTCTGGTGCCAGGGGTTCAGCGAACCCGGTGCGGGCAGCGATCTCGCGTCGTTGCGCACGCGCGCCCGCATCGAGGGCGACGAGCTGGTGATCTCCGGCCAGAAGGTGTGGACGTCGAAGGCGCACTACGCCGATCGCATCTACGTCCTGGCGCGCACCGATCCCGACGCCGACCGGCACAAGGGCATCAGCTACATCCTCGTCGACCTCGACTCCCCCGGCATCACCCGTCGGCCCATCCGTCAGATCACGGGCGGTGCGGAGTTCAGCGAGATGTTCTTCGACGACGTCCGTGTGCCGCTCGCGAACGTGGTGGGGCCCCTGCACGGCGGGTGGACGGTGGCCAAGTCGACGCTCGGGTACGAGCGTGTCGGGCAGAGCCGCACGCACCGCATCGAGCGGCGCCTGGCCACCCTCACCCGGCTCCTCGAGGACGACACGATCCCGGCGGGATTCGACGACGACGCCGTCGCCGACCGGATGGTCGGGTTCGCGGCCCGGGTGGAGGCCCTCCGGCAGATCGTCGCCGAGGCGACGGCCGCCGGTGTCCGCGGCGACACCCCCGGTCCGGAGGCGTCGCTGTCCAAGCTGCTGACGTCCGAGGTGGACCAGGCGATGTCGGACTTCGGTCTCGAGATCGCCGGACCGCGGGGAACGCTCGAACGCGGATCCCCGGGTGCGGTGAAGGGCGGCAACGTCGCCCGCAGCTATCTGCTGATGCGGGCCGCCACCTTCGGTGCCGGGACGTCGGAGATCCAGCGCAACGTCATCGCGGAGAAACTGTTGGGACTGCCCCGTGACCGGTGACCACGTCACGGCGTTCCTGTCCGGGATCAGGGTGGTGGAGGTCGGCGGCGGTGTCGTGGGGTCCGCCGCCGCCTCCCTCCTGGCCGGACTCGGCGCCGACGTCGCGACGACCGGGCCCACCGGTGGCCGGGTCGGACCGGTCCTGCGGGGGAGGTCGAGATCGGTCCCGGCGATCGACGCGGTCCTCGACCGGCGCAAACGCTTCGTCACCACGCAGGGGGCACTCTCGCTCGCCCGCGACGCGGACATCGTCGTGGTCGACGGTGTCGACCCGACCGAGATCCGCAGGCAGGTCGGCGACGGACCCGTGGTCGTCTCCATCACGCCGTTCGGTCTCGACGGCCCGCGCGCCGGCGACGCCGGAGGGGAGCTCGTGGCGCAGGCGGCCGGAGGGCTCCTGTCGACCATCGAAGACGGTGCGGGGACACCGGTCCCCGCGCCCGGACACGTCGCGCAGCGCACCGCCGGAGCCCAGGCCGCGCTCGCGGCCCTGCACGGTCTCGATCGTCGGGCCGCCGGCGGACATGCTGTCTCCGTGGACCTCTCGGTGCAGGAGGCCGTCGTGGCGACGGCGTTCCTGCCCGAGTGCGCCCACCGCATCTTCGCCTGCCCGGGGCGGGCCGGCAGTGGTCGCTACCTCGCGCCGTCCGGGCTGTTCCGGGCCGCCGACGGTCTCGTCCGCATCACCGCGATCGAGAACCACCAGTGGAGGGGGCTCGTCGCCGCGCTGGGGGATCCGGACTGGGCGCACGGACTCGACGAACGCCAGTCGCGGATCGACCACGCCGATCTCATCAACGACCGGGTGACGGCATGGGCGGGCGACCGGCCCAAGTCCGACTGCGCACGGGTCCTGCAGGCCCATGGTGTGCCGTCGACCGCGGTCAACCTCCCCGGCGAACTGGTGTCGTCGGAGCAGTTCCGGCATCGCGGCGCGGTGATCGACACCGAACTCGAGGGCGCACCTGCTGTCGTGATCGGTGAACCCTGGGTCGTCCATGCCGGCGGGTCGGCCCCCGCACGCCGGTCCGGACGTCTGGCGGACATCAGGATCGCCGAGCTCACGCACGTGCTCGCAGGACCGATCGTCGGCACGCTGCTCGGCGCGATGGGCGCCACGAGCGTCCGTGTCGAGGACCCCGACCGCCTCGACATCTACCGCCGCACCGGCCCGTTCGCCCGGGGGATCGCCGGGACCGAGCGGGGTGCCTACTTCGCCGTCGCGAACCACTCGAAGCGCAGCGTGCAGATCGACTCCGAGCATGCCGTGGCCGAGGTCGCGGCACTGATCGACCAGAGCGACGTCGTCATCGAGAACGTCGGGTCGTCGCGACTCACCCGCCTCGGGGTCGACCCGGACGCACTCGCCGCGGCCGGCACGGTCACGCTCCGGGTGTCGGGATTCGGCACGGACGGGCCGATGGCAGGCAATCGCGTCTACGCCAACAACGTCCAGGCCTACGGCGGTCTCGCCGGCTCGACCCTCGCTTCCGACGGCAGCCCCGCGCGCCTGGGCACCGTCATCGCCGACCCGTTGTCGTCGGTGATGGGGGCACTCGTCGTCGCGGCGTGGGCGCTCGGTCCCGCGCGCACCACCGGGGCGGTGATCGACCTCTCGATGGCCGAGGTGGTGGCCTCGCTGGTGGGGGAGTACGTCGCAGCGGGATCCTCGACCCACCCGACAGGAACCGACCCCGACGTGCTGCGGGGTGTCTACCGGTGTCGTGACGACAGGTTCGCAGCGGTCGAGCTGCTGGACCTCGACGAGCGGCGCCGGTGCGCGGAGCTGCTCGGCGATCCCGCGGACGACCTGTCCGCGACACTCGCGCGGGCGGCGGAGGGTGAGGACGCGCAGGTGTTCGCACGGCGCCTCGCCGACGCCGGGGTCCGCGCAGCGGCAGTCGTCGCCGCGGACGACCTCCTCGCCGACAAACATCTGGCGGCGCGCGGGTTCTTCCCGGGGTACGACCACCCCGACCCCGACATCACCGACGCGCGGCTGGTCGGCCTGCCCTGGCGGTTCGTGGGCGAACCCGCGATCCCGCTGGGACCGCCACCCACCCTGGGTGAGGCGAACGCACTGTACGAGAGGACGGTTCGTGTCCGTTGAGCGCGAGGCCACCGTGGTGGCCTCCACACTGATCCCGTCGACGTCGCCGGTGACCGGCGAGAAGGGGTACAGCGTCGCATGGGTCGACACCGACGCCGGGCGTGAACAGGTCCTGGTCCGCGGAGAGCGCCCGAGCGCCGGTACCCGAGGGCGTGTCGTCGTCGAGACGCGCGACGACGGACCGCCCGAGTTCGCGCGGGTCGAGTGGTTCGTCGCCGGGGGTGTCGCATGACGCTCGCGCACATCGTCGGTGTCGGCGTCGGTGCGTTCGGGGCGCATGGAGAGACCCCCGTGGCCGATCTCGCCGTCGCGGCGGCGGAGTCGGCGCTCGCGGACGCGGGACTCGGCTACGACGCCGTCGGCGAGGTGTTCGCGTCCTCGATGCTGTCCCCACCGCAGACCGCCATCAAGGTCGCGCATCGACTGGGACGCACGGGAATCCCCGTGACCGCCGTCGAGAGTGCCTCTGCGGGCGGCATGGTCGCGCTCCGGCACGCGGTGTGGGCGGTGGCCTCCGGACGGTGTGAGACGGCGCTGGCGATCGGCTACGAGAAGACCACAGCGTTGTCCCCGGGGGGCATCGTCCCTGCCGTGACCGGGTTCTGGGACCGCTTCCCCCCGCAGACGCACTACGCGATCGAGGCCGACCACTGGCTGCAGGAGGTCGGAGCCGGTCCCGAGACGATCGCCGCGGTCGCCGCGAAGTCCTACAACCAGGCGCGCCTGAACCCGCTGGCCGCGCGGCGGCAGGAGAACGAGGTGACCGTGGAGGACGTGTTGGGTTCCCGTCTCGTCGCCGACCCTCTGACGAAGATGATGTGTCACGCCTCGGTCGACGGGGCGGCGGCCGTCGTGGTCACCGCCGCCGCGACGTCCCGATCGGTGTCCGTCCGGTCCGTCGAGCAGACGAGCCAGCCCCTGGACCCGACCTGGCCGACGATCGGACCGGTCGTCGGTCCGCCGTCGCAGATCGCGACCACGGCCGATCGTGCCTATCGCGCCGCCGGTGTCGGTCCCGATCACATCGGCGTGGTGTCCATCCACGACATGTGCGCCAGCGAGGAGGTCACCGCCTTGGTCGCCATGGGTCTCCTGCGGACCGGCGACGCCGCGGAGACCATCGCCGCCGGCGGTCTGGCGTCCGGCGGATCACTGCCCACCAACACCGACGGCGGCTGCCTCGCCCGGGGACACCCGATCGGTGCGACCGGTCTGGCCCAGGCCGCCGAGATCGTGCTGCACCTGCGTGGCGAGGCGGGCGAGCGGCAGGTGTCCGACCCGCGCCTCGGGCTGGTCGAGGCCGTCGGCGGTGGCGGATCCTGCGTGGTGGCGGTGCTCGGTGGCTGACCGCGGCCTGCGACGAGAAGGGAAGGTCTCGTGGACATCTCGTTGACCGACGAACAGGTGCTGTTGCGCGACACGGCAGTACGACTCGCCGACGACCTGGCGACCGAGAACGCCGACTCCGTGCCGAGCGGCGACGACCTCGCCGCGGCGTGGCGCCGGCTCGTCGAACTGGGTCTGCCGACCTTTCGCAGCCCGGCGACGAGCGGGCTGGACAGCAGCGGCGTCGAGACCGTCGTCGTGATCGAGGAGCTGGCCCGGACACTGTCGGCCGTCCCCGCGGTCGGTCAGGGCGCGATCGCCGTCGACCTGCTCGACGCGGCCGGTGCCGCCGAGGAACTGGACGCCGTCGCCGAGGGTCGTCTGCGTGTCGCGCCGATGCTGACCGCAGATCTCGGCGACCTGGGGTACGGCTCGGAGGGATCTGTCGTCTTCGACGCCGCCGGCGCGGACGAGGTGATCTTCGCCGTCGCCGACGGTCGCGACCACCGCCTCTGCCGCGTCGCGGCGCCCGCCGTGCAGGACGCGGTCGGCGGTCTCGACCTCACACGGCTGTACACGACGGTCACCTCCGATCTCGCGACGGTCGCGACGCCGGTGGGGTCCCCGATCGTCGCCGACCGATGGGAGCGTGCGGTCGCCCTCGCGCGCACCGTCGTCGCGGCCGACCTGGTCGGCGTGATGCAGGGCGCGCTCGACGCCGCGGTGCGGTACGCGGGGGAACGCACCCAGTTCGGCACCCGGATCGGCACGTTCCAGGCTGTGCAGCACATGCTCGCCGACGCACTCGTGCGGCTCGAGGGGGCACGCAGCTGTGTCTGGTACGCCGCGTGGGGCGTCGACCACCTCGAACCCGTGGAGGCGACGCTCGCGGCGATGACCGCGAAGGCCTACGCGAGCGAGGCGGCGCGGGAGGTGGTCGAGACGTCCGTGCAGGTGTTCGGGGGTATCGCCATCACGTGGGAACACCTGTCGCACCTCCGGTTGCGGCGCGTGCTCGTGGACCGCCGGGTTCTCGGCGACGAGACGGCGTTGTACCAACGGATCGCGGCGACACGGCTCGCGGACAGGGAGCTCGTCTGACCATGGATTTCCACGACACCCCCGAGGAAGAGGCGTTCCGGTCCGAGCTGCGGGCCTGGCTCGGTGAGCACGGCGACGTCACCGTGCCCGACGACCCCGCCGCCCGAGCCGACGCACAGAACGCCTGGCACCAGGAGCTGCACCGAGCCGGCTACATCGGACTGTCGTTCCCGACCGAGATCGGGGGCAAGGGCCGCTCGCCCATCTACGACGCGATCCTCAACGAGGAACTGGGCCGGGCGGGCACCCCGCCGACCGAGGGCATCGGACATCTGACGAACGCGCTGGCGCTCTTCGGGACCGAGGAGCAGCGTCGGGATCTGTTGCCGGGACTGATGTCCGGGCAGGTGCGGTGGTGCCAGGGGTTCTCCGAACCGGAGGCCGGGTCGGACCTCGCCGGGTTGCGTACCCGGGCCGTCGAGGACGAGGTCGACGGGGAATCCGTGTTCCGGGTGACCGGACGCAAGATCTGGACGAGCTTCGGAGCCGTCGCGGACTGGTGTTTCCTGCTCTGCCGCACCGACGCCGACGCCGGCAAGCACGCCGGGCTGTCGGTCCTCCTGGTGCCCATGTCCACCCCCGGTGTCCAGGTACGGCCCATCGTCAACGCCGCGCGGAACAAGGAGTTCAGCGAGGTCGTCTTCGACGACGCCGTGGTGCCTGTCGCGAACCTGCTCGGGGAGCGCGGGCAGGGGTGGGCGATCGCCAACCAGTTGCTCGCCTACGAGCGGGGACCCAGCGACATCAACTGGATCAGCCGACTCCTCGTGCAGCTGCGGCGACTCGAGAGCGACGTGCGCGAGGGCGTCATCCCCGACACCCCGACGACCCGAGCCCGACTCGGCCAGGTCTACGCCGAGCTGCGTGCCCTGCAGGTGACGGTGCAGCGGTCGTTGAGCAAACGGGTGCGCGGGGTCCTGCCCGGGCCGGAGGGGTCGGTCGACAAGCTCCTCATGGCACGGGCCGACCAGACGTTCGGCCACGCCGTGATGGATCTCAGCCCGGGGGAGACGCTGCGCACCGAGGGCCTGGACTGGGATCTGTACGTGTGGTCACGTGCCGCGACGATCTACGGCGGGACCGCGCAGATCCAGCGCACCATCGTGGCCCAGCGCGTGCTGGGGTTGCCGCGACGCTGATCGGCCGCCCCCGTCGCGACCGATCAGCGATCGGCGGCGCCGACGACACCCTCGGCCCGTAGGCCGGCGATCTCCGTCGACGTGAACCCGGCGCCGGCGAGCACGGCGTCGGTGTGTTCGCCCAGACCGGGGACGGCGCCCATCGCCATCTCGTGCCCCGCGATCACGGGCGGGGGGAGCAGCGCCGTGACGGTCCCCGCGGGGGTGTCGATCGGACGCCATCGATCGCGGGCCTGCAGGTGTGGGTGCGCGATCACCTCCGAGGGCGTGTTGTACCGCGAGTTGCCGATTCCGGCCGCGTCGGCCGAGGACTGGATGGTGACGAGATCACGTGTCGCACACCAGGCCTCGATGACGGCGTCGAGGTCCGCACGGAGCCGGACGCGGTCGGCGTTGCGGGCGTAGCGGGCATCGTCGGCGAGGTCCGGTCTGTCGATGACGTCCCGGGCCAGTCGCCGCCACTCCGCGTCGTTGGTCGTCCCGAGCACCACGGTGTGTCCGTCGGCGGTGGCGTACGCGCCGTAGGGGGAGACGGCCGGCGAGCTCATCCCCAACGGTTCCTGGTCGACACCGGTGTGCCGGGTGTAGGTCAGGGCGTACCCCATCAGTTCGGCGGCCGTGTCGAACAGGCTGACCGAGCCCGACGTCGCGGGCGGTCCTGCACCGGGGTCGGGGGAGCGACGTCCGCACAGCGCGGCGAGCACGGTCAGCGCCGCGTACAGACCGGAGCAGACGTCGGCGACGGGCGGACCCGGTTTCGCGGGCGCGTCGGCGGTCCCGGTGACCGAGCAGATGCCCGACTCTGCCTGCACCAGCAGGTCATAGGCGCGCTTGGCCGACAGCGGGCCGCCAGGTCCGTACCCGTCGATCTCCATCACGAACAGATCCGGGTGCCGGGTGGCGAGATCGTCGGGGCCGAACCCCATCGCGGCCATCGATCCGGGCGCGAGGTTCGACACGAACACGTCGGCGTCGTCGAGGAGGCGGTGGAGCACCTCGCTCCCGCGGGATGCCTTGAGGTCGAGGGCTATCGACTCCTTGCCGCGGTTGGCCCACACGAAGTGTGCTGCGAGGCCGTGCACCACGTCGTCGTAGTGGCGGGCGAAATCGCCGCTGCGAGGATTCTCGACCTTGATGACCCGCGCGCCGAAGTCGGCCAGGGTGCGGGTGCACATCGGGGCCGACACCGCCTGCTCGACCGACACGACGGTGATCCCCGCCAACGGGCCGCGTCCGCTCATCGTCGTGCTCCTCCGCTTCGGTGATCCGCGACGACGCCTCAGTCGCGCCGGGTGTTCCGGTCGCGCAACCAGGTGACCACCGGCGCGCGATGCTCGGCGCGTCCACCGAGGGCGGCGGCCGCGCACGCGGAACGCCGCAGGTGGACGTGCATCTCGTGTTCCCACGTGTACCCGATCCCACCGAACACCTGCGCGGCCCCCTCGGGCACCGCGCGCAGCCTGTCGAGCGCCCAGAACACCGCCAGCGACACGAGTGCGGGCGCATCGGGGAGTCCGTGGTCGACCGCGTCGGCGGCGCGGGTCACGAGCGCCCGACCGATCTCCACGTCACAGCGTTGGTCGACGAGCCGGTGCGCCACGGCCTGGAAGGCGCCGATCGGTCGTCCGAACGCCTCACGCTGCGTCGCGTACTCGGTGGCGGACGCCGTGGCGGTCGCCGCGATGCCCACCATCTCCGCGGTCGTGGCCAGGCGCGCCCGCAGCAGAGCGCCTCGATGCCGGTCCCGCGCCGCGTCGCCGCGCAGGAGTACCTCCACAGGGGCGCCGTCCAGGTCGACGGCCGCGGCCGGACCGTGGTCGAGCGGCGTGACCGGCTCCCTGCGCGCCCCGGGGCCTGTCGGGTCGACGACGCCGAACGCGACGTCGCCGTCGTCCTCGGCGAGGACGAGCAGGCGGGTCGCCACCATGCCGAAGGGCACCACCGACCACGACCCCGACACCCGTCCCCCGTCGAGCGCGCAGGTGGCCTCGAGAACCAGCGGGACACCGTCGACGGGTCTGTTCTCCGACCACGCCGCCGTCGCCGTCGCGGCGAGGGGCACGGGGGCCGCAGCGCGACCCACACACTCGGCGAGCACGCACAGCTGCGCGAGGGTGCCGTCCCCGCCGCCGGCGGACTCGTCGACCAGGACCTCCGGCCATCCGGCGGCGACGATCGTGTCCCAGAGCGGCGTGTCCCAGACGGGCCCCGGGCCGTCGAGCATCGAGCGGAACGCCTCCACCGACCACGACCGGTCCAGGACGGACCCAGCCGCGTCGCGTAGGGCGCCGAGTTCCGATGCGGTCTCGGCGATCTCGGAGACGGTGCGGGTCGCGGAGGACGCGGTCATGTCAGGCGTCGCGTGCGCCGGCCGGGGCGCAGTGGTCGGCGAGCCACCCGGCGATCATGGAGTAGATGGCCTCGACGTCGGCGACGGCCTTCTCGTCGTCGGCGGTGGCGCTGAAGTCGACGACGAACGTCGCGGTGGTGTCGACGTCGCCGGCCACGGTGGCCGTCACGTGGAAGCGCTCGCACCCGAGGGGGTTGTTCGCGACGTCGTAGGAGATCGTGCGTCGATCGGGCTCGAGCGCGGTGAGCGTCTCCACCACCGGAGTCGACCCGCTGCCGCCGATGAACCGCTGCATGCCCGGCCCGGAGCCCTCGACGCGGACGTCGCCGGCCAGCGGGATCCAGGACACGTCGGCGAAGTCGGCCAGGGTCGACCAGACGGTCTCGGCAGGGGTCGGGATCGACACGGAGACGGTGTGCGTCGGCATGGGCGAACACTAGCATCAGTGGAACAGATGGTCGGTATGTGTACTACTGTCACCTTCGTGGAAGAGCGTCGACGGTGAGCGAGGACAGCGGGGCGGCCGAGGGCCCCCCGGACATCGAGGACTGGGTGCTCTACGAGGTGGTGGAACCCCACATAGCTCAGATCACCATCAACCGTCCGGATCGGCGCAACGCGATCCTGTCGCCCGACATGCACGGGCTGTTCAAGGACCGCCTCGACCGGGCGGAGGCCGACGACGACATCAAGGTCGTCCTCCTCGTCGCGGAGGGCTCGGACTTCTCCAGCGGCGACGACGTCCGGCGGCTCCCGATCGAGAAGGCGGGCCTGAAGCAGGGGACGCGTCTCCCGCAGACCGCGCGGATGGCCAACGCCCGCCGGTTGCACACCCATCTCGCGAACTGGCTCGAGTTCCCCAAGACGGTGATCGCGGCCTGTCAGGGGGCCACGCTCGGGGCCGGCATGAACCTGGCCCTCGCCGCCGACATCCTCGTCGTCGCCGACGACATGTACCTGGCGCGCCCGCAGGCGCGCATCGGGTTCGCCGGTTTCTCCATGGCCATGCCCCTGGCGTTGCACAAGCTGGGTCCCAACCGGGGCTACGAGGCCATGATCACCGGCCGCAAGGTCCGTGCCGCCGAGTTGCACGACTGGGGTGTGGCCGCATCGGTCGTCCCGGCGGCGGAACTCCGTGACGAGGCCCTGCGGTACGCACGGGCGATCGCCCACCACTCCGCCGACGGTCTCATGGTCGGCAAGAGCGCGCTCATCACCTTCTGGCACGCGGTCGGAATGTCGCAGTTCGCGGACTGGGCGCCGATGGCGCACACGGTGTTCTCCAACCTGTCCTGGCGCGAGGACGAATACAACTTCATGCGCGAGCGCAAGGAGCGCGGTGGACGCGAGGCGTTGCGAGAGCTCGAGCGCCGGTACCGCGAGTGGGGATTCGACTGATTGAACAGTTGCTCATGAAATGTTCAGCTGTGCTGTAGTCTTGTGAACGATCGCGACGAAAGGGACTGAGCTTCGATGGGTGTGCTCGACGGGCGGACCGCGCTCGTGACAGGGGCAGGGCGTGGGATCGGTGCCGCGGTGGCGATGGGCCTGGCGGCCGAGGGTGCCACGGTGATGGTCTCGGACGCGGGGGTCTCCGTGGACGGATCGGGCCACGACGACGGACCCGCCGCGCAGGTTCGCGACGCGATCCTCGACGCCGGCGGGACGGCGCATGCCGACGCCACCGACATCACCGACTTCGAGGCGACCGCGGACCTCGTCACCCGCGCGGCCGACACGATGGGTGGGCTGGACGTGGTCGTGAACGCGGCCGGCATCCTGCGTGACTCGATGTTGTTCAAGATGAGCGAGGGTGACTGGGACACCGTCGTCTCCGTGCACCTGAAGGGGACGTTCAACCTGGCCCGGCACGCCTCGGAGTGGTGGCGTGAGCACCGTGGTGGGCAGTACCGGCTCATCACCTTCACCTCGATGTCGGGGTTGCAGGGCGCTCCGAGCCAACCGAACTACGCCGCGGCCAAGATGGGGATCGTCGGGTTGACGTTCTCGTGCGCGAACGCGTTGCGGAACTACGGCGTCCGCTCCAACGCCATCGCCCCGATCGCGGGCACGCGCATGACGCAGGGGATCAAGGGCGGCGGGAGCATGGACTACTCGCCGGAGAACGCGCGTCTCGCGCCGGAGAACGTGGTCCCGCCGGTCGTCTATCTCGCCAGCGAGCAGTCGGACTGGCTCAACCGACGGGTGATCTTCGCCGGCAACGGGCGGATAAGCCTGATGTCGAACCCCGTCGTCGAACGCGAGATCGTCTCCGCCTCCGGCACCTGGGACATCCCCACCGCGTTCGCGGAGATGGAGTCGTCGTTCAAGGAGGCCATCCTGTGGCCGAACATCTTCGACAAGGGTCTCGAGAACCGTGGGTAACCCGTCCGTCGAAGTCCGTTCACCGGAGAGTGAGACATCATGACCGACACCGCGCAGACCGCACCGACCGGAGTCCCCGAGAAGTGGGCGCTGGGCGAGACGTTCGTCCCGAAGGCGCGCTACACCGATCGCGACTTCCTGCAGCGGGAACTCGACAAGCTCTTCACCCAGGTGTGGCAGATCGCCTGCCGCGCCGAGGAGATCCCCGACCCGGGTTCGTTCCACGAGTACCGCGTCGGCAAGCAGTCGATCGTCGTCATCCGTCAGAGAGACGGGTCGATCAAGGCGATGCACAACGCCTGCACGCACCGCGGGATGAAGGTCGTGTCCGGGTGCGGTCGTGCCGAGGACGGTGAGCTGCGGTGCCGGTTCCACGGGTGGCGGTACAAGCTCGACGGCAGGTCGACCTTCGTCCCGAGCCGCGAGGAGTTCGCCGAGCGCCCCAGTTCGGAGTGGGCCCTGCGTCAGGTCCACGTCGGTGAGTGGGGCGGGTGGGTGTTCGTCTCCATGGCGGAGAACCCGCCGGAGCTCCTCGACTGGTTGGATCCGCTCGTGACCTCGCTGGCGCCGTTCCGGTTGGAGGACATGCGGTTCCGCTGGCGCAAGCGCACCACGCTGCCCGCGAACTGGAAGACCGTCATCGACGCGTTCATCGAGGGCTACCACACTCCGGGTACGCACCCGCAGACCATGCGAACCGCGGAGACACCCGCACCGCCGGCGCATCCGGCGAAGCCGCAGGAGTACGTCTACGCGCCGTACACCCCGACGATGACGTACCCGAACCACTCCCGGTTCGTCTACACCCAGCGTCCGGACACCGGTGACAAGGACGCGGCGCGCCAGAAGGCGCAGGCGCGGCCCGAGGTGTTCGCCAACGCGATGCAGTACAACTACAAGGAAGTCGGGTCGCTGGTCACCGAGCGCGACTACCGTGCGGCGCAACAGCTCCGGACCATGGAGCCCGGCGAGGTGCCGCCGTTCCTCCTGTACCACCAACTGTGCGAGGAGTTGGCGCTCGCCGAGGGCGTCAAGTTCCCCCAGATGTCGATGCAGGAGTACTTCGGCGGCAACGGCGACTGGCACATCTTCCCGTCGGTCGTGATCCTCGTCGAGAAGTCGTGTGTCCTCGGGTATCGCATGCTCCCGGACGCCGACGACCCGGACCGCTGTGTCTTCGAGATGTTCTCGCTCGAGCACTTCCCAGAGGGGGAGGTGCCGGAGACGCAGTGGCAGGTGTTCGACCGGTGGCAGGATCACGACGGCTGGGGTGAGTTGCCGACGCAGGACCTGGTCAACATCGCCGACATCCAGGCGGGCATGCACTCCGAGGGGTTCGACGGCATGTGGTTGAACAAGGCGCAGGAGATGTCGATCCACAACGCCCACGTGATCGCGGACCGTTTCCTCTTCGGCGACGGGTCGTGAGCACCGCGGGTCCCGCCCGGTGACGGGCGCCGCCGGCTCGACCGGCCGGCCCGTGCCTGCTCTCGTCGACCACACCCGGACGTTCTGGACGTCGGGCGGACGTGGCGAGTTCACCATGCAGCGATGCGTCGCGTGTGAGCGCCTCGTCCATCCCCCGGCGCTGCGGTGTCCGCACGACCACGGCGAACTCCGGTACACCGCGCTGTCGGGGGACGGGGTCGTCGAGTCGTGGACCGTCGCGAATCATCAGTTCCTGCCGGGCTTCCCGCCCCCGTACCTGATCGCGTTCGTCACACCGGTGGAGGACGACCGCGTCCGGGTGTTGGTCAACCTCGTCGACGTCGACCCGGCCGAGGTGTCGGTGGGGATGCCCGTCGTCGCGGTGTTCGACCATCGGTCCGCGGACGACGACGAGGTGTACGTCCCCCAGTTCACGTCGCGCCGCTGATGGACTCCGTCGCCCTCGAACGGGTCGTCATCAGCGGTGTCGGCCAGTCGCAGGTCGGGCGTCGACTCGGTCGCAGCGGTCTCGACCTCACCGTCGAGGCATGTCTGCGCGCCGTCGCCGACGCCGGCCTCACCCTGTCGGACATCGACGGACTCACCACCTATCCGGGCTCGTCGTCGCCGAGCCCGGGGTTCTCCGGCGCGTCGCTCCGCGAGATCCACGACGCCCTGGGCATCGAGCCGGACTGGGTGTCCGGGGGTATCGAGTCGCCCGGTCAGCTCGGTGCCGTCGTCGACGCGGTGATGGCCGTGTCGACCGGCCTGGCCCGGCACGTGGTTGTGTGGCGCAGCATCTGGGAGTCCACCGCGCAGGGGCACGGCCGCAGGCAGGGGTACGGGGCGGGCTCGACCCGGCCGTCGGGGATCATGAGCTGGCAGCTGCCCGTCGGTGCGACGGCGGCCAACCTCGCCGGGCTGCAGGTGCGCGCGCGGATGCACCGCTTCGGGTTGACGCGCGAGCAACTGGGGCACGTGGCGATGACGCAACGCGCGCATGCCGCCGGGAATCCGGCTGCGGTGTACCGGGATCCCATGGCGCTGTCCGACTACCTCGAGGCACGCATGGTCTCCGATCCGCTGTGCATGTTCGACTGCGACGTGCCCTGCGACGGCGCCACGGCGTTCGTGGTGTCACGGGCAGAACACGCCGCGGCGCTCGATCATCCCGCCGTCGCGCTCGAGGCTCTCGACTGCGGCCACCACGACCGGTTCATGTGGGAGGCCGGGCGGGACATCACGCGGATCAGTTCGCGGTCGTCGACGATCTGGGACCGCACCGACCTCACGCCGGCCGACGTCGACGTGGCTTCGCTCTACGACGGGTTCTCGGTGTTCGTGCTCTGCTGGGCCGAGGACTTCGGTTTCTGTCCCGTGGGGGAGTCGGGGCGCTGGGTGCAGCAGGCGGCCGTCCCGTTCAACACCGGCGGTGGCCAGCTCTCGGGCGGGCGCCTGCACGGCTTCGGCCACCTGCACGAGGCCTGCCTCCAACTCCGGGGGGGGGCGGACGGACGACAGGTCGCCGACGCGACCGTGGCGGCGGTCGGTGTCGGTGCGGCGAACAGCGGGACGACGGCGATGGTCCTGCGCCGGGCCTGACACGACCCACCCCGTCGCGCCGGGCCGACGGACGACCCGGCGCGACCGGACGGGATCAGAAGACGATGGGCACGCTGGCCGGACCGCGGACGGAACTGGTGTGCACGTAGCGCACGGCGTCCCAGTCGACATCCCACGTCGGGAAGCGGAGCAGCGTCTCCTCGAGCGCCACCCGCGCCTCGAGCCGGGCCAGCTGGGCTCCGAGGCAGAAGTGGGCGCCCTGCCCGAAGCTCAGGTGCCGGATCTTCTGCCGCTCGACGTCGAAGGTGTCGGGATCGTCGAACTCGCGCTCGTCGCGGCCGGCCGCGCCGGTCACCAGCGCCACCTTCGACCCGGCCGGGATCAGGGTGTCGTGATACGTGACGTCGCGGGTGGTGTACCTGCCCTGCACCGGTGAGGGCGCCTCGTAGCGGAGCAACTCCTCGACGGCGTTGGGGATGAGACTCGGGTCCGCGGCCAACTTGGCGCGCTGCTCCGGGAACCTCGCCAACGTCATGGCAGCCCAGCCCAGCAGTCGTGCGACGGTCTCGTTGCCGGCGACGTTGATCAGGGCGATGAACACGAAGAGCTCACCGTCGTCGAGCAGGCGGACCGTGCCGTCGGGGAGAGTCAGCTCGCTCTCCATCATCTCGCTGACGACGTCGTCGCGAGGGTCGTCGCGCCGAGCGGAGATCTGGTCGGCGTAGTAGCCGAAGAGCTTGGCGTGGGCCGCGTCGCCCTCCGCGGTGACCTCGGGACTGCCCTCGTCGCGGTGGACCTGGGCGTCGCTCCAGACGCGGAGGTTGTCGTGATCCTCCTCGGGGAAACCCAGCAGCGAGCTGATGACCATGACCGGCAGGCGCATCGACAGGTCCTGGACGTAATCCATCCGTCCGGCACCGGCGTGGGTGTCGAGGTATCCGCGCGTCAACTCCCGCACGTGGTCCTCGAGCTCCAGGATCTTGCCGCGGATGAAGGTGCGATTGACGAGCTTGCGCATCGACGTGTGCACGGGCGGGTCCATCATGATCATCGGCGCCGGATCGCCGACCGGGAACGGGCCGATGCTGTCGATCGTGACGCCGTGCGCCGAGGAGAACGTGTCCGTGTCCATCGTCGCCGAGAGGACGTCGTCGAACCGACTCAACGCGTAGAAGTCGAATTCCTCGTTGTGGTACACCGGCACCTCGTCGCGCATACGCTTCCAGGCGGCATAGGGATTCACGTGCAACTCGCGGTCGAACGGATCCCAACGCAGATCGGCGGCGACCATGCAGAAGTCCTCTCGGTTGACGGGTAAACAGATCGACACGAACTGTTCGATCGTATCACCGAAACGCCGTTCATCGAAGATGAACACTGGTACGCTCCGTGTGCAATCGACCCGTTCGGGACAACGCCCTGAGGAGACCGCCGACAGTGCCCACGCAGACGTTCGAGCATGTGATCTACGAGAAGGACGGTCACATCGCGCGCATCATCCTCAACAACCCCGACGCGGCGAACGCGCAGACATCAGAGATGGTGCACAACGTCAACAAGTGCCTCGACGACGCCCAGTACGACTACGAGATCAAGGTCGTCATCATCAAGGGCAACGGGAAGGGGTTCTGTTCGGGGCACGTCCCGACGGGCGCCTACCCGGAGTTCGCGGCTGAGATGGAGGCGGCGGGGAAGGTGTGGCGGTCGGCCGCGCAACTGTTCCTGTGGCCGGTGCTGAAGCTCTGGGAGTTCCCCAAGCCGGTCATCGCGCAGGTGCACGGATACGCGATCGGTGGCGGCACCACCTGGGCGCTGCTGCCCGAGATCACCGTCTGCTCCGAGGATGCGTGGTTCCAGATGCCGCTGGTGCCCGGCTTCGGCCTGCCCGGTGCGGAGACGGCGTTCGAACCCTGGGTGTTCATGAACTACAAGCGGGCCGCCGAGTACCTCTACACGGCGCAGAAGCTGAGCGCGCAGGAAGCGCTGGAGTTCGGTCTCGTCAACCGCGTCGTGCCGGCCGACGAACTCGAGGCGACCGTCGAGGAGCTGGCGGCCAAGATCGCCAAGGCGCCGTTGATCACGTTGCAGGCGACCAAGTCCGGGATCATCCGCGCCTGGGAGGGCATGGGTTTCCGCGTCCACCAGCAGTCGACGAACGACCTCCAGGCCATGGTCACCGGCTCGAAGGAGTTCCAGCAGTTCCTCGCCGATCTCATGAGCAAGTCGTCGAAGCCGTCCGAGCGTGCCTGAGTGTCCGGCCTGACCCCCATCGTCCGATTCGGCGACGACGCCGCGACTCGGTCGCTGCGACACAGCGTCCGGGAATGGCTCGAGGAGTGGCTGCCGGACGAGTTCCGCGCCACCGCAGCAAATCCCGATTATCTCCCGCGCGATGCCCACGAGCGTGCCGTGGAGTTCTGCCGTCGGCTGCACGAGCAGGGCTGGTTCGTCCCACAGTGGCCGGCGGAGTACGGGGGTGGCGGCCGCGGCGTCGTCGAGCAGGTCGTCATCCGCGAGGAGTTGGCCTACGCGGGCGCGCCGCTGGTCAACACGAACGGCGTGAACATGCTTGCGCCCGTGCTCTTCCGGTACGGGACGCCCGAGCAGAAGGAGGAGCATCTCCCGCTGATCGCCCGCAGCGAACGGATGTGGGCGCAGGGGTACTCCGAACCGGAGGCCGGATCCGACCTCGCCTCGCTCAAGATGACGGCCCGGCGCGACGGCGACCACTACGTCCTGCAGGGGCAGAAGACGTGGACCAGCAACGGCGTCCTCGCCGACTGGATCTTCGTCCTCGCCCGCACATCGCCGGTGGGGAAGTCCCGCCGGGAGGGGATCTCGTTCTTCCTCGTCGATCTCGAGACCCCCGGCATCACGCGGCGACCGATCCGGTCGATGACGGGGTACGCCACCTTCGCCGAGGAGTTCTTCGACGAGGTCCGCGTCCCGGCCACGCATCTCGTGGGAGCCGAGGGTGACGGGTGGCGGGTGGCGAAATCGCTGTTGGACGCCGAACGGTCCAACGTCACCCGCGCAGCGCAGGCGCAACGCTTTCTCGACGAACTCGTCGAGTGGTGCCGAGCCCGTCGGGGCCGGCCGAACGACCCACTGGCCGATCCCATGAACCGGGCTGCGCTGGCCCGCGCGGCGGAGAAGACCGAGGTGGGCCGCGCGCTGTCCTATCGGGTCGCGCAGAACCAGGCACAGGGCACCCTCGACGCGGCCCTGCCGTCGCTGTCGAAGCTGTACCACGCCGAGTTCACCGCCGAGTTGCGGGCGCTCGGCGCCCAGATCCTCGGACCCGCAGGCCAACTCATGCCCGACGATCCCGACGCACTGCTCCACGGGCACTTCAGCGACGGTCTCCTCCTGTCTCTCCTGCACCGGATCGGGGGTGGGACCAGTGAGATCCAGCGCGACGTCATCGCCACGGCAGCTCTCGCCCTGCCCCGCTGAATCGCGGGGTGCACGATGACCGGGGCGATCCTCGACCCCAGCGGTCGAGGCGCGTCGGCTCGGGTTCTCCTGCTGTCCGGTGTCGGTCTGTTGGCCGTCGTCGCCCTCGCGGTCGCCGGTCTGATCTCCCTGTCGGAGGGCACGCTCCGCAGTGATGTGCCCGTCCGGGCGATGATGACGAACCTCGGCGACGGGCTCCCGGCGAAGGCCGACGTGAAGTACCAGGGAGTTCTCGTCGGGTCGGTGTCCGGTGTGACGTCCGGTCCGCGCGGTGGCACCGATGTCGTCGACATCGATCTCGATCCCACGTATGCGAGGTCGGTACCCGCGACGGTGACCGCACGCATCGTCCCCAGCAACGTGTTCGGCGTGCCGTCGGTGGAACTCGTCGACAACGGGCCCGCCCGCCCGCTGTTCAGCGGCGCCGAGATCGTCCAGGACACCAGCGAGTCCACCATCCGTCTGCAGTCAGCGCTCGACAGGATCAACCAGATCGTGTCGGCGGTCGGACGTGGATCCGGCGACGACGCCGTCGGTGTCCTCAGTGTGCTGTCGGAGGCGACGGCCGATCGCGGCGCCGAGATCGACCAGGCGGGATCGCAACTGCGTCAGATCGTCGCGACGATGAACGGCATCGTCTCCGACCGGTCCGGTCCGTCGACCGTGGAGTCCGTGACGACCGCGCTCCGCGAGGTGAACGCCTCGGTCCCCGACGGTCTCGACGCGCTCAACAGCGCCATCGGGCCGATGCTCACCCTCGCCCGACAGCGTGCCGGGCTCGAGTCCCTCCTCGGCACGGGCACCTCGACCCTCGGCCGGGTCGACATCGGGCTCGGGCGCAATCTCGAGAAGATCCTGGCGACCACGTCCAAAGCCGGCCCGGTGGTCAGCGCGCTCGGTGACGGGGCGGCGAAGTTCCCCCAGATCGCGGCGTCGGTGGACTATCTCAGCCGTCAGTTCCTCAGCGTGTGGGATCCGGTGCGCCAGATGTTCACCGCCAAGGCCATCGTGCAGTTCACGCCGAACCGGCAGTACACCCGGGCGGAGTGTCCGCGCTACGGCGACCTGGCGGGCAAGAGCTGTTCGACGGCACCGGTCACCGCGCCGCCGCAGACGGCGGCGTCGCCGATCGACCCCCGTGCC
Organism: uncultured Williamsia sp.; assembly: GCF_947494875.1. Taxonomy (GTDB): domain Bacteria; phylum Actinomycetota; class Actinomycetes; order Mycobacteriales; family Mycobacteriaceae; genus Williamsia_A. Next base: position 82,201 of record NZ_CANLWM010000010.1, read on the forward strand.
TTCCAGATCCCGGACGGCCTCGGTACGCCCGACATCGGATCGACGGGGAGCGCGCAGGAGCAGGCGCTCATCGGTCAGATCCTCGGCGTCCCGCCGAACGCCGCCTCGACGCTCCTGTTCGGCCAGATCGCGCGGGGCACGACCGTCGACGCCGTGCCGCTCCCCGGGGAGAAGGCACCGTGAGCCGGCGGGGTCCCCTGATCGTCCTCGTCGTGTTCGTCGTCGTCTCGGCCGTGCTGACCTGGACCGTCGCGTCGACACTGCAGCGCGGTGTGAACGGGTCGACGCACACGTACTCGGCCCGCTTCAGCGACGTGTCCGGCCTGGCCGTCGGCGACGACGTCCGCATGGCCGGTGTGCGCGTCGGCCGGGTCGACTCGATCCGGCTCGACGGCACCACCGCGCAGGTGTCCTTCGCGGTCCGGACCGACCAGACGATGTACGGCGACACCAAGGTGTCGGTCACGTACCAGAACCTCATCGGTCAGCGATATCTCGGGTTGTCCCTCGGCGCGCCGGGCCCCCACGTCCCGTTGCGACCGGGCGCCGTCATCCCGGAGACCAGGACCGAACCGTCCTTCGACATCAGTCGGCTGCTCCGTGGCTTCGAGCCGTTGTTCGGCACGCTCGACCCCGGCGCCATCGACAACATCAGCGATGCGTTGGTGAAGGCGCTGCAGGGCGACGCGGGGTCGGTCGCCAATCTCGTGGCGCAGACGACGCAGCTCGCCGAGTCCTTCACCGGGCCCGATCAGGTGCTCGGGGCCGTCATCACGAACCTCAGCACGATCACCGACGGCCTGGCGAAGCAGACGAACAACCTGAACACCGTCATCGAGCAGACGCGCAAGGTCTTCTCCGGACTCCAGGCACGCCGCGAGAGCCTGTTCGACGACGTCGACGTCATCAGCCGCACGGTCGCCCGCGCCTCGGAGATCGTCGAGGCCGACCGGCCCGACATCAACGAGTTCCTCGACCGCAAGCCGGGATTCGCCGAACACTTCGTCCAGAACAGCGGGAAGTACGAATATCTCGGGTTCAACCTTCCCTATCTGCTCAAGGGCATCTCTCGTCTGACCCAGACGGGTCCCTACCTGGAGGGCTATGTCTGCAACATCCGGTTCACCGCGATCCCGGGTCTGGCCCCGCTCATCCCGGACATCGTGAACGCCGTGACGCCGGGCGGGACGAAGCACACGGTCCGGTGCCGCCCATGACCATGCCCCGACCACGTCGCCCGCGCCTGCGGCCGCTCGACTCCTACAACCGTGCCGCGGTGGGTGCCGTCGCGCTGGGCGTCCTCGCGCTCGTCCTCGCCGTCGTGCTCGTGGTGAACTCGACGGACTTCGGCCAGCGCGAGGTGAACGCCGACTTCGCGCAGGCCGCGCAACTGGAGTCGGGTGATCAGGTCACCGTCGCGGGGGTCCCGGTGGGAACCGTGCGCTCTGTCGACCTGGCGGGCGACCACGTCAGCGTCTCGCTCTCGCTGGACTCGTCGGTCCGACTGGGTTCGCAGACCACCGCGGCCATCAAGCTGACGACGCTGCTGGGCAACCGGTACCTCGAACTGAACCCGGCCGGCGGCGGTGACCTGCCCGGCGGTCGGATCCCGCTGGCGCAGACCAGCGTGCCCTACAACCTGCAGACCGCCCTCCAGGACGCGACGACCACGTTCCAGCAGGTCGACGCCGACCGACTGGCGTCGGCGTTGAACGAGACGTCCGGGCAACTCGACGGTGTGCCGCAACTGATCCCGGCCGCACTGCAGAACGTCCGCGTCCTGTCCGGGGTGATCGCGGACCGACGCGACCAGATCGGCTCGCTGCTGCAGAGCACGAGCAGACTGACGACGGTGGTCCGCCGGCAGCAGGAGAACCTGGGCCAGCTGGTCCTCGACGGGGCGTCGGTGTTGCAGGAGGTGCAGACCCGGCGGGCGTCGATCCAACGGCTCCTGGACTCGGCCACGTCGGTCATCCAGGAACTGAAGCCGATCGCCGTCGACGACCAGCCCGCGATCCGTTCCCTGCTGGACAATCTCGCCGACATGACCGGCATGCTCAAGCGCAACGACGCACTGCTGCGCAACCTCTTACAGGTCCTCCCGGTCCCCTGGCGGTCGCTCAACAATCTCCTGGGGTCGGGTCCGGAGGCGGACGTCAACCTCGATCAGGGTGGATTCGTCGACTCCTTCATGTGCGCGATCGCGACGAACCTGCGGCAGGTCGCCCTCCCGCCCTACTCCCAGGACTGCAAGTGAATCGCCGCACCGTGGTCGTGAGGGCGGTCATGGCCATCGTCGTGATCGTCGGAGCCGCACTCGTCATCGGGCCTGCGACGGTCGGTTCCGACGACCGGACCATCACCGCGCGGTTCGACACCGCGGCCGGCCTCTACACGGGCAACCCCGTCGACATCCTGGGCATCCACGTGGGTTCCATCAGCAGCATCCGACACACACCCGAATACGCAGAAGTCGTCATGTCGGTGAAGTCCGATGTGAAGATCCCCGCCGACGCCTCCGCCGTCGTCGTGTCGGACTCGGTGATGACCGAACGCCACATCGAGTTCACACCGCCCTACCGTGGCGGGCCGACCATGCGCGGCGGTGCGGTGATCGGGCTGGAGCGGACGAAGACACCCGTGCAGTTCGACGCGCTGCTGACGATGGCCAACCGCTTGACCGCGTCCCTCAACGGCGACGGGGAGGGCAAGGGACCGTTGGCGAACATCATCGCCACAGGCGCCGCGGCGACCGCGGGCAACGGCGTCGAGTTGCGTGGCGCGCTCGACGAGCTGTCGAAGGCTCTGAAGATGGGGGACGGGGGAGGCGCCGCCACACGCGATGCCATCACCACGATCGTGAAGAACCTCGACTCCCTGACGACCGCCGCCGCGCAGAACGACGCGTCCATCCGCCAGTTCGGTTCGGGCATCTCGACTCTGACGCAGCTGCTCGACGACCAGGAGCTCGGTACCGGCACGACGGGGTCGAAACTCGTGCAGATCCTCGCCGCCACGACCGACCTGATGGACAAGTACCGCGGAAAGATCTCGCAGACCCTGGGCGGAGCCGACGTGGCATTGAAGAGCGTCGCCGACAACAGGCAGAACATCGCGTCGTTCTTCGATCAGTTCCCGCTCGCGGCGGACAACGCCTTCGCGATCGTCGACCCGACCCTGCGAGCCGGTCGAGCACACGTCAACCTCGATCGCCTCCTGCTCGACGGGCAGACCCTCAAGTACATCTGCAACGTGCTGAACCTCAAGAACCTGGGATGCAACACCGGGAAGGCCTCGGACATGGGTCCGGACTTCGGCGTCACCGCGATGCTCGCGGGTCTGGCGGGACTGAAGCGATGAGATCACGTGCACGCACCCTCCACCTGGTGATCGCCGCCGCGGTGATCGCGGTGCTGACGGCCGGCTGCTCAGCCGGGCTCGACAACCTGCCGCTGCCGGCGCCGGGACAGACGACCTCGGGCTACCGGCTGTCGGCGCAGTTCGCGAACGCACTGAACCTCCCGACGAAGGCCAAGGTGCGCCTCGACGGCGTCGACGTCGGTGAGGTGGAGTCGATGCGTGCGTCGTCGTATTCGGCGGTGGTGGACATGAAGATCCGCGACGGGGTGCAGATCCCGCGGGGCACGGTGGCCAACCTCCGGTCGGCCACTCCGCTCGGCGACGTGTTCGTCGCGCTGGAGGAGCCGGCGGGTGCGTCGAGCGGTCCGGCGCTCGCACCGGGGTCCGTCATCCGGCAGACGTCGTCGGCGGCGACCATCGAGGACGTGCTCAGCCGGTCGGCGTTGCTGGTGAACGGTGGCGCCATCCGTGACCTCGCACGCACCCTGAACGGTCTGGGACGTCGGATCGGCGGCCGCGGCGACGCCCTCGGCGACCTGATCGCCCAGAGCACACGACTGGTCGACGACCTCGCGGCCCGGACGAACTCCATCCAGGCGGCCATCACGAGCACCGATCAACTGTCCTCCACGGTTGCGCGGCAACAGCGCACCGTCGACGACGCGCTGAGCGCCGCGTCACCCGCACTGTCCACCCTCGGCGGCACGACGGACGGCATCGTCGACATCGCGGACCGGTTGGGCAGCATATCGGCGAAGCTGCAACGCTTCCCGGTGATGCGTGAGGGGGCGCAGGGGAGCATGGCGCGCGACATCAACAACCTCGCGGCGGGCCTGAACGCCGCGGCGACCCAGCCCGGTGTCGACCTCAACAACTCCAACAAACTGTTCTCGATCCTCGCCGGGCGCATGCTCGCCGGCGTCGGTGCGGCGGCGGACGTCGACGTCGCGGGCTTCTCGCTCGGCCCGGTGCCCGTCGGTCCGTACCCGGCCAACCCGGAGTCCCGGGTCCCCGACGGCCGAGACGTCGCGAACCTCGTGGGATCGCTGACCTACACGCTGCAACGGCTGCGCGACAAGGTGATCGGACCGGGCCGATGAACGCCTCGTTCCGATGGATCTCCGATCAGCGTCGCGTCCTGTCGGTCGTGGCCCTCGTGGTCACCACGGTCCTCGCCGGGGGATACCTGGTGTTCGGCTCGCTGCGGGTCGACCCGTTCCAGTCGACGTACACCGTGCGGGTGGACCTGGCGAAGTCCGGCGGACTGCTCCCTGGGCGGGATGTGTCGCTGCGCGGCGTCCGGGTGGGCACGGTTCGATCGGTCGATCTCGTCGACCGGACGGTGGTCGCCGTCGCCGAGATCGACAGTGGTGTCCGCATCCCGGCGAGCAGTCCGGCGCGTGTCGCCGCGCTGTCGGCCGCCGGTGAGCAGTATCTCGACTTCGTGCCCACCACGTCCACCGGCCCGTTCCTCCGCAACGGGTCGGTGGTCGGGGTGGGACGCACCTCCTCACCGGTGTCGCTCGCGGACACACTCACCAACGCCGACGGCACGCTCGCGCAACTGAATCCCGAGCAACTCGGCTCGATCGTCCGTGAACTCGGCGCCGGACCCACCGCGCCCGACAAGCTCGCCGACATCATCGACGGCGGCGCGTTCCTCATCTCGACCCTCTCCTCGGTGCTTCCGCAGACCTCGTCGCTGATCCGGAACACAGCGGTCGTCGCGAACACCGTGAGCGAGCTGGGGCCCGGATTGCGCGACACGGCAGCCGGTCTCGACCGGACCCTCACGGGAGTGCAGAAGATGCAGGACGGGTTCGGTCGCCTGGTCACGATCACCCCGGCGACGTTCCGTCAGCTCGACCAGATCATCTCCGACAACTCGCCGACGATGGTCAGCCTGCTGGGCAACCTCGTGTCGACCGTGCAGGTGATGCAGCTGCGCGAGCCGGCGATCCGGTCGTTGTTCTCGCCCTCGGGTCGTACAGGCTCGGCGGCACGTGCGGTGGGATCGGTCGTCCACGACGGTGCGATCTGGGCGGTGGTCAACATCTACCCGCGCAAGATCTGCGACTACGTCCAACCCCGCCTACCGGTGTCGGGTGCCTCGTTCCCGGAGCCGTACCTGTACCCGACGTGTACGCCGGAGGATTCGGCACAGATCGTGCGCGGCGCGGCGAATGCGCCCCTGCCGCCGGGTGTGACCGATGCGCCCCCCGACGACCTGAACGCGGTCACCAGTCCCACGCCCCGGGGGCGGTACTCGCTGCCCTTGATCCCCGGCGGCGCGCGCCAACCCGTCCCCGTCCCGGGAGGATGACCATGGCCACGACACCACGGCCCGACGACCCGTCCGACGAGGACCTCGACGTCGACGCGTTGAGCGGTGCCCTCACCGACGCGGAATACGACGACGCGCACGACATCGACGCCTTCCGCGACGTCGACGGCCCAGCCCACACAGAGCCCGAACCCGCCGAACCCGAAAACGGGGTGGCGACACCAGCGGCTGCTGATGCGGCGCAGGAGTCCATGACGAGCTCGTCGGCGACGATCTCCGCCGCGAAGGCCGACACGACGACCACCGACGAACCCGCGACGGTGACGGAACCCTCCTCGGCGGACACCGAGACCGGTCCCGACGACGGCACGAACGAGAACGCGACGACGGCGGCGGAGCACGATCCCGCGGCCCGAACGGTCACCGTCTCGCGCCGTCGACGACTGCTGGCACGCGCCGTGATCGGGATCCTGCTGGTGGCGGCCGTGATCGGTGGGGTGCTCGCCGGGATCTGGGGCACCTCACTGCAGGATCGCGAGCAGGTCGCCGACGCGGCGAAGGCCGCCGAGGACACCGCGCGGACCTACGCCGTCACGCTCACCAGCATCGACTCCGCCACCATCGACCAGAACTTCCAACAGGTCCTCGACGGCGCGACGGGGAGCTTCAAGGACATGTACGCCAAGTCGAGCGATCAGCTCAAGACCCTCCTGGTGCAGAACAAGGCGACCAGCAAGGGCCAGGTGATCGACAGCGGGGTGCAGTCGGCCTCGCGTGACCGGGTCGTCGTCCTGCTCTTCGTCGACCAGAGCGTCACGAACAACCAGAGCCCCGATCCCCGGGTCGACCGCAGTCGGATCACGATGACGATGAACCGCGTCGACGGTCGCTGGCTCGCCTCCCAGGTCGATCTGAAGTGAGCTCATGACAACCGGATTCGGGCAGAGGACCCGTGACTACGTCCGCAAGCACCCGGTCGCGTCGCTCGACACCGTGGGCGCGCAGTTCGTCATGGGCGTGCGGGCCGTCTACTGGCTCGTCGCGGACATCGCCACCGGACAGTTCCGGTTCTGGGAGTTCGTCCGCCAGGCCGCGTTCATGGTGAAGACCTCGTGGCTGCCCACCCTCGCGGTCGCGCTGCCGATCAGCGCGACGTTGTCCATCCAGTTCGGCCTCGTGGCCGGTCAGGTGGGTGCCACGTCGCTGGCGGGCGCGGCCAGCGGACTCGCCGTCATCCGGCAGGCGGCGCCCGTCGTGACGGCGATGCTGCTCGCCACCGCGGTGGGATCGGCCATCTGCGCCGACCTCGGATCGCGCACGATCCGCGACGAGATCGACGCGCTGGAGGTGATGGGGCTCAACCCGCTGCGGCGGGAGGTCGTCCCCCGCGTCGCGGCCGGCGTCGTCGTGGCGGTCGGGCTGACCGGGCTGTCCGCGTTCGTCGGCTTCTTCGCGAGCTACATGTTCAACGTCTACGTGCAGGACGGCACACCGGGCAGTTTCGTGCAGACCTTCTCGTCGTTCGCGACGGTGTCGGACATGTGGCTCGCTGTGGTGAAGGCGGTCGTCTTCGGGATGATCGTCACCATCGTGGCGTGTCAGAAAGGACTGAGCACCAAGGGCGGTCCCGCCGGCGTGGCGAACTCGGTCAACGCGACGGTCGTCGCCTCCATCGTGCTGCTCATGATCGTCAACGTCGCGTTCACCGAGCTGTACACCATCCTCTTCCCCAGGGCGACTCTCTGACATGGCATCTCGTTACTACCCGACCGGCGTCCGGCCGCTCGTCATCCTCAGCCAGAAACCGCGGTTCCAGGTCATGCGGCTCGGCCACGCGGCCGTCTTCATCGCGACCGCGATCGCGGGGATCCCCACCGTCCTGCGGCACTACCGCAAGGAACTCCTCCGGCTGATCTCGGCGGTGTCCTGGGGCAACGGTTCGCTCATCGTCGGTGGTGGCACCGCCGGGATCATCGTGGTCCTCGGGGCGAGTGCCGGTGCGCTGGTGGGCATCGAGGGGTACAGCGCCCTGAAGCTCCTGGGGCTGAGTCCGTTGACCGGGCTCATCTCCGCGACGGTCTCCACCCGTGAGCTGGCGCCCATCATGGCGTCGCTGGCGTTCGCTGCGCAGGCAGGATGCCGGTTCACCGCGGAGCTGGGGTCGATGCGGGTCGCCGAGGAGATCGACGCCATGGAGTCGCTGGCCATCCGGTCGGTGCCCTACCTCGTCACCACCCGCATGCTCGCATCGGTCGTCGCGATCATCCCCCTGTACCTGGTGTGCCTGGTGGCCAACTTCGTCGCGGTCCAACTGGCGATGACGGTGGCGGGCAGCAAGTCACCGGGAACCTACGACCACTACTTCCACCTCGTGTTGACCGGGTCCGACATCGGTTTCTCGCTGGTCAAGGCCATCGTGTTCGTGATGCTGACCACCGCCGTGCAGTGCTACTTCGGCTACTACGCCTCGGGTGGTCCCGAAGGCGTCGGTGTCGCGGCGGGCCGCGCGATGCGGGCGGCGATCACGCTGATGATCATCGTCAATCTGCTTCTCACGATGGCCATCTGGGGATACAACAGCGGCGCACGCATCAGCGGTTAGGCGGTCGCGCCGATGGACGATACGTCGTCAGACGAACACGATGTGTTCTACTGTTCAGTGGCCAGGAAGGTCGGATCCGGCGGTGCAGCCGGCCACCGCGACACGCGAGGAGAACCATGAACCAGCCGATGACCGGGGTACGCGTCCTCGAGGTCGCGCAGTGGACCTTCGTCCCGTCCGCGGGCGCAGTGCTGGCCGACTGGGGGGCCGACGTGGTCAAGATCGAGCACCCGCGCACCGGAGACGCACAGCGCGGCCTGCGCCAACTCGGGCACATCACGATCGAGGGCAACCGGAACCCGGTGATGGAGCACGCGAACCGTGGGAAGCGTTCGGTCGCACTGGACATGGCGAACCCCGCGGGCCGGGAACTGCTGCTCGACATCGCGCGCACCAGCGACGTCTTCCTGACCAACTTCCTGCCCGACGCCCGGGCCAAGCTCGGCATCGACGTCGACGACCTCCGGGCCGTCAACCCCGACATCATCTACGCGCGGGGCAGCGCCTACGGCGCGCTCGGCGCGGACGCGCGGACCGGTGGCTACGACATGACCGGGTTCTGGAGCCGCGCCGGCGGGGCCGTCGGATCCACCCCGTCGGACCTCGACGGGGTCGTGCCACAACCGGGACCCGCCTACGGGGACTCCCTCGGCGGCATGACCATCGCGGGTGGGATCGCCGCTGCGCTGTTCGAGCGCGAGCGCACCGGCGTGGCACGCGTCGTCGACATATCGCTTCTCGGCGTGGGGATCTGGGCGTCCGGCGTGGCCGTGAACGCCGCGCTGGCCACCGGCGAACCGTGGATCACGAACACCGCCGGGGCGAACGTCGCCCCGAACAACCCGCTCGTCGGCTTCTACAAGACGGGTGATAGTCGATACCTCGGCGTCTCGATGCTGCAGGGCTTCCGGTTCTTCGGCGATTTCTGCCGGCGCATCGGCCTGGCCGAGCTGGCCGACGACGAACGGTTCTCGTCCCACGAGTCGCTGACCCGCAACGCGGCCGCGGCGACCGAGGCCATCCGCACGCGACTCGCGTCGGAGACGCTGGACCACTGGCGATCGGTGCTCGAGGGGTTCTCCGGACAGTGGGCTGTCGTGCAGAACACCGCGGAGGTCGCAGCCGATCCGCAGGCACGTGCCAACGGCAACATCGTGGCCGTCGGTGACGGGGACGACCGGTACGACCTCGTCGCGAGTCCGGTGCTCTTCGACGAGGAGCCCCTGACACTGGCCCCGATGCCGGAGTTCTCGGCGAACACCGAGGAGCTGATCCTGGAGATCGGTGGGGACTGGGACCGCATCTCCGATCTGAAGGACAAGGGCGCGATCGCCTGACCGGCGGACCGCGGCCCCGGGGCACGACCTCGGGACTGCGACCCGATCAGCGCAGGGTCATCTCGACGGTCGTGTAGCCACGGACCGTCGCGGTGAGGACCCGTTCGTGACGCCCGACGGTGTAGCGGGGGAAGTGCTCCGCGAAGTACTCGAACACCAGCTGCGCCTCACGCCGCGCGAGCCACTGACCGAGGCACACGTGGATGCCCCAGCCGAAGTAGACGTCGATGCCGCCCTTCCCGCGGTCGACGACGAAGCGGTCGGGATCGCTGTAGCGGCGCTCGTCACGGTTGGCGCTGCCCAGGAGCAGCAGCACCCAATCGCCGGCCTCCATCTGCACCCCGTGCATCTCGACGGGTGCGGTGAGCGTACGGGCGACCCAGTGGCTGGGGGTGTCGAAGCGCAGGGCCTCGTTCACCGCCGCGGGGATCAGATCGCGGTCGTCGACGATGGCCTGCCACTGGTCGGGGTGGTCGTGCAGGGCGACGAGACCGTTGGAGATGAGCTTCTGGGTCGTCTCGGACCCGGCGGCCGACAACAGATTGCAGAACATCAGCACCTCGTGCGGTGTCAACGAGCGTTCGCCGGAGTCGGGATCCTCGAACGTCGCCCCCAACACGCGACTGATCAGGTCGTCGCCGGGGTCGCGGCGGCGCTCCTCGATCAGGCCGCCGATGTAGGAACTGATCTCGCGGCTGGCGTCGATCGCTGCCTGCGGCATGGCGACCGACCCCTCCTCGCGCGCGAGGAACGCCTCCCACCAGACCCGCAGCTGTTCGCGATCACTCGCCGGCACCCCGAGCAGTTCACCGATGACGTCGGTGGGGATGGGGAACGCGAACGCCTCCATCGCGTCGATCGTCATCCCGGGGCGGAGCTTGTCGAGGTGTCCGTGGACGATCGTCCGCAGCGCATCCTCCATGGCGGCGACCGCCGCAGGGGTGAACGACCGCTTCAGTGCGCCGCGGACGTGCTCGTGACGCGGTGAGTCCATCGAGATTATGGAGTACTTCTTCCCGTCGCGATCCGGGTTCTCCGGAGCCGGGCCGCGACTCGAGGAGTAGAGCGACGAGTCGCGCAGTGCCGCCGCGACGTCGTCGAAGCGGGACAGCACCCACCACCGGTCCTCCGGATCGCGGTAGACGGGTGCCTCGTCGCGCAGTCGCCGGTACACGGGGTACGGATCGTCGAACACGGCTCGCGAGAACGGGGAGTACATCAACTCACTGGTCGTCGACACCCGCCGACGATAGCACCCGACTGATCAACAGAACACTCGATGATTCATTGATCAGTCGTTGCGGAGACCGACTCCCGGGAAGCGACCTTCGACGTGGCCGGGTCGTACAGGAGACGGTCGTGTTCGCCCACCAGCGGCGGTCGTGCCGGCACCGGTGTGTCCGCGGTGTGCAGATGGTAGGGCCGTCCGGGATACCGCACCGTCCGGTCGAGCTCGGGATGGTCCACGGGCAGCGGGAACCCGCGTGCGACGACGTGCTCGTCCTCGAACGCCTCGTCGACGGTGAGCACGGCCCCGACCGGGAAGCCGCGTCGTTGGCCGGAGGTGAAGAACTCGTGTGCGGGCAGCCGAGACGCGATGAGGCCCATGGCCTCCCGGGCCGCGGACAGGATCGCCGTCGTCTCGTCGTCGACCCCGATCTTCGCGATGTCGAGGGGTGCCTCCCGTCCGGCTGCCATCTCGAGGAACACCGCCTCGGGGAACTCCTCCTCGAGATCGAGATCGCGCAACCACGCCAGCATGTCGGCGAACTCCGTCGGCCTGCGCGGCAGGATGCCGGTCGTCGCGTACGCGCCGTCCGCGCATCGGACCTGAACCGGCGAGCTCGGGAGGAAGTACGCGTGCCGGCCGGTCTGCCGGACACAGGTCTCACCGGCGACCAACCAGTTGTAGGTGGTCTGTTCCGAGGTGACGTTGCACGCTGCGGTGACGTTGACGTCGACGAGCTGTCCCCGGCCGGTGCGATCCCGGTGGGCGAGCGCCGCGAGGGCGCCGATGGCGCAGTAGTGTCCCGCGATGTTGGTCGCCTGGTCCCCGCCGCCGTGGATCGGGGGGATGGAGTGGTCGTCGTAGCCGCAGTTCCACACCGGGCCTGCGCCCGCCATCATCGTGAGATCCGTGGTGGGGTCCGACGCCCGGGCGCTGTCCCGACCGAACGGGGTGACGGCGACCCAGATGACGCCGGGATTGTCCTGTGCCACCTCGTGGTGTCGGATCCGACCGTCCGCGACGGAGATGTCGTCGGCGATGACGACGTCCACGGTCCGGATCAGTGCCCGCAGCCGCTCGATCTCGGCCGGGTCGTCGGGATCGACCGTGACGGAACGCTTGCCGACGTTCTCGGCCCACCACCGCAGGCTGCGGTCGGGGTCGCGGGTGTCGTCGACGAATGGGGGACGGTGTCGCGTCGACGCTCCCGTGGGTGGCTCGACGACCACGACGTCGCCGCCGAGTTCGGCGAGGAGTCGACCGCCCACGCCGGTGTACTGACCCGCGAACTCGAGTACCCGCAGCCCGTCCAGCAGAGTGGTCACAGCGCGCCCACCTCGCCCAGCTCGGTCAACTCGGCGTCCGTGCGTCCGAGGATCCCGCCGAACACCTCGGCGTTGTGCTGTCCGAGAAGCGGTGCGGGTTCGGTGATCTCCCAGGGGGTCTCGGAGAAGTGCAGAGGCAACCCCTCGACCCGGACGGTGCCGATCTCAGGGTGCTCGACGGTCGGGAAGAGCCCCCACCGGCCCATGTCGGGGTCGCCGTCGATGCGTTCGGCGGGGCTGGCCACCACGCTCGCCGGCACGCCTGCGGTCACCAGGTCGCGCGCCAGGGTCGCCCCGTCCCGATCCCGGGTGGCGGCCGCGATGGCGTCGTCGAGTCCGTCGGCGTCGGCGAGACGTCCCGACAGCTCGGCGAATCGCGAGGCACGCAGGGCGTCGACGTCCAGGACCGAGGCCAACGCGGTGAAGTCGTCGTCGTCCCGGCAGGCGATGGCGATCCACCGGTCGTCGCCCGCGATCGGATAGATGCCGTGGGGCGCCATCTCGTCGAACTCGGCCCGGTTGCCCTTCGGCTGCCCCGCAAGTCGTTGACGACGGCCGTTCACCGTCGCGTCGAGAACGGTGGTGGGGGACATGGTGATCCCGGCGGGCACGGTGGCGAGATCGATGTACTCACCCGACCCCGTCCGGGCTCGCTGGTGCAGGGCCCCGAGGATCGCGACCGTCGCATGGTAGGCGGCCATGTGGTCCATGTAGGAGAAGCCCCACCCCGCGGGTTCGGTGTCCGGGAGGCCGGAGTTGAACGTGAGCCCGCTCAGCGCCTGGACGATGGGTCCCCAGGTCTTGAAGTCACGGTAGGGCCCGGTGTGCCCGAAACCGCAGTTGGCGACATAGATGATGTCGGGCTTGATCTCCCGCAGTCGGTCGTATCCGAAGCCGCGACGTTCCATCACCCCGGCGGCGAAGTTCTCGCACACGATGTCGCTGACGGCGACGAGATCCTCGAGGAGGGCGGTCCCCTCCGAGGTGCGGAGGTTGATCGTGACACCGAGTTTCCCGGCGTTGTGGTTGTTGAAGCCGCCACCGAGGTTGACCCCGCGGCGCTCGTCGACGAACGGTCCGACCCCGCGCAACGCGTCCCACATGCCTCGGGTGACGGGGTCCTCCACCCGGATAACCTGGGCGCCGAAGGCGGCGAGGATCTTCGTCGCGCCTGCCCCGGCCAACTGACCCCCGAGATCGCAGACGCGTATGTGCGACAAGCTCCCTGACACTGTGGAACAGTAGCACTCGAAATGTTACGTTGTCATGCGTCGACGAGCCGAGGGTACGGTGACGCCGACAACCGCGACGGTGTCGGCCCGACCACGTCGGCGACGGAAGAGAACAGGTGTGAACGGCCATGACGACAACTCCTTTCGAGACCGCGGCGCGGTTCGACAGTCCCGACTTCTACCTGGGTGACCCCAACGCCACCTTCAAGGAGTTGCGTCGGGTCGAGCCGGTGTACTGGTCTGCCGCGGACGAGATGTGGGTCATCACCAAATACGATGACATCAAGGCCATCTCGTCCGACCCCGAGCGATTCCGGTCCGAGCGGATCGCGGTCCTGATGGACGTCATCGCCAAGCGCAAGGGTGAGGACCCGCAGAACTACGGGAACCGTGGCGTCATGTTCATGGACCCGCCCGAGCATCGCAGCCATCGACGCGCTATCGGTGCCCACCTCACGCCGGGTGAGGTCGCGAAGATGGAGGATCGCGTCCGCGAGGTCGTCAAGAACGTGGTCGACGGGCTCCCGGACGGTGAGTTCGACTTCATCGAGCACGTCGCCGAACCGGTCCCCGTCCAGGTCTTCGCCCAGCTCCTCGGAATCCCGGAGAAGGACTGGTCGCGTGTGGTCGGGTGGGCGACGACGATCGCGCACGTCGGCAGTGGCGCCGCGAGCGACGACGACATGACCCTGATCTACTCCGAAGTGGCCCCCTTCATCATGGAACTCGTGGCCGAGCGACGCGAAGCCCCACAGAACGACTTCCTCACCATGTTGACGACCGTCCTCGTCGACGGCCAACCGCTGGACGAGGTGCAGGTGCTCACCTATGCGTTGATCCTTCTGGCGGCGGGTAGCGAGACGACCCAGAGTCTCATCGCGGGCCTGGCGCACTGCATCGACGAGTTCGACGACCAGCGGCAACTGCTGTTCGACGACCCCAGTCGCAGCGGGGATGCGGTCGAGGAGACGATGCGCTTCTGGACGCCCGTGATGAGCATGGCGCGGCAGGCGGCAGTCGATGTGGAGTTGCGCGGCAAGACGATCAAAGCCGGTGACGCGGTGCTGCTCGCCTATGCATCGGCCAATCGGGACGAGGAGCGGTGGGGACCCACCGCCGACGAGTTCGACATCACCCGTCGTGACGCGCGCACCCACCTCGGATTCGGGATCGGCGAGCATTTTTGCATGGGAGCTGCACTGGCCCGCCGGGAGGCACGCCTGCTCATCGACGAACTCGTGGAGCGGACGAATGGCATCCGCATCACCGGTGAGGCCCAGCTCCGCGCGTCGGCGCTCGTCCACACCTACGATCGACTGCCGGTGACGCTGGACCGACGCTGACCGAAGCACAGACAGGCGACGACCCCGGGCGACTGGCCCGGGGTCGTCGTCGTCCGTGCTGCGGGGCCCTCAGTCGGTGCCGGTGAGCGACCGGTAGGCGGCTTGCAGTGCCTCGAGGCGCTTCTGTAGCGAGTCGGTGGGTTCCGCGCCGCCCATCCCGCCGATGATCTCGGCGCGGACGGCGTCGATCTCGGCGGCGACGCGCTCCGCCGCCTCACCCTTGGTGAGCAGGTCCTGATCGGCCCAGTCGTCGTGGGGGATCCGGTTCGTCAACGGGTCGGGCTCGTCCATGGTGCGGTCCTTTCTGCGCCCCCGGCAGTCGGGGGTTCGCGTGCGCTCGATGTCGCTGCGGAGCCCAGGATTACCACTCCCCGGGGACCACTTCCGATGCTATAGTCAATTAGGCAAAAATTGTATATTTGTGCTGTAGGGCGGGGCGTCTCGACCGAGGTGTCCGACACGAGCACAGTGAGGATCAGAGCAATGCCGCTGCAACCGTCGATGAAGCTCGTCTCCGTGGACGACCACCTGATCGAGCCACCGCACGTCTGGACCGACCGTCTCCCGAGCAAGTATCGCGAGATCGGCCCGCACATCGAGGAGTTCCCCCGAGGCGAGGGCAAGCTCCCCGTCAACATGTGGGTGTACGAGGGGCGTACCTACCCGAACATCGGTCTCAACGCCGTGGCGGGCAAGCCGCCGGAGGAGTTCGGCGTCGATCCGGTGCGCTACGACGAGATGATCCCCGGCTGCTACGAGCCCAAGGCGCGTCTGGCCGACATGGACATCGACGGCGTCCACGCGATGCTGTGTTTCCCGTCGTTCCCGCGATTCTGCGGCACTGTGTTCCTCGAGGGTGAGGACAAGGAGCTGTCGCTGCTCAGCGTGAAGGCGTGGAACGACTTCTCCCTCGACGAGTGGTGTGCGACCGATCCGGCCCGCTTCATCCCGATGGGCATCCTCCCGTTGTGGGACGCGCAGTTGATGGTCGCCGAGATCGAGCGGCTCGCTGCGATGGGGTGTCGTGCGATCGGACTCCCGGACAACCCGAGCAACCTGAAGCTACCCAGCTACCACACCACGTACTGGGATCCGGTGTTCTCCGCGCTCGAGGAGACCAACATGACCGTGGTCATGCACTTCGGGTCCGGTGGCCTGCCGCCGCAGACGTCGCCCGAGGCGCCGTTCGCGGTCTGGATCACGCTGATGGGCACCACCTCGATGGCGTGCGCGATCGAGCTCGTCTTCTCGCCCGTCTTCCACAAGCACCCGAACCTGAAGGTCGCGTTCTCCGAGGGTGGCATCGGGTGGATGCCCTACTTGGTGGAGCGCGCCGACTACGTCTGGCGGAAGCACAAGTACTACCAGAACATCCACCCGACGGTGCCGCCGTCAGAACTGTTCAAGCGCAACATCGCCGGCTGCTTCATCGAGGACGAGGTCGGCATGAAGCTCCGGGACTCGGTCGGCATCGACAACATCACCTGGGAGTGCGACTACCCCCACTCCGACTCGTTCTGGCCGAAGAGCCGGGCGCGGGCCGAGGAGCAGCTGAAGAACGTGCCCGACGAGGACGCGGCGAAGATCGTCGAGCTGAACGCCCGCAAGTGGTACGCGTTCCCCGAGGAGGGCTTCAAGTCCTGCACGGCCGACACCGGTTGGCGTCCCAACGACGGCAAGCCCTCGGAGTACGACTACGACGAGGTCATGGCGACCGCGGGTGGCGTCGGCATCAAGGGGTTCATGGACAACATCGCGGACCAGATGAGCAAGAAGAACTGACGCGCGCCAGGACAGACGAGAAGCGGGGCCCGATCCGAGAGGATCGGGCCCCGCTTCTCGTGTACGGAGCCTCGTGTCGGCGACGAGGGCGGTCGGGGGATCAGTCGCTGGCCGGCAGTGGCTTCGCCTCTTTCACCGCGAGCGCAGTCTGCCCGACCGCGAGGCTGCCCTGTCCGGCCTTCGTCACGAGGACCTCCGCGCCGTCGTCGGCGAGGTAGCGCTTCCCCAGCACCGTGCCCTCGCCGAAAGCGGGGTCGAGCTCACCGCCGCGCTCGCCGCCGACCTCGACCATCGGGTGCCCCCCGCACCGCAGGTCGTCGAGGCTGTCCGCGGCACGCACGACGATCACCTCGGTGTCGTCCACCTGGCTCTGCAGTCGGGTTCCGGTCTTCACCATGATCTTCTCCTGTCTCGCTGTCGCGTGTGGTGGGGCGCGTCGCCTACATGCGCCGCGGTGCCGACGGCGGCTTGATGACGGCGTGGTCGAGGCCGACGTCGGGATGGTCGATGATCCCGGCGAGCATGCCGGCGATGGCGTCGGCGACCGCGTCGGGGGTCATGAGCGTCTCCTGGACGAGCCCACGCCAGATCCAGTCCTCGAGAACGCTGCCGAGCAGCTCGGGGTCGAAGGCGTCGGCGAACTCGGTCGGGATGGTGCTCCCGACCGCGATGGTGCAGAACCGCAGCCCGGGATGTTCCGTGCGCCAGGCGTCGAAGCTCGACATCAGCGCTGCTTTGCTCGCCGCGTAGGCGCCGAGCGCGGCCCGCTGCTGGCCCACCGACTCCGACGAGAGCGCGCCGACGATCGCCCCCTCGGCGAGCACGGGCAGCGCGTGGCGGATGAGCTGGTGCACCCCGACCACGTTGGTGCGCATCACCGACTCCCAGTCGTCCGAGTCCGTGTCGGCGAACATCTTCAGAGGAGCGACGCCGACCGAGCAGAACAGGAGATCGACCTCGCCGAGCGTGGTGCGTGCGGCCTCGGCGACCGCGGCGGCGCCGGCGGGATCGGCGATGTCGGCGGCCACCGGGGTCCCCGTGCCGGCCTCTGCGATCGCGTCGTCGAGCTTCTCCTTGCGGCGCGCCACCAGGACCACCTGCGCGCCCTCCTTGCCGGCCTGGATCGCGAACGCCCGGCCGATGCCCGACGACGCCCCGACGACGAGGACACGTTTCCCCCGCAGTGATCTGGTCACGTGTGTGATGCTCTCTTCCCGATGTGGTCGGCGAGTGACGGCCGATGATGGGTAGACAGTAGTACATCGGATGTTCTATTGGTGGGCATTGTCGCGACCTCGTCCTCGCGCGCGATGCCGACGCTGCTGCGGAACACGAGATGTATCATTGTTCAGTCCGTCCGGACGTCGAACGAGCTGCCGGGGTTCCCGGTGGGGCAAGGGAGCTTTCATGACAGCGGAGACGACGACCACCACGGGGCAGACGGTCGACGCCGACCTCGCCACCGACCTCTACCGCAGGATGAGTCGCGTCCGCCACGCCGACGCACGCATGCGCAAGGGGTTGTCGTCGGGGGAGTTCGCGATGAGCTACTGGCCCGTCGACGGCCAGGAGGCGATGTCGGCAGGGGCCACCGAGGCGCTCGACGACGGCGACGAACTGGTGACCACCTACCGCGGACTCGGCGACATCGTCGCGCAGGGCACGGACCTGCCGGCGTACTTCGCGGAGTTGCTGGGTCGCGGCAGCGGTTTGTCCCGGGGCAAGGCCGGCGCGATGGGCATCCACGATCCCGACCACGGGATCGCCTGGACCACGGGGATCGTCGGGGCCGGACCGGTGATCGCGAACGGGATCGCCTGGGCCGCAACACACACCGGTGCGTCGAAGGTCGTCCTGGTGTCCTTCGGTGACGGTGCGACCAGCATCGGCTACGTCCACGAGGCCATGAACCTCGCGGCGCTGTGGGACCTCCCCGTCGTCTTCTTCTGCCAGAACAACGCATGGGCGGAGTGCACACCCCTGGCCGGGTACACGCGGACCGAGAGCTTCTCCGATCGTGCGGCGGGATACGGCATGCCCGGTGTCACCGTGGACGGCACCGACCCGGTCGCCGTCCACGACGCTGTCGCGACGGCCGCCCACCGGGCCCGGTCGGGACAGGGGCCGTCGTTCGTCGAGGCGGTCGCCTACCGGTTGCAGGGCCATTACTTCGGTGACGCCATGAAGTACGCCGACGCGGACGAGTTGGCGGCGCGCCGCGCCGACCACCCGATGGACCGTTGGCGTCGTCATCTCGTCGAGTCGGGGACGGTCGACGAGGCCGTCCTCGACGACATCGACGCCAGGGCCGCCGCGGACGTCGACGCCGCCATGGCCGAGGCGGTCGCCGCACCCCAGCCCGACGTCGACGACCTCACCCGCGACGTGTTCGCCGGGGGCGGGCTGGCGTTGTCCACGCTGTCGGACGCGGACCGTCGCGACATCCCGTCCGGCGCGACCACCGAACTCGGTCTCGCCCAGGCCGTCCAGCGGACGTTGGACCGCGCGATGGCTGCCGACGAGTCGATCGTCGCCCTCGGCGAGGACATCGCCGACTCCGCGGGCGGCGGCATGTTCAAGGTGACCGCGGGGTTGTCCACGGCCCACGGCGACCACCGGGTCCGGAACACGCCCATCGCGGAGTCGGCGATCATCGGTGCCGCCATCGGCGCGTCCCTGTCGGGGCTCAAGCCTGTCGCGGAACTGATGTTCATGGACTTCCTGGGCGTCGCGATGGACCAGATCGCGAACCATGCGGCCAAGGTCCGGTACATGTCGGGCGGGCGGACGAGCGCGCCGATGGTCATCCGCGCCATGGTGGGCATGGCCGCGGGGCCGCAGCACTCACAGGCGGTCGAGGCCTGGGCCATGCACACACCGGGCATCAAGGTCGTCTGGCCGAGCACCGCGGCCGACGCGGTCGGCCTGATGAACGCGTGTCTCGCCGACCCCGACCCCTGCCTCTTCGTCGAGTCGATGAAGCTCTACTACGGAGCGGGCAAGGGGCCTGTGCCCGACGAGGACTTCACGATCCCGCTGGGCCAGGCGAACGTGGTCCGGGCCGGTACCGACGTCACGGTGTGCACGTACGGCGTGATGGTGCACGCCGCGGTCGCGGCGGCCGAGGAGCTGGCGGCCGACGGCGTGTCGGTGGAGGTGATCGACCTGCGGTCCCTGGTGCCGCTCGATCTCGAGACGGTTCTCGAGTCGGTGCGCCGTACCCGCAGGCTGGTCGTCACCCACGAGTCGGTCGAGTTCTGCGGCCCGGGGGCCGAGATCGCGGCCGCGGTCGGTGAACAGCTCTTCGACGTGCTGGAGGCCCCGGTCACCCGTGTGGCGGGGACGTACACGCCGGTACCGCGCGCGTCGGCACTGGAGGCCGCGTGTCGGCCCGATGCGGGTCGGGTGGCGGAGGCGATCCGCCGCAGCGTAGCGACCACGCGGAGCGCCCGATGAGCGCCCCGGCCGACCTGGGGGACGCGACGATCAGCGGATGCGACGAGATCCTCGTCGCCTCCGACGGTCCGGTGCGGATCGTCACGCTGCACAACCCGGCGAACGCCAACGCGGTCAACAACGCCATGCACGGGGCCTTCGCGCGGATCTGGGACACGCTTGCCGAGGACCCGGACGCTCGGGCCGTGGTGCTGACCGGTGCCGGCAGGCACTTCTCCGCCGGCGGAGACCTGGTCCAGTGGCTCGAGACCCACGTGGAGAACCCGGTCACGCGTCGTGCCGGGATGCGGGACGCGCGACGGATCGTCCGGTCGATGATCGATTTCCCCCTGCCGATCGTGGCGGCGGTCAACGGGCCGGCGGTCGGGTTCGGCTGCAGCATCGCCGTGCTCTGCGACATCGTCCTCATGTCCGACAGGTCGTTCCTCGCCGACACCCATGTCGCCAGCGGGCTCGTCGCCGGTGACGGCGGTTCGGTGCTGTGGCCGCTGCTGATGAGCCTGTTGAAGGCGAAGGAGTACCTGCTGCTGGGCGAACGGATCCCGGCCGAGACGGCGGTCGCCCTCGGTCTGGCGAACCGCGTCGTGCCCGACGACACGATCAAGGCCGAGGCGTTGGCCCTCGCCCACCGTCTGGCCGCGCTGCCGGCGCGTGCCGTGCAGGACACCAAACGCACCCTGAACCTGCATGCCGAGCGCGCGATCTCCGGAGTGCTCGACTACGGGATCTCCGCGGAGACGGAGTGTTTCACCACACCGGAGCACCGCGCGGCGATCGACGCGTTCCTGAAGCGGTGAGCCCCGACGCCGAGCGTCTCGTCCTCGTCGAGGAGGCGGACGGGACCTGGATCCTGTCGCTGAACCGACCCGACCGGCGCAATGCGCTGACCTACGACTCGTGGCTGGCGCTGGACGAGGCGATCGAGGCGGCCGTCGAGGCGGACGCGACCGCGATCGTGCTCACCGGCGCCGGGTCGTTCTTCTGCGCCGGCGGCGACCTGAAGTCCGGTCCGGCCCACGGCTCGGGCCCGTTGGCTCCCGCCGGGCGGGTCGCGCTCGCGCAACGGGTGCTCGGCCGGTTGCGGACATGCGGAGTCCCCGCCATCGCGGCGGTCGAGGGCGGTGCCGTCGGCCTCGGCTGGAGTCTGACGCTCGCCTGCGACCTCGTGGTCGCCGCGGAGGACGCGTTCTTCCTCGCCCCCTTCGTGACACGCGCGGTGGTGCCGGACGGCGCGATCACGTGGCGGCTCGTGCGGGAGGTCGGGCGGCACCGGGCGTCGGACATCCTGTTGCGCGGACGGCGCCTGCCGGCGTCCGACGCGCACGACCTCGGTCTGGTCACCGATCTCGTCACGGCCGGTACCGCGGTGACGGCGGCGCGGGAGATCGCCGTGGACCTCGCGGGGTCCGACCGCGGGGCTCTCGCGTTGACGAAGGGCCTGCTCGCCGCGACCGAGGAGGCGCACCTACAGTCCTTCGGTCCCCTCGAGCTCACCACGGCCACCGTCGCCCAGCACGGCGCCGCCGCGACGAAGGCCCGCGCCGAGTTCTCCTGAGGGAGGACTCGGCGCGGGCCTGTGGTCACGGCCGTCGGGTGTGACGACTCAGATGTGGTAGTCGTACCACTTCAGGTAGCCACCCGCGTCGATGCGGAACTGGCCACCGGTGACGAACCGGGATTCGTCGGAGGCGAGGTAGACGACGGTGTCGCTGATGTCGCTCGGCTCGACGTAGGGCACCGGCATCGCCTGCTGCACATGGAAGATCGGCTCGGCGTCCTCGCGCTGCGGGTCCTCCAGGTCGGGCCGGAACGTGCGGTACATCGCACTGTTCTGCAGCATCGTGGTGTTGACGTTCGTCGGGTGGATGACGTTCGCACGGATGCGTCGCGGCGCGAGATGTGTCGCGAGCTCGTAGGTGTACTGCGACAGGAGACGCTTCGAGGTGATGTAGGCCGTGCCGCCGGGGTCCTCGCCGGGGTTGTCGTTCTTCGCCAGGTCCATCAGGGCGGCGGTGGAACCGGTCGCGATGATCGACGCCCCCTCCTGCAGGTGGGGGAGCGAGGCCTGGATGGCGTTGATCGTGCCGATGAGGTTGACATCGATGACGTCGACCCATGCCTCCCAGGCCTTGCCCTTGATGCCCGCGACGCCTGCCTGTGCGACGACGATGTCGAGGTGACCGAGCTCCTCGATGCCCTTGGCGAGCACCTCGCGGAGACGGCCCACGTCACGCACGTCGGCCTGCTCGACGACCGCCTTGCGGCCGGTCTTCTCGATCAGCAGGCCGGTCTCGTCGAGATCCTCGCGCGCCGACATCGGGTAGGCGATGGAGTCGAGATCCTGGCAGATGTCGACGACGATGACGTCGGCACCCTCCTCGGCGAGCCGCACCGCATGGCTGCGACCCTGCCCGCGACCCGCACCGGTCACGAACGCGACCTTGCCCTCAAGTCGTCCCACGATTGCGTCCTCTCTCGAACTGAATGGTTGCGATGAACAACGCTACATCACTTGTACTATTGTCAGAAGCTGTTCGCCGACGGCGATCCTGAGCCGCTGACATCGACGGGGGCGCACATGGAGTTCTCGACCGGTCAGCCCGTCCCGCACGTGGTCGCCGACGGTCTGGCCTTCCCCGAGAGCCCCATCGCGGCCGCGGACGGGTCGGTCCTGTGTTCGGAGATCGCGGCCGGGCGGATAACCCGTGTCCGTCGGGACGGCGCGCGGGAGACCGTGGCCGTCACGGGCGGTGGTCCCAACGGCGTCGCAGAACTGGCCGACGGTCGTATGGTCGTCTGTCAGAACGGCGGGTCCCGCTTCGGTGTCGGGCCGTGGCCCTACGACCTCCCCGGGTGCACCCGGCTCTTCCGCCCCGTCGGGGCACCGGACGAGCCCGTCACACCGCAGCTGCAGATCGTCGACCCCGACGGGTCGGTCCACACCCTGGCCACCCACTTCACGGCGAAGACGGGTGAACGCCTGCCCCTGGTCCGGCCCAGCGACATCTGTGTCGACACCGTCGGGGGCTTCTACGTGACCGACGGCGGCACCATGCACGGCCGTACGCGCGAGATGACGGGCCTGCTGTACGGGACGGTCGACGGCGACCTCCGGGAGATCGTGTTCCCGCTCGAGATGCCCAACGGGGTCGCACTCGCACCCGACGGCGCGACGCTCTACCTGGCCGAGACCCGCACCCGTCGCGTCTGGGCGTTCGGTCTCGAGGCGCCCGGGGTCGTCGGCAGAGCGCACGGGTTCGCCACGGTCCCGGCCGGCGGGCCGCTCGGCGTCGGCGGCGCCGACGGGGTGTGCGTCGCCGACGACGGCCACGTTCTCGTCGCCACGCTGGGGACGGGTGGGGTGACGGTCTTCTCGCCCGACGGCCTGATCGTCGGGGCGATCGGCGCCGACGACCCGATGACCACCAACCTGACGCTGAGCCCGGACCAGGAGCGCCTCTACCTCACGCTGGCGTCGACGGGGCGACTCGTCGTCGTCGACGGGTGGCGGTCGATGGTCGGGATCGGGTGACACCCAGCTCGGAGACCGGTCCGCGCAGACCGCGCGGGAGGCGCGTCGCGCCATTGGACGGGCCGGGTCTGCACTCGCGGCTCGTCGTGGCCGCACTCGTTCCCACCGTGGTCTGCGCCGTCGCCGTCGCCTTGGTGACCACACATCTCCTCCCGACCGCCGAGGCGTTCGACGACGCCGGCGTCCGGTCGACGAACACCGTGGCCGGGATCGTGTTCGCGGCCGTGGTCTTCCCCCTCGCCGGGCTGCTCGGGTTCCTCTGGACGACGCTGCCCGCCGGAGAACGCGACGAGCTCGCCGAACTCGAACTGCTGCAGCGGATCCCGTTCCGCATGACCGCGGTGCACGGCACCGTCTGGTTCGCGGCCGCCGCCGTCTTCGGCACGCTCAACCGTCCGACCCCGGTGCTGGGATCGTCTCTGGGCATCGGGCTCTCGCTCGGCGGCGTGCTCACCGGTGCGTTCTCGTACCTCCTCTGTGCGCGGGTGTTGCGGCCGGTCGTGGCCGCGGGCTTCGCCCGCCATCCGCCGCTACGACGGCGTGGTCCCGGGCTGCGGCTGCGGGCGATCCTCTCGTGGCTGGTCGGTACCGGAGTGCCGTTGGTCATGCTCGTCGTCGCGGCCGCGTACGCGTCGACGACCGAGGCCGGGCGGACGCAGGCGCTGGTCCTCGTCCTCGTCCTGGGGCTGGGGACGGCCGTGAGCGGTGTCGTCTTCGCCGCGCTGGCGGGGGCCGCGACCGCGGAGCCCATCGACGACATGCGCGCCAAGATGCGGCGCGTCGAGGGTGGTGACCTCGAGGTCGTGTCACCGGCATTCGACGCGTCCGAGATCGGACTGCTGCAGGCGGGTTTCACCCGGATGGTCGCCGGTCTGGCCGAGCGCGAACGTCTCCGCGACCTGTTCGGTCGGCACGTGGGTCATCACGTCGCGCGGCTCGCGCTCCAAGACGAGGTGGGTCCCGGTCCCGCGGTCGGGGAGCGGGCGGTCCGTCGCGAGGCCGCGGTGGTGTTCGTCGACCTGATCGGGTCGACCCGTATGGCCGCCACCGTCGACCCCGACGACTTCCTCGCGGCGATCAACGAGTTCTCCGCCGCGGTCGTCGAGGTCGTCGAGCGCAACGACGGCTGGGTGAACAAGTTCATCGGCGACGCCGTCCTGGCGGTGTTCGGCGCGCCGACGCAGACTCCGGGATGGGCGGACGACGCGCTCCGTGCCTCCCGCGAACTACACGCCCTGCTGAACGCCGGCGCGGCACCACGGGTGGGTATCGGGGTGTCCGCGGGAACCGTCCTCGCCGGCAACGTGGGCGAGGAGCGGCGCTACGAGTTCACCGTCATCGGCGACCCGGTGAACGAGGCCGCGCGCCTCAGCGAGTCGGCGAAGAGACGGAGCGGGGTGCTGGCATCGGGATCGGCTCTGCAGCGGGCCGACGACGAGGAGGCCGCCCGCTGGCAGATCACCGGGTCGGAGGTGCTGCGCGGACGTCTGGACCCCACGGACCTCGCGGTGCCGCTCGTGTGAGGGTCATCGGCCGGTGAAGCGTGGCTCCCGGCGGTCGAGGAATGCGGCGACGCCCTCGGCGACGTCGTCGGTGCCGGCGACCTGTTCGACGACCACCGACTCGGCGAAGAACGCCGCCGACCGATCGGTGTCGGGCGCGGCGTTCACCAGTGCCTTCGCCGCGGCGATGGCCCGGGTGGGACCCGTCGCGAGTTCCGACGCCCATCCTGCGACGAACGGGTGCAGTTCCTCGGGCTCGACCACGGCGTTCACCAGCCCGATCCGATGGGCGTGCTCGGCGTCGAGGGGACGACCGAAGAAGAGCAGTTCCTTCGCCACGTTCATCGGCAGCTTGCGGGCGAGGAGATAGGCGGCGCCGCCGTCCGGTGCGAGTCCGCGCTTGACGAAGATCTCGATGATGCGCGCCGTCGACGCGGCGACGACGAGGTCGCAGGCCAGCACCATGCTCGCCCCGACACCCGCGGCGGTGCCGTTGAGTGCACAGACGACCGGCTTCTCGCAGTCGAGGATCGCCGACACCACGGCTTGCGATCCCTCCCGCAGGATGCGGGCCGCGTCGCCGGGAGCCCGTGTCGGATCGGGTGCCATCTCGGGGTCGGACAGGTCGGGTCCGGTGCAGAAGTGCCGGTCGCCGGCGCCGGTGAGGACCACGGCTCGCGTCGTCGGATCGCCTGTGGCAGTGCGTAATGCGTCGACGAGGCCGCGTTGCATCCGCCGCGTCACGGAGTTCCCGCGCGACGGCCGGTCGAGGGTCACCCAGAGGACGCCGTCGGCCGTGGTGACGCCGAGACCGTCGACGGGGGCGTCGGCGAGAGGTGGCATGGGGGTCCTTCCCGGTACGGCGGAGGTGCGCTGTCGGACGATGATACATTTCGGATACAAGTGTTCCGCCGCGTCGGCGGACGTCGTCCCTCGGAACGGAGTGCAGCGTGTCGCGTCTGGAGAACCGGTCGGCCCTGGTGACCGGTGGAGGGCAGGGCCTCGGCCGTGCCGTGTCACGACGTCTCGCCCAGGAGGGTGCCCACGTCACCATCGTCGACCTGAACGAGGAGAAGGGGCGCGAGTGCGTCGGCCTCATCACCGATGAGGGTGGTTCCGCGGGCTTCGTGCGGGCGAACGTCGCCAAGCGCGACGACATCGCCGCCGCCGTCGCGGAGGCGACCGTCGACGGCAAGCTCGACGTACTGGTCAACGCCGCACAGTATTTCGCGATGCCGAAGGCCTTGGAGCTCGTCACCGACAAGGACTGGGAACTCTCGGAGGCCACCGGCCCCAAGGCGACCTTCCGGTTCATGCAGCTGGCCCATCCCGCACTCGTCGCATCGGGTGGCGCCTCGGTCGTCAACTTCGTGTCGGGATCGGCGCTCGCCGGCATCGGCTACACCGGGCCGTACTCGGCCGCGAAGGGTGCTGTGCACGCGCTGACGAAGGTCGCGGCGAAGGAGTGGGCCCGTCACGGGATCCGCGTCAACGCGATCTGTCCGTTCGCCCTCACCGACGTGCAGCGCGACATGATCGGTACCGAATGGGACAACTACACCCGGACCGCCGAGGGCTCACCCTTCGGCCGCGGCGCCGACCCCGACACGGAGATCGCCCCGGCGGTGGCGTTCCTCGCGAGCGCCGACTCGGGCTTCGTCACCGGGACCGTGCTCTACGTCGACGGGGGGATGACCGAGTTGTCGACGGTCGACTACTCGGCGTCGCCCGGCGTCTTCGAGGGCTGAGAGGGCACCCGCTCGATCAGTTCGATGCGGTTGTCGTCCGGGTCGAGCAGCATCATCCCGCGGTTGCCGTGGCGGAACGTCACGGTGGCCTCGGTGAGGTGGCGACCGCCGTGCGCGACGATCGCGTCCGCCATCGCCTGTGCGTCGTCCACGCGGAACGACAGATGCGTGAACCCCGGACGGGTCATCGGGCGAACCGGCTCGGCGGGCTCGGGCGGCGGGGTGAGATATCCCAGGAGTTCGATCCGCACCCCGTCCCGCTCCAGGTAGATCAGTTCGACCTCCACGTCGGGCACGTCGAGGAGTTGCGCGGTCTGCGCGTCGGCGGCCGTCAGGTGCCCGACGACGGCGAATCCCACCCCGTCGCACCAGAAGCGGAGCGACCGGTCGAGATCGGTGACGCAGAGCCCGATGTGGGTGAGACGGGGGTCGGCCACGGGGTCGTCGTCCTCAGCCGTGGAGGAACGTCGTCTTGGTGTCGAGGTACTCGAGGATGCCCTCGCGCCCGTTCTCCGAGCCCAGCCCGGACTGCTTCACCCCGCCGAAGGGCGCATGGGGCTGCAGGGTCCAGGTGTTCACCCCGACGTTGCCGGCGCGCAGGGACTTGCTGACCCGCAGGGCGCGTCCCACGTCCCGCGTGTACACCGCGGCGGCCAACCCGTAGAGCGAGTCGTTCGCCAGCGCGATCGCCTCCGCCTCGTCGTCGAAGGGTTGGACGGTCAGCACCGGTCCGAACACCTCCTCCCGCACGACCTCCATGGAGCCGTCGACGTCGGCGAGGATGGTCGGTTGCACGAAGTTGCCGGCC
This sequence comes from uncultured Williamsia sp., assembly GCF_947494875.1. GTDB lineage: Bacteria > Actinomycetota > Actinomycetes > Mycobacteriales > Mycobacteriaceae > Williamsia_A. Next base: position 109,740 of record NZ_CANLWM010000010.1, read on the forward strand.
GACGGTCCGTCCGTGACACGGCCTCCACCGGCCACCACGGTCGCGCCGGACGCCACTGCCCCGTCGATGTGGGCCAGGACGCGGTCCATGTGCGGCCGGCTGATCATCGGCGCCGAGGTCACGGCCGGGTCGAACGGGCTGCCGAACGACGCCATCGCCGCGAAGCCGGACAGGGAGTCGACCACCTCGTCGTACGCGCCGCGCTGCACGAGGATCCGGGACTGACAGACACACACCTGCCCCGAGAGTCCGAGGAACGCGTTCCCGGCGGCGATCCCGACCGCCATGCCGAGGTCGGCGTCGTCGAACACCACCGCGGGGCTCTTGCCGCCGAGTTCCAACGACACCCGTCCGATCCGCCTGCCCACGGAGGACGCGATGGCGCCACCGACTGCCCGGCTGCCGGTGAACGAGACCTTGTCGACGCGAGGGTCCTCGACCAGGGCCGATCCGACGTCCCCACCGCCGGTGACCATGTTGAACACGCCGGGCGGCAGGTCGGCCTCGGCGATGAGCTCGGCGATGCGCAGGCTGGTGAGCGGGGCGAGCTCCGACGGCTTCACCACGACGGTGCACCCGGCCGCGAGGGCGGGTGCGACCTTCTGGGCGAGCAGGCTCATCGGCGCGTTCCACGGCGTGATCAGTCCGACCACCCCGACCGGTTCGCGGGTCGTGTAGGTGAACGGCTGACCCTCCTCCCAGGATGGGTAGGTCTCACCGGTGATCTTGTCGGTCCACCCGGCGTAGACGTCGAAGAGGTCCGCCGGGTAGTGCGCACCCATCTGGTAGAAGCCGACGAAGGAACTGGGCGTCGAGTTGTCCAGCGAGAGCAGGGTGTTGAGGTTGTCCGCGTCGGCGTGCATCAGGTCGGCGATCCGGCGGAGTGCGTGTGCCCGTTCACGAGCCGGCATCCCCGGCCACGGGCCCTCGTCGAACGCCCGCCGCGCCGCCGCGACGGCGTCGGCCACCGTCGCGGCGGTCGCCGTGGGCGCCTCGAAGACGGTCTCGGAGGTCGCGGGATGCAGGTGCGGCAGCGGGGTGTCGACGCCGTCGATCCATGTGCCGTCGACGAACATGGCCTGGCGGGGGAGTGTCGCGGCGGACAGGTCCGAGAGCACCGAGATGTCAGTCACGGCCTAGACAGTAGTACGTGCGATGTCCGATCGTCACGCCTCCGGTGGGAGCCACGCCGGGCGCCGGGTCACCTCGACGAACGCGTCGCGGTCGTGGTCGCGGGGCCAGCGCGGTTCGCGCTTGTCGAGGAAGGCCCCGAAGGCCTCGATCTGCTCGGGTGTGCCGATGGATCCCCAGTAGCCCGAGACGTCGACCTGGGGGAGGGCGCGGGCCATCTCCCGCTTCATGGCGGCGCGGGCGGCGGGGCCGGTCGCGCGGACCCGGTCGAGCAGTGCGTCGGTCTCGCGCATGAGGTCGGCGGCGGGCACCACCCTGCCCACGAGGCCGAGGCGTTCCGCCTCGGTGGCGTCGACCCACTCGTTGCCGTAGATCAGGTGGTTCGCGCGCAACGTCCCCAGCCGCTGGGGTAGCCGCGAGGCCAGGAACGCCTCGTAGACACCCCGTGTCAGGTCCGGGACCCGGAACCTGGCGGTGTCGGCCGCGATCACCAGGTCGGCGAAGAGGGTCATCACCAGTCCGCCGCCGAGTGCGACGCCGTCGACGCTGCACACCACGATCTTCGGGATCCGTTGCAGCGTCTCGAACGGCGTCCCGTCGTAGGCCTCGGTGAACGCGTCCCAGCGGCGGTCACCGTCGGGCCGTGCGTTCATGTCGCCACCGGCGCAGAAGTTGCCCTCCGAGCCGGTGATGACGAGGAAGTCGAGGTCCGGCTCGTCGGCGACGATCATGGCGGCGCGTTTGATCCCGTGGTATCCGTCGGCGGTCACCGCGTTGCGCTTCTCGGGACGGTGGATGGTGACGGTCAGCCGATCGCCGGAGATGCGGGCGCGCAGTTCCGGGGTCCCGAGATCGACGTCGACCTCGTCGGGGAGTGGTGTCATGGGTACTGACTACTCGATCTCGGCGACCAGGGTGCCGATGTCATGGGTGGTGTCCACATCCACCTTCCAGTGCACGACGCCCGACGCCGGTGCCTCCACGTCCATCTCGACCTTGTCGGTCGCGATGGCGTAGAGCGGATCACCCTCGTCGACCGTCCCGCCCTCCTCGACGTAGAGGGTGATCACCTCGGCTTCCGTGATGGCGTCACCGGGCTTGGGCATTCGCGCTTCCGTCACGTCACTCCCTGCTGAGATCGGGACCCGACGGCCGCGACGGACCAGAGGCACGGCGGCGTGGCCCACGGCCGGTCGGGCGATGGTCAATAGAACATATCGTGATGTACTGTTCATCACCACACTCACCGCCGACACCAGGGGATCCCGTGGCCTTCAGCTCGATCCTGTTCGACGTGAGCGATCACGTCGCGACCATCACCATCAACCGTCCCGAGCGGCTCAACGCCACGGACGACACCACGCGGACCGAACTCGGTCAGGCGTGGGCCCGCGTGCGCGACGACAGCGACATCCGCGTCGCGATCATCACCGGCGCCGGCGACCGCGCGTTCTCGGCGGGTCAGGACATCAAGGCGACCAGCGCGAAGGGGATCCGGAACAAGGTCCCCGGATCCCGTCTGCACCACCACGTCTGGAAGCCGGTGATCTGCGCCCTCAACGGCATGGTGGTGGGTGGCGGACTCCACCAGGTCGCCGACGCCGACCTGATCATCGCGGCAGAACACGCCGAACTCATCGACACGCATCTCGCGGTGGGCAACGTGTTCGCCCTCGAGCCGGCGGTCCTGTTGCGACGCATGCCGATCTCGATGGTCATGCAGCTGGCCCTGATGACCAAGGACGGTCGCATCAGCGCCCAGCGGGCCCATGAGATCGGACTCGTGAACGAGGTCGTCCCCGCCGACCGGCTGCAGGCCCGCGCCCGCGAGATCGCGCTCGGCATCGCGAAGCTGTCCCCGGCGACGACGCAGACATCCATCAAGGCGATGTGGGCGAGCCTCGACGTGGGCCTCGCGCCGGCGAACGACGTCGCCTACCGCCATGTGCTGCACCATCAGATGACCCATCCCGACTACAAGGAGGGGATGCTGGCGTTCGCCGAGCGTCGCGAACCCCGGTGGGCGGACGAGTGAGCGCTGCGACCCCGACCGACGACCCGTCGACGGCCGGGCCGGACCGTCGCACCTTCTCCTACGACCCGCTGACCTACGCGGCGACGGTCCCGGCGATGCTCGCGGCGGTCGTCGCGGCCCACGGCGACAACGACCTGCTCGTCTCGGCCCTGCACGCCGGCGGACTCGACCGGGTCACGTACCGCGAGGCGGACGAGCGGTCGGCCGAGATGGCAGCCCGCCTGATCGCCGTCGGTGTCGGCGCGGGAACCCGCGTGGGGATCCTCGCCCCCAACGGGCCCGATTTCGTCGTCGCCTTCCTCGCGATCACACGCATCGGTGGCGTCGCCGTGCCGATCAACACCTTCTTCCAGGCACCCGAACTGCGATGGCTGATCCGCGACGCGGGTCTGCACACCGTCCTCGCCGTCGAGGAACTGCTCGGCAAGGACTCCCTCGCGCGGCTGACCGAGGCCATCGGATGGCCGGGTGTCACCGACGGTCCCCTGCGTCTGCCCGACGTGCCCGCGCTGCGCGCGGTGCTCCCCCTCGGCGACCACACGCGCGAGTGGCCCACGACATGGCCGGAGGCCGTCGCGCCCGGGTTCCGCAGGGCCGTCGAGGAGACCGTGCGTCCCGCCGACGACGTCGCGATCATCTACACCTCCGGCAGCACCTCGGATCCGAAGGGGATCATCCACACGCACGCCTCGGTGATCGAGCACTCGCGGTTCATCGCCTCACGGCACGAGTGGACCAGCGACGACCGCGTGTACGTCCCGATGGTGTTCTTCTGGATCGGAGGGCTGGTCTTCGGTCTGACCGGGCCCATGCAGATCGGTGTCACCATCCTGACCGAGGAACGGTTCGACCCGGGTGACGTCCTCGCCCTGTTGGCCGGTGAGAAGGCCACCTACGCAACAGGTTTCCCCCACGTCGGACCCGCGCTGGTGAACCACCCCGATTACGCGTCGACCGACCTGTCCGCGCTGCGCGAGGGGTATCAGCAGGTGTTGCTGTCGGCCGATCGCCGCACGGCCGACCCCTCGCTGCGTGTCGCGCAGCTCGGGATGACGGAGACGTGCAGCTCCCACACGTGGTGGCCCCCGCACGAACAGCTGCCGGAACACAAGCGCGGTTCGCTCGGTGTCTCGGCGCCGGGGTACGAACACAAGATCGTCGACGCGGACGGCGTCGAGGTCCCCGACGGCGTCACCGGGGAGATCTGTGTCCGGGGCAGGGCGCTGATGCGGGGGATCGTCGGGCGGACCCGGGACGAGACGTTCGACGCCGACGGGTGGTATCACACGAAGGACGGCGCCTACCGCGACGCCGACGGGCACCTCTACTTCGCCGGGCGCGTCGACGACATGGTGAAGACCTCGGGGGCCAACGTGGCGCCCGTCGAGGTCGAGGAGGTCCTCATGCGCATCGAGGGCGTCAGGATCGCCTACGTGGTGGGGGTGCCGGATCCGGAGAAGGGTGCCGTCGTCGCCGGTGTCGTCGTCCGCAACGACGGGGCGCGGATCGGCGAGGACGAGTTGCGGACGGCATGCCGGGCGCAACTGTCGGCGTACAAGGTCCCCAAGCTGTGGGTCGTCCTCGACGACGTCGACCGCCTGCCCTACACGACCACCTCGAAGATCGACAAGCGCCGACTCGTGGCCCTGCTCGGCAGCGGGGAGCTGCGTGGTGACCACGTGACGAGCGCATGACCGTCGCGACGCGCGGGTTCGCGCTCGACGACGAGCAGCGGCAGCTGCGGGACGCCGTCCGGGCGTTCCTCGACAGATGGTCGGACGAGGAGGCGACGCGGCGGGCGATCGAGTCCGACGTGGGATACGACGCCGCCCTCTGGCGGCGGATGTCCGACGACCTCGGTGTCCAGGCGATAGGCATCCCCGAGGAGTACGGCGGAGTCGGTTCCGGTGCGGTCGAACTGGGCATCGTCGCCGCCGAGATGGGTCGGGCGGTCCATCCCGCCCCCTTCCTGGGATCCGTGGTGTCGGCGGCGCAGACGTTGCTGGCGTCGGGCGACGAGCAGGCGTGCCGAGACCTCCTGCCCGCCATCGCCTCCGGGGACGCGGTCGCGACGCTCGCGTTCACCGAGGAGTCCGGACGCTGGGACATGACCGACATCGCCACCCGCGCCGAGGATCCCGGCGACGGCTGGCAACTGCGCGGGACCAAGATGTTCGTCCTGCACGGCGCCTCCGCCGACGTGGTGCTCGTCCTCGCGCGGACGCCCGCGGGACCGTCGTTGTTCGTGGTCGACGACGTCGGCGCCCTCGACCGTCGGGTCCAGTCGACATCGGACCCCACGCGTCGTGTGGCGCGCATCGACCTCGACGGCGCCGCGGCCAGGCTGGTCGGCGAGGAGGGCGCGGCCGAGCAGTTCATGCCCGCCGTGCTCGACCTCGCGGCCGCGGTGCTCGCGGCCGAGCAGGTCGGCGGGGCGACCCGATGCCTGGAGATGTGCGTCGAGTACGCCTCGATCCGCAAGCAGTTCGGCAAGGCCATCGGCTCGTTCCAGGCGATTCGGCACCGCCTCGCCGACCTGCACCTGCAGATCGAGTGCGCACGGGGCGTCGTCGACTACGCGCTCGGAGCCGTCGACGACCACAGCGACGCGGCACCCGGGGCCACCGCGTTGGCGAAGGCGACGGCGTCGGACGCGTTCCTCCAGGCCGCGTCGACCACCATCCAGGTGCACGGCGCCATCGGTTTCACCTGGGATCACCCGGCGCACCTCTACTACAAGCGGGCCGTGTCGTCGGGACAACTCCTGGGCGACGCCGCGCGCCACCGTGAGCTCCTCGCCCGGCACCTCGGGATCTGAGGGTCTCAGCTCAGTGACAGGGTGACCCGTTCGGCATGGGCACGGGCGGCCGTCGCCGAGACGTCCGGGTGGGCGACCTGGACCAGGCTGCCGCCGACCACCATCGTCGCCAGCAGGTTCGCGACGATGTCGTCCGCGGCGTCCCAGTGTCGGTCGGACAGCACCCGTGCCGCGGCGTCGACACCCGCTGTCGCCGCGAACTCGCGTGCCGCGGCGAGGATCTCGTCGGTGGTCCGCCCGTCGAGCGCGGTCGGTCCGGGGACGACGGGGGAGAACGCGTCGGCGTGGACGCGGATCGCCGACCCGAAATCGGTGACACCGGTCGGCAGGTCGGCGACGGGCAGCGCGAACGGGTCGAGGGGGAGTGCGACGACCTCGTCGGCGTCGGAGGACTCGACCTCGTCGCGGGAGCAGAACGCGACCGTCGCGCCGTGACCCGCGCCGATCACGGCCTCGGCACCGGCCCACCAGATCCCGGCGAGGACCACGAACGTCTGCCAGTGCGCGGGTGCGATCACGGCGACACGGTCCCCGGGCATCACACCGGCCTCGTCCCTCAGGAACGACGCGACCTTCGCCGCCCAGTTCGCCGACGTCGTCGCCGACAGTTCGGTGCGCTCACCGGAGGCGTCGTCGTAGAACGTGATGAGGGGCGCACCCGGATCGCTCCTCGACCCGAGGATGGCGTCGGTGACCGTCAGTTCACGCATTGGGGTCCCTGTCCGGAGGCGGTGATCGGCGCGGCGGCACTCGTCGTCGGCGCGGCGGGTGACGTCGCGGCCGCCGGGGTGGCGTCGGGCTGCGCGCCGGTGTCGGTGATGGATCCCGGGCCGGTGTAGGAGTCGGTGAGGACCAGCCGCAGGTGGTCCTGCGGGACCGACGGGTCCACCCGCACCGGCAGCCCACCCATCTGCTTGGCGAGATCGGTTGCGCCCGCGTCCTGTTCCGACGTCACGACGGCGCTCGAGGTCACGGTGCCGCTGTCGTCGGTGCTCGTCGCGCCCCGCGCGTACCCGCGGGTGGTCGCGATGGTGGAGACGTTGGTGGCCAGACCGTCGACCGTCCCGGCGTTGACGACGTCCACGGTGTACGACGACCGGTCGAGGCCGCCCTTCGGCTTGTCCAGCAGTCCGGACGTGAAACGGTGCACCGCAGCGGGATCGACGCGGACCACCGACTGCTGGCCGTCGTCGCTCCAGCCCTGCTCGTCCACGACGGGGATGGTCGCGAACCGCACCTTCCCGCCGGAGAGGTCCTTGAGCTGCTCGACGAACTTCAGGATGTCCCACGAGTCGTCGATGACGACCGAGCGTCCGACGGCCTCCTGCAGCGCGGACAGCTTCGACGGGTCGGCGAGCGTGCCCGCCGACAGCACCTTCTGCGCGAGCGAGGCCATGAAGACCTGCTGGCGCACGATGCGGTCGAGGTCGCCGCGCGGCAGGTCGTGGCGCTGTCGGACGAAGCTTAGCGCCTGCGCGCCGTCGAGGGTCTGGCGCCCGGCCCGGAACCGCGCGCCCGACAACGGTTCGTCGACGGCGTTCTTCAGACAGACGTCCACACCGCCGACGGCGTCGGTGAGCAGCGTGAAACCGACGAGCCCGACCTCGGCGTAGTGGTCGACCTGGACGCCGGTGAGGTTCGCGACCGTCGTGATGAGCGCCTGACGGCCGGCCTCGGTGGCCTCGGAATCGGCCTGGGCGTCGGGTGTCCCGGCCTCCACGAGCTGCTCGCGCCTGGCCTCCCGGGTGGAGCCGTAGGCGGAGTTGATCTTCGTCCTGCCGATGCCCGGGACGTCGACGTAGGAGTCGCGCGGGATGGAGATGGCCGTCGCCGACGACCCGTCGTTGGGGACCCGGATCAGCAGGATCGTGTCGGTGTTGGTGGCCACCTCGTCGCCGGCGTGCAGCTTCGCCTGCTCGGCCGGGGAGAGGGGGTTGCCCTGCGCGTCGGTGCGGGAGTCGGTGCCGACCAGCAGGATGTCGACGGCCCCGTCCTTGCCCGACCCGAGTCCGAGGCCGCCGAGCCGGGTGACGTTGTTCTCCAGCGAGGTGACGCTGTTCCAGGCGTAGCCGGTGAGCAGCAGCACGGCGACCGACGCCAGGGCGGCGACGATCCGGCCGGGATGCGCCCGCCGCCGACGCTTCTCCGTGGTCGGCGGCGCCGGGGGTGGCGTGGTTCGGTCACCGGTGGCAGCCGCGTGCGGGGCGGGGGCGGGCGGCGTGGCCGCCGAGGGCTCCCGGCCGGCCCGGGTGGTGCGCCTGGCCCCGGATCGCGGGCCGGCGGCGCGACCGGCGGGTGTGGACGCCGAGGGTTGGCCGCGTCGGGGGCCGGGAGGACGACGGGCGGGATCCGGGCGGGGACGGTCGGCGGTGCGGTCGCCCGACTCGACACGGCGTCGGCCGCGCTCCCCGGGTGGCTCCAGCACCTGCCGTTCTCCTCGTGGTCGTCGTGACGTCGCGGTGGGCAGCGATGCCCGTGTCGGCGCACTGCGGCGGCGGACACCGTCTGACAGGCTACGGGCGACGCCCACCCGCGTCGGGGACCCGCGCGGGCGCGTCGCGTGTGACGGATGAGAACGATGGGGAGGGCGTGCCGTGAGCGATGCAGCTCCGGATCTGGTGGTGGTCGGGGCCCGCGGGCAGGTGGGTCGGCTCATCGCGGCGTCGGCCCCCGACGCGCTGCTGCTCGACCGCGACGAGGTCGACATCACCGACGCCTCCGCCGTCGAGCGTGCGCTGTCGCACCTGCATCCCGGCAGCACGGTGATCAACTGCGCAGCACACACGGCGGTCGACGCCGCCGAGACCGACGTGGCCGCGGCCGAGGCGATCAACGTCACCGGTCCGGCCAACCTCGCGCGGGCGACCGCCACGACCGGGGCCCGGCTCGTCCACGTCTCCACCGACTACGTCTTCGACGGCACGCCGCCCTCCGGCGAGCGTCGACCACTCGAACCGTCCGACCTGGCGCCGGACGCCGAGCCGCCGTCGGTCTACGGCCGGACGAAGCTCGCCGGGGAACGGGCCGCACGCGCCGCCGATCCCCGGACCACCATCGTCCGCACGGCGTGGGTCTACACCGGCGCCGCGGGCGGGACCGACTTCGTCGCCACCATGCGTCGGCTCGAGGCGCAGCGCGACACGGTGTCCGTCGTCGACGACCAGGTGGGATCGCCCACCTTCGCCGCCGACCTCGCGCAGGCCCTGCTCGCCGTCGCGACCAGGCCGTCCACAGCGGGCGCGACCCTGCACGCCACGAACGCCGGCGCCTGCAGTTGGTTCGAACTCGCCCGAGCGGTGTTCGCCGGGATCGGCGCCGACCCCGAGCGCGTCCTGCCGACCACCACCGCCGACTTCCCGCGTCCCGCCCCGCGCCCCGCGTGGTCGGTGCTGTCGTCGCGGTCCTGGGAGGACGCGGGCCTGACCCCGCTGCGGGCGTGGCGCAGCGCCCTGACCGCGGCACTCGCCGCCGACGGTGTCCCGCAGGGAGGGTGACCCGGCGGAGGTGAGGGCCTTCGTTACCCTTGCCCGGTGATCGAGCAGGGCCGGACCGACGAGGCGGCGACCCCCACCGGGACCGTCGCCGTCGTCACCGTCACCTACTCCTCGGGCGACCACCTGCAGGCGTTCCTCGCGAGTCTGGACACCGCCACAGCGACCACCCCGCAGGTCGTCATCGCCGACAACGGGTCCACCGACGACTCGTTGGAGCGCGCGCAGCGCGACCACCCCGACGTCACCATCCTGCACACCGGGGCGAACATCGGCTACGGCGCGGCCGCCAATCGCGGTGTGGCGGAGGTCGATCCGGCCGTCGAGTTCGTCGTCGTCGCCAACCCCGACGTCGAGTGGACACCGGGCAGCATCGACGAGCTGATCGCCGTCGCCCGCCGACACCCACGCGCCGGGTCGGTCGGGCCGCTCATCCGCGAGCCCGACGGCTCGGTCTACCCCTCGGCGCGCAGCGTCCCGGACGTCGTGTCCGGGACGGGCCACGCGCTGGCCGGGCTGGTGTGGAAGAACAACCCGTGGACGGCGTCCTACCGCCACCTCGACGAGGAGATCGACGAGAGGCCCGTCGGGTGGTTGTCGGGATCGTGCCTGCTGCTGCGACGTACGGCCTTCGACTCCGTCAACGGGTTCGACTCCCGCTACTTCATGTACATGGAGGACGTCGACCTGGGTGATCGACTCGGCCGCGCGGGCTGGCTGAACGTCTACGCTCCGTCGGCCGAGATCATCCACCGCAAGGGGCATGTCGCCGGGGCCGACCCCGAGGCGATGCTGCCGGCACATCACCGCAGCGCCTACCGGTTCCAGGCCGACCGTCATCCCGGACCCCGCTGGGCGCCGTTGCGCGGTGCGCTCGCCGCGGGCCTGTGGGTGCGGTCGAAGGTCACCGTGACCGCCGCCCGCCGGGCCGCCGCGGGACGTCGCCGCGGCGTTGCGGACGACCGACGCGGTCCGGTCGCCTAGGGTTCTCCCCGGGATCATCGACGGCCGACTTCCGCATCACCGACGCCCCAGACCACCGACGCCGAGGGAGACGCAGTGACCGAGACCGACGACGCGCGGCGGGATCAGCCGGTGCAGGCCGTGATCCTGGTGGGGGGCAAGGGGACTCGCCTGCGTCCGCTGACGCTCTCGGCGCCCAAGCCGATGCTGCCGACCGCGGGCGTGCCGTTCCTGACGCACATGCTCTCGCGCATCGCCGCGGCGGGCATCACCGACGTGGTGCTCGGCACGTCGTTCAAGGCCGAGGTGTTCGAGCAGCACTTCGGCGACGGGTCGTCGCTCGGTCTCTCGATCAGCTACGTCACCGAGACCGAGCCGCTGGGGACGGGCGGCGGGATCCGCAACGTCCTCCCGGCGCTGACCGCCGACACGATCCTCGTCTTCAACGGGGACGTGTTGAGCGGCACCGACGTCCGCGCCGTGCTCGACACCCACCACTCGTCCGGCGCCGACGTCACCCTGCACCTCGTCCGCGTCGGTGACCCGCGGGCCTTCGGCTGCGTCCCGACCGACGACACCGGTCGCGTCACCGCCTTCCTGGAGAAGACACAGGACCCGCCGACCGACCAGATCAACGCCGGCTGCTACGTCTTCCGCCGGTCCGTCATCGAGGAGATCGACGCCGACCGCCCCGTCTCGGTGGAGCGCGAGGTGTTCCCCTCCCTGCTGACGAGCGGCCGCCACATCCAGGGTCACGTCGACTCGGGCTACTGGCGTGACATGGGCACCCCCGAGGACTTCGTCCGGGGCTCGGCCGACCTGGTGCGGGGCATCGCGCCGTCGCCGGCGCTGTCGGGGCACCGCGGCGAGTCCCTCGTGCACGACGGGGCGGGCATCGCTCCCGGCGCGGTGCTCGTCGGTGGCACCGTCGTCGGCCGCGGCGCCGAGGTCGGTGCCCGCGCGCGTCTGGACGGTGCGGTCGTCTTCGACGGCGCCGTCATCGAGGCCGGTGCGGTGGTGGAGCGCAGCATCATCGGGGCCGGCGCCCGCATCGGACCGCGCGCACTCGTGCGCGACGGCGTCATCGGCGACGGTGCCGACATCGGCGCCCGCTGCGAGCTCCTGCGCGGTGCCCGGGTGTGGCCCGGCGTCACCCTGCCCGACGGCGGCGTCCGGTTCTCCACCGACGTCTGACGCCCGACCCGACGTCGACCCGATGGCACAGCTGACCGACGGTCTCGGATCCACGGACCCGACGTGGTCGCGGTTCGCGGCCGTCGGGGACTCCTTCCCCGAGGGCGTCGGTGACACCGATCCCGCGCTGCCCAACGGCGTCCGCGGATGGGCCGACCGCGTCGCGGCCATCCTGGCGAGGGTCGCGGCCGATCGGGGCACGGGTCCGCTGCGTTACGCGAACCTCGCCATCCGGGGCAAGACCCTCGAGCAGGTGGTCGCCGAGCAGACGGAGCGGACACTCGCGCTCGATCCCGACCTCGTCGCCGTGTGCGCGGGCGTGAACGACCTCGTCCGGCCCGCGGTCGACATCGACGACCTCATGGACCGCTACGACGCCTTCCTCGCCGAACTCGGGTCCCGCGGCGCGGCGGTGCTCACCTTCACCGCCTTCGACACCGCGGACCGGCCGCTGTTCTCCGCGCTGCGCGGTCGGTTCGCCATCTACAACGAACTCCTCCGCGAGATCGCCGAGCGACGGGGACTGCTCCTCGTCGACTTCTGGCGGATGCGGGAGTTCTCCGACCGGCGCATGTGGGAGTTCGACCGCATGCACCTCTCGCCCGAGGGCCACCACCAGATGGCCGTGCGGGTCGCCGAGGCGCTCGGCGTCGAGCACGGGTTGGCGCACACGTCGTTCGGCCCCGTGGCGGCACTCTCGCCCGGGGAGCGTCGCAAGGACGACCGCCGGTGGATCACCCGCGAGGCCGCGCCGTGGATCGGCCGTCGGCTCCGCGGGACGTCCCGCGGCGACGACATGTCGGCGCGCTTCCCCGACTGGGTCGAGATCGTCCCGCCCGGCTGAGGCCCGGAGACGGTCCCCGGCGTCAGCCCTCGACGGCGGGCGCGGCGGTGCGGGCGGCGGCGAGCAGCCCCCGTCCGAGGGGGATCACCACCGGGAGCAGGCTGTCGTCCTCGGAGATCAGCAGCGCGGCCTGCCGGGCCGCCGCCGTCTCCGGGTCGGTCTTCGAGGGGTCGGCGATCCGGCCGTCGGCCGTCGCGTCGTGTACCAGCAACAACCCACCCGACCGCAGCAGGCGCAGACCCTCGGTGATGTACCGCGGCTGGTCGATGACGGGGCCGTCGACGAAGACGACGTCGTAGGAGTCGTCGGCGAGGCGGGGGAGGACGTCGGCGGCGCGCCCGGTGATCAGGCGCGTTCGCGACCCGGTGATCCCGGCGGCGGTGAACGCGGCGCGCGCGGCACGGTGGTGCTCGGAGTCCGGGTCGATCGTGGTGAGGACACCGTCGGCGCGCATCCCGCCGAGCAGCCACAGGCCGCTGACCCCGGCGCCGGTGCCGATCTCCACCACCGCGCGGGCGTCCACCAGGCGGGTGAGCAGGCACAGCGCCGCGCCGACGGCCGGTGTGACGGCGTGCGCGCCGATCTCGACGGCCCGTTCGCGCGCGGCCACCAGTGCGGCGTCCTCGGCGATCGCGGACTCGGCGTACGCGGCCAGCGAACCCGGGTCGGGCGCCGCCCCGGGACCGGAGGGAGACGGGGCATCGGGCGTGGTCGGCACCCGACGACCCTAACCGGACACCTCCGCACACGGTCGTGGTGACGCGCGCCGCACCGGTTCTCAGACAACCCTCAGGCCACTCATACGGCTGGCACACCCCGATGGACCAGAGTCATCGGCAACGGAGCGGGACGTCCCCGGTCACCACGGCCGGTTCGCCGACCACGATGTCGGGTACCCGGGGTAGGAACGGACACCTCCGCCCGACGAGAGGAACTGGAGCACCACCGATGACGCCTTCGCCCAGCGGGACCAGCCGGCAGGACACGGCCGAGAACGTCCTGTCCACCCCGGATGCGCAGGCCGTCGTCGACAGCTCGGTGACCCCGGCCGGCACCGCCCGCTTCGACGAGACCGGCGACACCGCTCTGATGCCCTCCTGGGACGAGCTCGTGCGCGAACACGCCGATCGCGTCTACCGGCTCGCGTTCCGCCTCTCCGGCAACCAACACGACGCGGAGGACCTCACGCAGGAGACCTTCATCCGCGTGTTCCGGTCGCTGTCGAACTACCGCCCCGGCACGTTCGAGGGCTGGCTGCACCGCATCACCACGAACCTCTTCCTCGACATGGTGCGACGTCGCGCCAAGATCCGGATGGAGGCGCTGCCCGAGGACGCCGAGCGCGTGCCCGGCAGTGCGCCCGACCCGGGACGTGTCTACGACGACGCCCACCTCGACCCGGATCTGCAGGCCGCGCTCGACGCCCTCGCGCCGGAGTTCCGCGCCGCGGTGGTCCTGTGTGACATCGAGGGTCTGTCCTACGAGGAGATCGCGGCCACCCTCGGCGTCAAGCTGGGAACCGTCCGCAGCCGCATCCACCGCGGCCGACAGGCCATCCGCGACCACCTCGCCCAGGCCGGCCACACCAGCGGTCGCTCGGTCGCGGCGTCGCTGTAGACACCCCGCGGGAACCCGCCCCGCACGCCGGTCGTTGACCCCACGGCCGGTGTCCGACGACCGTCGTCGCCCGTCGGCCCGCCCATCGGCTGTTCGCTAAGGTGGGCGCCAGCACACCGTCGTCGGAGGTCCCGGCGACGCGAGGGAGCGCCGAAGGAGTCCGACGTGGTGTTCGACCACCGATCCCGTCCGGATCGTCTCGGCGCCGGTCGACGCGATGCCGACGCCGCAGGCGCGATGCACGGCCCCGCCCGCCCCCCTGAGTTCGCGCCGACCGATCACCTCGCCCCGGAGGCCGTCGCGGCGTATGTGGACGGGGAACTGCGGTTCACCGCTCACATGCGTGCCGCCCACCATCTCGCGCTGTGCGCGGACTGCGCCGCCGAGGTCGAGGCGCAGGGCGCCGCACGGTCTGCGCTGCGCACCTGTGCGGAGGTGACCATGCCGCTCGACATGCTCGGTCGTCTGCGGCAGATCCCGACCCGAGAGATCGATCTGCGTGACGTCGAGGCACGCGGTGCCCGCCGCGGTCCGCTCTCGGCGCCGGGGTTCCCGGTCCATCGTCCCCACCGGTGGCGCGGTCGGTGACCGACACCGACCGTCGCGGCACCGGCGATCACGCCGACACGGGACCGGCCTCCGGACCCGCACGCCCCGCACCCGACCCGGCCACGGCTGCCGTCTTCGGCCGCCCCGACGGGGTCGACGGGTCCTTCGCCGCCCCCGAACAGCAGCGTGCGCGCCCCCGTCAGCCCGTCACCGCTCCGCCGGATCCCGTTCTGCGGGAGGCGTTCTCGCGACCGGACGACGCGACCGACACCATCGGTCGCGACCCCTACGCCCGCTACGGCGCACCCACGGACGACGTCGACCCGCCCGATCCGTGGCGCGATCCGGGCAGCATCGCGGCGCTGTCGACACCCGCTGTGTCTGCGCCGGAGGACTTCGCGCCGACCGTGCCGGGTCACCGCCTCGGCGTGCGGGAACTCCTCTTCGACCGGCTCGTGTCGCGGCAGGCGCTCGTCGTCCTCGCCGTCCTGGCTCTCGCCGTCGGCGCGCTCGGCGGCCTGATAGGCCGCTACACCGCCGAGGTGGTCCCGCCCCTGCACTCCGACACCGTCTCGCTGCGTCAGACCGACTCACCGCCGGAGAGCCGGCAGGGCCGTGTCGCCGACGTCGCCGCCGCGGTCGAGAACGCCGTCGTCGCGATCACGGTCCGCACGTCCGGGGCGGTCGGCACCGGCTCCGGTGTCGTCCTGGACAAGCAGGGCTACATCGTGACCAACAACCACGTCATCTCCCTCGCCGCGACCCAGCGCGGCACGGTCGAGGTGACGTTCTCCGACCGGCAGCGGGTGCCGGCGCGCATCGTCGGACGCGACACCAAGACCGACCTCGCCGTCATCAAGGTCGACGGCGTCGACAACCTCACCGTCGCGGCACTCGGTGAATCCTCGGACCTGCGGATCGGGCAGGAGGTGGTCGCCTTCGGGTCGCCGCTGGGCCTCGATCGCACCGTGACGAGCGGCATCGTCAGCGCCACCGGACGTGCGGTGCCGTTGCGCCCCGACGAGACGTCGGACACCGACGCCGTCATCGACGCGATCCAGACCGACGCCGCGATCAACCCGGGCAACTCCGGTGGACCCCTCGTCGACGACGACGCGAAGGTCATCGGCATCAACACCGCCCGTGCCGACTCCGGCGGCGGGTCGTTCGGGCTGGGGTTCGCCATCCCGATCGACGAGGCGCGCGAGGTCGCCCAGGAACTCATCCGCGACGGTCGCGCGACCCACGCACAGATCGGCGTCTCCGCGAGCTCGGTCCGCAACGACCGTGTGCTCGGCGCGCAGGTCCGCAACATCGTCGCGGGATCCCCGGCCGCGTCCGCGGGACTGCGCGAGGGCGACGTGGTCACCGAGTTCGACGGACGTCCCATCGACGGCGCCGACGAGCTGACCGTCGCCGCGCGCACCGCGACGGTGGGCAAGGCGGTGCCCTTCTCGTACTGGCGCGACGGCCGGACCTTCACCGGCACCATCACGCCGGCCGCGGACTGAGTACCCTCGCAACCGTGTTCTCGAGCATCGGATGGGGTGAGCTGCTCGTCCTGGCGATGGCCGGTCTGGTCATCCTCGGTCCCGAGCGTCTGCCGGGTGCCGTGCAGTGGACGATGCGGTCGCTGCGGCAGGTCCGCGACTACGCGTCGGGTGCGACCACGCAGCTGAAGGAGGATCTGGGTCCCGATTTCGAGGACTTCCGGAAACCTCTGGCCGACCTGAACGAGCTTCGCGGCATGACGCCCCGCTCCCTGATCACCAAGCATCTGCTCGACGGGGACGACTCGTTCTTCACCGGTGACTTCGACGGTCGCGCGTCGGACGGCGTCACCCGCATCAAGCCGGTCTCCGCACCGATGCCCGAGGCGAACCCGACGCCGGCACCCGCCCGCGCGATCACCCCGGCGGACGAGCCGCCGTCGCTGTCGAAGAAGCCGTCGGACCCGGCACGCGGACAGCGACAGGGACGACCGTCGGTCGCCGACTGGGACGCGACCTGACCGGTCGCGCCGCTCAGGCGTTACGGGTCGTGTCGATGCCCAGGCTCATCCCGGCCAGGCCGCGACGTCGGACGGCGAGGCGCTCGGCGACGGCGCGCAGCGCCGACCCCGCCGGTGATTCGGGCTGCGAGAGGACCAGGGGCATGCCGGTGTCGCCACCGATCCGCAGGTCCGTCTCGAGCGGGATCTGACCCAGGAGCTCGACGGGCGCGCCGACCGACCGGCTGAGTCTCTCGGCGACGAGGGCGCCACCGCCCGAGCCGAACGGCTCCATGCGACTGCCGTCGGGCAGTTCCATCCACGACATGTTCTCGACGACGCCGACGATCTTCTGCCGCGTCTGCAGCGCGATCGCGCCGGCCCGTTCGGCGACCTCGGCGGCGGCCTGCTGCGGGGTGGTGACGACGAGGATCTCGGCACCCGGGATGAGCTGTGCGATCGAGATGGCCACGTCACCGGTACCGGGCGGCAGGTCCAGCAGGAGGACGTCGAGGTCGCCCCAGTAGACGTCGGCGAGGAACTGCTGCAGCGCGCGGTGCAGCATGGGTCCGCGCCACACGACCGGGGTGTTGCCCTTGGTGAACTGGGCGATCGAGATGAACCGCACGCCGTGGGCCATCGGCGGCATGATCATCTTCTCGACCTGGGTGGGGGCGGCGTCGTTGCCCATCATCCGCGGGACCGAGTGCCCGTAGATGTCGGCGTCGAGCACGCCGACGCTCAGGCCGCGCTCGGCGAGGGCGGCGGCGAGGTTGACCGTCACGCTGGACTTGCCCACACCGCCCTTGCCCGACGCGACCGCGTAGACGCGTGTCAGGGAACCGGGCTGGGCGAACGGGATGACGGGTTCGGCGCGGTCGCCGCGCAGGCTCTTGCGCAGCTCGGTGCGCTGTGCGTCGTCCATGACGTCGAGTTCGACGCGCACGGCGCCGACCCCCGGGACGTCGGCCGCGGCCTTCGTGACGCGGTCGGTGATCTCGGTGCGCAACGGGCACCCCGATGTCGTCAGGTAGATCCCGATGTCGACGCTGCCGTCGCCGGCGACGTCGACGGACTTGACCATGCCGAGATCGGTGATGGGCTTGCCGATCTCGGGGTCCGTGACCGTGCCCAGGGCACGGCGGATGGCCGATTCGGTGTCCGGCGCGGGCCGCCCGGCGTCGCGCGAAGTGTGCTCACTCATCGCAGACCAGGGTATCGGCCGGTGTCCACGCCCCTGTGGGTGCCGTCGTCGAGCGCGACGCCCCCGTGCCCGCTACGCGAGGGCCAGTGCGGGTGTGGGTCGCAGCGTCAGCGTCGTGACGGCGCAGGGCGCGGTCGTCTTCGCCGCGGTCAGCGGACCGGCGGGGTCGCCGGAGAGGGACGCGGGTCCGCACCGGGTGCCGAGGGCGTCGACGGCGATCCCGCCGACCTCCACCGCCTTCGGCCCCGTCGGGGTGACGGTCCAGGGCAGTGCGACCGTCCGGGCGAGTCCGCACAGCGGGTTGACCCCGCGCAGTGTCGCGGCGGTGACGGTGGCACTGGTCCCGTCCGCCGAGACCGCGCCGGTCAGGTCGACGGAGCACTCGACGGGTCCTGCCGGTGACGTCACCGCGAGGGAGCCGCTCGCCGTGAACTTCGTGTTCACCGCGGAGAACCGCGTCGCGCCGTCCGGTGCGGCCGGCGCCGGTGCGCCCGGCGATCCCGGCACGGCAGGTGCGGGAGCGCCCGGACGGACGGGTGCCGCCGGTCGGACAGGGGTCGCGGGCGGCGCCGGCAGACCCGACACCGGGGTCGTCGGGACGGCACCCGTGGCGTAGCCGATCGCCCAGGCGAGGACCTCGGTCGCATACGGCACCGACTGGTTGTAGCGGAGCACCGACGACACCCGGTGGACCGGGTTCATGATGTCGGAGACGCCGGCGCACAGGTACCGGGCGGCGGAGTAGGAGGCGTCGAACAGGTTGTTCGGGTCGGCCCTGCCGTCGCCGTTGGCGTCGGCGCCCCAGGCGGCCCAGGTGCTGGGGATGAACTGCATCGGTCCGACCGCCCGGTCGTGGATCGGGTCGCCGTCGATCGCACCCTTGTCGGTGTCGGTGATGACGGCGTCACCGGCGTTGGAGCCGTCGAGCACGGGACCCAGGATCGGGGTGAGCGTGGTGCCGGAGGAGTCGACGTTGCCGTTGCCGGCGTGACCGCTCTCGATCCGTCCGATCCCGGCGAGCAGGTACCACGGCATCTTGCAGCCGGGGTTCTCGCTGCCGATGCGGTCGGCCGCGAGCTTGTAGGCCTTCATGGCGATCCCGGGGATGCCGAGGGGCCCGGAGGGGAGCGCAGGGGCGAGCACGCGGACGCCCGCGGCGGGTGCCGCGGTGGCGGCTCCGGGCGGTGCCGCGGGAGGCGGTGCGATGCGCGAGGCCCGGTCGCTCACCGGGGCCATCATGGCGGCTGGGGTGGCCTGCGCGGCGTCGGGAACAGGGAGGCGTTGTGCGCTCGAGGTGGAGGCGCCCAGCACGACGATGCCGAGGAGGAGGCTCGTGACGCCCGCCGTGAACACCCGACCCGACATGTGCGTCGACGCCTCACGCCAGCCGCCCGACACCGCCGTCGTCGCGGTGCGTGCGCCGCGGCGCATCGCGCCCATCGCCGCCCGTCCCCGTCCGTCCATCACCCGCGTGCTCCTGTGACCCGCTCGTCGCGAGGGCCGACGCGCATGCGCACACCGACTCCCACTGTGGAACTTCACGATTCGACATCTGCGCCTGTGCGCAGACGTCGCTCGACTGCCCTCCGCCGGCCCCGAGGCGGACTGTGAGCCACGATACATATGTGGCCAGGGCGGCCGGTGCGTTTCGCCGGGACGCTCAGGAACGCCGGGAGCGGTCCTCGTCGCCGTCGGCCTCGGTGAGGGCCGCGCGCATCTCGGTCAGCAGGTCGTCGAGTTCACGCCGCAGGTAGTCGCGGGTCACGGTGTCACCGACGGCGAGACGCACCGCCGCCAGCTCACGCGCCAGGAACTCGGTGTCGGCCTTGGTCTGCTCCCCGCGGGCGCGGTCCTCCTCGATGGTGATGCGGTCACGTGTCTCCTGCCGGTTCTGGGCCAGCAGGATCAGGGGCGCCGCGTAGGCGGCCTGCGTCGAGAACGCCAGGTTGAGCAGGATGAAGGGGTAGGGGTCCCATCGGATGCTGACCGCGACGAGGTTGAGCGCGATCCACACGACCACGACGACCGTCTGGATCGCCAGGTACCGCCCGGTGCCGAGGAAGCGCGCGAGTTTCTCCGCGTAGACGCCGACCAGGTCGGAGTCGACGTGCACCCCGAACCCGCGCCGCCGGGGGCGGGGGGTGTCGAGGCGGCTGCGGGACCGTTCCGGGCTCATCGGAGGCTCCCGCCGTCGACACCGGCCGGGGCCGACCTGTCGCGCCGGGACTCCCCGGGTTCGCGGTCGCGCCAGTCCTCGGGCAGCAGGTGGTCGAGGAGGTCGTCGACGGTCACCGCGCCGAGCAGATGGCCCTCGGCGTCGACGACGGGCCCGCACACGAGGTTGTAGGTGGCGAAGTACCGCGTCACCTGCTCGAGGGAGTCCTCCGGCCCCAGATGGGACAGGTCGGTGTCGACGATGCCGCCGACGAGGTCCGCCGGCGGCTCGCGCAGGAGCTTCTGCAGGTGGACACAGCCGAGGTATTTGCCGGTGGGCGTCGCCGTCGGGGGGCGGACGACGAACGTCAGGCTCGCCGACGCCGGAGTGAGGTCGGGGTTGCGGGCCCGGGCGAGCGCCTCGGCGACGGTGGTGCTCGGCGTGACGACCGTCGGCTCGGGCGTCATCAGACCGCCGGCGGTGTCGGGGGAGAAGGTGAGCAGGCGGCGCACAGGAGCCGAGTCCTCGGGGTCCATGAGCTGCAGCAGCGCCTCTGCCTCGAGGTCGGGCAGCTCGCCGAGGAGGTCCGCCGCGTCGTCGGGGTCCATCGCCTCGAGGACGTCCGCGGCCCGGTCGACCTCCATGTGCGACAGGAGATCGGTCTGGTCGTCGACGGGGAGCTCCTGCACGACGTCGGCGAGTCGTTCGTCGTCGAGTGCGGCGGCGATCTCCTGGCGTCGTTTGCTGGGGAGCTCGCGCAGCGCGTTGGCGACGTCGGCGGCGCGCATGCCGTCGAACTGCGAGAGCGCCTGCGAGACGGCCTGTCCCGGCAGCTGCAGCGCGCTGTGGTTGAGCCCACGGATCGCGGGCCACTCGACGACGTGGGTCCCCCCGCGCCGACGCAGGCGCGACCGGTTCGCCCGCACGGCGACACGGCACACCACCCAGTCGCGCGTACGCGTGCGCTCGATGGCCAGGTCGACCACGATCACGTCGATCCCCGCGAGGTCCGGCAGGTCGGGATCGTCCACCCGGACGCGCGTGTCGAGGATCTGGCCGATCGCCAGGGCCTCGCCGGGGCGCAGGTCGAGACGGCGCAGGCTCACCGTCCCGGTGTTCAGGGTCACCGACGTCGTCTCGATGGAGGTCACGCGCAGCATCGGCACGAAGATGCGGCGACGGGTGGTCAGTTCGACCGCGAGTCCGAGCGCCCGCGGGGGAGCGGAATCGTGCCGGATGGACAGGACGAGGTCGCGGACGCGCCCGATGGACTCGCCGTCGGGACCGAGCACCGCCAGTCCCACGAGCCGGGCCACGAACACCTTGCCCACATTTGCCATGGCTGTAAGGGTAATGGGGCCCTCGGGCGGCGATGGACCAGTCCTCGGCGGACGGACACAGGGAGGTGAGGCGTGCAGACGACGACAGCGGCACAGGGCCGGTCCGCGGCGCGGCGCACGGTCCTCGCGGTGCCGGGCAACTCGTCCCGGATGCTCGCCAAGGCCCGGGACTCCGCGGCCGACGAGGTCTTCTGTGACCTCGAGGACGCGGTGCCGCCGTCGGAGAAGGAGGGCGCACGCGCCGGGATCGTCGCCGCGCTGAACTCCGGCGGTTGGCGACCGGGCCGTCGCGCGGTGCGCGTCAACGGCTGGTCCGGACCGTGGACGCACGAGGACATCATCACCGTGGTGACGGGCGCGGGCGCCCATCTCGACTCGGTGATCCTGCCCAAGGTCCGGTCGGGTGCGGAGGTCGTCGCGGCGGCCCTCCTGCTCGACCAGCTGGAGATGCGGTGCGACCTCGCACCCCGGTCGATCGCGCTGCAGGCCCAGATCGAGGACGCGGTGGCGCTGACGAGGATCGACGAGATCGCCTCGGCCTCACCGCGTCTGGAGGCACTCGTGATCGGCCCGGCCGACATGGCCGCCGACCTCGGGATGCGGACCCTCACCACCGGCGAACAGCCGGTGGGCTACACACTCGGCGACGCCCACCACCATGTGATGATGACGGTGCTGGTCGCCGCCCGCGCGCACGGCCTGGCCGCGGTCGACGGGCCATACCTCGCGCTGGAGAACCCGGATGGCCTGCGCCGCATCGCTTCCGCCGCCGCGGCACTGGGGTTCGACGGGAAGTGGGTCATCCACCCCGGCCAGATCGACACCGTGAACGAGGTGTTCACGCCACCGGCCGATGCCGTCGCTGCCGCCCGGTCGTTGCTCGACGCCTACGGGACCGCCACCGCCGACGCCCGCGGTGCCGCACGGCACGGCGGGGAGATGATCGACGAGGCGAGCGCGGCCATGGCCCGGTCGGTGCTCGCCCGCGCCGCCGCGGCGGGAACGGACATCGCCCGCCAGACGTTCTCCTGACGAGACCACGAGAAGAGGAAGAGACCATGACGAACCCGCTCGGACCCCGCCAGGGACAAGGTCCCGGCCTGCCCACGCCGCCCTCGGGGTGGCCGATCGGCTCGTACGGCACCTACGCCGAGGCGCAGAAGGCGGTGGATTACCTGTCGGACCAGCACTTCCCGGTCCAGGGCGTCACCATCGTCGGCGTCGACCTCATGCAGGTGGAGCGCGTCACCGGCCGCCTCACCTGGGGGCGCGTCATCGGCGGCGGCATCGCGTCGGGCGCCTGGCTCGGTCTGTTCGTCGGCCTGCTGCTCAGCATCGTCACCGGCAATCTGTTGCCGTCCTTGGTCTTCGGCCTGATCTTCGGTGCGCTGTTCGGCGTCATCTCCGCGTCGCTGGCATACGGCGCCACCCGCGGTCAGCGCGACTTCGCCTCGACCATGCAACTGGTCGCAGGTCGTTACGACGTGATCTGCGATCCCAAGACCGCGGAGCAGGCGCGCGATCTGCTGGCGCGCACCGCGATCTGATCTCCGCGCCCCGGTGGCGTCCGCGATGTCCGATCCAACACGCCCGGGCATTCGCGGACGACGGTGTGACCTGCACTGATCTCGGAGTTGGCACGGTCATCCCGAATGTGTTGCGTGTCACGAAACCGCCCCTATAACGTATCGCCTCAGGCATTCGATGGCGCACGCCGGACCTCCGGTTGTCGTGCACTGGCCGCAAGGAGGCGCGCGTGGCGGACAACGATGGCTCCGACGGGGGGTCCCGGTCGTCCGGGGTGACCCGACCGACCCGACGGCGCTCCCGTCGTCGACTCGCGCTGGCGGCCATGGCGGCTGCGGTGACGATCCCGACCGTCGCCGCGTGCGGGTCGGGGTACACCCAGGGAACGATCAACGTCTACTCGCCACCGGACAACGCGTCGCTGATCGACTCGATCGGCAAGGACTGCACGGACAGCTCGAACGGCGCGTACAAGGTTGTGACACACAAGCTCCCGCGCAGCGCCGACGATCAGCGACTGCAGCTGGCGCGCCGTCTCGCGGGCAACGACGCGGGGATCGACGTCCTCGGCATGGACGTGGTGTGGACCGCGGAGTTCGCCGACGCCGGCTGGTTGGAGCCGGTTCCCGACGACCTCGCGGGCACCGTCCGGTCGCAGTCGTTGCCCGGTCCGTTGGAGACCGCGGAGTGGAAGACCGCCGACGACAGTGCAAAGCGTCTCTACGCGGTCCCGGCGTGGACCAACACGCAGCTGCTCTGGTACCGCCCGGACATCATGAAGCAGTACCTCGGCCGCACCACCCCGCCGGCGACGTGGGACCAACTCCTCGCCGACAACGAGACGATCCGCAAGGCGTGGAAGGGCCCCGGCCCGGCGCCGAGTTACATCGAGGTGCAGGGAGCCCAGTACGAGGGCCTCATGGTGTGGTTCAACACCCTGCTGCAGAGCGCCGGCGGTGAGGTCGTCGACCCGAACGACCCGACCAAGGTGACGCTGACCGACACCCCGGCCCATCGCGCCGCGACCGAGAAAGCGCTCGACGTCATGCGTGCCATCGCCCGCGCGCCCGGTGCCGACCCGTCGCTGAGCAACGCCAAGGAGGACGACGGTCGTCGCACGATGGAGAACGGCCTGGCCACCTTCCAGATCAACTACCCCTTCGTGTTCCCGTCGATGCGCAAGAACGCCGCCACCGGGGCGGTCCCGTTCTTCCCGGAGATGGAACAGTTCAAGTCGCTCTTCGCCGACGAGGACAACCCGCCGAAGGACTCGAGCCTCGGTCGGGTGAACCAGGTGGTGCGCACCAAGTTCGACTTCGGTCGCTACCCGGGGATCCTCTCCGGTCAGCCCGCGAAGGTCACCGTGGGCGGCGTGAACTTCGCCGTCGCGGACACCTCGAAGCAGAAGGACCTCGCCTTCCGGGCGGTGTCGTGCCTCACGAACACCAAGGCGCAGACCGTGTACTCGGTGCAGGGTGGCACACCGCCCACCATCGCCTCGGTCTACGACGACCCCGCCTTCCAGGCCGTGTACCCGATGGGTGACCTCATCCGGGCCCAGCTGCAGGCGAACTCGTCCTCGACCCGTCCGGCGTCCCCGGTGTACCAGGCGATCTCGACGCTGCTCACCGCGAAGCTGAGCCCGCCCGGGGCGCTGGATCCCCAGACCGGGCCGGACGTCCTCGCCGAGCAGGTCCGCAACGCAATCGACGGCAAGGGGCTGATCCCATGACCACCGCTGACCCGAACGCGATCGGCGAGGCGCCACGCGGACGCCACGCGGCGCCGGAATCGATTCCCGCGCAGTCGTCGACGGCCACGGCGCCCGCTCCCAAGGCCGCATCGGAGGGGAAGAAGGCGGATCGTCGCCTCGGTCTGATGCTGATCGCCCCGGCGGTCGTCGTCATGCTGATCGTCACCGCCTACCCGATCGTCTACTCGGTGTACCTCAGCCTGTTCAAGGCCAGTCTGTCCGCGCCGGGCAAGAACGAGTTCGTCTGGCTGTCCAACTACGGGACGGCGCTCAGCGACAGCTACTGGTGGACCGCGCTCGGGGTCACGCTCGGCATCACCGTCGTCTCGGTCGCCATCGAGTTCGTCCTCGGCCTCGCCGTCGCCCTCGTGATGCACCGAACCCTGTTCGGGCGCGGGCTGATCCGGACCGTCGTCCTCATCCCGTACGGCATCGTCACCGCCGTCGCGGCACTGTCCTGGTACTACGCCTGGACGCCGGAGACCGGCTATCTCGCCAACCTGTTGCCCACCGGGTCGGCGCCGCTGACCCAGCAGTGGCCGTCGCTGGCGATCATCGTGCTCGCCGAGGTGTGGAAGACGACGCCGTTCATGGCGCTGCTCCTGCTCGCCGGTCTCGCCCTCGTCCCCGACGACCTCCTCAAGGCCGCCCAGGTCGACGGCGCCGGCGCGTGGACACGCCTGATCAAGATCACCATCCCGCTGATGAAGCCGGCGATCCTGGTCGCGCTGCTCTTCCGCACGCTCGACGCGTTCCGCGTCTTCGACAACATCTACGTACTCACCAAGGGTGCGAACACCACGTATTCGGTGTCGATGTTGGGCTACGACAACCTGTTCAAGGCCTTCAACCTCGG
The DNA here is from genome assembly GCF_947494875.1 of uncultured Williamsia sp. Taxonomy (GTDB): domain Bacteria; phylum Actinomycetota; class Actinomycetes; order Mycobacteriales; family Mycobacteriaceae; genus Williamsia_A. The sequence goes on from NZ_CANLWM010000010.1 coordinate 135,207, forward strand.
CGTCGGATCCGCGATCAGCGTGCTGATCTTCATCGTCGTCGCGATCATCGCGTTCCTGTTCATCAAGGGCTTCGGCGCCTCGGCGCCCGGCGCCGACCAAGAGGGGCGGTAGTCACACCCATGAACGTCACCGCGGGGCGCCGCGTCGGCTGGTCCGTCATCAACCTGCTCGTCATCCTCTACGCGCTGATCCCGGTGCTGTGGATCGTCAGCCTGTCGTTCAAACCGCAGGCGAAGGTCACCGACGGCAACTTCATCCCCACCTCGTTCTCGTTCGAGAACTACAAGAACATCTTCAAGACGAACGAGTTCACCTCGGCGTTGATCAACTCGATCGGCATCGGCCTCATCACCACAGTGATCGCCGTCGTGATCGGCGCGTTCGCGGCCTACGCCGTGGCCCGCCTGGAGTTCCCGGGCAAGAAGGTGTTCATCGGCGTCGTCCTGCTCGTCGCGATGTTCCCCCAGATCTCGCTCGTGACACCGCTGTTCAACATCGAGCGGTCGGTGGGACTGTTCGACACCTGGCCCGGTCTGATCCTCCCGTACATCACGTTCGCGCTCCCGCTGGCGGTCTACACGCTCCAGGCGTTCTTCCGTGAGATCCCCTGGGAGCTCGAGAAGGCCGCGAAGATGGACGGCGCGACGCCGGCGCAGGCGTTCCGTCGGGTCATCGCGCCGCTCGCCGCGCCGGGCATCGTGACCGCCGGGATCCTGGTGTTCATCTTCGCCTGGAACGACCTGCTGCTCGCCCTGTCGCTGACGTCGACGGAACGATCCATCACCGCGCCGGTCGCCATCACGAACTTCACGGGCAGCTCGCAGTTCGAGGACCCGACCGGATCGGTGGCCGCCGCCGCGGTGGTCATCACCATCCCCATCATCATCTTCGTCCTGATTTTCCAACGTCGTATCGTCGCCGGTCTGACCTCCGGCGCTGTGAAGGGATAGACCCATGGCCGAGATCGTCCTGGACAAGGTGAGCAAGCGATACGCCGACGGTTCCCTCGCGGTGAGCGAGGTGGACATCCAGATCGCCGACGGGGAGTTCATCATCCTGGTCGGACCGTCGGGATGCGGGAAGTCGACGACGCTCAACATGATCGCGGGGCTCGAGGACATCTCCGAGGGCGAACTGCGGATCGGTGGCACGCGTGTCAACGAGAAGGCGCCGAAGGACCGCGACATCGCGATGGTGTTCCAGTCCTACGCGCTGTACCCGCACATGTCGGTGCGCGACAACATCGCGTTCCCGCTGAAGCTGGCGAAGATGTCGAAGGGCGAGGTCGACGCGAAGGTCGCCGAGGCGTCGCGGATCCTCGACCTCGACCAGTACCTCGATCGCAAGCCCGCCAACCTCTCCGGCGGTCAACGTCAGCGCGTCGCGATGGGCCGCGCCATCGTCCGTTCGCCGCAGGCGTTCCTCATGGACGAGCCGCTGTCGAACCTCGACGCCAAACTGCGCGTGCAGATGCGTTCGGAGATCTCCCGGCTGCAGCAGCGTCTGGGCACCACCACCGTGTACGTCACCCACGATCAGACCGAGGCGATGACGCTCGGCGACCGCGTCGTGGTGCTGCGCGGCGGTCACGTCCAGCAGATCGGCACGCCGCAGGATCTCTACGCCCATCCGGCGAACCTGTTCGTCGCCGGCTTCATCGGGTCACCTGCGATGAACTTCCTCCCCGGTCGCCTCACGGGGTCCGGTGTCGAGACGGCGATCGGGACCATCGCGGTACCCGAGCACGATCGCGCCGTGCAGAAGGCGCAGTCGTTGCGGTCCACCGGGGAGGTCCTCGTCGGCATCCGCCCCGAGCACTTCGAGGACGCGCGTCTTCTCGATGACTCCGCCCGTGCACGCGGCGGGACGTTCACCGCCCATGTCGAGGTGCTGGAGTCGATGGGATCGGACTCGTACGCCTACTTCTCGGTCGGCGGGGATCGTGCGTCGAGCGACGCCCTCGCCGAGCTGGCCGCGGACTCCGGAGCCGATCTGGGTGGCAACCAGTTCATCGCGCGTCTCTCGCCGGAGTCGGGGATCGCCCGGGGTCAGGACGCCGAGCTCTGGTACGACGCGTCGAAGGTGGCGCTGTTCGACCAGTCCTCGGGTCACAACCTGCTGGGCTGAGAGCTGTACCCGCCGGGGGTCAGTGCCCCCGGCGGTTCAGGGTTTCCGGCGGGTCGACGAGTCGCGGAGTTCGTCGATGATCGACTCGTCCCAGATGTGGCGGCGCACCAGGCGGTATCGCTCGCACGCGAGCCACATGTAGAGCTCCGCGTCGGTGGCGTCGGGTCGGATCTCGGCGCGGCGCGCCATGCGCACGACAGGGAGGAACTCCTCGCCGAACCACCGGCGGGCCACCTCGTCGCGTCCGAGGAACTCGCCGACCTCCTGGCTCAGTCGGAAGCCCCACGCCTCGACGTTCTCGGCGAGCTCGGCGTAGTCGAACGGGTCGCCGACGGTGATCGCCTCGGCCTGCTTGCCGCGCAACGGCACCCGAGACAGGAACAGCCTGCGGTGGTCCTTGAGGGCGAGATCGGAGACGCCGTGGATGCCCTCGGGTGAGATTCGCGTGTGGATCTCGGTGACGTACGCGTCGATGGTCTCGATGTGTCGGGCGATCGCGATGGACACCCGGTGGTGCCCGTCGACGACGAAGTGCATCTCACCGATGCGGTAGAGCACCACCGGCGGCACGGCCTCACCGCGCCGTTGGGCGGCGGCGATCCGTTGCCATCGGGCGCGGACCCGCGCCGACGTCGGTCGGAACATGCGGTCGAAATCCCGGGTGCGGTCGACGCTGCCGACGATCGTCGACACCTTCACCACGACCAGGCCGATCGAGGTCTCGCCCGTCCGCCCGAGTGCCGCGACCACCTCGTCGAACGGGAGCACCGTGTTGACGTCGGCGGGTTGCCGTGTGAACCACGCGGAGAGACGGGCGAGTTCGGCGCGCCGCCGCTGCCGACTGAAGTCGTTCTCGGCGTCGGCGTCGGGGAATCCGGTGTCACGCGCCATGTCGCCGCCGGGTGATCGCGATGCCCGTGCCGCCGGGCGTGATGTCGAAGACGCTGTAGCCCACGGTGTTCAGCGACAGCGCGGCAGCCGCGGCGTCGTCGGCGGCGTAGGGGATGCGCAGGTCCTCGGGACGGGTGCCGTACGGATGGACGTGTCCGTGGACGAGCGCTTGGGGGCGTAGCGCCCGCACGAGGTCGACGAGACAGGCGAAGCCGCGGTGCGGGGCGTCGGTCTCGTCGCCATAGCCCTGCGCCGGGCTGTGGGTCAGGAGGATGTCGACGCGACCGGGATCCCTGCCCCGCATCCGCCGGACCCGGGAGGCGATCGCCTCGCGGCGGGACAACGCCCGTGCCCGCCGCCGCTGTGTCTGCTCCCGGTACTGGTTCGGTCCGCCGTTGTAGTGGATGGACCCACCCAGCCCGGCGATCCGCAGGCCCGCGACGGAGACGACGCGACCGTCGGCGTTGACCGCGCCCCGGGGGCCGGGGTCGACGACGGGCAGCCCCGCCTGCGTCCACCCCGACCGGCCTCGTCGGAACCCGGAGAGGTCACGGTCGTGGTTGCCGGGGACGTAGACACAGGGTGCGCCGCTGCGGGTGGCCAGGGTCTCGAGGTAGTCGAAGGGGAGGTCACCGGCGCCGAGGACGAGGTCGGGGGCGATCTGTTCGGCGAGCCCGCAGAGCAGCCCGTCGACCACCTCGTCGGCCACCGCGAGCACCCGCACCATGGCCGTCAGGGTACAACCGGGTCTGGGAGACTGGTCCCGATGAGCGAGTCAGTCGTCGACACCGTCGTGTCCCACCTGCAGGCCGCGATCGGGGCCGAGCCGCAACGCGCGTCGGTGACGTTCCTCGGCGTCGAACCCATCGACGTGCTGCGCTTTGTCGGCGACGGCGACGAGGTGGTGTTCGCCAGCGCCGGATGTGCCCGCCACCCGATGACCGACCCGTCGGACCTCGCGGCCGACCCCGTCCGCGGGCCCCGCGCCGAGGTGATCGTGCGGATGCGGTCACGGGGCGACCTCGCCGGGCTGCACACGACGATCGCGGTGCTCGCCGCCGCGCCGGCGGTGGAGGGCGTCATCCTGCGGCCCGACGCCCTGGTCGATCTGTCCGAGCCGCTGTGGACCGGGTCATCGTGCACCGCCGTGGTCCTCGAGGCCGACGCCGTCACGGATTGCGCACTGCCCGAACCGATGTCGCCGGTGGAGTTCCTGCGGGCGGTCCCGATCACCGCGAACGAGGCCGCATGGGTGCGACTGCGCGGTGTCGACGAGCTGCGGCGGGCCTGGCGCGAGGCCGGGATCGACGTGGCCGATCCGCACCGCGTCGCCGTCGATCCCGGTGCCTGACGACGCCTAGAGCCAGTGGTTGCGACGGAAGGTGCGCCACAGTCCGACGCACACCGTCGCGAGGAACACCAGCAGGATGTAATAGCTGTAGCGCCAGTGCAGTTCGGGCATGTTGTCGAAGTTCATCCCGTAGATGCCCGCGAACATCGTCGGTACCGAGGCGATCGCGACCCACGAGGTGATCTTGCGCATGTCGGTGTTCTGCTGGATGCCGACCTTCGCCGACGCGGCGCCCAGCAGCGACGACAGCACCTCGTCGTAGGTCGAGATCCGTTCGGCCACCGTGATCTGGTGGTCGAGGACGTCCCGCAGGTAGCGGCGGACCTCCTTCGGGCACAGGTCGTTCTCGGGCGACGTGAGTCGCTGCAGTGGTGCGGTCAGCGGCGAGACCGCCCGCCGCAGCTCGGTGATCTCGCGCTTGAGCAGGTACACGGGGTCGATGTCGACGCCGCCGGACGGCGCGAAGATCGCTCCCTCGAGCGCGTCGACGTCGGTCTCCACCGCTGCCGTCACGTCCAGATAGGTGTCGACGACGTGGTCGGCGATGGCGTGCATCACCGCATAGGGGCCCAGCGCCAGACGGTCGGGGCGGGACTCGAGATAGCGGCGCACCCCGGCGAGGTGGGTGAAGTCGCCGTGGCGGACGGTGATGACGAAGTCGTCGCCGACGAAGATCATGATCTCGCCGGTCTCGACCACCTCCTTCGTGGTGGTCAGCGACTCGTGCTCGACGTACTTGACCGTCCGCAACACGATGAACTGGGTGTCGTCGTACCGCTCGAGTTTCGGGCGCTGGTGGGCGGCGACCGCGTCCTCGACCATCAGCTCGTGCAGCCCGAAGGTGGCGGCGACGTCGGCCATCTGCCGGTCGTCGGGGGCGTGCAGCCCGACCCACACGAACCCCTCACCGGCGGACCGGACCTGCTTCAGCGCACCGCTGTGGGTCCACTTCCCGGGTCGGCGGTGCCCGTCGACGTAGACGGCGCAGTCGACGACCGCCCGGGCCGGTGGGATCGGGATGCGCGGACGGTCGGACGGCCCGCCCGAGGGACGCAGCGACGGCATCGACGGCATCGGTGACCTCCTCCTGTCCGGCGTGCCCGGCCGGGCGCCATCGTACGACGGGGGGCGGCCGACCCCGTCCGCTAGCGTGGTGTCCCGTGATCCCGCCGAGCCCGCGCCGCCCGCGTCGTGCGGCGGTCGCCACGGTGATCGTCGCGCTGCTCCTGGCCGTGGCGGCCTGCTCGACGAGCACGTCGGCGGACCGATCGTCGCTGGTGATCGGGGCGACCCCCGGGGTGCCCGCCGCCGTCGTCGCCGACATCTACCGCCAGGTGCTGCGGTCCGCGGGGGCGAGCGTCGCCGACGACACCACGGTCGGTGACTACGGTCGCCTCCTCGACGACGTCGACGGTGGTCGGGTGTCGATGTTCGGCGCGTTCGACGGTGATCTCCTGACCCGCCTGGCCCCCTCGTCCACCGCGACGTCGCCCGACGACGTGTACACCGATCTCAACCGAGCTCTGCCGCAGGGGATCTCGGTGGGGGACCCGACGACCGTGACCGACCAGGTGCAGGTCGTGGTGGCAGCGTCGCTCGCGTCCTCGGCCGACGTCGACGCGCTGCCGGAGTGCGCGCGGCTGCCCGAGGGGCTGCCGCTCGTCGGCGACCGTGACCTGGACGCTGCGACAGCGTCGGCGCTGACGGCCGCGGGGTGCCGTTTCGCCCCGTACCGCCGGCTCGAGTCGGTCGACGCGGTGCTCGCCGAGGTGCGGACCGGCCGTGCCGCCGGGGTGGTCTCGCCGCTGTCGGCCGCAGGCACGGCCGCCGACCTCACCTCGCTGACGCCGGCCGCGACGGCGACCGAGGACTCGGGCAGCGGGGGGACCACACCCATGTCCGCCGCTGTCGCAGCACCCGACCCGACGGCCATCCGCGCGCAGATCCTGGTGCCCGTCTACTCGTCGGGCGCATTGACCCGCGACCAGGTCCGCACGATGAACAAGGTCGCCGGTGAGCTGACCACCGCGGACCTGGCCACCATGGCCCAGCGGGTCGCGCAGCGGCAGGCGACGCGATCGGCCGTCGTGGGCGGATGGCTCGCCGAGCACGGCTTCTGACCGCGCCATGACCACGTCGCTCACCTGGTGGGGGCACTCCACCGCGACCGTCGTCGACAGCGGAGTCCGCGTCCTCACCGACCCGGTCCTGACCGGCGGCGTCGCCCACCTGCATCGACGACGCGGGCCGCGCCCGGATGCGGCGGCCCGTCGCGCGGACGTGGTCGTCGTGTCACACCTGCACGCCGACCACCTGCACGTCCGGTCCCTGTCGATGGTGGACGAGGGCGCGCTGATCGTGCTGCCGCGCGGAGCGCGCGACGCGGTCCCGGGACTGGTGCGTCTGCGCGGGCGGGAGATCCGTGAGGTCGCGCCCGGCGACGTCGTGGAGGTCGGTGCGGTGCGCATCCGTGCTGTCCCCGCCGACCACGACGGGCGGCGTCACCCGCTCTCGCGGCGCCACGTCACCCCGCTCGGCTTCGTCGTCGAGGGATCGTCCCGGACGTACTTCGCCGGTGACACCGACCTCTGGGACGGGATGGCCGACGCGGTGGGACCGTGCGATCTCGCGCTGCTCCCGGTGGGCGGCTGGGGCCCCGGCCTGGGCGAAGGTCACATGACGGCCGAGCGTGCGGCGATCGCCGCCGGTCGACTGCACGCGCGGATCACCGTGCCCGTCCACTTCGGCACGTTGTGGCCGCGGGGACTCGGCGCGGTCGCGCCGGACGAGTTCCTCCCGCCGGGAGCGGAATTCGTCCGAGCGGCGGCCGTCCACGCACCGCGGACACGGGCGCGGGAGCTACGACCGGGTGAGGCGCTCGCCGTCGACGACTGATCTTCGGATGCGCTCGAGGTGTCGCCGACGGATCGCCCAGATCGGGAACGCCTTGGCCTGGCGGAGCGTCCGGAGCATGCGATAGCGGTCGTAGAGCGTCACCACGAGAGAGATGAGCAGCAGGAAGAACAGTGCCGGGATCGGCTGGACAGCCGGACCGCGCGGCGTCGGCACCAGCACAAGGACCACCACGACCCCCGCGTTGATGGCCGAGACCGCGATGAACTGCGACACCGTCGACGTCCATTCGACGCCACGGCCGGCGACGTGGTGACTGATCACGGAGTTGGCGACCACGAGGATCGCGACCGTCACGACGATCTGCGGGGTGGTCGCGTCGACGCCGGGCAGGATCCGGGAGAACACCAGCAGCAACATCGACACCAGGACGGTCTTCTCGACGAGCGGGCCGCGCAGGAACGCGCTCTGGGTGGCGCGCACACCGGCCGGCACGCGGGCGACGCGTCCGCCGCGGGTTCGCGCGGAGACGTCGAACCCGAAGGGCCAGTCGCCGGCGGGCAGATGCCGCGCCCCCACACGGATCCCGAGCGCGAGCAGCGCGACGACGACGGCGGCGATCGGCACCACCCACGGGCGGTTCCCGACGGCCACGGTCCAGCTGTCGTCGAGTCCGGCGCCGAGGACCGTCGTCTTGATCTCGTCGGTGACGTCGAGTTCGGCGACGTGCAGCCACCACTCCTGCGGCAGTTTGATCAGCACCCAGATCCCCGCGGCGAGGAGGAACAGCGTGCGGTGCCCGAGACGGGTCGGCGCCCACCGGCACCGGACGAGCTCGTAGGCGATGAAGAAGTACTCGAAGGTGTTCGGGAACGCCAGCAGCAGCCACCGCTGGGAGCTGTACTCGAACGCCACCACGCCGATCAGGCGATAGTAGAAGAGGAACCGGGCGATCCCGAATGCGACGGGGTCCGACCAGTTCTGCAGTGTCGAGAGGTACGCGATCGCCAGGTAGTAGACGTCCAGTGCCTTGTCGTAGGACTGGTAGCCGGAGATGTCGAGTCCCGGGACCTGTTGGAACACCGTCTGATCCACGGCGTCGAGGACGAGCGCGCCGATGATCGCGGGCACCGGGAAGCGGGGGATCAGCAGCGGGACGAGCAGTCGGCCGGCGACGACGAGCAGCACCACGGCGGTTCCCACGCCACGCCCCTCTCGCCGCCCCCGCCGGCCTCGCGCCGGCAGACGACGATAACAACGCCCGGGCTCAGGATCCGTGCGCGGCCGGGAGAAGGCGGTCGAGCAGTGCCCGTGTCGCGGGACCGGGATCGTTGCGCCACACGATCCCGAGACTCGAGCGTGCGCGCGGGTCGTCGACGCCGACGGCGACCAGGCCCGTGGTCCCGCGGCCCGTGGACTCCGACAGCACCGCCACGCCGAGGCCTCGCACGGCGAGTGCGAGCGCGGTCGCCGGCGTGGCGACCTCCCACCGTGGTCGACGGCGGGTGGCCACACCGGCGAGGACGGCATCGAGCGCCGCACGCGCTCCCGAGCCCTCGGGCAGCGAGATCACGTCGGCGTCGGCGAGCTCGGCGGGCGCGATGCCATCGCGCGCCGCCCAGGGATGGTCGGGGGCCACCCAGACGCTGAGAGCGTCGTCGACCACGGTCACCGACTGCAGATCGACGGGACCGTCGCCCGTCCAGGCGGCCACCGCGAGGTCGATCTGCCCGTCCCGCACACGGTCGATCAGCGGGACCGCGGCGTCTTCGACGACCGAGATGTCGAGGCCGGGGTGCGCGGTGTGCAGCGTTGCGAGGGCGTCGAACACCGGCGGCCACCCGAGACCGCCCACCGTGCCGACGCGCAGGCGGCCGGCGACCACGCCGCGGATCTCCGCCGCTGTCTCCCGGATCCCGTCCACCGCTGTGACCGCGGCGCGGATCGCGGGGATCAGGTGGTCGCCGGCCGCCGTCGGCGTCACCCGGCGCGTCGACCGCTGGAGCAGGGCCACGCCGAGTTCCCGTTCCAGCTTGGCGATCTGTGCGCTGACGCCGGACTGGCTGATCCGGACGGCGTCGGCCGCCGCGGTGAACGTCCCCTCGTCGACGACGGCGAGCACGTACCGCAGCTGATGCAGTTCCATGACTGACGATGCTAAATGCATTCACAATCAGCTGTTGGACAGATGGGTGCCGTGTGGCGAGGCTGGAACGCATGAGCACCGAGCAGACACGAACAGCTGTGACGACCTACTTCGACGCCTGGCGAGACCGCGACTTCGACCGGCTGCGGACGGTTCTCGCCGACGACGTCGACTTCGTCGGCGTGATGGGGACGGCTCGTGGCGCCGACGACTGCATCGCCGGACTGCGCGGGATGGCGGAGAACGTGATGACCGACCTGACGCTGCACGCGAGGGTCGTCGACGGTGACGACGCGATCACCTGGTTCGACCTCCACACCGCGTCGACGCCACCGATACCGACCGCGAACTGGAGCCACGTCGAGAACGGCCTCATCACGCGCATCCGGGTCACGTTCGACCCGCGGCCCCTCGGCCTCTGAGTCCGCACCCCGTCTGTTGGGCGGCCGGAACCATCTGTTGGGCGGCCGGAGCCGTTCGTTGGGCGGCCGGAGCCGTTCGTTGGGCGGTTGGAGCGCTGAAAAGACTGTGCACAAACAGTTTTGAGTCTCCGATCGTGTCAGACCCCTCATGTACACATGTACTCATGACGACGGCGGACATCATCGACGCGCGAGACGCGCTGCGCAATGTGATGGCTGTGCTCGCTGACCTTCCCGCCGCCGGTGATGAGGCCGAGGCGGTTGATCGGATCTTTCTGATGGAGTCGATCAAAGCGGCCTGTGCCGCGGGGCAGGCTGCGGACACACTGCGGTTGCAGGAGTTGCGGTCTGCGGCGGAGGCGGAGCGTGGCGTTCCCGTCGAACGCCGGTGTCGCGGATTGTCGGCGGAGGTCGCGTTGGCGCGGCGGGTGTCGGGTAATGCCGGTGGCCGCCATCTCGGGTTCGCGCGGGCGATGGGCGAGATGCCGAACACCTTCGCCCGCCTGCGCGACGGCTCGTTGTCGGAGTGGCGGGCCACCATCCTGGTCCGTGAGACCGCCTACCTCCAGGTCGAAGACCGGCGACTCATCGATCACGCCCTGTGTTCGGACCCGGCCACGCTGGATGGTGTCGGTGATCGAGCGCTGGAGGCGCTCGCGAAGAAGATCGCCTACGCCCGCGATCCGCACGCCGTGGTCGACCGCAACGCGTCGGCACCCAAGGATCGTCGGGTCACGATCCGCCCGAAGCCGGACGCGACGGTGCAGCTGTCGGCGCTGCTGCCGATGACCGCGGGCATCGCGGCCTATGCGGCATTGAAGAAGCAGGCCGATCTGATCTGTCAGTCCGACGACCGCACCCACGCGCAGGTCATGGCCGACACCCTCCTGCGCCGGCTCACCGGTGTCGCGGTGCCTGGGGCGGTACCGCTCGCGGTGGATGTCGTCGTGTCCGACGTCGTCCTCACCGGTGACGCCTCCGCCGCAGCGGAGGTTCCCGGCTACGGACCGATTCCGGCGAGCACCGCTCGGGACCTGATCGCCGACGCCCTCGACCACGACGCGGAAGTCACGCTGCGACGACTGTTCGCGGCACCGGACTCCGGTGCGCTCGTCGCGATGGAGTCGAAGGCCCGAATTTTCCCGTCCGGTCTGCGACGGTTCATCACCCGCCGCGATGTGTCATGTCGGTTCCCGTACTGCGATGCCCCGATCGTCGAGATCGACCACGCGCATCCACATCACGACGGCGGTGCGACGGACGCCCTGAACGGGCTGGGGGAGTGTCGGACGCACAACCGGCAGAAGGAGAACCCCGGCTGGGCGGTCACCACCGCGATCGACGACGACGGCACCCACGAAGCCCTCATCCGCACACCAACCGGCCACGAACACCGATCCCGCGCACCCGCGCGGCCCGACGCAGCAGCGTGACGGCGAGGGTCAGGCCAGGCGTGCGCGCAGGAAGCCACCGAGGTGGTCGACGGCGTCGGAGGCTTCGGCGAGCATGCTCGCCTGCAGGTGGCCGACGTGCCAGAGCCGCGGGAACTCTTCGAGGTCGACATCGACGCCTGCTGCCCGGGCCTTGTCGACGAACGTCAGGACCTGCGGGTGCAGCGCCTCACGCTCGCCGATGTGGACCACCGTCGGGGGCAACCCGGACAGGTCGCCGTTGAGAGGGGCGTATCCGGGATCCGACGCGTCCCCGTCGGCGAGGTAGGCGGCCGCGCACGCGCGGGACCACGGATGGTTGACGATGACGTCGGTGGCGTGGCCCGCGAGCCCGGTGTCGATGGAGGGGTCGACCCACGGCGCGATGAGTCCCATTGCGGCAGGGGTCATCTCGTGATGGTCGATCAACCGGCGCGTCACCGCAACGCTCAGACCGCCGCCCGCGGAGTCACCAGCGACGGCGATCTGGTCCGGACGGAATCCGTGGAAGTGGACGAGATCGAGGAAGGCTGCCACGCCGTCGTCCAGTGCCGCCGGGAACGGATCCTCCGGTGCCAGGCGGTAGTCGGGGGCGAACACCGTGGCGTCGGTGACCGCGGCGAGTCTGGCCGTGAGGCGTCGGTGCGATCGCGGCGAGCCCATCACGTAGCCGCCACCGTGCAGGTACAGGACCGCGGTCGAATTCTCCGTGGCACCCACGGTCACGCGCTCGGTCGGGCGGCCGCCGAGCGTGATGGTTCGGACGACCGTGTCGGCGGGCAACGGGTCGACGTCGAGGGCGTGGTCGGCCATGGCGCGCTGCCACCCGACCGGCATGCGCGGATGGAGCATCAGCGCATAGAGCGCCCGCGTGACGGGCTCGACGAGACCGATCGGCAGCGCCAGGGTCTTCGGGCCGGCAGTCATTTTCGCGGCGAGAGGGTCGCGCCGGCCGCCTTGGCGACCACTGGCATGTAGGCCGCACCGAGGACACGCACGAGCTTGTCGAGGAACTTCGCGTCCGCGCCGACGAGGATGCGCGGCTTGTTCTTCTCCACACCGGCGATGATCACCGACGCCGCCTTCGGCGAGCTCATCCGCGCGAGCTTCTTGTCGAACAACGCGGCGAACTGTGCCGCGTCCGACCCCTCGTTGACCGTCGCGTTGCGGGCGATGGCGGTCTTGATGCCGCCGGGGTGCACGCACGACACGGACACGGGGTGACCCGCGAGCCGCATCTCCTGGATCAGCGACTCGGTGAAACCGCGCACCGCGAACTTCGCTGCGTTGTAGGCACTCTGGCCGGGCGTCGACATCAACCCGAACAGCGACGAGGTGTTCACGACGTGTCCGTCGCCCGAGGCGATGATGTGCGGCAGGAACGCCTTGGTGCCGTTGACGACGCCCCAGTAGTCGACGTCCATGATGCGCTCGTAGGTCTTGAAGTCGGTCAACTCCACCTCGCCGTGATGCGCGATCCCGGCGTTGTTGAAGATCGCGTTGACCTTCCCGAAGTGTGCGACCACGGTGTCGGCGTACTCGAGCACGGCCTCCCGCTCGGCGACGTTGAGGAGCTGTGCGTGCACGTCGGCACCCTTCGCCTCGAGCATCGCCCGGGTCTCCTCGAGCCCGGTGGGGTTCATGTCGGAGATGGCCAGACGCGCGCCCTTGTCGGCGAGCTGCAGTGCGAGGTCCCGGCCCATGCCGCTGGCCGCTCCGGTGACGACGACGACCTTGCCGGCGAAGTTCTTCATACTCGGTTCCTTCGGATCAGACCGGTCGGGGTCAGGCGGTGACCGACGCCGGTTCCGGCGCGGGCGTCGACCCGGCGCGGCGGGTCTCGTAGGCGGCGAGGTCGAACTCCTTCGTCGCCTTTCGGTAATTGAAGGTGAAGCCCGGCCACAGGGTGGTGATGTTGCCGAACTTGTCCTTGTACCAGCTCGAGCAACCGCCGTTCTCCCACACGCTGGTCTCCAGCGTCGACTGCACCTCGCGGTTGTACTCGCGCTGGACGTCCGCGCGGACCTCGGTGCGGGTGATGTCGTTGCGCTGCACCGTCTTCAGCCAGTCCGCCAGGTAGTTCAGCTGCGACTCGATCATGAAGACCATCGAGGTGTGACCGAGACCGGTGGCCGGACCGATCATGAGGAACATGTTGGGGAAGCCGTGGATGGTGGATCCCTTGTAGGCAGCCATGCCGTCCCGGGCCCACACCTGGGCGAGACTCTCGCCGTCCTTGCCGACGATGTGCTCGAAGCCGGGGGAGTCGGTGACGTGGAACCCGGTGGCGACGACGATGGCGTCGATCTCCCGCTCGGTGCCGTTCTCGGTCACGATGCCGGTGGAGGTGACCTTCGCGATGCCGTCGGTGACGACGTCGACGTTGTCCTGTCCGAGCGCCGGGTAGTAGGTGTTCGACAGCAGGATCCGCTTGCAGCCCACCTTGAACTGCGGCGTGACCTTCTTGCGCTTCACCGGGTCGGAGATGCCGCGGCGGATGTTGGCCTTGCCGATGGCGTGCGCGGGGCGCAGTACGTCAGGGCGATGGGTGAGGCCGTAGGAGACGAGCTCGTGCGCCAGGTAGATGCCGGTGCGCGACAGGCGCTGTGCGCCCGGGACGTTCTTGAAGATCCAGTGCTCCAGCCCGGTGTACTCGCGGTCGGCGCGGGGGAGGACCCACGGCGCGGTGCGCTGGTAGACGTCCATGTGGCTGACCTTGCCCGCGAGCTCGGGGATGATCTGGATGGCCGAGGCGCCGGTGCCGATGACGGCGACCCGCTTGCCGGTCAGGTCGGTCTCGTGGTCCCAGCGGGCCGAGTGGAAGATCGCGCCCTCGAACCCCTCGATGCCCTCGATGTCGGGCAGGCGGGGCTCACACAGCGGACCGATCGCGCCGACGAGGATCTCCGCGCGGATCTGCTGCGGGCCGTCGGTCTCGCTGTCGGTGCTGACGATCCAGCGGTTCTGAGCCTCGTCCCATCGCGCGTCGCTCACCTCGGTGCGGAACCGGGTGCGGCTGTGCAGGTCGTACTTGTCGGCCACGCGGTTGATGTAGGCGTGGATCTCGGCCTGCTTGGAGAACGAGCGCGACCACTCCGGGTTCAGCTCGAACGAGTACGAGTACAGGTGCGACGGGACGTCGCACGCGGCACCGGGGTAGGTGTTGTCGCGCCAGGTGCCGCCGAAATCCGAGCCGCGGTCGAGGACCAGGAAGTCGTCGAAACCGTTCTGCCTGAGGGTGATGGCCGCGCCCATGCCGGACAACCCGGCGCCGACGACGGCGACCTTGACATCGTTCATGGGTAAGATCGTACACAGTATTGACGCCCGGTCAATAGACTATTGACCATCCGTCAGTACTATGTGCACATGGCTGGCTCCAAGCGCACCCGCATGACCCCCGAGGCACGGCGGCTGCAGCTGATCGAGGAGGGTCTGGCCATGGCCACGGACCGCCCGCTGGACCAGGTGTCCGTCGAGGCCGTCGCCGAGGCCGTCGGGGTGTCGCGGGCGCTGATCTTCCACTACTTCGACACCAAGCAGGACTTCCACGTCGCCATGGCGCGCGAGCAGTCGCACCGGATGCTCCAGGCCACCGAGCCCGACTTCACGCTGGGGGACCCGATCGAGGTCCTGCGCGGCACCATCCGCGGTTTCGTCGACTTCGTGACCGACAACCGGAGCCTGTACCTGGCGCTGATGCGCGGGTCGGCGTCGTCGGACCCTGCCATGCAGGCGGTGTTCGACGAGACGCGGACGGTCATGGTGCGCCGCACCTTCGCGAACGTGCAGCTCGTCGGACTCGAGCCGACACCACTGGTCGAGCTCGCCATCAACGGGTGGATCGCTTTCGCCGAGGACGTGACGATCCGCTGGCTCACCGACGCCACGGTCACCCGCGACGAACTCCTCGAACTGATCACCGTCGCGCTGCCCAGCCTGGGCGCGATCGCCGGAAAGATGTCCGGCGCCGACACCAGCGCGATGTCCCTGTCCTGACAGACGACGGTGGCCGCCCACCCGACGATGTCGGATGGACGGCCACCTGGTGAGAACCGTCAGTCGAAGGCCTTGTCCAGGATCTCCTGCTGCTCGACGGCATGGACCTTGCTCGAGCCCGACGACGGCGCGGACATCGCGCGCCGCGACACCCGGGTGAAGCCGCTGCCGAAGTGCTCGGGCAGCTTCTCGGGGAGGTTCAGTCCGAGGAACGGCCACGGGCCCTGGTTGGCAGGTTCGTCCTGCACCCATCGCTTGTCGTCGGCGTTCGGGTACCGCTCCATGGTCTGCGCCAGACGGCGGTGCGGGATCGGGTAGAGCTGCTCGATCCGGACGATCGCGATGTCCTCGCGATTCTCCTTCTTCTTGCGCGCCGCGAGATCCCAGTACAACTTGCCGCTCACCAGCAGCACCCGGGTGACCTTCTCCGCCGCGGCGTCGTCGGTGACCGTGGGGTCGTCGATGATCGACAGGAACTTGCCGTCTGTGAAGTCCTCGACGGGGCTCGTGGCCGCCTTGTTGCGCAGCATCGACTTCGGTGTGAAGACGACCAGCGGGCGGCTGATCCCGTCGAGCACGTGGCGACGCAGCAGGTGGAAGTGGCTCGCCGGCGTCGACGGCTGGGCGACGGTCATCGACCCCTCGGCGCACAGCAGCAGGAAGCGCTCGATGCGTCCCGAGGTGTGGTCGGGACCCTGGCCCTCGTGACCGTGCGGCAACAGCAGCACGACGTCGGAGAGCTGTCCCCACTTGGCCTCACCCGACGAGATGAACTCGTCGATGATCGACTGTGCGCCGTTGACGAAGTCGCCGAACTGCGCCTCCCACACGACCATCGCGTCGGGGTTGCCGACCGAGTAGCCGTACTCGAAGCCGACGACGGCGAACTCCGACAGCGGCGAGTCGTAGGCGAGGAACCGGCCGCCGGCGTTCTCGCCCTCGGTCTGCACCACCTGGTTGAGCGGTGTGTACTCCTGGCCGGTCTTGCGGTCGATGATGACCGAGTGCCGCTGGGAGAACGTGCCGCGACGCGAGTCCTGGCCGGACAGTCGGACCGTGCGGCCCTCGTGGACCAACGACCCGAACGCCAGCAGTTCGCCGAACGCCCAGTCGATGCCGCCCTCGCGCGACATCTCCTGCCGGCGGGTGAGAACCGGCTTCACCCGCTGGTGCGGGGAGAAGCCCTCGGGCACCTCGGCGAACGCGTCACCGATGGCCTCGACGACCGACGCGTCGACACCGGTCATCAGCTTCTGGGGGAGCTGTTGGTCGGACTCGACCGACGGACTCGGGGCGGGCGTGAACTTCTCGAGTTCCTTGACCTCGTTGAACACCCGCTCCAGCTGGCCCTGGTAGTCGCGCAGGGCGTCCTCGGCCTCCTTGGTCGAGATGTCGCCGCGGCCGATGAGCGCCTCGGTGTAGCTCTTGCGGACCCCGCGCTTGGTGTCGATCACGTCGTACATGGCGGGCTGGGTCATCGACGGGTCGTCGCCCTCGTTGTGGCCACGGCGCCGGTAGCAGACGAGGTCGATGACGACGTCCTTGTGGAACGCCTGGCGGTAGTCGACGGCGAGCTTGGCGGCCCACACGCACGCCTCCGGGTCGTCGCCGTTCACGTGGAAGATCGGCGCACCGATCATCTTCGCGATGTCGGTGCAGTACTCGGTGGACCGCGAGTGCTCCGGCGCGGTGGTGAACCCGACCTGGTTGTTGACCACGATGTGCACGGTGCCGCCGGTGCGGTACCCGGGCAGCATCGCGAGGTTCAGGGTCTCGGCCACGACGCCCTGACCGGCGAACGCGGCGTCGCCGTGGAGCATCAGCGGCAGGACGGTGAACGCCTCGTCGGGACGCTCGAGCATGTCCTGCTTCGCGCGGACCAGTCCCTCGAGGACGGGGTTGACGGCCTCGAGGTGCGACGGGTTGGCGGTCAGCGAGACGTTGATCTCGTTGTCCCCGAACATCTGGTAGTACTTGCCCTCGGCGCCGAGGTGGTACTTCACGTCACCCGACCCGTGCGCCTGCGAGGGGTTCAGGTTGCCCTCGAACTCGGTGAAGATCTTCGAGTACGGCTTGCCGACGATGTTGGCCAGCACGTTGAGACGGCCACGGTGCGGCATGCCGATGACGACCTCGTCGAGACCGTGCTCGGCGCTCTGGTCGATGACGCCGTCCATCATCGGGATGACGGTCTCGGCGCCCTCGAGCGAGAAACGCTTCTGCCCGACGTACTTGGTCTGCAGGAAGGTCTCGAACGCCTCGGCCGCGTTCAGCTTGCTGAGGATGTACTTCTGTTCGCCCACAGGTGGTTTGGTGTGCTTGATCTCCACCCGCTCCTGCAGCCACTCCTGCTGCCCGGGCTCGAGGATGTGGGTGTACTCGACGCCGACGTGGCGGCAGTAGGCGTCCCGCAGCACCGAGAGGATGTCACGCAGCTTCATCCGGTCCTGGCCGTGGAATCCGCCGACGGTGAACTCGCGGTCGAGATCCCACAACGTCAGGTCGTAGGTCAGCACGTTGAGATCGGGATGGGCCGCGCGGGCGTCGGAGTCGATCATGAGCGGATCGATGTCGGCCATGAGGTGACCCCGGCTGCGGTACGCCGCGATCAGTTCGAGGACCCGCGCGTTCTTGTCGACCGACGGCGAGGCGATGTCCTTGCGCCACCGGATCGGCTCGTAGGGGATGTGGAACGCGGTGAAGATCTCGTCGTAGAACGCGTCGTCGAGCAGCAGGGTGTGGATGGTGCGCAGGAAGTCGCCCGACTCGGCACCCTGGATGATGCGGTGGTCGTACGTCGAGGTGAGGGTGATCAGCTTGCCGACACCCATCTCGGCGATGCGCTCGTCGCTGGCGCCCTGGAACTCGGCCGGGTACTCCATCGCGCCGGCGCCGATGATCGTGCCCTGACCCTTCATCAGGCGTGGCACCGAGTGCACGGTGCCGATGGTGCCGGGGTTGGTCAGCGAGATCGTGACGCCCGCGAAGTCGTCGGCGGTCAGCTTGCCGTCACGCGCACGCTTGACGATGTCCTCGTAGGCGGCGTGGAACTCGCCGAAACCCATGGTCTCGCAGTTCTTGATGGCGGCGACGACCAGCGAGCGGTTGCCGTCCTTGCCCTGCAGGTCGATCGCGAGACCGAGGTTGGTGTGCGCAGGGGTGATCGCGTTCGGCTTCCCGTCGACCTCGTCGAAATGACGGTTCATGTTCGGGAACGACTTGACCGCCTGCACGATCGCGTAGCCGAGGATGTGGGTGAACGAGATCTTGCCACCGCGGGTGCGGGCGAGATGGTTGTTGACCACGATCCGGTTGTCGATCATCAGCTTCGCCGGGATCGCACGGACACTGGTGGCCGTCGGGATCTGCAGCGACATGTTCATGTTCTTCGCGACCGCGGCCGCGGCGCCGCGCAGGACCTTCGACGTGTCCTCGGCGGGCGGGTCCTTCGGCGCCGGGGCGGACGCCGTCGGCTTGTCCGAACTCTTGCGCTCCGGCTTCGGCTCGGCCTTCTTCGCGGGGGCCTTGCCCTCCGACTTCGCCGGGGCACCCTTGGCGGGTGCGGCGTTCTCCGCCGTCGTGTCCTTTTTCTCGGACGACTTCTCGCGGATCGGGGTGGTGTCGTGGGGTGCGGTGCCGGTGGTCGGGGCGTCGGCGGCCGACGCGGCCGAACCGTCGCGGCTCTGGACCGCCTGACCCGACGCCGCCTTCGTCGCGGGTGCCTCGGTGACACTCGCCGGCGACGCGCCGTTGCTCGAGCCGTTCGACGTCGCCTTGTGCGTGCCGTTGCTCGCGGCGCCGTTGCCCGTCGGGGAGTCGGCGGGCGGGGTGTAGGACTCCAGGAAGTCGTGCCAGCTGCGGTCGACCGAATCGGGATCCTCACGGAATCGCTGGTACATCTCCTCGACCAGCCACTCGTTCTGTCCGAAGTCTGATACCGAACTGCTCACGGCAGATTCTCGCCTCAATTCCCTGATCGTCGCGTCGTGTCGGAGTGTTGTCGTGTCCGAACCGTGTCGGTGTCCCGAGGGTTGCCCGGGGGTACCGGCGTCGTGGTGCCCGGCACCGCGCGCGACGCAGGCGACCGGTGATCCGGCGGCGCATCGTCCGAGGTACCACGGCAAGGTTAGTCCCCGCTCACCTGCGATGCATACGGGCTCGGTGTTGTCGCCCACACCCGTCGCGAAGCGGGATGTCTCACCCCGCGTCGGCGGTCTCCGCGGTGGTCGGCCCCGTTGCCGATCCGGTGTCCCAGAGGACCCGATACCTGCCGTTCAACGCCAGGAGGTCCGCATGGGTTCCCAGTTCGACGATGCGTCCGTCGGCGACCACGGCGATCCGATCGGCGCGGGCCGCGGTGGCGAGGCGGTGGGCGACGATCACCGCGGTGCGCGACCGCGCGAGGCGACGGCCCGCGTCGAGCACACGCCGTTCGGTGGCCTGGTCCAGGGTGGCGGTCGCCTCGTCGAGGAGCAGCAGGTCGGGGTCGACGAGTTCCGCGCGGGCGAGCGCGATGAGCTGTCGCTGCCCGGCCGAGAGGCCCTGCCCGCGCTCGCCGACGCGGTGGGCCATTCCGCCGCGCATCCCCGCGATGACGTCGAGCGCCCCGACCGCCGCGGCGGCGGCCTCGATGCGTTCACGGGACGCGGTCGGGTCGCCGTAGGCGATGTTCGACGCGATGGTCCCGGTGAACAGGTGCGCTTCCTGCGGCACGACGCCCAGGCGTCGACGATGTGCACGCAGCGGCACCTCTCGGATGTCGCGGCCGTCGAGTCGGACCGACCCCTCGGTGGGGTCGTAGAACCGAGCCAGCAGCTTGACGATGGTCGACTTGCCCGCGCCGGTCTGGCCGACCAGCGCCAGCGACGACCCCGCGGGGATGTCGAGGTCCACACCGCGCAGGGCGTCGTCGGCGGCGCCGGAGTACCGGAACCGGACGGCGTCGAGTTCGGCGTGTCCCGACGGACCGGTGGTCGCGTGGGCCGCCGGCGTCGCCACGCTCGTGTCGGGATCGGACTCGAGGCTGCTCGGGGTCCGCAACAGGTCGCCGATGCGCCGCAGCCCGACCACGGCCTGCTGGTAGCCGTCGAACACCTGGCTGAGCTGCTGCACCGGGCTGAACAGCATCCCGAGGTACAGCACGAACGCGACGATGGTCCCCGGCTGTGTCTGACCGGACGCGACCTGCGACGCACCGATCCCGACCGCGACGGCGGTCGCCACGTCGGAGACGAGGGTGATGAACGGGAAGTACAGCGAGATCGCGCGCTGCGACACCATGCGCGCCGCGACGTACTGCCCGGCCAGGTCGCCGAACCGGGCGCGGGCGCGGCCGTCGTTGCGGTAGCTGGTGGTGGTGCGCAGTCCGGCGATGTTCTCCTGGAAGTCGGCGTTCACGGCGCTGACCAGTTCCCGCGACCGGGTGTAGGCGCGGGACGCGACGCGTTGGAAGACGACGGTCGCGACGGCCAGCGGGACCAGGGCGACGACGACGATCGCGCCGAGCGACGGGTCGGTCACGATGAGCGCCGCGGCGACCCCGACGATCGTGAGCAGCGCGATGACCGTGGTCGAGAGGCCCGTCTGCAGGAACGACGAAAGCGCGTCGATGTCGGTCGTCATCCGCGTCATGATTCGGCCGGACAGCTCGCGCTCGTAGTAGTCGAGGCCCAGGCGCTGCAGGTGGGCGTAGCTGCGCACCCGGAGTCGGAACAGGACGCGTTCGCCCGCGCGGGTGCTCGTGATGGTGGTGAGCGACAACGCGACCCAGCCGACCGCCACGGCGGCGAGGCCCGCGGCGGTGGTGGCCCACAGCGTCGAGAGCTGATCGCGCGTCGCGGCGTTCACGCCGAGTCGCGCCAGGGTCGGGAACGCCAGGCCCGTGGCGGTGTCGAGAGCGACCGCGACGATCGCGAGCAACAGCAGTCCGCGGACCGGTCGGAGCAACCCGCGCAGCGAGAACCGCGGGTCGGGGGCGCGGGCCTCGGACTCGTCGACCTGCGGATCCTCCTGCGCCGGGGGCAGCTCGGCGACCGCCTCGAGCAGGGCCGGGGTGGCGGGCATCGACCCGAGCGCACTGGACACACCGCCACCACCGCGTCGCCCCGCGCGGGGTGGGGTGGCGGGGCGGATCCGGTCACCGGTGTCGGGTGCCTCGTCGTCGGGCCACAGAGACGACCGGTCGGGGACGGCGACGGCGGGGAGCTCGTCGGGTGTCGCGGTCGCGCCTGTCGCCGGGTCGGACATGAGCGATCGGAACAGCGCCGACCGGGCGGCGACGTCGGCGGGCGGTCCGGACTCGACGACGCGCCCGCCGTCGAGCACGACGACCCGGTCGGCGGGGGCGAGCGTCGACCGCCGGTGGGCGATCAGCACGAGGGTGCGGCCTGGGGTGTCCCGCAGCTCGGCGAGGATCGCCGCCTCCGTGGTCGCGTCCACGGCCGAGGTCGCGTCGTCGAGGACGAGGATCGGCGGGTCGACGAAGAACGCGCGGGCGAGGGCGATCCGCTGCCGCTGACCGCCGGAGAGCGTCAGTCCCCGTTCGCCGACCACGGTGTCGTAGCCGTCGGGCAGTGCCGAGATGAAGTCGTGGGCGGCGGCACGGCGGGCGGCCCGTTCCACGCGTGCCCGGACCGCCGCCGCGTCGAGCCCGTCGGCCGCGGGTCCGAGGGCGATGTTGGCCGCGATCGAGTCGGAGTAGAGGAACGGGTCGTCGAAGACGATGCCGATGCGGGACCGGATGCTCTCGAGGTCGGCGTCGGCCACGTCGAGTCCGACGCCCGTCGACGAATCGACGAGGTGCACCGTCCCGCGCCGGGCGGGCGCGAGACCGGCGAGCACGGCGGCCAGCGTCGACTTCCCGGAACCTGGCGGCCCGACGACCGCCACCGCCTCACCGGGTGAGACGGTGAGGTCGAGACCGCGGAAGAGCGACGTGCCATCGGGGAGGTCGACATCGACGTCGGAGACCCGGATGCCGACCGCCCCGGGCGGCGCGGCGGCGACACCGGTGCCCGGATCGGACAGGTACCGGGGGTCGGTCGGGTGGTCGATGACGTCGTAGACACGTTCCACCGCCGCACGCGCCAGCTGCGCCGACACGACGAGGTTGGTGAGCAACCGCGCCAGCCCGGTCATCGTCGTCACATAGGTGGCGAACGCCAGGAACGTCCCGACCGTGATGTCACCGCGGGCGGTGAGAATCCCTCCGAGGGCGACGATCGCGACCAGGGCGAGCTGGGGGATCGCGTTCATCGTCGGGGAGAAGCGGGCGTTGATCCGGGCTGCCCGCATGCGCTGCGAGAACAGTCGACGGCCGTGGTCGGCGAGTTCGTCGACCGACCGGTCCTCCTGCCCGAAGCCCTTCACCACCCGGACGCCGGTCACGGTCTCCTCGACGTGCTGCGCGACGTCGGCCGCGGTCTGCTGCGCAGACCACGTCGCGGCGAACAACGACCGCCGCGTCCGGAACGCCACCACCGCGACGAGGGGGATGACGAGCAGCGCGACCAGGGTGAGCAGGGGCGACAGGTAGGCCATCACCACGAACGCCAGCACCACCTGCACGACCGCGCCGAGGGACAGCGGCACCATCGCCAAGAGGCCCTGGACCAGCTGCAGGTCCGAGATCGACCGCGACACCACCTGTCCGGTGACGATGCGGTCGACCGACGGGCCGTCGAGCCGCAGCAGCGTGGACAGGATCGAGGTACGCAGGACGTTCTGGACCGTCAGCGACAGACGCCCGGCCGTCAGCCGACGGAAGAACTGCGCGATGAACCGCACGACGCCGAGCACGACGAGCGCGGCGCCGAGGGTCGCGATCGAGAAGCCGTGCGACGCACTGCCGGTCGCGGTGTCGATCGCCGCCTTGGTGACCAGGGGGACCGAGAGGTCGATCGCGACGCCGATCGCGGTGACGGCGAGCGTGATCGACAGCAGTGCACGGTGCCGCGCGCACTCGGCGGCCAGCCGTGCGATCCAGCCGCGGGTCACCGATCGTGCGCGGTGATCGCCGGCGTCGCGTCGGGCCAGGTGGTGGGCGGGGGACCGAACGACGTGCGGGCGTTGGCGACGATGCGTCGACCCAGCGCACGGTTGCCGACACCGCCGACCGCGGCACCGATCCCGGCCGGGAGCATCTTGCCCACCATCAGCGGGGCGCGGCGGGCCGCGTACTTCTTCACCACCCGCTTCAGCAGCGTCTTGTTGAGGCTGCGCAGAGCGGGTCCGTTGAGTGCGCCGCCGGCCACCCGCCCGAGGGGGTTGTGACGCGAGCCCAGCTCCTTGGCCAGAGCGGTGAGTCCCTCCTCGCCGAGCACGACGGCGAGGACCAGGGTGCGTCGCCGTTCGGCGTCCTCCACCGGGATGCCGTGCACCTCGGCGACGGCGAGCGCGAGCAGCGCCGACGCCTCGACGAAGAACGCGGACTCACCGCCGATCGCCGCGATGGAGGCGAGCGTCCCGACGCCCGGCACCGCGGCCGTCGCGCCGACGGCACCGCCCGACGACATCACGGTCGTCAGATACCGCTTCTCGAGGCGCTCGATGATCTGTGTGGGTGACTCGTCGGGGTGGGCCGACCGCAGACGGCGGACGTAGGCCGCGACGGCCGGCGCCTGCAGGCGCTGGGCACGGTCGATGACACCGACGATCGCTCCGCCGCGGTCGCCGCTCACCGCGGAGCCCAGTCCTGCAGGGCGACGGTCTCCTCCGGACGCGGCGGTGGCGGGGGAGTGCCCTCGCCGAAGGGGCGGCCGCCGAGCTGCTCTCGGTGGTGCGGGGTGTGCCAGCCGCGCAGGTCCGGCCCCAGCGGCACGATCCCGGTCGGGTTGATGTCGGAGTGGACCACGTAGTAGTGCCGCTTGATCTGCGTGAAGTCGACCGTGTCGCCGAAACCCGGTGTCTGGAACAGATCTCGGGCGTACGCCCACAGCACCGGCATCTCGCTGAGCTTCATCCGGTTGCACTTGAAGTGGCCGTGGTAGACGGGGTCGAAGCGGACGAGCGTGGTGAACAGCCGGACGTCGGCCTCGGTGATGGTGTCGCCCACCAGGTATCGCTGTCCGCGCAGCCGCTCGGCGATCACGTCGAGGTGGTCGAAGAGGCGTGCGTACGCGCGCTCGTACGACTGCTGGCTGCCGGCGAAACCACAGCGGTAGACGCCGTTGTTGATCTCGCTGAAGACGCCCGCGTTGACCTCGTCGATCTCCGCGCGCAGGTGCTCGGGGTAGAGCTGCGGTGCGCCGTCGCGGTGATGCTCGGTCCACTCGAGCGACATGTCGATCGTCATCTGCGGGAAGTTGTTGGTCACCACCTCTCCCGACGGGACGTCGACCATGGCCGGGACGGTGATGCCCTTGCTGTAGTCGGGGAACCGGGCGAGGTACGCGTCCTTGATCCGGGGGATCTTCAACACCGGGTCGACGCCGCCGGGGTCGAGGTCGAAGGTCCACGAGTCGGGGTCGTGCGTGGGACCGCACAACCCCATCGAGATGGCGTCCTCCAGACCCAGCAGCCGCCGCACGATGATCGCGCGGTTCGCCCAGGGGCAGGCGCGCGCCACGACGAGTCGATACCGACCGGGCTCGACGGGGTAGCCGTCCCTGCCGTCGCGGGTGATGCGGGTCTCGATGTAGTTGGTGTCGCGGACGAAGTCCGTCCCCGGGTTGACGTAGGTGCCCGGCGTCGACCAGGTCTCGTTCTCGCCGCCGCCGTCGTCGTCTGTGTTCTCCGCCGGTGACCCGGTCGCTGATACGTCTGCACTCATCGAAGCCAGATTAGCCCGCACCCGGCGGGGGCCGGTCGAGTTGCGAGTCGGTGACCCTGATGCGAATATTCCGCACGGAACATGTGCGGTCGGGTGGGTGCGGAGGTGGACGGTGACGGCAGGACGACGTCGGGACGACAGGTCCCCCCTCACCCCGCTCGCGGTGTTGGTGCTGTGCGCCCTGGACGAGCGGCCGATGCACCCCTACGAGATGCTGCAGGTGTTCGACGCCCGCAGGGATGACCGCTTCGCCACCATCGCGCCGGGCACGCTGTACCGCACCGTCACGCGGCTCGAGGAGCGCGGACTCGTGCGTGTGGACGACGTGTCCCGCGACGGCAACCGTCCGGAGCGCACCGTCTACGCCGTGACAGCGGAGGGCGACGCCCGCGCGCGCGAGCACATCGCGTCCCTGCTGGCGGTGCCGTCGGTGGAGTACAGCGACCTGCACCTGGCCCTCGCCGAGGCCCACGAGCTGCCACGTGAGCAGGTGGTCGACCTGCTCGACAACCGGATCGCGCACATGCGCGCCGACCTCGAGCGGTGGGAGACCGCCCGCGAGCAGGCGCTCGCCCGCGGTGTGCCCGAGATGTACCTGCTGGACCTCGGGTGCCGCTGCGCGACGCTGCGGGCGCAGATCGAGCACCTCGCCGCGCTCCGCGGCCGGGTGGCCGACGGATCGCTCGCCTGGAAGTCCGACCCGGACCACGCCGACTGCCCCCTCACCGCAGAGGACTTCCCCCCACCGACACCGAGCCCGACCGATCACCCCGTTCAGGAGTACGTGTGATGACCGCACCCAGGCCGTTCACCCCCGTCACGACCCGACCGTGGGCCGCTCTCATGGCACTGTGCGTCGGGTTCTTCATGATCCTCGTCGACATGACCATCGTCGCGGTGGCACAGCCCGACATCCAGGAGAAGCTGCGCACCGACTTCAACGGGGTCATCTGGGTCACCAGTGCCTACCTGCTGACGTACGCGGTCCCGCTGCTCATCACCGGTCGTCTGGGTGACCGTTTCGGCCCGAAGCTGATGTACCAGGCCGGGCTGGTGGTGTTCACCGGCGCGAGCGTGTGGTGCGGTCTGTCCGGGTCGATCGGCGAGCTGATCGCCGCACGCGCGCTGCAGGGTCTGGGCGCCGCGCTCATCACGCCGCAGACGATGTCGCTGATCACACGGATGTTCCCCGCCGAACGGCGCGGCGCGGCGATGGGCGTCTGGGGCACGGTCGCCGGCGTCGCCACCCTCGTCGGTCCGCTGGCCGGTGGCATCCTCGTCGACGGACTCGGCTGGCAATGGATCTTCTTCGTCAACGTCCCCGTCGGGGTGGTCGGCCTCGCCCTGGCGTGGTGGCTCGTCCCGACCGTCGACACCACGGGCCGCGACTTCGACATCATCGGCGTGCTCCTGAGCGCGATCGGCCTGGGCGCGCTGGTGTTCGCGATCCAGGACGGCGAGAAGTACGACTGGGCCGCCTGGATCTGGATCCTCGCCGCCGCCGGCGTCGCCATCCTGGGCGTGTTCGTGTGGTGGCAGTCGAAGGTGCGCGGGCAGCCGCTGGTCCCGCTGTCGCTGTTCCGTGACCGCAACTTCTCGCTGGCCAACGTCGGGATCGCGACCATGGGTTTCGCGACCGCGGGCCTGATGGTCCCGATGATGTTCTTCCTGCAGCTCGTGGGCGGGATGTCGCCCACCCGGTCGGCGCTGGTGCTGGTGCCGATGGCGGTGCTCACGGGCATTCTGGCGCCGGTGGTCGGCCGCCTCGTCGACACGATGCACCCGCGGTGGATCATCGGCGGCGCGCTGCTGCTCAACGCGATCGCCGTCGCGCTGCTCGGCTACCTCGCGCAGCCGCAGACACCGGTGTGGCAACTGCTGATCCCGGTGTGCCTCATGGGCATCGCGAGCGCTGGCATCTGGGCGCCGCTCGCCGCCACCGCGAACCGGAACCTGCCTATGGCCCAGGCCGGTGCGGGTGCCGGTGTGTACAACACGCTGCGCGTGGTCGGATCGGTGCTCGGCAGCGCCGCGGTCGGCGCGCTCCTGCAGACCCGCCTCGCCGCGGAGTTCCCGGGGGTGTCCGTGTCGACCGGGTCGACGGGAACGCTCCCCGCGGTCGCCAAGCCCGGTTTCGCCGACGCGATGGGTCAGTCGATCTACCTCCCCGCCGCCGTCCTGCTGCTCGGCGTGATCGCCGCGGCCTGCTTCGCCCGGCCCCGGCACATGACCCGCGCGGTCACACCGTCCGCGCCCGCGGACCCCACGGCCCGGACCGCCGTACCCGCGCAGGTGGCCGACCCGGCCCCGACCGTCTGACGGACGTCGGTACAGAGCCCGTCCGTCGTGGCGATTGACCGGTCCAGCCCGTCGGGTGTGGACTGACGTCCATGCTCTCCCGACTCACCATCGACCAGCGGCGTGAGCAGTTGATCGACTGCGCACTGGGGATCGCCGAGCGTGCGGGTGTCGCGGCCGTCACGGTGCGCGGGGTGGCCGACGCGGCGGGCGTCTCGCTCGGGATCGTGCACTACTGCTTCGACGGCAAAGAGGAGCTGATGGACGCCGTCGTTGTCACCGCGATGGCCAGGCATCTCGACGCCTTCCTCACCGACAACCCGGACCTGCAGAGTGGGGGAGCCGGCGCGGCGTCGGCGACCGGTCGCGACGCATTGCACGCCTCGGTGTCGTCGACGGTGTCCTCGGTGCTGGCGTTGACGCGCGAGTCGCCGGGCCGCTGGACGGTGCTCGTCGAGTCGATCGTGCACTCGCTGCGCACCCCCGCCGACTCACGGGCGCGTGCGGCGACCCGGCACCACCACCAGCTCGCCGAGGACTACGGCATCCGGTATCTCGAGACCGTCGGTGCCCGGACCGGGATGCACTGGGACGGCCGTGAACGGGACATCGTCCGCTACGCCGTGCAGTCCATCCACGGGATGTTCCAGTGGTGGCTCGTCGATCGGGACGACGCGGCCGCCGCGCGGTCGGCCGACCTGCTCGTCGACTGGGCGGTCGGCCTGGCGGTCGACCGGGACGCGGCGCACCATCCGTCGCGGTCCCTGCGCGCCGTCATGTGACGCTGACGTCGACCGAGTGGAGGCCGGAGGCGCCGTCGGGGATCGGCGGGGCCACGATCGCCGACTGCTGACGTCCGTCGCCGTCGAAGGCTCGGACGGTCAGCGTGTGGTCGCCGGGGGTGGCGTCCCAGGTCCATCGCCACAGACGCCACGCGTCGAGCATGTCGGGCGCGAGCACCATCGCGGCCTGCCAGGGACCGTCGTCCACCCGGACCTGCACCGCGTTGATCCCGCGGCCCTGCGCCCACGCGACACCGGCGACCGTGACCCGACCACGGCCGACGGTGTCGCCGGACCGGGGGACGTCGATCCGGGAGCCGGTCTTGATCGGCCCCTTCTCGGCCCACCCGCGCTCGGTCCAGTAGGCCGTGGCGCGGTCGAAGCGTGTGACCTCCAGGGACACGACCCATTTGGTCGCGGAGACGTACCCGTAGAGACCGGGGACCACCATCCGTGCGGGATACCCGTGTTCGACCGGCAGCGGCCGACCGTCCATGCCGACCGCGAGCAACGCGCCGCGGTCGTCGGTGAGGGCCTGCAGCGGTGTGCCCGCGGTGAAACCGTCCTCACTGGTCGACAGCACCATGTCGGCGTCGCCCGACGGTCCCGCCATGGCGAGCAGGTCACTCAGCGGGTAGCCAACCCACCGTGCGTTGCCGATCAGGTCTCCGCCCACCTCGTTGGACACACAGGTCAACGTGACGGTCTTCTCGACGGCGGGCATCGCCCGCAGCATCGCCATGTCGACGCGGACCTCGCGGTCGACCATGCCGTGGATGCGGAGTGACCACTTCTCGGCGATCACCTGAGGCGGGCGGAGCGCGGTGTCGATGCGGTAGAAGTCCGAGGGCGGGGTGATGAACCCCGCGGGGGCGTCGCCGCCCGCGGACGGTGGGTCGAGGGACCGCGTCGCCCGCGGGACCTGGAACCCCGACCGGTCGCGCCCGACGTCGTTGAGCAGGTGGTCGAGGACGGTGCCGACCACACCCGCGAGCACCGCGCCCGCGCCGGCACCGGTCAACCCGAGGAGCACCGCGCGCCGATCGCTGCGGGCGCCGGGCAGCCGGGGCGGGCGATGCGCCGCGAGACGGTCGGTCGCGGTGCGCAGCACGGCGACCCCGGCGGCGACGCCCAGCACGGTGGGCAGGAACCAGGCGACGCCTGCGCCGGCGCGGGTGGTCGCGGCGACGACGCCGACGATCCCGAACGCGACGAAAAGGACACTGCCCCAGGGCCGTCGGGGACGCTCGAGCATGCCGGCGATCGCGGCGAGGACCGCGATGACCAGGCACATCCCCACGATCAGCGCGGTCTTGTCGCCGGTGCCGAACGTGTCGATCGCGAACTCCCGCACCGGGGCGGGCGTGTGGTCGATCACCGCGGACCCGACCGCGAGCAGCGGGCCGGCGGCGCGGTCGAGGAACGCCGCGACGAACTGGCCGACGCCGAGCACCACCGCCGCGGCGACCACGCCGGACGCGGCGGCCAGGACACGGTCGGATGCGGGTGATCTCACCCGGTCCAGTATCCACACGCCGCCGCGCCTGCCCGGCGCTGTCGGAGCCGCGCCCTACGGTGAGGCCATGCGGTTCCTGCACACCTCCGACTGGCACCTCGGCCGGACCTTCCACGGCGTCGAACTCCTCGACGACCAGCGCCGTGCGCTCGCCGAGGTGGCCGCCGTGGTGTCCGCGGAATCCGTCGACGTCGTCGTCGTCGCGGGGGACGTGTACGACCGGTCGGTGCCGTCCGCCGACGCCGTCGCCGTCTACGACGACGTGCTGCGGGCGATCCGTGAGGCCGGCGCCGAGATCGTCGTCACCTCGGGCAATCACGACTCGCCGACGCGTCTCGGTGTCGGGTCGTCGTTCGCCGAGGCCGGCGGACTGCACCTGCGCACCTCGTGTTCGGCGATCGACCAGCCCGTCGTCCTGTCCGACGAGCACGGTGAGATCGCCGTCTACGGCATCCCCTATCTCGAACCCGAGGCCGCGCGTACGCATCTCGGTGTGCCCGAGGCGCGGACGCACCAGGACGTCCTCACCGCCGCGATGGATCGCGTCCGCACCCACCTCGCCGCCCATCCGCGACGGTCCGTCGTCGCCGCCCACGCGTTCGTCGTCGGTGGCGAGTCCACCGGGTCCGAGCGCTCCATCAGTGTCGGCGGGGTGGAAACCGTTGCCGCCGGCACCTTCTCCGGCGTCGACTACGTCGCCCTCGGGCACCTGCACGCGCCGCAGGTCGTCGCCGAGGGGATCCGCTACAGCGGGTCGGTCCTGCCGTACTCGTTCGGCGAGCGCTCGCACCGCAAGGCGGTCTGGATCGTCGACCTCGACGCACGGGGCCTGGCCGGGGTCCGCCGCCACGACCTGCCGATCGTGCGCGATCTCGTCGCCCTGCGCGGCGATCTCACCGATCTCCTCGCCGACGAGGCTCACGCCGTACACGAGAACGCCTACGTCAGTGCGGAACTCACCGACAGAGCGCGTCCGGTCGACGCGATGCGACGACTGCGCACCCGCTTCCCGAACACCGTGCACGTCGAGTGGATCCGCCCCGAGGCGAGCACTGCCGGGGACTACCGGTCCCGCGTGCGCGGTCGCACCGATCCGGAGATCGTGCGCGCCTTCCTCGACGACGTGCGCAGCGCCCCGTCCGACGCGGAGACTGCTCTGGTCGCCGAGGCGCTGCGCGCCGTGACCGGAGAGCCCGACGCCGAGATGTCGGAGACGCGCCGGCCCCCGATCGTCGAGCCGTCGCCGGAGCCCGTGGCGGAGCCGGTCGCCGAGGAGGACGGCAGCTTCGCGCTGTTCGCGCTCCCCGGCACGGGTCCCGCGGTCGGATCCGCAGCCCGGGAGGTCTCGGCGTGAGACTGCACTCGGTGGCGGTGCGCGCGTTCGGCCCCTTCGCCGACGAGGTCGTCGTCGATTTCGACGCGCTCGGCGAGGACGGGCTGTTCCTGCTGCACGGGCAGACGGGCGCAGGCAAGACCACGGTGCTCGACGCGGTGGCCTTCGCGTTGTTCGGGCGGGTGCCCGGCGTCCGCCACGAGGGGCGACGCCTGCACTCCGACCACGCCGGTCCCGACGTGGTGCCCCGCGTCGTCCTCGAGGCGACCATCGCAGGACGGCGCATGCGGATCGAGCGCTCGCCGGAACACCATCGGCCCAAGTCCCGGGGGAACGGGCTGCGCAAGATCCAGGCCAAGGGTGTGCTCGTCTGGACCGACGGATCCGGACCCGAGTTGACCCGTCTGCCCGAGATCGGGGAGACCGTCACGCGTCTGCTCGGCATGACGGCCGACCAGTTCTTCCAGGTGGTGTTGCTGCCCCAGAACGACTTCGCACGGTTCCTGCGTGCCGACAACGAGGACCGGGAGACGCTGTTGGAGAAGCTCTTCGACACCGAGCGGTTCGGTGGGGTCGAGGAGTGGCTGCGGGACCGGGCTCGGACGACGCGCGCCGAGGTCGAGACCATGACGCAGACGACGGACCGCCTGGCCGGTCAGATCGCCGCCATCGCAGGGGTCGACTCGCCCGCAGAGCCCGACATCGCCTGGGCCACCGAACTCCTCGAGGCCGCCCGGACCGACGCGACACGTGCCCGGACCGAGGCCGAGACCGCTGCGCTCGCCGCCGATCGGGCACAGGGCCATCTCGACGACTGCGCCCGGCGTGACGAGAAGGTCCGTCGTGCCGACACCGCCCGTTCCGAGATCGCCGTCCTCGACGCCGACGCCGCCCTGGTCGACGAGACGTGCACCGTCCTCGACGCCGCCCGTCGTGCCGCCGGCGTGCGGTCCGCCCTCGACGACGCCACCGATGCCGCCGCGCGCCGCGACGCCCTCGCCGGGGCCGTGGTCACCGCGCGGACGACGCTGGCCACCACCTCCGAGGGCGCGGATATGGTCGCGTCCGTCGTCGACGCGCCGGACGCCACTGCCGTGATCGACGCCGCGGTCGACCGATGGTCCGCCGAATCCGGGCGGCTGGCGCCGCTGGTGGAGCGGGCCGCCCGCCGCCCGGCGATGGTGACCGAGCTGTCGTCCCTCGCGGCCGACACCGCACACGCCGAGCGTCGCTCCGCTGCCATCGCCGCGGAGCTGGACGAGATACCCAGGCGCCGAGCCGAACTCGCGACACGCATCTCGAACGCCACCGCTGCGGGGGCCACGGTGTCGGGTCTGCGGGCCGAGGTCGCCGCGGTCACCGCGCTCATCGCCGACGCGACCCGGCGAGACGCCCTCCTCACGCCGCTCGCGACGGCACGGGCGGAATCCGAGGCGGCGCGAGCGGCCCACGTCGCGGCGCGCGAGGATCTCGTCGACATCCGCGAGCGCCGCGTCGCGAACATGGCCGCCGAGCTGGCGTCCCGCCTCGCCCCGGGTGAACCGTGCCCTGCGTGTGGGTCGCCGGAGCACCCGGCCCCCGCCCATCTCGACGGGGACACGCCACCGGTCACCGACGCCGACGAGCGCACCGCGCAGGCGGCGGAGGAGGCGGCAGGGGACCGGGCACGCCGTGGCGAGATCGCCCTCACCGAGATCCAGGCCGACCACGACGCGCTCTGCGCACGCCTCGGAGAACACACGACGTCGGGACTCACCGCGGCGGCGAGCACCGCACGGCGGGCCGTCGCCGACGCCGAACGCCTCGCCGCCGAGCTCGCCGCGCTGCGCGCACAGGCGGACGAGATGGAGTCCTCGGTCACCGCGCTCACCGCCGAGCAGGGTCGGCTGCAGGCGGATCAGTCCCGTCGCGCCGAACGGGCACAGGCGGTTCGGACGGCACTGCGCGACCTCGACGCCGAGCTCGACGCCGCCCGGGGGACGGCCGAGAGCGTGGACGCCCGCCGCCGAGCACTCACCGACCTGAGCCGGGCCGCCGTCGCGCTGCGCGACGCGACCTCGCGGTGGCGTGCCGCCGTCGAGAGGGCCACCGCCGCGACCGACCGCGCACAGGAGGTGGCCGTCGACGCAGGATTCGTCGACGTGGAGGCCGCGCGGTCCGCGCTCGCCGATGCCGCCCAGATCGCTCGGTGGGACTCGACCCTCACGCAGCTCGCGGCCCGGCGCTCCGCGGCGCAGGCCGTCCTCGACGACGCGGACGTCGCCGCCGCGGTGGCCGCGGGCCCGGTGGACCTCGACGCCGCCCGTGCCACCCGGGACGCCACACGACAGGTGCACGACGACGCGCAGCGGCGCGCAGCCCTCACCGCCGACCGCGTCGACAAGCTCGAGACCCACTGCGCGCAGTTCTGGGCTGCCGTCGACCACATGGCCCCGGCGTGTGCCCGGGCCGACGAGGTGACGGGGCTCGCAGACGTCGTCGCCGGTCGCGGGGCCAACAACCGATCGATGTCGTTGCGATCCTATGTCCTCGCGGCCCGGCTCGAGGAGGTCGTCGTCGCCGCGTCGACACGATTGCGCGAGATGTCCTGCGGCCGATACGAGTTCGAGCACTCTGATGCGGCGCGGAGCCACGGTCGCCGCGGCGGTCTGGGGATCGCGATCCGCGACGAGTACACCGGCGCCGTGCGTCCCGCGGCGACACTCTCCGGTGGCGAGACCTTCTTCGCCTCGTTGGCGCTCGCGCTCGGCCTGGCCGACGTCGTGTCGGCCGAGGCGGGTGGTCGCGTCCTCGACACCATGTTCATCGACGAGGGGTTCGGCAGCCTCGACCCGGAGACGCTCGAGCGCGTGATGGCGGTCCTCGACGAGCTGCGGTCCGGCGGTCGCGTCGTCGGCGTGGTCAGCCACGTGGACGAGATGCGCAGCCGGATCCCGGCGCAGCTGCACGTGGTGCGCACCGAGTCCGGGTCCCGCGTCGAGCTGCTCGGGATCGCCGGCTGAGCAGCGCACGGCACCCACCACCGGCTTTGGGTGGCGTCCGCGCGGTGCGCTAGTCTTGCTCCGCCCGATGAGCCCCCGTAGCTCAGGGGATAGAGCGTCTGCCTCCGGAGCAGAAGGCCGCAGGTTCGAATCCTGCCGGGGGCACCAGATCCACCTACGCTGACGCCATGCGGATCGCGGTGTCGGCCTACGGCAGCCGGGGGGACGTCCAGCCCGGAGCCTGCCTGGGCCACGAACTCGCCCGACGTGGCCACGACGTCACGATGCTCGTCCCACCCAACTACACCGACTTCGTGAGCGGTCTGGGACTGCCCGCGGTGTCGGTCGGCGCCGACAGCGAGTCCTACTGGGACAGCGATCGCGGACGCGCGACGCTCGCCACCCGCAACCCCGTCACGAAACTGCGGTTGGCCCGCGATCAGGTGCGAGAGGGGTTCGCCCGCTTCGACTCCGGGCTGTCGGCGGCCGTGGCGTCGCTCGCCGACGACGGCGGTCTCGACCTCCTCGTGAGCGGGCCGCTCGGTCAGGACCGCTGCCTGGCGCTCGCCGAACGTCACGGAGCGGCGATGTCGACGCTCCGGTTCTGCGCGATGTCCGAGAACGGCGTGATGGGGCCGGTCCCGACCGCCCGTCGCGTGCCCCCGGCGCTGAACCGCGCCGGATGGCGACTGGCCGACCGGGTCACCTGGGCGGCCACGCGTGGGTCGGAGAACCGGTTTCGGGCGTCGCTGGGCCTCCCGCCCGCCCGGGGCCCACTGCCGACGCGTCTCTCCCGACGCGGGGTGCGGCAGGTCCAGGCCTACGACGCCGAACTGTTCCCGGGCCTGGCGCAGGAGTGGGGTCCGTCCCGGCCCCTCGTCGGGTTCCTCGACCTCCCGCCCGGCGCTCGTGCTGCCGTCGGTGATCGCGTCGACTCCGCGCTGGATGCCTGGCTGGCGGCGAGGGATGCGCCGGTGTTCGTCTCGTTCGGCAACGCGCCCGTCCGCGACCCCCACAG
Organism: uncultured Williamsia sp.; assembly: GCF_947494875.1. Taxonomy (GTDB): domain Bacteria; phylum Actinomycetota; class Actinomycetes; order Mycobacteriales; family Mycobacteriaceae; genus Williamsia_A. The sequence continues at coordinate 170,124 of NZ_CANLWM010000010.1, forward strand.
GCTTCTCACCGCGATCGTCGACGCGACCGCAGGGCGGGGTGTACGGGCACTGGTGGTCGGCCTGACCGGGCGCACCGGCCCCGACGGCGACAGCCCCCACGTGTTCCACGCCGTCCGCGTCGACCACGGCGCCGTCCTGTCCCGCTGCGTCGCAGCCGTGCACCACGGCGGTGCCGGGACGACCGCCGCCACGCTGCGCGCCGGGCTGCCGATCCTGGTCTGCCCGGCCGGCGCAGACCAGGCCTACTGGGGTGCCCGCGTGCGGGCGCTGCGTCTCGGGTCCTCGACGCGGCTCGCCCGTCTGGACACCCCCGCTCTCGCCGGCGGTCTCGACGTCCTCCTCGACGACGCGACGCGCCGCCGGGCGGCTGCGATGAGCAGTCGTCTCGTGCCTGCGGACGAGGCGGTCGCCGCGGCGGCCGCGGCAATGGAAACGGCGCCCACCGCGGTGATGCGGTGAGCGCCGTCTGACGACGTCGGACGGGCGGGTCAGCCCTTGACGCAGGTGAACTGCATGACGTCGATCATGTCCTTGCGGAACGCCGCCGCGCAGCCGCTCAGGTACTTGACGTAGGTGTTGTAGTTCGCGCGGCCGCACAGGGCGATCGCCTCGTCGCGGTGCTCACCGAGGTTCTTGCTCCACGCGTCCAGGGTGCGGGCGTAGTGCAGCTGCAGCGGCTGGATGCGCTCGATCTCGAAGCCGACCTTCGTCGCGCCGTCGGTGACCTGCTTGGGCAGCGGCAGCTGACCACCCGGGAAGATCTCGGTCGCGATGAAGCGCAGGAACTGGAAGTCGTCCTTGCCGATCTTGTTGCCGGTCTCGTGGTGGTGCGACAGGCCGTAGGCGATGATCGTGTGCAGCAGCATCCGGCCGTCGTCGGGCAGGGCGTTGTACGCGAAGTCGAAGAACTGGTCGTAGCGCTCGAAGCGGAAGTGCTCGAACGCGCCGATCGACACGATGCGGTCGACCTTGCCGTCGAACTCCTCCCAGCCCTGCAGGCGCACCTCGCCCTTGAGACCGGTCTCGGCGGCCTTCTTCTCGACCAGGCCCTTCACGTGGGCGTGCTGGTTCTCGCTCAGCGTGAGGCCGATGACGTTGACGCCGTAGTTCTCCATCGCGCGCAGGGCGGTGGCGCCCCAGCCGCAGCCGACGTCGAGCAGGGTCATGCCGGGCTCGAGGTTCAGCTTGCCCAGCGACAGGTCGATCTTCGCGAGCTGCGCCTGGTTGAGGCTGTAGTCCTCCTCCTTGAAGTACGCACAGCTGTAGGTGCGCGACTCGTCCAGGAAGAGTGCGAAGAAGTCGTCGTTCAGGTCGTAGTGCGCCTGGACGTCCTCGAAGAACGGGGTCTCGGTGGTCAAGATGAACCTCTCTCGTGTGTGCACCCACCGGCGCGGCCGGCGGCATGGCGGTCGTGTCTGTCCTCGGCCGCGACCGTCCCCCGACGAGTCGCCCCCCGATGGGTGCCGGACCGGGACTCAGGCTGTGGCGCGTCGATCAGCGGAGCTGCACCGTGGCCGTGGCCCGGCCGAATATCCGCTTGCCGCGGAAACTGGCACCGAGCGCGATCGTAGCCGTTCGGGTGGCCTCGTCGAGCTCTTTGACGCGGCCAGTGTATTCGACCTGGGCGGGCTCGTCGTCGGCGACGTAGGCGATGCCGGTGAACCGCACGCGGTAGTCGCGGATGGCGGCCGGGTCGGTCAGCCAGCCCGACAGGAACGACCCGCCGATGCCCATGGTGAGCATCCCGTGCGCGGCGACGTTCTCCAGGCCGACCACGGACACGACGCGGTCGCTCCAGTGGATCGGGTTGTAGTCGGCGGAGATGCCCGCGTAGTTCACCAGGTCGCCCCGCCGGAGTGTGACGGTTCGGCTCGGCAGCTCGTCGCCGACCGACACGTCGTCGAACGACGGCACGGTGGGGGCGAGCGGGACGTCCCACGGGGCGATCGACGGTGTGGGGACGCCGTCCACCTCGCTCCACGACCGCGTCGCCGGCGGCTCGAAGTCACCCATCATCACGTCGGAAAGGGCGGACGCCAACGCGGGCTCGGCATGGGCACCGCGACGCCCGGCGGCCGTGGTGACCAGCGACTGCACCACCTCACCGTCGGAGTTGATCAGCAACCCCTCGACGATGATCGTGTCGCCGCCGGCCTTCTGACGGATCGGGCGCAGACCCATCGTCAGACCCAGACGGTCGCCGGCGTGCATCGGACGGTGCTGGGTGAAGATCTGATCGGTCTGCACGAACGCGCTCGTGTCGTACTCGAGCAACACCTCGTCCAGCAGCCAGTTCAGGCCGCTGCCGGCGAGTCGGGCGGTGAAGGTCACCGGCGCCATGAGGCCCGGATGGCCGAGCTCGGTGGCCGCGGACTCGTCCCAGTGCACCGCGTTCGCGTCCTTCATGGAGCGCGCGAACTCACGGATCTCCTCGCGGCCGATCTCATAGGGGTCGTCCGGCGCGTAGTACTGCGTCCAGTCGCGCTCGGCGGAACTCACGTCCTCGGGCTTCACGGCGCTCATGGTTGCACACGCTCACCACCCGAACGCAGCGCTGGGGCGACTTTCGTGCAGTGGCCTAGTTCATCGCCAGCGGAGCCGCGCGTCGCTCGGCGAGCATCTGCGTCATCGTGTCGGCCTCGGTGGTCTGCACGTTGATCATCTGCTGGGCGAGGTCGCGGACGTAGCCCTCGGACACGTGCTGTGGGTCGACCGCGTACTCCATCATGTGCTGACCGCCCTGGTGGTGGCGGAGCATCAGCTGAAGGAAGTACGTGTCGACGGCCGACCCCGACAGCGACCGCAGCTTCGACAACTCGGGCTCGGTGGCCATGCCCGGCATGATCGGCGTGTTCACGCCGTCGCCGGCGGTCATCGACACACCCATGCCCATGGCGTGCTCACCGGTCATCCACGACATCGCCGGGGTCGTCGACGCCAGCGGACGGCCCCAGCGCTGCAGCCACGACTGCATCTGGCCGATCTGGTTCGACTGCGACGTGAGGATGTCGAACGCCAGCGAACGCACCTGTTCGTCGGTGCCGCGATCGAGCTCGATCGCAGCCATCGACACCGCCTGCGCGTGGTGGGCCGACATGTCCTGCGCGAAGCCCACCGCCGCCGAGTCCGGTGCGGGCGCGGCGTCGTCGGACGGGACGGTCCGACCCACGAGCAACCCCACGCCGAACCCGATCAGCAGCACGGCGACGACGCCGAGGGAGTTCAACGCCGGCAGCTGACGACGCCACGCCGGACGGGTGTCGACCGACGGCGACTCGGTCTGGGGGTTCTCGACGATCGTCATCTCAGCCTGCCGGGGCCGGGGTCACCCCGGGCTCGTTGGTGGCGGCCTGCGTTCCCGCACCGTTCATCGGAACCGCGTTCGCCGGGATCGGCCCGACGTCGGCGGGCGGGGGGTTGTTCGGGTCGAACGAACCGGGGATGGCCGCACACGACGCACCTACCTCGGGGTACGACGTCTGCTGCGGCTGACCGGGGTACACGTTGGTCTGCGAGTTCAGCCGCAGTGCGGTGATGAACTGGTCGACACGCGGGTCGCTCGCCGAGTCGAGCTTGAGCTGGTGGCCCCACGACTGCAGCGAGATGGGCGTGCTGAGGCCCGGGTAGGGCGACATGAGCATGAACTGCTGCCCGGTGACCTTGCTCTCGAGCGTGGCCTTGTCGGCCGACGAGATGGTCTGCGGGTTGTAGGCGATCCAGACGGCGCCGTGCTCGAGGGAGTGCACCGCGTTCTCCGTGCGCAACGGGTTCGGGTACACGACGCCGATGCAGGTGGCCCACACGGCGTCGTGCGGTCCGCCGTACGGCGGCGACTTGTCGTAGGCGACCCGCTGCGCGGGCGAGACGTGCTGGCCGGCCGGGTAGAACTGCTTGACCACGCCCGGGATGGCGTTCGACGGGTCGGGGTTCGACGCCGACGGCACGAACTTCTGTGCCTCCTCGCGCACGGTGTACTTCGGCACCAGGTACGCGGCGATCCCGCCCACGATGGCGAGGACGACGACGACCGCGGCGACGGTGGCCCAGGGGATGGTCCGGCGCTTGCCCGCCGCGGTCACCGGGATGGTGCCGGGGCGGCCCTTCTTCGTGGGGGCCTTCTTCTTCGGGCCCTTCGGCGCGGTCGGCGGCTTCCCCTCACCCGTCGTCGACGCCGTCTCATCCGGCTTCGCGGCGTTGTTCGGGCTGCTCATGCTGGCCATCGTGTGGGTCCGTCCTCCGTCGGTCTCGACCTCATCGGGCGCAGCCATCCTACGGGTGTGGGCTGAGGCGATCCTGTGGCGCGATGTCGGACCGCCGCGTGGGGCCCGCCGGTGACGCGTCCCGTCCGACCCGCCCGGACCTGCGGATGTGCGCGTGACGTGCGGATGTGGTCGTCGCGGGCCGGGCCCATAGGATGATGACCCGTGACTCCCACGGAACTCCCCGACGTGCTGCGTGACGCGACGACCGCCGTGTTGTCGCGCCGTGGGCTCGACACGTCCGTGGTCCCGGAGACGGTGGTCGTCGAGCGGCCGCGCAACCCCGAGCACGGCGACTACGCGACCAACATCGCGCTGCAGATCGCCAAGAAGGTGGCCACGTCCCCGCGCGACCTGGCGCAGTGGCTGGCCGACGAGCTCGTCGCCGTCGAGGGCATCGCCACCGCCGAGATCGCGGGGCCCGGGTTCCTGAACCTGCGCCTCGCCGCGGCCAGCCAGAACGTCGTCGTGTCCGATGTGCTGGCGGCGGGTGATGCCTACGGCCGGGGTTCGACCCTCGCCGGGCGCAGCATCAACCTGGAGTTCGTGTCCGCGAACCCGACGGGCCCGATCCACCTGGGCGGCACCCGCTGGGCCGCGGTCGGCGACGCCCTCGGACGCGTACTGGCCGCGCAGGGCGCCGCGGTGACCCGGGAGTACTACTTCAACGACCACGGGACCCAGATCGACCGGTTCGCGAAGTCGTTGCTCGCCGCCGCCCTCGGCGAGCCTGCGCCCGAGGACGGGTACGCGGGCGCCTACATCGCCGAGATCGCCGAGCACGTCCGGCAGCAGCGTCCCGACGTCCTCGACCTGCCCGAGGACGAGCGCCTCGAGGTGTTCCGTTCGGTCGGTGTCGACGCGATGTTCGACCAGATCAAGCGCAGTCTCGACGATTTCGGCACGCACTTCGACGTCTACACGCACGAGAACTCCATGTTCTCGAGCGGTGCGGTCGAGGAGTGCATCGCCGTGCTCAAGGACAACGGCAACCTGTACGAGAACGACGGTGCGTGGTGGCTGCGGTCCACCGACTTCGGCGACGACAAGGACCGTGTGGTCATCAAACGCGACGGCGACGCCGCGTACATCGCCGGCGACATCGCCTACTTCCGCGACAAGCGCAACCGCGGCTTCGACCTGTGCATCTACATGCTCGGCGCCGATCACCACGGGTACATCAAGCGGCTCAAGGCCGCCGCCGCCGCGCTCGGTGACGACCCCGACAGGCTCGAGGTCCTCATCGGCCAGATGGTCAACCTGGTCCGGGACGGTAAACCCGTCCGCATGAGCAAGCGCGCGGGCACCGTCATCACGCTCGACGACCTCGTCGACGCGGTCGGTGTCGACGGTGCGCGGTACTCGCTGATCCGGTCGTCGGTGGACGTCAACCTCGACATCGACCTCGACCTGCTGACGACGCAGTCGAACGAGAACCCGGTCTACTACGTGCAGTACGCGCACGCGCGGCTGTCGGCGATCGGCCGCAACGCCGCCGATCTGGGCGTCACCGCGGACGCGGGTGCGCTCGACCTGCTCGTCGAACCGGCCGAGGGTGAGCTCATCCGGACGCTCGGCGACTTCCCGGGTGTCGTCGAGACGGCCGCGACACTGCGTGAGCCGCACCGGATCTGTCGCTACCTCGAGACGCTCGCGGGGACGTACCACCGGTTCTACGACCGGTGTCGGATCCTGCCGCAGGGCGACGAGGAGCCGACCAGGCTGCACGGCGCCCGACTGGCCCTCTGTGACGCGACGCGACAGGTCGTCGCCAACGGCCTCGACCTCGTGGGCGTCAGTGCGCCGGAGCGGATGTGATGGCGCACCCGGCCGGCCCCCGCCACGCCGAGGGCCCCGCGACGCGCGGCACCGACGGCGACGGTGTCCCCTCGACCGTGGCACAGATGGGCGAACTGCCCGACCACGTGTGGCCGCGGAACGCCCGTCGCGGTGACGACGGAGCCGTCACCCTCGCCGGTGCATCCGTGCACGAGCTCGCCGCCGACCACGGCACACCGCTGTTCGTCGTCGACGAGGACGACTTCCGCTCCCGCTGCGCCGACATGTTGGACGCGTTCGGGGCGACCGGACGCGTGCACTACGCGTCGAAGGCATTCCTGTGCAGTGAGATCGCCCGCTGGGTCGACCAGGAGGGCCTCAGCCTCGACGTGTGCTCGGGCGGTGAGTTGGCCCTGGCGCTGCGCGCCGGGTTCCCCGCCGCGCGGATCGCGTTGCACGGCAACAACAAGTCACCCGAGGAACTCGAGGCCGCCGTCGCCGCCGGGGTCGGCCATGTCGTCGTCGACTCGGCCGTGGAGATCGAGCGCCTCGACGCCGCCGCCGGTGCGGCCGGTGTGGTGCAGGACGTCCTGATCCGCGTGACCGTCGGCGTCGAGGCCCACACCCACGAGTTCATCTCCACCGCCCACGAGGACCAGAAGTTCGGGTTCTCGCTGAGCGGGGGGGTCGCGATGGACGCCGTGCGCAGGGTCTTCGCCGCCGACAACCTGCGCCTGGTCGGGTTGCACAGCCACATCGGCTCGCAGATCTTCGATCTCGACGGTTTCGAGCTCGCCGCCCATCGTGTGCTGGGCCTGCTGGCCGACGTCGTCGCCGAGTTCGGGGTCGACAAGACCGCGCAGCTGTCGGTGCTGGATCTGGGTGGGGGCCTGGGCATCTCCTACGTCCCCGATGACGACCCGCCGCCGGTCTCGACGGTCGCTACGACGCTCGTCGACATCGTGCAGCGGCAGTCTGCGCAGCTCGGTCTGCCCACCCCGGTCCTCGCGGTGGAGCCCGGACGCGCGATCGCCGGACCCGGCACCGTGACCCTCTATCGGGTGGGGACCGTGAAGGACGTGGCGATCGGCGGTGGTCGACACCGGCGGTACGTCTCGGTGGACGGTGGGATGAGCGACAACATCCGCACGGCCCTGTACGGCGCCGAGTACGACGTCCGACTGGCCTCGCGCACCAGCGAGGCGCCCGCGACCCGCAGCCGGGTCGTCGGGAAGCACTGCGAGAGCGGCGACATCGTCGTCAAGGACTGTTGGCTGCCCGACGACGTCGCCCCCGGTGACCTGCTGGCCGTCGCGGCCACCGGCGCCTACTGCTACGTGATGTCGAGCCGGTACAACATGGCGGCCCGACCGGCGGTCGTCGCGGTACGCGACGGTGCGTCACGCACACTGCTACGACGCGAGACGCTCGCGGATCTGATGAGCCTGGAGGTGGATCGATGACCGACGACGCACGCCGGACGATCGGTGTGGCGGTGCTCGGCATGGGCAACGTCGGCGCCGAGGTGGTGCGGATCCTGCAGCAGAGCGCCTCGGACCTGGAGGCGCGTGTCGGTGCGCCGCTGGAGATCCGCGGTGTCGCGGTGCGGGATCTGGGCAAGGCCCGGTCCTGGTGCTCGCCGTCGCTGCTCACCGACGACGCCGCCTCGCTCGTCGTCCGCGACGACGTCGACGTGGTCGTCGAGCTCATCGGTGGGATCGATCTGCCGCGCGCACTGATCGGCACCGCACTGGAACACGGCAAGTCGGTGGTCACGGCGAACAAGGCGCTGCTGGCCGACTACACCGGCGAGCTCGCGACGATCGCGGCCCGCGCCAACGTCGACCTCTACTTCGAGGCGTCGGTGGCCGGTGCCATCCCGGTGATCCGGCCGTTGATGCAGTCGCTGGCCGGCGACACCGTGCAACGCGTCGCCGGGATCGTCAACGGCACCACCAACTTCATCCTCTCCGCGATGGCGGAGAACGGCGACGACTACGCGTCGACGTTGGCCGAGGCCGGACGGCTCGGGTACGCCGAGGCCGACCCGACCGCCGACGTCGAGGGCTACGACGCCGCGGCGAAGGCGGCGATCCTCGCCTCGATCGCGTTCCACAGCCGCGTCACCGCGGGCGACGTGTACCGCGAGGGCATCTCGACCATCACCACCGACGACCACGAGTCCGCCGCGACCCTCGACTGCACCATCAAGTTGCTGTCGATCTGCGAGCGCATCGACGACTCGATGGGGCGCCAACGGATCTCGGCGCGGGTCTACCCGGCGCTGGTGCCGAACTCGCACCCGCTCGCATCGGTGAACGGCGCCTTCAACGCTGTCGTCGTGGAGGCCGAGAACGCCGGCCGGTTGATGTTCTACGGCCAGGGCGCGGGCGGGTCGCCGACGGCGTCGGCGGTGCTCGGTGACCTGGTGATGGCCGCCCGGAACAAGGTGCACGGGGGTCGCGGTCCGCTCGAGTCGACGTACGCCTCGCTGCCGATCGCACCGATCGGTGACGTCAACACCCGCTACTACGTGTCGATGAAGGTCGCCGACCGGCCGGGCGTGTTGTCCACCGTCGCAGGCGAGTTCGCCAAGCGCCGGGTGAGCATCTCGACGGTCCGCCAGGCGGGTGCGGGTGACGACGCGCGCCTCATCGTGGTGACCCACCGCGCCCCGGACTCCGCGCTGTCGGAGACCGTGGACGCCCTGAAGGATCTCGACGCCGTGCTGTCGGTGTCGAGCGTGCTCCGTCTGGAGGGAACCGATGTCTGACAGTCACGTCGACGCCCGGGAGGCGCGTCGCCCCGGCGTGCACACGCGGTGGCCCGGACTCATCGAGGCCTATCGGGACCGTCTGCCCGTCGACGCCGACACGCGCGTGGTCACCCTGCTCGAGGGCGGTACGCCGCTGCTCACGGCGCCGCACCTGTCGGAGATCACCGGCTGCGAGGTGTACCTGAAGGTCGAGGGGGCCAACCCGACCGGCTCGTTCAAGGACCGCGGGATGACGATGGCGGTGAGCATGGCCGTCACGCACGGCAAGAAGGCCGTGCTCTGCGCCTCGACGGGCAACACCTCGGCGTCGGCGGCGGCCTACGCCACACGCGCCGGCATCACGTGTGCGGTGCTCATCCCCACCGGCAAGATCGCCATGGGCAAGCTGGCTCAGGCGGTGATGAGCGGCGCCACGATCATCCAGGTGAAGGGCAACTTCGACGACTGTCTGGAGCTCGCCCGCAAGGCGACCGCGGAATTCTCCGAGATCGAGCTGGTCAACTCGGTGAACCCCGCACGGATCGAGGGGCAGAAGACCGCGGCGTTCGAGATCGTCGACGTCCTGGGCCGCGCGCCCGACGTCCACGCGCTGCCCGTCGGCAACGCGGGCAACATCACCGCGTACTGGAAGGGCTACACCGAGTACCACGCGGACGGTGTCGCGTCGTCGCTCCCGCGGATGCTCGGTGTGCAGGCCGCCGGCGCCGCGCCCCTGGTCACCGGGCAACCGGTGAAGAACCCCGAGACCGTCGCGACGGCGATCCGCATCGGGTCGCCCGCGAGCTGGTCGCAGGCCGTCGCCGCGAAGGACGAGTCCGGGGGCGTCTTCCGTGCCGCCACCGACGAGAAGCTGCTCGAGGCCTACCGCCTGGTCGCCGGCAGGGAGGGTGTCTTCGTCGAGCCGGCGTCGGCGGCCAGCGTCGCCGGCCTGCTCGCCGCCCGCGAGGACGGGTGGATCTCGGCGGGGGAGACAGTCGTGTGCACCGTGACCGGCAACGGCCTCAAGGACCCCGACACCGCGCTGGCGGGCATGCCCGAGGTGAAGGCCATCGACGTGGACCCGCATGCGGTCGCCCGCCTGCTCGAGGTGGGCTGACATGGCCGACGCTCCCCGCGGACGTCGCTGATGTTCCCGGTGCTGCCCGACGGCGTCGTCACCGACGTCCGCGTCGCGGCCTCGTCGGCGAACCTGGGGTCCGGGTTCGACTCCCTCGGAATCGCCCTCGACGTCTACGACGACCTGCGGGTGCGCGTGACACCCTCGGGTGTGCGGGTGGCCGTCGACGGTGAGGGTGCGGGGACGGTGCCTCTGGACGACACGCACCTCGTCGTGCGCGCACTTCTGCGCGGACTCGAGGCGGGCGGTGTGGCGGCCCCGGGCCTCGACATCGTGTGCCGCAACGCGATCCCTCACTCGCGAGGGCTGGGCTCCTCCGCCGCGGCCGTCGTGTCCGGGCTGGCGGCGGCGTCCGGTCTCATGGCCAAGAGTGGTGTGCGACAGGGTTTCTCGGCCGACCAGCTCATCCAGCTGGCCGGGGAGTTCGAGGGTCATCCCGACAACGCCGCCGCGAGCGTCCTGGGATCGGCGGTGGTCTCGTGGACCGAGGAGGTCGACGGCGCGCCGACCTACCACGCCCGTCCGCTGACGGTGCACCCGTCGATCGCGGTGACCGCATTCGTCCCCCAGCACGAGTCGTCGACGGCGTTGACCCGCGGACTGCTGCCCGACGCCGTGCCCCGGCTCGACGCCGTGCACAACCTCAGCCGCAGCGCGCTGGCCGTCCTCGCCCTCACGGCGGATCCGTCGTGTCTGCTCCCGGCGACCGCCGACCGGCTGCACCAGCACTACCGCGCCCCCGTGCTGCCCGACACCACCGGCATCGTCGCCGAGTTGCGGGCCCGCGGGATCGCGGCGTTCGTCTCCGGGGCCGGACCGTCGGTGCTCGCGCTGCACGATCGTCGCATCCCGGACGAGAGCATCGCCCTGGCGGCCGGGCTGGGCTTCGACGCCCGACCGCTGCGTGTCGCCGGTCCGGTGTCCATCACCTGACACGCCGGACAGGGCGGGTGTTGCCGCAGGGCGGCATGGTGGATACCATGAGGTCGTCTCGCAGCGGACATGCGATCGTCCTGCCGCGCCCATCTCCTCCGAGATCCGAGCCCTTCGGTGCTCGACGCGACATGGGCTCGCGCAAAGTTCGACTCGGCCGCAGATCGTTCGAGCAGTACGCGCGTGACACCACCGCCCCGGCGTGCCGGTCCACGACGACCGCACACGAACCACGTGTGCACCCGCCGCGTGACGTCCCGCCGACCCGGTGCGGACCACACAGACTTCCGGCCACGTCGATCTGACGGGTGGGGAAACCGCCGCATCCACGGCGGGGATTGCGAACCTCCGCGGTGCTTCTCACGGTGGAGGAATGAAAGGACATCCGTGACCGATACGGACCTGATCTCGACTCCGGCACCCGAGGCGGCACCGTCCGCCGAGGCGCCCGCACGCGGCGGACGCTCTCGCGGGACCGGACTCAACGCGATGGTGCTCACCGAGCTGCGTCAACTCGCCGGCGAACTGGGCATCCGCGGTACCTCGGGCATGCGCAAGGGCGACCTCGTCGCGGCGATCGCGGCCCGCCAGTCGACCGGCTCGTCGGGTTCCCCGTCGGCGCCGACGAACGGCACGAACGGTTCGCACGATGCCCCGGCGGCCGCCGCCGAGACAGCGCCCGCCGCCCCGGAGGCCGCCGAGTCGGCCCCGGTGGCCACGGACGAGAACCGCACGCAGGACGCCGGCACCCGCCGTGACGGCGGCCGTCCGGCACGGGAGAAGGACGGTGCGTCCGACGGCTCCCGCGGGGCGGACGCCGACGCGAACGACGGCGAGTCGGGTCGGGACACCGGCCGCGACGATCGCCCTCAGCGCACCCGCGAGCGCGGACGCCGCGGCGAGCAGGGTGGCGAGCAGGGCCGCACCGACCAGCGCGGTGAGCAGAACCGCAACGACCAGGGCGGCGAGGGCCGGGGGAACCGCGGCAACCGCAACGGCGAGAACCGCGGCGACGGCAACCAGAACCGGGGCGGCGACAACCGCAACGACGGGAACCAGAACAACCGGGGCGCGGACAACCGCGGCGACGGGAACCAGAACAACCGGGGCGGGGACAACCGCGGCGACGGCAAGCAGGGCAACCGCGACCGGGACAACCGCGAGAACCGCGGGGACGACCAGGGCCGCGGCGGTCAGAACGGCCCGCGGGGTGGCGGCAACGACCGTCAGGACGACGACGGCGAGGGCGGTCGCGGACGTCGAGGTCGTCGTTTCCGTGAGCGTCGTCGTGGGCGTGACCGCGACGGCGGCGGCGGCAACGACGTCGAGCCGCAGATCAACGAGGACGACGTCCTGCAGCCGGTCGCCGGCATCCTCGACGTCCTCGACAACTACGCGTTCGTCCGGACGTCGGGTTACCTCGCGGGACCGAACGACGTGTACGTGTCGATGAACCTCGTGCGCAAGAACGGCCTGCGCCGCGGCGACGCGATCACCGGCGCGGTGAAGCTCCCGCGCGACGGTGAGCAGAACAACCAGCGGCAGAAGTTCAACCCGCTCGTCCGCCTGGACACGGTGAACGGCGGCGACGTCGAGGCCGCCCGCAAGCGGCCCGAGTTCGGCAAGCTCACCCCGCTCTACCCGAACGAGCGACTGCGTCTGGAGACCACGCCCGAGCGGTTGTCGACCCGCGTGATCGACCTGGTCATGCCGATCGGCAAGGGTCAGCGCGCGCTGATCGTCTCGCCGCCCAAGGCGGGAAAGACGACGGTCCTGCAGGACATCGCCAACGCGATCTCCATCAACAACCCCGAGTGCCATCTCATGGTCGTCCTCGTCGACGAGCGTCCCGAGGAGGTCACCGACATGACCCGGTCGGTGAAGGGCGAGGTCATCGCCTCCACCTTCGACCGCCCGCCGTCGGACCACACGTCGGTCGCCGAGCTGGCCATCGAGCGTGCCAAGCGCGTCGTCGAGTCCGGCAAGGACGTCGTGGTCCTGCTCGACTCGATCACCCGTCTCGGCCGTGCGTACAACAACGCCTCGCCGGCGTCGGGCCGCATCCTCTCCGGTGGTGTCGACTCGACCGCGCTCTATCCGCCCAAGCGGTTCCTCGGCGCGGCGCGCAACATCGAGAACGGCGGGTCGCTCACCATCATCGCCTCGGCGCTGGTGGAGACCGGTTCCACCGGTGACACGGTGATCTTCGAGGAGTTCAAGGGCACCGGCAACGCCGAGCTCAAGCTCGACCGCAAGATCTCCGAACGTCGCGTGTTCCCGGCGGTCGACGTCAACGCGTCGAGCACCCGCAAGGACGAGCTGATGATGTCGGCGGACGAGTTCGCGATCGTCCACAAGCTCCGTCGTCTGCTGTCGGGCCTGGACTCCCAGGCCGCGATCGACCTGTTGATGTCGCAGCTGCGGAAGTCGAAGACGAACATCGAGTTCCTCATGCAGGTGCAGAAGAACGCTCCCGGTCAGCTCACCGAGGACTGACCCTCACGCGTCCGGCACGGCCGACGCGGGCAGGGGAGCGGTGTCCGCCGGCGGCGGGTCGTCGACGTCGAACACGCCGGTGCTCGCACAGGTTCCGGTCGGTTCGGGCGACGCGGTCGCTCGGGCGTCCTCCGGGTAGACGCCCTTCTGGGTGTTGAGCCGGGTGGCGGTGACGAACCTGTCGATGCGGGGGTCGTCGGCGCGATCGACCTTCAGCTGGTGGCCCCACGCCTGCACCGAGATCGGCGTGTCGAGCCCGGGGTAGGGCGACATGAGCGTGTGGTCGATCCCGGTGACGCGTCGTGCCAGCGCCGCGACCGACCTCGCGTCGAGCGTCGGCGCATAGGTGATCCACACCGCCCCGTGTTCCATCGAGTGCACGGCGTTCTCCACGCGGAGGGGCTGCGGGTAGACGACACCGGTGCACGTCGCCCACACCGCGTCGTGACGACCGCCGATCGGCGGCGAGAAGCGGTAGGCGACGCGCTTGCCGGGGCCGACGTGACCGCCTCGGTAGAAGGCCCGGACGACGCCCGGGATGCGCATCGCCGGGTCGGGATCCGACGTCGACGGGACGTCACCGCGCGGCGTGGCGTCGCCGCCGCGGCCGAGGGACACGGCCACCGCGACCCCCACCGTGACCAGCGCGACGACCGCCACGACCACCGCGATCATCGGTCCGCGACGCATCGCACCTCCTCGGATCCGGCCGCCACGCGGCTCGGTCGCCGGCGGGAACCGCCCATGGTAAGGGTGCCGCATGCGTGGGGAATGCCCCGACCTCGAGCATGGTTGAGGAGTCTGTCCGAGCAAACAGGAGCCGATCACGGACCGATTCGGTCGCTGACCTGGCCTCTGGCATACTCGGCACGGTTGTGCACCACCTCGATGCACATCATCACCGTCCGGTTCCGGTTCACACCGTGATGTCCCCCCGGGGGCAGCGGTGACCCGGCGACCACGAAAGGGACACCAGATGAAGCAGGGCATCCATCCGCAGTACGTCGACACCACAGTGGTGTGCGGCTGCGGCAACACCTTCCAGACGCGGAGCACGCGGGAGACCGGCCAGATCACGGTCGAGGTCTGCTCGCAGTGCCACCCGTTCTACACGGGCAAGCAGAAGATCCTCGACACCGGCGGTCGTGTCGCCCGGTTCGAGAAGCGCTACGGCAAGCGCACGCCGAAGGGCGCCGACGCCGCCAAGTAGCACGTCCATCGACGCCCGTCCCGCGCTTCGCGCAGGGCGGGCGTCGGTGCGTCTGCACCCGTCTCGCCGACCGTGACGTCGGTCCTGTCCCGCACCCGAGGAGGTCGCCATGAGCACGACGCAGCCGTCGGCCGTCGACGACGTCCTCGCCGAGTACGCGGGACTCGAGTCCCAGATGGCCGACCCGTCGCTGCACGACGACCCGGCCGCCGCACGCCGTGTGGGGAAACGGTTCGCCGAGCTCGCGCAGGTCAAGGCCACCCACGACCGTCTCGTCGCCGCGCGCGACGATCTCGTCGCCGCCCGTGAGCTGGCCGCCGACGACCCGACCTTCGCGTCCGAGGTGACCGAACTCGAGGCGACGGTCGCCGAGCTCGACGTGGCCCTGGCCGACCTCCTCGCCCCACGGGACCCGCACGACGGTGACGACGTGGTGCTGGAGATCAAGTCCGGTGAGGGGGGCGAGGAATCGGCGCTCTTCGCCGCCGACCTCGCCCGTATGTACCTGCGCTACTGCGAGCGCCGTGGCTGGGCCGCAACGATTCTCGGCGTCACGGAGTCCGACCTCGGTGGGTACAAGGACGCCACGCTGTCGATCAAGGCGAAGGCGTCGTCACCCGACGGGGTCTGGGGCCGTATGAAATTCGAGGGCGGGGTGCACCGGGTGCAACGCGTCCCCGTGACCGAATCGCAGGGCCGCATCCACACCTCGGCCGCCGGTGTGTTGGCCTACCCCGAACCCGACGAGGTCGAGGCCGTGTCCATCGACGAGTCCGATCTGCGCATCGACGTGTACCGCAGCTCGGGCAAGGGCGGTCAGGGCGTGAACACCACCGACTCCGCGGTACGGATCACCCACCTGCCCACCGGGATCGTCGTCACCTGTCAGAACGAGCGGTCGCAGTTGCAGAACAAGGCGCGGGCCCTGCAGGTCCTCGCCGCGCGGCTCCAGGCCCTCGCGGAGGACGAGGCGCAGGCGCAGGCCGCGCAGGGGAGGGCCGCGCAGATCCGCACCGTCGACCGCTCGGAGCGCATCCGCACCTACAACTTCCCCGAGAACCGGATCACCGACCACCGCATCGGGTTCAAGGCCCACAACCTCGACGCCGTGCTCGACGGCGACCTCGACGCCCTGCTCGACGCACTCGTCGCCGCCGACCGTCAGGCGCGGCTGCAGGCCTGATGACCGCCCGCGTCCGAGACGTGATCGCCTCCGCGACACGACAACTCGCCGAGGCGGGGGTGGAATCGCCGCGGGTCGACGCGGAACATCTCGTCGCCCACGCACTGCGGACCGACCGCGGACGTCTCGTCGTCGTCGACGAGATGACCGACACCCAGCACGCCGCGGTGACCGACCTCGTCAGCCGACGCGCCGATCGCGAACCGCTGCAACACATCCTGGGCGACGCCGCCTTCGGCCCGCTGACCCTCGCCGTCGGCCCCGGGGTGTTCGTCCCCCGGCCGGAGACCGAGTTGTTGCTGGAATGGGCGGTGCAGGCGTGCACGGCGGCCGCCCCCTCGCCGCGCGTCGTGGACCTGTGCAGCGGCAGCGGCGCCCTCGCGCTGGGCGTCGCCGCCCTCACCGACGCGACGGTCGTCGCGGTCGAGAAGGACGACGACGCGCTCACATGGCTGCGCCGCAACGTCGCCGCGACGCCCGAGTCCCGACTCCGACGCGTCGACGTGCGCCACGGTGACGCGACCACCCTCGACTGGCGACGGGACAGCGACGGCGCGGTCGACGTCGTCGTCAGCAACCCGCCCTACGTGCCGACCACCGTCGACGTGCCACCCGAGGTCGCCGACCACGATCCGGCGATCGCGGTCTTCGGTGGGCGCGACGGGATGAGTGTCATCACCCCGATGGCCGCCGTCGTCGCGGCGATCCTCGCACCCGGGGGACGCTGCGCGATCGAACACGACGACACCACCGCCGACCGCGTCACCGCGGCTCTCGACGGCACCGACGCCTTCGACGAGATCACCTCGCACACCGATCTGTCGGGGCGGCCCCGGTTCGTGACCGCGCGCCGACGGTCGGACGCCGCCGCCAGGATGCGACAATGACGCCGTGAGCACGGTGTTCGATTGCAGCCAGGTCGATTCGCGCGCCGCCGGGATCCGCGCAGCGGTGGGTGCGGTGAAGTCGGGGCGACTCGTGGTCCTCCCGACGGACACCCTGTACGGGTTGGGGTGCGACGCCTTCGACTCCGATGCGGTCGCGTCCCTCCTCGCGACGAAGAACCGCGGACGCGACATGCCCGTCCCGGTGCTCGTCGGGTCCTGGGACACCATCGAGGGCCTCGTGCTGTCGGTGACGCCGCGGATGCGGGAGCTGGTCCGTGCGTTCTGGCCGGGCGGGCTCAGCATCGTCGTCGAACAGGCGCCGTCCCTGGCGTGGGACCTCGGGGACGCCGCCGGCACCGTCATGGTCCGCATGCCCCTGCACCCCGTCGCCATCGAGGTGTTGCGCGAGGTGGGACCGATGGCGGTCTCGAGCGCCAACCGGTCCGGCAACCCGCCCGCCACGACCGCCGACGAGGCCCGCGCCCAGCTCGGCGACGACATCGCCGTCTACCTCGACGGGGGACCCGCCGACCACGGGACACCGTCGACGATCGTGGACCTCTCGGGCCCCACGCCCGCGATCCTGCGATCAGGTGCCGTGGCACCCGAGCAGGTCGCCGAGGTGCTCGGCGTCGAGACCGCCACCCTCCTGGGGTGACCCCCGCGACGCGACGCGCCGCCGCGGGGCGGTGACGCCGGTCGCGACACCAGTAGATTCGACGGGTGCTCCTCGCCGCGACGACCCTCTCCAACAACGGTGCGGGTGTGCCGTTGCGCGAGTTGGCCCTCGTCGGCATGAGCGCGGCCCTCATCACCTATCTGGCCACCGGCGTGGTGCGGGTCCTCGCGACCCGGACCGGCGCCGTCGCCGTCCCGCGCGCCCGGGACGTGCACGCCGTCCCGACGCCGCGGCTCGGTGGCGTCGGCATGCTCCTCGGTGTGCTCGCCGCGATCCTCATCGCCCAGCAGTTGCCGGCGCTGACCCGCGGGTTCGCCTACACCGACGACATGGACGCGGTGGTGGTCGCCGCGCTGGTCATCGTGGTCGTCGGGATCATCGACGACCGCTGGGGCCTCGACGCGCTGACCAAGTTCGTCGGCCAGCTCACCGCCGCCGGGGTGCTGGTGCTGATGGGCGTGAGCTGGACGGTCATCCCCGTACCGTTCGGCGGCATCGACACCGTCGTCCTGGACCCGTTGCAGTCGGGTCTCGTCACCATCGCACTGACCGTAGCGACGATCAACGCGATCAACTTCGTCGACGGGCTCGACGGGCTGGCCGCGGGCCTCGCCTTCATCGCGGCGCTGGCGATCCTGCTGTTCTCGCTGGGCCTGCTCCGCGACCAGGGCGGCGACGTCAGCTACTACCCACCGGCACTCATCTCCGTGGCGCTCGCCGGGGCGTGTCTGGGCTTCTTGCCGCACAACTTCCAACCGGCGCGGATCTTCATGGGCGACTCGGGATCGATGCTCATCGGCCTCATGCTGGCGACCGCGTCGACCAGTGCGTCCGGCCGCATCGCCGTCACCGCCTACGGGCCCGCGGACCTGTTCTCGCTGTTGTCCCCGCTGATCCTGGTGGCCGCGGTCATGTTCATCCCCATGCTCGACATGCTGTTGGCCGTGATCCGCCGGACCCGGGCCGGAGTCGGCTTCTACACGCCGGACAAGATGCACCTGCACCACAGGTTGCTCGAGCTCGGGCACTCCCAGCGTCGCGTCGTCCTGGTGATCTACCTGTGGGTCGCGGTGCTGGCGTTCAGCGTCGCGGCGAGCACCGTCTTCTCGATCTCGGTGGTGGTCCCGGCCCTCGCGGGGGGACTGGTGGTGGCGATGGTCGCGACCGTCGTGCCCCGTCTGCGTCGGCGCGGCGTCGGCGCACGCATTCGGCGCCCGACCACGCGAACGCCGGCGAACAAGACATACCACCAGATGTAGTACTATTCGGTGTAGTAGCACCCTGAGGTGCGGGGAATAGTCGCAGCGTGTGACCGAGACCCCACGCAGGGCCCGCCGCGACAGCGTTGGTAGGGTCATCCTGACCGGCGAGCTTACGACCGCTTTACCCGCGGTTCGCACGCTCGATGGACGCCGCCCCCACCGACAGCCCATGCCGTACTCGACGACGAGTGCGGTACTCCGACCCGAGGAGAGGCCGATGACGACGTCGACCCCCAGCTCGTCGGAGCAGTTCTATCCCGCGATCCCGCTGTCGCTGAAGCGCCCCGCCATCATCGCCGGGGTCGCCGCGGTCATCGCCCTGGTCGTCTCCGGCATCCTCGGCCACATCCTGTTCGGGATCTTCTTCACCGCGGGCATCGCGCTGACCCTGGCCAACTCGAAGATGGTGCAGGCCAGCGTCGCCGCCGCCACCGAGGGTGACACCGGCCGCAAGAAGCCCGTCGTGCTCAACACCGCCGTCCGCCTCGCCATCATCACGGCGGCGGCACTGGCCATCGCGTTCGTGTTCCGGCCCGAGGGCCTCGGGGTCATGTTCGGCCTCGCCCTCGGCCAGGTCATCGTGGTGCTGTCCACGGTGATCCCCGTCATGAGAGGACTCCGCAAGCAGTCATGAGCGCCGTCTACACGTTGGCCGCCGAGGAATCCGGGGGCGATTCCAAGATCGAGGTGGGACACCACATCTCGGTGTCCATCGGTGGTCTCGAGTTCTACCTCGACACGATCATCGGGACCGCGGTCGCCGCGATCATCCTGCTCGGCCTCGCGTTCTACCTACGGGCCAAGGTGACCTCGGGTGTCCCGAACGGCGTGCAGCTGTTCTTCGAGACCGTCACGACGCAGTTCCGCGGTCAGATCGAGAGCGCGATCGGCATGCGCGTCGCGCCCTTCGTCCTCCCGCTTGCCGTCGGCCTCTTCTGCTTCATCCTCATCTCGAACTGGCTGTCGATCATCCCGTCGCAGTACGGGACCTCGGAGGGCACGGCGTCGGAGTGGCTGAAGCCGCCGGCGTCGGACGTCAACTTCGTCTACGCCCTCGCCGTGGTCGTCTTCGTCTGGTATCACGCCGCCGGCGTGAAGCGGCGTGGCTTCCTCGGTTACCCGAAGAAGCTCATCAAGGGCCACGTCGTCTTCCTCGCGCCGATCAACATCATCGAGGAGATCGCGAAGCCGGTCTCGCTCTCGCTGCGACTCTTCGGCAACATCTTCGCGGGCGGGATCATGATCTCGCTGATCACGCTGTTCCCGGCCTACATCGCCTGGGCCCCACATGCGGTCTGGAAGCTGTTCGACCTCTTCGTCGGACTCATCCAGGCGTTCATCTTCGCCCTCCTGACCATCCTCTACTTCAGCCAGTCGATGGAGTCCGAGGACGCGCACTGACCCTGGGCCACCCGGCCCGCCACCGGCGTGACGACGACGTCGTCGCCCACCCAACACGACCCGGCAACCGTTGCCGGTTCATCGAAAGGAACGAATCATGGATCCAACGATCGGCATGGGCGCACTGATCGGCGGCGGCCTCATCCTGGGCGGCGGCGCGATCGGCGCCGGTATCGGTGACGGTCTCGCCGGTGCGCAGCTGATCGCCGGCATCGCCCGGCAGCCCGAGGCGCAGAGTCGGCTGTTCACCCCGTTCTTCATCACCGTCGGCCTGGTCGAGGCCGCGTACTTCATCAACCTGGCGTTCATGGCGCTCTTCGTGTTCGCCACGCCGATCTCGGCGTCCTGACACAGGGCCTCACCACGGAAATCGGGAACTCACACCATGGCTCTCGCCGCAGGAAACTTCCTCATCCCAAACGCGACGTTCTTCGTCGTGCTGGTGATCTTCCTCATCGTGCTGGCGGTGATCGGCAAGTTCGTCGTGCCGCCCATCAAGCAGGTGCTCGAGGAGCGTGAGGAACAGGTCGCCCAGACCGGACGCGACAACCGCACGGCGACCGAGGAGTTCGAGGCCGCCGAGCGCGAGTACCGCGAGGCGATGAAGTCCGCCCGCGGCGAGGCCACCGGTATCCGCGACGAGGCCCGGGCCAAGGGACGCGAGACGCTGGAGCAGATGCGTTCGCGTGCCACCGCCGAGGCGGACGGTGCGGTCGCCGAGGCGACCGACCGGCTGCGCGCCGACGGCGAGAACGCCGCCGCCGATGCGCGGCAGGACGTCGGCCGTCTCTCGGCCGATCTCGCCAGCCGTGTGCTCGGGTTCGACGTGAGTTCCGACTCCCGTCTCGCCGAGAAGTTCACGAAGGCATCCACACCAGGGTCCGTGTCGCAGGAGACACGGCAGCCGAGCGGGACGGGGAGCTGACTCGTGTCCATCGTCATCGTCAACCTCATCGGGTTGGTCGTCATCGTCGCGGTGCTGGTCCGGTACGTCCGGCCGCCGGTCGCCAAGGCCATGAAGTCACAGCAGGACGCGGTCGCCGACCAGATCGCCGAGAGCGAGAAGGCCAAGAAGCGGCTGCAGGAGGCGCGTGACGCGCACGCCAACGCGGTCGAGGAGGCCCGCGCGACCGCGAGCCAGATCCGCGAGGAGGCCCGTGCCGACGCGCAGGCCATCTCCGAGGAACTCGCAGCCCAGGCCGACGCCGAGGTCGAGCGCATCCGCGAGCACGGCACGGCCCAGGTCGAGCTGAACCGCGCCAACCTGGTGCGCGGTCTGCGCGCCGACCTCGGACTGGCCTCGATCGAACTCGCCGGCTCCGCCGTGCGGGAACACCTGCAGGACGAGTCCGCACGCCAGGACTCGATCGACCGTGTCATCGACGAACTCGAGACGATGGTCGGGTCCGACGACGACCGGTCACGCGTCTCCGCGCCGTCCGATCTGGTCGGTCTGCACTCGATGCGCGCCGCGAGCCGCGAGGTCGTCCGCGGTCTCACGGAGGAGTTCGACCGCCGCACGGCCGATCTCGACGAGAGCGGCCTGCGGGCGCTCGCCGACGAGCTCGCCGACGTCGTCGCGGTCCTCACCCGCGAGCACGTCCTGCGCAAGCACCTCGGAGAGCCCTCCGACGACGCCGACTCGAAGAGGCGGCTCGTCGACGCGGTCTTCGGTTCGGTCGGCGAGACCACGAAGGCGCTGCTGCACACCGCGGCCACCGGACGGTGGTCGGAGACGACCGACCTCACCCAGGCACTCGAGCGTCTGGCCCGGTTCGCGCTGCTCGTCGTGGCCGACCGCGCGTCGACGATCGACGACGTCGAGGACCAGCTGTTCCGGCTCGGGCGCCTGCTGGTCGCCGAGCCGCGCCTGTCGTCCCTGCTCTCGGACCAGAACGCCGACGTCGAGGGACGACTGTCCCTGCTCGACTCGGTCATCGACGGCAAGGTCGACCCGACCACCGAGGCCCTCGTCGCCCAGTCGGTGCGGTTGCTGCGTGGCCAGTCGGCCGCGTCCGCCGTGTCCGATCTCGCCGAGCTCGCCGCCGCACGTCGTGGCGAGACCGTCGCCCACGTCATCGCGGCGATCGAACCCAGCGACAGCCAGCGTGAGCGGATCGCCGGCGTGCTGGGTCGCATCTACGGCCGAGAGATCTCCACGCAGGTCGAGGTCGACCCGGACCTGCTCGGCGGCCTGCGGGTCGCGATCGGCGACGAGGTCATCGACGCCGACGTCGCCACCAAGCTGACGCGCGCCGCGAGCGACCTCCCGTCATGACCGGATCTCACGGCCGACCCACACACCACACGGACCTACCCCAACGCAAGGAAGACTGATACCCATGGCGGAGTTGACGATCTCATCGGACGAGATCAAGGGTGCAATCGAGCAGTACGTCTCGTCGTTCACGGCCGAGGCCTCGCGTGAGGAGGTCGGTGTCGTCACCGACACCTCCGACGGCATCGCCCACGTCAGTGGCCTGCCCGGCGCGATGGCCAACGAACTCCTCGAGTTCCCGGGCGGCGTCCTCGGCGTCGCGCTGAACCTCGACGAGGACGAGATCGGTGCGGTCATCCTCGGTGACTACGAGCACATCGAGGAGGGTCAGCAGGTCAGCCGCACCGGTGAGGTCCTGTCGGTGCCCGTCGGCGACGGATTCCTCGGCCGCGTCGTCAACCCGCTCGGCCAGCCGATCGACGGCCAGGGCGACATCGAGTCCGACGAGCAGCGCGTGCTGGAGCTGCAGGCCGCCTCGGTGCTCGAGCGTCAGCCCGTCGAGGAGTCCCTGGCGACGGGCATCACCGCCATCGACGCCATGACCGCGATCGGTCGCGGACAGCGTCAGCTCATCATCGGCGACCGCAAGACCGGCAAGACCGCGGTCTGCATCGACGCCATCCTGAACCAGAAGGCGAACTGGGAGACCGGCGACGCCGACAAGCAGGTCCGCTGCATCTACGTCGCGATCGGGCAGAAGGGGTCCACGATCGCCGGCGTGAAGCAGGCACTCGAGGACGCCGGCGCACTGGAGTACACGACCATCGTCGCGGCGCCCGCCTCGGACTCCGCCGGCTTCAAGTGGCTCGCCCCCTACACCGGCTCGGCCATCGGCCAGCACTGGATGTACCAGGGCAAGCACGTCCTGGTGGTCTTCGACGACCTGACCAAGCAGGCAGAGGCCTATCGCGCGATCTCGCTGCTGCTGCGTCGCCCGCCGGGTCGCGAGGCCTACCCCGGCGACGTCTTCTACCTGCACTCGCGTCTGCTGGAGCGCTGCGCGAAGCTGTCCGACGAGCTCGGCGGCGGCTCGATGACCGGTCTGCCGATCATCGAGACCAAGGCCAACGACATCTCGGCGTTCATCCCGACCAACGTCATCTCGATCACCGACGGTCAGGTGTTCCTCGAGTCGGACCTGTTCAACAAGGGCGTCCGCCCCGCCATCAACGTCGGCACCTCGGTGTCGCGCGTCGGTGGTGCCGCGCAGACCAAGGGCCTCAAGAAGGTCTCCGGCTCGCTGCGTCTGGAGCTCGCTCAGTTCCGTGAGCTCGAGGCCTTCTCGGCGTTCGCCTCCGACCTCGACGACGCCTCCAAGGCGCAGCTCGAGCGCGGAGCCCGCTGGGTCGAGCTCCTCAAGCAGGACCAGTTCAGCCCGGTCTCCGTCGAGGACCAGATCGTCTCGATCTACCTCTGCGGGGCCGGACACCTCGACTCGGTCCCCGTCGAGGACGTCAAGCGCTTCATGGGTGAGCTGCTCACGCACCTGCACCACAGCGCGTCGGGCGTGTACGACTCGCTCGCCGGCGGCAAGGTCCTGTCCGACGACCAGGCCGAGTCGCTCGTCGACGAGGTCAACAAGTTCAAGCAGGGCTTCCAGGCCAGCGACGGCTCGCGCGTCGTCGACGACGAGGACGCCGATGCGATGGACGCCGACGACGTGACCAACGAAGAGATCAAGCTGCGGAAGTCCTGAGACGATGACCGTGTGCCGAGATCGACGAGACCCCCGAGGAGCGTGAGACATGGCCAGCATCCGTGAGCTGCGATCGCGCATCCGCTCGGTGCAGTCGACACGCAAGATCACCAAGGCCCAGGAGCTGATAGCCACCTCGCGCATCACCAAGGCGCAGGCGCGCGTGAACGCGTCCAAGCCGTACGCCGAGGAGATGACCTCGGTCCTGACCGAGCTCGCCAGCAAGTCGGGCACGCTGGACCATCCGCTGCTGAACGAGCGTCCGGAGCCCAAGCGGGCCGCGGTGCTCGTGGTCACCAGCGACAGCGGCCAGTGCGGTGGCTACAACTCCAACGTGCTGCGCGAGACCCGCGAGCTGCTCGCCCTGCTGCGGGACGAGGGCAAGGACCCGATCATCTTCGTGATGGGCAAGAAGGGCCTGGGCTACTTCACCTTCCGTGACATCGAGGTGGCGGGTTCCTGGACCGGGTTCTCCCAGCAGCCGCGCTACTCCGACGCGAAGACCGCGACCGACCGGCTCGTCGACCTGTTCGTCGCCGGTGCGGGCACCGACGTGGAGGGCGAGGACGAGGCCCCGACGCTCGAGGGCGTCGACGAGATCCATC
Organism: uncultured Williamsia sp.; assembly: GCF_947494875.1. Lineage (GTDB taxonomy): Bacteria > Actinomycetota > Actinomycetes > Mycobacteriales > Mycobacteriaceae > Williamsia_A. The sequence goes on from NZ_CANLWM010000010.1 coordinate 194,686, forward strand.
TCGTCTACACCCGTTTCGCGTCGATGCTCAGCCAGGTCCCCGAGGTGCGTCGCATCGCCCCGCTGGTGGTCTCGGAGTCCGACGACTCCGAGGACGACTCGGACAGCCCCGCGCGCAACTACACGTTCGAGCCGGGTGCGGAGACGCTGCTGTCGGCGCTGCTGCCGAAGTACGTCGCCACCCGCGTGTACGCGGCACTGCTCGAGTCCGCGGCGTCGGAGTCGGCGGCACGCCGTACGGCGATGAAGGCCGCGACCGACAACGCCGACGAACTGGTCACCGACCTGTCCCGCCAGGCCAACCAGCTGCGGCAGGCGCAGATCACCCAGGAGATCAGCGAGATCGTCGGCGGGGCGAGCGCACTGGCGAACTGAGCATCACCATCGGTGGGGCAGCCGACCCCGCCGCGACGAGAACCACGAGATCCAGCGGCCGTCAGGCCAGGAAGTGACCACCATGAGCACTGCAACAACCGAGGCCCCGAGCACGTCGGGGTCGCGCGACGCGGCCGGCCGCGTCGTCCGAGTCATCGGACCGGTCGTCGACGTCGAGTTCCCGCGCGGCGCCGTCCCGGACCTGTTCAACGCCCTGCACGCCGACATCACCCTCGAGGCCGTCGCGAAGACGCTGACACTCGAGGTCGCCCAGCACCTCGGCGACAACCTGGTGCGCTGCGTCTCGATGCAGCCCACCGACGGTCTGGTCCGCGGGGCCGAGGTCCAGGACTCGGGCAAGTCGATCACCGTCCCCGTCGGCGACGTCGTCAAGGGGCACGTGTTCAACGCGCTCGGTGATTGCCTCGACGCGCCGGGCACCGGTCGTGACGGCGAGCAGTGGAGCATCCACCGCAAGCCCCCGGCCTTCGACCAGCTCGAGGGCAAGACCGAGATCCTCGAGACCGGCATCAAGGTGATCGACCTGCTCACCCCGTACGTCAAGGGCGGCAAGATCGGCCTGTTCGGTGGTGCCGGTGTCGGCAAGACCGTCCTCATCCAGGAGATGATCACGCGTATCGCGCGTGAGTTCTCCGGCACCTCGGTGTTCGCCGGCGTCGGCGAGCGCACCCGTGAGGGCACCGACCTCCACCTCGAGATGGAGGAGATGGGCGTCCTCCAGGACACCGCCCTGGTGTTCGGTCAGATGGACGAGCCGCCGGGCACGCGCATGCGCGTCGCGCTGTCGGCCCTCACGATGGCCGAGTACTTCCGCGACGAGAAGCACCAGGACGTGTTGTTGTTCATCGACAACATCTTCCGGTTCACCCAGGCCGGCTCCGAGGTCTCCACCCTGCTCGGCCGGATGCCTTCCGCCGTCGGGTACCAGCCCACGCTGGCCGACGAGATGGGTGAGCTGCAGGAGCGGATCACCTCGACGCGAGGCAACTCGATCACCTCGCTCCAGGCGATCTATGTCCCCGCCGACGACTACACCGACCCGGCGCCGGCGACCACGTTCGCGCACCTCGACGCGACCACCGAGCTCTCGCGCCCGATCTCGCAGCTGGGCATCTACCCGGCCGTGGACCCGCTGACCTCGACCTCGCGCATCCTCGAGGCGTCGATCGTCGGCGACGAGCACTTCCGCGTCGCCAACGAGGTCAAGCGCATCCTGCAGAAGTACAAGGAGCTGCAGGACATCATCGCCATCCTCGGCATGGACGAGCTGTCCGAGGAGGACAAGGTGACGGTGCAGCGAGCCCGTCGTCTGCAGAAGTTCCTCGGCCAGAACTTCATCGTCGCCGAGAAGTTCACCGGCCAGAAGGGCTCGGTCGTCCCGCTGTCGGACACGATCGAGGCGTTCGACCGCGTCTGCAAGGGCGAGTTCGACCACCTTCCGGAGCAGGCGTTCAACAGCTGCGGTGGACTCGACGACGTCGAGGCCGCGGCCGAGAAGATCTCCGGGAAGTGACGCGGGTCCATGGCTGACACAGGCTTTCCGGTCGAGGTCGTCTCGGTCGAGGAGCGGCTCTACTCGGGGGAGGCGACGTTCGTCATCGCCCAGACCACCGAGGGCGAGCTGGGCATCCTCAACCACCACGAGCCGCTGCTCGGACAGCTCATCCCCGGAGGCTTCGTCCTCATCGAGCAGACCGACGGCAAGCGGCGCGTCGCCGCGGTGCAGGGTGGCTTCCTGTCGGTGACCGGCGACTCGGTGACCGTCCTGGCCGAGTCGGCGGAGTGGGCGCGCGACATCGACGGTGACGCCGCCCGGCAGACGCTGGAGTCGGCCGAGGAGGGCTCCGAGGAGTACGAGCAGGCCCTGTCACGGGTCCGCGCGGTGGAGCAGCTGAACAACGAGAAGTGATGTACACGACGACCCGGACCGTGGTCCGGGTCGTCGTGGCAAGCTGGAGTCGGCATTCCGCCGGTGACGGCACAGAAGACCTGGATCTCGATCCCCGCAAACTGCAGAGTTTGCGGGGATCGCTGTATCCGGCCTCCCACCGGAGAGAGCTCAGGAGGCGCAGATGACGTGGACGACGACCCTCGCGATCGTCGTCCTCGTCGTGCTCGTCGCCGGCCTCGTCGGGCTCGGGCTGGGTGTCGCCGTCCGCGTCGCGCGCCTGCGCCGTCGGGGGACGGCGGTGCTGTTCCGGGTGCTGCCGGCGGGGGAGGACCGCGGGTGGCGGCACGGCATCGTGCGCTACAACGACGACGCCCTCGTCTACTACCGGTTGTCGAGCCTGCGCGCCGGGCCGAGCCGGGTCATCGAGCGGCAGGCCATCGAGGTGGAGCGCCGTCGCGAGCCGCACGGGACCGAGGTCGACGTCATCGAGGACATGACGGTCGTCGAGATCACCGCCGGCCGCAGTCGTTACGAGCTGGCGATGTCCGCGGGCGCGGTCACGGCGTTCCAGTCGTGGGTGGAGTCGCGCCCGTCGGAGCGCTCACGCCGACGGCGTTCCGCCTGACCCCTCCTCGCGCGGGTTGCGCTGGCGGTCGCCGCCCGGTCGCCACAGCACGTCCTCGCCGCCGTTCGCCGCGCGGGCGAGGATGAAGAGCAGATCGGACAATCGGTTCAGATAGCGCGCCGGCAACACCGACGTCGTGTCGGGATGCGCGTGCACGGCCGTCCACGCGGCGCGCTCGGCCCGCCGGGTGACGGTGCGCGCGGTGTGCAACAGCGCGGCCAGCGGCGACCCACCGGGCAGGATGAACGAGTCGAGCGGGGGGAGCGGATCGCCGTACTCGTCGCACCAGTGCTCGATCGAGTCGATGTACTCCTGCTTCACCCGCAGCGGCGGGTACTCCGGGTCGGGTACGACGGGGGTCGCGAGATCCGCCCCGGCGTCGAAGAGGTCGTTCTGCACCGTCGTGAGGATCTCGGTCATCCGCTCGTCAGGTGACCCGAGGGCGATCGCGACCCCGATCGCGGCGTTCGCCTCGTCGCACTCGGCGTAGGCGACGACGCGGGGATCCGTCTTGGGCACCCGGGAGAAGTCGCTCAGACCGGTGGTGCCGTCGTCGCCGGTCCGGGTGTAGATCCGGGTGAGATGCACAGCCATGGCCCAACCGTAGGTGACGGTGCTGTCCCGGTCCGCCGCGAGGAGCCGCGGGGCCGCCCGGGCCTGCGATGGCGATAGTCTCCCGACATGACGCCGAAGTCGTTCCGTGTGCAGCGCAGCCGCACGATCGCCGCCCCCGCCGCGGACATCGTGCGCGAACTCGAGGACTTTCGCCGATGGGTCGCCTGGTCACCATGGGAGGGCTCCGATCCGACCATGTCGCGGGAGTACGACGGTCCGACCTCGGGTGTCGGTGCGCGCTACCGCTGGTCGGGCAATCGCAAGGCCGGTGAGGGCTCGATGGAGATCGTGGCGGTCGACCGCCCGCGGTCCGTCGACATCAGGGTGGTCTTCTCGCGCCCCATGCGGGCGGACAACCGTGTGCGGTTCGACCTGGCGGACACCGACGGGGGAACACGCGTGACCTGGTCGATGACAGGGGAGAGCTCGGGTCTGGCTGGACTGTTCTCCCGCATCGTGCCGATGGATCGACTCGTCGGTGGGGACTTCGAGCGAGGTCTGGACCGGTTGGAGGCGACCGTGACCGCCGGACGGCAGGCGTGACACCCCGGTGTCGCGGGCGGCGTCGAAGCCGCTCCTCGACCTCGTTAGGCTCGAAAGCGTGAGCGATCGCTTCCTGGTGACCGGCGGTGCCCGCCTTGTCGGTGACGTGGCCGTGGTCGGTGCGAAGAACAGCGTCCTCAAGCTCATGGCCGCCGCGCTGCTGGCCGAGGGGCGCACCACGATCACCAACTGCCCGGAGATCGCCGACGTCCCGCTGATGGCCGATGTGCTGCGCGGACTCGGGGCGACCGTGGAGATCGACGGCGACGCCGTCGTCGTCGACACTCCGGCCGAACCCAAGTTCCACGCCGACTTCGACGCCGTGAAACAGTTCCGCGCCTCGGTGTGCGTTCTGGGGCCGCTGTTGGCTCGCTGCCGGCAGGCGGTCGTGGCATTGCCCGGCGGCGACGCGATCGGGTCGCGACCGCTGGACATGCACCAGGCGGGGCTGCGGGCACTGGGTGCGCACAGCTCCATCGAGCACGGGTGCGTCGTCGCCCGCGCGGATCGCCTCGTGGGAGCGGCCGTCGCGCTCGAGTTCCCCTCCGTGGGGGCGACGGAGAACATCCTCATGGCCGCCGTGCTCGCCGAGGGGACGACGACGATCGACAACGCCGCGCGGGAGCCGGAGATCGTCGACCTGTGCGTGATGCTCGGCCAGATGGGCGCGCACATCGACGGAGCGGGGACCTCGACGCTCACCGTGACCGGGGTCGACCGGCTCCACCCGACCACCCACCGCGTGGTCGGGGACCGCATCGTCGCAGCGACCTGGGGGGTCGCGGCCGCGATGACCCGGGGCGACATCCGCGTGAGTGGGATCGATCCGGCGCACCTGCACCTCGTGCTGCAGAAAATCACCGACGCCGGTGCGTCGGTGGAGCGGTTCGACGACGGGTTCCGGGTACGCCAGGAGGACAGGCCGCGTGCGGTGAACGTCTCGACCCTTCCGTTCCCGGGGTTCCCGACCGACCTGCAGCCGATGGCGATCGGTCTCGCGACCGTCGCGGACGGGATGTCGGTGATCACCGAGAACGTGTTCGAGGCGCGGTTCCGCTTCGTCGAGGAGATGGTGCGGCTCGGGGCCGACGCCCGCACCGACGGCCACCACGCGGTGGTGCGGGGGATCGAACGCCTCTCGAGTGCACCGGTCTGGTGCAGCGACATCCGCGCCGGCGCCGGACTCGTGCTGGCCGGGCTCGTGGCCGACGGGGTGACCGAGGTGCACGACGTGCACCACATCGATCGTGGGTACCCCGAGTTCATCGAGAAGCTGCGCGAGCTGGGCGCCGACGTCCGTCGCGTCGGCGACCGGTCGGATGGGCCCGCTGACCAGGCGATTTGACCGCGCGGCCAACGCTGCGTAGTTTCTTCCCAGTCAGCGCGCCACGGCGCCGCCCCGGTCCAGACCGGGAAGCCGGAAACCGGGCCTGCGCAGACATCCAGTCACCAGGACAGGCCGATTCGCTCGGCCGGTCATGGTGCGCCGAGGATCCCGGATCTGCCCCGCGAGAGCGGATTTGAACCGGACACGATCACTCTGCTAGGCTGGAAGAGTTGCTCCGGAGTCGGGGTGACAACCGAACTACAGCTTCCGATTACGAGCCCTACCAGGGAAAACGGGTCGTGGGTGTGTGTTCTTTGAGAACTCGATAGTGTGTTGACAATTGTTGGTGAGTTTTTGTTGCCTGCGATCATCTGTC
>NZ_CANLWM010000011.1 GCF_947494875.1 uncultured Williamsia sp.
GGTGCGCAGGTATTCGCGGTAGCGCACGACGATGTCGGGACGGGCCTGGGCGATGGCGCCTTCGAGCAGGCGCGCGGTGGCGGTCTTGGTGACCCCGACAGTTTCGCGAAGCCAGTTGAGCAGGTTGGTTTTTCCGGTGCGCATCGCCCGGAAGCCGAGGTTGACCGTGACCCACACCGCGCCGACCGCGGCGCCGACGCCGAGCACACTGGACAGTCCGATCACGCCGGCCAGCGAGGTCGAGCCCATGACACCCATGCTGACGATGGTGGGGTCGAAGATGCCGTGGCGTTTGGAGGCGATCTGGGGTCCTTCGATGGTCTGACCGCCCAGGGCCTGGGCGAGCTGAGCGCAGATGTTCTCCCACACCGTGGGGTCGTCGAAACGGGGCTCGACGATCTGCACGTAGAGCTCGTTGAGGAAGCCGGTGAGGGTGGTCATCATCGCCTGCTGCAGTTCGGTCTGCATGTCGGCGGTGAACTTCTGCGGGGAGCGCCGCAGCACTTCCATACCGTTTTTGTTGATGCGTTCGGTCCAGCGGCTGCGGATCTCCTCCAGGCGGCGGTCGCTGTCGTCGATGGCGCGTTGCCGCATCGCGGCCAGGTCGCGGGCGAGGTACTGCTCCCACTCACGGCTCTGCTCGCGCAGCGTCTCCAGCCGGGCGAGCTGGTCGGCGAGGTCGGGTAACGCGGCCTCGGCGTCGCGGATGGTGCGCAGTTCGCGGTCAATACGGTCCTGCAACCGCACCAGGCCGCCCCGCACCGTGCGCAGCCCGTCGAGGACGGGCAGTTCTTCGGCGAAGTCGAGGCGCTCGTGGATCGCAGCGCGTAGCGCGGTGATGCCGGAGCGGTCCTCGCGGCGGGAACGCTCCGGTCCCACCGGCAGGTCGGCGGCGGCGACCGCCCGCAGGCTCGAGACCCCCAACACGGTCACTTCCCGGCCGAGGTGGGTGCGCAGCAGCCGCCGGTTGTCCTCGACGATCGCCTTCCAGCGCCGGAGGTTCTTGTCGATCTTGGTGACCGCGACGATCAGTCCGTCGACCGAGGCGCCGGCTTGTTCGATGAACGCCATCTCCGGGGCGGTCAGCGGGCTCGATGCGTCGCAGACCACCACGACGACGCAGGCTTGCTGCGCCGAGGCGGTCACCAGTGAGGCCATCGACGGGTCGAGGCCGCCGACGCCGGGGGTGTCGATGACCGTGACGTCGCCCAGTGCGGTCGTGGTGACGGGCACGTTGGCGCGGGTGGGCAGTGAGTCCAGGGCGGTGTTGCGGACGTGGCGGCCTTCGGTGGTGACCCAGTCGTGCAGGGAGGCCAGCGGCACCTGTTCGGTGCGGTCGGGGAACAGCAGGTCGGCGGTCCCATCCAGCGGTGGGTCGGTGGCCGGGCAGATGCTGATGGGCACCGTGGTGGCGACGTCGACCCCGGTCGGGCACAGCTCCCGGAGGCCGACCAGAGCGTTGACCAGTGAGCTCTTGCCGCGCTCGATCTCGCCGACCACCACCACTGAGCGCACCTGACGGTCGCGGTCGGCCTTGGTCTCGGCCAGGTCGGCGATGTCGTCCATGCGGTAGGCCCGCAGCAGCTTGACCCCACCGCCGACGGCGGCGCGGGCTGCGGACTGGCCATCGTGACCGGAGGTCGCGCTCGCCGTGGCCGGCGCTTGCGGGGTGTTCACCTGACGCGTCCTTGTCGGTCGGGGCCGCCGGATGCGGCCGAGGGTTGACGGTAGCGAGGTCGCCCCGGGCGGGCTCACCTGCCACTTATGAGATGCGGCGGGCCTTTCGATAGTTCCCGCCTCACCCGAGTCCAGGTTGTCCTCCGCCAGGACGCAACGGTGCCCCGAGAACGCTGGTCCTCGGGGCACCGCCGGCCAGGATGGGGTCGCTGGCCGCCATAGCGACGATCAGACGCCGGGGTGGTAGTCCATGTCGTTGGTGTCGACGGTCTGATGGTCCAGGGCGTCGGTGTAGTGCTCGGTGACCGCGCCGGTGGTGTCGTAGGTCCCGTCCCCGTCGGTGTCGGTGTACTGGGTGTCGAACACGCCGTCGCCGTTGGTGTCGTGGGTCTCGATGTTGGCGACCCCGTCACCGTCGGTGTCGATCAACCGCTCGTCGACGTTGCCGTCGCCGTCGGTGTCGGTCACCTGGATGTCGGCCTTGCCGTCGCCGTTGTCGTCGAACTTCACCGTGTCGATGCGGCCGTCACCGTTCTGGTCCTCGGCGCGGGCGTCCATGCCGGCGACCGTCCCGGTCCAGTAGCCACCGTCGGAACCCGACCCCGACGAATCGGGGGTGGTGCTGGGATCGGTGTCGGGGCTGCCGGCGCCCGGGTTGGCGGAGTAGTGATCCGAGGCCTGCGTCGCCGACGAGCCGTAGCCCGACGAGCCGTAGCCCGAGGGGTCGCTGCTCGAGGAGTCGCTGCCCGCCGAGGAGCCCGCGCTGCCGGTGCCGTTGATCTGGTCGAGGGCGATGTTCTGACCGGAGACGGTGGTGTCGTAGTAGCCGTCGTGGTCGGTGTCGACCCTCGCGGTGTCGGCGCGGCCGTCGCCGTCGTAGTCGGCGAGCTTCACATCGGCGGTGCCGTCGCCGTCGACGTCGACCTCCTCGTAGTCGGTGACTCCGTCGTTGTCGACGTCGGTGAGGTAGACGTTCTGGCCGGCCGCGTTGGTCGTGTACTCGTCGCTCATGGTGGTCCTCCTGGTGTTGGGGCCGCTATCGGCCGGTCACACAGTTGGAGGGCCCCCGCCCTACAAAAGTTCCCGACAATCTGGCCCGAGTTTCAAGCGCTGGTAAATGACCGTAGAACATCCTTACGGATCGCGTCGGGGTACGGCCCTGTATGTTGACCGCGGCTCATCACAGGAAGGGTGTACAGGGATGCGGAGAGCGGTCGTAGCGGTGTCCGGGGTGGTGGGGGCGGCTGTACTGCTCGCTGGCTGCACCAGCGGTTCGAGCGGTAGCAACAGCCCGCAGTCCTCCGCGGCTGCGTCATCGTCGTCCAGCCAGCAGCTGGACACCGGCACATTCGCCACCACCGCTCGGGCACCGTTCGGTGTCGCCAAAGCCGGTGAGATCCCGCCGTTGGAGAGCCAGCGGCTGGCGGAGTTCACGACCCTGCCCCAGGAGATCGACTCCCGGTTCTCCAAGCCCGCCTACCCCATCGGCGCCCTGGTCAACTCCACGTCGGTCAACGACATGTTCGGCCTGTCGTCTGCCGACACGTCAGTCTCCGGTGTCGCGATCGACAACGGCCTCACCTCCGGCTACTACGGGTCCGCCGGAGATCTCAACAGCACCTCGGATGCACCTGGCGCCTCGATCACCCACGGGGTCATCCGATTCGCCAGCCCGGATGCCGCGAGCAAGGCTGCGCAGGGCATGTACGACGCGCTCCGGACCGCCGCGAAGACCAAGACCGGCGACCCCACGAGCTACCAACCGTTCAGCGATCCGGCGTTGCCAAACTCGCTGGTGCTTCAGAGCCCGGCCAGCGCGGGCGGCGGGAAACTCAAGGGACTCACCGCACTCACCGCGCACCGCAGCTACCTGATCGTTGACCTGTTCGTGGGGCCGCCGACGGAGAACAACGGCGTGCGCGATCTGCGCCGCAGCCTCGACCTCCAGATCCCGCTCATCGACCGCTTCCCCGCCACCCCACTCAAGGGCGGACGCATCCAGCAGGACCAGAACAAGATTTTGATCTACGCCCTGACGAACCCCAATCCCCGGACTGCCCTCAACGATGGGGTGTACGGCCCTCGCGGCTACGCGTTCACGCGAAACAATCAGGTTCAGGCCATGCAGCAGCTCGAGGAAGCAGGCGCCGAGCACACCGCAGTCGCGGGCACCACGGTGTTCCGGGCGTCCACACAGTCGGCGGCGACCACCCTGTTCAACCAGCTTGTCGCCGCCGACGGGTCTTCACCGGCTGCCTCCCCGTCCGGCCTCACCTCCGCGAAATGCCTCGGCGACGGGGAGGCCAACACCTGCTATGTGCAGGTTGGCCGCTACATCGGGCAGACAAATATCGGTGGCGATTTGAAGCAGGCGCAGCAACAGATCTCGGCGCAATACAAGATCCTGCTGGGCGCGGACCAGAGCACTCCCAACTGAGGCAGTTCGCCCGGCCTACCGCCATGGCCAGGCCGGGCCGCGGACTGATCCTTCCAGTCAGTCGTGGAACAGCTGGTTGGCCTGGTGTTCGGCGACCGCCCACGGGTCGTCGGTGTCCATACGGTCCATGCTGATCCCGTCACCGGCGACGTCATCGATGTGGTCGAAGGTTCCGTCGAGGTTGGTGTCGACGACCGCTCCGTCTGCGTAGCCGTTGCCGTCGGAGTCGGTGTAGATCAGGTCGGGGATGCCGTCACAGTTGCGGTCGATCACCTCGCGGGTCGCGAAGTCGTCGCCGGGTGTGTCGTCGGCGAGCCACACGTCGGCGCGTCCGTCGTAATTAGTGTCCAGGGTGCGCTGGTCGGACATCGGGTTCCTTTCAGCGCCCGCCGCGGTTCAGCGGGCTGCACCGATTCGATGCAGCCGACGAACGTGAAAGTTCCTCACCCCTCCGTCGGGTTGGCAGCTCGACGAATCGACTGCCGCAGCCCTGCCAGCGCCTCGGCCTCCCCCCGACCGGAGTCCACAAACTGTGCGGCGAGGTCAATCCCGTCGTCGATAGCCTCGATGATCGTTGTTGGCTCAGCCCAAGGCGGCGCCGGTGGCGACCAGCCTGCCGGAATCGCTTCGCGAGCAACATCAGCGAGCAGTTGATGGCTGCGAGCGGTGCCGACATCCAGAGACGCGTCCGCGGACGACGCCAATTCACTGTGGTGACGCAGGAACTGCTGCAGCACCCGCACCGCGGCTGTCAGGTCGGGGGCGATCTTGTGGTCAGCAGCGTCAGCGATGTGGTCGCGTCGCCTCCACAGAGGTAACCGGGGGCGACGTGGGCTGCTCATGACCCAGCAGATTATGCGGAGAAGGTGGACTCGGCTGCAGGCCGGGCGTTGATCTCAAATTGGCCGTTCGCCCGATTGGCCGTCAACTGGCCTCATGCGGTCGGCAGCTTCGCAGCCTGGAGCTATCCGGCGCCCGCGCCGGGGTCAATTTCGTCAGGGGGACGGTGGTCGAGCCGAACCGGCCTCATCGGCAGGTAGCGCTCATCCGGCTCGAGGTTGTGGATCACGACGTCACAGCGTCGGCATGTCCAGGTTCGGTGTGGCGGTTCGATCGTGCTGTTCCAGCCGACCAACATCGCGCGTGGTCGGGTGAGGTCGCAGCCGTTCGGGCAGGCCGTTGGGGCAGATTCGCGCCACTCCCCTTCCCTGCATCGTGAGATTCGGGCCTGAAAGGTGTGCAGGGGGCCATCGGGAGTCGACACCGTGAGGTGTGTCCTGACTTCCGCGACAGAATTGACCAGGGCGTGACCGACTACCGTCGGGCTGTTGACCTCGGGCGTTGCGGCTTCCCTCCGCGCGGCCCGAGGTCGACCACGAGGTTACCAGCGCCACGAACAGGTGTTCGAACGAACGGCGCAGGCGTCACCTCTTAGCTTGCTAGCTAGCTGTGCTAGCTGTGCTAGAGACCGTGCCTGGTGAGGTATTCGTCGAGGGCGACGTCGGTGACCGAGGCAATGCTGATGCTGCGATCACCGGAGTCGTACCGGAGCTTGTCGACGCCGCGACCCAGGCGGTCTTTCGTACTCGGGCGGATACGCACATTGTGCTGAGCCGTCAGTCGCTCCTCCCCCGGCGTCACCGGTGTCGCCGGTTGACTCCCCGGCGTCTGCGCGGCCGGCCGGGACTCGTCGCGGGTCGGAAGGTTCTCCGCAGGGTGCGGCGGCCGGGTGATCGCCGGCGCGCGGTTGACGTTCATGCGGGGACTCCGTTCTCAATCAGTGACAGTTCGGCGAGCAGATCGGTGTAGGCGACCTGCAGTGCGATCGCCTTCCCACCTCGGAAGCTGTGGATGGGTGTCTGCGAGCTGTGGGCGTCCTGTCGGGCGCCGAGATCCCGGATAACGGTGCGCGCGACGATGTCGCCGTATGCGTCGCGAAGCTCCTGCTCGCGGAACTTGTGTTCGCCGAGGCTGCGCGCTCTGCTGATGATGACCTTGTCCAGCACGAGCTTTGGGTTGGGCCGCCGCTGCACGTTTCGGATGGTTTCTTCGAGATTGGACACGCCCCGAACGCTGTCGATCGTGGGTTCGGTGACCGCAAGGACCCCGTCCGCCGCGCAGAGAACCGCGAACAACAGCTTGCCAAGGCTCGGCGGACAGTCGAAGAAGACGATGGCGTAATCCGAGAGGTCAATCCCCTCGAACGCGACGTCGAGGCGAAAGATCAGATCATTCGCACCGTCTGCCTCGATGTTGGCTAAGGAGGTGTGCGCCGGGATCAGGTCGACGCGGTCCCATTCAGTGGCCATGACCGCGTCCGCCGCCGTCCCCTCCTGGGTCCGTGCCATCAGGTCGTAAGTGGTGGCCGTGTCCTCCTCGAGCTGAACACCGAGCCCGGACGTCGCGTTTCCTTGAGGATCCATGTCGACGACAAGTACGTGGTGTCCGGCCTGGGCGGCCGCGGAGGCCAGGCCGAGGACGGTGGCGGTCTTGCCCACCCCGCCCTTCTGGTTCGCGACGGCGAACTTTCGTGGCTGCATGTTCTACCTGTCCTATCTATCGACGCACGGATAACTAGGTGTGGACGCTTTGCACACGGAGCTAGTCACGCTAGGTGTGCGCGCTGTGCACACCTAGCTAGTGGGGCTAGCCCCGCTTGCGAAGCACGGCTGGATAGCGAAGTTCTGTAAGTACGCCTAGCACGCCTAGCTAGCGCCGCTCACCGAGCTCGCAGCTCAACCGGTTTTACGCTGCAAGTATGCGGTATTAGCCGCTGTCGAACGCGTCGACACGCCCGGGCAAGCGACGCTAGCGAGCACAGCTCGCATTGCTAGCACCGCTATGCGGCCACGCCTCGCCTACAGCGGTCCTCGCCAGCGCGGTGACGTCCGAGTTTGCTGGACTCCCTGGCCGCCTGATCAATTCGTTATTCTGTACGCCTAAGTTTCACGGACCGGTGGCGAATGGCCCCGGCAAGCGAGTACCGAAATCGCTGCGCGCCTCTCGGCATGACTCAGCCTGGCAAGTACAGAACGACCGTGTCGCCGGACACGTGGTCCCAGCCGGCGAGGATGAAGCCGTCGGCGACGCCGAAAGTGACGTCGACGGTGCCATCGCTGCGTACACCGGACACGCCGCTGATTTCGCGCCAGTCGCCGGGGTCTGGCTGGTCGTTAGTGTGCGGGCTGGATTGCACTTTGTCGCGGGGCCGCAGCAGCGCCGCTGGTTTGGTGGGCCACCACCGTCCGTCTCGGTCCACTCGGCAGTAGGACGCTGCGACGCTGAACACCTCGAGGGCTGCGGTCGGTTCGGTGGGTAGGTGCAGTTGTACCGCTGCATCGTGGACGAGGTCCTCGCCTCTGATCCCCGGCGCCAGCAGCACTGTTCGTGTGATGGCGGCTGCGGCGGGACTGAGCTGCGTCATGACGTGATGGGCTACTCGTCGGCGTTGTGCATTGGGGGAGGGGGGCAGCCGTGCAATGCCAGGACCACTGCGTGCGACATCTTCACCGATCCGTCGGGGTAGTAGCCGTCGGCGGTGATCCGGTCGACGACGTCCCGGTGAGCCGACAGTGCGTCCCTGTCTCCGTGTGTGCTCATGCAATCCACCTTCCCACGATGCGCAGCTGAGCGACGCGCTAGGTGAGCGGTGTGATCTTGACCAGCCCCTGGCCGAGATCACCGGGCAGGGCAGCCCGGACGTTGGCCTGAGTCGGGATCCAGTCGGTATCGGCGAAGCGTACGCGCAGGTCAAAGGTGACCTCGTCGACGGCGCCGGCCGCCAACTCGTCGACGTTCTTGTCGAGGACCGACCGATCGTCGGGATGTATCTCAGCGTTCTCGCGCGTCCAGCGGTCCAACGGTGCGGGAGGGGCGTGAAACCACTCGAGGATGATGCGTGTGGGGAAGTTCAGGTGTCCGATGCCGGCGTCGGTGGGCGCCTCGGTCATTCCGAACGCGGACCGCACCAGCGCGGCATTGAATCCCGCCGCCGGCATCGGCGGTCGGATGTCGGTGACGTCGTGAACGAGGCCGCGCATGATCGAGCGTTCGCCGGGCGCCGGTCGGACTGCCTTGAACGTCATGAAGGCGCTGCGCTGTACGCCGTCGACGCCAGTCATCAACAGATCGCTGTAGAAGGTCGAATCGTCCTCGACCTCGTCGGCCAGGACTTCACTGGTCCACGCACCGAGCTCGTTGATCCGGGGGAACTCGTCGAACAGCGAGAACACCTCGGGGCTGACGCGCTGGGCATGAGGGACGCTCTCGTCGACGCCCATGATCTCCGATTCCATGGTCGGCCCGTGGTAGGTGACCTGGTCGGTGGGGTCCCATACGAAGGCTCCGCACTTGCGGCGGCCGGCGAGGAAGGCTCCCGGATCGTCGGTGCCGGTGATGAGCACCTGAACAGCGAATACGACGCTGTCTGGTCCGAGGATCGGCGCTGCGAACAGGCTCAGTGTGTCGTTGGTGTTTGTCGCGAAGCGGCGGTGCGCTGGTTGGCCGTCACGGCGTACTTCGTCGACGATGCCGACCAATCCGACGGTGATGGTGGAGTCGGTGAAGCGTTGCCGACGGCTGATGGATGTGAAGCGTTTGGGCTTGTCCGTGTCGAACACAACCGTGGGTGTTCCGGTGCCCATGGTCTCAATGAGCAGCCAGCTGTCGCCGGCGTCGATCGCCTCGGGTTGCGTCGCCTCCAGCGCGGTCCGCGACGTGGTCGGTTGCTCCGCCATGGTGTCCTCCTCGGGTCCGGCCCGGCTGTATCCCGAGCTCCACCATCTGATGCATCCACACGCCGGGAAGTTCCCCGCCGCGCGGTGCAGGTGGAGGTGGCGGTCTACAGCGTCACCACTGACTAGGTCTGCTGGCGTAGCCCGGTCGAATTCTCGGATTCTGTCACGGCGGGGACGGTGCGATTAGCGCGGACTCTGCTCTTAGTGTGGCTAGCTGGACCGAGTCGTGGGAGCAGAAGACACGGTGCCCCTTCGCAGCGAGTTCGGAGAGCAGGTGATGGTTTTCCGCGACCCGACCGGTGTTCATGGCTAGGGCTCGTTCGGCGGCTCGCGCGGGCCAGGGCGCTGCGGGGCCGGGGGTGATCGAATTGCGGTGCATGGCTGCGTCACCGGCGGCGATGAGCCATCCGCGAGCCGGATCCTGGATCACGACCGCGGCGTGGCCGTGGGTGTGTCCGGGCATGGGGACCAGATAGACCTGCTCACGTGTGTCGATGCAGTGTCCGGCAAGGCCCAGCACCTGGGTATCGGTCTCGCCGTAGGCGGTGGTCTCTCCCAGTGCGTCGAGGTGAACCCGGCGGTATCGGATGCGGGCCCGCGGCCCGACGCGGGTGAAGGCTGCCTCGAGTTCAGGCGCACTGACGTGTACACGAGCGGTGGGGAAATCGCTGGCACCGCCGATGTGGTCGTAGTCGAGGTGGGTGGCGACGATGTCGGTGACGTCCTCCGCGCGAAACCCGAGGGCTTCGAGTTGTCGCAGGACAGTGCGGGACTCGTCGAGCACGGGTGCCAGCGGATACACGAATGGCCCGAGACGCCTGGTCGTGTGGCGCATGTCAGCGACGCCCAGGCCGGTGTCGACCAGCACGATCCCCTGGTCGCATTCCATCACGACGACATGGGTGGGGAGCCGGACGAACGGCGCCGGCCGAAAGGTGGCGCCGTCGAGATGGTGGATGTGAAGAATGCGACCAAAATCCGCAATCGCCATTGATAAATACCCGCCTAAAGAAGACACAAGAGGACAGCCGGAAACCTCGATGCGTCCGCAGGCGCGTGATCAGCCAGCGGGATTGTGCGCGGTCACATGCAGAAAGGCGCACGCGCGTGGAAAAGATAGCAAATATTCTCCTTAGCCGTGGAAACGCCTTAGGCTGTATCTCATGACCGCCGCGTCGGGGAGCTGGCGGGATCGCTAGGGGGAGCTATGTCCGCGCTGCAGTGCGCTGCTGCGATCACTGTTTCTTTGACCTGGGCAATCTTCATCGGCCTCGCTGCGGGGCTCTTCTTGTCGCTGCCGCGATGGTCTGAGGAGAGCCGTCAGCTCATCCCGGGGGATTGGATGGGTACGGCGGTGGCAGGAGCCATGCCTGTCGGCGTCGCCCCTGTCGACCTGCGTTCGTAGACCCACCTTTGGGGTGGGACCACCCACCACCCGAGATCAGCGCCAGTTGCGTCCCAGATTTCGTGCGCCGCGCCGCGAGCCGTCGGCGCAACCGCTCGACCGCCTGGCGAGACAGCCGGTGCCAGGCCTCCCGCTCCAGGTTGATGCGTGTCAGCAGAGCCGACCGCAACGCGGGAACGCCCAGTGTCGCAGCGGCCTCGTCGAGTGCAGTTCCCGTGCGGGACCAGCGGGTCCCGCGCCCGCTGCCGTGCCGTTGGACCAGACCTGCCGCCTCGAGTTTCGCCAGCAGTAGCCGCACCCCGTGGGTGAGGGTTCCAGGCGCCAGCCCGCACGCGCCGGCGACGTCGGGGAGTCGGGTTGGGGTGGTGGGGGTGTGGTGGAGGACCTGGCGGGCAGCGTGGCCTAGGAGGGACCACAGCGGGTGCAGGATCCGCTCAGGGTCTGTGACTTCATGTACCGATTCCGTGCGGTAAGTGGTCGATGGGACCGCCAGGGTGTAGCGGTTGGCCTCGCCGGGTGCGGTGTGACGGTCGTGGGCGATGGTGAGGACCAGGAGTCCTCGCCGCACCAGGCTGTGCAGAAGTGCGTTCACGCCGCCGAGCGACGCCGAGGACAGCCAGGCGCTCAGGTCACGGACAGCGATCGGACGACTCGTGATCCCGTATCCGTCGCTGAACCGGCGGTGGATGACTGCCACGGCGGCCGCGACGAGCGTCGGATCATCCCAGCAGGCGACCTCGGCGAGAGCGGCCGCGATCACGCCGGCATCACCGGGGTCGACCTCTTTTGGGCGAAGTGCGCGGGCACGGGTGACGATGGACTCCCAGTGCCGTTGGCAGTTCGAGCGGTATCCGGGTGCAATGTCACGGCCGTGCTGGTGGTCCTCGTCATCGCGTTCAACGAACTTCACGAAGGCGGGCCACCGCCGGTAGGACGCGGACGCCGCCGACCAGGAGCGGATGCCTCGGGCCCACAGGACCCAGGCGGCGGCGGTGGCGGCGTCAGATCGCTGGCCGGCTTTCGGCTCGGTGGTCAGGATCTTGAACTGGCGCGGTGTCATCGCCGGGATGCGGCGCCATGCTCTCGGTGTGTCGGCATTGATGACGACGTCATCGCCTCGCCGCACCACCCCGCCCCTGCGGGTGGTCGCGGCTCGGTCGGCGGCAAGCTCGGCGCTGGCCGTCAGAGGGGAGCCGGCGAGCGCTGTCGAGGTGAGTGCTTGTTGTAGCCGACGGACTGCGGCTACGCCCGAGGTCGGGCGACCGTCCTCGTCGATGGGCGTGCAGGGGTGGCCACCCTTGAGCGAGGCCGATCCCGGTAGGCGAATGGAGCCGCCGGCCTCGATGACAGCCAGAGCGGTGCGCTCGAGGTCGTGGTGTCGGCGGATCGACTCGACGCTGGTCGACAGGGCCACGCGGCTGGCGATGGTGGGGCAGGCGAACGCAAGGTGTTGGGAATCCGGTGACCCTGACGCGGCCCCGTAGGCGAAGTGAGCGGCGGCCTCGTCAGCGGCGGCGAGAACGTGTTCGCGCACCTGGTCTGCACATCGGTCGACGTCGACGAAAAGCAAGTCCGGGCGGACAGGGGCAACAACTGCCCAGGCCGGGTGACGCGGGTCTCGATGAGCAGACTCCGCGATGAGCTGAGCCGGATCGCCGGTCGCGACACGGCGAGCCTTGTTGGGCGTGCCGGTCGGCTCCAGCGCATACGCCAGCGCGCCGTCGGCGGCGAGGAGCCTGCACAGCTCCGCGTACGGCGATACCGCATCCGTGTCGGATTTGTGATGCGACACGATTGTTCCGAGGATTGCAGCGCCTTTGGAGTGCGCTGTACCCTGGGCTCTGTCCACCAAGACAGTCCCTTTCGAGGGTGGCGGGGGAAGCGAGCTGCAACTCGCTCCTCATACGGCTCTTCTGGCGTCAGCCAGAGGGGCCGTTCGTCATTTCTGAGGTCTATGCGCTGATCGGCAGCATGTCCTCCTCCTGGATCAGATCGGCGCCGAGCACCAGGTCCGGGCGACCGGCCGCGATGGCGAACAAGTCCGCTCCGTACCGGCTGACGTTCGAGTAGCCCGCCGCGGTAGCCAGACCCTTGGTGTTGACTTCGGCTGCCACGCGGACCATGTAGCGCTCGCACTCTCCGCGTTGGACCTGCGGAGGTCCGTCGAATCCGTCAAGTGACGGCAGCGTCCGCCACGCTGTCCGCGGCCCCACCAACAGGTCCAGGCGGTCGGCGATGCTGGCGAACATATCTGCCCCGTACCGGCTGACGTTGGAGTAACCAGCCTGCGCAGCAAGCTCTTTGACGTTGATCTCCTTCGCGGCCCGGATCATGTACGTGTCGCGGTCGCCAAGATTGTGTTGTGGCACGACCAGTCCTCCTCCGACTTTTCGACAACGATCCAGGGACGCCGAGTGCCATCTTGCGTGAAACTGCAACTCCAGCGGGGACGACACGCCGGTCGGCGTTTCAGTTTCAGTGATCGGCATGTCCTCTCGCTTCGACGGTTGATGCCGTCGTCGGCCATGTGGTCTACTGAGGTCACCGAGCGATCTCGATCAGCTCGGTTCACGCCCGCAGAGCTGTCGATTCGCTCTCGGATGGCGAAGGTCCGGCAGTGGCTGTATCCCAGCTGCTGCTACCCGTCTCCGAGAGGACAGTGCGATGCAGCTCCCGACGTGTTCTTCAGGCACTCGTGCCCGGTGGGCGCGCCTTGGCGCGCGCATGAGCGGCTGCGAGCTCGGCTGTGGTGACTCCGAGTTCGCGCGCAATTGCCTGAGCGACAGCATCGGTCGGGTCGACCTCGCCGCGCTCGATGGCGCCGACCATCGCCGTACTGACACCGGCCGCTTTGCCAAGCTGCGGCTGGGTCATCCCACGCAGCACTCGCAGATCACCCGGGAAGCGTTCGTCGACGGGCACCCGCACAATGTCTGCGATCGAGATCCCGAGCCGAGCAACCACTTTCACCAGGACGTCGACCTGCGGGGTCGCCTTACCCGCCTCCCAGTGATACAGGGTCGCGCGACCCACCCCAGCCAACCGCGCCAGGTCGGCCTGCGAAATGTTTGCGGCCTCGCGAGCCTCGCGCAGCGCCGCGGGGGAGAAGCCGCGCATCACACGGCGACTCACGCCGGCTCCGCGCCGATACCCCTCATGTCTGCACACCTTGCCTTCACCGCTCCTAAGTCTTACTGCCGAAAGTTATAGCGCAGTGTTATAGTACAGACCTCGACGTGGCGTGAGTGACGGCAGCGGAAGTGCCGCGAAGTTGCTAGTGGTCACGAAGAGGGTGAAAGAGACCGATCCGGGCGCCTGAGTGATTGGCGTCCCTGGGGCACCCGGATCGGCGAAGCCAGCCGCGAGCGGCTGACCGTCTCAGCGTAGGCGGCTCAGCCGGTCGATGACCCGCATGGAGCCTCTATGTCTCTCATCGCGCGATCCGCGTACCCGAGTGAGCGGTGCCCTGCGACTCCACCCGGCTTTCGCTGTTCTGCTGGCCACGACGGCCAGCGCGAGACCTGCCCGCTGGGCCATCACATCGTGCCCGCGCACGCGGGCAACTCGTCCGTCCCCTGGGTGACCGGTTGCGGCCACCCAGGGGCCGGCGCAGTCGTCGGCGTAGCGGATGGCCGTCCGCGTTCGCCTCGTGCTGCAACTCCCGGTCGGGCGGTCTGATTTGCCGTCTCTCGCCCGACCGGTGGGTGTCCAGGAGTCCGTTTCGACTGCCCTGAACAGCTGCAAATGTAGCTGCGCGGGGCGGTCATCAGCAGAAGGAAGTCGCTGACATGGCCAGTTTGCGGGTGCGGTTGTCGACCGCGTTCGTCGCCGTCACGGTCCCGGCGGTAGTCGCCGCGGGGACTGTGGTGGCGCCGGGGAACGCCTCGGCGGCCCCGGCCGCGGGGTGCGCCCCGCTGTATGTGGTGGGGGTGCCGGGCACGGGGGAGACGTCGGATACCGGTTCAACGGATCTGTCGTCGGGGATGCTCGGCTCCATCGTGCGACCGCTCGCATCGCTGGCCGGGTCGTTGACCAAAGACGTTGCGGTGCCCTACGACGCCGGGTTCGGCGGCGCGGTCAAGGGCGGCGACATGCCCTATGCGCAGTCGGTCACCCAGGGCGAGACCCGCCTCAAGACCGCGCTCACGCAGATCGCGAACCGTTGCGACAACACACAGTTCACCCTCGCCGGTTACAGCCAGGGCGCGCAGATCGTCAACAAGATCGCCAAGCAGATCGGTCAGGGCTCGGGCCCGATCAGCGCCGACAAGGTCGCCGGTGTCGCACTGCTGGGTAACCCGGCACGCCAAGCCGGGTCACCGACGTTCCCCGGCTCGGGCACCCGCCCGCAGGCACTCGCCGATTCCGGGTCGAGCGCGGTGAACAACATCCCGCCGTATCAGGCCCCGACCCCGACGGGCGGCGGGATCGGCCCGACCGCCGACAGCGCCGGGGACTACGGGCAGCTCGAGGGACGGGTCGGCGACTTTTGCGCCCCCGGCGATCTCGCGTGCGACGCCCCGTCGAACTCGCCGATCGTGCACGTGGTCACCAACCTCGCCGGCCAGAGCAAGCTCGACCAGCAGGACCCGGTCGGCACGCTGGCCTCGGTCGCCACCGCACTGGGGTCCACGGCGATCAAGGCCGGTGTCGACGTCGTCAACCAGGACGTCTCCGGCGACACCCTGGACTCGCTGTCCTACACCCCGTCCGAGCCGCTGTCGCAGCGCCTGGCGACCGCATCGGATCCGCGGACCCCGATGCCGGGGATCAACGACACCGTCAACGCGCTGATCAAGGTCGGCACGATCGGGTTCAACGCCGTGAAGACGGTCGTGCAGACCGTGTTCACCCCCGACACCATCGCCCAGGTCGCAGCGGTCGGGCTGGCGAACCCGATCGCCGCGCTCGGTGTTCTCGGGGCGAAGATCCCCGGCGCCCTGGTGCAGCTCGTACCGCCGTCGACGGTGTCGCGGTGGGCCGACGAGGCATTCCAGGCCGTGCAGACCGAGGTGACCACCAACTCCGATCTGCTGAACCTGACCAACCTCGTCTCCTACTGGAACGCCGGGCAGACCCACACCTCCTACGGCAAAGCCTCGGCGTCGCCGTCGACGCCGTCCCCGGCGCTCTACATCGCGCAGTGGTTCGCCGCCCTGGCCCACGACGCGGCGGGGCAGCACTCGTTCACCCCGTACCGCTCCGACGGTGTCCTCAACTACGACACCAGCTCCGACGCGTCGGCGTCGTCGGTGTTCACCCCGTCACTGCCGCCGCTGTCCACGGCGTCGACGACCACCTCGACCCCGGACCTGGGGTCGGTCGGTGACGGCTCCACCTGGATGCCCGAGGGCGGCTACTCCGCCGGGACCACCAGCACACCCACCACCACCGCACCGGCGTCGTCGGCTGCGTCCAACTGAAAGAGGAAACCCCTGTGTCTCTGCACCACAGCACCACTCACCGGGTGAGCACGACCGCGGTCGCCGCCCTGGCCGTGGCCGCGATCGCCACCGGCGCCGCCGGACAGGCACTCGCCGCACCGCCCGGGTCGGCGCCGCCGTCGACCGACGTCGCCCCCGGCACCGCCCCCTCCACCCCGGCACCGGTGCCGCCGCAGGCGACCGGACCGTCGATCATCCCGGCTCCGACCTACGACGCCCCGCCGGTCTACGAGGGCACCAGCGACTACACACCGCCGGTGTACTCCGGTGTCTACAACCCCGCCCCGCCGCGGCTGACCGCGCCGCGACCGGTGAAGCCGGTGAACCCGATCCTCCCGCGGCCGGGGACGTTGAAGTTCGGCAACATCCATGTCGCGCAACCGGCCTGGCTGTCGGATGCTGATGCCCGCAACCTCAACGGGCAGGCCGCGACGATCGAGGCGCGCACCGCCACCTACTACGAGTCGATCGGCTTCCCGAAGGACCAGGCCGCCCGCAACGCCGCCTCGACCACCGTCGGCATCCTCGTCGGCGGCGCCGCCGGTGCCGTGGCGCTCGGCATCCCGGCCGCCATCGCCGGCGGCATCATCGGCCTACCGGTCGGTGCGGGGGTCGGCGCGGCGACCGGCGCGATCATCGGCGGGATCGGCGGTACGCCGCTGGCCCCCGGACCCGGTACCGCCGCAGGTGCCGCCGCACTCGCCGGCCCGGGTGCGTTGATCGGTCTGGCCGCGGGCCCGGTCGTCGGCGCGCTCGCCGGCGGTGCCGGGGGAGCAGCCCTCGGCGCGCTCGGTGGCGCCGCCCTCGGTGGCGTCATCGGATACGCCGTCGGCGCAGGCGATCCCGGCGGCAACCCCAACGCCCCGCTCGGCGGCGCGACGAACGAGGACCCGTCGAAGTCCCGGCCCGCACCGCCGCACCCCGAGGCCAACCAGTACGAGCTGCACCTGGACCGCACGAACCTGCCCGGCAACGGGAAGGTCGACTACGTCGTCAACAAGACCGGCGACGTCAGCGGCTCGGTCCAGCTCGGCCCCGTGAAGGCGCCGATCGCGATCTCCCACGCCCAGGCCGACGCCCCGTTCCAGGCGGCCGGAGCGTTCGCCCAGACCGCCCGCAACACCATCGACGACGCGGTCAGGAACCTCTCCGATCAGGCCCGCAAGGCCATCCCCGGCCTGCGCATCGATTTCCCCCAGCTGGCCGCCACTCCGGCGGCCGGGACACCGAGAAAGTGAGGAAACCACCGATGGCACAACGCAACACCCGACAGAGGAAGGTCGTGGCCTCGGCGCTCGTCGCGGGCGCCCTGTCACTGGGCACCGCCGGTCTGCTCGGCGCGGGCGCCGGTACCGCCAGCGCCGGTGCCTGCCCCGGCTGCGCCCCGCCGCTGCCCGGCCCGATCATCCTCGGCCCATACCTGCCGGGCGAGCACCCCTTCTACTGGAAGTGAGGCAGTAACCCGTGTCTGAGACGCACACCGCCAGCACCTGCACCCGCCGCCCGGCGCGACGCCGGGTGCTGGTGGTGTGCGCTGGCACCCTCGCCGTCGCAACGGCATTCATCGCCGGCTGCTCAGATCAGCCCGCCCCCTCGATCGACCAATTCGCTCCCGAACCGTCGCCCTCCGCGGCGCTGCCTGCGCTCCCGGCGCTGACCCCGATCGCCTGCCACACCTCCTCGGCCGCACCGGGAGAGACCGTCACCCGCGGCCCCGGTAGCCAGGACTCACCGATCGCCGCGGTCGCGGCGTATCACTACGCGGTCATCACCGATCGCGACGCCTCCCAGGTCGCGGCGACTGTCGCCCCGAAACAGGACATGGGCAAACCACAGCTCATCCAGGCCGCGCTCGACGGCTTCCCGCCCGGCACCACGTACTGCCTGCGGATGCGCCAGACCGACCCCACCACAGTCCTGGCCACCCTCGACTACCAGCCACCGGGTGCCCCGGCCGCGCAATACAAGCTGCGCGCCACCACGACAGGCCCTCCCGGTCAGATCCGCATCGCGGGGGAGATCGACCAGTGACCGACGACCGATGGGGCTGGGTCACCGATACCGGCCCCGATCCCACTGCACCGCAGGGCGATGCGCCCGCCGTTATCGACCCCGACACTGCGCACCAGCAGAAGCAACACATCAACAGCGACGCCGCGCACGTCGCCCTCGAACTCTGGGCACCGGTCGACGACCCGCCCCTTCCGGTCGACGCCGACGTCGCCATGGCCACGTCGGCGCCTGCGCCGACAGCCCCGGTCGCGGACCCGGTGCGCGGCGGCGCGGATGCCCCCACTGAACAGTTCACCGCGCTCGGCTATAGCCGGGGCGCCCAAGGCACCGACCCGCCGCTGGCGGATCTCGGCCAGGCGTGGGCCGAGACCCCCGACCCTGCCGGGGACGGTCTCGATGAGCTCGTCACCACCGGGCGGGCACGTCAAGCACGCCGCCGCACGCTGCACCGAGCCGGCATCGCCGCGGGGTTCCTCGCCGCGGCAGTCGCGGTTGTGGCCACGGTGGTCGTCCTGGTGCTGCCCGACCAGCACAGCGGACCGGCACCGCACGCCGTGGCGGCGCCTGCTCCGGTGACGTCGTGGTGTCCGGTCGGCACCGCCGGCGACACCACGACGGTCGCGGCCGGCGGCGACGGCCGCTCACCGCAAGCAGCGGTGGCGGCCTTCGTCTCGGCCCTGTTCGACCAGCGCTCGCCGGCCGCTGCGCGCGCAGTGGTCGCCGAGGCGGCCACCACACCGAGCGTTGACGAGCTGCGCGGCTGGATCGCCCGTCTCCCGGAGGGGCAGATCCAGTGGTGCGCCCGGATCACCGCCACGGACTCCCCGGTCCGCTGGCAGGTCTCGGTGTCCGGGCGTGCTGGTGACGCACGTCCACAACCGGTGTCGACCGACACCGTCTATGTCTCCGCGACGAGTCCCACGAGCTGGGTCATCGACGCGATCGTCGCCCAGGAAGGAACGCAGCCGTGATGACCGATCACGACGAGACCGTCGCCGCCGAGGTGCATCCCGACGCGCAGGGGTGGCGGCCGCCGCACTACTGGCGTCTGGACACCGTGACCTCCGGTC
Source organism: uncultured Williamsia sp. (assembly GCF_947494875.1). Lineage (GTDB taxonomy): Bacteria > Actinomycetota > Actinomycetes > Mycobacteriales > Mycobacteriaceae > Williamsia_A. The sequence goes on from NZ_CANLWM010000011.1 coordinate 18,783, forward strand.
ACTCCAAGCCGCCGCTGTTCGCGCTCGTCGGCGCGAGCGGGGGAGTGGGCACCACAACCCTGGCCCAGATGTGGGGACCCGCAGCCGATTCCGACACCTGCTGGCCCGCGCACCCCGAGACCACCCAGTGGTGCGTACTGGTGGCGCGGATGTCGATGGCCGGTATCGACGACGCCGCAGCCCGGCTACGTGACGACGAGATCCCCGACGGTGTCGACGTGTTCGGGATCGTCTGGACCCTGCCTCGGCCCGGCCGGATCCCCAAGGAAGTCAACCGCTACGCCCAGACGGTCGGCGAGCTCGTCGACCACACCTGGACGGTGCCCTGGATCGAGGAACTGATGCTCGCCCGCCGCGGCGGCATCGCCGCGTGGCTGCCCAGTACCCCGCTGCCGGACAAGAAGCACAACGACCTCGCTGTCGGACCGCCGCTGTCGATCTGCACCACCGGCGCGGACATCGTCACCACTGTCGTCACGAGGTACCGCCGATGACCGCCCGCACCACCGCCCGCACCCGCCTGCGCGCGGTGATCTCCGACTACCACCGCGCCGCCGAGTTCGACGGCGAGCACTTCGAGGCCGCGGCCGCCGCACTGGCCCCGGCCCTGCAGGCGGGATCGACCGCGGCGCTGATCGCGGCGATCGACACCGTCATCGCCGACTGCCGCTACCCCGACGTGGCCGAGCTGCTGCGCAACGCCCGTCGCCGCACCTGTGGCGACATCGTCGGCCTCGCCCGCGTCGCCAACGACGCCATCAACGCCCGCATCGCCCGCCCGACCCAGCTCCGTGAAGCCACTTGAACGGCACCTGCCGCTCACATCTCCCCACCGAGAAAAGGAAACCCCATGATCACCAGCACCATCACCGTCCTCGCCGACGCCGGCATCAACGTCAACCCGACCGCCCCTCCCGGGTCGGACAAGCTGCTCACCGTTCTGTCCTGGGGCGGCTGGATCGCCATGATCCTCGCCGTCGGAGCACTCATCGCCGCGGGCGCGAAGTTCGGCTGGGACCGCAACCACGGCGGCACCACACCGGAATCGGCCACCAAGGTCGGCTACACCCTCATCGGCTGCGTCATCATCGCCACCGCCGGCGGCCTAGTCGGCGCACTCGTCTGACCCCCACACCCCCAGAACACCACTCTCCCCAGAAGGCAATACCCATGACACGGAACGGAACTGACAATGCAGGGAGCGGACTACGCCTACGCCCGGCTCGAGCAAGTGCTGGGGTGGGTGGCCTGGATCGCGTGTCTGATCGCCGTAGGCCGACTGATCTGGCTCGGCGGACTGTTCTGGCAGGCCAAGCGCGGCGAGCACGGCGACATGGGAATCGAGACACTCGTGGCGCAGCTGGCAGGCACCGTCCTGGTCGGCTCGGCCGGTGCGATCGCCGGGGCGCTGCTGTCCTGACCGGCTTGCTCGCGGCCACCGCGCTCCTGGCCGGGTGCGGCTCGGACAACACCCCCACCGGCGATACCGCCTCGTCAGTCACCCAGGTCGCACCGACCGCCCCGCCGAGCGGTGTCGCGTGGACCTCGTTCCAGGGCATGAAGATCCCCACCGCCGATCAGGGACCACACATCACCACCCCGGTTGCGGCCCCGCACGGCTTCGACCACAACGGGCCCGGTGCGGCCCTGGCCGCGATCAACGCCACCGTGCGGATGAGCGTGGCCGCCGACGACCAGTGGGCCACCGTCGGTGACCAACTCCTCGCGCCCGGCCCGGCCCGCGACAACTGGACGATCACCCGGGTTCGGCTGTCGATCACCACCCCGATCGCCACCGACGCACCCAAGGTGTGCGGCTACCAGATGGACGACTACACCCCGCAGAAGGCGCGGGTGTCGATCATCAGCCGCCAGGCCGACAACTCACTGACCGCGAACGCCGCGACCGTCGTGTGGTCGGCCGAGGGGGACTGGCAACTGCAACTGCCCGACGCCTCTTCCACCGCATCCCCGGTCACCGCCATCGGAGCCCTGCCTGCGTCGATGATCGCGCTGAAAGGCCAGTGCTGATGAGCCAGAAGACCGTCTTCCCCACGACGCCTCCGAAGCCGACGTCGCGGCGCACCCTGTGGATCGTCGTCGCGGTGGTCGTCGTGATCGTGGTGGTCGCCACTGTCCTGGTGATCGGCCTCAACCACAGCGGCACGACGACGAACCGGCCGATCGCCACCACTCCCACCACGTCTGCGCCACCGACCTCGGCTTCGACCGGCGGGTCCGGGTTCACCGGCACGACCGTCGACAAGTTCAACAAGCCCGTCCAGCTGCCCGCAAACCCTGCCGGGCAACTGCTCCCGCAAACAGCGAAAACCCCTCAGGGGCAGAACGATGCGCCAGCCGGTCTGACATGGGAGAAGCTCTACGATCTCCCGATCGTCCCGTTCTCCACCAGCGACGGACCTACCACCATCAAGGACGGCATCGCCCAGGGCTGGTCGCGAACGCCGCAGGGTGCCGCCCTCGCCGGGGTATCGATCCTCTCGATGTGGCTCGGCGGCCCCGACACCGAATCGGCCACGGTCCAACGCACCCTGCTCTCCGGTGACTCGACAGTGATCGCGCAGCGCACGGCGCAGAACCGCCCCGCCCGGCAATCAATGCTCGCAGAACCGCAGCTCGCACCCGGTGCGGTAGCCGGGGTGCAGGTTCGGTCCTTCAACGGGAACTTCGCGACCATCGATTACGGATCGGGCCCTGTCACTGATGATTCCGACCCGAGCGGCTACTACATCGTGCAGACCCTGTCGCTGAGCTGGTCCGACGGAACCTGGAAGCTGATCGTCACCCCGACCACTCCCGACCGAGGGCAGCATCAGACCGCGATCGCTGGGATGACGTCGTGGACCGAGTAGCTCGAGCTCTGCGTCGGGCCTTGGTCGTGGTGCTCACCGCTGGTGTCCTGGCGGTCGGCGGCGGCGGGCTGATTACTCCGACAGCCACTCCGGTGGCAGCGGCCAACCCACTCACCGACGTCGCCTGCGCAGCTGCCAATGCCGCGCTGCCTGGCGCAGGGTGCAGTGTCGCCCAGGCGGCCGGTGGAGCAGTGAAGGACAGCATCAAAGACGCCGCCAGCGACGGGTTCAAGGGGATCGTGAAGTCGATCCTGCAAGGCACGGGGTCGGCGATGACGCTGGTGCTGACCTGGTTTGTGCGGATCCCGACACCGGAAGCGGCGCAGTGGAACGCGATCCAGAAGGTGAAGGATCTGACGCTGCGGTTGCAGCTGATTTTCATGGCCCTGTCGATAGTGGTCGGCGGTATCCGGCTGATGATGGCCAAACGGCACGCCGTGTACGCCGCCGGCGAGGAACAGTTCCACGCCCTGTCGCGGGCGGTGATCGGGGCGTGGGTGTTCGGCGGGTTCCTCACCGCGTTGTCGCAGGCCACCGACGCCCTGTCGGTGGCGTGGCTCGACAGCGTCACCAAGGGCGATGCGAGCAAGGTCGTCGAACGGATCGTCAACGTCGAGGTGTTGATGGGCGGCAACGGCATGTCCGCAGGGTTCCTGCTGATCGTCGGCGTCCTGGGCGCGCTCGGCGCGGTGTTCCAGGCCGTTGTCCTGGTGGTGCGACAAGCGATGCTGATCCTCGTCGTGGCCTACATCCCGATCATCGGCGCCGCATCGGGAACGGAACTCGGCAAGGCCGCCTACTCCAAGACGGTGCGGTGGGTGATCGCACTGCTGCTGTGGAAGCTGGTGGCTGCGGGCTGCTTTGTGGTGGCGTTCACTCTCGCCGGCGACTCGGACAAGCCCTCGACCGAGCAGGTGTTTTACGGGTTCATCCTGCTATTCCTCTCGGCGCTGATGCTGCCGATGCTGATGAAGCTCGTCTCCGGTGGCCTGTCGATGTCGGGCGGATCGGGATTGCAGGCCGGGATGATGGCCGCCGGCGTCGTGGCCGCCGGCGGTGCTCTGGCCGCGGGCGGGGCCGGGGCAGGCGGAGCGGCATCAACCGCGGGTACGTCCGGGGCCGCGACAACCGGTCTTAGTTCGTCGGGCGGCGGCATGTCCGGCGGCGACAGCGGCGGCGGGGGCGTATCGCGCATGTCGGCAGCCTCCTCCGGCGGTGGGGACAGTGGCGGCGGCGGAGGCGGAGGCGGAGGCGGCGGAGGCGGTTCCTCGAGCGGCGGTGGTCGCTCGGGTGGTGGCTCGATGGCCGCGACGTCGACGGTTCCGTCGACGTCGTCGATGCCCGACTCCGGCGGGTCGTCGTCGGGTGGTGGGGGATCGAACCGCTTCTCGTCCGCTATGGATGCGATGGGTGCCACAAACGTCATGAGTCAGGCGGCGGAGAACTTCTTCGACGGCGGCGATGACGGGATGGCCACCGACGGGGGTATGCGATGAGCGCGCCTGCCGAGCGCAACGCGCTGCTGCTGTATGGCCGGTGGGAGCGCCCGCGCTCCACGGGCCTGTTCGGGATGACCTGGGGCGTCACGATTCTGGCTGGCGTCTTGGTCATCGCAACGATTTTCAGTTACGTGTTCACCCAATCCCTGGCTGTGGTGGGTGTTTTTCTCGCGGTCTCCACGATCGGGATGGCCCCATTGGTCTACTCCCGGGACGGCCGCACCGGATGGGAGATGACGGTCTTGCGAGTGCAATTCAACTGGGCGCGGCTGCGTAAGCAGACGGTGTACCGCGGCGGGGTGTTCGGTCAGGTCCCGGGCAACGCTCGGCTGCCGGGGATCGCCGCCAGTTCACACCTGTATGGCTACGAGCTGCGCGACGGACAGCGCTTCGGGTTGATCCACTACCCGAACAAGAACCACTTCACCGTCAGCCTCGCGGTGCAGCCCCAGGGCCAGGAGCGGGTCGATCAGTGGCAGATCAACGACTGGGTCGCGGGCCAGGGTGATTTCCTCGCCCGCCTGGGCTCCTCGCGCGGTGCGGTCGGCGCGGAGGTCGTCGTCGAGTCCGTTCCCGACGCGGGCGCCCGGATCGGTGCGGAGGTCCGGCGGATCACCGAGCCCAATGCCCCGGAGTTCGCCCGTCAGGTGATGGCCGAGACCGTGCTGACCCGCGGGTCGGCGCGGGTGCGCTCCGATGTGCGCCTGACACTGACGTTCTCGCCATTGCGGGAGGCATCGTCTCGTGAGGTGGCCGATCAGGCCGCCGAGATCGGGCGGCGCCTGTCGACGCTGATCGTGGCCGCCGCGCAGGCGGGGATCGCCGCGACCCCGTTGTCGCCGGGCGAGTTGGCGATCTACCCGACGCGGGCCTACAACCCGGAGCTGACCGCCGACCTCGAGCGGATCTCGGGCACCGAGGCCGCCGACGATCTGCGCTGGACCGGCGCCGGTCCGATCAGCGCGCAGGAGGACTGGGACTGCTACCGGCACAACGGGTTCGTGTCAGTGTCGTGGGAGATGGGTGCCCCGCCTGCGGGCCAGGTGCCCTCGGACACGCTGCTGCCGCTGCTCGCACCGCGCGCGGACCTCACCCGTAAGCGGGTGACGATCGTCTACCGCGTCCACTCGACCGCCGATGCGGTCAAGCTCGTCGACAACGACTTCCGTGAGGCGCTGGCCGCGGAGCAGTCCAAGAAGGGTGTGGTGTCGGCGGCGGCGTCGCTGCGGGTGCAGAACACCAACAACGCCCGCTCCGAGCAGGCCCGCGGTGCGGGGCTGACCCGGTTCGCGATGCTGGTCACCGCGACCGTTCCCGCCGGCTCGGACATCCCCACGGTGCGCTCGGAGATCGAGGCGATGGGCGACTCCGCGCGCATCGGGTTGCGCCGCTGCTGGGGCTATCAGGCCGCCGCGTTCGCCGGGTCTCTGGGCATGGGCACGATCCTGCCGGAGTACGCCTCGATCAGCGGAAAGCTCGGCGGATGACCGCCCCGCTGGGGGCGCGGCACCGCGCCACGAAAGACGTCGAGGACCTCACCGTCGACGAGGCCGTCACCGAACGGTTCGTCCGCGTCGCCGGCATCCGTATCCGTTCGGTCGCTGGGATGGAGCAGCTGCGCGAGCAGATGGCCATCCCCGGCCGCAAGGGCAAGAAGGCCCATCGGGAGATGCGCCGCGAGGAGAACCGGCGTCGTAACGCGATCGACCGACTCATCGAGTCTGAGGGCTGGGACAAGCCGATGCCGCTGCGCACCATGCGCGGGTTCAGCGGCGCCGGCGGCGGTCGCATGGCCTCCGTTGCCCGCCTGCCCGAGTGGCGGGCCACCACCACCCAGACCGCGGGGTTGAGCCCGTACTGCATCGGGGCCGCGGCGCCGATGCTGGGCACCCCGGTCGGGGCGCACCTGTTCACCGGCGAGGACGTCGGGTTCGACCCGCTGTCCTGGATGAACGCGGGCATGATCACCGCCCCGATCCTGTTCGTGCTCGCGCTCAACGGGTTCGGCAAGTCGTCGCTGGTGCGCCGGATCGCGACCGGCACGATGGCCCAGGGCCACACGGTGCTGTTCATGGGTGATGTGAAACCCGACTACGTCGGTCTCACCCGCGCCGTGGACGGCCAGGTCATCGACGCCGGACCGGGTGCGGCAAAGATCAACCCACTCGCCGTCGGCGCGCTGGGTTCGATCATCCCGACCCTGGTCGACGCCGGTCGCGAGGACCTCGCCCGCTACGTACGCGACCAGGTCCACTCCCGGCAGGTGCAGGCGGTGACCGCGCTGATCCAGCTCGGCCGCGGGTCGGTGGTCGACGACTACGAGGAGACGCTGATCTCGGCGATCCTCACCCACCTCTACCGCCCGTCGCTCGAGGGCGGAGGAGGGTTCACCCACACCAAACCGCCGCTGCTCACCGACATGTACGCCGCGCTCGACCACTCCCCGGAAGAGTTGTGGGCAGCCGCCGGTGCCGATGACCGGGTCCAGTTCCGCGACATCACCCGCCGCCTGCGGCAGGCGTTGAAAGCGATCGTCGACGGCCCCCTTGGCGAGGTGTTCAACCACCAGTCGACCGTGCCCATCAACGTCGACGCCCCCGCGGTGTGCATCGACGTCTCCAAGATCCCCGACGGTCAGTCCAAGTTGAAAGCGGCGATCCTGCTGACCTGCTGGTCGGACGGGTTCGGAGCGGTCGAGGCCGCCCACACCCTCGCCGACGCCGGCCACGGCCAGCCGCGGCAGTTCCTGGTGGTGATGGACGAGCTGTGGCAGGTGCTCTCGGAGCCGGGCATGGTCGACAAGGTCAACGCGCTCACCCGGTTGAACCGGCAGATCGGCACGGCGCTGATCCTGATCACCCACACGATCAAGGACCTCGCGAGCTTCGAGTCCCAAGCCGATGTGAACAAGGCGCTGGGGTTCATCGAGCGCGCCAGGGCGAAGATCATCGGCCCGGTCGGGCCCGACGAGCTCGAACGCCTCGGTGGGGTCATGTCGTTCACCAACACCGAGAAACGTCTCATCACCTCCTGGTCGACCACCCCGCCACCGACTGCGGCGACGATCAAAAAGATCACCGCCGGTCAGCGACAGTCGCCGCCGGGCACGGGCTGTTTCATGCTCAAGGTCGGTGAGGACGACCGGCCCGGTATCCCGTTCCGGTTGAACTTCACCCCGTCGGAGGCCACCTCCGGTGTCCACGACACCAACCAGCGGTTCTCGCTGCGCAAGCAGAGCGGAGACCGCTGATGCGCAAGGGCGAGGCCGCCGACGACGCGGTCAAGGAGCTCGCCGTCGACACCGCCGATGAGCTGATCGGTAAGGGCATCACCCGCCACCAAGCGTTCGAGACCGTGGCCGCGAACTTCGGCGTGCATCCGCACACCATCCGCAACTGGTGGCGTGCAGCGCATCCCGAGCTGACCCTGACCGACGCCGACCGGGTCACGCTGGCCGAACTACAGATCAAGCTCGCCCGGGTCACCGCACTCAACCAAGAACTGACCGCCCGGTTGCTGCGGCGCAGCCAACCCTCGGGGTCCTGATCTGTGGACGAGTCAACAGGGGCGGCCGGCAAGACCATCGCGATCGCGGTGGGCTCGGTCATCGTTGCCCTGCTCGCCCTGGTGGCTGTCATCTCCGGGTCCGGGGTCACCGACTGCGGCACCGGCACCACCACCAACCCGTACGGGATGGGCGTGGCCGGCGCCAACGGCGCCACCCTGGCCGGGCTCAACGACAAGCAGCTCGCGCTCGCCGCGAACGGTGTCGCGATCGGCAAGCAGCGCGGGGAACCGGATTCGGCGATCCTGGCCGAGTCGATGGCCATGGCGACGGAGTCGACCTACCGCAACCTGTCCAACGCCACGAATGTGCCGGAGTCGGTGAAGTTTCCGCACGACGGCGACGGCTCCGATCACGACTCGGTCGGCCCGCATCAGGTGCGGGTGTCGATGCACGGTGGCGGGGATCTGACCAAGCTGATGGACCCGGTGTGGCAGATCAACTGGTTTTACGACACCGCCCGGAAGGTGCCGGGCTATCAGACGATGGACGCCGCCGCCCTGGCCCAGGCCGTCGAGAAGTCCGGCCCGAACGCCTACGCCTCGACCCGCTCGCTGGCGGAAAAGGTCGTGGCCACCGTCACCCCACGGCTCGGCGAGCTCGCCACCGCGGGGTCGTCGACGTCCTCCGACGGTGGGGGACAGGCATGTCAGACCCCGGGCGGTGGGAACACTGGCCCGCTCGACGGGTCGTTCGGGCAGCGGGTGATTCAGGCCGCGATGCGCTGGATCGGCACCCCGTACGCCTGGGGCGGCGGGGACAAGAACGGACCCACAAAGGGCATCACTGACGGAGGAACTGCCGACAGCTTCGGCGACTACAACAAGGTCGGGTTCGACTGCTCCGGGCTCACGCTCTACGCCGTCTACCAGGCATCGGGCGGGAAGATCGCGCTCGGTCACTACACCGGCAACCAGGCCAGTGACCCACGCGGCCAGGTCATCCCGCTCGATCAGAAGCAGCCCGGCGACCTCATCTACTTCGGCTCATCCGCCGAGGGCAGCCATCACGTCGGCATCTACTACGGCAAACAGAACGGCCAGGACATGCTCCTCAACGCCCCCGAGTCCGGGAAAACCGTGTCGATCATGCCGCTGTCGGGGTGGAACGGCGAAGGCATGTACGTCCGCCGATTCGGCGCCGGAATCGACACCGCCGCCCCGGCACCCGCCCCGACCAACCAATAGGGCAGCGGCGCAGACCGTCTGCGCCCGACAGGAAGGAACCCACCATGAGCACATCGCAGGATTGGGACCGCGCCGCCGAGGTCGTCGCCGCCGGCGCCGACGAGCTGCGCGGCGCCCCGACGCATCGGGAGATCCGGGCGTGGGCCAAGCGGGAGAACGTTCAGACCAAGGCCATGTGGCCGAAGGTGAAGACCGAGATGCGCAAGCAGCTCGACCTCGACTACGACGAGCTCGCGGCCGCGACCGTCGCGGCTGAGGCCGCCCGCCTCGACGCGGCCGCCGCGGACGCGCCGCTGGTGCGGTTGTGTGTCGCCGGGGACGCCGAGGTGTCGACCTACGCGATCTGCGCCGCGGCTGATGACCGGCAGTCCTGGTACGGGACGTTCTTCGACGACGACCGGATCTTCGACGGCTCCGATGAGTCCGCGGAGCGCTCGGCCGCGGACAAGGCGGTGTTCCTCGCCGGCAAGGTCCGCGAGCACCTCGGGGTCCCGGCGCTACGGCTGGTGATCGAGTCCAGCCACCCCGACATCAGCGCCGACATGTTCACCCTCTCGGGCAACCGCCACCAGGTGCAGGTCCGCGTCGAGCACGTCGAGACCAACCCGGCGGTGGCGCTGTGCCGGGCGCCGGGATACCGGACCTGGCGCGAGATCCCGCTGCAGAAGCTGGTCGAGCCCGCCGAGGTGGCCTCGTGACGCCCACCCGGATCGCGACCGCGGTCGCCGCCCTCGCCGCGGTGGCGGTGGTCGCCGGGTGCTCGTCGAGCTCGTCGGAGACCACCAGCTCGAGCACCGCGCCGACCGGGTCGACGATGGTGCCGTCGTCTCCGACCGGGATGCAGCCGGGCCCGACCGCGCAGCCGCGGCCGTGCCGGGATGGTCGCATCTGTACCCCGGATCAGGTCATGGTCGCCGCCCTCGATGAGGTGTTCACCTACCGCGGCGCCGACACCGACCCCGCCCAGGCCGCCGCCGACCGGGCCGCGGATCTGCTCACCCCGACCTACCGCGCGTCGGCAGCGGGATCATTCTCGATGCTCGCCCCGGTCACGGGAAACCAGTGGGCTCAGTGGAAAGCGACCGGCTCCACCGTGGTCGCCTCCGCCCGGGTGCTCTCCGATGAGCACCCCCCCGACACCGCGACCAGCGCCGCCCGGGTCGCGCGCATCAGCCAGACCGTCACCCCCGGCGGTCAGAAGCTCGACCCGCTCACCGTGTGGGTCGTCGCCAAGGCCGGCGGGCCCGCCGGCTGGCAACTCGACACCATCACCACCCAGCAGTAGGAGCACCCGATGAGCAATCCCGGACGTACCCGCGAACCCGGAACCGGTGACGCGCGACTGATCTTCGGCGGTCTCGGCGTCGTGATCGCGGCCGTGCTCGCCATCTGGGGGGCGTTGCAGCTCGCCGGCGGACAACCCGTCCCCGGCAACCCGTTCGCCGCTGTGCTCGAGCTCGGCGCGGGAAAACTGACCTGGTCCGGCGGAGCGACCGCCTGGGCGATCGTGTTCGGCGGCCTGGTCATCATCGCCGGCTGCACCGCGCTGATGTGGGCGCTGCGCCGATCGGCCGGGAGGTTGCGCGTCGACGACGCCCAACGTCACCTCGGACACGGCAAGGACATCGCCTCGATCACCGAACCGCAGATCAAGGCCAAGGCCAAGAGCCTCGGGGTGGTGTTCCCCACCGACCAGCCGCACGCGAGTCCTGGTGTGCCGATCGGGGAGACGTTCACCGGCACCAAGCTCTACGGCTCGTTCGAGGACATGCACCTCGACATCCACGGCCCCCGCATGGGCAAGTCGACCTCGCGGATCATCCCCGCCATCTGCGAGGCCCCCGGCGCGGTGCTGGCCACGGAGAACAAGCGCGGCAACCTCGACCACACCCGTGGTGTGCGCGAGTCGCTCGGCCGCCGGGTGTGGGTGTTCGACCCCCAAGGCGTTGCGAACGAGACCGCGTCGTTCTACTGGAACCCGCTGTCCTACGTCGTCGACGAGGACACCGCCGAATCGCTGGCCGAGCAGTTCGCCGCCGGAGACGACGGCCAGGCCGCCAAGAAGGACCCCTACTTCGACCCCGAGGGCCAGGACCTCGTCGCCAACCTGCTCCTGGCATCCGCGCTCGCCCGCGAGCCGATCACGACTGTCTACGAACGGCTCTCCCGCCGCGACCTGTGCCGCGAGGCCGTGACGATCCTGCACGACCACGGCTACCGACTCATCGCCGACGCGCTCACCACCCGCCTCGGCCTGGCCGACAAGCAGCAGGACGGCATCTTCGGCACCGCGTTGAAGCAGGTGCACTGCCTGCGGTCCCGGCGGATCCAGGACTGGATCACCACCAGCTTCGGCGACACCCGCCCGCATCTCGATCTGCACCAGCTCGTCGCCGGCGGAGAAACCCTGTACTGCCTCTCCCGCGAAGGCGTCGGGTCCGCGGGCCCAATCATCGCCGCACTCACCGTCGCCACCTGCGAGGCCGCAGAGAAGATCGCCACCGCATCACCCGGCGGACGGCTACCGACCCCGATGCTGTGCGCGCTCGACGAGGCCGCCAACGTCGTGCGGTGGCGCCGCCTGCCAGACCTGTACTCCCACTACGGCTCCCGCGGGATCAACATCATGACCGTCTTGCAGTCCTGGTCCCAGGGCGTACGGGTCTGGGGCGCTGACGGCATGAAGCAGCTCATGGGCGCAGCGAACGTGTTCGTCTACGGCGGCAACGTGAAAGAGGACGACTTCCTCGAACTGCTGTCGAAACTGGTAGGCGACTACGAACGCCGCGCCATCAACGTCTCCCGCAGCGGCGACCGCCGCGCCTCCACCAGCGAGTCCACGGTGCTGCAACGCACCCTGAGCGTCGCCGACCTCCAAGCCTGGCCCCGCGGCCGCCTCCTGGTGCTCTCCGCCGGCAACCGGCCCACCATCGCCCGCTCGGTGCCATGGATGAACAAGCGCTACGCCGCCGCCGTCCGGGACTCACTCGCCCGGTACTCACCGACACCCGACAATCCCGGAAAGGCGGCCTGACCCCGATGCTCGACGACGACCTCGACCCCGATTTCGACGACGACGACCAGCCGCCCGCGATCGCTGACGCCAACACCGGCGGCGCCGACACTCCGGCGCCCACCCCGCTGCCCGCCGAGCCCAAATTCGCCTCGGTGTACCGATTCGTCAACGACCACCTGGTCGACCAGTACCGCCGCGACGTGACCGGGCAGCGGCTGATCTGGTGTCCGCGCTGGTGGGCCCACGGCGAAGCGGTCTCCCGGCTCGAGGCGCTGTGGCGGGCGTGGGAGCACCTGCGCCTCGACGGCGGCACCGGGATGGCCGTGTGGTGGAAGGACTACGCCGACCCCACGATGGCGGTCCTGTTCGACCCGCAGGGTCCGTTCGCCGGCTGCAGCGCAGACCGCGGACACAAACCGCGACTTGCGCCACTACCGGTCGAACCGATGCCCGACTACGTCGTCGAGTGGCTGATGAGCGACCCCAGCCGCCGCCCCGAACCCGCCGCCGCCCACTGATCCCGATCGAATCGAAAGGCACCCACGATGAGCAGTCCCCACGAGCACGACGACCGCGAGCTGGTCTCCCACATGGAACGCGCCCTCGCCAGCGCCGTGGCCACCGGCACCGCGCTGATCGAGGCGTTCATGCGCCGCCAGCAACGCGACGCCGACCGCCGCGCACGCGAGGCCGCAACACGGCCAGCTGCCGACGACGCCAACGCCGCCGCCGAGTCACACGGCATCGCCGCGAACCGCGCCGCCATCGTCAACGCCGAGGCACGACATGCTCTCGGTGTCGGCGCGAGTGACCCATCGTTCTGGCACACCGCCTCGGAGACAGCGATCGCGGAGAAAATCCGCACCGACTACGGCGCCGACCCGTCGAGGATCGGCGACCGCGACCACGACCGGCACTGGGCCACCCGCGCCGACGCCGGCGAGGTCCTCGACGTCTACGGCAGCGCCCGCCGCTGGCAGCATTCCTCGCTCGCCACGGAGATGATGGCCGACAACATCAGCGAGCTACTCGGGGAGTACGGCGTCGACGTCGACCACGTCGCATCACTGCCCCGCGAGGAAGGCGCCGAACTGCTCGCCACAGCCCGCGCCGGCCACCACGCCCGCCCCGACGCCGAAGACGAACGCGACGCCGACACCATCGCCCACCTCGTCGCCGACCGCGACACCGCGCTCGACATCGCCGCCCGCGACAGCGCCCAAGCCGACCACCTCGACGAGCTCAGCGACGCGATGACCCGCGACACCGAACTCGTCGACGTCGCCCGCGAGATCCCCCAGTCCGAGGCACTGCACGCCGCCGCGGTCGCCATCAACGACCACCCCACCCGACCGTCAGCCGCGGTGTCCAACGCACCGAAGAACGGAGCCGTGAAGGCCCGTCCGGCGCGTGGCCGTGGCCGCGGTACCGGGCCGCAGCGCGGCCACGGGATGTAGCCCTTCCCCTGGCATGCCCAGGAGGCGGTTGCTTTATCGACGGCCTCAAGAAGCGACGTTCGGATTCAAACACGAGTTATGAGATGGCTTCGGCCTGTCGCGATGCCTCAGCCGATGTGGTTCTCAAAACCGTTCGGTTATGGGCCGCTCCGCCCAGACAGAGCGAACGCTTGCCTAGAGGAGAAGGGGCTGTCGTGAGTCCGACCGTTTATGGGTCGTGTTAGGTGGCTCTGGGAGGGGGCCTCCGTGGGACAACTCTTTTGCGAACACCTTCAGGAACCGACGAAGGCGCCATACCCCACGCGGGGCGGCGCCTCGGCCGTTCGAGCAAAACCGGCCTTAGGGAGTCTGGGGCCAGCGATAAACGTGGGCGTGGTCAAGTATAAGTCGTTCGATGCGCGGTCGTTCAGGCCGATCTGTGGCCCAGAGCTGCGCGGCACGCCCTACCTCCCGCATTATTTCGACTTCAGGACCGCCGGGCAGTGGGCCGGTTTGGATTGCAAGATATTTCCCCCACATGTGCCCGCCTACAGCCGGATGTAGTAGTCCATCGCTGAGTCGCGCCGCCATCATCCGGCTGAACGTTCGCTGCCCGGCCAGTGCCCGGCGGTCGTCGCCGCCACCAAGGGCGAAAAGGAGACCCTCGAAAAGGGAAGACGACGCGTCCGCGTGTTTATACGGAAATTTACTCCCAGGACCGTACTCGTTCAAATACCTTATAATTCGAAGAAATACCCACTCGGGGATGAGAGGGGGGCTATTGTCAGCCTTTTCAAACGCGGCGCGGAAGGAAGCGTACGACGTCGTAGCGTTACGAAAATTATCCGCGTCCCCTTCGTCGAAACAGAAGCGCGTCGATAAAAGTAGGAATTCGTCAAACGAATCGCGACTGAAAGACGCTCCTCGCCGCAGCGAATCTGCTTCGAGGGGACTCAGTCCACCCTCCCGCACTAGCCCCTCTATAACTCGGTCCTGCATCTCTGTTATCAGCACGTCTTCCAATATACCCAAAGACAGGCCGGGATTGAGAGGTTTAAGCTCGTCAATCCCGGCCTGCCTGAGGGGCGGGCGGCCCCGCGGAACTAATTCATATAGCCGGACACGCAGCCTCCCCAGTCGCGTCCTTCTCCTGTGCCGGCGTAAGCGGTGATCATGACGTCGGGCTTGCCGTATGTGTTCGTGGCGGTGGGATCGTAAATTATCGTGCTGCGAAGCATGTTGCGGTTCGGGTTGAAGTAGTCAATTCCCCTATACTGAGGTGTCGAGATTTCCTCCTGCCGCTTCTTCACGCCCTTTGCATACGTCATGAGAATGCACTGCAGTCCCCGCTCCCGGTCGAGCTCGATCTTGTGGTCATCGTTGATATGGCGGTACTGGCCACACGGAACCTTCAGCGGGCTGGGCCACTTCGAACTTCCGGTCAGAACAAAGACGACTGTGTTAGGGCTCATGGTGCTCCCTACAGCGACGCAGCGACTAATCGTCTCGCGGATTTTGTCCTGTTGGTTTTCAGGGTGGCAGTCCGGATCTTCTGTGACAATGTCACAGTCGCCATCGCCATTGCTGCCGGCTTCATGCCGATAGCTTTTCAGTGCATTGAATACTTCGTATCCGGCCGAAGGTGACCAGTAGATAGTTCCGCCTTGGAAGGTGTTGTAGTACTTGTCTCCGATCTGCTGCTCGTCGGAGGTGGGGAAACCCAGGTCGCTTGTTTCAGCACCTAGTCCCCGCCAGTACTCACGAATGTTCCCTTGGATTATATGCGCGCCCGTCGAAAAGTTAAAGTAAATCGACGCACCCTGGTATTCCTGTCGGCGACTAAGTCCATCGCCGAGAACAATCTCATCTGTGGTCGGGTACTTCATGTACCCCGACTCGTATCCTTTCTCGCCCCACTTGGTGAGGAATTCGTGGGCGACGGGGTGGGCGTCGGTGGCGGTGGACCAGTAGATGTTGCCGCCGAGGAACTCCGAGCGCTTGCCGGTGTTGTTGGGGTTAGTGAGCTCGTTGGACTTGGGGAACAGTAGGAACCCGTTGGGTCCACCGGTCTGGTTGTACTTGTCTCGGATGCGCCCGCAGACCTGGTAGCTGGTGGGTGGGTAGGTCTGGCAGCCCGCGGCGACCGCGGCCCGCACCTGGGGCTTGGGTGCGGCCGTTGTAGATTTCGGGGCGTCCGTGCTCGGGGTGGCCGAGGTTGACGGCGCGGAGTTCGAGGGCTCGCTGGTGGTCGGCGCGGTAGGGGGGCTCGACGGCGCATCCGATGTGGGTGCGGAGCTCTCACCGGTAGAGGGGTCTGCGGCGGTCGGTGCGGGTTGGGTTGTTTCGGGGGCGGGCTGGGCCGATGTCGTTGGGGTCGATGGGTCGGGCTCAGTGGGTGCCGCGCCGGCGTTGGGGGTCGCCAGCGTCAAGCTAAGCACCGCGGCCATCGACGCCACCGACAACGTCAGCGCGTGGGCACGATTGCGGGTTCGCATGGATTTCCTGCCTCGGAATCGAAAGGGATGAGGAGTCGAACTCACTCATTGTTCGAGCCAAGGAAAGAAATATGCAATAGATTCGAAAATGTAAATAAAAAAACATTCTAGATTCCTAGAATGCTGAATTGTTAACATTTGCACGGTTGGTACTTACGGATGTAAGCACCACCGAGCTGAGTTAGCTCGGGCGTCCTGACGCTGCCGCGATCCATGCGCGGAATGCCTCGGCACTGCAGTCCTGCAGCGTCTTTCGACGTTGCACCGCTAGCAGCTTTATCTGATCTATCAGATCCTGATCGAGTCGAGTTCCGAACGGCTTCAAACGCGGATCGTCGTTATCCATGCGATCGACCACCTCCCTATACGTGAACTTGCCAGCACGTTGACAGGTTCACAATTAGCACGGGAAACGGGACCAAACCAGGCAGATCCGCTCATTCATACGAAACCGACATCACCGCTGGTGTCGTTGCGCCAAAACCACCCTGATGTAATTCACTGGTCAGGCTCGCGCCAGGGTGCGGTGTCGCCGATGTGGACCAGGGCCACTGCGCTGCTGTCTTCGGTGGGGGTGCGTACGAACAACGACCAGCGCTCGTAGGGATCTGTATGTGAGTGGTCCTGGCCGCCGTCGTGGTTCTGGAGTGCGTGCTGGACAGCAGCGTGTTCAGCGGCGCGGTCGGCCCACACGGTGGCGCAAAGGGGGCAGTCGCGGTGGGCGAGGTGTGCGATCGAGACCCATTGCGCGGCACCGATCGGCTCCTCGCCGTCGATGATGATCGACACCATGAGCAGCTGGTCGGGGTTTGATGGGTGCGGCGAGACGCCGGCGGCGGTGTCGGTTCGGATGACCGCCCGGGGTGATGCACCAGGGTTGTCAGCGGGAAACAGATCGATCCACCCGTAAGGCAAAAATACTGGGCCCGCAGCGGGGTCGCAGACGTGGCGAAGTCGTTCGGCGGTTCTCGTACCGAATCGCTCCTCAAGATCGACACCGGCAGCGGTCAACAGATCGACCAGCGACACCGACATCTCCTCCGACACACCGCCCACAGTGACACATTCACGGAGGCGCCCACCGGCAGTCGTCCGGCACCGTACGCACGTATGCGCTGACACTGGTCCGCAAGAATTCCGTGTCGTGTCGGGGGGTGTCACTACCATTGCTCTATGTCGCGATGCACCGCACCTGTACGAGGTCACATCAGGGGCGGCGGTGCTGACTGCCCGGTCCACGGGCGCGGTAGTGGGTACGGATCCGCGCCGTCACGGCCCTATCCGTCGTACACGGCACCGACTGCGCCGGCCCGTCGTGAGAGCGAAGGTCGGACAAGCGGCGGTGGGGGCAGCGCTTCCTACCTCCTACCAATCCCCGCGAACACGATGGGTAGCCAGTCCTCGCACCCATAACTGACGACAGTTGCGCCAGTTTGGCTTACCGCTCGTAGTCGGTGCGGCGGTCTGGACGTGTGCGGACCGGTTGCGCGGTCACCGTCGCATCGGCGCCGCGTTGTGTGGTCTGTGTGGTCGCTGGCGGTGCGTAGCGTGCTTGTGCGGCGTCGAGGGCGACGCGAATCTCGACTGCGCGGGCGGCGTTGCCTCGGGCTTCGGCGGCGTCGGCGATCGCGCGGGCGGTCGCGGCGATTTGGGCGAACATCACCATGTAGGCCTGCGTGGGATCGTCCTGGCTGGCGGCCAGGATCATCGCGGCGGCGCGGCGTGCCGCTGACCCGCTGCGGCGGGCGGCCTGGGCCGGGCTGCGTTGTTGTCCGGCGGTGGCCGCGAGCGCGTCGGCGAGACGTGACAGTTCTGCCGGGCGGCCACGCTCGGTGCGTAGCGCCCACGCGCTTACCGTCGCTGCGGTGTCGCCGCCGACCACCGACCATGTCGTGGTGTTCGACGGTGGTGACTTCTCGATTCGTTCGCGCCATCGCTGGGCGTCACCGGCGGCGTAGCGCCATGTGTCGATGCGCGGCTCGCCGCGACCAGCTGCACGCGCCCACTCCTGGCGAATGAAGAGCGGCTCGGTCGGTTCCCACTGTTCGCGCAGGCTCGGCAATGTGAGCGCGTTGTCGAGCTTCCCGGCGCCGTGCCACTGCGGTGCACCGTCGACGCGGGCGTAGATGTGCGGCCGCAGCGCGACCGAGTAGCCGGTCACCTCGGTTGTGGACCCCTGGGCGAAGCGCGGCCGGATCAACAGGTCGGGGTGGCTGAACACGTCGCCGACGAACGCCGCCTCGGTGCGCGCGGTGCTCGCGATTCGCGTGAGGGTGTCGCGCAGTCGGTCGCGGGCCTGCTCGAACGTCATCGACTGAGGGATCTGCGCGCGCCGCGGCGTCGGCGCGGGCTGACTGGGGTCGATCCGTTCGCTATGGTTGTGCGCCCATGCGCTCATCGCATCGGCGTCGGCAGCGTCACCGGCGATCCATGTCTCCCGCAGTCGGGGGAGGGTCAGGTCGTTACCGAGTTTCCCACCGCCGTGCCACACCGGTGCACCGTTCTTCGTGGCGTACCGGTCGGTCGGGAGCGCGACGGAGTAGCCAGTGACGACCTTGCGGGAACCGGTGGCGTAGCGCGGCCGGATAAGCAGACCGTGCGCGCGGGCCAGCCGAACGAACTCCGCTTCGGACTCGGCGGCGCCGGCGGTGGCGCGCACCGTGCGCGCGAGCTCGTCGCGGACTGGTTCGGCGCGGCCGACACGTGCACGACGCTGTTCTTGTGCGGGCGCGGTGCCCTTGGTGGTGTGGCGTTCGGCGCGGCCGGTGGTGATCCGCAACTCGAACTCACGCTCGATGGTCATCGCCGCGGACTGCGCCCGCGGGTAGTCCCGGTGGGTGTCCAGGCGTGAACCGTCGGCGCGCACCGTCGATGCCGCGATGTGGATGTGGTCGTTGCGGGTGGGTGCGTCCGCGGCGCCGGACAGTCCGTGGCGCACCGCGAGCCACCGCGTCTCGGGCTGCTCGCCGGCGGGGGAGTGGTAGTCCATCAGCTCCATGAAGCGGTGGCTGATCGCGGCCCACTTCTCATCCGACAGCGGCGCTTCGTCGGGGTGCAGCGACAGCGAGCAGTGCCACACGTTGTGCTCCACGGTGGCGGTGTCGACCGCGGCGGTCGCGGTGGCCACCGACCCGGACCGCAGCGACTCACGGGCCTTGTTGTGCCGCACCACGGTGGTGTCGACATCGTGCGCGCGACGGGCACGGTCCAGCTCGCGGCCGAGCATCTTGGCCTGCTCGGGATCGGCGACACCTTCGGGGGCGAACAGCATCATGGACGGGCTACCGGCGATGGCGTGCTGGTTGGTGTGCTCGTTGTTGCGGCCCGGTCCGAACAGGTACGCCATGAGACCAACGGGCTTGGCGCCCTTGGTCACGTTCGGCATCATGCCGACCCCTCCAACCGGTCGAGCGCGAGCTGCAACCGGCCCGCGACCTCGCGCACTCGGGCGAGTGTCTGCGCGGTTTCCGCCGGCAACTCGTTGGTGGCGTTCGCGACCTTCGCGAGCTGGTTGACGTTGTTGCTGATCGCGCCGAGGTAAGTCATCACGCCAAGCAGATCGGTCACGTCGTCGCGCCGCAGACCCGACATGACTGACGGCCGCAGTGTCGACGACACCAAGAGGCGCGGCACCGTCATTCCGCGCTCGGCAGCCAACGCCATGAGCGCCGCTGTCTGCTCCGGGGAGGTCTTCACGTTGAAGCGTCCGGTGCGGCCGCCAACGACGTTCGTCTGCCGTTCGCGACGAAACGCCATCACCACCCGCTCCCTTCTCGTGGCCCCGCCGCACGGCGGGTATCGGCTCAGCGCAGCGAACCCACCCCGTGGGGACACCCCGAATCTTCGGGGACCCGGCGCACGCCAGTCAAGCCGAAACGCCGCATTAGGCGTCCTAAGCCTTAGCTTGCTCCGCCGGTGCTCGTCTGACCTGCTGCGCAGCGCCTGCGTCGTGCAGCCACATCCGCGCCCTTCGGGCGCGGGTCAAACAGCATCGCCGGCACGGCGATTCTGGTCGCGCTGCCACTGCGGCGCGCGAACCGCACTGGCCGAGAAACGACAGGGCTTAGGACAACGGAGCGGCTTCGCAGTGGGGCCGGGTCCCGTTGCCGGGTGGACGCGCCGCCGTGTCGGGGTGCGGTGATTGACTTGCCGCGTGGACGATCGCTCGCTTGATGACGCTCTGCTGCCGCTCGCGCTAGCGGTGCACGCAAGTCCAGGCGGGTACGCGGTACTGGCGGGCGCCGGGGTGTCGGTGGGCGCCGGCCTGCCGTCGGCGTGGGGAGTCCTCACCGCACTCGCCGATCAGGTCCGGGTTGTTGAGGACCCGGACGCGCCCCCGCTCGCCGGCGACACCGTCGAGGCGTGGTGGCGCGAGCGGTTCTGCGATGACGTGTCCTACAGCGGGGTGTTCGCGCGGCTGAGCAACACGAAGGTCGAACGCGAGGCGCTGCTGCGCGAGCACATCGAAACCGGGGACGGGCCGGGGCAGGCGCATCGGGCTATCGCGCGCCTGGTGCAGCTCGGGGTCATCCAGATCATCGTCACTCTCAACTTCGACCGGCTGTTCGAGACGGCGCTGCGCGAGCTCGGGATCGAGCCGCGCGTGATCTCAACTGTCGCCGCCGCCGACTCCGCGCGGCCACTCCACGACGGGGGAGCGGTGGTTGTGCATCTCCACGGCGACTACCTCGACGCGGACTCCATGCTCAACACTGAACAAGAACTCGGCAGCTACGCCGATGCGATGCACCGACTTATCTCCCGCATCGTCGCCGACCACGGTTTGCTCATCGCCGGATGGTCGGCCGACCACGACACGGCGCTGCGCGACATCGTCACGCGCGAGCACCGCGGCTACTACCGCGCCGCGTGGATCACACCGCACAAACCATCAGATACCGGCCGCGACGTCATCAACCAGCTCGACGCGCACCATTTCGCCGCGACCGCCGACGAATTGTTCGGCAGGCTTGCCGACGCAGTGACCACACTCCGTCGACGTCACGGAACACGCCACCCGCTGACTGCCGCTGTGGCCGTTGATCGGATCAAACGGGACCTCACCGGCGAGCACCCCGCCATCACCGCACACGACACCGCGACCGCGGCACTAGCCCGGCTCGACGATCTCCCAGTCATGTCACTCGCGGTCGCGAGTAAAGCGACGACCGAGCAGTACCCAGACCATGTCGCCGACATCGCGGCGGCGTGTGAGGTACCCGCCGCCGCCATAGCCGCACTCGCCTACTGGGGCAACCCCGTCACCGACGACTGGTGGCTACCCACAATCGAGCACTGGGCCAGAACACTCAACATGAGTGGATTGACCGCCTACGTCGAACTCCCCCTTACCGTCGCTACGCGGCTGTACTACGCCGCCGGAGTCGCAGCTACCGCGGCCCATCGTTACGACCTCCTCGCGAAGCTGCTCTCCGTGCGCACGGTCCAACACCGACGCCGGTCCACCCCGGCCTGTCGGCTGCTGAACTGGTGCCGAATGGACTACCCCTCAGTACACGCACCAACGCGGCTAGACCTCGAAACCACCATCCGGGAGGCGCTGACGCTGAGCGCCGATCGGGTGTCCGCGGCCTGGCAAGAGTTCGAACTGCTCCAAATGACCGCAGCGATCTGCACCGGGCCGGAGTTCACTGACACCAACATCCAGGACTATCAGGACGCCGCCCAACACCTTTCATCGTTTCCCGACGAAGCATCGCCAGAGCGGGCACAAGCGTGGCGAGACGTCGACAGCAAACGGGGCAGCTTCGCCCGCACGGCCACCAACTATCACCCCCGGGTGGAGATGGTCGACAGCTGGGAGCGCCTCGGTAGCGAACGATGGGTAAGCCCGGCCGCTCTGCGACTCAATACCCAGACCTCCGCGCTCGCTCCGTTCCGCAGCTTGTGCCCACAGATCAGCGAGCAATCACGTCAGTACGCGGTCGAAGTCGCCGTCGAAGCGAGCCACGCATTCGTCCAGATGGAAACCAACCGCCGCTTTTTCATGACCAACGCCGACGCCGTCTGGCTCGACGACAAGACAGACACCAACGGCTAACCTTGCACCCACCAGACCGTGTGCGGTGGCCGCCGCACACGCAACGGTTCTCACCCTCTACCGCGCACGGTGGCCGCCGCGCACCACCGAGGGTGGGGAGTTTGTTTCGTGCTTGCCGTCTCCGAAACGAGGTACCTAGTTATGCCCGAACTCGACATCGAGTCCATCGCGCAGGCCGTGCGTGAGGAAGCAGAACGCAAGATCGGTGTGCTGCACCAGATAGTTGACCGCCACCAGGTGGTAACCGAGCGGCGCGAGGAATTTCTCGCCGCTGACGCTGCCGACGCGTCCGCCCTGGCGGATCTCATCGGTGAGGCGCAACGTGCTGGCGTCGACGCCAAAACGCTGCGCCAGTTCGAAGTCGAACCGCTCACCGGGACGGCGCGTAAGCGTGGTCCTGGGCGCCCGCGGCGGCCGCGCGCAGCATCGGCGCCGACACCGGCCGCGACGCCGGCGAGCGTCGAGGATCCGAACACGAGTGGTTCGTCGGAGGCGTTGGCCCCCACCGGATAGCCACCGCCGCCACGCACTGCGCGACCGCGAGGCCGCCGCCACCGTGAGGTGCCGGCGGCCTCGTCTATCCGCTGCCGTTCTGGTGTGAGTTCTGACGCCGTGTCTTGCGAACCAGGAACACGAGCGGGAGAAAGCACGCGCTCGCGACCACCATCCCGACGCCCGCGCTACCGATTCGATCAACGATCGGTTCGTCGTCGAACAGGATGCTGATAGCGACCGCCGCGAAAAGGAGTCCGGCGAGGGAACCCACGACGGCCAGCAGAGTGAGGCCACACCCGACGCTGCGGACGGTTGGTCGCGCGGATGGGGGCCGGCGCTTGGTGGGGTCCTGTGGTGGCGGGGTCCAGTGTGGCGACGCTTGGGCTTGCCGGTGTTGCCACATGAGTTGCTCGCCCGGCGACAGCCAGGGCGGTGGAGCCGCCGCGGGTTGCGCGCGAGCGGCACGGTCGCGGGCTTCACGGTCGCGCGCTTCGCGCATCTGGCGCTGGCGCTCCCGCTCGGCTTGTTCATGTCTGCGCCGCTGCGCCTCGAGTGCTTGCACGTGGTGATGCGCGGCGTGCCCTCGTGGCGTGATGGAGCCGTCGGGGTCGTACTCGAAAAGCATGACCCCGAGGTCGTTCGCGCACTCGACGGCCGCCTTGCTGTAGCCGCTGGCGGAGAAGAACAACAGGGCGAGGCGTGTGCGGGTTCCTCGCGCGCCGAAGAGACGTTGGATGTCAGACCGCGGCACTTGGGCGCCGCGCCACTTGACCTGAGCCAGCGCGGACCGGGAGACGACGTCGATGCCGTTGTCGGCGCCTGGCGGGGTTGTGCGGGCGTCGGTGAAGCCGAGATCGCGCATTCGTGCCGCGGCGTTCTGCTCGGCGGTGGCGGCGTCTCGGATGTACACGGGTGTGTTTCTACCGGCCGTAGTCGCTGCCGCGGTACCGGTTCGGTGGCGTCCGCGTCGTCGACGTGCTCGGCGCGGGGGATTGGTATGCGGCGCCGCGGTAACCGGCGGCGGTGGGGTGGTCGATGCCGGCGGCGCGGGCAGCGGCTTTCGCTTGCTCGAACAGGTCATCAGACGGCGCGGCCGCGGCCGGGATGCCGCGCACGATGGATGCGAATACCGGTCGCAGCGCTTCGGGGCGGGGGCTGTGGTCGCCAGGTGCAGGCATGGCGTCCTGGGACCGGTCGTCCCACACTCGGCTGCTGACGAGGTGGAAGTCGAACGTGTAGCCGGCCTGGGCGGCGGCGTGGTTGACGAACACTTTCATCGCCCGACCGTTGCCTTCACGGAACGGGTGCGCGGTGTTGGTCAAAGAGTAGATGCGGGCGGCGGTGTCGACGACGGCCTCGGCGTCGAGTTGCCGCCAGGGGGTGTCACGGATGACGCGGGCGGCGTCGTCGAGGTAGGCGTGGATGCGGGTGGGGTCGGCGAATTGCACGCGGTCACCGTTGTCAAGGGTGACGCCCATTCCGTAGGTGCGGATCTCGCCGGCCCAGTCGTAGACCTCGCCCAGGAGTGCGCGGTGGATCGCTTGTAGGTGCGCGGCATCGTAGGTGCGGTCGATCTGGATGGAGCCGAGCTCAATCGCGACTTCGTTGCGGATCGCGGTCTGATATTCGACCGCGGCGAGCTGGTTGCGGTCGTGGATGCCGTGCTTGTTACGCAGCACCGTCTCGCCGGGCCAGAACGTGGCCTCCCACTCCGCTTGCGCCACCGAGAACGTCCTGTCAGCTGTTGTCGGTCGGGGTACGGGCCAGGGTGCGCGCGATGAGTTCGTCGTGGGTGATGCGGCCGAGGATGACGTCGACCTGGTCAGCGACGTCGGCGCGGGTCGGCCGGTATCCCTCGAGGACGTTGTTGGCGATCGCGGTGTGCAGCGCACGAGCCTGCCGGTCGTCGAGTTCGCCGAACAGGTCGGGGAACTCGCGTACCCAACCAAGGACAGCGACGTCGGGCGAGAGGGTCATGGCGGTCATCGTAGAAGTCTCCTCGGGTATATGACGGCGGCGCCGGGCTTGTCTGTCAGTCGACGCGCGCAGCGACGTCGAAGGATTCGAGTTGCTGCCCGATCCCACCGCTAGGGGAGGGCCGCGCGGTGGCTGCTTGGGACAGCCTGTAGGTCCAGATGCATCCTTCGTGGGTGACGTCGGCGAACCGCTGGTCGCCGGCACCGCGGACACTCACCTGCGGGTGTCCACTCCAACGCGGAAGCGCGAACAGGGCCGGCGGCGGCCCGGCCGGGATCTGCACGGGTAGTTCGGTGAACGGGCCGCGGGCGCACCGGTAATCGCGAGTGTGGGGGTCAACGATCGTGACGTTCATGGCTCACCTGCTCCCAATGTCAGAACAATTCCATCTGGTCGCGGTGAGCGAGTTCGTGGATGTGGGCGAGGTAGGCGGTGTGCGCCCGCTGGACGTAGACCGTGGTCTCGGCGAGTTTGTCGGCGATCGCCGGCCAGGACAGGCCGGTCACGCGGAGCTCCTCGGCGGCCCGGCCGAGGTCGAGGTCCTCAGCGTCGACGTCGGCGGGGTGGGTGTCGGTACTCATGCCGACCGCCGGCGGCGGGCAAGCCGGTCGCGTTGGCGGGTGTTCAGGCCTCCCCAGATCCCGAACCGTTCGTCGCGTTCGAGGGCGGCGTCGAGGCACTCACCCTGCACCGGGCACTGCCCACAGAGCCGTGCCGCGGCCTTGGAGTGCTCACCTCGGTCGGGGAACCACAGCTCGGGGTCGACCTCACCGCAGATGGCGTCGGCTTCCCAGTCGGCGGGTTCGTTGATCGGCATGAACATGGCGGGTCCTTTCCCGGTTTGCGCCGGTGCGGTGGCTAGTGGAGTTCGTGACGGGCGAGGCGTCGCGCGCGAGCGGACTGGTAGGCGGCGGTGACGGCGTCGGCCGGCAGGTCGAGGGTGTGCGCGAATTTCGTCAGCCTCGTGCGGAGCTCACGGTTGGACGGCGTCTCGGGCTGTCCAGGTTCGGTGGGCGGGTAGAACCAGTCACCGGTGAGCACGAGCGCGGAGATCGTCACCGGGCCGGGGACGCCGTACAGCTTCGACGTCACCCGGTCGCGCAGGGTGGCGGGTACCGCTGCCGCGAGCGTGCTGGGGCGGTCGATGTGACTGGGTAGCGGGAGTTCTTGTGTCCACACGTGGGTGAACAGGTCAGCAACGACGTTCGACTTGTAGAGCGCGTCACGGTGATCTCCGCGGGGTGTGGTGACGATGTCGTCGGCCTCGCGCAGCACCACTCGGGCCGCGGCCTCGGGGCTACCCAGGCCACCCCAGTCGTCGTCCGCGGGAAGCTCGCCGGCCGCGATCGCCGCCCGGCGGCGGTGACGGTCCAGCAGGTATTGCCCCACTCCTACCGCGACAGCGAACGCGACGCACGCGATCAAGATCCACGTCGAATCAGACACCTTCAGCCCTTCTCGTTGTCGTCGGTCTCGACGACCCGCGCGGTCGCGTTGGGCGGCAACGATCGCGCACCGACCACGATCGCGCCTGCGCTGATCCCGATGATCATGACGGTGGTGGTGATCCACCAGACCCATTGCCAGAAGGTGTCGTTGATGGCGATCGTCATTCGTCGTGTCCTTTCGTGAGGGTTTGCCGGCGGGCCATCCAGTCGGCTTCGGCGCGTTGCTGGAAGCGGGTGAGTTGGGCCCAGCAGTCGCCGAGTTCCTCGACGCTCGCCTCGAGGCGGTGTTGTTCCATGCGGCGCAGCAGTGCGGTGTAGCCGCGGCGGTACCAGGCGTCGAGTAGGGCAACGGCGAGCGGGGTGATCGCGTGCTCGTGGGTGACGGGCCGGTTGGTGGGTGCGGCCAGCGACACCATCAACGACCGGAGTTGCTGTGCCATCGGACCGCGGTAGGCGCCGGTGTCCATGAGGCGGACGTTGACCAATGCTGGGGACGGGGCAGTGGTGGCGGCGACGTCGGCGATCGCGGTTGCGATGAGCGCGTGCACGGGTCGCCAGAAATGCTTCGCCTCGATCGCGGACAGGATCCGGCCGGCGGTCTCAGAGCTGGTCCACATCAACGCGGTCAGCAGGGTTTCCTCGACGTCGGTGGCCACGGAGATCTCGGTGTCGAGGTCATCTCCCAGGGCGCCGGCCTCGGTGGGGTCGGTGACGCGGGTGTCGTCGAGCCCGGTGGGTTCTTCGAGCAGGGCGGCGGTCATGTCGTCGTCACCTCCTTCGAGCTCTGGCTGGTTGGTGTCGTTGTCGGGCATCGGCCCTCCCGGGTGCTGGTCATGCGGCGGCGCTCGTGAGTGCCTTGATGCGGTCGGGCCGGAAGCCGGACCAGTGGTCGGCGCCGGCCACCACGACCGGGGCGGACAGGTAGCCCAGGGCCATCACGTACTCCCGTGCGTCGGTGTTCTCGCTGACATCGACGGTGTCGTAGGCGATTCCCTGCTTGTCGAGTGCCTTCTTCGTCGCGTTGCACTGCACGCAGGCCGGCTTGGTGTAAACGGTGACAGTCATGGTGTCGGGTCCTTTGTTCGTTGGGTTCGACTGCATTTCCTCTTGCCTTCTATTGTCGCATGTAAAGCGTTGCGCCGCAATACTTCTAGCCTATTTACCGCATTGTTACGGACAGCTCTCGGAGCATTGTTGGCAGGCATTCTTTGCCTCATTTCCTGATATTCGGCGATGCACGTGCGGGCGCGGGGAGGGGTCCAGTTGCGCGGGTGCGAGAAATGGCCGCGAAATGAGGGAGCGGATGCGACCGCGTGGGCATTTGTCGTGCCGCGTCTGCTTGACGCCGGACCGTGGCCGTGGGTGATGATCGGCCGATCAGGGATGAGACCGATTGTCGGTGGGGGTCGCTAGCCTGTCTCGCATGCTGATTGACAGTGAAGGCCGGCTGAAGCACCCGGACATCGTCGGGACGGTGGGGGGCTTATTGGTGGTCGCCCTGTTGTGTGTCGCGACGGGGGTGGTCGGTGTCGGTGAGCCGTGGCGTGTGGTCGCGATCGTTGCGCTCGTTGTCCTCGCGCTCGCCGGGGCGATTTTCATGGCCTACATCGGACGGGATATGTGGAAGATGTGGCGACACCCCCCCGGCAATGACTGAAAGGATCGTGGGAATGAATCGACGTGATGCATTGCGGGCGCTGCCGGTCGGCATTGTGCTCGCGTTCTTGCTGGCTCTGGCGTTCGGCGACGGGTTCGGCGGTGCCGCGCAGCTCTACGCGCGGATCGCGCTCGCAGTGATCGTGGCCGCGGTTCTCGCCTGGCTCGGTTACGTCTACTGGGCACTGCACCGCGGCAGGTAGATCCTCGATCTGCGCGTGAGTTTCACATGCCGGTAGCGGCCCCACCCGAGTCTCGGGGTGGGGCCGCTGGCGTTCACCGGCTGTGAGGGTTGAGGGGATCGAAGTCGTTCGGTCCGGCCCAGACGTCCGTCGTGACGTAGGCGTCCGGTGCCTGGACTCCGACCTCGACGGTGAAGGTGCCGTCGTAGGGGACCTTGTAGCGGTAGATCGAGTAGGTGCCGGAGTGGAATCGGTTGCTAGGCATGAGGTGCTCCTTGTTCGGTGGGCGTTGACGCCGCCGAGTGGGGCTGGCCGGGGTGGCCGGTCAACCCCGTAGAGCGCAGGGACCGGAACCGACTTCGGCTGCGAGCGTAGCGAGTGCGGGTGGCCGTGGTCGGTGGAGCGCGTGGGCGCAGCGCAGCGGAGAACACGCGAGTGTCCCGGAGTGTGGGTTGACCGGTCGGGGCCCCGGCCAGCCACGATGAGAAGGCGCGCGCCCCCGTGGTGACCACAGGAGCGACAGCTGCCGGCGGGGGAGGCTCGATGCCTTCCCCGCCGGCACCCCGCTCTAGGTGAGCCGGGCGACGGCGCGGGTTATCCGCTGGGCCAGGGCGGCGAGCTCGTCGGGGGTTCCTTCCAGGACGACGCCGTCGCCGTTCTCAGTGGAGATCATCAGGGCGTGCCCGGCGTCGATGCGTTCGTCGTAGTCCTCCCACATCTGACGGCGGGCCACGGCCGCGACGCCGGCGGTGGTGGCGGAGCCCCATTCGTTGTGCGTTCTCATCGGTCGTTCCTTCCGGGGGTGAGGTCGGACATCCGTAGCGCGGACTCGACGATGCGGCCGACGGTGGTCTGGCTGCCGGTGGTGACGAGGTGGTCGTCGAGGTGCACGTTGTGGTCGGGGTCGGCGGGGGTGTGCAGGCGGCCGTAGTGGATGTCGGTTGCGGTGATCTCGACGGGGTCGAGGTCGGCGAGCTGCGGGTGGCCGGGGTTGCGGTGCTGTAGGCGGCGGATCATGGCGGTGACGGCGGCGTCGCTGTAGCGGCGGTCGGGTAGGACGTTGGCGCACAGGTAGTTCCGGCGCGCGCCGTTGTCGGGGGAGTGGGTGTAGGGGCGTAGCCGGTCGTACACCTGGGGGACGGTGGGTCCGTCGATCCAGGCGACGGCGGCGTAGGTGCTCGCGCCGCGGCCGGCGCGGATGGAGAACCGGACGTCGGGCCAGGTGGCGCGGACAGTTCCGCGCATGAGGCGGGTGGAGTCGGTGACGGTGATCAAGGGTGGGCCCCCTTTCTGGGGTGTGGTGGTGGGTGGTCAGGCGGCGTCGGCGGCCGCGGTGCTGTCGTCCTCGTCCTGGGGGTGCAGGGCGTCGGCGATGGTGTGCACGCAGGTCAGGACGCGGGTTGCGGTGGCGGTGACGATTTCGGGGTCGCCGTCGGCCCATCCGGTGATGTAGCCGACGCTGTAGGCGCTGGTGTCCAGGCCGCAGAGGGCGGCGACGACGTAGGCGACGGATTCGGCTTCGACCTCGCGGATGCCTCGGTGCTGCTCGACGTCGGGGGCGTCGATGCGCTGGCCGTCGGGGTCGGCGTGCAGCAGGGCGTGGGCGGTCTCGTGGATCATCGTCTTGGCCGCCTGGGCGGGCGCGAGGTCGGCGTCGACGACGATGCGCTTGGTGCCGTCGACGCGGGTGTAGCCGTTCGTCGTGCCGGGGATCTGCTCGCGGGTGATGGTCCATCCCTGGGCGGTGATGTAGGCGGCGACCCGGTCGTAGATGCAGGTCTCGTCCTCGCCCTCGACGTGGGCGACGATGTCGCCGGGCTCAGTGATGGTGCGGTCCTCGGTTCCGTCGATGGGGTCGGTCTGGGCGATGTCGAACACGCTCAGGACTGGGAACCGGGGGATACGGGTCTCCGATTCCTCGCCGGTGGCGGGGTCGGTCTCGGTGACCTTCTTCGAGGAGAACCCGAAGATGCGGATCGCCCCCTCGCCCTTGCGGACCTGCCGCCCGAGTTCCTGCCACTTCCGGAACCCGGCGACCTGGGTCGCGTCGGGGCGCTGGGCGGCGATCAGCAGGATGTTGCGCAGGCTGTAGCTGTGGAAGTTTGCGAGGTAGTCGAGCCATTCACGCCACCCGGTCGACTCGGCCATCGCCTCGACCTGCTCGGCGATCTGGGCCTGCATCGCCTCGGCCCGCTCACGGCGCGCGGCGGCTGCCTGCTCGGCGGTCTTGCCTGTGCGTGCTCGACGTGTACCCATAACCGGTGCGACCTCCCATGTCCGCCAATTCTTTTGCCCTTCTGGCAAGGGAGATAAAGACCGGCAGAGGAGGACAGAGCGCAAGAACTGAGCGGGACAGTTTTCCCGCGAGGCGCAGCCGAGTGTGGGTGGGAAAAGTGGTCCGACCCCGCAGGGGCCCGACCGAGGGTCAGGCTCTTGTGCGGCGGACGACGCCGGTCATGATCGGACGGCCAGAAGGGCAATACCGACCCCTCAGGGGATCAGCTTGTGCGGCCGGAGGCCGCTCCACGCGTGCGCAGCACGCCCGCACTCCCCAACCACCAGCGACACCGCCGGCCTCACGGATCAGGGGAGTGGCTCCACCGCATCACAAGACCAGGCCAACTGTGCGGGAGCGGCGTTTGCCCGGTAGCCCACCGGAGCCGCGGCAGCTCTGCGTGTTGTGGTCCGCTTTCCCACGTCACTGGCGGCCACAACCGTCGTCGTTAGAGAATCATCCGATGACCGACCCGACGTCTCCACCTTCCCACAAGATTGACCGCGGTATGCAATTTCGTGTCGCGCTGATTGGAGTTATAGCCGCTCTTGCCGGCGCCGCGGTGGGCGGATTTTCGTCTTACAAAGTTGCCGATGTAAACGCGGAGAATAATCGGGTGCTCGATCGACTGGATGCTCGCCAGACGGCGTATGTCGACATGATTACTGCAGCAAACCGCTGCCAGCAGTCGATAATTTCCCTGTCGCACACCAAAAACTACCCGGGCCTAACCACATCCAGTGTGGACGTGCTGGATTCTGCGATCACAGATGTCGGACAGCGACTTGCCGCAATTCAACTAATAGGAAGCCGCTCCGCGTTTCTGGCCGCGATAGAGCTGTCGAACGCAATAAATAAGAACGCTGGAATGGCTCGGCAAATTGCGCAAGGCTCCGCCCCTGCCCTTCCCGAATCGGAGACCGGCATTGATGACGACCTGGCCAAGGCGGACAACAAGTTTGCAGCGGAAGCGAAGGCTGACTTGGATTCAGAGTGATCTAGGCCTGCCCGGCGGCGCCAACGTTGCGCTGGAGTAGTTGGATCTCGTCCGTCAGCCGGTCGACGCCGGCCGTGGAGCCGTCGGCGATGACGCCGCCCGCTAGGGCGGTGTGGTCGTCGATGGTGATCGACAGGAACAGTGCGCCGCTGGTGTTGGCGGCGAAGTAGGTGAGGGTGGCGATGGCGGCATCGCCGGCGGCGAGGCGGGCTTCGGTGAGGCTGGGGACGGCGTTGGCGTCGATGATCGGGTGGGTGTCGGGGTCGTCGGTGAAGACGGTCACGGTCCAGCAGATCATGGTGGGCTCCTCGAGGTGGTGGTCCTGGTGTCCAGGATGGCGGATGGGGTGGGGGCCTGTCGTTCTTCGCTGTGGGCGGACGCGGGTCGCGGGTTTCGACCACGTGGCCGCCGGCGGTTCTAGCGTGGTGGGCATGTGGTCTCGGATTGAGCGTGAGTTGCGGGCAGTGCTGCCGGTGTCGGCGGACGATGTGGAGCGGGTCGTGAATGGTCCGACCGCCGTCGGTCCGCGCAGCGGGCCGGCGGCCGATATGGGGTGGCCGCCGGAAGGCGTCGATTCGGGGTGGTGACCCGCACCGCGAGGGGTGCGGGCCTGCCCGGTGGGGCTAGCTCGGTGGGGTCCAGCCGTGCAGGGCGTTGCGGATGTAGTCGGTGTCGACCTTGGCGAGCGTCCCGAGGAACAGCGTCATCGGGCTCATCCCGTTCTGGATCGCGACGTCGAGTAGCTCGGCGAGCGGGGTGGTGAGCTTCTCTCGCTGCATCGCTTCGAGGGTCTGCCCGGCCAGTGAGTCGCCGTCGTAGGCGTAGCAGGCGGCGGCCAGGGTGAGCAGCTGGGCGCGGTGGTCCCCGCGTAGGTGCCCGGCGAGGATGCGGAACGTGTCGGCCGCGCGGCCGAAGTCCTTGCGCACGATCCACATCAGCGCGTCGCGGGCGCGGGACTCCTTGCTGGTGAGGACACCGATGCGGGCGGCGAGCAGCGGCGTCGGGGCGGTGGCGCCGGTGATGACGTCGAGCAGGTCGGCGGCGACCGCCCCGGCGAACCGGTTGCCCTCGGTGAGGTAGTGCTCCTGGGTGAAGTCGGTGGCCACCGGGGTGGTCATCGCGAACATGTCCTCGCGGGCCTCGCGGGACTCGGCGATTGGTGCGGCCCCGTGGACCGCCTGGGCGACGGCGACGGCGGTGTTGCGCACGTCGGTGACTGTGCCGACCTGCCCGGTGATGCTGTCGTGGAAGCTGGTCCCGGTGTCGAACGAGGTGAGGTGGATCAGCGCGGCCACCTCGACGGCGCGGGCGAGGTCCTCGGTGACAGCCCGGGTGACGGCGGGGTTGTTCTCGGCGGCGACGACCACAATCGCGACCCTGGTGATGCCGTGCTTGCCGACCAGGGCGATGAGTTCGTCGGTGATGAACCGTCGCCCGACGCGGAGATCTACTCGCGCGGTGCAGAACATCCGGTCATCGTCGAACAGCACGGCCACGACGGACTCTCGCGGGATGAATCCCACGAGCGCCGGGATCGCCGACACGAGGTCGGTGAGGGTGCGGAAAGTGATGCGCGGGATGCTCACGGGTGCCTCCAAACAGTCAGGGTGCCGACCGGAGCGGTCCGGCAATTTTTTGCCCTGCTGGCAGGGAGATTCGAGACCGGCATAGGAGGACAGAGCGCCACCCCGCGAGCGGAAAGTTCTCAGGCGCAGCCGGGTTGAGAAGTTTCCGACCCGCCAGGGCACGTCAGTGTCGCGGGGTTGCGTGGCGGACGACGCCGGTCACAATCGGATGGCCAGCCAGGGCAAAACAGCTCACGTCCCGGCCCGCTAGGGCCGGGGCCTACAGTGCGGCCCGCAGGGCCGCTCCGATTCCGGGGGTGCCTGGCACCCCCGCCACGGCACCGCCGGCCGCCGACGCGGGCAGCCCACCGACACGATCGGGCGGTGGGGTGGCCCCGGTCGATCCTGGGGCCACCCCGGTCGCGGCCGCCAGGCCGCACCGCTCAGACGACGGTGGCGCAGTCGCGGCACTCCCACCGACCGTCGACGCGGGTGCAGCGGCGGCGCTGATCGCACAGCCAGCACAGCTGGTTCGACCGGGTGACGCCCTCGTCGGCGTCGTCGCCCGTCTGGTCGACGGCGGCGGCGATGATCGCGGTGTGGCCGCTGTAAGCGGCCAACGTCTCGGCGTCCCGGGCGGCCTGGTCGGCCGCGGTGAGCGGGGCACCGCCGGGGGTGTGGGCGATCATCTCGCCGAACGCTTTCCGGCAGTCGTCGCACGGCTGGCCCTGGACGTCGGTGAATCTCGAGCAGCCCGGTAGCGGGCAGCGGGCGAACAGCTCGGGTTCGGGGAGCATGGGTGGTCCTCCTGGGCAGAGCGAGGGCACCGGTGGCGGCGGGACCGGGGTCGGTCCCGCCGTCACCGGGCGGGGGTCAGGCCGTGAGGTCGACCTGGTCGGCGGTCAGGTCACCGGTGACGACGCGTTCGACGTCGGCGAGGGTGTAGCCGAACACCTCGACCAGCCATGCGAGGTAGAGCGCGCGGGCGTCCTTGGCGATGCTGTAGTCGCTGCCTCGCCAGGCGTCCTTGGGCAGGTCGGCCTCGTGTGCAGCGCACACGATCGCGGCGGTGATGACCTGGGCGCGTTCGGCGCTGGCCTCGGCGAGCAGCTCGACCGGGTTGCCACCGAGCAACTCGGCCGCGATGACGCGGGTGTCGCTGTCGGCGCGATTCAATCCGAACAGGCCGTGCCGCGACCACATCGTGGACGCCACGAACCGGGCCACGACCGCTCCGCTGCCCTTCGGCAACGTCTTGCGGGCCAGGACGGTCCGCAGATGGTCGCGGCGGACCTCCTGCGCGGCGACCGCGAGCTTGTTCAGCGCCTTCACCTGACGCCGCTCGGCGGACTCCTTGGCCTTCTGCGCGGCCGCGAGCGCGGCGTGGTCGACCTCGCCGGTCTCGGTGACCGCCCCGGCCTCGGTTGCGGCGGCGAGGACCGAGTCGGCGTCGCGTTCGCGCTGCGCCCGCTGGCGGGTCGTTTCCAGGCCGTCGTCGGCGGGGGAGGAGTGGAACCACTCAACGCTGGTGGTGATGGTCTCGCTCTCGACCAGGACTCGCGGGTCGAGCAGACCGTCCTCGGGCGCGGTGGTCGGGTCGTCGTCCTCGGTGAGTGACCAGTCGATGAGGGTCTCGTCGACCTGCTCACCGGCGGCGTCGTGCCACACCTCTTCGACGTCGACGCCGACGTAGGCGGCGAGGTGCTCGCTCGTCAGCTCTGCGCGAGCGGTGTCGGTGTCCTCGACCGGCTCGCCGGTCTCGATGTGCACCAGCTCCGAGATCGGGGCGTAGCCCTGCCCGTACCAGGGGCGGCGGTCCAGGACCGTCACCCCGGCCTCGATGAGCGGGGCAGCGGCTTGGCGGTAGGCGGCGCGCTCGGCGGCGGTGTCGGCGAGCTGCTTGGCCTTGTGGTCGAACCGGCCCTCACTCGCGGCTGCGGTCAGCGCCTCGACGGCCTCGGTGTCGCCGGCGTCCTCGAACTGCGCGAGGAGCGCGGCTTGTTCGATGGTCAGGCCCCACGCCAGACCGTTGATCCCGGCCTCGCTGCCCGCGACGGCGACGGCGGCGTCGACGGCCTTGGTCGACCCCAGGCGGGTCACCTTGCCGATCTTGGTGCGTGAGACGCCCAGCTCGATGAGCTGCTGCGCTGCTGCCGCCCGCTGGGTGGCGGTGAGGTCGGCGCGGTGCTCGTTGGCGATTAGCTGGTCGGTGATCCGCTCGACCTCGGCGTCGTCCCCGGCGGCGTCGGTGGCGATCACGTACACCGGGATGCTCACCAGCTCGGCCTCTCGTGCGGCGAGGGTGCGGCGCTGCCCGTCGCGTACGTGCAGGGTTCCGGCGCTGTCGCGGGTGGCGAGGACCGGCTGGATCACCCCGCGCTCCTTGATCGAGGTCACGAACGCCCGGTCGACGCTGGCCTCGGTCCGCACGTTCGCGTCGACCACGAGCGTGGCCGGGTCGACGTGCTCGATGACCGCCTCGGTGGTCGCGGCGGCGGGGGTGGTGTTCTGGTTGTTTCCCACTGGTGTCTCCTCTAATCTGGTGATGAAGCAACCAGCCGAGTACCAGTCGGCTGGTTGTTTTTCGTTGTGCGGCAACCCGGTCGGGCTGTCCGCGTCCCGCGAGCCCTGGTCGGGTCAGCGGTAGTTCTGGTCCCCGAGGTCGGAGTGCTCGCGGTTCATGCGCCGCATCGCTGCGCAGTGCTCACGCTGCTCGCGGTAGACCTGCATCACGGCGTGGCATTCCTGGGCGGCGATCACGTCGAGGGCGGCGGTCGCGAGATCCCCGGCGATGGTGTTGTCGCGGGCCTTGGCGAGCCAGTCGGTGGCCATCTGCGCCTCGGAGTTGATCCCCGACACCAGCCGCTCGTCCCATTCGGCGAGGAGCTGATCACGGGCCTGGTTCTTGCTGATCCCTCGGGTTGCGGCGACCACAGCGACGCCGGTCAGGTTGGGGCCCTCCACGGTCAGGGCGTCGGGGTCGAGATGAATGTGGTTGGTGCTCACGTCCTACCCCTCTCAGGCGATCTCGACGGTGACGGTTGCGGCCTCGCGGATCGCGGGGTCCTCCAGGCCCAGCTCCATCAGAGCGGCCTTCGTGGTGTCGTCGAGCTCGTGAAACGGCCCGTCGGTGGTGATTGCGATTCGTCGCCACGCAATACGCGCAGCAAAGACGACGTCGATACCCTGCATGACTGCCTCCCGTTGTCCGCCAATCTTTTTGCCCTTCTGGCAAGGGAGATAAAGACCGGCTCAGGAGGACAGAGCACAACCCCTGATCGGGAAAGTTCTCTGCGAGCGCAGCGAGTGGGGGAGAGAAGTTTCTCGACCCCGCAGGGGCGGAACGTCAGGGGTTGTGCGGCGGACGACGCCGGTCAAAATCGGACGGCCAGAAGGCAAAACAAAAACGCCCCGGCCGCTAGGCCGGGGTCACTGTGCGGCCCGCAGGGTCGCTCCGATTCGGTGCGCAGCACCGCCGCAGTTGCGAAGGACCGTCGGCGGGCGTCGGCGAGTGGCGGCGGTGGGTGAGTGGCTCGACCGCACCACCGGCTCGGGGTGATTGTGCGGGAGCGGCGCGGGTCCGGGAGGTTGCCGGGGCCGCGGTAGCTCTGCTCTGGGGTCAGTAGAGCGAGCGTTGTGTGGTGCGTCCGTAGTCGTTGACGACGAGACATTCGTCGTCGGAGAACAGGGGGAGCACGGTGCAGGTGCGGGGCCGCTCGGCTACGGACTCGAGGTGGTCGGCGACCTGGTCGGCGCGGGTGGAGCCGTAGGGACCGAGGTACCAGGTGTTGGGTTCGCCGTCGCTGGTGGTGTCGTCGATCTTCACGATGTAGACGTTGCTGTGCGAGTAACTCATTGCGAATTCCTGTCGGTCCGTGAGTGCGTGAGACGCGGCTGCCGTTGTCGCCGGCGGGCGAGTTGGTAGACATCCTCGACGGTGTCGGGGGAGATGGCGAGTTCGGCGGCGAGCGCAGCGATCACTTCGTGGCGTCGTTGCTCGCTGGCGCGGTCATCGTCGGGGTTGGCCTGGGCGGGGTACTGCCAGTCGCCGAGGATCACCATCTCGGTCTCGAGGCGGGTGCCTCCGCGCTCTTCGAGGGCGTTGGCCAGGCCGGTGAGGGTGCGGAGCCGGCGGGGGATGATCAGCTCGTCGTTCCAGGTGTTCGTGAAGGCATCGGC
This sequence comes from uncultured Williamsia sp., assembly GCF_947494875.1. Taxonomy (GTDB): domain Bacteria; phylum Actinomycetota; class Actinomycetes; order Mycobacteriales; family Mycobacteriaceae; genus Williamsia_A. The sequence continues at coordinate 55,689 of NZ_CANLWM010000011.1, forward strand.
GACTGCGGCCGCGGCGGATCCGGTTGCGTGCGTGTGCGCCGCTCCTGGCTCGCCGGTGAGCAGCTCGTCCGCGTCTGCGAGTACGTCGCGCCGCTGGGTGGCGTGCTTCACCCGTGCGACGAGTGCGGTGTCTGCGAGTTCGCGTTCGCGTCGTGTCGGCGTCTGCCGGTTGACGCGGATGAGCAGCGCTATCGCGAAGACCAACGTGATGGCACTGAGGACGAGTCCGAGTACGGCCATGAGCGATTCTCCTGCCTCTTGACGGTCAGTGGCCGCGATTGCGGCGCGATAGGCGACGGGCGGTGGCGGACCAGCGGCGGTTGAACGTCTGGGCGGGCATGCGGTTGATCGCGAAGCCGATAGCGAAGACGGGGACGCCGATGAGCCATGCGGTGGCCCAGTCTTTGGTGATGAACCCGTAGACGAGGAGGCCGGCGATGATGAGGCCGGCGACGGCGGTGGCGGCGCCCTGACGCAAGGTGCCGTGGTCCTTCAACTGCATGCCCGGATTGTCTCTCATTCGTCCGACACCCCGGTTCCGGTTTGACCCCTCCGGGCAGCCGGACCGACCGCCAGCAGTACCCCCGTCAGGATCGCGCCAGCGAAGCAGAAGGCTGCTGCGCCGGTCCAGTAGTCGACAAGAAAGTGCGGGTCGCAGGGCCATTTCTCGCCTGGCGGCGGTGTCGCGGGCATCGAGTGGAGCTTCATGGCTACGGCGGTTGCGATGACGCCGAGGATGAGGATGGTTTCGAGGAGGATGGCGTCCTGTTGTTGCCGTTGCGACGGGCGGGAGGAGTGCAGATCGCCATTGGCCATGTGATTGCCCCTTCGTGCTGAGGAACGCGGAGTGAGTGTGTTCTATAGTCTACATTGCGGTGTGTTCTATAGTCCACATCGTGAGCGAGGATCGGTTACGTCGGCTGGGGGAGAAGTTGCGTCAGGCTCGACTTGCTCGGGGTGAGACCCAGCAGCAGACCGCGGCGGCGGTGGGGATCCACCGCACTCACCTGTCTCGGATCGAGGGCGGTGGGGAGAACATCACGCTGCGCACGCTGTGGGCGTTCGCTGACCATCTGGGTGTCACCACCGACTCCCTTGTCGGTGACCAGGAACTGCACGACGTGATCGCCGAGCTGACGGCCCGACGTTCCGCCGCTGCCCAGGCGGGGCAGAGCACGACCGAGATCGAGGCAGAGCTGGACCGGGCCCTCGACGCGGTCCTGGGCCTAGGCCAGACGCACGCTGATAGCCGACCGATGTCGGACTGACCTGACACCATCCCCGTACGTGAACGATAGGAACACCCGATGATCCCTCCCTCGCTGCATTTCCCGCACGTCGATCCGCTGCTCGCAGTGGCGTTCTGGATAGCGGTCGGCGGTGTGATCGGTCTCGGCCTCGCGGCCGCCGGCGTCGTCGTTGTCCATCGCAGAGCGCTGGCGAGGAGTGAGCGCGACGAGCGTCGAGTCGCACTGCGGGCGGGCGTATACCGCGTTCGCCGACCCGATGGAGGTTTCGTGGTCAGCGACCCCCGTCCGGGCCACCATCACCGCACACACGGTTTCCTGGGTGCTCGATACAGCGTGTTCACGGACGAGCAGTGGGCGCGCCTGGCTGCGATCCGCGACAGCGGGACGACTCCGCCGCCCTCCGGCTACCGCATTGAGCGGCTTGATGACCGGGGCAAGTGGGCCGCGATTGTCCGCGTTCCGGTTGCCGTCTAGCTTCGGTTCGAAATCAGAGGGGAGAGGGTCGGAAAGCTGATGAAGTCGACAGACGTAACGAAGGGTCGGGGCCTTGTTGCGGCCTACGACGACGCGGCAAAAGCTGCGCTCTATGGGTCGGCTGCTGTTGGGATCGGCAACGTGATCGTTACGGTCCGACCGCCTGCGGTATTCGCATCACTAGGCTGGGCATTGTTGATCGTGCCGGCGATCACCGCTCTGGTGTTCCTCGTCCCGCTGCTCGCTGCGCGATGCGAGCTTTCGGCCAACAGGCCGGTAGGTCAGCCAGATATCGAGGACATCGCCGTCCCGCCCGCAGCACCATCACCCAGGGATAGCGCCGCTTTCCAAAAGCGTCTCACGCTAACCGGCCCGCTCGCCGTGTTCCTCGCCCTGCTCGTATGCGCTCCCGCGTTGCCCAGCATCTGCGCGCTTATGTCGTGATCGCTCCACAACTCGCAACAGGAACGGTCACGACGTCAACCAAAGTATTCGGGCCAGGGGAAACGTCAGAGCAGAGTCGACATGCTCTCCCGTATCGCGAGGGCGTAGCTCGCGGAGTCGTTGGCCCGCAACGGTGTCGGACCGACCTGACACCATCCTCGGGAAGCACTGTTCACGAAATCGAGACGGTTGGGAGTGGTTGTGACTCAGGCAGTAGCGGCGGGATTCGTTTGGCAACTCGTGCTGTTGACTGGCCTCATCTACTGGTCGAGGTTCGGGGTCGCCGCGGTCATTGACGCAGCAACACAACCTGTCCGGGCGGTGCGCTGGCAGCCGCATCCGGAGCTCGGACCGACACCGGCGCCCGCCCGGTTCAAGTGGTACATCGGTCTCTTCGGTTTGGCCGCCTTGCCCGTCGGCGTGGTTGTCGCCGGTGTCTGCGCGACCTGGCGGGTCACCGTCGGCGCGTGGCCTCCGGGGCCCATTGTCGAAACGGGATGGCTAGCAGCGATCCTCGGTTGGGTGGCGTTGTTGTTGGCCGGCGAACTGTCAATCGCGAAAGAGCTCGGCGCAGAGCACACCGTACGATCCGCACTGCACCGGCACCGTCACCGTCACATCTTCGAGCGGTGAACCGGAAACCGTCTCTCGCTGTTTCGACTCGCCCTGGCCCGCGGGCAGCCTCACCCAACGTCGGCGGGACGCGCCGCCGATCAGCCGGTGTCGTACTGACCTGACACCATCCTCGAGCGCGGCTTCTCTAGCGCGGTTCGCGTAGTTTTCGGACCCGCGAGGTGGGGGCGCGACCAGAGTGACTCACCTAGCGCCGCTCACCCGACCAGGTTGAAGACCCCACGGATGCGTCGGCGTGCGCTCGGGGTGAGTGGTTGGCCTGACTCGACGGCGCGGCGTGCACTTGCCTCCAACTCGTCCAGAACTTCGGCCCGTATCTCGGTGTATCCCTGCGGCGCCGGCGGGTGTCGATCGACGAGGGCAGTGAGCCGTCGACGCGCCTCCGAGTTCTCGAATATGGCGAACTCGGGCTCGAAGCATTCAAACCGGACACGATTGATCGTACGGGGATGTTGGCATATGAGGCCTGGCCAGAGCGCATCATGGGGCGGGGCGGCCAAACTAAGACTCGCGATCATCGTTGCGGTCGTCTTGACGGTCAGCGCGTCGAGTTCTTCATTCGAGAGGTCGTCGATGCGGGTCTTGTGGCCTCGCAGAATTGCGGACGCCAAAACCGCCCCCTCATAGGCCAGGATGCGATGGCGAGCTTCCCCACTCTGGGGGTGAAGATCATCGAGTTGCCTAAGCAACTTGGATGCGTCTGACTGCTCGATGAGGTCCAGGGCCTCAAGGATGACCACAGCGTCCGCTACCTCGGCGGTCGCCAAAACAGCGGAGCCCGTGTTGCCTTCACGCGGTTGCTGCAAAACGTCGACCAGTTCACCGAGTCGATCCGCGAAGAATGCCCGGAGCTCCAGCTCGTTGTCGACCTCGCGCATCTCAATTCCTGCGGCGATCAGGTCTCTGCATGCGGCGTCGTAGCGCCAGCCGTAACCGGTCAGCGAGACCTGGTGGTGGCGGATGTACTCGGAACTACTTCGCAGCAAGGCTATTGCCTCCTCGATCGCGCCGTCATGGATGTCATCGTCGACGGGCGCCATGAGAGCGTTGACTCGGTGGTCGCGCATGATCAGACGCTCTACATGTGGTGCGCCGTGAACTTCTGCGAGCTCCTCCGCTTCGGCGGTCAGGGTCAGCATCTCGTTCCGGGAGTCGGGCAGCGCGTTTTCGATCGTTTCGGCGATGGCGTAACGGGTGAGGAACCGGACCTCGGCGCCAAGCCGCTGGCTATCCGCGGTGCGCATCAGTTCGCGGGCCCTGTCGGCGTGTTCACGCATGTACAGAAATGTCAGCTCCGCGCGGAGACTCGCCTCAGGATCGCCGCTAGCCATCGCCCGCGCCTGCTCCATTCGTGCCAGGGCGAGAAGGTCGTCGTCAGTGGGGGCTCCGGCGGCCTGACGGCGGTCGACTAGTTGCAACGCGATAGCGCCGACTCCACCGGGGAACTGGTTGTACACCGTAGACGGGGACACCTTTGCCCGCTTCGCGATCTGCTTCACCGTCACGAACGTCGGGCTGCCGCCAGTCTCGCGTGACTCGACGACCAGGGTCTCCGCTGCCCCGAGGATGGCTTCTCTGGATGCCATCCGGCGGGTGACTCCGGATTTCTTTCGCGCAAGGCCTCGTCGATCGTCCGCATTCATCGACCCTCCAGCTTCCAACTTGGTTCACATGTTCAGTTTGGCGTGTACAGCCAATTTGAACTCTGATTCCATTATAAGGCGAGAGGAGGTGATCGCATGATCAAGTTTCGAAGCGCAACTTTGCTCTTCATCGCCGTCGTTGTCGGCGTTGCGGCCGGCGGGATGACGGAGCTGTCGGGTCAATCTCTCGCTGCGGCCGTGCTAGCAGGGGGAGCGGCATTCGGAGTGACCTTGCTCTGGCTGGAGAAAGTGGTCGGCCCCGAGGCCACTGCGTCGGAGATTAGGGCCACCAAGAACGGACGGTCCGTGGCCTACGTCCACGCAGGCTGCACGGTGAAACACCGGACGCTGGACACCGCGCAGCGGTGCCAGCGGCCCCACGCATCAGGGTAAGACGACGCCGGGGTCGGACACGCCTCTGAAGCGTCGACCCGCCCACGCGCGGTCTCGGGACGCTTCGACACGTGCGCGCAAGCATGACTGTGCGTTAGTAGCCAAGTGCTACTTGACATAACGCAAATTATCCGCCAAATATGCTGGCAAGCAATGTATTTCATCACCGGTGACGATATGTACCATGAATCGTGATGCAAAGCGGCGCGAGAAAGTCTCGAGCGCGGACAGGTTGAGAGTTTCTCGACCCGAAGGGCGCGGCAGTGTCGCAGTATTGTGCGGCGGACGACGCCGGTCGCAATCGGACGGCCAGAAGGACGAAGCAACGAACTCACCGCGGCCGCAAGGCCGGGGGCAACTGTGGGACCGCAGGGAGCTCAGATTCGAAGCGCGCAGCGCGCCGCTTTTCGGGTGAGTTCCGCAGGTTGTGGCCTCGTCGCGCGTGTGTTCGGTACGGTGTCGGGCTGGGTGGGGGCCTAACCGATAGACACCAGCTTTGGGGGCGATCACATATGGCGCAGACCGTGAAGACCATCTACGTCGACGATCTCGATGACACCGAGATCACCGCAGACCAGGCCACAACAGTGGCGTGGTCTTGGCGCGGAGTGGACTACGAATTCGACACCAGCGCTGACCGTCTCGCCGGGTTCGAGTCCGCCGACGAAACGACCACTGTGGCGCAGCTGCTCGCGGTGTCGCGCCGGGTCAGCGGGCGACGGGCAGCGGTCCGGCCTGTCGGGGCAAGCACGGTCGGTGCGGATGCGGCCGAGATCCGCGCATGGGCCCGCGACAACGGCATCCAGGTCCCCGACCGAGGACGCATTCCCGCACCCATCCGCGACAACTACCTGGCCGCGCGGTCCCGCTCGAGATGAGCCGACGGCCCGGCGCGGGCCGGTAGGAGTTGCCACCGTCGCCGTTGCAGGCACCTCGGACTCGATCCAGCGCCTGACTGATATTGGCCAGGTATTCGCGGACCACGGGTAAAGCGTCGGCGCATCGGACAGCGCCGCGCTCGCTGCTGAAATACGACAATTGAACCGGATCAGCGCGTGTGCGGAGAAGTTACATATGTAGTTTCTTGCGGCTATTCGATTCGTTAGGCACACTTTGCGTCGCCAACCGGTGGACGAATTCGCCGGAACAAGGGAACGCCAGGAGACCACTAGTGCCGCCACGTAAACACAACGCCCGCGACACATCGTTTGTCGACGGGGAGATAGCTCTGGGGGATTTCGAACTGAGCCCATGGCGCGATTCGGATCGCCATGACTTTGCGCGTCTCCTCGAGATCGAATCCGACATCGTCGGCCAGATGGCGCTCGACTACTACGACTCACCAGAGAAGTTGTTGACCGCTTTTTCGCGGTGGGAGGACAGTTGGACGGCAAACCACTGGGGGCCGTACGCGATACGCCGCGGGGCTGAGCTCGTCGGCTTCGCGGGCCCGCATCCTGTGCCGGGACACCCGTATCCGATCTGGTCGGGCGCTCTCGCTGCCAGGTACCGCCGACAAGGACTGGGCTCTGCGGCTGTCGAGGCCATAGGCCGACGGCTGCAGTTGTCCGGATCGCGAACCTTCGCAAAAGCCAGCAACGCCGCCGTGAACGCGGCACTCATCAAGGCCGGCTGGATTCAGGAAAATCGCGAACGCTACGGAGATGCGGACGTCATCTGGTATCGGCGTGACGACTGGCTGAATTAGCAACCCCGGCCTAATCCTCAAACGCAATCATCCGACCGGATCACTTTCCGCAACGTGGGACCTCCGCATTGCGGTAGTCGTCTGCGTCCATTGTCGACCCATCAGATAGGAACTCGCAGAATCATGCACGCATACATTGGAAGTGCCGCACACCCAGTGATTGTTGGAACCGGTTCTCATTTCCCGGACGAGCAGGTGCTCAACCATCAGCTCTGCGGTCCCGCCGGCGTCACCGAGGACTGGATCCTCGAGAAGACGGGCATCGTGTCCCGGCGGCGGGTCGCCAAGGACGAGGCGACGTCAGACGTCGCCTACGCGGCGGCAACGAAGGCCCTCGCCGATGCGGGAGTGTCAGCCTCACAGCTGTCGCAAGTGGTCGTCTCCACCTCCACCCCAGACATCCTCGGCTTCGCAGTCGCGAGCCAGGTCGCTACCGCTCTCGACTGCCCTCTCGACACCGGCACCTATGACGTGAACGCGGCCTGCAGCGGGTTCCTTACGGCCATGGCGATCACGCACCGCGGGATGCGGGACTCCGACGAGTTCGCCTTGGTGATCGGTACCGACGTCTACTCGCGCTTCCGCAACGACCGGGACAAGCGGAGCACCGCGCTGTGGGGTGACGGGGCGGGAGCCGTTGTGATCGGACCCAGGTCGACGGCCACCAGCAAGGCCGAGATCCTTGCGACCTGGTACACCCGATACCCGACCGAGCTCGAGACGGGCGGTATTCCGGCCGGCGGGAGTCGCACCCCCGCAAGCTCGCAGACAGTGGAGAACGCCCAGCACTTCGTGGCGCTCAACGGCAGAAGGATCGGCGAGATCTTCAAGCAGAACGTGCCCACCCTGCTGGACCGTTTCCTCGACAGGGCGGGCTATCACCGCGACCAGATCGACCACGTGATTCCCCACCAGGGCAACCATCGACTGGTGCAGTCCATGGCGGACATGCTCAAGGTCGACCCTGCGAAGGTTCACGCCACCGCGGACCGCTTCGGGAACACCGGGTCGGCGACCATCCCGACCACTCTCGACATCGCCCGCAGCGAGGACCGCCTCCGCGAGGGCGACGTGATCCTGATGCTGGCGATCGGGATCGGGATGACGTTCTCGTTCTCCCTCATCCGGTGGATGGGTTGATCGTGAACGCTCTGTCATCCACCAATGAGGTCCCGGACGCCGCGGCGGTACGCGTCAACGGCCTATTGTCGCCAATCACGTTCGATCACGACCATTCTCGCCCCGACGCACACACCGCTGCTCGTCTATGCGAGGAATACAACTACTCCGGGCTATGGGCGACCGAGCAGCGGTACGACCCGACGATTGCGCTCGCCTCGGCTACCGGACACCCGAGTCTTCATCTGGGGACTGCGGTGACGGTCGCCCTGGCACGAAACCCCATGACGCTCGCGCACGCGGCGTTCGACCTCCACGCCTACAACGGGGGCAACACAACCGTCGGGATCGGACCGCAGCTGCCCGTAAACCTTAAGTACCGGTTCTCGATGCCGGCGGACAGCAGGCTTGCCCGCATGCGGGAATTCGTCGCCGCCGTCCGTGAGATCTGGTCATCGTGGCAGGAGGAGCGGCCCTATCACTTCGACGGACGGTTCTACAAGCACACCGTGTCGAATGCCTTCTTCACCCCGCCGCCGAACCCCTACGGGCTTCCTCGGATCATGATGGCCGCGCACGGCCCGAAGATGGCCCAGCTCGCGGCGGAGGTGAGCGACGGCCTCGTGATACCGCCCTACGCGACCGACGACCACATCCGCTCGGTCCTCCTGCCGGCGGTGTACCGCGGCCTGCAGATCTCCGGCCGCCGCCGATCCGAGTTCCTCACGGTGTGTTCACCACTCGTCGCAACCGGACGCACCCCCGACGAGCTTCACGCATCGTTGGCCCAGAACGAGAAACTCGTCAATCTGTGGCTGGGAACGAAAAGGTACGCCGAACACGTCCAGGTTGGGGGCGCCAAGCGGACTGCGTCGTCGGGTACGACCACCATGCTGGATCGCGACGACCTTCATCGCTTCGTCACCATCTCTTCAGATCCGGGCGACATCGGGATGCTTCTGCAGCAGCGCTACTACGGTCTCGTCGACACCCTGCTGCTACCTGTCGGGGGAGACGACACCGTCTGGCAGCCGCGCACACTGGGCCTGGACGCCCTGGATCCCGCGTTGGCCTAGACCCTCGCGTGGCCGTGGGCGCCCGCGAGACCCGAGCATGAGCGGCGGCCCGCGCGGGAAGCCGGGCCGAAAGCTCTCATAGGCAGCGGTGGGTGGGCCTACGGGCCTGATTTGTCTACCGCTGCGCCCTTGCCGCGGAAAGAACGCTCACAGCCCGCTCACGCAGGCGCTAGACAGGGAGGCCAACCTGACCCGCGACGATCGCATTGGCTTCGTCTAGATCGAGATCTAACAGACGCGTGGCACTAGGCACGTGCCCGTCATGGTGCGTCGCCTCACCATCAGCGACGATCACGTGAAAGCCAGGCCCGCCGGCGATCTGAACATTGATGGTCTGGTGATTCCCACCCTTGGCCAACACCTCGCATAACGGTATTGCGAGCCAGTGTTCGCGCACCGCATCAGATTGATTCCGGTCGCCCAGGTGCCGAACACCCCACTGAGCGAGAGCACCAAGGATCGGACGGAGGTCCTCTCCATCAGACGTCAGCTCGTAGGCGGCCCGGCGCGAACCAGACTCACCGTCGCGGCGCCGCACCACTCCACGGGCCTCCAACTCCCGCAGTCGGGTAGCGAGCATGTCGGTACTGATTCCAGGAAGGTCGGCGAACAGATCGCTGTATCGACGTGGGCCGCCGCACAACTCACGGACGATCAACAGGCTCCAACGGTCACCCACCACATCCAAAGCCCGACTCACTGCGCAGTGGTGCTGATAACTGCGGTATGGCATGGTGACCATCGTAGATCAGCACTTGGAAATTCCAAGTAAACACCGGAACGCCTGAAAGGTGCCTTGAATGCGTGTCACCCAGTCCAGCAAGCTGGCGGGCGTCTCCTACGAGATCCGTGGACCCATCGCGGAGCACGCAGCTCGCCTCGAGGCCGAGGGCCACCACATCGTCAAACTGAACACCGGCAACCCGCTCGAGTTCGGGCTCGACGCACCCCAGGAGTTGCTCTCAGATGTCGTGCGATCACTGCCGGCATCGACCGGATACTCCTCTTCCAAGGGCCTCGCGCACGCCCGCCGCGCGGTCGCTCAGTACTACGAGACCCGCGGCGTCACCACCGACATCGAGAACGTGTTCCTCGGCAATGGGGTCTCGGAACTGATCATGATGTGTATGACCGCCCTGCTCGAGACCGGGGATGAGGTCCTCATCCCCGCCCCGGATTTCCCGCTGTGGACAGCCTCGACGACCCTCAACGGCGGACGAGCTGTCCACTACATCTGCGACGAGCAGTCCGACTGGAACCCCGACCTTGACGACATCCGGTCGAAGATCACCGACCGGACCCGCGCCATCGTGCTGATCAACCCGAACAACCCCACTGGCGCCGTCTACCCCGAGGCCGTGCTCACACAGGTCCTCGACGTCGCCCGTGAGCACGGCCTCATCGTGTTCGCCGACGAAATCTACGACAAAATCCTTTACGACGGCACACCGCATGTCAGCGCCGCATCCCTCGCCCCCGACGTCCTCTGCGTGACTTTCTCCGGGCTCTCGAAGGTGTATCGAGCCGCCGGACTGCGAGCAGGATGGATGGTCCTCTCCGGACCCACCAGCGACGCCACCAGCTACATCGAGGGCCTCACAATGCTGGCCGGGCTTCGGTTGTGCGCCAACGTACCCGGGCAGCAGGCGATCCCCGCCGCAATCGGCGGCAGGCAAAGCATCACTGAACTCACCGCTGAGGGCGGTCGCCTGGCTGCAGCCAGCTCCCGCGCAACCGATGCACTCAACGCCATCCCCGGGATCAGCTGCGTCAAACCCAAGGGAGCACTGTATGTCTTCCCACGAATCGATCTCGCGCACTACGACATTCGCAGCGACGAACAGTTCGTCCTCGACCTTCTTCTGCAGGAGAAGCTGCACATTGTGCAAGGCACCGGATTCAACTGGCCCCGCCCCGACCATTTCCGGCTCGTCACGCTGCCCCACGCCGACGAACTCGAGGCGATCATCGGTCGCATCGGACGGTTCCTCGCGAACTACCGGCAGTAGATACTGACCTGCAGACATGCCGCCGAAGTTCGGCCCGGTTGGTTCGATTCGAGCCCACTGAGCATGTTGAGTCGCCCTATATCTGGGTGGTCGCCGACAGCGCCCGCTCAGATGACGCACCCGCCACCTGAGCACGCCGCCGGAGCGCCAAATGTGACGCCAGACACTCTCTGCTACGGCCGCCGCGGCTGTCGCGACCTGCGACTTTCACGAATGTCATTCGCAAGCTGTTGTGTCGAGGTTGGATGTGAGAAACTACATGTTGTGGTCTCGAGGGATCACTGCTCAACAATGAGCGAAGACAGAAGCACCCCGTAGGTGGGTGGCTTCGTGCGCACTCTCCGACGGGGTGGTCTGCATTCGCATTTGGTCGATGCACCGCAGACGCTACACCCGCACGATCGGTGCCGGTATGTGAACCCGGCCTGTGTCGAAGAACGCGCGTCTTCACCGACCCCTGAGAGGGGATTGAAGCGACTCATGACCGAAACGCTTCCTGATGTAGGTGTTGTGTTCTGGCCGGTCGGCACTGGCGACAGCTCGACCGTTGTGGTGTCAGAAGAGATTCTGGTGCAAGTAGACCTCAATGACCGCGAGAAGGCGGACGATGAGGCAAATCCCGAGGTTCCCGTTGTCGACCTTCTCGTGGACGCGCTTCCGATTGGTTCAGATGGGAGGCCGTTCCTCGCAGCGTTCGTTCTGACGCACGCCGACAAGGACCACTGCAGCGGGTTCGCTGATCTCCTCGAGAAGGCCACCATCGGTGAGCTGTGGGCGACACCGCGTATGTGGCGCGAGCTGGCGGACGATCCAGACGCGGCGCTCTGCGAGGATGCTCAGGCGTTTCACAAGGAGGTCAGGCGCCGGGTGGACGCGGTGAAGAAGGCTGTCGCCGCCGGAGATGAGATCGACCTGGGGGATCGCGTCATCGTAGTTGGGTACGACACCGCGGAGGCCGAGCACAGCTACCACGACCTTCCCGAGGAGTACCTCGTCAAGCCTGGCAACAGTGTCACGAAGATCAACGGCGTCGACTACATCGGCCGGTTCAACGCCTTCATTCACGCTCCGTTCAAGGACGACTGCGCGGCCGCCCGCAACGAGACCTCCCTGTCCATGCAGGTCACCCTGACCGACGACAACGGCCTCGACGTCAAGGTGCTTCTGTTCGGCGACCTCGCGTACGACACGATCATCAAGATCTTCAACTACAGCGAGGGCCACTCACGCCAGGAGTTCCTCGAGTGGAACCTGCTGCTGGCGCCGCACCACTGCTCGAAGAAGGTGATGTACGTAGTCGAGGACGGTGAGGACACACTCAAGAGCGACATCCTGGACAAGTTTGAGGAATACAGCCGAGACGATGCAGTCGTTGTAGCGAGTAGCCAACCAATTCCGACCACGGACAAGGCAGGCGCCAACCCACCCCACCGCAAGGCCGCCAATCGGTACCAGGACCGTTTCGAGTTCATCTGCACGATGGAGTGGCCCTCGATCGCCGATCCGTCGCCGGTGGTACTGGCTATCGGTGACGCGGGCGCACACATCGTGGATGACGAGGTCGTCGAGCTCGCCGCGCACGCGTTGACGGCGTCTGTCGCGGCGCATCAGCGCCTTACCAGAGTCGCGGCTGCGGCCACGACCGCCGGGCGGGCCGTGGCCACACAACTGTCGGCAGGAGCGGCGCAGACGCAGACGGGGCCGGAACGGGTGCGGTCCGCGGTCGAAGCCGGCCGGGGCCAAGCCGCCGCACCCACTACCACTGTTGGGTTCGGGCGTGCCTGATGCCGGCCATGAGCTGGCTCGTCGTCAACTACGCGAACTAGCCGCCGCGAGTGAGGGTGCGATCGAACTCGTCGGGGAACGATCGACCAGTGCCCATGTGCACGTCTTCGATGTTTCCCTCGATACCTCGGGGTTGCAGAAGGGTGACAACGGAATTCAGATCCGTGGCCGCGAGTTGTTCGAGATCACGATCGGATCGAGCTTTCCGTTCGACCCACCCAGGGTGCACTCGGCACATCGTCGGTGGGCGGGGACCCCGCATGTTCAGTGGGGCCGGTTTCTGTGTCTGTACGTCGCTCCAGGCGTGGAGTGGGATCCCGCGGACGGAATGTACGGGTTCCTCACTCGGCTCACGCGATGGCTGGAGAACGCGGCCGCGGGCACGCTCGATCCCGAGGGACAGCCGCTTCACCCCCCGACCGCCTACGCAAGTGCAAGTGCTGGCACTGTTCTCGTGCACCCGGACTTGGGTGACCGGGTCCCGTGGGACGCCGCAGGCGACGGATCGGCACCGACCACGGTGTTCGCCTGGTGTGTGGTCGACGATCGTCGGATAGACGTGCTGGAGTGGGTCGACGCGGGCACCGCAGCTGCTCGAGTGCTGGATGACACCGCACCGGTCTTTCATGACGAAAGGCCGTGCATAGTCGTGGCGACGACGCTCATCCCGGGACAGCTCGGGTTCGAGTATCCACAGACGGTCCGCGAGCTGAGCCGGGGACTGGCCGCCCACGGCTACTCCGACATCGAGATGCTCTGGGATCTGGCCTCCGGGTCGTTGATGAATCGCTGGCTCCGTAAACGTCAGCTGGCGACTCACCCCGAGGCCGCGGGGGAGCTGTGGGTCCCCGACGACGACAGTGAGTCGCCGCTCGTGACAGCGATGCTTGTCGGAACCCCCTCCCGTCGCGTCGACGAAGGCGAACATCTGGCGCATTTGGCTGCCTGGCATCTGGATTCGTTCAGTTCCCGAATCGCTAACCTGTACGGGTCCGTGCGGGGTCTCGGCGACTCTGACTTGCCCGAGCGTGTCGAGTCACTCGCCCAGGGCTGGTTCGAAGCGGCCAACGTGGGCTGGATGCAACTGATGGAAAACCGGTCCGAGGTCACCCGCCGCCGCGACCACTCAGCCCCCACCTCATGGCTACGCGGAAAGAAGGTCCTGGTCTTAGGGTGCGGTGCGCTCGGTGGCCCGACGGCCGAGTACTGCGTACGTGCCGGCGTCAGGCACCTGGCGGTCGCCGACAAATCGGTGGTCGGACCTGGCGTGTTGGTCCGTCAGCTGTTCACGGACGCGGATATCGGACAATCGAAGGCCCGGGCGTTAGCCGCCCGCTTGTCCGCCATCCGCCGGGATCTTTCTGTGGACCCGTTGCACGAAGACGTCCGATTCACCGACCACATCTCCAACCCGGCGTACGAGTACGACCTCGTCATCGACGCCACCGCAGACGCATCCGTACGGTCAGCGATCGAGCGCGCCTGGAAAGGCCGCGCCCACCGCCCGGCACTGGTCACCATGGTCATCGGTCACGAGGCGTCTCGCGGGTTGGTCACGACCAACCTGCCCACCGCGAATGGAGCTGGTACCGACACCTTCCGGAAGGTTGCTCTCCTGCGTTCATCAGAAACGCCGGGGTGGCATGACCTGGGGGAGGACTTGTTTCCCCGAGAACCGCGCACGGCCATCTTCTTCCCCGAGCCCGGGTGTTCGGCACCCACTTTTGTCGGATCGGCCGCGCAGACAGCGGCACTGGCGGGCTTGATGCTGAACGAAGCCACCAGCATCCTCACATCCGTGTCGGATGCCGACGCCCAACAATCTGGTACACCTACGCAATACGCCTCTGCCGTCCGTCTCGGAGCTGCTTCGCCAGGAAACCTTGGAACGACGCGGGCGTCTTGGAAACCCGACCTCGTAACCATCGACCGCACCACCAGTTACGAAGTCCGCATAGCCGCTGCGGCCTACAACGAAGTCGCCGCCGAAGTTCGCCGCGGCGAACGCATCCGGGGCCCCCTGATCGAGACAGGCGGCATGCTGCTGGGGGCGTTCGACGACGCAACCGGCGTGATCCATGTCGACCGTGTCGCAGGGCCGCCGCCCGACAGCTTCTTATCCCGCGACTACTTCCAGCATGGCATCGAGGGGGTCCAAACACGTGTCGAGAACGAGGTGAAGCGGACAAGCGGCACCAGCGGCTTTCTCGGCTTCTGGCACACCCACCCCTGCGGACCCGCTCGTCCGAGTCAGACAGACGAGCAAGGCATGGCATCGATCGTCGCACCTGACGGCAGCCGTCAACGAGCACTCATGATGATCCTCGGCGGCTCCGCTGACCGATGGAACGCTTGGAGAACCGGTAAAGCCGGCAACACACCCGACGTCTACGCCAGAGTCGTGCCCCGTTCCACCGAGCCCCCCGCGCCGGGCCACCCGGGCTATGTCGGAGGCCGCGACCTCCAACAACTACCGCCTGGCACCTACTTTCGTGGAGGAACACGCGGAACGGTGCACGTCACTGCGGGCGGCCTCGTACGGGCAATAACCGGGGTCCCGGATCGAGCGGGATGGCTACGCCTACGGCGTCGTCCGCGACGGGCCACATGAATACACAGCGTCCCCGAATCGGGCTCGCATTCTCCGGCGGTGGATTCCGGGCCACCGCCTTCGGGCTCGGCGCGTTACGTGCCCTGAACGACCGGGGCGTACTACCGGACGTTCGGGTGGTGTCCGGCATCAGCGGCGGATCTCTGCTCACGGCAATGTGGGCCTACGGACCAACCGACTTCGCCGAATTCGACGCGTCCGTCATCACAATGCTGCACACCAACCTTCAGCGTGAGCTGCTTCGCCGTTGTGTCCATCCCCGACTCGTAGCAAGCAACACACGCAGTGTTGCGCTTGCACTTTCACCGGGGCAACTAAAACGCGACCGAACTTCTACCCGCACCGAGGCGCTGGTCGCAGCGCTCCGAGCGCGCACATTTGGCACCAAACTCTTGAGCGAGGTCACCCACCCCGGCCTGAACACCATCATCTCCGCGACTGACCTTGCCACTGGCAACGCGGTTCGATTCGGCAACACCATCAGCTCCTGCTCGCCGCACGGAACCATCGTCGAGCCCGTCACTGTCGCCGAGGCCACCGCAGCCTCGGCCGCCTTCCCAGCCCTACTCCCGCAGGTAAACCGCAGCTACACCTTCACTCGATCCGATGGCACTACCCATCGCGAAACTATGCTGATGACCGACGGCGGAGTCTACGACAACCTCGCACTGAGCCCGATCTTGCCGGGGCGCTCACCGCAACACACCAGCCACGTGCACGACCTAGACCACATCATCGTCGTGGACGCCGGCGGCGGCCGAATCACCAAGCGCGCACCGAACTTCATGACCGGACGGCTCAGACGGAGCTTCGAGATCGCACACACCCGCTCACAAGATGGTATGCGCGCCCTCGTCCACGAACACCGATCAGCCGGACGTCTACAAGGCCTTACCTACACATATCTCGGAATGCCCGACAACCGCCTTCCTGTCCCCGTCCCGGACCTAGTGCCACACGCCGCGGTCAAGGACTACCCAACCAATTTCTCACCTGTTCCGACGGACAAACTCGACCTCCTAACTAACCGCGCAGAGCAGCTGACGCGAGCCCTAATCGATCTTTACTGTCCGGGGTTGGGTGGATAGCGGGACCGTGTCAGCGACGCCCAACGGCAACTCCGAGACGAACTCGATAAGGTGGCGGGCATCGAGACACAGCGCTGTGCGATAGCACAGTCAAAACTGAGGTGCAGCAGCGCTTTTCGGCGACTACCTGACATAATATAAATTATCGGTGTCGGTTGTGGCGCAGCGGTTTTGACTCCTGCGCCGACCTCGCCAAGTTTATGCGTCGGAGGCGGCGTGGTCGCGGAGGTACTCGCGGAGGTAGGGGAGGGAAAAGTCGACGTATCCGCGGCGGGTGGAGTGAATGAGCTCGGCGGCAATGAGTCGCAGGCGGTATTGGCTGGCGTAGTTGACGTCGACTCCGAGGCGGGTGCGGACGTCGGCCATGGCGGACGGCCCGTCGTCCTGGGCCATAGCGAGGAGGAACGATTTGTCGATGTCAGAGGCGGCAGCGAGCGCGGGTTCGTGAACCAGTCGGCCCATGCGGCGGCGGGCGCGGATGGTGCCCTCGACAGCATCGTCAACGCTGATTTCAGCCTCGTTGGGGTGCAGTCGCCAGGTCTGGGCGCCGATGAGCTGCAGTAGGAACGGGTAGCCGCCAGCGGCGTCGACCATCACCTGCAGCGCTTCGGTGCTGATGGTGCGCCCGGCGGCGTGGATGGGTTCGCGGAACCCGCGTTCAACGTCGCGGCGCGGCACTGAGCCGAGGGTGTGGCGTTCCGCGCGGCGCAGGAACGTCAGGACGTCGTCGTTGACGACGTCGCTGACGCTGGCGGCAAGCCCGGCACCGACAAAGGCCAGTTCGCGGCCCTCGCGGAAAGCATGTTGCACAGTGCCGGCTAGCTCCCGTAGTTCGGGGAGCTGGTTCTGGTGGATCTCGTCGAGGGTGATCAAGACCCCGGTCTGATGCTCGGCGAGCAGGTCGGTAAGCAGTTCGAGCTGATTTCGCAGTCCGGCCTGAGTGACGTGTGTGTCGATGGTGTCCCAATCCACACGACCGGCGTTCATTGGCGCGGTGATGCCCTTGAGCCGGCGACGGACCGCGGCGGGGTCGAACTCGCGCAGCATCCGCGGCAGATGTTGCTGGGTGATCCGGTCGACGAACCCCGGCGTTGCGGTCTCGCTGATCGCCAGCCAGCCACGGCGCCTCGCCAGGTCCTCGACCGCGTTGAGCATGACCGTCTTACCCGCACCGCGCGCCCCGGTGAACAGAGTCGCCCGGCCCGCCGAACCGGGCCCGTCCTCGAGTGCTTCGTCGAACTCCTCGAGCACCGCTTCTCGACCTACCAGAAGAGGAGGGCTGACACCGAAGCTGGCGTGGAACGGGTTAGACACGGATCGGACCCTATCACCAGTCGGTTAGATTGTTTTAGATTAGCTAGACTCCTTTACTTGCGCTGTTCAGCGGCACCCCGCCCACAAAGATGCGGGCCTAGAACAATCGGCCGGTAGCTGCGTCCCACGAACACATAGAGGTGGAACGTGTTTCACTTCTGTACGTGGTTACAGATGACGCGACACCGCCACCTCCATCGTTCTTCACGTCTAAAAACGGCCAGACGCTCACTCCCGAACCGCTCGCGATCAGCCCCTGGTCAACGTCCCAGGTCGGGGGATATGCGGTGTGCGGGGTACTCGCGCGGGCCATCGAAGCGGTCGCGCAGGACGGCGAGTTGGTTCCTCTGCGCTTCACAGTCGACCTGTGCGCCCCGGTCGATGTCGCCGGAGTGGAGGCTCACGCAGTGGAGGTCCGTCGGAGTCCTCGCCTGCGACTTGTGGACGCGACGGTAGGCCGCGGGGAGGATGTCACCGCCCGGGGCCGTGCGGTGTACGCGGCGCCCAGTGAGGAACCACCGGGACAGGTGTGGCGCCGCCGGGACGCGCTACCCGAGCCGCCCGACTGCGACGATGAGCCCGCCCCGCCACTGTTCATGAGCGACGGCGCATCGTGGTCGGGCAGCTTCGCCGCGCACCAGAACTCGAATCGCAAAGCTGTGTGGCAACGCTTCCCACCGCTTGTTGCGGGGGAGGAGATATCACCATTCGTCCGGGCCGCCGTGATGGCCGAGACCACGAGCCTGGTCTGTCACTGGGGCTCCGCCGGCGCCGGGTTCATCAACATCGACACCACGCTCGCCCTGACGCGCTTACCGCTAGGGGTCGGCCTGGGCCTCATCGCTGACCACCAGCGCTCGCGGTCGGGCCTCTCGATCGGTGTTGCGACCATGTTCGACCGTGACGGATACATCGGGACGTGCGCGGTTACCGCCATCGCCAACGCCCGTCGTCAACTCAACCTCGGCAGCCAATGATCCAGTCCTTCGAGTCGCTTGTCGAGCGCGCGACGCGCCAACCAGTCCGCTTACATTACTGAGAGACAGAGCAGCACAGTACTTTTAAGCAACTACCTGACATAAGGTAAGTTATCGGTCAATTGTGCGCTGTTGCAAGGACATTCAGGCGGGGCAACCTTCGATGAACCGAGCAATGACGCAGCGGATGTCCGGTTTTAAGTATCGATTTGGTAACAGAGACCGATATTACTTGTTTTTCCACTTGCATCGCGGGGTCGTGCGGCGCACAGTGGAGCTGTCGCGAGCGCTGTTTATGACGGCCTCCCGGGCAATCTGGCCTTAGACAACCATGTCTCGAGGTCTTTTTGCTTTGCGGGCTAAATAGTAGACATTCGCCGCGGCCCCGCTCTTTCGGGCGGTGTTTCCATCTGAATATAGCTGGCGCGGTTTGCCAGAACCGCTCGGCACCACAGCAGGCTCCCATGCTCGACATGGGGGCCTGTTTTGGGTTCATAGGTTTCTGTAAGGAACACCTATGGACACGGCGGCTCAACGTCGGTCATTATCAGACCGGATCAACGCTCTCCCGCCTGGCAGCGGGGTTATCCACCAGATGGAAACACCCGCCCGGAGTGCCGTTCGCGGCACTCCGGGTGGTCCACCAAGAGAATGCCCTAGACCGGCGTTCTCTAACCCGAAGGAGAACGGCATGTCTGCCAATCTGTTCAACGAGGATTCCTACGACCGGAACCAGGGTCAGGGCCTCGACCTCCCGTCGCTCGACGCCGCGTTCGTCGACGAGCGCTCGACGTTCGAAGCGGTCGCCATGTTCGTCGACATGGCGGGTAGCACCGAGATGAAGTTGTTCGCCGACACCGCGGCGTGGGTCACGCGCCTCGGCCACCTCTACAAGCTGATCTTCGACACCGCATTCAGCAACGAGCCGATGCAGATGCCGCACATCAAAATGATCGGCGACGGTGCCCTGCTGACCTGGAACACCGCCCACACGACGGTCGCGGTCAACGCCGCGATCGTCATCCAGGACAAGCTGCGGCTCGCGAACATGGCACCTCCCGGCCATCAGGCCGGCGACGTGAGCTACCAGGTGTCGATCGGCATGGCCAGTGGACCGGTGAAGCGATTCCGCCTCCCTGACGGCGGCGTCGACCACGTGGGTCCGGCGGTCGACCTGGCAGCCCGCCTCTGCTCTGCCGCCGCACCCCAGGCGATTGTCATGCACAACTCCACCGCGGACGACGTCGTGTGGCGCCGTGTCCACTCCCCCGAGGGCCTGGTCGACAACCGCACCCCGGGCCAGTACCGGGGCGACGCGCAGCAGATCTTCGTCAAGGGCCGGCCGGAGGCGCAGGAGTTCTACGAGCTGTTCTGGTCGCGATCTGCCTTCGGCGTCACCGCGACAGCCGCGTCGGTCTCCACGCTGACCGCACGCAGTGCCGCCGAGGGGACCGGGGACTCGACCCGCCAGCACACCAAGGTGACCCGCATCCTCGGGCACAAGAAGCCCGAGGAGCTCTACGGCTCGATCGTGAAGTGGAACCCGACCTCCGGGCACGGGTTCGTGAAGGTCGCCGCCAGCGGCGAGTGCTTCCACTTCACCCCAGAGTCGCTGTGCTACCCGGAGGACGCCGAGCATCTGTCCACCGACAAGAGCCTGGCGTTCGTCGCCAAGCCCGCTCCGGAGGAGGGCAAGAGCCGGGAAGCCATGGCCGCGCTGATCGTCGACCGCGAGGCCGAAGGCAAGGTCCACTGGATCGCGCCGAACCGCAGCCACGGGTTCATCTGGGTCGAGCACCCGTCAGGCATCACCAAGAGCGTTTATCTCTGGATGACCGACTCGCTCAGCTGGATCCAGGTCGGCGACGAGGTCGGCTTCGACGTCGAGCTGACGCCGCGCGGCCTCCGGGCCGGCAACGTCGCTCGCCTCGACGACGGCGACAACAACGCGGCGTAGTCGCTCACCCGCAGTATCGATCAGCCGGAAGACCCGGCAGCAAGGGGCCCACCAGCCAGGCGGGCCCCTTTCGCTGTCTCCGCCACGTCGTACGCGCGCAGGCGCAGCATCAATACGGGTGGTCAACGGCGGCGGACGGCGCAGCGGGTCGCGGTCTCCGGAGTCCGGTGGTTGACGGTGCACGCGGGATGCACGTACGCCGACGACTACCCGCGCTTCACCCTGCGGATCTCGTTGTCGGGGGCGGTCGACGCCAGCGTCTCGTCGTCGGACGTCGCGGACGACCCGAAGACCGCGGCCCCACCCACGAAGATGAGGAAGAGCAACCAGGGCGCCTCGAAGACCCATCCGACGACCGTGCGCATGGTGGAGGGGTTGTCGGCGCCGAGCTGCACGGCGACGAAGGTCGCCAACAGGTACGGCCAGGCCGCTATGGAGGCGACGATTATCAGCATGACGAGCCCGGCTCAGGCTCCCCCACCGCCGCTGGATCGGCGCCGTCCTCGACGACCCCAGGAGGAGCTGACGGACAGCGGTCCCGCGCCGACGCCGATGCCGCGGGTCGAGATGCCCCCGCGCACTCCGAACAGGCTGCCGCCGATCCCTATTCGCGCAACGACACCCGCCGCCGAACGCAGGCTCCCCTAGACGTCACAGCCACTTCGCCACTCCCCCGTGACGTGAGCATGTTCCGCTGCGGCTCTTGCTCTTGCTGAAGGTGCCGTCGTTGCAGATCGCGGTCGCCCCGCTGGGAACACTGGCGTCGACGTCGGGTGCGGCCTGGGCGGGCGGCTCATACGCCGGTGCAGGCGCCGGGGTGTACGGCGTCGTCGCCGGCGGCGGCACGTACGCCCGGGTCGTCGGCGCGGGCGCAGGCGTTGCGGTCGAGGTCCGGGTCGGCGCGGGGCGCGGGGCTGCGGACATCGCCGGCGGGGTCGCTCCGCAGGTGGTGAGGACCCGGATCATGGCGTCTTTCTCGGCCTGGGTGACCCACAGCTTGTAGAGCGCCTTGACGTCGATCTGGCGGGCGACGTAGGTGCAGCGATAGCCGGTGTTCGGGACCAGCCAGGTGGCGGCGTCGCCGTCGCCCTTCTTCTGATTGGTGGGGCCGTCGGTGGCCTGCAGGTTGCGGGGGTCGTTGGCCAGGAAGCGGCGCTGCTCGGCGGTGAGCTGCTGGGCGCCCTTCTGCCACGCATCCGAGAGAGCGACAACGTGGTCGATCTGCACCGCCGAGGAGGTCGACGAGCCGCGGGTGAACGGGATGGTCTTGCCGGTGTAGGGGTCGGCCAGGGTGCCGGTGGCGACGGCGCAGCCGTGGGTGCCGGGCTTGACGGTGATGGCGGTGAGGTCGCGGCGCAGGATGTCGTTGCGGGTGTCGCAGCCGTTGTGGCCGGACTCGACATTAACGTCGTCAGACCACGCTTGTCCGAACTGTTCTCGGCTGTATCCGGTCTTGGGTGCGCGGCCCTTGACCGCGAGGGTGTTGAGCTTGGCCAGCGCGGCGTTCGCCGGTGCCGCGGCGGTCACGGTGCCGGCGACCGGGGCGACCGCCAACGTCGGCTCCGCCGTCGGAGTCGATGTCGACGTTGTCGGCGCACTCGTGGACGTCATCGTCGACGTCGCGGCGGTGCTGGTGTCGGCGGCCTTTGCCGACGTGTCGGTCTGCTCCTTCGGAGCTACCAGGCCGATGATCACGAGCAGTGCGAACACTGCGGCCACGACGAACGGCCACTTGCGTCGCCGCTTCTGCCGCGGGGGAAGCACCCAGGGCGGCAGCTGCGACCCGGGCCGCTCGAAGTTGAACCCGGACAGGTCGGGATCGGGTGGGGGCGTCGACATTCTCAGAAGCTCTCTAACCGGAGGAAGCGGTCGCGGACCCGCGCACCGAACACATGTATATGTGACGGCGCCGACAGCGTTACGCGCTACTCGGGACCACGCGCTCGGCGGGACGACCTCCAATCCAGTGGGCGCAGCGCCTCCGAGTTCGACCAAGCGCCGACATCGCCGACGTCCTCGATCATTCGAGGTGACGCCAGGTTTTTTGGCGGGCTATCGCTGACACGGCGCTCTCACCGACACCGAACCGCTCGGACAGTTCGCGAAGTTTCCAACCGTGATTGTTGCGGAGGTTCCGAATCTTTCGAACCTCCGCATCGGTGAGCTTGTGCCCCGCGTTCATCTCTCCTACTGGCCGCGCTTTCCGTGCACGGCCGCGTTCATGCATGTCGGCAACGTTGTCAGCCTGAGAGCCGAGCTCGAGGTTGTTTGGGTTCACGTCGATTGGCGTGTCGTTCCGATGTCGGACAACGGCGCCCGGCGGGATCGGCCCGACGAAGCGCTGGTAGCTGTAGCGGTGAGCGAGCCAAAACTCGTGCTGGCACTGAAGCACGCCGTACCCGTCCGCGTGCGTTGGTCCGGCCCAAGGCCACACCACACCAGCGGGTGGCGGATCACCAGGCATGTAGTAGTCGAAAACGTCGTCCAGCGAATCCATGTTCGGCCGCCGACCGGCCGCTGGGTCCCCGTGGCGCTTCACGCGGCGGTAGTGCCGGGAGCAGTACTCGCCGCGCTCGCGGAGGGAATCACAACCGGCGGTCACGCAGGGCTGCGATCGATCGACGGGCGCTTTCGACGCGCCTCCTCCAAGCGGGTCGCCGTGGCGGAGGAAACGACGGTAGTGCGAGCCGCACATCCCCCGTCGACTCGTAGTCGCCGAGCAGTTCGCCACATTGCACTTCATACCTTAATAGTACCTATTGGTACGGATAAAGAATTGGGTACGGACGTCAACAACCTCGACTCGGGCGAGCCTCGTTGTGCGAGTTCAGTGCTGGCCTGACCATGTGGCGCGAGTTACGGTAGTCGGGCGGCAGCCTCAATAAAGACGGCCGCCAAGATGGTCAGAACAAAGGCGATCTGGAAAGAGACCGCGAGTCGAAGTCGTTGAGCTCGTAACATGTTTGCCTCGCGGAGCGTGACGATTGAGTCGACGTCCCGGCTTGCGACGACGAACCGCGCCTCACACTCGGGACATCCCACTTCTCGTTAACCATCATCCGCAGGGTGGAATCTTTTGTCAGCGAGTACCTGCTGGTGCCGCTTTGCACTAGTGCAGCCCAACACGGAGATGGCACCAAGAGGATGACACTGCCCAGAACGGCCCATACAGTCGCCTGATTGAGGTGAGCGGGGTCGACAAGCATCACAGAGGGGCCCGGATCGGGTGCATGTCCTGACGAGAGGATTCGAGCGTGACGATAAGCGTTCCAGATGGACAGCCGGACCACCGTTTCATGCGCTTCGTTAGGCCCCCCAGTAAGGATGACGACGGTGACCATCCGCCGCTCTATCCGATGCGGCCAGCGACACGCCCGCTGCGACTCGGGATCGACGTCGCCACCATCCCCGCTCCGCCAGACGGGGCCGTCTCCACATTCCTAGGTCGTGAGGAGCTGGACATACAGCTTCTGATACCCCACGGCACAGAGGTCCCCGACGACTGGGCACGTGCCCTCGACAACCCGCTCGTGCGGCAGATTGGGTTCACCACGGTCGAAGAGGCCTCCCGGCACCTCGACACCGTCGAGTTCGGAGTTTCCACCGACTGCGAGAGGGAGCGCTCCTGGCAATCGGCGAACTTTTTCCCCGTGTATCAACAGCTTGACGAGCAAAGTGCGACCCCCGGCGCGGAGGCCGTCACGTTGGCGGATCGGAACCGGGCGGCGGCGTACGCGGCTGCTGCAGCCGCGGTTGGCATCGACGCGATCGTAACGACAGCCTCGACCGTCGGGCGCTGCGACGTCGCGGACAACGACATCGTGATCAGCGTGACGCCCGACGAGGCGGTCGCGCTCATCGGTCACCACCTGCGCTCGACAAGCAATCCGATCGTCCAAGTGCGTCGCGGCAGACTCGTCGGTGGCGGGTTGGTCCAGAGCACGGAGTCCACCGCGACGATCGAGAAGTTCTATGACTGGGGTGTCGGCGCGGCCATGCCGTACTTCGACAGCCTGCACGGCATCATCGCTCCACGGACCGGGGATCCTGAACTGTCCTCGGCGGTCAACTCAATCCGTGTGAGGCTCTGCCGCGCCACGCGCGCACTCGACCAGCTACTCGCTGTCCTGTCGAACCCGATCAGCGGCAAGCGCGGCATCGATGTCGTGGAGGCGGCAGCGGAAGCGTTTGACCGGCAACTCCTCTACCTCGCCGCGGCGTTCGACATCTACGGGCGCCGCTACCTGCTGTTGATCGACCCCACTCGAGATTCGAAGAAGTTCCGGCTCTCCCTCGACGCCGGCGGGTACATCACCGACCATCTGAGTCGCGAGTACCCCGCCGACGCGCTGGTGGATGTAGAACGGCTCCACCCCTACGCCGGGGTGTGCAAGATCCTTCGCAACCACATCCACGACGGCATCCTGCCAGTCGACCAGCATCCGGGGCGCGGCTACGGCAGCACCCAGAACATCGCACTGGACCTCGACGCCATGCCCGACCTTCTCCCCGGCGCCAACCCGAAGCTCACTCAAGATCACTACGACAGCCTCGGCGTGTGGCGAGCGGACCCGATGGGGGTGTTCGGCGCACATACCACCGTTGCCGATCTCGCAACATCGGCCGTCACGCTGCTGAGCGCGGGCACAGCGTTAATCGAGGCGTTCACCAAGCTGATCCTGCGGAACAAACCTGCAAATGCAACCGCGCCGCACTCGATCCTCGGCTGCGTGCAAGCACAACCCGGGCAGGCCGAACCGCCGCCCCACCCCCGTGAACTGTTCTACCGGTCCCTGTTCGCCTGGCCCGAGGTCTAGCGGCCGGCGATCCGCCACACCAGCACCTGCGGGGGCAGGGACGTGAGCCGGGGAACGACCCGGCTGGCTTTAGCCTGCGGCTGTCCCAATCATTCGTACGTCGTGCCAACAGGCCGCAGTCACTGACAGCTTCAAGTCGCCGACGATCCGGGCAGCCCAGATTACGAGGGGGTCGGGTCGGCCGCTAGACCGAAAGCTTTCATCGCAGCGTGATACGTGATCAGTGACACGTATCCACCCACCCGCGCATCACCGCTGCCGGCGCCTATCGGGTGACTTAAGCCAATCGGTGAGCGCCTGGTGAAAGACGGCCTGCAATGTCATTTGGTCCTGCGCTGCGCGCACTTTCACCGCGCGCATCAAGTTTCGGTCCACTCTGGTTGCGAGGCCTTGCAACTGGGAGGGAGTGGTCATTTCTGTGCTGACCCCTTTGGTCCATAGGTACTTTTCGCCGCAATTCAGCGTTGTCAAATTTTTAGCACATCTCATGAGGGCCCGTGGCTCTCAAAGGTTACAACTTGACTTCTGAACGGCAACGTCCGTTGGGTTTGCGTGAGCCTGGCCTATCCGTGGCTTACGGGCCGGTTGATTCCCAGTACATGGCGCCGTCGTCGACGACAATCTGCCAACCGTCTGGGGGCCCGTCAGTGAGGTTGTGCTCGATGTGGGCCAAGAGCTCGGCGATCGATCCCCACTCTGTGGGTGCAGCGGGGCCCGCGTTGTATGGCCACCATCCGATGGATCCGTGTCGATCGCCAGGGCGCGTGTCACAGAAGTAGTCGATGTTCTGGTAGCCACTGATCGGGATGTAAGACGCGATAAAAAGGTCAGTGGGTTCACCAGCATTCGGGGCGCCATTCGCGATCGCCGAGAGGCTGCCGTAATAGTCGGGGTCGTAGTCGAGCATCTCCGAGCTGAGCTCCAACAGCGCAGCATGCTCGGTGACGATCTCGTCTAGGGAAAAGAACACCTGCAAGGGCAGTAACTCGCCGGCGGGGCCGGTGTCGGTGTCGGCCTGGCCGTTTTGAAGAAGAAACCAGGTGCGCAACTCAGCAGGGAAGCGAACCCCGATCGCTTCCTCACACCTTGCGACCGCCGCCTCCGTCGCCCCGGGCCTGAACGAGGCGGCAGTCGCGGGCGCGTAGTCGCGGAGAGTTGCAATCAGAGATTCCCATCGAGCTGCAAGTTCCACTTCATCTCCTTAAGCCTGGTCGACTTTGACGTCTACTAGCTGCCTAAACCCGGCTGAACGGGGTGTTCGAGAGACCCGGCTGGATGATGTCGTCGGCGAACCACGCCTCACGCCGCCGACACTGTGACAATCACATTCGCTCGAGATACTTCGCTGAAACGGCGCGCTAGCGGATCGGAACGTATTAGATCAGCCAGCTCGTTCGCCGCGTTCCGTGAGAGCTCTGCATCGCCTCGACCCGACGTGGCCACCGTCAGCGAGTCGGCGGATCGCTGCCGGATCGAGAATCCATCGCGCACTCGGTCCAGATCCTGGCCCGTCTTGCTGGCGGTTGCTTCCGCTACCCGCTGATGAACAGCCGCCGAGGTGAAACCTGTCAGGAACTCTGGAGGCAACGAGATGATATCGCCATCGAACTCTCCCAGCCCGACCGACGTTGGTACCTGCGGCGGCGGCGTTTGCACGGCCACCACCACCGCGAACGTCTGACTTGCCGAGGTGCTCGCAGCAGACCGCGAGGGTGCTGTGCCGTCGGAACCGGTCCCGCACGCTGCCGCGAAAAAGAACACCGCCAGCAAGAGGAACGCAACGGACCGGCAATTGCTGGCCAACCTCTACCTCCTACAAGGACTCGTTACTGGCCGCCACCATATCGCGCGCGCTGCCCAGATGAGCCCGAACGCAACTGCATTAGAACCTTGGTTGGTGCGTCGCACGAATTCTCGGCAATGCCAGCCGCGTAAGCGAAACCGTTGCCTGAGCTCGATCGCCTTGCCTGACAGTTCTAACTTTCTAGCAAGTTAGCATTCTTTTTTTCTGACGGCCGCGGCCGCTTTGATCAGGCAAATTGCCGCTAATGGACGGCAGCGGGTCGACACCGACCCTGAGTGGAAGCTGTGCGACGCATGAGAGAAACAGCACACTTGAGGCTCGCGCTGCGGACTCGATGACCTCGGCCTCGGAAGAAAAGGACGGCGAGCATGTTGACGAAACCGAGAGGGTCGGTGGTGCGCGTCTTTTCACAAGCCGTGACCTACCTTCTGACCGTCCTGTTTATCGCGGCCGCATTCGGCGCCGCGCCAGCGAGTGCGGACCGCTACGGTAACTACGATGTAGTTGGCCGAATTCTCGACGAATACCGCATTCAAGGCGGTCCAGCAAAGCTGGGTAATCCTACGATGAACGAGGCCAATGCCGCTGTCGCGAACTCCAAGTACCAAAACTTCGCAAACGACTCGGCGATTTATTGGAACGCCAACGTGGCAAATGGATACGCAAAGATGGTTCGGGGAGCGATCCGCGCCAAATGGGCTCAGTTTAATTATGAGCGCGGCCCATTCGGATTTCCCACGATCAGCGAGGCCGCCCTCGGAAAAAACAACGGGAGCTACAACACCTTCCAAGGCGGGTCGATCTACTACAGCCCCAACACCGGCGCTCACCAGGTGTGGGGTGCGCTCCGCGACTTGTGGGGCAAGAGCGGTTACGAGAACGGCAACCTCGGGTACCCGGTCACAGACGAGTACGAGCTCCGCGGCGGCTACCAGCAGCAGTTTGAAGGCGGCTACCTGAACTGGAACGTCGGCCCAGTCGTGGATGCCAACCCGGATGACTCCGATCCAGTGATCGGAAAGGATGACCCGTACAACAAGTACCCCAGCAGATTCTCACTGGCCCTTTCCCCAACTGGGTCGAAGTGCAACACCTCCAGCAACGGCGTCGAAATGTGCCTGGGATTTGGGGACGAAGAATTCCCGACCGACAACAATACGAACGCACGTCGGGCCCCTGCGCCGTCACCGAGCCAGTCTCCCGAAACCTCTGTCCCGTCCGAGCCAGCACCATCGTCTGAGCCGTCCTCAGCGCCGGCGCCAAGCAGCGACAGCCCCACCGCCGAACCCCCGTCGACCAGCTCGCCGGCGCCCACCAGCGAAAGCAGCTCGACTCCGGCCCCTACCTCTGCCTCGCCCACGCCGCAACTGCAAAACTCCCCCACCACGAGCTCGGTTGCACCGGCGATCTCGACGAAGACTCCGCCGCACATCCGCCTGGTCGACGACCCGGCAGACGAACCCACAGACGACTTCCCCATCCCCGACGACCCTGCGCCCGACACAGCCGCGGAGAGCGACTTCTTCGGAAGCGGCAACGCCCTGTGCAACAACGGACCCGCCACCGGCGAGTTTCACGGGAAACGGTTCCTGGTGTGCGCAAAAGAGCGCGCGAAATTGCGCATCAGGCAGCTCGACGTGGTCACAGGTCAGGTTAAGACTATCGGCTGGGCAAAGGGCTGGGTCTATCTCTCGGTTGCAACACTGAACAACTCCCCCACAGCTTCGGTGCGAGTGAAGGCAATCGGGAAAACGTTCACCGGCGTCGGCAGATCAACAGTTCTCGAATCTTCTTTTGGCAATCTGCTGCCGTCGGACAATCACGAGATCACCAACACTGCAGGAACCGCCAAGGGAAATTTTTTCGATGGATTCCCAAATGTGCGGTACGACATCAAGGCGAAGGGCCTGGAGAACACTCCGGGGACATTGAGTGTCATCTCAGAGATCCTCAACATGAGGGCCTCCAATCCGGAGCCGCTTACAGCTGCGGCGACAAGGGGATTTAGGCTCCCCGACTGGCGTTGTGACTCACTGACGTATTTCAAGGGAGTTGGATGCGTCATTCGCGAAGACGCGAATTCCCAGAACCTTCCAGTGCTGGATATGACCACAACAAAGAACAACGACACGTTGCTCTACGATCATATTCTCCGTTCGCAAAATTCACTCGTGCCAGGAAACCCCATTATCAAAAATTTCCTGGGTAAGCTCAGCAAGCTAACACGAATAACAGAAGGCGATTCGCAGTACGGGAAGAATAGGTCAACGGCCTGCCCGCGCTGGTTCCCGACACGCTTCACACCCCCGTCTGGCACTACCTGCGACGAATATCCGTTCGCAAGTACGCGCGAGGGGGCTGGGAAATACGCGAACCCCGTGGGTCGCACGTTCTATTTCTGCGGGATTCCGTATCAGTACCTGCCTAACGGCGACACGTTCCAGAATCCAGCAGGATACAGTTCCTGCTACATCCCGGCTAAGCAGAACTCGGCGGGTGGCGGGATACTCCCGTCGTTCTACAGATTCAATCGAATTCTGGCCTACGGAGAAGATACCGACGGGTTCTTGGTGAGCGCATACCACTAGCGCCGGCGCCGGGGCGGGGCGGGGCGGTGTGGTCTAGCAAGTCCGGGCCACACCGCACTTCCCGTCCGGTACAAATGGCTCTCCCGCACAAGATGACGCGGTGTCGGCCCCGACGGCATGCCATCCATCCTGCCCAGCCCCCGATAAGCCGCAGCAAGGATCGCTGGTCCGCGATGCGCCTCGTGATGTCTCCTGGCCGCCCAAATCCGCGTTGGGGTGTGCGGGGTATGGGGATTGGACGATGAGGCGCTGGATCGCCCGGGCGAGCGCGGAGACGTCGCCCGGCGTTGTCGCATGCGGCCAGGCGCGGCAGAACGTCACCGACGAGGTCGGCTGCGGCGTGGCGAAACCCTTGCACCAACTCCGGAGGGAAGTCCGGTGCCGCGGCGACGTCGGCGGCGGCATGCAGCAGCCGCGCCGTCTCGTCGATCGAGACACCAATGGTCAGCGCTGATGCATCGACACAGTCGGCGTTGTCGAGAGCCGCTGCGTCGCCGCCGGCGTACACCCGTGCCGCTGTACCGCGTTTCCATTGCAGTGCCCGGTCGAGCTTGGCCAGGGTGATTGGTCGTAGCGGTGACGACTGGCCGCTCTCGACGCGCACGAGGGTGGGTTGCGATGGTCCGCCGGCGGCCTCGGCCGCGGCCATGCTGAGCGAGAGCTGCGCGCGACGCTCAGTGACCGCGGTCGCGAGCTGGTCGCTGTGCGACTCGCGCGCGGCCCGTGTTGTCGTGGTCATAGACGTGCCGGTAGCGGTCACCAGACCTTCTGGACCCACAGCGGGTGGGCGGGAACGCTCTGCGACCGGCTACCAGGCGCGGTCGGCGCTGTTCCTACGTGCCCTGCTCCCCGACCGCCTCTTCGACCGGGTGATCACCAGCAGGACAAGCTGAAAATGTGCGAGTGTCGCGGCGTCTGCTCGAGTGTTCAGTTGGGGGTGCTGAGGACGACGACGGAGTTGTGTCCTCCCATTCCCAGTGAGGGTTTGATGGTGATGCCCTCGGCCATTGGTGTGGCACCGTCGAGGAGCTGGGGGTGCGCGGTAGCTACGTGTGGTGGGGCAGGCACGATTCCGTGCTCGGAGCCGAGGGCGGTTGCGGCAATCTCGACGGCGGCCGCGGCGCCTTGGCAGTGACCGGTCAGCGGTTTGATCGAGTACACATCCGGGCGTGCCTCGGCGAACATCTCCGACAGGATTGCGCGTTCGGCGGCGTCGCATTGGGCGGTGCCGGGCCCGTGCGCGTTGAGGTAGCGCACGTCGCGGGCGTCCACCCCGGCGTCGGCCAGAGCGTCATCAACACACCGCATGATCTCTCGGTGACCGGGGTCGACGGATGCGACGTGGAACCCGTCGTGACTCATCGCCCCACCCAGGATCGACAGATAGCTCTGCGCCGGCGACTTGGAGACAACGAACCCGACCGAGGCCTCCCCCATCGCGAACCCGCGGCTGCCCTCCTGGAACGGGCGGCACGCATCGAGCGGTTCGGCATCGACGACGCCGGCACCCAATCGGACGAAATGGTCCACGTTCTCCGGCGTCAACGACATATCGGTGGCCACGCACACGACATCGTCGGCAATTCCCGCATCGAGCCACATTTTCGCGGTCAGCAATCCCACATTTCCGGAACTGCATGTTGCCGAGACGTTCATTGCCGGTCCGTGGAATCCGAATTCTTGCATCAGCGTCGAGATCGGGGTCGAGGGCAGCAACCGCATGTAGTCGCGGATCCTGCGTTGCCCGTCGTCGCCGAGATAGAACTGCCGCCAGTCGGCGACATCACCGAGCACGACCGCGTGCAGCAACCCCACCCGGCGTCCTGGTGTCCAGCCACGGGACTCCGCATCGCCGATCGCCTCACGCGCCACACCCCGCATGGCCTGCGAAAACAGGCTAGGACTATCCGCCGGGTCCCCACCTGCGGGAACCTTCGCCAACCACACCTGGTCATCACCATCGGCGCCGT
The DNA here is from genome assembly GCF_947494875.1 of uncultured Williamsia sp. GTDB lineage: Bacteria > Actinomycetota > Actinomycetes > Mycobacteriales > Mycobacteriaceae > Williamsia_A. Next base: position 87,349 of record NZ_CANLWM010000011.1, read on the forward strand.
ACCCGCCATGCAGCACCGCCGCGGGTTTGCCCGACGACACTCCCCGCCACAGTGCGTCAGCACCCCACCCGTACCCGGTGGCCGCGCCCACTCCCACGATGTTCACACCATTCTTTGCCATTGTTCATTTCCCCCTAACGGATGCGGAATCCCCCCACCGAGGCCCCGTCACAACGATTAACCGCCACAACAGGTAATTTCGCAAAAAGCAAGCGATCGAATGCACTACACCCAACCCGCCGTTTGAAATAGCGGCATATCGCCCCACGGGTATCGGCGACCGACTATTCGCTGTTCTCCGCAACTCCTGTTGGAGTGGTTCAATGAGTTGCGGCATCAAGCACGGGTGACTAAACGAGGAAGGCGGCGTGGACGAGGGCGACTTCGCAGACGACGGCACCGCCCCCAGCCCCGCGGCCCCGGCACACGCTCACGATCCCGGGGTGCAGTACCGAGTTCTGATCGATCACAGCCCCGATGCAATCGTGGTCCACCAAGGCGCCGAGTTGGTGTTCGTCAACGCCGCCGGCCTCCAGCTCATCGGTGCGTCCGACCCCGCGGACGTGGTCGGCCATCCTCTGGGTGAGTTCGTGACCGAGGAGTCGACCGCTGCGCTCTTCGAGCGCATCCGGGGCCTCGACAGCCTGGGAGCAGCATCATCTCCGACGGAGATGACCCTGCGCCGCCTCGACGGCCACCACGTGCCCGTCGAAGCCCGATCGGTACGCACCATCTGGGTCGGGCGGCCCGCCTACCTTGCGGTCCTGCGTGATCTGACCGCTGAACATGCCGCCCGGGCTGAGGCGGACGCAGCGAACCTGCAATTCGGGGCCGTGGTGTCGTGCCTGGTCGAGGGAGTCATGATCCTCGACGACGAAGGCGTGCCATTGTCGATGAACACCTCCGCCGCCCACATTCTCGACGTCGACCCCGCCGACGTCCTCGGCACGGATCTCGAAACCCTCGCCCGCACCCTGAATCCGATCAGCGCCGACACCGGATTACCCCTGGACCCCGAGATCTACCCGTTCGCCCGCGCCCGCCGAACGGGCCGACCCGCCACCTTCACCGCCGGGATACATCGTCCCGACGGCACGGTCGTCTGGATCTCAGGGACCACACAACACTTCTCCCCTCCCCCGACCCGGTACGTCATGTCGTTCAGCGATGTCACCGCCGAACGAGAGGCCAGCGCGCGCCTGGAGTATCAGGCCACCCATGACGCCTTGACTGGTCTTCCCAACCGGCTGCGCCTGGTCGACACTCTCACCACTACGCTCGCCAACCCTCACCGCGGCCCAATCGCTGTGCTGTTTCTCGACCTGGACAACCTCAAGGCCGCCAACGACTCTCTCGGGCATTCCACCGGCGATCACGTTCTGCGCATTGCCGCCCGCCGACTCCAACAGGCGATCCCCGGAGACGGCATCATCGGCCGAGTCGGCGGCGACGAGTTCGTCGCCATCATCCACGCCGAACCCTCGGGTCTCGGAGCGATCACCGATGCGCTCCATGCAGCCCTGGCGCAACCCATCACTCTCGACGGATGGACCCTGATCATCACTACCAGCGTTGGCGTAGTCACGGTCCCGCCCTCAGATACCCGCACGATCGACGACCTGCTCCACGACGCGGACACCGCTATGTACACCGCCAAGCAGAACGGCGGAGACCAGACCGTGCACCACCCAGCGCCGCGGGGCAACGGCGGGATGAGAGCGCACGCAGATGGCGAGTCCCCGAACACACGGGGCGACTCGCCGCCCCCCACTGGTGAACTCAGGCGCGTCTACCGACGCTGACGAGGGTGATCGACTGTCCGACGACGCCGCAAAGAGATGCTGCTGGTGAGGGCGCGCCGGACGCTCACCAGAAAACGATGGGGTCCTGCGCGGCGAAGATCGTGCGGTTGCCACCAGAGTCTTTCGCTTGGTACATCGCGATGTCTGCGTCGCGCAGAAGCTGGTCGACGGTTCGGGTGTCGCCGGGCGGGACTCGGATGGCGCCAATACTGGCACGCACAACTAACTGGGCGTCCCGAACGGGTATCGGCGAGTCGAGTGACTGATGCAAGGACGTGGCGAGATCGCCTGCGGCGCACGATCCTCCGCTGACCACGGCGACGAACTCGTCGCCGCCGACCCGGCCGATACTCGAGCTGCCGGGCGGTAGCACGCTGGCCAGGCGGCGGGCGGCGATGCGCAGGACCTCGTCGCCGACGCTGTGACCGTAGGTGTCGTTGACAGCTTTCAGTTTGTCGAGATCGATATAGAGCACGGCGATGTCGTGGTGACGGTCCTGCTCGCTGAGCGCGGCACTGAGTGTGTCGAGGATGTCGTGCCGGTTCGGCAGAGCGGTCAGCGCGTCATGGCGGGCCTGATACTGAAGTCTGGCGGTCGCGTCGCGTTCTGCGGTGATATCGGTGAACGAGGTGATGAGGTGCCGCTCGGCACCGTCGCCGATCACAGATGTTGCGCACCTGACCCAGGTCGTCTGGCCGCGAGGAGGCGTCAGTTCGAGTTCGTAGCGGCTCGGGGCCGAAGTGAACGGTCTGCGATGGAGGTCAAAGGGTGTGATCAACACCCCGTCGGCCCTGCGAATACGGCCTTCGTCGATCATCGTCCTGATGGAGCTTCCGACCGCGTCGTGCACGTCGACTCCGAGGATCGCGGCGCCGGCAGGGTTGATCGAACGGATGTAACCGCGACGGTCATGGACGACGACCCCATCGATCAGCGCCTCGACTACCTCGGTGAAGCGCTGCTCGGCGCGCCTCGCGGTGGCCTCAGCCATCTCTTGGGCGGTCATGTCCCGCATGATCGCCAGATACGCGTTCTCACCCTTCCACCGGGTGCGAACTGATTGGGCCTGCACCGTGCGCAGGCTGCCATCAGCGTCGAGAAGCCTCATGACACTGGGGGCGGAGGTGTCGCCGAGCTGGGTCAGTCCTGCGATCCGCTCGATCAGGGCGGCCGCGGACGTAGCGTCAACAAACTGCAGGAGCGGCCGACCAACCACTTCCCCGGCGGAGTCGACACCAACCAGGTTCAGCGCAGCGACGTTCGCGAAGAGCAAGAGTTGTCCGTCGTGGACACAGATCGCGTCCGGGTGATGGTCGACAAGAAGCTGCCATCCGTCGTCGTCGCCTGGCTGCATTGGGCTCACCCTCCTCCCCTCAACCTCCAGCGCCCCAGCCCGGCGGCAATCGCATGCGTGCGTAGCACAGCCTAGGTGGCACGGCGCACGCTCCGCCTGTGCGTCGTGCCCTGCGACGCACACCTCAACTCCGGTCCTCGCGCCGCGCCGTAGCTCGCACCCCGAGCATGCACTTCCCGACCCGGGCTGTCGTTCAGTGCCGCCGTTGAGCGCGGCAGTGCACGGCGTGACAAGCTGCATCGTGTGTGGACGGGGCCTCACAGGTGGACAGGCACGCCGCGCCGACGGCTGCGTAAGCAGACTCCACGGCGGGCAGCCTTAGTCCCTGGCGTGTACCGCGTTCGCCGCTCGGACGGGCGTTTCGTTGTCACCGATGAGAGTCGATGCCGCCGCTCGATCCTCGGCCGCCGATTCACCGTTCTGCCGGATCTTGTCAGCGCACGGGGGTCTGCGCGCCGCCACGCGTCTCGAGCTGCTGGTCTTGTCGCTCATTACCGGATCGAGAAGTACTCACCGGATGCACTCGGCTGGATCCTGATCGAGAACTACCGAGTAGAGGATCGAGGCCATCGTGTGATCGTCGACGGCGAGGTCATCAACTGATCGCCGCCACAGCTCCTCCGATCCAGACCGCGTCGTCGGACCGGTGGTGTCCGAGCTGGTGGATACCGTGAGCGGGTGACAGAGCCCGGACAGGTCGTGCGGGGCACGATCGCGAGCAGCGAGCGACCCAAGAGGGCCAAAGTCTCCGCGAAGGATCTGACGTTGATCGTGCGGGTGCCAGGACATCCCGCCGCGGTCCAAGCATTCACCGGTAACGAGCGCACCGCTGCCCAGCGCTACGCCGACGAGGTCGGCGGCACCGTCGAGCCGCTTCTCTAGGCGCGGCTGAGCGGGCGACCGGTTATTGGCTGCCGGCCGGTGTCGTGGCAGAGGGGCCCGCGAGGGCGCGGCGGACGGTCTGCGTCATCGCCCGGCTGTAGGGGCCGGGGTCGCGGTGGCGACGGGCGGTGTCGACCGCGGCGGTGTTGAGCGTCGCGACGATCGCGCGAGCTCCCGCAGCCGACACGGTCGTGTCAGTGGCCCGCCGGACCAGGGCGGCCAGCGCGGTGTGAATGTGGTCGGCGACGTCGCCGGCGTGATCGTCACGGGTGGCGTGGATGCGGGTTTCGGCCCAGAACAGCGACGCCTCACGGTTCGTGTAGAAGTCCCGCAGCACCGCGGCCGCAGCCCGTCGGTCCGACACTTCGGCACAGCGGGTGTCGAGGCGCTCGGCGAAGGTGTCGACAGCGGCGTCGACGAGGTCCTTGCGCTCGGGGAAGTGGTAGGCCACCGACCCGACGGAGATGCCTGCGCGGTGGGCGACCTCGCGCAGCCGCATTCCCCCGACCCCGAGTTCGGCGATCTCGCCGATGGCGCCGGCGGCCAGGGCGGCGCGGCCGGTCCCGCGGCGAATGGTTCCCGGCGAGGTTGATCGTGATACTTGCCCGACGCCGTCTCGTGCCGCGGCCTGGTCGGCGTCAGCCGTCCGGATCCAGCGGTGCAGTGTTCCTTGCTTGATACCGAGCTCGTCGCCGACGTAACGGCGGGCCTTGACCAGGGACTCTCCGGTCGCGGCAATACGTTCTCGGTACATCTCGACGGCTTGTCGCCGGGTCTGTTCGTCGTAAAGGGAGGGCCTGACCACACCCCCATTCTGACCGGTGGCGCAGCGCGCGCCGAACGCACGCCATCCTGGGTGGATGGCTGCCGTTCGGGTCGCGCCCATGCTGGCGACACCGGGATCGGTGCTGCTCGGCGATGGGTTCGCCTACGAGATGAAGTACGACGGCCAGCGCGGCATGGCGACCGTGGACGGTCGAGGTGTGCGGCTGTCGAGCCGCAACGGCACCACCATCACCCGCACCTACCCCGACGTCGTCGCCGGCATCCGCCGGGTACTGGGCGGGCGCGAGGCCATCCTGGACGGTGAGGTGGTCGCCCTGGATGAGTCCGGCCGTCCCTCGTTTGGGCTGTTGCAACGTCGCATGCACACCCAGCGGGCCGCTGCGGCTCTCGTGCGTGAGGTGCCGGCGCGGTTCTTCGTGTTCGACGTCCTCGCCAGCGACGGCCGGGACGTGACGGGCCTGCCCTACACCGGGCGCCGGGCACTGCTCGAGGATCTCGTGAGCCCGGGCGATCCAGTGGTGCAGGTACCGCCGTCGTGGACCGCGGCCGACGGGGTCGACGGCCAGGTGATGCTCGAGCTCGCCGCCGAGCACGGCCTCGAGGGCGTGGTGGCCAAGCGCCTGTCGTCGCGCTACCGGCCCGGTCAGCGCTCCCCCGACTGGATCAAGCAACCGTTGCGGGTCAGCGCGACGGTGGTCGTTGCGGGCTGGATCGGGACACCCGAGAAGATGGAGTCACTGCTGCTCGCTGCGGTGCACCCGACGGGTGGGCTGCGCTACATCGGTCATGTCGGGACCGGCTTCACCCGGGTCGACCGGGAGGACCTCCTGGACCAGCTCGGCGCGATCGAACGTCCGACGCACCCGTTCGCGAGCCCTCCCCCGCGATGGGCCTCCGGTGATCACGTCCGGTGGGTGCACCCAGTCCTGCTCGGCGAGGTGCACTTTCGTGAGTTCACGACCCGTCTACGTCACGCGAGCTGGCGCGGGCTGCGCCCCGACGCTGCACTAGCCGATGCACGGTGGCCGGGCTGATCCCCCGGCGTCAGGCGTAGACGTAGACGTTGTTGACGTGCCGGCGGATGGCGACGCGGAAGTTGTCCGGCGACTGGTGGCGTACTGCCAGCCGCACCGCGGCGGTGTCGAGAAGATCGACAACCTGGCTCGGCGGGGTCCCGGTCCGATCGGTGATGCGGTGCAGCTCCGCGACGACGAGTCGGCAGATCTCTGTCACCGACTCGGCGCATTCTCGAGCTGCGGCGCTTCGTGCGGCGTGAGTACGCAACTCGGCGGCGGCCAAAGTGATGGCGCGTTCACCCCACAGGTGATGCAGGGCGTAGATCAGGGTGTTGCACGCCTCGTTGTGAGATCCACTGCGTGAGCTGGTGATCGCGACGTGACCGATGGTGCTGTACCGCTCCGCGAGGGCGGCGAATGCTTCGTCGACGAGGCGTTCCCGGCTGCCGAAGTGGTGGGTCACGGTCCCCAAACTCACGCCAGCCGTAGTCGCGACGTCGCGCATGGAGAACGCGCCGACTCCCCCATCGGCGATGAGTTCCCACACTTTCTCCAGCGTGTATGCGCGTGCACCGCCGCGGGTCGTCGATTTGTTCGCGGTCACGGTGCCACGGTGCCATGCCCGCAGAGGTCGGGCCGGGGCCAGGGGCGACGACTGCGTGAGCCCCGACGCAACCGCCACGACAGGACGAGACGGAGCCGATGGCGGGGAACGACCCCGTAGAAGCCAGAACGTCGCCGCCCGGGCTAGGGAGAGCGCAGGCAGCGACGTTCTGGGGTGGGATCACCGACCGAGTCAGCCCGCCGTCGTAGCGCCGCCAGGTCGCCCGGGCGGGACTCGAACAATGATCGCGGTCAGCGGGGAGGGAGCATCGTGTACGGAAGGTAGGGGCCCTGGATCCCGTTCCTGGACTGCAGATCGTTGGCCCAGGTGTTCGAGCATGGGAACTGCTCACTGCATTCCCAGGCCCGCGGCTGCAAGCCGTCGCCGTAGCCGTGTGGCGGCGCCAGCCACGTGTAGGCCGATGCGCTCCCTGCGCCGATCGTGAGTGCGGCCGCGCCGGCTGCCAGGGATGCGGCCACGGCGAGACGGTGCTTGTTCGTCCGGCGACCGCCGGTCTTCGACTTCTGCTGCATAACTTCTCCTTGTGGTCATGTCCGGTGAATTACCGGACGACGGTCTGATGCGAGCAGCGCGTCGAAAGGTTCCCGCTGTGGGCAGAACGGTTTGCATTCGCTGAAGGGTCGGGGCACACCGCCCGATTGGATAGCCTGTCCGTTCGTACGGACCGCCGGCCCGGCGCGATCCGCCGCGATGAGGACCCGCTGTCCGTGCTGACCTGGGGAACGCCCGTGTCCCACCCACACCGCCCGGACGAATCGACCCGAAATGGAACTCTCATGCGCTGTATGCGGCTCGCAGTCGCCATCTGTTCCGCGCTGGCCCTGGCGGGGTGTGCGTCGCAAACGGTCGCCGGCCTGGGCCTGCCGGCCGCGGTTCACCCGCCCTCGGCTTCTCGGGCTGCCCCACCCGCCGCTGCGGAATCGTCGACGCCAACGGCCGCGCGGTACCTGTTGACACAGCAGGATGTCCCGTCGAGCTATCGCCAGAAGCAGCTTCCGGTCATCCCAGCGCCATCCGGCGGCGCACAGATGGATCAGGTCATCACACCGGCTGCGTGTCGTTCCCCGGTCACGCTGCCTACTGCCGCGATCCGGCCGAGAACCACCTTCGTCGACCAGACGTCAGGTGCAGTGATCTCATCGACGGTGATCGACCCCGCCGACGGCGGGCCCTACGCCTCGGTGTCGACGTTCCGGCGCACGACGCTCGGGGACTGCGCCACAGTCACCGTCGCGGGCCGAACGGGCGGCAAGCCATACACGGTGACGCAGCTGACCACTGAACTTCCTCTCGTGGCGACCGGCGTGCCGCAGGCCGTGGCGGTCAGACGAACCACGCTCACCCAGCTGGCTTCCACACCCCCAGAACGCGACACGGCCTCCATCGCCCTGCTCGAAACCCGGGACGCCGTCATCCAACTCGTCGCCACCGGCGGCCCCATCGACACCGCGGTCCTGCAGCAGGCGATCGACGCCACAGCAGCCAAGATGCGCTAGACCCCCGTCGCCATCGCAGAAATTCGGGAACTTTCCTACCCAGTCCGGCCATCAGAGGTGTCGACAGGTGAGCACACCGCCTCGCCTGCAGACCATTTCGGCGCCACACCCACTGCGGCTGGGCCGAATTGACCGGGAGGAATCCTCATCATGCGTACGGCCATTCGCGCCACCCTGACCGCAGCTGCTGCCGCGGCGGCGGTGAGCACCCTCGCCGCCGGCACCGCGCTCGCCGAGCCGGTGCACGCCGCCGACCACCAGATCACCTGGAAGCTCGACGACGGCGCCACCGCCACCGTCTCATCCACCGGCGAGGTCATCAACAAGGTGCCGCCGCTGACCACCGCCGGCACCACCCGCGAGGGCTTCGCGACCCTCACCGCTTCGACGAGCGTGGCCGGGGCAACTCCGGGCACCGTCGGCACCCTGGTCACCGGCTACCAGATCGGGTGCATGGCCAGCTTCCAGGGCGTCGGGATCGGCGCGAACGCCACCGTCGGGATCGGTGGGACCGCGGGCACCGGCGGGGGCAGCCTCGGCCCGAACGCCTCCATCGGCCCCAGCATCACCGTCAACCTCGGGCCCGGCGAGATCACCGACGTTCCGCTGGGCAAGAAGAGCATGGTCGGCCCCGACGCCACCATCCGCGTTCGTAACGCCCACATCAAGGTCGACGGCTGCATCGGCCCGGTCACCGCCCGCTCCTACACCACCGTGCAGCTGAGCACCCCGGCCAGCGACGACGGCAACACCGTCTACGGCACACCGATCGGTCTCTGATCGACCTTCCACCCCTGGGCACCGCTGGCCCGGTCACCGTTCGGTGGCCGGGCTCGGCGGCGTCGCCGCAACCACCCGGGTGCGTCGACCACGACCGGAAAAGGAACACAGATGACCGTCGCACCGAACAGCACCACACCCGATCCCCCGACCTGCCCGCCGGGCCGGGCCGCGCTGTGGCCCACCGGTGTGCGCGAGACCGCCCGACGAATTCGTGGGATGGCGGCGGGAACTAACCGCTGCCCCGCCCCATCCAAGTTGTGTGGCCGCATGACCGCGGCCGACCTCGGACCAGGCAGAAGGAACTTATTATGTCCAACCCCGGCACCTACCGTCCCGACCAGTACACCTACGCCTCGGAGAACCGCTACGGCAGCGACACTGCCGCCGGCCCCGTCGCTCCCCGCCCGCACGGCGGATGGGCCGCGGCCACGCTGATCTTCTTCTGGCCGTTGGCGTTCGTCGCGTTCAGCCGCGCCCTGTCGGTGCCCATGCTGTGGGCCGAGGGCCGCTACCAGGAGGCCCAGGACGCCTCGGCGTCCGTCGCCCGCCTCGGCAAGATCGCCGTCATCATCGGGATCGTCCTCACCGTGCTGCTGGTGCTGTTCTACGTGGTGGTGATCCTGATGGCGGTCAACGACGCCGCCAGCAGCGTGCCCCACGGGTCGATCCCCACCTACAGCGAGCTGCCCAGCTACAACTCCGGCGGATACTGATCCCACCTCACCTCTGTGGGCCGCACCCGGACGGGTGCGGCCCACAGACGTGTCCACCGTGCGCGCACAGAGCCCCGAGGTTGCATCTCCTCACCGGGTCCGAGTGCCCGTGCGCGTACACCGTCGCGTCTTTATCTTGGCGGCGAATTGTTGCGGCTGTACCCGGGCCGCCTATTGGCCGGTGTCGATGTAGTCGTATGCCTGGATGCGTTCGGCAAGTTGCTTTCTCGCTCGGTTGAGCCGGGATCGCACGGTTTGCACCGGGACCTGTTGGTGCTCGGCGATCTGTTCGTAGGTCATGTCCGCGAACTCGCGGAGCACCAGGGCCTCGCGGAACGCGTCGGGAATCTCGGCGAGTGCGATGCGCAGCTGGTCTTGGATGGCGAGGTGGTCGTCGAACGCCAGTGGCGGGTCGTCGTCGAGGAGGACGGGGCGTTCGGGGTCGTTGAAGTCGACAATGTCGGTGTTGGGCTTGCGCCGGCGGACCACCGCGAGGGCACTGTTGGCGGCGATGCGGTGCAGCCACGTGGTCAGTTTGGCCTCGCCGCGGAACTTGTGAAGGTTCTGCCAGGCCGCGATCAGTGTGTCCTGCAAAGCATCCTCGGCGTCGGCCTGGTTGCCGACGATGTTGAGACACACCGCCCATATGCGGGTGCGGTGGCGGGTGGCGATCTCGGCGAATGCCGCTTGATCCCCGTCGCGGGCTTGGACGAGGAGTTCGCTGTCGTCCAGGGCCGACTTGGCGTGGTCGATCATCCGTGCCACGGTCCGGCTTCGTGGTGTCCGGGGTCGTCGCCCGGGTGATCGGTGTGGTGCTCGGTGTCGGGGTGATCGCTCAGGCTGGGGTCGCTATGCGGGTCCGTCGGATCGGGGTGGTGCGCACCGGCGTCGTGGTCGCGTCCCGGGTCGTGGTGGTCGTGTCCGTCGTCGTTGCCGGCAGGCGGGGTGGGTGCATCGTCGTCGGGGTAGGTCTGTTCGTCGTCCATGACCGGGACGACCGATGGGTCGGCCGGCGCGGTGTCGGGGTCAAAGGCGGTGTTGAGCATGGCCTGCCACTGGTCGCCGTCGGGTTCAGGGACGCTGTCGAGGTCGATGCCCAGTGATGCGAGAACCGATTGCGGGTCGGGTGCGGTCACGGTGTCTCCTTCGCGGTCGCGGTGGCCACCGCGGCGGTGACGCGGCGCCACACGTCGGCGGGAACCGCGTAGTCGTGATCGACGTCGACACCGAGTGCGTGCAGGACGGAGGTGGCCTCGTTCACCGCTGCCCTCCTCTACGACGTCGCCGGGATACGATGTGCCCTCACGCTATCTGATGCGGGTGGACTGCCCGAATGTTCCCGACCTGGGTGTTTGTCGTCGCTCACGACAACAAACCGACTCGCTGCAGGAAGGTTTTGGCGTTGTCCTCGCTGCTGAAGTTCCCGACGTCGAGGCTCAGGTAGGTGTTGCTGTTGGCGTACGACGCGGTCCAGTTCGGGCCGGCGTCGGCGGTGGACTGGGTGAACTGCACACCGCTGGTGGAGTCCGGGCCGGCGACGAAGTTGCGCACGTATCCCCCGCCGCTCTGCACGTCCTCGTATTTCACGAGGTTGCGCTGGCTGGACCGCTGGTCGATGTAGGCGCTGACGCTGATGTCGTCGCTGGAGTCGGCGATCCCCGACAACAGCGAGCTGTCGACGCGGACCACACATTTCACGGTGTAGGCGTTGAAGGTGCTGCCCCCGTACGGGTCTTGCACACAGTTCTGCAGGTCGCTGCGCAGCTTCGCGGGAAGCTGGGCGAACACCTGATCCTGGTTGTAGGACAGCGTGACCGGTGGCGACGACGGTGCCGCTGATGACGGTGCTGAGGTGTTGTTCGATGAACCCCCGCCGGAGGTGAGGACGATCGCCGCGACGGCGGCGATGACGATGATCGCGGCGACCACTCCCCCGATGAGCAGTGGTGTGCGTCGTGACTTCGTGGCCGCCGTCTGGTTGGGCGGGCTCGAGTCGGGGGCGGCAGCCCATCCCGGGGGTGCGGTTGTTCCGCCCAGTGGCCGGGTGGTGGTGTCGCGGCCGCCGGTGAAGTCGGGCATGTAGGGCGCCTGGCTTCCGGACGGTTCAGGGTTGGCGGCCATCCACGTCGCCAACGCTCCCTGCGCCACGACGGTTTTCGGGTCGTCGAGGGTGGCGACCGGGCCGAGCGGGGCGAGGGTGTCGTGGACGAGGGGGATGCGGGAGGTTCCGCCGGTGAGGTAGAGCGCGGCGAGGTCGCCGGGCCCGCGGATGCCGGCGTCGGCGAGGGTGGCCTGGGTGAGCTGGCGGGCCACGGTCAACGGTGGGGTGATGAGTTCTTCGAGCTCGTCGCGGGTCAGCTGCAGTGTCTCGTGAAAGCCGCCGCCGGCGACGGTGATGGTCGCCGAAGGGGTGTCGGAGAGCAGTTCTTTGGCGCGGCGAATGGAGTCGTCGAGCTGCACCCGGATGCCGATCGGCGCCTCGCGCCGCAGGTACTGCAGCAGCTCGGGGTTGCGGGCGTCGAGTTGCTGGTCGACCCAACGGCGGATGAGGGCGTCGAAGTTCTTCCCGCCCAGCGAGTTGTCGCCGCGGGCGGCGAGCACGGTGAACGAGTTGTCGGCCTGCTTTTCCAGGACCGCGACGTCGAGGGTGCCGCCACCGAAGTCGAACACCGCGACCCGGGCGCCCTCGGCGAGACGGGTGGAGCGGGCGTAGTGGGCGACCGCGGCGCGGGGTTCGGAGACAGTCGTGATGGCCTCGGCGGGCATCCCCGCTGACACCGCGGCGTCGATGAGGACCTTGATCTGCGGCTGCGGCCACGCCTCGGGGTGGGTCAGGACCAGGTGCGCGGGCAGTTCGCCGGCGTGGGCGGAACTGGCCCGCGACAGCACCGAGGAGAACACCGCCGCCACCGGCAGCCAGGTCGGGATGCTGTAGCCGTTGACCGAGATGGTCGGCGGGCCGATCTGGCGTTTGGGTGAGGGGATGTAGGCGGCGGGGTTGCGCTGGCTCTCGTTGACCGCGTGATCGCCGACGGCGATCCGGTCGGGGTTCTCCACGAACACCCCCGAGGCCATCAGGTTGCTGGCGTGCGACAGCGACAGCGACTCGATCGCCCCCGACACCGCGGCCGAGTGCGCGGCGGCGGTGTTCGAGGTGCCGAAGTCGATACTGAGAACCCAGTCCGAAGCCATGGGATGTGGTGTCCTTCCGAGGATTTAGAGACGGCCGGTGGTGGCGAGGGCGGTGTAGGCGCGGGCCACGTCGACCAGGGCGGCGTCCTCGGCCGCGGTTGCGGTCGACAGGGCCTGGGTCTGCGCTGCGGACAGCCGCTGGTTGGCGTGGAGGTGGACGTCCTGGGTGGACGACCCCGCGGGCAGCCCGACGCATTCGGCGGGGTCGGCGGCGAGGAGCAGGGTGCGGATCTCCTCGACCACGCCCGAGTAGGGGTCGGCGGCGAGGAGCTTCTGCAGATCGTCGAGCAGCGCCACCCGCAGCATCGCGGGGTGGGTGCGCATCTGGTGCACGATCATCCGGATCTGGTCGCGGGCGGGGTGGTTGTAGGCGAGTTGGTCGACGTAGGCGATCACCCGGCGGGCACGGTTGAGGATGGCGAACTCGCTGAGCGAGGACTGCATCAACTGGTGCAGCATGGGCACCCCCGATCGCTGCGACAACCACTGGTTGAGGGCGGCGGCACCGTCGCGGGCGATCATGCGGCCGTGCAGGATTCCGTATTCGCCGAGCAAGTCGAGCAGCTCGCCGCGCATGCGGGCGTCGATGACGCCGTCGTCGTCGCGGTCGAGTTCGTCGACGAGCTCCTCGGCGTCGAGGGCTGACAGCGCGGCCAGGGTGCGGGCGTGCTGTTCGGACAGGGCACCGGTGTGGCTGGTCTGGGCCATCAGCCCGGAGATGGGGACGACCGCGCTGACCGCGTGCGCGAGGCGGGTGGCGACGCGGCCGGCGTGTTCGGCGGCCTGCTCGATCGGGTCGCGGCTGCCCAGTGCGCCTTCGCCGAACCCGTCGGCCCGCGACAGCACGCCGAGGGTGTTGAGCGGGGACAGCGGCAGTTCCTGCAGGAACGCCAGTTCGTCGGCGCGGGGGGTGGAGTCGAAAAGGAACACCGCGGCGTCGGCGTCGACCGAGGCGGTGCGGGTCTGCTCGAAACCGTCGATGAGCACCCGGCGGGTGGCGGTCTCGTTGCGGGTGGTCAGGGTGGCCAGGCCGGGGGTGTCGATGAGGGTGAGGTCGCGGATCGCCGCCGAGGGCAGCCACCGGTTGATGTAGGCGATGCGTTCTTCCTCGATCGGCATCCGCGCGGTCTGCCCGCGGGTCAGCGTGATCGGGTGCCGGGTGCCGTCGACGGCCACGGCCTCGGCCCGCGACGGCGCTCCGTCCTGGTAGACGGCCACCAGGCGGGTGGCCTCGAGTGCGGCGGTCTCGGCGACCGGGGCGCCGATGAGAGCGTTGACCAGGGTCGACTTGCCGGCCTTGAGACGGCCGACGATGACCACGCGCGGCGGGGAGAACAGGGTGGCGCCGATGCGGTTGGCGTGGTCGACGAGGTCCCCGCCGAGCCCGGCGAGGCTGCGTAGTCCGTGGTCGAGGGCCTCTTGCACGGGGTCCATCACGATGCCGGTCATGCCGCGCTACCTCCGGAGTGCATGCGGGTGATGTTGGAGTCGACATCGCGCAGTCGTTTGGTGACGATGTCGGCGTTGCTGGTCAGGCGGGCGATCTCCTTGTCGCGTTCGGCAGCGCTGGTCGCGGCGGCGTCGCGGGCGGACTTGACCTGCTTCTGCAGGTCCTCGATCGAGGTGCGCAGGTATTCGCGGTAGCGCACGACGATGTCGGGACGGGCCTGGGCGATGGCGCCTTCGAGCAGGCGCGCGG
>NZ_CANLWM010000012.1 GCF_947494875.1 uncultured Williamsia sp.
TGCTTTCCTGATTGTGTTGAAACTTAGTGTTTCAGTGTTTTTTCATGGAGAGTTTGATCCTGGCTCAGGACGAACGCTGGCGGCGTGCTTAACACATGCAAGTCGAACGGAAAGGCCCTTCGGGGTACTCGAGTGGCGAACGGGTGAGTAACACGTGGGTGATCTGCCTCGTACTCTGGGATAAGCCTGGGAAACTGGGTCTAATACTGGATATGACCTGCTCTCGCATGGGGGTTGGTGGAAAGTTTTTCGGTACGAGATGGGCCCGCGGCCTATCAGCTTGTTGGTGGGGTAATGGCCTACCAAGGCGACGACGGGTAGCCGGCCTGAGAGGGCGACCGGCCACACTGGGACTGAGACACGGCCCAGACTCCTACGGGAGGCAGCAGTGGGGAATATTGCACAATGGGCGCAAGCCTGATGCAGCGACGCCGCGTGAGGGATGACGGCCTTCGGGTTGTAAACCTCTTTCACCAGGGGCGAATTAGGACGGTACCTGGAGAAGAAGCACCGGCCAACTACGTGCCAGCAGCCGCGGTAATACGTAGGGTGCGAGCGTTGTCCGGAATTACTGGGCGTAAAGAGCTCGTAGGCGGTTTGTCGCGTCGTTCGTGAAAACTTGATGCTTAACATCAAGCGTGCGGGCGATACGGGCAGACTTGAGTACTACAGGGGAGACTGGAATTCCTGGTGTAGCGGTGAAATGCGCAGATATCAGGAGGAACACCGGTGGCGAAGGCGGGTCTCTGGGTAGTAACTGACGCTGAGGAGCGAAAGCGTGGGTAGCGAACAGGATTAGATACCCTGGTAGTCCACGCCGTAAACGGTGGGTACTAGGTGTGGGTTCCTTTCACGGGATCCGTGCCGTAGCTAACGCATTAAGTACCCCGCCTGGGGAGTACGGCCGCAAGGCTAAAACTCAAAGGAATTGACGGGGGCCCGCACAAGCGGCGGAGCATGTGGATTAATTCGATGCAACGCGAAGAACCTTACCTGGGTTTGACATACACCAGACGCTGGTAGAGATATCAGTTCCCTTGTGGTTGGTGTACAGGTGGTGCATGGCTGTCGTCAGCTCGTGTCGTGAGATGTTGGGTTAAGTCCCGCAACGAGCGCAACCCTTGTCCTGTATTGCCAGCGGGTTATGCCGGGGACTTGCAGGAGACTGCCGGGGTCAACTCGGAGGAAGGTGGGGATGACGTCAAGTCATCATGCCCCTTATGTCCAGGGCTTCACACATGCTACAATGGCCGGTACAGAGGGCTGCGATACCGTGAGGTGGAGCGAATCCCTTAAAGCCGGTCTCAGTTCGGATCGGGGTCTGCAACTCGACCCCGTGAAGTCGGAGTCGCTAGTAATCGCAGATCAGCAACGCTGCGGTGAATACGTTCCCGGGCCTTGTACACACCGCCCGTCACGTCATGAAAGTCGGTAACACCCGAAGCCGGTGGCCTAACCCTTGTGGAGGGAGCCGTCGAAGGTGGGATCGGCGATTGGGACGAAGTCGTAACAAGGTAGCCGTACCGGAAGGTGCGGCTGGATCACCTCCTTTCTAAGGAGAACACAACAGCCCTCGCTCACACCGTTCGTGTGTGGGGTGGGTGTGTTCATCTGTGAGCGCCAGCAAGCCCGTCAGCCGGCTCCGAAGTTGTTTCGGGGTGGGTGGGGTGTCGTCGTGCTGTGAGGCGCGTCGGGTCAATGCACTATCGGGTCCTGAGGGAACACACCGTGTGTGTGGTTTCTCGGTAGTTCATCATCGCGCTGCCCGGTAAGGGTCTCGACTGGTAACGGTGGGGTCTGGGTGTGTGGGTGGTGGGTGTGTGTTGTTTGAGAATTGCACAGTGGATGCGAGCATCTTTATTTTTGAGTGTTTTTGTTTGTAAGTGTGTAAGGGCGTTCGGTGGATGTCTTGGTACCAGGAGCCGATGAAGGACGTGGTAGGCCGCGATAGTCCTCGGGGAGTTGTCAAACGAGCTGTGATCCGAGGGTGTCCGAATGGGGAAACCCAGCACCCGTGATGGGGTGTTACCCGCTGCTGAATGTATAGGCAGTGTGGAGGGAACGTGGGGAAGTGAAACATCTCAGTACCCACAGGAAGAGAAAACAATAGTGATTCCGTGAGTAGTGGCGAGCGAAAGCGGAGGAGGCCAAACCATGCGCATGTGATACCCGGCAGGGGTTGTGTGTGTGGGGTTGTGGGGTCTGGTGTTCCCAATGCTGCCGTGTTGGGTGCGAGTGAGAAAACTGCGCGCTAGGTGAACTGGCCTGGAATGGTCGACCGTAGACGGTGAGAGTCCGGTAGTCGAAAGTGTGTGGT
The DNA here is from genome assembly GCF_947494875.1 of uncultured Williamsia sp. Taxonomy (GTDB): domain Bacteria; phylum Actinomycetota; class Actinomycetes; order Mycobacteriales; family Mycobacteriaceae; genus Williamsia_A. The sequence goes on from NZ_CANLWM010000012.1 coordinate 2,318, forward strand.
CTCGTGTGCCAGGTGCCCAAGTAGCAGCGGGCCCGTGAAATCTGCTGTGAATCTGCCGGGACCACCCGGTAAGCCTGAATACTTCCTGGTGACCGATAGCGGACAAGTACCGTGAGGGAAAGATGAAAAGTACCCCGGGAGGGGAGTGAAATAGTACCTGAAACCGAGCGCTTACAATCCGTCAGAGCCTGCGCCCGTGAGGGGTGGGTGATGGCGTGCCTTTTGAAGAATGAGCCTGCGAGTTAGTGGCACGTCGCGAGGTTAACCCGTGTGGGGTAGCCGTAGCGAAAGCGAGTCTGAACAGGGCGGTTCAGTGGCGTGTTCTAGACCCGAAGCGGAGTGATCTACCCATGGCCAGGGTGAAGCGTCGGTAAGACGACGTGGAGGCCCGAACCCACTTCAGTTGAAAATGGAGGGGATGAGTTGTGGGTAGGGGTGAAAGGCCAATCAAACTCCGTGATAGCTGGTTCTCCCCGAAATGCATTTAGGTGCAGCGTCGCATGTTTCTCACTGGAGGTAGAGCTACTGGATGGCCGATGGGCCCTATCAGGTTACTGACGTCAGCCAAACTCCGAATGCCAGTGAGTGAGAGTGCGGCAGTGAGACTGCGGGCGATAAGGTTCGTAGTCGAGAGGGAAACAGCCCAGATCGCCGGCTAAGGCCCCTAAGCGTGTACTAAGTGGAAAAGGATGTGGGGTCGCGAAGACAACCAGGAGGTTGGCTTAGAAGCAGCCACCCTTGAAAGAGTGCGTAATAGCTCACTGGTCAAGTGATCCTGCGCCGACAATGTAGCGGGGCTCAAGTACACCGCCGAAGCCGCGGCACTCACACAAGACATCCACGCATGCCTGCGGGCGTGTGTGTAGTGGTGTGGGTGGGTAGGGGAGCGTCCTGCATCCGTGGAAGCGTCGGAGTGATCCAGGCGTGGAGGGTGTGGGAGTGAGAATGCAGGCATGAGTAGCGAAAGAAGAGTGAGAAACTCTTCCGCCGGATGACCAAGGGTTCCTGGGCCAGGCTAATCCGCCCAGGGTGAGTCGGGACCTAAGGCGAGGCCGACAGGCGTAGTCGATGGACAACGGGTTGATATTCCCGTACCCGTGTTCGTAGCGTCCATGCTGAATCACATGTACTAACCATCCAAAACCACCGAGAAGACCTTCGGGTCTCGAGTGTGGGGCTGCATGGGACCTTGTGTGGTAGTAGGCAAGCGATGGGGTGACGCAGGAAGGTAGTGGGGCCAGTCAGTGGTTGTACTGGTGTAAGCCTGTAGGGCGAACGGTAGGCAAATCCGCCGTTCACACAGCCTGAGAGGTGATGCGTAGCCGATTGAGGCGAATTCCATGATCCTATGCTGCCGAGAAAAGCCTCTAGCGAGTTGGAACACGGCCCGTACCCCAAACCAACACAGGTGGTCAGGTAGAGAATACTAAGGCGATCGAGAGAACTGTGGTTAAGGAACTCGGCAAAATACCCCCGTAACTTCGGGAGAAGGGGGGCCTCTGCTGGTGACCCATGTACGTGGTGAGCTGGTGGGGGTCGCAGAGACCAGAGAGAAGCGACTGTTTACTAAAAACACAGGTCCGTGCGAAGTCGTAAGACGATGTATACGGACTGACGCCTGCCCGGTGCTGGAAGGTTAAGAGGACCGGTTAATCACTTCGGTGGTGAAGCTGAGAATTTAAGCCCCAGTAAACGGCGGTGGTAACTATAACCATCCTAAGGTAGCGAAATTCCTTGTCGGGTAAGTTCCGACCTGCACGAATGGCGTAACGACTTCTCTGCTGTCTCAACCACAGACTCGGCGAAATTGCAGTACGAGTAAAGATGCTCGTTACGCGCGGCAGGACGAAAAGACCCCGGGACCTTCACTATAGCTTGGTATTGGTGTTCGGTTCGGTTTGTGTAGGATAGGTGGGAGACTGTGAAGCCCGCACGCCAGTGTGGGTGGAGTCGTTGTTGAAATACCACTCTGATCGTATTGGATACCTCAACCTCGGACCATGATCTGGTTCAGGGACAGTGCCTGGTGGGTAGTTTAACTGGGGCGGTTGCCTCCCAAAATGTAACGGAGGCGCCCAAAGGTTCCCTCAGCCTGGTTGGCAATCAGGTGTTGAGTGCAAGTGCACAAGGGAGCTTGACTGTGAGACGGACATGTCGAGCAGGGACGAAAGTCGGGACTAGTGATCCGGCACCGGCACGTGGAAGCGGTGTCGCTCAACGGATAAAAGGTACCCCGGGGATAACAGGCTGATCTTCCCCAAGAGTCCATATCGACGGGATGGTTTGGCACCTCGATGTCGGCTCGTCGCATCCTGGGGCTGGAGTAGGTCCCAAGGGTTGGGCTGTTCGCCCATTAAAGCGGCACGCGAGCTGGGTTTAGAACGTCGTGAGACAGTTCGGTCTCTATCCGCCGCGCGCGTAAGAAACTTGAGGAAACCTGTCCCTAGTACGAGAGGACCGGGACGGACGAACCTCTGGTGTGCCAGTTGTTCCACCAGGAGCACCGCTGGTTAGCTACGTTCGGAAGGGATAACCGCTGAAAGCATCTAAGCGGGAAGCCTGTTCCAAGATGAGGTTTCTCACCACCTTCGCGTGGTTAAGGCCCCCCACAGACCATGGGGTTGATAGGCCAGAACTGGAAGCCCAGTAATGGGTGCAGGTGACTGGTACTAATCGGCCGAGGACTTACAACAACA
>NZ_CANLWM010000013.1 GCF_947494875.1 uncultured Williamsia sp.
AGTTTTGGCCCAGTGATACTCGAGGGGCCTGGTTCGTGGGTCGGTCTGGCTCATTTTGGCCCTGACACCACCCGGTGGTTGTCCTTCGAGCGATCGGTCGGCTGGCTCTCGGACCGGGCGCATCGTCCGGGGCCGTGAGCATGCTCCCGGCCGGTCCGGGTGTGGCTTGATAGGAGCCTGACGACACACGGCAATGTCTCGTCACTGGTCTGTCCACCCGGCCCGACCGGTCGCGTGTGGCCCACCTCCTATCCCAAAGGTGACCCATGGCCAGCATGACAAAACCAGCGTCGGAAAGCAGCCTCGACGCCGTCTACGTCGGGATCGACACCCACAAGTATGTTCACCACGCCGCGCTGATCGACCCCCTCGGCCGGCACCTGACCGATCGCCCCTTCGACGCCACCACCGCCGGCTATCAGGCGCTGATCGACTGGATCGCCGACCACCAGGTGACCGCGATCGGGGTGGAAGGCACCGGCAGCTACGGCACCGGACTGACCCACGCCCTGACCGCCGCCGGCCACACCGTGATCGACGTCGACCGCCCCGACCGCAAGGCCCGCCGCGCCAACGGCAAGTCCGACCCGGTCGACGCCTACGCCGCCGCCACCGCCGTCGCGGCCGGGCGCGCGAGCACCACACCCAAAACCCGCGACGGTGCGGTCGAGGCAATCCGGTTGGTACACAACGCCCGCCGCCAAGCCGTCACCATGCGCGCCACCGCGATCACCGAACTCAAAGCCGTCATCCTCACCACACCACCGCAGCTACGCGAACAGCTCGCACCCCTGACCCGGGCCGCGCTGATCACCCGCTGCCTGCGGCTGCGGCCCGACTCAACGGGCGACCGCGTGCTGTACGCCGCGAAACTCGCCCTGCGGTCCACCGCCCGCCGCATCACCACACTCACCACCGAGATCGACGAGCTGCAACGTGAGCTCGAGGACCTGCTGCACCCCGTCGCCGAAGGCCTGCTGGCTCTGCCCGGCGTCGGCACCGACTCCGCCGCCCAGCTCCTCGTCGCGTTCGGCGACAACCCCGAGCGCATCACCACCGCCGCACAATTCGCCCACCTCTGCGGCGCTGCCCCGATCCACGCCTCCTCCGGCACCCGAGTCCGACACCGCCTCAACCGCGGCGGCAACCGTCAAGCCAACCGCGCCCTACACACCATCGTCACCACCAGGCTGCGCACCGATCAACGCACCCGCGCCTACCTCGCCAAACGCACCGCCGAAGGCAAAACCCGACGCGAGATCACCCGCTGCCTCAAACGCTATGTCGCCCGCGAAATCCACCACCACATCACCGCACCACATGCCCCGCTGGCGACTTGACTCTTATAGGAGCATCGCTCGGCGG
>NZ_CANLWM010000014.1 GCF_947494875.1 uncultured Williamsia sp.
CTGAATCGCCCCGGGTCTGGTGGAGGGTCTGATTTCCCGAGAGGATCAGATTCGTGCCGGCACCGAGGAAGTATCCGCAGGAGTTGCGGGAGCGAGCGATGAGGCTCGTGGCGGAGGCGCGCAAGGAGGATCCGGAGCTGTCGTTGAACGCGGCAGTGAACCGGATCGGGCAACGGGTCGGGGTCAACGCCGACACGTTGCGGGGGTGGTGCAAGCAGGCCGCGATCGATGCCGGGGAGCGCCCTGGGACCACGACCAGCGATGCGCAACGGATCAAGTCGCTAGAGGCGGAGGTACGAGAACTCAAGCGTGCCAACGAGATTTTGTTGGCGGCGTCCTCGTTCTTCGCGCGGGAGCTCGACCCGCGACTGCCGTGGTAGTTCAGTTCATCGACGACCATCGCGCCCGTTTCGGGGTCGAGCCGATCTGCCGAGTGCTCACCGAGCACGGCGTGCCGATCGCCCCGTCGGGCTATTACGCGTTCAAGACCCGTCCGGCCTGCGCCAGGACCCTGGCTGATGCTGAACTCATCGCCCACATCGAGCGAGTGTTTCACGACCCGATGCTCGGGCGGGGGATCAGCGGCGCCCGCAAGATCTGGCACCTGCTGCGCCGAGAGGGCCATGACGTGGCACGATGCACCGTCGAGCGCCTGATGCGCCAGCACGGGCTGCGCGGGGTACGACGCGGACGCCGGTACGTCACCACCCGCCCCGACCCGGCTGCGATGCGCGCACCGGACCACGTGCAGCGCCAGTTCCGAGCCGCCCGACCGAACGAGTTGTGGGTCGTGGATTTCACCTACGTCCCGACCTGGTCGGGGATGGCGTTCACCGCGTTCGTCACCGACGTCTACTCGCGACGGATCGTTGGCTGGCGGACGATGGCGCGGATGCCGACCGACCTGCCACTCGACGCGCTGGAGATGGCGTTGTGGGTCCGTGACCGCGCCGGCCACGACGTGACTGGAGTGATCCAACATTCCGACGCCGGAACGCAATACACCGCGCTGCGCTACAGCGAGCGCCTCACCGATGTCGGTGCCATCGCCTCGATCGGCACCGTCGGCGACTCCTACGACAACGCTCTGGCCGAGACCGTGGTCGGGCTCTACAAGACCGAGTGCGTGCGAATCGACGGACCGTTCCGCACCGTCGACGAACTCGAACTGGCCACCCTGTCCTGGGTGCACTGGTTCAACGAGAACCGATTGCACTCCGCGATCGACTACCGAACCCCGATCGAGATGGAGAACGAGTACTACCGTGAGAACACCTCCCACCGCGAACCCGCGCTGGGATAACCCGCCCTCCACAAAACCCGGGGCGATTCA
>NZ_CANLWM010000015.1 GCF_947494875.1 uncultured Williamsia sp.
GTCCGCCGAGGGCGGAGTGGCCTCGTTGAGTGTTGTAGCGGACGAGGAAGCGGTCAAGGCCGCGTGTTCGGTTCCGGTTCGACGACCAGGGTCGGGCGTAGGCCCATTCGGTGAGCAGGGTGCGATTGAAGCGTTCGGCTTTGCCGTTGGTCCATGGGCAGCCGGGCCGGATGAAGCGGCGTTTGAGCCCCCACGCGGTACAGACCCAGCCCCAGTTGCTGCCGCGGCGGTAGACCAGAGCGTTGTCGGTCAACACGCGGCGTACACGGATGTCGTGGTCGGCGAACCAGGCCAAGGCTCGGTGCAGAAACTCGGCGCTGGTGAGGTCTTTCTCGTCGGGCAGGACCTCGCTGTAGGCCAATCGGGTGTGGTCGTCGATGGCGGTGTGGATGTAGTCGTAGCCGATCGGGGTTCGTTTGTGCCGGTTGGCGACTGAGATCGCGGCGTCGCGCCCGTGTAGTCGCCACCCGCCGCCGGCGGGGATGCGTCCGAGCTTTTTGACATCGACGTGGACCATCGAGCCCGGGGTGCGGTGCTCGTAGCGGATGTTGCTGCGGCGCGAGGCGCGTACCGGTTGGCCGGTGATCGGGTCGATCGCCGCCAGGTGCGGCATCTGGTGGCGGGCCAGGATCCGCCCCACCGTCGAGGGATTCAAACCCAGCTCGGCGGCCAACACGACCGCCCCGCGGCGGCGACGCCGGCGCGCAGCGAGCACCCGCTGCTCGACCCGAGCCGGGGTCCGCCGCGGCATCCTCGTCGGGCGCGACGACCGGTCGGCCAGGCCCGCCTCACCGCCGTCACGGTGGCGGCGCAGCCATTTGTAGACCGTTGCGCGCGAGACCCCGAGTTGCTCGGCGACGTGCGCTGGTGGCCACCCGGCCGCGACACGCTCGACCATCAAGCGGCGAGCGAACACGGTGGTACGGGCGTTAGCGTGGGACACGAGGACCTCCTACGGGTTGATGCCAGACACATCCACTCCGTCAGGAGGTCCTCCCCATTTCAAGACGGCACGCCGTCAACAACCTCTC
>NZ_CANLWM010000016.1 GCF_947494875.1 uncultured Williamsia sp.
GTGGAGGCGATTTTCCCCGACGATCAGCTCGACGAGAAGGGCGAGCGGTACCTGCAGATCAACGCCGACTACTACACCGATCACGACGTGTCGGGCGGCCTGGTGCCGCCGCGCAAGCAGCCGCCGTTGCCGCAGGGCAAGGAGTTGCATGTCGCGATCGTCGGTGCGGGCCCGGCCGCGTTCTACGCCGCCGAGGAGTTGGTGCGGCATTCGGCGGTGCGCGTGGACATGTTCGACCGCCTGCCCACCCCGTATGGCCTGGTGCGCGCCGGCGTCGCGCCGGATCACCCGTCGACGAAGGGTGTGGAGAAGACGTTCGCGGCGACGGCGAACAAACGCACCTTCGAGTACTACCTGAATGTCGAGGTCGGCACCCATGTCACCCACGACGAACTGCTGGCCCATTACGGGGCGGTGATCTACGCCGTCGGCGCGTCGACCGACCGCCGTCTCGGCGTCCCCGGTGAGGAGTTGTCGGGGTCGATCCCGGCGACGGAGTTCGTGGCCTGGTACAACGGGCACCCCGATTACGCCGATCTGGATGTGGATCTGACCGGTGAGCGGGCGGTGGTGGTGGGCAACGGCAACGTCGCCCTGGATGTGGCGCGGATCCTGCTC
>NZ_CANLWM010000017.1 GCF_947494875.1 uncultured Williamsia sp.
GGGGCCGGGCGTTTCCCCTCCGCTATGGCCGCCGTAACTCTGTGAAACCACACGGGTTTGTTTATACCTGTGTGTGTATTGTTTCAGATATTGCACAGTGGATGCGAAACAGCTCTACACGTCTTCGAGTTGTTGTTGTAAGTCCTCGGCCGATTAGTACCAGTCACCTGCACCCATTACTGGGCTTCCAGTTCTGGCCTATCAACC